>NZ_JAUOTO010000004.1 GCF_030546645.1 Flavitalea plasmicola
GACCGGTGGAAAGGAAAGGAAGGGTCGGAGGGAAAGAAAGAAGCGGTCAGTGAAGGAAAGAAGAGGCCGGTGGAAAGAAAAGGATGGGTCGGAAAGAAGGGGCGGTGGAAAAGAAAGAAGCGGTCAGTGAAGGAAAGAAGAGGCCGGTGGAAAGAAAAGGAAGGGCCGGAGGGAGAAAAGGATGGGTCGGAGGGAGGAAAGGATGGGCCGGTGGAAAGGAAAGGAAGGGTCGGAGGGACGGGACGGATGGGCAAGTAAATAGATCAACATAAAATCTTATGAAGTATTTCGCGCAGCGGCCGGAGCTTTTTACTGCCAACAGGGCCCGTTTTATCAAGGAGATGTTACCCGGCTCGATAGCTGTCTTTGTCAGCAATGATGAGATGCCTTCGAATGGGGATGCTCATTATCCTTTTCGTCAGAACAGCAATCTTTTCTGGTTGTCGGGCATCAGCCAGGAGGACAGCATGGTGATCTTTTTCCCTGACCATCCGGATGTGCGCTACCGGGAAGTGTTGGTGTTGGTGCGTCCCAATGAAGTGAAGGAAAAATGGGATGGCAGGCGGCTGCGGGCGGATGAAGCCAGGGCGATATCGGGAATAAAGACCATTGTATGGCTGGATATGCTGGATACGCTGTTGCAGCAATGGGTACATCTGGCGGAGAACATCTATCTCAGCAGTAATGAGAATGATCGCAGATCGGGGCCTGCTTTGACGAGGGAGTACCGATTTATCATGGAGATGCAGGAGCGGTTCCCCCTGCACAGATATCTCCGGAGCGCCGTGATCATCAGGCAACTGCGGGCAGTGAAGACATCCATGGAGATCGGGCTGATGCAGACAGCCGTGGATATTACGCATACTGCTTTCGACCGTTTGCTGACCTTTATCCGGCCGGGAGTGATGGAGTACGAGGTGGAGGCGGAAATCTACCATTCCTTTATTTCGCAAAAAAGTTCCGGTCCGGCATACAGTAGTATAGTCGCCTCCGGGGACCGGGCAAGGACCTTGCATTATATTACCAATGACCAGGAGTGTAAAGATGGGGAGCTGGTTTTAATGGATTTTGGCGCTGATTATTCCGGTTATAGCGCAGATCTTACCCGTACGGTGCCGGTGAGCGGCAGGTTCACCAAAAGGCAGAAAGAGGTCTATAATGCCTGTTTGCATCTGCATCAATTTGCTAAAAGCTTGTTAAAGCCGGGATTGACTTTTTCCCATTACAATAAGAAAATAGGGGAGGAAGCGGGCAAGACCTTTGAGAAGATCGGATTGTTAACCAAGGCGGATATCAGGAATCAGTCTCCTGAGCATCCGGCTTATTTCAAATATATGTATCATGGTATCTCGCATCACCTGGGGATCGATGTACACGATCTGGGACCGCGTGCAGGCGCTATCGAGGAGGGGATGGTGCTAACAGTCGAGCCAGGTATCTACATAGAGGAGGAGCAGGTGGGGGTCAGGATCGAGAATGATGTTTGGATCACCAGGGGTGGGTGCAAGGACCTTATGGCCAAGGTCCCGATCACGGTGGAGGAGATCGAGGCGGCTATGAAAGGGAAGGCGAAGGAGGGGAGGAAAAGATAACGGGGGGTGTATAGAAGATGGCAGTAATGAAATAAAGTATTAATTTTCAGCCGGCAAAGATGAAATGAATGAGATCGAAGATCCCATTCGTCCAATAAAAAAGACATCAATTTTCGAATGAAATCGCAGATTCCATCTGGCAATAAAAAAAGACTTTGATATTCAGATGAAAAATATACCTAACCTGTTCACCTTATTGAATTTGTTCTTCGGATGCATAGCGGTGATCTTTACGTTGCAGAATGGCATAGCTATCATGTATTATGCGGATGGTGCGCAGTACATAGGTATACCGGAACGGATGGGGGTGGCTTCTTTATTTATCGGCCTGGCTGGTCTGGTGGATTTCCTGGACGGACTGGTGGCCAGGATCTTCAAGGCCACTTCTCCGATGGGCAAGCAGCTGGATTCCCTTGCTGACGTGGTGAGCTTTGGGGTTGCGCCGGGCATGATCCTTTATCAATTTCTCCGAATGAGCTTTGCCAGGCAGGAGAATGGATTGGATATTTCTCCCATTTGGTTCCTTCCGGCGTTGTTGTTTCCCTGTGCGGCTGCGTTCAGATTGGCCAAGTTCAATATTGACGAGACCCAACGGTATGGATTCAAGGGGGTGCCTACTCCCGCGGCGGGTATATTGGTGGCGAGCATTCCTCTCATTTACTGGTATTCGACCAATGACACGATAACTGCGCTTTTACTGAATAAATGGCTCCTTTACGGCGTGATCCTGGTGATGGCCTGGCTAATGACCAGCAATTTGCCCATCATGGCCCTGAAGTTTTCGGATTATACGATAAAGGGCAATCTTCCCAAGCTGATCCTGCTGGTGGTGGCGGTCCTTTCTGCCATCTTTTTGAAATGGCTTGCTGTGCCAGTGGTGTTCATTTTCTACATTATCGTATCTTTGCTGTCTGAAAAAAAATAATATATATGACATTTTCTGTTCAGGTGAAGGTTATGCCGCTTAAGGAGTTATTGGATCCGCAAGGAAAGGCGGTGATGAGTGGTCTGCAAAGCCTGGGGATCAGGAGTGTCAGCGACGTACGTATCGGCAAGAGCATTGCGCTGCAGGTGGAGGCCGGTTCAGCCGATGAGGCCCGGCAGATTGCCGAAGAGGCGGGTAAAAAACTGCTGGCCAATCCCGTCATGGAATACTTCGAGATAGCTGTAAACTAATACCGGCATTGCTTTATATTGTTCCTTCTCCCATCGGTAATCTGCAGGATATCACGTTGAGGGCGCTTGAGGTGTTGAAGAAAGCGGACCTTATCCTGGCGGAAGATACCCGGAATTCTTCCCGGCTGCTGAATCATTACCAGATCATCAAGCCATTATCTCCTTATCACCAGCACAATGAGCATAAGATACTGCATCACCTAGTGGACCAGCTGCTGCAGGGTAAGACCATGGCCCTGATAACGGATGCCGGCACGCCAGGCGTGTCCGATCCGGCTTTTTTGCTGGTGCGGGAATGCATCAAGACCGGGGTGAAGGTGGAATGTCTTCCCGGGGCGACTGCTTTTGTGCCGGCGCTGGTAAACAGCGGTTTGCCGATGCAGCGGTTTAGCTTCGAGGGGTTTCTTCCTATCAAAAAGGGGCGGCAGACCATGCTGAAGCAGCTGGCCCAGGAGGAGCGTACGCTGGTATTTTATGAAAGTCCTATGAGATTGGTGAAGACATTGGAAGATTTTATTGTTTATTTTGGGGAGGATAGGGAGTGTTGTGTCAGCCGCGAGCTGACCAAAATATACGAGGAGAATATGCGGGGCAGTCTCAGGGAGGTGTGTGAACATTTCCGTGGGAAGGGTGTAAAGGGAGAGATCGTCATTACGGTGGCGGGATCCAGGAAGGCTGCAAGCGGCAGGCGGCATGCTGCAAGCGACGGGGAGCCTGCTGCAAGCGACAAGCTGCAAGCTGCAATTGGGGAAAGGGAGGAGGTGGAAGATCCGGAGGATGGGGAAGATGAAATAGGATAGGAAGAATCCGGGAAAGGGAAGGTGAGAGGTTAGGAGGATCGTAGCCGACAGGGAGTGAAATGCTGCGGGAAGAAGAGATAAGATGGCGGATGGTTGTGCGGCGGACAGGTGAAAAGCTCAAGGAAGGAATGGATTTTGTAGAAAGGAACTCAGTTAATTACCTTAAAATAAATGTTTTTATGCAAAAGCTAGTATTATCCCTTTGTTTTATCTGCGGTCTCTTTTTTATAGCTTCCACATCCAATGCGCAGTTTAGAAAGATCCCGGGCGTGGTAACGGATTCATTCAAGGAGAAGTATCCCAATGCCAAAACTGTTTCCTGGAAAGATAATGTAACTGCATTCACTGCCAGCTTTACCATGGACGGCGATCAATACCAGGCCAAATATAACAGCAAGGGGGAATGGCAGCAGACGGAAAAAAAGATCAAGCAGGAAGCTATTCCGGCATCTGTCAAGGACGGCCTTTCAAAAAGCAAGTATGCGGACTGGAAGATTGGAAACGTAACAGAGCGTTATCTGCCGGGTGACAAAGTGGAATACATCATTGGTGTGTCCAACGGCACGCTTTCCAAGCGGGTACTAACCTTCAACAGTGACGGGCAACTGCAGAAGGACGGCATCACTTTATAGTGTGCTGATGATCGGAGGACCCTATATCAAAACGGGATCACGGTCCCGGAACAATTCAACATGAACATGAGAACAATTCTTCTGACATGGGCAGCATTGTCCCTCCCGCACCTTTACGTTCAGGCACAACCGGACCGGTGGCAGCAGCGTGTGAAGTATACCATGGACGTCAATCTGGATGTCTCTACCAACCGGATGACGGGGAAACAGTCACTGGCTTACACCAATAACTCTCCGGATACGCTGCGCAAGGTGTTCTATCACCTCTATTGGAATGCTTTTCAGCCGGGCAGTATGATGGATACGCGCAGCCAGGAACTGGGCAAGATCACTTACGGCAGGAGGGGGCATGAGCAGCAGGATTGGGATTCGCGTGTAAAGGACCGTATCGCACATCTTAAGCCGGATGAGATCGGGTATCAGAAAGTGCTGTCGCTGACGATGAATGGCGTTGTCCAGCCTTTTAAAGTAGATGAGACCATCCTGGAGGTGACGCTGACCCGTCCCTTGTTGCCTAAGACGACAGTAGTCTTTGACATGCAATTCGAGGCGCAGGTGCCGTTGCAGGTGCGCCGGAGCGGGAGGGATAACCCGGAGACGGGCGTGAGATATTCCATGAGCCAGTGGTATCCGAAGATGTGCGAATACGATTATGAGGGATGGCATCCTACTCCTTATGTGGCCCGGGAATTTTATGGGGTATGGGGTGATTATGACGTAAAGATCAGCCTTGATAAAAGCTATATCATTGGCGGTACGGGGTATCTTCAAAATGCCGCCCAGGTGGGTTATGGATATGAGGGTGCCGGCGTAAAGGTTATGCGTCCTAATGGGGATAAGCTGGTCTGGCATTTTATAGCGCCCAATGTCCATGATTTTATGTGGGCTGCCGACCCCCAGTACCATCACCTGGTGCGTAAAACGGCCAGCGGACTTTTCATCCATGTACTGTACAAGAATAAGAACAACGACCCAAAACAGGATACGTTGTGGAATACGTTGGCGGATGGGGCGGTGATGGTATTACCTTATATAGAAAAGACATTTGGAGCCTATCCATACAAACAGTATTCCTTTGTGCATGGCGGGGATGGGGGCATGGAATATCCCATGAGCACGCTGATCAAAAGTCCCAGCCTGGGTACTGCCTTTCACGAGTGGATGCATAGCTGGTACCAGGGAATGCTGGGCACCAATGAATCTTTGTATCCCTGGATGGACGAAGGTTTTACCACGTATGCCGAAGGAAGGGTCTCCGGCTGGTACTATGAGCAGCAGCTGGCGCTTCATCCCGATAATCAGGGGCTGAAGGACATGGTGGCCAAGCGGCATGCAGCGTTGCCTGTCGACCAGGGTCCATCCTATGATTCGTATTTCGACCTGGAGCGGAGCGGTTACCAGGAACCGCTGACCACCCATGCGGACCATTACAACACCAATCTTGCCTATGGCATTGCCAGCTACTCCATGGGGGCTATGTTCCTGGAACAGCTGGGATATATCGTGAGTGATTCGGTGCGGGACAGGATCTTGCTGGAATACTACCGCGAGTGGCGTTTTAAGCATCCGAACGCCAGTGACTTCATGCGGGTGGCGGAAAAGGTCAGCGGACTCCAGCTGGACTGGTATAAGGAGTACTGGATCAGCTCTGTCAAAACCATCGACTATGGCATTGACAGCTTATGGGAGGAAAATGGGAAGTCAAAGATAAGGCTGCGTATGATCGGCGGGATACCTATGCCTATCGACGTGGTGATGACGTATAAGGATGGCAGTAAGGAAATGGCCTATATCCCGCAGTATTCCATGTTTGGGGGTAAGCCGCTGGAGGACCATACCATTCCCACTACGCGAAACGAGCCCTGGAAATGGACCAGTCCTACTTACACGTTTGAGGTGAGCCGTCGTCTGCTGGATCTCAGGGTCATCGAGATCGATCCTTCTCAGCGAATGGCGGACATTGAGCGAAAGAATAATAAGCTGGAGTTGAAGTGGTAGCTGCGGCTACCTAGTAGATATTGATAAAGGGGTACACTTAGTGTGCCCCTTTATCTTATTGTTAAGTATGACGATCTGCGATCGCCGGATGGAAAAAAAATTAAGTTTTCTCTGTATTGTTGTGCGCATACACCGGACTGGCTCGTCACCCAGCTACGGACCCGTGCCGGTGCGCCGGCGGCTGCGGGCATTGATCCGGACGGGCTGCTGGACGAGCGTCTCCGGGAGCTTTCGTGGGCGGGCTGGCGCCGTAACGATCTGATAAGATTTGGCAAATTCGAAATAGACTATCCGTTGCCAAATGACGTTCTTACTATGAGCAAGGATGTTACCAGGAGGTTGTTCCCTATTCCGATCATGGAGATACGATTGAATACGAACCTGGTACAGAATGAGGGGTATCCCAAAAATTAAGGATGTTTTAAAAGATATACATGATGAAAACATTTTTAGGTATCGCTTTACTGGGGATGTTGCCCCTTTTCGACAAGGATCTTCCGGAGGATCTGCGGATCAACAGGATCCAGGTCATTGGCAGTCACAACAGTTACAAGAAGGCAATCGATCCTGTCCTGTTCAGAATGTTCCAGCAGCGGGATTCTGTCTCAGCCAGCAAGATCGATTATGAACATATTCCCCTGACGGAGCAGCTGGACATGGGTTTGCTGAACCTGGAGATCGATTGCTATGCGGACGAGCGGGGGGGCAGATACGCTCACCCGAAGGGGTTGGAATGGGTGAAGGGGCAGGCGCCTTATGATCCGGATGGGGTGATGAAGGAGCCGGGCTTTAAGATCCTGCATATACCTGACCTGGATTTTCGCAGCGATGTATTGACGTTGAAGAAGTGTTTGTCGGAGCTGAGGGAATGGTCCGACAGGCACAGGGATCATTATCCTGTTTTTATTACGCTGGAGGCCAAGGACGGCGCCAGCCGGAAGGAGCTGACGGAGCCGGAGCCTTTTACGCCTGCATTGTTCGATGAGCTGGATAAGGCGCTGGAAGAGGGGTTGGGTAAGGAGCATTTGATCACGCCGGATATGGTACGCGGGCATTATGCGACCCTGGAGAACGCTGTCTTAAGCGGCAACTGGCCCAGCCTGAGGGCTGCGAGGGGAAAGTTCCTGTTTATCCTGGACGACCATGACAGGAAGCGGGACATGTATATAGCGGGACATCCTTCTTTGAAGGGGCGCATATTATTTGTCAATGGGGAGCCGGGGATGCCCGAGGCTGCCACGATGATCCGGAATAATCCCACTCAGCCGGAGATAAAGGACCTGGTGGAGAAGGGGTATATTGTCCGGACGAGGGCTGATTCGGACACGAAGGAGGCGCGGATGAACGATAAAACGGATTTTATGGCGGCTTGCGCTTCGGGGGCGCAGATCATAACGACAGATTATTACCAGAAGAGCACGCATTTCAAGTCTGAGTATGTGGTGAGATTTGAAGGGGGGAATAAATATGTGCGAATGGACCCGGTGTTTGAGAAGGGCAGGTGAAAGTTCTATTAAAACCATAATAAAAGGGTGAGATCTGATTTCTCACCCTTTGTGCCTGATATAGGTTAGATAAGGTAAAATGACTAACGCATTTGATTCTCTGAGCAGCCCCCGAGGGGTAAAGGTAATAACCCCCAGAGGGCAAAACAATACCACTTTATGGTAGTTTTAAGTTCGTTGGGCCTTAACGGCCGTAGAATTTATTTATGGCCTCCACTCTATTGTTCACATGGAGTTTTTCGTATATATGGTATACGTGTTTGCGTACGGTTTCCTGGCTGATAAAGAGGCGGGCGGCTATTTCCTTGTAAAGCATGCCTTTAGCCAACAGCTCCAGGATCTCATTTTCCCTATTGGAAAGTATGCTGATGGATTTGCCCTGGGCTATGGGGTCGGCTGCGGCTGTACGGACCTGGAAGGCATTGACCACTTTGCGGGCGATCTGGCTGCTCATGGGGGCACCCCCTTCGTATAGTTCCCGGAGGGCATCCAGCAGCTTACCGGGAGCTGTTTTTTTCAGGATATAGCCGTTGGCACCTGCTGTCAGGGCTTCGAAGATCTTTTCATCTTCCTCATAGATCGTACACATCATGAAGAGGATCTCTGGGTGGAGGGGTTTCAGTTGCCGCACACAATCAATTCCACTTTCTCCGTTGCCCAGGTTGATATCCATGAGAACGACGTTGGGATTTGCGAGAGGTATTTTCTGCAGCGCCTCTTCCGCGTCCTGATAGCTGCCGGCAAGGGTGTAGCCTTCGGCCATCAGGACAATCTGCTCGAGAGCAGAGCGGATGTCCTTATTATCATCTACAATACAAACAGAAATATTCATACAACAAAGGTGGGCTGCTTTGGTGAGAAAAAAATACCATTTTGTGGTAGTTTTTGGGGTAGTTGGGTAGTGGGGTTGGCGGCGAGGGGGATAGGATGGTCCTGGGGGAGTAATGCCTCGGTTATTTATGTGATAAACAAGCTTCCCGGTATCCCCATCTCTATCCCTTAAATATTGCCTTCATCATCCATATAGGGCAACACGATTTTACTATCACGCACGTTGGTATTTTACCGGTGATAAATAATCATTGGCGCCTCTTTGTATGACGCCGGTGAGATGTGGAGTCGTTCTTTTTGGTGGCTGCTTTTGCCTTTTCTTTTACGTCGGGGGGTATTTCCCTTGTTTTCCTTTTCGAAGCAATGCTGTCGGAACTAAGACTGCTATAAGATTCTTCCAGATAGACCAGCCTTACATTACCGATGGCCTCCAGATTGTTTGGCAATGATATAACGATGGGATCGCGAATGACTCTCAATACGGTGCCCATTTTTGGCTCCTTAGCATAGAACTTCACATTTTTTTGACCTGATTTATCACGGCCTGCAAAGAGCGACGGTTGGTTTCGGGGTTCTCTT
Organism: Flavitalea plasmicola; assembly: GCF_030546645.1. Classification (GTDB taxonomy): domain Bacteria; phylum Bacteroidota; class Bacteroidia; order Chitinophagales; family Chitinophagaceae; genus Puia. The sequence goes on from NZ_JAUOTO010000004.1 coordinate 9,114, forward strand.
TGGTTATCCGGATGTACTCAAGCCGGACATAGGGTATCAGCTTGCAGGTTTCCGACTCCCCATCGTCCGGCCCATCCGGGAAAATACTTGTCTGCTCTACTCTTCCCTCGAGGTAATTGAAGTCCAGATCAAAATGCAGCGTGTGGACAAAGCCGACGGCTATTGGTCTAACGGGCGTCTCTCTCTTTCTGTTGAAGGAGATTTCATAAATGTTAGTTTGAGATAAACGAAATAGATCTTACCCGTAAAGATCGGCGGAAGGATAGCAAAGAAAAAAGTTCAAAGGAGTGTACCTGTTACCAGGTGATATAACAATTATACAATTTGCCAGAAGACGGGGGAAAAATTATTTCCCTGCTCATCAACGGATGAAGACGGAATTATGATGGAACATACAGGAGGTATTTCTCCCGGAAGTAGTCCAGGGAGAAGATGTCATGGATCTCCATGATGCGGGGGCGCGTGCCGCTGTCGGCGATCTCGGCGGCAAGATCACCTCCTTTCAGGCAGATGAGGCCGTGAGGGACGGGCAGGCTATCGGGGGTATCGGGAGAGGCGGCGGAGGCGATGGGAGGGGCGGGTTGCCGGGAAGGTTTTTTCAATAAGGGTTTTGACCACAAGTGAAGGTCTTTCAGGGGGGCTACGGCGCGGGATACGGCGACATCGAACTTCCGGTTCTTTATTTCTTCAGCACGGGCGTGCTGGGTGGTGACGTTGGTCAGTCCTGTTGCTTCACGGACGGCCTCCACCACCTTTATTTTTTTTCCTATGCTGTCTACCAGGTGGAAGGCTGTGTCGGGGAAGAAAATGGCCAGGGGGATGCCGGGAAAGCCGCCGCCTGTGCCTATGTCGATGACCTGCATGTCTTTTTCGAACCGGAAGGCGGCTGCAATCGCCAGGGAATGAAGGACGTGCTTCTCATAAAGGCTGTCGATGTCCTTGCGGGAAATGACATTGATCTTGTTGTTCCATTCCTTGTACAGTTCCTCCAGGGCGGCAAGCTGTTGCAGCTGCCGCGGGGTGAAGTCGTCGAAATAACGAAGGATCAATTCCAGGTGGCCCGTGGTTTTTTCCATATTGTGGGTGCAAAGATCAGATAATAAGCGAACATCCAGAGGTCCAGGAGCCACCACCAGGCAAAAAGATCTTTTTCCTGGAGTTTGTCCATGGCCTTGTAGTAGATATAGCCCTGGATCAGGAGCCGGATGCCGAAGAGCATGAGGGCGAAACGCCAATCAAAAAAGAGGCTGGCGATGAATAAGGGGTAGAACAGGACGTGGGAGAAGGAGTACAATCCCAGCAGGAATTTGTGCAGGGGTTTGTAATATTTAGCGGTGCTGTAGTGGCGTGTCTTTTGGCGGAACCATTCGCCGAATGTCTTTTTGGGTTCGGACATGGTGAAGGTATCGGGGTCGACTACGATGGCTGTATTTTCTTTGGTCGCGACTTTGTTGATGAACAGGTCGTCGTCGCCGCCGGGGAGGTGATTGATGGCGGAGAAGCCTTTGTTCCTCAGGAAGACGTCCTTTTTATAGGACAGATTGCGACCGACTCCCATGTAGGGGAGGCCAGCCAGGGCGTAGGAGAAGTATTGAAGGGCTGTGTGGAAGGTGTCGAAGCGAATGATCTTATTGAGGAAACCGGGGCTCTTTTTGTAGGGGCTGTAGCCCAGCACCACTTCGATGCCGTTGTTATAGCCGTCCTGCATTTTCTGCATCCAGAATTCGCTGGCGGGTATGCAGTCTGCATCGGTGAGCAGGACGATCTCGTGCCTGGCTTCCTTGATGCCCATGCTGAGGGGATATTTTTTACCGGGGATGCCGATGGCTTCCTGTTCGAGGTTCACGATGTGCAGACCTTTGAAGGTCTTTTTAAACTCATCGAGGAGGAAGCGGGTTTCGTCCTGGCTGTTGTGATTAACGACGATGACCTCATGGGTGCTGGGATAGATCTGGCCCAGGGGGCCGAGGAGGTTGGTGACGAGCCTGGGTGCTTCGTCACGTGCGCAGATGATGACGCTGACGGGGTGTTGCTGCGATTGCCCTTTTTCGGCTGGGATGAAAAAAGCAAGGCGCCTGAAGAACCACCCGTAATAGAACAGCTGGATCAGGGTGATCAGGAAAAACACTATAAAAACGATCTCACTCCAGGAGATGCCAAGTCTAGTCATAAGCGTTCTACGATTGGTTCGGGCCAGGGACCGCTGCACCGGTGAGGGCTATGTCCATTTGCGAAAGTACGGATTACCGCCATTTTTTTTAAGGAAAATTCGATTTAGAGAAGTGATTAAGTGGAAATCCGGGGTAGAAAATCCGGTGTAAGGCGGTATCTTGCACACTTTTTAGCATATGGCAGCATTAACATTTGCAATGGAGGGGACCTGTCCGCAGACGGGGGCGAGGGCGGGGAAGATGACGACGGATCATGGGGAGATACCTACGCCTATTTTCATGCCTGTGGGTACGGTGGGGAGCGTGAAGGCTGTCAGTCAGCAGCAGCTGAAGGAGGATGTCCAGGCCCGGATCATTTTGGGCAATACCTATCATTTGTATCTCCGTCCAGGACTTGAGGTGCTGGAGGCGGCGGGGGGCATTCACCAGTTTATCGGCTGGGACCGGCCTGTGCTGACCGACAGTGGGGGCTACCAGGTATTTTCCCTGGCGGGCACCCGGAAGATCCAGGAGGACGGGGTGGTTTTCCAGTCTCATATCGATGGTTCCCGGCATCTGTTCAGCCCGGAGAAGGTGATGGATATCCAGCGGGTGATCGGGGGGGATATCATCATGGCTTTTGATGAATGTCCGCCTTATCCCAGCGAATATGCGTATGCGGAAAGGTCCATGCACCTTACGCACCGGTGGCTGGACCGGTGTATCGAGCGGTTTGGCAGTACGCCGGACAAATATGGCTATACCCAGAACCTTTTTCCCATTGTCCAGGGAAGTACTTTCAGCGATCTGCGGAAGGCGTCCTGTGCTTATGTGTCTTCGAAAGGGGCGGTGGGTAACGCCATTGGCGGGCTGAGCGTGGGAGAGCCGGAGGCGCAGCTGTATGACATCTGCGAAGCCTGCTGTTCCGACCTTCCTGTGGACAAGCCCCGATATCTCATGGGGGTGGGGACGCCCTGGAATATCCTGGAATGCATTGCCCGGGGCGTGGACATGTTCGATTGTGTGATGCCCACCCGGAATGGGCGGAATGCCATGCTTTTTACCTCGAAGGGGGTTATCAATATAGATAATAAGAAGTGGGAAAAGGACTTTTCTCCCATCGATGACGGGATTGACAGCGAATGGAGCCAGTATTACAGCAAGGCGTACTTACGTCACCTGGTGAAGGGCAAGGAGATCCTGGGGCTGACCATTGCCAGCGTGCATAACCTGGCTTTTTACCTTTACCTGGTGCGGGAGGCCCGTAAGCATATTTTGAAGGGGGATTTTCTCAGCTGGAAGAATGAGCAGGTGCCGGTGCTGCAGACGAGGCTGTGAGCTGTGAGCTGCAAGCTGCAAGCTTCAGGCTGCAAGCCGGGAGTGGGTAAGTCTTAATGTGCTGATAATTTTTTCACTTGTAGCTTGTAGCTTGCAGCTTGCAGCTTAACTTTGGCGCGCATGCTTAAACTGCTCGACAGGTACATTCTCAAGAAGTTCATCGGCACCTTTGTATTCACCCTGCTGGTGATCACGGTGATCGCTGTCGTGATCGATACCAGTGAGAAAGCGGATGATTTTGTCAAATCCGGAATGAGCGCCTGGCAACTGGTGATCCATTACTATATCGGGTTTGTCCCGTTTATCATGGCGATGATCTTTCCCCTGATGATCTTTATCGCTGTCATCTACTTCAGCAGTAAAATGGCGGGGCGGAGTGAGTTCATTGCCATTCTGGCGGGAGGGGTGAGATACAACCGGATGCTGCGGCCTTATTTTATCGGCTCTATATTCCTGGCGCTTATTTTCTGGCTGGCCAGCCAATATTGGGTGCCCAAGGCCAATGAGATCCGCACGGATTTTCAGGCGGTGTATGTGGATCGCAACAGCTCCTATAACTCCGACTATTACCGGACCAATAATTTTTATCTCCGTGTGGATCCCAACACTTATGTGGGATTCCGTTATTACGACACTTCCAATAAGACAGCCAGCAATTTCTTCATGCAGAAGCTGAAGGACAACAAGGTCTATTACAACCTGCGGTCCGAGACCATTAAATGGGATGCGCTTAAAAAAGACTGGAAGCTTACGGGTGTGATCGAGCGCAGGATCGACGGGTTGAAGGAGTCGGTGGATAAGAAGGACAGCCTGCATGTGAACCTGAATGTGCAGCCCAGGGAGCTTCGCCGGGATGATTATTTAAAAGATAAGCTGACTACGCCGGAGCTGCATCAGTTCATCCATATGGAGGAGGTGCGGGGTGCGGAGGGGTTGAATACTTTCAAGGTGGAGCTCTATCACCGGGATGCCACGCCTTTTTCTGTGATCATCATGACCCTGATGGGGGCTATTATTGGCACCCGTAAGATCAGGGGGGGCAGTGGTCTGCATCTTGCGATGGGAATTGTTATGGCTGCTATATTCGTGGTGATGGATAAGTTCTCCGTCACTTTTTCAACGAAAGGGAATTTTCCTCCATTGATCGCTGCCTGGCTGCCGAATGCTATTTTCACCGGGCTGGCCTTCTGGCTGTATGTGAGAACGCCGAAATAGGGAATTTATTAGGCCGTGAGGACAATTTTATATGACATTAAAATAATCTAAAACCCGGAGAATCGTTTGTATCACAACGATTCGTATAGTAACTTTAGCGGGTTAAAATACCACGACATGGCAGTAATAAAGGAAAGGTTCAAGAGCAAGGCGGATACGGTGTCAGCCGAGATCAAGGAGTTGATAAAGGAGCATGGCAATAAGAAAATAGGAGAGGTGACCCTTTCCCAGATATACCAGGGTATGCGTGGCATTACGGGGTTGGTGAGCGAGACCTCTTTACTGGATGCCCAGGAGGGGATCAGGTTCAGGGGCTATTCGATCCCGGAGCTGCAGAAAAAACTACCGAAAGCGAATGGGGGAACTGAACCGCTGCCCGAGGGGCTTTTCCATTTGATGCTGCTGGGCGAGCTGCCGACGGACCAGGATGTGCAGGAGATCACTTCAAACTGGCAGCGCAGGAGCCATGTTCCCAACCATGTTTTTGCTGCGATCGAGGCCTTGCCGAAAGACTCGCATCCCATGACGCAGTTTGTTATTGCCATCATGGCTTTACAGACGGAGAGCAAGTTTGCGAAGAAGTATGCGGAGGGCCTGAATAAAAAAGATTACTGGGAGGCGATATTTGACGATTCGATGGACCTGATCGCCCGTCTTCCCCGGGTGGCGGCCTATATTTACCGTAGGAAATACAAGAATGAGGATCATATCCATCCCAACGGGCTGTTGGATTGGGCTGGTAATTTTGCGCACATGCTGGGTTATGAGGACGAAGCTTTCCGGGAGCTGATGCGGCTGTATATGACCATCCATGCGGATCATGAGGGAGGGAATGTAAGCGCCCACACCGTTCACCTGGTGGGTTCGGCGCTTAGCGATCCTTACCTGAGCTTTGCTGCCGGGATGAATGGGCTGGCGGGGCCGTTGCATGGGCTGGCCAACCAGGAAGTGATCAAGTGGATACTGGATATGCGTAAAGAGTTGGGGGTAGACCTGCCCAGCAAGGAACAGATCGATGCGTATGTACGTAAGACCTTAAGTGAAGGGAAGGTGGTGCCGGGGTATGGTCATGCCGTGTTGCGCAAGACGGACCCAAGGTTTACGGCGCAGATGGAGTTTGGAAAGAAGCACATGGCTGATGATCCATTGGTACAGACGGTGTGGAATATATATGATACGGTACCGCCTATTCTGCAATCACTGGGAAAGATAAAGAACCCCTGGCCGAATGTGGATGCGCATAGCGGGGCTTTGCTGGTGCATTACGGGATGGTGGAATATGAGTTCTATACGGTGCTGTTCGGTGTGAGCCGGGCGTTGGGGGTATTGGCCAGCCTCTGCTGGGACCGGGCGCTGGGATTCCCGTTGGAGCGGCCGAAGTCGGTGACGACGGAGCTGGTGAAGGAGTGGTTGAAGGGGGAAGGGGAGATTTGGGGGGATTAGGAAGCTACAAGCTGCAAGCGACAAGCGATGAGATAAGAAAGCGACAAGCGACGAGATAAGAAATTGAAAGGGCCGGCATCCGCCGGCCCTTTTTTATTATTTGAGGGTTTTTATTGGAGGGCTTGTAAGATGTCGTTCAGGATATCGTCCTTATGTTCCAGTCCCACGGAAATGCGGATGAGGCCAGGCGTGATATTGACGGCGGCCCTTTCTTCCGGGCTAAGCTTGGCATGGGTGGTGCTGGCCGGGTGGGAGGCGATGCTGCGGGTGTCACCCAGGTTGGCAGTTTTCGACAGCATCTTCAGGCTATCCAGGAATTTGCGGCCGGCCGCGAGTCCTCCTTTCAGTTCGAAACAGAGGATCCCTCCGCCATTGAGCATTTGTTTTTTGGCGATGGCATGTTGGGGGTGGCTGGGGAGGAAGGGGTATCTGAGGAATGAAATGGCGGGATGTTTTTCCAGCTTTTCCGCGATGTAGGCGGCGTTGGAAGAATGCCTTTCCATCCTTACGTCCAGGGTTTCCAGGCTGCGGCTGAGAATCCAGGCGTTGAAGGGGGAGAGGGAGGGTCCTGTACTGCGGCAGAACAGGTATACCTCGTGCACCAGCTCTTTTTTGCCTACGACCACGCCGCCCAGCACGCGGCCCTGGCCGTCCAGCCATTTGGTGGCGGAATGGACGACAAGGTCGGCGCCGTATTGGATGGGTAACTGGCCGATGGGGGTAGCGAAGCAGTTGTCTACGTTGAAGATCAGGTTGTGTTTGCGTGCCAGCTTGCCGGCGGCTTCCAGGTCGATGATGTCCAGCCCCGGGTTGGTGGGGGTCTCCAGGTAGAGCATTTTGGTGTTGGGGCGGATGGCTGCTTCCCATTGCTGCTGATCACCGGCGGGGACATAGGTATATTCGATGCCGAATTTCGGCAGGTATTTGGTGATGATGGTGTGGGTGCTGCCGAAGATGGAGCTGCAGGACAGCAGGTGGTCGCCTTTTTTCAGGAAGCTGAGGAAGGATGCCACGATGGCGCTCATCCCGGAGGCGGTGGCAAAGCCTGCTTCGGCGCCTTCGAGGGCGCACATGCGATCTACAAATTCCTGTACGGAAGGGTTGCTGAAGCGGCTGTATATATTGGCATCTGTCTCATCGGCAAAGGCGGCGCGCATTTCTTCTGCATCGTCGAAGCAAAAGCTGCTGGTGAGGAAGAGAGGGGAGGAGTGTTCTTTTTCTTCTGTCCTCTCTGTGCGGATGCGGATGGCCTGGGTGATGCGGTGTTGTGGCATGGTAGTGATTGATTGTTGAGCTGCAAGCTGATAGCTGCAAGCTACAAGTGGAATGAATATATTAGCTTGAGGCTTGTTGCTTGTCGCTTGGGGCTACTTTCACTTCCCAGGTGATGCTGGCGTTGGCTGCCTTCAGGGTGGCGGCGACGGAGCAATATTTATCTATGGACAAAGCACAGGCTTTGTAGGCCTTATCCGGGTCGACATCCCCTTTCAGCTCGAAAATGATATGGATATTGGTCCAGAGGGAGGGCTCTTTACCGGCTTCGCGTTCGCCGTCTATGAGCATGCGGAAGCCTTCAACGGGCTGTCTTTGCTTTTTCAGGATGGATACAATGTCGATGCCACTGCAGCCGCCGAGGCCCATCAGGAGCATTTGCATTGGGCGTATACCAAAGTTCTCCCCTCCTGTTTCCGGGCTGGTGTCCATGCGGGCAATGTGCCCTGCAGCGTCTTTTGCTTCAAAGCCATAATCGCCATTGACCCTGTTGACCTCTATATGGATCATAATTTAAATTTCGGCAAAGGTAACTCATGTTGTTAATTTGCACCTTATTTCTGTACATGAACCACCTTAAATATGAACAGTCTTTTGAACTCGAAAGCGGGGAATCCTTACCTGGTATAGAAATTACTTATCATGTATACGGCCATCTGAATGAGGATAAGACTAACGTTGTATGGGTTTGTCATGCGTTGACGGCCAATTCTAATGCGGGGGAGTGGTGGCCAGGGGTCGTGGGACCGGGGGGGGCGATCACGCCGGATAAATATTTTATTGTCTGCGCCAATATACTGGGGTCCTGTTATGGGAGTACCGGGCCTTTGAGCACTGATCCCCGGACCGGCAAGCCCTATTATCATGAATTCCCCATGATCACTATCCGAGACATGGTAAAGGCGCATATCCTGCTGCGCAAGCACCTGGGGATCGAGCGGATCCATCTGCTGATGGGCGGGAGCATGGGGGGGTACCAGGCATTGGAGTGGGCAGTAATGGAGAGGGAGCGGATCGACCGGCTGTTCCTCATTGCCACTTCGCCTACGGAAAGTGCCTGGGGGATCGCCATACATACGGCGCAAAGGCTGGCTATAGAGGCGGATGGCAGCTGGAGGAATGCTTCCCCGATGGCGGGGAGCGCCGGACTGAAGGCGGCCAGGGCCATTGGGATACTGACTTACCGGAACTACGGCATCATGGTGCAGAAGCAAACGGACCCAGACACGGAAAAGCTGGATAACTTCAAGGCTTCCTCCTATATCACCTATCAGGGGGATAAACTGGTCAACCGGTTCAACGCCTATTGTTACTGGCTATTAACGAAGGCAATGGACAGCCATCAACTGGCCAGGGGGCGGGAGAAGACGTTGGAGCAGGTGCTGGGAGGTATAACGCAACCGGCATTGGTCATCGGGATCGGAAGCGATATCCTTTGTCCCCTGGAGGAGCAGCGTTTCATTGTGAAGCATCTTCCGGATGCCACGCTGGTGGAGATCGATTCTGCGTATGGGCATGATGGATTCATGGTTGAGGGGGCGACTATCGGTAAGTATTTGGAGGAATGGATGGGAAAGTAAGTGTAAGTTAGAAACTAATTGCATATAGAGGAAAGATATACGGTCCCGGTCCTGCTGCGGCAAATCGCAGACGGAGATGAGAAAGCATTGGCGACCCTCGTCCGTCTTTACTGGAAGAATATTTATGGGCATGCGTTGTCCTGGCTGAAGTCGGCGGAGGAGGCGGAGGAAATTACCCAGGATGTCTTTCTCAAGATCTGGCATTCAAGGGACCAGGTCACCCAGTTGGACAATTTTGAGAATTGGATATTTATCATTTCCCGTAATACTATATTATCGGCTGTCAGGAAGAAGCTCAGCCGGCCAACTTTTCTCCAGGAGCAGGAGATGGAGGGACAGGCCCTGCGTCCTGACCAATGGCTGGAGAACAGGCAGCATTACCAGGTCCTGCTGAACGGCATCGATCTATTACCGGAGAAAAGACAGCAGATATTCCGGATGAGCAGGCTGGAGGGGCTTACCCATGAGCAGATAGCGGAACGGGTGGGGATCCATAAGGATACGGTGGCCCAATATATTGTCAAGGCTGTCGCCTTTTTAAAAAGTTATTTACGGGAGCACATCGGAGATAGCCTGATCGTCATAATCCTGCTTGGCGGCAACTATTAAAAAAATATTATTCTTTCACTACTCAGTAAATCCTTTTACCGGCGTCTTTAAGTATGATGAGTGATCGTTTGCATCATTTGCTAAGTGTCTACCAATCGGGCCAGCTGACGGAAGATCAGCGCCGGGAGCTTGTCTCTTTGCTTGAGAACGAGGAGGGGGAGGCGTTGTTTGCCGGTGTTATCGGTCAACAGCTGGCCAGCGGTATATTTTCCCTTGAAGGAGATCTGCCGGGGACTGAGGAAAGGATCGTAGAAGGTGTGATGGAAAAGGCCGGGACTGCAAGGAGGGCGCCCATCCGCCGTGTTCCTTTCGTCCGAAAATGGGGGTGGGCCGCGGCCGTGCTGCTGGTATTTGCCGGAGGTATTTACTGGTGGAAGGCCGGCAGCAAGGCTGATCGCTCTGTTGCCGCGGAACATCCGCATGAGCAGCATGATATTGCCCCGGGGAGCGATAAGGCCGTGCTGACCTTATCGGATGGAACGTCGATCGTGCTGGACAGTGCCGCCAATGGCGCAGTTGCCAGGCAGGGCAATGTTGCGATCGTCAAGCTGGCTGGTGGGCAGCTGTCCTATTCTTCACAAGGCGCTGCGACGGGTGAGGTGATGATGAATGTCATGCGTACACCCCGTGGCGGGCAATACCGGCTGGCCCTTCCCGATGGAACCCAGGTCTGGCTTAATGCGGCCAGCTCCATCTCTTACCCGGCCGCATTCGTGGAGAAAGTGCGGAGGGTGAGGATCAGCGGCGAGGTCTATTTCGAGGTAGCAAAAAATAAAGAGCAGCCATTTGTGGTAGATGTGGAAGGAGGGTCGTCGGTGGAGGTGGTGGGAACTAATTTCGATGTGAGCAGCTATGCAGATGAAGGGCAGGAGCGGACGACGTTGCTGGAGGGCAGCGTCAGGGTGGTTGCCGGAGCATCTTCCAGTGTCGTGCTCCGGCCTGGTCAGCAGGCGAGCGTGCAGCTGAACCGGCTGAAGGTTGCCAGTAATGTCGATGTGGATAAGGTCATGGCCTGGAAGAATGGGTTATTCAATTTTGAGAATGCCAGTCTGGAAGAGGTCATGCGTCAGCTGGCGCGATGGTACGACATTGAGGTCGTTTATGAACGGGGAGTCCCTCCTATTCAATTCCAGGGAGAAATCAGCAGGAATATAAATCTATCCAATCTTTTGAAAGTGCTTGCCAGGGCTGAAGTTAAATTCCGTATCGATGGCCGTAAACTGATCGTCTTGCCTAGTTAGCTATTTTACCTTATCGTATGTCTGCTCAATAAAAAAACCGCCATGGATTAGGGCCCATAGCGGCGATTTGTTGAGGGTCGACCCAATTCTGAAAAAGTCCAGGACAGACTATTTTCTCATTATCAACCCAAAACGTAACGAAGTTATGCAAAATGCTGCTTATTGTTTCCGGCCTGCCTGGCGGGGGCACTGGTGTATCAACCAAACTGTGTTAGTGATGAAGCTGACTTTTATTCTTTTGACGGCCGCGCTGCTGCAGGTGCAGGCCAGGGGCCTGTCCCAGTCCATTACGCTTTCGGGCAGGAATATGGATATGAGGCAGGTGTTTGCTGCCATCAAAAAGCAAACGGGCTATGTGGCATTCTTTAAAAAGGGGCTGCTGGATGACGCCCGGCCTGTATCCGTATCGGTGCATGACATGCCGCTGGCTGAATTCCTGGATATGGCGCTGAAGGACCAGCCTTTTACTTATCTGCTCCTGGATAAGACCATTTCCCTGTCCCGTAAAACCCCTCCGGTCATTGCCGTCCCTTTGGTTACCCGCGTCGATACAGCCGGCGATGGGACAGGGAAGGTGTTACTGGCAGGAAGGATACTGGACGCCGACGGCAAGCCGCTGGCAGGGGCCACCATTGCCGTCCGGAAGTCGAAGAGTTCGGGCACTTCAGGCGTTGACGGCAGCTTTGCGCTGAATGTGAGTGCGGGGGATGTGCTGACGGTGAGCTATGTGGGGTTTGTATCGCAGGAAGTGAGACTGAGAGCCCGTGAGTTACGGGATGCCCTGGTCATTCGTCTGCAACCGGGCAACAACAACCTTGACCAGGTGCAGATCACCGCTTATGGTACGACCACCAAGCGTTTCAATCCCGGGGATGTGACGACCATCACTGCAAAAGAGATTGAAAAGAACCCGGTGAACAATGTACTGGAAGCCATCCAGGGGAAGGTGCCGGGATTGTTCATCGAACAGGGGACGGGGCAGCCCGGGGGCGCATTTACACTGCGGATGAGAAGCTCCCAGAACTTTAGTTCGGGTGCGATAACGCCACTGATCATCGTAGACGGTGTGAGATATCCCACTGGTACGTTGCCTTTGTACGACAACAACAATTATGGCACCGGTAACTTTCTGCAGGGCGGCAACGGGCTAAATTATCTCAACCCCAATGATATTGCCAGCATCGATGTGCTGAAGGATGCGGATGCAACGGCGATATACGGATCGTCGGGCGCTTACGGGGTTATTATTATCACTACGAAGAAGGCAAAGCCGACGGCCCCGACGCTGAGCGCCAATATTTATACCGGCGTGTCGATCAAAGGGGAAATGCCCAAGCTGATGAATACGCAGCAATATATTATGCTGCGAAAGGAGGCTGTAAAGAATGATGGTCTTACCATCGGGTCTTCTGACCTGGATATCAATGGTACCTGGCCTGCAGACCGGAGCCATGACTGGCGGAAGGTATATATGGGAGCTTCTGCCCAGTCTACCAACGCCAGTCTTTCCTACAACGGGGGAGCCAGGAACACCACCTATGTGATCGGAGGAAGTCTGCAGGACTACGGCAATATCCAGCGGCATAAAGGCTCATTCAGGAACGGCTCGCTACGGTTCTCATTGAATACGGCAACAGTGGACAATAAATTCAACCTGTCCCTCAGCGGCAGCTGGGTTTCCTCGAAGAGCGATATGGTGCCTTATGATTTTTCACAGTCACTGGCACTCGATGCGCCCAATGCTCCGCCTGCATTTTTACCGAATGGTAATATCGACTGGGTAGGAGCCGGCAGTGATCCCCAGGGGCCCAGTAGCGCCGCCAATATCAACAGGACCTATAATAATCTGACCAGCAACCTGCTGGCCAATGCCACCCTGGAATATAAGCCTGTTAAAGGGGTGACGTTGCGATCTGTTTTCGGGTACAATGAGATCATGTCCAAAGAGCTCATCGGTTATCCCACGACCACGATGGCGCCCACCAATCAGGGGGCTGCCCAGGGCACGGTGAGCGTCTTCAATCACTATGATATCCGGACGGTGACCGTCTCCCCGTATGCGGCATACGACAGGACCTTATGGAAAGGGGACCTGAGCATCAAGGCAGGGGGGGAGATCACCGACCGCCTGACTTATAAGGACAATATAACAGGCACGGGTTTCGCATCGGATGCGCTTTTGAGTAATCCGATGGCGGCCAATAGTACTACTTCCGCCTATGGCCAGACGCCTTTCCGGAGCCTGGGCTTTTATGGCATTGTGAAATATGTCTGGGACAAGAAATATATTGTTGACCTCAATGGCAGAAAGGACGGGTCGACAAAGTTTGGCCGCAACCACCGGTTTGGCAATTTCGGTTCCATTGCAGCGGCATGGATATTCAGTGAAGAGCAATTTATCAAGGACCATCTCCCTTTTCTCAGCTTTGGGAAGCTGAGGGCCAGCACCGGCGTGGTGGGAGGAGATGCTATCAGAGATTATATGTACCTGAGCACCTATACCGCGATCAACGGAACCTATGACAACAAGCTGGGACTGGCGTCGGGCGGACTGGCCAACCCCAACCTGGAATGGGAAAAGAACAGGAACAAAGAGGTTGGCCTGGAGCTTTCCTTCTTTAAGGAGAGGATCTTTGTGGAAGGGAACTACTATCGGAATGTTGTTTCCAATCAACTGCTGGAGAGGCCTATTTCGACTGTTACCGGCTTTGGCGGGTATGCCCTGAATTCCGATGCGGTGATCCGGAACAGCGGTTGGGAAGTATCGCTGAGCACCACCAATATAAAGACGAAGGATTTCAACTGGACCACCCGCTGGAATATCTCCCTACCCACCAGCAAGCTGATCACGGCCCCCACGCTGCCCAAGCAGAATACCAATTATATTGTGGGCAAACCGTTGACGGGGATCCGGCTGTATAAATATGCGGGGGTCAATCCTGCCACCGGTCTTTTCAGTTTTACCAATGCGAAAGGGGTTACAGGGGATTATTACTACGAACTGACGGAGGATGACAAAACGGAATTCGTGGACCTGGCGCCCAAATACTACGGAGGTTTTTCCAACTCCTTTACCTATAAGCAGTGGTCGCTGGATGTATTTTTCTCCTTCACGAGCAGGAAAGGGTTTAATTCGCTGGCACAAGCCGGTTACTTGTTCGGGTATTGGGGTGTCAACGGCACAACGGACTGGCTACGCCGCTGGCAAAAACCGGGAGACAAGACAGACATGCCGAAGGTGAGCACGAACATTTTGGATGGGTATTTCCGGCTACAGTCTTTCAGGAGCAGCACGGGGGCTTACACGAACGCCACGTATGCACGGCTGCAAAACGTAAGCGTCCGCTATCATTTCGATCAGCGCCTGCTCAAAAAGCTGCATCTGGGCGACCTCACCGTCTACCTCCAGGGGCAGAACCTGCTGACCATTTCCAAATTCGGCGGACTGGACCCGGAGAACCTGAATGCTGCTGTCATACCCCCTTTGCGCGTATTTACGGGAGGGGTCAATCTTTCACTTTAATGCTTTTATCAAATGAGAAAAACAATTCAACTTCTTATATCGATGGTTCTGTCAGCCGTCCTGGCGGGTTGCAACAAGTATTTGGATACCCCCCTGCCTGCCGGCACTATTTCAGAGGAAAATGTATACATCTCGGATAATTCCGTGTCGGCCGTTGTGACGGGAAATTTTTTATCACTGGTGAAATCGAGCCTGTCCACCGGCAGTCTGTCCAATTCGACAGGACTGTATGTGGATGAGCTGCTGGACCTCAACACGGGCTTTCCCAATCCCTACTATTCGAATGCCATACAGGCCGCCAATGCAGGGCAATGGACGGATGCGTATGCCAACCTGTATTATGTCAATTCCGCGCTGGAGGGCATTCGCGGCACCGCTGCGCAGCTGTATTTTAAGAACCAATGGCTGGGCGAGACCTATTTTCTCCGGGGGGTGCTGTATTTCCACCTGACCAATCTCTACGGGGATGTGCCTTTGGCCCTGACCCCGGACTATGCGATCAATAACAAGCTGAGCAGGGCCCCGCAGAGCCAGGTGTATAATCAAATCGTGTCGGATCTTACGCAGGCAAAGGACCTGTTGAACAGCGGTTATACGGATGGATATGGCGCTGCTACTTCTCACCGGGTAAGGCCCAACAGGTATGCGGCCATGGCCATGCTGGGGAAAGTATATTTGTACCTGCAAAAATGGGATAGTGCCTCGGCCATGGCGGATTCTGTGATAGCTAACGCCGGAGTCTATTCGCTGGAGCCGGTCGATAAGGTATTCGGGACAAGCAGCATGGAGACGATCTGGAGCCTGGCGCTGCCCTCCAATGAAAGCAAAGGGTACCAGTACGGCTATTATAATAACGGGATGCCGAACCCGATCGTATCGCCCAATACGCCCGGGACCTATAACGTCTATGCGTCCCTGAACACGGACCTGGTGAATACTTTTGAAGCCGGGGACCTCCGGCTGAGCAATTGGGTGCGTGAGGTGCCTGTGACGGGCGTCACTCCTGCCGTCACCTATTATTTCCCTGGCAAGTATACGGCTCCGGCGGCCAGTGATGAGAATGAGATCATGCTGCGTCTGGCAGAGATCTATCTCATCCGGGCGGAAGCGCGTGCTCACCTGACGGATATTGCAGGGGCGCAGTCGGATCTGAATAGGGTGAGGACCAGAGCAGGACTTGCGAACACCACGGCGACGGATGCAACAGCGTTGTTGGATGCCATTCTGCGCGAGCGGAGAGTAGAGTTGTTCACGGAAGGGGCCAGCAGGTTCTTCGATCTGAAAAGGACAGGCAATATCGACCCTGTGATGACCGCGTTTGCGCCTACAAAGATCAGGGTCGCGACCTGGAGCCATTATATGCAGCTGTTCCCTATCCCATTGAACGATCTTATACAGGACCCCAATTTAACCCCTAACCCTGGTTATCAACATTAAATTATAACAGATGAAGAAAGGAATTTGGATAGCGTTGGCGCTGGCTCCCCTGTTGAGCCGGGCCCAGGATCCTGCATGCAGGATCACGGTGAATTTAACCGGTTTGAAGGCACCTGCACGGGCCTACCTGGTGAAAGAGTTTGGAATGAACGTTCAGCAGACGCTGGACTCGGCCCGCATGAAGGAAGGGAAGCTCTTTTTAACAGGAAAGGTGACAGATATGCCCCAGAAGGCGGAGATCGTGGTGGATCATACCGGACAGGGGCTGGCGAACCTGGGTAGAAAAGCGGATGTGCTGGTGGTATACCTTGAGAAGGGACGGTTGTCGGTGAGCGGGAGAGATTCGGTGAAGTATGCAACTGTTATGGGCTCCCGGCTCAATATAGCATATGCACGGTATCGAGCGGCTGTGCTTGAGGGGCCTCAAAAGATGATGGACGAGCTCGATGCTGCCTATGTAGTGGCTGCGGGGAGCCCGAAAAAAGATACTGCCATTGTGGTTGCCATCATGAACAAGGCAAGACGTGTATTAGAACAGCTGGATTCCTTAAAGTATGTCTATATCCATGGACATCCGGATTCCTATTTCAGCCTGGAGGCATTGGAGGAAGTGGCGGGTGAGGATATCGATCCGGGTAATATAGAGCCGTTGTTCAACGGATTGTCCGAAAGGCTCCGTAGCACCAAAGCCGGGGTGGCTTTTGAAAGAAGGATCCATGAGCAAAGCGTTACTTCCATCGGAGCGATGGCGCCGGATTTTGTGCAGAACGATACGGATGGAAGGCCGGTGAAATTGTCCGACTTCAGGGGAAAGTATGTGCTTGTGGATTTCTGGGCATCCTGGTGCGGCCCCTGTCGCGGGGAAAATCCCAATGTGGTCAAGGCTTATAATAAATACAGGGAGCGGAATTTCACTGTCCTGGGCGTTTCGCTGGATGGTAAGAAAGCCGCCTGGCTGGCTGCTATCAAAGCGGACAGTCTGACCTGGACGCAGGTGTCGGATCTACGGGCCTGGGAGAATGCTGCCGCCAGCCAGTATGGCATTAAGGCTATCCCTCAGAATTTCCTGATCGACCCTGCGGGGAAGATCATTGCCAGGAACCTTCGGGGAAGGGAGCTGGAAGAGAAGCTGGAGAAGCTGCTGGCATCAGGCAGCTAGTCTTGTATCCTCCGATGAAAAGGGACAAAAAACCTGGTAAGAGGGGAAACCTCTTTTACCAGGTAAGCTTCCCCTGGTAGTAATCCAGCACTTTGGTGCGGAATATGTACGTGTATTTTGCAGCCGACAGGTTGACATTGGCTGCATCTGTTCGGTTCTTCGCCAGTATATATACATCTGAATTGATGACGCCTTCGGTAAAGCGGATCTCCGTGGTGCGGAAAGATTCTGCGTAGGCTGCCGCCTGATCCATATAGGACTTATACTGTTTGTAGGCTGCGATCATATTCTGATAAGCTGTCTCCACATTCTGCTGAAGGACGAGACGGGTGTTCTCGGAAAGCAGCTGTTGATTTCTCAGGTTGATCCTTGCCTGTTTTACCCTGTTGCGTACCTGGAGGTAATTGAGGATGGGGATATTCAGCTGCAGGCCGAACTGTGTGTATTTATTGTTCCTGAACTGGTCGCCGAAGGGGATCATATGGTCTGCGAAGTTCTGGTTCTTTGCTATGACATCGTAATTGGTGCCACCTACGGTGACAAATTGGTTGGTGACGTCATTGGATATGCTGGTGGGGATCTTCGTCGTTGCCTGATTGGAATAGGAAGTATTGATGCTGCCGAAGAAAGACAAGTTGGGGTAATAAGCGCCTTTCGCTGCCAGCACTGCTTTCTGGTACGCGTTGACCCTCAGCTCGGCTGCGCGGATGGAGGGCATGGTCTGCAAGGACCTGCCATACACGCTGTCAGGGTTGTCGTTGTATTCGGATACATTGAGTGTAAAAGCATTGGGATCGTATTCGACATCGCGCTTGTAAGGGACATTCAGCAGATTGAAGAGATTGATCTTGGCTGCCTCGAGGTTGTTGGTAGCGGTGGCGATATTCGCCAGGTCGCCAGCATACTGGCCTTTCAGGTCCGTGAGGTTCGACAGGAGCAGCAGGGCGCCGGATTGGTTGAGGGTGTCCAGTCTGGCCAGCTGTACGGCATCGACGTTGGCCTGTTCCTTTGCTATGGCCAGCAGGTCGCGGCTGCTGAGGATCTGCAAATAGGCCAGCAGGACGTTGAGCGTGATGTTATTCTTTTGCTGCTGCAAATCCATTTTATTGGCTTCGTAGGCAAAGCGATATTGCCTGATACCATTCTGGATGACGAAGCCATTGAAAAGGGTTAGATTGGTATTGACCCCATAGTTGCCTGAGTTTACCTGGGTATTGGTGTATTGATAGGTATAGGGGTTCAGGCTTCGACCGTTGCTGATGGCCTGGCTGGCGGAGCCATTGAGGGTAGGCAGCATATAGTCCCATGCCTGGTTGTAGCTGACCTTGCCTGACTGCAGCTGGACATCTGCCTGATTGACCAGGAGATTGTGTTTGATGGCAATAGCAACGGCCTGCTGGAGGCTGAGAGAACTACCCACCCGATCGGCGGTGTCGGAGCCGAGGGTGGTCTGGGCCTGGGTCCTGGTAAGCGAAAAGAGTACGGCTATGCTTAGAAATAGATGTTTGCAATTCATGTCTTGTTCTTATTAGATATTGTTGTCGATCCTGCCGTCCAGGAGGTTGATGATCCTGGAACCGTAGGCTGCATTTTTCTCCGAGTGGGTCACTTGTATGATCGTTACTCCTTCATTGTTCAATTGTTTGAATAGCTCCATGATCTCTTCGCCTTGTTTGGAGTTGAGGTTGCCGGTGGGTTCATCCGCGAGCAGGAGCTTGGGTTTGCCGATGAGGGCCCGGGCGATGCCCACCAATTGCTGCTGTCCCCCGGACAGCTGGGTGGGGAAAAGGCCTTTTTTTCCTACGATCTGGAACCTGTCGAGGATATCGGCTACCATGGCCTGTCTTTCGGAGCTTTTGATGTTCTGATAGATGAGGGGCGTTTCGATGTTCTCATAAACCGTGAGCTCATCAATGAGATGGTAGGCCTGGAATACGAACCCGATGTACTGCTTGTATAGCTGGGAGCGTTGTTTTTCTTTCAGTGTATGTACGGCCTGGCTCAGGAAATAATACTCACCTTCGGAGGCGTCGTCCAGCATGCCGATGACGTTGAGCAGGCTGGATTTACCTGAGCCGGAGGGCCCCATGATGGAGACGAACTCCCCTTCCCTGATCTCCAGGTTGATGTCCTTCAGAATAAAATTAGGCTTACCGCCTACGTTGACCCATTTTGAAATGCGCTTTAGTTCGATCATTTTGTTTAATTAGTGAGTTAAACCGATTAATGTTCTTTCAATCATATGCCAGAATGCTAACTGACTGTAATATAGGTATTTATGCCTAAATGGCCGGGCTAACAGTCCTCTTTCGATACATGGACTGTACGATTTCGATACAGGTGATTGCCGGGTCACTCCGTTCTCAGGCTTTCCACCGGATTGGCATTAGCGGCCCTGATGGTCTGTATGCTGAGGGTTAGCAGGGCGATCAGCAGCATGGTCAGTCCGCTGAGCGCGTAGGTCCACCAGCTTATCGTCGCCCTGTAAACGAAGCTTTCCATCCATCGATGGGCGCCGTACCAGGCGATGGGGACTGCGATGGCGAACGCAATGCAGACCAATTTTACAAAGTCTTTTGATAATAAGGAAACAATTTGTGTCACGGAGGCGCCCAGGACCTTGCGGACACCTATTTCTTTGGTGCGCAGGCTGGTGGAATAGATGACGAGGCCCAGCAGTCCCAGGCAGCTGATGAAGATGGTGAGACCGGTGGCCCAGCGCAGGAGGCTGGACATATGTTGTTCGGCGGTATAGAATTTTGCAATGCTCTCATCCAGGAAAGTGTATTCGAAGTCCTCTCCGGGAAAAACTTCTTTATATGCCTTTTCTGCGGCGGCAATGGTGGCTTTCCAGCTGGCGCGTCCTGCCGGGCTATTGGGTAGGGCGATGTGGATGCTTTGGTTCAACGCTGCTTTGTTGAAGACGAAGGCCATGGGCCTGATGGCTTTATGAAAAGATGCCTGGTGAAAATCCTCCATGATGCCAATGATGCGGTCTTTGTTCTTATTCAAGGTCTTGCCCAGGGCCTGCCGCGGATCTGTAAGGCCCAATATTCCTGCGTAGGTGCGATTGATCACCAGCTGGCGGGCACTATCGGGACAGAGGACGACGTTGTGGCCAGCCAATAGTTTAAGGCCATACAGGTGCATATAGGCTGTGTCGACAATCATAATCTGCACGTCCGTGCGGATCTCTTTTTTCCCATCCATGTAGGTGATGATCTCGGAGTTGACCGAATTTGAAGCGGGCGGGCTTGCGCCCAGGGAGAGCTCGGCGATGCCGGGAATTTTGTGGAGCTTGTTCATCAGCAATGCGCAATTCTCCTGCAAATGGGGCGCCGCATAGGGCGTATTGAAGAAAATGATCGCCTCTTTTTTGAATCCCATATCCTTATCCAGGAAGTAATGGATCTGACTGCCTACGATGAGGGTGCCGATGATAAAGACTTGTGCGATGACGAACTGGAAGGCGGTGAGAGATTGACGGAGGATAGCATTGCGGGTAGAACTCTTACCGGACCAGGCCTGGTTTTTCAGTGCTATGACGGGGCTGAAGCGGGACAATACCCGGGCGGGATAAAAGCCGGATAGCAGGCTGACGGTGAGGATCAGGGCTCCGAGGAACAAGTAGATATGGGGCAGGCTCTTAAGGTTGAAATGGAGGTTTTTCGGAATGAAGTCTGAGAAGAGCTTCATCAGCCAGGGTGTAACGGCCAGGGAGAGGAGGGTGCTGATCAGGGTGAGAAGGAAGGCTTCGCCGAGGAACTGCAGGACGAGCTGCCGGCGGGAGCTGCCCATGGTCTTGCGGATGCCGATCTCCTTGGCTCTTTTACCGGCCTGGGCGGTGGCGAGATTGATGAAGTTGATGCTGCCCAGGGTGAGCAGGAAGGCGGCCACTACCAGGAGACCGTATAAGACGGGTTTGCTGGCCTGCCGCTGTCCGTAGTTGTCATAGGGCCCTGTGAAATGTATATCTGTGAATGGCTGCAGCTTGTGGGCCGCCTTGTTAGCAGTGTCTTTGGCATCGTCACTGTGTATCTTACGGAGCGTGGCGAGCTGCTGTTCAACCTGGAGGGGAGAGGTCCCTTTTTCCAACCGGACGTAGAATTGGTTGCTGGAGGTGACGGAGCCCCAGTCGGGGTCGGTCATTCCACTGTTGGCACTGCGTTTTAAAGTGGGGAGCGAGATGAAGACTTTAAAGACGAGGTCCGTATTTTCTTTTACGTCTTTCACTATACCTGTAACGGTACAGACCAGGGAGTCATCGTAGATGATGGTCTTGCCGATGGCCTGTGAGGGACTGAGGCCGGGAAAATATATATTGGCGCGGTCCTGGCTGAGCACTACATGGTACAGTTGATCAAGGGAAGAGGGTGAGCCTGCCAGCCATTGGTAGTCAGGGAAGACGTCGAAGTAATGACTGTCGGCATAGGCGAGATCGTAGACGTGCTTAACAATGACGGGGGCGGCGCCCAATTTGGGAACAGCTGCTTTTGCGCCGATGGCAAAAATGTTGGCGGAGGCTTCGATCCCGTGCACTTCCTTACGGGCGGCGTCTATAATGGGATAGGGCACACCGGAATTCGGGAAAGTGGAATTGGAGAAGCTCATCATCGTAACGACGCGATAGGTATTGTCTTTGTCCTTACGGAATTGTTCGAAGCTAAAATCGTATTGGACGATGAGATAGATGATCAATGCGGCACTGATGCCAATGGACAGGCCAAGAACATTGATCAGGGAGGAGACCTTGTTGCGGCGCAGGGTCCGGAAGGCGGTGATCAAATAGTTTATTATCATGTGACGGCTTGGGTTTTTATCAGGTGCGCAAGGTTTTGACGGGATTCACCAGCGCCGCCTTCAGGGCCAGCAAGCTGATGACGGACAAGGCGATCAGCAGGAGCACGGATTCGGTGATAAAAAAGATCCAGACGCTGATGGAGACGCGGTAGGCGAAATTATCCAGCCAGCGGTGCACCAGCCACCAGCTCAGCGGCAGGGCGATGGCCGAGGCAAGGAATGTGAGCCGGATAAAGTCTTTCGATACCAGGGAGAGGATATCGGGAACGGTAGCGCCGAGGACTTTACGGATACCGATCTCCCGGGCGCGTCTTTCGATGTTGAACAGCGTAAGCCCTGTCAGGCCCAGCGTTGCCAGGATGATGGCCAGGATGGTGAAAAAGCCGATGGCATTGCCCAGCAGCTTGTCCTTTGCCGCCAGCTGCCGGAAGTTGTCATCCAGGAAGCTGATGGCCAGTGGCGCGTCGGGCATGAATTGTTTGCCTGTAGCCTGCAGCCATTCGAGAAATGCGGCGGTATGACCGCCCCGGATCCTGATAGCAAGGATATTGCCCTGAGGTGAGTAGCGCAGTATCGCGGGCGCGATCTTTTCGTGGAGGGAATTGAAGTTAAAGTCTTTGATCACTCCGATGATGCGTTCGCTGCCATTAAGGGAAGCGCCAATAGGGTTGAAGAGGCCCAGCGCTGCCACGGCGGATTCGTTCAGGATGAGTGAATTGGTGTCAGTGACCAGGTTTTTAGAAAAGTTCCTTCCGCCTGTGAGGCGAATGCCCATTGTCGTGAGATATGCGTCGTCTACGGGGAAGGTCTGGACTGTCATGGCTTCTTTCATGGTAGCGGTGCGGTACATGTTCATCCAGATGCTTTTGCCTGCCGGTGTCCTGTTGCAGAAGCTGGTGCTGACCACCTGTGACTGCTGGTCGATCAGGCGCCGGAAAGCTTCCTGGTTGGGAAGGTCTTTCAGGTTGTCTACCAGCAATACACCTTCACCCCGGAAGCCTTTATCCTTATGGTTGATGTATTGCAGCTGGCTATATACGACGAAGGACGCGAAGACCAGGGCGGCGGCGATGGTGAATTGTACCAGCACGAGGACGTTGCGGACCTTGGGATTGCTCTTTCCGAGGCTACCCGCCAGTGGTCTCAGGGAGAGGATGGGCTTAAGGGCGGTGAGGTAAAATGCGGGATAGAGGCCTGCGACCAGGCCTACTGCCAGGGAGAACAGGAGCAGCCATCCATAATGGGCGAGCATCAGGGGGAGGGCGCCTGTCAGAGAGGCGCCGGTGGCATAGTGATAGAGCAAGGCGATGACCCGGATGAGTCCGCAGGACAGGAGCATGGCCAGCAGGCTGAACAAAAGCGATTCTATGATGATCTGTCCCGCCAGCTGGCGGCGGGAAGCGCCGAAGGTCTTTTTCACCCCGAATTCCTTGTTGCGGGTGGAGGAGCGGGCGGTAACCAAGTTGACATAATTGATGATGGCCAGCAATACCAGGAACAGGCCGATGGCGCTGAGCAGCTTGACCTGGGTGAGGTTGCCGCCCGGGGTAAGTTCCTGTTTGAGGTCGGAGTGAAAATAGATATCCCGGAGCGGCTGGATGATGAATTGCACGTTCATGTACGCGTCGGAGGGGCTGATCAGCTTTTTTCTTATCCGGTCCAGCGTGGCTTTTACGCCTGTCAATGAACCGCCTTTATTTAGCTTGACATAATTATAGACGGAGGAAGAGGCCCAGACCTGGGGGTAGGCGTCGCGCTGGGCAACGGTCATGGGCAGCAGGACATGGGGGTCGAGGTGCGATCTTTCAAAGTTCTCTTTCAAAACGGCGACCACTTTGTAAGGCGTATTTTCCTTGCCCACCAGCAGGGTCTTTCCGATGGGGTCTTCATGGCTGAAGAAGCGGCGGGCGTTGGTCTCGGAGATGATCATTTCTCCGGGGGCCAGCCCTTTTCCGGGGATGGCGCCTGCGACGGTGCCGTAGTCGAAGACCTTGAAAAAGGCAGTGTCGATGTAATAGGGGTGGATGTCTGTGTAGGCCCTTTCATTGGAGGAGAGCCTTACCGGGACCTCTTCATATGATTTATCGAAAGAAGTGGCATATTGTACGTCCTTACATGCGCCCTGCAGCAAGTCGCGCAATGGGGCCTGGCTTTTTGCGAAACCGCCCATATTGAAAAAGTCGGTGCCGATGCGGGCGATCTTGTCTGCATCCCGGAACCCGCTGTCTGTGCTGATCTCTCTCCCGGAGTATACCAATAGAATGAAGGAGGCGGCGATACCTACGGACAGGCCACCCAGGTTGATCAGGGAGAATACGGGATATTTCCGGAGATTGCGTAGTGCGGGTTTGAATAGCGTGATCATAATCTTTCCTTTGAATGGTTGTACAGGGCCCGAAGGCCACTGCGGTAAAACTAATTATTCAATTCGTAAATTCTTCACCGGATTGGCCCTGGCGGCGCCCAGGGACTGGCTGCTGACCGTCAGCAGCGCGATGAGGATATCCAGTCCACCCGCAACCGCGAATACCCAGGCATTCAGGGGAATATGATAAGCGAAATCCTGCAACCATTTGCTCATTGCCCACCAGGCGATGGGAGTGGCGATGAGGACTGATAGCAGCACAAGCCGGATGAAATCGCGGGACAGCAGGGACATGATATCCGTGACAGTGGCGCCCAACACTTTGCGGATGCCTATTTCCTTTACCCGCTGGCGTGCGGTGAAAGCGGCCAGGCCGAAAAGGCCGAAACAGGATATGAGGATAGCGATGACGGAAAACAGCAGGATCAGGCTGGATATCTTGCTATCCGCCTTATAGAGGCTATCGAACTGTTCGTCAAGGAAGGAGTAATCGAAGGGTTTGTCCGGCGCATAGTTTTGCCAGATCCTGCGTGCGGCGGCCAATGCCGCGGTGGTCTTGCCGGGATCCGTTCGTATGAAGAAAGCTGCCCGCCAGCGTTCGTTATTGAGGATCACGAGCGGTTTTATCTTTTGATGAAGGCTGGCGAAATGAAAATCTTTCACGACACCGATGATCTTCCCCGTATCGCCCTGGAAGGCGAAGCGCTGACCCAGTACGGGCTTGCGGATATTGAACTCGCCCACGGCCGTCTCATTGAGGATAAAATTCTTCTGATCCGTGGCATTCAGGGGATCGTACCAGCGGCCCTGCTGCATCTGAAGGTGAAGGACCTTCAGATAGTCCTCGTCGGCGGAAAGCTGGAAGACGGTGGGTACGAAGTTCTTATCGCGACCATCCCAGTCGGCGGAGCCGGAGTTGCTGCTGTGCAGATCCACGAGGGACTGGCTGGCAACGGTGACCCCGGAGATGCCTGTCTGATTGGTCAGCTGTTGTTTCACGCCGGCGATGAGGGAGTGGAACTCCTTGTCTTCTTTTCTAGCGTAGAGGGTAAAGGGCAGGCGGAAATAGAAGACCTGGCTGCGGTCGTAGCCGGCATCGATATGCTGGATATAGCTCAGCTGCCGTTGAATGATCAGGGTGCCGGCGATGAGGATGATGGAAAAGGTAAACTGGAGAACGAACAGTCCCTTCCGGAGGTAGACGTCTTTGAAATTCAGTATGGTGGATCCTTTCAGGACATTGAGCGGGCGGAAGGAGGAGAGGATCAGCGCGGGGTAGATACCATTGAGGACGGTGGCCGCGAGTAAGGTGATGCCCAGTATCTGCCAGGTAGCGGAGGAAGCCAGCGGCATGGGAAAATTCTTATCTGTCAGCTCCCGGAAGAGGGGCATCAGCTGCCAAACGAGAAGGACGGTGATGCACAGTGAGATAGCGCTCACCAATACGGATTCGAGCATGAACTGGAGGAAGAGGCTTTTCTTACCGGCGCCGACGATCTTGCGGATGCCTACTTCCTTAGCCCGGACGCTGGCCATGGCCGTGGTGATATTGACATAGTTGATGCAGGCGATGACCAGCAGGAAAATGCCGAGGACGCTGAAGATATAAACCGTTTTTTTATTGACGTGCTCAATTGTTCCGCCGGAGGTGAGATCGGTTTCGAAGTGGATGTCCCTGAGCGGGGTCAGGGATATGGCATTCCCGACTTCTTTTTTACCGGCAGCCATGATCCGGTTGGCACCGGCGGCGACTTTTGCCGGACTGGCTGTGGGCCGGAGTTTAAGGAAGGTCTGGTAGTTAAAATTATTATAGGTTTCTTCGTTCTTCCTGGTTTTGGGATCGGCGAGCAGGGCATCCAGGGGCATGAGCATATCGAAGCGGAAACTGGAGTTCGCCGGGACATCCCTGACAACGGCCGCGATGCGGTAGTCGATGGTGTCGATGCGTATGGTGCGGCCGATGGGGTCTTTGTCGCCGAAATATTTCTTTGCCCTGGTCTGGGTGAGGAGGACGCTGAAGGGATGGCTGAAGAAGTTGGCGGGGTTACCTTCGATAAAATCGTAATGGAACATCCCGAACCAGCCGCTGTCGACATACGCCGTATGTTTTTCGATGAACAGCTCGTTGCCGAGGCGGAAAGTGGTGCTGTAGGATGGCTGGAGGCATGCGACGGCTTCCAGTTCGGGGACTTCCCGGGACATGGCAGATGCCAGTGGCAGCGGGGTGGTCTCCCATGTCCATTTGGCTTTGGTGAGGTGGGCGGTGAGGCGATAGATGCGGGCTGCGTCCGGATGATAGCCATCGTAAGACATTTCATTCTGCACCCAGAGAAAGATGAGTACGGCGGCCGTCATGCCAGCGGAGAGGCCGATGATATTGAGGATGCCGACAGGCCTGTTCTTCATCAGGGTTCGCCAGGCTATTTTCAGGTGGTTCTTTATCACAAGAATAGTTTATTTAAGATTAGATTATTCTGAACGAAGGCTTTTCGCGGGATTAGCCGAGGCAGCTTTCAGGGTTTGTGTACTGATGGTTAGCAAGGCGATCATTAAAATGAGCAGGGCGGGCAGAACGAACATCCAGGGTGTGGGCGAGATCCGGAAGGTATAGTTCTCCAGCCATTTCTGCAGAAGGTAATAAGTAACGGGCGTTGCGATCAGGAAGGAGATCAGCACTGGCCGGATGAAGTCTTTGGTAAGAAGCAAAAGGATATTCGGGAGGTTGGCGCCTACGATCTTGCGGATGCCGATCTCTTTCGTGCGTTGGCTGGTGACGAAGGCCGCCAGTCCCAGGAGGCCCAGGCAGGAGACGAAGATGGCGAGACCGGCGAAGAGGCCGAAGGTCTGTCCGAATTGCCTGTCAGCCTTATATTGTTCGGCGAAATGTTCGTCGAGGAAGAAATATTCAAAGGGGTTGCCCGGGAAGAAGGTTTTCCATTGCTGTCTTACGGAGGTTATCAGATCCGGCCAGTTATTGTTGTCGGCCGTCAGTTTCAGGGAATAGTAGGCGTTCGCATCGGAAAAATAACGGAAGATATGGGCATCGTAATCCTGTTTGAGGGATTCCTGGTGGTGATTGGAGACCACTCCCACAATGGTATATTGTTTACCCCAGAATTCGATCTTTTTGTTGAGTGCGTCTTCGGGATGGTTGAAGCCGATTTTCTTAATAGCTGCTTCGTTGAAGAGGACGGCCTGGGAGTCCACCAGGCCTGTGTAAAAATTTCTGCCTTTCAGCAGTCTCAAACCAAAGGCGTCCAGGAAATTATTATCGATCCCGATGATCCTGTATTGATTGCTTTGAGTGGGATCGCTGCCTACCAGGTGGATGCCGCCGGCATTCCAGCCCACTTTACCGCCGGGGACCTCGGTGGATGCGGACAGCTGCCTGACCCCGGGAAGACGCAGCATTTCTGTTTTGAATGCGTTCAATTTATTCGTGTAGGTGGAATCGAGGACACCGGGTCCTTTGAGGACCAGGGTCTGGTTGATCTGAACGCCCAGGTCCTGGCGTTGCATAAAATGCAACTGCTGGTATACGGAGAAGGTGCCCACCATCAGGATGAGGGAAGCGGCAAACTGGATAATGACGAGGGATTGGCGCAGGAAGGCGCCGTGGCCTGTTTTCGATAGTTTGCCTTTCAATACGGCGATGGGTTTGAAGGAAGAGAGCACGAAGGCCGGGTAGAGGCCGGAGAGGAAGGTGCCTGTGATGAACAGCATGGCTAAGATGAGCCAGGAGACCGGATCTTTCAGCAGGGAGAAGTGGAGTTCTTTGCCAGTGATATAATTAAACAGCGGCAGGCACGATAGTATCAGCAGGAAGGCCAGGATGACGGCGAGCCCGTTGATGAGCAGTGATTCAAAGAGGAACTGACCGATCAGCTGCCGTCGAATGGAGCCCAGCACTTTACGGATGCCCACTTCTTTGGCCCTGTTGATGGAACGGGCGGTGGCCAGGTTGATGTAATTGATCCAGGCGATGACGATGATAAAGACGGCGATGGCAAGCAGGAAATATACGGCTTTCCCATCCCCATTGACTTCTGCCTCGAACATATAATGTGAATAGAGGTGGATATCCGGCAGTGCCTGGAGATGGAAGATCATGTTTGAATGCTCTGCCCGCATTTCCGCTCCGAACTTAGCCTGTACGGTGCTGTTGATCTTCTTTTCCAGGAGAGCGGGATCTGTTCCGGGCCGGACCAGGATATAAGTCAGAAATGCATCCCAGTTCATTTGTGTTTCCAGGTCGGGGCCTGCTCTTTTTACGAGGGTAGGCCAGGACAGGAGGAAATCGAATTTCAGGTGCGTGTTGGGCGGGGGGTCGGGTACGACGGCAGTGATCTTGTAATCCACGCTTTTGTTCATGCTGATGGTCTTCCCTATCGGATCTTCGGTCCCGAAAAATTTGCGGGCTGTGGAAGTAGTAATGACGACCGCATTAACATCCTTCAGGGCGCCGGCGGAGGAGCCTGCCAGCGCTTTATAGGCGAACATGGAGAGGAAGGCGTCATTGGCGAAGTACATCCTGGTTTCCCTGAATTCGCGGTCTTTGTAGGATGCGACGGTGGTGCCGGCCTCCCGGAGGCGGGCGAAGGATTCCACTTCGGGAAGGGCCTCTTTAACGACCGGGCCGATGCCTGCGGCTCCGGCGGCCCACTGGGTACTTAGCTTGCCATTGTTGTACCTGTCCAGCTGAAGGCGATAGATGCGGCCGGAATCCGGCTGGAAGCGATCGTAGCTCAGTTCATACCGGGCGTACTGGAAGATCAGCAGGCTGGCGGCGATGCCGATGGCGAGCCCGAAGATATTGATGAAAGAGAAGGCCTTATGTGAAAGGAGATTTCTCCGTGCGATGGTAAAGAAGTTGGCGATCATGGTCTAAGTTTATACCGATTCGTTGTTGCCGTCTGATTACTCCGTTCTCAGGCTTTTCACTGGATTGGTCAGGGCTGCCTTCAGTGCCTGAAAGCCTACCGTGGCTAATGCGATGAGAACGGCGAGCACACCGGCAAATGCGAATACCCACCATTGGATGGATATCCTGTAGGCGAAATCCTGCAGCCAGCTGTTCATCACCCACCAGGTGAGGGGGACGGCTATGATCAGGGAGAAGAGCACGAGATAAAGGAACTCCTTCGACAGCGTAAAGACGAGGTGCTGTACGGAGGCCCCCAGTACTTTGCGGATGCCGATCTCTTTCGTGCGCTGCAATACGTTGTATGCTGAAAGGCCCAGCAGGCCGAAGCAGGCGATGAGGATGGCCAGCGAGGCGAAGAGGCCGAATACTTTTCCAAAGCGGATGTCAGCCTTATACTGCTGAGCAAAGGATTCGTCCAGGAAGAAATAATTGAAGGGGTCGTCAGGGAAGTATTTATTCCAGCGTTTTTCTACGGCGGCGATGATCTGCTGCGGGCTTGAAGAAATCTTTATGGAATAGTAGCTACGTTGGTTGGGGCGCAGCAGGACGATCATGGGCTCGATGGCTTTCTGCAGGCCCTGATGATGGTAATCGGCGATGACGCCTATGACAGAAGCGGTGTCGCCTCCGTGCCGGATCTTTTTATTGAGGGCATCGGCGTCGTTTTCAAATCCCAGCACCTGGACCGCCCGATGGTTGAGAAGGACGGCCTTTTTGTCTGTTGAGAAATCTTTTGAGAAGTTCCTTCCGGCGGCCAGCTTCAGTTCGTAGGCGGGAAGGAAATCATAATCGATGCCCAGGTGATAGAGTGTAGATGCCCTATTATTTCCATCCAGTCGTTGAGCGCCGTTGGTCCAGTAGATCTCCTGTCCCATCACATTGGAAGAAGCGGTGACGTTGCGGATGCCCGGCTGTTGGAGCAATTCGGTTTTGAAAGGCAGGAAAGCTTCCTGGTAGATGGAGTCTTGCTGAGAGCGGGCGCCTTCGATGACCAGGGTTTGGTTGATATTGGCGCCCAGGTTCCGGCTGCGCATGAATTGCACCTGCTGGTAGACAAGGATGGTCCCTGCGATGAGGATCACCGATACGGCGAACTGACCGATGATGAGCGACTTGCGGAGTACCTGGCCCTGGGTACTGTTGCGAAACATGCCTTTCAACACTTTTATAGGTTGGTAGCCGGAGAGGACGAAGGCCGGGTAGGCGCCTGAGATGAATGTGCCTGTCAGGAAGAGGGCTGCGAAACCAAGGGCATAGGTCAATGGCAGGTGGAAGCCAGCAGCCTGCCCGGATCCGATCAGGTCATTGAATGGACGGGCCAGCAGGACGGCGGCCAGCAGAGCGATGGCCAGGGACACGATGTTGAGCAAGAGGCTTTCTGTCAGGAACTGTAAGACAAGGTCACGCTTTATGGCGCCCAAGACTTTACGGACGCCCACTTCTTTGGCTCTTTCCAATGACCGGGAAGTAGCCAGGTTGGTGTAGTTAACCCAGGCGATGATAATAATAAAGAAGGCTATGAGGAAGAGGAAGCCTACGGCCTTTCCATTGCCATTCACTTCTGCCTCCTGGTTGAAATTGGAATAAAGGTGGATGTCGGTAAGCGGGATAACAAAGAGGTAATTCTTATTGGGGTTTTTCGGGTCTTTATTCATATGCCGGTCAGCAAAAGCAGGTAGCTTGGACTGCAGGGTTTTCCAGTCGGCGCCGGGTTTTAGTTTTATATAGGCATAGAAATCGTACCATCCCCAGGAAGTTTCCGCGGGCATGGACGAGTCGCCGCCCTGCCTGATCTGCTCGTTGAGGGTGGCATAGGAGATAAGGTGGTTAAGGACGAGGTGGGAGTTGGCGGGATAGTCCTTGTAGACGCCGGATACTTCCAGGTAGATGGGCTTACCATCCTTCACGGTGAGCCTTTTTCCCACAGGGTCCTCATTCCCGAAATATTTCCTGGCCATGGTCTGGGAGAGGAGGATCTTATTCGGCCCGTCCAGCGCTGAGGCTGGATTGCCTTTCACCAGGCGTATGCCCAGTATGTTCAAGGCGGAAGGATCTGCAAAGTAGCCCTGGGTCTCTTTAATTTTGACGTGGTTGGCGTCATTGGCCATGAGGAAATTGCCATCGATGAGGCGACAGAAGTCTTCCACTTCAGGGAGCTCTTTTTTCAGGGTGGGGGCGATGGCTGGATAGACGGTGGCGGATTGCCAGGACAGCTTGCCTTGCTGCCAGTAGTCCAGGCGCAGGCGGACGACTTGTCCGGCAACGGGGTTGAAGCTTTCATAGCTTCTTTCGTCGGCTACATGTTGAAAGATCAGCAGGCAGCAGGCGATGCCGATGGCCAGGCCGAGGATGTTCAGGGACGAATAGCCTTTTCGTTTGAACAGGTTGCGTATGGCGAGTTGCAGGTGATTTTTTAACATGGTTGTATTTTAAATTTATTCGGACCTAAGACTTTTTACCGGATTGGCCAGGCCGGCGCGAATGGTCTGGAAGCTGACGGTGGCCAGCGCGATCAACAGGGCGAGGAATATCACCGCACCGAACATCCACCAGGATAGCGTTATGTGATAAACGAATCCATCCAGCCATTTGCTCATGGCCCACCAGGAAATGGGGAAGGCGATGAGGGAGGCGATGGCCACCAACTTCAGGAAGTCTTTGGAAAGCATGCCTGCGAGGCTGGTGAGGGAAGCGCCCAATATTTTTCGGATGCCAATTTCCTTTGTTCTTTGTGCGGTGGTGAAAGCGGCCAGTGCGAAGAGGCCCAGGCAGGCCAGCAGGATCGCTGTGACGGCGAAAGTTCCGAACAATTGGCTTGTGCGGACCTCTGTTTTGTACAGGGCGTTGTAATCATCATCCAGGAAATGGTATTCGAAGGGATATTGGGGCGCGTATGTTTTCCAGACGGTTTGCAGGCGGCTGATGGTCGCTGGAAGCTGTTGGCCGGAGACTTTTACATATATCCTGCTGATCCATTGTGTGTCCTGGAACAGGACCAGCGGACCAATGGCCTCGTGCATGGAGGAAAAATGAAAGTCTTTTACCACGGCCCTTACGATGCCTGGATTACCTTTTGTCACGGTCCTGCCGATGGCCTGTTCCGGTGTCCATCCCAGGGCCTTAACGGCTGATTCGTTGAGCATGAAAGTATACCGGAAATTCTTTTCATTGTCCGAGGTGTCCAGCATGTGCATGTCAGCGGGATTGAAGTTAGCGCCGGCGATGATCTGCATCCCCAGGGTTCTTACAAAGTCTGCGTCACAGGGGATGGCCTTGATCGTGAAGTTCTTTTTTCCTGTTTCGGTGTTGGCGGTGAGACCGTCTGTCCATTCCACGTAGGCGGGTGTTCCGGAAGCGCCGCCTGCATCGACCACCTGGGGGATTTGTTTGACGGCTGCCTTGACGGCATTGTAGCTATTATGGATCTCCTCATTGGCGGGTAATACCAATACATGCTCCTTATCGTAGCCCAGTTTTTTGTTTTGTATATAAGATAGCTGTTGCAGGATCACCATGGTGGAGATCATTAAAAAGACGGAGATGACGAACTGAAAGACGATGAGGGACTTGCGGAGATTGCCTCCGGAGGAAGACAACCTGAATCCGGACCGGAGTATGCTCATGAGCCTGATGTTGGACAAGATGGAGGCCGGATAAGCGCCTGCCAGGAGGCTTACCAGCAGACCCAGCAGGAGCAGGGCTGCGATGGGCAAGGGTTTGAACAGGGATGCGGCTGAAAGTGATTTGCCGGTGAGTTCATTGAGCAAGGGCAGCAGCTGGATGCTGATGGCCGTGGCCAGTATGAGCGCGATGAAGGTAAGCATCGTCGATTCTCCGAGGTATTGCCGGAAAAGCTGTCCTTTTTGAGCGCCCAGGACCTTCCGGATGCTGATCTCGCCTGTTCTTCCCTGGGACTGTGCGGTGGCCAGGTTGATGTAATTCACGCAGGCGATGATAAGTATCAGGATGGCAATGCCTCCCAGGATATAGATATAGGTGATGTTCCCATTGGGCTCCAGGCCATCCAGGGAGGAGTGGAGGTGCACTTGCGTCAGCGGTTCCAGGTTGAAAGTAAGGTGCCTGTCCTGGCCATCCTGGCTGGTCTCACGCCGGATCTTATCGGTGGCCATGTAAGCGGTGATCTGCCGTTGGACGGCGGGGAGGTCCTGTGGGCGGGCCAGCAGGACATAAGTGACATAGTTGGCCGTCCACCATATCTCTTCGCGTGAAACGCGTGTAGAGGAGAAGGAGGCAACGCAGTTGAAATGGATCTGCGAGTTTTCAGGGGGGTCTTTTGCGATGCCTGTGATCGTAAAATCTCTGGCGTTATTGACCTTTAGCGTCTTGCCGATGGGGTCGATCGTGCCGAAGTACTTCCTTGCCATTTTTTCGGTGATGACCAACTGGCCGGGAGCAGCGAGTGCTGTTGCCGGATCGCCTTTTACCAGGGGGAAGGTGAAAATGGTAAAGAAGGCGGAGTCGGCGTAGAGAAAATTGGGTTCATTGAAAACTTTATTTTCTGTGGATACCAGATTAGTGTACTGCATGGTCCTGGTATAGGCGGTGATGGCAGGGAAGGTACGATGCAGCTGGGGGCCTACTTTGGTGCCGGTGACGGCAGCGGAACGTGCGTCGCCGCTACCGTTGGTATATTGCATGGTGACGCGGGCGATCCTGTCTGCCTTGACATTGAACTTATCGTAGCTGAGCTCCTGGGAGATGTACAGGCCGATGAGGATGCAGCTGACGATGCCGACGGTGAGGCCTATGATATTTACAAAGGTATAAAGCTTGTTCTTTTTCAGGTTGCGCCAGGCGATCTTTACATAGCTTTTTATCATGTGATTATTCTGATTTGAGGTTTTTGCCGGATCAGTAAGTGCTGACTGTACGGACCTATAGCCGACAGTTTTGGGTTTATTCGGACCTCAAGCTTCTCACCGGATTGGCCAGTGCGGAGCGGAGGGTCCTGTATCCAATTGTCAAGGTTGCAATGACGACAGTTGAGAAAAGGGCCATTAAAAAGACCTGTGCGTTCAAGGGTATCCTGTAAACGAAATCCTGCAGCCACCGGTGCATGAACCATCCGCCGACGGGCGCGGCCACCAAAAATGCCAGGACCAGCAGCCGGAGGAATTCTTTGCCGAAGATCCAGAGGATATCGGGTATGCCTGCGCCCAGCACCTTACGCACGCCGATCTCTTTTGTTTTTTGCATCGCCATGAAGGAAACCATGCCGTACAGTCCGAGACAGCCTATCAGGATGGCGATGGCTGCAAATATTTCTATCAACGTCAGCAGGACCGTCTCTGACTGGTAGAAGTCGGCGATGCTATCATCCATGAACTGGTAAGTATAGTTGTATTCCGGGTAGGTGTTGTTCCATAATTTTTCGAAGGCGGGCAGGAGGCCTCCCGCTCTTGCCAGGTTGAGCTTGACGGCGCAGACGGCATATGATCTGTAGTCCTGGGAGATGCAGACCGGGGAAATTTCTCCCTTGAAGGAGTTGTTATGAAAATCTTTTAGAACGCCGACGACCGTGCCGCGGGCTCCTTGCTCAATGGCAATGGACTTACCGATGATGTCCTGAGGGGCTTTAAGGTTCAGCTTATGGACCAGCGTCTCATTGACGAGAAATTCATGGGCTGAGTCGGATCGAAAGAAGTTCCTGCCGGCGATGAGGGTAAGGCCGAATGCGGAGACGTATTGGTCATCACCATTTTTAACATTGATATTAAAGGGCTCGGCTTTTGGTCTGTTGTCGAAGGAGAAGCCATCGAGCTCATTGTCGCTGGTGGCCGGGGGGGTGAAGCATAGGGAAGTTTTTTCCACACCTGTCATTGCTGACAGGCTATTGCGCAGGTGGTCCATTTTGGTCCTGTCGGGTGCAGGGACGGGCAATAGTACGATGCCTTCCTTGTTGAAACCGAGGTCGGTCTTACGCGAATAGTGGATCTGGCCGGCTATGACGATGGTGGTGATGATAAGCAGCTGTGAAATGGCGAATTGACCGGTGACCAGGATCCTGCGGACGGAGAAACCGCCGATGTGCTGCTGATTTAATTTTCCTTTCAGCGCAAGCACGGGTTGGAAGCCGGCGAGGATGAGACCGGGGTAGGAGCCGGCGAGGAAGGTGACGCTCGTCAGCAGGAGGACGAGGAAGATGACCAGCCAGGTGTCTCCGATGAATGGGATGGAGAGGCGCATGTCAAGCAACCGGTTGACAAAGGGAAGGGATTGCTGTGCCAGGCAGAATGCCAATATGGTTGCGAACAGCGCGATGAGGGCTGTTTCGGCGATGAATTGCCAGAAGAGCTGCATCCGCATGCCTCCCAGGACCTTTCTTATGCCCACTTCTTTGGAGCGGGTGAGGGCTTGTGCCGTGGCGAGGTTGACAAAATTCATGCAGGCGGTGGCGATGAGGAAGAGGCCGATGAGCGCAAGCGCCCAGATGTATTTTTTTTCTACTGCTCCAGAATAGTTTGGATTGAAGTGGATGTCAGACAGGGGTTGAAGCCTGAAGCGGAAGACATTGTGTCCCCTGGTGTCTGCGTAGTATTTGTCCATCAGCGCAGGGAAGAGCTTTTCAACGGCGGCGGGGCTGGTCCCTTTTTTCAGCAGGAGAAAGGTCTGCATGTTGTTATTGATGCCGGACCACCTGTTGGGGCCGGCGAGAGATGAGTCAAAGTCTTTCAGGTTGACATAGGATAAATAGATCTCCTGGCTACGGTCTGTGTTGACGGGGATGTCCCTGAGGATACCTGTGACGGTGAAGTTCATGCTGTTCCCGATGCGGAGGGACTGTCCCATGGGATCTTGTCCGGGGAAGTATTTATGGGCCAGCTTCTCTGTAATAAAGGCTGTATTGGGGTTGGCCAGCGCGGACCTGTCGCCTTTTACCAGGGGGAAGCTGAAAATTTGGAAGAATTCGGGCTCTGCGAGGGCGAGTCCCTCTTGCTCTACAAATTTATGGATGTCTTTCCCGGTGTTAACGGTGATGAGAGGGCTCCCGAATACTCTTACACAGGCTATTTTGTCGGCGAAGGAATAATCATTGCGGAGGGCTTTGCCCAATGGGGCCGGGGTGCCGGAGGTATAGCTAAGGTTGTCGTGGTGTATCTCGGTGACTACGCGGTAGGTGTTGTTCGTGTCCGGATGAAAGTCTTCGAAGCTGAGGTGATAGCGGACGAGGGTAAAGATGAGGATGCTGCAGGTGATGCCCAGGGTTAGGCCTGCCACATTGATAAAGGCGTAGGACTTGTTGCGTTGAAGGTGCCGCCACGCTATTTTGAAATAGTTCTTTATCATGTGTAGACAGGTTTTTATTCTGTTCGCAGGCTTTTCACTGGCGGCGACATAGCGGCCCGGATGGCCTGGAAGCCGATGGTGATCAGGGCAACGGCCGAAGCCAGGATGCCTGCCACCAGAAAGATCCACCATTGGATGGAGATCCTGTAGGCAAAATCGCTGAGCCAGTTATGCATAGCGTACCATGCAACGGGGAAGGCGATGAGGGCGCCGATGGCGACCAGCTTCAGGAAATCTTTCGACAGCAGGGAGACGATGCTGGTGGTGCTTGCGCCCAGCACTTTCCGGACGCCGATCTCTTTGATGCGTTGGGATATGGCGAAGGCGGAGAGTCCCAGCAGCCCCAGGCAGGCTATGAAAATGGCGATACCGGAGAAGGAGGTGAACAGCGTCCCTTGTCTTTGTTCCGAACGATAGAGCTGTTGGAATTTCTCGTCCAGGAAGGTGTATTCGAAGGGAGTCTGGGGAAGGTATTTTTTCCAGGTCTTTTCCAGGTGGGCGAGTCCGCCGTTGATATTGTTGCCGGCGATCTTGACGGAGAGCCAGTTCAGGTGGAACCCTGCGTTATTATTGTCGGGGGCCATGACGAGGACCAGGGGTACGATCTGCTGGTGCATGGATTCGAAGTGGAAGTCGCCCAGTACGCCTACGATCTTACCTTTTATACCGCCGTATTCAAAGTTATGTCCTACGGCCTGTTCGGGGCGTTGTACGCCCAGTGCGCGGGTAGCTGCCGCATTCAGTATGAAGGAGCTTGAGTCGGTGGCGTAGTCGCGGGAAAAATTCCTTCCTGCGATGACGGACATACCATACGTGGGGACGAAGTCAAAATCGGCCGTAACGTATTTGATATCTGCACTGACAGGCCGGAGCGAGTCGCCGCTCTCCGTAGAGGCGCCTTGTTCGTCCAGCAGCCGGCCACTGGGAATACGGGATGACCGGCCTGCGTCCCTGATATAAGTGCTGCTGCGTAATTCGTTGCGGAAGGCGTTGTAGGTGTTGCCGAGGCTTCTGTCATATCCAATGGTGACGATCCTTTCCTTATCGAAGCCCAGGGATTTATCCTGCATAAAATGCAATTGCTGGAATACGATGGCTGTGCAGATGATGAGGATGATGGAGATGGAGAACTGCGTTACCACGAGCACTTTCCGGAAAGAGATGCTGCCATTGCCTGCCTTGAAGAGGCCTTTCAGCACTTGAACGGGCTTGAAGGAAGACATGAACAGCGCAGGGTAGATACCAGAAAGGATGCCAACCACGAAGGGGGTAAGCAGGAGCGGTATGATCACCTTGAGGGTGAAGAGGCTACGGATGGAGAGGCTTTGATCAATGACGCCGTTCAGCGCCGGCAGGGTTAGCCAGGTGACGCCGATGGCCAGAACGGTAGCCAGGGCGGTGATCACCACGGATTCGCTGAGGAACTGGATAATGATCTCGTTGCGCTGGGCGCCGGAAGTTTTGCGAATGCCGATCTCTTTGGCGCGCAGCGCTGAGCGGGCCGTAGAGAGGTTCAT
This sequence comes from Flavitalea plasmicola, assembly GCF_030546645.1. Lineage (GTDB taxonomy): Bacteria > Bacteroidota > Bacteroidia > Chitinophagales > Chitinophagaceae > Puia. Next base: position 46,995 of record NZ_JAUOTO010000004.1, read on the forward strand.
ATAATTGATGCAGGCAATGAGTAAGATAAAAAGTGCGATGGCGCTGAAAATGTAGACGCGTTTGATATCTCCATTATCTTCCAATTCTGCATCAAGATGGGAGGTGAGGTGGATATCTGTCAGCCGTTGTATGTATAGTTTGGTCCAGCTGGAGGGTTTGGAATCGCCCGGCTGACCCATATACTTATCCAGGAAGGCGGGGAAGCGCGCTTCGATGTTCTTCACGGGATAGTTCGGAGGCAGCAGCAAGTAGGTGAAGAAGGAATTGTTTCCCCAATTGGTCTGCAGGGCTCTTTCTCCATAGATGGCGGTGTCCTTCAGGGTGGCGAAGGACAGCATCATCCGTGGATGCAGATGGGCGGCATCGGGGAAGGGTTTAAAGATCCCTGTTACTTTAAAGTTATACTGGTTATTGAGCCGGATCACCTTGTTTATCGGGTCGTCATTGCCGAAGTATCTTTTGGCGATGTCCTCGGTAAGGATGACGGAGTAGGGGTCGGTCAGGGCGGTGCGCGGGTTGCCTTTCAGGAGGGTCACGTCGAAGATGCCGAAGAGGTTCTCGTCGGCATAGTACAGGTCCTTTTCATTGAATATCTTTTCTTCATAACGTGTGGGGACGGTGCCGACGGGAAATATGCGGGTGACCTTCTCGATATCGGGGAATTCGTTCTGCAGCAGAGGTCCGAAAGGAGGCGCCACTGAGCCCAGGTGAAGGGAGGTGATGCCTTCTTTATTATTAAAGCTGCGGGTGACGCGGTAGATGCGATCGGCCTTGCTGTTGTATTTGTCATAGCTGACCTCATGGATAATGTAGGTCACGATGAGCAGGCAGCAGGAGATGCCGACCGTAAGTCCGAACAGGTTAATAAAGGAAATAACCTTATGTTTCGCCATGTTACGCAGGGCGATCTTGAGATAGTTCCTCAGCATAAGAACGATTTTAGACGAGTATGTTCTCCGTAACCGTTTGTCCGTCCAGCATGCGAATGATGCGATGGCTGTAGCGGGAGTCGTGTTCGGAGTGTGTTACCATGATGATCGTGGTGCCCTGTTCATTCAGATCGGTGAGGAGCTGCATCACTTCATTACCGTTGGACGAGTCCAGGTTACCAGTAGGTTCATCGGCCAGGATCAGCTTGGGGTTATTGACGACTGCGCGGGCTACGGCTACACGTTGTTGCTGACCGCCGGACAGCTGCTGAGGGTAGTGATTACGACGGTGCATGATCTGCATTTTATCCAGGACGGCTTCTACGCGTTGTTTGCGTTCGGGACCTTTCACGCCAAGATAGATCAGGGGCAGCTCGACATTTTCGAACACGGTGAGCTCGTCGATGAGGTTGAAGCTCTGGAATACGAAGCCGATGTTACGTTTGCGAAGATCGGCCCTCTTGCGTTCGTTGAAATGCGCCACTTCAGTGCCATTGAAGATAAAGCTGCCGCCATCAGGATCATCGAGCAGGCCCAGGATATTAAGGAGTGTGGATTTCCCGCAGCCGGAGGGGCCCATAACAGATACGAACTCGCCTTCCTTGACTTCAAAGCTGAGGTGATTCAACGCGACGGTTTCCACTTCTTCAGTACGGTATACTTTTTGGAGGTCACTGATCTTGATCATGTTTTTAGCGTTTAAGTGAATAGTGTAGTTGTAGTTGAGTCGTTTGTTGTATTATAAATTATATGTATAGGAATTTAACGAACTGAAAGGTAGAAAATTCCTGCTTTTCTTCAGATATCTCTTTTGACAGCTCTTTTGCACGGTGACCTTTATCACATTGACCGGAGTCACGGATGGGGTGGGCACATTCATTCCTGGATGAGGCGAAAGCGCTCATGCAGAGTATGAGGACCAGCGTGTAAAGGAGTTTGAGTCGCATGATGTTGTTTTTTGCTTTGTTAGCTATTATGGACGCGGCGGGCCGTCCGAATGTTACATTATTTTTTCAATACCAGTTCCTGCATGTTTCCATAGTTCTCGTAGCTGGAGGTGACGACTTTGTCTCCAGGCTTGAGGCCGGAAAGAACTTCATAGTAGTCGGTGTTCTGGCGTCCCAGCTGAATATCCACTCTATAGGCAGTCTTGCCGTCTTCGCTGACCTTGAAGATCCAGTTACCACCTGTCTGCTGATAGAAGCCGCCTTTGGGGACCAGAATGGCGGTGGTCTCGTCGCTCAGCGCCAGCGTGATCTGCAGCGTCTGCCCTTTGCGGATGCCTTTGGGAACCTCTCCCACGAAGGCCATATCCACCTGGAAGCGGCCATTAGTGACCTGGGTATAGACTTTGATGATCTTGAGCTTATAGGCCTTTTCGGCAAAGCTGAAAGTTCCTGTCAGTCCGGTGAAAACCCGGGAGATATAATGTTCGTCCACGTCGGACAGTCTCACCTTGAATCCGTCCAGCACGTCCAGCTGGCCGAGGGAGGCACCGGGGGTCTTGGATTGGCCGATCTCCGCGTCCAGGGAGGTAAGCTGGCCGTCCTGGGGGGCGCGGATGATGAGTCCGTCGACCTTTCTCTTAAGGATCTCCATGGTATTTTGAGCGCGTTGGAAAGATTCCTTGTCCTGTTGTTCCTGTGCGCTTCGGGAAACGGTGTCATTATGCAGGATGCTTTGGGCCAGGGTTCTTTTTTGCAGGTAATAGTTATAGTTATTCTCTGCCTGTTTGAATTCCTGGGAGCCGATGACCTTCTGCGCATATAGTTTTTTATCCAATGTATAAACGCGTTCGGCTTCTTTGAACAGGCTTTCCACGTCGGCCATTTGGGTCAACTTGTTAACTGTATTCTGGTCGGCATTGACCCGGCTCAGCTGTGTCTGGGCCAACATGGAAGAGACATTGGTCATCTGGTTGGAAAGGTTCAGCTCCAGGTCGGTGTTGGACAATTTCAGGATGGGGTCGCCCTTTTTCAGGATGGCGCCGTCCTCGACGAATTTTTGTTCCACCCGGCCCCCATCGGGGGTTACCAGGTAGATCGTTGTCAGGGGGAGTACGGTGCCGTTCTGGGGTATGGATTCCTGGAAGTTGCCTTTCGTGATATCGCTAATCGTAATGCGCTCTGTATCAACGTTTAATTTAGATTTTCCGGAGGTGAAATAAAAACTTCCCGCGATCAATAGAACTAAAGCTGAGATCCCGCCAATGGTCATCAGGCGTTTTGTCGTCCATGTTTTCTTTGGAATTACTCTGTCCACGATAAAGAATTTAATTTTTTAAGTTTTCCCTTTTAGTTGCTCGTTTTTTTAAAAAGCCACCCAGCATAGAAATGCCAGGCGGTCTACTACACATGAGAAAATTCTTATCGTATCCATAACAAACACATGCCAGAAATGAAATGCCTATGATTTACAGGCTATTAGCCTGGATTCGACCGGTTTATAGTTCACTTTCGATACAGGAACTGTCCGCTTTTGATACACCCCCATTTCGGGCGGCTTTGACGTAAAAAATTAATTGCCATGCGATTATATTTAGGGTATACTTGTAGTTAGAATTTTGCTGCCGGAATGGCGTCCCCGGATAGGACTATTTCGGCGACAATGGCTTAACATTGTCTTGTCTTAGGGAAAAGACGGCTACAGCGTATTTCTGTTGCATCTAACCAATTATATTTTTTGAATTGATATGAACTTAAAAAATGCCTCTATTCTGGCAATTGATGATGACCCGGACGTACTTACGGCGGTAAGATTATTACTTAAAACGGAAGCAGCTGAAGTGGTGACGGAGAAGAACCCGGAGAACATGCGATCCCTGCTTTCCAAGAAGCCTTTTGACCTGATCCTGCTGGACATGAATTTCAACAGCAGTATCAATACGGGGAATGAGGGACTTTTCTGGCTGCGGAAGATAAAGGAACTGGGGTCTGAGGCAGCGGTGATCATGATCACGGCCTATGGGGACATCGATCTGGCTGTTCGCTGTTTGAAGGAGGGGGCCGCGGATTTTGTCGTGAAGCCCTGGCATAATGAGCGGTTGATCGTTACGATCAAGGAGGCGCTGAAGAAGAATGACTCAAAGAAGGCGGGCGGAAGCTATGCGGCGGCGGGGGATTCGGTGATCGGTTCAGAGCTGCTGGGTGAGTCGGAAGTGATGCAGGATATTTTTTTCAAGCTGGTGAAGATCGCGCCTACGGATGCGAATATTCTCATATTGGGAGAGAATGGTACGGGGAAGGACCTTATAGCGAAGGCCATCCACCAGCATTCCCTAAGGGCTGAGAAGCCCTATATCAAAGTTGACGTGGGAGCATTGACGGAGAGTCTGTTCGAGAGCGAGCTGTTCGGTCACAAGAAGGGGGCTTTTACGGATGCCCGTGAGGACCGGATGGGGCGGTTTGAGGCGGGCAACGGGGGGACATTGTTCCTGGATGAGATCGGTAATATTTCTTTGCATCAGCAGGCGAAGCTATTGTCGGTGCTGCAGAACAGGATGGTGACCCGGCTGGGGTCCAATCAACCTTCGCCGATTGACATACGGCTGATCTGTGCGACGAATGTCCCTTTGAGTGAGCTGGCGAATGAGAGCCGGTTCCGGAAGGATCTTATCTACCGTATCAATACGGTGGAGATCACGGTACCTCCCTTGCGGAAGCGGGAGGAGGATATCGTTCTGCTGGCCCGCCATTTTGCCCGGACCTATACGAGTAAGTACATGAAGCCTTCGCTGGATTTCGACAGCAAGGCCGTTGAAAAATTGAAGAGCTATCATTATCCGGGCAATGTCCGGGAGCTGCAGTACACCATCGAGCGTGCGGTGATCATGGCGGACGGGGATGTGCTGCAGGCGAAGGACCTTATTTTTTCGCCTATCGAGTCGGGGCGGCCGCCTGCGGGGGATGAGCCGCAGGAGCTGAAGCTCAGCACCATAGAGAAAAACGCCATTCTGAAAGTGATAGAAAAGCACAACGGCAATATTTCCAAGGCTGCCAAGGAGTTGGGGCTGACGAGGACTGCACTGTACAGGAGGCTGTCGAAGTATGATATTTAGCGGCGAGCGGCGAGCTTCGAGCTGTGAGCTGCAAGCTTCAAGCTTCAAGCTTCAAGGGGTTTGATTAGGTGATTAATGTTTTAAAAAAGCTGGCTAGTAGCTAATAGCTTGTAGCTTGCAGCTGTTTTATTATGATATTTAAGAGGTACCAGGAAAGAATCTTGATAAGGGTATTGTTTATGTTCGTCACCTTGTCGGCGGCCAGCTACCTGCTGGTGAAAGGGCGGTATGAGTTCCTTGCTGCCCTGATACCCCTGATCATTTATCAGCTGGTGGACTTTTACAATTTTCACAAGAAGGCGCAGACGGAGGTGGAGCAATTCGTAGAGTCCATCCATTACAGGGATTTCTCACGTCATTTCGATGTGAAGGATGCGCCTGTGGAGGTTCAATCGCTGCGCCAGGGGTTCAACGATATCAACTCGACTTTCAAGAATATCAGCCGGGAGCGGGAGACGCAGTACCAGTATCTGCAAAAGATATTGGAGCTGGTGAATACGGGCATTCTCTCTTATGAGCATAAGAGCGGGGATATCAGCTGGATGAATGAGTCTTTAAAGAGCATGCTGGGGGTACCTTATCTGAAAACGATCCATTCTCTGGAGCGGAGGGATGCGGGGCTTTACCAGGAGGTGTTGAATTTGCGTCCGGGGGAGAGCAAGGTGGTGTCCATCGTGAAGGAAAGTAATACATTCAAGGCCCTGATGGCTGTTACGGCCTTTCAGACGGATGGTAAAATATATAAGCTGATCGCTTTTCAGAATGTCAATGAAGCCCTGGATGAGACGGAGGCGAAGGCCTGGCAGAAGCTGTTGAGCGTAATGACGCATGAGATCATGAATTCGGTGGCTCCTATTTCATCTTTGGCCGAAACGTTGTCGCACCGGCTGCAGGCTTCGGCTGCGTTGCTGGAGGGGCAGCCCCAGGCGTTGGATGACCTGCAGGTGGGTATCGGGACGATCAGGCGAAGGAGCGAAGGTTTATTGAAGTTTGCCGAAACTTACCGCAGTCTGAATAAGATAACCACGCTGAGCCTGAAGAAAGTGTATGCGAGGGACCTTTTTGAGAACCTGCATGTGCTGATGGAGCCCACATTCGAACAGAAGAATATCGAGATGGAGATCATTTTGAAGGACCCTGATCTGTCGCTGGATGCCGATACGAGCCTGATCGAGCAGGTGTTGATCAACCTGGTGGTGAATGCGGTGGAGGCGGTGAAGGAGAGTCCCGAGCCGAGGATCACGTTGCTGGGGACGACCTATAACGGGAGGGCGCTGATCAAGGTGGGTGACAATGGGACGGGGATGTCGCCGGAGGTAATGGAGAATATATTCATCCCGTTCTTCAGCACGAAGAAAACGGGAAGCGGGATTGGGTTAAGTCTTTGTAAGCAGATCATGCTGTTGCATAAGGGGAATATACAGGTACAGTCGATAGAGGGGGAGGGGAGCTCGTTTTTGCTCCACTTTTAGAAAGCTGCAAGCTGTGAGCTGCAAGCTACAAGTTGGTTTTTATAAGTCCTTAGCTTGCGGCTTGAAGCTTGTAGCTTGAGGCTTGTTTAGATCTCGCCGATCCATTTTTTGAAGGAGGCTGAATTTTCCTGGCTGATGATGATCTCTTCGCTAACGGGGAGGGTCAGTTCGACGCTGATCTTGCTTCTTTCCAGCGGTTTGAAGCGTTTGACATAATTGGCGTTGATGATATATTTCCTGTTGGCTCTATAGAAAATATTCCTGTCCAGCTCTTCTTCCAGCTCACTGAGGTTGTTCTTTTCTGCCATGTACTTCCTGTTTTCCTTGTCGACGAGGAAAACCAATTTATGTTCCGTGAAGAAGTAGCCTGTATCTTCCACGCGGACTGTCTGGAACTCCATGCCTTTTTTGACGAGGATCCTGGACCTTTTTTTGTCATGGTTGTTCAGGTAATCCTGCATTCCGTGGAGGTTGCTGGTGAAGTGGCTCTGGAGGTTCTTGTATTTCCGGATGGCATTTTTCAGCTTATCCTGGCTGATGGGTTTGAGGAGATAGTCGATGCTGCAATATTCGAATGCCTGACCGAGGTATTTGTCATAGGCGGTGGTAAAGATGACGGGGCAGGTGACCTGGACGGCTTTGAAGATATTAAATGAGAGGCCGTCCGATAGTTGAATGTCCATCAAGATCAGATCCGGCTGCGGGTTCTTGTTGAGCCAGCGGACACATTCGTCGACGCTGGTACAGCCTGCCATCACATTGATGTTCTCGTCTATGGCTTGCAATTCTTCAACCATGTTCTCGAAAGCGGGTCGTTCATCTTCTACAATTAACACTTTCATGTGACTCGGTTTAGACCTTACAAAGGTAGGGTGTTTTGGGTTTTTTTCCTTACCGTCCATACATATGTCGGTGGTTTTGATTGAAATGTTGCATAAGGCTTTAAAATTTTATGATCGGTAATTTCACCGTGAAAGTCTTGAAATTATTCTCGATGATGATATTTCGTTTGGTGATGAGCTTATACCTATTATCCAGGTTGCCCAGGCCGATGCGCGAGGTGGGGGCGGCATAGGTCCTGAGGTTGATGATATTCTTCACGATGGCATAGTTGGAGGATACGGATACATTGATGGTCAGGGGAGTTTTCTCGTTGAATTCATTGTGTTTGATGGCATTTTCCACGAGCGCCTGCATAGAGATGGGAGGGATGAGAAAATCTTCGGAGGAGAGGTCGGTGATCTCGATGATCATGCTGATGGCATCGCCGAAGCGGATCTTCAGCAGATAGAAATAATTGCTGATGAATTCCACTTCTTCTTTCAGCAGCACGAGGTCTTTTTCCTTGTTGCTGAGGATATATCGATAGACTTTGGCCAGGGTGTCGTTGTAGAGGCGGGCATTTTGGGGGTCGCGGGTAATGAGGAAGGAGAGGGTATTGAGGGAGTTGAAGATGAAGTGCGGGTCTATCTGGTTTTTCAGGGCTTCCAGCTCGGCCTGGGCTTTGGCGATGTTGAGCTGTTCGACCCGGGAGCGGCTGTCCTCTCTTTCCCGGTTGAGAAAGATGATCTCGTATATATTGGTAATAAAGCAGGCTGCGATGATGATGATGAGCGTGGCGCTGATGAGGGGGCCGTTGTGAACATGCGCTTCGCGTGAGAGGGTTTTCCAGCAATTGAGCAGGAGGCCTGCGAGGGCCCCGGAATAAACGATATTGACGAAGAAGAGAGAGATGATGATCTTATGGTATTGCCGGAAGGACCAGGTGTACCTTTTCCTTATGTAGTGCATGAGCCAGACGTTGCCTTGCCAGACGAGGAAGGAGACAAGGGTGAAAAAGGCGTAGCTGGCAATCAGTTCGGGGTAAGTGTAGAGCCCGTTGGTGATGATGCCGGAAAGATTAGGAATTAAGAGCCCCAATGCAGGTATGCCGATCAGCCTGATCATCCTGTCGTCGAAAGCATTTTTTTTGTCCATAGCAGTTGGGGTTAGGGCAATAGCGCCTAATTCAGTCAAGATTGTTTTAAGGGAAATGTGTTTTTACGCAGGGTATGGCCTGTGCATTGCTATGTGTAGTAAAAGGATAACGAAAGATGCCCATTTACCCTGTGATAGAAAAGTTAATTAATTGCAAAAGGGGGATTATAAGGACAAAGGTCCCGGGATTGAGGATGGTGGTAGTCGCCTTTCGGCCGTTGAAAAGGACCGTTCGGTAGGTTATTAGCGGTCTTCAGTCAGATAGTCGTTGGTAGGGGTTAATTATTAGGTATCTTGGCCGCAGACTTAATAGTTTTTTCCGGGGAAATAAATTTTTCTAAAAGGCAACTTCCCCGGATTTTCAAAAGTTGCCGATAGAAGTTTTCTCATGTGACTCGCAGGTGGTTTCTACCACCTGCTTTTTGTGTGTCAGGGTGGGTAGGGACAGGGGTGGTGTATAAAAAAGGCTACCTGGATAAGGCAGCCTCTAAGTGGCAGTCAATTAATTACTTATAAACTAAGGAGCATCCCACCATACACGATCGGTAATTGCGGCGCTTTGTTCCGGCTGGGGATTGGCCGATATTTCCGCTAAAGGATAAGGAAATCTCCTGGGGATGGTGGGCACGTAAGGGCTGTTTACGATGTTGAGGGCGGGAAACCCGGTCCTTCTCCAGTCGTTGTAATTTTCCATATTCAGGAAGTTGGCGATGGATTTTTCCTCCATGATCCTTTGCAGGGCATTGCCGGCGGTGAGGGGTAATCTTGAAGCTACATAGGCTGTGACGGCAGCTGAAGTGGTGTCCAGTCCAAGTTTGGCCATATGGCTATTGATCCCGTTGATGAACACTGGCTGGGCGGCGGCGGCGCCGGCAGTGCGGAAAAGAGCTTCTGCCTCTATGAACAGGATCTCCGAATAATTGAAAATATAGCTGGGAGCATCTGCGGCAGCGTAAAAGTCATTGATCAAAGAATAGACCCTGTAGTTGGTCGCTATTTCCGTACCGATGACCCGTCCAGTATCGGTGCCTCCTGAGCCTTTTGTGACCAGAATGGGGAGCCTGGGGTCATTCGTGCTTTTAAGATTATTGATGAGCGTGGAGGCCATTACAACGCCGCCCTGCCCTGGGTCGATGTTCTCGTACCAGGGGCCTTCCTGGCCACCTTGACTTGTATACAAACTGTTTTTGGCTTCTTCATCATTGGAGGCGAAGCTTTTTGAGGCGGCGTCCAGGGCAAGACCGGCCTGAGTTGCTGCATCATAGCCGGGCGCCTTGGTCAGGTGAATATAATATCTTGCCTTCAAGGCGTAGGCGAATTTCTTCCAAAGGCTCATATCTCCTCCATAAAGGGCATCATCGCTGCCGGGAGTGTGTATACCCGGTTCCAGGGTTTGGTTCACTATAGCATCGGCCATCAAGATCGCACTGTCCAGCATCGACTGCATAGCTTTGTAAACGTCTTCCTGTTTGTCGTAAGGTACCACCACCTTGCCATCAAGGCCCTTGGAATAAGGTATGTCTCCCCAATGGTCCGTCATGATACCCAGGCAATAGGCAGTCAAAGTCTTGGCGGTTACGGTATAGGCATAATTCTTATTGGCCCGCGAGTTACGGTCAAGAATAAGCAGGTTTTGCAGGCCGGTGCTGTACGCCGTGAGGAATACCTGGTCCACGTCGGCGGGCCGTATCTGGTATACATCCACCTGCGGAGGGGGCTGGTTCAGCGCCAGCTGCTGGGTCCAGTAGGCGTCCGTCACAGCGATGGTGGTAAAATTCCCACTGGTCAGGGATCCACCTGCGATGGCAGTGGAAAGGGCCATTTCCACCGGGAACAGGATCAGGGATTCCTGTACATTGGCCGGGTTATTCGGATCATGATTCACGTCCAGGTATTTCTTGCAGCCAGCACTGCCCGCCAGGATAAACAACAACAATGGGATGCTATATATATACTTTTTCATTTTTCTGATTTATTGGTTAAGATTAAAGACCCAGTTTAACCCCGAGAATGAAGTTGCGGGTGGTCGGGGTCATATAGTTGGTGACGCCCTGGCCGTTGCCGTTGCCTGAAATGCTTGCTTCGGGATCGGGGCTGGTGAAATGGGGTTTATAAATGAATAAGTTGGTGCCGCTGAGCGTGACGATAACGGACTTGAAAGGCGACTTTCTCAGCGTTTCCGGAGTGATAGAATAAGAGAGGCTGGCAGTCCTCAGTTTTACATAAGTTCCTTTTTCAACACAGGCTTCGTCGATGTTACTGACATTGGTGAAATACTGTTGGGCCGAGATGCTAATGTCATTCGGCTTTGAATTGTCGCTGGCCAGGACTCCTTTCAGGACCCTTGGGGCGCGGTTTTCCGTGGCTTTGGGAGTACCGTAGAACCAGTTGTAATGATCGTCCAGGTTAAAGATATCTCCGCCTTGTCTCCAGTCGAACAGGAAGCTAACGGTAATTGCTTTATAGGTGAAGGTGTTCGTCAGACCTGCCAGGAAGTCCGGGTTGGTGTTGCCGATGATGGCAAGGTCGCCTATCAGCGGAGTGCCATAGGAGGCACTGCTGGGATCATCATCGATGATGATATTGCCTTTTCCATCCCGGAGGTAGGTGGAACCGTAGAGCATGCCGTAGGGTTGGCCGGCGAATGCATAGGTGCCGCCGCCGCCGCCAAATCCGCCGAACTGGATATTGGAGACATTTGGCGCCAGTTTCAACACCTTATTCCGGATCCTGGTGAAGGTAGCCAGCACCTCCCAGGAGAAGTCCCTGGTCATGACGGGGGTGCCGCTGACGAGCAGCTCAATACCTTTGTCCTGCATGCTACCCGCATTGAGATTATAGGTGAAGTATCCGGAAGATGGACCGATGGGCACAGGCGTAAGCAGGTCCTTTGTCTTGCGGATGAAATAGGAACCCTCGAAGGAAAGGCGATTGTGCATGAATTTCAATTCCAGCCCTGTCTCGAATTCCGTCAGGCTTTCATTTTTCAGATTGGGATTTCCTAAAACATTAGAAATGAGGAATGCGCTTTGTCCATTATAGGGATAGCTGATGTTGTTGGCTGTTCCGGTGGCCGGTGCGAAATTGGTGGTCAGGGCATAGGGAGCCAGGTTGTCATTTCCCACCGCGGAATAGGAAACCCTGATCTTTCCGAAGCTGAGGGAAGCAGGATTACCCTTGAGCAGCTCGGAGAAGATGAAGCCACCAGCAACGGAACCATAAGGATAGTAGCTCTTGTCGGTGTTGAGTACGGATGTCCCGTCATAGCGGCCGGTGAGGGCCAGGTTCAGCATTTTTTTATACTCCAGGTTGGCCTGGGCATAAAAACCTACTTTTCTATACCGGCTAATGTTGTCGGTGCTGGTGACGGTGCCGAAAGTGGCGATGTTGTAAAAATTGTCTACGTTCTGGCCTAGCCCGGTTTCTGTATTGAACCGGGAATACCGGGACAGCAAGTTGGTACCTACCAGGAAGGACCCGTTCAGGTCGCTGGTGAGGTCCTTATGCATTTCAACGATGAAGTCGTTGTTGAACTGCCGGTAATTCTGAGTCCTGTTGGAGACGCCTCCGTTGTTGAAGAAGGTGCCATTGATGATCCTGCTGGACTCATGATAGGTGGACTGGTCTGTATAGATATCCGCACCGATCCTTTCCGTAATGGTCAGCCAGGGCAGGGCATTGTAGGAGAAGGTAGCCGTCGGCAGGAAGCGGTTGACAGTCGATACGAAGCCGGTGTTGTCCAGCGTGAAATAGGAGTTATTCCTCGACTGGGAGCGGTAGAGATTCTGGGTGCCATCGGGCAGGGTATCCGGATGGGGATTCCAGGTGATGGGAGCCGCAAAGACCGTCCACAAAGGGTTGGCGAGTCCATTGCCTTCATTGACCCTGTTGTTGACGGTGTTGATATAGTTCATCTGGAAATTGGCTGTGACCTTGCTTCCCAACTGGTTTGTGAATTTCGCGAAGACGGAATGCCTGGTGAAATCGGTGTGGGGAGTGATCCCATCATTTTTCAGATAAGAATAGGAGAACAGGTACCTGGATTTGTCGTTGGCGCCGGAAACGCTGATGTTGTTATCGGTGGTATGGCCTGTCCTGAAGAACATCTTCTGCTGATCGTAGGTCTTTACCAGCTGACCGTTGGCGCCGTGGAGAGTGTCTACTGCGGGGCCCCAGCTGAAAGAAGATTTACTGGGGCCATTACCATCGATAAAGACGCCCTGGCTTCCCTGGGCCCATTTGTTCTGCACGTCATAATAGAGAGGCTTGCTGATACTATAGCTGCTGCTTACCGAGACCTGTGGTTTGCCCGAGCGGGCGCCTTGCTTCGTGGTGATGATGATGGCTCCTCTGGCGGCAGCGGCTCCGTATAGGGCCGTGGCAGCGGCACCTTTCAGTACCGTCACGGACTCGATGATATTGGGGTCGAGGTCGATTCCCCTGTTGGAGGAGCTGCCCTGGTTGAGCGCTGCATTATTGGCTCCTACGCCGGTGGCGTCGATGGAACCTGCTTCATTATTGTCGATGGGTACGCCGTCCACAACAAACAGCGGCTGATTTTCCTGGGTGAGCGAGGTAGCTCCCCGGATGACGATGCGGGAGGAACTGCCTGGCATGCCGGTAGTGTTGGTGATCTGGACGCCTGAGACCTTACCGGCCAGGCCATTGACGATGTTGTCCTGCTTGGCCGCGACGAGTGATTCGCCTTTGATCTCCTGGGCACTGTAGGTCAGATTTCTTTTTTCTCTGCGAATACCCAGGGAGGTGACGACTACTTCGTTTAAGGTGCTTGTGCTGGAATGCAGCTGGATGAAGAAATCGGCGCTGCCGGCGCTGATCTCCCGGGGTTCAAATCCTACGGCGCTGATGATCAGGGTAGCGTTGGACGGAGCCGTAATTTTGAAAGTCCCGTCGGCAGAAGCGCTGGTGCCTCTTTGAATGCCTTTTATTTTAATTGATGCTCCGGCAATTGGCGCCCCGGTGGAGTCAGTAATCTTTCCTGTGATATCCTTCGTTTGAGGAAATGCCCAAATGGAGGAAAGCAGGAGAATAACAGTTAATCTTAGTGTTTTTCTCATACATCAGTTTTTGGTTTTGTGAACATTAGATATAAATAGCGAGTTGGGGACTGTACTATCCATAACTCAGTCACTACCTAAATGACGCATTCGATAGTTCAACCAGTACCAAACAACCCTGGTGTTGCACCAAAATTGTTGATATTGCATCAAAATTGTATATGACTGCCTATTATAAGACAAAAAATTGGGCGAAATGCGGCCATAGATAAGGTCAAAATAACTGAAGGGGGAAAAATGACTGCTGAAGCAGGAAATAACGCATCTGAAAAAACAATCATGTATATTCTGCTATTTATGATCGGCTATTAATTGGTTCAAGCGGTTCTTGACTTTCAAGCCGTTGATGTTGTCCGGATGACCATTAGGAAACCCATTTTAACAATTGGTATTAGATGGACATTTTCAAGTGGTCTTTTTCCCGCTTCAGCTGTTCTTTTTCCCAGTTGGGTCATTAGCCTTCTTCCGGATGCGTCAGAAAAGTTAATTTTTTTGTCTGATTTTATAACCGGCCTGTGATGGTGATAAACGGGCAGTTACTTGAGTCAACACACACATTAACGAAAAACGACAGCAAAATGAGAAAATGTTTGGTTCTAACCATTCTATTATTGGCTATTGCCTATCTGAGTCCTGCTCAGAACAGAGAGGTGACCGGCAAGGTCACTGATTCGACTGGTACCCCGATTTCCGGGGCCTCTATCAATGTCAAAGGTAAAAGGACGGGGGTGAGTGCAAATGCGGACGGATCTTTTCGTCTTATGGCCCCTGACAATGCTATACTGGTAATAAGCGCCATTGGTTTTACATCCAGGGAGGTTGCTGTGAAAGGGCAAGGCGATATAGCTGTGCAGCTATTTGCCAACAGGGGTATTATGAACGAAGTGGTCGTTACGGCATTGGGTATCAGAAGGGAAAAAAGGGAGTTGGGGACGGCCACCCAGACGGTGAGCGCTGATGCGCTGAACAGATCAGGAACCGGCAATGCGCTGGGGGAACTGGAAGGTAAGGCTTCCGGCCTGCAGGTGATTACAAGCACGGGTGATCCTGGCGGCGGCGTTTATTTCCGTTTGCGCGGCGTTACTTCCATTACGGGTAGCAACCAACCCCTGATGGTGGTGGATGGCGTGCCCATCGACAACTCGGTCAACAATTTTGACCCTACCAATGCAGGGGCTCTCGCAGGCGGACCTGGAGCGGACCTTACGGGTGGGGCGCAGCCGACCAACCGTGGTTCCGACCTGAACCCGGATGATATCGAATCGATCAATATATTGAAAGGTCCTGCGGCTACTGCCTTATATGGCATCCAGGCTGCCAGTGGCGCCATCATTATCACGACGAAGAAGGGTTCCAACCGCAAGGGTGTGGGCATAACGTTCAACAGTTCGGTTACGTTGGACAAGGTGAGTAATCTACCACCATTGCAGAGCCGGTGGGCGCAGGGGTCCGATGGAGAATATGCAGGTCCGGCCACGGGGGCTTCCATTTCCTGGGGACCTAGCATAGACACGCTTTACTGGGACGGGAATACGAATTACAAATGGGACAAACATGGAGATATCGTCGGGAAGTCCGATCCGACGGCAAAGACCAAGGTGGTGCCCTACGACCGGTATAAGTTCTTCCAGCATGGCTTTACCTACAACAATAATATTGCCGTATCCGGCGGGAATGATAGAAGCGCCTATCGTATGTCGTTAGGTAATATCGAGCAGACCGGCATTATTCCTAAGAGTAAATATGTAAAGACCACTTTCAGCCTGAACGGACAGAGCAGGCTAAGCGACCGGCTGAGTGTTATGGGCGGAGCGACTTACACTAACTCGGACAATCATAAAGTACACCAGGGTTCCAGTCTTTCCGGCGTAACGCTGGGGCTGTTCCGTACGCCGGCTACTTTTGACAATGCAAATGGCCATACAAAAAATGCGGCGGATTATCTGGATGCCTATCAGTTCCAGGACGGTACAGGCCGCCAGCGGAGCTATCGTGGGTTTGGCAGATATGACAACCCGTATTGGGTAGTGAATAAAGAGCCATTTACTTCAAAGCTGAACCGTGTTTTCGGGTACGGCCAGGCGGTGCTCAAGGCGCTGGATTGGATGGACCTCTCCTGGAGGGTAGGCGGTGACGTCTATACCCAGTCAGATAAGGATGCGTATGACCTCAACTCCGCGAATTTTGTAAACGGCGCCGTCTATTCGAACCATTATACCAACCAACAGTTCAATTCTGACTTTACGGTGAATATGCGTCATCGTTTCTCGGATGACCTGTCGGGTACTTTGCTGGTAGGGCACAATTATTTTACGACGACCAATAATATCCAGTTCGCTTCGGGTACTTCTTTCAATATTCCCGGATTCCTTGATATTTCCAATGCTTCCTCGTACCTGGCCAGTGAAACGCAGGCCCACAAGCGGACGATGGCGTTCTATGCGGAGGCTACTTTGAAATACAGGGAAATGTATTATCTGACTGTTACCGGTCGCCGGGAAACTTCTTCCACCCTCCCGGCTGCGAACAATACCTTCTTTTATCCTTCGGTAAACTTCTCCTGGGTATTCTCCGAACTGGAAGGTGTGAAGAGCAGCAACCTGATCTCTTTTGGCAAGGTGCGGGCTTCATTCGCACAGGTGGGCAAGGATGCGCCCATTTACGGACTGCGGACATACCTGATCCCGGCAAGCACCAAGGACGGTTTTACCACAGGTATTACGTTCCCCGTCGACGGCATAGCCGGTTACCAGATCAGCAATGTCAATACGACCATCGGCAACAAGGACCTGAAGCCTGAGAACACCTACTCTTACGAACTCGGTACGGACCTGTCCTTCCTGAAGAACAGGATAACGTTGAATGCAACGGCTTACTACAGCCGTTCGAAGGACGTTATTTTCCCTGTTTCGGTGGCCTATTCTTCCGGCTATGCGGGCAAATTGCTGAATGCTGCTACCATCGACAACAAGGGATTGGAGCTGACGTTGCAGACAACGCCGATCAAGACCACTTATGGCCTTCGCTGGGACGTGACTTTCAACTGGAGCCGAAACCTGAATAAGGTGATCTCACTTGCACCGGGCATCGACCGCTTCTTCGTAGCCGGCTTTGGCGGCGGCGAGGCCGAGATAGATGCCGTGGCGGGCAAGCCTTTCGGCATGATCTATGGAAACACCTATGTTCACACGGATCCCAAGAACCTGAAGAGTCCCATCGTCATCCAGGATAACGGGGGCGTTGGAGGCGGACAATATCAGCCATTGACCGGAGGTCCCAACGAGGTGATCGGTAATACGAACCCCGACTGGATCGGATCAGCCATCAGCAGCGTATCCTACAAGGGGCTGACTTTCGGATTCCAGATCGACGTAAGGCATGGCAGCGATATGTGGAATGGTACCAGGGGCGCTTTGGCGAATAAGGGTACTGCCGCAGAAACCAGCAATCGTTATACGGCACATACCTGGACGGGCCCGCTGGGGCACCTTGACCTGGCCGGCAACCTGGTGCATGATGAAGGCGGCTCAGAAAAGGCCGGAGTAGGCGGGCAGAATACAACTGCCTCCAGCTATGATCAATTCTATTGGCAGAACATCGGCAACAGTTTTGGCGGTCCGCAGGAAATAGACGTTGAAAGCGGAGGTTGGACAAGGATACGCCAGGTCAGCCTGACCTATGAATTGCCGAAAGGGGTGTTGGGCAAGAGCAAGCTCAACCTATTGTCTCTGACCGTCTTTGCCAATAATCTCAAGATATGGACCAAGTATGACGGCGTCGATCCGGAGACCAGCCTCACGGGGCCTTCGAATGCGCAGGGTTTGGATTATTTCAATAACCCCGGCACCAAGAGCTATGGTGTTCGTCTAAATATCGGTCTCTAATCAAAAAAATATAAGCGTATGAAAATCAAGATATTTTTCTGTGTTCTCTTAGCAGGAGCGCTGCTGTCGACGGTCTCGTGCAAAAAATCTTTTTTTACAGATTATAATAAAAACCCGAACGCCCCGGATTCCGTGCCGCCCAACCTTCTCCTTTCCAATGTGGAAGCTTCGCTGGCCTATACGCAGGGAGGGGATATATCCAGGTTCACCTCTCTGTTCACGCAGCAGGTGTTCGGTCATAATGCCCAGTCGCAGCAGTATTATAATTATATTCTTAATCCGGGCACTTTTGACAACTTATGGCCGGACTATTATACTTCCGTCCTGAACAATAATGACACGTTGATGCACCTGTCTGACCGGAAAGGCTATAATATGTATAGCGGGATCAGCAGGATCATCATGGCCTACAGCCTGCAGCTCGGAGTAGACCTTTGGGGCGACCTTCCGTATTCGCAGGCGATGAAGGGAGACAAGAACCTGAAGCCGGCCTATGATAAGGCGCAGGGGTTGTACGACACGATCGTCAGCCTCGTGAACAAAGGTATCGAGTATATCGACAATCCCGACCCGGGGCTGATCACGCCGGGGGTTGATGATCATTTATATGGCGGGGATGCTGCATCGTGGAAATATTTTGGGCACGCGATCCTGGCGCGGCTCTATATTCATCAGAGCAAGGGGAATGCTGCCATGGCGAACCTGGCGCTTCAGGAAGTAGGCAAGTCATTCCCGGATGAAAAACATGCCGCCATTTACATATCCTCTACCTCCGAGAACGGGGCGAACCCCTGGTACCAGTTCACTACACAGCGGCCTGGTGATGAAACATTCGTGGATGCTCCGTTGGCGGATTCCATGACGGCCCGGAATGATCCACGGCTAAACATTTATGTCGATCCGAATCCAGACGACGCTGCCCTGGGCGCTTATTTTGGCAGCGCGAACTCGCCCGTGGAATTCATCACTTTTGAAGAGCTCCAGTTCATCTCCGCGGAGGCTACTTTGCGGGCAACCGGCGATTTTGCCGCTGCCGCAATTTTGTTGAAGGATGCCGTTACGACGAATATGACAAAGCTCGGGGTAGCGGCAGGCGATATCACCACTTATATTGCCGCACACGCTACGCTGACGAATGCCAGCGTGGATGCGGCCATCGCGCAGGTAGCGCGGGAAGAGTATTATGCACTATATCTTAATCCGGAGGTGTTTACCGTCTGGCGCCGTACCGGCGTTCCTGTGCTGCCTTCGGTCACAGGGGGGCCAATCCCGCGCAGATTGTTGTATCCTCAAAGCGAATTGTCGTATAATACTGCCAATACACCGGCCGTGACCTTATATTCTCCCAAGCTTTTCTGGGATAATTAGAAGAGCTGCCCACATTGTAAAATTATAGCGGCCCTGGCGCGCAGCCGGGGCCGCCCTATTGGAATACTATGGCCGTCAATTCTCTCGTATTTTCGAATAACCGGCGGTACCGCGTTACCCGGCATGCTTTGTTCTGGCTGTTATGGATCATTTATTACACGGTGTTCAATATTGTCTATTGGCAGGGGCGTTACCCTTTAAGCAGTACGCTGGGGGCATCCTTGGTGGAGGTGAGCTTATCGACACCACTGGATATGATCTTCTGTTATTCCATTATCTATTTTCTATTGCCGAGGTTCCTTTACAAAGGGCATTATATCCAGATGATCTTACTGTGGATGCTTTTTTCCGTTTTATTCATATTGATTTTTCGGGGTTATAATCACCTGGCGGTCCCTTACATACGGGAGGCATTCGGGTTGCCGCCACCTGTGTTCTCGAAGAATGTACCCTGGGTATTCCTGAATCTTTTTTACCAGATCAATATGGAGGGCGGGCTGGCTGCGGCCATCAAACTGGGGAAGATGTGGGCCATCAAGCAGCAGGAACTGGACCTGATGAAGAAGGAGAAGCAGCATCTGGAGCCAACGCTGCAGGCGGGGGCGCTGCAGCCTGTGTTCCTGATCAATGCGCTGGACAGGGTGGAGCAGCTGTCTGTCATCCGGCCCTCGCTGATCCCCGGTATGGTGAAAAAAATAAAGAATCTATTGTTATATGTCATTTATGATAATAACCAGGCCAGTGTGAGCCTGGAAAAGGAGTTATCCCTGCTGGAAGAATATGTCGGGTTGGAAAAAACGGGCAATGCCGATAGTCTGCAGGTGATGGTCAAGATAGTGGGTAATCCATCCGGGGAACGCATCGCTCCTTTTATCATTCTTCCCATGGTGGAGAACGGGTTTCGCCAGCTGGGTTTACTGGAGATGCCTCAAAAAAATATGGACCTGGAAGTATGGGTGGATAATGGTCATTTCGAGATGAAGCTGGGGTGGAGCAAGCCTATCGACAGCAGCACGCTGATGAACGGGCATTCGCTATCACTGCACCACATCGGGAGAAGGTTGAACCTGCTATATCCGGAGAGTCACGAGTTAAGGGTTACGATCACTGCGGAACAATTCATTGTCAATCTGAAGATCAATTTAAACAGGGCGATTACTTAGCTGCAAGCTACAAGCTGCAAGCTACAAGCTGTGAGCTGTGAGCCAGGGTTTTGGTTTTTTGGAGGTTTCGGTTTATGGATTATCTTTAAGAGATGGCAATCAAACACGAGCAGGCGTCTTCCCCCAGTCCTACCTTATCGCGTACCCTTGGCCCCCTGATGTTGTGGGGATTGGGCGTAGGCTATGTCATCTCGGGCATGTATTTCGGCTGGAACCTGGGTTTGGCCGAAGGGGGGACCCGGGGAATGGCTATCGCCACTTCCTTTATCATCCTCCTTTATATCACGTTCACATTTTCTTACACTGAGTTGTCCTGCGCCATTCCCCGGGCGGGCGGCGTATTCGACTATGCCACGAGGGCGTTGAACCAGGAATGGGGTTTTATCGCGGGCATGGCCCAGCTGATAGAATTTGTTTTTGCTCCTCCTGCGATTGCGGCGGCCATCGGCGCCTATTTCAATATCTTCTTTCCGCAGATGCCCGTTACGGCGATCGCGATAATCGCTTATGTCATTTTCACCGGCCTCAATATTCTGGGTGTGAAGGCGGCGGCGGGTTTTGAGCTGGTGGTGACGGTGCTGGCGGTGTTTGAACTGTTGTTGTTTGCGGGGATCTGCTTTCCTCATTTTTCGGCTGCCAACCTGCGGCACAATGACTTTCCCAACGGGTGGAAGGGCGTATGGGCGGCGGTGCCTTTTGCCATCTGGTTCTTCCTGGGTTTGGAGGGGGTAGCGAATGTGGCGGAGGAAACCATTCGTCCGCAGCGGAATGTGCTGTTGGGCTTTGGTTCGGCGCTGGCGACGCTGATAGCTTTGTGTGTGCTCGTATTTCTTTCCTCCATCGGTGTGGCGGGGTGGGAAGCCATCGTATATCGTACTCCGGGCGCTGCTGCCTCGGACAGTCCCCTGCCGCTGGCTTTATCCAGGATCACCGGTGACAGCGGATTGATGTACCATTTGCTGATCACGATCGGGCTGATGGGGCTGATCGCCTCTTTCCACGGTATTATCCTGGCTGCCAGCCGGGCGACCTTCGAGTTCGGGCGGGTGAAATATATACCGGAGGCTTTCGGGAGGGTGCATTCCCGGTTCAGAACACCCGTGAATGCATTGCTGGTGAATATGTGTATCGGGATCGTGGCTTTGCTCACCGGGCGGACGGGAGAGATCATTACCATTTCCTGTTTTGGCGCCCTGACGCTGTATATCCTCGCCATGTTGTCCCTGTTGATGCTGAGAAGGAAGGAGCCGGGGTTGGAACGGCCATTCAAAGTTCCTTTTTATCCTTATTTTCCTCTTATTGCACTGGTGATCGCCGTCATTGCGCTGGTGGCGATGATCACCCTGAATATTAAATTATCTTTGATATATTTTTCGTTGCTGGTCCTGGGCTATTTTGCGTTTAAATACTTTACAAATCGAACAGATGATGCGGAATCAACAATCGCTGCCTGAGCTGCTACAGGAGCTTACGGAAGAGAGCACTACCAAGGTCAAGCTGGCTGTCACGGATATCGATGGCGTGCTGAGGGGGAAGCTGATCAGCCTGGACAAGTTCAGATCGGTGGTTGAAAAGGGCTTTGGTTTTTGTGATGTGGTTTTCGGGTGGGATGCAGCGGACCAGGCATATGACAATGGTAAGTTTACAGGCTGGCATACGGGCTACCCGGATGCGTTGGCCAAGATCGATATAGGGACATTCCGGCGGGTGCCCTGGGAGAATGACCTGCCTTTTTTCCTGGCGGGATTCCAGGATGCGCCTTGTCCCAGGGGGGTATTGAAACGGGTGATCGGGCAGGCGAAGGAAATGGGTTACCAGGCTTTTTTCTCACAGGAATTCGAATGGTTCAACTTTTTGGGCAAGGGAGGTGCGGTGGCGGCAAAGGATTACGGAAATCTTCCTCCTCTCAGCGAGGGGATGTTTGGCTATTCTATACTCCGGGCTTCACAGGGCAGCGCTTATTTCCAGGATCTATTCGATCTGTTGGAAAAGTTCGATGTCCCCATAGAAGGGTTGCATACGGAGACCGGGCCGGGGGTGTATGAAGCGGCGATCCTGTACGCCGAGGTACTGGAGGCTGCGGACCGGGCTGTCCTTTTCAAGGCAGGGGTCAAAGAGATCGCTCACCGGCATGACATCCTGCCTACTTTTATGGCCAAGGTCAGCGCTGAGCTGCCGGGGTGCAGCGGCCATGTGCATCAAAGCCTTTGGACTGCGGATGGCGGACAGAATTTATTTTATGAGGCGGGAAGTGCCACAGGTATCAGCAGCCTGATGGAAAGTTATATTGCCGGGCAATTATATTGTTTGCCTTATATCCTGCCAATGTATGCGCCTACGGTAAACAGCTACAAGCGACTGGTGGAAGGCGCCTGGGCCCCTACCACGGTGACCTGGGGAATCGACAACCGGACTACCGCCCTGCGTGCGTTGCCGGGCAGCGCTACTTCCACGCGCCTGGAGACGAGGGTGGTGGGCAGCGATTCCAATCCTTACCTGGCCATGGCGGCCTGTCTTGCTTCCGGCCTGTACGGGATCCGGCAGGGATTGAAGCTGGAAGTTCCTGCCACGCGTGGCAGCGGGTATGCGGATAAGGGGCTGGGCGTGCTGCCGCGGAACCTTTGGGAGGCGGCGCAGGCGATGAAACAGTCACCCCTGGCGGCGGAACTTTTTGGGGAAGCTTTCGCGGATCATTTTGTCCGCACGCGGGAGTGGGAGTGGAGGCAATTCTCCCGGGAGGTGACGGACTGGGAAATGAAGCGTTACTTCGAGATCATCTAGTTTATTTTGCATTCATCTACATCAAAAGATATTTTCTTATGACAGATTTTAATATTGTCAGGCAATACAATTTTCCAACCACCATCCGATTTGGAGCGGGGGTGATCAAAGAGCTGCCTGAGCATTTGGTTTCGCAGGGGCTGAAGCGGCCTTTGCTGGTGACAGACCCATTGGTAGCGGGTTTGGAATTTTTCAAGGCGATCGTTGCCGGGTTAGGCGCCAAAGGGCTCCCTGCGGAGGTCTTTTCAGATATTCATAAGAACCCGGTGAAGTCGGATGTCGAGAAGGGCGGAGCGGCTTATAAGGGGACAGACCGGGATTGCATCATCGGCATCGGCGGCGGAGCGGCCATGGATGTTGCCAGGGCTATCGCCTTGCGGATCCATCATCACCGTGACCTCTTCGATTATGACGATCTCATCGGTGGGGATCAGTATGTAACAGAGGAAGTACCCTATTTTATCACGGTGCCTACTACCAGCGGCACCGGCAGCGAAGTGGGGCGCAGCGCCATCATTTCGGAGGATGATACGCATCGTAAGCGGATACTTTTCTCGCCCAAGCTATTGGCGAAGATCGTATATGCAGACCCACTGCTGACGATGGACCTGCCGGCTTTCGTTACGGCTGCTACCGGCATGGATGCGTTGACGCATAACCTGGAGGCCTATATCGCGAAGATGTGGCATCCCATGTGCGAAGGGATTGCGCTGCAGGGCGTTTCTCTGATCACGCGTTCTATTGTGGCTGCCACTCATAAGCCGGACCTGGAATCCAGGAGCAATATGATGATCGCTTCATTGATGGGCGCTGTTGCTTTTCAAAAGGGGTTGGGCGTAGTGCATTCGCTGGCGCATCCATTATCCTCTTTGCTGGATACGCACCACGGATTGGCCAATGCAGTGAATTTACCTTACGGCATGCGGTTCAATGTGGCGGGATCCGAGGATAAGTTCCGGCAGATCGCCCGCACCATGGAGCTTCGGGATGAGTCCGGGGAGGGGGTGGTGGAGCAGCTTTTCGCGCTGAACAAGGAGCTGGGACTGCCCGTCAGGCTAAGGGACGTGGGATTGAAGCAGGAGCATATCGAGACATTGGCCGACCTGGCTTTTGCGGATTTTTGTCATCCTAACAATCCGAAGCCGGTGAGCCGGGAGGATTTCAAAAAATTATATATGGAGGCATTATGAGGATAGGGTTGACATATACGGGCACCCCGGAGAAGCATGAGAATTACGCGCGGTGGCTTCATCAGGGCGAGGAGGATATTACTGTGGTGAGGTTGTCCGCGGAAGGAGGAGATATTGCCGAATATGATGCGCTGGTGCTGTCAGGAGGCGTGGATATTCATCCTTCACTTTATGGCGGGGGGCTTTCGTACGATGAGGCGCCTGTTGCGGGATGGAAGCAGGAACGGGACGCGTTTGAAAAAGCGGCATTGGAGCGGGCCTGGGCGGAAGGCAAGCCTGTATTGGGGGTTTGCCGGGGGCTTCAACTGATCAATGTTTGCTGTGGCGGTACGCTGGTGCAGGACCTGGGCGTGCAGGGGGACGAGATCCACCAGAACAGACCGGTGGACAAGGAGCATGGTGTCCTGATCGAGAGGGGGAGCCTGCTGTATGAGATCTCAGGAGTGGGCGGGTGGATCAACAGTGCGCATCACCAGGCGATCGACAGACTGGGAAAAGGGTTGCGGGCTAATTGTCATGCAGCCGATGGTGTTATCGAAGGGGTGGAGTGGTCGTCGCGGGAAGGGCGACCTTTTATGCTGGCTGTGCAATGGCATCCAGAACGTATGTATGTACGAGGGTTCAGGGATCGCAGCTTGTATGCCGCTATCCGGGATAGGTTCATCGAAGAAATTAAAAAATCAATTACAAGATCATGACCATTATTAATCCGGCAACGGAGGAGATCATACAGGAAATAGGGGAAGATACGGAGGCATCGGTGCAGGAGAAGTACCGGAAGGTTCGTGCCGGGCAAGCGGCCTGGGCGGCGCTGTCCGTGTCTGCAAGAATAGATGTGATAGCGCGTTTTTATGAAGCGCTGGACGTTGAGAAGGACGTCCTGGCGGCTACGTTGACGGCAGAGACGGGCAAGCCACTGCAGCAATCCTATAATGAGCTGAATGGAGCGCGGAGCCGTATCCAGTGGTTCCTGGACCATTCGGCCCGGTGGCTTGCGGAGGAGTGGGTGACGGCAGCCGGAGCCACGCGGGAGAAGATCGTCTACGAGCCGTTGGGCGTGATAGCCAATATTTCGGCCTGGAACTATCCATACCTGGTGGGGGTGAATGTGTTTATTCCTGCTCTCATTGGCGGGAACGGCGTATTATATAAGCCCTCTGAATATTCCACGTTGACGGGGCTTCATATCCAGCGGCTTTTATACCGGAGCGGAGTACCCGAAAATGTATTCCAGGCGGTGATCGGAAAGGGGATGGCAGGGGAGTGGCTATTGCAACAGCCTTTGGATGGATATTTTTTTACCGGCAGCTATCGCACGGGGCGTCACATCGCTGAAAAGGTCGCTTCCAGGCTGGTGCCTTGCCAGTTGGAGCTGGGAGGGAAGGATCCGCTGTATGTGATGGATGATGTGGAAGATGTAGATAAAGTGGCGGCGGCGGCATTAGAGGGGGTTGTGTACAATAATGGGCAGAGCTGTTGCGCGGTGGAGAGGATCTATGTGCAGGAGGGGGTGTATGATGCGTTTGTTTCTTCGTATGTGCAGCAGTTGAAGAAGATGGTGATAGGCGATCCGTTGGATCCTGCAACTGAGATAGGGCCATTGAGCAGGCCGGCGCAGCTGGAGTTCCTGCTTGGGCAGGTGGAAGATGCGGTGGGAAAGGGGGGCAAGCTGTTGTATGGGGGACAGCGGATCGACAGGAAGGGATATTTTATAGCGCCCGCCGTGGTGGTGGATGTGCATCATGGGATGAAACTAATGATGGATGAGTCGTTTGGACCTGTGGTGGGGATACAGAAAGTGAAGGATGACGCAGAAGCGGTGGGGTTGATGGCGGACACGGAGTATGGGTTGACGGCGGCTGTGTATTCGCGTAGTTTTGAGCGGGCAGAGCAGGTGATGAAGCAGTTGAATACCGGCACGGTGTATTGGAATTGCTGCGACCGGGTCAGTGCCGGGTTGCCGTGGTCAGGGCGTAAACATTCCGGGTTGGGGAGTACGTTGTCGTACCAGGGGATACGGGCGTTTGTGCAGCCGAAGGCGTATCATATAAGGGGGTAGGGTGGAGCGGTTTAATCCTTACTTAATTAGTGCTTTTGAAAAAAGGAGAGGGCAATAGAAATTGCCCTCGCGTCACGACTTTTGTGACCATTCAAAACTAAATATATAGGAGTAAATTGTAGGAGAGGTTCGTTAAACGTCAAAATTACCATTCTTGCTGAATTTACCAAGTCATTCAAGACATTATTTCATGTTTAACTGAGCAAAATCACGATTTGCAGCCATCCTGTGCTGTGCCGGGGCGCGTAAAATTTACACAAACCATGGCGTAAAAAGGTCAGAGCAGCAGTTTATCGGGGTTGGGAATGAAGTTCAGGAAAGCCTGGAAGTTGGCTTTGTACTTCCGTTTGTCCAGCTTGTAGTAGAAGGCGCCTTTTTTGGAATTGGCCTTGTCCTTCTCTTTTTGCTTGATCAGCAATTCAGTAGACAATACTTTCCGGCTGAAATTGCGGTTGTCGAAAGTGGTATCATAGATGCCTTCGTAGAGGATCTGGAGCTGGGGTATAGTGAATTTTGCCGGCAGGAGTTCGAAGAGGATGGGGTGGAGGGCTGCCTTATAGCGGAGCTCTTTTTTGGCCATTTCCATCATTTTCTTGTGATCGAAGATCAGCTCGGGGGTTTTTTTCAGGAGGAACCATTCAGCGTGGTAGTCGGCGCTGAGCTGTTTCTCATATTGATGAATATCGATCAATGCGAAATAAGCTACGCTGAGGGTGCGTTCGACGGGGTCGCGGAGGGGGTCTCCAAAGGTGTGGAGCTGTTCCATATACACGCCTTCCAGGCCCGTGAGCTTTTTCAGGATGCGGTTGGCTGCCTGGTCAAGGCTTTCCTGGGGTTGGAGAAATCCGCCCATAAGGCTCCATTTACCTTTTTCGGGTTTCAGCCCTCTCTGGACCAGCATTAATTTTATGTCATTCCCATCAAATCCGAAAATGATGCAGTCCACCGCGACCAGCACGCGACTTTCTCCGGGATAACGATTCATTTGAGTCATAGTGGCCTTGGGTTAATGATTAATTAATCGCCAATTTAATACATTTTGGTTTGAGCGGGTGCGGGATATTCATTTCCCTTACCAGAACTTTACGTACAGGGCCATCAGGATGACAAGGGTAATAATGATCAATACCAGGGTCGAGGGCTGGACTTTGAACATGGTTTTATCCAGCTCGAAGGCTTTGGGGTTGACCTTAGGTCCGCCGAGGCTGATGACGATCATGACCAGCATGGTGAAGAGGAAGGCCAGGCCCATACAGATGAGGAAGGGGATCTTCCAGACGGTGGTCAGAGCGCCGTTGACCTCTTCCTGCGTGGGGAATGCGGTGTACAGCAAAGTTTCATGTCCGATGACCTGTGGGGCGAACTGATTGAAGAAGACGCATAGTACGAAGCCGGTGATCAGTCCCGCGATGGCGGCGGCGCCGGTGGTCCTTTTCCAGAACATGCCGAGGATGAACATGGCGAATACCCCGGGGCTGATGAAGCCGGTGTATTGCTGGATGAAGGTGAATCCGCCTTTTCCGCCGATGCCCAGGAGGTCTTTCCAGGTGAAAAGGATGGCGATGATCATGGCGGTGACGACGGTGATCCGCCCTGTCCATACCATTTTCTGCTCGCCCGCCTCTTTGTTGAAGTATTTCTTATAGATATCCAGGGTAAAGATGGTGGAGATGCTGTTGACCTTTCCGGCGAGGGAGGAGACGATGGCGGCTGTCAGGGCTGCGATGGACAGGCCTTTCAGGCCGTTGGGAAGGAAGCCCAGGACGGCTGAGTAGGCGTAGTCTTTCCGGCCGTCCTCCAGGTGAAGGTGGCCATTTTTATAGAGTACGAAGGCGGCGATGCCCGGAAGCATGACGATCACCGGCATCAACAGTTTGAGGAAGCCGGCGAAGAGGATGCCAGTGCGGGCTGTCTTGAGGTTGGCTCCAAGGGCCCGTTGGGTGATGTATTGGTTGCATCCCCAATAGTTGAGGTTAACGATCCACTGACCGGCTGCGTACATGGCAATGCCGGGCAGCACGAGGTATTTATCTATTTCCAGCTGGGAGGTATTGGGGCCGGGCTTATGAAAGATCATTTTGAAGTGTTCCGGCGCGTCTCTCATGAGCGCTTTAAAGCCTTCCAGTGCGCTGCTGCCCAGGCCGAAGCTTTCGGATACCACGGTGAGGGCGAGGTAGGTGGTGGCCAGGCCTCCGATGATGAGCACGCCCACCTGTATGACATCGGTGAAGCCGATGACCTTCATGCCGCCCAGGGTGATGAGGAGCGAGAAGATGGCCAGGCCGATCATGATGGCGTGGATATTTTCGCCGCCGACCAGACCGTTGATGGCGATGGCGCCCAGGTAAAGGATGGAAGTGAGGTTCACGAAGACATAGAGCAGTAACCAGAAGATGGCCATGATGATGGCTACCGTCTCGTTGTAGCGGGTCTTCAGGAACTGGGGCATGGTGTATATCTTATTCTTCAGATATACGGGTATGAACCATACGGCGATGATGATGAGGGCGAGGGCTGCGATCCATTCGTAGGCCGCCACGGCGATGCCGGCGAAGAAGCCTTCGCCACTCATGCCAATGAACTGCTCTGCGGAGATGTTCGATGCGATCAGGGAGGCGCCGATGGCCCACCAGGTCAGGGAGCCTTCCGCCAGGAAGAAGTCCTTTGTATCGGTGACTGCCTTCTTCTTCCGCTGATAGATCCAGTAGCCATAGGAGGCGACGATGACGAAATAGATCGCAAAGACGACATAATCCGCAAATACGAGGTTCTTATTCATATGGGAGCAATTGTTAGGTGATGTTTAATTATCTGTTGATCTGATAGTAAGCTTCGTTCCAGCGGAGCTCGTTGCGGAATTGGTAGAGGTCTGTCTTCTTTCCGATGAGCGCGAATTCGATGCCTGCCATGTCTGCGAAATCCTGGAGGTGTTCGGCCGTCAGGTTTTGGCTGTAGCAGGTGTGGTGTGCGCCGCCTGCGAGGATCCATGCCGTGCATCCCGTTTTCATATCGGGGTAGGGTTTCCAGAGGACGCGTGCTACGGGGAGCTTTGGGAGGCCCTGGATAGGGGGTACGGCTATTACTTCATTCACGAGCATTCGGAAGCGGTTGCCCATATCGATGATGGAAGCGTTGATGGCGGGTCCGCCGGGGGAGTTGAATACCAGGCGGACGGGATCGGCTTTACCGCCGATGCCCAGGGGGTGGATCTCACAGGAGGGTTTGCCTTCTGCGATGGATTCGCAGATCTCCAGCATATGGGCGCCTAAAACGAGGTTGTTGTCCGGATTGAAGTGATAGGTGTAATCTTCCATGAAGGAGTTGCCACCGGGCAATCCATGGCCCATTACTTTCATGGCCCGCACGAGGGCGGAAGTCTTCCAGTCGCCTTCTCCCGCGAATCCGTAGCCGCTGCCCATCAGGCGTTGGGCGGCGATGCCGGGAAGCTGGGTCATGCCGTGGAGGTCTTCGAAGGTGTCGGTAAAGCCTTTGAAGCCGCCGTTCTCCAGGAAGGCGCGGAGGCCCAGCTCGATGCGGGCTGCTTCACGCAGGGAGGCGTGTTGTGCTTTTCCTTTCCGGAGGGAATCGGCCAGGGTATAGCTTTCGTCATATTCTTTTACCAGCCGATCGATGGAGGCGTCGGAGACCTCTCCGATGACCTTTACGAGGTCGCCTATTCCGTAGGTATTGACCGAGTAGCCGAACTTCAGTTCGGCCTCGACCTTATCGCCTTCCGTGACGGCTACCTGGCGCATGTTGTCGCCGAAGCGTACGAAGCGGGCGCCTTGCCAGTCATGCCATCCGGCGGCCGAGCGGGCCCAGGCGTTGAGGCTTTCGATGACCTCGTTATCCTGCCAGTGGCCGGTGATCACTTTCCTGTTGAGGCGCATCCTGGTCATGATGAAGCCGAACTCGCGATCGCCATGGGCGCTCTGGTTGAGGTTCATAAAATCCATATCGATATCGCTCCAGGGGATGTCCCTGTTGAACTGGGTGTGCAGGTGGACGAGGGGTTTTTGCAGGGCTTTGAGGCCGCCTATCCACATTTTGGCGGGAGAGAAGGTATGCATCCATGCGATGATGCCGATGCAATCTTTCGATGAATTGGCTTCCATGCAGATGTTGTAGATCTCATCGGGTGTCTTTACCGTGGGCTTGAACACGATCTTCACGGGTATCTGAGGAGCGCTGTCCAGGGCTTTGGCAATGGTCTTTGAGTGTTCTGCCACCTGTTTCAACGTTTCTTCACCATACAAATGCTGGCTGCCTGTGACGAACCAGACTTCAAATTTTTTCAGATCCATATTGGGGGTATGTTATAGTTTATGATGTATTTATTGTCCGTAATAGGAGTTGGGGCCGTGCTTGCGCAGGAAATGTTTTTTTATCAGGGAGTCTTTCAGCCGGGGTGTGTCGGACCTGATCTGCTCAGTCAGGTAGGCCATCTGTGCGATGGTTTCCAGCACGGCGCTGTTGTACACGGCCTTTGCCGGCGTCTTTCCCCAGGAGAAGGGGGCGTGGTTGCCAACCAGGATCATTTCAATCTCTTCGTAGCTGAGCCCTTTCGCCTGCAGGGCGTTCATGATCTGGAAGCCAGTCTGGTATTCGTAGTCGCCTTCTATCATCGCATCGTCCATGGGGGGCGCGCAGGGGATGTCCACCGTGCAGTGGTCCGCGTGGGTCGTGCCGAAGATGGGAATATCTCTCTGCGAGTGGGCCCAGGCGGTGGCGTAGGTGGAATGCGTGTGGACGATGCCCCCGATCTTTTCCCAGTGTTTGTAGAGCACGGCGTGGGTGAGGGTATCGGAAGAGGGGCGGAGCTTGCCTTTCACGGTCTTGCCCTCGAAGTCAACGATGACCATTTTTTCCGGGGACAGGTCTTCATAAGGGACACCGCTGGGCTTGATGGCAAAAACGCCCAGGTCCCTGTCGGCTGCGCTGACGTTGCCGAAAGTGAAGAGCACCAGGCCCAGCTTAGGCAATTGCATATTGGCTTCGTAGGCGGCCTCCTGTATGTCTTTATACTTGCTCATGGTGTATTAATGTGACGTGGTAGTATTTTCTTCTATGAATTGTCCCAGCTGCCGATACCTCCGGAAACGTTCGGCATAGACGGGCGCTTTGGCCGGGTCGGGGTGGTATTCCGCGTCGAAGCCCTGTCCCATGGCGTTCATGGCGTCCTCTACTTTGTCATAGACACCGGCGGCGGTAGCGGCGAACATGGCGGCTCCGAGCGCGCAGGTCTGTTCGCTGCGGTGGATGCGGATGGGCATGTCCATGATGTCGGCCATCATCTGCATGATGAAGGGAGATTTCCTGGCTACGCCACCCATACCAATCAAACCTTTTACGGGGACGCCTTCCTCGTTGAACCGGTCAACGATGGCTTTGGCTCCGAAGCAGGTGGATTCGACGATAGCGCGGAAGATCCGGGGGGCGTCGCTGCCCAGGCTCAGACCTGTGATGGCGCCTTTTAGCAGCTGACTGGCATCGGGCGTCCTACGGCCGTTGAACCAGTCGAGGGCCAGTTCCGTCTGGGAGGAGAGGGGAATGGCGGCCGCCTGGCGGCTCAGTTCGGGTATGATCCTGTCGGTCGTCTCTGCAGCCAGCGCGCGGGCTGTTTCCACGGATATGAGGCTGGACTGTGACAGTAACTGCTGCAGGGGCCATGATAGAATGTTCCTGAACCAGGCATAGGCGTCGCCGAAAGCCGACTGGCCTGCTTCCAGGCCCATCATGCCGGGGATCACCGAGCCGGGCACCTGGCCGCAGATGCCTTTTACCAGCCGACCTTCTACTTCGTGGGCGGGGGCAACCAGCATATCGCAGGTGGACGTACCCATGACCTTGCTCAGGTGGTAAGGTTCGATCTGACCGCCTACTGCGCCCATATGGGCATCGAAGGCACCGACGCCGATGATAACACTTTCCGGCAGTCCCAGGCGTTGTGCCCATTCGGCGGAAAGGCGGCCGGCGGCCTGATCGGAGGTATAGGTACGGGTGAAGAGGCGGGCGGTGAAGCCTTTCAGCAGGGGATCGAGGGAGCTGAAGAACTCGTCGGGCGGCAGGCCGCCAAACGCTTCCGCCCATAGTGCTTTATGCCCGGCAGAACAAACACCCCGGCGCATGTCGGATACTTTCCTGCCACCTGTGAGCAGGAAGGGTATCCAGTCGCAATGCTCTACCCAGGAGTAGCAGGCTTTCCTTACAGCAGTGTCTTCTTTTAATATATGTAGCAATTTGGCCCAGAACCATTCGGAAGAGTATATTCCTCCGACGAACTGCAAGTAATTGACCGGAAAGTTTTTTGCGTGGGCATTAATGGCCGCGGCTTCTTTTACGGAAGTGTGGTCTTTCCACAGGACGAACAGGGCGTTGGGGTTGTCTTCGAAGCCGGGGAGCAATCCCAGGGGGGTGCCTGTTTCATCCACGGCTACGGGAGTGGAGCCGGTGGTATCCACGGAGATGGCTTTTATGCCGGCGGCTGCCGCGGGACCTGCCTGTCTGAGGCAGTCGAGGATGGTAGACTCCAGCCCTTCGATGTAATCTTTGGGATGCTGTCTGAACTGATTCTCACCGGGATTACAATAAAGGCCTTCTTTCCAGCGGGGATAATAGAATACGGAGGACGCTATTTCCTGGCCGTTGTTGGTGTTGACGATGATGGACCTGACGGAATCCGTACCGTAGTCCACTCCTATGACAAACTGGTCTTTTTCCATATGGCGATCATCCAGGGTTCTCCGGGGTTTTGCGTCTAATGACTTGCTGACCGGATGGATAATTCCTGTCAAAATAACATTTATTTTTTTGTTTTTAAAAATATATTTTTTGCCAGGGATCAACGGGGTTAAAAACCAGGGAGGGCGGTGTGGCGGAGGGCTTTTGGGAGTGGTTGTTCCATGGAATTTGGCGGCTGTCGTTGAATGAATTTGGGAGCTGTTGTTCAATGAATTTGGGAGCTGTTGTTCAATGAATTTGGGAGCAGCTGATCTGCGAGCGGGGGAAGTATAACCTTATTGGGTAGCCGAAGTATTTATTCAGGGTGATGAACCATGTTGTTTTTTGCCGGAAAGGGGTAGACGTGATTTTTCAGAAAGTGATTGCCAAGACGGCATAATTTCCTTAACTTCGGCATGACCTCGCACTATCTATTCTCCGACGGTGTGAGGGTTCTTCGCTGATCGAGCGTTCCTTATCTTTAATTTAATGATGACCTTGCCATTGAGCGCCGGCGGCATTGCGCCTGCGAACCTTTTTCCTTGTTATTTATTTCTGGTCGGTTAAGATTGTCCGGTTCACTTCTGTGGTTGTTAGTAAGCCGCGGGGGTAAATCGCCGGTGACTATTTTGTCGGGGGCCATCGGCCGTGACCCTCATCATATTATGTAAATTAAAATACCAAGGCCGCGACCAAATTTTTAGGATATGAGAAGATACGTAAAAATCATTTTATGATACATTATACTGATTAAAAAATATGCGTAACGTATTTGATTAATTTAGAAGATATTGATTCCTAGAAGTTTATCTTCGATGGAGCTTGTTAGTTATGCCAGAAATAACCTAAATTGGCTTTACCCCTCAAACCGCTGGAGAAATGGAACAAATGGAACAAAAGATCAAAATAAACAGAATTAAAGCAGTCCTCGCTGAAAAAGACATGTCGCATAAAGAGCTTGCGACCAGGGTGGGTATAGCCCCCAATAGTGTTACAAGGATCTGTAACAATGAATTCCAGCCTACTTTAAAGCTTCTGAGGGAAATGGCATTGGCCCTGGATGTGGATATCCGGGAGCTACTGATCCCTACTAAGGAATCTAAGTGAATTGTCTTATAAGGATGATTTTTTCTAATTGTCAATGATTTTCCACTGACGATGGCATGTGGTTTTTTCACATGTTTTGCTGCGTCTTTATCTCATCGTTTTGGAGTATTTTTAGGCAAAAGAGCATGTCGCTATGAGAAAATGCCTGGCCTGCGGGCTGCTGTTGCTAATTGTCTATGTTACAACCGCTCAGAAAGATTTTCTGGCGGA
Organism: Flavitalea plasmicola; assembly: GCF_030546645.1. Lineage (GTDB taxonomy): Bacteria > Bacteroidota > Bacteroidia > Chitinophagales > Chitinophagaceae > Puia. The sequence goes on from NZ_JAUOTO010000004.1 coordinate 80,991, forward strand.
CAGCCTGAGGAAAGATCTATCTATCTCCCATACGGATGCCAGCAAAGCAAATGCGCTGGCGGCGCTGGCTGCCTATTATGGCGGGGTGGATGAAAAGCTGTCGAAAAGCTATGGAGATCAGGCCATGGAGGTGGCCGAGCTGAGCCGGGACCGGAAGCTGATAGCGACGACCTGGCTAAAAGCGGGTTTCCGGCTGCTGAACAAGCCGGGTGTTGCGAACAACATGGCAATTGCGATGGATTGTTTCCAGCAAGCCGAAAAGGTTGCCCGTGATAGCGACCTGGAGGATGAGCTTGGCTTTGCCTATGTGGGGATGGCGCGGGTGGCCCGGGGATCGGGTGATTACGGGCAGGCCCTGAACTACAACAACCTGGCGCTTTCGGTGGCGAGCACCTCCGGCAATGACTCGCTGAAAGTTACCGCTTATAACTCGATGGGGTATACTTACCGTTACAGGAATGAAAAGCTGCTGGCATTCCGTCATCACCTGGATGCATTGAATGTGGCAGAGTTGTCGGGCAGGGATCCTTTGTTGGCGCTGGCCTATCATGCGCTGGCCGATTTTTATGTCGCGATCGAGGAATATGACAAGGCGATCGATTATGAGATGAAGGTCATGGCCATCGACCGGAAGGCGGGAAATAAATATGCGCTGCTGGACGATTATAATAATACGGGCAAGATCTTCGTACGGAAGAAGCAATCTGACCTGGCATTGTCCCTGTATGAAAAATCCATTGCGCTGGCGGATTCACTGCATTATATTTCCTATAAGCTCAATCCTTACCTGGATATTGCCAATATGTATTTCAATAATGATGAGACGCTGAAAGGGATGGCGTATCTCAACGATCACCCGGAAATAAAAGATTGGTTTATCCGTACGGGCATTGGGTTTTTCCTGGATGAGGGGTATGGCAGCATTTATTCGCTGCTGGGTAAATACGACTCCGCCTATTATTACTTCAAGCGGGCGGAGCCGGAGATCGAGCAGAAGGCCAATCCATTCGGTAAATATGATTTCTACAGGCAATTTGGGGATTTCTATAAGAGCAAGGGGGACTACAAGACGGCAATAACGTATTACCTGAAGTCAAAGGCGATTGGGGAAGATGTAAAAGATATATATCTGCTGGAGACCACCGCAAAGAACCTGGATACTTTATATGGGAAGGCGGGGGATTTCAGGACTGCCTATTCCTATAACGTGGCTTACAATCAATATAAAGATAGTCTGCGGAACCTGGCGAAGGAAGCCGATCTGCTCAAGCTGGAAGTGGATAATGACAATAAGCGTCATGAGCGGCTGGCCAGGGAGGAAGAGGAGCGGGTTCATCGGAGGCACAATATCCAGTATATGGGTTTTACGGCGGGGATCGTCACATTATTCATAGTACTGGTGATGCTGGGATTTTTCATGGTGTCGCCGCGGACGATCAGGGCGCTGGGGTTTTTCTCTTTTATCTTTTTGTTTGAATTCATTATTCTATTGGCTGACAAGCAGATACATGAGTGGACGCATGGGGAGCCCTGGAAAATCCTGTTGATCAAGATCTTCCTGGCTGCCGGTCTGCTGCCTTTGCATCATTGGCTGGAACATAAAGTGATACACTATCTGAATACCCGCCGGAAGTTCGTACCTGGGAAGGCCTTATTTAAACTAAAAAAAGAAGTTCCCTCCACTGCTGTCGAATAAAATTCTTGATTCCGGTAGGATCTCTGTATTTTATTCTGAAAATCGGTATATTTGCCAAAAATAATTATGGAATTCGTTTTGGATAATACCGACATGCATATCCTCCAGCTCATGCAGGAGAATGCACGTATTTCCAATGTGGATATGGCGAAGAAGCTGGACATGGCGCCTTCGGCTGTATTAGAACGGGTAAAAAAGCTGGAGCAGCGGAAAGTGATCCGTCATTACACGACTTCTATCGATCCTGCGGCATTGGAGCAGAAGTTGCTGGCCTTTATTTACATCAAGACGAATGATGGCATGGGTTGCAGCACTACGGGTGCTGCGCTGGCCAGGATACCGGAAGTGCAGGAGGTGCACAATATTGCCGGCGACGATTGTTTTCTTGTGAAGGTGCGCGTGGCCGATGCGGCCTGCCTGATCGCGCTGATGCGTAATGAGTTTGCCCGCATACCAACGATCCAGTCCACGAAAACTACTATCGTACTTGAGACTGTGAAAGAAGAACAGAAATTACTGATCCCGATGTCTAAAAAATAGTGTTATGCCTTCCTCATCCAACAGACCTGTCTCTACCGTCCAGGTAGTTGTCGCCTTTGCGATCCTTTATATCGTATGGGGTTCAACCTATTTCTTTATCCGCATGGCTGTCGAGCATATACCGCCGATGTTAATGGGGTGTATGCGTTTTCTGATATCAGGGGCCCTGATGTTGTTGTGGTGTGTGGTTACGAAGCAGCAGATCTTCTCCTGGAAGTATATGCGTCCTGCCATTGTCAGCGGGCTGTTGTTGTTGTTCCTGGGGAATGGCGGATTGATCTGGAGTGAGCAATATCTGGCGAGCTCGCTGGCGGCGATCTTACTGGCGGGAGGTCCTATCTGGTTCGTGTTGCTGGACCGGAGCAAATGGAGGGAAAATTTCCGGAGCAGGGCAACGATCATCGGGCTGCTGGTGGGATTTGCGGGGGTGATCTTATTGTTCGGGGAGCGGCTGTTTGCAGCTACAAGCTACAAGCTACAAGCTGCGAGTGGGGATGGAGGGGCCGTCAGGAATGCGGCGGGGCATTGGCAGGTGATCGCGCTGGGGGTATTAGTAGTTAGTTCAATATGTTGGGCGGCCGGTTCTTTATACTCTAAATACCGTGCTGCCGGCAATCCCAATTCCGTGACTGCGGGCTGGCAGATGTTTGCGGCCGGGGTGGCGTTCATTCCGGCCAGCTGGGGCAGTGGGGAATTGTCCCATTTCCACTGGCAGGAAGTGACGATGTCTTCATGGCTGGCTGTCGTTTACCTGGTGATCATGGGGTCACTGGCGGGGTACACTGCTTTTACCTGGCTGCTGCAGGTGCGGTCTGCCACGCAGGTGAGCACCCATGCATATGTTAACCCGGTGGTGGCAGTTTTGCTGGGTGTCTTTTTTGCAGGTGAAAAAATGTCTCCTATCCAGCTGCTGGGGCTGGCCATCATACTTATCAGTGTATTACTGATCAACCTGGCCAAATACCGGGCCTCGCACGGTGTCACGGGCGTCGCAAAGACATCGAGTGATAAATCTGTTGACGAAAGGCGCAATTCTATTGTCATAAATGTCCCAAAGGCGCCGGCCCGCTGAAAAAAATCCATAGAAAGCCGTAAATTACGCGGGTATGGATTACAATATTATTCTGGCGCAGGCACAACAGTATGTACTTAATTTTTTTGACTCGCACGTCGACGAAAGGATCGTTTATCATGACCGTATCCATACGGAACAAGTGGTGGAAGCTGCCCGGATGATCGGTCAGCATTATCAGTTGTCGGAAAGGGATTTTTTTATTGTAAATGTGGCTGCGTGGTTTCATGATACGGGGTATTTCAAGGGTGGAGCGCCGGGTCATGAGGAGAGGGGGGCGGAGATGGCGGTGGCTTTTCTCACGGGCACGGGTGTGGATGCCGGGGCTATGCAGTCAGTAAGGGGCTGTATCCTGGCGACACAGATACCGCAGAAGCCCACCAACCTGCTGGAAGACATTGTCTGCGATGCGGATCTTTTTCACCTGGGAACGGACCGTTTTGCGGAGCGGAATAAGCTGATGCGTAAAGAGATGGAGGCTTTTAAGGGCAAGAAGATCAGCAAGGACGAATGGCGGCGGAGCACTATCCGGCTGCTGGAGGTACACAAGTACAATACGGATTACTGTCGTCTCCTGCTGAATGAGCAGAAGCAGGAGAACCTGGATAAGCTACGGGAAAAAGAGGGGGTGCCGGCGTCGACGAATGCTATTACTGCGTTGCTGCGCCAGCATGTGGAGGGGGGTGAGGATGAGCAGGAGGGGCTGAAGCCGGAAAAGAAAAAGGGTAAAAAGGATCCCGGGAGGGGGATTGATACCGTCTTCCGGATCACTTCCAATAATAACCAGCGTCTAAGCAGTCAGGCTGATAGCAAGGCGCATATCATGATCCAGGTGAACTCTATTATTATTTCCGTGTTATTAAGTTTATTACTACGCAAGATCGAGGATCATACTAACCTGGCGATCCCGGCCACTATCCTATTGACCGTTAATCTCGTTACTATCATATTTTCCATACTGGCGACCCGGCCCCATATACCGCCCGGCACTTTTAGCAAGCAGGACCTTGACGAAAAGAAAGTAAATTTGCTTTTTTTCGGCAATTTTTACAAGATGAGCCTGCAGGAGTATGCCGGGGGTATGTTGCAGATGATGGATGACCGCGACTTTCTTTATGGGAGTCTGATCCGGGATGTCTATTTCCAGGGGATCGCTCTGGGCAACAAGTACCGCTGGTTGAGACTGTCCTACAATGTTTTCATGTACGGACTGATCATTTCCGTGCTCGCGTTCATGATTGCCGCCCTAGCCTACCCGTCCAAATAGTAGAATTTTTTAAAATGCAGAACTTTGTACTTAACATAGCTGAGAGGCTGGAGGGGGGAGACCTTTTAGATTCCCATCTCTCTTTCCGGAGATTCATCGCTTTTCTGAAGGACAGGAAGATGCATGAAAAGACGATGAAGCTGAAGTATCTGGAGTTTGTCATCAGTCATTTCGAGCACCGGCTGGCTGGCAAGGATACTGTCACGGCGGAAGAGATGGGAGGGTATGAGGATCTGATGGAGCTGATCTATTCCGCCCTTTTCCCTGCCATCGAGGATGAGCGGGATAATCTTTGGGCATTGAGCGTACCGATGCGTCCTGTTATATTTTACGGAACCGATCCCTTCTATAATTTATTGCGGGACCCGCTGACAGGGGAGCCGAGGGCTTCGCTGATCAATAAGAATAATGAGAAGAGGAAGGGCATCAACCTGGAGTTCACGTATTCGTTCCTCATCAAACGGCTGTATAATTTCCAGGCTTATTTCCCTGCCGCCTCCATCATCCATTCATTTACGGACGAGTCTACGGGTGTATCGAACTATTACCGCCTGAATATAGACACGCGTTTTGTGGATGTCATTCCCAAAGAGCCCCTGCCGAAGCTGGACCTGGAAGCAGTAGAACGGCATTTACATGAGGGAACGGCCATCGAATTTCTCCTGAGGACCATTCCGCTGACCATGTTCCGATTTGAGGGATTTGCCGCCATCACGGTGACGGACATTACAACAGATTATGTGGTGGAGTCGATCAAGAACACTATCCTGAAGCCGGATTGCTGTGACGGGCATACGCATTATGACCTTGCGATCCGGAGCTTACGGACGCTGGCGGGGAAGGATTCCGTGGATTTCGGCCTGGTGCCATTCCTGAAAATCAACGGCAAGCCGGTGTTTTCCGGAGAAATATGCTGTCATAGCGTATTGGCAGAGGCGGCTCTTCAGGAGAATGAAGCGGAAGAAACTTACCTGTCGATGGTGGAAAAGTATTATCGTGATCCGAAGCTTATCTTCTACGAGAATATCACGGACTCCAACGAAAACAGCGCCTTTTTTTTAAAGACGCTGCGGCGCAATGGGGTAAAGGCCTATGCGATGCTGCCTGTCTGGTATAATGACCAGCTTGCGGGGGTATTGGAAGTGTCTTCCCGTCAGGAAGGGACGCTGGACCATTCTTTGCTCTATAAGCTGGATATCGTCCTGCCTTTGCTGGCGCAGCTGCTGCAAAAGAATATCGACGAGTTCGATGCGGGCATTAAGACCGTCGTCAAAGAGAACTTTACTTCTATCCAGCCTGCTGTGGAATGGAAGTTCAACGAGGCCGCCTGGCATTATCTGCGAGAGCAGCAGTGGGGGGAGCAGCGTCCGGTGATCGAAACCATCTATTTCGAGAATGTATTCCCTTTGTACGGTGCTATCGATATCCGTAATTCCACGGTGGAGCGGAACAATGCTTTGCGGAAAGACCTGGAGGCGCAGTTTGAAATATTGATCTTCACGTTGACGAATCTGCAGAAGCAATCGGGCATGGGGTTGCTGGAGGAGCTGATCTTTCAGTGCAGGAAGTGGCAACAGGCTATATCGGGCATGCTGACAACGGCAGAGGAGATGGAGCTGAATAGTTTTCTAAAAGAGAAAGTGGATGTCTTTTTTACCCATTTCTCGGAAAGCAGGCCGGATACGGCAGCTATAATCGAGCCGTATCTGAAGGCCATCGATGAGGAGACCGGCATTGCCTTCAAATCCCGGCGTGACCTGGAGCTTTCCATACATACGATCAACAAGACCATCAACCGGCAGCTGGAGTCGGCGATGGGGGAATTGCAGAAGACGTATCCATCTTATTTTGAGAAGTTCAGGACGGATGGTGTGGAATATGATATTTATATCGGGCAGTCCATTGCGCCGGACAAGGTGTTCGACCAGATCTATTTGCGCAATTTACGTTTGTGGCAGTTGAGCTCGATGGCATCCATTGCCGCGGCGACCCATGCATTGTTACCGCAGATGCCTGGGAAGCTGGTGACGACGCAATTGATCTTTGTGCATTCCAATCCCATCGATATCAGTTTCCGCAAGGATGAACGGAGGTTTGATGTGGAAGGGGGGTATAATATAAGATACCAGGTAGTGAAGAAGCGGGTAGATAAGGTGCATCTGCGTGACAGCAGTGAGCGGCTGACCCAGCCTGGCAAGATCGCCGTGATCTATTTCAACGAAAAAGAAGCTGAGGAGTACCTGGGGTATGTAAAATATTTGCAGGAGAAAGGCGTGTTGAATAGGGACCTGGAGAACCTGGAACTGGAGGAGCTGCAGGGTGTCAGTGGGTTGAGGGCGTTCAGGGTCGGGGTATCTTTGGATTGATCAAGATATTATGATGAAGATTATTAACCTTTTATTTTTGATGGTCCTGGCCGGGTGGGCATGTGGTGATAGCGGTGCCCCCGTGGCATCGCCGCCCGGCTATGATCTGAAGAGCCCTGAGAAGTTCGTTATGGGTGAGAACCTGCATGAGATCTCGGGCATCGTCTTTCTTCCGGGCAAGGACGATTCTTTGTATGCCATCGAGGATGAGGATGGGCGTCTTTTTTATTTTAAGCCCGGAGGGGATAAGGCGGAGCAGGTGAAGTTTGGCAAGCGGGGCGACTATGAAGATGTGGCTGTGGTGAATGGTCGCACCTTTGTCGTGCTGCGGAGCGATGGTTCGCTGTATGTTTTTGCGGCGGGGGATGTGCGGGGAGGGGAGAAGCTGCAAGGGAAAGAAGTAAATGAGTTTCTCAATGTGTTGCCGGAAGGGGAATATGAGGGCCTCTACGGAACGTCCGACAGTACGCTGTATGCTTTATGCAAGAACTGCAAGCAGGACGACCAGCGTGATGGGGTGTCGGGCTATAAGCTACGTCAACAGCGGGACGGCTCTTTTGGTGTTACGGAGCATTTTACGGTGGACGTGTCGACTATCAATCTATCCAAGGAACAACGGAAGGGGAAGTTCCGACCTTCGGCGCTTGCGCGTCATCCCATTACCCATGAATGGTATATCCTGTCTTCTGTCAACAAGATACTGCTGGTGCTGGATGATCAATGGAAAATGAAAACGGCCTATTCCCTGAAGCCCTCCTTATTCAAGCAGCCGGAGGGGCTGGCTTTTGACAGCAAGGGGAATATGTATATTTCCAACGAGGGGGTCGATGGCAATGCGAACGTGCTGTTGTTCAAATATAACCAACCTAGATAATATGAGAAAGATTGTACGGATCATTAGCCCGCTGGTAACGGCGCTGGTTGTGGGCACTGCTGTGCACGCACAAGGCGACAAGGTTATCCAGCGGATGTACCTGGTGGGGGATGGAGGAGCGCTTACAGGCGGACGGCATCCTGTATGCGATTGGTTAAAGGCGCATGTGGATTGGAACGACAGCAGCAATGTATTGATCTACCTGGGGGACAATGCTTATCCGCTGGGGATGCCGGCCCCGGGCGAAAAGGGTTATGAGGAAGCTAAAAAAGTATTGGATTACCAGGTGTCGGTGGTGGCTGGTAAGCAGGCGAGGGCATATTTTGTTCCGGGCAATCATGACTGGATGAGGGGAAGGACCGGAGGTTTGGAGCAGGAGCGGCATGAGTCTGACTATATAAATGGTTTGGGGCTTTCCAATGTGTCCATGTTACCGGAGAATGGTTGTCCGGGGCCTGTGGAGGTAACGGTAGGGGATAAGATGGTGTTGGTGTGTATGGATAGCCAGTGGTGGCTGGAAGAGGAGAACGAGCGACCGGGAGGATTGTCCGACTGTGCATTCAAGGATCCAAAGAGTGTCATAACGGCCCTCAAGGATATCGTCAGCTCTAACCCGGATAAGTTGATCGTACTAGCCATGCATCATGCATTCTACACGCATGGAGTGCATGGGGGATATTATACTATCAAGCAGCATATTTTTCCGCTGACAGACAGTAAGCCGGGGCTATACATTCCCTTGCCTGTGATCGGGTCTATCTATCCCCTGGCGAGGGGGGTATTCGGCAATGTGCAGGATACCCGCAATCCCCGGTATAAGGATCTCATTGAAAGCGTGGAAGATGTGATCAGGGGGCGTAAGAATGTCATTCATGTCTCCGGGCATGAGCATACTTTACAGCTGTTGGAACATGACAGCACTTTTTATATCGTGAGTGGCGCGGGGTCGGAGCACACGCGGGTGAAGAAGGGTAAAAATTCGCTTTTTGCGCATGAAGGAGTTGGGTTTGCCGTCATCGAGGTAACGGAAAGCGGGAAAAGCGCTGTGCGGTTTTTTGGGCTGCAAGCTGCGAGCCACAAGCTGCAAGCTGTGAGCCGTGAGCTGCGCGCTACGAGCGATGACTTACGAGCTGGGAGCCAAGGTTCTGGATTGGATACATGTGTGGAGCTGTATACGGGTGCATTACCTTCTGTGCCCGGGCATGAGACGGTGGCGGAAGCGGTGGCGAAGTTCCCTGATTCGATGACGGTGGCGGCGTATAAAGGTTTTGCGGCGGGAGCGGGGAAGCGGCTGTGGCTGGGCGCCAATTACCGGAAGGAATGGGCGGCGCCCGTTACGGTGCCTGTGTTCGATCTGACGGGATGGAAGCCTTTACAAAGGGGCGGTGGGAAGCAGACGCGGTCATTGCGGCTGAAGGATGCGGACGGCAAGGAGTATGTGCTCCGGGGGGTACAGAAATATATCAAGGATGATGCGTTGCCCCAGGCCCTTCAGGGAACGGGCGTTGTAAAGGACCTGGTGACGGACGGTGTGTCCGCATCTTATCCTTATGCGGCATTGTCTATTCCGCCGATGGCGGAGGCCCTGCAGATACCGCATGCCAGTCCACGACTGGTGTATGTGCCGGATGATCCACGGCTGGGGAAATTCAGGAGCGACTTTGCGAATTTATTTTGTCTGATCGAGGAGCGGGAGCCGGGGAATGGGAAGAAGACCTATAATACGGAAGACCTGGAGAAAAAGATCAGGGAGGACAATGACAATATGGTCGATCAGAAGGCGGTGTTGCGGGCACGGAGCCTGGATATGTTTGTCATGGATTTCGACCGGCATGAGGATCAATGGCGCTGGCTGGCGGAGGATAATGGGAAAGGAAAGACCTATTCGCCCGTACCCCGCGATCGCGACCAACCATTCTTTATGAATGAGGGCGTATTGCCCTGGGTAGCCGGCTCGGCCTTTGTGGCGCCGCAGCTGCAGGGATTCAAGGTGAAGGCCCGCAATTTCAATACATTTAATTTCAATGCCCGCAACTTCGACCATAACTATATGACGGAGCTGACGGAGAAGGATTGGCGGGATGCTGCGAAGGCTTGCCTGGCTGTCATGACGGATTCGATGATCGAGGGGGCGTTGAAGCTGCAGCCTCTGGGGGTGCAGTCTTATTCAATGGAGTCGATCATTGCCAAATTGAAGGCGCGGAGAAAATATTATGAGAGAGAGTTGATGGGCTATTATAAGTTCCTGGCAAAGACGGTGAGTGTTTATGGAAGCGATAAGAAGGAGCTGTTCGATGTTACGCGCGGGGATGACGGCACGTTGTCGGTGGTTGTATACAAGATAAGCAAGGATGGAGATACGAGCAAGAAATTGTTTCAGCGGGTGTTCTCAGGGAGTGAGACAAAGGAGGTGCGGTTGTATGGTCTAGGAGGGGACGATGTGTTCCGGGTGCATGGCAATGGCGGAGGTGGTATCGTCGTACGTGAGATCGGTGGTCCCGGGGATGATCATTTCGAGAATGCCTCAGGCGCCGGGGCGGGGAAGACGAAGATCTATGATCTCAGCACGGAGAAGAACACGATCAGCGGGGATGGGCATTACAAGCGCTTTCTTTCCAGTGATCCTGCCGTGAATGCGGTGAATAAGCTGGGTTTCAAGTATAATGTGCTCACCCCGTTTATCAATGTGGGGTATAATCCGGATGACGGATTGTTCCTGGGTGCGCAGTTCTGGTATACGATGCAGGGATTTCATAAGAATCCCTATAAGCAGCTGCATTATTTCTCCCTGCTCCATGCATTGTCCACGAAGGCGTATGTTTTTAAGTACAATTTCGAGGCCATCGACGCGATTGGGAAGACGGATCTTCTGGCGCATGTTGTTGCCAGGGCGCCGGAGAATACGATCAACTTCTTCGGGCTTGGCAATGGCACTGTCTATGATAAGAACCAGAAGGAAGGGATCCGCTATTATCGTGCGCGGTTCAATCAATATGATGCGGACCTGCAGGTGCGCAAGCGGTTTGGCAATGTATTCCAGCTGGCGGCGGGGCCTGCTTTCGAATATGTCACGCTGGATAGTGTGGAGAATACGGACAGATTTATCAATCATACTGAATTGAACGGGCTGGACCGGGCGACCCTGTATTCTTCGAAGTCCTATGTGGGCGGCAAGATGACAGCGGTGGTAGATAACCGTAATAACAAGGTGAATCCCAGCCGGGGCATGTACTGGGAGACGAATTTCGGCAGCTACGGGGGGCTTACGGATGCAAGCCGGCGTTTCTCCCAGCTGAATTCCGACGTATCGTTGTATATGAGCTTTAACAGCCGGGCTAATGTGGTGATCGCGACGCGGGTAGGGTATGGGAAGACGTTCGGCAATTTTGAGTTCTTCCAGGCGCAGTTCCTGGGGGCGACGGAGAATTTGAGAGGCTATCGAAAGTTCCGTTTTGCGGGGGATCAGTCGTTCTATCACAATATCGATCTCCGGATAAAGCTGGCGGAGTTTCGTACCTATCTTTTTCCGGGGTCATTTGGGCTCCAGCTGTTCAATGATGTGGGAAGGGTTTGGTTGAAAGGGGAGAAGAACGATTCGTGGCATGATGGATATGGGGGAGGTTTTTGGATAAGTCCTTTGAAGCGATTTGTATTGTCGGCCAATTATGGACAGGGTACTGAAGGAGGGGTGGTGTTGGTGAAGCTGGGGTGGCAGTATTAGGTGATGCAACCGGACGGTGTTGTATCATATGCGAACAAAGCAGTATTGCTAAAAAAGCTATAGATTTTTGATAGTCAGTGGATTAGGTTTTTTGCCTCTTTTTTGCAGCAGGACCAGCGTAATCTTTCTTTATGCTGAAAAACAATTTGAAACTACTTGTCCGCAGCCTCTGGCGGAATAAGTCTTTTTCCCTGTTGAATATCCTGGGACTGGCAGTGGGGATTGCCGTGAGCCTATTGATCTTTTTGCTGATCCGTTATGAGCTGAGCGTTGACACCTGGCATTCGAAAAGGGATCGTATCTACCGGGTGGTCTCTGTGGAGTATTACCGAAATGGGACCACTGATTATGACGGCTGTGCTCCCACGCCACTTGCGGATGCCTTACGTCGTGAATTTCCCCAGGCAGAGCAGGTGGCGCATGTGTGGAGGGCGGGAAGATGGCCATTCATATTGCCGGGAAGCGCAGGCAGTGATGAGAAGCAGATGAGGGTAGATAATATTTATTTTGCGGACACGCCTTTATTCAAAATTTTCGACATTCCCTGGCTGGCGGGCAATCCGGGCACCGCATTAAAGGAAACGTACACTATGGCTATTTCCCGCAGTGTAGCGGACAGCTGGTTTGGACATTGGCAGGATGCGATAGGCAAGACCGTTCTCCAGGGAGAGGATCGCAGGCCATTCCGGGTGACGGGAGTTATGGAGGATGCACCGCCGAATACCGACATCCCTTTAAACGTGGTATTGTCCTATGCCACTTACAGGGCCTGGAATGAAAAGGAACTGGCCGATCCTACGAGCTGGGATAATTTCAGCACTTCTTCCCAATGTTTTTTCCTTCTGCGCAAGGGGCAGTCGATCGCGTCGATGGAAGCCCGGCTGCCGCAATTTGTAGCCACGCATTTTACACCGCTATATGCTCATTCCGACAGCCGGGACTCCTGCTTTTTCCAGCCTTTGAAAGAGATGCATTTCGCTGCCGACCTGAATCGATTTGGTAAGCCCGGCTGGTCTTATGCCGAGCTATGGTCGATGGGATTGATAGGTGGATTTCTGCTTGTGGTAGCTTGTATCAATTTTATCAACCTGGCTACGGCCCAATCGTTGGGCCGTGCTAAAGAAGTAGGCGTAAGAAAAGTGCTGGGAAGTAACCGGCGTCAATTGCTGGCGGGCTTTCTTGGTGAGACGGCCCTCCTTGTGCTGCTGGCGTTGGTGTTGGGATGTATATTGACGAAGATGGCCTTGCCTGCTTTGAGTCTCATGCTGGAGAAGCCTGTTGTGCTGGATGGTTCCTGGCCAATTGTGGTTTTCCTGTTGATCACGGGGATATCAGTCACCATGCTGGCGGGGTTTTACCCGGGGGTGGTGCTTAGCCGTTTTAACCCGATCAGCGCTTTTAAGGGCAAGCTCAATGCGAGGGTGGCCGGAGGGCTTTCTTTGCGAAGGGGATTACTGGTAATGCAATTTACTATTGCGCAGCTTCTGATCATCGGGACGCTGGTGATCGTGCGGCAGATGGATTTTTTCCGCAGCCGCCCGATGGGTTTTGAACGGAAGGCCGTAGCTCTTGTCAACCTTCCCGGGAGTAAGGACGGCATTATGAAGAATGCTTATTTCCAGCACAAGGCGCTGCAGGTGCAAGGGATCACATCGGTCAGCCTTTGCAGTAGTGCACCGTCCACTTACGGGAACGGGTCAAGCCATTTCACTTTCGAGCGTCATTCCCACCCCGAGGGATTCGAGCTGGTGCATCGCGCGGGTGATTCGGCATATCTTTCGTTATTCCATATTGCGTTAGTGGCGGGCCGTCTGCCTTATAGCTCTGATACGAGCAGGGAGGAGGAGTGTCTTTTTAATGAGACGGTAGTCCGGATGCTGGGACTGACCCCTTCGGCAGTACTGGGTAAGCATCTCCAGGTGGGGTCGCAGCAAAAACAGATCGCTGTTGTAGGAGTGGTACGGGACTTTAACCACAGCTCCTTACGGGAGAAGATCGCACCGCTGGCGATCTTCTCATCCGCCAGTCGATTTGGCACCCTGGCCGTGAAGCTGGACCCATCAAGGATGCGGCATGCTTTGACACAGCTGCAGGCCGCCTTTGCAGAGACCTATCCGGGAAACTTTTTTGATGCCACCTTTCTTGAAGAAGAAGTGGCCGATTATTATCATGCAGAGAGGATCGCGTCGACGTTGTTCAAGCTATTCGCGGCGCTGGCTATTTTTATTTCCTGCCTGGGTCTTTATGGACTGGTGTCCTTTATGGCAGTGCAGAAGACCAAGGAAGTGGGAGTTCGAAAAGTATTGGGTGCATCTGTGTTGGATATCGTTTATCTGTTCTCGACGGAATTTGCGCTGGTGATCGGCATTGCTTTTCTAATTGCTGCGCCGGTAGGTTATTATTTTATGCAGCACTGGTTGTCGGGCTACCATTATCACATGCGATTGGGGTGGGAGGTATTTGCGGCGGCGATCTTATCGTCTGTCGTCATCGCATGGGTCACTGTGGGGTACAAGGCGGTGAAAGCGGCGCTGGCCAATCCTGTAAAGAGTCTGAGGACTGAGTAGAAATAAGCCGCCCCACGGGGGGTGGGGCGGGTGTTGAGCAGCACAGGGTGAAGAAGTAAGGGGGCTTAGAAAATCGTAGCGGGCTGTCTGCAATAGTTCTTTATTTTATCCATGGCCGCGAGGAGGCGGATGGGTGAGGCGGCGAGGTCGGCCTGCACCAGGGTGCGGAGGGCGGCGCGGTGGTTGGTGAAATATTCCGTGTAAGCTCTCGGCTGACGGTCGGGATGGTGTCTGTCGTAATCAGCTTTGTAGTCGGCGTCGGACATACTAAAATGGGTAACCAGGTCCAGTATGGCAAAGGGAAGCATACTGGAGGTCCTGGAGGCGTCGGCCTGTCCTGCAGGACTGGCATTGTATTCTTCCATTTTCAGGGCAAGCCGGTTGCATGAATAGGTCAGAAAACGGTTCATGCGGCCATCGTGCATGGCATTGGCAGAGAAGCCGATGAAGGAAAAGGCTGTATCCTTGTTGAGATAAGCGTTGTCCCAGTAAAAGCTGTAAAAGGCCGTGGATGTATTTTCACAAAAAAGCAGGTAGAAACCGGGTATATCCCTCCAGGGGAACTGAAAGATGGCGACCTGTACTCCATTGACAAGGACCGGATTGCCGTGGCTATCCCTGAGATCGACGCGGGTCCTGGTGGGTACGGCGTTGAGGGTGGCATCGCCTGCGAGGACGGAGCGGCCTTCGACGAAGTAACGAAGGTTGGGATTTGCCATGACGGCATACATATTATCCATGCCGGGCCTGTTGAGCGTATATCCGTAGAAGGTAGCTAATCCTTCATTGATGGATAACTCCTGGTCGCCTAACAATTCCACGACGGAATGGCCGCCGTCTGCGCCGTATGCGATGAAACCGCTGGATGTTGCGGGCCATTTGCTTTCATATCCCACCCATTGCGTATGGGATGTTTCATGGAGCACCACTTCATCGATGGCAAGGTTGCCGCCGGCCCGGCGGGACTGGTCAACCTCCAGCTGATGTTCTCCTAAGCCAACATAACCGAGGTAGCGGCCGGGAGTGCTGGGAAGGCTCTTGGCGGCGGGCCATATGTAAAGCTTGTGATCATTGTCGTCAATACGGGTGCCCAATTTAGTATTGCCGTCGGTGAGGGCTGTGCGGTCGTCCACCAGGAAATACTGTAGGTCCACTGTTCGGTCGGAGTTGTTGAAGATCTTGTCTCTTTGGATGAACACGGGGGTGCCTGCCTGCAGGAGACCATATACGTATTTCAGCCGGGGAAGGGGCATGGCCAGGAAGGTGGCTTCGTTGGCGGCAGTCAGCTGTACGGCGGAATAGCCGCCGGGCATATCGGTGGTTTGACCGAGGCCGGGAAAGCTGGCGCTGATGGTGGCTGTCGGCGCCGCGAAGTAGATGCTGACTGTCTGTGAAAGACCTTTGGCGGTGATGGATAGCAGCAGTATTGCCGCGCATCCTATTTGTTTTAGTTTTGACATGATAATAGTTTTTAAGCGTTTGGTATGGCATCGACGAAGACGATGGCGTCATGGGCGGAGACCTTGTCCGACGAGCGCGTCTGGTTGTTGTTTAATTTCCATTCGACCTGGTATTTGTAGTCGAAGCTGTCGGCCGGCAAAAGGAAATCCACTTTTTCCGAGAGCTGGCTCTTTGAAGGATTTAGGGTGACTACTTTGGACAGTTCGTTGCCATTCAGGGTATAGAATAATTTCACCGTAATGAGCCGGATGCCGTTGGTGCTTACGGCGGTGGGATCTGCCGTGAATTCCACTGAGCGTTTCTGGTAGGGAGGGGCCAGGTCGATGGCGCCGCTGGTGCTTTTCTGCAAGGGAACGCTGACGCTCTGGCCACCGAAGAAGCTCCATTCCGCCTCGTATTCATAGTCCATCCATTTTTTCCTGTCGTTGTCTCCTTTGTAGCCATAGACCATTTTGAAATTATTACCTTCTTTATTGAAGTTGTTCCTGTCGATGCGGACTTCCTGGTTGGTGACATCGCCGCTCTCATGCGTCTTTTTCATCCGCAGGTTCACGAAGTTGACGAACTGGCCAAAGTCCTGGGCGTTCATTCCGTCCACGAAGGCCGTCAGCTCCCTTTGTATGTACAGGGGGTCGTCCAGGTTGGCCTGGCGAAAAACGGTAGGGTCATTCATGAAGCTGGTGAGGTCGCCGATGTTCTCGTCGAAGCGCATGTCGAGGTTGTCCGCCGTGGATTTGTTGAGGTCAATTTTGAAGGTGCCCTGTTGATGAATATGTTTCATCTCAAAGGTGGCTACGATGGCGAAGGCGGGTCCGCTGTTGTCTGCGGCTCTGTTGTTGGTACTGTTGCCGGCCGTGCTGCCGGCGGGCGGTGCAGGTGCGGCATCTCCTCTTATCCTGGCGGCTGTGGTAGGGGGTGTAGAGTCATTGGGGGCCCGGGTGGTGGTAGCGGTTGTTGCCGGCGTTGTGGTGCCGGGGTTAGGCCCACCGGGTGTGGTTGTGCCGGAGGCGGCGTTGTTGCGTGCGGCCTCTTCGCGGTTGTTGCGCAGCATGGTGGTGGCCCTGTCCAGGAGGCTGCTTTGTCCGCCGGCGGCGGCTGTGAGGTCGCCGATGCCGGGGGTGCCGGAGCCATTGAGGGGAGAGAACATCATGTCAGCGATCTTGTTATATGCTGTCGTGATCAGGGCTTCCATTTTTTCATCTTCTCCTACCTGGGTCACTTTGATGGCGCCGCTTTTTACCAGGTCGTCGAAAGCGCCTTTGATCTCGGCTGCCAGGTAGGTGGATGCAAGGCCTACGGCAAAAGCTTTATGATCATAGATCTGGTCGAAGTTGGCTTCGATGACCGCCTTTTTAGGCGAGCGATAGCCGGTGATCTCCATTTCGAAGGTGAAGCTGATGTCGGGCGCCGTGGTCTTGAATGATTCCCATAGGATCTTGGCTCCTTGTTTAGTGAGCTGGATGGAGACGGCAGCTTTTTCATTATCGAGGATCGGGGCGTTGCCCAGTCCCACGACCTGCTTGCTCAAGCCTCCCTGGGGGTCTTTGAAAGAGGAGACGATGCCGAACTTCCCGGATTTGTACACTACGGGCCCCTGGATCGTGGCCCCGGATCTTATGCGCTGGAGAGCCCTTTGCGCTTCGCGGATCTGATCCTGGGTGACGCTGAGCTCTACCACGGCGTGCACGATACCTCCGCCATCACCTTCGGTGGCGGCGGGCTGGTCGGCGGCGGATGTCGCGTTGGAGACATAGCGCAGGAAGGAGAACTGCGGCTTGCCGTTGGCGTCTTTGGCGAGATGCGGCTTATCGGAGACATAGTAATATACCATTTCGTTGGTGATATCCGGGAACAGGGTGAGCTCTCCCGCCCTCACCGGCTTGTCGAGATTGATCTGTTGTCCCCTGGCGAAGACGGCTACGCAGAAAAAGCAGCATAGCGCCAAGAATCTGATGATGGATCTTTTTTTCATAACTATTTTTTTATGGGTGTCGTTAACCTGTTGTTTAGTTGGTGGCGATGCCCAGGACATCTTTGAATTTGTCAAGTACCTTGGACGTTTCGTTGACTTTGCCGTCGGGGGATTCCGCAATTACTTTACCGATCTCTATGGCCTTTTTGAATGCGTCCGAAGTTTTGTCCTTGAAGGCATCGGGTACAGTGACGTATACATAGTCATCATTCACTTTAGCATCCCAGTCGAGGGCCAGCTTGCCTTCTTCCTTATGATTGAAGACGAGGCGGTAAGCGTATCCGCGTGTATTGGGGTCAGTGAAGATGGTCTGTTTGACAAGGGTTTGGTTCTGGGTCACGCTGATGGGAATATTGGTCTCTACTTCTTTACCCAGTTTCATATACCTGACCTGCAGGGTAGCGCGGGTGATGCCTACGGCTTTCAGATCATCGGGCGTGCATTCCAGCTCGATGGTGCGGGGTTTTATGGGTAACACCAGCGGAACGCCTTCCCAGGACCCTTTGATCCAGGGGGCATTCTGAGGATATACTTCGCCATCGTTGAAGCTCCACTGGCTCTGGTATTCGTACAGGTCGGAATTTTTGTCGTCGCCGCGGGCATAGGTGAAAGTGGCTTTCATGCCGTTCTTTTTCAGGTATGCTTCGTCCATGGTAACGCTGCGGTTCCAATCGTTGCCGTCATTCCTTTTCTTCCGGACGTTGACGGTGACATAGTTTACGTCTTTTCCGATGAGCTGTTCAGCGCCCTCGCTCAATACGAGGTTGATATCCCTGAACTGGAAGAAATTATCGTCCAGCCGTACGGAGGCCACGCATTTAGCGTTGTCCCGCACGCCATCATACCAGGAAGCCAGGTTCTCTGTCAGGATCGCTTCTTTGGGAACAGCGAGGCGGTAGTTGAGGTTATAGACCTCTGTTTTCCGGGCGTAATGGGATTCGAATTTGGTACGGTTGAACCTGTACCTGGCGCCGTATTGTATGTTGGGGTCGGCTTTTTTATCTTCGTCGCTGGCGGGTGCGGGCTTTTCCTGCTGATCTTCCTTATCAGTGAGGGCGGAGGTCATGACATTCATGAAAGCTTCCACCACTTTATCGGCTGTTGCGTCGTCTGTGACATTCTTATCGATGTCGACGATGACGGCCTTGCTCTCGACGCATGCGGTGTAGATATTTTTCATTTCGTCGTAGGAGTAGGTGTCGTCGTCGCCGCTTTTGGTGTCTTTGTCATCATGTCTGTAGGTGGCAGAGAACTTTTCATAGGCTGTTTTGAACTTCGACCAGTCGATGGTGATCTTACCCCGGACGGCCGGGAACAGCAAATTGTATTTGAAGGACAGCTCCAGCGATACGTCGGAGATGGAGCGGGCTTTTTCCAGGGTGGCGGCCAGCAGCTGGGCTGCATTCTTATCCAGCTTGGCGGCGACGGCTACTTTCGCACCCGGCATGACGGGGGCTTTGCCGGAGCATATCAGCGATGGGGTCATTGTCTTATCGGTGAGGACGGCTGAGATGACCCTGAAGGAATTATCTTTCTCTGCGGTGAGGTCCATGGCGCCCATCACTTTCGGATTTTTCACCTGCGCGAAGGCGCGGTCACTGGCTGCCATCTGCTGGAGCTTGGCGGCCAGCTTTGTGCCCAGTTCGGATTCCTGTTGAGGTGTCAGGCCCCATTCCATGAGGAAGTGGGTCAGGGCGCCCTGTACGCCGCCGGCGTCGGTCCTTTCGTCTGTCGTATACTTCAGCAGCAGGAATTCCGGGGTGCCGTCGTCCTTGGCGGCCAGGCGCAGGTTGGCGGGCAGGTAATAGTATTCGTTGGTGAACGCATAGGTGTCCGTGCCGGGTATTTTGTCATTTGAGGCACGGCCATAGAGGGTCACGTTGGTGCCGTCATTCAGCACTACGGACACTTTGTTCTGATAGTCGCACAGCTGCGCCTTTGCGGCGGCTGCCAGCAGCAGAAGCACCAGCATGGCCACTATGCTTTTTGAGATGTTTAGGAACTTGTTCATGATCGTTAAGATTAAATGATTAAACGTTGTTTGATTATGGTGTTAATTGGAGACGAGGAACAAGGGAGGGGGTTTTTTTGCAAAGACCCTTTCCCAGAGGAAGGCGCCCTTCACTTTATTTCCCGGGGACTTAATGACGACGGTATCCCCGAGATGCATCAGGCGCCTGCATAGTTTGTTCGGCGTGGTGGTAAAGGCGAAGGGCATAAATTCTTTTGCGCGTATATGTTTTCCCGTCGCTTGCCGGAGGGCAAGGATCACAAAGTCACTGCAGTTGAAGCGCCGGGGATTAAAGGGGTGCGGGGTACGGATGGTCGAATCCAGGAAATCTTTCAATAGATAATCATTTCTCAGCGTGGTGCGGAACATCAGGAGCGCGTCGGGTGCGTAGTGCTCTCTATGGGGGATGCCCGCATCATACAGGGATGCTATTGTCACGGGGGCGGGCCAGATGGCGTTTGGCAGCTTGTAGTATCTGGCTTCCCTGTCCTTTGACAGATTAAAAAGGGCGAAATCATCCTCCGCGGGCCACAGGTCGTAGTAAGTGAGCGTCCCGTCCGACACCGTGTCAGTTGTGCTATTGCCGTCCTGTATCTGGTGGTTGTCCACGGCGATGCCGGCATGACCCGTTCTTCCGCCGCAGGTGGCATAAATGATGACGTATACATTTGCCAGGGAGGGGAGGCTGAGCAGGCAAAGGCCAAGGCCTATCATGAAGGATGTATGGTAAAGCCGGCGGTTCATATGGATTGTGTTTTAAGGAGGTGGTATTTTACCAGTTTGCCGATCCATTGTGCGAAGAGGGCTTCCATCCTGCCTTCTCTTTTTTCCGTGGTGCGGATGCCGTCCTTTTGCCGCGTGACGGTGTAATAGTACCGGCAGGCGAAGCGGGTGTCCTTCAGGTGCTGTGGGCGGCCGATGGCTTCCAGCAGTGTAGCTGCATCTTCTTTTGCCAGGCGGAAGGAGGCTGCCGTCTTGTGTATGGCCAGTGTGGGCACCCTGATGGGCGCAGTGGTTGAACGGCGTAGCAGATCGCCGATGGGGTCGCCGGGCAGAATGTCCAGGATGTCCTTTTCTGCAAAGGAGATCTCTGCGGCTCCTGCCAATACGGTGGTGGAATCCGTCAGTTGCCGCAGGCTTTCGGATGCCATCTGTTCCTGTTCGGGTGTGAGGCCCCATTGCATCAGGAAATGGAGGAGGCCGCCTTCGAAGGGGCCGTTGTCACCGTGCCTGTAGGTAAGGAGGGAGATCTCGGGCCGGCTGTCTTCGCCGGCCAGCTGAAGGGTGGCGGGTATATAGTAGTATTTGCCTATATCGTCAGCTGAGGCGAACACGGTGATCCTTATCCCATCAGGAAGCTGTATTTCCTTACGGGTGGACTCGTCCAGCGACTGTGCGTGCAGCAGGACGGAGCAGTGCAAAAGAATCGATATGAATATTAATCTGTTCATGACCATTATGGGTTGGCGGGAAGCTCATCGATGAAGATGATACCTGTCTTGTCTTTTCCTTTGGTTTGTATGGATGTTCCATTGGTCTTTATCCAGGTGATGTCGTAGTCCACTTCTTCCTGGTCATTGGGTTGGGTGATCTCAAAGCCTTTGTCATTGAGGGATTCCCCGATGCCGACGGTGATCCTTTCCTGTTTGGGCTGGTTGAAAAAGGGATAGCTGATCTGGACGGAGACGGCACGGATGCCCTGTTGTCTGAGGGCCTGCATGTCGCCATCCAGGCGGATGCTTCTGCGACGGAAAGGGGTGTAGAGGTTGATCATGGCGGCATCCTGCATTTTCCAATCCGACTCATAGGAGGCGCCTCCCCTGAATTGCCAGATGGAACGTTGCTTGTATTTCAGCCAGTCGGTGGTGTCGGAGTAGTTGCCGTATACCAGGGTGGGCTGGATGCTGTTTTTTGCGAAGTCTTTATTGATCAGGAGTGTCTGGGTGGTCTTTTGTCCATTTTCGTGGTCTTTATCCAGAATGACGGTGACGCTGTTGAGGATCTTATCGAATTCTTTTTGCAGGTCGCCATCAATCCCGACCACGATGGAGCGGCGTTCGAAGGGGGCTTCAATCAGCGGGGCATCTCTGAACAAGGATTTGTTGGAGCCGTATTTCTTATAGAGGGGACCTATGTTAAAGGCGATGAAATGGTGGTGCTGGACGGTGCTTCTGCCTTTGAAGAATAATTTGCTGACGCCGGTGCTTTTCATTTCTTTCAGCTGATAGCCGACGTTGAGGCCGAAGCCTGTGGTCTTGCCGCTGGAGAGGATGCCGTTGGGGCCGGTGAGCTGGGAGATGGCTCCTGCCAGGTCGTTCTGCTGCTGGGCCGGGAGCTGTTCTGGCTGCACGGGTGCGAACATGAGGTTGAGGAGCTTGTCGTACACGGTATTGAGGAGGGCTTCCATCGGTGCATTGCTGCCATTGACCTTCAGGACGATGGATTGGTTCTTGAACATTTCATCGAAAGCCAGCTTGACATCCGCCGAGACGAAGTAGATGGAGCCTCCTGCATTGAAGCCCTGGCTTTTCTTAACGTCGGACCAGTTGATGTCCAGCTCGGCGTCATAGTCTTCGGTCAGGCCGGTGAACCCCATATCGAACATCATGGAGATATCGGGCGTATTCATTTTAAAATTCTCCGTTAGTATTTTCGAGGTGAGGGGTGTAAGGCCGAAGGAAAGGGCGATCTGGCTGTTCTCCAGGACGGGGGCGTTGCCGGAGGAAAGGATCTGGTTTTTTTTCACGTTGGAATCGCCTGCAATAATAGATGATACGAGGGAGTAACGGCCGTCGTCAAATACCAGGGGACCCCGTATACGCAGACTGTCGTTCTTTAGCTTGCGGCGCAGGCTTTGTTCGGCGGCTTCGACGGCGTCCGGGGGAGTGCTGTACCACACGAGGAAATTGAGGATGGCTCCGCCGTCGGCCTGGTCGATGGTCCCTGTGGTGTTGCCACTGCCTGCCGGGCTGCTCATCACGTACCGCATATAGGAGAACTGGGGCAGACTATCGCGACCGGGGACGATGCCGGCCTGGTTGGGGAGGTACACATATTTCAGCGTATCGCCATACAGGGGGAAGCACCATAGCCCTTCTGCCAGCACGCCTCTGTCGAGCAGCGGCATCTGGGGCCTTCCCCGGAGGCCTGCGACCAGGAGCAAACCAGTTATAACGATCTTAATGTTCATGACGAATAGTTTTATTGTGTGATCTCCGAAGCGCCTATGAGGAGGAAGTCAGTGCCAAGGGTTTTCAGGGGACTTTTCTTTTCTCCCTGCGGCGTATAGCGCGTCACCTGGTAGCCTACGGGCTGATTGGGGTCGTAGAAGAGCACGACGCTCTGGATATTGGACGGGTCTTTCGGCCGGAGCTCGATGGTCCGTTGAATGGAGGGTTTGCCGCCCAGCATGACCACGAATTTGACCACGACAGTGGAGGTGCCGGAATCTGCGAAAGCGGATTTATCGACTTCCAGGGTAACTTTTTTCCTGGCGATAGGTGGGATGAGGGTGATGCCGGGGCCGGTGGAAGTATTCCATTGCGATGCGTCGATGGGATCCTTGATCACCAGATCGGTGCCTTTAAGGTTCCAGCTGACCTGGTAATCGTATTGCAGATAGTCGTCCGAATTTGCGATGCCCAGGCGGGGATAGGATAGTATCTGTTGCATGCCGGCGCCGTTGGTATCCATGTTCTTCCGGGTAAAAAGAATGCTGTTGGTGATATCGTTCTTGCTGTCGGGATATTTTTTCCTGAAGTTGACGGAGACGAGGTTGAAGATGTCGTTGAAGGATTCTGCATAACCGCCATCCACCATGAAGGTGACGTCTCTTTTCTGGAAGTCGGGGTCATCGAGGTTGACGATCTTGAAGCAGCCATTGAGCACCTGGTCGCCTTGTTTGGCCATGGCATCGTATACGCCTGCCAGATTACCGGAGGTATATATGGGGACTTTGATGGTGGTGGTTTGGGTGAGGTCGAGGTAAAAGGTATTGGTGCGGATGTCTTCGCGTCTTTTCAGCACGAATTGGTTGTCGGAATAATAGGGGGTATTTTCGGATCCGCCGAAAGTCGAGCTGAACCATCCCCTGTCCTGCCGGCCCTTGATCTGGTCGGCTTCCACGGCTACTTCGCGTGTAGGTGTTTGTGCCCAGCCGGCTTTGGCGTCGAACATCAGCTCGATCAGTTTGTCGGTGACCAGGCTCAGGATGGCTTTCATGTCGTCCGTCTTTACGCCCAGGGCGGCGCCTCTGTCGAAGGATTCGATCTTTAGCTCTTGTTTTTGCAGCAAGGAGTCCGAGATCTTCTGCATCTGGTCTCTTGTAAAGCCTTCCTGGTAATTGCTGATCCGGCTGTAATGTTTATAGATGGTGGTCATGTCTGCCGTCACTTTTGCATTGTAGGCTTTCACGACGGCCTCGTAGTAACCGCTGAGGGATACGGATACGTCGGAGGTCTTGCCCGTCAGCGACTCCCAGAGCAGGGTGGCGCCTTCCTGGCTCAGGCGGGCTGCGATGGCTGCTTTGGAGCCGGGAAGAAAAGGAGCAAAGCCGGAGGTGACGACGCTTTGTGTAAAGGGGTTTGGGCCGGTGGTATTATTCAATATAGAGGAGACGATCTGGAAGCTGGCTACGCCTTTGTCGCCATCGTTCACGGCCTGCTGGATGGGCACGGGCCCGACGATCTTTGCATTCTGGTTCTTCAAAACCGTGCGCAGGGTGTCCTGCAGTTTTTCTATCTCATCGGCGGGCATGGTGAATTCGATGAGCGCGTGAAAGAGACCGCCGTTGGGGCCGGAACTGCCTTTGCCGATGTATTTGATGAACATGAATTCATAGGAGCCGTCGTCATGGCTGGCCATCCGTGGATAGCGGGGGATGTAATAATAGGCGTTGTTGTCCTCATTGTCCTGGAGGAGCTGAATGCCTTTGAGCAGCAACCCTCCATCGCCGTATTTGGGGATACAGAAGGCGACCAGGAAATATCCCAGCGCGACAATGGTAAGAAAGATCTTTTTCATGATGATGGCTTTATGAAAATGAACAATTTTCGTTTGTATATGAGCGTGTTTATTGATTATCTGTGTTTGGGCGGGTGGTGACATCCAGCAGGTTAGACCAGACGTTGACGGTATTCCAGCCGGAAATGGTCTCCTGGCCGTCCGTGAGCAGTTCGCGGACGCGGTAGCGGTATGGCCTGTCCAGCCTTACTGCGTATTTGAAGCGGAAGTTCACCGATGTGACGTCCGTGTTCTTCCTGTTAAAGCTTACGGAGAGACTGACGGGATCGCCGCCTGCGCCTGTGGCTTCCAGGTCTACGGTCTTTTCATAGAGATCGGAACGGAGATGATTGGCAAAATCGTAATTGCGAACGTTCACGACGGCATAGCCGGGAGGGGTGACATCGTTCATGTCGATCTTACGGATCAGGTCAGGGTTTTCGGCGGTGTCGATATTGATGGGGAAAGCATCACTTTTTACAATGCATTCATGGAGGCTGTCGGCTTCCGAGCTATCGGGTGCGGCGGCTTTCAGCTGTTGTTTCAGGGTATTGTCCAGCGAACCATAGCCGCTGATGTCGAGGGCGTTTTTCGACGTGCGGCCTTTGGAATAAAAGGCATACATAAAGCTGATCACCGTGAGATTTTTGGAAAAAGCCTGCACCAGCAGGTCTGCTGAGTTATTATCCAGGCACAGGGTGAAATAGCGTTCCTGCCAGTAGGTGGCCGAGGTGGTATAGCCGGCGTCGTTCTCGGCGGCCATTTCTCCTTTCCGGGCCAACCGGGCTGAATCGGGGGCGCCTACGGGCGTGAAGACGATCATGGCTTCGACCTGGCTGATGGGCAGGGGCTTCAATTGTACGGAAGGGTAGGACTGCTGTAACAGCTGCCGGGCCTTTCTCAGCGAATCTGCGTCGACGGGCTTCATCAGCAATCTGATGGTAAGTATATTGCGGAATTGTTTTTTCCCTTCGTCGTTGTAGGAGGCTGAGCCGGCGTAACGCATCAGGATGAAGGAGAGGTCTGGTTTTTTTTCTGCAGTCCGGCCGATGGCGAGGCTGCCTGGCAAATAGTAGTACACGGCTGTTTGTTTTATGTCCTGAAAGAATGTTATGTTGGCTGCCTGCCGGGCGTTGTTGAAATCAGGCTGGGCTTCCGAGCTTTCCGGCCAGCCGAGGACCAGCAGGGCAAGGCATAGGAACAGTGCATATCGTATCATCATGGCGTATTTACAGGATGAAGGATCATTTAAAGGAAGGGAACAACTCTTTTAGCTGGAAGCTTCCGAAGGGGACGCTGAGCGAATTGCGTGTGATCCAGTCGGACTTCATTTCCGCGCCTTCCTTCGTCACAACCGTCACCCTGTAGTCGAAGGCCGGGTCGGTCCCCGGGGGGAGGTAGATCTTGCCGGCTGAATAATCGGCGCTGTCGCGGGTGATGTGTACGGGTGTAAAGGTTGTCAGGGTCTTGCCGGCGGGATCGCCTTGTATGGACCTCATTTCGATGTCCATGTAGGAAATTTTCTGGTCTTCGAAGAAAGGGATGATCCTGAATACGATATCCGACAATTGCGGCCGGGTGACGGAAGAGAGGATGGTCTTAAAGACAGCTTCATTACAGGCGGAGCAGGAGTCAATCAGATTGTAGTCGAGCCAGAGACGGGCCTGTTTGCCTTTGTAGTTGTCCAGCCATTGGGGGATCGCTGCTGTATTGAATTTTACCTGTCCTTTCGAGGGGATGGTCAGGTCTCCCAGGTTCCAGGAGTAAATGATGGGGCCTTCCTTACCGTCCCTGTTCTTATCGATGATCATGCAATGGAGGTATTTCAGCTGAAGGGGGAAGGGGGTTTCGTTCCGCCAGTTGCCGGACCTGAAATCGGAGGGGGTCATATTGAAGCGGCCGAAGGTGTGCTCGTCGATCAGGCGGATGCGTACGGGGATCTCCTGCACTGCCAGACCTGATCCCTGGGGTTTGATCTGCATTTTCCCTACGATGCCGCTGTTGGCTTTCAGGAGGTTTTCCAGCTCGGCCGCCGTCGTGCCGTCCGTCGTCCAGGAAAACTCCACCGGATCGGTGATGGAGCTGGCATTGTTGATATGCACATCGGTGATGCCGAAGCTTTTCAGCTCGTCGCCGAGGGTGATGACGGGAGGTTCGCTGATGGGGAGGGGGAGGGGTTTTTGCAGGTTGAGGCCAGGGTTCTGGACATTGTAGGCGTCCATCAGGTTCTTGATGAACTGTACTTCATACAGGCTGATGCCGGAGGCGAGGGTACCTGACATACGGACCTTACTGTCGGAACCATCGGTCCTGGCCGTGCCATAGTCCATGTTGAAGTAGAAACCCTTACTTGCGTCGTATTTGATGTCATAAGCGATCGGCAGGTAATAGAAGATACCTGAGCTGCGATTTTTGTCGGGGTATATGTTCAGGCTTACGCTGGTGATCTTGTCCTGGCTTTCGAAATCGACGTCGGAATAAATGAAGTCTCCCCAGAAGGACAGCGGCTGGTCCTGCGGACCCTGTGGGTCTTTGTTAGGCACCGGTGCGGGGCTGGCGGGTTGCAGGGGGAAATGGAGGACGGAAACAGCTTTCATGTCGGGGTTTACTAATTTCCTTGAGGCAACCATGTGGACCATGGGCTGGCTGGTGCCTGTGGTTTTGATGACGGCGGGTTGTGCGGCGATGGGCTTGGGCTTAGCGACCTGGGTGTCCACTTTGAGCAGGTACATCTGTTTGTTCTTAATGACTTCGTATACGTTGCGCTGTGGCAGGGTCAGCTGGGGGGCGCCGCCGGAAGCAGGCAGGGTGGCAGGCAGGGAAGCGGCGCTACCTATGGGGATAAGTGCAGCGGGAATGACCGTATTTTCCGCTGTCAGGGGGTTATTGAATTTCTTATCCAGCCTGAAGGAGGTACGTATGCCGTGGGCGCCTTTATCGTCTTTGGAGACGAGCACTACCAGTTTGGGCACGGTGAAAGGTTTATCCCGGGGAAAGGCGTTCCAGTCGAGCTGTAATTTGACTTCCACTGCCTTATTATTCCTGTCTATGGGGATCTTCTGCGGCTGGAAGCCGGGCAGGGCATTCATGGACCCGTCTGTCAGGGAAACGAGCATATATCCTTCCGTGTATCCCACATAATTGATGCTTACGGTCAGGGAGACGTCCGCATCGTCCAGTACCTTCACGGTAGTGATGCTGCCCGAAAAACCCGCTCCGTAAAGGAGGCGGTCCAGGACGCTGCCGATGAGCTGGCCTCCATTCATATCGGGAGTAAGATCTTTGTTCAGCAGGCCACTGTAATTGTTCTGGGGGAAGGCTGCTGTAACAAGAAGGATACCTACGGCCAGGCAGGATAGTTTGGGGAGATGGAAGAAACGTGTTCTCATACACCTGTAGATAAATTGGTTCATGGAAATGCTTTGTAAGATGATCAGTCGTAGCAGGGGATCAGCAGGGAAACAAGGGTGGAAAGTTTTTTTAAATGGGGCGGGGACTTTTTTCGTTTATTTTTTTGTACCTTTTCCGCATTAAATAATTAATTCATATTGCCGCGCTATTGACAATATTAAGGACCGAAAAGCAACATAGCACAGAGGGGAGGCTGATCGAAGGCCTTCGTGCCGGGGGAGTTCTGCGGAGGGTATCTGAGAAGGAGCTATACGAACAATTTTTTTACTTTGTCATGCAGGGCGTCCGAAAATACCGGCTCTCCGAGGAAGAATGCGCCTCCGCCTATTCCGACACGATCATAAATGTTATTGAAGGTGTTATTAGTCAGCGATTTGAAGGACGTAGTTCCCTGAAAACCTACGCGTACCAGATTTTTATGAATAAATGTGTTGATCTTGTAAGGAAAAATACGACTCATAAGAGGATGGTGCATGATACCTTGCAGCTGGACCCTTTGGTAATGTCCTTGCCGGATAAGGCCCGGACGATCGTGCAGCAACTGGTGGAGAAGAGTGAAAAGGGGTTGCTGATGCAGAAGCTGAAAGAGTTGGGAGACAAGTGCCGGGAATTGTTGTTGTTGTTCGAGGATGGATACAATGACAGGGAGATTGCCCTGCAAATGCATTATCAATCGCCCGAGGTGGTGAAGACGACCCGGTTGCGTTGTCTGGGAAGGTTAAGAGAAAAGGTACTTGGAATAGAAAGTTAATATGGAAGAAACGCTGGACTATATAGACCGTTATTTTCGCGGCGAGCTGCCTGCGGAGGAGCGGTCGTCCTTTGAAGGGCGGTGTGAGACAGACAAGGAGTTTGCCAGCGTGGTAGCTTTTTATGTGTCAACCCGGCAACTTTTGCGGGATGAGCTGCGGGAAAAGAAGAAAGCGGAATTCCAGGAGTTGTACCATACATTATCCAGGACTTCAGTCAGCCGTCCATCGCTGGTCCGCAAGCTGATGCCGTATATATCTGTGGCGGCGGCCTGCCTATTGCTGTTCGTGGGATGGTGGGCCTTTTTCAGGGTCAGCGGCACCCGGGCATTGGCGGAAGGCTATATCGACGGTCATTTATCGGCTTTGCCGGTGACCATGAGCGGGGGCGGTGACAGCCTTCAACTGGGGCTCGACGCTTATAATAAAAAGGACTATGAGCAGGCTGCGGCTTTGTTCTCGGCGCTTATCCGGAAAGACGGGCGGAATATCGAGGCCCGGAAATACCTGGGTATCCTTTGGCTGGTGAAGGGCGATTATGACAAGGCCCTTGTTCAATTCGACTCACTGGCCATGCGGCAGGACCTATATTCCAACCCCGGGCCTTTCTATAAAGCTATCACCCTTATGAAGCGATCTGCCGGCGGCGACAGGCAGGAGGCAAAACGGCTCCTACAGGAAGTTGTGGATAAAAGGCTTCCGGGTAATGAGCAGGCGGAGAAGTGGATCAGGGATCTTTAGAAAGATAAATTTAAACTCATCTATGAAAAAAAATCTACGCAGGGCTTCCACATGCCTGATGCTCATTTTTTTGCTGGCTATGATCTCCTGCGGACCCGGCAGAAAGCTTAAGGATACAAGACCCATCCGATGGAATGGGCAGGGCCGGGATGTATCCGAGCCCATATTCCGTAAGAATGAGCTGCTGGTCCTATACAAGAAACCTCCTACTGACGCACAGACGAACCTGATCAGGCAGACAATCCAGGCGCAGGGCATCCAGATCACCTCGGTGCGCAAATGTAATGCCTGCGATTCCTATGTAGAATTATGGAGCGGTCAGGACATCCATACTGTCATTCACGGAGATGGCGTCTCGGGCGGCTCGGGCCGGGGGGGGACCAAGGGAGTGGGGGATGACTCGCTGGCGACGTATTCGCTGAATTATTTTAACAAGGGACCCGTGGATTCCACGGCTGCGCTTCGCGACTCGATGAACATGCCGAACCGCTCGGCAGGCAAAGGCGCTGTCAGCGGAGCCGGCAAGGATACCATTATCGTTGCAGTGCTGGACACGGGTGTCGATACGGCGAATTTCATCAACGGCAAATACCTGTGGCGGAATAAAGATGAAAGAAACAACGGCAGCGACGCGGACAGGAATTGTTATGTGAATGATGTCGCCGGATGGAATTTTATCGCAAACAACAACAATATACACGACGACAACCATAGTCTGCATGGCACGCTGGTAAGCAATTATATCATCCAGGAGTTTGTGAACTCACCGCGTAATTTCGTGCAGATCATGAGCCTGAAGACCCATGATGCCAGCGGTTATGGGGACCTGTTCAGCAGCATCTGCGCCATCCATTATGCCATCAAGAAAGGGGCTAATATCATTAATGCAAGCTGGGGCTTCTATTATTACCAGGATCCCCATCCTTACCTGGACAGTCTTATCACCAAGATACTGCCTCAACGCGGTATCCTCTTCATAACGGCGGCGGGTAATAAGATCGACAGTGAAGACAAGCTGGCGTGGCAGATCTATCATGACAGTTTGCATATCGATCTGTCACCTTTCGAACTCCGTGACCTGGCCATCCACAATTTTTATCCAGGCTGTCTCAGTACGGGGAACAACAATGTGATCACCGCGACAACAACGAACGGATTAATCGTCAGCCCCACTCAAAATCATTCGTCGGTCTATGCGGACCTTGGCGTGAAGGCCGACTCTGTCACGCCCGACCATATGAAGTTCCTGGAACCGTTTACGTATCCTGCGCAGTATATCAGCGGATCGTCCTTTGCGACGGCCGTTGCCAGCGGGAAGATCGGGGCCTACCTGCCTAAAGCGATGTACCTGCCCGGCATCAACAAGCTGCAGGTCTTTACGAAATTAGCGCAGATAGGTGGGCGTGGAGGTATTCCACAGATCATTTTCACCAGTCCTCTTCTTATCACCGGAGGGCTCATACGAGGAGGAAAATATATTATACCCAGATAAAACTACCATCCACCGGATGCCGACCATAAGAAGGCTGCCTTTAACTGCCTGTGTGTTCATCTTTGTCTACCTGTTGTGTGGCAGCAGGGCGGCAGCGCAATGCCCGCCCCAGGCGGCAGCCTGGATGGATAAAATAAAGGCCATCGAAGGGAGTGAGGATCCTGTCGGTGAAAAGATCAGGGCTCTGTCTGCCTTGGAGATATCCTATACCCGCTGTACTTCTTTGCGGGACAGTATCCTGGCGCGGATCCTGCACAGGCTGGGGGATCTATACAGGCAGGCGGGCGATGTAGAAAAAGGCATCCGTTATGCACGGGAAGCTATTGCTATCAATGGCAGCGGCAGGCCCGGAGCGCAAAAGGCCTTTCTCACGCATTCCTATTACAACCTGGGGATCTACTATGTTCTGCTGTACCTATTCACAGAATCGAATAAGTATTTTGACAGCTGTATCACCGTGGGGAGCCCAATCCCGGAAAAGTCCTATATAGTATTGATGGCCTATGAACAAAAGGCTTTTACTTTTTACCAGATGGCGGACTATGCCAGCAGCATTGAGATGGCTGATAAAGGGATGCGGTTGTCCGGACAGATGAGAGATACCCTGTTCGACATTATCCTGCTGACACAAAAGGCCCAATCCCAGCTGGCATTGGGTCAGACGGAGGAGGCGGAGAAAAATGTCAAAAAGACCATCCAGGCGCTCAGTCGCAAAGATATGCCGGCAGAACGGCTTGCCACCAGCTATTCGATCTATGCCCGATTGTTGAATACGCGGAAA
Source organism: Flavitalea plasmicola (assembly GCF_030546645.1). Classification (GTDB taxonomy): domain Bacteria; phylum Bacteroidota; class Bacteroidia; order Chitinophagales; family Chitinophagaceae; genus Puia. The sequence continues at coordinate 112,713 of NZ_JAUOTO010000004.1, forward strand.
GAGTCGCGGGAGGCGGCCGGCTATTATAAAAAAGCATTCGAGCTGAACTTCCAGCAACAGAACCTTTCCCAGTGTGCGCGAGACCTGATGGATCTTGGCTTTTTGTATGACAAGGACCTGCATGAGCTGGAGAAAGCCGTCGATGTTTACCTTAGGGGGATAATGCTGGCCAGCCGGGTTGGGGACCCGTATATGGTGGCGGGCCTATACAACAATATCGGAGTGGCTTACTGGAGGCGGCAACGATTTCAGCAGGCATTGGCGTATTACCAGAAGGGTCTGATGGCCCTGCCTATACAATTCACGGACAGTGCTATCGACCATAATCCTTCCCCGGGTCTCCTGGCGACTACGGGAGATGATTATTATGTCTATTCCTTATTTGCCAACAAAGGCGAATCTCTCCTGGAGCTGAGCAAAAAAAAGAAGGACAGGGGCTTGCTGGTGACAGCCCTGGAAACCTACCGCATTGCGGACAAGATGGTGGACCAGATGCGGTGGCGGCAGTACAATGATCAGTCGAAGCTCTTCTGGCGAGTGAAGACCAGGGAGATGTATGCCAATGCGATAGAGACCTGTTACCGGCTGGGCAGCTCCGAGGACGCTTTCTTTTTCTTCGAAAAAAGCAGGGCAGCCTTATTAAACGACAAGCTCAATGAGCTGGGGGCAAAAAAATATTTGCCGAAGGCAGATCTTGACAGGGAGGACGGGTTGCGGGTGAAGCTACAATCCTTGCAACAGCAGGCGTCGACCATTTCGGAGAAGAGCTCGAGCTATGACGAAGTATTGCGGGAGATATCAGCCACGCGGGAGACGTTGGGTAATTTCATCCATGAGCTCGAGCTGAAGCATCCGGCCTATTACAGCTATAAATACGATACGACTGTTCATACCACGGGAGAGGTCTATCGGGATCTGCTGAAAGGACAGCGTTCACTGGTGGAATATTTTACGACGGACAGCGTGGTCTATGCGTTGGCGCTGACCCCGGACAGTGTGCAGATGCGGCGCGTGCGTTTTGCCGGCTACGCCTCCGCGGCCCGTGAACTGCTGGCGTTGACATCAGACCGGGGAATGCTTAACCAGCATTATCCACGCTGGCGACAGCTGGCCTACCTGCTGTATGATACCCTTTTCCATATTTTTTCCATTCCTACCCGGAGTGTGATCCTGTCGCCGGACGATCAATTCATTCCCTTTGACCTGTTGCTGACGGACCCGGCTGCAGACACCAGTTTTCTCCTAAAACGCCACGCTTTCAGCTATGCGTATTCCGCCAATTTTCTGATGAAGGAAAAGTATGATCAGGGGACATTGTCCAGCGATCTGCTGGGAATCGCTCCTGTTGCTTACCGACCTTACCTGCGGCTGCCTTCTCTCACCGGTGCGGACCATTCGCTGGAAAATATAGGGGCTTATTTTTCTTCTTCCCGTCTGCTGGTGAAGGAACATGCTACGAAGCAGGAGTTCCTTTCGGAGCTGCCTCAATACGCGGTGGTGCATTTGTATTCGCATGCCTATGCTGACAGTACGGAGCAGGAACCGGTGTTGTACCTATGCGATTCCGTTCTTCATCTCACCGAGCTGCAGTCACTGGGCAGGTTGCGCACGCGCCTGGTGGTGCTATCGGCATGCAATACGGGGACGGGGAAGCACCGGCAGGGAGAGGGGGTATTCAGCCTTGCGAGGGGCTTTGCCGCAGCGGGCATTCCGGCGACAGTGACCAATCTCTGGCAGATAGACGAAGCCGCAACGTACCGGATAATGGAGCTGTTCTATAAGCATCTGAATGAGGGGATGGCGGGTGATGAGGCGTTGCAGCAGGCGAAGCTTGATTTTATACGGGATAATGACAGGGAGCATTTGCTGCCTTATTTCTGGGCGGCGAGCATTTATATCGGGAAGACGCCGGCAATGAAGAAGGGGGCGGTAGTGCGTGGGACCGGCAGAGGGTGGGGAGGGTATGTGGTGGGTGCGATGCTGGTTTTAGTTTTGGTAGGTGTGGGCGTGGCGGTGTGGTTATCGCGCCGGAGTAAGGGATGAGCTTTTCAAAGATGAACCTCTGACGATCAGTTCTGATTTAATTATAATAGTATCCGTAGAGCGGGCGGATATGTGGCCGGCCATCTGGTCCAGGAGGCTGCGAGCGGCTTTTTCTCCCATTTCTTCCCCGGGGTAGTTGATCGTGGTGAGTTTGGGGTCGATGATCCTGGCGATGACGTCATTGTTAAAACCTACAACGGCGATGTCTTCGGGAACGCGGCAACCTGCCTCTTTCAGGGACTGCTGAAATACTGCCGCACAAAAATCATTCGTAATGAAGATGCCGTCGGGCCTTTGGTCCATTTCCAGTATTTCCCGTGCGGAGCGGATGGCGGCGGCTTCGCTGAGGTCATTCACCAGCAGGAGGCTGGGGTCGAAGGGCAGGTGGTGGTCTGCCAGTGCCTGCTGGTAGCCTTTCAGGCGGCCGGCGTAGACGTTGCGTCCCAGGTTGGCTGTCAGGTGGGCGATGCGGCGGCAACCTTGCCGGGCCAGGTGGGCAGTCGCTTCGTAGCCAGCTTTCACGTTGTCGATGATGACACGGGTGCCATAGGGGACTTCTTCCACCCTGTCGAAAAAGACGATGGGGATATTCTTCTGGACGAAAGGGGTGAAATGCGCGAGGTCTTTGGTGTCGAAGGCGAGGGAGGCGATGAGGCCGTCCACGCGTTTGTGGAAGAGATTGTGGGCGTTGGCCACTTCTTTATTATATGCTTCCGAGGAGTGGCCGATGATGAGGTCGTAGCCGGACCCGGCGGTGACCTTTTCGATGCCTGCCAGTACGGAGCTGATGAACTGGCTTTTCAGCTCATGGACGATGATGCCGATGGTATTCGTTTTTTGGCGGCGCAGGTTACTGGCGAAGTTGTTGGACCGGTAGCCCATTTCCCTGGCCATGTCCATGATCTTTTTGCGTGTCTTTATATTGATGGCGGGATGATCTTTCAGGCCACGGCTGACGGTAGCGGGGGAAAGGCTCAGGACTCTGGCAATATCGTAAATGGTGACGTCTTTATTTGACTCCATAAAAGCGGTGTAGGAGCAAATATAGCGATAAAAATAGACTGCAATCGGTTGCAATTTCGGAAAATCAATATATATTTACGGGCTTTTAAAAAACGAACGGCATGCTGCTATTAGGAATAGATCTTGGAACTTCTTCAATAAAAGTGGCTGTAGTGGATGCTACGACGCAGCGGACGCTGGTGACGGCGCAATATCCTGAGACGGAGGCGACCATTCTCACGCGCCAGCCGGGCTGGGCGGAGCAGTCGCCGGAGACCTGGTGGGAATATGTTCAGCAGGCGATCCGGAAGGCGCATGGTTCGGGGGGGTATGATCCCGGGGACATTGCGGCCATCGGTATTGCATACCAGATGCATGGGCTGGTGGCAGTGGACAAGGACCGGAGGGTACTGCGGGATAGCATCATCTGGTGCGACAGCAGGGCGGTGCCTTATGGGGATGGGGCATTTGCCGCCATTGGCGAGCAGCGGTCGCTGTCACACCTGCTGAATTCGCCGGGAAATTTTACGGCGGCGAAGCTGGCCTGGGTGAAGGACCAGGAGCCCCGGATCTATGAGAAGATCGACCGGATAATGCTTCCGGGGGATTATATAGCGTTGCGGCTCACGGGCGAGGTCACTACGAGCATACCGGCCTTGTCGGAAGGCATATTCTGGGATTTCCAGGAGGACGGGCTATCGGAAGATGTATTCAACTATTTTGGTTTTGATAAAAGTCTCATCCCTGCTATACAGCCTGTATTCAGCGCTCATGGGGAGCTGCAGGCCGAGGTGGCGCAGGCATTGTCGTTGAAGAAAGGTATCCCTGTGACCTATAAGGCGGGGGACCAGCCCAACAATGCCTTATCGCTCAATGTGCTGGAGCCGGGAGAAGTGGCTGCCACGGCGGGTACTTCCGGCGTGATCTATGGGGTGAGCGATCGTCTGGTATATGATCCTGCTTCGCGGGTGAATAGCTTTGCCCATGTCAATTATACGGAGAAAGAGAAAAGAGTGGGGGTGTTGCTGTGCATCAATGGGACGGGGATCCTTAACCGCTGGATCCGGGACCATACGGGCGGCGGAGCGGATTATGCTTCTTTGAACAGGGAGGCGGCGCTTATCCGGCCGGGGAGCGAGGGGTTGGTGGTCTTACCATTTGGCAATGGTGCGGAGCGGATCTTTAATAACCGGATCATTGGCGCGCAGATCCAGCATATCGACCTGAACCAGCATGGTGCGGCGCATTTGTACCGGGCGGGGCAGGAGGGGATTGCTTTTGCCTTTCGTTACGGCCTGGACATTATGCGGGAAGGGGGAATGAACCCGTCCGTCATCAGGGCGGGGAGGGCCAATATGTTCCTCAGCAGCGTATTTACCGAAGCTTTTGTCAATGCGACCCAGACGCCCGTGGAGCTGTATGACAGCGATGGCAGCGTAGGGGCTGCGTTGGGGGCGGGCATCGGCGCGGGGATCTTCCGCAGCGGGAAAGAGGCATTTGCCGGCAGGTTGCCTTTGGAGAGGGTGGATCCGGTGCGTGCGGGCGAGTATGAGGGATTGTATCAGCGATGGAAAGAAGTGTTAAATAAATATTTGTAAACGGAAAATAAACAGCTATGCCAGTTATTACAGGAGACAAAGAATTCTTTAAAGGAATAGGACAGATCAAATATGAAGGGCCTCAGACGGACAATCCGCTGGCCTATCGTTGGTATGATGCGGGAAAGACTGTTGCGGGCAAGACGATGAAGGAGCATCTGCGATTTGCCGTTGCTTACTGGCATTCATTCTGCGGCAATGGCGCCGATCCTTTCGGCGAGCCTACCCATCTTTATGGGTGGAATGAGAAAGGGGATGCGGTGGCTCGGGCGAAGGACAAGATGGATGCTGCTTTTGAGTTCATCACCAAGCTGGACCTGCCTTTTTATTGTTTTCACGATGTGGACGTGGTGGATTACACCAATGATGTAGCGGACAACGAGAAAAGGTTACAGACGCTGACGGAATATGCCAGGCAAAAGCAAGCGGCCAGCAAGGTGCAGCTGTTGTGGGGGACTGCCAATCTTTTTTCCAACCGTCGTTATATGAATGGAGCGGCCACCAATCCTGATTTTCACGTGCTGGCCCATGCGGGGGCGCAGGTGAAGGCGGCGCTGGATGCCACCATTGCGCTGGGAGGACAGAACTATGTGTTCTGGGGCGGAAGGGAAGGATATATGAGCCTGCTGAACACGAATATGAAGCGGGAGCAGGAGCATCTTGCGCGCTTCCTCCATACGGCCAAGGACTATGCGCGCAAGCAGGGATTCAAGGGCGTGTTCTTTATCGAGCCCAAGCCTTGCGAGCCTACCAAGCATCAGTACGACTACGACAGCGCCACGGTGATCAGCTTTTTACGGCAATATGATCTGCTGGAGGACTTTAAGCTGAATATCGAGGTTAACCACGCCACGCTGGCCGGTCACACGTTCACCCATGAGCTGCAGGTGGCGGTGGATGCGGGTATGCTGGGCAGTATGGATGCCAACAGGGGGGATTACCAGAATGGCTGGGATACGGATCAGTTCCCCAACAATATCAACGAGCTGGTGGAGGCGATGCTGATCATCCTGGAGGGCGGTGGATTCCAGGGCGGAGGCATTAATTTCGATGCCAAGATCCGGCGGAACTCCACGGACCCCGAGGACCTGTTCCATGCGCATATCGGGGGTATCGACACATTTGCCCGCAGCCTGCTGGTGGCGGATACGATCCTCCGTCAGTCCGAGTATAAGAAGATCCGTGCTGACCGGTATGCCTCCTTTGACAGTGGCAAGGGGGCTGCTTATGAGAAGGGCGGACTTTCCCTGGAGGATCTGCGGGAATATGCCGTCGCTAATGGCGAGCCTAAGGTGGTGAGCGGGCGGCAGGAATACCTGGAGAACCTGATCAACCGCTATATTTAATGTGTTTTAATATGTTTTAATTCATAAAAAGGGTGGCCGGATCGATGAATAATTGGCCGGTTACCCTATTTTTACGAATATTATTTTCGGGGAATCCATACCCGGCACACAAAACAAAACCGTCGCTGCTATATGCAAATGTTACAGACCCGCGATTACATTGTCTTCCTCATCTACTTCGTTATTGTCGCATTATATGGCTGGTGGGTCTATCAGCGGAAGAAGACGGCCCAGACCAATACCAAGGATTACTTTCTGGCGGAGGGTTCATTGACCTGGTGGGCCATCGGGGCTTCGCTGATCGCGTCGAACATCTCCGCGGAGCAGTTCATCGGGATGAGCGGCAGCGGGTTCAAGATGGGGTTGGCGATCTCGACGTACGAATGGATGGCGGCAGCCACGTTGATGATCGTTGCCATTTTTTTCATACCTGTATATCTGAAGAATAAGATCTATACGATGCCGCAGTTCCTGAACCAGCGGTATAATGGCACGGTAGCGATGATCATGGCGGTATTCTGGTTGTTGTTGTATGTGGTAGTGAATCTCACTTCCATTCTTTACCTGGGTGCGTTGGCGGTCAGCAGCATTTCGGGATTGAACTTCACGGCCTGTATGCTAGGCCTGGCGGCTTTTGCCATCGTCATTTCGCTGGGGGGCATGAAGGTCATCGGGTATACGGACGTAATACAGGTGTTCTTCCTGATCCTGGGCGGGCTTGTCACTACGTATATCGCCCTGGACCTGGTGGCGGAGCATTTTGGAACGAAGGGGGTATTCAATGGATTGAAGCTGCTGACGGAGCATGCGGACGATCATTTCCATATGATCTTCAAGAAGGACAATCCGAATTATATGGACCTGCCCGGACTTACGGTGCTGATCGGGGGGATGTGGATCGTGAACCTGAACTATTGGGGGTGCAACCAGTATATTACGCAGCGGGCCCTGGGTGCGGACCTGAAGACGGCGCGCGGGGGTATTCTTTTTGCCGCTTTTTTGAAGATGCTGATGCCCGTGATCGTGGTGATACCGGGTATTGCGGCCTACCTGCTGTACAAGCAGAATGTTTTCAATACGGAGATGATCCAGGGCGGGGAAGTGAACCCGGACAGGGCTTATCCGGTGTTGCTGAATTTGCTGCCACCCGGATTGAAGGGGCTGTCTTTTGCGGCGCTGACGGCGGCGGTGGTGGCATCGCTGGCGGGGAAGGTCAACAGTATCTCGACTATATTTACGCTGGATATCTACAAGAAGCGGTTGCATCCTGAGGCTGATGAGCGGAAGCAGGTGTGGGTAGGACGAGCTACTGTGGTTGCGGCGATGGTCATTGCTATTATTATCTCTCCATTTTTGGGTATCGATAAGAAAGGCGGATTTCAGTTCATCCAAGAGTATACCGGGTTTTTCTCACCGGGGATATTCGCGATGTTCATCCTGGGCTTTTTCTGGAAAAAGACGACGTCCAACGCTGCTATGTTTGCAACTATCGGCGGGGTGGCTTTCGCATTTTTCTTTAAGTTCCTTCCTCTTTTTGCCAACCTTTCGTTCCTGGCGCCTTTCGGGTTTGCCAAGGCGAATGACAAGGGGGTGTATGAGATACCGTTCCTGGACAGAATGGGATTTGTATTTATCATCTGTCTTATTGCCATGTACTTTATCAGTATGAGGGATAATAAGAAGGGAGTGCAGCCACATGGATTGGAGGTGGATAAGAAGATGTTCAAGGTGAATCCCAGCTTTGCTGTGGGGGCGTTGATCATCTGCGGGTTGCTGGCGGCGTTGTATACGGTGTTTTGGTAGAGAGACTTAAATAGATATATGAATAAAAAAAGAGTCCTTCCCGGATGGGAAAGGACTCTTTTCTTTTGGTTATAGTCGGATGAATTTTGCTATAAGCTGTCCGCTGTCGCCTATGAGGGCTTTTACCACATAGGTGCCGGCCGGCAAGTGGCCTGTATTGAATGTTTGATTGAAATAAGCGTCCGGTTTATTCAGGCGCAGGATTTTTACCAGCTTGCCATTCATGTCATAGAGGCTGATGAGCAGCGGGCCCTTTTTATCGCTGTTGATCATCAGATGAAGCTCCTGGTTGTCCTGTGCGACGCTTGGATAAACCTGGAACTGACTGGGCGTATGACCCGTTCCGTCAGTAGTCAATCCTGCCGCCGTATTGGTTTTTGCAGCAGAGGCAATGGCCGAGCCTGTCGAGCATCCATTACAGGGAGAGGTGGTGGGATGCGCCACGCAGTAGGGGCAGGGGCCGACGGTGGTGCTCGTGACTGAAAGCGGGTTGACCGGGGTCGGGGTGGTGACGTCCCATGAATTGGGATATTTGGCCACTACGTCGGAGGAGCAGCCTACGATACCATTGCCTAATACGCCCCCTTTATTTCTTCCCCAGGAATACAATTGTCCATCTGCTGTCTGGGCGTAATCGAACATTACAAAGGGCTGGGCGGTGTAAATGGCCACGAAATCTTTGCGTGTCGTCACCTGTACAGGAGCTTGCTGCAGCAGGTCTGTCGGGTAGTAGTCCCAGGCGTAGGGGTCTGTGGTAGTGGCAAAATTGAGTTCCGTGCCAATGCCGATGCCGCCTTGTGCGTTATCCCCCCAACCCCACAGGGTGCTGTCCGACAATATAGCGTGTGTGCATACAAAGTCGACGGCGATGGCCTTTACCGGGTGCGGGAGGTTCAGTCTGCTGGTGAGATCGGTAGGCGTGGCCAGTGGCGAGGCGTTGACGCCGCCAGTGCCGCCCAAATGGTGGCCATAATAACCCCAGCCGTACAAGGTGCCATTGGATTTCAGGGCGTAATTGAAGCTTGCTCCGCCGGCGATCAGCTTGATACCGGATAGTGTGGTAAGCTGATGCAAGGTTAGGTAATCGTTGCCGGTGGCCGCATATCCCAGGTTTTGGGCGAGCGTGTTTGATCCTCCGCATGTCCATACCGTACTGTCCGAGCAGAGAACGATCAATTGATTGCCCGCGGCTATTTGCATGACTTTCCTATTGCCGGGTATGGGCACTTGTGCGGGTCTTGTAAGTGCGGTGCTGCCTGTTGTCCCGTTGCCTCTCATTCCTCCTAATGTTTGTCCCCAGACCCAAAGGGTGCTGTCGGATTTGACGGCGTACCATCCCTGGCTGACGTTGCCTGAATAATAGGCGCACAAAGTGGTGACGCCTGTGAAGGCGTTGCCGGCGGAGTCTGTGGTGATCTGCACCGGCGTTAGTACCTGCGTAGAGGTGGCGCCGTTGCCCACCTGTCCCTGATCGTTGTCACCCCATGCCCATACATTTCCGTTGTTGTCTACTGCTGCGCCGCCGTGGAGGCAGCCTGCTGCCGTTTTGAAGGTCAGGTTGGATGGAACCGCTACGGGGAGGATCGTTCCGGGTGTACCTGTTCCGCCGACGCCTTGTGTCACCAGGTTGGTCCCGATGGCATAGAGATGTTTGGCGGTATCGATGAAGAATACCTGGTATTCGCCTGGTGCAACGAATACCCTTTTGGCAGCCGGGGTTGGATTGACGGTGACAGTGACTGAATCTGTGCTGGTCAGTCCATGGTTGTCGGTGGCGGTGAGGGTGAAAATATAGGTGCCCTGGATCAGACCGTGGATGGTTGCCGTCATGTTGGAGTTGGTCATGACGATAGTGGGGCTGTTGGGGCCGCTGGTAGTGGTCCAGGTAAGAATATGGATGGTGGTGCCGTGCCCCGTGGCATTGCCGTTAAGGACGACGCTGTCGATGGGCAGGGTGACGAATTTATCCGGCCCTGCAGTGACAGTGGGTGGTATATAAGCGGTATCGACGGTGACCTGCATGGTATCTGTCCCTGTACCCCCGTTGTTGTCGGTGACGGTGAGCGCAAATTTATAGACGCCTGCGGTCAATCCTTTGAAGGTAGTCGTGGCTGAAGATGGCGCCGTGATGGTTCCACCCGTGCCGGAGGCCTTGGTCCAGGCATAGGAGACGATGGTGCCGTCGGAGTCGGTGCCGGAGCCGGTGACAACGACGCTATCGAGCGGTAGCCTGATGGATTTGTCAGGGCCTGCGTTGGCTACCGGGAGCTGGTTGGCAGGTGGACTGGAAGTGACGAGGGTAGTGTCGCCCTGGCGGAGCATCCATTGAAAGATGTTGGTGCCTGTGGTGGGGTCGACGTAGTAGGTGCCCATCGTAGCTGGATGGAGGTAATAAGGCGGCCCCAGGTTTGGATTCGTGACCGGCGCAACACATCTCCAATTGGTGACGGAGGGATCGTACATCGCGTTCCAGCAGCAATGGCCGCCTCCTCCATATGATTCATAGGAAAAATAGGCCGTATTGGAAAGGCTGTCATTCATATTTTCCGAGATCTCGAAAGGGGGATTGCTATCCTGGCTGCCTGCCAGTCCAAAGAAGCGGCCACCATATTTTTTGGCCCAATGGCCGAAGAATGAGGGATAGGTCATCGGGCTGCTGCCGAAATAGTCACCCGGCGATTGCCCTTCCAGGTCTACAAAGCTTCTCACATTAGCCATATTATGCTCATCGCCGGCTGTCATCTCATAGCCCAGGTACCATCCAAGGACTTCAACGCCCATGCTGAGACCGGCCATGTGCAACGAGTTGTTCCTGGGATGATAGATCCTGATCAGGGTATCCATCAGGGCCTGAACGAACCAGGGGCGCACATCCGCGCTGCTGGCAATAACGGTGACGAGGATAGGATAGTGCTTGCCGTTGTTGAGCTGTACGCCGCCATCCCAGCCGTGCTGCAACCAGTAGTGAGGGCCCCAAACTGTCAGTTGATTGGTATCCGGCGGCGTTTTGACCTCGCCTCTTCCGGGCATGGTGAGTATCCACGGTCTCGATGCTGTATCGGCATTGCCTGCCGTGAAATAATTCCGGGGGCGGCTGATACGAAGGATAAATTTGTTACCGGTGCAACCGTCCATGCCCTGATTAGGAGGAAAACAGTGATACTGGATCACTGTATCATAGGTGATAAAGTCATGTGTTTCGGATTGGGCGGATAACAAGAGGGAGGCGAGGAGGAAGAAGCATAGTGGGAGTAGTGCTCTTCGCCAGGAAGAGTAGCGTAAAAGTGTACCTTTCATAATGATAGATTTATTGGTTGGTGCTATAAATTAGCGAAAACCATCATCTGGAAGCGGGTAGGTTTGCAGGCGTGGAGGAAAAGTTCGCCAGCGTGTAGAATTTGCGGATAACTGTGCCCATAAAACAGTAAATTAGTTAGACTATGCGCTATTGTTTGTTTTTGATTCTTATCCTTTTTTCAGCTTTTCATTCCCGGGGACAGGAATTCAGCTATACGCAATATGATGTAAAAGACGGCCTTGCCGGTTCGGTGGTGTATTGTGCCGCGGAGGATAAGGATGGTTTCTTATGGTTTGGGACGGAGAGTGGCCTGAGCCGGTTTGACGGCACTCACTTTAAGAACTTCACAACGGCCAGCGGACTGCCTGACAATGAAATAATAAAGTTATTTGTCGACTCCAGGAACAGGGTGTGGATCGTCCCGTTCAGAAATTCGATCTGTTATTATTACAAAGGGGAATTGCATAACCAGGATAATGATCCTGTGCTACACCGTATGTCGCTGGCAGGCGAGGTCACCTCTGTAACGGAAGATAAATATGGGAATATTATTTTGACGGAGGCGCATGGGCTGCATGTGATAGGACCTGATCAAACGATCAGGTCCATCAAGGAGATGAACGGAAATCCCATCGTAATTGCCATAGGCGGTGGATTGAACAGCGATAGATTGTTTACTTTTTTTTTACAGGAACCCCGTGATGATGATTACAGGCAATACACGATTGATAAAGGGCTTGTCTATACGGGGAGAAGGGATTTTGTAGGGAGGAGCGTCAATATCACGCTGCTAACATCTACTTTAAACATATTTCAGAACGAAGATACCTTGTATTTCATTCCCGCATCCGGCGGTGCTTTCGCCTTCCCGTTCCCCCGCAATTTTAATACACTATCAAAAGTAGGAGATAGCCTTTTTACATTAAATACCACCGACGGGGCATTTATGTATGATCTGAAGACGAGAAAACTGTCCGCCTATTTTCTGAAGGGACAATCGGTAAATGCTGTTTTCCGCGACACGGAAGGTAACTTATGGTTTATGTGCGCCGGTGGGGGCATTTTCAGAATAGGTTCATTGGCTTTTAGGAATGTTACTTTCCGGGAGAACAATAATTTAGCTGTAACCTGTATCCAATACATCGATGGCGCCCTGTACATCGGGACGGAACACGCATGCTTATGGAGATCGGATCCGGGGCTGCAGCGGATCAGCAAGCAAAAAAGCTTTTGGCACAGTAATAACCTGAAAAGAATACTAAACATTGTGCCTCTTGATAAGAACCACTTATTGCTGGGCTCGGATGGCGGTCTTGTCAAGTTGAACCACCATAATAAAGATTCCCTGGTGGAGAGTTCTGCGATCAAAACGATTACCCATTGTAACGAAACATTATTGATCAGTTCGATGGAAAGGATAGAGCTGCTTCATTATCCCGACCTTTTCAAACAGGCGGTCATATGGGAAAAGAGATCCACCTGCGCTCTACAGGTTGACAGCGTATTCTATATCGGTACCATCAACGGATTGTATAGTATTATCCCGGGTGAGAAACCTCGTTTTTGGGGAGACATGTACCCTGTTCTCAAGGCGAGGATCATCGCTGTCACAAGGTCCCCTGATGGTACCTTATGGATCTGCACCAGCGGACAGGGAATAGCCGGTATTAAGGACGGACGACTGCTGTATTCAATTACAGAAAAGGATGGACTTACCAGCAATCTCAGCAGAACTATTTTTATTTCCGGAAATGATATATGGGTGGGAACGGATAAGGGGCTGAACCGGGTGCAGCCGGAGGGCGGGCATTTCCGGATAACCAAATTCGGCAGCGAAGATGGCTTAAGCTCGGACATCATCAATGTCATCTATGTCAATAAAGATGACGTGTATGTAGGGTCTGCCAATGGATTGACCCATTTTTCCATTAACCAGGCAGGCGACAATTCTTTTTGCAAGCTGCGCATTACATCCATCCAGGCCGGACATCATACCTGGAACTACGATACTTCCGGCCTGTTGTTGCCTCACCGGGAAAATTCCCTGAGGGTGGATTTTGCAGGGATATCTTACAGAAGCGCGGGCGGTATTACTTACAGGTACCGCTTAAAAGGATTGAATGCCAGATGGCAAACTACCCGGGAGACCTTTTTAAGCTATCCTACCCTGCCATCGGGGGGGTATGAGCTGGAGATCACGGCCACCAATAAGTTTGGAGTGGATAGTCGTCCTATTCATATCGCTTTCACGGTGGAAAAATTATTATGGGAGAAAACCTGGTTTGTCACTTTGATGGGGCTGATAGTGGCCGGGACGATTTGGGCATTGGTATGGCTGCGTATCCGGCAGCTGCACCGCAAGAACGCGGAGAAGATAAGCATCAATAACCGGATGGCGGAGCTGGAGCAGATGTCGTTAAGGGCCCAGATGAACCCACATTTTATTTTCAATAGTTTGAATTCCATCCAGAAATATGTCATGGAGAAAGATGTAGTTGGTGCTAATAAATTTATCACGGATTTTTCCAGGTTGATACGACTTACGCTGGAAATTACTTCCAGGTCCAGGATCAGCATTGACGAAGAAGTGAGATATCTTTCCAGCTATCTGGAGCTGGAAAAAGTAAGGTTTGGCCATACTTTTCGATATGAGATAACCATTGGCCCTGACATTAACCGGATGACCTGGCAGATACCGCCCATGCTACTGCAGCCTTATGTCGAGAACAGTATCCGGCATGGACTGAGATACAGGGAGGATGATAAAGGGATGATCACTATCCGGTTCATGCAAGATGCTTTACACCTTACCTGCATCATTGAAGACAATGGCGTAGGGAGGAAGCTGGCTCAACAATATAAGAGCCTATCGCCCATAGAGTACCAGTCGCGGGGTATGACCTTAACGGCGCGGCGGGTGGAAATGATGAACCGGGCGAAGGCAGTCCCTATGTTAATAGACGTAGAGGACATTGAGACGGGCGACCACCAAGCCGCAGGAACCAGGATAATACTTTGTTTTCCCATACAGTACGTAAAAACTCAAACACCTTTAATATGATCAAAGCAGTTATTGTTGAGGACGAACCCAACAACGTCATCATCCTGGAGGGGATGATACAGGAATTCTGCCCCCATGTATCCATTGCGGGCAAAGCTGGTAATGTTCATAAAGCAGAGGCGCTTATCCGCGAGACGGATCCCGACCTGGTATTTATGGATATCGAGATGCCCTATGGCAGCGGCTTTGATGTGTTGGACAGGCTAAGGCCGGCGCGCTTTGAGGTAATTTTTGTCACCGCCTTTAACGAATATACGGTGAAGGCTTTCCGGTATAGCGCATTGGATTATCTGTTAAAGCCGATTGATATCAACGAGCTTCTGCAATCTGTCAGCAGGGCCGAGCGGAATATCCAGCTGAAAAATTTTGACCGGCGGCTGGATGGCTTTCTGCAAAGCATGAAAAAGTTGTCTTTGGAGATGCCTAAAATAGGGTTGCCGGGTAAAAATGGAGTGGTATTCGTCAATGTGTCCGATATCATGCGTCTTGAAGCCAACCGCGGCTATACCCATATCATCATAAAGGATAAGCGTAAAATAATATCTTCCAAGAACATTCTGGAATATGAAGAGCTGCTGCCCGGGAATAAGTTTTACCGGGTGCATCATTCACACCTGGTCAATCTGTCCTATGTCAATGGATACCAGCGTGGCAGGGGTGGGTACCTGGAAATGGAAGACGGCGCCGTCATCGAAGTGGCGGTGCGGCGGAAGGATGAGCTGATGGTGCGGCTGGGGCTTTCGCATAATGTGTAAGCCTTTTTTTTGTTACCAGATGCTTACCCGCAGGCTGTCGGCCCTGTACATTTTATCGCCTGCCTTTACTCCGAAGGCTTCATAAAACTCCGGGATATTGACTACGGGTCCATTGACCCTTTCCCTGGCGGGCGCGTGTACGTCGGTGAGCAGGCGGGTGGCCAGCACTTCTTTTCTATCCTGGTACATCCAGGAGTAGGCGTATCCCAGGAAGTAGCGTTGCAGGGGGGTGAGGCCGCCTATCTTCTCCCCTTTGGCGTAGGCGGCGGTGCGCCTGAAGGCATCCAATCCCAGCAGAAGGCCGCCCAGGTCGGCGATGTTCTCGCCCTGGGTGGCGTCGCCATTGACATGGAGGGTATCCACGGGGCTGAATTCGGAGAACTGTCGTATGATGCGGGCGGCTCTTTGTTTGAACTGGGCTTCATCGGCGGGCTGCCACCAGTTGTGGAGATTGCCTTGCTCGTCGAACTGGCGCCCCTCGTCGTCGAAGCCATGGGTTATTTCATGACCGATGGTGGAGGCTGCCGCATATCCATATACGAAGGCGTCGTCGAGGTCTTCATCTTTTTTCCCGGGTACGATGAATATGCCGGCGGGAAGGACGATCTCGTTGTTACTGGGGTTATAATAGGCATTATATGTTTGAGGGGACATGTCCCATTCTGTCCTGTCGACCGGGCGCCCCAGCTTGCTTGTCATTTTATTATACCACCATTCACTGGCCCTTTGCATATTGAGGACGTAGGGTCCTCTGTCGATCTTCAGGGCGCTGAAATCTTTCCATTTATCGGGATAGCCTACTTTTTTCGTGATATGGGCTAGTTTGTCCAGGGCTTTTTGTTTTGTGCTGTCACTCATCCACGCGAGGTTTTCGATCCTTTGTTTATAAGCGCTGCGGATGGCTTCGACGAGGTCGCTGTAGCGTTGTTTTGCTTTTTCCGAAAAGTATTCCTTTACGAATAATTGTCCCAGGGCCTCTCCCATGGCGCTTTCTTCCGCATCCAGCACTCTTTTCCAGCGGGGCCTGGGTATGGAGGCTCCTGTAAGGGTTTTGCGATATTGAAAATAACTGGCGTAGGTCTTTTGATCGAGGAAGGGGGCTGAGGACAGCAGGAGGTGCGCCTGGAGATAGCTTTTCCAATCTGAAAGGGATGTCATTGCCAGCTCCGTATTCAGGGCCGTATAAAATTCGGGTTGGCGGACGATGAAGGAGTCCAGCGGGCTGACATTTATATTCTTTAACCATTCATCCCAATCGATGGAGGGGGAAAGCTGTTGCAGGGAGGCGCGGGTGATCTTATTATAGTTTTTTATGGGGTCGCGGAGGTCTTCCAGCTTACGGGATGCTTTGGCAAGCCTGGTCTCCAGCTGGAAGACGGCGTTAGCCCGACGGTGGGCTATGGCACTGTCGCTGCCCAACTGCCGGAAAATGGCGGAGAGATAATATCTGTAGGCGTTGCGTACCTGGGTGGTTTTTTGAGCCGTATTGAAATAGTAATCCCGGTTGGGCATGCCGAGACCTCCCTGTTCCAGATGGTAGGCCATTTTTTCGCTGTTCATATCATCCTGGCTGACATTTTCGGCGAAGAGCACCTCAACGCCTTTTTTATGCAGGACGGCCGAGACCCGAAGCAAGTCGGGGATGGAGTGGATGTTCTCTATCCGGCGAAGGTCCTCTTTCAGGGGTGAGAGGCCCAACCTGTTGATGGAAGCTGAATCCATGCCGCTGTACCAAAGATCGCCTATTTGCTGCGAGACGGCGCCTGCGGGTGCTTTTGTCGCGGCAGCTGTTTCACTGATCTTACGAAGGCGGAAATAGATGTCTTCCTGTACCAATTGTCCGATGCCCCAGGAGCTTTCCGCGGCCGGGACAGGCGTCCGCCGGATCCATCCCCCATTGGCATACATGAAAAAATCCGTAGCGGGGCTTGTCCTGGCGTCGATGTTCCGGGCGAGAAAATCGGATGGATGGGCTGTTGTGTCATGGGGCTGTATTGTATTGAAGGGAGAAGGCTTTTCCTGCAGGACGGGCCCGGACGTCGAAAATAAGAGGGTGGTGATGGTAAGCAAGCTCAGCGTTCGCATGATCTGTTTTGAATGGTTTATGGTATATGCCGCAAATATTATATGAAGAATAAAGCCGGACGCCGGAATCTTGATCAGCGGATCATTTTAGCGTACAGGTGGAGCATCCGCCTCATGTAGTTGGGTAGAATGGCTGGGCGCGATATTTTATT
Organism: Flavitalea plasmicola; assembly: GCF_030546645.1. Lineage (GTDB taxonomy): Bacteria > Bacteroidota > Bacteroidia > Chitinophagales > Chitinophagaceae > Puia. The sequence goes on from NZ_JAUOTO010000004.1 coordinate 129,856, forward strand.
TGCAACAATCCTTCTTCCGGATGAAGATCGCTTTTATCATCCTGAAAAGAAAACCGCCGATTGTTTTTACGGTGACCATACCGCAAAGTTAGCAAATTAATTGGAGTAATTGGAGTCGTTGATCTTCCGGTAAAGCGTTGTCAGTCCTATATTGAGCAGACGGGCTGCCTCGACCTTATTTCCCCTGGTGTAGGTCAGTACTTTTTGAAGGTGGCGTTTTTCCATGTTCTTCAGATCAAAGGCAGACCGGATATCCAGGGAGTCGTTTTGAAAATACAGGATCTCAAAAGGGAGGTTTTCTTCCGAGAGCATGTCGCTTTCCGTCATAATGACGGCCCGTTCTATGACGTTTTTTAATTCCCGAATATTTCCTTTCCAGGAGTATCTCTGCAAATGATAGAGGAAATCCTTGTTCATATCCTTTACTTTTTTATCGGCTTTGCGGGCAAAGTGCTTTATGAAGCGACGTGCGAGCAAAGGGATATCCATTTTGCGCTCGTGGAGCGAGGGGATGCGCAGGGTGAAAATGCTGAGCCTGTAGAAAAGGGCTTCTTCAAATTGACCGTCTTCTACCGCGGACAGGAGATCTTGTTTTGTGGTGGAGAGGATCCTGACGTTGATAGGAGTGGGCTGCGTATCCCCGGGTTTTATGAATTCATTGTTGAGAAGCGCCTGGAGAAGCTGCTTTTGCATGGCTTTGTCCAGGTGGCCTACGTCAGCAAGGAGGAGACTACCCTTGCATGCTTTTTCCAGCGCTCCTATTTTGTCTTTCGAGATGCCCGGGTAGGCGCCGGCTTTGCAGCCGAATAACTCTATTTCCAGGGCTTTCCCCGTCAGTATATTGCAATGCAAGGTTATGAAAGGATTGTTTTTGCGGGCGCTGCCTGCGTGTATGGCTCTTGCGAACAGGTGTTTACCCGTGCCGGTATTGCCTTGCAGCAGCACGGTGTCGTCCGTAGGGGCTATTCTTTTTACCATAGCGATGGTATCGCGGATAGCGGAGGACTCTCCGATGCCATAGTCCATCTCGGGGTCCTGATCGATGCATTCTTCCAACTGGAGGATCCTTTTTTCCAACTGCACCTTTTCCAGCGTGCGACTGATCACGCTCAACAGCAGGTGTGAATCTTCCTGTGTCGCCTCTGTAAGTGAAAGAGGTACGACTTCGGCATAAGGGAAGAAGGTCTTTTTTCTTTCCGGGGATAAATATTCCGGGCAGCTGACGTCTTTGTCACAAAGGACCACTTCGATGTCTTCCCGTATGGCTATCGCGGAGGCGTCTCCGGCGTCCGAGGCTTCGAAGACCTTGTAGCCTTCGTGGGAAATGATCCTTCTGAAAAGGCTTCGGACTTTCGGCTGCTGATGGATGATGATGATACTGCCTGGCCGTACAGCAGACTTATTTGGAAGACTGTGCATACGCGTACTTGATCTTAAATGTTTTCAAGGAAGGGAGCCAGGTTACCAGGTCATTGTCGGAATTGAAATCGGTGTGCAGCCGATAGCAAAATGTATGATTTGCGGTGTATGTTTTTTCCAGATTGGTAATAGTCAGGGGCAGGATGGTGCTGCCGCCGTCCGTGCTGAAATAATAAACTGTTCCGGGGCGGGCTATTTTCATGCCTTGTACGAGCTGTTGGTGGCTATAGAGATAAAATCCAACGGTGTCCAGTACGCGATAGTCGCCTTTGTTGAAGGTCCGGTATGCTATGCCATTCTTTTCATGAATGCCGGGGTGGTGGCCCTGGCGGCCCGTACCAGCGAAACCTGTCATTACTCCGATGAAAATGAAAGTCAGAACCAAATTGAAAGTTTTCATGTGTATAACTATTTATTTTTTCAAATAAAAACCCCGCACCCGTGGCCGGGAGAAATTTTTATAATGAGCTATGGCAGAGATGAAGGTTGTAAAAACCCAAGTTAGACAATCAGCAACGCGAGTATTGGTAGATAGACCGGATAAGGAATGCACAAATTTATACGATTTGAATCTTTTATTTTTACTATTTTTTTATGTAGTAGGTTGATACCAGCGGGAGAGATATATGGCAACCTGTTTTATTTAATCGAATTATCGTAAAGTTGCTGCCGGGTGTAATAGAAAACACTGTCTTTATAATATTTTTTTCAAAATGAAAATTGAGGCCAATAACAAATAATTAACATTAATTTTACGGCCCTCTTATAGAAGAAATATGACGAATAATCCCAAGAAAACGATCATTGTCAGTGCGGGGCCGGCGGCGGCGGGAAAGAATACTTTTTCAACGGGTGTGCTGTTGAATTTAGCCAATAATAAAAAAGGAGGGATGGCCATTGAGCTGCTGATGGTGATGGACAAGAAAGAGGGCAGGACCTTTCAGCGTATACCGATGACGGGGACGAATTACCTGTCTTATCTGAATGGCCTTACGCCGGCGGTGGCTGCTGTGATCAAAAGGCTACGGGATGATGCCCTGGTGGAGCATCTTGTACGCAATGGTTTTGGCTGGCTGCGGGATGCGGACAAGCCTTTCGAGCACCTCGATGAGCGGCATATGCCTTTATTAAATGACTATGTAGGCAGTGTACTGCAGGAGCTTAAGCCATTGGCTCCCGCCATCGAGCGGTTGTTCTATCTGCCGGCGGGCGAGGTTTTTGCCAACAGGAGCGTGCGGCCGGCGGCTATCAGTCCTTTCATTCCTTCGTTGCAATTCAAGGTGGAGAAGGATGATGACAGCATCGGTTTGCAATGCGCCGTCATGATCAATAATAATCTCTTCCCGTTGGAGGATTTTTTACAGACGCCTTTTTTTCTGAAAAGCGGCAATGAATTCTTCCTGTTGAAAAAGGAGGATAGGGAAGCGCTTGAAAAGTATAAGACGGAATGGAAGAAGGTGCCTCTTTTGGGGCAGCCGCGGTTCCTGGAAACGGTCGTAAAGCCGCTGGCGGGAAAATATCCGGTGGATATGGAGGCCGTGATCCGGACGGAGTTGGTGGATGTGGCTCCCCGGGGAAAGGTATTTGTCAGTGAGCTCAATGAGAATTTTTTGCTTATCAAGCCGAAATGGGATTATTCGGGAGTGGAGGTAGAAGGGGAAGACGAGGAAGAGACAAGAGTGGAGGGGGAGGACAGGGTATTTGTGGTTGTCCGGCGCCGGCAGGAGGAAAGTGTATTGACGGAGGCGCTTCGCGGGCTGCATGCTAAATTCGCTGGGCAAAGCAATGGATATTTTTATTTAAATTTCAAGGAGGCGCTGGAGAAGAGCTGGTTCCTTCAATTTTACCAGCGGATGCTGCAGCTGGATATTCCCGTGCTTGGCATGAACAAGCTCCGGAAATTCAAGTATAACACGCATGTGCCCAAGCTGGAGATGATCGCGGGCAAAGGGATCGATTGGTTCGATCTTACTATCCGGGTGAGCTATGGTGACCAGGTGGTGCCTTTGCATGAGCTGAGGAAGGCGATATTGGGCCGGCAGGATTTTATCTTACTGGGAGATGGGTCTCTTGGCGTGCTGCCAAAGGAATGGGTCCAGCAATATGGGTTGCTGATGAAGATGGGACAGGTGAAAGAGGGGATGTTGAAGCTGCCGGAGGTGCACTGGGGATTGCTGGAGGAAGCGGGCTCCGCCTTTTCGGATGATGGTTCGGTGCGTTTGCAGCAGGAGCTGGAATTAAAGAAGCAGCGGCTACAGGGCATCGGTGAGGAGAAAACACGGGAGGTTCCGGCGGGTATACAGGCCCGGCTGCGGGATTACCAGCTGGCCGGATTTTCCTGGATGTGCCTGTTGGACGATATGGGCTGGGGCGGATGTCTTGCGGACGATATGGGATTGGGCAAGACCTTACAGACGATCACTTTCCTGCAATACCTGGTAAATCAATACCGGGATGAAACGCACCTGGTCATCTGTCCCACCTCTCTTTTATATAACTGGGAAGCGGAGCTGAAGAAGTTTGCGCCGGGGTTGGGATGGCATATTCATTATGGGTCGGACCGGGTGCTGGACGAGGATGTATTCAGGTCGGGGCGTCTGATCATTACGAGCTATGGTATGGTGCGTAATGATATCCAGCATTTTGCTGCTTTTAAGTTTGGCTATATTATCCTGGACGAGAGCCAGGCTATCAAGAACCCTGGTTCGCAGGTGCGCAAGGCGGTGCAGCAGCTGACCGCGCGCAACAGGCTTGCCTTAAGCGGAACGCCCGTACAGAATAACACCTTCGATCTATATGCGCAAATGGATTTCCTGAACCCTGGGATGCTGGGCAGCCAGGACTTTTTCAGGATGGAGTTTGCCACGCCTATCGATAAGAATGGGGATAAGGAGGCTGCCGCCCGGCTTCGCAAGCTCGTGTATCCATTCATCCTTCGAAGGACCAAGGAGCAGGTGGCCCGCGATCTCCCCGACAAGACGGAAATGATCCTTTGGTGTGAGATGGGGGCGGAGCAGCGGAAGATCTATGACAGCTTTAAGGACCATTACAGGGAAAGCATATTGGAACATATCGCTGAGGATGGGGTAGGGCGCAGCAGCATCTATATTTTGGAAGGGCTCACCAAGCTGCGCCAGATCTGTGACAGTCCGGCTATTCTCCGGGAAGAGACGCCTTATCCCAACAGCAGCGCCAAGCTGGATGAATTGATCCGGGAGATCGAGGAGAATACGGGTCACCACAAGGCGTTGGTGTTTTCGCAGTTCACTTCCATGCTGGAGCTGATCCGTACGGCATTGGCCGAGCGGGGTATTCCCTATTTGTATCTCGACGGAAGTGTTTCGGCGGAAGATCGCCGGCTGTCGGTGCAGCAGTTCCAGGAAGAGGAGGATACGCGGGTATTTCTTATCAGCCTGAAGGCGGGGGGAGTAGGACTGACGCTGACGGCGGCCGATTATGTTTATTTAGTCGATCCCTGGTGGAATCCTGCGGCCGAGCAACAGGCTATTGACCGGAGCCATCGGATCGGACAGGTGAAGAAAGTGTTTGCTTACCGGATGATCTGTAAGGATACGGTGGAAGAAAAGATATTGCAGCTGCAGGAGAAGAAGCGGCAGCTGACAGCGGACCTGGTAGGTGATGAAGGGGGATTTGTGAAGAAGCTGACGCAGGAGGATGTGGCTTATTTGTTTAGTTGAGGTTATTCCACGGAGAAGCGTACCCTGCAGGCGGCTTTGATGGGGTAGAAGGAACTAATGGGGACGTTTGACACCAGCACATCCGTCTCTGCGGGGCCAATGGAAGTATGCCAGCCGGGGAGGGCATAATACCTGCTCAGCGGCGGATAGGATGTCCAACCGCCGGAGCTTTTTTCTTCCGGCGTATCTGTAACGGAAAGGACGCCGGTGATGCGGTGATTGGTGAATGCCGCTATATGCGTTGCTTTTTCCGTGGCTTTGGCAATCAATTTTTCCCACAGCGCTTTCTGACAGGCCGATTCATCGCCGGCCACGGCTACCTCGACGGAACTGGTGATACGGCCGTCGTTCTTTATCAATTGATAGAGCTGCGCCAGGGAATCGAGGGTATGTATAAGGATGCGCCTGGAGAATGTCCTATCCGAGAGGGACGCCATCTCAAAAGTGTCCTGGGCGGAGAGGGGAAGTATACTAAATCTTTTTTGTTTCAGGGTAAGGATAAGTGAGTCGAGGGAACGTTTGGCATGTTTGTTCTGCTGTTCCATTAATTGCGTAGGGTTGGCATTGCGCGCGCTGTAGTATAGCGTATTGTCGTCCTTTGCCACTGACAGCTTGAGGACGAAGGTTTGTGCTTCCGCCAGAACGGTGTCCGAGACGGAGACCTCGATGAATTTTTCCTGGGCGGATAAGCGGGTGGTGATGGTCAGTGCGAGGAGGAGGGATAGGGGTTTCATGTATAGGTTTTGGCCTGGGTTTGAATGAAGATATAAAAGTTTGGAATTACTTTATCAAGTCAATCCCCTCCTCCGTCAATTTTATTTTCTTTTCCTTATACAGGCGGCCTGTCGTCATTTTGAAGGTTTTTTTGCTCATGCCGAAGAAGGAGTAGATGGCTTCCGGATCGGATTTGTCGTGATAGGGCAGGTGACCTTTGTGTTCTTTCAGGAGGCGGAGGACCTTTTCCGCGGCGTCTTCCACCCTGTCGTAGCCGGGCTTGCCGGCGACCACGTCGATCTGGGTTTCGCCCGAGGGGGAGCTTTCGGCGAGGAGGATATTTTTTATGAAACCTTTGAATTTGTCGCCTACGCGAATGTCGCGGAATATTTCATTGAAGTGAAGGACTCCCGTATGCCGGTTGTTTATCACGACGACGTACCCGATGTCGGTGCGGCGGAGGACGGTGAGGTCGACGATGTCTTTTTCCTGTACGGTGAGGTTTTCGTTGCTGAGGTAGGAGTCTACTTTTTCGGAGGCTGCCAGGCGGCCGGTCTGTTCGTCCAGGTAGATCTTTACCAGGTAGTCGCCGCCTTTGCGCATGCCGCTGAGCTGCCTGGATTTGGGGACAAAAAGGTCTTTCATCAGGCCCCAGTCGAGGAAGGCTCCCAGTGGGGTGACGTTGACGGCCCTTAACAGCACGATGTCGCCCAGGATACCTTTGGGTTCCTGGGTGGTAGCGATCAGCCTGTCCTCGCCATCATGATAGAGGAAGACCTTCAGCTTATCGCCTGGTTTGGCTCCTTTGGGGACAAAGCGTTTGGGTAACAGAATGCCCTCTTTTCCATCTTCCAGGATGAGGCCGAAGGCCAGCTCTTTTTTTACAGTCAGCGTATTGTATTCCCCTACGTGGATCATGGGTGCAAAGTAAGGAAAGTTCCGTAGTTTCACGGCCCTATGGGCTATCCGACTGATTCGAAGGCATATTATAAGTTAATGCTGGTACTTATGCTGGCAGGGGCCTGGCATTGCAAAGGGCGGGAAAAGCAGGCGAATGGGCAGGATCCGGGTGTGGTGGATACGATAAAAGAGAAAGCGGCTCCCCCGAAGATCCTTACGCTGCCGGATGGCACGCAGGTGGTGATGGATCCCCGGACGGAGATCCGTCCTATGGAGGGATTTGGGAAGGCGAACCGGGATGTGACGTTTGACGGGGAAGGGGTGTTGATCGTCCACGATGGGGCAAAACCTTTTGTCATTCATACGCGAAACCTGGTGGTGACCGTGGAAGGGAAGAACGCCCGCATCCATGTGGATGCGTTTGCTTCCAGTCCTGGTGAAGAGGTTGACCTGCTGGAGGGCAAGCTCAAGGTGATCAAGTCTTATCATTCCTCTACAGATAATAGCACGGAGGTGCTCCAGGCGGGCGAGATGGTGATGATCAACCGCGACATCGACCTGATGGAAAAAGAGACGCTCAAGCCTGAAGAGCAAAAGGTCCTGGAACTGAAATTTCCCAAGTGAGCAATACCTGATGGACACGCATATTCATTTTTAAGAGTAACGTTTTCGGGGCTGCAAGCTGCAAGCCTCCAGCTGCCAGCCAGGGTTTTGGGGAATGTGGGGAATCGATTAACTTGTATTATGCTTCCAGTCGTTTCATACCAGATAGCTGACAGTATCGACGTCAAATCATTCAAAAATATCTTCAGCGAAGGGATCACTCACTATGATGCGGACGAGCTGTTCTACAAAATGGGGCCGGAATCTTATGTATATGTTTTTAAATATGGGGTTGTCTGTTTTCTGAATGCGGACGAGGGGACCTGCAAGGGGTTCCTTGACCGGATCACCCCCTATTGCAAATATCCATTTGAGCATCCTTTAACCGAGGAATTCCAGATCGAGACCAATGCAAAAGAGAACAAGTTTGGTTACAATACGATCGAGATCATCAATGCGGACACGGAAACACTGCGGCTGATCATGCTGAATGTCAGCCAGTCGGTGGCATTGGATTATTTCTCGGACCAGACCAATGCGCTGCTGGAGGAGACCAATTCCCAGACCTTACTGCTGGAAAGGAAGGGCAGGCTTTCATTGTCAGGGAAAAGCCTTAAAAAATATATCGGGAGAACGCTTAATCTCAAGAACCGGATCTCGGAGAATCTATACATATTCGATTCGCCTCCTGAAACATGGGAGGATGAGAACCTGAATAAGATCGATCTGGGGCTTAAGCGGACTTTCGACCTGCAGGAGCGATTCAGGGATGTCAAGGAGGGTTTGGAGATCATAAGAGAAAACCTGGAGCTTTTCAAGGACCTCCTGCAGTACCGTAACAGCACGGTCCTGGAATGGATCATTATTATTCTTGTCTCTGCGGAGGTGGTGAATATTCTTATCGAAAAAATCTTCAAGTTTTGATGTTGGCCGGCATTATATATGAACAAAGCTAATATGATCTCAATTGATTGATCTTCAGTTTTTTGGATGAAAGGTTCCAGGTTTTAGGGCCGATATTTATTATACTATCCGAATATAAATTGCGTTTGGCTGTCTGAAATTTTTTCTTTGACAGGTGAATCGGAAACATTGCCTGTTGTATGAAAGTCCATCTTCTTCGGCTATGTCCCTCCGATGCCGGAATGTCGATTACCATCTTCCATTCTTAAACAAACAAACAGCTGTTTATGACAAAAAAGCGATTGCTGCTATGGTGTACCTTGTGCACTTTTTTTCTTTTTGGGCTACGTGTTGCCCGGGCGCAGGACCGGACGATCACCGGGACGGTGAGCGATGAAAAAGGGGGACCGTTGAATGGCGCCACGGTCAAGGTAAAGGGTTCCAGCCAGGGGGTCAGCACGGATGCCACGGGGCGTTTTTCCCTAACGGCCCCGGCTAAGGTGTCTGCCCTGGAAGTGTCCTATGTGGGTTTTGAGACGCTGCAGGTTGGGATCACGGGTAGCGGACCTTTGCAGATCATTTTGCAGCCAGCTAAGGGTAGTCTGGACGAAGTGGTCGTAGTGGGTTATGGAACACAAAAACGTAAGGATGTAACGGGTTCTGTCGCCAGCGTAAAAGGGGCTGCCATCAAAAATCAGCCGGTGACGAACGTGACGGAGGCGTTGCAAGGCCGGGCTGCCGGCGTGGAGGTGATAAAAAATTCGGGTGAGCCGGGCGCGACGCCGACGATCATTATCCGGGGTTTGTCCTCCCTGCACCAGCCGGGTCCATTGTATATCGTGGACGGGGTGCGTGTACCGGGGGACAATATCAATATCCAGGATATTGCGACCATCGATATTTTGAAGGATGCGAGTGCCGCCGCCATTTACGGGTCTGCGGCGGCGGGAGGGGTCATCATCATCACCACGAAGAAGGGAGGGGGCGCCAAGCCGGCGATCAATTTCAATGCGCGCTATGGTATCACGAAACCGAAATTGGTAAAGCTGCTGGACAAGCCGGGATTTATCAAGCTGTACAATATCACGCATCCTACTTTCTTTGCGGGAGCGACGCATACGGATACGCTGGCTAATACGGATTGGGTAAAAGCGTTATACGGGGATGCCTATGAGCAGAACTACAACCTTTCCGTATCGGGCTCGACGCCTGTGGTGAACTATCTTTTCTCGGGCTTTTACAATGCGCAGAAAGGCATTTATATCAAGAACTACTCCAATATAGCCGGCGCGCGGATCAATACGGACTATAAGCTGGCGGAATTCCTCAAGATCGGGGAGCAGCTGGCTATCTCGCAAAGGAGGACGGCCCCGCTGGTGGGCACGGAAGCGCAGCTGCACAATGCGCCTTTCCGTACGCAGCCGATCATCCCTATCAAACGTGCAGATGGCAGCTGGGGGGTGGTTCCCCCGGGATATAATGGTCTTGCTTTTGGCGGTCCGAATCCTGTAGGCTCCGCACAGTCCGCCAATGCGCAGAACTTCCGGAATAACCTGCAGGCGAATGTCTATGCCGAAGTAAAGCTGCCACTGCACCTGAGCTTCCGGACCAATTTCGGATATTCCTATTACCTGGAGACGCAGGACTATTTCCAAAATTCCTTCAATTTCGGATCTGTCACCAATACGAATAACTCGCTCAACAAGTATTATATCGAAAGCTCGCAACTGCTGAGCAACTATGTGCTGACCTATGACCAGCGCTTTGGGAAGCATAGCCTCAATGCCGTGGCGGGGTACGAGCAGATCAGGAACACGTTTAATACGGTGAATGCCCTGGAGACCTCTGTGGGTAAGGAGAATTATTCCTTTGTCCAGACCTCACAGACTTCGATCACTGCTTCCGGGTATAGTGACAACAATGGGTTGATAAAGTCTTTTTTTGGCAAATTGTATTACAATTTCGACAACCGGTACTATGTCTCCGGAACGATACGCCAGGATGCCAATTTTACGGTGTTTGGACCTAACAGGCAGAAGGGTGTTTTTGGCGCGGCCAGCGTGGGCTGGACGATCAGCGACGAGGGATTCTTCAAACCGCTGACCCGTGGGGTGAACCTGCTGAAATTCAGGGGCAGCTACGGGGCGCTTGGCAATAGCGCCATCCCTCCCTATACTTATTCGGCTACGTACAGCAAGTTCCTTGGGTCTTCGGGGCTGGGCTCTTTGTCGGGTGCGAACTTCGCCCCGGGCGCTCCGCTGCTGATCGGCAATGCGATCAACTCTATCCCCAATCCTAATATCCATTGGGAGACCGTGTATGAGACGAACATAGGGCTTGATGGCGAGGCGTTGAAAGGCAAGCTGTATTTCACGCTGGACTGGTATAATAAAACGACGAAGGATGTGCTGTATGCCTTGCCGCTGTCGCTGAGCTCAGGTTTTACGGCGCCTTATTTTACGAATATAGGGAAGGTGAGCAGCAAAGGCTTCGACATCCTGCTGGGCTATCGCAGCAAGGCGGGAGCGCTGGGTTATGATGTGAGCGCAACGGCGGGCTTTAACAAGAACAAGGTCCAGGACCTGGATGGTATTACAACGGATGCCTTGTATGACGGCTACAATTATTACAACAATGGGAATTCGGGCTATGGCATCATGGCTAATCAGACGTTGACGATCACCAAGGCCGGCCTGCCTTTTGGCAGTTTTTATGGGTATGAGGCACAGGGGCTTTTCAAGACGGATGCGGAAGCGGCTGCCAGCGCGCAGCCCAACGCCAAAGCGGGCGACCTGAAATTTGCGCATGATGCGAAGAATGGTACGACGTTGTCTCCCGATGACCGGCGGGTGATCGGCAATCCTAACCCGAAGCTGGTGTATGGCTTTACTGTCCGGCTGGACTATAAAAATTTCGACGCCGCCTTTTTATTCAACGGGGTAGCGGGCGTACAGCTTTTCAACGGAGTAAAGGCCTACGAGCAATATCCATTTGCCGACGGCAATACGACCAGCAAGGTTTTTGGCGACTCCTATTTTGGCGGCAATCAATTGACCTCCCAGCCCCGCCTGGGGATTGTGAACCCGGACGGCAGCTTCAACCTGGACCCGAACAAGAACTATACTTCCGTGAACAGTTATTTTGTAGAGAGCGGCAGCTACCTGAAACTAAAGAACGTGCAGGTGGGCTATACGTTCTCGGGCGGATTACTGAATAAGATCGCTGTAAGAAATGCAAGGCTGTTCGTAATGGCCAATAACCTCTTCACCATCACGCATTATTCGGGGCTGGACCCTGAGATCGGCAGCGCTTTTTCGCAGGCTGCGATGTCGGGATTCGTCGGCACAACCGTGGGAGTCACGACGCGAGGATTGGATGCGGTGTCCCAATATCCGCAAACGCGGATCTATTCGGCCGGCATTGACTTTAATTTTTAATAAACTTATTTATATGATCAAGAAAATATATTTCCCCACGTTGCTGTCGATTTTGCTGATCACAGGCTGTACGAAGGACCCTTCTCTTGTAGCGCCCACCAATCAATATTCCACGGGCAATTACCCGGCGAGCATGGATGACCTGAACAGTGTGCTGGCCACCTGCTATTCGAATCTCCGCGACCCCAACCTTTATGGGTTCAACCTGTTGCCCAAGGCATTGGCTAACTGTACGCATGTGGCTAATTCCATTTGGGATGGGGATGGATTCTGGAATGAGATGGCGTCCACCAATTTGTCGGCGCCGAATTCGTATGTGCTGGGGGCATGGACCTCTTTCTATGCGGGCGTGAAAAACTGTAACAGCCTGATGAGCGCAGCTGATTTTTATTCCGCGCATTTTGCCAAGGCGGGGGAACAGCCGGCCATTGACCTGGTGCGGGGTCAGGCTTATTTTCTCAGGGCCTTCTATTATTTCCAGCTGGAATGTTATTTCGGGGAAAGCTATATGACCCAGAGCGCCGGAGGGGACAAGATGGGCGTGCCCATTTTCGATAAGGTGCCATCGGGGCTGGACAGCACGCAGAAGCCGCGGAGCGCCGTAAAGGATGTGTGGGCATTTATAGAGAGCGACCTGCAGCAGGCGGCAACGCTGCTGAAGGGGACCGTGTGGACGGGTAATGACAGGGGCAGGGCCAGTGAATGGGCCGCCAAGAGCCTGCTGGGGAAGGCTTATGTGTTCACCCAGGATTGGGTCAAAGCAAAAGCGACCTTGCTGGATGTGATCAACAATAGCGGACGGAAACTGATGCCTTATGCCAAGTACCGGGATGCTTTCATCGGAATAACGGACAATGAGTTCAACGAAGAGTCATTATTCGAGCTGAACATCGATCTGGATGCAAAAGGTAACTATGGGGTATATGGTGATGCGCCCAATGCCACTTCCATCAATGGACTGATCTGGTGTCCCTGGGCGTTGGGATATGATGGTACGGAAGGCAGCAGCATTCCATTGGGGTATGGTAACGAGATCCTTCATGATAAGAATGTATTGCGGTTTGGCTATTCCATCGGCAGCTATGGACTGGTGGACAATCCGAATTTCGACGCCAGCTACAAACCGGACAAGAGCGGCTATATCTCGGATAAATGGCCTAAAAAAATCATGGACCCTGCTTATAAGACGCAGGCATTACAGGTGAGGACCGATAAGACGGCGGACCCACGACTGTATGTGAATGCGCTGCAGCCCTGGATCGATTCTGTGATCTTCCAGGACCCTGTATGGCAGCGGGTGTCCAGGCCAAATTTCTATGCGGAGCAATCCGACAAGTATGGATTTAGCATCCGGAAGTATTCGCCCGTCTTCAATAGCGTCAATAATGTGAAGGGGGGGCAGGCGGATGGCGCCAATATCTATCTTCTTCGCCTGGCTGATGTCTACCTGTTGTATGCCGAGGCCTGCAAGGGCAGCAATGATGATGCGAATGCGCTGGAGTATATCAACAAGGTGAAGCGGAGGGCGTATAGTTATCCCGTGGATGCGGCTTCGCCGGTGGATTATAGCAGCCTTACGGCCCAGACGAGCGCTGCTGCCGCTGCGGACCCTGTGTTGGGGAACAATCCTTTATATTATGAACGTTGGGCGGAGCTGTTCAATGAGGGGCAGTGGTGGTTTGATCTTTGCCGCTGGAAGCTGGGGGCGTCGGAGGCGAGCTTTTATGGCGCGGCGTTGAATGTGCATACGGGGGCGCTGGCTTTTCCGGCCAAGACGTATGCCTGGCCAATTCCGCAGAATGAGCTCAATTCAAATAGTAAGATCGTGGGGCAGCAAAACCCTGGGTATAACTAAGCCTCAAGCTTCAAGCTTCAAGCTGCAAGCTGCAAGCCAGGACTTAATAAGACACTTGTAGCTTGTAGCTTGAGGCTTGTAGCTATGTGAATGGCCGTTTTTTAAAAGTTTATATTTTTTACTATGCTTATGATCCGTTGTAAAGCTTTCGTGTTGGCTTTTTTTGTGTTGTTTTTGCAGCATGTAAGTGCCCAGCAGCTGGTGACTGCCGGGATGAACAAAGTAAAGATGTCGTTTTCGCTGGATGGAGAGGGATCTCCCGTATATGCCGTTGAATTTTCAGGAAGGCCTGTGATCAGGCCTTCGCGGATGGGCTTTAAGCTGGACAAGGACAGTAGTTTTTACAAGGGTTTCCAGCTGTTGGGCACGGAGAAGCGTAATGTTGATGACAGCTGGCGGCCTGTTTGGGGGGAGGTGAGCCAGATACGTGATCATTACGAGCAGCTGGTGGTCCATTTGCAGCGGAAGGATGCTTCCCGCCGGCGGCTGGATATTATTTTCCGTGTTTTTGAGGACGGAGTAGGATTCAGGTATGTGTTTCCCCATGCATCGGGGACGGGTTATTTTGTCGTGACGGATGAGGTAACGGAGTTTGCATTGGCGGGTGATCACAAGACCTTCTGGATACCGGGCGATTATGACACCAATGAGTATCCGTATACGACCTCGCTTGTCAGTGAGATCGACAATAAGGAGATGGTGGAAAAGTCAACGGATATTGCCGTGCGGGTGGCTCCTGACAGGTATGCGGTGCAGACGCCGCTCATGATGAAGAGCGGGGACGGGCTTTATATCAATATCCATGAGGCGGGATTGATCGACTATCCGGCGATGCAGCTGCATGTGGACAGGGCATCGCTGACACTGACTTCCGCGCTGGTGCCGGATGCGGTGGGTAACAAGGCCTATCTGCATGCCCCTTTTTCCACTCCCTGGCGAACAGTGATCGTCAGCGACAAGGCGGCGGGGATCCTTTCCAGCAAGATCATTTTGAATCTTAACGAGCCGTCGAAGATCGGGGATCCAAGCTGGATACACCCGATGAAATTCGTGGGTGTGTGGTGGGAGATGCAAACGGGGAAAGGTACCTGGAGCTATTCGGATTACCCCGACAGTGTGACGGCAACGGGAGCGCTTGTTCCCAGCGGAAGGCATAGCGCCAATACGGAGAATGTAAAAAGATATATTGATTTTGCCGCGGCGCATGATATCCAGGGGGTGCTGGTGGAGGGCTGGAATGTGGGTTGGGAGGATTGGTTCGGGAACTGGAAGGAGAATGTGTTCGATTTTGTCACGCCTTACCCGGATTTCAATGTGGGGGAGCTTGCTGCTTATGCGGATTCCAAGAGGGTTCATCTTATCATGCATAATGAGACCTCTGGTTCTGCGACCAATTATGAAAGGTGGATGGATACGGCTTTCAGGTATATGAACCAGCATGGATATACTTCCGTGAAGACGGGGTATGTGGGCCGGATCATCCCCCGGGGGGAACATCATGACGGACAGTGGATGGTGAATCACTATAACCGGGTGGCGGAGAAAGCTGCTTCCTATCATGTGATGCTGGATGCACACGAGCCTGTACGTCCAACGGGATTGCAGCGTACCTATCCCAACTGGCTGGCTTGCGAAGCTGGCAGGGGCAATGAGTACAATGCTTTCAGCAACGGAAGCGCGCCCGAGCATGAGACGATCCTTCCTTTTACACGGCTGATGGGCGGCCCGATGGATTATACGCCGGGGATCTTTAAGCTACGGGGGTATACGACTGTTCCGGGGAGGCAGATGCATACGACGCTGGCCAAGCAGCTGGCGTTGTATGTGACACTGTATAGTCCGTTGCAAATGGCGGCGGACCTGCCGGAGAATTATGCCGCGCATATGGATGCATTTCAGTTCATCAGGGATGTGCCGGTAGACTGGGATGACACGAGGATACTGGAGGCTGAGCCAGGGGATTATCTTACTATTGCACGCAAGGAGAAGGGGAAAGGCAGCTGGTTTGTCGGGGCCATTACGGACGAGCATGGGCGTGTGGCTAATTTATCACTGGACTTTTTGGATGCGGGAAAAAAATACGTGGCGACGGTGTATAAGGATGCGCCGGATGCGGATTGGAAGGACAAGCCGGAAGCGTATGTCATCGAGCAGGTGACGGTGACCAGCAAGACGAAGCTGGCTGTGAAGCTGGCGGCGGGGGGTGGGGCAGCGGTGAGCATTGTGGCGGCCGACTGATATTCGATCGTTTAGGGGCTTTTTATTCTGTCCGGAGGGTTTTAGCAGGATTTACCAGCGCCATTTTGATCGTTTGGAAGCTGACGGTGAGTAATGCAATGAATAGTGTGGCGAAGCCCGCCGCGACGAAGGTCCAAGGGCTGATGCCGGCGCGGTAGGCGAAATGCTGCAGCCAGTGGTGCATGCAATACCATGCGATGGGAGAAGCTATGAGGATGGCTATCGCGACCAGAGAAACGAAGCTCTTACTCAGCATATAAGCAATATTGGCTACGCTGGCGCCCAGGACTTTCCTGATACCCATTTCCTTTGTCCTTTGCCTGGCGGAGAACATCGAGAGTCCGAATAAGCCCATGCAGGAAATAAAGATGGTGATGATCATGGCGGTGTTTATCAGGAAGGCGGTCTTTGTTTCCTTGTCATACATCCTGGCAATCGCGTCATCGAGGAAGGTGTAATTAAAGGGAGTGCGAGGGTAGATATCTTTCCACTGTTGTTCTATTTCTTTCAGGATGTCCTTCAGGTTAACCATGTGTTGTCCGGCCAGGGTCAGCTTCACCGCTATACTGGTCTCCGGTGCGGACATGTCTGCCATGACGACCGGCCGGATGGGTTCATGATAGGAATATTCATGGAAGTCGGCGACAACGCCGATGATGGGAAAGGCGTGATCGCCCATGTAGAGCGATTGACCTATGGCGTCGTGGGGGTCAGTGAAGCCCAATGCCCGGGACATGGATTGATTGATGACAAATTCTTTCAGGCCGTCGGCGTGCCTCAGGTTACTACCTGCCAATATTTTCATCTGATATAATGGGATAAAATGCTCGTCGGCGATCTGCAGGGCAGCGGGTATCTCCACTATGGTCTTGCTCTTGTATTGTAAGGGCATCGTCGTATGAAAATCAGTGATGGGATTGAAGGATTGCCGTGCAACCATGCTTACCCCGGGCAACTGCCGCAGCTTTTCGGCGAGAATTTTTGGCCTTTGGGTAGTGTCCCCCATGCCGGTATCGAGGGTGAGTATGGCATCGGATGAAAAGCCGAGGTCTTCGGTGCGCATGTAACTTATCTGGCGACTGATGATGATGGTGCTGATGATAAAGATCAGCGAAATGGTGAACTGAAAAACGATCAGACCTTTTCGAAGCCACCATTTTTCGCCGCCTTTTTGAGCTGCGGTTCCCTTGAGGCAGAGGACCGGAGTATGCCTGGACAAGACCCTGGCGGGGTACAGTCCGGATAAAAGAGTGGTGACGAGTGTGATCAGCACCAGGAACAGCATCATGTCCGGGCTGAAAAGGCGGAAGCTCAGGCCGTCGGGGACCATTGAATGGAACAACCTGAGCAATGGGTTGACAAGGAGAACGGCTATAACCATTGCAAAAAGGGTCAGCAGTCCTGTCTCGATCAGGAACAGGCGGGTGAGGCTGGCCCGGCTGCTGCCCAGGACCTTCCGTATGCCTACTTCCTTGGCTCTCCGTATGGACATGGCCGTGGATAAATTAACGAAATTGACCACTGCCAATAAAAGGATGAAAATCGCGATCCCCATCAGGATATACTGCGTCGTCATATGGGCTTTTGCATTGCCGTCATCCACTTTGGCGTTGAAATGGATGTCCGACAGCGGCTGCAATGAAAGGGACAGTTTTTCTTCCGGTTCAAGGCGGATCCGATCTTTGATCAATGCGGCCAGGCGGGCATTGACCTGTGCGGGTGTCGTGCCTTGGCTTAATTTTACGAAAGCCCTTGACGTCCAGGGTATTTCTCCATTTCCCCATTCATCGAGGCGGATGTCTTTCTTTAAGAAGCTGCTTTGGATCGTCCCGAATGAAATAAAGTCTGTAAAAGGGAAGTCGGTGTTGCCTTTCCAATCTTTTATCACTCCGGATACGAGGACCCGCAATGAGTCATTGTATACAACTTCCTTACCGATGATCTCACCGGGAGGTGTGCTGCCAAAGTGTTTGCGGGCGCTCGTCTCCGAGATGACCACTTTAAAAGGCGTATTCAACGCTGTGGCGGGATTGCCTGCCAGCCAATCATAAGCGAAGATGGAGAAATAGCCGGGTTCTGTAATGACGGTGGATGCTGATAGTTTGTGATATGCTGCTATGACCTCCAATCCGGGTATAGCCTTGCGAGCTGCCAGGGGAAGGGTCGGGGGGACGGAGGCTTCCGAATGTTTATCGCCGCCATTGTGCTCTTTTTCGTGTATGATCCTGTAAATGGATTGTCTGCCGGGATGGAAAGTGTCAAAACTGAGCTCATAATGGGTGATAATATAAATGGTCAGGCAGGCGCAGATGCCAAGTGCAAGACCCCATATGTTGATGAAAGCGTAGATCTTATTGCTGGTGATATTGCGCCAGGCGATCTTGAAATAGTTGCTCAGCATAGGCGGTGGTTGAGCTCTTAAGATAAAGCTAACCGGCCAATGCGGACGTTAAATTAAAGCTAAAGTGTTTTGATCTCCATGATCCTTTGTTCGAAGGCTTCGTTGGGGACGATGGATTTGTTCTTGATCCTGGTCTTATAGGTATTGATGGTATTGACGGAGTATTCGAGGATGCGGGCGATCTTTTCATTATCATGGATGCCCATTCTTATGAGGGCGAAGATGCGCAGGTCCGTGTTGAGGAACTCGTGGTCTTTCAACTGTACCCTGTCTTCTTCCCGGAAGAGGGCATTGAAGCCTTGAATGAAGTCGGGAAAGAGCTTGAGGAAGATCTTGTCAAAATTCTGCAGCAGCTCTTCTTTTTCTTTTTTCAGATTGGTATTGTTCACCAGGGTGATGAGGTCGTCCCATTTGCGATAGGCTATTTTCTGTTCCAGCGATTTTTTGAATTTTTCAATTTTCGCAAAAAATTCGGAGTCGGCGTTGAAGAAGTAGCCGATATATTCTTCCTTGATCTTATTGGCTTCCGAGAGTTTGTTGTTGGTTTCCATCAGCCGTTGGTTGACGGCCTGGACTTTCTCGTGCGCTTCGGTAATCTTTCTTTGCGCTGTTTTGAGCTTGCTGACCTGCCGGAATATGATGATGGCGAGGGTGACGACGATCAGCAGCAGGAGGGTGGTGATGACTGAATAGGTGATAAGGGTTCTTTTTTGCCCTTCTACGCGGCTGATCTTTTCGCCTTCTATGAGCGGGAGGATAGCGCTGACCTGCACCTTTCGCTGGCGGGCCCCATAGAAGCTGGCGTCCCGGATTGCGGCTTCGATATAGGAGGAAGCATTTTTTACATCCCCTTTCTTATAGAGGAGCTGGGCCAGGTTGAAAATTGCGGCAGTCTCTTTGGTGCAGGACCGGATATCCGCGATGGCTGCCCGGATGAGGAGCTGGATGGCAGTATCGGGCCGACCGTTGTAAATATAGATATCGCTGAGGGTGGAGGCGGTGACGGCGAGCTCATGATCGGAGAGGTCCGGGCGGCTGAGGAGCTGCCAGAGTTCGACCATGGCTATCTGGCGATGGTTGGATTTTATCTCTTTCAGCCCTTTGTAATAAGTGGAGAAAAAGGAGCCGGGGGCGTACAACTGCAAGGCGGAGTCCATGTACAGATTGCCTTTAGCGGTGTATACGGGTGTATAGTTCGCGTCGTTGTCGAAGTCTCCCAGGTCATAGTAGTAGCGTCCCATCAGGGCATAATATTCTGCTTTCAGGCTATCAGGGGCGCCTTTTATGGATATTTCGTTGAGGGAATCCAGGGTTTCCCTGAACATACCGGAGGACAGGAGGCAGAAGCCTGTTTTGAGGCGGGCGTATACGATGCGGGCGGGGTCGTCCAGGAGCAAAGCTATTTCCTGTAATTTCCGGGCATAAAAGGAGGCAGAATCGTAGTTAAATACCTTGTATTCCTCGTACAGGGGCTGGTAGCGCCGGAAAAGGAGCTCTTTGTCGTCGGGACCTGATGACAGAAGGTCCTTTTTTAATAATTCGATCTTTCGGAATTTTTCGGCGTCATACCGGGAGGCGGCCTCGATGGCCTGGTTGAGGTCACTCAGATCAAGGGGAGGATGATTTTGACAATAGGTTGTCAGGCATAAGGCTAATAATAGTACAGGAAGCAGTCGATGGCGCATGCACAAATGTAATATGCGCAGTTGGACCTTGGGGATGCAAGGGCAAAAAAAAGCCCAGATAGATATCCAGGCCGTTGCTAAAATCCAATATCCTATTAAAAGCCGATATATTATACGCAAAAGATGGTCCAATAGATTGCTCCCTTTAGAAAATTAATATCCACATAAAACCGGGGAATGACTGGGGAAGATTTTCCCCAGAAGTGGATGGATTTCTTCAATTTATGAGTAACATCGACGTGGCGGGGCAGGAATGGGAAAGGCAGATGGCGGCTTTGTCGACTGGACGCAGCAGCTGCCGGAGGATCGCAAGGAGCGGATGCTGATAGGGGGATTTGGGCTGGATCTTTTGTTCCGGATCCAAAAGGGATTACTGTAATACGAATGGTTTTAGCGAGAATTTTATGTAAATTGTAGATATGGCTTCGGAAAATGACAGGAAATACTTACAACAAGCGATAGAACTGGCAAATCAAGGAATAAAGGACGGTGTGGGAGGACCTTTTGGGTGTATTATCGTCAAGGATGGAGAGATAGTGGGGAGGGGGTGCAACCAGGTGACTTCGACGAACGATCCTACGGCGCATGCGGAGGTGGTAGCGATACGGGATGCCTGCCGGCGCCTGGGTAATTACCAGCTGACGGACTGTGATGTCTACACTTCCTGTGAGCCATGTCCTATGTGTCTGGGGGCGCTGTATTGGGCCCGGCCACGCAGGGTGGTGTATGCCAGTACGCGGCACGAGGCTGCGGATGCAGGGTTTGACGATGCTTTCATATACATAGAGATCAATGTTCCTCCGGGGGACAGGAAAATCCCTTTCAGTCATGAGTCGCTGGATGAAGCGGCGGCTGTATTCAGGTCGTGGAAGACCATGGGTGACAAGAAGTTGTACTGATCTATTCAATGATACGATTTATTCTCAATAGTAAGCTCATCGCGGCGGATGAACCGCCGGGCATGTTGCTGTTAGACCTTGTGCGTTACCGGGAGCACCTGACGGGCACCAAGATCGGATGCCGGGAGGGGGATTGTGGGGCGTGTACGGTTCTGATCGGGGAATTGACGGGAGGGGGGATGGTTTACCGTTCGGTCACTTCCTGCCTGACCGCCCTGGGGAATGTTCATCAGAAGCATGTAGTGACGATCGAAGGTATGAACATGGAGGGGTTGAATCCCCTGCAACAGGCTGTTTGCGAGGAAGGGGGAACGCAATGCGGTTTTTGCACGCCCGGGTTTATCGTTTCGATGGCGGGATTTTGTCTGAGCGGCCATGCCCCGACGCAGGCGGCGGCGCGGGCTGCTGTGGATGGGAATATCTGTCGCTGCACGGGATATAAGTCGATCGAGCGGGCGTTGGATAGGATGAATGATCTGCTGAAGGAAGCTGTGAGCGGTGAGCTGCGAGCTACAAGTGGGGGGGAAGCTGCAAGCTACAAACTGCAAGCTACAAGTGGGGGATTGGATAAGATGAGGTTTTTGGTGGAGCAAGGGATCTTGCCGGAATATTTTTTGGACATCCCTAAGCGGATGGCGGAGTTGGCATTGGAGCCGAATGGAGCGGTGAGAGCAGCTGCGAGTGAGGGAGAGGAAGCTGCAAGCTACAAGCCGCAAGCTGCAAGTGGAAGGAATGGATTGGATACGAGAGGGCGAAGGTTTTTGGGTGGAGGGACGGATCTTTATGTGCAGCAGCATGCGGCCATGGTGGGAGCTGATATTGGTTTTTTGACTGTGGGAGACCAATTGAAAGGTATCGTGCAGGAAGGGGGGCGATGTGTCATCGGCGGGGCTGCTACGGTGACGGACCTAATGGAATCTCCCGTAATACGACAGGCTTTTCCGCGATTTGAGCACTATGCCCGGCTGATCTCGTCTACACCTATACGTAATATCGCCACGGTGGCCGGTAACTTTGTCAATGCCTCGCCGATAGGTGACCTCACCATTTTTTTCCTGGCGTTGGATGCGTCGTTAACGTTGAGCGATGGCGTTGCAAGGCGGGAGCTGCCGCTGCGGAAATTCTTTAAGAAATATAAGACATTGGATAAGCGGCCCGAAGAATTCGTTGAAAAGGTGTCTTTTGATCTTCCGGGAGGGCGGGGGCTTTTCCATTTTGAAAAGGTGAGCAAGCGGACCTGTCTGGATATTGCCAGTGTGAATACGGCGATGTTGGTGAAGATGGAGGGAGGGGTGATAACAGAAGGGCATCTTTCGGCAGGCGGTGTCGGACCGGTGCCAGCGTATTTGGAAGGCACCTCTTTGCTGATGAAGGGGCGTCGGGTGGACGAGGGGCTGGTGGCGGAAGTTTTGGAGAGCGCTGATGGCGAGATCAGACCTATCAGTGATGCCCGGGGGACGGAGGCGTATAAGCGGCTGTTGCTGGGCCAGCTGATCAAAGGACATTTTTTGACATTGTTTCCCGGCCTGTCCGTTGAGGCGCTGCTGGAAATATAAATGGAAGGATCATGAAGAACATCGATTCTACGGGACATACGAGGGGGGAGTCCATTTACCTGGATGATATCCCTTTGCTGCGGGGGACCTTGTTCGGCGCCGTCTATGGCTCGCCGGTGGCGCATGGATTTATCCGACGGCTGGATGTCAGCGGAGCGGAGGAGACCCCGGGCGTGGTCCGCGTATTTACTTTCCAGGACATCAAGGGAGAGAACCAAATAGGGGGGATCATACCGGACGAACCATTATTTGCAGAGCATCATGTACATTTTTGCGGGATGCCGGTGGCATTTGTGGTAGCTGTTTCGGAGGATGCGGCCAGGCACGCAGTGGAAAAGATAAAGGTGGAAATCGAGCCATGGCCCGTGGTCACGGACCCGCGGGTGGCGCAGGCAAATGGCGAGCTGATCGTTCCGCCGAGGACTTTCCGGCTCGGGGATGTAGACCAGGCCTGGTCATTATGCGAGCATGTCATCGAGGGGCGGGCAGATACCAATGGGCAGGAACATCTATATATAGAAACGCAGGGCGCATATGCGATGCCGCTGGAAAATGATGTCATACGTGTGTATTCTTCCACGCAGGCGCCGACAGCTGTACAGCGGGCCATCTCCAAGGTGACGGCTTTGCCGATGCATGCATTGGATATCGAAGTGACGAGGCTGGGCGGTGGTTTTGGAGGCAAGGAGGACCAGGCCAATGTCTGGGCTGCCTTGTGTGCGCTGGCTTGTCTTCATCTTAAAAAGCCTGTGAAATATGCGATGCCCCGGACGGATGACATGGTGATGACGGGGAAGCGGCATCCTTATTCTTCGGACTTCAGGATCGGGGTGGACAAAGATCTGAAGATACTTGCTTACGAAGTGACCTTTTACCAGAATGCCGGTGCGGCGGCTGACTTGTCGCCGGCTGTGCTGGAAAGAACGCTTTTCCACTGTACAAATTCGTATTTCATTCCGAATGTCAGGGCTACCGCCTACAGCTGCCGGACGAACTTACCTCCCAATACGGCTTTCCGGGGATTTGGCGGTCCGCAGGGCATGTATGTCATCGAGGCGGCGATAGCAAAGGTGGCGGAGGGTTTGGGAGTGGATGCCGCGGTGATCCAAAAGAAGAACCTGCACCGGACGGGGGATATATTTCCTTACGGACAGCTGGCGGAAAGCGAAGCGCATGCCTGTTGGCAGAAGGCGGAGGATCTGTATGACATCCAGTCGATGAGAAGGGAGGTCGAAGCATTCAATGGAAGCAATAGGCTTTTTAAGAAAGGAATTGCATTTATGCCGGTCTGTTTTGGCATTTCATTTACCAAGACATTGATGAACCAGGCCAGAGCGCTGGTGCATGTATATACGGACGGCAGCGTTTCCCTGACGACCGGTGCGGTGGAGATGGGGCAGGGCGTTAACACCAAAATGTTACAGGTGGCGGCGGCGGTATTTTCCATAGATCCCGGATCAGTGAGGATACAGGCTACCAGTACTTTTAAGATCGCCAACACTTCTCCTTCGGCGGCCAGCGCGACGGCTGATCTGAATGGCAAGGCCGTGCAAATGGCTTGTGTGGAGATCCTTCGCAGATTGAAGGAAGTGGCGGCGGCGGAGTTGGGGGTTGCGGTGGAGGATGTTGAATGGAGAGAGGGGATGGTATGGGTGTCTGGTGCGGCGACGGAGCTGGACTGGAAAAAATTAGTGCTGGCTGCTTTTGTCAGGCGCGTGAGCCTGTCGGAACATGCGCATTATGCCACTCCGGGCATTCATTTCGATCCTTCGAAGGAGAAGGGGCATCCGTTCGCCTATCACGTATATGGTACGGCCATTGTCACCGTTACATTGGATTGCCTGCGGGGGAGGTATGTTATAGACGCCGTCAAAGTCGTCCATGACTTTGGGACCAGCATGAACCCGTTGATCGACCGGGGGCAAATGGAGGGCGGGATCGTGCAGGGCCTTGGCTGGATGACCATGGAGGAGGTGATCTATGATGAGAAGGGACGGTTGCGGTCCAATACATTATCTACTTACAAAGTGCCGGATATTTATTCCGTGCCGGAGGAGATCAGCATTGATTTTCTTCATACCCAGCGGGATAACCTGGCGATCTTTCGCAGCAAGGCGGTGGGTGAGCCTCCGTTGATGTATGGCATCGGCGTTTATTTTGCCTTGCGTCAGGCGATCAGGGCATTCAACCCTTCGACGGATCTTCCATTTTCCACTCCGCTGACACCGGAAAAAGTATTGATGGGACTCTATGACAAGAAATTGGAGCATGTACCAGGATAGGAAGCTGTTGGCCTGGCGACTGGCATTTTCCAGTATGCAGCGTGGTGTTCCGGCCTTGCTGTTGTATGTGCTGGAAAGCAAGGGCAGCAGTCCGGGAAGGCAGGGCTTCTTTATGGTGGTGAATGCGGAGGGCGAGATGGAGGGCTCAATCGGGGGAGGGATCATGGAACATAAGTTTACAGAGATGGCGAAGGAGTGTCTACGCCGTGGGGAGCATCTGCTTTCGGTGCGCCGGCAGGTGCATGACAAGGAGGTGGCAAGGGATCAGAGCGGGATGATCTGTTCGGGGGAACAGACGATCGTCTTGCTGAGTTTGGGTGACAGGGATATGACGACCGTCCGGAGGTTGGTGGGGTCGATAGAAAGCTATAGCAGCGGATGTCTTCGGTTGTCGTCATCCGGGATGGAATTCCTGCCGGAGGTTCCGGGCAGGGATTTTTATTTTTTGCCAGGCGAGGATTGGGTGTATGAGGAGAAGACCGGTTATAAGGATCGTTTGTTCATCGTCGGGGCGGGCCATTGTGCGTTGGCGTTCTCGCGGCTGATGCGGACGATGGATTTTTATATTTCTATTTATGATCACAGGGAGGGCCTGGATACGCTTTTGCGGAACGAGTATGTGCATGAGAAGGTGTTGATAAGTGATTATGGGGAGCTTGGCGGGTTAATAGGCGCCGGGCCTTCGCATCACTATGTGACGGTGATGACGCAGGGCTACCGGACGGATGACATGGCCATGCGGGTGCTGTTGCCGATGGAGTTCCGGTATTTCGGGCTACTGGGCAGCAAGGCCAAGGTTTCAAGGATGATGGAAGGGTACAGGGCGGAGGGGATCCCGGAGGAATGGCTGCGCAGAGTGCGGGGGCCGGCGGGATTGTCTATACACAGTCAGACGCCGGAGGAGATTGCGGTGAGCATTGCGGCGGAGATCGTGCAGGTGAAGCATGGGGTGTGATCAATGGACACCGGCCAACGGGATATTTACGAAGAGCGCGCAGCCCTTACCCGGAGCGGAGATAAATTGAGCTGTTCCTCCCTGGAATTCTGTCCGGCTGCGGATATTACTGATGCCAATGCCGCCTTTCTTTTCCGTGGGATCGAAGCCTACCCCATTGTCTTCAACGGAAAGCATGGCATTTGCCAGGTCTGTTCTTATCCGTATAGTGACCTGCGTGGCCTTTGCGTGTTTGTATATATTGCTCAGCTGTTCCTGGGATATCCTAAAAAAAGTTTCTTTAATGCTGACAGCTACCCGGTCGTCGCTCCAGTCCCCTGTTTCCAGCACAATGGCCTGCGTATACTGATAGTTGTCGGCGAGCGCTTTCAGCGCCTGCGGCAAAGCGCGTTCTGAAAAACGAGGCATTACCATCCTATGCGACAACCTGCGGGTTTCCTCCAGCGCTTCCATGATATTTTCCCGGCATTGTATAAGTATGGGTTTACAGATGGAAAAATTATCCAGGCTGAAAGACAACTGCATGCGTATGGCGGCCAGGATCTGGTTGATATTATCGTGCAGCTCCCTTCCTAATTGATTCCTTTCCACTTCCTGCGTCTGGAGAATGACGCCTGTGATCTTCTTCTGCTGTTCGATCTCATTTTGCAGCCTTTCCTCTTCCATACGGCGTCTTTCTGTAATGTCGTAGCCAATGGCGAAATACCGGGTGATCTCGCCTTTTTTGTTTTTAAGCGGCTGTCCTGTGATATGATGGATCCTTTTCTGGCCGTCTTTTGTATAGGTGACGAGGTCGCCGCTGTAGGATTGGTCGTTGCTTATTCTATCGGCCCAGCTCTGCAGCTGACGGAGGTCAGTTTCGGGGCCCTGGATCGTCGCGACGGGGTTTTTACCTATTATATCTTCCGCTGTAAACCCGGTGAGCCGGGTAAACCCTTCATTTACCCATATGGTATTCCCCGACTGCTTGTCGAAGATGACTACGCCGTTGTTGGTCTCCCTGGCTACCAGCGACAGTACTTCCAGTTCTTCCAGGATCTTTTTTTCCTCGGTGATATCTGTCACGATGAGGAAATAGTTGGCGACAGCGCTATTGGCCTGCCTGATGGCCTGTCCCTGCGCTCTTGTCCATACCTTTTTGCCTTTTTTGGTATAGATCAGGAATTCCTCCAGCATGGGCAGGCCGTTCTCCCTGCAATAGGCGGCCTTTTTCATAACGGCCATATCAGTTTCGGGGCCGTTGAGGAAAGCCCTTGAACTTTTTCCCATCAGCTCTTCGGCCGAGTAGCCTGTTAGCCGTGTGAAGCCTTCATTCATCCACAACATTTCTCCATTGGGATGCAAAATACATACTGCATTCACCGTCTCCCGCGCCAGTAGTGCAAGCACTTCCATTTCGCCCAGGATCCTTTTTCGCTCTGTAATATCCTGGAAGGAAATAACAATAGCATGAGGCTCTTTCTGAGGGGTGTGGGTAACGATGCCTGAATTCAGCTTGAGCCACTGTATGCCATTCTTTTTCTGTATACCGATGATCTTATTTTTAACAGCATGCAATTTTCCGTTGGTTTTATAGAAAAGGCCTTCGTGGGTTATTTCCTTTTCATGCTCATCGACCAGGACGCAGCCGGGATAGGGGAAACCTTTTTCTTTCAGCTCGTCCACCGGCATGCCCAGTATGGCTGCAGCGTTGTGGTTGATCGTGAGTATTTGCTTATCCAGGGTCTGCAGGATGACGCCTTCGCTCAATGAATTGACGAGGGCCCGGTATTTAATTTCGTCGGCCCTTATCTGCTCTTCGGCTTTTTTCCTTTCTGTAATGTCGCGAAAGGTGATGCTTACCTGCTGAATGGTCCCATCCTCTCCTTTTACCGGCATATAATTTATAAACAGCCATAAGCTGTCATCGTACGCTACCTCATATTCGACGGGGACACCTGACAGGGCGGAGGTCAGGTATTGTCGTGCCGGCGCTTTCCGATGTTCTGGCAGCAGGTCGATAAAACTGTCGCCTATTTGTACTATTGTATTGATCCGGCCGAACAGGTGGATTGCCCGCCGGTTGAATGTGAGTATCCTGAAGCTGTTGTCGATGAGTAAAACGCCTTCGGGGATATTATTGATGACTGCATTTATATAATCCTGGTGCCGCAGAGCCTGCTGCAGCGCCAGCTCATTGAGCTTTTTTTCGGTGATATCGCGAAGGCTGCCGCAAATACCTGCATATTTTCCATCGCCGGACAGGAAGGGGTATAGAGAAACGCTCAGCCATTTGGTAACGGCCATCTGGTATTTCCATTCAAAATGGACCCGTTGGCCTCCTGTCACTGTGGCGAGGTGTTCCATGAACAGCGGCTGCTGCTCTTTTGTAAGCAGCTCGTTAAAATCAAAATTTACGCCCAGGTGTCTGCCTGATACCGTGTAGTAAATCTCATCGCATGCAGTGTTGTGCCAGACGAGCTTGTAGCTATCGTCCAGCAGAAACAAGGGTTCTTCCAAGGTGTTGAGTATCGCTGGGAATATCTTTTCCCGGAAGCCGGGAACAGAATGAAGGGAGATATCGGACCTATCATTTACTAAGCTACTATCAGTTGGCATGCACTAGGGTTTTCAGGATAGGTCGGGATGAATTTATTAAATTTATTTGTAATAACAAAATAAATAGGAGAAAAATGTAATGGGAGACAGGCTACATGTTTAGTTCCTTGTCAGGGTGCCTGTAATGTATCCGTAAGGTTCGTCAGTGGCGATGAAGACCTCGTTGTTATTGTCCATGCCGAATTGCTGGAGGTTGAAAAGGATGTGATGTTTGTTGGGCATTTTCAGCGTGATCTCTTTTACTTCGGGAAAGTCTTTCAGGACGTTGGCACCCATGGCATAGAGGGTGTGCTGTACGGAGAGGCTTTTGTGGTTGGAGAAGGTTTGCAGGAGATCTTCTCTTATTGCAGCGTATAGGTGATCGGGGTTCGCGGGAAGGTTCTCATAGATCCAGGTGATGTCGCACTCGGTGGAAAAGATACGGTCGCTTGTCTCTTTCAGGGTGGTGTATTTATCCTTGATATAGTTCTCAAAGCCGGAGTCGGTGGTTTTTAAGATCAGGAGGTCGTTGATGCCTGCGGACAGGATGGTGGCCTGCCGGTTCCTGGTGATGAGGGCGACATGTTTTTCGGAGCCGCCGTTGACAAAGGAATGGGGGTGTGGGGTTCCGTTGAAGGTCATCCTGGTCCAGGAATATTCGGTGAGTCTTGTTCTCACTTCAGTAACCTGGGGGTTATTGGAGAGCAGGTAATCCGCCAGGAAAAGGCCGAATGCTTCGATGGAGGCGGTGAAGTGATCTTTGGCCAGTGCGTACACTGTATTTTTCATGGTATCGGTGGGCAGGACTTTTGTGTTATCGCCGGCGGTGTGTACGTCTTCGAAGTCCCCGGAGAGGGAGATATCGACGGAGATGTGCCGGATCTCGTGCCTGTCCGGGTGGCGAATGATCCTGGAGAGATTGATCGCGTTTTTCCCGTAAGCATTTTTATCTAACCGGATATCCATACTCCAATATAAATATTATTCTTAACTTCTCAGTATAAATGAAGACTGCTGTACATAGCAAGCGTGTGATCCTGCCCGACGGGGTCAGGGAAGCTACTTTATTCATAGAGGGTGGGATGATAACGGGGGTTGTCGGGGGGTTGGCGATGGCGGAAGGCATGGATCTGGTGGAGGTGGGGGATTCGGTGGTCATGCCGGGGGTGATCGATCCGCACGTGCATATCAATGAGCCGGGGAGGACGGACTGGGAGGGGTTTGACACGGCAACGCGTGCGGCGGCGGCAGGGGGGCTCACTATGTTGGTGGATATGCCGCTGAACTCGTCACCTGTGACTACCACCGGGGCGGCGTTTGACCGGAAGCGGGAAGCTGCTGAAGGGCGATTGCATTGCGACTGTGGTTTTTGGGGTGGCGTAGTTCCGGGAAATGAGCATGAGATTGAAGCGCTGATCGGGCGTGGCGTATTGGGTTTTAAAGCATTTCTCACTCATTCCGGGATCGATGAGTTCCCTAATGTGACGGAGGCTGATCTGCACAAGGTGATACCTATCATTGCTGCGCATGGATTGCCTTTATTGGTACATTGCGAGTTGGAAGGGGCGGGAACAGCTGCAAGCGGGGAGATACAAGCTGCAAGCTACAAGCTACAAGCTACAAGTGGGGGTAGAGGGGGAATGGATAGGGATCCCAGATCATATAGGAATTATCTTTTGTCACGACCTGCCAGGTGGGAAGTCGATGCGATCGACCTGATGATAAGGTTGTGTGCGCAATATGGGTGCCGTACGCATATCGTTCACCTGTCATCTGCGGCGGCAATAGGGGCTATCCGGCAGGCGAAGGAGCGGGGGCTGCCATTGACGGTGGAGACGGCGCCGCATTATTTATATTTTTCAGCGGAGGATATCGGAGACGGGGAGACGTATTTCAAATGCGCGCCTCCTATCCGTGAGCGGGAGAATAACGCGGCATTATGGGAAGCGTTGCGGGAGGGGGTGATCGACTTTGTGGCTACGGATCATTCTCCGGCGCCTCCGGCGATGAAAGAGCCGGAGGGGGGTGATCTTACCAGGGCGTGGGGTGGTATTGCTTCCTTGCAGCTGTCGCTCCCGGTTGTATGGACGGCAGCCAGGCGGAGAGGGTTTGAGGCAGGGGAACTGGCGCGGTGGATGTGTGCGTCGCCGGCGTTGCTGGTGGGTGAAGCGGGGCGGCGTGGTAAGATCGCACGTGGATATAGCGCGGACTTCGTAATATGGGACCCTGTGGGATCATTCCGGGTGGAGCGGGAGGGCCTGCTGCATCGACATAAGGGGACACCTTACCTGGGGGAGGAATTAAACGGAGTGGTGGAACAGACCTGGCTGAGAGGGGAAAAAATATTTGATAAGGAAGGGGGCGTACGACTCAATAGAGGGAGGGTGGTGATATGACAGGAACGATGCCAAGAGCGGAAAAGATATTATCCAGGATAAACGAATTGGCTTCCGTCAGCGAAGCGGCGAAAGGCATTACCCGGCGTTATGGGACGGCTGCGGCTGTGGAGGCCGGAGAGAAAGTGCGGGGGTGGATGCGGGCAGCGGGGCTGCGGGTAAGGGTGGATGCGATCGGGAATATCAGGGGGATATGGAAGTCGGAAAATGCCGGTGCGGACAGGCTGGTCATAGCTTCGCATATTGATACGGTGATCGACGCGGGGCGTTGGGATGGACCGTTGGGGGTTGTGATGGGGCTGGACCTATTGGAGAATATTATCAGCTCAGGCAGGAAGTTGCCTTTCGATGTAGAGCTGATCGCTTTTTGTGATGAAGAGGGCGTTCGATTTCATACGACCTATCTGGGCAGCAAAGTAGTGGCGGGGAGTTTTGAGCGGGACATGTTGGATAGGAAAGACGGAGAAGGGGTGAGCCTGAGGGAGGTGATCGGGATGATCGGAGGGAATGTGGAAGCGTTGGAGGGGGATGCGATACCTCCGGATCAATGGCTGGGTTACTTTGAAATACATATCGAGCAGGGGCCTGTACTATATGAGAAAAAGGCGCCCGTGGCGCTGGTGAAAGGCATTGCGGGACAAGTGAGAGCGGAGGTAGTTTTTAAGGGGATGGCGGGGCATGCGGGAACGGTACCGATGGATATGCGTAAAGATGCGTTGTGCGGGGCTGCCGCATTCATATTGGCGGTGGAGGAATTGGCGGCTCGTGCGGGAAGTGGGTTGGTGGCCACGGTAGGTAAGCTGCAGATCGCGAATGCAGCCAGCAATGTTATACCTGGTGAGGTTGTTTGCAGCGTAGATATCCGGAGTGCGGATGAGGTTGTGCTGTCGCAGGGGCATCTTCAGCTGAAGGAGCTGTGTGAAGCCATAGGCGCTCAACGGGCGCTGGAGGTTATTTGGACGGTTGTACAGTCTTCATCGCCTGTTGTCTGTGATGGCAGGATGAATGAGCTGCTGGGAAAGTCCATCAGGCGCGCCGGGTATGAAGTGCTGGAGCTGGTGAGCGGGGCCGGCCATGATGCCGTGCCCATCTCTGCCGTGTCGCCTGTCTGTATGCTATTTGTGCGGTGCTACAAGGGCATCAGCCACCATCCGCAGGAGCATGTGGAGACGGAGGACCTGGCGGCTGCGATCGTTGTCGCAGATGAATTTATACATCAATTGTCTGAAATATGGAAATATCCGCTTTAACCAGATCCGTAGTAAAAAGAAGTCATGCCCTGATCAGCCAGGATGGATATATCAACAGTGTGGTGCCGGGCTGGACCCACTGCACGGTGAATGTGATCATCAATGAGCAGATGGGCGCGCGTTTTTGTCAGACGATGGTTACGCTGCAGGTGGGCGGGGTGCTATCGGGCCGTACCCGGCAGTCGCAGTTATTTATTTATGTAATAAGCGGGAAGGGCAGGGCCGTGGTCAGCGGGGAGTCGAGATACCTTTTTGCCGGTCATTTTGTCTACATCCCTGTCGGAAAGGAGTATCATTTCGATGGCGGCGAGGAGGGGACTCAGCTGCTGACCTTTCATAAAGTGTATGAGCCATTGGAGGGGGCTGCTGTTCCGTTGACATTATTCGGCAATGCCGGAGATGTGGCAGGCAAGGAATACCTGGGGGATCGTGCTTTGCATCTGCAGGTGCTATTGCCGGAGAACTTGTCATTCGATATGGCGGTGAACATCTTTACGTATGATCCCGGCGGACATTTGCCGATGGTGGAGACGCATATCATGGAGCATGGGCTATTGTACTTACAGGGACAGGGCATTTACCGGCTCGACCAGGACTGGTATCCTGTTAAAAAGGGCGATAGCATCTGGATGGCGCCGTATTGCCAGCAATGGTTCACTGCCATGGGCAAGGAGCCGGCGGTATACATCTATTACAAGAACGTGAACAGGCATCCTACTACACTTTAACCGTTTATGTATGACACTGGAGGCGTTGAATGGTCTTGATAAGGGGGCATTGCGTGCCGTATTGAGCGGCTGTTGCGGAAGCCAGGCTTGGGTGCGGGGGATGGAGGATGTATTTCCCGTAAGGGATGTTCCAGGTTTGTTAGCGGCTGCCAGCCGGATATGGCGTGCGTGCGCGCCGAAGGATTGGCTGGAGGCTTTTGACCATCATCCCAGGATTGGGGACAGGGAGGCATTGAGGAAGAAATATGCGGGAACGGGTGCGTCGGCGGAGCAGGCGGGTGCGTTGGACGCATCTGTTAAAGTGCTGGAGGCCCTGGCGGAGGGGAACAGGGCGTATGAGGAGAAGTTTGGGTATATTTTTATCGTGTGCGCTACGGGTAAGTCTGCCAGCGAGATGCTGGGGTTGCTTCGTACGAGGTTGGGGAATGATCCGGCGAAAGAGTTGGTCATTGCTATGAGCGAGCAGGAAAAGATCACGGAACTACGACTTAAAAAATTACTGTCATGACCAGGATAACGACGCATGTATTGGATACTTCGAGGGGCCGTCCTGCGGAAGGGGTGAAGGCGACGCTATGCCGGATGCAGGTAGACGGGTGGGAGATCGTAGCGAAGGGGCAGACGAATGCAGATGGCAGGATCGGGGACTGGTCTGCCGCGGAAGCGGTACCGGGGAACGGCATTTATATCATACGATTCGAGACGAAGGATTACTTCGATAAATTGGGTGTTTCTTCCTTTTATCCTTTTGTGGAAGTATATTTCGAGGTGGCGGAAGACGGCCATTATCATATTCCATTATTACTGAGCCCTTATGGTTATACTACTTACAAGGGTTCCTGACAAATTATCATTATGCAACTTTCTATAAAAGAATCGGACAAAGAGAGCTTATTAGGCTCATTGAAGATAGCCAACCTTGCTTTCCAGGAAAAATATCCTGGTGACCGGCCGGACAGGCAGCCTGTGCATACGGTGTATGGGGGCGCCAACCTGTTCAAGGCTGACAGCTGTGTAAGGATGGGGGAAACTGCTTTGAAGAGTCTGCGTATGTATGCGCCAAATTTTGTGGAGCTGGCCCGGGCGTTGTCGCTGGAGGGACATGGGTACCTGCCTCAGACGGAGAGGGAGGTGACGAAGCTGACAGACAGGCTGGAAGGCATGGATGAGCCGGTGCGGCGCAGGGAAAAGGCCTGGCTGGCGTGGTCGGTGTACCAGAAGATCATACGCAAGCTGGAAACGGAGCCAGTGGAGGATTTTAGGATAGATTTCGAAGATGGGTTCGGTAACCGGCCGGATGAAGAGGAAGATGCTGTTGCGTTGAAGGCTGCTGCGGAGCTGGCGGCCGGGATGAAAGCGGGGACCATTTCTCCTTTTATCGGTATCCGGATCAAGCCTTTTACGGAAGATCTGAAATACCGGGGGGTACGGACGCTGGACCTGTTCATTACGGAATTGCTGAACAGGACGGGTGGGATATTGCCGGCTAATTTTGTGGTGATGCTGCCGAAGGTGACCATTCCCGAGCAGGTGAGCACGCTGGTGAGGTTATTCAGGATATTGGAAAAGGAGCGTGGGCTGGCGGAGGGGGTGTTGAAGATGGAGACGATGGTGGAGGCCACGCAGATCATTATGGATGACGAGGGGCGTAATCCATTGTACAGGATCATCGCTGCTTCCGAGGGGCGG
Organism: Flavitalea plasmicola; assembly: GCF_030546645.1. GTDB lineage: Bacteria > Bacteroidota > Bacteroidia > Chitinophagales > Chitinophagaceae > Puia. Next base: position 164,041 of record NZ_JAUOTO010000004.1, read on the forward strand.
TGTATCGCTGCGCATTTTGGGACTTACGATTATACGGCCTCCTGTGGTATAACGGCCAGGTACCAGACCATGTCGCATCCCGTATGTGATTTTGCGCATCATATGACCAAGGTTGCGTTGGGCGGCACGGGGATATTTCTTTCAGACGGGGCTACCAATGTGATGCCTATTGGTCCGCACAGGGGTGAGCAGCTGAGCTCAGAGCAGCTGCAGGAGAACCGGGACTCCGTGCACAGGGCCTGGAGGACGGGATATAGTCATACCATGCATTCCCTGATCAATGGATTTTACCAGGGGTGGGATTTGAACCCCGCACAATTACCTATGCGTTATGCCGCTACGTATACTTTCTTTTTGAGCAGCCTGGAAGATGCCACTGCGCGGCTGAAGGTATTTGTCGAGCGGGCTGCCATCTCTACTTTGACCGGCGATATTTTCGATGATGCGGCTACCGGACAGGGGCTGCTGAATTTCTTTTTAAAAGCGATGAACTGCGGAGCGATTGATGAGACGGCGGCGTTGGCTACGGGGTTGAGCCTGGAGGAGATCCGCAGCCGCAGCTTCTATAAAATTTTGCAAGGAAGAAGAAGTAAGGCGTAGGTTTTTTTCAGTATCTTACTGTATATGCATTTGTCACCCAAAGAAACGGAAAAGTTGTTGTTGTTCCTGGCTGGGGAGTTGGCGGAGAAGCGTTTGGCGCGTGGGCTGAAGCTGAATTATCCCGAGTCGATAGCGTTGATCAGCAGCAGGCTGCAGGAAGCGGCGCGGGACGGCAGGCCTGTGGCCGAGCTGATGCAGTATGGGACTACGATCCTTTCCCGGGCGGATGTGATGGAGGGGATACCGGAGATGATAGGGGAGATACAGATCGAAGCTACATTTCCGGACGGAACGAAGCTGGTGACCGTGCATGATCCCATCCGATGATCCCAGGAGAATATATATTGGCCAAAGAGGATATTCCATGCAATGTTGGCCGGGAAGTCCGCAGGCTAACGGTGGTGAATAAGGGCGATCGTCCTGTTCAGATCGGCAGCCATTTTCATTTTTTCGAAGTAAATAAGGAGATGGATCTCGACCGTGCGAAGGCATTCGGCATGCGGCTGAATATTCCTTCGGGTACGGCTGTCCGATTTGAGCCTGGCGAGGAGAAGGAAGTAGCGCTTGTGCCGCTGGGAGGATTGCGGCGGGCGGTGGGGTTCAATAATCTTGTAAACGGGCCTACGACATGAGTTTATCCATCAACCGTACAAAGTATGCAAATCTTTATGGTCCCACGACGGGGGACAGGGTCCGACTGGCGGACACGGAGCTATTCATACAAATAGAGAAGGATCACACCGTCTATGGCGATGAGGTCAAGTTTGGCGGAGGGAAAACGATCCGGGACGGCATGGGGCAATCCGCCACGGCCACCCGGAGCGAAGGGGTGCTGGACCTGGTGATAACGGGGGTGATCATCATCGATCATTGGGGGATCGTGAAGGCGGATATTGGCATAAAGGATGGGAAGATCGTGGGGATCGGAAAGGCGGGTAACCCGGACACGATGGAGGGCGTGGATGAGCACATGGTCATTGGCGCTTCGACAGAAGTGCATGGAGGCGCCGGGTTGATCGTGACACCGGGCGGGATCGACGCGCATATTCATTTTATCTGCCCACAGCAGATTGATCATGCGTTATATAGCGGTATCACCACGATGATCGGTGGGGGGACCGGGCCGGCGGACGGGACGAATGCCACGACGGTGACGCCAGGGGCATGGAATATCCGGCGGATGCTGGAGGCGGCGGAAGCTTTCCCCATGAATATAGGATTTCTGGGAAAGGGGAATTGTGCGACGGAGGCCCCTTTGGAGGAGCAGATCGAAGCCGGCGCCCTGGGATTGAAGATCCACGAGGACTGGGGATCGACGCCTGCGGTGATCGATGCATCGCTGAGGGTGGCGGATAAGCATGATGTACAGGTGGCTATTCATACGGACACGCTGAATGAGGCGGGGTTCCTGGAAAGTACGATGGCGGCTATCGGTGGCCGGGTGATCCATACGTATCATACGGAGGGTGCGGGAGGGGGGCATGCTCCTGATATCATCCGTGCAGCAATGTATCCGAATGTGCTGCCTTCGTCGACCAATCCAACCCGGCCGTATACGGTCAATACCATCGATGAGCATTTAGATATGCTGATGGTTTGTCATCATTTGAATAAGTCGGTGCCAGAGGATGTGGCATTTGCCGACTCCCGTATCCGTCCGGAAACTATTGCCGCGGAGGATATCTTACATGATATGGGGGTAATCAGCATGATGAGCTCGGATTCCCAGGCGATGGGACGTGTGAGCGAGGTGATCCTGCGTACCTGGCAGACGGCGGACAAGATGAAGAAGCAACGGGGCAGCCTGCCGGAGGATACGGACAAGGGACATGATAATTTCCGTGTAAAGCGTTATGTCGCCAAGTATACCATCAACCCCGCTATCACGCATGGGATCTCGGCGTATGTAGGGAGCTTGGAAGTGGGGAAGATTGCGGACCTCGTTTTATGGAAGCCCGCGTTATTCGGCGCCAAGCCGGAGATGATCATTAAGGGCGGGATGATCATTGCCGCCAGGATGGGTGATCCCAATGCCAGCATTCCCACGCCGCAGCCTGTGATCTACCGGCCTATGTTCGGCGCTTATGGGAAAGCATTGTTCAATACCTGCGTGACTTTCGTATCGGGTGTGTCTTTGAGGGCGGGTACGGTACAGGGGTATGGTTTGCAGAAGAGGGTGTTAGCTGTAGGGGGGTGTAGAGGTCTTTCCAAGCGAAGTATGGTGCATAATGATCAAATGCCTTCCATCGAGGTGAACCCGGAGAACTATGAGGTGCGGGTAGACGGACAGGTAGTCACTTGTGAGCCGTCGCGTGAGGTGGCGTTGGCGCAGCGGTACTTTTTATTTTAACTATGTTAATAAAGGAAAGAATAGGCGTTTTGGCGTCTTTCGAGTTACGGGGACGGGTAGTCGATGTGCTTGACCTGGAGTGGTATGAGACGGGGAAGCGGATCATGCGGAAGCGGACCCGGTCGGGAAGGGAGGTGGCTATGCGGTTTATGAACGAGCGTCCGGAACTGACGGAAGGGGATGTGCTGTATGCGGATATGGATCTTGTGGTGGTTGTCTCGATCGTTCCCTGTGCCGTAATGGTCATCCGGATGGGGAGTTTATATGGGGTGGCTGCCGTGTGTTATGAGATAGGCAACCGGCATTTGCCGTTGTACTATGAAGGGGATGAATTGTTGGCGCCGTATGAGGAGCCATTATACCGATGGCTGGTGGCGGGAGGGCACGGGGTTTCCCGGGACGAAAGGAAATTATTACGTCCGCTGCGGTCTACGGTGGCGGGGCATGTGCATGCGGAGGGAGGGTTGTTATCGAGGATATTAAAGGTTCGGGAATGAATTTATTGGGTTTATTGCAACTGAGTGATCCGGCTTTGCCGATCGGGGGGTATGCGCATTCGGGCGGGCTGGAAACCTATGTGCAGGCGGGGATTGTATGCGATCCGGTCAGTGCGGGGAATTTTGTGCAGGCGCTGTTGCGGACGAGTGTGCATTATACGGATGCGGCATTGGTGGCTTTGGCTTTTAAGGCGGTGCGTGCTCCCGGGGAGTTGTCGGGTTTGGATCAGTTATGTGAAGCCGTGAAATTGCCCAGGGAGATGCGGGAGGCGAGCAGGAAGTTAGGAGGGAGGTTGGGGAAAATATTTGAGGGATTGGTGGGCCCGGCAAGTGATGGGTGTTTCAGGTTTCCCAGGCACTATCCGGTGGCTTTTGGGTATTGCGCGGCCAGGCTGGGTATTGGGTTGCGTGAAGCGTTGACGGGATATTATTACAATGCGGCAGCGGGGATAGTGACCAACTGTGTGAAGCTGATACCGATGGGGCAGCAGGATGGGCAGGTGCTGTTGTTCTCCTTACAGCCTTTGATAACGGAGCTGGTGGAGCAGAACCTGGAGCCGGACAGGGAGTTGATCGGTATGTGCTGCGTGGGCCTGGATATCCGCTGTATGCAGCATGAGCAATTGTATTCCCGGCTATACATGTCCTGAATGAAAGAAAGAAATTATATAAAGATCGGAATTGCCGGACCGGTGGGGTCCGGTAAAACGGCGCTTATCGAGCGGCTGACAAGGCAGTTGGCGCATACGTATAGCCTGGCTGTCATTACCAATGATATTTATACGAAGGAGGATGCCGAATTCCTCACGCACCATAGTTTGTTGCCGGCGGAACGGATCATGGGTGTGGAAACGGGGGGGTGTCCTCATACGGCTATCAGGGAAGATGCGAGCATGAACCTGGAGGCTGTGGAGGAGATGGCCTTTCGATTCGCTGATCTGCGGATCATTTTTATAGAAAGCGGCGGGGACAACTTGTCGGCCACTTTTAGTCCGGATCTGGCGGATGTGAGCATCTTTGTCATCGATGTGGCGGAAGGGGACAAGATCCCCCGCAAGGGAGGTCCGGGTATTACCCGCAGTGATCTGCTGGTGATCAATAAGATCGATCTGGCGCCTTATGTGGGCGCCAGCCTGGAAGTAATGGAGCGGGATGCGCGAAAGATGCGGAAGGGTCAGCCTTTTGTATTCACCAACCTGATGAGCCTGGAAGGCCTGGAAAATGTCATTGGATGGATAAAGAGATATGCATTGCTGGAAGAGTCGGAGGAGCCTGTACTATGCCGATGAAGGGTATGCGGTCCGAAGTGGCTATCAAGGTGGCTGTGCGCAATGGTATCAGCTACCTGGCGTCCAGCTTTTTTACGCCTCCATTAAAAGTCGCCGATATAACGGAAGACAGGGCTGCGGGTGAGCTGCATCTCATGTTGATGAGCGCTTCTCCCGGCGTACTGGATGGGGATGACCTATCCATACGCGTGGAAGTGGAAGCTTTTGGCAGGCTGCAATTACATACGCAGTCTTATCAACGATTGTTCCAGATGAAGGAGGGGGCTGTGCAGGCAGTGGAAGTTACTTTGGGGAAAGGGGCTTGTTTTTCCTGGCTTCCTCACCCATGTGTGCCGCATGAGCGGGCTATTTTTACGGGGAGAAATAAAATATTCCTGTCAGAAGGCAGTCAGCTGATATGGGGTGAGGTGATCACCTGCGGCAGGAAGTTAAATGGCGAGGTCTTCAGGTATTCAAAATATCACGTAAAGACGGAAGTTTTTATCCAGGGGCAGCTGGCTATATTGGAGAATGTATGTCTGCGGCCTCCGGTATTTTCTGTGGAAGGGGTGGGGCAGATGGAAGGATATACGCACCAGGCCAGTTTGTTGTATGTAGGAAGCCGGGGTGTGGAGGTTTTGCAGGCGGAAAAGTGTTTGCAAGCGCTGGAAGGGGTGATTTATGGCAGAAGTGAGGGACCGGCCGGCAGCCTGGTGATAAGGATATTAGGGAATAAGGCCGAGCCACTGTATGATGTGCTGAAAGCGATGGGGGCATTGTTGTCGGGCTCTAAATCTGTTGGTTATGCAGGCTGAGATGGAAGTGTTGTTAATGGCGGCCGTGACGGTGGCCTGTCTTCATACGGTGACCGGTCCGGATCACTATTTACCATTTATTGCGTTGTCCAAGTCCAGGGGCTGGAGTTTTGGGCGGACGATCTTCTGGACGCTGGTATGCGGATGCGGGCATGTGTGGAGCTCGGTGTTACTGGGGCTGGGCGGGGCGGCCATCGGGTGGTCGTTGAGCAAGGTGAGGTGGATGGAAAATGTACGGGGCGGTGTTGCCGGATGGGCGATGTTGGGGTTTGGACTCGTGTATGGGGCCTGGGGTTTGGTGAGAGCCCGGCAGAACAGGCGGCATAAACATTTCGATGTTTACGAAGACGGGAGCGTATATGTTTATGAGCATCGGCATGGCGAGCTGGTGCGTCCCAAGGACCGGCATGCGGTGACGCCGTGGGTCTTGTTCATTGTCTTTGTGCTGGGGCCTTGTGAGCCAATGATCCCTTTATTATATTTTCCCGCGGCGAAAGCATCCTGGGGGGGCATGGCTCTGCTGATCGGGGTGTATACTTTCTTTACGCTGGCGACGATGGCGGGGATGGTGGTTGCGGGATATTACGGACTTTCTTTCTTACGGACGGATAGGCTGGAGCGTTATGTGCATGCACTGGGAGGGTTGACGTTGTTCCTGTGCGGGGCAGGGATGGTGTTCCTGGGATGGTAAAAGGGCAAAAAAAAGCTCCCCTTTTGAGGGAGCCCTTATGTATGCAGAGGGATTATTTTTTTGTTGAGCTATATTCTTCCCAGCCATCGCCGTTGGAGCGGAGGACGATCTTTTTGTCCGTGTTCTCCAGGGAGACGTAGTAGGCGTTGTCGCTGTCCCCGGTGAATTCGAAGAGCTCAGTGATCCAGTAGCCTTCGTAGTCGTTCTTCAGGCTTGTCCGCAAGCTATAAGGCAGCTGAGAGGATACGATGTTGCGGGTGACGGCTAACAACTGGCCGTTGTCGGAGTAGAAGGCGAACATGATGATGTCATCCATCTTAAAGGTGAGCTTGGTGAAGCCTTTATGGGATTCGGTGCTCATGATCTGAGCGTTCTGGAAATTTTTCCGGAAGGAGGTCTTTATTTCTCCGTTGACGGAATCGGCAGGTTTTGCAAAGCTGTAGCTGACGCAGACTGTCAGAAACAGGGCCATCATGATGGCGGCTTTTTTACTTCCTTTAAGGATTGTCTGGCTGATGAAGTTGGTTGAGCGTTTCATAACTTTTTATTTAAGTGTTTTTGTTTTTGGCTTGTTGACATAACAAAGATAGTCTTAAAAGCAGGTACTATACAATACATAGTACATTGAATGGCATAATACTATTATGAACGGTAAGAAACGCAGGATGAACTGTGGATGCCTCGCTTTTTTATTCCTGATGCGGGGATAATTTTGACTGATTTAAGGGTTTTCCGGGTTATTCGGTGCAGTCGGGCTGCATTTTTGCTGGAATAGATAGTAATAATTTTATCTATGTTGGTATCGGTGAACTGGTCGCTTGCCCTGCGGCCTTTGTTGCGAAAGTATCATGGGAGGAGACATCCCCTGGAGTATCATAATATCTATCAGCTGGTGGTGCTGGTGGTGTTATCCGCGCAAAGTGCTGACGATCATATTAATGCGTTTGGTCCGGGCTTATTCAAGGCTTTTCCGGATATGTCATCCCTTGCAAAGGCCTCGCGGGAAGATCTTTTCCCTTATATAAGTAAGGTGCGGAATTTCGGGCATAAGGCGGAATGGTTGACCGCCATTGCCCGGCAAGTGAAAAAGAACAGTGATATCCCGCTGACGCTGGAAGGGCTGACGGCCTTACCTGGCATTGGCAGGAAGTCGGCGAATGTCATTTTACGGGAAGCGGGCCGGCCGGCGGAGGGGATCATTGTGGACCTTCATGTGGTGAGGGTAGCCCAGCGTTTGGGTATTGTGGATGAAGATGACCCTAAAAAGATTGAAAAGCATCTTATGGAGATCCTGCCTAAGCGGCAATGGGAGGCAGGAATGGCGATGTCATTCCTGGGCAGGGAGATCTGTCATCCGAAGCCGGATTGTCCGAAGTGTCTTATGCGCAAGGTGTGTGCTTATTATAAGCATGTTTTTAATGCAGGTCATTGATATAATCTTTCAGCAGCTGTAATGCCTCAGCGTGGATGATGGTGGTGCCCAGTCTGGGCATTTTTCCTTTCTGGAATTTCCTTATGATCTTTTCTTTCTTTTTGATAATACCTGTTTGGTCGATGGGGAGGCCATAGGACAGGAACAATCCGGTCCTTTTGGCACTGCCGCCGGGATTATGGCAATGGGCACAATTAATGTCGAGATAGGCCCTTGCCCGGTCTGCCAGGGAATGGGAGACGTTGAAAGCTTTTGCTGTCGCGGCGATCCGGTGCGGATCAAATTCATTGAGGATGCCTATGTCTTGCAGGTGTTTCAGCTGATTGACGGGTTGGTTATTGTTCAGGATATCGAAGTTCAGGTTTCTCAGTCTGAGGCCAATAGGCATCAGCTGATCATTTGCATTATGGCAGGTAGTGCATTCTTTTGTGTTGGGTACATGATAGGAGATGTATTGCTGTTCGCCGCCGGGTGTGATCCATCTGACGGGGATGTCCTGGCTGCTTTTCAGTAAGAAGGCATCTGTTTGGGCGTCGTTCCAGCGGTAGGTGGCCGCTTTCCATTCGCCTGCCGACCGGACCAGCAACCTGGTCTCGATGATTTGCTTTCCATTCGCGGTGTCTCTTTTGTCATTGTAATAATAAAAGGTTTTGACGATGATGGTGCTGTCTGGAAATTCGGGGAGCTCTTCATTTGTTTTGATCATCCTGGTTCCCTGGGGCAGGCAGATCAGGCGTTGTTTTTCGGCATAGTCAGTGAAAAGCGGCGTGGCCAGAGCGTATGGGTGATAGGCTGTTTCGGGTTGCAGATCTTTTTGAGGGGTTTTAAAGATATGGTAACCGGATAGCAGTGGCAGGAAGGCTGTTGGAGCGGCGTGTATGTTTTTCAGGCTCCGGGACATGAGACCTGTCGAGCCCAGGATGGAGGTCGTTATTACAGCGATGGTAAGGGCTATCGATCTTTTCATGCTGTAAAAATAGTAGCCGGGGCGCCGGGGAAATAGAACAAAACCGACATCATTGGAAAGGGGATGCCTCCACAGGAATCCTTTCTGGCATTTCCGGCGGTCGTCAAGTTTCTTTCTTTTTTGAGAATCAATTTGTTGTGTTCTTGGTGTAGCAAGGAGTATACGTTCTTGTGATGCATGGTGTACGATTCTGAGACGGATCACAAAAAGGAAAAGAAGATTTTACCGGGAAATGGTATTAGGTAACTTTGCATTTGCAAATTAACTTATAAGTGAATACATTTGTATTGGAAATATGGGATGATGAGGCTAATAAAGTTACGTTTTATACTGTCCGAAAAGAAAACGCCAGACAGAACGAGACGGACAGGTTCTTTAATAAATATGATGCAATCGCCGAATTCAAGAGGCCTGTTCAGGAACTGCTAAGTTTTGTTTTGGACAGCGTTGGAGAGGATCATGGGGCTATTGATGTGTTATTTAACAGATTTGAAAATGAAGTAGTAGGGTTACCTAATAAAGGTAAAGTAAATGTTGGCGGGATCGTTTTCTTATACCCAAATTTTCCTCTGAGGCTATACGCTTTAAGAATAAATGGCCGCTCAGACCTGGTAGTTCTGTTCAATGGTGGTGTCAAATCGGCCCAGACAAACCAGGGTAGCAGGGATTTGAATTTGAAATGGATCGAGGCCTGTCAATTTGCCAAGCGGATTGAAGAGGCAATACGAGATAAAGAAATAATTATTGATAATAGAAAACGAAAAATAATATCTCCCGACGGAAGCGATGAAATAATTCTGTAAAATGTCTAATTATGAGAAGTAAAGTTGCAAAAAGGATACAAGAGGAAACACCAGAAGAGGTAAGAATATTTGTACGTCAATATACTGACATTGTACTGAGAATTAATCAAATCCTGCAGGCAAAGGGTTATACTCAAAAGGACCTGGCAGAAAAAATGAATAAGAAGCCTTCGGAGATCAATAAATGGCTAAAAGGTAATCATAATCTGACACTAAAGACATTGGCCAAATTAGAGGCCCAATTAGGAGAGCCTATTATATCTATTTCAACAAAACGGTTCTGATCATCATCCGGGCAAGCGAGGCAGGTTCACTGATGAAAAGTAAATATTTTTAATTGTGGCTGCCGCCGTAAGTCGTAAAATAAAAAAATGAAAAGGGCCCTTTCATCCGGGAGGCCCTTTTGTATATGTCGGGTTGTCATTGCTTTTTAGTGCTCGTGTATACTTCCCAGGAGTCGCCAATGGAACGCAGGGTAACTTTTGCGTCGGCACTTTCCAGGGAAACATAGTAGCAGCTGTCGTCATTGCCGTTGAATTCGAAGAGTTCGGTGATCCAGTACGCACTGTAGTCTTTTTTCAGACTCAGCAGGAGGTTTATGGGCAACTGGGAGGATAAGATATTACGGGTGACGGCCAGGAGGTCTCCGGACCTGGAGTAGTAGGCGAACATGATCACGCCGTTCATTTTGAAGGTGAGCCTGGTGAATGTTTCACGCGTTTCTGTGCTCATGAGCTGGGCGGTCCGAAAGTTCCTTTTGAACGAAGTCTTAATGTCTCCGCTGATGGAGTCTGCGGATCTGGCGAAGCTGCTGAGCGTCAGGAGGAGGGCGGTTGCGAAGGTGATAATGCGGTTCATAAAATTATTTTTTAAAATGTTTTTGGTTTTTGTTTGCTATCCAGGCGTCCCCGGGTATGCCAGAAAGGATTCCAGCGGAGTGCCAGTTTTCTTTCCTTTTTGAGAATCAGGTGATTGTGTTTTTAGGTGTGTTAAGGAGTGTACGGTAGTGGGATGAAGAGTGTTCGTTTTTGAGACGGATTGAAATGTCCTAAAGTGAGGATCGAAATGTGCTAAGGTTGGAAAGGCAGCTCTCTTTTATTGCCGGAGAAAGAGGTGATGATGGCCTTTTTTACATTGTTATTCAGGGGAAGTTTACGGGAGCTTTGTGACAGGTAAGTAGAGCCGTAATAGCATTCCATATGCCTTTTTTGCCCGTTGTTATATAAAATGTCGATGGAAAAGTCCTGGGGTTGCAGATCTACCCAATGGCGGGTGGGGATGGTGGAGAGTGCGGTAACGACGAGGCTGTCCTGGTTTTGGGTAGCGATCCATATGTCTTCGTTACGGGCGGTGTGGAGCCTGGCGAGGCCTTTTGCGTCCCCTTTTACATAGAAACCGCTGGCGCCAAGAGAGAGGGGGGTGAAGCCGCCTTTGCCGTCTCCGTGCATGTAGAGTCCCATGAAAGCGTCATGCCGGCCACTGTACGGATCCATACCATAATCATTACCAACCATCAGCACGTCCAGGTTACCGTCTCCGTCGATGTCTTCGGCGTCCATGCCATAGACGGGGGCTATCTGTGCGGCGGAGGGCAGCGCGCGAATGGAAAATTTTCCATTGCCCAGGTTCTCGATATAACTGCTGGCCATATCCGTAGCCTGAAAGAAGAGGGCATTCTCTTTATCCTTTGGTTTCCAGAGGTCGTCCATGGAAGCCATGCCATAGGCTTTATAGGTGGGATACCGTCGCCGGATAGAGATCATCTGGCTGACCATGTCATCGCGGGAGGCCATGGGAAAGGGTTTGCGGGAACCGTCTTCGGCTTTCATATAGCAGAAGACCATGGCGTCCAGCAGGCCATTCTCGTCCAGGTCTTTGGCGTAGAGTGTCATGGGCTCTGCGGGGCTGGCCTGGTAGTTGGAGTTGAGCCCCAGGTTGCCAGCTATGTAATCGATGTCGCCATCGTTGTCGAAGTCTCCCGCAACCAGGCTGTTCCACCAGCCTGTATGGCCGGCAATGCCGGTGTTTTCGTTGATGTTGATGAGGCCGGCGCCCGTATTCTTCAGGAAGGTGATAGGCATCCATTCTCCCGTCAGCACGAGGTCGGGCCTGCCGTCATTGTCGAAATCGGACCAGAGGGCGTCGGTGACCATGCCGATGTACTGTAATCCGGGGCACCATCTTTTCGTGACGTCGAAGAAGCTGCCGGAATGATTTTCCAGGAGATAGCTTTGGGGAGCTGTAGGATAGGCGCCCGATGTAACTCTGCCGGCCACGAAGAGGTCCAGGTCACCATCCCCGTCGAAATCGGCGGCCCGGACGCAGCTGCCGTTGGAGAACATTTTCGGCAGCGCGGGATAGTTGGGTGTAAATCTGCCTTGTCCGTCGTTGATATACAGCACGTCCTGGCTGGCAACATGGTCGGGAGGAAATTCATAGCTGCCGCTGACGACATAGAGGTCGAGGTCTCCGTCATTGTCTGCGTCAAAGAACAGCGCCGCCATGTCTTCGCCGGGATGACCGTCGTTCACCAGCATACGGGTGGAATCCAAAGTGAAAACACCTTTGGCATCCTGCAGGAAAAAGACCCCTTTGTGACCGGTTGCGCCGCCTATATAAAAATCTTCGTACCCATTCTTATCTATATCACCTACTGCGATGCCCGGCCCATACTGGCTGAGCTTGTGCGGCAGGGCCGGCTGAATATTGTAATCGATGACGTCTTTCTCCTCTGGCTTGAAATGGATGTTATAATTGGAGGAGACATCTTTGAAGAGTGGGATGGGATTGGAATGTCCGGAAGGATCTGCATATCCATTAGCGTCGGCATAGGACAGGGCCAGGGCACGGTCGACGGGAAGGTCTTTTAACAGCTGTGTTTTTCCATCGGGCCAGCGTATGCGCAGCGAGTCGATCCGTGTTACGTTGCCCAGGCCGAAATGGGCCCGGTAGTCATCGGTGGACATATAGCCGCGGCAAGGCTGGTGTTCGTATAATTGCTGCTGTCCGCCATTGTAATAAATGCGAATGACGGACCCGATGCCGTAGGTGTTCTGGCCTTGTCCTGTAAGCGCTACGGTCAGCCAATGGTCTTTTGAGGAATGGCCGGGGCTTTGCAAGGTGTTCTCGTAGACAAATGCTGTTTCATTGATATTGTTGATCACGAGATCCAGGTCGCCGTCATTATCCAGGTCGGCATAGGCGGCTCCATTGGAGAAAGAAGGATGGGTAAATCCCCATTCGGTGCTGGTGTTGCGGAACCGATAGCCACCTGTATTTTTAAAGCAATAGCCGGGCAGGCGGACGACCGGGAGAGAGTCCACCAGCTTTAATGAGTAGTTGCCTGTGCCGCCGCCCTGTCCGTTGTTGTAGGTGACATAGTCGAGGTCGGTGACATCACGGGGCAGGCCATTGGTGACCAGGAGATCGCGAAACCCATCGTTGTCAAAATCAGCCACGAGGGGGCACCAGCTCCAATCTGTCTCGTACACGCCGGCCATGAAACCCACTTCGCTATAGACGGAATGACCTTCCGGAGCCATGCCCCTGTTGAGCTGGAGGACATTGCGCACGTATTGATGCGTGTATCCGAAGCGCTGGCTGTTGAAGTAATTATAATACTCGTTGCCTGAGAGCATCCTCTTCTTCCGAAGATTGTTCTCGGGCAGCATTTCAAGGGAAATGATATCAGGCAGACCATCATTGTCGACGTCCACGACATCGGTGCCCATGGCATTCCAGCCGGTGTGGCGGAAATAGTCCTTTAGCCTATCGGTGAAAGTGCCATCGTGATTGTTGATATAAAGGAGGTCGTTGGAGACGAAGTCATTGCTGACATAAACATCGGGCCATCCGTCTCCGTTGAAATCGGAGATGCAGGCTGCGTGTCCCCATCCTTCTATCAGGATCCCTGCTTCCTTCGAGACATTAGTGAAAGTGCCGTTGCCGTTGTTCCTGTACAGGCGATCGTTGTCGAGTGCACTCCCGTCCACGACTTTTGGTCTGAAGCGGATGGGGGTTTTGGGGTCATTGATCTGATTGGTTACCAGGTAAAGGTCGAGGTCTCCGTCATGATCGTAGTCGAAGAAGACACCTTGCGTGCTGAACCCCGTGTCGGCAATGCCATAGGCGAGGGCCGACTCTTTAAAGACGGGTATGCCGTCCTTACCGGCGCCCTGGTTGATATATAGCAGATTGGTCCTCAGCCGGGCGTCTTTCCGAAAAGAGGCGGAGACATAGATGTCCAGCCACCCATCCCCATTGATATCTACGACGGAGACACCTGTGCACCATCTTCCTTCGCCAGTGACGCCTGCTTTCTCCGTGACGTCCCGGAACTTCAGGCCGCCCGAGTTGAGGAATAATTTGCAGGAAACCATATTACCGGAGAGAAAGACGTCCTGCAATCCGTCGTGATTGAAGTCGCCGATGCCGACTCCGCCGCCATTGTAAATATTGGCCTGGTTCAGGATGTTCAGGGAATCGCTTTCGAAGATCTTATTGGAAAAGTCGATGCCTGTGCGGGCGGCGGGGAGCAATTGAAAGAGGGTGGGGGATTTGGGCTGTGCGTAAGTTATGATGTTCACCAGGAGTGCTGGCAGGAGCAGGGCCGAAATGGAATGTAAACGTTGCCATAGCATTTGACGGGACATCATATGGTTTGCGATTCGTTTGGGTCATGCAAGATAGGTAAAGGTGTGTGGGGCGTAACATCCTGCATAGGAAATGAAACAAATGGAATATAAAATGATCGGAAATTGATAGACGGGTTTGTTCTATTGCGGTAAGTTGCCGGCCGGAACAATGTAATCGTTTGATCTCAATTGATTGCTGTATGAGAATAGTTGCTATTGCTGTACTTCTGCTGGTGTTGGCCCTGCCGGGTCAATGCGGTGATTGGAAAACAAGGGTGGAAGACCCTACGCTGATCCACGAATGTGTAAAGAAAGTCACCGATGTTATCGTTTACGATATTTTCTCCCCGCCTGTCGCCAGTCGTATTTATGCTTATATGACGGTGGCGGGGTATGAGGCTGCCCGTCCGGGTAATACGTCTTATGCGTCGTTGGCGGGAAACCTCCATGGATTGGGGAATGTCCCTGCTCCGGAGGCAGGGCGTCCCTGCAATTATTCACTTGCGGCTGTACAGGCGATCCTGTCGGTGGGAAAGGCGCTGGTGATATCCGAGGGAAAGGTGGAAGCATTCGAAACACAGCTGATGGCCGGGGTCCGGTCCTCCGGAATACCGGGTGAGGTATATGCTAATTCCGTGGAGTATGGCAGGAAAGTAGCGGCTTATATCCTGGCCTGGGCTGCAAAGGACCATTACAAGGAGACGAGGTCGGAGCCTAAATATGACCTGAGCAATGATGCGTCGGCATGGAAGCCTACTCCCCCCGCTTATATGAAGGCGGTGGAACCACATTGGAGTGAAATGCGCACCTTTCTGTTGGATTCCGCCCGGCAATTTGTACCGCATCCCCCGACTCCTTTTTCTGCGGAGAAGGGAAGCGCTTTTTACCAGGATGCGCTGGAAGTGTATGACGCCGGCCTCAAGCTGACCGAAGAACAAAAGGCGGTGGCCAATTTCTGGGATTGCAATCCTTTTAAAATGAATGTGAACGGGCATCTGATGTTTGCAACGAAGAAGATCTCCCCGGGCGGGCATTGGATCAACATTACTTCGGTGGCCTGTCAAAAGGCCGGTGCCGACTTTATCCGTTCGGCCGAGGCCTATGCCTGGGTTTCCATTGTCATTGCGGATGCGTTTATCAGCTGCTGGGATGAGAAATACAGGAGTAAGGCCATCCGGCCGGAGACATATATCAATCAATATATCAGCGCGGATTGGATGCCCTTGTTACAGACGCCTCCTTTCCCGGAGTATACGAGCGGGCATAGTGTGGTGTCGGCGTGCGCCGCGGTGGTATTGACGAAGCTGTTTGGGGAAGGGTTTGCTTTTACAGACTCGACGGAAGTGGAGTTTGGGATACCGCCGAGGCGTTTTGTTTCTTTCCGGCAGGCGGCGGAGGAGGCGGCCATCAGTCGATTTTATGGGGGGATCCATTTCAAACCGGCGATCAATTATGGGCTGGAAGAGGGGGATAGGATTGGGAAGTTTGTTAGCTGCAAGCTGCGAGCTGCAAGCTGCAAGCTGCAAGCTGCAAGCTGCAAGCGGTGAGCTACGAGCGGTGAGCTGTGAGCTGTGAGCGGTGAGCGGTGAGCTGCAAGCTGCAAGCTGTGAGCTACAAGCTGCAAGTGGTGGGCTATGAGCGGTGAGTGGATGGGAGTGGACAGGTGTGTTGGGGCTAGGTATGTTGTTTGGA
The DNA here is from genome assembly GCF_030546645.1 of Flavitalea plasmicola. Lineage (GTDB taxonomy): Bacteria > Bacteroidota > Bacteroidia > Chitinophagales > Chitinophagaceae > Puia. Next base: position 179,790 of record NZ_JAUOTO010000004.1, read on the forward strand.
ATGCATATATTCCGTGGGCGTCATATTAAATTGTTTTTGAAAGTTCCGCGCAAAGTTGCTCTGGGAGCTGAAGCCGACCATGTCGGAGATCTCGTAGATCCGGTGTTCCCCGGCGGCCAGTAGTTCCGCGGCGCGTTTGAGACGGGAGATATTGATCAGCTCGATAGGGGAAAGGTCGGAAAGGGCTTTTATCTTGCGGTATAAAGTGATGCGGCTCATCATCATGATCTTTGCCAGCTTTTCGACGTCGAGGTCCACGTCATCCATATTCCTGCTGATGGTGTCATGAAGGCTTTCCAGGAATTTCTCGTCGGAGCGGGTATGGGCGATGCTTTTGATATGCACCAGCGGCGAGGAGGCAAAGAATTCCCTTACCATATTCCTGTTTTTCAGGAGGCTGGAGATCTGGGCCAGGAGGTGTTCTTTGGAGAAGGGTTTTTCGATGTAGGCGTCTGCGCCCAGCTCGAGCCCTTCGACTTTGGCCTGGATGGTATTTTTCGCTGTGAGCAGGATGACGGGTATATGAGAGTGATCGATGGTGGACTTGATGGTCCTGCACAATTCGAATCCGTCCATATCCGGCATCATGACGTCGCTGATCACCAACTGTACGGCCTCTGCATCCAGTACTTTGAGGGCTTCCATTCCGTTGGTGGCTTTCAGGATCGTATAGCGGCTGTTGAGGATCCTTTCCAGGAAATCGAGGATCTCTTCTTCGTCGTCGACCAATAAGATCAATGGCAGCATATTCATTTGTTTATGGGTAATATCAATTTAAATTTATTCATTCCGGGCCAGGAGTCATCCAGGAAGAGCTGGCCTTTGTGTAATTCCACCAGCGAGCGGGCCAGGGCCAGGCCGATGCCTGTGCCTTTTTGCCGGATGGTTTCCTTGAGCCTGTAGAATGGCTCGAAGATCCTTTCCTTTTGCTCCTGCGGGATGACGGGCCCATCATTGGCTATCTCGATGATTATATTGCCCTCCTCATTCGTTGGCGGCAGCAGCCTGACAAATACCTGCGCCTGTCCATATTTCACGGCATTGCTAAAAAGATTGCTGAAAATCTTATTAAGGGCTTCTTCGTCGGCCATGGCGAAGACGTCTGCGGCGGGGTGTTCGAAATGGTAGGCAAGATTTTTCTTTTTGGCCATAGCGTTGAAGCTGAGGTAGTTCTCCTGCAGGACCTCCGTGATATTGACCCTGGTGAAGTCAAGCCTGAAGCCCCTCGTCTCTGTTTGCCGGAAATCCAGGATCTGTGTCACGAGGGCGATGAGCCGATTGGTATTCCTTTCCATGGTGATGACATCCTCTTTGATCTCCGGCAGCTGATCTATCATTTCACGGAGGTTTTCGGCGGGGCCTTTTATCAGGGTGAGGGGTGTGCGGATCTCATGGGCGATGTTGGTGAAGAAATCGAATTTGGCTTCATAGATCTCTTTTTCTTTTTTTATTTGTGTTCGCCTGTGGTAGCTGCGGACGATGTACCACACCAGGAGGATGACCAGCAGGCCGTAGAATGACCAGGCCCATCCGGTGGCCCAGAAGGGGGGTAACACTTCTATGGAAAGCTCTTTTTCCTTATCGCCCCAATGGCCGCCTACGGCAGCCTTCAGCCTGAAGGTGTAGGCGCCGGGCGCGAGGTTGGTGAAGTACACTTTACGGTTGGTGCTGAGATGTGTCCAGGCTTTGTCAAGCCCCTGCATGAAGTAGCTGTATTCGGTCCTTTCGGGGGCGGCGTAGCTAAGGGCAGCGAAATCGATGCTAAAGGAAGACTGGTCATAGGGAAGGGCGATCCTATCGGTATAGATAATGGATTTTTTCAGATAGGAGCTGTCCTGGCTTATCTTCAGCTCTACATTGTCGACCTGGAAGCCTGTGATAAATACGGAGGGGGTAAAGCCGCCGAGCGCAAAATCGTTTGGAAAGAAGGTGATCAGTCCCCGTACGCCACCAAAATAGAGCTTTCCATCCTTGTCTTTAAAGCCTGAATTATAATTGAACTGATCGTTGAGCAAACCATTTGCCCTGGTGTAGACCTTGACGGTATTGTCTTTCCTGCTGATATTGGCCAGGCCTTTAGAGGTTGTCACCCAGTAATCTTTATTGTCGTCCTGAATAAAGCGGAAGATAAAATTGCTGGGCAGGCCGCTCGCCGTGGTGTAGGTGAAGAATGTCTTTCTGTCCGCGCCCAGTCTGCAAAGTCCACCGCCTTCCGTGGAGAACCACATGTTGTGGTCGCTGTCTTCGGCGATGGCGTTGAGCATGCTGGAAGAGAGTCCCTTCCCGTCTGTCGCGTTGCCCTGGATGTGGCCGGTGGCGCCGGAGAAGGGATTGAAATAAAATACGCCGGCGCCGTGGGAACCTGACCATATGACACCATCGTGATCTTCCACTACGATGGCTACGAAGGTATGGGGTGGGATACCTGGCAGGGGCGTGAAGTCGTTGGTTCTTTCGTTGTACCAGTAAACGCCGTTGGAGGTGGCCAACACCAATTTGCCTGAGCGGGTCCTGATGATGGAGAGAACGAAATTGCTTTTGAGGTCATTGGGCCGGGGACCTGCCATGTAGTGCCGTATTACCTTACCGGTCCTTATGTCCATGACGTCGAGGCCGTGCTCGAAGGTACCGATCCAGAGTTCATTTCCCAGGGACAATAGTCCATGGATGTTGGTGTAGGCGATGTCCGTAGCAGCGCCGGTAGGCATGAAATGGGTGATGGCGCCTGTTTTACCATCTATTTTATTGAGACCGGCGTCTTCCGTGCCGACCCAGATATTACCATTGGGGTCCTGGCAAATCTCCCGTGGAGCGCTGCCGCTGATGGAAGTTTTTGAATTATCGGGATAATATTTTTGAAAGGAGGAATATTGTTTGGAATAATAGTTTATTCCCCCGAAGTAGGTGCCTACCCATACACCGCCTTCCGAGTCTTTACAAAGGCTGTATACGGCATTGTCGGAAAGTGAATAAGGATCGAGGAATTTTTTCCGGAGGTTGGTTGCCTGGCCGGTGGAAATGTTGAGGATGAAGACACCTGACTCGGTGCCCAGCCAGTATTCGTCACCGGAATATTGCATGATGTCCCTGACGTAGATGGTTGTTTTATCGGGATTATAGCTGAGGAGGTCCTTATAGTCGCCTGTGGCGGCATCGAAGCTTTTCAGGCCCTGATCAGTGGTGCCGATGAGAAAGCGGCCTTTCCCTGCATAGCGGATGCGTCCCAGCCAGCGGGAACTGGGTTGAGGAGAATGGGAGAAAAGGTCATAGGACGTGAAATTTTCGGCGCCTTCGTTGAATTTTTCCACGAGACCATTGTTGGACGTAAACCACATGGTGCCATCTTCCGTTTTGCAAATAGAGGTGGCGTAGAAGTATTGCGCCTCCGGAAAATGTTTGAGCTGCCTGGTCAGGAGGTTGTACCTGTAGACATTATTACGGGAGAGGAACCAGAGGCTGCCCTTATCGTCTGTCTGGATCCAATTGATCTCATCGAGTGAATCTATGACGCGTACAAGCTTTTCCTGTTGCTGAGAGAATATGAAAAGCCCGTTCTGTCCGCCTGCCCACAGGGTCCCGCCGGCATCATTGAAGAGGCAGTAGATCATGTCACTGCCCAGTGTGGTCCTGTTGCCGGGAGTATAGGTGAATAATTTGAAATGGTAGCCATCGAAGCGATTGAGGCCTTCCTTTGTGCCGAACCAAAGGAAGCCATTCTTATCCTGGACGCTGCAGAAGACGGTGCTGTTGGAAAGGCCATTCTCCACCTGGTAGTGCCTGAAATAATAGGGTTGAGCGTTTGTCGGGCAGTGGCAGACGATGACCAGCAGTAAAGTCGATAATATGGTGGCGTTTCTCAAATGTAACATTTTGCAAAAATTATGATACGGGGTGAATCAGCTGCCACGTATATAACTTCTACTTTCGGCAAACGGTTAAAATTAGGGAATCTACCTGACAAAAACCATGTAAACGTTTGCATTCATCCAAGAACGAACCGGAGGTTTGTTCTTGGATGGACGGACATTCTTTAACCAACAATTAATTGCTGTATGAAATCCTACCAAGGGCATTTTCTGCATAGAATTGGGTTTTTCATGATCCAATCGCTGTTGAAAAGGAGATTCTTTCTTTCTGTGTTTCTGGTTTTTTCTTTCTATCTGACGGGTGTTTCTCAAAGCAATGCAACCATTACGGCTTCGGGCATTATTACGGACAGTTCCGGTGTGGCGATGGCACAGGTGACTGTGACGGAGAAGGGTACGGCCAATGCCACCAGTACGGGCAGTGACGGCCGGTTCACGCTACGAGTGGCCGGAGAAAAATCGGTATTGGTAATCACTTCCATAGGATACACTACAGTTGAGATCAGGGTAGGCGGTAAAAAGGAAATCAAGGTCTCTTTGGAGCGCGCTAACAAGGAATTGAATGAGATCGTGGTTGTTGGTTTCGGTACCCGGAAGAAAGAGTCGTTGACGGGCGCCATTGCTACGGTGACGGCCAAGGATCTTGGCCGGGTGCATGGGGGATCGACGGTAAGTTCAGGACTTGCCGGAAAGCTACCCGGCGTGACTTTTCGCATGCCGGACGGACGTCCAGGGGCGTCCGCCAATATCCAGATACGGAACATGGGTACTCCCCTGTATGTTATTGACGGGATCCAGCAGGATGAGACACAGTTCAATAATCTTGCTCCGAACGATATCGAGAGCATATCGGTGTTGAAGGATGGTTCTGCCGCCATTTATGGTGTGCGTGCCGCCAACGGGGTGGTGGTAGTGACCACAAAGAAGGGACTTGTGGGGCGCAATAACGTAAATGTGGATGCGTACACGGGGATACAGAACTGGTCACGATTTCCCAAGGTACTGACCAATTCCTATGAGTATATGAGCTACAGGGCTGATGCCGAGATGAACAGTTTTGGCAGTACGGCTATAACGCCGGAAATCCTGGCGAAATACAAGCAGGGCGCAGCGGCGGGCCCTGAGTACAGGAGCTTCGACTGGCGCAGCTATGTGATGAACAACCAGGCCCCCCAGCGTTCGCTGAACGTCAATATCAATGGCGGGTCCGACAAGGTCAATTACTATGTATCCGCCACCAATTTCTTTCAAAATTCGGTGTTGGGTAAAGAGTATAAATTCGGGAGAACGAATGTGCAGGCGAATATCACCGCCAAGATCACCAGCCGACTGAAAGTGGGGGTGGATATGAATGGTCGTTCCGAGTTCCATGAGAATCCCGGTGTTCCCGGCGGTGATGATTATTTCCTGGCCAGGCTGGCGATCTTGCGGAATACGCCTACGGAACGGCCTTACGCAAATGACAACCCTGCCTATCTGAATGACCTGGGCCCGCATCTGGAGTCCAACTATGCCTTTCTGAATGAAGGGTTGTCAGGAAGGTACAGGAGTGACAAGCGGGTGGTACAGGCGAATATGAATGTCGAGTACCAGGTCCCTGGTATTACCGGACTTAGCCTGAAAGGGGTCTATTCTTACTACTTTGCCGATTATCTGGAAAACAACCAGGAGTATACCTATAAGGCGTATACTTATCACCCGGATACCAAGGAGTACGTGGCTACGGGGGGCAGCACAAATCCCTGGCGAGATCGTGAGCAGATCAAAAATATCAATATCACGCAGCAGTTCCAGGTGAATTACGCCAATACTTTCGGGAAGCACAATATCGGGGCTACATTCGTTGCAGAAAGGATCCAGATCGATAATCTGCGGAACTGGCTGCATGCTTCTCCCATTTCGAATAATCTTCCCCTGGTGTATTTCCCCATTACGGACCAGTACCAGGATGCAGAGGAAAAAGAAGCCCGCATTGGCTACATCGGCCGGATCACTTACAGCTATGCGAACCGTTATTTCTTTGAAGCCAGCGCGAGGCGCGACGCTTCTTATCTTTTCGCCCCCGACAAGCGGGTGGGTTATTTCCCCGGTGTTTCCGCAGGCTGGAGGATCACGGAAGAGCCCTGGTTCCGGGAGCTGCTGAATGACAAACGCGATGTCCTGACGGACCTGAAATTACGGGCGTCTTATGGACAGTTGGGAGATGACCGCACCATTACGGATGCGTTGACTTTATTCGGGGCGAAGCAGCCGATCGTTCCGCCTTATGCTTATCTCTCGGGATATAACTATAATCAAGGGACGGCCATCATCGATGGGAATCCAGTTACCGTCTCGCGTGATAAGGGGGTGCCGATCACCCGTGTTTCCTGGTCCAAGAGCAAGATCACGGACATCGGTGTCGATTTCAGCTGGCTGAATGGAAAACTGACGGGTACCATCGATTATTTCTACCGGAAACGGAGCGGATTGCTGGGCACCAAGAACGATGTCGTCGTTCCTATCGAACTGGGATATTCGCTGCCGCAGGAAAATACGAACTCCGACGCACAGTACGGCGAGGAGCTATCGTTGAATTATAATGGGCGGGTGGGTGAGCTGACCTTCAATGTGGGCGGCAATGTGGGTTTCACCCGCAGCAAGTTCCTCCGCTCTTATAAACCTGTATTCAATAATTCTCTGGACCAGTACAGGAACAGCGCTGAAAACAGGTATCAGAACCTGGACTGGGGTTATACCGTCATCGGGCAGTTCAAATCCATGGAAGAGATCAGGGATTACAAAGTCGATATAGATGGTAAGGGCAACACGAGCTTATTGCCGGGCGACCTGATCTATAAGGATTTTAACGGGGATGGCAAGATCGACGGCAATGACGACCGGCCGCTGGGCTTTGGTTATGGCAGGCAGCCAAATGTCAATTTCGGGTTTACTATCGGAGCGGCGTATAAGGGCTTTGATTTCCATGCCGATTTCTCCGGCGCCGGGGGCTATACCTGGTATCAGAACTGGGAGCAGCGCTGGGCTTTCCAGAACAATGGCAACCTGAATACGATCTTCAGGGACAGGTGGCACCGTAAGGATCCATTCGATCTGAACAGTGAATGGATCGCCGGTAAATATCCAGCCAACAGGTATAACGTCGGCAACGGGCACAGCGATTACAATCATAATTCCACTTTCTGGCTGCACAATGTAAGATATATCAGGGCGAGGACGATCGAGTTCGGGTATACGCTGCCTTCGGAGCTGCTGAGCAGGGTGAAGGTACAGCGGGCCAGAGTATATGTGAATGCCTATAACCTCTTCTCAATCGACAATCTCAGGCAGTACGGAGTGGATCCTGAGACGGTGGATGACAATGGTCTGCAGTTCCCCCAGAACAGGGTGCTTAATGTGGGCGTAAACCTGACCTTTTAACAACAGCCAATCATTTCTGAAGTATAAATTATTTCAATGAAAAAGATCTTCTTACCAACGATACTTTCTTTTTTGCTGGCTTTTGCAGGATGCAAAAAGGACAGCGATTTTCTGAACATACCTCCTATACAGGTGGTGCCTTCGGATGTGGCTTTTTCCGATCCGGCCCTGGTATTATCCATTCTTGGAGATCTGTACAACAGGGAGCTGGATTTCTCTTCACTGGACGGCTATCTGCAGGATCCGAATGACGGTAACAGCGGCATTGCCGGCTGGCGTACATTTGCCGATTTCGGCGAAAGTTTTCCTTCGGAGTCGGGCAGCTATTTTATCGTGCAGAACAGGAACTGGGCCTACAATTCCTGGTGGACCTGGGATTATGCTTATATACGGGATCTGAACCTGTTCATGCAACGCGACAGCGCTGCGACGAAGCTGACTGCAGGGGATAAGGCTAGGTTTTTTGCGGAAGCGAGATTTTTAAGGGCGAGCTATTATTTTGCCATGGTAAAGAGAATGGGAGGTGTGCCATTGATCCTCACTCCCCTGGAATATGATTACAAGGGGAACGTTAGTTCGCTGCAGTTCCCGCGGGCGAAGGAATCGGAGATCTATGATTTCATCATCAGTGAGGCGGAGGCCGTCAAGGATGTGCTGCCGAAGGATGCCACTATAAAATCCAGGGCAACCAAGGGGGCAGCATTAGCGTTAGAGGCCAGGGCCGCCTTATATGCAGGCTCTATCGCCAAGTATGGAGCGACCACGCCCCAGGTGTCATTGCCCGGAGGCGAGGTAGGTATTCCTGCGGCGCGTGCGACGGGTTATTATACGACTGCATTGAATGCGGCGCAACAGATCATCAACGGGGAAGCGGGCGCTTATGCCTTGTATAGGTTCTCTCCGGACCTGTCTGATAATTTTGCCGCTATTTTTACGGACAAGAGCGGTGGCAATACGGAGTCGATCTACATCGAGGATTTCAAGGCGGGAGCCGGCAAGGTGCATGGGTTTACCACGAATGACCAACCTTATTCCTTCTCGGATGAAGGCGGTGATGCCGGCAGATTAAATCCCTCGCTGAACCTGGTGGAATCTTTCGAGATGCTGGATAATACTTATGCGCCCATTCCGACAACAGACGGTGGCGGCAATCCAATATACTATAATAATCCGCTGGACATTTTTGCCGGCAGGGATGCCCGTCTGGCAGGAACGGTGATGTTGCCTGGCAGCCGATTTAAAGCGCAGCAGGTGGATATCTGGGCAGGCTATCAACTGGCGGACGGGAGTATCGTTACCAGCGACGAGGCTGGCAATCTGAAAACGTTGCCCGGTGGCAGTGCGCCCGTGCAGGTGGTGGGGAAGGATGGGCCTGTGAATGGACTGGAGTACAGGACACAGTCCGGGTTCTATGTCCGTAAATGGCTGGACCCCACCGTAGGCTCCGGCAGAAGGGGGCGTGGCAGTGATGTCCCTTTTATCCGGTACCGTTTTGGGGAAGTGCTGCTGAATGCGGCTGAGGCGGCCTTTGAACTGGGCCAGCCTGATGTTGCAGCGGGATATATGAACCAGGTACGGGCCCGTGCGGGTCTGACGGTGCCATTGACGCAGGCACAGATCACTTTTGACCGAATCGTACATGAAAGGAGGGTAGAGCTGGCTTTTGAGGGGCATATCCTTTTCGATATGAAACGTTGGAGGATCGCCACGAATGTCTGGGATGGCCAGGTGATGACCAAAGCTGATCTGCTCAGCAATATCGGCGTCGCCAAGAAGCGCAATACGCAGCCATGGGGACTTTGGCCATACAAGGTCTATGATCCGGGACATCCGAATGACGGAAAGTGGATCTTTAAGGAAACGTTGCCGGCGGCTGTTACAGGCTTCGACCTGTTCCGACTGGGGAATTACTATTCGGCCATCAATGACAATATCCTGGCGGCCAATCCCAAGCTTGTTAAACAACCCAATCAATAGGCTCATTATAAATCGCTTGTTATGAAAATCAAGTCAGTTCATATATTATTCATGGTAGTGACCTTTGCCAGTTACTCCTGCAAGAAAGACAATTACAAGGAGCCTGCGGCCCAGCTTTCGGGGGCGTTGCAATACAAGGGTGAGAACATCGGGGTAGAGCGGAACCAGGTGCCTTTCCAGATCTATCAATATGGGTTCGGCAAGGTTGGCGCCATCAACGGAACTTTTGAGCAGGACGGCACGTATGGTTCGCTGCTCTTTTCCGGCAGCTATAAATTCCTTATTCCTTCCGGGCAGGGGCCTTTTATCTGGAAGGAGCTGGCGCCCGGGGTGCCGGATAGTATTGCCATCACTATGACCGGAAGTCAGACGCTGAACATCGAGGTTACTCCTTATTATATGATCCGCAATGCAACGATATCGGGGGGCAGCGGGAAGGTAACAGCTGTGTTCAAGGCGGAGAAGATCATTACGGATGCCAATGCCAAGGATATCGAGCGTGTGAGCCTTTATATCAATGCCGGCCAATTCGTAGGGCAGGATAATATCGCTGTCGTGAACCTGGCGGGCGCCGACATTACGGACCCCAACAATATCAGTCTGCAGGTGGCTGTACCTTCGATCACGCCGGCACAAAGTTTTGTGTATGCTCGTGTAGGATTGAAGATCGCCAACGTGGAAGATATGATCTTTACACCGGTGCAAAAGGTGCAGTATTGATGAGAGCTGTATCTTTATCAATGGTCACCCTGTTATGAAAGTGACGGGTGACCTTATAATTTTTAAGCATAGGCGTATGAAAGCATGGGTTTTTCTTGTTTGTTGTATGTCGTTGGTACAGGGGAGGGCGATGGCGCAGGGGGCTACTGCGGAATTGGTACAGGGGCCTCCGGTGGGTGCGGTGAATCATTCTTATGTTGGCAATAAGGCGCCGTTGTTGAAGGAGTCGTATGAGAAACTGCCGGTGACGGCTTTCCGGCCGGGCGGCTGGCTGAAGAAACAACTGGAGCTGCAGCAGGATGGCCTTACGGGGCACCTGGGCGAGATCAGTGTCTGGCTGTCTAAGAAAGACAATGCCTGGTTGACGAAAGAAGGCAAAGGCAAGTATGGCTGGGAGGAATTGCCTTATTGGCTGAAGGGTTATGCCAACCTGGGTTACATGCTCCGGGATGAGGGGATGAAAAAGGAAGCGTTGTTCTGGATCAATCATGTGCTGGCCAACCAACGGGAGAACGGAGATTTCGGTCCTGCCGTGGAGCGTAACGGGAACAGGGACCTCTGGACGAATATGCCGATGCTATGGTGTTTGCAATCTTATTATGAGTATTCGCATGATGCGCGGGTGTTGAAGTTCATGAGCCGTTACTTCAAGTGGGAGCTGTCGATACCAGACGAGCATTTCCTGGAGGATTACTGGGAGAAGAGCAGGGGTGGGGATAATATGCTTAGTGTTTATTGGCTGTATAACCGGACGGGCGAGGCATGGTTGCTGGACCTTGCCACGAAGATCGACCGTAATACGGCTGACTGGCGGCAGAAGGACAATCTGCCCAACTGGCATAATGTAAATATTGCGCAGTGTTTCCGGGAGCCGGCGACCTATTATTTGCAGAGTCACCGGGTGGAGGACAGGGATGCCACCTACCATGATTTTGCGTTGGTCAGGAATATATACGGCCAGGTGCCAGGGGGTATGTTTGGGTCCGATGAGAATGCCCGTAAAGGATATGACGATCCCCGTCAGGCGGTGGAAACCTGCGGTATGGTGGAGCAGATGACCTCGGATCAGCTGTTGCTGCAGATGACCGGGGATACGAAGTGGGCGGAAAATTGCGAAGATGTCGCTTTCAATACTTTTCCCGCGGCTTTTATGCCTGACTACCGGAGCCTTCGTTATCTTACTGCTCCGAATATGGTGGTGAGCGACAGCAGGAACCATGCGCCGGGCATTGCCAATGAAGGACCTTTTTTGATGATGAACCCATTCAGCAGCCGGTGCTGTCAGCACAACCATGCGGCGGGATGGGTATATTATGCGGAGAATGCCTGGATGGCCACGCCTGACGACGGTCTGGCGGCGCAGCTGTACGTGGAAGGCAAGCTGACGGCAAAAGCGGGCGCGGGGCAGGAAGTGTCGATAGAAGAGAAGACGCATTATCCTTTTGAGGAGCAGGTGGCATTTACCATTGGGAGCAGTAAGCCTGTATTTTTTCCACTGTACCTTCGGGTGCCTGATTGGTGTAAGAGGGCTTCGCTGGAGGTGAATGGTCATCCCGTGGTAGCTACGGGATCAGGAAAGTATGTAAGGATCCGGCGGACCTGGAAGAATGGGGATGTGGTAATGCTCAGGCTGCCGATGGAGCTGCATATGCGTACCTGGGACCGGAATAAGAACAGTGTCAGCGTCGGCTATGGACCCCTTGATTTTTCGTTAAAGATCGAGGAGCGGTATGAACAGAAAAATAGTAAGGAAACGGCACAGGGGGATGCCCGTTGGCAGGAGCAGGCGGATGCCAGCAAATGGCCTTCATATGAGATCTTTCCTGCTTCTGAATGGAATTACGGGTTGGTGCTGAACAAGGGCTTGCAGTCATTTACCATAAAGAGAAGGGACTGGCCGGCGGATGATAATCCGTTCACGAATGCGGCTGCGCCTATCGTATTGATGGCGCAGGGGAGGCAGATATCGTCCTGGAAGGTGGACCAGTATGGGTTGTGCGGCGTATTGCCCCAGAGCCCTGTGCAAACGGATGCGCCTGTGACGGAGCTGACGCTGGTGCCGATGGGTGGGGCGCGGCTGCGGATCTCTGCCTTTCCGGTGGTGGGTACGGGGGTGGCTGGTTCCGGTGATAGCGGACAGGATGGTGTCGGTTCAGGTGGCGCCAGTGATGGCGGACAGGGGGTAACGTTTACGAACCCATTGTTGCCGTCGGGGCCTGATCCCTATAGTTTTTACAAAGACGGGTATTATTATTACACGCATACGATGGGGAGCAAGCTGGAATTGTGGAAGACGAAGAATATCGGTGATCTGCGGCATGCGGAGCATAAGACCATTTATGTGCCACCGGCGGGGACGGCCTGGTCGAAAGATCTATGGGCGCCGGAAGTGATGTTCCTGGAGGGGAAATGGTATGCCTATTTTGCAGCAGACGGCGGGCATAATAATGGGCACCGGCTGTATGTGCTGGAGAACGCGAGTGCTGATCCCCTGGAGGGGGAATGGATATTCAAGGGTAAGCTGTCGGACGCCTCTGACAAGTGGGCAATCGATGGGGACGTGTTCCGGTATAAGGGACAGCTCTACCTGCTATGGTCGGGCTGGGAGGGGAATGTCAATGGGCGGCAGGACATTTATATAGCGAAGATGAAGAATCCCTGGACGGTGGAAGGCCAACGGGTGCGGATCAGCAGTCCCACCTTTGGATGGGAGAAGAATGGGGATCTGAAGGGGGCCGAAGAGCCTTCCCATATCGATGTCAATGAAGGGCCGCAGGCTTTGATACATGGAGATGATCTTTTTGTCATCTATTCGGGCAGCGCTTGCTGGACGGACACCTATGCGCTGGGGATGCTACGATTTATCGGAGGGGGTGATGTGTTGAAGCCTGAAGCATGGAAGAAATCATCTTCTCCTGTATTTCAGCAATCTCCCGAAAATCATGTTTATGCCACTGGGCATAATTCTTTTTTCCTGTCGCCGGATGGCAGGGAGAGCTGGCTGCTGTATCATGCCAACTCAAAGCCGGGCCAGGGATGCGGGCGCGAGCGTTCTCCGCGGGCGCAGCCATTTACGTGGAATGCGGATGGTACGCCTTCGTTCGGAGAGCCAGTCAAAGAGGGGCAGGTGTTGCCGGCGCCTTCGCGTTGAGGGGAGCAAGGAAATTTTGCAAATCAAACAGAAAAATAACCATAGATGAAAAGGAACATTTTAATCGTATGTTGTTTATTGATGTTGGGCCTGTGCGTATCAGCACAGACATTAAGGGCGCCGGCTTACCCTCTGATTACCCATGACCCTTATTTTAGTATCTGGTCCATGACGGATATGCTTAATGCCGCACCCACCAAACATTGGACGGGCGCTGATCAGGGATTGCTGGGCATGGTGAAGGTGGATGGTACGGTGTATCGTTTTCTTGGCGCAGAAGAGCAGGGGTACAAGACGGTGCTGCCTGCCAGCGATGAAAAAAGTTATGATGTCAAATATTCCGAGACGGCACCTGGGGCGGATTGGATGAAGGTGGAGTTCGGCGAGACGGGATGGAATGTGGGGAAAGCGCCTTTCAGCGACAACAGCAGCGAGGCCGGCACGGTGTGGCGGTCTAAAGACCTGTGGTACCGGAGGACGTTTACGATCGCGGGGAAGCGTTCCGGACCTCTTTTTTTGAAATTGCTGCATGACGACAACGTGGAGGTCTATCTTAATGGAACGCCGGTGTATCAGAAGACGGGGTGGACCGGTAAATTTATTTATATCCCGCTGGAAAAGGGGCTGCTGAAAACGGGGAGCAACGTACTTGCCATCCATGTTGCCAATACGGCGGGCGGCGCTTCGCTGGATGCGGGCATTGTCGAGAAGCCATTGCTGCCGGAGGTAACTCCGGTAAAGCTGGCGGTACAAAAGAGCGTGCGATTGCAGGCTACGCAGACGAGCTATGACTTCGGCTGCGGCAAGGTCGACCTGGTGTTGACCTTTACTTCTCCATTGCTGCCGGATGATCTGAATTTGTTGTCCCGGCCTGTGTCGTATGTCGGGATGAGCGTGCGGTCCAATGATGGAGCAAAGCATGATGTGCAGCTTTATTTTGGCGCTTCCACGGATATTTCCATCAACACTGCCACGCAGGCTGTGAAGGCTGAAAAGTACGCGGCGGAGGGGCTTTCAATATTGAAGGCTGGCACCGTAGAGCAGCCAGTACTGAAAAAGAAAGGCGACGATCTGCGGATCGACTGGGGGTATATGTATGTGGCTGCCGCAGGAAAGGATGTACGGCAAACGGTGACTGCATCTGCCGCTCCGGCGCAGGTGTTTGGTCCGGCGGGTGTCGCGGGGGCGGGTCTGGAAGGGAAGCATCTCTGGTTGAATACCCTGGCGCCTTTGGGAACTGTCGGTTCGAAGCCAATGGAGCGGGTGTTCTTAGTGGGATATGACGACATTTATGCTATTCAATATTTTCACCAGAACCTGCGGGCATGGTGGAGGGATAAGCCGGGCGCTACCATCGAAAAGGAGCTATCCGCTGCCAGCGCGGGATATGCGGATATTATGAAGAAATGCGACGCCTTCAATCAGCGGCTGTATAAGGATGCTTTCAATGCGGGCGGCGAAAAATATGCCAGGCTTTGCGAGCTGGCCTACCGGCAAAGTATAGCGGCGCATAAGCTGCTGAAAAGCCCGGAAGGGGAGATCCTTTTTCTTTCGAAGGAGAATTTCAGCAATGGGTCTATCAATACAGTGGATGTTACTTATCCTTCCGCACCATTATACCTGGTGTACAATCCAGACCTGCTGAAAGGCATGCTGAACGGCATTTTCTATTTCAGTGAAAGCGGCAAATGGACGAAGCCCATTGCGGCGCATGATCTCGGAACCTATCCGTTGGCCAATGGGCAGACTTATGGGGAGGATATGCCGGTGGAAGAGTGTGGGAATATGATCATTCTCACGACTGCCATCTGCAAAGTGGAAGGCAGCGCGGCATATGCTAAAAAGCATTGGAAGACGCTCAGCACGTGGGCGGAATATTTGTCAAAGGAGGGATTTGATCCGGCGAACCAGCTGTGCACGGATGATTTTGCGGGGCATCTTGCCCGGAATGTGAATTTATCGGCGAAAGCCATTGTCGCATTGGGTGGATATGCCTGGCTGGCCAAGCAGTGCGGAGAGGAAGAAACGGCGGGTAAATATGGGCAGATGGCAAAGGACATGGCGGTGAAATGGATGCAGATGGCGGATGATGGAGACCATTATGCATTGACCTTTAGTGGCAAGGGTACCTGGAGCCAGAAATACAATCTCGTATGGGACAAAATATTAGGGCTGGGTATTTTTCCGAAGGAGGTGTATGAAAAGGAAGTGGCTTATTACCTTACAAAGCAGAATAAGTACGGGTTGCCTTTGGACAGCCGCCGGAAGTATACCAAGTCCGACTGGGTGTTGTGGACGTCGGCATTGGCGGGGAGCCGGAAGGATTTTGAGGCACTTGCTGATCCGATGTATACGTATGCTGACGAAACGCCGACCAGGGTCCCTCTTAGCGACTGGCACGAGACGGAGGACGGGAAGCAGGTGGGTTTTCAGGCCAGGAGTGTGGTGGGCGGATATTTTATGAAAGTATTGGAAGAAAAATTTTCAAAATAGCGGCATGAAACATAAATTGATCATACTGGGCGTGATTGCACTGGGGCTGACGATGCGGCCGGCGGTGGCACAAAGCAAGATCTGGCCGGCGGATAAAGCCAATACCTGGTACCAGGAGCACAAGTGGCTGACGGGCGCCAATTATATTCCTGCGAATGCCATCAATCAGCTGGAGATGTGGCAGTCGGAGACATTTGATCCTGCGACCATTGACAAGGAGCTGGGCTGGGCGCAGCGCATCGGTTTCAACACGATGCGGGTATTCCTCCATTCCGTGGCCTGGAAGGTCGATCCGACGGGATTTAAGAAGAGGGTGGACCAGTTCCTGACCATTGCGGAGAAGCATCATATTCAGCCGATGTTTGTATTCTTTGACGATTGTTGGGCGAAGACGCCGGCACCCGGTGTGCAGCCGGCTCCCAAGCCGGGCGTCCACAATTCCGGCTGGGTGCAGGATCCGGGGCAGCCTGCATCTACCGACCCAGGTAATTTTCCCCAGCTGGAAAAATATGTAAAGGATGTGCTGACCACATTTGCCCATGATAGAAGGATCCTTTTGTGGGACCTGTATAATGAGCCGGGCAACAGCGGGAAGAAGGATGCTTCGCTGGCGTTGCTGTCCAAGGTGTTCGAATGGGCCTGGGCGGTGCGTCCGGACCAGCCTGTCAGCGCGGGCCTTTGGAGCTGGGAGCTGGAGAAGCTGAATGCTTATCAGCTTGCCAATTCAGACGTGATCACTTATCATGATTATGAAGAGCTGCCCTGGCATCAGCGGGTGGTGGAGCTGCTGAAGGCGAACGGCAGACCCCTGATCTGTACGGAGTATATGGCCAGGACGAGGAACAGCCGGTTCTCCACTATCCTTCCCATGCTGAAGAGAGAAAAGGTAGGTGCCATCAACTGGGGTTTTGTGGAAGGGAAAACGAATACCATTTATGCGTGGGACACGCCTATACCGGATGGCAGCCAGCCTATCGAATGGTTCCATGACATTTTCCGTAAGGATGGAACGCCTTACAGGCAGGATGAGGTAGATCTGATAAAGAAGTTAAATGGGGCAGATTGACCCATGAGCGATAAGATCTCCAAGGTGACCATTATGGATATTGCCCGGGAATTAAACATTACTGCGGCTACTGTATCCCGTGCATTGAATGATCATCCGGGCATCAAGGAGTCTACCAAGAAAGCAGTCCGGGAGACGGCTGTCCGTCTCAATTATAAACATAACAGGATCGCATCCTCACTCAGGCTGGGCAAATCAAATATTGTCGGGGTCATTATTCCCAGCGCGGAGATCAATTTCTTTGGCTCTGTCGTCCATGGGATCGAGAAGGTTGCCAATGAGAATAATTATACGGTGCTGATCTACCAGTCGAATGAGCTGTATGAATATGAGAAAAAGGGTGTGCAAACCTTTTTGCAATCCCAGGTGGATGGGGTATTGGCTTCCATTTCGAAGGAGACGATCAATTTGGATCACTATAGCGAGGTGCGCAACCGGGGGATCCCGCTGGTGCTGTTCGACAGGACGGACGACAAGCTGGGGGTTTCATCTGTGGTGGTGGACGATTTTGCGGGCGCCTACCAGGCTACCAGCCACCTGATAGAAAACGGATGCCGCCGTATAGCGCATATTGCCGGGCAGCAGCACGTGAATATTTTTAATCTGCGATTGAAAGGATATATAGAAGCGTTGAACGTCCATAACATTCCTGTCAATGATGACCTGATCGTGTATGGAAAGGTGAGCATCGATTCCGGGAGGGACTGTATGCGGCAATTGTTGACGGGTGGAATATTGCCTGATGCCGTCTTTGCCGTGGAAGACTTTACTGCGTTGGGGGCGATACAGACGATGAAGGCGGCGGGCTTGAAAATTCCAGGGGATATCGCCATCATTGGTTTTGCCAATGAGGCATTCGGGGAGTACATCACTCCTTCTCTTTCCACGGTCAACCAGCAGACGGTGACGATGGGGGAGGAGGCGGCCCGGCTGTTGTTCGACGGGCTTCGCAGCGGAGAGACCTTTCATGCGCATCCGCGTAAGCTGGTGCTAAAGCCGCAGCTCATCTGCAGGCAGTCGAGCGTTAAATTTCCCGGCCCATAGAAGGAGGGAAATCATTTGGACGAAGGAAGAATTCTTATTATTTTGACGGTATTAACCATCCAATTCCTTTGCCAAATATGCTTAAAAGACCACTTTTCTTTATTTATAGCATTATTGTCCTGCTGGTGTTTGCCTGTTCAAGCGCTCCTGACATCAAAGAAAAAGCTACAGCGGGCCCTTCGGGAAGGGACGTTCTCCGTGCGCTGGGCAGGAGCTGTGATACTACTTATGCATTCATCGATGATTCCTTAGAATTTGATCATGACACGGGCTATGTGGTGGATGCGCCCTATGATGAGCCTTATTTAGATGATCATGAACACCGGCGGCTGACGAAGGGGAAATGGGAGATTGCTACGTATAAGCAGACGGGGCCGGAGTCGTATGTGAAAGATGAAAAGAAGAAGCTGCCCCTATATTTACCGGTCAGGATCGTCCATAGTTATATTGGGGAGGCCAAAAAGTCCTTGCATGGATGGCGGGGCCATCTCCTGGTGGCTCCCGTCGGTTCCGAGGAGCGATTTGTTATCAATGTCGATAATTTTACGTTGAAGGAAGTCAGGCAATGCGACCTGGAGCAGAAAGCAAGGAATCATTTCTGCGCAAAGGCTACGTACGTACCATCACCGGATGAGGGGAAGCGACCGCTTTCGACCGGATATGATGAGCAGTCGATCGAGGTGCCGACCGGCGCCACCTTAATCATTGCCGGATATGACGCTGAGCGGAAGCTGATCCGGGCGGGGATCTATAACAAGTCGGGGCAATTCGTCGGGGACGGGCAATTTTATGAAGGGACATTGGTGGCGGCGAATTGACAAATGGTTTTTATGATTTGTGGTTTTATAAGGAGATGCCCACGCCTACGGTCAGGTTGAGGGTACTCATATTCTGTTTGTAATCCCGTGTCTCGCTGGTGATGGAAGGCGGTGAGCCTGCATTGGCAGGCGAGATGACCCCGGGGATCACCAGGTCGTTGGCGACGATGACGGTCTGCGTGACGTGTTTGAAGTTGGGGTCCAGGTACCAGAAGTCAAGATTGGCTAACAAATTCAGCTGCTTGTTGAGGTGATAGACGATACCGGCCTTTGCCGTAGCGGAAAAAGAGACAGCATGTTCTTTATTGACCTTTGCCTGGACGAAGCTGGTCGCGCCCGTATGGGCTGTATCAAGTATTCCCAGCACCGTATACTCGGGGAGATAGCAATTGGCGGTTCCCAGGGATAGTTCCATGCGGACATCGAGCTTAGAGGCGGCGGGCAGGATGTAATAGACGCCGGCCATTGCGGACAGGGCTTTCCAGCTGCTGTTGGACGAAGACCAGGTGTAGAGCGGGTAGATCTTCCGGAGAGCGGATGAATTGGCGTTCTTATCGATGCCGTTCAGGCGGCCTCTGATCCCGATGGTCAATCCCCAATGGTTGTCTTTCAGGAGGTGGGAGTAGCCCAGTTCCGCCAGGCCTCCGGGATTGGCCAGTCCTGATGCGGGATCATTGACATCTTTACTGGCGAATTTGCCGATGGGCAGGGCTCCGCCAAGGGAGAGGTGCAATGAGTTGTTCTGGGACCAGGCGGGGGTGGTGGATAGCAGGATAAGCAGTAGCAGGAGGTATTTCATGTAATAGGTTTTTTTAATGTGGGTTCAAATGTTGCGGGATAAATGTAGAAAAATGTAGCTACAAGAAAGATACCAAAGAAATTTTTAACAAGCGGACAACAAGGAAGCGGTGCTGCGGGCGGCATCTGTTGTAAATTTTCCCCAGTATTGGGGTAGAGCGATCATCTTTTTTGTATATATGAGGACCAGCGCATCGGAAATATATCGTTAACTTTCAGCTGGAGGCGAGCGCTGTTTGATATGAGCCATGCAAAAAAAGAGCTATTATATCGTCAATGCCATTACCGTATGGCGGGTGGTGATGGCGCCGCTGGTCATCTTCCTGGCAATCCATGGCGACGAAGGGCTGTTCAAGTGGTTCCTGGCCGTTAGTTTTCTTACGGATGCGGTGGATGGAACGTTGGCCCGTCGGTATCATATTTCCAGCAAGATGGGGGCGAAGCTTGATTCCATTGGAGACGACCTCACCATCCTGGCGGCTTTTGTGGGTATGCTGGTATTCCATATGGCGCTTGTGCGGGCAGAAATTATTCCGCTTGCGGTATTGGCCGGGCTTTATCTGCTGCAGATGATCCTGGCGTTGAAGCGCTATGGCAAGATGACGGCCTTTCATACCTTGCTTGCTAAAACAGCCGCAGTTCTGCAGGCTGTTTTTTTGCTCACCTTATTTTTTTGGCCGGGCGCCCCGAGGATCATTTTTTATATAGCGGCCGTGCTGACGGGCCTCGACCTGATCGAGGAGATCATCCTTATCTGCCTATTACCGGAATGGAGATCGGATGTGAAGGGGTTGTATTGGATATGGAAGAAGTGATGTATTTCCTCATTCCGTAAACACATTTTCCTGATAGCTACTCCATTTCTTTGAAGGTTGCAACACTTTTGCGGCTCAATACCCCATCACCTTCAATGAAATTTACTCCCATGCATAAACTGCTGATCAGCCTATCAATTTTAACGTCATTTGGCATTCCCTGTATTGCCCAGCATGCAACCATAAAAGGAAAGATCACGAATGGCGCCGGCAGACCCGCCGAGTTCCTGAATGTCGCATTAAAAGGAACGAATAAGGGCGGAATGAGTGATGAGACCGGAGTATACAAAATTGAGGATGTCACTCCCGGCACTTATACATTGGAGTTAACAGGCATCGGCATCCGGAAAAGGAGCGAAGCCATTGTAATCAGGCAGGGGCAGGATGTCTACCGGGTCGATTTTACGATCGAAGAGAATATTGGCAAGCTGGATGAAATGGTGGTGCGTGGCTACAGGGAGCGGACTTATAGGAATGAAATGTCCATTGCGGCGGCCAAATCACCCATTGCCCTGAAAGACCTGCCACAATCAGTCAGCTATGTTACGAAGGAATTGATCATCGACAGGCAGGCTTTCCGGGTAAACGATATCCTGAAGAACATAAGCGGGGTAAGCCTTAATAATTTCGAAAACAGGTTTACGCTGCGCGGAGTGGCGGGCAACAGCTACCAGTTCATCAACGGGCTCAGAGTGAGCGGCAGGTCGTTCAACTCTCTTATCGTAAATAATCTGGAAAGGATAGAGGTGATGAAAGGACCGGCATCGGCATTATATGGGAATACCGAGCCGGGCGGCTCCATCAATTATGTGACTAAGAAAGCCTTGACCGTAAACAGGAATTCCGTGAATATTTCTGCCGGCAGCTGGCAAACATTAAGAAGTTACATCGACCTGACGGGGCCGCTGAACGGAGAAAAAACATTGTTGTACCGGGTAAATGGCGCTTATCAAAACACGGCCACGTTCAGGGACCTGCAGGGAAGGGAAGACATATCCATTGCTCCTACCATTGCGTTTGTGCCCGATGACAGGACGAGGATCGATGTGGATTTCGTGTATAGTGTAATCAATGGAAGGACGGAGAGAGGGCAGCCGCTGTATGGGCCTTCTACCGATGGCGCCAGCCGTTTGTTTACGACGCCCATTTCGCAAAGCATGTCAAGGGCGAGCGATTACCTGAGAGAAAGGACCTTTTACCTGTCGGCCATCATGAACCATAAGCTCACCAATAATATTTCATGGAATGTATCTTACCTGAAGTACAGGTTCTTCGAGGATATGGTCGAGCATCGGGGAGGAAATGCCTATGCCCTCGACAGCGCGGGCAAGGAGATCCCCTCTTTGTTATTGCAAAGCACTACGGAGCGGAGGCGGGTCCGGTGGGACGACAACCTGACCACCTATTTCAATATCAATGTGAGAACGGGAATGGTTGAGCATAAAATGGTAATCGGGTCCGATTACATTCAAAGTGTTGTTCCTGCAGGCACCACTAATGGCACGGCCTCGGGTTATCGAAACAAGGCAAATACCGGGTCGATCGCCAATTACGACCCTGCCAGGAAAAGCTTGTATTTGCTGGATGCCAATGGAAATCCTGTGCCCAACGTACCATTTTATAACCTGGCAAAGCCAGATTATTCCGACGCCAATACGAATAACTATTTTACGATCAGGACTGTAAATCCGCCTACGAAATATTACTCGCAGAGTATTTATGTGCAGGATCAGCTGAAATTCAAAAAGCTTCAGCTGTTGTTGGGGCTCAGGCAGGAGTTTTACACGGACTACCTGGCATACAAAACAAGCACGGAAAAGAAGGTAGAACAAAATGCATTGATCCCGCGGGTCGGGCTGGTGTATAGCATAACGCCCCAGGTGAATATTTATGCCACTTATGTAGAGGGATTCCAGCCGCAAACGGCCAGTACGATAGGTGCGCCGGATATTTATGGCGGTCCGTTCGATCCGCTGACAAGCAAGATGACAGAGGTCGGAGCGAAAAGCGAATGGCTTGATAAAAGGCTGGCCGTGAGCGTTGCCGTGTACAAAATAGAGCAGAATAATATCCTGGTCAACGCGCAGAGCACCACCAACCCGCAGCTGCTGGAACAAAGAGGTCAGGAAACTTCCAAAGGCTTCGAGTTGGAGGTTACGGGAAATATTCTGCCGAATTTGTCCATCAACGCCAATTATGCTTATAATGATGCGCGTGTCACCCGAAGTAAAACAGCTTCGGAGGTCGGCCAGTTAAAGGAAGCGGCCCCTCATAACCAGGGAGGTTTTTGGGCAAAATATACTTTCCTGAACGGAGGCATAAGAGGCTTCGGGATGGGGGCAGGTGCAAATTTCGCTTCCGACCAAAATACCAGGCTGAGCTATTTCGTACTGCCGGGCTATGCGGTGGCTGATGCCGCGTTATATTATCAGGCAAAACAAATGAAGGTTTCTTTTAACCTCAATAACATTTTTGATAAGTTATATGTGGTGTCGCAGGCAAATCCCAATATGGTGGGGCCGGGCGCACCCAGGAACTTTATGTTCAATATCGGGTATACTTTTTAATTGCTACATTAATTGACAAAAAAATTTGAAATTTTCAGATAATTGCTATCTTTAACGTGCCTCGTATCGCAGCAACAGCATAATTACTGCCTCTTCACGATAGCTGTTGAAGCGCAAGTCAAATTCATTTTATTATTGGATGCCCGATTATCGGGCGACGTTATTTGTTCAGCGTAAGGTTATTAGTCAAGAATTTAAAACATTAACAGTTTAAAATTTTAACTATGAAGCTATCTGATTTTATCTCATTGAACGAGGACGAAAAGAAAATGGCAGTTCTTCACATGGGGGTGCTGATCGCCAAAAGGAGCAGTTTCGATTCAATGGTGTTCCTTTTCCAGATGGGAAGCTATTATGTCGAAGCTATTTGCAATCCTGAGGATAAAGCGATCGAGGAATACAGGGTTTTCGACAACACCAGTTTGTTGCATCCTTACCTTGAAAGGATCCCCATCGACAGGCTTATCAATTAATTGAGCGGCGGATCAATTTAATTAATAATTGGTGTATATCAATTAATACGGTATCTTCGTACTGTTAATTTGAGTTCTGCATCAGTATTTGTTAAATTGATCCCGCTTCACAATCTGGATTTTTGTTAATCTTCACTCCTTGCTTTTCTCATATCTTTTTATTTTTTAATATTTAAGTATGAACATTTATGTTTCTAATCTGAGCTTCAACGTACAGGATGAAGACTTAAGAGAATTTTTTACTCCTTTTGGTGAAGTAACGTCAGCGAAGGTCATTATGGATAAGATCACCAACCAGTCCCGTGGATTTGGTTTTATCGAAATGTCCGATGAAGCTGCTTCCAGGAAGGCGATTGCCGAACTTGACGGTGCAACTGTCGAGGGCAGGACCATTAAAGTAAATGAGGCAAGGCCCAAAGAAGAAAGGCCTGCCCGCAGCAATAATGGCGGTGGTTACGGCAATGGCAACAACTACAACAAGAATAGATACTAATATCTGTCAATTTGTTATAAGAAGCCCCGGTCATCATCCGGGGCTTTTTTTATGCGGCGGATCCTTTTCTCTGAAGGCTTTGGGCGTAACCCCAAATTTGGATTTGAAAACCGTGGCAAAATAAGCCTGTGAAGAGAATCCGACCTTGTACGATATTTCAGAAATGGAAAGGCTTTCATTCAGCAATAGGTATTTTGCTTTTTGCAACCGGATTGTCAGGATATAATCGTTCACGTTGTAGCCGAGCAGCGCCTTTACTTTCCTATACAACTGGACCCTGGAGATCCCTATTTCCTTGCAGATATGGTCTACAGTGAAGTTCTCATTGGAAAGGTTGCTTTCCACAATGGCGGTGAATTCATTGATAAATTTCCGGTCGATCTTCGTCGATGAATTGGATCGTGCCTCCATAGGCAGTTCGCTGGTGTAATGTTCGCGGAGGATACTGCGGTTGTTGAGGAGGTTTTTGATCGTTTCTTCCAGATATTCAAGATTGAAGGGCTTGACGATAAATGCATCCGCCTTTAGTTTTATTCCCTTTATCTGATCTTCCATGGTACTTTTGGCAGTCAGCAGGATGATGGGAATATGGGATGTGCGGATATCCTGCTTCAACGTTTCTGTGAGATAAAGACCATCGTGACCGGGTAGGACGATGTCTGAGATGATCAGGTCCGGAACGATATTATATGCCTGGGAAAGACCGGTCGCGGCATTCATAGCTTCCTCCACCTCGTAATGATGACCAAGTCTTCTTTTCAGGAAGATCCTCAGGTCATCGCTGTCTTCGATAAGCAGGATCGTATTTTCTTTCTGGGCACCATCAGCCACCACTTTTTCAGCAGCTACGGATTCGAGCTCCGTCGTATATATTTTCATATCATCGTAGCTATGGGACAAAAAAGCCCTTTTGGCATGCTGTTCATTTTCCTGCAAGCGGTGCTCCAGGGGCAGGCTGACGATAAAGGTCGCCCCTTTCCATTTTTCGCTGTGGATCCCGATGGTGCCATGATGGAGGTTGATCAGCTCCTTGGAGAGTGAGAGGCCCAGGCCGGTGCCTTTAAACGTTTCCTTATGTCCCTGGTAGAATAGTTCGAAGGCATGCTCTATCTCCTCAGGGGACATACCGATGCCTGAATCCTGTACTTTGATGAGGGCCATCCCAGCTCCGTTGTCTTTCTCGATAGTGACATTGATGACGCCATGTTCTCCGGTGAATTTAAACGCGTTGGAAAGGAGATTGAAAAGTACTTTGTCCAGCATATTCACGTCAAACCAGACGGGCATGTCTCCCACCTTATTGATGATGTTGAAGGTGATTGATTTTTTTCGCGCGATCTCCCGGAAATTTTCCGCGATCTCCGTCACGAAAGCCGCGATGTTGTTTTCCGTCGCCACCAGGTTCATCTTCTGTTCCTCGATCTTCCGGAAATCCATGAGCTGGTTGATCAGGCGCAGCAGGCGTATGGCATTTTTATGGATGAGACTCAGGTTGTTTTTCAAAGTAAAATGAAGCTTGGGGGAGGACAGCATGTCTTCCAGAGGGGCCAGGATCAAGGTAAGCGGAGTGCGGAATTCGTGGGAGATATTGGTAAAGAAATTGAATTTGGCATCTGTAGCCTCTTTAGCCTTGGCCGTCATGGCAATCAATTGGTTTCGTTGTAAAAGGATCTCCTCGTTTTGCGATGCCAGTTTACGGTTGATGCGCCTGTTATGTCGCAGGAAAATGAAGGCGATGCTACCCAGCGCGAGGGCCAGGACCAGCGCGATGATGGCCGAATACAAGAGAATACCCTGGTTGTGATAGATCCTTTTTTGCTCCATCAGCAGGGCATATTGTTTTTCTATATCCTGCTGCTGAAGGTCTATCTTATCCGTCTGCAGTTTCATGATACGGACATTGGAAGAATCGATGACGACGGTGGGGAGAATATTTTCCTTATTAAAGGGCTGCTGGTTGAGGATATTAAAAGCTGTGCGAATGGCTTCTTCTCCGCCTGTGGGTGTGAGGATGGTGGCCTGCAGGACCTTGTCAGAGACAAATTGAATACCTCCACCAGGTCCCGGAAGCCCATCGACGCCAAAGAAACGGACGGATCTTTGAAGCCCCAATTGTTTATAAACTTTATAAGCGCCCAGAGCCATCGGGTCGTTCTGCGCAACGACGATATCTCCCGGCGACAGCTGGTCTTTGATCTTTGAAAATTCCGCTTCAGACTTATCTTCCAGCCAATTACCGTACAACCGGGCCTTGATATGGAGCCCGGGGTTCAGCTTAATACCCTCTTCGAAGCCTCGCTGGCGGTCGCTGGAGGGGGTGGAGCCCCGTAAACCGATGACTTCAATGATATTTCCCCGGGTCTTGAAAAGATTTGCTACATAGCTCCCGGCCGTCTTGCCTAGTTCAAAATTGTCGATCCCAATGAAACTGGTATAGAGGTTGGATGAGGTCTTCCTGTCAATGATAACTACGGGGATACCTTTATTATATGCTTCTTCCACCACGGCTGTCAACGGTTCGGCTTCATTGGGGGACACCAACAGGATGTCGATCTGCAGCCCGAGGAGCTCCTTTATCTGTTTAACCTGCAAATCGCTGTTGTCATTTGCGCTCCTGTAGATCAGCTCCGTACCGGGATGAAAGGATAATTCCCTTTGCATTCCATCCCTCATCGCCTTTTTCCAGTTTTCCGTACCTGTACATTGGGCAAAGCCGATCCTGTATTTTTTCTCCGGACTGACTCCTGAACAGGAATACAAAAATACAAGGGCGCACAACACGAGCCGGGTTCTTTTCATAGACAGCAAAGCGATCATATGGGTAAAATTGAACAAATTTTCCCGAATGCTTTTCCAAACGCGTACAAATTATTTTTAATTCCATTCCATCAGGTGCGGATGTCTCTTTCTGTAAAGGACGACCGGCTACAAATTCAGAAAAACTTGCTTCAAAAATGAAGGGACGCCGGACGCCAGGGTTTTTCTCTGCTTTTTTATTTGTTGGTAATCAATTAATTAAATTAAAATTACCAGAAGATACAATTTTCATAGTATCTGGTATTCCTTCTAAAAGACATTGATCACTTCCTGCCTACTTTACTCTCGAAATTGATTGCCATATGGATAAGAAGAAGGTTTTTCTTTGGTCGCTCGTTATTGCTTTAGGGGGATTTCTTTTCGGTTTTGACACCGCCGTTATATCCGGCGCAGAGCAATCCATACAAAAATACTGGAGCCTTAGTGCGATGCAGCATGGACTGACCGTATCGATCGCCCTGATAGGTACGGTGATTGGCGCCTTGCTTGGATCGATCCCTGCCGACAGGCTGGGCAGGAAAAAGTCGCTTTACGGGATCGCTGCGTTGTATCTTTTTTCTTCCCTGGGGACGGCCCTTGCCCCCAATTGGGGGCTTTTCCTGGTTTTCCGGTTCCTGGGAGGGTTTGGTGTGGGGGCTTCTTCGGTGACTGCGCCGATCTATATTTCCGAGATCTCGCCGGCGGCCCGGAGGGGGAAACTGGTGGGGCTTTTTCAATTCAATGTGGTTTTCGGAATCGTCGTTTCTTATTTTTCCAACTACCTTATTGGTACTGCGGGGGAGCATTCCTGGAGACTTATGTTGGGAATACAGGCGATACCCTCCGCCCTTTTCCTCCTGCTCCTACGATTTGTCCCTGAAAGTCCCCGTTGGCTGATCACAAAGAAGGGAAGGATCGACGAAGCCCGGGCCATATTCGCCGTCATCGATCCGGCCACGTCCGATGAGATAGTGAGGGAGATCCTCGATACGGAGTCAGCAGAAAAGGCTGTGATCCATGCGGATCCGCTCTTCTCCAAAAGGTATGGGAGACCGGTGATGCTGGCGATGCTCTTCGCGATATTCAACCAGGTTTCGGGCATCAATGCGATCATCTACTATTCTCCCCGCATATTTGAAATGACCGGCCTGGGTGAAAGTTCTTCCCTGCTGTCAACAGCAGGGCTGGGCGCCATCAATTTTATGTTCACGCTGCTGGCGATGAATTTCATCGACAGGATCGGTCGCCGGACCCTGATGCTCATCGGGTCATTCGGGCTCATTTTCGCTCTTGGTATGGTGGCCTGGTCTTTTTACGGGGCGCATTTTTCCGGCTGGGCCGTGCCCATCTTCCTGTTCATCTTTATCGCGTTTTTTGCTTTTTCCCAGGGCGCCGTCATCTGGGTTTTTATTGCCGAGATATTCCCCAACCAGGTGAGAGCGAAAGGGCAAACGCTGGGAAGCGCCACTCATTGGATCATGGCCGCTCTTATAGCTTTTTCTTTCCCCTACCTGGCAGAGCAGGCGGGGGGAGGCAATACATTCCTTTTCTTCTGCATCATGATGTGCCTGCAACTGGTGTTTGTCTGGAAAATAATGCCTGAGACTAAAGGCAAATCATTGGAGCAGATAGAGCATACGCTGGTATTACATTAAAACTATATAACCAACCAAAACGATTGTGATGAGCCTGCCTGAAATTAAATACCCCGTGGTCTGCTATGGAGAGATATTATGGGATATGCTTCCCGGTGAAGTGTTGCCCGGGGGGGCGCCCATGAATGTGGCCTATCATTGTATGAAGCTGGGGGTCAATCCTGCCCTGATCACGAGGGTCGGTCATGACGAGGACGGCAAGCAGCTGATCGAATTGATGGAAGGGCAGGGGATCTCCACTGATTATTTTCAAATGGACTTTATCCTGAATACAGGATTGGTAAAAGCCACCATAGGATCTAACAGAGAGGTGACCTACGATATCCTGCGGCCGGTGGCCTGGGATAACATAGAATGGGATGATGCTTTCGCAAGCCTGATGTCCGGGACGAATTATTTTGTTTTTGGCAGTCTGGCATCGCGCAGCGAGCAAAGCCGCAGTACATTATACCGTCTGCTGGAAGCAGCGAAATACAAGGTCCTGGACATTAATTTACGCTCCCCGCATTATACGCGGGCTATCATCGAGCATTTGCTGACGGACATTCAGCTGCTGAAGCTCAACCTGGATGAGCTGGAGCTGATCACCGGATGGTTTGCGGGATACCGGAACGAGCGGGACCGGATAAGGGCTCTCCAGGACAAATTTCATACACCCAATATTATTGTGACCCGTGGGGCGGAAGGTTCTTTGTTCTGCACAGAAGGGAAGATCTATGAGCATCCGGGGTACAAGATCGAACTGGCAGACACCATCGGCAGCGGCGATGCATTCCTGGCGGGTATGATCACCCGCTTATACCGGGGGGCGGCCCCCGATGAAGCCCTGGCCTTTGCCAGTGCTATGGGCGCTTTTGTCGCCAGCCGCCCGGGCCCCTGTCCCCCTTATGACATCAGTGAGATAGCCGGACTCATGAGCGCCGGCGTTGGTCAAGCAGGTTAGTCGTCACGCTAATAACCCATATAAAACCAAATGTCTAACAATTTAAAATTGCTTTTATGAAAAAATTACGGCTCTTATTACCCATGGTGCTGCTGGCTTTATCCAGTTGGGCCCAGCAGAAGACCATTACAGGGAAGGTAGTGAGCAAATTGACCCATGAGCCTTTGCAGGGCGTGTCTGTACGTGGCAAGGACCGTACTGTGGTTACCGATGCCGCCGGCGCTTTCTCCATCCCTGCCAGTCCAGGGGACGCCCTTACTTTATCGTTCGTCGGGATGAATTCCCTTGTCGTCAAGGTCACAGGCAGCACCGCCGATCTATCCCTTGTAATGGAGGAGGGCAGCAATGATCTGAATATGGTAGTAGTGACGGGATACAAATCGGAGAAAAAGGTTGACCTCACGGGGGCCGTTTCGGTGGTCAACCTGGCTACCGTAAAAAACGTCCCTGCCGCGAGCCCCATGCTTGCCTTGCAGGGACAGGTGCCGGGGTTGTATATCCAAACGGACGGTTCTCCTACGGGAGCGAACGGGGGATCACCCCAGATCCTGATCCGCGGTGTCAATACGCTGGGGAATACGAACCCATTGTATATCATCGATGGCATACCTACCACGCGGTATGAGGATTTTGCCAACCTGAATACCAGCGCCATTGCTTCGATCCAGGTGTTGAAGGACGCGTCGGCGGCTTCCATCTATGGTTCCCGGGCTTCCAATGGCGTCATTATAGTAACCACAAAAAATGGTGGTACAGGCGATAAGGTACGCATCCAGTTCAATACCAGCCTGACCATGCAAACCGAAAGGCCCTGGCAGGAAAAGGTATTGAATTCGCTGGATAGAGGAAAGGCATTGTGGCGGGCCGCTGTCAATGACAGCACGGACCCCAATAACCTGGTGAACAAGATCTATACCTATGACTGGAATGGCGACTATGCCAATCCTGTGCTCAACCAGGTGCATATTGCCCCTTTTGTAGGCGGCGACAGTACAGAGCCCGTCGGCAATACCAATTGGCAGGACGCCTTATTCAAAACGGCGACCATTACCTCCAATAATCTTTCCATTGCCGCAGGCAACGCCAAGAACGGGCTGCTGATCGACCTGGGGTATTATAATAACAATGGGCTCATCGTCTTCACTAAATTCCAGCGGTACACCGCCCGTGTCAATTCGCATACTTCCGCTTTTAACGACAGGTTGCGTATCGGCGAGAACTTCCAGCTGAGCAGGACCTCCCAGATCAATTCCACCAGCGATGTGGGTGGCGCTGCCACTCCAGGGCTGGCGCTGACCCTGTCCCCGACCATTCCTTTATACAAAACTGACGGGACCTATGGCGGACCCATCGGCGCGGGCTATACGGATAGGAACAACCCCGTGGATATGCAATACCTGAACAGGTTTAATACGCGGAACCAATTGATCGCCGTCGGAAATATTTATCTGGACCTGGAAATCATAAAGCACCTGACCTACCATACGAGCCTGGGTTTTGATTATTCGGACGCCCTTGCCAAGAATGCCGCGCTCATCGGGACAGAAGGCCCTGTCCGGAGTTTCAATAGCCTTGCTCTGCAGGATTCAAAGGATTTTACTTTTACCTGGACCAATACGCTGAACTATAATATGGAGCTGGGCAAGCACAGGCTGAACCTGCTGGCGGGAACCGAGGCGGTAAGGAACGATTTCTCCACCTTCGGCGCTGCAACGACCAATTTTGCCCTGCAGAACGCGAATTACCTGCAACTTAGCTCGGGGGTCGGCGCCCAAACGAATAATGGCGCGGCCACGGGATACCGCCTGTTGTCCCAGTTTGGAAAAGTCTTCTATGCATATGCTGACAGGTACCTTGCGTCCTTTACTATCCGCCGGGATGGCTCTTCGGTCTTTGGCACCAATAACCCCTATGGCGTTTTTCCGGCTTTTACCCTTGGATGGCGCATCAACAATGAAGCGTTCTTCAAGGATGTGAAGGCGGTGTCTAACCTGAAATTAAGAGCGGGCAGGGGAACCGTGGGCAACCAAAATATCGGCAACCTATCAGCTTATACCCTATTGCAGGCAAACTATGGGACGGCCAGCAGCGCTTTCCCTCAATGGCTGAATATCGGCACAGCCTATGATCTGGGCGGGATCAATACAGGAACGCTCCCTTCGGGCTTTGCCCAGGTGCAAAAAGGCAATCCCAACCTCAAATGGGAGCAGAGTACAGAAACCAACGTGGGATTGGATTTCGGAATGCTCGATGACAAGATCAGCGGCTCCTTCGACTATTTTGACCGGAATACCAGCGGGATCCTGATCTCTCCCCCCGTGGCGGCGGCTGTCGGAGAAGGGCAGACGGAATATTTCAATGGCGCCAATATGAATAATAAAGGTTGGGAACTGATATTGAGCTACCATAACCGTACGGCGGGCGGACTGGGATATACCATCACGGGCAATGCCAGTCATTGGAGCAATGTTATCACGAGCCTGCCGGAGAATGTTCGTCCGGCCTATCCGGGCGATGCCAACCATTCTATCGTCGGACATTCACAGTTCTCCATTTTCGGGTATAAGACCGCAGGGCTCTTTCAGACTACGGAGGAAGCCACCAAGGCGCCCACGCAGCCAGGTGTGCTTGACGGCGCCTTGAAAGGCGCAGGCCGGATCCGATATGTGGATGTGAACGGCGACGGAAAGATCGATGCCAATGACCAGACCTGGCTGGGGACTACTTTGCCGAAGGTGGAATACGGCATCCGGATCGAGCTTAACTACAAGAACTTCGATCTGTCGATATTTGGGTCGGGCGTGGCCGGCAAGACGGGCTTCGATCCCACCAAGTTCTTTAACTCCTTCGTCAATGCAAGAAGCAATTTCGGACCGGGAACACTGAGCGCCTGGACCCCGCAGCATACAGGATCCGCCACACCGGCCCTCAGTCTCCTGAACCACAACGGCGAAGACAGGACTTCGGATTTTTATTACGTGAATGCTTCCTATTTCAAGCTGCGTAATGTCACGGTGGGATATAACCTTCCCAAGAATATAGCGAGCGCCCTGAAAATGGAAGGGTTGCGCGTTTACGTTTCCGGTCAGAACCTATTGGTCGTGAAATCCAAAGCGTTCACATCCAAGGACCCTGAGCGGGCCAACACATTCGACCTTTGGCCGGTGCCGACGGCCGTCACTTTCGGGTTGAATGCCAATTTCTAACTATTAAAGATCAGATCATGCAAAACAACAGTATAAAAATATTTATAGCGGCCCTTCTCGTTCTTTCCATGGGCTGTAAGAAGTACCTGGATTATAAGCCACAGGGTTATTTATCAGCCAGTGATCTCTCTACGCCGACCGCCGTCGATGGGCTGGCTACCGCCGCCTATGCGGGCATTGCCAATGATTGGTGGGATGCTCCTATCACGAGCATGTGGGAATATGGAAGCGTACGTTCCGACGACGCATATAAAGGCGGCGGCGATATCGGCGACCAGCAGCAGATGGATAAATACGAACAATTTTACCTTGTCAATGCTTCCAACAATGGCGCCGGCGACTTTGGCTTTCCCGGCACCTGGATCAGGGCTTACTCGGCTATCTCCCGTTGTAACACGGCTTTACGGGCATTGAATAATCTAACGGACGCCCAATTCCCCAAGCGGAGCATACGGATCGGAGAAATGCATTTTTTGCGGGGGCATATGTACTTTCTGTTGAAAGTGCTGTTCAGGAACATACCCTGGTTCGATGAAACGCTGACCAACGACCAGATCCTGAAAGTGTCCAATACCATGTCCAATGATTCGCTGTGGCTGAAGATCGAAGGCGATTTCCAGGCAGCCGTGGACGCACTGCCGCTGACGCAACCCGGGGAACCCGGAAGGGCGAACCAGCTTTCTGCAAAAGCCTACCTGGCCAAAGCTTTGCTATACCATGCCTATACGCAGGACGACCAGTATAATGTCACCGGTATCGACCAGGCGAAGATGCAGCAGGTGATCTCACTCACCAATGATGTGATCAACTCAGGGAATTACGCGCTCAATTCCGACTTCGCATTCAATTTCCTCGACGGCCATGACAACAGCCCGGAGTCCGTATTCGCCATCCAATATTCCATCAATGACGGAACGGTGATCGGGGGAAGACTGAGTATGTCCACCAGCCTTAATTATTTTGCCGGCGCCCCGCAGTATGGCTGTTGCGCCTTCCATATACCCAGCCAGGAGTTGGTGAACTCTTTCGGCACCGATGCCAATGGGCTTCCCCGGTTTACCACTTTCAATAATGCCGTATTGACGGATGACAGCCTGAAAAGCAACGGGGCCCTGGTCGATCCGCGAATCGACCATACGGTGGGGATACAGGGGCATCCTTTCAAGTACAACGCCGCCCTGCCTTATGATCATAGCTGGGAACGATTAGCCGGCGTATATGGCGGGTTTGGAACGATGAAAGAGCTGCAGCTATCTACCTGCGCCTGTTTTAAGAAACTCGGACCATTTTATGGGACTTCGGTAAATATGGACATCATACGGTACGACGACGTGCTGCTGATGAATGCGGAGGCGCAGATACAAACGGGCAACCCTTCCGCTGCACTTGCCCTTATCAACCAGATCCGGACCCGTGCGGCTAATAGCACCGGATTGCTGAAAAAGGCCGATGGCACCTTCCCCAGCAATTACCGGATCGACACCTACAAGCCCGGCGTGAATATAGCCGTATGGGACCAGGCGACGGCATTCAAGGCCTTGCAATGGGAGCGCAGGCTGGAGTTTGCCATGGAAAGTCCGCGGTTCTTCGACCTGGTGCGCTGGGGCATTGCCGCCGAGACGCTCAACGGGTATTTCGCCATTGAAAAAACGAGGCATCCCTTCCTCAGCAGTGCCCAATTCACAAAGAATCAGCACGAATATTTTCCCATTCCACAGGAACAGATCACCTTTACCAACGGACTCTATAAACAGAATAAAGGATATTGACATGAAAAGAATATGGATCTCCCTGCTGACCATCCTGCCCGCTACATTTTTATCCGGGCAGGATGGCTTGAAGCCGACGCCGCAATGGCGGCCGGCTTATCATTTCACGCCACTCACCAACTGGACCAACGACCCGAACGGGCTGATCTTCCTGGATGGCAAATACCATCTCTATAACCAGCAAAACCCCTATGGCATCGGATGGGGGCACATGAGCTGGGGGCATGCCACCAGCACGGACCTGGTGCATTGGGAGCACCTGCCGCTTGCCATACCCGAGACCATCGATAAGGATACTACCTGGCGATTTTCAGGCAGTGCGGTATGGGACAAGGACAACAGCAGCGGTCTTTGTAATCCGGGCGGCTGCATGGTAGCTGTCTATACAGCCGACCAGCCTAACCTGAAGAAAGAGTCGCAATTCATTGCCTATAGCAATGACCGGGGCAGGACCTTTACCCATTATGCCAACAACCCCGTCCTTGACCTGCAGAAGAAAGATTTCCGGGATCCGAATGTCAGCTGGAGCCCGCAGTTGAATAAATGGTTGATGGTAGTGGCTTTGCCCCGGGAATACAAAGTACGGTTCTATGCTTCCACCGATCTGCGCAGTTGGGAGCTGCTCAGTGAGTTCGGGCCCGGCGGTTATGCGAATGCGCCCTGGGAATGCCCGTTCCTGGTGCCTTTGACCGTCGAGGGAAAGAAAGGGGAGGGCAGTGAAAAGTGGGTCCTGGTGGTATCCGCCGGCGGCGCCGAAAAGGGCACTTATATGCAATATTTCGTAGGGGGCTTCGACGGCAAGACCTTTACGAACGACAATCCTTCCGATGCTGTCCTCACTGTGGATTATGGGGACTGTTTTTATGCAGCCATTCCCTGGAATGGCTTGCCGGACAAGCGCAAAACTTATATAGGATGGCTCACCCCTGGCCCGCAGGCAACTTATCCCTGGACGGGTCAGATGTCCATTCCCAGGGACCTGGCGTTGCGGGAAACGCCGCAGGGGCTACGCCTTGTGCAGGCACCTGCTACCCTCATCAGGAAGAACCTTGACGGCCTCTCACATCACCGGGTGACCGAAGCCAAAGACATTGCCATCCGACCTAATGCCGTGCCGGTGCAGAAATGGAAAGCAATGCCCGGCAATGCCTACTGGATCGAGGCGGATCTGACCGTAGGGCCCGGGGCTGCTGCTGGCATCCTGCTGGCGGCTAAAAAAGATGGGGACAATGGCATTGCGGGAACCAGGATTGGGTATGATCCATCCCGCCATCAGCTGTTCGTGGATCGCAGCCATGCCGGCGGCGGGAAGATCAAAACAGGAAAAGAGATCCAAACCATCGACCTGGATACTGCCGCGTTTGCCGGCAAGACCCTCCACCTGGAAATACTGGTCGACAGGAGTTCCCTGGAAGTTTTCGCCGATCATGGACTATATGCCTTGTCAACACAGATCTTCCCGGATAAGGATGCGGACTCCATCTACTTTTTTTCCAATGGAGGGGATGCATACATACGATCTGTCAGGGTCTGGGACCTTTCACCAATTAGTCAAAAGTAATCTATCAGACAATGAGCAAGCTGAAATACGTGGTGATCGCCTGCATTCTTATCGCCTGCATGCTGCAGGTGCAGGCACAGGTGCCGGCGCAAACCATTCCTGATTTTAGTTTTTCCGGACCTGGCAAATATCCATTTACCAATAAAGACCTGGCGCAGGGTAAACCGCTGTTCTTTCTCTTTGTGGACCCCGGCTGCGACCATTGCCAGCGTGCGGTGCAGGCTATCGGAGAGCATTTTGCAGCTTTCAGGAATGCAGCCTTATATGTGATCAGCCTGGAAACCCGGGAGAAGCTCGGCTTATTCATGGATAAATATGCCAGGACGATGAAGGGATGGAAGAATGTGTTGCTGTTGCAGGATAACCTGAACCAGTTCATCGTAAGGTTCAAGCCCCGCCGATATCCTGCTATGTTGCTGTATTCGCCAAAGGGGCAGTTGATAGATTATGAAGACAATGCAGCGTCGGTGTTCCGTTTTGTCAAGCCGCTGGGGGCCGGGACGAAATGATCCGCCGGCGGGAAAATGAATCTATGTCTTGCCATAAAAATATGCTGCTGCGGCTTGCTATTGCCTGGGTGATGGTTGCCGGCTGTCACCGGCCGGATCCCATGTTCCTCAGCCTTCCATCTTCGCGTACGCGTATTGATTTTGTCAATACGCCCGTGGCGAGGCCGGGGCTTGGGATCCTTCAGTATATCTATTATTACAATGGCGGAGGGGTGGCCGTCGGCGATATCGATCAAGATGGATTGCCCGACATTTATTTTACG
Source organism: Flavitalea plasmicola (assembly GCF_030546645.1). Lineage (GTDB taxonomy): Bacteria > Bacteroidota > Bacteroidia > Chitinophagales > Chitinophagaceae > Puia. Next base: position 216,193 of record NZ_JAUOTO010000004.1, read on the forward strand.
GCCAATACCCGGGGCCAGAACAAGCTGTACCTGAACAAGGGTAATTTTGAATTCGAGGATATTACTCAAAAGGCGGGGGTGGCAGGCAGTGCGGATTGGTGCACGGGCGTCACGATGGCGGATGTCAATGGAGACGGGCTATTGGATATTTATGTGTGTGCATTGGCCAATATGCATGGGTTCAAAGGGCATAATGAATTATTCATTAATAATGGCAACGGGACTTTTACTGAGCAGTCCAAAGCCTATGGCCTGGATTTTTCCGGCTATTCCACCCAGGCCGTTTTCTTTGACTATGATCATGACGGAGACCTTGATTGCTACCTGCTGAATCAATCCGAACATCCCAACCAGCACATCGTCGATACCAGCCACCGGAGAATACCCGATGTCAATGCGGGGGACAGGTTATATCGGAATGACGGGCCGGGCCGGGATCAAAGTTCAGGAGCGCAGCCGAAGTTCACGGATGTATCTGTGCAGGCGGGCATCTATCAAAGCTGCCTGGGATATGGGCTGGGGATTGCTGTGGGCGATCTCAACGACGATGGCTGGGAAGATATCTATGTAGGGAACGATTTTCATGAGAACGACTACTATTATATCAACAATGGCGACGGCACCTTTACTGAAAGCGGCGCAGCACATTTCAGGCATTACAGCCGTTATTCCATGGGTAATGATATCGCGGATTTCGATAATGACGGCCAATTGGATGTAGTCACGGCCGACATGCTGCCGGGGGATGAAAAAATACTGAAGACTTATGGGAATGGGGAGCACCTGGACGTCTACCATCAAAAGATCGTAAAGAATGGATTTCAGCACCAGTATTCCAGGAACTGCCTGCAGCGGAACAACGGCGACGGGGTCAGCTTCAGCGAGGTCGGATTGATCGGCGGTGTTTCTGCTACCGACTGGAGCTGGAGCCCTTTATTCGCGGACTTTGACAATGACGGGAACAAGGACCTGTTCATCTCCAGCGGCATCGTCAAGCGTCCTCTCGACCTGGATTTTATCATGTATTTCTCTAATATCGGCGATCCTCGCCGGTTTGGAAGCCCGGCAGCCTATGAGCAGGCTCTGCTGGATAAGATGCCGGATGGGGCATCCTATCCTTACCTGTTCAAAGGGGACGGACATTTGCATTTTAAAGACATGAGCGAAGCCTGGGGAACCTCGGCATTGAGGGGATATTTCAACGGTGCAGCCTATGCGGACCTGGACAATGACGGCCGACTGGACATTGTGATCAATGCGCTGAATGGACCGGCCGTCATACTGGAGAACCATACGCCGCGAAAAGATCATCTCACCGTGACATTCCGGGGGGAAGGTATGAATACATCCGGCATTGGGGTGAAGGCCTATCTTTTCAGCGCGGGGCATATGCAATATGAGCAAATGATGCTTACCAGGGGATTTATGTCATCATGCGAACCGCGGCTCCATTTCGGGCTGGATAGTAACGCGCCGCCTGACAGTCTACTGGTCGTGTGGCCGAACGGGCGTTGCCAGGTGGTCAGGAAACCGGCAGTCAACCAACAACTGGTCTGCCGGCAACAGGAGGCGGATAAAGATTTCAGGAAAGAGGCTTTTTTCCCTAAACAAAAACGCTTTTTGGAAGATGTCAGCAAGCAGATGGCCGTAGGGTGGAAGCATGAAGAGGATGCGTTCAACGATTTCAACCGGCAATACCTGGTCCCACATCTGGAATCCACCAGGGGCCCCGTCCTGGCGGTGGGTGATGTGAATAAAGACGGACTCGACGATCTTTTTGTCTGTGGCGGAAAAGGTCAGCCAGGCTGTCTTATGATCCAGACCGGAGCAGGGCGCTTCCTGCCGCAGGATACGGCTGTATTTGCGGTCAACAAAGAGACGGAAGGGGTTGGCGCCGTTTTCTTCGATGCCAACAACGATGGTTATCCTGATCTATATGTGGTCAGCGGGGGCAATGAATACGCAGATGGCGATCCCCGACTTGCGGACCATTTATATATCAATGACGGGCGGGGACATTTTAAAGAGGCTGTGGGCGGACTGCCGACCATACTTGCCAACAAGTCCTGTGTGGCGGCGGCGGATGTTAATGGGGATGGAAAGACCGACTTGTTCATCGGCAGCCTGGCTGCTCAAAAAAGCTATGGTGCTGAAGGGGGGACATCATGGCTCCTGCTGAATAGAGGGAATGGAAAATTCGTGGTGGCAGGCGAGCCGGTGATATCCCTGCGGGGAATGAACAGGGTGACTTCCGCCGTATTTGCGGACCTGGATCATGACGGATGGGCGGACCTTGCTTTAGCGGGGGAATGGATGGGCGTACAGCTATTTTTCAACGATCACGGCGTCTTTCGAAGGAAAGAGATCGAAGCCTCAACGGGGTTGTGGCAGACTTTATGTGCGGAGGATGTCAACGGAGACGGTGATGTCGATCTGCTGGCGGGGAATTGGGGACATAATTCAAAATTATTTGCAGGCAGGAACGGGCCATTGAAACTATATGTAAAGGATTTTGACGGCAATGGCACTGTCGAGCAGATCATGGCCTGCACGACAAACGGGCAGGAATATCCTTTTCTCGGTAAGGATCAGCTGGAGCTTGCGCTGCCGGCATTAAAGAAAAATAACCTCAGCTATAGTGCAGTGGCAGGCAGAACAGTGCAATTCCTGTTGGGAGATATGTTCAATGGGTGCCGGGAGCTAAAGGCGGAGACGCTTGGCTCTTCCTGTTTTATGAATGACGGAAAGGGTAATTTTAGCAGGAAGGATCTGCCGGATGACCTTCAACTGGCTCCCATTTTCGCTTTCACTCCTTATCCTTTCGGGGACAGAAAGGCCTGGCTGTCTGCGGGCAATTTTTATGGCGTATTACCTTATGAAGGGCGGTATGATGCCATGCTCCCATCCATTTTTGACTACAAAGGCGGCGCTGCCGGCTTTTCCCTCCTGTCCAGCCTTCCATTCGTATCCGGGGAGGTTAGAGATGCAAAATGGCTTTCCTGCGCCCAGGGCAAGAGGATATTGGTCCTTGCAAGGAATAATGATGCGTTGCTCTTTTTACGGCCTATTCAAAAATGAATGGTGAATTCTGTGACGCCGGGGCCGACGGTTCTCAGAGAGAAATTGAAACCGTGGTTAAGCAAGATCTCCCGGATTATGGTAAGACCTACGCCCTGGCCATCTTTCCTGGTGCTATAGAACGGCGAAAACAGGAATTCTTCGGATCCAGGCGGGATACCTTTGCCGGAGTCGCGGATGATCATACACATGGGAGAGCGCCGGGTAAGAATGGTTATTATCCCTGCTTCATCGATGGCTTCCAGGGAATTCTTGATGATATTGATCAACGCTTGCTCCATCTGCTGAACATCTGCTGAGATCACCAGGGGTGAAGGGCCGGCTAAAGTCGCTTTTGAAGTCTTGTCGGGCTCATGCTCCTGGAAAAAAGTCACCTTTTTCCCTCCTGCCTTTAACCGCATCAGCTCAATAATATTTTGTATTAACAGGACCAGGTCAACGGGCTTCTTGTCGGGCAATGGTATCCGCACGAGGTCCGCAAAATTCCGCATGAAGAGGTTCAGGTTATTATTCCGTTCCATGGCAACCCTCAAAGCATTAGTAAGCATGTCGTTGTGCTGCTGCGCCTGTAAAGTGGACTGGATGATCGAGTTCACGGGGCCGATGGTATTATTCACTTCGTGCGCCATCATCCGGATCACCTTGCCATAGGTCTTTTTCTCCGCATCGAGTATTTCGGCAGTCAGTTCCTCCAACAGGACAAAATGACGGGGAAAACCGCGATCCAGAAAATGCGACCGCTGCAATTTATAGGTGGCGGCTCCATTGAATGTAAGTATTTTCGACTGGCCGGATTGCAAGAGCCGCACCTGTTGCAGTACAGGATGGTCCAGCCCGGCGATCGGTCTCCCCAGCACCTGATTTTCCTCCACGTCCAATAATTGTAAGGCCTTGGGATTTATCTGCTGGATGTGCTCATCGTAGTCCAAGATCAGGATACCGGTGGGGGAAGTGCGGACGAGCTTTTCCAAAAAGTAATGCTGTTGCTCCTGCTTGCTCCGCTCTGCACGCAACGCATCGATCATTTGGTTGTACACATCGATCAGTTGGTCCATCTCATATTTGCCGGTGGTTACGAATTTCACAGAAAAATCCCGGTCCCTGATCGCATCGGTACCCTGCATCAGCAACTTCAGAGGCTGTATCAGTTGATTGTATAATTGCCAGGATAGAAGGATGGAAAGAAGGATAAAAACCTCGGCGACGATGAAGAGGGCCTTATTGTCCTTGAATACAAAATAGGACAGCACCAGCGCCGCCAGGTGAACGATCACGACAAACAGAATGTATTTAGTCCGAAGCTTCATCGTAAGGGATATTATATTTCTCCAGCCTGCGATACAGGGCACTGCGGGTGATCCCCAGCGCTTTGGCCACCTTCGTGATCCGGTGTTTATGGAAATCCATCGCTTTATGGATCATCTGGATCTCCATTTCCTCGAGCGTAAGGGTGCCGACTTCGGGCAATCGAACAGGGCCCTCCCTTTTAAATTCCATTTCCACCTGCTCCTGGAAATCATTTACCTCCAGCAGGTCTTTTTTCGTAACCAGTATCGTCCTCTCCACCAGGTTCTTTAACTGCCGGATATTGCCGGGCAAGGGCAATCGTTGGAGCCAGGCCATGGTCTCAGGGGTCACAGATAGCCCGGGACGATCGTATATCTCCCTGAGATTATTCACAAAATGGTTCACCAGCAAAGGAATATCTTTTGGTCTTTCCCGCAATGCAGGCATCCGGATCGTGATCAGGTTGATCCGATAGAAAAGGTCTTCCCGGAAGGAGCCGCCTGCGATCATCTCCTGCAGGTTCCTGTTGGTGGCACAAATTACCCTGATATTTACTGTTTTGGAACGGCTGCTGCCTAGTGGTTCATAGCTCCTGTCCTGTAATACCCTTAGTAATTTTACCTGGCTGCTGTGGTCCAGGTCTCCGATCTCGTCCAGGAAAATGCTCCCTTTGTTGGCCATCTCGAACCTGCCTACCCGGTCTGTCTTCGCATCCGTAAATGCGCCCCTCACATGGCCAAACATCTCGCTCTCGAACAGGGTGCTGGAGATCCCACCCAGGTTCACTTTCACAAAGGGTTTATTATTCCGGAGGCTGTTCTGATGGATCGCCTCGGCAATCAACTCTTTGCCCGTGCCGCTCTCTCCCATGATCAACACCGAAGCATCGGTAGCCGCGATGCGCCCGATGGTAGCCAGGATATCCAACATCCTGGGATCTTCCCCGATGATATGCTGAAACTGGAAATGGTCATCCAGTTTTGAGCGGCTCAGTCTTTCGACCTTTTTTTCCTGCAAATTCAGGATGGTATGTATGGATTGCAGCAGGTAGTCGTTATTCCAGGGCTTATTGACAAAATCGCATGCCCCTGCTTTCATGCCGGCAACCGCCAGCTCGATGGTGGCCCACCCGGTGATCAGGATCACTGGTATTACCGGATACATCTTTCTGATCTGCTTCAGCAGGCGCATGCCCTCTTCCCCTGATGTCGCCATACTGAAGTTCAGGTCCAGGATGATCAGGGAAGGGGTATGATGGATCAGCCACGCAAGGGCCTCGTCCGGTGAGCCGCAATCTTTGGTCGAATGCCCCTCCTGCTGCAATAGCAACAGCAGGGATATCCGCACCGCCTTATCATCTTCTATGATCAGTATCATACAGTAAGTGGCAATTTAGTGCTTTTTGACTAGTCTTCATGCAAGGCGACGGCAGGATAAATGGCTGCCGCCTGTCTCCCGGGGTAGAATGCGCAGATCATCACCAGCAGGTAGATAAAGGCAATAGCAAGTCCCTGCGCAATAAGATAGGTAAGGGCTGGCAGGTCGAAAATATTCAGCAAAGGGAACTGAAGGGCAAAGAAGGAGCCCACGATCAATGAAATGGTCGACAGCACCAGCGCTTCCCCCACCAACTGCCCGGAGATGGAATGGCCGCTGGCCCCCACCGCCCTGCGCAGGCCGATCTCGCTTTTACGCTTGCTGATATTATACCAAAGTACGCCAAACAAGCCAAGCGCCACATTGATGATCAGAAAGCCGGCAACGATCAGTGTAATGATCACAGGTATGAGCCTGATATTATTTATTCTTGTCCGCATATATGCCAGGTGCTGAATATTAATGTCCGGATTTCTCATGGTACTGGAAAGTACTTTGAACAACCGGCTTTCGAAAGCTCTATCTGCATCGGAACTCACTTTTAGAAGAATGGCGCCGCCCCCATAATTACCCGTGTCTACTCTCCTGTATAAACCATTGTGCGGCCCCGCGAAATCTCCCTTGTCTTTCAGATCATTGATAACACCCACTATTTTCATATTTCCCATCCCTTCGCCCCCCTCACCAATCAATTTCCCAATGGCATTTTCGTTCCCGAATAAACTTTTCTTTAGGGTCTCATTGATCACGACAGGCTTTTCTTTGGCGGCATCGTCTTCTTTTGAGAACCACCTGCCTTCTTTAACGCTGACATGCAATACGGCGCTATAGCTGTCATCAACCGTGTACTTATCTGCCCCCACATTTTTTTTATAGTAATTTACTCCTCCAACATTATTATCATTTCCGAAAGGAATGTTCTCGCTTGAAAAACTCACCTCCTCAATCTGAGGCATGGATCTGATCAATTGTCTTACAGATCCTCTAAAAGCAGCCATACTGTCGGGATCCGATATTTCCCTGGGGGCGTTGTATCCAAATTTCCATACCCTGTCATACTCAAACCCCATCGGTCGGTGATAATTCTGATAATAATACACCAGCGCCGTAAACACGGCAAATAATATGATGAAAGAAACGAACATCTCCGTCATCAGCAGAAAGTTCTGTTTCTTTTTATTCCAGATCAGCTTAAATAAATGCGTCAGCATATGCTTAATTTATAATATTAATTACAAAAGGGTTATTGGGCCTTCAATGCCATTACCACGTTCATTCTGGACATGCGCCATGCGGGATAAACGCCCGACAGTAATCCAAAAACAAGACTGGCAAGCAGGGCAAAAGAAAGTACATGGAAATTGACGGAGATACGGTTGTTGTACATAAAATCCATGCTGTTGATGACTTGTACAATGATGAATGACAACCCTACGCCGATGGCCCCTCCGATGAATGTGAGGATCAGGTTTTCTACAATAAACTGGTACACCAAGGTCCGGGAGGACGCACCGAATGCCTTGCGGACGCCTATTTCAGAATAGCGGTCCATGATACGGCTGATATTGATATTCACCAGATTCAAGGTTGGCAGCAACAGAAAAAGCAGGAAAAATATACTGACAATTAAGATAAATATGTCCACGCCGGCGCCGGCGCCCTCGGTAAACCCCGCGTGAAAATCGCGGACAAAAGATTCAAGAAAGGTATCGGCAAAGACAAGCTTCCTGTCAAATATTTTATTGTCGATCTTTTTATCGTCCATGGGTACTTTTGCCGCCATCTGGTTAAACTCCTCCTTCATTTTCGGAATATTGGCCTTTGAATCCAACAGGAGGATGCACGTGTGTCCTCCGACGAGAGAAGGTTCATGCATATCCTCTTGCGTAAGGGTCAGCGGAGTAAATATATCTGCATAAACATTGCTTGCAGAAGGCAGGTTCTTAACCACTCCGGTGACCCGGTATTGCATATTTAGCAGTTCTATATATTTTCCGACTGCGGCTACGCCCTCGTTAAAATAATTGCTGCGGACCGCTTCTGAAATAACGACAACTTTTTCCCCGTTGTCTATCTGCTGTTTAGTATAAGGTTTCCCTTCAACAAACTGAAATTGCAAAACTTCCCAGAACTGGTCGTTGGTGGATCTTACACTAGTCACCTGCTTTTTATTGTTTAAATAAGTAGTTACAGGGAAATTGCCACTCAAAATGGCTATTTTGGCAGGCGTTTTTAACCTGGACACATAATGATCAATGAAGTAGTAACTGGGGCCGGCGTTTATACTGGATGCATTCGTTGAACTCCGGATCTGCATCCTGGAGACGAACAATTCCCTGTCCCTGTTGATATCCGGATAGCCCGCGCTAAACATATTATCTACAAAGGCTGCAACGATAATTACGATGGTTAACGTAAAGCTGATACCGAACAGGCTGATGAAAGTAAAGAACTTTTTCCTGCGCAGGACCGCGATGGCTATTTTAAAATAATTTCTAAGCATAGAGTTCTGTTTTGAGATGTTGGCAACCACCGGTTACTTATTGCACCAATACTCCATCGAACAGCCTTACCAGGCGATGGGTTTTTGATGCCATATATTCATCATGGGTGACCATTATTATTGTTGTATTGTCTGTAGCATTCAATTGCAGTAAGATATCCATGATCTCGCTACCCATGGCACTGTCCAGGTTTCCCGTTGGCTCATCGGCCAGGATGATCTCCGGCCGTCCGACAATGGCCCTCGCGATGGCTACGCGTTGTTTCTGTCCGCCGGAAAGCTGGGAGGGAAAATGCTTTACCCGATTGCTCAAACCGACTTTTTCCAGCGCAGCTGAGGCCAGTTTTTTTCTTTCGTTGCCGGAACTGGTCCGATACAATAAGGGTAACTCTACATTGTCCAGTACTTTCAGATCGTTGATGAGATGATAGCTCTGAAAAACAAAACCGAGCTTCCTGTTCCTGAACTGCGCCAGTTGCTTATCCGAAAAATGATCTGTTCTTTGCTCATCAATTTTTATATCTCCTTTTGTTGGAGCATCCAGTAAACCCATAATGTTTAACAAGGTGCTTTTGCCGCAGCCGGAAGGGCCCATGACAGACAGGAATTCACCCTTTGCAATGTCGAGACTAATGCTGTTGAGCGCCAATGTTTCGATGGCGCTTGTACGATATACTTTTTCAATGTTCTGTAAACGAATCATAGTGCTGTTTTTTTTAATAATATTATTTATTTATACATGATCTTTTCATTTTTTTCAAAGTCATACAGGGACAAATAGCGCAACTGGTAATAAGCTCCCCAGAAATCCCGCAGGGCTGAAATATAATCTCTTTTCGCCTGGTCCTTTTCCGTAAAAGCGATGCTCAGGTCGGTGACGCTTAAATTGCCGAGCACATACCGGTCTTTGGCTATCTGGTATTTCTCACTCGCAATACTGTCGGCTTCCGCCGCGAGGACTACCTGGTCTCTCATCATATTGAACAAGGTAACCTGGGTAACGATCTGCTGCACGAAGATCTGCTTATCCTGTTCTACGGTGTACTCTGTAAGCTGCTGATTGGCCTGCGCCGTCCTCGTCCTTGATCTTGACCTGCCCCAATCCAGGACTGGAATAACAAAATTCAACTGCACCAATTGCTGATCCTGAGGGTTCTGGTATACCTTTTCTATCGTTTGCGCACTTTTGGAGTACCCCAAATTAGCCGTTAAGACAGCATTCAGGCCATTGTCCCCCCGCGCCTTGGCTACATCCCTCTTTGCTTCTGCTATACGCCGCACAAAGGCAATCGCATCTGACCGATTGGCATAAGCTTCCGTCAGGACTTTATCCGTAGCCACATTCATGTCGATGATGGCGGCAGGTAATTCAAGCGCAATCTTATCAGCGCCTGTAAGCCCGGTGTAAGAACGAAGGTTTAATGTTGCTATCTGCATATCGCGCTTTGCCATGCCTACCGCTTTCCTTGCTTTAAGTTGCTCCAACTGAAGTTGAAGGATCTCGTTCTTTGATATTTTCCCAAGATCCAGCTTCTCATTGGCTATACGCTGGATATTTTGCGTATTGGTCAGGTTGGTTTCTGCCACCTGGAGATTGACTTGCGCCAGCAGCAGGTCGAAAAAATAGCCGCTCGCGATAATGGAGACCTGTTCCATCGATTCAATATAAGCCTGTTTGCTTTCAGTGAATTTCAGCGGTTCGATCTTTTTATCCCATTTTAACGCATTGAATTGCCATAAGGGCTGGCTGTACCCAATGCCATAAGGTACTCCGTTATATAAAGTATTCTTACGGTCAAAATCATCAAAGCGCTGCAGTTGGGTAGTGCCATAGATGCTTCCTCCGGTGGCCGCAATGCTTTGGCTGAAGGAAAGGTTCAGGGATGAATTGTCATTATGAATGGGTTGAAATTGTATTGTTCCATTGGGTTGCAATACCTGTGTGAATGTTTTGCTATAGCCTGGCAATGTGCCCGTCAATGATAATTGCGGCTGATAATTGGAGCGGTAGGTACGCCATTGCCAGTATTTTGTTTCTTTTACCGTAGCGGCCTGCCTGGAAGCGATTGATCGCTCTTTGGCCATCGTTACGACTTGTCCCAGGGAGATCCTGATGGTATCACTGGCTGGCTGGCAATATCCCCTGAAATAACAGGACAGCAGGAGCATGAAATAGAACGATCTCATATCTATTAATTAGTAATAATAATCTCCTGTGAATTCTTATATTCACTCATGTCGGATGTGATAATCAGGTCGCCTGGCCGGACATTGTCTTTGATCTCCACATAATCAAAACTCATCATGCCGATGTGTACTGTCCGCCGTCGCGCCTTTCCATTGCCTACTATGAAGATGTCTTGTGTAGGCGACCCTTTGAAAGCGGGCCCGTTCGCCACACGCAGCACGTTGCTATGGGTTGAAGTAACCAGGAATACATCTACTTTCATATTAGGACGGAACAGCTTGTTATTCCGTTCATTCAATTGTATATCAAATGATACAATACCGTTGTGTACAGAGGGCTGAATATTGATCACCGTCCCTCTTATCTGCGTATCATTGATGCGAATGATCGCGGTCATATCATTATGTAACTGGTCGAGATAATTATCGGACAGGCTTCCATGCACTTTAAAGCTGCCCAGGTCTGCTATGCGGGCGAGCGCATCACCCTCCCTTATGGAAGCCCCAATGTTCTCATTGACCCAGGTGACGACTCCCCCGCGGCTTGATACGATGTTGGCCAATTGCAGTTTACGCCCCAACTCGTTCAGGTCATTTTCCTGAATGGACGCGGCGATCTCTGCTTCCTTCATTTCCGTCTGCATGGTCTGCTGTTTGCTTTTTATTTCATTTTCGAGTTGCCGCTTTTCCAGCTGTGCCACTTTTAAATTGAGTTCGGCCTGTGACACGTCTTCTTTCGTCCCGCCGCCGGCCTTGAATAAACGTTTGGCGTTTTCGACATCCGCATCGAGGCTGTTGATCCGCAATTGTTTGATGTCATTATTGGATTGAATGTCATAGAAGCTTTTGTCCAGCTGGAGCCTCAGTTTCTTAATATCGTTGCGTTTGGATTCCAGCTGGAATTTCAGCTTCGTATATTCGGTTTGGGACGTGGATTTATCGAGGGTGAGAACAGATTGACCGGCCTTTACGCGGCTACCCGCGTCCAGGATCACTTTTTGAATGGAAGCATTGATGGGGCTTGTGATGGTCTCTTCAAACTCAGGTAATATTTCTCCGGATGCAGTAATGGTATTTTCAATATCGCCCTTTTCCACGACCGCTGTGGTGAAGGCGGATTGTTTTATGGAAGACTGCAAGGAGGTCCGGAGGGACCAGATGGCCAGGAGCAGGAGTAGCATCAGCGTTCCCGCTATGAGCAGGGTCTTTCTTTTTCTTTTGGCTATTACCTGTGCTGAGAGCGCCATATCCATAATGCAAAATTTGCATGGTGGTATTTCAATCCAGATGCCAAATATAAATCAATGAAAACCAGGTGATTAATAAAAAGTAAAGTTTGCAAAACGTCCGGTTTCGAACATTTTGTTCTATCAGTGGCGGTTGAATTTGCCGAGGAAGTGGCAAATATGTCAGAAAGTATAAAAGAAATGCCATTTTGTTTATTCTTATTCGTTTTCGGTGTGGCTATCTTTAAAGCGATGTCCCATTTCAAGATTGTTTTATTTGCCATTCCTTTTATTATACATTGTTTAGGGGGCAGCCTGTCACTACAGGCTCAGATCAACGGATATCCCCCTGTTTCCGCAAAGAAGAACGGAGCTGTAAACCCCTTGTCACCTGATCCGGTGATGAATTACACCTGGGCTCATCCGAAGGCGTCCGATGATCTTGAAAGTTACGTGTTAGCACCTGTTAGCTGGGTGGTCTCCGTTCCTGGCAGTTTCGATATGAAAGGGTATAAGGAGAATGATGTGATCGTCGTGAGCGGACCCGGAACTATCCTGTTTGATTTCGGACGGACAAATGCCGGCTGGCTGGAATTCGATTCTGATGATCTAAAGGACAGCATAACGATGAGCATCAGCGAGTACAACGAGCCGGCTGTTGTAAACAGCGGGGCTGTGCATCCAAGCAAAACGCTGGCCCCGGTGAAGCACGGCCAAACTTACCGATTGGAATTAAATCCGGAACTATACGAAGGGGTGAGATTTGGCTGGATACAGGTGGTCTCTCACCGTGCGACCTGGCACATGAAGCATTTTCGTCTGGTGTGCCAGACTAAACCGGTGAACTACCAGGGCAGCTTTTCCTGCAGTGACCCGGAGTTGACCCGGATATGGTATGCAGGAGCCTATACTGTCAAATTAAACCTTTTAAAGAATTATCTGGGCGCCATATTGATGGAGCGGACGGACCGGTTTTCATGGACGGGAGATGCGTATGTAGCCCAGGCTGCGTCTATGGTGGCTTTTGGAAATTACGACTTCGTGAAGGCCAATATTGACTATACCTCCAAACTTGATAACGGGATTGCCAGCTATGCGCTTTATTGGGTGTTAAGCCTTATTGATTACGTGAATTACACCGGCGATACAGCATTTGCGAAGAAATATATCAATAACGCCAGCGAGAAGCTGGACCGGGCTTACCAGCATTTTGGCAAGTCGCCCAAGCTCGGCTTTTATGGCTGGGACGAACGGCTGGGAGCGGGATTTGAAAATGCGAATATTGCGGAATCACAGTATGCCTATTCGATGCTCAGTATACGATCGTGGATGGAATTCAGCGCATTGATGAAACAGATTGGAAGGCTGGACCTGGCAAAAAAGTTCACCGGGTATGCTTATCAAAAAATTGGGGAGGTAAGGAAGAATAGAGGCTGGCAGGAAAATTTTGGCATCCATGCCGCAGCGGATGCTATCAATACCGGGCTTACGACCCCTGCGGAGGGCGCTGTATTTTATGATCGCAATTTTACCGACAGGGTAAACCGTCAATCCTACTCTCCATTCAATGAATATTTTATCATTGGAGCAATGGCAAAAATGAAACGGTATGAAGATGCGGTGAGCACGATCAAGGATTGTTGGGGAGGCCAGCTAAGATATGGCGGAACGACATTTTTTGAGGTATACCGTCCCAGCTGGAATGCTATTCTCGGGAAGAACGATGCTCCTCCCAATTGTCAGTGCACGTATACGAGCCTGACGCATCCGTGGAGCGCCGGCGTCGTGAAATGGCTGTCGGAAGAAATGCTGGGGATCAAGCCGATGGAGCCGGGCTTCAGGACATTTGAAATCATACCCCATTTGACAGATACGATAACGGCTGTCAGTGGAAGCACTCCTACATTACAAGGAAGGATCTCTGCAGATTTTGATATAAGGTCGGGCGTTGCCACGATTGGGATACCCGAAGGGACGAGGGCAAAGAGGATTGGTATGCCGTTGAGGGGAAACAGCGTTACATCCCTTGCTTTAAATGGAAAGTTGGTCAAGTTTTTACAGAAAGACGGATATGTGTATGTGAATGACCTGGGGCCGGGGAAATATGAGTTTAAGGCAACTTATCGTAATTATCGTGGGCCGCAGCAGACGGTGAGCGCTCCGTGGAATTATCCCATTGATAAGTTGGTGCAGGACAGTGTGACATCCGGGAACTGGAAGGGCCGGTATGGAAAGGAAGGTTTCGTTTTGTTCAATCAACCGGAAAAGGGAAAACATTTGCAAAAATTACCGGGGTACTTATCCTCAGTAGTCCTAAGGAATGAAGCAAACGTTCACCTGGATATCCCGGGAGACAATAGCGTATTGACCGATACGTCCGGCAATGCCAGCTCATTCGGGGCGGTGATCACCCAGGACCCTATTCCATTGCTGGAGACAATGACGATCGATCTCCAGGTGACCGGAAACCAGCAGCACCAGGTGGCATTGTATTTTTTGGATTGGGACAATAAGGCAAGGCGATCCGGGATAGAAGTGTTTGATGGCAGGACCCTGAAGCTCATTGCCCCGGTGCAACTGATAAGGACATATAAGGGGGGAAAATACCTTGTGTTCAATTATTCCGGAAGCATCAGGATCCGGGTCAACCAGGTACGTGGTCCCAATGCCGCGGTGAGCGGGTTGTTTTTCGATGAGCCAGAGGAGCAGGATCTCAAAGCGGTGGAAACTGGTTTTAGGACAGCTCCCGATTCCATTCAAACCAGTGTTTACTGGTATTGGTTGTCCGGCAATGTTTCCAAAGAGGGGGTTGTCAAGGACCTGGAAGCGATGAAAAGGGTTGGGATCAACAGGGCGTTCATAGGTGATATTGGCCTGGGCGACGTACCCTATGGAAAGGTGAAATTCCTTTCGGATGAATGGTGGGATATATTGCATATTGCCCTTAAGACCGCAACACAACTGAATATCAAGATCGGAATGTTCAATGGCCCCGGATGGAGTCAGGCAGGCGGACCTTGGGTTCGGCCGGAACAAGCCATGCGTTACCTGACCTCGGCACAGGTGATGGTGAAAGGACCCTTATTATTTAATGATAAATTGGTTAAGCCGCAGGGGAATTTTCAGGATGTAAAGGTACTTGCCTATCCTGTTACTTCTGATTACGGTGCAGATATGAGTGGGTCGGGCCCCAGGCTGTCATCAGCGCCGGCTATGGATTCGCTTGCGAGACTGATGGATCATGACGAGGCGACTGGCATCCCTCTTACCCAAGGCCAGCAGTTTTCGCTGGATGTAAGTACGCCGCAGCCGTATACGGTACGCAGTGTAAGCATTTCTATGATGCACCAACCCGTGTATCTTGAAGGCGAGATCCAGGCAAAGTTGAATAATGAATATGTTACCCTTAAACATTTTACGATAGATCGCAGAGCCCCCAAACTACAACACGGCTTTATACCCTGGGGCAGGGCCGTCGTTTCCATACCTGCCACGACCGCTAGCAACTTCAGGGTATTACTGACAAAGGTCTCAGGTAATTCGGGGATATCCGAATTGAAATTATCGGCAACGCCCATGGTTGATAGTTACATGGAGAAAACGATGGCTAAAATGTGGCAGACGGAAGATCTTGTCTGGGGAGCTTACTTGTGGAGCCCACAGCCAGATGAGCAGTCGGCTTATATCATCGACCCTGCCAAGGTGGTTGACATCTCCCAATATATGGCTGCCGACGGCACGTTGCACTGGAATGTTCCTCCGGGGGACTGGGTAATTGAACGGACAGGCATGACGACGACAAACACACAAAATGTACCTGCAACGCCGGAGGCCACGGGCCTCGAAACGGACAAAATGAGTAAAGCGCACATCGCTGAACATTTTGACGCCTATCTGGGGCAGATATTAAAGCGGATCCCGCCGGAAGACCGCAAGACCCTCACTGTCGTAATCGCGGACAGCTACGAGACGGGCAGCCAGAACTGGACTGACCTGCTGATACCGGAATTTAAAAAGAGATATCATTATGATGCCACGCCCTTTATTCCTGTTTTACAGGGGAAAATAGTGGGCAGCGCAGATCTTTCAGACCGATTTCTCTGGGATCTCCGGAGATTGATCGCGGACGATGTTGCTTATAATTATGTTGCGGGCCTGCGGGAGGTAAGTCATCAACACGGGCTGACCACATGGCTCGAAAATTACGGGTATTTTGGATTCCCGGCGGAGTTTCTACAGTATGGCGGTCAGTCGGATGAAGTCGCCGGTGAATTCTGGTGTGAAGGGCATCTTGGAAATGTTGAGAATAAGATAGCTTCTTCAGCGGCACATATTTATGGGAAAACCAAGGTGTCTGCAGAGTCATTTACGTCAGCAGGCAATCACTGGCGCCGGCATCCGGCCATGTTGAAATCGCGAGGCGACCGTTTTTTTGCTGACGGGATCAATAATACCTTGCTCCATGTTTATATTCACCAGGCTGAGCATGACCCTAAGCCGGGTTTGAACGCATGGTTTGGGACCGAATTCAATAGGGCGAATACGTGGTTCTCTGATATGGATCTCTTTGTGAAATATATCAAACGGTGCAACCTGATGTTGCAGCAAGGGCAATTTGTCGGAGATGTTGCCTATTTCATTGGGGAGGATGCCCCTAAGATGATCGGAGTTACTGATCCTGCCTTACCTAAGGGGTATTCATTCGATTATATAAATAGTGAGGTGATTGAAAACAGCCTGTCTGTAAAGGACGGTAAACTAACTTTACCCAGTGGCATAAGCTACAGCATCCTGGTATTGCCCAAACTTACTACCATGCGCCCGGAACTGCTGTCAAAAATAAAGGAGCTGGTGCAGCAAGGTGCGGTGGTGTTGGGGCCAAAGCCCGAAAGGTCGCCCAGCCTGGAGGGTTATCCAGAAGCAGATAAGCAAGTGAAAACTATGGCGGATGAGTTGTGGGGCAATATCGACGGCGGGAAAAACAGGGTGCATCCCTACGGCAAAGGATGGGTTTTGAGTGGCATGAATATGCAGGACGTGCTGGACCTGTTCAAGATAATACCCGACTTTACAAGTACCGGGGGCGGCGACGTACTTTACATCCACCGGCAATTAAAGGGAGGGTCAATTTATTTTATTTCCAATCAGAAAAATGAGCCCATTGACATTGCCGCTACATTTCGCATAGCGGGAAAGAAACCGGAATTATGGGATGCCGTCACAGGGACAGTGCGTAATCTGCCAACCTTTATTCAGGAAGGCGGCGGTACTTCAATGCCTATTCACCTTGCGGCGAATGGCAGTGCTTTCGTTGTTTTCAGGAAAGACGGGACAAAGGGCGATGCGTTGGGTGGGAACTATCCGAAGGCTATGGATAGCATGGCGATAAGGGGACCGTGGACGGTGACCTTTGACAGCAAGATGCGAGGGCCTGAAAAGCCGGTGATATTCAATGCACTGACAGACTGGTCGCAGCACTCCAATGACAGTATAAAATACTATTCCGGCGCCGCGTATTATCGAAATGTTGTATCCATTAAAAAGATCGGGGAAGGGCTGCGCTATGTAATCGACCTTGGCATTGCCAGGGACATCGCCAAAGTGTCCGTGAATGGTGTTGAAATGGGAGGGGCCTGGACGCCGCCCTACGAGGTCGATATTACCGGCGGGCTTAAGCCTGGCGACAATAAGCTAGAAATAAAAGTAGTGAATACCTGGGTGAACCGTTTGCTGGGAGATGCTCTTTTGCCGGCAGAACAACGGAAAACGACTACTTTATTTGGTCCAGATGCGGGAGCCGGCCTGGAATCATCGGGGTTATTGGGGCCGGTCAAGATTGACATTTATAAATATTAGCGCAGTAGTTAGAAGTAAGTGGAAATGCCGAATATAAACCCGGCGGTATTTGCAGGCGGATTGCCCAGCAGATCCCTTTGTTTCCGGATACGATAATTTAACCGGAGAACAGTTTGTGAATTTGGTCTGAAGCTTACGGCGGGCATGACGCTCCAGACATCGTCGGCGATGTTGCCTCCCGTTTGTTTAAATCTTCCCACATTCCAATCTACATATTCAAGGCGGCAGGCAACATTCAAGACGGCTCCTTCCCATCCTAGTATGTTGTTTTTCAGGACAGGCTGGACAATGTCCATGTAGCCTCCCCGCTGTCTGTTGCCAAACTGTTGTGTATAGGTGTTGGGGACATCGACGAGGATCCAGGCCCATTCCCCGATGATATTGGTATTGGTTCTCTTAATGAGGGTATTGAAGTCTACCGCAAACACATCCACTCTTCTTTTTTTATCCAGGATCAAGCCGTCATCCTGCCATTTATTATATACTCCACCCATATAGGATAGGCCAATTTCTCCTATCCTGGTATTTTTAAGCGCCAGTTTGCCTGTAACCAGGGGTTCGCCGCTTGCACTCTCTTCAAATCTTTCCGGGTTGTCTTTTGCCGCTGGTAAGTAAGTCTTATTTTGATTGTTATTAATTATGGAATTATTAAATCCGCCTGTTAAATAAAATTCGTAACCGAGCATCCATTTGTCACGATAGTATTTCCCATACAGGCCAAAGCCTGCATTGCTCCAGGTGTCAGGCAGCATTTTTTCGGCGGATATGGGTCTGTCTGTAAATTCCCACTTAGGTCCGTCATGGTTTTGATTAAAAGCGCCGATGGGGTTTACGATCATGCCGCCCCTGAGGTTGAATAACGGATGAAATTCAATATCTACCGCTGCGAATTCCACCTCAATCGAATTCTCTGAAGGTTCGAATTCTATCTCGGATAAGAATTTGATGCGTTTGGAAATGCTGGAAGAAACAAATAAGCTAAGTCTTCTAAACTGAAATTGATGGCCTTCCGATATGCCGTCCGTACCCAGGTGCTGCCAGTTGGCTTCCACGTAGCCGCCCAGGGAAACGGGAAGTTTGCCCAACTGGAGGGAAGGTCTGTTATACATGGCATCCATGTTCATTACGGGCCTGGAGGTGTCTTTGGGTACGCGTCTTAACAGGCTGGGGTCTATTTGCGCAGTGGCAGGTGAAAATCGGATGATGAAAAGTATGGCTATCAAATATTTTCTTCTCATTTCAAAGATATTAGCAGTTGATCGTTCGTAATGGTTACCGGAAAAGTCCTCAACGAAGCGTTGGCGGGGCCGTTCTCCACTTTACCATGGCTGTTAAATTCGCTGCCGTGTGCAGGGCATTGCAGTTTGTCGCCGAATGCCTGCAATTCAGTTCCCTGGTGCGTGCATTTCATGAGTAAGGCCTCATATTTGCCGTCGACGTTCCGGTATACACAGATAGGGTACTGTAATATGTCATTTTGCAGTACCAGGTAATTCTTATATCCTTTTTTGTTCCTGAAGGCGGACAGGGGTACGACCATGTCGGAATCTACTATTGATGCCGTTATCATTTTCGTGGAGCCGCAGCTTTCCAGCAGGGATAATATCAAACCGCCGCTTAAGCAGCCGACGCAACCTGTCGCTATGAATTCTCTTCTCTTCATTTGCTATAAACTTTTCAGGAATGTGATGATCTTCTGTCTCTCTGATCCAGTGAGGGCATTGAAGGCATTTTTCGCATTGCCGGCCTCGCCTCCGTGCATCTGGATGGCTTCTTCAATGCTATGGGCCCTTCCGTCATGCAACAAAAAGTATTGCCTACCCTGCGATCCGGGGGCAAGGCCTAAACCCCACAAGGGCGCTGTTCGCCATTCGCTGGTGGCTGCGTTGCCTTCCGTGTAGCCGTCGTCCAGGCCAGGGCCCATGTCATGTAACAACAGATCGGTGTAAGGAGCGAATGTTTTATTGTTCAGGGCGGCTACGGGAGAAGCGCCTGTTCTTAATTCCGGCTTGTGGCAGCCGGAGCAGTTGATGCCGATGAAAAGCTGTTTGCCAGCCATTACTTCTGCGTTGGATTGATCGCGTTGAACGGGGGCTTTTAATGTTTGCAGGTAAAACACTACATTATTAATGGTGGTTGTTGATGTTTCGGGGTCAATTTCCAAATGGGAATAAACATCATAGGGTTCAAAAGCGGAGGTAATGCCTATATCCTGGTTGTAGGCGTTGGTCGTCTGTTGCCGCAGATCGTATACACTTGCCTTTTTTCCAAAACGACATATATATTTCCCATTCCTGGTCAGGGCATTTGGCGCCGGGGTTACAAACGGGGGGATCGTATTCCAATTGGGCGTGCCGCTGATGCCATCGCCATTGGTATCATTGGGGTCGCTCATGGAAAGGATATCAGCGTCGGGGACCAGCTCCAGAAAGCCCAATCCCGTGTTGCCCGGCGGCATAAATTTCGCAGAGGTGGCTCCCGCGGGGATCTGTTCGGGCTGGAATCCGGGCAGGGCCCTATCCTGTAATTGCGGCCCACCCTGGTCCAAAAACCGATTGCCTGTGCTATCTATCTGACCAAACCTGGTAAGGGTGCTGAATGGATGTCCTTTCCCGTCCCCTGCATGGCAACTGGCACAGCTCGTGGCTACGAAAATCGGTCCGAGCCCTGTTTCTTTGGTAAAGACCTGGCCGGTGAAATCGGCATCGCCTAACCCATGCTGTGCCGCTTGTGCGTAGGTCAATCCATCTACGGGCCCATCGAGGACCTTGTCTTTGGCCGGGGCGGCGGGTTCCAGCTTCGAGCAGGAAACTACCAGGGCCAGCATCCCTATTACGACCCAAAGCTTCTTCATTCTTAATACCCTTAATTTTCACAAACCTAATATAAAAATTTAGGTATACCAAAATATTTGACTTTGGATGCCAACGGGTATTATTTGGGGTCGTATTTACCATGCGCTTGGGTAAATTCAGTTATTTTTGCAAGAACTATGACGATCTCAGTTACAGAGGAGAACTATCTCAAGGCTATTTTTTCAGTGACCTATCCTGCAGAAGGCAGGGTTGGTAACCAGCTGATCGCTGAAAAGCTTGGTATCAATCCCGCCTCGGTAACTGAGATGTTGCGTAAGCTGGCCGAGAAGAAGCTGATTGAATATAACCGGGCCAGCGGGGCAAAATTGACCAAGGAAGGATTGAAGGCTGCGATAAAAGTCATTCGCAAGCATCGACTGTGGGAGACTTTTTTAGTCGAGCATTTGAATTTCACCTGGGATGAGGTACATGAGGTGGCCGAACAACTAGAGCATATTCAATCAGACAAATTATTAGACGAGCTGACCACATTCTTAGGCAACCCGAGCTTTGATCCTCATGGGGATCCCATCCCTGATAAGAACGGCAGGATACCGAATCAAAAATGTAAAAATTTATCAGAGATCGAGACCGGCAAGAAAATGAAGGTGGTGAAAGTGGCGGATAATACGGCTTCGTTCCTGAAGTACCTGGACAAGCAGGGGATCGCGTTGGCCGACAGTCTTATCGTGAAGGAGATCCAGGATTTCGATAAATCCTTGCTGGTAGAGGTCAAAGGGAAAAGAGAAGTGTATTTAAGTGCGGAGGCGGCGAAAAAGATATTGGTGGAATAGTCAGAGTCCCAGCTGATCAGTCCTTTTCTGTTGGATAAAATTATCAGGTATGGAAATAAAAAGAGTTGGCTCGCAGCCTTCAGGTAAGGGCCCTGCCGAATGGTTTAGCGGTACGGTGCGCATAGATCCCCTGTTCCAGGCGAGCGATCCGGCAAGGGTAGGCGGGGCCAGCGTTACTTTTGAACCAGGCGCCCGTACGGCCTGGCACACTCATCCGCTGGGGCAAACCTTGATTATCACGGCGGGTTGTGGTTGGGTTCAGCGGGAGGGTAGTTCGATCGAGGAAGTCCATCCCGGTGATGTGGTTTGGATCCCGCCCGGTGAGAAGCATTGGCATGGCGCCACACCTGTCACGGCAATGACACATTTCGCTATACAGGAGCAGCTGAATGGCAAAGCGGTCGAATGGATGGAGAAAGTAAGCGACGATCAATATCGCAGGTAGTATGGCTGAAAGAAGATGCGATAATGACTCAGGGTTCATCAATAAAAAATGGATCAATTTGGATTCGATAGAAGAAGTAATAGGGTCCACGGATATATACCTGGTGGATCAGATCATGAAAGGACGATATAAAGCGAATGACGTCATCCTGGATGCGGGTTGTGGATACGGCAGGAACCTGCATTGGTTCCTCCGGAACAATGTCGCGATATACGGCGTAGACCAGGATGCCGGGGCTATTCATGATCTGCAGGGCCGGTGGGCGGCGGTAGCAACGCGATTCCGTCAGTCGGCAGTAGAAAAGTTACCCTTCGAGAATGATCAATTCGACCACATTATCAGCAGTGCGGTATTACATTTTGCAAAGGATACCGAACATTTCCGGCAGATGATCTCGGAGATGGTGCGTGTTTTAAAACCTTCCGGCTCGTTATTCATCCGAATGACATCAGACATAGGTATTGAAGATAAAGTGCTGCAGGCAGGGGACGGAGTGTATGACATACCTGATGGTTCCCGTCGATTTCTGCTGACCAGGACTTTACTGGCGGACGTCATGCGAAAGAACGGATTATCCTTCCTGGAACCGTTGAAGACGGTGAATGTTAATGATATTCGATGTATGAGTACGGTGGTGTTGCGAAATGAATAGGCCGGACTCAAGTTTTTTTAATGAACTTGTAGACGCCGGTTTTTTCACCTGCGCTGATTTTCAGGAAATATACACCCGGCTCCAGACTACTGACGTCCATTGATCTCCCCGATCCTTTTAGCTTACACTGGCCAAGGTTATTATACACTTCCAGGTGGGCAGCATCTTTTAATCCACGGACGTGCACTATGGAAGAGACTGGATTTGGATACAGGGAAATTCCCTTTTTCTCCTCCAGGCTGACTGAATCTCCCAGGTTTTTCACCATGGCAATTGACGCGGCGGATGAAGGATCGCCAAACAATTCAATCTCTGCCAGCTGTAATATGTTTCCGCTGTTATTGGACAGGTTGAGCCGATAGTACTGGTATGCCGACGTATTATTGAATTTGAAAATCCTTTTTTGCAGGCGGCCTGGAAAATCTTCATTAACGCGCGTGTCAATGGTGGTCCAGCTACTTCCGTTTGCCGACCCCTGCAAAGTCCAGTTCAGGGGATCCCGCTCGGGAAAGTCGTTGGCTGAGGAGATCGTATAACCTTTTACTATGTAGCTTGACGGCGCCTGGTATTGTATCCAGCCGGAGGGATTAAACGTCAGGTATTTGCTGTTGACATTGTTGTCGATGAGATTGGTATATGCTTCGCCTGCCGGAGAGCCTGTCTGGTATTGGGCGCTGATGGGGCCACCCAGGTCGGTGATATCGATGCCTTGAGGGGCCGGGTCAATGGGAAGACCATTTGCTTCCCGCATTAATTGAAAAATATGATCCGGGCGTACGACGATGTGATTTGCATCCAGCGAATTCATCACGTTCCTGAAATTGGTGGGTTTTACGTCTGTCCATGGCTGCGCCTGGATGATGATGAACCTGGGTGTCGACCCATTCCATCCTGAGGATGCGGCAGCAATGGCATCTTTCATTGCCTGTTCCCCTGTGCAGTAATTGCAGGAAAGCGGCATTCCGGGGAGGCTTTGTTTGTAGATGGTAAGCGGTCCACCTGTGTTCTGGGCCGTCAATCCTAATAATGAGGGGGCGTAGTCGGCATAGCTTTCACCGACGTTCTGGTTAATACCGCCTGTGATGGTGTTCCAAATGGTCACTACCCGGAACCCGGCTCTTTTGTTGTAGTCTTCGGATTTCGTGACAAACTGGTTCAGGAGCGTTTGATTGGGGAAGTTATTGGGATAGGCATACCCATATCCTGATGGACCAGAGATCAGGTTGTCATTGTCGGTGGAGGTCTGATGATAGTAATTTAAAGCGCCGGGCATTGCATCCAGCATTGCCGGAGAGAGGGTCCATCCCATCGGTACGGAACCGCGATCAGGATTGTTCCAAAGCTTGCGCATCAGGTGTTCCACATATTGTAAGTTGTCGCCATCGCTGAGTATAAAGGCAACATAGATCTTGTTTTGCAAAGCGGGCTTAGCCGGCATGGGTTTAGGCGTTACGGTCCTGGAAGTACCGCTGTGAACCGTCAGGTTGGAACAATAATCACTGGCCACTGTTGCGATGCCGTAGCTGGACGCCCTGGTGATGCCTGCGCCTTCTTCGGGCCACCAGCCTGTGAATACTGCGCCCGCGGGCATAGAAGATAAAAAGCTGTTCAATAGCGTGCTTTCAGCCGATACATTGGGGTCCAGCCAGATCACGGCGGCGCCCAGGGCGGCGGCATATTCGCGTAAACCGGCCCGATGGGCTTCGGGGCTCAACCCGATGAGCATCCTGTGATCCATGGTTGGCCAATAGGTATTGAACAAGGTCTGGTACACCTGTAGCTTGCTGCTAAATTGCCCACGCAGGTCTGTGAGGATCGGAAGATTGTAAGGGGCTGCCGTCAGTCGTGATAACAAGGAGGGTGAGGCTATGACCGCCTTCTTATCTTTTGCAAGCATGGTGGCCAGATTGACCGTGTGCGACTGGGCGGGATCGTAGACGATGAGGCCGGCTATTTCGCTGCGGTACTTCGTGAGGAGCTCCCAGTTGTCTGCATGTTCTGTCCACGTCAGGCCTAATGACTGCATCCAGGCGTAAGGCCCTTCCGCAAAGGCGTCCCCTTCATAGGAGAACATACGCGGCTGAGTCCTGTTGACGATGCCTTTCAGTGAGGAAAACAAGTACATTTCGGCTGTATTGTCCTGGCGGGCGGCAACATAGTCTACTTTAATATAGGCTCTTCCCCGCCAATAAACCCGCAATTCGATGGCGTGATGACTAACAGGCATGGTGAATGGCAAAGTAAAGCTTGTATAGTTCGCGGCTATCGGAAATTGCTGACGGGTGATTGCCTGATAGGCAAGGGTTGCTCCGGTGGCGGCGTCTCTGACATCGATGTCTGCGACGGAATCGTTATTCGCGGTGTTGTTATCAATTTTCATCCTGAACTCGGCGACGTACCATCCTGCTGTCAAGCTGGTGTCATAGGGGCCATAGACCATATGGTCATTTGCCGCATCGATGCCTGTCTGACAAAGCCAGCCATCCGTGTCCAAATGCCCTGTTTTATGTCCAATGGAGGGGCCTTCGGCCTCCCAACGCCATGACTGTTCATTGAGGTAAAAGAGGTCCTGGTTATTTGCCCGCGCAGGGAATGAAGGCAGGAGCTGTCCCTGGGGCCAGGTGATCTGTGCCGGGGAAAGTTTTGCCAATATCAGCAGCGAGAATAATGCTACATACTTCACAGGTAGGTTTGTTATGGTAGTCATGATCGTTAGCGTTTTATTCTTTATAATTAAACAGAAGGGCCGAAAAGGGAAGGAGCGATGAATTAAGATATGAAATAGTTCCGGGCTAAGATTTGCTAAATTTTTCGGTGCTAAAATTTAGTGGATCACTTATGCTGCTGCGTTAGGGGACTATAAAGGGAAACCCGCTATTACGCTGTAGCGGGTTTCCCTTGCATGTTTTATTGTATGATCAGGACAATTGGGGCTGATGTATCTTTTTCCTTAAAGCTGCCGCTGCCTGTACCATGTTGATCAGCGCCTGTTTGGTTTCCGGCCATTTTCTTGTTTTTAGGCCGCAGTCCGGGTTGACCCAAAGGTTGCGTGCCGGCAGCAGGAGCGAAGCTTTTTCCAGCAGGGCTTCCATTTCTTCGGTAGTCGGCACACGCGGAGAGTGGATGTCGTAGACGCCGGGGCCGATCTCGTTGGGGTATTTAAATCCCGCGAAGGCTTCCAGCAGCTCCATTTGGGAGCGGGACGTTTCGATGGTGATGACATCGGCATCCATCGCGGCAATGTGCTCGATAATGTCGTTGAATTCACTATAGCACATATGTGTATGGATCTGTGTCTCATCTTTTACGCCGCTGGCGGAGATACGGAAGGCTTTGACGGCCCAGTCCAGGTAAGCCGGCCAATCTTTTTTACGCAGTGGAAGGCCCTCGCGGATGGCCGGCTCGTCAATCTGTATCACCCGGATGCCTGCCTTTTCAAGTGCCACCACTTCATCCCGGATAGCGAGCGCGATCTGGTTAGCTGTCATCGATCGGGGCTGATCATCCCGTACAAAGGACCATTGCAGGATGGTGACAGGACCTGTGAGCATACCTTTCATCAGCTGTTTGGTTTGCTGTTGGGCAAAATGGCTCCAGCGCACTGTCATGTCAGTGGGGCGGCTGACGTCGCCATAAATGACGGGCGGCTTTACACAACGGCTGCCATAGCTTTGCACCCAGCCATTTTTTGAAAAGAGAAATCCATCCAGCTGCTGGCCAAAATACTCCACCATATCATTACGCTCAAATTCGCCATGTACCAGTACGTCGATGCCTATTTCTTCCTGCCAGCGGATGACATCGATAGTGGCTTTTTCGATGGCGGTGTCGTACTGTTGCGGCGTAAGCTCGCCTTTTTTCAGTCGTGCACGCAATTGCCTGATCTCCTCCGTCTGGGGGAAAGACCCGATCGTCGTGGTGGGGAAGAGGGGCAGTCCGAATTTCTTTTGCTGGGTGGTTTGCCGGGCGGGAAAGGGGCTGTTGCGGCGGGCATCGCTTTCTTTAATGGCTCCGACACGGTCTTTTACCGACATCTTATGAATGAGGGTCGAGATGCGACGGCTTTCGATGGCTTTTTGGTTTTCGGCGAGCGGGTCTTTGTTGCCTTCGACAATTTGTTTCAGGTGGGCTATCTCCTTCAGCTTTTGTTTTGCAAAGGCCATCCAGTTGCGGACCTGGGGGGCAATGGCTGTTTCAGGCTCCAGGTCGAAAGGGGTATGCAATAGGGAGCAGCTGGGGGCGATGAAGACGCGGCCGGTCCCCAGTTTTTCGATGGTTTTATTGATATGTGTCAGACTTTTATTGTAGTCGTTCTTCCAGATGTTCCGGCCATCTACGACGCCCAGGGATAGGGTCAGTTTGGCGGGGAGGTCCTTCAGTACATCATCCAGTTGCTGCGGCGCACGTACAAGGTCGATATGCAGGGCACAGACGGGAAGGTTTTTAGCCAGGGCGGTGTTGTCACCGAGGGTTTCGAAATAGGTGGCGAGGAGTACCTTGATATGGGGGCATTTGTTCCTGATCTCCGTATAGGCAAAGGTAAAGGCCTGCTTTTCCTCTTCGGTCAGGTCAAGGCAAAGAAAGGGTTCGTCCATCTGTACCCATTCTGTCAGGTAGTCATCATTGAGCTTGTTCAGGATGTCGATGTACACGGGTACCAGCTGTTTGATCAGGCTGATGCGGTGGAAGCCCGGTTGCTTTTCTTTCCCCAGGAGCAAATAAGACACCGGCCCGATGAGCACAGGCTTAGGGATTTTAACAAGGACGCCCTTTGCGGCGCTGACATCGTTGAAAAGCTTGTTGGAGAAAATTTTAAATTTCTGCTTTGCGGTGAATTCGGGTACGATGTAGTGGTAGTTGGTGTCGAACCATTTGGTCATCTCCATTGCGATGATGTCAAGACCATCTTTCTGATAGCCTCTTGCCATGGCGAAATACAGGTCGATCTCCGCATTGCCATTGACATCGGTGACTACCGGGGCATAGCGGTCCGGAATCACGCCCAGCAGGAGAGACATGTCCAGCACCTGGTCATAAAAGCTGAAGTCATTACAGGGTATGAGATCGAATCCGGCGTCCTGCTGTAATCGCCAATGCTGCTCACGCAGGTGTTTGGCTACAACGAATAATTGCTGGCGGGTGATCTGGCCTGCCCAATACTGTTCACAGGCTTTTTTGAGCTCACGATTGGCGCCCACGCGGGGGTAGCCTAAATTGTTTGTCAGCATACACAAAAACTTTTAGGTTAAACATTAAAATGAATTAATGCCTTTACGTTTATGAGTATGCTTCCGGAATTTAAGTAAGAGAGGATATAACTATCCTGTGGGATAGTATTCCTGACTTCTGCTTTAAACTGCGAAAGCATTTGTCTGGTTTTGCAGGCAAGTATCTGACTTCATCCTCGTAGGGAGGACATTACAGTTGCGCAACAGTCCGTGATTCGCACACGGTTCCTTTTTAAGAGCATGCCTGACAGACAGTACATGCTCACCTGAAAACTTACAATAAAGTAAAGAACGAGGAGGCGAAGGTATAGAATATTTCGAAAATTAAATTATCTATTTGGACCATGTTTTTGATCAAAGTTGGAGATTTATGCGGAAGGCCTGTAACAAAACTGTTGTTGGCCCGTATGATGTGTTAAACACATTTTATGCGACTATTGAAAACCTTATTTGTTATCACCTTCCTTTTTGCGGCGACTCTTGCCGCCGGCGCCCAAACCATATCTGTTGACCATTTCAATAAGGTGATCATAAGCCCTTACATAAAGGTTGTTTTCGAACAGGGTGAGACGGAAAGCGTGACTGTGAATAGACTGCTGGTAGACAGCAGTAAACTGCATATAGAAGTACATGGAGGCACGTTGCGTATTTACCTGGAAGGGGCCAAAGATATTCCGTATAATGACAAGTCGTATAACAATAAGGGGCTCTACCCTAACCATGCCGTCGTTGCTACTGTTACTTACAGGGCGCTGAAGACGCTTTCTTTACGGGGGGCAGAGACTCATCTTTGTCAAAGTCCGCTCACTGCAAATAAATTTGCGCTACGGGTGTACGGAGCGTCTACCGTCGTTTTTACCGAGATGCGTGTGCGGAAACTGCGTGCGGTGATATATGGTGAAAGTACCCTGGAGATCCAATCGGGTAAAGCGGACGAGCAGCACTTTACTTGTTATGGAGAAGGGAGGATCAACACTACGGCTATTACCGGCAGGACGGGCAAGATAACCTCCTTCGGGGAAGCCGAATTCAGTATGAATGTTTCTGATCGTATTAAGATCACGGCCTTCGGTGATGCGAAGCTCCGTTATATGGGGAATCCGGATATTATAAAGGGGGTCCATATCGGGGATGTCGATGTGCTGAAGATCGACTAGGAGGCTGGTAGCTGTGTAAATATATAAAATATTTTAAATATAAAAGTTAGAAAGATTTTTCTTTACTATTGTATTTAAATTGTTAAGGCATAATTTATTGTCGACTCATCCACCATATGAGGAAAACGAGATCCTTCAGCGTATAGCAAAAGGCGATGAGGCGGCTTTCAGACAGTTGGTCCACCAGTTTACCCCTTTATTAGCGCCATATATTCTAAAATTTACCAAGTCAAAAGAAAGAACCCAGGAGATTGTACAGGACGTATTTACTCAAATGTGGCTATCCCGGGAATCTCTTAGCCAGGTCAATAACTTTCGACGCTATTTATATGTAGCCAGCCGAAACCATGCCTTGAATGCCATCAGGAATATGGTGCGGGAGGAAAAGCGACATCTAAAATGGCTTCAGGATCAACCGTCCAGTACGGCCGAGAACACCCCTGCCCAGGATTATACCCCCTATATAGGCCTGGTGGAAGAAGCTGTACAACAGCTGCCAGATCAACAAAAAAAAGTGTGGGTTTTATGCCGGGTTCAAGGCAAGAAGTACCAGGAAGTTGCCCTGGAAACGGGTCTGTCAAGGGAAACCGTAAAAAAGTACCTCCAGTATGCCCAGGCGTCCATAACAAAATACGTTCAACAAAAAGTGGTTATTGCATTAGCCGGCCTCTTGTTGAGAAAGCTATTTTAAAAAAATCTTCCGGCCGGGTAGCCCCTTTTTTGAGAAGCCGGTGTCTTACTTATTAAACGGCTAATTCCCTAAACAATGGAGGAAAGGAAAGATCATATTAAGCGATTGATCAAGAGGTGGATGGAGAATACCATTACCCTGGAAGAAAAAGGGGAATTGGCGGGACTGCTTAACGAGCAGACCTTACTGTCCGATGTAGAGCCCGGGTTGCAGGAAATGTGGGATGCGCAAACCAGCCAGCATGTTCTTTCAGAAAGAGAAACGGCATCGATGATCGAGCATATCCTTTCCAATAATCGTCCGGAAGGAGAAATTGATCTGCAAGCTCCCGTTCGTCGTATCCATGCCATGCCTCGTTGGGGTTGGGCGGCTGCAGCTATTATTATTATTATTATATTGGGTATGGGCGGGCTTCTCCGGACTATAAACAAGAACGATGCTGGTACCCGGCGCACAGCGGTGCATCCACCGGCCACCGAGGTGATGCCCGCCATGGGAAAGGTCGTTTTAAAACTACCTGATGGGCAGCAGCTCTATCTGGACAGCCTGCATGGGAGCATTGTGAAAAAGGGAGCATTAACGGTCGATAGCAAAAAAGGCTCTCTGACATATAAGGGTGCAGCCGGTAAAATGGAATATCACACTCTTACCGTCCCTCGGGGCAGGCAATATGAGCTGGAATTGCCTGATGGAACAAATGTGTGGCTGAATGCTGCTTCTTCCATTACCTACCCTATAGTTTTCGGCGGCCCGGAACGGCTGGTGACCGTCAGCGGGGAGGCTTATTTCGAGGTTGCAAAAGATAAATCAAAGCCTTTTCGCGTAGCTGCCAATGATATGATGATAACGGTGACCGGAACTCATTTTAACGTCAACGCATACGGCGACGAACCTTACTTCGCCACCACGGTCCTGGAAGGGGGCGTGAAAGTAACGAGGAATAGCAAGACCGTAATCTTATCTCCTAATGAACAGTCTATATCGGATGTGACTGGAAGTCTTTCTGTTAACAGGAATGTAAATGTAGATGATGTCATGGCATGGCGGGATAGGTTCTTTCATTTTGAAAGCGCCGATCTGCCTACCATTCTGCGCGAACTTGCCCGGTGGTATGATGTGGATGTGGCGTATGAAGGCGTAGTCAGCAAAGAAAGATTCTTCGCGATCATCAACCGGAACAGTAGTTTGTCGGCCGTGTTAAAAGCACTTCAGGCCAATGACGTTCAATTCAATATCAACGGAAAAAAATTGACTGTGAAATCCAGCAAATAGCCAGCCGGGCCCGCGACTAAGCCCGACTGAGAAATAATGTATTCTCTACTCCAAAACACACTGCTTATATGAAGAGACGCCCAGGATTGGTTTCCCTCTTTTCCCTATTGCTATTATTGTGCGCTATTACATCCGGCGCCCAGAATAATGAGCCCAGGGTTACGATATCAGCCAAAAATCAACCGCTCCGGGAAATATTCCGGACGATACAGACGCAAACGGGACTGAATATCGTGGTTTCTGAAAGTATTATTACCGGTGCAAAGAAAATTACCTTAAATGTAAAGGATATGCCTTTGAAGCAAGCGCTGGATCTGTGTTTAAAAGGTACTGATCTGACCTGCAGCGTTGTGGAAGGGACTATCGTTGTGAAAAAAAAAGGCGCAGCGGAAGCCTCTCTTCCGGCGGCGGCGTCCAGTGACTCACTACCTTCTTTTGTTCGTGGAAAGATCACAAACGCGGATCATCAGCCACTTGATGGGGCTACCGTGCAGGTGAAAGACAAGAACATAACTGCCGTCACCAGCAAGGATGGTGAATATACGATTATGGCCGGTGCGCAAGACCAGCTTATTTTTTCTTATGTGAATCATAAAAGGCAATCAGTACATGTAAAAGGCCGTTCTGTTATTAATGTAGCAATGGAGGCTGCAATAACTTCCATGAACGAAGTTACGATCTCCACAGGCTACCAGAAAATAGAGCAAAAATATCTAACCGGCTCCGTCACTTCATTGCGTATGGATTCCATCATGCAACCCGGGCTTACCACTGTCGACAAAATGCTGGAAGGCCGTGTGCCCGGCATGATATTTATGCAAAACTCCGGTCAGCCGGGCGCCGCGCCCAAATTGCGCATACGGGGTACATCTACCATATTAGGCACGCGCGAGCCGCTGTGGGTGGTGGATGGCATTGTTCAGGCCGATCCCATACCGGTGGATGCAAAAAATATCAATAATCTTGACTTTGTAAACCTGGTGGGCAATGCTATATCAGGATTAAATCCCAACGATATCGAGCAGATCGATGTTTTGAAGGATGCCGCTGCGACAGCGCTTTACGGGGTAAGGGCTGCCAATGGTGTTATTGTGGTTACCACAAAAAGGGGCAAACCAGGCCCTCCCGCGGTGACCTATTCGGTGAGCGGCACTTATACCCGCCGTCCCCGTTATACTGACAAAGAAGTGTACATGATGAATTCGCAGGAGCGGGTAGATGTGTCGCGTGAGCTGATAGAAAAACATCAAAAGCTTTATGGGCCTTTTGAAGCCTATGAAAAAGCTACCATCGATTATTATAATGGCAATATCGATTTTGACACGTACAAAAAACGGGTAAGCAAAGCTGAAACTTTGAATACCGACTGGTTTAAAGCCGTTACCAACGATGTTTTTGCCACCAACCATAGCCTGGGGATATCAGGAGGCACGCAAACCAGCCGATATTATGCTTCCATTGGTTATACGAACGAACAGGGTGTCATTAAAGGAGAGTACAATAAACGCTATACAGGCCAGGTAAAATTCGATGTCAACTATAAAAGGTTGAAAGCTCAGTTCGGCATCAATGTCAACAACAACGCGCGGCGTTATGTTCCATCGGATATAGGCATCCTCAATTATGCGTATGGCACGAGCCGCGCCATACCTCTGTATAATGAAGATGGAAGCCTTTATTTTTACCCAAGGGCCCAGCAGGATTTTGCCCAGAAACCGACATTTAATGTGCTCAACGAGATGAATCATTCCAGTGCAACACTGGATGGGAACACCTACACCGCAACGGCGAATCTGAACTACCAGTTGATACCCGATCTGCAATTAGAAGCCATTCTGTCGTATACCGCGGGCAATACGGAACAACGTACCTGGTTTGACGAGAAGACAAACTGGGTTTA
The DNA here is from genome assembly GCF_030546645.1 of Flavitalea plasmicola. Classification (GTDB taxonomy): domain Bacteria; phylum Bacteroidota; class Bacteroidia; order Chitinophagales; family Chitinophagaceae; genus Puia. The sequence continues at coordinate 248,701 of NZ_JAUOTO010000004.1, forward strand.
CTCGAAGAGAGGGACTTATCCGGGCGACGATACCCGGGGCCTTGATGTCGATGCGATCCCGTTTGGCGGGGAGCTGCGTCAGCAGGGCAACCGTCAAAAGGCCTATAATCTGCGTGGACAGGCCAATTACAGCCATTTTGTGGATGCAGCAAAAAAGCATCTTCTCCAGGCCAGCCTGGGAGGAGAAATGTCGTCCACTGCAAACAGTGGATTTCAACAAAGCCGGAGAGGCTATTACCCTGAAAGAGGCCTTCGGTTTACTGATATTGACCCCACCCGTTATTTTGCCTACAGACAGTGGTTACAGCAACCTGCACCCAATGGCGGTAGAATGCTTATCTCGGAGGGGCTAACCAACCTGGTGTCGGGATACGCCACTGCTACCTATGTTTATGACGACCGCTATGTCGTAAGCGCGAACGCCCGAAGTGATTTTTCCAATGCCTTTGGGGATCGCAGCAACGAAAAGTTCTTACCCACCTGGAGCTTGTCGGCGAGATGGAACATGCATAAGGACGTTTTGAAGAACATGCGATGGGTTAATGATGCAGCGCTGCGTTTTTCCTGGGGTACCCAGGGCAATATGCTGCCTTATCAAACACCCTATACCATCATCGACAAAGGATATATGAACACCTATTACAATGCATTTGGTTCCACCATTGCGTACTACCCGAATCCTGGTCTCAGATGGGAAAGAACGGATTCCTACAATGCAGCAGTTGATTTTTCCCTGTTAAATGGCAAACTGAATGGCTCCATTGGATTTTTCTGGAAGAAAACCAGCAATGCTTTCCTGACGAAAGGGGTTTCTTCCATCAATGGCATCGAGGAGTATGTTGTAAACGGCGGCACACTGGAAAACAGGGGAGTAGAGCTGTCTTTCGATTTTACGCCTATCAACAATGTGGGATCGAAAAACAAAAGAGGATTTGTTTGGCGTATTGACCCGCAATTAGGTCAGGTCTTCAATAAGCTTTTGGATAATATATTGAGAAAAGGAGATGATAGGGTAGTTGGCGGTATCCAAAACTTCTTAAGTTCCGGTAATGTTACTTACCAGGATTTTTTAAGCGGATCGGCCAATATCAACGGCAGGGCTGTCAATACTTTTTATGCTTACCGGTTCAAGGGCCTTGACCATAATACAGGGCAGCCTATATTTTATGGAGCAGAACCTGACAACGGGGATGCGCTGTTTGAGCAATATTCGAAAATGAGCGCGGTCGATATTTTTAAACAGGTGTTGGTCCCTGTTGGCCGGCGCGAACCGGTGCTGCAGGGGGGTATTTCGAATTATTTTGGCTATCGGAGCTGGTCGCTCAATTTTATGTTCACTTATAGTCTCGGAAATAAAGTACGTCTGCTCCGCATTGCTTCGGGCAATTATGGCTCTAACCGACCGAAATCACAGGAGAATCTACGCAAAGAATTTGTCAACCGGTGGCGTTATCCGGGGGACGAGACAAGAACAAATATCCCTGCTGTCAATGGAAATGGGACAGACAATAAACCCTGGTGGGCTGAAAAAGGCCTTTATGTTCCCTTTGGCAGTGACTATTACCAAATGTATGATGATGCGGATATAAGGGTGGTCAGCGGCGATTACATCAAATTACAATCGGCAAGTCTTAGTTACAATTGCAGCCCTGAGGTTTGTAATAAACTTGGTTTAAAAGCAGCCACGCTTAGCCTGGCAGGCTCCAATTTGTTTACCATTGCCGATAAGGCATTGAGAGGGCAGGATCCTTCCCAGTCCGGCAGCGCGCCCAATATCAACTTGTCTATACGGCCGGTGTATTCATTTAATATTAATGTGAGTCTTTAATGATGAAGCTATGAAACGAGTAATAACTAAATCCCTTTTGATCATCCTGTTAATGTTACCGGCTTTCTCCTGCAAGAAGTTCCTGAAAACCCAGTCCCAGAACAATGATTTCTTAACGACCGCGCAGGACCTGGATGAGCTTTTGATAGGGGGCGGGTATACGGCGTCTTTTTACGGTAATGGAAGAACGCAGATGTTATTTATCATGGATGACGATGTGGAAGAAAATCCAAAACCTGAGCTTCAGCCGGAAGATATTGTCCAGACTTCCTATTTCAGCGGATATTATAACTGGCAACCCAACCCTTATATTTACAGCGATGGTACCCAGGAGGACAATCAGGTCACGATCTTTACTAAGGTGTATAAAAGTATTTCAACAGTAAATACCGTCATATTCAATGTTCCGCTGATGCGGGAAAAAGGAGAGCCCGATGACATTCTGACAAGGGTAGATGGGGAAGCCCATTTTTTAAGGGCATTGTATTATTTTCTGTTGGTGAATACGTACGGCAAGCCTTATAATAAAGCCACCGCAAAGACGGATTATGGCGTACCGTTGAAAACAGATCCTGCAATAGAGGCCGGGTTTTTTAGCCGGGCTACGGTGCAGGAGGTGTATGATCAGATGACCAATGACCTGTTACAGGCCGAGAAAGAGCTGGAAGGATACAATAAGGGATCCGTGATCCGCGCCAACCAGGCAGCTGCGCAAGCTTTGCTCAGCAGGATATATCTTTATACGGAAGCGTATGAAAAAGCTGTTTCCTATGCTGACAAGGTACTGGCCAACAACTACCAGATCAGCAATCTGAACAATTTTAATTTCGCTAATAATTTCCTACAGCTTTCGTCTCCGGAAACCATTTTCAACATGGGCGAGGATGCCATCAACTACCTTTACCCCGTGTTTGGTCCGTGCCTGTTCACGCACGATTTGAGCGCAACCGTCGACACCTATCGCGCTTCTGACGACCTGCTGCAAAGTTTTGAGACCGATGATTTGCGGCCATCCGTCTTTTTTGATCAGGGAGACAGACCCGGTCAGCTTTATGCAAAGGTGCGGGGATTTGATCTGTCGGGGAATGTCTCTGAAATATTTCTGATCCGGGCGCCGGAAGTTTATTTGAATAAAGCTGAAGCGCTTGCGGTGCTTGGACGCAATAGCGAGGCCATCGGTACGTTGCAGGAACTCAGGAAGAAACGATTTGCGGTAACTCCTCCTTCTCCTCCCGCCGCGGGGGCGGCGCTGGTTAATTTTGTCCGGGATGAGCGGCGGCGCGAGCTTTGTTTTGAAGGGCACCGTTGGTTTGATCTGCGACGTTACGGGGTAAACGACCAATATCCTTTCAGCAAATCCATCCGGCATAACTCTTATGCCTACAACAGTTCGCTGGCAAGCTATTTACAGGGTTATTATGAACTGAAGCCTTATTCACAGGATGCTGCGGCTTACGTCGTGCCCCTGCACCCATTTGATATCCAATTCAACAGGGGAACTCTGACAAACGAGCCGAGGCCGGCAAGGCCGCTGATCCAATGAATGGAGAACCATGGGCTTAACAGCATTAGCAACGTATAATTCATAATTCAATGGTCAACTATAAAAATAACATCTGGTGCATCGGTCTATTGTCAGCGATGTTTATGTCGGGGAGCTGCAGTAAAAAGGAAGCGGCGCCGACGCCCAGCAATAAGGACGAAAATTATCTGGTGGTGCACGATGATCCCAACGATCCGATCGGGCACGCGGTCTATGAACTGTACCAGGCGACAGGCATACCGGTATTTTATAACGACACCCTGGCAAGAAGGCAGGTGGGAGATAGCGCTGGTATTCCTATATACTTTTATACAACGCTCATGGTAGCTTATAGTCCTTCAACAGGAGCATCCAATGATCCCAGGTACACATTGCTGCCAAAGGAGCGACGGGTGAAAAGCATGCTGGACCTGCTGAAAAACGAACTGCTCACCGTGCTTCCCCCTCTACCCAGTGTATTCCTGACAGATTCTTTATTCACACCAGCGCAAGGCACCCCAATCATAAGGGATGCACACGTAGGTTTTAATACCGTAGCGATAAGATCTGTCGATCCTGACACGATGACCGCAGATGCAAAAGGAAAATATGTGCTGTCGATATTGACCAGGGTAGCTTCTCAAAAGCTGCAAGTGCTTAAAAGTGCCTTACTGGAGACTGATTTTTATAGTATTTCCAGGGGATTATCACCTTACCTCGATCCCTACTTTGTACAGCTTGCGGCAATATCTGACGGGTCCCAAACCCTTGAAGATTTTGGTTTTATTACTTCGGTCCTGTATCATAATAAAGTCTATACTCCTGATAAGACCAGAGATATACAATCATACCTGGAAGCGGTGATTTCCAATACCCCCGATGCCTTTAACGCCAACTATGCCAACTATCCTGCGGTGCTTAAGAAATTTGCCGTTATAAGAAGTATGCTAACCGATCTGAAATTCAAACTGCCGGGATAACGATGTTAGAGAATGATGCATCCGTGGCCGATGAGAAGGCGTTCAACAGTATAGTGCAATCCTATTCCGACACCCTGATGCGCACGGCAATGCACTTGACCAGGCATCAGCAATCCGCAGAAGATATCGTGCAGGAAGCATTTTTGAGGCTTTGGCAACATCGAAATAAGATCGTGCCCTATAATATGGGCGGGTGGCTGCATACCGTGACCACCCATTTGGCGTATAAGCATGTAGAGAAAGAAAAAAGGAGCCGTATTTATGTTAAACGGAATAAAGCCGGGCAAGACTGGCATACAGATGTAGAAGACCGTCTGCTGCAAAAGGAAAGCCAAAATACGTATGATGCTGCGTGTATGCGGCTGCCAGAAAGACGGCAGGCAGTGTACCGACTTAGCCACGAGCAGGGATTAAGCCGCGATGAAATTGCCTGTCAATTATGCATTTCCCCCCATACAGTTAAAAACCATTTGCTCAAGGCCGTGCAGTTTATGAAGGGTCATATTCAAACCTGTGGATTGCTTATTGCATTTGTTTCGCTTAATCATTTATTTTTTATTTCGAATAGTACAAAACCGCCATTGAGGGATTTATATAACGGAGAGGGGAAGATGAACAGGAAGTCCCAGATGGAAGAAGTGTACACGATCTTATACAGTGGCTCGAGATCGGACCTCAAACGGCAGGGCAAGCATACAAAGTAAAATCTTCAATACAACATGTCTTTTATTTTAAAAACAGCGCATCTCTCTCACCAGTACAGCAGCTCGTGGGCTATACGCGATATCAATATCGAGATCCAGGAAAGAGGCATCATCGGCTTACTGGGTTCCAATGGCGCCGGGAAGTCGACCACCATGAACATTATTTGCGGGGTGCTCAATCAAACGGAAGGCGATGTGTATATCGATGGCATCGATCTGCGCAGGGAGCCCGAACAAGCCAAAAAGCAAATAGGGTTTTTGCCGCAAACCCCACCCCTTTACACAGACCTTACCATTGATGAATACCTCACCTACAGCGCCCAACTTCGATTGATGGATAAGGACAAAGTAAAGACCGCAGTGGAAGAAGTAAAGGAACGTTGTGGCATTACCCATTTCAGCAGCAGGCTTATCAGGAACCTTTCCGGAGGTTACCGACAGAGGGTAGGTATTGCGCAAGCCATCATACACAAGCCAAGGCTGGTGGTGATGGATGAGCCTACCAATGGGTTGGATCCCAACCAGCTGATAGAGGCGAGGAAGCTGATCAGAGAAATAGCCCGGGAGCATACGGTGCTTCTTTCTTCTCACATTCTCTCCGAGATCAATCTTCTTTGCAGAGAAATAATTATGATAGAAGCAGGCAGCATCGTATTTGCCGATACCATGGATGCCTTTAATAATTATGTACAGACCAAAAGCATCCTGATGCGCCTGGAGAACCCGCCGTTGACTGAGGAACTGCTGAAAGTGCCGGGCGTTACAAAAGTTGATTTTTTGACCGAGCAACAGCTAAGGGTACATTTTGATAGTAGCCAAGAGGATGTAAGCGACGCACTCGTCGCAGCATCCGTTGCCGGGGGGTGGGGATTAAGAGAGATCACTCCGGATAAGGGATTGCTGGATGATGTATTTAAACATTTATCCACTCAAGCACCGGCCTAAATGAAAACGATCATACATATAGCAAAGAACGAGCTTCGGAATCTTTTTTACTCCCCCGTTGCATGGTTCATGGCCATTGTCTTTTTGATGTTGTGTGGTTATACGTATATGGCCATATTGCAACCTTCTGCTCAGTTTGCCGAATCGATGCTGGAGAACAGTCCGGGCATTGTAAATGTTCTAACGCAATCGGTCACCGCCTCGGTATACCAGGCTTTTTTTTCGAACATCCTGCCTCAGCTGTATTTATTTGTTCCGTTGCTTACCATGGGAATAATCAGCCGGGAGTTTAACAACGGCAGCTACAAGCTACTGTATTCTTCACCGGTGGCTACGCGCCAGATCGTACTGGGCAAATACCTTGCTCTTATGATCTACAATTTTATTTTACTTTCGATCACGGGGATCTTTGTCCTGTCCGGATTTTTTGATATTAAGGACCTGGATCTTCCCCAATTGTTCTCTGCAAGCCTGGGGCTATATATGTTCCTGTGCGCATTGACGGCCATAGGACTTTTTACATCAAGCCTCAGCAACTATCCTATTGTGGCTGCCATTGCCAGCTTTACCGTCCTTTTTCTGCTGATGTCCATTGGAGAATTGTGGCAACAATATGATCTTGTCAGGGAAATTACCTGGCTTCTCTCTGTCAGGGATCGTACCGAAAAAATGATCAAGGGTCTGATACGGAGCAAAGACCTCATTTATTACCTGGCGATCATTTATATGTTTGTCGGCTTTACGATAGCGAAGCTACGCGCCGGAAGAGACAGCAAACCCTGGTATGTTAAAACAGGAAGATACATCGTCATCATCGTATCGGGGTTACTGGCAGGGTATATAGGTTCGCGCCCGCGTTTTACGGGTTATTGGGATACTACGGCCATTAAGGCTAATACCCTCCATCACCGAACCCGGGAAATCTTAAAGGAATTAGGTGATAGTTCACTCGAGGTGACGCTTTACACCAATTTATTGTCTAAAGATGCTGCAGCGGGATTGCCAAAGGCCCGTAACACCTGGCTGGATCTATGGGAGCCTTATATTCGTATCAAACCGGACATTGAATTCAGGTATGAATATTTTTATGCAATAGCGCCGGGGGACAGTTCCTATTACAAGACCTTTCCCGGTAAGAATCTAAAGCAGATAGCGGGTCTTGTCGCAAGGGGATTGCAGGTGGATTCTGCCCTGTTCAAATCACCTGAACAAATTCGCAGCGTGATCGACCTGAACGATCCGGAAAATTACACACTATTTGTGCGATTAAGGCACAAAGGGCGCAGTACCATTTTGCGATTTTTTCCCGGCGAAACAGGGCTGGATATAAATGGCGGATCGACAGAGCCTCACATTATTGCCGCGTTGCACCGACTTTTGGGCACATCGATGCCCAAAATTGCCTTCGTAAGCGGTGAACTGGAGCGTAGCATTTATAAATGGGGTGAACGCGAATATTACGGCCACACCATAGCAAGGCTAATGCCTCAGAACGTAAAATCCAATGCATTGACAAGCCTGGGTTTTGATGTGGATACACTGAATCTTACGACGCAGGAGATCCCCCCGGACCTGGCGGTTCTTGTACTGGCCGACCCCAAAAGAGAACTGAGCCCTGTGGTGCTGGGCAAGTTGCGGAATTTCATCGATCAGGGGCGTAACCTGTTTATATTGGGCGAACCCGGCAAACAATATGTACTCAACCCGGTGCTGCGGCAATTAGGTATTGAATTTACCAATGGTCAGCTGGTACAACCCAGCGACGGTGAAACCGCCGATAAGATAGCGCCGTATTGGACGCCGACGTACGTCCATCTTGCGGATGAACCAACGTTCATATTTTGGAGACGGTGGCTCGGTACTAACCTAAAGCCGGATACTACGGCAGGTTTGCTGCAGGGGGTAACGGGTATCTCTTCTTCTTCGGATAGCGGTTTTACTGCCAAGCCCTTACTGCTGACTCTTACAGGTCAAACCTGGTCAAAGATGGGCAAGCTCGTTACGGATTCTGTACCTCCTGTATTTAGCCCGGAACAGGGGGACCTTAAGCAACCTTCCTTTTCCGTAGCGCTTCAGTTAACCAGAAAAAAACAAAACAGGGAGCAGCGGATCGTGGTGTATGGAGATGCTGACATTGCCAGCAACCTTCGACTTCAAACAGAGCTGGTACGTTCAGTCTACAGTTGGCTGGTGTATAACCGATTCCCCGTGTATACCAGGGCTTTTGCCGCCAAAGACAATATTATAACACTTGGCCCGCGCAGGGCAGCTTTTCAAAAAGCAATTTATGTATGGGTATTGCCGGGGGTGCTGTTGATAATTGCCACCGTGCTGCTGGTGAGAAGAAAACGGCAATAAAAATTAAAATGATTCATGATGATCCTGTTTAAAATAGCAAGAAACGAATGGCGTTATCTGTTCTACTCACCCATTGCCTGGTTTGTGCTGTTGGTTTTTATGGTGCAGTGCGCTTTTCTTTATAGTAATCCCCTTTATTATTACGCCAACTGGCAGGACATTATGCAGCAGAACAGTCCCTCCTTTAAGGGGTTTAGTTCTTCTTTAACAGCCGGACTATTCCTTGGAAGCAACGTTTTTGCAAATGTTCTGAGTAATCTTTGCTTTTTTATACCGGTGCTAACCATGGGTTTGATCAGCCGGGAAACGCACAGCGGTTCCTCCAAGCTCCTTTATTCCGCCCCGGTAGGCATTCGACAGATAGTAGTGGGGAAGTACATCGGCATCATGCTCTATAATCTGCTGCTGGTGGGCATTTTGTTGTTTTTTATTATCACTGCCTTTTTCAATATCCAACATGTAGACTATGGCCTGCTGCTGTCAGCGGTCCTTGGGTTTTATTTGCTCACTTGCACCTATTCGGCCATCGGACTTCTTATGTCCGCACTTACCAGTTACCAGGTAATTGCCGCACTTAGCACCTTCATCGTCATCTTCGGTTTGGGCCTTATCGGCGGATTTTGGCAGCGCTATGACCTGGTGCGCGATCTCACATACTTCCTCTCCCTGCAAAACCGCACCATGAAAATGTTGAACGGGCTTATCGTTAGCCGCGATGTTATTTACTTTATGGTAGTGGCGCTCATGTTTGTGGGTTTTACCATCGTCAAACTCAAAGGCGGCAGGGAAGCCAGGCCATGGTATGTCAAAACCGGGAGGTATCTGGCCGTGTTATCTGTGACATTGCTGATTGGGTATACAAGTTCAAGGCCGATGCTCACCCTGTATCTTGATGCAACTGCGGCAAAGACGAATACCATCCCCAAACGGATGCAAGACCTCATTCATGCTATGGGGGATAGTACGCTGGAAGTGACGCTCTACGGCAATTTGCTGGGAAGCGATCTGGCCCATGCTTTACCGGAAACACGCAACGCATCGTACATGGCAGCAATGTGGGAGCCGTATTTGCGCTTTAAGCCGGATATCAACTTTAAATATGTTTACTATTACGATACGAAAGACAGTATTTTCTTACATTCCCCTTCAGGGCAAACACTCAGGCAAATAGCAAAAGACAGGGCAGCGTCACTTGATTTCGATATTTCCCTGTTCAAAGCACCTGAAGAGATACGCAAGATCGTGGATCTGCAGCCTGAAGATTACCGGTTGATCATGCAGCTTACCTATCGTGGACGTACCCAGTTTTTGCGTACCTATCCCAGCTACGATAAACCCTGGCCGGACCTGGTAAATGTGGCTGCTGCCTTTAAGCGGCTGTTACACCCCGAAACAATACCCACCATCTATTTTGCCACCGGCCAGCTGGAGCGGAATATCTTCAAAACTGCGGAACGGGAGTATGCGTTTCATTCTTCTTTAAAGACAGAACGGAGCACTTTGGTAAATATTGGCTTTGACGTGGATACGCTTAATTTGGCAGCCCAGGATATACCAGGCAACTGTACAGCATTGATACTGGCAGACCCTAAAATGTTCATGGACATGGCCGCTCAAAACAGACTCAGGGATTATGTAAAGAATGGTGGAAATATGATCATTCTTGGCGAACCGGGTAAACAAGCTGTGCTCAATCCCGTTCTTCGTCAAATGGGCGTGCAATTTATGAACGGGCAACTGGTGCAGCCGAGCTATCATGAAACACCGGACAAAGTGACGCCTTATCTGACTGCAAGCAACAGTACGCTTATCGAATCATTTGCAGGGATACAGGGAGCCCTGGAAAGAGGAGATACGGCAAAGATGCTGATGCCTGGCGTTATGGGAATGGTCAGTACACCCGACAGTGCTTTCACCATAAGGCCATTGCTGATCAGCAGTCCCGGCCGGGTGTGGTTAAAGGCAGGTAATCTGGTGATTGATTCAACATTGCCCGCTATTAACCCGGCAGAGGGTGATCTGCCCGAAAAGAATTTTACAACGGCCGTTCAATTAACCCGGCGGCTCTCCAATAAGGAGCAACGCATTATTATTTGCGGCGATGCCGATTTTGCCAGCAATATGCGACTCAAGGGTAATTACGATTATCTTATTGCGCTGTACAGCTGGGTGACGTATAATGGATTTCCTGTTCAAATGTTCCGCCCCGCTCCGAAAGATATTTTGTTGAACACGGGAGAAAGGGGCGCGCACATACAGAAGATCCTGTACGTATGGGTATTGCCCGGCTTAATATTATTATGTGCAATCATATTGCTGATAAGGCGAAAAAGACAATAATTTGTTTGACATTCAAGTAGTTAATAATGAATATGTTACGCACAGATGAACAAACTATAAAGGATCTGGGAATATTCGGCAAGCGCGATGGCGACGGTATTTATGATATCTATAACCATGTTCACACGCGGGGTGGCGAAGCCCTTTTGGAAGAACTGTTCCGCAACCCGTTGGCCGACAAAGAAGCCATCAACCGACGCAGCGCCATTATTGAAGGTTTTGCAAGGTTGAACCTCTCCTTTCCCTATAATGCCTCTCTGTTTGACATGGCAGAAAAATACCTGGCCAATGGAGCAGAGCATGAGAAAAATAAAAATAGCCGGAGTACCCTTGGTGAAAAAGAGATACAGAATGGGGTGAGCGCTGTCATAGAGCTCATCCGGCGCACAGAAGTCTTTATGGAGCAACGGGCCATATCGGATCTGGTCGCCTATACTGCCGAACGTGAAGCTGTTGAACATTTACTGGCCAATGCGGCTTTTGAGCCGGTGTTAAAAATCGACTCGAAGGAAAAATTATCCTATGGCGCCGTAACGGCCTTTGATGCCCTGTTCCGTGTAAGCGAAAGGCAGAAGATAGAAGGATTGCTGCGACATGTTTATTACCTGGATGTATACATGTCCGTGGCTCAAACAGCCAGAGAACGAAAATTCGTTTTCCCCAAAGCACTGGAAAAAGGGTCCTGCCATCTTACAATCGAGCAGGTATATCACCCGGCGCTGAGCAAGCCAGTGGGGAACGACATCAGGATGAACGCTGCTCAGAACGTGATCTTCTTAACCGGCGCAAATATGGCGGGCAAATCAACCTTTCTGCGCTCATTAAGTACAGCGCTGTATGTGGCACACATTGGTTTTCCCGTAGCGGCCAGATCTATGGAATTTTCGGTGATGGACGGCCTGTATACAACTATCAACCTGCCGGATAACCTTGGCATTGGCGCCAGCCATTTTTATGCGGAGGTATTGAGGGTAAAGAAAATGGCGACGGAATTGGCTACGGGAAAGTCTTTTTTTATTTTGTTCGACGAGCTGTTCCGTGGTACGAATGTAAAAGATGCACATGAGGCCACCGTAGCGGTAGTAAAGGGGTTCGCCCTACAGCGCAGCAGCATGTTCATTGTCTCTTCCCATATTGTAGAAGCAGGGGCTGATCTGCGACAAGAATCGAATATTGATTATTGGTATCTGCCAACGCGGATGAATGATCACCTGCCAGAATATACCTATACGCTGGAAAAGGGAATAACCGACGACCGGCACGGCATGATCATCATTCGAAATGAAAGCATCCTGGATATATTGGCCAAAGGGAAAAAATAATATTTATGTCTTTTGAAACTGATAAGCAAACATTGGAAGAGTTGAACCTCCCGGGCAAGTTCCGGCAGGGGTCCGTGTACCATATGTTCAACCGTACGAAGACCAGGGGGGGAGAGCAGGAACTTGACAGAATGTTCTACCATCCACTGAATGATGAGCAGGCCATCAATGACCGCACCGCTGTCTTCCAGTTCTTTTTCCAACAACAACTGACCTTCCCTTTCGACCCGAAGCAGGTGACACTCATGCGGGAGTACCTGGATGCCGGAACGGGCAGGAGCGCTCTCCTTACTTTTGCTGGCATCTTCATTAAGAAGGGGCTAGCCTCCTTAACAAGGGACGAAGGCTATAAAAAGATAGTGCAGGGATTGCAGGCGACTATTATTACCCTGAATAAATGCCAAATTTTCGCAAGTGGGCTCCGCAATGCGGCCGGGCCTTATGCCAACCGAGTTGCAGCTATCGAGCAGATCCTTCACGATAAGCGGATAGAAAAAGTATACCATACAGACATATACCAGGCCATACCGGTGAAAACATTGGCCGGGTATGACTACCTGCTGAAATGTAAACTCCGGCAGCAAATGCAAGCCATCCTCTCGTTCATTTATGAGACCGATGTGTATATAGCCGTAAGCGACGTAGCCCGGGCGAAAGGCTTTGTATTTGCCCAGGCACTTCCAGGGACAGATAATGTATTGGATGCAGCCAACCTTTCCCATCCTTGTATTGACAAAGCCGTAGGTAATGATATCAGATTGGGAAGGAACAGTAACGTTTTGTTCCTTACAGGCGCTAACATGGCAGGTAAATCAACATTTATGAAATCGGTGGGGATTGCTTTGTACCTTGCCCATCTCGGCTTTCCGGTGGCTGCGTCAAAGATGATCTTTTCCGTAAGGGAAGGCATGTATTCTTCTATTAATGTGGCAGACAATATCGGCCTGGGGTATAGTCATTTTTATGCGGAAGTAATAAGGGTAAAACAGGCAGCGGAGGCTACCGCCAGCGGTAGAAGATTATTGCTGATGTTCGATGAATTGTTCAAGGGCACCAATGTAAAAGATGCATATGACGGTACACTGGCGGTGACAAAAGGGTTTGCGGACTACCAGGAATGTTTGTTCATTGTTTCCACCCATATTACAGAAGTGGGCGAAGGGCTGAAAGAGCGGGGCAACATCCGGTTTGTATACATGCCTACTATTATGGAGGGGCATCGTCCCAGGTATACTTACCGGCTGCAGGAGGGCATTACGGAAGACCGGCAGGGAATGTTGATCATCAAGAATGAAGGGATATTGGAGTTGTTGAAGGGGAAATAGTACCGGACAGGATAGAAAGGGATGGTTTTTTCGGTCAGTGTTTTATCTTTAGAGACATGGGCAAAAGATCAACTTCTATTCATTGGCTGTTTTTGATATACGCATCCTCACTGTTAGTGACTATCCGTGCGTTTTCGCAGGTGAGGCGAACCGGTGAGGCGGGTGACAAACTGCTGCGGTCTTTTATTTCACCGCCAGATGAAGCCAAATCAAGAGTATACTGGTTTTGGATATACAACAGGGTTACACGGGAAGGCATCACCCGCGACCTCCGGCAATTCAAGGCAAAGGGTATCAGCGGTGTAAATCTTATTTGCAATGGCGGTTACGCCGGAGCAGCGCCACTACCCGGGGTAAAGTTCCTGGGAGCGGAGTGGAGGGCCCTGTTTCGTCATGCCATCAGAGAGGCCAACAGGCTGCACATTGAGATCGGGTTTAACCTGGCAGGCGGGTGGACCTTTATGGGACCGTCGGTGACGCAGGATGATGCCATGAAGAAGATCGTTTTTTCAAAAATTACGCTGGAAGGAGGAAGAAGGTATTCCGATACCCTTGTCCGCCCCGGGATAGTAGAAGGTTATTATCATGATATCATGATACAGGCATTTCCTTTGCCTGATGGCGATGAGGGCATCGATCCGGCACGCATCATCGATGTGACACTGAATCTAAGGCCCAGCGGGGTCTTTACGTGGGATGTTCCACCGGGAAAGTGGGTGGTCCTCCGGAGCGGCTATACACTTACGGGTCATCCCTGGAGTAAATGGAAAGCATATCCTGAAGGAGATACATTCGAAGGAGGACAGGGCTATGAAATCGACTATTTGAGCGCAGCGGCGCTGGATCGATATTTTGACCATCTGGGAAAAACGGTGCTGGCGGAAGCTAAAAAGGCCGGAGGACATCTGGACTACCTGTGGTCGGATAGTTGGGAGTGTGGTAAACTGACCTGGACGCAGGATCTTCGCGCACAATTCCGCCGATTCCGTGGCTATGACCTGACCGGCTACCTTCCTGTGCTGGCAGGATTCAACGTGGTGAACAGTCAAATCTCAAACAGGTTCCAGGATGACTTCAACCGCACGATCCAGGACTGCATTTCGGCGAACTGCTATGGCCATTTTACCGAGCTTTGTCATCGATATGGTTTGAAGGCCGGCAATGAAGCCGGCGGCCCCAATGATATACCTCCCCAGGATGTGTTGAAGAATTTTAGTACAGGAGACATTGTCTCGGGAGAATTTTGGGTCAACGGACATCGTAATGCGCCCGGCGGTTACAATAAGGATCGAATGGAACGCCTAAACCTTAAACAAACGGCCACCGCGGCCCATGTTTACGGCAAGCGACAGGCAGAAGCGGAGGCATTTACCGAGCAGGAAAAAGATGCGACGCACTGGACTTTGGGGCCTTCCGACCTGAAGCCATATGCCAACGACGCTTTTTGTGAAGGGATCAACCGGCTCATGCTTCACTCGGCCACTTGCCAGCCGCCGACCGATGGAAAGCCAGGGTTTGAATACTGTGCCGGGACCCATTTCACTCCTAATGTTACCTGGTGGGAGATGTCCAACGACTTTTTTTCCTATCTGGCGAGATGCCAGTTCATGTTGCAGCAAGGGCATTTTGTCGGGGATGTTTGTTTCTATTTGGGGGAGCGGCCGCCATTGCTGGTCCCGCCCAAGTACAATATTCCTTCCCTGGGAGCCGGCTATGATTGTGACTATGTTAATCCCGATGTTTTGCTGAACCGTATGACAGTGAAAAACGGCCAGATCGAATTGCCGGACGGAATGCGTTATAAATTACTGGTTTTACAGAATTGTGTCAGTCCTTCACCGGAGATTGCAAAGGAGGTCAGCCGCTATCAGCAACTCGATGTGCCGGTGGCACCAGCGAATGCGATGTCGCTGACTGTGATAAAGAGGATCAGGGAGCTCGTGATGAACGGCGCCACTGTCATCGGCCCGCCGCCTCAAGCATCCGCCAGTGCACATGACTATGTAAGAAATGACGCGGAGGTCCTGCGTATCGCCGCCGAGCTTTGGGGCGACCTCAATGGTACAACCAAAACAGAACGGAATTTTGGAAGCGGACGAATCATCTGGGGAAAAACGCCCAGGGAAGTTCTGCTGGCGGACGGGGTCGGACAGGACTTTTCATTTGATGGACAGGCCGATCATGCGGAAGACTTCGATTATATTCACCGCACGACATCCGATGCCGAAATATACTTTGTGATCAACAGAACCGACCAGCATCAGTCCCGTGAATTTACGTTCCGTGTCACAGGAAGATTACCTGAGATCTGGGACCCCGTGACAGGGAAGCATTTTTCTGCCAACGCGTTCCGGCAGAAAGGAGGAAACATTTCCCTGCCGCTGGAACTGGACCCCTTTGGCGCCTTCTTTATCGTCTTCCGAAAGCCGTTGCCGAAAGACATGAATGGTCATGCCGAACGAAACTTTGACGTATTGAGCGAGATCAAGCGTCTTACGGGTCCATGGGATGTTTCTTTCGACAGCAGCTGGGGCGGACCTTCCCACGTGTCATTTCCCGCGCTGGTCAGCTGGACCCAACGACCTGAAGAAGGCATCAAGTATTATTCAGGAAGGGCTACATACAGGAAGACCTTTGACCTGGGACAGGATGTTGCGCCACAAAATGGTAAAGTGCGACATATTTATCTATCGTTGGGTGACGTGAAGAATGTAGCAACCGTACGGCTTAACGGGAAGAAGCTGGGCGTTCTCTGGTGCGCCCCGTGGCAAATGGATATAACGGACGCCGTGCTGTCCGGGGGGAATATCCTGGAGGTAGAGGTTGTCAATCTCTGGTGTAACAGGGTGGTGCACGATCTGAGCTTACCCGTAGGTCAGCGGTTGACGAAGACGCACGAAGTGTTTAGGTTCGATATGTTGAATGTGCATACGCCTATCCTTGCGTCAGGGCTTCTCGGTCCCGTGAAAGTTTTGGCTGGTAAGCTGTGAAATGGATGGATAAAAATAAAAAACCGGAGTGAAACTCCGGTTAAGTGGAGGTTACCGGAGTCGAACCGGTGACCTTTTGCATGCCATGCAAACGCTCTAGCCAACTGAGCTAAACCCCCTTTCACATTTCGGGACGGCTGTAGGCGACCGGCCCGGAATGGCCCATGGATCAGCCTGCGCGACAGGAAATCCGTTTGGGAGTGCAAATATAGAGGATTTTGGATTAAACAATTCAAAAATGGGGGTTGTTATCTACCTTTAAGATTCAATTTACTTTGTATGGGCGTGTGGAGACAAATTGCCGAGTATTTCTACATTAAGAAGAGGGATCCCAATGCGCCGCATACGCAATGGATGAAATATATGCACGGGATCAACCGGATCTCGCTATTCATGTTCCTCGTGGCCATTATCGTCTTAATTATCAAGCTGATCTTCAAGAAGCATTAAGGAATTGCAGGATGCTGTGAGCGGCATTGGCCGAGGCGTGCCCGCCCTGGCTGAGGAGCTCTTTCAGGGCCTTGTAATCGGCGCGGAGCTGTCTTTGCTTTTGGGGGTCGTTGAGGAGGACGTCGAGCTCTTTACGGAGGTTGTCAGGGGTGAGCTGGTCCTGGATCAGCTCTTTCACCACCAGTTTGTCCATGATGAGATTCACCAGGGAGATGTATTTGACCTTTATCAGTCTTCTGGCGATCTGGTAGGAGACGGGGCTGCCTTTGTAACAGACGATCTCGGGCACGCCGAAGAGGGCTGTCTCGAGGGTGGCTGTGCCTGAGGTGACGCAGGCGGCGCTGGCCTTGGAGAGAAGGGCATAGGTCTCGTTGCGAACGGAAGAGACGTTGGGATAGGCTTTCAGCATGTCCTCGTAGAAGGCATCTTCCAGGCCGGGCGCTTTGGCGACGATGAAGAGATGGTTGGGGAAGTGGCGGCACACTTCCAGCATGAGGGGAAGCTTTTTCAGGATCTCCTGGCGGCGGGAGCCGGGGAGCAGGGCGATGATGGGAAGAGCTGCAAGCTGCAAGCTGTTAGCTACAAGCGGTGAGCTGTGAGTGGAGAGCTGTGGGCTTTGAGCGGCGAGGGGATTGGTGGGGGTGAGGGTGTGCATGGTATGCAGGCGGTCATCGGCGAGGAAGCGGTCGATCACTTCCACCAGGGGATGGCCTACGTATTCTACTTCAAAGTTCCAGCGTCTGTAAAACTCTTTTTCAAAAGGAAGGATGACGAGCATCTTGTCCACGTGCTCCTTGATCTGCCGCACACGGCCCTCTTTCCAGGCCCATACCTGGGGGGAGATGTAATAAATAACTTTTATTCCCTGGCGGTGGGCCCATTTTGCGATGCGCATATTGAAGCCGGGATAGTCTACGAGAATAAGGGCGTCGGGTTGGTAGGCCTGAATGTCCTGGCGGCAGAATTCGAGATTCCGGAAAATGGTGCGGAGGTTGCTAAGGACCTCCACGAAGCCCATGAATGCAAGGTCTTTATAGTGCTTTACCAGTACACCTCCGGCAGCCGCCATCAGGTCGCCCCCCCAGCACCGGACCTCGGTCCGGGGATCGGCCTTTCTCAATTCTTTGATGAGATTGCTGCCGTGCAGGTCGCCGGAGGCTTCGCCGGCAATAATATAATACTTCATGGAGGGGCAAATATACGATTTGATGGAGGTTGGGTTGAGGGGGCCAGCTAATTTTTCGTTATATTGGATTCAAACAACCAAACATGACTGCAACCAACCGTCGCCGGTTTCTCGATACACTTGGAAAACTTTCCGCCACTGCGTTATTAAGTTCGATCACCCGGCCTGTATGGAGCCGCAACCTGGACAAGGCCCTTCAGCATGCGGGCGACCGGCTGCCGGGGGAACTGGCGGAAGACGAGGATTTCTGGTATTTTGTACAGCAGTCATTCACTACGTCCCCGGAGCTGATCAACCTCAACAACGGCGGGGTATCTCCCTCCCCGAAGATCGTGCAGGACGCCATGAAGCGCTATCACGACCTTTCCAATGAAGCGCCGAGCTACTATATGTGGAGGGTCCTGGACCAGGGCAGAGAGCCGCTCCGCAAGGACCTTGCCCGCATTGCGGGGACATCGCCGGAAGAGATCGCCATTCACCGCAATGCCTCCGAAGCGCTGGAGACGGTGATCTTTGGCCTGGAGCTGAAGGCTGGCGACGAGGTGGTGCTTTCCAAACAGGATTACCCGAATATGATCAATGCCTGGAAGCAAAGAGAGATGCGGGAAGGCATCAAGCTGGTGTGGATCAACCTGGACCTTCCCAGCGAAGACAATGACTACCTGGCCGGACAGTATACCAAAGCTTTTACGCCGCGGACGAAGGTGGTGCATATCACGCATGTCATCAATTGGAACGGGCAGATCCTGCCTGTGCGAAAGATCGCGGACGCAGCGCATCAACAGGGGATCGAAGTGCTGGTGGACGGAGCCCATTCCTTTGCACAGTTTGCCTTCACGATCCCTTCGCTTGGCTGCGACTATTTCGGAACGAGCCTTCACAAGTGGCTTGCCGCCTGCATTGGCAGCGGCCTGTTGTATGTAAAAAAGGAGAAGATCCCTGCGATCTATCCTCTTTTCGCCACACCGGAGCCCAGGTCCGGCAATATCCGGAAATTCGAAAGCCTGGGTACCCGCCCCTTTTTTATCGAGCAGGCGATCGGCAAGGCCATCGGCTTTTACGACATGATCGGGCCGGCCCGCAAAGAACAAAGGCTGCTGTATCTCAAGAACTATTGGATGAGCGCCGTTCAGCATGTCCCGAAGGTGAAGCTGCTGACTTCGCTGAAGCCGGGTTTTGGCTGTGCCATCGGAATGGTGAGCGTCGAAGGTAAGAAGCCATCCGAGCTGGAGACCTTTCTCTGGACGGAATACAGGATCCATACGGTGGGCATCGACTGGGAGAACCTGCATGGAGTGAGGATAACGCCCAACGTATATACGACGACCAGGGATCTCGATCTGCTGATCAAGGCGATCGGAGAGTTCACGAAGGCGTGAGGGCGCAACCAGCTGCAAGCCACAAAGGGGAGAAGAAGTTACGTGCTGAGCAGGATGTGAAGTTTTTCACCGATATTCGCTGATCAGAAAGGACGACAACGACAGCCTATGCCCTCACCTCAACTGAAGCGGGAAATCGGATTACTACAGGCGACTTCTATCAACATGATCGATATGGTGGGCATCGGCCCCTTCGTCATGTTGTCACTGGTGATCCAGATCGTGGGCAGCAATCTCTTTCTCTGGGCATGGATCTTCGGCGCGGTGACGGCCCTGGTCGACGGCGCGATCTGGGCGGAACTGGGAGCGGCCTATCCGCTTGCCGGCGGCAGCTACAATTTCCTGAAGGCGGCTTACGGAAAAAAATGGGGACCGCTGATGTCGTTCCTCTTCGTCTGGCAGACCTGTCTGCAAGCTCCGTTGGTGGTGGCTTCCGGCGCCATCGGCTTCTCACATTATTTTGGATACCTGGTGCCCCTGGGGGAAGCAGGAAGAAAAGCCGTCTCGGGGACCATCGTCGTACTGATCGTGCTGCTGCTGTACAGGAATATAAAAACGATCGGAAAGATCTCGGTATTCCTTTGGGCGGGGGTGATCATCACCATGCTATGGATCATCATCAGCGGCTTTATGCACCGGACGGTGCCGTTTACATTCATGCCTTCAGGAGATCAATCCATGTTCACCGGGAGCTTTGCGATCCTGCTGGGCCAGGCGTCAGGCAAAACGATCTACAGCTACCTGGGCTATTACAATGTCTGTCACCTGGGCGGAGAGATCCGTGAGCCGGGGCGCAATATCCCCCGCAGCATCTTTATCTCCATCATCTGCATTGCGGTGCTTTACCTGTGCATGAACCTCAGCGTGGTGGGCGTGATACCCTGGCAGGAGGCCATGCATTCGGATTTTGTGATCAGCATGTTCATGGAGAAGATATACGGCCACAGGACGGCCATGGTGGCTACGGGACTGGTCCTATGGGTGGCATTCGCCTCGCTGTTTGCCGTTGTGCTGGGCTATTCGCGGGTGCCCTATGCGGCAGCCGTCGACGGGCACTTCTTCCCTTTTTTCGCCCGGCTGCACCCGACGAAAGCATTTCCCTATGTTTCACTGCTGTTCATCGGCGCCTTAGGTTTTCTTTTTAGCATTCAGCTAAAACTTGAGCACGCCATTAGCGCCATTTTAGCAATGCGGATCCTGGTGCAATTCGTTGCACAGGCGGTGGGCGTGGTGGTACTCCGGCGAAGAGAGGGAACGAGGTACCTGCCTTTCAGGATGTGGCTCTATCCCTTGCCTGTTATACTTTCCGTGGGAATATGGTTGTTCGTATGGGGGGCGACGGGAAAGTTTGCATTCTATGGTCTGGCGCTGGCGGCCATCGGGGTAATAGTTTTTTACGTGACGAGAAATAGATGGAAAAAAATAACGTAGGTTTACGGCCTCTTAAAAACTGAAATTTTATTTGCTGTATGGAACGCAGAACCTTTCTTCAACAGAGCACACTGGCTGCCGCGGGATTTTTAGTCAAGCCATCATTCGGACATGCAAAGGATTTTCCGGTGGTCCGGATCCCGGAAGCGCAAAGGAAATTTAAAAGTAAGTCGGTAGAGAAGATCATCCGGGAGGTGAGAACGAATATCGGGAACAAGGAGATCGGATGGCTCTTCGAAAATTGCTTTCCCAATACTTTAGATACGACAGTGGAGTTCGAGGTCATCGGCGGCAAGCCTGACACGTACGTGATCACAGGCGATATCGACGCGATGTGGCTGAGGGACAGCAGCGCCCAGGTGTATCCCTATCTCTCGCTGTGCAAGGACGACAAGGACCTGCAGCAGCTGATCAGGGGTGTGATCCACCGCCAGGTGAAATGTATCCTCAAGGATCCCTATGCCAATGCCTTCTACAAAGATGAAAGCAAGGTAAGCGAATGGAAGAGCACCGATGTCACGGATATGAAGCCGGGTATCCATGAACGGAAATGGGAGATCGACAGTCTCTGCTATCCCATTCGCCTGGCGTTTGGATACTGGAATGAAACAAAGGACACTTCTGCTTTTGACCAGGACTGGCTGGAAGCGATGCGCCTGGTCTTAAAGACATTCAAAGAGCAGCAACGTAAGGATAACGATGGTCCCTATAGCTTCCAGCGCAAGACGAGTTGGGCGACGGACGGCGTGCCCCTGGGCGGCTATGGATACCCCACCAAAAAAGTCGGTCTCATCCATTCCATGTTCAGGCCGAGCGATGACGCCACGATCTACCCGTTCCTGGTGCCTTCCAATTTGTTTGCATTGAGCAGCCTTCGCAACCTGCGAACGATTGTGGAAGCTCTGGGTAAAGGCAAAGAGCTGGTAGAGCCTTGCTTTGCGCTGGAGAATGACCTGATCAAGGCGCTGGGTGAACACGCGGTCGTGACGCATCCTATCTATGGCGAGGTGTTTGCCTACGAAGTAGATGGATTCGGCAACCATACTTTTATGGACGATGCCAACGTACCCAGCCTGCTGGCCCTGCCCTATCTGGAGTCGACTGCCTTTGGGGGCGACCTGTCAGTGCTGCGTGCTGAAAAAAGAGGATATACCGTCTATCAGAATACAAGGCGGATGCTGCTGAGCGAGTCCAATCCTTTCTTCTTTAAAGGCAAGGCTGGAGAAGGTATCGGCGGTCCGCACGCCGGACTCAACATGATCTGGCCATTGAGCATCATCGTACGGGGCCTTACCAGCCACGATCCGCAGGAGATGTCACTCTGTCTGAAAATGCTGCAGAAAAGCCATGCGGACACGGGGTTCATGCATGAGTCTTTCCACAAGGACGATGTGGCGAAGTTCACCCGGAAATGGTTTGCGTGGGCCAATACCCTGTTCGGCGAATTCGTGCTGAAGACGTACCGGGAACGGCCGGCGTTATTAAGCTAGCAGGGTACAGTGCGATAAGGACGAATAGGCTGGGGTTGGCGGACTAGGAATGTGCCAGCACCAGGTGGAAGTTCTTTCCTTTTTTAATGAGAATATATTTTTCCTTTAACAAATAGGATGCGTCGATGATGGTCTTGGGATCGGTGATCTTTATTTCATTGATGCTGACACCGCCCTGCTGGATCATCTTCCTTGCATCGCCTTTACTGGAGAAGAAGCTGCTGCCACATTCGGCCAGGAAAGTGACGACATCCACAGGCCATGCGCTGGTGAATGTGGAGGAAGGGATACCGCTGCCCAGCAAAACATTATCATCGGAAGTGTTGATGAAGTTGATGGGGTCTCCGCCGTAGAAGCCTTTGCTGGTATTGACGATCTGTTCGTATTGCTCCGTACCATGCACAAAGACGGTGATCTCTTTGGCCAGCCTTTTCTGCAGGAGACGCTGGTCGGGCGCTGTACGGTGCTGTCCGATGAGCGCTTCGATCTCTTCCTGCCCCATAAAAGTGAAGGTCTTTATCCATTTCTCTGCGTCGGCGTCAGTGGAGTTGAGCCAGAACTGGTAAAATTCATACGGCGTGGTTTTGGTGGGATCCAGCCATACATTGCCTTTTTCGGTCTTTCCGAATTTGGTTCCGTCTGCTTTGGTCACCAGTGGACAGGTGAAAGCAAAAGCTTCCCCGCCAGCCTTGCGCCGGATCAGCTCTGTGCCAGTGGTGATATTGCCCCATTGATCACTGCCTCCCATCTGCAGCTTTGCGTTCTTATTCACATATAACCAGTAAAAGTCGTAGCCCTGCACCAGTTGGTAGGTGAATTCGGTAAAGCTCATCCCGTTTTCGCCTTCGAGGCGCTTGCGGACGCTGTCCTTAGCGGACATATAATTGACTGTAATGTGTTTGCCTACGTCCCGGATGAACTGGAGGAAGGTGATGCCTTTGAACCAATCATAGTTGTTCACCATTTCCGCTGCATTGGGGAGAGAAGGGGAGAAGTCCAGGAATTTCTTCAGCTGGTTCTTTACGCCTTCGAGGTTGTGGTTGAGGGTGGCTTCGTCCAGGAGGTTCCTTTCCTCGCTTTTGCCGCTGGGGTCGCCCACCATTCCGGTGGCGCCGCCCACCAGTGCAACAGGCTTATGACCAGCCTTTTGCAGGTGGACCAGCAATAAGATGGGCACGAGGCTTCCAATATGCAGGCTATCGGCTGTGGGATCGAAGCCGATGTAGCCTGTGGTCATTTCTTTTGACAGTTGTTCTTCAGTGCCCGGCATAATGTCCTGGATCATGCCTCTCCATTGTAATTCAGCTATTAAATTCATGTTGATAATCAATCTTTTGTAATTGATGCGCCCATGCTTTTCCATAAGCTGGAACACTTAGGCGAACGGCGCAAAAGTACAGTATTTCGGGTACAATAATCTGAATGAAAGGGCGTTATACCTGACAGCCTGTAGTGGCCTTTTTAAGGGCCGTCGCCGGCGGAAAAATGATCCATAAACCCCTGGAAAGCATCCGTATAAAAAACCATAACCATAGGCTTATGCTGAAAAGACTGGAGGGGTGGCTGTATAGGGGAACCCTAAAGACATATATGAGTCAGATGACCAAAATTTGCCCTTTACTACTTGTCGGATCGTTTTTGTGTTTTTCCGCATCTGCTCAATTCACGAAGTATTCAAATGAATTCCTCAATATCGGCGCCGGGGCCCGTGGCATGGCCATGGCTGGCGCCCAGGCGGCCAGCGTCTCTGACGGCACGGCCGGCTATTGGAACCCGGCTGCTCTCGCGGATATCCGGGATCATCCGCAACTGAACCTGATGCATTCGGAATATTATGCAGGCATCGGCAAATACGATTTTGCCAACCTGGTGCTGCCGCTGAAGGACAACAAGAGAACGCTGGGCATAACGGCATTGCGATTTGCCGTGGACGATATTCCCAATACGATATTTCTGGTACAGCCGGACGGAACGGTGAATTTCGACAATATCACTACGTTCTCTTCGGCTGACTATGCTTTTCTCTTTTCTCTTGCGCAGCGGGAGGATCTGGGCAATGGGAAGCATATCAACTTCGGGGCGAATGCCAAGGTGATCCACCGGGTAGCGGGCAGCTTTGCCTCTGCCTGGGGTTTTGGATTTGATGCGTCGGTGCAGATCATCGGCAATCGCTGGAAAGCGGGGATCGTCGCCAAGGATATCACCACTACTTTCAATGCCTGGTCGTACAATATAGATACGGCGATGCGGCAGGTGTTCTATATGACGCAAAACGAGATCCCCACCAAGTCGACGGAGCTCACGGCTCCGCAGCTGATCGTGGGGGGCAGCTATAATTTCAGGTTGGGAAAGAAATTGAACCTGCTGGCTGAAGCCGACCTGGACATCACCTTTGACGGACGCCGTAATACCGTGATCAGCACCAACCCTGTGAGCATCGATCCGAAGCTGGGCCTGGAGCTGTCCTTTAAGGATGTATTTTTTGTCCGTGGCGGCATCAATAATTTTCAAAAGGCGCTGGACGACAAGGATACGACCAATCAGAAGAAGCTGTGGATCTACCAGCCCAGTGTAGGGGCCGGGTTCAAGGTAGGGGATGTGCAGATCGATTATGCATTCACCAATCTGGCCAACCAATCTTATCCACTGTATACGCATGTATTTTCACTCAGGATAGATTTGAAGAGAAAGGAAAAGAAAAAATGAACCGAAATCCCAAACGTATGAAAACATTTTTTACTGTTTTTCTCTTAATGGTGACGGTAGGTCTCTCCGCCCAATCGTACAACAATGAATGGATCGATTTCAGTAAGACCTATTATAAGTTCAAGATAGCTTCCAACGGCCTTTACCGGATCCCCCAGTCCGTGCTGGCAAGCGTGAACCTGCAAAATGTGCCGGCGGAACAATTCCAGCTATTCCGCAACGGACAGGAAGTGCCTGTCTATACTTCCGTGGCCAGCGGTCCATTGGGCACCAATGATTATATCGAATTCTGGGGGAGGATGAATGACGGTGCGCCGGACCAGGTGCTGTACAGGAGCCCTACCTACCAACATACGCAGAAATGGAGCCTGGAAACGGATACGGCTGTCTATTTTCTGACGGTGAAGACCTCGGGCGCTCCTTTTCATTTTACCAATGCCACGAACGATACTACGGGCACCCTGCTCACGGCGGAGCCTTATTTTTTTCATAAGGCGGGCACCTATTTCAAGCAAGGGGGGATCAACCCCGGCTTTGCGCAGGTGGTACAGCAATATATCTATTCTTCCTCGTATGACATCGGCGAATTCTGGGCGTCGAGCTTTATCAAGCCTGCAACGCCATTGACGGATGGCCAAAGCAACCTTTATGCGTATACCGGGGGGCCGGATGCGACGCTGAGCTTTGGGATGACGGGTTGTGCGGACAATAGCCGATCTGTGCGGGTGACGCTTAACGGCACGACGATGGTAGATACGACCATGGACAGCTTCTATGACATGATAACCACGAAGCCTGTATCGATCAGTCAGCTCAGCAGCAATTCCATCAGCGTACAATTTATCAACAACTGCTCCAATTCGGAGGATAGGACGGTGGCTTCTTTTTATGAGCTGAACTATCCCCGTCAATTCAATTTCGGGGGGCAGCCCAATTTCTTTTTCGAGCTGCCGGCAAAGGGCGCGGGTTATTTCCTGAAGATAACGAACCTTGCTATGTCGGGTGGCAATACACCTGTATTATATGACCTTACGGAAGGCCAGCGTTATACGGCGATTGTCGGGCCTGGCAGCACCTTATCGTTCCTGCTGAGCGGGTCGGCCTATACACGGAGGCTGGTGCTTGTGAATGAAGATCCGGCCACGGTGAAGACGGTGACGTCCCTAACCGCCAGGACCTTTACGAACTATGCCAGCACCAGCAACCAGGGTAATTACATGATCATCAGCAGCCCATTGCTGTACACCGGTTCCAGCGGGAATAACCCGGTCGTGGACTATAAGAACTACCGGAGCTCTCCTGCCGGGGGCAGCTTTAACGTGCATATTTATGACATTGACGAACTGGTGGACCAGTTTGCTTTCGGCATCAAGAAGCACCCCCTGTCCGTACATAATTTTCTGCGGTATGCCCGGGCTACCTTTAGCGTCAAACCGGAGTTTGTGCTGCTGATGGGGCATGGCATGACCTATAATGACTACAATACTTACAGCGAGACGCTGAAGGATCCCCTGGCCGACAAGCTGAATATCATCCCCACTTTCGGTAACCCGGCCTCGGATAATAAGCTAAGCGCAAACAATGTACTGGATGGCGTACCCGAAACGCCGATCGGGAGGCTGTCCGTCGTAAATGGCGCCGAAATAGAAGTTTATCTGAATAAGCTCAAACAGTATGAGCAGGTGCAGGCTACGGCACCCAACACGATCGACGGGCGGCTGTGGATGAAGAATGTGCTGCAGCTTACCGGGGTGAGCGAACCTTTCCTGGGGACGATCCTGTGTAATTATATGTCCGTATATAAAGGGCTCATTTCCGACAGCCTTTTTGGCGCCAAGGTATATACGTTGTGCGAAGGGAACAGCGGGACAGGCAACCAGCAATCAGCAGGGCTTATCGCGAACCTTTTCAGCGGCGGTTTCAGCATGCTGAACTATTTCGGCCATTCCTCGAACACTGTACTTGGCTATAACCTGGACGATCCCAAGGATTATGACAATAATGGAAAATACCCGGTGTTCTTTATCAATGGTTGTGACGCGGGGGATTTCTTTGTATACAATAACCAGCGTCTTAACGGATCGATGACCTTGTCGGAGCTATATCTCCTTACGAAGGACAAGGGTTCCATCGCCTTCGTCGCCAGTACGCACTTTGGTATCGTTAATTACCTGAACCTCCTGTTGTATGGGTTATACCAATTAATAGATCAGCAGGATTACGGCAAGCCCCTGGGGATCATCCAGAAGGATGCATTGCAGCAGTTGGTGTCCACCGCTCCCGGCGATTACTTCGCCCTCCTCCATTCCGAAGAGATGACGACGCACGGGGATCCTTATCTCAGACTGAACCAGGCCAGCATGCCCGATTATGACATTGAAGCTTCCCAGGTGGTGGTCAACCCCAGTTTTATTTCCATCAGCAATACTACTTTTAACCTGAACGCCCGATTCTATAACCTGGGCAAGTCGGTGTCGGACTCCGTGGGCATAAAGGTGCAGCGTCAATTTCCCGATGGGACCACGACCGTGCTGATGAACAAGAAGATAAAAGGCCTTATCTATTCCGATTCCATCCAGCTTACGATCCCCATCAGCGGATCGAAGGACAAAGGCCTGAACAAAATAATCATCACCGTCAACCCGGATAATTCCATTCCGGAGGTGACGTATAGCAATAATTCCTATACCGCGGAGGTCTTTATTTACCAGGAAGGGATAACGCCGGTGTATCCTTACAACTACGCTATTATCAATGACCCGAGATCCAAGCTGACCGCGTCTACGGCCAATCCCCTGGCGCCCCTGACGCAGTATGTAATGGAGATCGATACTACCCAGCTGTTTAATTCCGCCCTGAAAGTATCGAAATCCAATAGTTCCATCGGCGGTGTACTGGACTTCGATCCCGGGATCGTGTATATGGACAGTGTGGTATATTACTGGAGGGTGGCGCCTGTGCCGGCGAATCCGACCGACCAGTATAAATGGAGCATCGCTTCTTTCACCTATATTAACCCGGCAAAGAGCAGTCCCGGATTCAATCAATCTCATTATTTCCAGCATCTGGGGTCTACGATCGACAGCATGCAGCTGGACGCGAGCCGGCAATGGAAATTCAACGCTACCACCAATAATTTATACCTGAGAAATGCCATGTATGGTTATTCGGGAGCTACCGCCGACCAGGAGTGGTCTGTGGCCGTGAACGAAAACCCGTATATCATGAGCGCCTGTCTGGGGCACTCCCTTGCTTTCAATGTATTCGATCCTGTAACCATGCAGCCGTGGAAGAATGTGGACAATAACGGCAATAACCTTTACCTCAGTGGCAGTGCGGCTGCCAATTGCGGCTCAGGCAACAGAAGGAACTGGAATTTCGAGTTCTCCTATATGACTCCTACCAGCAGGAACCTGATCATGCGGTTCATGGATAGCATACCTGACGGTTTTGTAGTAGCCATCCGCAGCTTTGACTATGATAAATACGCCCCCTATAATTCCTATTCCAGCACATGGAGATCGGATACGGCTTTGTTCGGGCATGATAAATCATTGTACCATTCCTTGTTGAATGCGGGGTTTTTAGAAATAGACTCGATCAATAAGATCAGGGAATGGCTAATGGTTTACAAAAAGAACGATAATACGCTGACTCCCCGGTATAAGTTTTCCGATAGCACCGAAAAGATCACCCTATCCGTGGATATCCCGGGCGTGCAGCACTCAGGAAACGTAGTTTCCCCCGTGTTCGGACCAGCCAAAAAATGGAGCTATCTGCATTGGCGGGGTCACGATCTAACCAACCCGGTGACGGATACGGTTGGCATAGAGGTAACGGGTATCGATACGCTGGGCAATCACGTCGTGTTATACAATGTGCCCCGCGGAACGCAGGACCTGGATATCTCTACCATCGTCGAAGCGAAATTGTATCCCTATATCCAGCTGAAGCTAAATACATCAGACAGCATCAAGGCGAAGCCTTACCAATTGGACTACTGGCGGCTGAACTATACCCCAGTGCCCGAGGGAGCGCTTGCGCCAAATGTTTTCCTTAAGTCGACGGATACCGTTCAGCTGGGCCAGCCCCTAATTTTTTCCATCGCCTTTAAGAATGTCAGTCCGTATGCATTCGACAGTATGCGCATCAAGATGTTTATCCTGGACAAGAGCAATGTGTCGCATCCGATCCAGCTTCCCAGGAGGAAACCGCTTATCAGCGGCGATACGCTGACACTGAGCTATACCATCGACACGAAGGCATACCCGGGCGCCAACAGGTTGTATATAAACTTTAACCCGGATAATGACCAGCCTGAGCAGTACCTTTTCAATAACTTCCTTTACAAGGATTTCTACGTAGTGGGGGATAACAGAAATCCTTTTCTGGATGTTACATTTGACAATGTACACATTCTCAATGATGACATCGTATCGGCAAAGCCTCATATACAGGTGAAGCTCAAGAGCCCGTCCCAATATAATTTGCTGACGGACACATCCCTGATCAAGGTGCAGCTGAAGTTCCCGGATGGTTCGATACGAACTTATCATTTCAATTCGGATACCGTGAAGTTCACTCCGGCGTCCAGCTCTTCGAACAATGAGGCTACCGTGGACTTTATGCCACAGTTCCTCACGCAGTACAATGCCAGCGGGGATGATTATGAGCTGATCGTTACCGGGAAGGATGAGCTGGGCAACACGGCCGGGACCGCGCCCTACAGGGTCAGCTTTAAGATCATCACCAAGCCGATGATCTCGAATATGTTGAATTATCCTAATCCTTTCACTACTTCGACGGCTTTTGTCTTCACTATCACCGGCAGTGATGTACCCCAGAATATCAAGATCCAGATATTGACCATTACGGGAAAGATCGTAAGGGAGATCACCAAGGATGAGCTGGGCCCGCTGCATGTAGGACGGAACATTACTGAATTTAAATGGAATGGCACCGATGCGTATGGTCAAAGATTGGCCAATGGAGTATATCTTTACCATGTGGTGACGAACCTGAACGGAAAATCGCTGGATAAATACAAGGCGGCCGGAGACAACACAGATAAATTCTTCAATAATGGCTACGGTAAAATGTATCTCATGAGATAGGATAAAACTATGCTGGATAAACTATCAAGGCCACTTTCCAAGAACTGGCAGGTCCTATTGTTCTTCTCGCTGGCTGGATTGTTGCTATATCTGCCGGTGTTGGGAAATGTGTTCTTAACGGATGATTATGCAGCATTGTACCGGGTATCAGTCAGAAAAGAGATCCTGCATAAGGGTTTTTTCCGGCCATTGATCGATGTAACCTTCTGGTTTAATTATCTTTTCTCCGGCCTGCATCCCCGCGGCTACTATCTATTCAACCTGGCCTTGCATGTGGCGACGAGCTATATGGTATTCAAGGTGGCATTGGATATGCGTTTTTTTTCAGACGAGCGTCGCGAAGCACTCGCGTGGACAGCCGGCTGGCTCTTCCTGTTCTACCCTTTCCATAATGAGAGCATTGTCTGGCTTTCCGGGCGACTTTCTTCCATAGCGGCGCTGTGCGCTTTGGTGGCTATCCACTACAGTTACAGGAGCCGCCCTCCCTGGAATTGGATCCTGCCTGGTCTGGCCATGCTGACCGGGCTGCTGGCTTATGAATCGATCGTCATGCTGCCGCTGATGATCTTCCTGCTGACCTGGCAGAAACGGGGAGAAAGGCGTGCCTTCTTAAGAACCGTCTATGGCTGGGTGGGAGTGGTCGTATTGTATCTGCTCATCAGGTATTTTAGTGTTGGCACGCTGTTGTCCCGGCATAAAAGCGAGGCTATTGTTACCGGGGGGTGGCATGCGGGCGTTGTACGATTGATCAAGTCGGCGGGGAGATGCTTTCTGCCTCCCATAGAAGCGACCGGGATCTCGATCATTGCCTTTTTGATCGTCTGCATCGCGGTGGCAGCCGTCCATATTTTGCTCTGGCGGCGGCGGAGAACGGACGAGCCATTCCTGCACCAGTATGTACGGACAGGCGGCGTATTGGCGCTGTCGATGGTCCCCCTGGTGTCATTTGGCGTCAGCACCAGGACGTCCGAAGGCGACAGGCTATTATATTTTCCATCCTGTTTTCTATGCATCATGGTAAGCGCCTTGTTGTTTGTATTTGTAAGGGAGCAGCGGCGGCGATTGCTCTTGACGGGCGTCATGATCGCCGGGAGCATTTTTTTTCTGGAGCGTAACAACCAATTGTGGGTAACGGCATCAAAGGCATCGTCGTCGGTGACGGAAGTGATAAAGGGGGCAGGAGGCAGGAATGTCATCCTGATCAATATGCCGGATGAAATGGAAGGGGTGCCCGTGTTTAGAAATAATTTTGCCAACTACCTGATGGTGAATAAGGCCGACACCGGCAAGGTGTATGTGAACAATTACCTGCTGAGGCTGGATTATTTACCTGTGAAGGGCAATATCCCCGTAACGGAAAAAGCGGAAGGATCGTTTATTTATCCCTGCACCCTGATCAGATCAGACAGCGGAGGGCATTATATCGTTGAGAACCTGCGAAATGGCGCTAAAAAGGTATTTTCCGGCGACAGCACGGTGGTCTGCTACTGGGATAAATCACAATTGAAAAGCTTAATTTTGAAGTAAGTGGTACTGGCCCCATGCCAGTAAAAACACATTATGTTCCAATTATCGGATTATGCGGGAAGAGGGTACAATTTGATCCATAACCGGCTGTTCCCCGGGCGGAAAAGGCTTTCATCCCTGATGATCTATGCTACGGACCTGTGTGATTCGGGCTGCAAGCATTGCCTGATATGGGCAAAACGGCCTGTCAAATATCTTCCATTTGATGTGATAGTAAAGCTCATGCGCAGCAAGTGCGTGCATGCTTCCACGATGGTGGGGCTGGAAGGAGGGGAGTTCCTGCTGCATCCCGAGGCGGACCGCATACT
This sequence comes from Flavitalea plasmicola, assembly GCF_030546645.1. Classification (GTDB taxonomy): domain Bacteria; phylum Bacteroidota; class Bacteroidia; order Chitinophagales; family Chitinophagaceae; genus Puia. The sequence goes on from NZ_JAUOTO010000004.1 coordinate 280,606, forward strand.
GGAATGGTTTTCCAGGCATCACAGGAATTATGATCTTTTTTCGAATTGCCTGAGACCTGAGAAACTGATAGAGGCCGTGAAGAAATACAAGCCTCACCGGCTGTATATTTCACTGGATGGCGACCAGGATACCTACCTGCATATGCGGGGCAAGGATGGGTACGAAAAGGTGCTGCAGGTCATAAGAGAGGTGAAGGACATCGTACCTGTGTTCGTCATGTTCACGCTGTCGCCTTACAATGATTTCGGGGACCTGAAGCATGTAGCTGCCATTTGCAGGGAGCACAAGGTTTTCCTCAGGGTGGGCATATACAATAACATCCCTTTCTTCGATACGATCGAGGACGCGGGGCAGCTGGCGTTCGGGCAATTGAAGAACAGCGAGGTGCTGACCTATACCAAAGCGAAGGAGATGCAGGACCGCAAGCGTTCCGGTGAGGCCGCGGAAGAGGTGGCAGGAGGGAAAGCGACAGTGGGGAGGGGTGATTACGCAAGCCTTATTCCGGAGGAGATCAGGGAGTACAGCGAGAACTATGACTATATCAGGCTTTACGAGCAATGGTCTACGAAGAAGATCCGGCTGGGGTGCAACAGCATCCTGGATAGCCTGATCGTGCTGCCCGACGGGGATGTTCCTTTATGCCAGCATCTCAGCAACCGGCTGGGGAATATTTATGAGATAAGCCTGGATGAGGCGTTCAATTCTCCGGCAAGCAATAAAACGCAGCACCATTATTCGGCCAACTGTAACCAGTGCTGGGTGAGCTATCACCGCAAGTATGATATCATTCTTTACCGGACCTTTGAAAAATATTTCGGTAGATGGGCCGCGTCGAAAATGCTGGGCTATTACAAGTGGGATGAGGACGAGACGCTTTCCTACAAGGATGTGGTAGGGTGAGGGAAGTCATCCTGCCCTGAGCGTCTCCATCGTCTGGTAGACATTTACCAGGGAGGGCAGATCGTTCTTCGGCTGGCTGGCCGCGTGACCATTTCCCTCCACCAGAGAGACAAAGGTGCTGACCTCATCATAAAATCCCTGTGTCACGAGTGTATTCAGGTCCATGGCTGGCGTCATAGTGGGGCCGGCCGAGTAATACTCCTTTGTAATGGCGGGTTGACGGAGCAATCTTTCTGAAGGAATGTTCAGCAGCCGGCGGGGCAAAGGCTTTTCCGTGACGTTGCCCGGGTATTGTATGAGGAGGGCGCCCTTTTTTGTATTGACGGATATGCTTTCGAAGGCGGGATTCCAGGAATAATGCGTGGAAAGCTGTAACAGGCCTGATGTGCCGCCGGCGTGCGTCACATGCATTTGGATCGTAATGCCTGTCTGGTCCTTTTGATTGGAAAACGAACTGATCGTATAGTCACCGAAGAGGAAGCGGCAATAATCCAGGGGGTGGATGAACAATTCTGTAAAAGGATCGCCCTGGGGGTAGGGGCCTGTATGAAACTGATAGATATATCCTGCCGCCCCGCGGCTTTTTCCCTGTGCATACCTGTTGCCGGGCCAGTGTCTGCGCTGCAGGCCCACTTTACATATGACGTCCGTATTCAGCCGGATGAGCTCCTGCAGCTGGGAAAGGTCTGAACAAGGAGGCTTGTCAATGAAGACGTTCTTTCCCGCCTTCAACAAGCTGGCGAGCAACCCATAGTGCGCTGCCGGCGATGCGCAGACGAATACCCCGCTGACATCCTGGTCGTTAAGGATATCTTCGATCCGATGGGTGAAAGTGCAGCCTGGAAAAAGGGGGGACATCCTGCTGCTCCAATCCGAGGATTTGGTACAAATGTATTTCAGGGAAATATTAAAATGCCTTAGAAGCGGGTAGAAGTTCGATAAGCTATGGGTCCCAACGCCAATGAAGGCATATTTTTTTTGCGAGCCGAAGAGCGGGGATCGAAAGAATTTCTCTTTTCGAAGCTCGTTATATTTTTTGAGAAGCGCCGGGAGCATGAAGGATGTTTGTTTGTCCCACAAGTTCAGCAAATTTTCTTTTATTTTTCAGAAAATAAGGGAAGAGGATCGTGCCTTTGTAGATGCAACTTTTCTTTTTCCATCCTTTTGGCTGCTGGTTTTTTTTATCCCTGTAAAATATCAGCCATTTAAAATAGGAGAAGGCGGCTTTTGCCATGGCCTTGCTGATGCCGGGGTCGTTGTGAAACAGGAAATAAAAGTATCCAAAAAAGTCTGTTACCAGGCGAATGCTGACCAGGGCAGCTGCGTGGAGAAAGGGGAGGTTCCTGGAGAGCAGGATATAATTGTTCCGGAAAGTGAGAAATGTCTTGAGATAGTTCTCCCATGAAAGGGAGCCTCCGCCTATGTGGTATACGACGGACTGCGGGCATGCATAAATGGAATAGCCGATGTTGCGGACGCGCCAGCAAAGGTCAATATCTTCCTGGTGCATGTAATAATAATCATAGAATCCGCCCACTTTGCGGAACAGTGCCGCGCTGAAGCACATACAGGCGCCTGTGGCCCAGAAGATCTCCTCAGTGGCATCATATTGTCCGTGGTCCTCTTCGATGGTGGTCAGCACCCTGCCTCTTGCGAACGGGAAGCCCAGCCTGTCTATCCAGCCGCCGCAGGCGCCTGCATATTCAAACATCGACCTGTTGTCGAGGGACAGGAGCTTTGGCTGGCAAATACCAATGTGCGGGTTGTTTTCCAGCAATGCGATGAGGGGTTCGATAAAGCCGGGTGTGACCTGTATGTCCGAGTTGACGAGAAAGTAGTAGTCCGTATCTATTTGCCCGAGGCCGAAATTGTAGCCGCTGGCATATCCCAGGTTGTCCTTCATGGGCAGCACGTGAACGGAAGGAAATTCCTGCCGCAGCATTTGCAGGGAGTCGTCTTTCGAATCGTTGTCTATGACGTATATATGTTTGTTGGCATAAGTAGCGTTCAGCAATGACGGCAGGAACCTTTTGAGGTAATGAGACGTGTTCCAGTTTAAGATCACCAGTGCTACAGATGGGGCGGCATTCATATGGATCATTCAGGCAAATTACGTTGTACGAGCCGGGAGACATACTTTCCGATCATATCGAATTCAATGTTTACCTCCGTGCCGGGAACAACGGATTGGATATTGGTATGTTCATAGGTGTAAGGGATGATCGCCACATCGAATTTTCTTTTCTTAACGTTGAAGATGGTGAGGCTGGTGCCATTGATCGAAATGGAGCCCTTTTCAATGACCAGGTGGCTGAATGCTTTGGGGAATTCAAACCTGTACTGCCAGCTGCCATTGAGGTCTTTTTTTTCCAGGCAGACGGCGGTGGTATCCACGTGTCCCTGAACGATATGGCCATCCAGGCGCCCATTCATGGCCAGGCATCTCTCCAGGTTTACCAGGTCTCCTGCCTGCCAGGAAGCCAGGTTGGTCTTATCCAGGGTTTCCCGGATCGCGGTGACGCGATGCGCGTTGTCTGCAATTTCTTCTACTGTGAGGCATACGCCATTGTGCGACACGCTCTGGTCAACTTTTAGTTCCCCGGAGATGGGGGATTCTATCCAAAAAACCTTATTGGTGCCATTGGATCCAGCGGTGCGGATCTTGCCGAGAGATTCGATTATTCCAGTGAACATGGAACGCAATTTCGCGAAATTCCCCCTGATATTTCAATTTTTCGGATTTTATTGTATATTTGCAATCCGTAAGAAATGGGGTAGGTGAAAGGCCCCAGGTTCAATTACTTAAAGGAGGTATAAAAATTATGCTGATCATCGATAGTAAAGATTGCGAAAACATTGACAAGGCCCTCAAAAAGTACAAAAAGAAATTTGAGAAGGCTAAGATCCTGATACAATTGCGGGAGCGTCAATCCTATACCAAGCCTTCGGTCAGAAGGAGGGGAGAGGTATTGAAGGCTGTTTACAAGCAGCAGGTAGCCACCGGAAAGTTCGAAATTTAGGAGATTCCTCTTTATAAATTACTGGTATAGGCCGTCTAATGACGGCCTATACGTGTTTTTGTCCCACCTTGTTCTTCCATTGTAAAGCCTTTGACTCCACCCAATACCAGGACCCCAGGGCAAAGGGTAGTGAAAACAATATATCCAGAAAAAAGACAGTTGTCGGCGACTTCAAATGTAAATTATTGATTATCAATTGTTCCATTGGGAACGCGAAAATGTACATCCCATAGGAAAGATCTGGCCGGGGGGTGAGCTTTGTGATCCACGGAAGGCGGCTGGTCGCCAGGTAAAGCAATACGGGGGGAAGGAGGATCAGCGATCCGATCCTGCAGAAGAACGGAACGGCTATCAGGAGGTAGCAGGCCGGGAGGACGAGCAGGAGCCAGCGGTCCGAGATCATAATATGTTTGCTGAAGCGATTGCACAGCATGCCCAGGAGAAAGAACACTGACAGGTCGCAATAGGGGAGCCTGAAATGTTTTCTGAAATCGATCATTCCAGGTGATTGCACCGAGTACAGGTACCAACTGGCTGACGCGAGCAAAACGATAAGCGAGACAATGAGCGCTGTTTGTATTTTTCTGTTCTTTATATATCCCGCCAGCATCAGGCCTGCGTAAAGCTTGAGCTCCAGGCTAAGGGTCCATAGGGAGGGGTTGATAGCCGGGCCCAGCGGGGACTGCCCGAATACGCCGGGGAGCTCGTAGTATACTCTTACCAGCAGGCAGGTGCGCAGATACTGGTAGAACAGGGGATGCCGGAAATAGGTATACAGATCCAGGCTTGTCACCAGGGGGCCCATTACGCAGGCACACAGGACCACTGCCACGATTGCGGCAGGGTAAAGCCTCAGGACGCGTTTCCATACAAAATTCAAGCGGGAAGGGCTTTGATCAAGGCTTCGGGAGACCAACAGACCGCTGAGGAAAAAGAAGATCCGGATGCCGAGCGTGCCTGCCCTGAGATATCCGGAAGACAATTTGAATATGGGGTCATCATTGCCATAGCAATGGGCCATGACGACCAGTAAAGCGGCGGCCAGCCTGATGAGATTAAAATTATTCTGTCGCCTGTCCCGGAGGTGGTCCGAAAGCGGCTGACCTTTATTTAGCCATGTCCATTTCAATAGCGGGAATTGTCTTAAACAGGGATTCCGAAGGTTTGAATCTGCAATTTTAGTAATTTAGGTGGTAATAACAATGTTTCCTTTGGAACTGGCAGTCGAATCTTTCATAGGGTATCTGACTTTCGAGAAGCGGAGTTCTGCTCATACTATCCGCGCTTACCAGGACGACCTGGTGCAATTCTTCGACTTTATGGCTTTACAGTATGGGGAGGTATCCCTGGCGGCTATTACGCCTTCATTTATCCGGAGCTGGCTGGCGTCCATGAAGGATGGCGGCATCAGCAGCCGGAGCATTAACCGGAAGATATCCACGCTTAAATCCTTTTTTAAGTACCAGATCCGTTGTGGCGTTGTGGAGCAGTCTCCCATGGCGGCTATCACCAGTCCCAAGGCGGGCAAGCGGCTGCCTGTTTATGTGGAGCAGCAGGACATTGCCCTGCTATTCGGTCAGCTGGTTTTCCCGGACGACTGGGAAGGGTGGACGGACAGGTTGATATTGGCGGTTTTTTATCACACCGGCATCCGTTTGAGCGAGCTGATCCAGCTGAAGGAGCGGCAGGTGGACCGGGGGAACCGGTGCATCAAAGTGTTGGGAAAGGGGAATAAGGAGCGGATCATACCCATTGGCGCCTGGCTGATGGGGGAGATCGCCGGTTATTGTCAGAAGAAGGGGGGGAGGGAGGAGCTGCAAGCTGCAAGCCACAAGCTACAAGCGGGGAAGGAGGAGCTACGAGCTTCGAGCGGTGAGCTGCGAGCGGGGGAGGGGGAGCTACAAGCTGCAAGCGACAAGCTACAAGGGAGGGAGGGGGAGCTACAAGCTGCAAGCGACAAGCTACAAGGGAGGGAGATGGATAGGGAATATTTGTTTGTCAGTAAGAAGGGGGTGAAGCTATATCCTAAATATGCGTACCGGGTCGTTCGAAAGTACCTGGGGCAGGTGACGACCATCGAGCAGAAGAGCCCGCACGTGCTACGGCATTCTTTTGCCACGCATCTTGTCAATAGCGGGGCGGATCTGAATTCCGTCAAGGAGCTATTGGGGCATGCCAGCCTGGCGGCCACGCAGGTGTACACGCATAATACGATTGAAAAGTTAAAAGAAGTTTATCTGAGGGCCCATCCCAAGGCATAAGATTATACAGGGCTTAAATTGTCTTATGAGGTTAGTATTTAACGTTTTTAATTTGGAAAAGCAGGCCTGAAAGAGTAACTTCAATGTACCGCCTTATCCTCACCAGTATCACGCACAACGATGCCGAAGGCATCATGTACCGCACTTCCTCAGCAGGAGAGTTCTTTTATTTATTGTTCACTGATTAAAATGGGATTGTTATGAACGTTAGAATTCAGACAGTGCACTTCGATGCAGATGGAAAACTAGTAGATTACGTAACAAAAAAAATGACAAAATTAAGCACCTTCCATGACAGGATCATTAAAGTAGATGTGTTTTTGAAGCTGGACAATGTAGTCCACACGATCAAGGACAAGATCGCAGAGATCAGGGTCCATGTTCCCCGCCACCACTTTTTCGTAAAATGCTCCTCAAAATCTTTCGAAGAGTCTTTTGACAGCGCCTTCGAATCATTGGTCAATCAGGTAAAGAAGAAAAAAGAAAAGCAGCTTGCATAGTCCCGGAATGAGCTGACGCTGATTCCAGGAAGGACCTCCCCAGGAGGTCCTTTTGCATTATGTCCTGATCGGTGCTACCGGTCAGGGAGACCTCTCCTGAGGTCTTTTTGTATTAAGTCCTGATCGGTGCTGTGATCAGGGAGACCTCTCCTGGAGGTCTTCTTGTATTATGTCCCGCAAGGTTAGACGGAGGGGAGGATGCGTCTCTTTTTGGGAGAAACCGGGGGATTGAAAGGGGGTGGAAATCCGTTAATTCAAGGAACTGAGATTTAGATAGTAAAAAAAAGGATTGAAAATTTTTGAATTTAACAAATTCACGTACCTTTGCCTTCCCAAAAAAAGCAGTAGATCAGTGCGATAGGAGAGAGAACAACGGGCCTTCGGCCAGAAGCCGGGGAAGTTTTTTGACAAGCCAAAGTAGCTCAGTTGGTAGAGCAACTGATTTGTAATCAGTAGGTCGGGGGTTCGACTCCCTTCTTTGGCTCTTCGGGAGGCGGGATATCCGCCTCAAAAACAAATGCCGGGCAAGTAGCCAAGTGGCCAACGGCAACAGACTGTAAATCTGTCCTCTTCGGAGTTCGGTGGTTCGAATCCATCCTTGCCCACGTTAAGTTCTTTAGATTTGTCGCAATGCGGAAGTAGCTCAGTTGGTAGAGCGACAGCCTTCCAAGCTGTAGGTCGCGGGTTCGAACCTCGTCTTCCGCTCAGAAATGGAGTTAGATCCGGATTGACTCACCAATGGATCGACCAACAAGCCGTTGTAGCTCAGGGGTAGAGCACTTCCTTGGTAAGGAAGAGGTCGTGAGTTCAATTCTCATCAACGGCTCTGAAGTCCGGACGAACCGAAGGTTCGTTGTCCGAAGGACAGAAATAAGATTTTGTGACGCAATTGGATTAAATTCAAAAAGATCCAATTGCGAACATCTTGAGTAAGCGTAAGAAGTTTTGTAAAGACACCGGAGACTGGCCCGGATAGGGGAGCCGGACAATATTTTAAAACACAACTATTAAAACAGATAACAATGTCAAAAGAGACCTTCAAGAGGGACAAACCCCACGTTAACGTTGGTACTATCGGTCACGTTGACCACGGTAAAACAACTTTGACTGCTGCTATCACCTCCATCCTTGCCGGAAGGGGTTTGGCAGAAGCAAAAAAGTATGATGAGATCGATGCCGCTCCTGAAGAGAAGGAGAGGGGTATTACCATCAACACAGCTCACGTTGAGTACCAGACGGCTAACCGTCACTATGCTCACGTGGATTGCCCGGGTCACGCTGACTATGTGAAAAATATGATCACCGGCGCTGCCCAGATGGACGGAGCGATCCTGGTGGTTGCTGCTACTGACGGCCCTATGCCTCAGACGAAGGAGCACATTCTTCTGGCTCGCCAGGTAGGTGTTCCCCGTATTGTGGTATTCATGAATAAAGTTGACCTGGTGGATGACCCCGAGCTGCTGGAACTGGTGGAAATGGAAATCCGCGAGCTGCTGTCTTCCTATGGATTCGACGGCGACAACACTCCGATCATCAAGGGTTCTGCTACAGGCGCCCTGGCTGGAGAAGACAAGTGGGTAGCCGCTATCGACGAGCTGATGGCAGCTGTTGACAGCTACATTCCCCTGCCTCCCCGCCCTGTTGATCAGCCCTTCCTGATGTCTGTTGAAGATGTGTTTTCCATCACTGGTCGTGGTACTGTTGCCACTGGCCGTATCGAAAGAGGTCGTATCAAGGTGGGTGAAGGTATCGAGATCGTAGGTCTGCAGGATGCCCCTCTTACTTCTACTGTAACAGGTGTTGAAATGTTCCGCAAGCTGCTGGATCAGGGTGAAGCCGGTGACAATGCAGGTCTGCTGCTCCGTGGTATTGAAAAGACCCAGATCCGTCGTGGTATGGTGCTTTGCAAACCCGGTTCTATCACTCCTCACACTGAGTTCAAGGGTGAAGTATACGTACTGAGCAAGGAAGAAGGTGGTCGTCATACTCCTTTCTTCAACAAGTATCGTCCTCAGTTCTACTTCCGCACGACGGACGTAACGGGTGAAGTTACTCTGCCCGCTGGTACTGAAATGGTTATGCCTGGCGATAACACTTCTCTGAGTGTTGTGCTGATCCAGCCCATCGCCATGGAGAAAGGTCTGAAATTCGCTATCCGCGAAGGTGGCCGTACAGTTGGTGCCGGACAGGTGACTGAGATCGTAAAATAATAAGATAATTTTTATATCTTTGTAATGAATCTAAAAGCTGTTCCGAAAGTCCTTCGGGATAGCTTTTAGCTTTCTTAGACGGCATACACGGGCATAGTACAACGGTTAGTATAGAGGTCTCCAAAACCTTTGATCTGGGTTCGAATCCTAGTGCCCGTGCAACATAAGTAATCATGAACAAAATCACGACATACTTCCGTGAGTCCTATAAGGAACTAATGGAGAAAGTGACCTGGCCGTCATGGGCTCAGCTGCAGCAATCGACTGTGATCGTGTTGGTGGCTACCCTGCTGATCACGGCGTTGGTTTGGGTCATGGATCTGGCATCCAGCTCTGTATTACGTTTTGCTTATTCGTTATTCTAAATAAAATATGGAAACTGTTAACCAACAAGAGGTCAAGACTACAGCCGAAGGCAAGCCCGCACCGGAAACCAAGTGGTACGTGCTGCGCGTGGTCAGTGGCAAGGAGCGTAAGGTGAAGGAGTATCTTGACAAAGAGATCTCCCGTGGAGGATGGGGTGAAGTGGTAAAGCAAGTGTTCCTTCCTGTAGAGAAGGTCTATAAGGTACAGAATGGTAAGAAAGTGATGCGTGAGCGTAACTATTATCCCGGATATGTGATGATCGAGGTTACGGAAGGCAAGCTGGGTGATGACCTGCGGGAGGCGATCAAGAATACCAATAGCGTCATTCATTTCCTGGGTAAGGAAAATCCTATCGCACTTCGTAAGGCTGAAGTGAACAAGATGCTGGGTAAGATGGATGAAATGGCGGAATCTGGCGGCATGAGCATGAGCGAGCCGTTCATCATTGGTGAGACGATCAAGATCATCGAAGGGCCGTTTAATGATTTCAACGGTATTATAGAAGAGGTGAATGACGAGAAGAAGAAATTGAAAGTTACTGTGAAGATCTTCGGCCGCAGCACACCGGTGGAGCTGAACTACATGCAGGTGGAGAAGATCTCGTAAGCGAAGAGAAGATCAGATAAAATTATAATAACAGGGCTGTCTCAAAAAGGGGCAGCCTTTTTAATTGAACATCATTAAGAAGGAAGAAGCTGCCTCGTTATTGGGGCAGCTTCTTTTGTTCCTTTATGACCGTAGTTGTCAATTATCGTTATTGTCGTTGTCAAAACCGAAAGATGTCGTCGGCTCTTCAGGTGTTTCGGGCATGATAGGCTCGGACACTTCGGGAGTCGGAGGAACTGGAGCGGGCTTGGGCCTGGGGGCAGCTTTCTTTTTAGCTGCTTTTTTAGGAGCGGCCTTTTTTGGGGCTGCTTTCTTTGGAGCGGCCTTCTTTTTAGGGGCTGCCTTTTTCTTGGGGGCAGCTTTTTTCTTAGGAGCGGCCTTTTTCTTGGGGGCAGCTTTCTTTTTAGGAGCGGCTTTTTTCTTAGCGGCTTTTTTCACAGCTTTTTTGGCAGCCTTCTTCACGGCTTTTTTAGGAGCTGATTTCTTTTTAGCGGCCTTTTTAGGGGCAGCCTTTTTAGCCGGCTTTTTCTTAGACTTTGACATAGTTTGTTGAGCGTTTTAAGTTGTTATGAGAATTTAATGGGAATTATTAACGCAAAAGTTAGTCAGAAAAATTCAAATAGAAAAAAATGACGAAAAAATTTCTCTACAAAATGTTCATAATCCGTGTGTGGGTTAGGGTTTGGTTAGGGGCTTGTTTAGGTTAGTTTGTTTAGGCGTTGAATGTTTTTCCTTTACTCGTTATCGGCAGCTATATAGCCTTCCGCCGCTGTACTTTCCATCTCCGATGGGCTTTTTTGCAAATTGGGCGGGGACTGATGCCGGGCAGTGGCATATCTCCCCTACCGTAGGAAAGGTAAGGCGGCTACAGGCATATAGCTGCCTGCGGGCCACGGAGGGGCGAGGGGGGGCGACGAAATATCGTGGGGTTGTGGGGTTCATGGTTTGCAGGGAGGCGGAGCAGGGCGGGGATGGGGCTAGATTGGGCGCTAAAAAGTTTGCAAATTTCATGGTATTTGTTACCTTTGCGTCCCCAAATAGTTCTTTTAGGAATTTTGTATTGGGAGTTTTCGCCGGTTGGCGGGGACGTTAACACCAAAAAAAGAAGCAACATGGCAAAAGAAATCACCGGTTATGTCAAGTTGCAGGTCAAAGGCGGTCAAGCCAATCCTGCACCTCCTATTGGACCTGCTTTAGGTTCTAAAGGCATCAATATCATGGAGTTCTGTAAGCAATTCAATGCCAGGACCCAGGATAAGATAGGGAAGGTACTCCCTGTTCTCATCACAGTTTATACGGATAAATCCTTCGAATTTATCATCAAGACTCCTCCGGCGGCGGTGCAGCTGCTGGAAGCTACCAAATTACAGAGTGGCAGCAAGGAGCCAAATCGTAACAAAGTTGGAAAAGTAACCTGGGCGCAGGTGGAGGCTATTGCGAAGGACAAGATGCCTGACCTGAACTGCTTTACAGTGGAAAGCGCCATGCGCATGGTAGCCGGTACGGCCCGGAGCATGGGTATCACGGTAGAGGGTGCGGCTCCCTGGGCAAATTAACTTTTAACTCCAAAAACATTACGAAATGGCTATTACAAAGAAAAGAAAAGCAGCCTCAGCGAAGGTTGATAAAAATAAAGTTTACTCCCTCAAAGACGCTTCGTCTCTTGTGAAAGAGGTGAATATTACGAAATTCGACTCTTCTGTCGACCTGCATGTGCGTCTGGGAGTTGATCCCAAGAAAGCGGACCAATCTATCCGTGGTACGGTGAACCTGCCTCATGGCACGGGTAAGACCAAGCGGGTGCTGGTGCTTTGCACGCCTGATAAGGAGGCTGATGCGAAGGCTGCGGGTGCGGATTATGTAGGGCTGGACGAGTATATCCAGAAGATCGAAGGCGGATGGGTGGATGTGGATGTCATTGTGGCTACCCCTTCCGTGATGCCGAAGATCGGTAAGCTGGGTAAGGTGCTGGGTCCCCGCAACCTGATGCCCAACCCGAAGACGGGCACGGTGACGAATGATGTAGCGGCTGCCGTGAATGAAGTAAAGGGTGGTAAGATCGCATTTAAGGTCGACAAGGCGGGCATTATCCATGCCAGCATCGGCCGGGTGAGCTTCTCTCCTGAGAAGATCGTGGAAAACAGCCAGGAGCTGTTGAATGCGATCATCAAGGCCAAGCCGGCCACTGCCAAGGGCACCTATGTCAAGAGCGTATTTATGGCCAGCTCCATGAGCCCGGGCATTGCGATCGACACTAAAGCCTTTGTACACTAGACAGGTCCCTGGCGACCGGCCGAAAGGCTGACAGCCTCAGGAATCAATAAATTCAGACACCGTGGCCTCTAAAGAAGGGGCGTAAAACGAAAACAAATGAACAAAGATCAAAAAAATGAAGTGATTGAGCTGTTGAAAGACAAGTTCAACCAATATAATAACTTCTATGTGACCAATACCGAGTCACTGACTGTAGAACAGGTGGGTAAGCTGCGCCGGATCTGCTTTGACAAGAAAGTAGAGATGAAAGTAGCCAAGAACACTTTGATCAAGAAAGCCCTGGAAGGCCTGGATGACAAGCGTTTTTCCGGCGTATACGAGTCCCTGAATGGCGTTACGGCCCTGCTGTTCTCGGAGAACGCTAAGGAGCCTGCACTGATCATCAGCGATTTCCGCAAGACGGGTAACCTCGAAAGGCCGACATTGAAAGCCGCCTTTATCGACGGGGACGTATTTGCAGGGGACGATTCATTGAAGACCCTGACTGTGCTGAAGAGCAAGAACGACCTTATCGGCGAGATCATTGGGTTGCTGCAATCACCCGCGAAGAACGTTATCAGCGGCCTGAATGCGGGCAACAAGCTGGCTGGTCTGATCAAGGCGCTGGAAGACCGTGCAGCCGCCAATTAGCTGCAAGCTTCCAGCTACAAGCTTCAAGCTGGATTGGATAGGAGTAGATAGTTCTTTAAAGAATGTATGATTTTCAGGTTTGCAGCTTGTAGCGTGCTGCCTGAAGCTCTAAGATAAAGCCCAGGCCTGGGGGCTAACCAACTAAGGCTAATTTTTTTAAACCCTCCGCCGGAGCGGAATAGCTGTGAAGGCGGAAAAAATTTTAATTATCATGGCAGACTTAAAAGCATTTGCTGAGCAGCTGGTCGGGCTGACTGTAAAAGAAGTAAACGAATTAGCAAAGATCCTGAAGGAAGAATACGGTATCGAGCCTGCAGCTGCTGCTGTAGCTGTTGCCGGTCCTGCTGCTGCCGGCGCTGCTGCTCCGGAAGAAAAGACCGCATTCAACGTGATCCTGAAAGCCGCTGGCGCTAACAAGCTCAACGTTGTGAAGATCGTTAAGGATCTGACTGGTCTTGGACTGAAGGAAGCTAAGGACCTGGTGGACGGCGCTCCCAAGCCCGTTAAGGAAGGTGTCAGCAAGGCTGATGCCGACGCACTGGTCGCTAAGCTGAAAGAAGCTGGCGCTGAAGTAGAGATCCAATAGTTTTTGGGATCGGAGACTTATTTTACCCCTGGCTTAAAAAGTCAGGGGTATTTTGATTTTTATTGCTAATTCCTTAACTTTGCGGTCCGTTTCCCTAAAGTTATGTGACGTTAAGATTTGTTTATAGATATAAATCATTGATAATCAATTATCGATGATTCAATGGGCGGCAGACGATTTTGAGCACGAATCATTAAAAACCGGTTTTAATCAATATGTCTTCAACAAAATTGCAAAACAGGATCAATTTCGGTAAAATCAAGCACCTTGCCGAGACCCCTGATCTTCTGGAAGTGCAGATCCAATCATTTAAAGAATTTTTTCAGCTAGAGACCACCCCGGACAAGCGTAACATCGAAGGTTTGTTCAAGGTGTTCAAAGAGAATTTCCCGATCACTGATACGCGGAATATTTTCATGCTGGAGTTCCTGGATTACTTCATTGACCCTCCCCGTTATACGATCGAGGAGTGTATGGAGCGTGGGCTGACCTACGCTGTTCCGCTGAAGGCGAAGCTGCGTCTGAGCTGTAATGATGAAGAGCATGTGGACTTCCAAACCATCGTGCAGGACGTGTTCCTTGGGAACATTCCCTACATGACTCCCCGCGGTACGTTCGTGATCAACGGAGCGGAACGTGTGGTTGTATCCCAGCTGCACCGCAGCCCCGGGGTATTCTTCGGCCAGTCCATCCACCCCAACGGGACCAAGATCTACTCGGCCCGCGTGATCCCTTTCAAGGGCGCCTGGATGGAGTTTGCCACGGACATCAACAACGTGATGTACGCCTATATCGACCGTAAGAAGAAATTCCCTGTCACTACCCTGTTGCGTTCCATCGGGTATGAGACGGATAAAGATATCCTGGAGCTGTTCGGCATGGCCGACGAGGTGAAAGCCGACAAGAAGCTCCTCCAGAAATACATCGGCAAGAAGTTGGCCGCCCGTGTTCTCCGGACCTGGGTGGAAGATTTCGTCGATGAGGATACCGGCGAGGTCGTGTCCATCGAGCGGAATGAGATCGTGCTGGAGCGCGATACCATCCTGGACGAAGAAGCCATCGACATGGTGGTGGAAATGGACGTAAAGAGCGTCTTTATCCAGAAGGAAGACGTTGGCGGCGACTATGCCATCATCTACAATACTTTGAACAAGGATACCTCCAACTCCGAGCTGGAAGCCGTTCAGCATATCTATCGTCAATTGCGCGGTGCTGACGCTCCTGATGACGAGACTGCGAGAGGTATTATCGATAAGCTGTTCTTCAGCGACAAGCGTTATGATCTGGGCGAAGTAGGCCGTTATAAGATCAACCGCAAGCTGAACCTGAACCAGCCCCTGGATCAGAAGACACTGACGAAGGAAGACATGATCGAGATCATCAAGTATCTCGTGCGTCTGACCAATGCCAAGGCTGAGATCGACGACATCGATCATCTTAGCAACCGTCGTGTCCGTACGGTAGGGGAGCAATTGTACGCCCAGTTCGGTGTAGGTCTGGCCCGTATGGCGAGGACTATCCGCGAGCGTATGAACGTCCGTGACAATGAGGTCTTCACTCCGGTGGACCTGATCAACGCACGTACGTTGTCTTCCGTCATCAACTCATTCTTTGGTACTTCGCAGCTGTCCCAGTTCCTGGACCAGACCAATCCCCTGAGCGAGATCACGCACAAACGCCGTATCTCCGCGCTCGGACCGGGCGGTCTCTCCCGTGAGCGTGCCGGCTTTGAAGTTCGTGACGTACACTACTCCCACTACGGGCGTCTTTGTACCATCGAAACTCCGGAAGGACCGAATATCGGGCTTATATCCACCCTCTGTGTCCACGCCAAGATCAACGAAATGGGCTTTATCGAGACTCCCTATCGTAAGGTGCAGGACGGAAAGGTAGAGCTGAAGAAGCTGACCTACCTCAGTGCTGAGGAAGAGGACGTAGCCAAGATCGCCCAGGCGAATATCGCCCTGGATGAGAAGGGTAACTTCGTTGAAGATAAGATCGTTTCCCGCCAGACGGGTGACTTCCCGATCCTGGACAAGGGAGAGGTGGAATATATGGACGTAGCTCCGAACCAGATCGTTGGTTTGAGCGCTTCCCTGATCCCTTTCCTTGAGCATGATGACGCCAACCGTGCGCTGATGGGATCGAACATGCAACGTCAGGCTGTGCCCCTGATCCGTCCTGAAATGCCGATTGTCGGCACAGGCCTGGAAGCCAAGGCGGCGCGCGACGCACGCATCCAGATCCACTCGGAAGGCGACGGGATCGTGGAGTTCGTGGATGCCAACGAAATCCATGTCCGTTATGACCGTAATGAACAGCAGAAGCTGGTGTCTTTTGAAGAAGACCTGAAAATATACAAGCTGACCAAGTTCATCAAGACCAACCAGGAAACCTGTATCAACCTGAAGCCTGCCGTCAAGAAGGGCCAGAAGGTAAAGGAAGGCGACTTCCTCACGGAAGGATACGCCGTACAGGATGGTGAGCTGGCTCTTGGCCGTAACCTGAAAGTGGCTTTCATGCCCTGGAAGGGTTACAACTTTGAGGATGCCATCGTGATCAGCGAGAAGGTGGTGAAGGAAGACCTTTTCACCTCCGTGCATATCTCCGAATACGAACTGGAGGTCCGCGACACCAAGCTGGGTGAAGAAGAGTTGACCCCTGATATTCCCAACGTCTCGGAAGAGGCAACCAAGGACCTGGACGAGAACGGTATCATCCGTGTAGGCGCCCAGATCAAGGAAGGGGATATCCTGATCGGCAAGATCACTCCCAAAGGCGAAAGTGATCCGACTCCGGAAGAGAAGCTGCTCCGCGCCATCTTCGGCGACAAAGCCGGTGATGCGAAGGATGCTTCCCTGAAAGCTCCCAGCGGCACGGAAGGTGTGGTGATCAGCAAGAAGCTGTTCCAACGCGCCAAGAAGGATAAGAATGCCAAGGTGCGTGAAAAAGCCGCCCTGGAGAAGATCGAGAAAGTACACGAGAAGAATACGGCTGACCTGATGGACGTGTTGCTGAGCAAGCTGCAGGTGTTACTGAAGGAGCATGTCTCTGCCGGTGTGAACAACAACTTCGGCGAAGTACAGATCGGTAAGGGCGCTAAATTCACTGCCAAGAACCTGGCTGGCATTGACTATCTCAACGTCAATCCTCTGGGCTGGACGGGTGATGCCAAGACTGATGACGGGATCAACATCCTGCTGCATAACTACAGCATCAAGTACAATGAAGAGCTGGGCCGCTATAAAAGAGAAAAGTTCAATATCTCCATCGGGGACGAATTACCCGCAGGCGTATTGAAGCTGGCCAAAGTATACTTAGCCGTCAAGCGTAAGCTGAAAGTGGGTGATAAGATGGCCGGCCGTCACGGAAACAAGGGTATCGTCGCCAAGATCGTAAGGGCTGAAGACATGCCTTTCCTGGAAGACGGAACGCCTGTGGACGTGGTGCTGAACCCGCTGGGCGTACCTTCCCGTATGAACCTGGGACAGATCTATGAGACTGTGCTTGGCTGGGCAGGAGAGAAGCTGGGAGTGAAATTCGCCACGCCCATCTTCGACGGAGCCACGGTGGAAGAGATCGCCGAGCATATTTCGAAGGCGGGGTTACCGAGCTTTGGACATACCTATCTTTATGACGGTGAAACGGGCGAGCGCTTTGACCAGAAAGCTACCGTAGGGATCATCTATATCATTAAGCTGCACCACATGGTGGACGATAAGATGCACGCACGTAGCATCGGACCGTATAGCCTGATCACGCAGCAGCCGCTGGGTGGTAAGGCACAGTTTGGCGGTCAGCGTTTTGGGGAAATGGAAGTATGGGCACTCGAAGCCTATGGCGCTTCCAATATCCTGCAGGAGCTGTTGACCCTGAAGTCTGATGATATCATCGGAAGGGCCAAGACCTATGAGTCCATCGTGAAGGGTGACAATATTCCAAGAGCGGGAATTCCCGAGTCCTTCAATGTATTGGTACATGAATTGCGCGGGTTAGGGTTGGACTTGAAGTTTGATTAAACTGTCGTCTCTCGCTAACTGATGAATAATACGTAAGCCGGGCTAATGCCCGGCTTTTTCTATTTTACTGATGTAGGTGTTGGCGGCTGTACGGACTTCCAGCAGGTAGATCCCCGCCGGCAGGCTGAGGCTGGAGAGGTCGACGTGTATGAGCCGCTGGCCTGCGGGTGTGTTGTCCTGCCGTAGGAGCGATCTTCCGGTCATATCCAGCAGCCGGATGCTTGTTTTTCCTGCGGGGGGCCCGGCGAACAGGATGTCGACCCCGGTGGTGAAGGGGCTGGGCGATGCGGTGAATGGATTGGTGGCAGCGCTGCCATTCACCTGGATGACCTTGCTGTAAGTAAATTGATCGTCCAGATCTGTCTGCTTTAGGCGGTAGTAGTTTTTCTCATGCGCAACGGACGTATCGGTAAAAATATATTGGTGCGGCGAGTTGCTGTTGACGATGGCGGGTACAAAGGCGATGTTCCCGAAGCTTATGCCGTCGTAGGACCTTTCGACGCCAAAGTTGTTGGTGTTCTGTTCCCAGGTGGTGGTCCATTGCAGGCCTACATTCTGCCCATGTAGTTTTCCTTCGAAGTCCAGCAGGCCGACAGGCAGGGCCACGGCAGGGACGCCTGCTCCAAAGCCGGAGAAGCCAGTGGTGAAGGTATATGTCAGCGATGTGTTGGCGCCCAGCGTCCCGATGGCAGGGGCGCCCGTGACCACTGTGCCGGCGCCGCCGGGGTTGGCAGGCGTGACGTCGGAGATCTTTGTGCCGACCTTTACCAACTGGATATTGCTGAGGTTTTGCCCGGTGGCTGTCTGCCAGCCGTTGACTTCCGCCTGTGTATAAAAGAGGGTGATGTCATAGCTGCCCGTGGCATTATTCGTGGTGGGCAATACCCTGAAAGTCTTGTTCATCAGGTAATTGGCCGGCGTGTTATTCCAGAACTGGCTGGCGCCGGTGCCCTGGCGATCGATGATCACCTGGGTGCAGCCGTAGTCGAAAGAGGTGAGGTTGTGAATCCTGGCCATCAACTGGCCATTGACCTGGTCATAGAAGTAAATATCCGCATTAGGACCCAGGTATTGCTGAACGGAGGAGTTGAGGGCTGTCTGTACTATGGTAGCGGGGATGCCGTACAGGAAATTCATTCTCGGCTTGAGACCGTTGCCATAGGCGTTGACGGTGGAAAAAGCCTGGGAGCAGTTGATACTGTCCTGCCAGAACATGTTGCCTTGGGCCGAGGTGCCTCCGTCGGGGTAATAAGCCACCTGGTCGCCGCCATCTCCCGGCGCTGCAGTGATATTGTCATAGCAAAATTCCACGACCAGATTGCTTGTTCCATCCCAGATATAAGGATTGTCGAACATAAACGTATTTGCACCTGCGACGGTGTTGTACGAGGATAAGGTTTTTACCACCGTCATGCCGGAACCAACTGTTACAACGCCATTGACCAGATAGCTTACGCTGGCTGTACCTATCTTGATATTGAGGTTGGCGAAAGCGCGGATACTGTGCTTGGCGGCTACCTGCAGAGTGATGCCTGTGATGGGACCTGCGGCGAGCCCTCCTGCGGTGAGCTCGGATGCTTTGTACAGGAATTGAGCGCGTTGTGAAGCGGCTGTGCCGTCAAAGGGGGTTTCCGTGATGCCAGAGACGGAGTTGCCAAGGCTGGCTGTCCCCGTGGAGGTACCGGAAGTAGGGGCCGAATCATTGTCTTTAATGGTGAAGGTCAGGGTAGGAATACCATTTCCCGCCACTGCATTGCCTCCACCATTGTTGACTGTAAAGCTCAATACGAAGCTGCGGGTCCCGTTGACGCTGGCGTCATCGTATATGCGGATGGTAAAGGGTTGCATGGTGATCGACCCTGATGGGAAGGTGAGGGTCATCGAAGGGCTGGCGAAACTGCCATTGGTGGTGATATCAAAATCCAACCCCATTTTCGCGGTGCCGCCGGCGTTGACGCTTAATGTTGCGGTGGTGGTGGCGGATGGTGAATTACCGATGATCATGTTGAAGGTGTAGTCCTTATATGCACGGCAACCGGAAGTGGCGGCGGTCGTTTCCCTCTCCTGGTCACTGTCGACCTCGAAATTGATCTTCGGGATACAGGGGCTGGAGCCTGCGTTGGGGGCGGTGCCTCCCAGCGATGTGGTGAGGCTGACGCGTGCGGCTCCTGCTGCAGCGGCCAGCATCCGGGTCTTTTGCCCGGCTGTAAAGAGGGTGTAGCAATTCGTATAGTTCATGTAATTGCTTTCCGTATTGATGCTGTACTTTGTGCCTGCGGGAGTGGCGCAGGGGTTGACGGTGGATGATGACCTGCAGCTAAAATCTATGATACCACCGCTGATGTTCTCGGAAATCGGGTCTGTATCGCAGACCTGGTCGCCGTCCAGGCTGCAACTGTTGTTGGTATTAGGAGGGCAGGAACTGACGTCGGTGGATCCTTCGAAGGGGTGGTATAAATTGAATGCGTGACCGATCTCATGCGGAAGGGTCTTCTGTCCAGTGATCATCTGGGTGGCCAGCATGACGATGCCGTCGAGGCTGGCGGGGGCTCCGGGGAAGTAAGCGTAGCCGGCTATGAACTGACCCGACGTGCCGTCGGCTCCATTGATCTTATCCACTACCCACACGTTGTAGTATTGGGTGGGGTCCCAGCGGATGAGGTTCTTTACATTGATATCGTCCGTGCCCGGCTGACCTGTCTGTGTCCTGACCCCCCCGGAGACGTAATTGGCGAGGCTGGAGCCGTCGATGCGATTGATGCCTGTTGTCGGATTGCAATTGGGGTCCCGTTTGGCCAGGACGAACTGGATGCCGAGGTCGCCTGCGCCACCCGAGAGCGTGGGATAGGTGCCGTTATAGACCGCGTTCAGATAGTCAATGGCACCCTGGATCTGCGCATCGGTGGGATTGTAGATCGTGCCGATAGCGCCACCCGTATGCACGATGTGAACGACTACAGGAATGGTATAGGGAGGTCCGCCGAGGGTAGTAACGGGCGCGCCTGCTTTATTTACGGCAATGGGTCTTGATTGGCCGAGTCGTGGATGCTGCAGGATATATTGACGAATGGCAGCTTCTCCTGCCTGGACGCGCTGGCGATAGCCGGCATCGGTCTGCAATCGTTGGTGATGTACCTCGTCGAAGCCGCAAATGGCCTGTGAAAAGACGGTCCCGTGCAACGACAGCGCCAGAAGGAAAAGCAGTAAGTGATTGTTTTTCATTTGGTAAGGGCCCTTGTTGTTTTAAAACGTCTCAGTGACGAAGATATTTGGATAGGATGGGATCACAAAATATATAGAAATTTACGTTAATTTTCAACACGCTGATCCTGGGAGAACTTTACCTGCACAGAAATCCGGATAGGCGAAAAAATTATTTTTTCCACATTAAAGGGGCTGAAGGTTAACTTGTGAAATAATCCGCCCTGAATACCGTTGGTGCTACGATAAATATTTAACCCTTTTGACTAAACCCACTGGCGCGCCCTGTGCGCTATTCACTGTACTGTTCCTCCTTTTTACCTGTCTGTCAGCGCAGTCGCAGGTGAAGGATTTTTCTCCTGCTGCCCAGGACGATCTTTTCCTTACCAATCTTTCGCAAAAGTATCTTCGCCAATACAAGGAAAATCTCGACAAGCTGCCTTCCACGAACAGAAAAGACCTGGTGGAAGCCTATCAGCATCGCTGGGAAAATATTAAGGAAAAATTTGATAAGAAGGAGATCTATACTTCCAGGGTAGCACAGGATTACCTGGATCGCCTTGTAGGGGTGATCAGACAGGCCAATCCTTCGTTGGCCAATGTACCCTTGTCCTGTTATTTTTCCCGGAGCGATATTCCCAATGCGGCTTATATAGGGGAGGGGATCATCCTGTTCAATATGGGGCTTTTTGAGCGCCTGGAGGATGAGAGCCAGGCGGCTTTCGTGTTGTGCCATGAGATGGCCCATCTCCTCCTGCGTCATTCGGAGAACAGCATCGACCATTATGTGACTGCCATCAATTCGGAGGAGGTGCAGGCGGAGTTGCGGAGGATCAAGCGATCGGAGTACCAGAAGCATGAGCAGGTGCAAAGCCTGGTAAAGGGATTGACCTTTGACAGCCGCCGTCATAGCCGGGACCATGAGGCACAGGCGGATTCCATGGCGGTCCAGCTGATGCGTCATACGAGATTTGCCCTTTCCGGCGCGCTGAGCACGCTGGCGTTGCTGGATGTTATCGATGCCGACACGCTGAATACGGCTGTTTGCCTGCCTGCCATGTTCAATGCGGCAGCCTATCCTTTCCGTAAGAAATGGACTGCGCGGAACGATGGGTTGCTTGGCGGCCATGCGCTGACCACGGATACGGCGATGGCGGATTCCCTGAAAACCCATCCTGACTGCCGGAAGCGGACGGCCCTGCTGGTAAATCTTATGAAAGGATGGACGCAGTCCGGCGCCGTACAATATGCCCTGGATTCCGTGAATTTTACGTCTCTTCAACGCATTTTCCACTATGAGACCATCGAATATGCTTTCGTGGCGGACAACTATACCAGGAGCCTGTACCTTACCCTGGAATTATTACAGAAGACACCGGGCGACGCCTACCTGGTGAGCCAGATCGGGAGATTGTTCAATGGGATCTATGCCGCCCAGAAGGCCCATACGTTGAGCAAGGTGATCGAACTGCCTTCTCCGGGCTATCCGGCGAATTACAACCTGTTGTTACAGTTCATCCAGCGCCTTTACCTGGAGGACATAGCATCGATCAATTATTACTATTTAAAGCAACACCATCCGCAAATGGATGGTTATACGCCGTTTAAGAATGCTTATGAGCAGAGCGAGCGCCTGATGAAAAATTAAACCCAAACCCACCCATACAATGTCACACACCAAGAAACTTTTCTTTTTACTGCTGCTGGCGGCCGCGTCCGGCCTGATGAGCGAAGCGGCTTTCGCGCAAAGCAAGCTGAGCATCGACAAGGTATACTCCGCCTATTTAAGGAATAGCGGCACCATATCCAGCCAGGGTCAGATAAAGGGCTATTTCTTCCTGTACCAGAGTGATAAGATCGACAAGCACACGAACGAGTATACCCTTCAGATCCTGGACGAGAATTTGAACAAAGTGAGGAGCATAAAATTCGAGGATACGAAGAAGCTGAACCTGCTGGAATCCTCCTATAATGGCAACAGCATCTCTTTCCTTTTCAAGAATGAGGACGAGAAGACGCTGGACATGAAGATCTACGACATGGATGGAAAATTGAAGAACACCTACAGCAGGGGCTATGACAAAAAGACGGATGCTCTTATGAAGCAATATGAAACGATGCATACAGACGAAGGGATGAACAAGAATGTCTTCGACATCGGCAACCAGGGGTATGTATCCGTGCTGCCCATGCGGGATGGCAAGCAGCGGACCTATGAGGTGGATTATTATTCATCCGAGTACAAGAAGCAATGGACCTATGTGCCTTCTGACGATGCGGAGAAGTATGCCTTTGCGGAATACCTGGGCGCGACGGACAGCCTGATCATACTGGAAGTGTTGAAGAAGAACCATGCATTGAGCGGAAATGTAACCACCCACCTGGTAGGCATCAACTTCGTGACAAAGAAGAAGCAATTCGATATCGATTATGCCGCGGATAACTATAAGCTGATGCCGACCTATGTCGCTCCCCTGGAAGGAACGGCCAATGTGCTGGTGATCGGGCCTTATTATGATAAGGATGACAATGTCGGCAAGGATTTCAGCAAGGGGCTGGCTATCTATGAGATGACGACTGCAGGCAAGTTCGTGAACAAGACCTACAACAGCTGGACGGAAGATTTTTCGAAATACCTGGCTACGAACAGGAAGGGCAAGATCGACGATGTGGGGTTTCTTTATATCCATAAAGTGATACGCACGCCGGATCACAAGATGTTCATTGTGGGCGAGGGATACAAACGCCAGGCGAGTGCCGGCGGAATTGCGCTCAGCGTGCTTGCCGGCGGGAATATGGGTGTTACCAAGATCGTCGTTACGGATATGGTGATGATGGAATTCGACGGCAAATACAAGGTGAAGGGGGCCACCATTTATGATAAGACGAACAATACGGCCATAGCCGGGGTTGCGTCCGACTATAACAGCCAGCACACGCTTGCCATTTACCTGAAGATGATCGGAGCTTTCGACTATGACTTTACCACGGGTGAGGCGGACAATTCCAATTTTGCCGTGTGTTACAGCGACTATGAGCGGAGCTCGGACTACAAAGGGCAGACCTTTAATGCCATCAAGTATAACGGCAGCAAGTTCACCACCGATAAGATACCATTGAAGTCCAAGGCCAGCACATTAAAGGTGTTCCCGGCCAAGGCGGGTTCTGTCATGATCCTGGAGTATTTCAAGAAGGACAAGCGATTAGACTTCCGTCTTGAAAAGCTGGGGTAGCTGACGACCGGACAACAAATGATCTCTATATTTCAGGAAGGGTCTTTCTACCGCCAGGTGGAGGATCCATCCTCCTATAAGGGATATTCCCACGCAGATCCAGAATGAGGTATAGGTGTCATTCCCGATGCCGTGCGGCGCCAGCACCTGGTGGGTAAGATGGATCAGCTGTTTGTGCGTGAGGTAAATGGAATAGGAAAGGGTCGCTATCCAGCGGGTGAGGCCAGCGGCATGGCGGTATAGGACGGATGATGGGCTAAGCGCTGCCAGGACCAGGACGCCATAGGCGAGGGAGATGACCGGGAAGCCAAAGACGGCGCCGCTGAAGCTGTATTGTTTTTCGTCGTGGCAGATCCACCAGGCGCCTGTTGAGAGCAGCAGGCCGGCGATCAGGAGTGCGTTGCCATGGCGGGTGATCTTCTGCCAGGCGCCGGGGCGGAAGTGGTTTAAAGCCGCCAGGGACAAGCCCACCAGCAGTCCATCCAGGCGGGTGTGGGTGGGGTAATAAATATACTTGTAATAGGCCTGTCCAAAGCCCGTATGTTCCGGCGTATCCAGCAGGGGCTGGAGGAAATGATACCAACTGTAGATACGGAGGATAAAGCCGAGCAGGAAGAATGCCGGAAGGAGCCAGATCAGCTTTTTCTTTGGGCCAGTGCCGAACAGGAGGAACAGGGGCAGCAACAGGTAGAACTGTTCTTCGATGCAAAGCGACCAGGCGTGGGAGAAGGCGCCTTTGTTGAAAATGTCCAATCCGAAATTTTGGGTGAAGGTGAGGAAGCGCCAAAGGGGCGGGAGCTCGCTGCGTTCCTTAAAGGCGGGGATGATGAAATAAAGCGCGACGATGACCAGGTAGGCGGGAACGATGCGAAAGAAACGTTTGAAATAAAATTCTCCATAGGAAAGGGGTTGATGATGGGCCATTCTGCGGAAGAGCTGACCGCCGATGAGGTAGCCGCTGAGAATAAAAAAAAGGTCTACTCCTGTCCATCCGAAGCTGCCCATCTCATCCAGGAGCGGCGGATGGCCGAAGATGCGGTAATGGTAAACGAAAACCAGCATAATAGCTAAGGCGCGGAGGTGGTCCAGGCCGGAAAGGCGGCCTGGAGAGCTAGCTGTTTGCAAAGGAAGTTTGGAATATGAAGATGAGGAATAGCTTGTACGGGATAAATTTAAGGTTAAAAATGAGCATTCGTGTCTTATGCCAGCAGAAAATTTTTCAATGCTGAAAAATCCGGGCTGATCTTCGTGCTGATCTTTTCTTTGCCCAACAGGATCTTAACGTTGTCGGGTAGGGGCACTTTTTCTCCTGTCTCGGATTCCACTGCGTCATAGAATTTCACCGGGTGGGCGGTCTCCAGGAAAATGCCTTTTTCACCAGGGTGTCCTGCCAGGTATTTTTCCAGGGCAAGGAAGCCTACGGCGCCGTGGGGGTCAGCGAGATAGTGATACTTTTTGTAGACGTCGCGGATGGTGGCGCGTGTTTCTTCGTCGGTGATGCTGTAGCTGGACAATACTTTTTTCAGGGAGCTGAATTCGTGGGCAAAAATTTCCAGGATGCGGACGAAGTTGCTGGGGTCCCCCACGTCCATGGCGTTAGAGAGGGTGGGGATGGCGGGCCTGGTGGAATATTGTCCTGTCTGCAGAAAGGATGGCACCGTATCATTGGCATTACAGGCAGCGATAAAATGTTGTGCGGGCAGGCCGGAGCGATGGGCCAGGAGGCCGGCGCAAATATTGCCGAAGTTGCCACTGGGGACGCTGATCACGGGCGGGTGGGCTTTTTCCGTCCAAGCCCGGTAGGCAAAGAAATAGTAGAATTGCTGGGGCAGCCAGCGGGCGACATTGATAGAGTTGGCGGAGGTGAGGAATAGGGCGCGGTTGAGATCCGGGTCTGCAAAAGCTGTTTTTACCATCCGTTGGCAGTCATCGAAGGTGCCGCTGACCTCCAGGGCGGAGATATTCTTTCCCAGGGTAGTGAGCTGTAATTCCTGTACGCTGCTGACCTTGCCGGAGGGATAGAGTATGACCACGTTCACCCCTTCCACGTCATAGAAGCCGCTGGCGACGGCGCCGCCTGTGTCGCCGGAAGTAGCCACGAGCACTGTCACTTCCTGGTGCGTGTCTTTCACAAAATATCCCAGGCAGCGGCTCATGAAGCGGGCGCCCACGTCCTTGAATGCCAGGGTAGGGCCGTGGAATAGTTCCAGGGAGCTGATGCCGGGGGTGACGGGTACCAGGGGAAAGGGGAAGTCAATGGTTTCCGAGACGATGCGGCGGAGCTCATTTTCCGGGATGGTATCGCCTACGTAAGGACGGATCACCTGCAGGGCGATGTCCTCGTGGGAGTGCGCGCTGATATTTTTTATGAGATCTGCCGGCAGGACGGGGATCTGTTCCGGGAAATAGAGGCCTTTGTCGGGCGCTTGTCCCCTGATGGTGGCTTCCTTAAAGCTAACTTTTTCAGCGGGATGGTTGAGACTATAGTAGCGCATGTGGGGATAGTATTTTTACTCCTTCGTGGTTGATGGTGGTGACGTAAGTGTGGTAATCGAGACCTATCTGGTCGTAGATGGTTTTCATGACCTGTTCCACGGCTGCTGCGGTATGTCTGTCTTTACTCAGCATGAAGATGGAGGGGCCTGATCCCGAGATGCCGCCTCCGAGGGCGCCTGCCTCCTTGCACTGGCTTTTGACCTGGTCGAAGCCGGGGATGAGCATACTGCGAACGGGTTCTATGATCACGTCTTCCAGCGAGCGGCCAATCAGCTCATAGTCATTCTTCATGAAGCCGGCTACCAGGCCGGCGATGTTGCCCCATTGCCGGATAGCGTCTTTCAGCAGTACCTCCTTGCGGAGGATCTGGCGTGCGTCCGAGGTCCTGACCTCTATTTGCGGGTGGACGACGGTGACGTGGAGAAGGGGGGCAGGAATGGATATGATGTCTAACGGGAATATGGACCGGATGAGGGTGATGCCGCCATAGATGCAGGGGGCGATGTTATCGGCGTGCTTGACGCCTGAGGCCACTTTTTCACCGAACATGGCGAAGCGGACCATGTCTTCCTTCGAAAAGATGTTTCCCAGCAGGTGATTGGCGGCAACCACGGCGCCGGCGGCGCTGGCGGCACTGCTACCCACGCCGCTGCCGGGCTTGATCTTTTTATGGATGACCAGCCCGAAGCCGACGGGTCTTCCCAGTTCTTCCTGCATGGCGAGCAGGGGGGCGCCGGCTGTGTTGAGTGCGGGGTCGGAGGGAAGGGGGAAGCCGTCCTTACTGGTGATGCGAATGACGGGCTCGTCCAGGAGGCTTACTTCCATAATGTCGTAAGGTTCTTCCAGGGCCATTCCCAGCACGTCGAAACCGCAAACCAGGTTGGCGACGGTGGCGGGGCATTTTATGATAATTTCGTTCATATTGTTTGGTTGGTTGTTCGTGGTGCCTGGTTAGGGTTTAGAGTCTGGCGGCCCGGATGATATCCGCGAAGACGCCCGAGGCCGTCACTTCGGCGCCGGCGCCGGCTCCTTTTATCACCAGGGGCTGTTCCGTGTACCGATCGGTGTAGAAGAGGACAACGTTGTCCTTTCCGTACAGGTGATACAGGTCCTGCCGGGGATCGATGTGCTGAAGGCCGACAGACGCCTTGCCCTGCTGATAGCGAGCTACGAATTTCAGCTTTTTACCGGCTTTTGCGGCGGAATCATATAATGCCTTAAAATGTTCTTCTTCTCCGGCCATGGCTTTGTAGAAGTCTTCCACACTGCCTTTGAGGCAGGATTCGGGCAGGAAGGTGTTGTTCTCTATGTCTTCCATCTCCATCTTTTCACCCGCCTCTCTGGCCAGGATCATTATTTTTCTCATGACATCCGTTCCGCTGAGGTCCAGGCGGGGGTCCGGCTCTGTGTATCCTTCTTCCTGGGCCTGGCGCACCACGTCCGTGAAGGGTTTTTCTCCATTGTAATGATTGAAGACAAAATTCAGGGTTCCGCTTAACACTGCCTCGATGCGACCGACCTTGTCGCCACTGCGGAGCAGGTCGTTGAGCGTTCCGATGACGGGGAGGCCGGCGCCTACGTTGGTCTCGAAGAGGAAAAGGGAGTTATATTCGCGGGAGAGGTCTTTCAGGCGTCTGTAGTAGCCGTAGGGCGAGGAGCAGGCGATCTTATTACAGGCGACTACGGAGATGCTTTTCTGCAGAAGGCTGTCGTAGCAGGCGGCCACGTCCTGGTTGGCCGTGATGTCCGCAAAGACGGCGTTGCGCAGGTTCCTGGAAGTGATGCCTTCCAC
This sequence comes from Flavitalea plasmicola, assembly GCF_030546645.1. Classification (GTDB taxonomy): domain Bacteria; phylum Bacteroidota; class Bacteroidia; order Chitinophagales; family Chitinophagaceae; genus Puia. Next base: position 308,701 of record NZ_JAUOTO010000004.1, read on the forward strand.
CCAATCCGGCAGGTTCATGGGGAGGCCGTCTTCCAGGGCTTGTTTCCAGCTGTCGAGGGGGATGCCATTGTCATTGAAGACCATTTTCCGGCTGTTGGCCAGGCCGATGACCCGGACCTGGAGGCGCAGCTGTTCCAGCAGGTAGGACTGTTGCTGCCGGAGCTGATCGATCAGGCGGCGACCTACATTGCCTGCGCCCGTGATAAACAGGTTGACCTGCTTGTAGGTGGTGGAAAAGAACTCTTCATGCAGGACGTTGATGGCTTTTTTCACATCCGCGGCGGCGATGACGGCGGAGATATTCCTCTCGGAAGATCCCTGGGCGATGGCCCGGACATTGACGCCGTTGCGACCCAGCGCGCCGAACATTTTGCCGCTGACGCCGGGGTGGCTTTTCATCTGGTCGCCTACCAGGGCCACGATGGAAAGGTGTTTTTCTATGATGAGGGGCTCTACCTTACCTGTTTCTATCTCATGGCTGAAGACATTGTCCACGGCTGCCTTGGCTTCCATTGCAAAAGCTTCTTCGACACCTACGCAGATGGAATGTTCGGAAGAGCCCTGGGTGATGAGGATGACGTTGATCTTTTCGTTGGAAAGGGCTTCGAAGAGGCGTTTGGAGAAACCGGGAATGCCTACCATACCGCTGCCTTCCAGGCTGAGCAGGGCGATCTTTCCGATGCTGGAAATACCCCGGATGCTGCTGCCATTGCGGAGGGTGCCGAATTCTATTACCGTGCCTGCGTCGGCCGGCGAGAAGGTGTTCTTTATCCGGACGGGGATACCTTTTGCCATCACGGGTTGAATAGTGGGGGGGTAGATCACTTTGGCCCCGAAATGAGACAGCTCCATTGCTTCCTGGTAGGAGATGTGTGGAATGACCTTTACGTTGGAGACCAGGCGGGGGTCGGCTGTCATCATACCGGATACGTCCGTCCAGATCTCTACCATAGCGGCGTCTGTTGCCGCCGCCAGGATAGCTGCCGTATAATCGGAGCCACCTCTGCCCAGGGTAGTGGTGATGCCTTTGCTGTCGGAGGCTATGAAGCCGGGGAGGATGAAGAGGTCACCTTTTGTCGTGTCGAAGAACTCCCGGATCTTTTGGTTGGTGACCGGGAAGTCCACGGCGGCATAGCCGAAGTGGGAATCCGTGCTGATGAGCTGCCTGGAATCTTTCCAGGTGTTGGGAATGTCCAGGGCATCAAACCTGGCAGAGATGATGAGGGAAGAGAGCAGCTCCCCATAGCTGACGATCTTATCGCGCGTGCGGTCCGACAGCTCGCTGAGGAGGAATACGCCGTTGCAGATGTCCTCGATCTCGTTGCATTTTGTTTTCACCTGGCTCAGGACGCTGCTTTGGCGGGTGAGGGGGAGGAGTTGCTTTACAGCCTCCAGGTGGCGCTGCTCCACTGCATGGAGGCGTTCTTTGTAGGATTCTTCTCCCGCGGCGGCGGACAGACCAGCCTGGATCAGCATATCCGTGACGCCGCCCAGCGCGGAAACCACGAGGATGGTCCTGTCGTTGGTCAGGGCCTCCCGCACCAGCTGAACGACCTTGTTTATATTTTCTGCGTTGGCTACGGAAGTACCTCCGAATTTTAAGACCTGCATATTGTTGGATTGTGAATTGAAGTAGATAAAAAAAGACCTTTCTTACGTTTGACAGCTTGGTGAGAAGCCCATGTTGTAATATGGAAATTGACAACCCTTAACGGGTTGTGGAGGTTGTTGTGGAGGTAATAATAATCGTAACTTGCGCAGCGGATACACCACGGGCGACGGTAGCTGAAGGAGAAATAATATGGTATTTGTAAGGTATCACCTCGGGCGCTAAGGTAGGGATTGTTCGTTGTAAAACAAGGAATCAGCTATTTTTTTGATGAAAATAAAGTAATTTCGGCTCTTGGTTGTAATTATTGCTGCCTGTGTCAAACTTCTTTGAACATTTATTAAAAACTAACTAATGAGCATTCAGTCTTCTCAAGGATTGCAGCAATTCAAGAACCTGGTCGGGATCAAGTTCCAATTGTATAACAGTCTTTTCACTTCCCTTCCTTTCCACCGTATTGAGAAGACGGGAATCCTGTTATCGCTGCTGCTGACGATCTGTGAGGATGGTTATAAGAAGAAGCAGAGTCCTGAGGAGATCATGGAAGATTTCTTCCGGAAGCATACTGCATTTACGGGGGAGCGGGAGAAAGCGGATATCCTTTTCCGCTTTGTGCAATACGTGGAGCGGCAGATCGTGCTGTTCGATGCGCTGGAGGATGCGGCTTTCCGGCATGTCAATGACATGGGCGGCGCCGGCACGTTAAAGCACCTTATTTCGGAAGTGCTGCAGACGAACAAGGAGGAGGAGCTGACGGATAAATTGAAGGATTATTCGGTGAGGATGGTACTGACGGCGCATCCAACGCAATTTTATCCCGGTCCGGTGCTGGGCATCATCAATGACCTGTCCAGGGCAGTCATAGAGAACAATGCCGCGGATATCAACCTGTACCTGCAGCAATTGGGTAAGACCCCGTTCCTGAAAAAGCAGCGGCCTACTCCTTTTGACGAGGCAGTCAGCCTGATATGGTACCTGGAGAATATTTTCTATCATGCCTGCGGGAAGATCATCGCCATGCTGCAGAACCAGTTCCCGCATGCGATCGACAAGCGCAATGCCGTGATCAAGATGGGTTTCTGGCCCGGGGGCGACCGGGATGGGAATCCATTTGTAAAGGCTGACACCACCTTAAAGGTGGCGGAATCCTTGCGTGGCGCCATCATCAAATGTTATTACCTGGACGTGCGGCGGCTGAAGCGCCGGCTGACCTTCAAGGGTGTGGATACGATCATTGCGGACCTGGAGCAGAAGCTCTATAACAACATCTTTGTTCCTGATCATAAGGCGGAGCTGCACAAGCAGGAGATCCTGGATCCTCTGATCCAGATACGGGAGATCATCATTTACCAGCACAATAGCCTGTTTGTCCATTTGGTGGACAACCTGATCGGGAAGGTGATGATCTTCGGGCTGCATTTTGCGACGTTGGATATCAGGCAGGAGAGCACCGTGCATGGGACGGTGCTGGAGGCGGTTGCGGCCAGGGAAAAGCTGGTCCCCGAGCATTATGGTTCGTTGACGGACGTTGAGAAAATGGAGGTGCTGACGGGACTTGGCGGCGGCGCTGCAAACCCCGGACTCTATGAGGATGCCCTGGTGAAGGATACGCTGGAAACCATTGCCGGCATCAGGACCATACAGCAATACAATGGGGAGGAAGGCTGTAACCGATATATCATCAGTCAATGCAACAGCGCTCTGAATGTGCTGGAAGTGTTCGGGCTTTTTCTTATCAGCGGGTGGAAAAAGGAAAAGCTGGCCGTGGACATCGTACCGTTGTTCGAGACCGTGGATGACCTGCAGCATGCAGCCGGCGTCATGCGGCAGCTTTATGAGAACAAGGTGTATAACAAGCATCTGCAGGGCAGGGGCCGTACGCAGACGATCATGCTGGGATTTTCAGATGGCACGAAGGATGGGGGATACCTGATGGCGAACTGGGGGATCTATAAGGCCAAGGAGGAACTGACGTGCATATCGAAGGAGTTCGGCATCGACGTGGTGTTCTTTGACGGCCGGGGCGGTCCTCCTGCCAGGGGGGGCGGCAAGACCCATAAGTTCTATGCTTCCATGGGAAAGAATATCGCCAATAAGCAAATACAGCTGACCATCCAGGGGCAGACCGTCAGCTCAAATTTCGGAACGATCGATACGGCCCAGTATAATATCGAGCAGCTGTTGCATGCCGGGGTGTCCAATGACCTGTTCTCATCCAAAGAAATTACGTTGCAGAAGGACGAGGAAGAGCTATTGCAGGCTTTATCCCTGGAAAGCTATAAGGCTTACTCCACTTTGAAAGAGCATCCTTACTTCCTGCAATATCTGAACGAGGTGAGTCCGCTGAGGTTTTACAGTGAGACGAATATCGCCAGCCGGCCTTCCAAGCGGAAGAGCTCGGGCCGATTGGAATTAAAGGACCTGCGGGCCATCCCGTATGTGGGCGCCTGGAGCCAGCTGAAGCAGAATGTCACGGGGTATTATGGTGTAGGGAAAGCGTTGCAGACGCTGGACAAGCAAGGAAAATGGAAAGAGGTGAAGCAACTCTACGAGAACTCGCCCTTTTTCAGGACTTTGCTGGACAACTGCGAGATGGCCATGAAGAAGTGTTTCTTTCCACTGACGGAACATTACTCCCGTCATCCTGTATATGGAGAGATTTGGACGCTGATCTATGATGAATTCGAGCTCACGCAGAAGTATATCTTCAAGTTGTCGGGAAAGAATGAGCTGATGGCAGACTATCCTGTAGAGCAGCTGTCCATCCAGATGCGGGAGCGGATCGTGCTGCCCCTGAGCACTATCCAGCAATATGCGCTCACGAAATTCCAGCAGCTGGAGAAGAGCGGGGATAACAAGCCGATGAAGGAGGTGTATGAGAAGCTGATCATCCGGAGCAGCTTTGGGATCATCAATGCGGCGAGGAATTCGGCGTAGGGCCAGTTGATCCTGAGGATCATTGGTTACTCCCTGACAATGGGAGGATGTATCACCGGGGCAACCACTACAGGATATTTTTCGATGGTGACATTGCTCCGGTCGAGACCGAAATTGACCGTCTCCTTGACACTCACATATTTTAAATTAAAATAGCTGTGCATCAGGAATCGCTTCCAGAACGGCAGATCGTTTTCGAAAGAAAGAAAGGGATCCATGATCAGAAAACGAAAATCCCCAATCATGCTTTCCTGGTAAGTTTGCTCGTATCTTTCTGAAAGGTCCACTTCCTTATTTTTGACCATGTCTTTTACCACCCGCCCGAAATAATAATCGATGCGGGGTTCGACCCGAAACCCCAGATTGAATGTGATGAAATAGATGTCGTTTGGAACGATTGTTTCCACATGATATCTCAATGCATACGGCTCATCCAGCACATTCACATGAAGGAACCAGTATATATCCGCCCGTTTAGGCGATTTGGAAAGGATGGAATCGATAGCCGACTTTTCGATCATTTTTGAAGTGCCGGAGGAGGTGAGGTATACCAGGTTGGTCGCATATTTCGGGATATGTGCATCGGCGCTCAGGCGTTTCAGCAATTGGATATATTGTTCGCATGGCACGAGACTGATCATCGCATTCTTTATCCTGCGACCTTTATACCATACGAACATGATCCCGAACAGGCAGGACCCGATGACCAGGGTAAGCCATCCACCGTCCTTTATCTTGCGGAAATTGGCAATCAGAAAAGACAGTTCGATAAAGAGAAAAAGGCTGGTAATAGCCATTACGGCGAGAAAAGGCACTCTTTTAGCACGGAGGTAGAAATTGATCAGCACGGTACTCATGAGCATGGTCAGGGTCACACTTAAGCCGAAAGCCGCTTCCATCCGGGTAGATTCCCGGAAATATAACACCATTCCAATGCAACCGGCCATAAGGAACCAGTTGACAAAGGGGATGTATATCTGTCCTTTAATGTTGCCTGGAAACAGCACGCGGTGTCTCGGCCAGATATCCAGCCGTATCGCCTCATTGATGAGGGTAAAACAACCGCTGATCAGCGCCTGGCTGGCGATGATGGTTGCGAGTGTTGCAACGACGAGTGACGGCCGGTAGATAGCCTGCGGAACGATGTGATAAAAAGGACTGATGATACCGGTGTAGCCGCCTTTGTGCTGTAAAAGCCAGGCGGTCTGTCCGGCATAGCTCAGGATCAATGTGATCTTGATATATATCCAGCTTACCCGGATATTATTCCTGCCGCAATGTCCCATATCACTATACAGCGCTTCGGCACCTGTAGTACAAAGGAAGATGCTTCCGAGGAGCCAGAATCCTCCTGGTGAATGGCGCAACATGGTATAAGCATAGTAAGGGTTCAGTGCTTTGAGCACTCCCGGAGTGTCCTTTAAGGCCATTGTTCCCAATATGCCAATGAAGGTGAACCATACGACCATCACCGGACCGAATATCTTGCCGATCTTATCTGTTCCGAACTGCTGGAACAGGAACAGGATGATCAATATAACGATGACGATCCGTTCCGTTTGCAAATGGGGATCGATCGCCTGCAGACCTTCAATGGCAGAGGCCACCGAAATGGGTGGTGTGATAATGCCGTCGGCCATTAAGAAGGCGCCCCCGGCCATAGCAGGAAACAATAACCAGCGCCCGGAGAACCGGCGTATCAGGGCATACAAAGAGAATATCCCGCCTTCCCCTTTATTATCCGCCTGGAGCGTAATGATAACATATTTCAGTGTCGTTTGAAAGAAAAGGGTCCAGAATATGGCGGATAGGGATCCGAGAGCGATGTCTTCTGTGATGACACGGTCATGGAAGACTGCGTTCAAGGTATATAGAGGGGAAGTGCCAATGTCACCGAAAACAATACCTGTAGCCAGCAGAATTCCGGCTGCGGAAATGCGCTTATGAAATGAAGCCGTAGAAGTTGCATCCATATCTTGGTTAAAAGGGTTGGCTTGTTGCGAATATACTCAAAAGTTGCTGATGCAAGCGCTCAGGCGGCTTGCTTAGTCTTTCGAACTGATCACCTGTTGCAGGTATAAGGCATATAGATCTGACGGCATAAAGGATTGCACCATTCTCCATTCCACGATATTACAGAGCATCCTGATCGAAGAAAAGGCAAAGATAAAAACATTTTCCACCGCATTTTTTACCAGGATATTTCCTTTGTTGTAGATCTTTTCTACCAGGGACATACATTTTTTTACTTCTCTGAAATTGTGTTCGAGCGCCATGCGCTTTGTATAATCAGTTAGCACGTGCATTGAGTCGTAGATGTGCTGCCGATGGGTAAGCTCACTTCTCAACTGAGGCAAGGTACAGGTGATATAAGCGGGTACTTCAAGTTCATCTATCATATGCTTAGGATTTGGACTTGATAGGCAAAAGAGGTGCCCGATCGGCGGGCACAGATATAACTGCAAGACAATAAAGGTTTTGGGGGGCGCCGCATTACGATTTGCAGCCGGTGTGCACTGCGCCGGAATGGAAAGGGTTTTTCAAAAAGGAAGGGGGCGGCAATTGTACTATGATTGGATTTCAATGACTTATGAATAAGGAATGAGGTTTGGTCAATTGAGATCAACCATAAAACTTTAAAAATGGAAGCAGAACCGGAGATTATAATACGTGTTGCCGTGCCGGCCGATGTAAAATATGTATACACGATCCTTTCCGAGATGGAGCGTTCGGCCCGCGAAAGGGGGACGGGTATTGGAAAACGGAGTCCTCAGTCCGTATGTCATAAGATCTATGACGGGCATGCTGTGATAGCATTTACGCGTCTGGGTGAGTGGGTTGGTTTTTCATATATCCAGCCCTGGGGTGACGGTGGATTCGTATCCAATAGCGGGCTGATCGTGGCTCCAGCTTATCGCGGATTGCATGTCGCAGCCAGGATCAAGGAATTGGCCTTTGAGCTTTCCCGAAGACTGTATCCCCAGGCAAACATCTTCAGCATTACAACGGGGGCAGCGGTTCTTTCTCTGAATCACCATTTGGGATTCAGGCCAGTGACCTATGCAGAGATCACGGCTGATCCGGCATTCTGGGATCAGTGCAAGGCATGTGTCAACTATCCCTTGCTGGAGGCGAAAGGGAGGAGGGTTTGTTTATGCACGGCGATGGTATTTGAGCCAAAGAAAATGGCAATTTAAAAAACAATGGTATGTAAGCGGGGAATGATCAACATTCTTTATCGTCCGTGGAGAGCCAGGAGTGGAAAGTGGATATTATTGAAATTAGACGTGTGCAGGAACAGGCGCTTACGTTGTGCGACTGTCTGCTGCAGATGGATGGGAAGCGGAGTGTATTTGATCTGGCGAATGCCTGGGATAAGGCAGGAAGGGCGGACCTGTCAACATGAAAATAATCACACAAAAAAAATGACCGAATGAAAAAATTTATTATTGGATGTGCTATTTTAGTTGGCGCAGCATCGAAAGTACAGTCACAGGATACCACAGCCCCGAAAATTCCTTTTGACGGGATAGAGACCAACTGGCAGAACGGAAGCGATCGCAGGGATTCTTCGATATTTCATGGAAAGTATTTTATTCCTACTGTCATGGTGGATATCAACTATACGCATTCATTTAATCGTCCCAATGACAATACGGTGGTGGGGTCTACGGCGTTGGCGCGTAACAACGAGGTACAGTTGTCGCAACTGAGCTTTGGGGGTGATCTCAACTATGAGAATGCGAGAGCGAGATTCCTGATGCAACTGGGTACGCGGACACAGGTGGTACCGAGGAACGACCTGAGCCCTTACAGAGGGCAGTATAAGCTAGCGGATGTATACAGGTACTTAAGTGAGGCTTATGTCGGTTATCACTTTAACAAGTGGTATGGGATCAATGTGGATGCCGGACTCTTTATGTCGTATATCGGACTTAACAGCTATTACCAGGTGGAGAACTGGGATTACCAGGCTTCCTTTACATCGGATAATACACCCTGGTTCTTTAATGGAGTGAGGATACAGCTATTCCCGTCCAAGTATCTCAAGATCGAGCCGTGGATCATCAATGGGTGGCAGAGCTATGGCAAGTTCAACAGCATGCCGGGACTGGGTGCGAATATCACCTGGAATCCGACCAGCAGCTTTAAGCACAGAACAAATTTGCATGGACGGTGGGCGGAGGTGTGATGACCAACCCGGGCAGATACCTGGTGCTGTATCCTACAGGGCAGGCCAGTCCGTTGCCAGATCCTAACAACCCTGCACAGACGGAAGGTAGATATCCTTTCAGCGCCAATCCGGGAGATCAGTTTAAAGGTTGGGACTGCAGCACCAACCTGGACTGGATGCCTAACCAGAGTTTCCTGTTTAGAATGGAGTATGTGCACCGGCACGCGAGCGTACCTTATTTTGCCGGTGCGGGCGGGGTGACGTCTCAGACCGGATATTCGACGACGGCATTGGATCCTAACTGGAGGCCTGACCTGGTGAAGTCGGAGGACAGGATCATATTTGCGGTGTTGTTCAGATTATGATGATGCCGTAGTGTTTGTAAAGTATAAAGGAGGCCGTTTTCACGGCCTCTTTTTGTTTGGAGCGGTTAACCATGCATTAACAATTTTTTCACCGGACTGAAAAACAGATCGCCGGCAATTTCCACTTTGGAAATTTTATTTTCAAAGTGACAATATTTTACGTGGTGCGCATCCAGCTTCCATCATGGCTATAAATTTTTAAAAACGTTGACGAGCATAGCGTTCCACGTGGTTAAGCCTGGTCTGAATCCGGCTATGGTACACAATTCGCCCTTATAGGGCACGACGGATAGAATCCGGACGATGCAATTGTTTACAATTTAAATTCAGACTATGCTTAAGAGATCAATTGTTTGTTTTAGTATGTTGTTCCTTTTTCATGAAGGGAAAAGCCAGGATACTGCTGCGCATGCCAGTGATCCGTTTGCTTTCGGGGATTTTACGTGGCTGAACGGTACGAGCCGGAAGACTAGTCCCCCTGCTTTCGACTCCAAATATTTCACCGGGGATGTGACCATCGACCTGAACTATTCGCATTCCTACAACCATCCTTTGGACAATACGGTGGTTGGGAGCACGGCGCTTGCCCGGAACAACGAGCTGCAGCTTTCTTTCATGGGTGTGGGCGGAGATATCCATGTGAACAATGTGCGGGGGCGGGTGATGATGCAGTTCGGCACCCGTTCGACGGTGGTGCCCCGTAACGACAATAGTTCTTATAAGGGCCAGTATGACCTGCAAACCATTTACCGGTATATCAGCGAAGCTTATGCGGGATATCATTGGGATACCTGGCATGGCATCAACCTGGATGCGGGCATCTTCATGTCCTACATCGGGCTTTTCTCCTATAATAATTTCGAGAACTGGGGATATCAGCCTTCCTATACATCGGACAACACGCCCTGGTTCTTCAATGGCCTGCGGCTGCAGACATTTCCCACGGACAAGCTGAAGCTGGAATTCTGGCTGGTGAATGGCTGGCAGACCTATGGCAGGTTTAATCATTCGCCCGGCATGGGAGTCTCCGTTTATTACAGGCCGAAGGAGACGGTGGATTATGTGTTCAATAATTATTACGGGAAGGATGATCAAGGCGCGCCGGGCAGATATCGATTCCACAGCGACAACAGTTACCAGCTGCGTTATCTGAACCGGAAGCATGGGTTTATCACTAAGGCGGCATTTTCGATCACGGGGGATTTCGGGTTTGAGAATGGGGATGGCGTGACGCCTTTCGGGAAGACGGATGGCAAGACAGGTGTGAAGCTGCCGGCGCAGAATTTCATCTCGGGGATGATCTACAACAGGCTTTGGTTGGGGGAGAAGCAAAAATTCGCCTGGACGATCGGGGGTGGATATATGCACAATCCGGGGCAGTACCTCGTGCTGGCGCCTACGGGTTATGCGGATACGCTGTTCCAGCAGCAGACGGGGCCGGGGTCAACTTTCAATGCGTGGGATTATTCGACGTCGATCGATTATATGCCTAACCAGAACCTGACGCTGAAGCTGGAGTTTGTGCACAGGGCTGTTGCGGAGCTTGGCGCTGCGCCGGGCACGACACCATTAAAGGGATACTTTGCCGGTCCGGGCGGTGTGACATCACCATCGGGATATACGAATACGGGAGGGTATACTTACACCTCCAGCGGTGCTTCGGTGGCGCCGCCATTGAGCAGTTGGGGCGGCTGGATGCCAGACCTGGCCAAGTCGGAATCGAGGATCGTACTTGCTGTTATGGTAAGATTTTAAAAATAAAAATTAAGGTATATGAGAACATTCATGATGTTGTTATTGGGTATTTGCCTGTATGGCGGCATTGCAAAGGGACAGGATATTCGCAAGGTAGGCAAGGAGAAGTTCCGGATCGTCGATACGGCCGGGTTCTACCTGTACAGTATCAACAAGCTGGTCCAGGGCGAGAAGATCGCGCGACCGGAAACGGTTTATTATTTCAGTATCGACCGGCAATCTCCTGTCATGGAGCTGACGGTAGCCAACCTGGAAAAGGCTTTTGCGGGCAATGCGAAGTTCCGCTATTCGATGGAAGCCGAATTTCGGAGTGACAAGCAGCTGATGGCTTATGACAAGCAGCTGAAAGTTTATAAATTAAAGTATCTGTATAGTCAGTCTTCAAAATAAAGCATATGGCGGCGGCAGGAAATATTCTCGTGGTGGATGATGAAGACAAGCTGCGGGCGTTGTTAAAGAGGGTTATTTCGCTGGAGGGTTATGTGGTGCATGAGGCGGTTGATTGCAAGAGTGCATTGCGGATATTGCGTAAGGAGGATATAGATGTCGTTATCTGTGATGTGCGTTTGCCTGATGGTAATGGCGTAGAGCTTACCCGGAGCATGAAGGTGAGGAATGCGGAAGTCGAGGTGATCCTGTTGACCGCCCATGCCAAAGTCCAGGATGTCGTGCAAGCCATGCGATCAGGGGCATTCGACTATATAGTAAAGGGAGATGATAACAACAGATTGTTGCCTCTGATCGCTCATGCCATGGAGAAGGCCCGATTGCAGAAGAGGGTATCGCGGTTGCAGGAGCAGGTGGCGCATGCTTTCAGCTTCGACCATATCATTGGAGAGTCAGCTGCGATCCGGGAGACGATAGCGATGGCACGAAAGGTGACTGCTTCGGACACGACGGTCTTATTGCTGGGTGAAACGGGGACGGGGAAGGAGCTATTTGCGAAGGCTATTCATGCCGGCAGCGGGCGGGCATCTTTTCCATTTGTGGCGCTGAACTGCAGCTCTTTTTCAAAAGATTTGCTGGAGAGTGAATTATTCGGGCATAAGGCAGGCGCTTTTACGGGGGCGTTGAAGGACAAGAAGGGGTTGATCGAAGAGGCTTTTGGAGGGACCTTATTCCTGGATGAGATTGGGGAGATGCAGCAGGATCTCCAGGCGAAATTATTGCGCGTGCTGGAGGCCAGCCAGTTTTTCAAAGTAGGAAGTACGGTGCCTACTACTGCGAATGTGCGGGTGTTGTCGGCTACCAACCGGAATTTACCGAAGCAGGTGGAAGAGGGGATGTTCCGGGAAGATCTTTTTTACCGATTGAATGTTTTCACGGTGGAGATACCGCCGTTGAGGGAACGTGCAAAGGACATACCATTACTGGCGGAGTATTTTATGAAGCTGTTTGCGGACAAATTGAACAAGCAGGTGACCGGGATGAGCAGGGAGTTCCTGCAGGTGCTGGAGCGGCAGCCCTGGAAGGGGAATATCCGGGAGCTGAAGAATGTCATTGAAAGGGCGGTCATCCTTTCGGATGCGGAGGAACTGGGTATTGATACGCTTCCGGTGATCTGGGCCATGGAGTCGCCTGGGATACAAGCTTTGCAGGCTTTCGACCTGGCCAGCGTGGAAAGGCGGCATATACAGCGTGTGCTCGATCATACCGGTGGCAATAAGGTAGCTGCGGCGAAGCTGTTGAACATCGGATTGACGACCGTGTACCGGAAGATGGAGGAATACGGGTTGAACGGGACTTATCCGGAGGAGTGAGCAACCTGGAGCGTTCGCATTTATTTGAAAAGCAAAAGGAGCACATTGTTATGCGCTCCTTTTTTTTGTAGTCTATGCTATTAATTAATGTGCGGCTCTATTTTGTGATTTTACCAGGGGAGCCAGCAACAGGACTAGTAAAGCTGCAAATGAAATAATCGTTGTCATGATGTTTAATTTATAGATTTTATAGATAAAGATTCAAGTTTAGCATTAGTTAAGCTCGGCATACCGGATCAACTGGTCCTTGTCCGTCTCATGGAAGATCTGCTCGTAGCGGGCATTAAATTCCTTTTCCAGGGAAACGATGACACTGTTGAGGTGATTTATATCATCTGAAAGATGCTGGGTTGTAAGGAATTTACTGGATGCCGTGAGCGGGCTGGTCTTTCCGGAAATCGTATTGGACAAGCTTTTTTCCAGTCTAACGATGTCTTCTCCTACGGTGAACGGGCTATCGGAGATGAATACTTTTTTAATCTCTCCGGGGTGAACATCGTTCTTCCATGCGATCAAACGATGTTTAAGATCCTGATGCATATTTTTAACGGGTTTTATTAGTAATGCTCTGTAATATGACGTAAAGTTAGGAGGAATATTGTTCAGATTGCGTGATGCCGGGGATGCTGCTGTCGGCTGAAGCCCTTTGCTGTAAAGGGTTTCATGCGATGGAGTGAATGTAAAGTGCGAATTTTTGGATGGAGTTGATATGGAAAAGGGGGGTATAGTTTTTAAAAAACCATTTATTTCCGGAAGTTGGAGGGACGTGGGGAAGGGAATAAGGGATGTTTAATACATGTTTTATTTGGATAATATGATGGAAAAATTCTTGAAAATATTTTGTTAATAAACGAAAAAACCCGGGCAAGCCCGGGTTTTTGATATCGAAATGAAAGATCTAAGCCTGAGAGGGGTATGCTTCGACGCCGTGTTCGAACATGTCCAGGCCGCCGGGTCCTGTTTCACCTTCGGGTTCGACGCGGAGTTTCCAGGGGTAGGGTAATTTGTTGACTACCCACATGAGGATAAAAGCGACGATGAAGGTGGCGATGGTGACGACGGCGCTGCCGATGACCTGGGCTTTCAGCACGCCGATGCCGCCGCCGTAGAACAGACCTGCAACGGGTGCGGAGTTGTCGGCGCCGGTGGGGCCAGTTGCTCCGTATTGGCCGCTGGCGAAGAGGCCGAGGGAGATGGTTCCCCAGATGCCGCAGAAGCCGTGTACTGCTACGGCTCCGATGGGGTCATCGATACGCAAGTATTCCAGCAGGTTGATGGCTAGCCAAACCACTATGCCGGCCACAAGGCCCAGTATGATGGCGCCGAAGGGGGACACCCAATAACAGGGACAGGTAACGGCTACAAGGCCGGCGAGGAAGCCGTTGGTGGTATATCCCAGGTCGAACTTGCCTTTTGTATCACCGAACCAGAGGGCTAAGTACATCGCTCCGATGCCGCCTCCGCAGGCTGCCAGGGTGGTGTTGGCTGCTACGCGGCCGATGCCTTGCATATCCATGGCGGAGAGCGTGCTGCCCGGGTTGAAACCGTACCATCCGAACCAGAGGATGAAACCGCCTACGGCGGCTACGGTCAGGTTGTGTGGTGCCGGCATGCCGCCGCCGTCCCGTTTGAAGACGCGGCCCAGGCGAGGTCCGAGGACGATGGCGCCTGCCAGGGAGATGACGCCTCCGATGGTGTGTACGACGGTGGATCCTGCGAAGTCACGGAAGCCATTGCCCAGGTTGGGTAAGAAGTGGTCCTTCGTACCCATGAGTGCCAGCCAGCCATCGGGACCCCAGCACCAGTGACCCACGATGGGATAGATGAACCCTGTGACGCCGATGCTGTACAGGATATCGCCGCGGAAGCTGGTGCGGCCGATCATGGCGCCGGAAGTAACGGTGGAGGTAGTGTCGGCAAAGGCGAATTGGAAGATCCAGTGTGCCAGCAGCGGTATACCTGTGGCTTCGTAGGTATCCGGCGCTCCCTGCAGGAAGAACCAATGGGTGCCGATGAAGCCGTTGCCTTCGCTGAACATAAAGGAGTAGCCGATGGCCCAGAAGAGGATACCGCAGATGCAGGTGTCGAAGATACATTCCATCAATACGTTGACGGTTTCTCTTTTGCGTGCAAAGCCTGCTTCCAGGAATACGAAGCCGGGCTGCATTCCAAATACCAGAAAGGCTGCTACCAGTGTCCAGATGGTATTAGCCGTATTCATGAAAGTTGTCTCGTGCGGTGTCCAGGTTGGCGCCTGTGCGTGGGCGGGTGTGCCCATAATGATGGCAGGCAGGAATCCTATGGCCACGAGGACCAGGAACAGGCCTATCATCTTACCGGCAAACATGCCTCCGGCAATGCGCCACTTGTCTTTTTTTGATAACTTGACCATGACTGGAAGGGTCCCAGTTCCTTCCATCATGAGCCTACCTTTAATAAAATTGGTTACTCCCATTTTGCTTTGGTTTTTTTATTTGTGAATGTTTAGCTGGTTGTTTCAGGCATATAATAAGGTGTTAACAGGTCAGTTGATGGAATTAGGTTTCCGATGGATGTATGATGATCGTTAGAAAGAATAGATCGCTGCGATCAGGAAACTGGCGGTACTCTTGGTACCTGTGGTTCCGTCGCTTTTCAGGAACATAGCGGTGGTATTGGCATTGTCATAGCGGAATTCCGGAATGAAAGTGAAGCCATCCACTTTGAACTGTGCGGAGAGGGTGCCAGCTATTACTTTATCGGATGCGATCTTGATATGATCCTTGTCGTGGAAATATTCTCCGCGGACGGTGAGGCCGAACCAGGGAGCCGGATCGAGGTTGACATAGAGCGCTGCACCGGACCAGGTATGGGAAGTGGCATAATCGTCAGCGGTATACTTGGAATTGTTGATGGTGCCATTAATCCCCAGGCTAAGCAGGCTGCTGAGCTTACCGGTGGCTACGAGATCATATTGATAGATCTTATTATCGGCTACGTCCTTGCCGCCTACGAAGTTGAGATAGAATTTATAGTTGTCTGTGGGAGCAAAACTATACTGGGCGATGAGGTTCTTGTTGCTTTTGCCGTTGTCCGGAATAGTGCGGAAATCGGTGGGGTTGGATACGCCGACCATGAAGCCGTGCTTTCCAAAAGTCAGATCAGCCTTCAGGCCTGTGTGGGAGAAGGGGCCGTTGGTGAACATATAAGACATGCTGTAATTCCTGTTGGCATAAGCGTCCAGGACTTCATAGCCTACGTGGGTGCCCCAGGTACCGCCTGTGAGCTTTAGCCAGGCAATGGGTGTATAGCTGATGTACAATTGTTTGATAGCTTGGGTAATACCATTGTCGTTGTAAGAAAATTCTTTTGCCCTGGGGCCAAAGCCGAGGTCGGCGACCAGGTCGACCTTTTGGGTCTTGTGCTCCAGCTTGAGGGTGGCCATGCCTAAAGTGGCCGCATTATGCGTATTGGTGAAGCTGGTCTTGTTATTGACCTGCTTGTTGAAATTATACCGGTAATATACGTCGGCGGAACCTGTGATGGATAAGACGGGGGCTGGCGCTGCCGGTTTAGCGGCTGTGTCGGCTGTTTGGGCCCAAACTGAGCATGACATGAGGGTAGCGAAAAGGGAAAACGATAGTGTCCTAAGCATTTGCTGATGGTTTTGGTGAGTAAATAAAAATGGGTCGGAATGACCAGGAAGATTGGTTCTCTGGCAGTTTTTAGTTTTGATTAATGGCTTCAATCGCTGTATACCGGTAGACAGTCCTCAAAGGAGAAAGGCGTATTGGATTATCACATTAAAAAAAATTATAAGTGATGTTTGTAATGCTAATATAGTTAAACAAAGGAGATATGGGATATGCAATATTGTATATAATAAATTGTAATATGAAATAACTAACAGTGTTAGCTCTTCTTAAAAAATTAATAATTAGTTAATTGCAGCGGTCTTTATTTTTTCTTTATAAAATTAAAAATCGAAGTTGTTCAAAAAAGGAGGGAAAATTCAGTTGTTTGTTTAAGGAATTTCGGGGGGACTTTTGCAAAATGAAAAAACCCACCCTCTCTTTTGAAAAAAGTGAGGGTGGGTAGAAGAAGGAGCTTTTATATTTTATTTACAAAGCGATGAGGCTTTGGTCTTTTCTTTCCAGCAAGGATTGTCCCATGAGGTATTCATCCACTTTACGGGCGCATTCGCGGCCTTCGCTGATGGCCCAGACCACGAGGGACTGGCCTCGCCTCATGTCTCCGGCGGTGAATACTTTGGCGATATTGGTCTGGTAGTTTTTTTCGGGGGCTTTTACATTGCCTCTTTCATCCAGTTCGACGCCCAGCTCCTGGACGAGACCTGCGTGCTGCGGGTGGACGAAGCCCATGGCGAAGAGGGCGAGCTCGCAGGGGATCTCTCTCTCGCTGCCGGGTACTTCCACGAAGTTGGCGGCGCGTCCATCGTCGGTGAGCTTCCATTCGAGGGTGACGATCTTCAGGCCTTTGAGGTTGCCTTTTCCGTCGCCTATGAATTCTTTGGTAGCTACTGCCCAGTGTCTGTCGGCTCCTTCTTCGTGGGAGGAGGAGGTTTTGAGGGTCATGGGGTAGGTGGGCCAGGGCATATGGGCGGTGCGGGCTTCCGGTGGTTTGGGCAGCAGCTCGAATTGGGTGACTGAGCGGGCCTTATGCCTGTTGGAGGTGCCGACGCAGTCGCTGCCTGTGTCGCCGCCGCCGATGACCACTACGTTCTTGCCGGTGGCCATGATGGCTTCTCCTTCGACGGGGAGCTTGCTGACGCGTTTGTTCTGTTGTTTAAGGAAGTCCATGGCGAAATGGACGCCTTTTAGTTCCCGGCCGGGGACGGGCAGATCGCGGGGGATGGTGGAGCCTCCGGCCAGGACGATGGCGTGGTATTCCCGCAGGAGGTCATTAATACTGATGTTGACGCCCACGTTGGCATTACATTTAAAGGTGATGCCTTCTTCTTCCATGAGCTTTATACGTCGGGCGACCACCCATTTTTCCAGCTTGAAGTCGGGGATGCCGTAGCGCAGCAGGCCGCCGGGTTCGTCGTCCCTTTCGAAGACGGTGACGGTGTGACCGGCTATGTTCAGCTGGTCGGCAGCGGCCAGTCCTGCGGGGCCTGATCCGACGATGGCAATTTTCTTTCCTGTCCGGGTGGCGGGTTTTTTCGCCTTGACGAGGCCGTTATCGAATGCTATTTCAATGATGTGCTTTTCAATCTCTTCTATGGCCACGGGCGGCTGGTTGATGCCCAATACGCAGCTGCTTTCGCAGGGGGCGGGGCAGATGCGGCCTGTGAACTCGGGGAAGTTGTTGGTGGAGGAGAGGATGTCGTAAGCTTCCTGCCAGCTTTGTTTATAAACGGCGTCATTGAATTCGGGGATCACGTTGCCCAGGGGGCATCCATGATGGCAAAAGGGGATGCCGCAGTTCATACAACGGGCCGCCTGCTGGTTAAGCTGCGACTCCTTATATAATGATACAAATTCCTTGTAGTCATTTTTCCGCTCCTGCACGGGGCGTTTGGAGGGTAATTCTCTGGTAAATTCCAGAAATCCGGTGGGTTTGCCCATTTCTGCTGATTTGTTTTTTTATTTCCGGCCACAGAGAACAACGGAGTGGCTGAGTCACACATGAGAGCCGACTCCGCGTTCTCAATTTCTTGTTTATCTCTCGTTGCCTCTGTGGCCGGCGGACCGATCTAGGAACGGACCGTTTGTTTATGACTTTTTTCCAGTAATACTTTTTTATAGTCCGTCGGGAACACCTTGACGAAATGCTGCAGCTGGTTTTCAAAGTCGTCCAGGACGAACTTGGCGACCGTGCTGCCTGTGTAGGCATAGTGTCGATGGATCATGTCTTTCAGCTCTGCGACGTCGTCGGCGCCTACGGGGTCCAGCTCAACCATTTCCCTGTTGCATAATGCGGAGAACTGGCTTTTTACGTCGTATACATAAGCGATCCCGCCGCTCATACCGGCGGCGAAGTTGCGGCCTGTATCACCCAGGATAACGACCCGGCCTCCTGTCATGTATTCGCAGCCGTGGTCGCCGACGCCTTCTACGACGGCTTTCACGCCTGAGTTGCGGACGGCGAACCTTTCCCCTGCCTTGCCGCGGATGAAGGCTTCACCGGAGGTGGCGCCATAGAAGGCCACGTTACCGATGATGCTGTTCTCTTCCGGTATGAAGGCGGCGTTGGGTGAAGGGTATACGATGAGCCGGGCGCCGGATAAACCTTTACCGAAGTAGTCATTGGCGTCTCCTTCGAGCTCCAGGGTGACCCCGTTGGTATTGAAAGCGCCGAAGCTTTGGCCTGCGGTGCCTGTGAATTTGAAATGCAAGGTATCTTCCGGCAGGCCGGCGGACCTGAACTTTTTAGAGATCTCGTTGGAGAGAATGGTACCGACGGTGCGGTCTGTATTCCTGATCGCAAAGGAGGCGAAGACCTTTTGCTTTTGCTGGAGCGCAGGTTGAGCTGCGTCCAGGAGCTTCCAGTCCAGCACGCCTTCCAGTCCATGGTCCTGTTCTTCCTGTTTGTGCAGGCCGGTGTACATTCCGGCGGGCTCTTTATACAGGATGGGGGAGAGGTCGAGCTTGCTATATTTCCAGTGGGCGACGTTGTCCCTTACCTGGAGACAATCTACCTGTCCTACCATTTCGTCGATGGTGCGGAATCCCAGCTCGGCCATGACCTCTCTTAGTTCCTGGGTGATGAACCTGAAGAAGTTGACCACGTGCTCTGCGTCGCCTGTGAAGCGTTTGCGCAGTTCGGGGTCTTGTGTCGCAACGCCAACGGGGCAAGTGTTCAGGTGGCATTTGCGCATCATGATGCATCCTTCCACTACGAGTGCGGTGGTGGCGAGGCCCCATTCTTCGGCGCCCAGCAGGGTAGCGATGGCGATGTCGCGGCCTGTCTTCATTTGTCCGTCTGCCTGGAGGACTACGCGGCTGCGCAATTTATTTTTTACGAGCGTCTGGTGGGATTCGGCCAGGCCGAGCTCCCAGGGCAGGCCTGCGTGCTTGATGGAGCTAACGGGTGAGGCGCCGGTGCCGCCGTCATGTCCTGAGATGAGGATGACGTCCGATTTGGCTTTTGCCACGCCCGCTGCGATGGTGCCTACGCCTGCCTTGGACACCAGCTTGACGCTGATGCGGGCGGCGCGGTTGGCGTTCTTCAGATCGAAGATCAGCTGTGCCAGGTCTTCGATGGAATAGATATCGTGGTGCGGCGGGGGGGAGATGAGTCCCACGCCGGGTGTGGAATGGCGTACTTTACCGATCCAATCGTCGACCTTGTGGCCGGGCAGCTGACCGCCTTCGCCGGGCTTGGCGCCCTGGGCCATCTTGATCTGCAGCTCGTCGGCCATGGTGAGATAGTAGCTGGTGACGCCGAAACGCGCCGATGCCACCTGTTTGATGGCCGAGCGCATGGAGTCGCCATTGGGCAGCGTCTCATAGCGCAGTTCATCCTCTCCGCCTTCGCCGGTGTTGCTTTTCCCTCCCAGCCTGTTCATCGCGATAGCCAGCGTCGAGTGGGCTTCATGGGAGATGGAGCCGAAGGACATGGCGCCTGTGGCGAATCTCCTGTATATACTCTCCGCGGGCTCCACCTCTTCCAGGGAAATGGAAGGGCGGTTGCGCTTGAACGTGAGCAGGCTTCTTAAGGTGGCGGCCTTCTCACTCTGGTCGTTCACCAGCTTGGAATATTTTTTAAACGAATTGTAATCGTTCATCCGGGTGGAATATTGCAGCAGGTGGATGGTCTGGGGGTTGAAGAGGTGGAATTCTCCTTTCCTCTTCCACTGGTAGATGCCGCCCACGGGCAGTCTTTCCACGGGGATGTCCTTGCGGCTGAAGGCAAAATAGTGCTTGGAAAGCGTTTCTTTTGCGATCTCGTCCAAGCCCATCCCTTCGATGCGGGAGGTAGCTCCCGTGAAATATTTATCCACTACGGTCCTGTTGAGGCCAATGATCTCGAAGATCTGGGCGCCCTGGTAGCTCTGCAGGGTGGAGATGCCCATCTTGGAGAAGACTTTCAGCAATCCGTCGCAGATGGCCTTGATATAGTTCTTTTTCAGCTGCTCTGCATCGAGGTCAGTCTGCAGGCGGCCAGTCAGCTTCATATCGCGGATGCTGGAGAGGGCCAGGTAGGGGTTGATAGCGGTGGCGCCGAACCCGATGAGGGCGGCGAAGTGGTGTACTTCCCATACGTCACCGGCTTCCACGATGATGCCTACCTGTCCACGATAGCCTTTACGGATGAGGTGGTGGTGTACGGCCGAGGCGGCGAGCAGGGAAGGTATGGGCGCGTGGTCGGAGTCGATAGCCCTGTCCGTCAGGATCAGCACTTCGAACCCATCTTCGACGGCGTCTACGGCGTACCGGCAGAGGCGATCCAGGCCCTTTTGAAGGGAGCCGGGTTTTCCGTCGGCCCTGAAATAGGTCTGCAGGGTCTTGGCCTGGAACACGCCGGTGTCGATGCTGCGGATCTTTTCCAGCTCATGGTTGCTCAGCACGGGGTGTTTGAGCGCAACGCTATGACAGGCCAGGGGGTCTTCTTCCAGCAGGTTGGCATTGCCGCCTACGAAGCTGGCGAGGGACATGACGAGTCTTTCGCGAATGGGGTCGATGGGTGGATTTGTCACCTGGGCGAAAAGCTGCTTGAAGTAGCTGCTGAGGTGCTGGGGCTGATCGCTCAGCACTGCCAGGGGGACGTCGGTGCCCATGGACCCGATGGGTTCCTTTCCATCCAGCGCCATGGGCGCGATGAGGGTATCCAGGTCTTCGGTGGAATAGCCGAAGGCTTTTTGGTATTTGAAGATCTGCTCGTGCTCCAGGTGTGTGAAGAGCACTCTGGGCTCTGGTAATTCTTCCAGCCTGATCTTGTATTTGTTGAGCCATTCGGCGTAGGGCTTTTGGGAGCAGATGGCGCTTTTCAGCTCGTCATCGCTGATGATGCGTTCCTGTTCCAGGTCGACTACGAACATCTTACCTGGCTGCAGTCTGCCTTTCTCTTTCACCAGCCGGGGATCCACGGGGAGGGCGCCTGTTTCGGAGGCCATGATCACGCGATCGTCGGTGGTTACGCAGTAGCGGGAGGGGCGGAGGCCGTTGCGGTCAAGGGTGGCGCCGATGATCTTTCCATCCGTAAAGGAAATGGAGGCGGGACCGTCCCATGGTTCCATGATGGAGGCGTGGAACTCGTAGAAAGCTTTTTTCACCGGGTCCATCTGCTCATTGCCGTCCCATGCTTCGGGGATCAGCATCATCATGACGTGGGGGAGGCTGCGGCCGCAAAGGGACAGCAGCTCGATGACATTATCCAGGCAGGCGGAGTCGGACTGGCCTTCTGCGATGATGGGCAGCAGCATGTCCATTTCCTCCTTTGTAAAGTAGGGTGTGGTGAAGGCTTTTTCACCTGTTTTCAACCAATTGAGGTTGCCCTGGAGGGTATTGATCTCCCCGTTGTGCGCGATGAACCGGAATGGCTGAGCCAGTTTCCAGGAGGGGAAGGTATTGGTGGCAAAGCGGGAGTGGACCAGGCCAAAGGCGGAAACCAGCCGCTTGTTGCTGAGGTCGGGAAAGTAATGGCGTACCTGGCTGCTGGTGAGCTGACCTTTGTAGACCACGGTCTTATAGGAAAGGGAAGCCACGTAGAAGCCGATGGCGTCCTTTTTGATCGTATTGTTGATGGTGTTGCTGGCATAGTTACGCAGCAGAAAGAGCTTCCTTTCGAAGGCTTCGGGGTCCTTGATATGGTCGGGGCAGGCGATGAAAACCTGTTCCATTTCCGGCTCAACGGAAAGGGCTGTCGGGCCGATGCCTTCGGGATTAACGAGCACTTTTCTATAGCCCAGGATCTCCAGGCCCAGCTTTTCGGCGGAGCGGGAGAAGATATCCCGGCATTCTTCTTTCAGGCGGATGTCGCGGGGGAAGAACAGCATGCCTACGCCATATTTACCATATGGAGGCAGATGAATGCCCAGCTTTACGCATTCGTCAAAGAAGAATTCGTGCGGGGTCTGGATCATGATACCCGCACCGTCGCCCGTATTGTTCTCACAACCGCATGCTCCGCGGTGCTCCATGTTCTCCAGGATTGTCAGCGCGTCCGAAATGATCTGGTGGGATTTGTTGCTCTTGATGTTAGCCACGAAGCCGATACCACACGCATCACGCTCAAACTCAGGAGAATATAAACCTTTGCTTACCATACGCAATTAATAGATTAGACTTTTTTCAATTTTTATTAAGAATCTTAGATAATAATCTAAGAAGGATAGCAAGCAATCGAATAAAATTACGTAAAAATTCCTATTAAATTAAATATTCGTTAATTATTGTTTTTCACAGGGATAGAAGATTTATACACAGGATCTTCTGACAAATATCAGGTTTAGCAAGGATTGGAGGGGTGGGTTTTTCTAACAAAGGATGAGGCGGCTCATAGGATCGGAGGGATCGACGGACCTATACTAGATAGCTGAACAGCGTGTCATTCTTGTTCAGCTCCGTATAGGATACATTGTACCTCTCCATGTTGTTCAAAAGGGTCCGATAATCTTCTTTGTTGGTCAGCTCGACGCCTACCAGGGCGGGGGCTGTGTCTTTGTTGTGTTTTTGCATGTACTCGAAGCGGGTGATATCGTCGCCGGGTCCCAGGACATGGTTGACAAATTCTTTCAGCGCTCCCGGGCGTTGGGAGAAGCTGATCAGGAAATAGTGTTTCAGCCCTTCATACTGGAGGGACCTTTCCTTGATCTCCTGCATGCGATCGATGTCGTTGTTGCTACCGCTGACGATACAGACGACGGTCTTGCCTTTGATGGCGTCGGCATAGTCGTCCAGGGCCGCGATGCTGAGGGCGCCCGCCGGTTCGACGACGATGGCGTCTTCGTTATACAGCCGCAGGATGGTGGAGCATGCTTTTCCTTCCGGTACGAGGTGCATATCATCCAGCACTTCCCGGCAGATGGAGAAGGTGAGGTCGCCTACTCTTTTTACGGCGGCTCCGTCGACAAAGCGTTCGATGCTGCCGAGGGTTACCGGGTGACCTGCTTTGAGGGCCTCCGTCATGGAGGGAGCGCCTTCCGGCTCCAGGCCGATGATCTTCGTGCGGGGCGAGTATGTTTTGAAGAAAGTACCTACTCCGGAGGCAAGTCCTCCACCGCCAACGGGTACGAAGAGATAGTCTACTTCGGGCTCATCTTCCAGGATCTCTACGGCCACGGTACCCTGTCCTTCGATGATCTTTGGATCTTCGAAAGGGGGGATGAAGGTCATGCCGTTGGATCCGGTGTATTCCCGGGCGGCTACGGCGCAGTCGTCGAAGGTGTCACCTGTGAGGACGATCTCGATATTACCCTCTCCGAACATCCTGGTCTGTGTGACCTTTTGTTTGGGGGTAATGCTGGGCATGAATACCACGCCTTTTACTCCCAGCTTGCGGCAGGAGTAGGCAAAGCCCTGTGCATGATTGCCTGCGCTGGCGCATACCACGCCTTTTTGCAATTGCGCGGCGGGCAGGCTGACCATCATGTTATAGGCTCCCCTTAACTTATAGGAACGTACGACCTGCAGGTCTTCTCTTTTGAGCAGGACCCGGCAGCCGTATTTCCGGGAGAGGTTGTGATTATAGCTCAGGGGAGTCCTGGTGACTACTTTCTTTAATCTACCGGCGGCTGCGTGGAAGTCTAATTCCGGCGCCCCTGCTGGGGGCGCCGGGGGAAAAGATAACAAATTATGCATTTACTGCTTCCTTCGATTGTTTTTGTGGTGCGGCCTGATTTTCGGGGCGGAGACTTCTTACGGTCTTGCCTGCCTGCCACAGTTCGCTTTCGCGTAATTCTTTCAGCTCGGCTTCCAGCTTTTCGCGGTAGTCGGGCTGGCTATTGGAGTCGATGGACCGTTGAGATTCCTTACCTGCGGCTACGCTTTCGTACAGCTCGGTGAAGACGGGGAGGGTAGCATCGCGGAACTTCTTCCACCAGTCCAGTGCGCCTCTTTGTGCGGTGGTAGAGCAGTTGGCATACATCCAGTCCATGCCGTTCTCTGCCACCAGGGGCATGAGGGATTGGGTCAGCTCTTCCACTGTCTCGTTGAAAGCTTCGGAAGGGGTGTGTCCTTTTTTACGTAATACTTCATATTGAGCGGCGAAGATCCCCTGAATGGCGCCCATCAACGTACCGCGTTCGCCTGTCAGGTCACTGAATACTTCTTTGCGGAAGTCTGTTTCGAACAGGTAGCCACTGCCGACGGCGATGCCCAGGGCGATGACGCGTTCTTTGGCTTTTCCTGTTGCGTCCTGGAAGATGGCGTAGCTGCTGTTGAGCCCGCGACCCTGGAGAAACATTCTTCTCAGGGAAGTGCCTGAACCTTTCGGGGCCACCAGGAATACGTCCACGTCTTTGGGAGGAACGATCCCTGTCTGTTCGTTGAAGGTGATGCCGAAGCCGTGGGAGAAATACAAAGCTTTACCGGGTGTCAGGTGTTTTTTCACCGTGGGCCACAGCTGGATCTGGGCCGCATCGCTCAGCAGGTAGCAGATGATGGTGCCTTTTTCCAATGCTTCTTCGATATCGAACAGGGTCTGGCCGGGAACGAAACCGTCTTTTACCGCCTTATCCCATGACTTGGAATTTTTCCGCTGGCCTACGATCACGTTGATACCGTTATCTTTTTGATTCAGCGACTGACCGGGTCCCTGGACGCCATAGCCGATGACGGCTACTACTTCATTTTTCAAAACCTGCTGGGCTTTGGCGAGGGGGAATTCTTCTCTTGTTACTACATTTTCTTCCACGCCGCCGAAATTTAATTTTGCCATGTTATTTCTGTTTTTTTGGGATGTGATATTTTTTTTTATTGAATAATGGGTTGGTTTGTTACATCGTGAATACTTCGTCCTGTTTGTCGAGGAATTCGTTCTCGACGACCTCTTCGCTGGGCTCCGTCGATTCAAATTCTTTCAGCTTTTCGTGGAAGCCGTGGCTGTCCTTGATGATGGCGATGCGGGCGCTTCTTACGAACTCGATGAGGCCATAAGGTTCCAGCACCTCCACCAGCTTGTCCGTCTCTTCCCTTTGTCCTGTCGTTTCGAAGACGGTGTAGTCCTTCCGGATCACTACGGCACGAGCCCCGTATTCGCGCAACAGCCGTTCGACCTTTACTTTCTCGGCTATTTCCTCGGTGGATACTTTATAGAGGGCCATTTCCTGCCAGATGATCTCTTCATTCGTGTTGTAGTAGGCTTTCAGGATATCTACCTGTTTTTCTATCTGGCGGCAGAGCTTTCTTACCACTTCCTCCGTTTCGTTGATGACGATGGTGAAACGGTGGATGCCTTCCACTTCGGAGGGAGAGGTGTTCAGGCTCTCGACGTTGATCTTACGGCGGGAGAACAGGATGGCGATGCGGTTAAGCAGGCCGATCTGGTTTTCCGTGTAGACGGTGATGGTGTATTGCTGCTTATTTGGATTCATATTTTTGAGCTGCAAGCTGCGAGCCTCAAGCTGCAAGCCTGACTTTTTAGGTGTTTATTGTTTGATTGCTTCTATTCTCAGTCTTTTATAGTTGCCGTACCATTTGTGGTTGCGGTAGTTCGTGGGTTTTACCGCTGCCTGGATCTCTTCGAGCACGGGGTCGATATCCTGTTCGGGAATATTCTTAAAAAAAGCGTTGCCGAACATTCTTATCCAGTCCTTGATGCCATTTTCCGTATCCTGCAGTTCCGTCGGCCTGTCGAAATGGGAGGCATAGTTGATCCGATAGCCTTTCCTTTCCAGCAGGGAGGTGTATTCCCCCAGGGAGGGGAAGTACCACAGCTGTTGCGTTGCGTTGTGATAGTATCCGTGCCTGGTGAGGACTTTACGGGTATTGACCACGATGTCTTCCACGTTGCCTTTTCCGCCCATTTCCAATACCAGGCGACCGCCGGGGCGCAGGTGATGGGTGATGCAGTCGATGGCCGCCTCTTTATCCAGCACCCAGTGCAGGACCGCATTCGAAAATACGGCGTCGAAGAGCTGGTTGAACTGGAAGTCCGTGGCGTTCATGACACGGAAGTCGATGTCCGGAAAGATAGCGGAGGCCTTTTCTATCATGGGCGCGGAGCTATCGATGCCTATCACCCGTGCACCTGTGAGGGAGATCTGGTGGGTCAGGTGTCCTGTGCCGCAGCCCAGGTCCAGGATCCTTTCACCTGCCTGCGGGGCCAGCATGCTGATGAGGTCCTCGCCATATTTGAAGACAAACGAGTGTTTGTCGTCGTAGAGGCTGGCATTCCATTTTATCGTTGGCGTCCTGGACATTTGATAGCGTCAAGCTGTCAGCTGCAAGCTGCAAGCTTGGTTTTATTAGGTGTTTAATGTTTATTTAAGTCCGGCTTGTAGCTTGAAGCTTGTCGCTTGCAGCTATAAAGCCGAAGGCTTTATTTAAGTCTGATCTCACTAACGCTGCAACCCTGCGGCACCATTGGGAATACATTGTTCTCTTTACCTACGAAAACTTCCAGCAGGTAGGATCCTTTATGGTCGAGCATGGCCTTTATCGCATTCGGGAGGTCTTCTCTTTTTTCGATGCTTTGTCCGGCGATGCCATAGCCTTTTGCCACCATGACGAAGTCGGGGCTGGCGATGTCCACGAAAGAGTAGCGTTTGTCGTTGAAGAGCTGCTGCCACTGGCGTACCATGCCCAGGAAGCGGTTGTTCAGGATCAGGATCTTTACATCTAATTCACTTTGCATGATGGTGCCCAGTTCCTGGAGGGTCATCTGGAAGCTACCATCGCCGCAGATGGCGACGACCGTACGATCGGGAGCCCCGAATTTTGCGCCGATGGCAGCCGGAAGGCCGAAGCCCATGGTGCCGAGGCCGCCGGAAGTAACGTTGCTGCGGGACTGTTTGAATTCGGCATAGCGGCAGGCTACCATCTGGTGCTGACCTACGTCCGTGACGATGACGGCGTCGCCGTCGGTGAACTGGTTGAGCACTTTTATTACCTCTCCCATCGTCATTTGTTCGGTGGTGGGGTTGAGCTCTTCCTTAATGACGGCGTCCACTTCTTCTTTATAATAGTCTTTGAACCTTTTCAGCCATTCGGGATATGTCTTTTTTTCGACCAGTTCTGTCAGCAGGGGGAGGGTCTCTTTACAGTCGCCCCACACCGGGATGGTCGATTTTACATTCTTGTCGATCTCGGCGGGATCGATGTCCAGGTGGACGACCTGTGCCTGTTTGGCATATTTATCCAGGCGTCCCGTCACGCGATCGTCGAAGCGCATGCCGATGGCGATGAGGACGTCGCATTCATTGGTGAGGACATTGGGACCATAGTTGCCGTGCATACCCAGCATGCCCACGTTGAGCGGGTGGTCCGTGGACAGGGCGCTGAGGCCCAATAATGTCCAGGCTGCGGGGATGCCGCTCTTTTCAACGAAGGCCTGGAATTCCTTTTCGGCCTTGCCGAGGATAACGCCTTGTCCGAAGAGGATGAAGGGGCGTTGGGCCTGGTTGATGAGTTGGGCTGCCTTTTCGATGTATTCCTTGCGTACGATGGGTTTGGGGCGGTAGCTGCGGATATGGCTGCATTTCTTATACCCTTCGTAGCTGAATTTCTGGATCTGTGCGTTCTTCGTGATATCGATGAGGACAGGGCCGGGGCGTCCGCTGCCGGCGATATAAAATGCTTTGGCCAATACAGCAGGGATCTCCGTCGCGTCCGTCACCTGATAATTCCATTTGGTGATGGGGGTGGTGATGTTGATGACATCCGTCTCCTGAAAGGCGTCGGTGCCCAAGAGGTGGGCGAAGACCTGGCCGGTGATACATACCAGGGGAGTGCTGTCGATCATGGCGTCTGCAAGACCAGTGACCAGGTTAGTAGCCCCCGGGCCGCTGGTGGCGAATACGACGCCTGTCCTACCGGAAGTACGGGCATAACCCTGTGCAGCGTGTATGCCACCCTGTTCGTGCCGGACGAGGATGTGCTTCAGCTTCTCCTGGTAGTCGTACAGGGCGTCATAGATAGGCATGATGGCGCCGCCGGGGTAACCGAAGATCGTGTCTACGCCTTCTTCCAGGAAAGCTTCCAGGACGGCGGCCGAGCCGTTGATCTCCCGGGGTGCGGGGGCTTTGCTTTTGGAAGCCGCCTTGGGCTTTGATGGAGTGGGTACGGGTGTTGTTGTTGCGTTGCTCATAAAATAATTTTAAAAATTCTGTTCAATTTCAAAGCGGACCACGGGTTCGCTGCCCGAAGGGCCATCATTAGCGGATATTGCGCCGGGGGTATTTTTCCGCGGACCCCCGAGGCGCAATATCAAAATTCATCGGTTACACATCCTTCGGCTGCGTTCTTTACCTGTCTGGCATATTTGTAAAGGATGCCTTTCGTCGCTTTCAGCGGCGGTTGCTGCCATGCCGCTTTGCGTTTGGCCAATTCTTCAGGCGCTACTTTCAGGGTGATGGTATTCTTTGTGGCGTCCAGCTCTATGATGTCATCGTCATGGACCAGGGCGATGGCGCCTC
Organism: Flavitalea plasmicola; assembly: GCF_030546645.1. Lineage (GTDB taxonomy): Bacteria > Bacteroidota > Bacteroidia > Chitinophagales > Chitinophagaceae > Puia. The sequence goes on from NZ_JAUOTO010000004.1 coordinate 337,823, forward strand.
CTTCATAGGCTTCGGGAGTGATGTGTCCTACGACGAAGCCGTGGGTGCCGCCGCTGAACCGGCCGTCGGTGATGAGGGCGATGCTTTTTCCCAGGCCGGCGCCGATGAGGGCGGAGGTGGGTTTCAGCATTTCAGGCATGCCGGGGGCGCCTTTGGGGCCTACGTGGCGGATGACCACTACGTCGCCTGCTTTTATCTTTCCGGTGTTGATACCATTGATCAGTTGATGTTCTCCGTCGAAGACTCTCGCGGGGCCTTCGAACCTTTCCCCTTCTTTACCGCTGATCTTGGCTACGCTGCCGCCTTCTGCGAGGTTGCCGTAGAGGATCTGCAGGTGGCCGGTGGCTTTGATGGGTTTTTCCAGCGGGTAGATGATGTCCTGTGTTGTAAAATCGATGGCGGGGATGTCTGCGAGATTTTCGGCCAGTGTCTTACCTGTGACGGTGAGGCAATCTCCGTGCAGCAATCCTTTTTCCAGGAGATACTTCATCACGGCGGGGATGCCTCCGTGCTCGTGCAGGTCCTGCATGAGATATTTGCCACTGGGCTTGAAGTCGGCCAGTACGGGTATCTTATCGCTGATGGTCTGGAAGTCGTCCTGGGACAGGGGAACGTCGACGCTGCGGGCGATGGCCAGTAGATGCAGGACCGCGTTGGTGCTGCCACCCAGGACCATGATGGTGGTGATGGCGTTCTCGAAGGCCTTGCGGGTCATGATATCCTTTGGCTTGATGTCTTTTTCCAGCAGGACGAGGATGGCTTTGCCGGCATCGTAGCATTCTTTCTTTTTGTCTTCGCTGAGTGCGGGATTGGAGGAGGAATAGGGGAGGCTCATGCCCAGCGCTTCGGCTGCTGCGGCCATGGTATTGGCCGTGTACATGCCTCCGCAGGCGCCCGCTCCCGGGCAGGAGTTCATTACGATGCCTTTGAAGTCGGCATCGCTCAGTTTGCCGGCGATCTTTTGCCCCAGGGCTTCGAAGGAGGAGACGATGTTAAGGTCCTGACCTTTATAATGTCCGGGGGCGATGGTACCGCCATAGACCATGATGGAGGGCCTGTTAAGCCGGCCCATGGCCATCAGTGATCCCGGCATGTTCTTGTCGCAGCCGGGCAGGGCGATGAGCGCGTCATAGTATTGAGCGCCGCAGACTGCCTCGATGGAGTCGGCGATGATGTCGCGGCTGACCAGGGAGAAGCGCATGCCGTCGGTGCCGTTGCTCATGCCGTCGCTGACGCCGATGGTATGGAAGATGAGCCCTACCAGATCATTGTCCCACACCCCTTCTTTTACCACTTTTGCCAGGTCGTTGAGGTGCATGTTGCAGGTGTTGCCGTCGTAGCCCATGCTGGCGATGCCCACCTGCGCTTTTTTGAGATCGTCGTCTGTCAATCCAATGCCATACAACATGGCCTGTGCGGCCGGTTGCGTCGGGTCCTGTGTGAGTGTCTTGCTGTATTTGTTAAGTTCCATTTCTTTTTAGCTACAAGCTACAAGCTGCAAGCTTCAAGCTTGGTTTTTTTATGCTGTTGTTAATTGATCTTGTTTTTCTATGACCAGGTCTTTATAGGTCTGTTGAATTTTACGGCCGAGGGTATCTTTCCAGGGGACGGGGAATTTCGTGTCGTCGATGGATTCCCAGCCTATGACCTCTGCCGCGGTGCCGCAGAAGAAGGCAGCGTCTGCCGATCTCAGCTGGCGGATGGTGAACTGGCCTTCTTCGACGGGTATGCCGAGCTCGCTGCATATTTCGAGGACCGTTGCTCTTGTGATACCGGGGAGGATGTTGCCTTTTTCCGGTGTGAAGAGCCTGCCATCCTTTTCGAAGAACATATTTGCGCCCGGTCCTTCGGCGATGTTGCCATTCATATCCGTGAGGAGGGCTTCGTCGAAGCCTTTCCCTTTGGCTTCCTGGCTGGCCAGGATGGAGTTGACGTAGTGACCGGATGCCTTTGCTTCTATTTTAAAACCTTTAGGGTTAGGGCGTTGGAAAGAGGATGTCATGACCTTGAGCAGCTTCTCGCCCAGGAAGGGAGCCATCTCCCAGGTCTGGATAACCGTAAAGGATTCCGTGTTGGGGTTGAAGCTCATATTGGCGGGCCCGTATACGACGGGGCGGATATAAGCGTCCTGGAGGTGATTCTTTTCGAGAATATCGTAAGTGGCTTTGATGAGGGTATCTGCGTCGTAGGTGTAAGGCATATTCAATGCTTCGGCGGACCTGCGGAGCCGATGGTAATGTTCTTCGGCCTTAAAGATCTTCGTGGCGCCTGCGGCGGTGCGATAGGATCGGATGCCTTCGAAGACGGCGTAGCCGTAGTGAAGGGACTGACCATAGAGATCAGTTTTGGCTTCCGAAGCCTTTAATATCCTGCCGTCCTGCCAGAGAACGGTGTGTTCATTGTAGTATGCCATAATCATTTGTTTTAAGAGTTGACGAGTCGTGATAAAACAAGAAACCCGCCTTTTGGAGGCGGGTCGCTGGTATTTTTAGTTTGTATTATTTACATTACCACCCTCCTCCCTGGATCGCAGGAATAATAATCACCACCACCACCACTACTATGGAGGTTAGCCGGGAGATAACATTATTTAGACTGCGCTGGGCCATGAAGGATGTATTCTTACCACGAATATACTTCCGCCATTCCAATAAACAAAGAACTTTTTTTTTAGCTACAAGCTTCAAGCTGCAAGCTGCAAGCGTTTATTTAGGTCTTCTTGCGGCTTGTGGCTTGCAGCTATATGATCGTCGACTTCCGCAACTCGATATTCTCTCTGTGGATGTCGCCTGGTATTTTGCCGCCCACGTAATCGCTGATCAGCTCGCCGATGGTGGACGTGAAATAGAAATTCACCGGATCGATGTCTTTGGTGACGAAGCTATTCTGCAGCGTCCAGTTGGCGGCCTCTCTTACTCTGCCGGCCTCTTTGTGCAGGCCGAAGTGGTCCAGCAGCATAGCGGCGGAGAGGATACTTCCCAGGGGGTTGGCGATGTCTTTGCCTGTGGCCTGGGGGTATGATCCGTGGATGGGTTCGAAAAGGGCGGCACCTTTACCGATGGAAGCGGAGGGGAGCAGGCCCAGTGAACCGCTGATGACGCTGGCTTCATCGCTGAGGATATCCCCGAACATATTTTCCGTGAGGATCACGTCAAATTGTTTCGGGTTGAGAATGATCTGCATGGCGGCATTGTCCACGAAGAGGAAATCGACCTTTACGTCGCTGTATTGTCTGGCGATGTCCTGTACGACCTTTCGCCACAGGCGGGAGGTTTCCAGTACGTTGGCCTTGTCCACGAGGGTCAGTCTTTTTCTGCGCTGCTGGGCCTGGCGGAAGGCTAGGTGTGCGATGCGCTCGATCTCTTCGCGGGTGTAGGTGCAATCGTCCATGGCCTGGTTGCCGTCGGCGGATGTCTCTTTCTTGCCGAAATAAATGCCGCCCGTCAGTTCGCGAAAAATGATGAAGTCCACGTCTTCAAGGATCTTTGCCTTGAGGGGGGACAAATGTTGTAAGGCCGGATAGGTGGTCACCGGCCTGATATTGGCAAACAATTGTAATGACTTCCTTAGTTTGAGCAAACCTTGCTCGGGCCGCACTTTTGCGGAGGGATCATTGTCGTATTTCGGGTGGCCGATGGCGCCGAAGAGGATGGCATCGCTGTTGAGGGCTGCTTCGATGGTCTCATCGGGCAGGGGGGTACCGGTCTTGTCGATGGCGTCGGCTCCCATCAGGCAATACTTATAGGTGAATTCGTGCCCACCGTGCTCGGCGACGGCGTTCAGCACTTTGACGGCTTGCCGGGTGACTTCGGGCCCGATGCCGTCTCCTTCTATGACAACGATGTTCTTCTGCATACAATCAGGGTTTGGGTATGGGTTTAATGATATTTATGCGTGCCTATTTTCAAAAGTTTCAATTTCATCCCGGATGCTGAGCAAATAGTCAATGTCGTCATAACCGTTCAGCAGGCAGGTCTTTTTATAATTGTTGATTTCAAATCTTTCTTTGCGGCCCGTGGGTTCCAGGGTAATGGTCTGGTCGGGCAGGTTGATCGTGATGAGCGCAGACGGATTGTTCTTTATGGCGCTGAAAATTTCTTTGAGCAGTCCTTCACTGACAGTGACGGGCAGAAGGAAATTATTCAGGGCGTTGTTCTTAAAGATGTCGGCGAAGAAGCTGCTGATCACGACGTCAAAACCTGCATCTTTGATGGCCCATGCGGCATGCTCGCGACTGGACCCGCAGCCGAAGTTCTTGCCGGCCACGAGGATCTTCCCTTGATAAGCAGGATCGTTCAATGCAAATTCTTTTTTCGGGCTGCCGTCGCTGTTGTAGCGCCAGTCGCGGAATAAGTTTTCACCGAACCCATCACGGCTGGTGGCTTTCAGGAAGCGGGCAGGGATGATCTGGTCGGTGTCCACGTTCTCCATATCAACCGGGACGGCGGTGGTACTGACGATATGTATGGATTGGTTGCTCATCATTTCTTTATTATAGGTATTCCCTCACATCTGCGACCTCTCCCGTGATGGCTGCGACTGCAGCTGTCAGCGGGCTGGCGAGGAGGGTGCGGGCGCTGGGCCCTTGTCTCCCTTCGAAGTTGCGGTTGGATGTGGAGATACAGTATTTTCCTGCGGGGATCTTATCCTCATTCATTGCCAGGCAGGCAGAGCAGCCGGGCTGACGAAGGAAGAAGCCGGCAGCTTCAAAAATTTTGTCGAGGCCTTCTTCAATGGCTTGCTTTTCCACCTGTTTGGAGCCGGGCACGATCCATGCCTCGATGTCTTTCGACTTTTTGCGCCCTTTTACGAAGGCGGCGACCATGCGGAGGTCCTCGATGCGGGAGTTGGTGCAGCTGCCGATGAAAACGTAATCCACTTTTTTCCCTTTGATCGCGGAGCCTGCTTTCAGACCCATATAATCCAGGGATTTGAGATAGGAGGGTTTTTCCGTTTCCGTGATCTCTGTTTCGGAGGGGATGTGGCCGGTGACGCTGATGCCCATACCGGGGTTGGTGCCGTAGGTGATCATGGGTTCGATGGTGGCAGCATCGATGTGGATCTCCTTATCGAATACGGCGTCGGTGTCGGAGAAGAGTTCTTTCCACCCGGCCAGCGCGGTGTCCCATTCGGCGCCTTTGGGAGCGAATGCGCGGTCTTTGAGATAGTCGAAGGTCGTATCGTCGGGAGCGATCATGCCGCCGCGGGCGCCCATTTCGATACTCATATTGCAGATGGTCATACGGGCTTCCATGGACAGCTGACGGATGGCCGAGCCGGAAAATTCCACGAAGTAGCCGGTGGCTCCGCTGGCGGAGATCTGTGCGATGATGTAGAGGATGATGTCTTTGGAGACCACGCCTTTATTGAGGGCGCCTTCCACATTGATGCGCATGAGCTTCGGCCGGCTCTGCAGGAGGCATTGGGTGGCCATTACCATTTCCACTTCGCTGGTGCCGATGCCGAAAGCGATGGCGCCGAAGGCTCCGTGGGTGGAGGTATGGCTATCGCCGCATACGATGGTCATGCCGGGGCGGGTGATACCCAACTCGGGGCCTATGACGTGAACGATGCCCTGGTAGGGGTGACCGAGACCGTAGAGCTCTACACCATGTTTTGCGCAGTTGGCTATCAGCTGCTGCACCTGCATCCTGGACAGTTCGTCCTTGATGGGGAGGTGCTGATCGACGGTGGGGACGTTGTGGTCGGCGGTGGCTACGATCTGGCGGGGGCGGAAGACCTCCAGCCCTCTTTTCTCCAGCCCTTTGAATGCCTGGGGGCTGGTGACCTCATGAATAAAGTGTTTATCGATGTATAGCACCGAAGGCCCACCGTCGATGGTCTTTACCACATGCTGGTCCCAGATCTTTTCAAATAATGTTTTTGCCATATGGTTTCGTTACGCGGTAACTGCTGCCGCGTTGTAAGCTTTTGCCAGTTCATTCAGGTCTGCTTCCATCACTTCCTTTTTGGTGTCGGCCACTTTCAGGAATCGTTCGTACAGGACGTCGATGTCGTTGCGTGTAAAGGAATAGCCGAGCTTCTGGAAGCGGAAAGCCAGGGCGCTGCGGCCGCTGCGGGCTGTCAGCACGATCTTGGAGCCATCTGCGCCTACTTCATCCGGATTGATGATCTCATAGGTGGAAGCGTCTTTCAGGAATCCATCCTGGTGGATACCGGAAGAGTGAGAAAAAGCGTTGGCCCCTACGATCGCTTTGTTAGGCTGCACCGGCATACGCATGGTGTCGGAAACCAGGCGGCTGATGGGGTTGAGCTTTTCGGCTTTGATATTGGTATAGAATCCCAGCTGTTTGTGTTGTTTGATCACCATGACCACTTCTTCCAGTGAGGTGTTGCCGGCGCGTTCGCCCAGTCCGTTGATGGTGCACTCGATCTGGCGGGCGCCGCCGCGGATACCTGCGATAGAGTTGGCGGTGGCCAGACCCAGGTCGTTGTGGCAGTGGCAGGACAGGATGGCTTTATCGACATTCTTCACATTGTTGACCAGATAGGCGATCTTCTCACCGTATTGGTCGGGGAGGCAATAGCCGGTGGTATCGGGGATATTGACTACGGTGGCGCCGGCGGCGATAACGGCTTCGACTACGCGGGCCAGGTATTCATTGTCGGTGCGGCCGGCGTCCTCCGCAAAGAATTCCACGTCATCGACCAGATTGCGGGCCCATTTCACGGCTTGAACAGCGCGTTGAAGGATCTCTTCTCGGGTGGAATTAAATTTACTTTTTATGTGAAAATCGGAAGTGCCAATGCCTGTGTGTATGCGGGGCCTTTTCGCATGCCGGAGGGCTTCCGCGGCCACTTCGATGTCTTTCTGCACGGCCCGGGTGAGGCCGCAGACGGTGACGTCCTTCACTATTTTGGCGATCTCTTCCACGGAATGGAAGTCGCCGGGGCTGGAGATGGGGAAGCCAGCCTCGATGATATCCACGCCCAGGGCTTCCAACTGTTGGGCCAGCTCGACCTTTTCGGTGGTGTTGAGCTTGCAGCCGGGTACCTGTTCGCCATCGCGGAGGGTGGTATCGAAAATGTAGATCTTTTTGTCGGACATAGATTTTTTTAAAAGGGTTAGCAAAAAGGAGAGGGCGGATGTATCTTTGAGGGCCCTATTCCGGAAATAACCTTCCATCCGAAATTAGCTTTCTTTATTTTCGGTTTAAAATCATAATTAGCATGGTTTTACACGGTTTAATAGGGGCTATTTCGTCTGAAACCCACTGCTGTAAAGGATTTTAAAGTTTTAAATTACGATGCCCAACCGATCGTCAGACGCCCTGTTCCAACTTATTAAGTCTCTGGAAAAGTCAGAGAAACGCAATTTCAAGCTGTATATCAAGCGAAATTCGGCCAGTGAGGACCTGCAGAGCATACAACTATTTGATGCTCTGGACAAAATGGAGGAGTACGATGAGGCGCAACTGTTAAAAAAAAGCAAAAGCCTTAAGAAGCAGCAGCTGTCGAATGCCAAAGCCCATTTATACAGGGAGATCCTTTCCAGCCTGCGGCTGATCCGGCAGGAGGAAAACATTGATATTCAGCTACATGAGCAGCTGGACCATGCCCGTATCCTCTATAACAAGGGGCTATACCTGCAAAGTCTGAAGGTGCTGGACAGGATCAAGGAGAATGCCAAGGAGCATAACCAGATCACCTTTTTGCTGCAGGTACTGTTTTTCGAAAAGACGATCGAATCGCTGCACATCACGCGTAGTATGCAGGACAGGGCTGACCGCCTGACGGCGGAAGTGGATGAAGTGAACGATCATCTCAGGCTGGTGAGCACCTTGTCCAACCTCTCGCTGCAGCTATACAGCTGGTATATCCGTAACGGGGTAGCCCGTAATGAGAAGGACGAGATTGCCGTGCAGGAGTTCTTCGAAACGCATCTTCCTGCGGACCTCAGCGGCTGTACGGGGTTTTATGAGAAACTGTACCAGTACCAGAGCTTCTGCTGGTATGCTTTTATCCGGCAGGATTTTCTTCTTTACTACCGATATACGCAGAAATGGGTGGACCTGTTCGAGAAGGAGCCTTTTATGTTGGGGATCGAGACCGCTCATTACATCAAGGGGATGCACAATTTGCTGGGGGCGCATTTCGACCTGCTGAACTATCCTAAATTCATAGAAACGCTTCGTCAATTCGAGGAGTTCTCCCATTCCGCCATTGTGACGGGCAATGTGAACAACCGGATCCAGACGTTTGTGTATCTCTATATTTCCAAGCTGAACAAGCATTTCCTGGATGGGACCTTTACGGAGGGGCTGGAGCTGGTGCCTTATATCGAAGAAAAGCTGCGGGAGTACTGGATCTACCTGGATCGTCACCGGATATTGGTCTTTTACTACAAGATAGCCTGTTTGTATTTTGGCAGCGGGGATTATGAGCGGACGATCGATTATCTGAATAAGATCATTAACTGGAAGGTGGATCTGCGGACGGACCTGCAGTGTTATTCGCGGCTGCTGCACCTGATCGCTCATTATGAGCTGGGCAATTATGGGCTGCTGGAGTACCTTATCAAGTCGGTGTATCGATTTATGGCCAAGATGGAGAATTTGAGCCTGGTGGAGGAAGAGATCTTCCGGTTTCTCAGGAAGTCGTTCAATCTCTCGCCGGACCGTATACGGCCTGAGCTGGAGAAATTGCTGGAGAAGCTGAAGAAGTATGAGAAGAACAGGTTTGAGACAAGGGCTTTTGTTTACCTGGATATTATTTCATGGCTGGAGAGCAAGGTGCGGAATGTGCCGGTGCAGGATGTGATCAGGGAGAAGTACCTGGAGGGGCATAGGAGGGGGTAAAATTAAATGATCATTAAAGCGGCCCGGATGGGTTGACCGTATCCTGTATGATGAGTATTTTTCCCGAATAACCTTTAACCCATGAATAGAGCAATACCTGCAATTCTCGTGTTGTGCTTGTTCACTGCCTGCCAAAAGCAGGATCACGACCCTCAAGCCAACGTTTTTTTTATCAAGATCGATCCATCCGTGGGCTCTTTGACCTCTAGAGGCCAGGGCGATACATTCTTTGTCAGTTTAGTGAATCCCCAAATGGTCGCAGCCGTGCCCCTGGTTTATCATCTGCCGGCGGGGGCTGTAGTCAATTCAGGCAAAAAACAGGGGATGAATGTTTTCTCGCAGGATCAGGTTGGCAATTTATGGGCGGATACTGTCGATCTGACTCCCAGCCCGATGCATATACTGACCGTTACCTGGGCCAATGGCACCACTAAACAGTATGCGATAGCGTTCAAATATGAAACAAAGTTCATCGGTTTTCCCGAAGTGGTGCGTGATGCTTATACAAATAGCATCTTCTTCGACGGGGAAACAATGTATGTAGCGACGACGAAGGGACTGCTGATGTCCCAGTATGACGGTTTTGCGGACTATTTTCTATTAGGAGGAGTTACCGGCCCCGGCCCGGAAGTAAACTGCGTTTATGCCCGGGGAAAAACTATTTATGCCGGCATTAACGATGGGCTGGCCATGTCTTCGGACGGCGGGAAAACCTTCACGACGCGTGTATATAAATCTGCAAGCGGGTATGGCTTCGGGGTAACCGGGATTGCTGTCCAGGGGGACACTGTTTATTGTGCCTCGGGAAATGGTATGCTGATCTCACGGGATGGGGGGGCTAGTTTTGATACGACCACCAATGGGCTCATTACGCCTGGAAATACTACTCAGTCGATGTGGTGTGTCTATGCGAGTGGCAGTACCGTTTATGCAGGGGGGCAGAACGGTTTGTTTATCTCTCATGATGGTGGACGTTCCTTTACATACAATGACAATCTAAAGGACCCGTCCGGGCTCCGGATCCGTGTCAACGGCATATACGTTCAGGATGGAGTGCTGTACCTGGCGACGATACAGGGGGTGGCCATATCCAAAGACGGCGGCCAAACCTTTTCGAATCACCAGCCGAACGGAGTGCCCTGGGCCGGCCAGGTGGCAGTGAATGGCAATACCATCAGTGTCGCCACAGGGAAACTGGACATTACCACCGATGGCGGGCAATCCTTTACGACCTATTCAGGGGAGATCGGGCTTGGAAAGAATGTAACTTCGGTGGCAACGACGGGGAATGTTATCTATTGCGGCAGCCAGAATTCCGTCCTCAAAATAATACCCCGGGAATAAGAGGGGGAAAAGTGAAAAGATTTGAACCAATGAAGGTTAAAAAATGTTAAAGAATAGCTGAGTCAATTTCCCATACATTGCTGGATTTTATCATGCGAAAGCCAGGATAAGTGCTTATTGAAGAAATAAGCATTTGTCATTATTAAGATTTTGCCTGAGTGTTATTTCTAATTAAATTCGTACCTTTGCCCTCCTTAATTTAGGTTTATTGTCTTTCTTGGCTATTTGCCTGTCACCTAAGTTATTGATTTTCAGAAGGGTAATCGAGGAATAAAAAAACCGCATATTGCAATATGGCTATTAAAAAAGAAAATCGTCCCAGAGCCACTTTTTCAAAAATCACCATCGGACTTGCTTCTCCTGACAGTATCCTCGAAAGATCCTATGGAGAGGTCCTGAAGCCGGAGACCATCAACTACCGCACGTACAAGCCTGAGAGGGATGGGTTGTTCTGCGAGCGTATATTCGGTCCTGTAAAGGATTACGAGTGCGCCTGCGGCAAGTATAAGAGGATCCGATACAAGGGGATCGTCTGTGACCGTTGTGGTGTGGAGGTGACGGAGAAGAAAGTTCGCCGGGAGCGTATGGGGCACATCAAGCTGGTGGTGCCTGTGGTTCATATCTGGTACTTCAAGTCCCTGCCTAACAAGATCGGTTATTTATTGGGCATGAGCTCGAAGAAATTGGAGAGTATTGTTTATTATGAAAGATATGTCGTGATCCAGCCTGGTATCCGTACGGATAAGGGGCAGAATTACGGCGACCTGCTGACGGAAGAGGAATACCTGGAGATACTGGACACCCTGCCCAAGGACAACCAGTACCTGCCTGACGAGGATCCCTCCAAATTCATTGCCAAGATGGGAGCTGAGGCTGTGCATGACCTCCTGGAGAGGATCGAGCTGGATCAGCTGTCCTTTGACTTGCGCAATGCGGCTGCCAACGAGACTTCGCAACAGCGTAAGGCGGATGCGTTGAAGCGTCTGAGCGTTGTGGAAGCTTTCCGTGATGCGAATTCCCGGATCACCAACCGTCCCGAGTGGATGGTGATGCAGTATATCCCGGTGATACCTCCGGAGCTGCGTCCACTGGTGCCGCTGGATGGCGGAAGGTTTGCGTCTTCCGACCTGAACGATCTTTATCGCCGGGTGATCATCCGCAACAACCGTCTGAAGCGGTTGCTGGAGATCAAGGCGCCTGAGGTGATCCTGCGTAATGAAAAACGTATGTTGCAGGAAGCCATCGATTCCCTGTTCGACAACAGCCGTAAGTCCAATGCCGTGAAGGCGGAAGGCGGCCGTGCCCTGAAGTCCCTCAGCGATGTGCTGAAGGGCAAGCAAGGCCGGTTCCGTCAGAACCTCCTTGGTAAACGTGTGGACTATTCCGGTCGTAGTGTTATCGTGGTGGGTCCTGAGCTGAAGCTGCATGAGTGTGGTCTGCCGAAGGACATGGCTGCCGAGCTGTTCAAACCATTTATCATCCGCAAGCTGATCGAGCGGGGTATCGTGAAGACGGTGAAGAGTGCCCGTAAGCTGGTGGACAAGAAGGAAGCTATTGTCTGGGATATCCTCGAAAATATACTGAAAGGGCATCCTGTGATGCTGAACCGTGCTCCGACGCTGCACAGACTGTCAATCCAGGCCTTCCAGCCGAAGCTGATCGAAGGTAAGGCTATCCAGCTGCACCCGTTGGTGTGTACGGCTTTCAACGCCGACTTTGACGGTGACCAGATGGCTGTGCACGTGCCTTTGAGCAGTGCTGCCGTACTGGAAGCCCAGCTGCTGATGCTGTCTTCGCACAACATCCTGAACCCGCAGAACGGAACGCCTATCACCCTGCCTTCACAGGACATGGTGTTGGGTCTCTATTATATAACCAAAGGCAAGAAGTCTACCCCCACTGAAAAGGTGAAAGGTGAGAACAAGGCCTTCTACAGCGCCGAAGAGGTGATCATCGCCTATAATGAGAACAGGGTGGACCTGCATGCTTATATCAAGGTGAAGACCACGGTGAGGACGCCCCAGGATACACTGGAGACCAAGCTGCTGGAGACTACGGTCGGAAGGGTGCTGTTCAACCAGTTCGTACCAGTGGAAGTCGGCTTTGTGAATGCCCTGCTGACGAAGAAATCGCTTCGTGAGATCATCGGGAACATCATCAAGTGGACGAACATTCCCAAGACGGTGAAATTCCTGGATGATATCAAGCAGCTGGGATTCCGCATGGCATTCCGGGGTGGATTGTCCTTCAACATCAATGACCTGATCATTCCCGATACCAAGGAGCAGCAGCTGGAAAATGCGAAGGGTGAAGTAGACGAGGTATGGGACAACTACAATATGGGATTGATCACCAATAACGAACGTTATAACCAGATCGTGGATATCTGGAGCCGTGTGGATACGCGTATCACGGAATCGCTGATCGTGGAGCTGGCCAATGACAAGCAGGGATTCAACTCTGTGTACATGATGCTGGACTCCGGCGCCCGTGGCAGCAAGCAGCAGATCAAGCAGCTGGCGGGTATCAGGGGTCTGATGGCCAAGCCGAGAAAGTCCGGCAGCACGGGCTCCGAGATCATCGAGAATCCCATTCTTTCCAACTTCAAAGGCGGATTGAACGTATTGGATTACTTTATCTCTACGCACGGCGCCCGTAAGGGTCTTGCGGATACGGCTTTGAAAACGGCGGATGCCGGTTACCTGACCCGTCGTCTGGTGGACGTTGCGCAGGACGTGGTGATCACTGAAGAGGATTGCGGTACGCTGCGTGGCATCGCTACTTCTGCCCTGAAGGACAATGAGGATGTGGTAGAGCCATTATATGACAGGATACTGGGCCGTACATCTCTTCATGATGTATATGACCCGGCTTCAGATAAGCTGATCGTTACTGCAGGTGAGCAGATCACCGAAGAGATCGGCAAGGCCATCGAGGATGCCGGTATTGAAATAGTGGAGATCCGTAGCGTACTGACCTGCGAAAGCAAGCGTGGCGTCTGTGTGAAGTGCTATGGTAAGAACCTGGCTACGGGCTATACGACACAGAAGGGAGATGCGGTGGGTATTATCGCCGCCCAGTCCATCGGTGAGCCTGGTACACAGCTGACCCTCCGTACATTCCACGTAGGTGGTGTGGCCGGCAGTGCGTCCGTAGAATCTACCATGCTGGCTAAGTTTGAGGGAACGATCCAATTCGACGGACTCAGAACCGTCGTTACTGAAAATAATGAAGGCAACAAGGTGCAGATAGTCATTGGTCGTACCGGTGAGGTGCGTATCATGGACGTGAAGAACGACCGTCTCCTGATCACCAACAACGTGCCTTACGGCGCTACCCTGAATGTGAAGGATGGCCAGAAAGTGAGCAAGGGCGACATCATCTGCACATGGGATCCCTTCAACAACGTCGTGATCTCCGAGATCGCGGGTACTGTCAAGTTCGACGCTGTCCTCGAGGGTATCACCTACCGGGAAGAGGCGGATGAGCAGACGGGTCACCGTGAGAAGGTGGTTATCGAGACGAAGGATAAGACCAAGATACCTTCCATCAACATTGAAGGAGCCAAGGAAATAAAGGCCTACAACTTACCTGTGGGTTCGCATATCGTTGTCGAAGGCGGCGATGAGGTGAGGGCTGGACAGGTGATCGTGAAGATCCCCCGCGTACTGGGTAAACTGCGGGATATCACCGGTGGTCTGCCTCGTGTAACGGAGCTGTTCGAAGCGCGTAACCCGGGCAACCCTGCTATCGTCAGCGAGATCGACGGTGTAGTAGCCTTCGGGAATATCAAACGTGGTAACCGCGAGATCATCGTGGAAGCCAAGGATGGCGTGGTGAAGAAATATCTCGTTCCGCTGACCAGGCAGATCCTGGCGCAGGATGGTGACTTCATCAAGGCCGGTGCACAGCTGTCCGACGGACAGGTGGCGCCTGCGGACATCCTCTCCATCAAAGGACCGTTTGCCGTACAGGAATATGTGGTGAATGAGATCCAGGAAGTATATCGTCTCCAGGGTGTGAAGATCAACGATAAGCATATCGAGGTCATTGTACGTCAGATGATGCGCAAGCTGACCATCGTCGACCCGGGTGATACGAGGTTCCTGGAAGAAGATACAGTGGATAAGTTTGAGTTCCTGGAAGAGAACGATTGGATCTTCGATAAGAAGGTCATCAGTGATCCGGGTGAGTCCACGAAGCTGAAAGCTGGTCAGATAGTCAGTCTCCGGGAAGTGAGGGAAGAGAATTCCATCCTGCGCCGGAATGACAAGAAGCTGGCTGAATTCCGGGATGCCAGGGCTGCTACTTCGGCACCCTTGCTGCTGGGTATCACCAAGGCTTCACTGGGTACACAGAGCTGGATATCAGCTGCATCGTTCCAGGAGACCACGAAAGTACTGTCCTCTGCGGCTATCCAGGGCAAGAGTGATGACATGCTGGGGCTGAAGGAGAATGTGATCACGGGTCACCCGATCCCTGCAGGTACAGGGCTGCGTGACTTCGAGAACATGATCGTGGGCAGCAAGGAAGAGTATGAGCTTCTGCAAACTACCCGTGAGGCTATGCAGTTCGACGAGGAAGAATAGTTCCACTCAATATGTTAAAAAAAACTAAAGTAGAAGGTAAAAAAGCCTTCTACTTTTTTATTTGGAGGCAATCCATGCTATATTCGCGTTTATGAAGTATCTATCTACCATTTTGAGTGTGACCGCCCTGGCACTGGTGGGGGTGTTGTTTTACCTGTTTGCGCACCATACCGAGCAGCTGAAGACAATCTCGGACATCGAGCAAAAGAAGGCAACACCTAATAACTTCAGAATCGCTTACTTCGATATGGATACCCTGCAAACACATTATGATGGGTTTAAGGATGCGCAGGTCCAGCTGAAGGCAAAGGAAAATGCCATGAACCTGGAGCTTTCCAGTCTGAGCAAAAACTATCAGAAGAAGGTGGATGCCTGGCGTCAGAAGGGCAACGCCATGACGCAGGCGGAAGCTGAGCAGGCGCAGCAGGAGTATGCCAAGGACCAGCAGGATTACGCCAGCCGTAAGCAGGCCCTCGAGCAGGAATATTACAAGATCACCGAGGATCTGAAGAATGGTATACGCAAAGACGTGGAGCAATATCTGAAAGGGTATAACAAGGATCGTAATTTCTCTTTCATAGTGGAATACGACCCAGGTAGCTTTATATATTATAAAGATTCAGTTTATAACATCACCCCGGATCTGGTGGATGGCTTGAATGCGGCTTATAAGAAGAAAAAATGAGTATATTGAGGCTCTAATTTCTTCTATGGCAGAGACAACCAAGACTTTCAAACCGTCCCTGGGATTATTGGATGGCACTATGATCGTAGCCGGCTCCATGATTGGGTCCGGTATTTTTATTGTCAGTGCGGACATCACCAGGAATGTGGGCAGCGCCGGCTGGCTGATCTTTGTATGGCTGATCACCGGGTTTATGACCTTATCGGCTGCCATGAGCTACGGGGAGCTGAGCGCCATGTATCCCAAAGCGGGGGGGCAATATGTCTATCTCCGGGAGGCTTATAATCCGCTGACCGGCTTTCTGTATGGCTGGAGTTTTTTTGCCGTTATCCAGACGGGAACGATCGCTGCCGTGGCGGTGGCATTTTCCAAATTTTCGGGTTATTTTATTCATGAGCTTGAGCTGACGCCTGACAATATACTTTATCAGAGCGGCGGGTTCAAGGTATATTATGCCCAGCTGGTGTCTATCCTGCTGATCATTCTACTAACCTATATCAATACCAGGGGGATCGAAGGAGGAAAATGGATACAAACGATCTTCACTGTCACTAAGCTGGTGTCTCTTTTTGGATTGATCGTGTTCGGGCTTTTCCTGGGCGCCAATGGAGCAGTGTGGAAGGCTAACTGGACGGATGCCTGGCATATGCATTCGCTGACGCCTTCGGCGGACGGGCTGCTGAGCAATCCTATCGTTGGCCTGGCGGCGGTGGGCGCGGTTGCGGCGGCCATGACAGGCTCTATCTTCTCCAGCGATGCCTGGAACAATGTTACCTTCATTGCGGGGGAGATGAAGAACCCCAAGCGTAACATCGGTCTCAGTCTTTTCCTGGGGACGCTGATCATTACGGTGATCTATGTGTCGGCGAATCTGATGTATCTCAGTGTGCTGCCGATGGACCAGATAGCGACGGCGCCACAGGACCGGGTGGCGGTGGCTGCGGCCAAAGTGATCTTCGGACATATGGGAACGTATGTGGTGGCGGCGATGATCATGGTGTCCACTTTCGGATGCAACAATGGCCTGATCCTGGCAGGGGCCCGTGTATATTATACGATGGCGCAGGACGGGCTGTTCTTTAAGAAAGCGGGGAACCTGAACAGGAATGCTGTTCCGGGATGGGCTTTATGGGCGCAATGTGTTGTTGCCGCCCTGCTTTGCATCAGCGGTAAGTATGGCGACCTGCTGGATATGATCTCTTTCGTGGCGGTGGCTTTTTATGCGTTGACGGTTCTTGGTATATTTTTGCTACGGAAAAGGGCGCCGGGTATGGACAGGCCGTACAAGGCTTTTGGCTATCCTGTCCTGCCGGCTATTTATATCCTCCTGGCTGTGATATTTTGCATTGCGCTGATCATTCAGAAGCCCACCTATGCGGGATGGGGCCTGGGGATCGTGCTAGCGGGGATACCGTTGTATTATGTGGCGGTGTCGAATAAGAAATAGATATTGGGGTTTGGTTAAGTGTCCCTTGGGTTTCGCTTTATCTTGTTCCGGCGGCTATATGACCTTCCGCCGCTGTACATTGGCTACCACTGGACAGCGGTTCGTTATTCGGCAGATCGAACTATTGAGCGGTTGCAGCTGAATCTTCCAGCCCAATGTAAGGCGGACTCCAGGCATATAGCCGCCTACAGTCGCGTGACGGCTGGCGGAAGATTGGCCAATAAATTGCGGGTAGGAGATTAAAAATTGTGCAAGGAAAAAATTATGAGTGAATTCAGTAAATTATTCAAAGATTTTGCGAATATAAAGGCGGGCGTCATTGGGGATGTCATGCTGGATACTTATTGGTGGGGGCATGTGGAGCGTATCTCTCCCGAGGCGCCTGTACCGGTGGTAACGCTGGACAGGAAGGAATACCGTATCGGCGGAGCGGGCAATGTGGCCCTGAACCTGGCTTCTTTGGGGGCGCATGTCGCGACCTTTTCCGTCATCGGGACGGAGGAGGAGGGCAGGTTGCTGGAGAGATTGTTAGAGGAAGCGACCATCGATACGAAATATTTACTGAAGAGCGATAACCGGATCACGACGAATAAGGCGCGGATCATGGGCCGAAACCAGCAAATGCTGCGGCTGGACTCGGAGACTACGCAGGATCTTTCGCCGGAGGAGGAGGACAAGCTGTTGTCGATGATAGAGAAGTATCTCAGGGTCGAAAAGCCGCAGGTGATGATCTTCGAGGACTATAACAAGGGGGTGCTGACCTCCCGTGTGATCCGCGAGGCAATCGCCCTTTGTGAGAAAGAGGGGATCGTCACGGCCGTCGACCCTAAACGCAAGAATTTCTTTTCTTACCGGGGTGTAACGATCTTTAAGCCAAATCTTAAAGAAGTGAAGGAGGGCCTGAACCTCCTTTTGGATGAAGTGCGGCTGCCTGTATTGCAAAACATCCACGAGCAGCTGGCGAAGCAATTACACCATCATATTTCCTTTATCACATTGTCGGAAAAGGGGGTGTTCTACAGCGGCGGCCAGCGTTCGGACATCGTATCCTCTCATGTGCGTAATATTGCCGATGTCAGCGGCGCGGGGGACACGGTGATCGCCGTTGCCTCGCTGGTATATGCCGTAACGAAGGACGTCAGACTGATGGCGGAGGTCGCCAATATCGCCGGCGGCCTGGTCTGCGAGGAGGTGGGAACGGCGGCCATCAATAAAGACAGGCTGCTGGAAGAGTGTGATCTGCTGCTGGGGGAGAAAAGCGTGCAGCAATGAAAAAATATGCAGTTATAGTGGCGGGTGGATCGGGACATCGTATGGGGACGCAAGTGCCCAAGCAATTTCTTTTGCTGCATGGTAAGCCGGTGTTGTGGTATACATTAGAAGTCTTTCTCCGGGCTTATGAGGACCTGGATATTATCCTGGTGGCGCCTGAGGAGCATATGGAGACGGCTCGAACCGTGGTCTATGCTACCATGGCTCCTGAGCGGGTGAGGATCGTAGAGGGGGGAGCAACCCGTTTTCAATCCGTCAGAAATGGACTGCAGCCCATCTGTGAGGAAGCCGTTATTTTCGTACATGATGGGGTGCGCTGCCTGTTGTCGACGGAACTGGTGCATAGCTGTTATGAACAGGCGGTGCGATTGGGCTCTGCCATTCCTGTCGTGGATTCCAAAGACAGCGTGCGGGTGGTGACGGGAGCGGACAGTGCGGCCATCGACCGCAGCCGTGTGAAGCTGGTGCAGACGCCACAGACCTTTCTCAGCCGTATCCTTCTGCCTGCCTATGCGCAGGAATACAGGGAAAGCTTTACCGACGAGGCCTCTGTCGTAGAGGCATCCGGGGGCAAGGTACACCTGGTAGCAGGGGAAACAAATAATATCAAGATCACTACTCCCATTGACCTGGTGATCGCAGAAAAGCTCCTTATTTAATCATTCTCAAAGGCCAGCTCAGCATATTGTACCGATGGAAGTAATAGGGCTGGTTATGACTTCCAAAATTCTCATAAAAATGGGCGATGCCGGGAATTTCGGAACCTTCGAAGTCCAGCGTTAGATCCTGTCCTGCAAATTCATGGATGAGCCTGTCCAGCAGGAAATGATTGGCTCCTTCCTGGCGCCCGCCGGGCAAGGTGGTTGATTGGAGGAGGTATAATCTATTTTTATCCCGGGGTAAAAGCGCCGTTGCCAGCAGCTGCCTTTGTGCATTCATTATGCCTCTCATCAGGAGCTGCCCTTTTTCCTGTAGGTGCTGACATAAGTATTGAAATTGCGTGTAAGTCGCTTCCTTTATGTGCGGGAGGCGAAGGCTGTACTGTTGTTTGAAAAGGGATAGGGTGTCGACGAGGTGGAGATCTTTGTTGTATTGAAAGGAGTGGCGGCGCGCTTTTTTCAAGTTGTTCACCAGGTCAGTCCTGTAGTTGGCGGCGAGCTTTTCATAGGAAGCGCCGAGGTCAAGGACGAAGTTGGTAAAGGGGGGCAGGTTGGGGTGTACGTTCCTGTAGTTGAGGAAGATCTCGGCAAAGCGGAAGCGCTGGTGCATTGCGTCCAGGAAAGCGTCGATAAGGGCGGGTGAGACGGGGTTTGGCGAAAAGATACCTAACTGCTGGGTAAAGGCGGGTTGGTAGAGATAGCGGATGCCCCATTTCTTTCTCCACGGCAGGGGCATGACGGCTTCATAGTCACCGATCACCAGGGCGTCCCATTGTCCGTCCGCCATATGGTCCAGGTACCAGGACCTGCCATAGATAAGCCCCATGGGAGAGCGTTCGATACAGGCATCCCATTTATCTGCAGATAACTGTTGCCGGGAGCAGTAATCGATATGATAAAGAGGAGGCATATCAGAGGGGTAGATTATGTACTATTTTCCGGGGATCAATGTTTTGGAGGTCGATGCTGAAAGATAATCTTTTAAAGAAAGTATTCTGATCGGGAAGGGTCCGGAGCTGATCGCGGAAGTCGCTGCTGTAGAAAACGGGTGCGAAGAAGTTGACGACATTGTGGAAGAGAGAGAGCTGTAAGCCGCCTGCGTAGAGGAAACGGCTCGTTAGCGCGTTAGGCTTCCAGGCTTCGGAATAAGTGCCCACATCGAAGAAGAGCTTTAAGGGCAGCCATTTTGGAACAATGCCAGCGGGCAGGGTGGTGGTAAGGTTGAGGGAGCTCACCCAGTTGTCTGACCGGCCTTCCAGCCAGGGAAAGCTGGGGACGCGTATTTTCAGGTTGCCATCCCGTTGCATGATCTGCTGACTGGCGAAGCCGGTGTATTCGTTGCGACCCAAGAAATAGTTGCTATAGGTGTAGTCCTCGTTGCCGCCCACGGCTGTCAGCTTCGGTTGATAGAGTGTGACGCCGGAGCTATTGTCCCTGCCGCCGAGGTAGCCGAATTTAGCGGCAAACAGGCGCAGGTCCATGCCGCCTCCTGCGGCATAGTTGAAGAAGTATTTACCTGTGAAATTGATCCTGTAGAACCGGGCGCCCTGCTGCAATTGCAGGTGAGCCTGCCAGGGATATAATACGCGCTGATCTTCTGCGTGGAAGCTCAGCTGGTCGAGGTAGCGAAAATCATATTTCCCAATGCGGTCTGCATAGGCGAGAGAGTCCGTGCTTTTGACGACATAGCGGTCGGGGCCTCTTTCCCCGATGAGGAAAGTCTTCCATTCGATGTAACGTTTTTGGGTGCTGCGGAGATCTTCGCTGCCAAGATTGATGCGGATGGAAGGTGTTAGCTTATAATAGCCTCCGAAGAGCTTATGTCCATTGCTGTCGACGGCGGACAGGGAAGAGAAACGTTCTCCCCACAGGGCGAGCGTAAGCTTTTTAAATGTCTGGCCAGGGTACCAGGAATAGCTGATGCCTGCGATGCCCGTCATCTGCCGGCTGTGCGTGGCGTAGAGGGGGGCTGCCAGGAACTGAAAGCGATCGAAGGGGAGGTTGTAATTATGGACCACTATTCCGGCCATGAGCCCATCATATTTATTAATGGCGACGGCCGGGACCAGGTTGATATAGTCGATCTTATCGGTGTTGCGGTAATTGAAGAGAAAGGCGGGCCGGATCTGCCGGTGCTGTGGCATAGGTTGCAGGGGGCCTTTCGTGTCCAGGAGGTCGAAGAGGGTGGTGAGGTCTTTTTTGCTGGCGAGGGTGACAATTTTGTGAAAGTCTTCCGGATAAGGGTGTTTAAACTGCCATTGATGATAATACATGCGCATGCAGCTGTCCATAAGGGAGCGACCCAGGCTATCTTCCAGCAGCTGCATCCAGGCGGCAGCTTTGGAATAGGCTACCAGCTGATAGTTGGCTACGGTAAAATCTTCAGCCGTGGTGGAAATGGGCTGATCTTTTTTTTCTCCGGCCAGGGTATTGAGGATGAGCTTGTCCTGGTCCTCCGGCATTTTTTTGAGCAGCCAGTCATTGTTGGCCTTTCCGCGTTTCCGCGGGGCCGGGGTACCGGGATGCCAATAGGGATATTTTATCGCCGCATACCGATTGTCGTAATAAGTATTGATGCCTTCATCCATCCAGGGATAGCGTCTTTCATTGGTGCCGAGCGCGCCGTAGAACCAGTTATGGCCTATTTCGTGTTCGATCATCAGATCCAGCTCCAGGGTTGAGGGTTGATCGGTGATGCTGGTGATGGCGGGATATTCCATTCCTCCCGGAGAGGCCGGCGATCTTATCTGGGCCACGCTGACCGTGTTGTAGGGATATTCACCGATGGCGGCGGAACGGAATCGGATGGCGTCTTTTATATATTTCGTTGCGTTGGGCCAAAAGGACTTTGCCGCGGGTTTGTAATAGGCGTAGACATCTATCGTACGCCCCGAGGGGAGCGCCAATGTATCATGATCTACTTTGTATTTTTTGTCGGCGAACCAGGCGAAGTCGTGAATATCCTTTTGAAGGTAGCGAAGGGTTTTATTCGGGGAGGCCGTGTCAATGCGTTGTAAATCCCCTGTAGCGGCGACGACGTAGCTTTTCGGCACGGTGATCCGTACGTCATAATCTCCGAATTCGCTGTAGAATTCCCCCTGATCGAGGTAGGGCATGGGATGCCAGCCTTTGCAGTCATATACGGAAGGTTTGGGATACCATTGGGTTACCTGGTAGGTGTTGCCCACGTGTCCGCCCCTGGAAAAGTTGAAAGGGAGCTGTTCATGGAAGGGGGTAGTGATCAAGGCCGTTTGGCCGGGCGGGAGAGGGTGAGGGAGGATGACCTTTATGACATCGATATACTGCGGGTGGTCTTCCATGCGGGCCGCTTCGCCATCCACGCGGAAATCCAGCCTGTTGATGTATCCTTTTTTGTCTTTATCGGAAAAGTAGAAGTCTGTACGGCCATTGGCGAGCAGCTGTTCGCTGAACGCCGTTCTGTCGTTCTTATAGGCATTGGCCCAGCAATGGACCCAGATCCAGGCCAGGGTATCAGGGGAGTGGTTGGTGTATTGTATTTTGACAAATCCGTCAAGGGTATGTTCCACGTCATTGAGGCTGACGTCGATGGTATAATTGACCTGCTGCTGCCACTCTTGAGCTGCAAGCTGCAAGCTACAAGCCGCAAGCAGGAGTGATAAGATATTTTTAAGTTTTGGTGCTTTCATTGTTAAAATGAGCCGGTGTTATGCAGCATGTTGAATGCGTGGTCCAGGTTGCTGCCGGTGGATTGTTCCAGGCTGGCCTGCAGGTCTTCGGGGTAAGGGTGCCTGAATTTCCAGGCGGAGAAATAAGCCTGCATGCCTTTTTCCAGCTTTGCTTTCCCGATGTCCGTCTCTAACAGGTGCATCCAGACGGCTGTTTTTGCATATACAACCAGGCCGTATTCGAATTCGGAAGGGAAGGCTGCCGCCGGGGTTTCGACGGGTTCGGTGGTCTTCAGCTGATTGATGACATTATAGACTGCCGACAGGAAGTCGTCGGTCGGCAATTTTTTGATCCTGTCGGGTATGATGTTACCGAGTATGCCATTGTACTTGTATTTTTCCGCCTCATAAAGGAACTCATAATAAGTATTGATGCC
The DNA here is from genome assembly GCF_030546645.1 of Flavitalea plasmicola. Classification (GTDB taxonomy): domain Bacteria; phylum Bacteroidota; class Bacteroidia; order Chitinophagales; family Chitinophagaceae; genus Puia. The sequence continues at coordinate 360,722 of NZ_JAUOTO010000004.1, forward strand.
TTCGTCCATCCAGGGGTGTTCCCGTTCGTTGCTGCCCAGCATGCCATAGAACCAGTTGTGCCCCACTTCATGGGCAATGACGCCGTCCAGCTCTTCTTTTCCGGCTTTGGGGCTTGTGATGAGCGTGATCATCGGGTATTCCATTCCTCCGGAGGAGGTGTTACCGGGGCCTTCCACCGCACTGACCATTGGATAGGCGTATTCTCCGATCCATTTTGAATAATGCAGGACAGCGTCCTTGATAAAGGAAATGCTATTCATCCATTGTTTGTTGCCGCCCGGACGGTACCAGGAGAATACGTCAATGATCTTACCGGATGCAAGCTGCAGGGTATCGTATTGTATGATGAAGTTCTGATCGGCGAACCAGGCGAAATCGTGTACGTTGTCTGCGTGGTAGTCCAGTGTTTTCGAGATAGTGGCGGGCGGGGAGTAGCGGATGGGGGCGAAGGGGTTGTTGTGATTGGCCGAGCCTGTTTGTTTGTAGGCTTTCGATTCGGCTAGTGTGAGCAGCTGGCCTGTGGCGCCGACGACATAGGAAGAGGGCAGGGTGATGTGGACGTCGAAGCTGCCGAATTCGCTGTAGAATTCGCCCTGGTCGAGGTAAGGCATGGCATGCCAGCCTTTGTTGTCGTATACGGCCGGCTTGGGGAACCATTGGGTGATCATATAGCTTTTGCCGTCATGTCCCAGCCGGGAGAAATAGGAGGGGATCTTTACGAAGAAGGGGGTGGCGATGGTGATCTCTTTACCCGGGGCGAGGGCTGCGGGCAGGGTGAGCTTCAGGATATCGGCGTTTTGCACGTCTGCTTCGGCGGGTGCATTTTTTCCGTCGACGGTGAATGCCAGCTGATCGATGTAACCATTGTCTCTGATCTTTTTCAGCTTAGTCTTTCGTTCCTCGATCTGGGACAGCTGTCTGTAGAGGGCTGTCGTATTATCCTTATAGGCATTTGGCCAACAGTGAACGTAAATAAAGCGGAGGGTATCGGGGGAATGGTTGCTATATACCATGGTCTCGAACCCTTTGAGGGAATGGGCGGCGTCGTCGAGCGTAACTTTTATGTCGTAGTGGACTTCCTGTTGCCAGTATTTCTCAGCTGCGAGCTGTGAGCTGCGAGCTATAAGCGGAGATTTGTGAGCTGCAAGCTGCAAGCTACAAGCTGCAAGCAGGATGGAGAAGGTGAGGATGAGTAGATTTTTTTTCATTTTTGTCATTTGCCTTTTCCCTTGAAGATGATGTGCAATGTATAGAGCATGATCTTCAGGTCCAGGGCCAGGGAAATATTTTCAATATACATCAGGTCGTATTTCATGCGTATGATCATTTCGTCGACGTTCTCGGCGTAGCCGAACTGGATCATGCCCCAGGAAGTGATCCCGGGCTTGACTTTCAGGAGATAACGGAAATAAGGGGTGTGGTGGTACAATTGGTCAATGTAATATTGTCTTTCAGGGCGGGGGCCTACCAGGCTCATTTCGCCTTTCAGGACATTCCAGAGCTGGGGCAACTCATCGATCCTCCATTTGCGCATGGTCTTACCCCAGTTAGTGATGCGGGGGTCGTTGTGGGAGGACAGGGCGGGGCCATCTTTTTCCGCGTCGATGTACATGGAGCGGAATTTGTAGATCATGAATTTTTTGCCTTTATAGCCTATTCTTTCCTGCAGATAGAATATGGGGCCAGGGGAAGATAGCTTGACCCGGATGATCGTGTACAGGATCAATGGTGAAAAAAAGAGCAGGCCCAGGACAGATGTCAGCATGTCGATGCCTCTCTTTATATTTTGCTGCCATTCAGGTATGAGGCCTGTGTGGATGTCGGAGAGGACGGCGCCCAGTACATTGCTGGTGCGTACGGAGCCGGAAAGGATGTCGAGGGTGCTGGGGATGATCTTGATCTCAACGTCTTTATCGCTGAGTCGTTCGATGATCTTTTCCACTTCTGCCTTTTCGGATCGTTCCAGCGCCACTACTACCAGGTCTATCTGGTGCTGATCGATGGTGGCCTCGATGTCGGCGGAACCTCCCAGTTGGGGAAGGTATTTTGCAATGCCATTGTTGTTCTGGTCATTAGTGACATAGCCGGCGTAACGATAGCCGGAGGATTGAAGGCCTTCGAACGAGTCCTTATAAATGCGGGTGGCTACGGCATTGCTGCCCACGAGGAGGGTATTGAAGATCACCTGTCCATTGCGTATCTGTTTGCGAACCTGGCTCAGGATAATGAACCTGCCTGCGAATGTCAGCAGGAAGTGGGCCAGCAGGAAGATAAAATAAGTTTTATAGAAGTAGTGATAGTCTTTTTCCGGGTCGTTGATGACGATGGAAAAGAAGACGACCGTGCAGCCGATGATACTATAGGTGAACGTATAGGTGAGCTCTGTCAGCCTGGATTTTTTATAAAGAGAAGCGTAGGAGCCTACCAGGGCGTAGAGCAGGATCCAACCCAGGGGGATGGTGATAGTGCCCAGCCAAAACCTGTTTGTCAGCAGTAATTTACCGTTGAGGTATATGGGTTCGGACAGGAAGATGCGCCGGCTGAAATGAAACAGGATAGAAGCGAACAGGGCGGCAACGTAGTCGCTCAGGATATACCAGAGGATAGGGATCGTATGTGGTTTTTTGTGAGCCGGCATGCCGGGATCAGGTATTGATGGTGTTGTGTTTTATCTTACGCAGGATCTGGTGGGCGATGTCCATGGCCCGGAATCCGTCCACTTCGGAGACACGGGTAGGGGTATTCTGGAGGATGGCCTCGCAGAATTTTTCCAGCTCCATACGGATGGCGTTGACTTCAGGTACGGGAGGATTGGAGAGTGCGATGGTCTTTTTTCCCCCGCCTGGCGTTTCTATATCGAATGAGAATACATCCACGTCCTGTGGGGTCTTCAATTTAATGATCTCAGTTTTTTTATTCAGGAAGTCGATGCCGATGTAAGCGTCTTTCTGGAAGAGGCGCATCTTCCTCATTTTTTTCATGGAGATCCGGCTGGACGTGAGGTTGGCAACGCAGCCGTTGTTGAATTCAATGCGGACGCTGGCGATGTCCGGTGTTTCCGTCATGACGGCCACTCCGCTGGCGGAGATATTTTTCACTTCGCTCCTGACAAGACTGAGGATGATGTCGATGTCATGGATCATCAGGTCCAGGATCACGCTGACCTCGGTACCGCGTGGATTGAACTGGGCCAGGCGATGGACTTCAATGAACATGGGGCTCAGCTGCATGGATTGTAGGGCGAGATATGCCGGATTGAAGCGTTCGACGTGGCCTACCTGTAATTTGACATTCGACTCTTTTACCAGTTGGACCAGCTCGCGGGCTTCTTCCATCGTATTGGCGAGCGGCTTTTCCACGAATACATGTCGTCCTTTACGGATGGCTTTTTCGCATAAGGAGAAATGAAAGGGGGTGGGAGCGATGATGTCTACGAGGTCGCAGGCTTCCATCAGCCGCTCGGCATCCAGGAAACGGGGCAATTGGTATTTTTCGGCGACTTCCCGGGCGATGTCATCATTGGGATCATAGAATCCCACCAATTCGGCGGATTTTATTTCTTTCCAGTTATTAAGATGAAATTTCCCCAGATGGCCCACTCCGAAAACACCTACTTTAAGCATTTATTATTTTTTTTGGGTGCTCAAAGATAGGTATTTGCCAACTACCGGGTGAATTCTGTCCTTTGGCGTGTAAAGGGTCTCATATACTTGATGAGATTTCCGAAGGTGATTGGAATATCGGGGTTGGGGAAGACCTTGGTTTGTATGAGTCTCCTGAAGGTGTACAGGAATACGGGGATATACAGGAAAAAGGTGACAAAGAAATAGATGGAATATATTTTCAGGAACCATGTACGGACGGAAATGGTGTCAGCCTTTTCTTTGCCGAGGACCCAATTCAGTATTCCTTTAGCGGCCGGCATGAGCACGGGGATCTTTGTCCAATTAGCGTAGCGAACGTCTTCGAAGCGATATTGCATGTCATAGTTGGCAGGTACCTGGCGGGAGTAATAGTTCCAATCCTTACGCACGTCCGCGAAACTGGCGAGGCGGCCGGCTGGTGTTACCCAATATGCATTGAAGGTAGGGTCGAGGACGACCCAGCCATGGTCTGTCTTAACTTCGACGATGTTATGTGCGGCCCAGGTGCCGTTTGCTTTCATTTGCGCAATGCGGACGGGATAATCATACGTTTTAAGGATCATTGCCATTACCTGGGAGTAGCTACCGCAGGCACCCTGGGTAGTCATCAGGTCGACGGAAGTACCGTGAAAAAAATCGGCGCTCGGTCCGAGCAGCCTGGAGCCACCGAATATGGGGGCCCTGTTGATCATCAGCTCATGACAGGTGGCCATGGCTTTCACTACGATGGAATCCTGGGTATCATTTGCGTCCAGCCTGCTGTCGATGTTTCCTTTGATAGATGCAAAAAGTCCTTCCTCGTAGGTGGATTCCATCCTGAAATAAAACATGGAAGCAATAAGAAAACCGTTCAGAAACATAAGAAAATACAGGTTCCTGAAGAGATTTTTTAAGGGTTGTAACGAAATTTTAGAGATCATATTTCCTTTGAATTTTGAAAGATCTCCATGAGTGGTTTGGTCTCATAAAAATACGATCAATTATCGAAAAACTGCCCAAAAGGATTCGTATAACGACTATAAGAAGAGGATTATTTTAGATGGTTTAATGAAATGAGGAAATTTTAATTCCCTTTTCATTTTATAACTCATTATTAATGAGGTTATTTTATCATATAATCTTTCTTACCAGGGCCGATGCCAGTGAGCCTTAAGGAATGCCAGCGGGCGGGCAGACCGGTCTTTAACTGCGTTATACCCGCGGGGGTGATCTCCAGTCCACCGAAACCATTGAGCAGGGCTTGCAGGATGCCGCCGGCTCCGGTGGCAAAGTAGGGGTTATTGCCGGTGGCTGTTTCCGCCATGACGCCAAAGGGGGGGCGCAGGTTGGATGTATAGCCTTCCTTCAATGTTTTATAGGCTTTTTCGGGAGATCCCAGGCGGCTGTAAAGGATGGAGAAAATCGCGTGGGTCATGGCGGGGCCTTCTCCTACGCGGGGAAGGTAATATTCCAGGTCTTTGCGGATGGCGGAGGGGGTTGTCACTTCTTTCAGCGGGTAGGCCAGGAGGTTGACGTCTGCCTGTTTGATCTTCTCTCCGTTGTAGGAGGCATGTTCCTTTGTGGTGCCGTCTTCGAACCGGAGGATGGGGATGTTATTGCGTACTGTCATCCAATCGGGGTTGGGCGTGATGTCCAGAAGCTTTGCCGCGTCGGTGGCATATTGGAGGTTTGCCCGTGCGGCGGCGTTGGTAAAGGCGTTGTTATCCACGTTCTCGGCCCATTCGTCGGCTGCCACGACATTGAGGATATCGTAATGTCCGGGCCCATTGCGTTCCACGCGGCTCGCCCAGAAATCGGCTGTCTCTTTCAGGATGGGGTATCCTTTTTCACGGAGCCAGGTTTTATCCTGGGTTACGCAGTAATAGTTCCAGGCTGCGATGGCGACATCGGCGGTGATATGATGTTCGAAGGGGCCGCTGAGGGCCCAGACGGGGGTCTCTTCATTGCCGCTGGCGGCGCTTTCCCATGGGAACATGGCGCCTTTATAGCCATGGGAGGCGGCATTGTGCCGGGCTGTTTCCAGGCGCTGGTAGCGATATTCCACCAGGGAGGCGGCGATCCTGGGCTGGAGCAGCAGCAGGGCGGGGAACATCCAGAGCTCTGTATCCCAGAAGGTATGGCCATTGTAACCCAGACCGCTGAGGCCCATGGGAGACAGGCTATAGGAGGTACCTTCCCGGGCGAAGGAATACAGGTGATACAGCATAAGATGGATATCGCGCTGGGTGGTGTCGTCCCCGTCAATGAGGATGTCGCTCTTCCACAATTCGTCCCAGGCTCTTTGGTGAAATGCTATCAGGCGGCGGCTGCCCTGGAGCGCCGCAAAGATAGTGAGGCGTTCTGCTTCGTTCAGGGGATCGTCGCTGTGCGCCGAGGTGATGGCGGAGCCGACGACAGAGAAATGGTAGGTGGCGCCGGCCTTCAATTGTTTTTTAAATTTTTCCAGGTGCATGCTGTTGTCCCACATTTCATGAATGACGGAAGGTTCCTGGCCATGGGGTTCGTCGAAGAGGAAGCTGTTGGACGCGGCCATCAGCAGGCGGCCGGTGGGGCTTTTGGCGGTGGAGGTCAGCAGGGAGATGCGGACATGGGGTCTGTCGATCTCATTGTAATAGTTCTCTACGTCCTTCAGCATGTCGGGGGCTTCCATAACGCTGGCGGGTGTGATCTCCATATCCTTTTTTGCAGTGATGGTCACGTCTACCAGGGCCGTATAGGGCAAATGGCGGAGGGAATACCAGGTATAGCTGATGGTAGCCTTGTCACCGTAGTCAAAATGGGTGGTGAGGGCAGCGTGACGCATGTCGAGGGTTTGTTGCACGTGCGTCAGCTGGCTGATGTGGTCGATGCGTTGTCCGTCTATGTCCAGATACAGGTTGACAAAATTGAAGGTTTTCAGGATATTGCTGACCCTGCCGCGGCCATAGAGGTCGAAGGCGCCATTGAGGACTACGTCTTTTGCTTTGAAGGGTTCGGCGGAGGAGACGAGGCCGATCATGCCATTGGCCACTGTGACGCCGGCATAGTGTGGCGGGTCGATGGTGTCTGCGCGGATGGTCCAGGTGTCCGTGTGGGGTGTCTGGGTTTGGGCAGGTGCGGTGAGGGTGAGGAAAGCGCAAATGAATATGATGAGGAGGTGGGTGATTCGCATGGGTGTGGTATGAATTTGCAATCGTTTGGGGCTAATTTACACATTATTGTTTATTTTCGGCCGGTAAAGTAAACGAACTCAAGTGAATAAGAAATGGTTGGCGGGGGGTGTCCTCATCATCCTGCTGTTAGCGATCTGCTCGGTGTATATTTTCATTCCCAGTACTATTGCATCTTCCGTTTATATGCCGGTGAAATGTCCTGTCGATGCGGCTTTTAGGGTCGTCAGCCAGAAGGATGTATGGGAGCGGCTGGCAGCGGAAAGCCAGGGGAGGTCTTCTTACCGTCTCCGTAATATTTTTTTCCGGCAAGTGGCTCTTACAGGCGGGGGAGATAGCTCGAAGGCGGATGCGCTGACGATCTTGCCTGTACCTAGTGTTGATTCCGCCATATTGCGATGGAGCTTTGTCCGGAAGGCCGGCGCCAATCCATTCAAAAGGATCAACCAGTACCGGCAGATCGGAGAGGACAAAAATGAGGTTCGTGTTGTATTGAACTTTCTGCACGCCTATCTTGAGAAAAATGAAAATGTTTACGATACGCCTGTAAAGGACTCAATGTTACAGGATACGGCGATGGTCACGATACGGTGGGAAAGCGATCAATACCCTTCGCCAGACAGCATCTATGCCCGCGTTGACATGATGCGGAAGTATATAAAAGAGGAGGGTGCGCAAATTACGAATTACCCCATGCTGAATGTTGTCAGAGGGAAAAACGGTCGTTTTAGGAACATGGCGGCTGTACCGACGGACAGATTGTTAAAGGGCCGGGGTATGATCTTTCCCAGCAGGTTTATATCCTGGAAGATCCTAACGGGGGAAGTCAGGGGAGGGGAGACAATTGTGGAGAAAGCTATAGCAGGGTTAAGTAAGTATGCAACGGATCGTCAGCATACGGCGATGGCTATTCCTTTTCAGTTCCTCGTTACCGAGCGGAACAGGGAGCCGGATACCTTGAAATGGCTGACACGTGTATGTTTGCCTGTGAATTGACGGAGTAGCCGGCTGATCAGGGCTGGAAGCGGATGATCCGGGCGCTGTCATCATTCCGGGCTATCACGAATGCGGGTTTTCCGGCGATGTCCAGGCTTCTGATATGCCGGGACTGACCTCTGATGCTGACGCCATTCAAGGGAAAGGGAGCCAGTGAATCATTTCCGCGGTTGAGCAGGATGGTCCCAAAATCCGCGTCATAGCGTCCCATTTGAATATTATTGTCATAAAAGTTACCTACCATCAGAATGTCCGGGAGATCATCTCCATTGGCGTCCACGACGACTGCATCTCTATAGGGGGACAGCTGCGCTTCCCAGGGTAATGCTTTCACTGTAAAATTGAGGTGTCCGTCGTTGATCAGGATGGCATTGCTGAAGTAATTGGCATTGAGGGTATCTGCTTTACGCAGTTTATCCTGAGAAAAAAGATCCGGGAGCCCGGCTTTAGCGAAGTCTTCCGCATAGAGAAAATCCTTTTTCAAGGTCGGAAGTTGTTTCTGCAGCTCATCTTTATTGGCGAAAGGTAATTCGCGTCCGTCCAGATAATAGGTGAGGATCTGTTCTTTTTTATTGTTCCCGTCAAAGTCGTAATAGTACAGGCGTACGGGCTCTTTCTCCGAGGCATGCAGGCGGCTGTTCAACCCGAGATTGCCTGCCACAATATCTATATCGCCGTCGTTGTCGATATCTACCGGCAGGACGAAGTTCCACCATCCTGTCTTATCTGTCAGCTGTCGTTTTGTGAAGGCGCCGTTCTTATTCATAAAGGAGACGATACCGCCCCATTCGAGGGAGAGCACCAGGTCCTTTTGTCCATCCTTGTCCAGATCTGTCCATACGGCATTTGTTACAAAGCCGATCTGCCGCAGACCTGGAGCATATTTATCCGTTACGTCATTGAAATGTCCTTTTCCGTCGTTGAGCAGGAGGCAGGAAGCGGGGGTACTGCCGTATTGGAAGGGTATGGAACGACCCCCGATGAAGAGGTCCGGATATCCGTCGCCATTAAAGTCAAAAGGAGTGATGCAGGAGGCATTGATATACAGGTTGTCGAAGGCGCCGGGCAGTCTTTGCAGATGGCCATGGCCGTCTCCGCGGTAGACGCGAGGGGATAACATGCTGTCCTGGCCATAGAATTCGTTGCCGCCGCTGGCTACAACGAGGTCATTATGTCCATCTTTGTCAACGTCTATCCAGCAGGCGTCCACGTCTTCGAATGTACTATCCTTTTCCAGATCGGGCTGAGGCATCCGGAGGAATTTGCCTGACCTGTCCTGGAGGAGCACGATGCTTTTTTCCCATTTCGAGGAGCCGAAGAAGAGGTCCTGCAAGCCGTCCGCATTCATATCGCCCACGGCAAGTGCGGGGCCTTCGGTCGACAACATATGAGGAATGAGCGGTTCGCGGTCGAACTCATGGAAATCGTTCTCTTTATGTTTCCATGCGAGGCCTGTGGAGGCCGTTATATCGCGGACGGGGCGGGTTGGGTTCTTCCAGTAGCTGGACAGGATGGTATAGTCGAATAAAGGAAGGCCCGTATGATAGGACAAGGATATTACACTGTCCGTTTGCTGCCAGCTGATGCGTTGAAAGGAATGATCGGGCCATATGAGGAAGGCGGAGTCTACTTTTGTTTCACCGAGGCCTATGTGCAGGGGTATGTCCATGCTGGACATGAAGCCACGTACCGGGTATTTCTCATAAGAGCGAATACCATTGTTGGCAAAAAGCAGCACTTTTGCGCCCAGGGCACGGACATTGGTGGCCGGCCCCTGTAAACGGATGTCGACGGAAGCCACTTTTTTCTTTTCGTTGCTCATGTTCCTGTAAAGGATGACGGGCGCATCGATGGTATTGACGACCAGGTCCAGGTCGCCATCGTTGTCCAGGTCTGCATATACGGCGCCATTTGAAAAGGAGGGAAGCGCGCCCTGTATCCTGTCGGCCATGTCGGCGAATTGCATGGCTCCCTGGTTCCTGTAAAACTTGCTGGGGAGGCGGATCTGGGGAAATTTGTCGATCATCTCCATGTCTTTGTTGTCCAGGTTGCCCTGTTGAATCCTTTCATGGAGCTCCTGGTTGGAGACGAAATTGATATAGTCGATGTCATTCAATCTTTTGGGGATGCCATTTGAGATGAAGAGGTCTTTCCATCCATCGTTGTCGAAGTCGACCCAGAGCGCGGACCAGGACCAGTCGGTGGCGGCAACGCCAGCATACAGGCCGATCTCGCTGAACTGTCCATTGCGCCGGTTGAGCTGCAGGTTATTACGTGTGTACTGGTGATTGTATCCATACCGGAGCTTCAGGTTGTAGGTGTCCCAGGTATCTTCCCCTTCGGATCTTTTCAGGATATAGGGATCATAGGGCAGCATGTCCATACTGATGATCTCCGGGTAGGCGTCGTTGTTAACATCGGCCACATCCACGCCCATGGAGTATTGGCTGGTATGCATGAGGTGATCGTTCAGCTCCTCCCGGAATTTCCCATTGTGCTGGTTGATATACAGATAGTCGTTCTCGTGGAAATCGTTGCTTACGTAGATATCGGGATAGCCGTCCAGGTCGATGTCTGAAACGGTGAGGCCCAGGCCATAGCCGATGATGGAGCTATTGATACCGCACAGGCTGGTGACGTCCGAGAAGTGGCCATTGCCATCATTGCGATACATGCGATCGCCCGAGACGGCGCTGGTGGTAGCCAATTTTTGCTGGCGGTAGCCAAATGTGCCATTCTGATGAATGGAATGGTTGAGCAGGTACATATCCAGATCGCCATCGCCGTCATAATCGAAGAAGGCTGCCTGGGTGCTGAAGCCGGAGAAGTCGAGGCCATATTGTTTCGATCTGTCTTCGTAGTGGGGTATACCGCTGCTATCGATGCGGGTACAGATGAGCAGCTGATTGTGGGTGGAAGGAAGACCTTCGAGCTGCCCCACTCTACAGACGTAGATGTCTTCCAGCCCATCATTATTGATATCCACGACAGATACGCCAGTGGACCAGCCTTTGTCCTGGGGAATGCCTGCCGCAGCTGTTATATCTCTGAAGTGCATGTTGCCCTGGTTAAGGTAGAGCCTGTTATTGCCCTGGTTGGCGGCGAAGAACAGATCTGTCATGCCGTCGTTGTTGAGGTCTGCCGCGCCGATGCCCCCTCCATTATAGAAATACATATAATCGAAGACGTTGAACTCCTTCGTCGGACGGAGGGTATTGCTGAAGTCAAGGCCGGTGGAAGCCTTGTCCATGACGGTGAAAAGCGGGTCTTTGACCGGCTTTTTTTCGCCATTCCTGCAACCTTGTAGTAAAGTAAAGAACGTCAGGCAGATCAGGCTTACAGTATTCCGGGCGATTTGAGTCATGAAGTGTCGACGATTGAATCGGCTAAATTAACTAAAATTGGTTTATTGCCGGCGGCTCTTGTAGAGCAGCGGCCATTCATCGTTCCGGAGGAACAGCAGGTAGCTATCCTCTTTTCCCCGGATGGCCTGGATATCGCGCACCTGGCCGGTGAGATCCAGGCCGGACCTGTCGGGATCGAGCTCGTTGAACTGGCCTTTGCCATCGTTGAGCAGCAGATCGCCGAAGCTGCCGTCCAATCTTCCGAACTGGGGCAGGAAGCCGAACTCATTGCCCCCTATTACAAGGTCTGTGATCCCATCTCCATTGATGTCTTTACACAATATAGCGTTGACGGAGGAAAGCTGGACTTTTACGGGCAATCTTTGTATACTGAATTGTCCATTGCCCAGATTGAAGGCAACGATCGAGGACGTATAATTGAATGAGCGGACCAGGGCGCTGTCCAGGGATACTTTGGGAAAGAGCTGTCCGATGGTTTTTTTTGCGAAATCGCCGTGCTTGAGATTCGCTTTTTTCAGGGAGGGGATCTGGAATTCCAGGTCGTGTTTCAGGAATACGGGCTTGTCTTTTCCGTCGACGGTGTAGGTCATTACTTTATCGATGATGCCATTCTGGTCGAAGTCATTGATCCAGATCTTTACGGGGTGTGCGGAATCGGGGTGCAGGTAGAAGTTCTCTCCGATATTACCCAGGACGAGATCGGGGCGTCCGTCGCCGTTGAGGTCGGCGGTGCGAAGCGTCTGCCACCATCCCAGCAGGTGGGCGAGGTTGGTTTTGAGCTCTCTGAAGTGGTCACCTACGTAGGAATAGATATGTGGGCTCATCCATTCTCCGGCAATGACGAGGTCTTTTTTCCCGTCTCCGTCCATATCGGTCCAGGCGGCGCCTGTGACCATGCCGATGTGGGCTATGTCGGGGTTTTTAGCTGCGGCCATATCTTTGAAATGTCCCTTGCCGTCATTGACGAAAAGATAGCTGTTGGGCGCCAGGCCATAATTCATGGGGAAGCTTCTGCCACCGATGAACAGGTCGATCGAACCATCTCCATTGAAATCTTCTGCGACGGCCACGGAGACATTCATCCCCGTGTTGGGGAAGCAGGAGACGTCGAATTCGAAATTGCCTTTTCCGTCATTCCTGTAAAGGCGGAGCTGCATTTGCCTGCTGTAATTAAGGTTGGCGTTACCGGCCGGGCATACGAGCAGGTCCAGGTCGCCGTCGCGATCACAGTCGAAGAGGAGTACGGCTCCGTCCTCGAAATCGGCGAATTGATCAAAGTTTTTTTGGGGGCTTTTTACAAAGCCGTTGCCGGCGGTCTGCAAATAGAGCTGGCCGGGGTGGCCGGGGGTGCCGCCGATATATACATCCTCCAACCCGTCCCCATTGACGTCACCTGTTGTTGCGCGGGGTCCTTCCCGGGAGAGGAGCTTGGGGAGGTTGCGTTCACCGTGGAAATCCGTGTATTCATTTTCCTGGTGTTTGTCGAAGGGAGCCGGTAGTTGCTGGAGGAGGGCGGGTGCGGGAGCATGGTTTTGGGCGGGAGGGTTAATGCGTGCTGTTGATTGTTGAATGGTGTGGAGGGTATCCACAGCGGGATGCGCGATACGGGTAGTGCTCAGGTCAGGCCAGGTGATGATCAGGGAGTCAATGTCGGGGGACTGGCCCAGCCCGATGGTGATCCTGTAATCGACGGAGGACTGAAAACCCCGGCTGGGGACCAGTTCACGGCTGATGATCTCTTTATTCCTGAACAGCTTAATCTGGCTGCCGATGGCAAAGGTATTGGCGCCTGTGCCCCGGAGGAGCAGGCTTATGTAGTGATTCTTATTCAATTGCCGGGCGTTGTTGCGATAGACGAAGGCGGGCTCGTTCTCATTATTGACCACCAGGTCCAGGTCGCCGTCGTTGTCCAGGTCTGCGTATGCCGCTCCGTTGGAAAAGCTGGGCTGTGAGAAGCCCCAGGAGATGCCGGCGTCTGCGAATTTCAGGTTACCCAGGTTGCGGAATGCTTTATTGGCAAGCGGCGTGCGGGGGATGGATTTAAGGACCTCATCCACGTTCTCTTTATTGCCAGTCTGGACCATCCTCTGGATGACGTCATTGGCGAAGAAGTCCATGAAGTCCAGGTTAGTGACGTCGCGATTCACGCCGTTGCATACATAGATATCGTTGAAGCCGTCATTATCGGCATCGAACATCAGGGCGCCCCAGGACCAGTCGGAGGCGGAGACGCCGCTGTAGTTGGCGATCTCGGAGAACCTGCCATTTTTGGCGTTGAGCTGGAGGCAGTTCTTCATAAACTGGTGATAGAAGCCGGCGTCTTCCTTTCCTTTATACAGGTCGATGTTGTCAAAGGAACCCATGGTCTTCAGCCTGTAGTCGTCTTCCGGCAGCATGTCGGTGGTGAAGAGGTCCGGGTATCCGTCATTATTTATATCGGCGATGTCGGTACCCATCGAAGAGTAGCTGGTGTGAGGGATCCTTTCTTCGAATTCATCCTTAAAGGTACCGTTGCGCTGATTGATATAGAGGTAATCCCGTTCGTAAGAGTCATTGGATACATAGACATCGGGATAGCCGTCGCCGTTGATGTCACCTACGGACACGCCCAGGCCAAAGCTGATGAGGGTGCCGTGGATGCCTGCTTGCCGGGAGACTTCGCTGAAGTGTCCATTGTCATTGCGATAGAGGTGGTCGCCGCCGCCTTTGAGGAAGCTTGCCACGGGCCATTCGGCGTCAGGGAGGTCACGTTTGTTAGCATTGTTAAGGGTATTGACGGGAACGGGACTATTGTTGATGACGAAGCAGTCCAGGTCGCCATCCAGGTCATAGTCGAAGAAGGAGACCTGGGTGGTATAGGCCGAGATATCCAGTCCGTATTGAGCTGCGGAGTCAGTGAAGGTGAGGTTGTGGTTATTGATATAGAGCTTATTTTTTCTGTGGCCATCGGACATGTGCCCGGAATTGCACACGTAGATGTCCAGCCAGCCGTCGTGGTTGATATCCACCATGACCACGCCGGTGCTCCACATGCTGTCCTGGTGGAATCCTGCTTTGGAAGTGATGTCCTCGAATTTGAAGTTTCCTTTGTTCAGGAATAGTTTGTTGTCGCCCATATTAGAGGTGAGGAAAACGTCCGCCAGGCCATCGTTATTGAGGTCGCCCGTGGCTACGCCGCCGCCGTTGTAGAAGTTGCGGAAGTAGAAGCTATTCTCGATCTTTCCGTCGGTGACATCGTTTTCGAATTTGATACCGGTGTCGGGCATGAGCTGAAAGAGGGTTGTTTCCTCTTGGTGGCGGCAGGCACCGCCCAGGAGGGGGATGATGGCCAGCAAATACGGGAGGAATTTCATCGAGGTTTTGTTTATAGGTATGGTTCCAAAAAGCGAGAAGGTCAGTATATATGACCTTCTCGTTAAAATTATGATATTATAGCTTATTCGTGGATTAATAACCGGGATTTTGCTTCAGGTTGGGGTTTACTGCCAACTGGGTGTTGGGGATGGTAAAGAGCAGGTATTTCGGATCGCTGGCACCCTTGAGCTGCCAGGCGCCCAGGAATTTGCCGAAGCGGATGAGATCCTGTCTTCTGAAATCTTCCCAGTAGAGCTCTCTGCCCCGTTCGTCCAGGAGGATGTCAAGCGTAAGTGCGCCGAGGGGGGAGGCGCCACGCGCCGTGCGGATCTGGTTGACGAGGCCGAGTGCTGTGGCGGCATCGCCGCCGCTGCGCAGCAGGGCTTCGGCCTTCATCAGCATGACGTCGGAAATACGAAAGTATACATAGTCGTTGTCTACGTTCCCGCTCCCGTCATTGGCATAATCGATGGGATATTTGTCGACACGGATACCGGTGACTTCCAGATTTGTGCCTGTTTCGATGAGCTGTACATTGTCGGTGAAAGCGAGAGGCGCTCCGTTGCGGTCTGTCAGGGCGGTGTCGGTTTTCAGGTCATATTGCTGGCCTCGCAGGAAGCCGACGTTCACACGATTGCCGGGGTTGGTTGCGCCTGTGGGCAAGGTAGGATAGGCAACGCCTCTTCTCGTATCGGTGGCTTCGAACTTGTTGTAGAAATCGGAGAGGGTGGTGAAGCCATTCCAGCCGCTGGGATTCTGTTTGTAGTGCATGGTCAGGTGCCAGCGGGAGTTGATCGTGTTGCCAGTGCCGCCGGTGCTCTGGCCAGCGATCCTATGAAATGTCCAGATATTCTCTTTGCCGATGGTTTCATTGGTAGGGGCGAAGTTATCGAAGTAGTTGGTGGCCAATGGATACTTATTAGAGCCGATGATCTCGTCCGCCAGGCTGATAACCTTGGCCATATCACTGTTGTCGAAAGTAGGTGTGGCCCTGTTAGCGATGACACCTTTATTGAGGTAGCATTTCATCAGCAGTACCTTGGCGGCGTCGAGGTTGGCCTGATACACAGGTGTAGAGGCGATGTTGGGGATGACGGAATCCGTCAACTGGCCCATGATGTAAGTCAGGGCTTCTGTTCCTTTTCTCACGCGTGAGGGAATGACTACACTTTCGCCCGGATCGCGATAGGGGACCTGGTCCCAGCCATCCAGTTGATTGAACATGGAGTAAGCGCGAAGGAATCTTGCTTCGGCGGCCTGTTGTTTGGAAGGATTGTATTGCAGCAGATCGGTGGCTGCGAAAACAGTGCCGCTGAGCTGATCGAAACATTCGCGAATGTGCAGGTTGTCTCCGTCCCATGCATGTGCATGGAGTACGCGCCAGACGCCATTGTCATCCCAGTCCGGACCACGCGTGGGGCCTACCAACTCGTCTGTGGTCATTTCCTGCATGGCCATCCAGTTGGACTGATCCTGGTAAGTCACCTGCATGGAAGCATAGGTGGCGGCCAGCAGTCCGGCAACGGAATTTGATCCGCCTGCAACCTGATCAGGAGTGAGGTCTCCCTGGAATTTTTCGTTCAATTTTGTACAGCCAAAAGAGCCTGTTACCAGGACTGCCGCAGCTATTATCTTTTTTATATCTTTCATATAGTGCTGTAATTAATAATGGTTAGAGGGAAAAGTTTAAGCCGAGTGTGAATGTACGTGCTGTAGGATAGGGCATGTATTCTATACCTACCGAAGGGATAGCATTAACACCGCCGGCGCCTTCATCGACATTAACTTCCGGATCAAATCCTTTGAACTTGGTGATCACAAACAGGTTTTGACCGGTGACAAAAACATTTGCCCCTTTGATCCATTTGGAGATATTTCCGATGCTGTAAGAAAGCGTGGAGTTGGCCATTTTCAGGTAGCTGCCGCTCTCTATAAATCTCGAAGAAGAGGTCACGGGGTTGGAGAAGGCTTCTTTTATGGGTGAATTGAAGACCGTGAGGGCGATGTTGCGACCTCCGTTGATGCTACCCACGTTCAGGACGTTGTTCAGCGTGTTGTTATAGATCTTCTGACCCAATGCGCCATTCATGTTGACAGTGAGAGACAGCTTCTTATAGGCCAGCGTAGTGCTAAGGCCCAGCAGGGTGGAGGGGTTGGGGTTACCAGCATAGTAGAAGATGTTGCCATTATCCTTGTATACTGCCTGGCCAGTGGTCTTGTCCAGTCCTTCGAAGATCCTGGTCCAGAAAGAGTTGATGGCATAACCATTACGTATTGTCTCCACCAGGGTGCCGGAAACACCTTGTCCGCTGAGGGCGCCGGTCTGAATGGGAGCAGGCAGGCCGCTGACCATGTTCTTGATAAAAGTGGCATTCACAGACAGATCCCAGGTGAAATCTTTTCCTTGAATAATGGCGCCTGTGAGGGATACTTCTACTCCTTTGTTCACGACCAGGCCTGCCAGGTTCTTCCATAGGATGACGTTAGTGGGAGGGGCGGGATCGATCTGTGTACTGGGAAACAGGAGGTCGCTGGTGGCTTTATGGAAGTAGTCGACAGTACCACTGAACCTATTATTGAGTATGCCGAAGTCCAGACCGAAGTTATATTGTTTATCGGACTGCCATTTTAAATTTGGGTTCGGGCTGTTCGTCTGGCCGAGGCCGCCATTGTCGCGGAAAGTGTACCTGGCACGCGCCGATCCCGGTGGGAATTCCTGGTTACCCGTTTTGCCCCAGCCAGCGCGCAGCTTCAACTGGCTGATGACCTCGGAACTCCAGAAGCTTTCTTTGGTAACATTCCAGGCGGCGGCGACGGAAGGGAAGTAACCGTACCTGTTGTTCTCACCGAATTTGGAGGAACCATCAGCTCTGAATGTTCCTGTCAGAAAATAGCGGTCTTTCCAGTTGAGGACAACCCTGGCGAAGTAGGATTGCAGTTCGTATGTTGGATCTACGAATGAAGAGATCGTACGGTTAGCCGTATTACTATATTGTATATAGTTGAAAAGGTCGAGTCCGTAGTTTCCGAAGCCGGCGCTGGTGGCGCTGCCATCGCCGGGACCGAAGCCGGCCATGGTGGTACCTTTGTTGCTGAATTTCATGTATTCATATCCCACCACGGCATTGACGCTAAGGTTATCGGTGAC
The DNA here is from genome assembly GCF_030546645.1 of Flavitalea plasmicola. GTDB lineage: Bacteria > Bacteroidota > Bacteroidia > Chitinophagales > Chitinophagaceae > Puia. The sequence continues at coordinate 378,379 of NZ_JAUOTO010000004.1, forward strand.
CTGTTTGTTATAATTAATGGTATGGGTGACCTGCTGCGTGACCAATTCGGATGTGGCGATGCCGGCCCAGCCCTTGTGCTTGATGTCAGGAAGGGCGATCAGGAAAGGAGCTAACATTGCCCTGCGGTCGCCAGTGCTATAGTTGATGCTGAAAAGCATGCGGTACTCCAGATTGTCTGTGATCTTGTAATAAGGCGAGATGCTGGCGAGCGCCGTGGTGACCTTGGATTTGTCGGTGTACCCTTCCTGCATGGAAAGGGGGTTGACGATAGTTCCTTCGAAGTTATTGAGCGAGTCGCCGATCTTCAGGGGGCGGGTGGGGTTCCACTGGAGGGCCTGCCCGATCAAGCTGCCGCTGGCGCCCGCGTTATTGGTAATAGGAGCAATATTTTCCCCGTACTGGTTGGTGATGATGTTCAGATCGAGTCCCAGACGCCTGTTTTCCAGGAATTTGAAGTTAGAGTTAAAGCCAACGGAATATTTTTTGAAATCGGTCTTTCTGATGATGCCTTGCTGGTCCAGGTAGCCGAGCGAGAGACGGTATTTGCCATTTTCGTTACCGCCGCTGATCGCCGCATTGTAAGTCTGGTTGATGCCTGTATGCATAATTGCATCCATGGCATCGACACTTTTTCCATAATTGTTGGTAGCAGCGACCCCATAATAGTCAATTGCTTTGGCGTATTGAGCGGCATTCAGCACTTTGATCTGTCTCATGATCTTGCTGGCGCCTACGGAGGCCGAGAGATCGAGCTTAGGTTGTCCGGACGCCCCCCTTCTGGTGGTAATAATGACGACGCCGTAAGCAGCGCGGGAACCATAGATGGCTGTAGCGGATGCGTCCTTCAACACGTCGATCGACGCGATGTCGCTGGGATTGATAAAGTTGAGGGGGTTACCGGCGGGTGTATTCGTCTTGTCTCCACCTGCGCCACCCAGATTAGGGGTGACAAGGCCTCCCCGGGCGGATCTGCCGTCCAGGGGGATACCGTCGAGTACATAGAGCGGCTGGCCTGAACCCGTGATAGCAGAGTTACCGCGCACTTTCACTGTGGTACCGCCACCGGGGGCGCCGGAATTATTGATGACCTGGACACCGGATACTTTACCCTGGATCAACTGATCGGGGGCGGTGAAAGTGCCTTTGTTGAAATCTTTTGCTTGTACGGACGCCACCGAGCCTGTCAGGTCTTTCTTTCGAACGGTGCCGTAACCTACCACCACCACTTCATTCAGAGAGGCCGAGGAAGATACCAGCGCCACGTCGATGGAGGCCTGATCCCCGATGGCCACTTCCTGGGATTTATAGCCCACCGAGCTAATGACCAGGGTCGATGCGCCCGCGGGCACTGTGATGCGGTAGGTTCCATCCAGACCTGTGGAGGCGCCTGATTTGGTACCTTTTACAGCGACGGTAGCTCCCTGAATGGGGGCGCCTTTGTCGTCTGAAACCTTACCTGTGATTGTTTTTGTTTGAGAGAAAGCGGTTAGTGTGAAAAGTACACATAGTACTACAAATCCTACCGATTTGGCAAGCATTCGTTGAATGGTCATAAAGCAAAAGTTTAGCTATGAAGAACCTAAGTTAGAAAAATTATATATTACTTAACAAATTTTTTTTTGAAACTCTTCAAAACCAGGTCACTTAATTTATTCAGACAGCCATATTTAGTGCTTTGCTGCATAGCGAAAAACTAAAATGTGTCTGTTTGGATCATGATTTTTAGCCTGGAGAGGGAATAATAAGGTAGAGGTGGTTCTGACAGGACCCAGTCCTGCCCCTGCTCCAATTGATAATTTTGGCCTTTAAGGGAGAGGGTAGGGGTGGTTGTATCGGCCCTGGTCAGGGTAAAGACGCTGATGGGGGCATCGGGGTAGGGGTGTCGGATGGCCTGGATGATGGCGCGGATGGTGGTACCGGAGGTAAGGATATCGTCTATGACCAGCCAGTGGGTTGGATTTTGGGGCAGGGAAGCTGCGTAGGCCAGGTTGACGGAATAAATGCCTTGCAGTTCTTCTTCCCTTTGTGGTTTGGCGAAGGACTTGACGGGGCGGGTAGTCCTTGCTTTTTGGAGGAGGCGGGGATGATATTGGTATTGCCAGCGGGCCGCCAGTCTTTGTCCCAGGAGATCGAGTGCGGTGGGGGAATCCGGGATGGCTGTTTCATTATGATGCAGTGCGCGGACCAGGGTAGCGCCGGGAGGTAAAGGTATGTCCGAACCTATTTCGAGTGCGCAGTCGATCCATCCTTCGAGGTCGGGTTGCCGGCTTTGCTTGAATTTCAGGAGGCTGTGTGAAAGGGTGTCTCTTCCGGCCGACCGGGGAAGGTAGTGGCAGAGGTAATAATGGGGATAGCGGTCATTATTATAGGATAGCCAGGTTTGATGTAATGCCATTTTGGTGTACTCTTCACCTAAAGGTACGTCATCGTGATTTTTAGACTCTGTCTATATTTAAGGTTAAGTAGGTAAAGAATTTTAAGGGCTTAGCCTTATTAAATAAAATACCCTGGGGAAATGGGTTGGAAATTTAGAAATGGATCAGATATTATCCAATCGGTAGAGCATAAGCTTTTTGCAGATATTTAATTTAAGATATAATATTACTTAAGATACCATTCCCGTAAACCTTAATTTCTCCTATGAACATACAAAACGCTGCTGTTATTGTATCTGAGCTGAAAAGGGGCAGTACCAAGGCTTTACATGCAGTTCATGATCTTTATTACCCTGCTCTCCGCAATTTCGCCATGAGTCTGGTGGGCGATGGACCCGCGGCAGAAGATATTGTCGCCGAGGTCTTTGTCACGCTCTGGAAGAAGCACGAGGATTTCGAGACCCTTCAGAATATCAAGGCATTCGTCTACATCAGCACCCGCAATGCCTGTATCAATCATATAAAGAAGCTGCAGCGGGATGTGGTGATGAAGTCCGGGCTCACTAATTATCTTTCGGTGGACCATGAGGAGTTTGCGTTGAATGAGATGATCCGGGCGGAAGTGTTGCAGCAGATCTATGAGGCCATCGAGGCTTTGCCTTCCCAGTGCAAGAAAGTATTCAAATTATGTTATGTGGAGGGGCTGACCAATTCCGAAGTGGCGGAGCGTTTTGCGATATCGGTCAATACCGTGAAGAACCATAAGGTGAAGGCATTGGGCTTGCTAAGGCTCAAATTTTTAAATGGCCCTGCCATGAGTGTGCTGGGAGCGATGGTCTATTTTTTCGTATAGCCTTTTACTTGCCAGGCAAAGCCTGTAGAGGATGATGGCCCACATGACCGGGAGGACCGGCAGCCACCAGTCTGTAAGGAATATTAAGGCGGAGGTCAGGGCTCCCAGTAAGAAGAAAAGCACGTATTTCATGATGATATTGGATTGGCTAGCAAAATAACTACACGACGATGGTATTTTATATGAAAGCGGGCGCATGATTTTCACAATTAAAAAAAAGGAGCGAGGATCACTAAGGGAAGTGCTTAAAAAAAAAGTATTTTAAAAATGTCACAATTAATTGAACCGCGCCTCCGTTAATAGCGTGGTTTTTCATAGGATATTGGATTTTAAAACGGGGCTGAATTTCCATTCTGGCCCTTTTTTTTGCCCGTGCCTTTCCGGGAAAAGTAGTCCCGGGCAAAAAAAATCTAAAAATGGGCTTTCCGCCGACGGATCTGTGATCCGTCTTTTTTTTGCCCGTGCCTGCAGAGTACATTATTTTCGGGGCATGCAAGATCAGGCTATTACCGGATGGGAGACAAGATTTATCAATTACCACAAGGAGAACACGCATACGAAGGACGGATCTCATGACCTGGGCCATTTCCAGCGGGTGTGGAAAGCAGCGCAATATATCAACCAGGAGGAGGGGGGGATTGCAGATCCGTTGATCTTATTAACAGCCGCTTATTTCCATGACCTGGTTTCTTTACCGAAAAATTCTCCTGAGCGGAGTACTTCTTCCCGTCTGAGCGCGGAGAGGACGGTGGCGCTGCTGAAGGAGGTTTTTACGGATTTTCCTCCTGAAAAGATAGAGAATGTGCGACATGCCATTCATGCGCATAGTTTTTCGGCGCAGGTGGCTCCATTGACCTCCGAGGCGAAGATACTGCAGGATGCCGACAGGATGGAAGCATTGGGGGCTATTGGGCTTGCCCGGGTGTTTTATACTGCAGGTCAGCTGAGCCAGCGGTTATTCGACGCGGAAGATCCGCTGGCGTTGGCGCGTGAGCCGAATGACAGTCAATATTCGCTGGATCATTTTCAACTGAAGCTGTTCAAACTGCCGGCCCTGATGAATACTGCCACGGGTAAGCGGCTCGCGGATGAGAAAGTGGCCTATCTGCGACAGTACCTGGGGATGATAGAGGGTGAGATAAAAGGGAAATATGGCGGATAGGGTCAGCTCTTATTCAGCAGGGTGGCGATCCGGGCATTCATTCCTTTGGCGATATCGACACCGGGGACCAGGACCTGGCGGCTAAATTCCAGGATCTCTTCTTTAAGGCCCTCTTTTTTTCCTGTGCGGCTATTGATATGGGTAAATCTGGACCAGAGAATGGCTTTTAGTCCGAGCCGGTCTTTGTCGAACATCAGCATTTCCACATCCAGGTAGTTGTCGCCACAGCCGATGAGTGCAGTCTCTTTGCAGACAACCTCGTTATAGGTGACGGCCCGTACATACTGGATCTCGTGGCGGCTGACGACGAATCCCAGTCCTCTTAACGCCCAGTCTTTCAAGTCTATGCCATAATTTTCCTTCAGGTGGTCTTCCCGGGCGTTGATAAAATAATCCAGGTATTTACTATTATTCAGGTGACCAAGGGGGTCACAGTCGTTGAAGCGGATGGTGTAGAATGTGCTGGGTTTTGTAACCATAAAATTGTATTTTTAGCGTGCGTGCGTTTATATGCCTCGCAATATTAACCCCTGGAGTATAGTCCATCCTATCGATTCTCCCAAAATAATTTTTTATGAAGATCGGCGAGCGCTGAAGCGGCTGGTGGCTATCCGCAAAACGAAGGAGAAAGGTGCTGTACTCAATGAGTTGTTAGACAATTAATTAGGGTTGGCTGTCCTGGTCCGAAAAATTAATAGGCCTTCCAGTCAACTCTCTTGTGAATTATCTCGTATTCGTATATATAAGTTTCATATCCAGAAAGGCCGGCATTTATTCTTTTACCTTTATTGACAGGCTGATGAAATTATTGTTACCCATTATATGTTTACTGGTGGCTTATGATTCGCTGGCTCAGACGCAGGCTTGCCCTTTGAATAGTAATTTTTCGGTTGGAAGCCTCACGCATTGGTATGCTTATACGGGAAATAATGCGGGGGGCAATCCGGCGAACACCATCAAGGGCTATGACACCGCCCAGGGGGCACCGGGGGGCACGCAGGGGGTCAGTACTATTCCCGAATATAACCTGTCGGGCGTCCCGGGTATCCGGGTGATTACCAGCAACAGCACGGATTATTTAGGAGGGTTTGCTACCATACCCACCATCAATGGCTATAAATATGGCAGCTCGGTGCTGCTGGGCTCCACGACTATCAGCCGTAGTAATTCGAATGGAGTGCAGGGGGGCTATGTGCGGGGGATCAGTTATACGATCGCCGTGCCTACCAGCGCCGTCGTTCAGCCTTATACCATGACCTACGCGTATGCGATGGTCCTGGAGAATGGTACCCATAACTCCAATCAGCAGCCATTGTTCTCCGCGACGTTGTCTGTAAATAATACGATCATCAGCTGCGCCTCTCCAAAATATTTCCTTCCCACCAAAGACAATGCGGACCCGAGGGGCACCGGCGCCACCCTGGATACGGCGCTGGCCGAGGCTCAGGGAATTTATCTCAGTGCTCATCCTTCGCCTAATTCCAATCCCAACTCCAATAATCCCAATGCGGAGCACCTGATGGATGTTTGGGCAAAGGGGTGGACGGAAGTGACTTTTGACCTTTCGCCTTACAGGGGCCAGAAGGTGACGCTGACCTTCGAGGCGGACAATTGTGTGCCGGGCGGACATTTCGCTTATGCTTATGTGGCGCTTCGCAGTGATTGTGACGGTCTAGCCATCAGCGGTCCTATCGAAGCGTGCATCAACAGTGACCTCACCTATTCCATACCTGGTCTTACGGGCGCTAATTATCAGTGGACGGTGCCATCCGACTGGTCTATCATATCGGGGGCGGACAGCAATATCCTCAAAGTGCATGTGGGCACCAATCCCGGCAAGATCACAGCGTCGGAAAGCAATAGCTGCGCTACATTGAAAGATACCATCGATGTGGTGACCACGCCCCCGACCATTCCCGGCTTTGTGTCGGGTAATAACGAGGTTTGTGCCGGTGCGAATAACAGCCCCCTGGTCCTGAACGGATATTTAGGCAAGGTGCTGGGCTGGCAGACTTCCGGGGACGGTGTGACCTGGAGTTCCTTGTCCGTAACGGCGCCTTCTTATACTGCGCAGAATCTGCAAAAGACCGCCAACTACAGGGCTATTGTGCAGAATGGCGAGAGCTGCAATATCGATACCAGCGCGGCTGCCAAAGTCATCGTAGACCCCCAAAGCGTGGGTGGAACCCTGGACCCGGCGAATATGGCGTTTTGTCTCGGGCAGAATAAGGATGCACTGCTGACACTAAAGGGCTATACCGGCAGCGTGCAGAACTGGCAATCTTCCGCGGATGGCGTCAACTGGACGGATTTCAACCCTGTTAATAACGATCCCACCTATAATGTAGTAGGTATTACGTCATCCACGCGGTTCCGCACCATTGTAAAAAGCGGTGTTTGCCCCCTGGACATCAGCACGCCCTCTTTTATCAACCTGCTGACTGCGCGTTTTCCGGAGGCACAGGCAGCGCCTGCGGATACGCTTATCTGCTATGGAAAGGTCGCACCGTTGAATGCGCATATTATGCTGGGGACGAGCTATAGCTGGACCAATACTGCTCAACTTAGCGGTCAGGGGAATGGAAATATAGATGTTCTCCCCTATGACATTCATGCACAGGCCAGTCCTTTGGCCACCACCGAATATGTGCTGAATATTCTCAATGCCGGCTGTCCCAATGCTCTGAAGGACACATTCCATATCAATGTACATCAGAAGATCGTCGTGGATGCGGGGCATGATACGGCCGTGGTCTTCAATCAGCCGCTGCAGCTGCATGCCAGCAACAACGATTCGGCTGCAGGTTTGTGGAAGTGGGAGCCCCCGCTGGGACTGGATAATCCTTTTATCTCAGATCCTGTCGCTACGCTGGGGGCCACTATCGACTCAGTCCGTTACACAGTGACGGCGTCTACGGAAATAGGATGTTCGGGGTCAGCAAGCATATTGGTGAAAGTGTTCAAGACATTGCCTGATATTTTTGTGCCGAGCGCTTTTACGCCGGGAAGCGTCGCCAATGGTATCTTCCGTCCTGTGCCGGTGGGGATCGCGAACTTCCAGTTTTTCAGGGTATACAACCGATATGGCCAGCTGGTATACGCTACCACGGTGGCAGGCAATGGCTGGGACGGGCGGATAGGGGGGAAGCTGCAGGAACCGGGTACCTATGTATGGATGGTGCAGGGCATATCGTATACGGGCAAGACCGTATACCACAAAGGCACGATGGTGATGGTGCGATGAACTTTATTTCATTTCATAATATATTTTTTCAACCGGGCAGGGTCGATGATCCGTATGTTCTTACCGGAAGCGGAGATGACCTTACCTTTAGTGAGCTCCGTCAAGAATTTGAATACCGTCTCGTAGGTGGTGCCTGCGTAGGATGCAATATCCTGGCGGGTGACGGTGAGGGATAGTTTGGTTATTTCCAGGAGCGCGCCCGCGATCCTTCCTTTTACTTCCATGTGGACCATATCCCGCATCCTTTGTTCGGTCCTTTGCAGCTCGGCCGCATAGAAATACATGAGTCTGTAAGTAAGGTTTGGGTTAGCTTTCAGGCTGCTTTCCAGAAAATCGTTTGAGATATGACATACCTGGCAATCCTCCAGTGCGGTGGCAGTAACGGGGTAATGATCGATGCCTCCCAGGCCGCGGTGTCCGAGGATGTCGCCCGGCGCGGCAAAGCGGAGGATAAGATCCTTCTGGCCTATCCATTCTTTATGCACTTTAACATAACCGGAATAGAGAAAAAAGATCCCGGCGACCTTTTCTCCTTCACGGAATACGGGTTTCCCTTTTTTTATGGGCAAGGTCGTTTTCTTCAGCGCTATGACCTCCCTCCATTCGGGCATGCAATGCCGGCATAAAAAGCAATCGTTCAGATTGCAGGATAATTCTTGCATAATGCAATGATAGGCAATCTGCCGGGTTTGTTTGCTATATTGTTTATGCAATATTTTAATGCGTTTCGTGTCTACAATATGCTTATTTAATGTTGTTTATGCAATATATTTGCGGTATGAAAGAAAGGATTGTCAGGAAGACCCCGGTGAACAAACGCGTATTTTATCTCTGTATCCAGGTGGCGATCAATGCGGTATTGATCGGCGTAGTAGCCAAGGTGCTGGTGGGCCTTATCGACTTTATTACCAATCTGTCCTTTTATGGGCGATTGTCTTTTGAACCGGCTTCGCCTGCGGGTAATCATCTTGGTCTGTTGGTGCTGGCAGTGCCTGTTATAGGAGCTGTCCTGGTGGGATTGATGGCAAGGTTCGGATCGAAAGCCATCGGGGGGCATGGCATTCCCGAGGCAATGGAAAAGATCATCCTGGAGGACAGCCGCATTCCGCCTGCGTTGACTTTTTTGAAACCTTTATCGGCGGCGATATCCATTGGGACGGGCGGGCCTTTTGGCGCCGAGGGGCCGATCATAGCCACGGGGGGCGCTTTTGGATCGCTGACCGGGCAATGGATGCATATTTCTTCTGCGGAGCGGAAGATCGTATTGGCGGCAGGGGCATGCGCAGGTATGTCTGCTATATTCGGCAGTCCATTGGCGGCGGTCCTGCTGGCGATAGAGTTACTGTTATTTGAATTTTCGCCCCGGAGCATTATTCCTGTGGTTATAGGATGTGTCACCGGCGCGGGGATGCATATCTTATTGTTCGGTTCGTCTCCTGTATTCAGTATGCCGGAGATCCCGGCGCCTTCGGATAGTGCGCTGGCGGCTTATGTGGTGCTTGGGCTCATCGTAGGTGTGGTTGCGGCGGGGGTGTCGCGGTCTATTTATCTTATCGAAGACCTTTTCGAGAAGCTGCCGGTACACTGGATGTGGTGGCCTGCGATAGGGGCGATAGCCATTGGCGTGACTGGTTATTTCGCTCCTCATACCATGGGGGTGGGGTATGACAACATCACGTATTTGTTGGGAGGGACCTGGTCCTGGCGGATCTTATTTTCTCTTTGTGTGCTGAAGTATATCTCCTGGGCGGTGTCTTTGGGCAGCGGCACTTCAGGAGGGACGCTGGCGCCATTGTTCACCATGGGCGGTGGCCTGGGTGCGATGCTGGGCCTGGGTGCGATGTATCTTTTCCCTTCCCTGGGGATCGACCCCGCGACTGCCGCACTGGCGGGCATGGCGGCCATGTTTGCGGGGGCTTCCAGGGCATTGCTGACTTCCGTGGTATTTGCCTTGGAAACCACGGGAAAGGCCCATGGCGTGCTGCCCGTGCTGGGAGCTTCGGTGGCCGCTTATTTCCTTTCGTTCTTCCTGATGCGGGGAAGCATCATGACGGAGAAGATCAAGCGAAGGGGAGTGAGCGCACCGGATGCCTATGAGCCGGATGTGCTGCAAGGCATCCGGGTAAAGACATTGCTTTCGGAGGCCGGGGAAGAGGAGATTGTGACCGGTAAACCTTATGTATATGCGAACGATGATGTGGGCCTGGCTGCGGAAATGATGGGGAAGTATCATACGGAACGATTGCTGGTCCGGGAGGAGGGGGATCCGGGCAAGGTCGCGGGCGTCATTACGGCGGCATCCATCCTGCGCTATTACAGTGCGCAAAAGCGGAAGGAGCATACCTATCATTCGCCCGGAAGGACGAGAAGGATCATGGCGCAGGGGAGGAAATTCTTATTTTTTAACAGATAAAACAATCTTTATGTCACAGGAACAATCAATGGGGGGCGATTTTAGCGGGGCATTACTGACAGGCGTTTTTGCGGGTTTTGCCGGTACGATCATTTGCCTTGTCTTCAATATTATTTACCGGGACGATACAGGCTTTCTTCCTTCCGCGATCATCAATGTTTCGTCGTTGATATTTGCGGTCAACATCCTGTTTGTCTTTATAGGGCTGGCTTATTTTTTATGTGTCCGGTATTTGCCAAAGGGGGATATCGCTTTTGAGGTGATCTTTTTGTTGCTGACGCTGGTCTGCCTGTTGGGAACATCCGGCGTCCACCGTTCGGATGATGCGGTGGTGAACCACCAGTTCAAGGGGCTCCTGATGGGGGTGATCATTATCCTTGGTATCTGTTGTGCGGCGATGCCCGTGATGTTTCGCAATAAGCGTTTCAGGGAGCACGTGATATAGGGCCTGAGAACAGCGAATGAAGCGGCGGCGGGTAATTATCCTTTTTGTACATTCAGGGCATGAAAAAATCAAGAAGCGCTGCTTTGCTGCTGGTGTGCCTGCTGACCATGCCGGATGGCCGGGCCCAGGAGCGGGGTGCGGGGCCATTCCCCGGGAAGGTGCACCGCATCGTATTTCTCGGGAACAGCATCACGTATGCGGCAGATTATGTTGAATTAATCGAGACATATTTTATTATACATTATCCCAGGCGGCGATTTGAGTTCATCAATATGGGCTTGCCCAGCGAAACGGTCTCGGGCTTATCGGAGCCGGGGCATGCGGGGGGGAAGTTCCCCCGCCCTGATCTGCATGAGCGGCTGGCGCGGGTATTGGCGTTGACGAAGCCGGACCTGGTGTTCGTGGATTATGGGATGAATGACGGTATTTATATGCCCTTTGATGCGGGAAGGTTCGATGCATTCCGGTCGGGGATGCTATGGCTGCATGGGGAGCTGGTGAAGACGGGGGCCATGATCATTCATTTGACCCCTCCGGTGTATGATGAGAAGATCGGAAAAAGCAAAGGATACGATGGGGTGCTGGAAAAATATTCCGAGTGGTTGCTGCAGCAAAAGGATTCATTGGGATGGAGGGTCGCGGATATTCATGCCCCCATGAAAAAGTACCTGGATCACCGGCGGAGCCTGGATTCTACCTATGCTTTTTCGCAGGATGGGGTCCATCCGGATCTCACGGGGCATGTGATCATGGCGGGAGAAGTTTTAAGATACCTGGGAGAGCCGGTGGGGGAAACCGGTGGGCTAATGAGGGTGATGGGTGATGAGGGAGGTAAAGTTTATGGACTTGTGCATGAGAGACAGGAGATGATGAAGGACGCGTGGCTGACGGCCGCGGGGCATCAGCGGCCGGGTATGAAGAAGGGGCTGCCGCTGCCGGAGGCGAAGATGAAAGCGGCGGCGATCGACAAAAGAATCAGACAACTCCACAGATAGCTAATTTGTCAATTTAGGGGTATTTTGCACCTTAAAATACCTTACGATGTCCCAGCAATTATGGATAAAAATGGCCAATCTGGTTTTTGAGCTGGAAAAGCGGCTGCCGGCCCAGGGAGGCTCTACGGGCGTTCAGCGGAATATAGACCGGATGAAGACGGTGCTGGAGGAGGCGGGTTTGCTGATACTCAACCCGATGGGTGAGCCGTATACCGAGACCAGGACTGATCTTGAAGCCAATATAACGGGTGCAGGCAAGGGCACGCTCCAGGTGCTGGATGTTATCAAGCCTGTGATCTACACGAATAAGGACGGGCTGCAATCCCTGCTTCAGAAGGGTGTGGTGATAGCCGGACACAAATAATAAAAGAAATTTTAACAGATATCGATGACCATCAATTTTGCTATTGACCTTGGCACGACGAATTCTCTTATAGCCAGGGCCAGGAACGGAAATGTAGAGATCTTTAAGAACCCGTCGGGAATGAAGGTGACCTTACCCAGTGTGGTGGCATTCAGGAAGGACAGGATGCTGATAGGCGATAAGGCGAAAGAGTATATAGAAAAGGACCCTGCGAACGTATTTGGCACTTTCAAAAGAAAAATGGGCACCAGCGAGAGTTTTTTTGTCGCCAATAACGGGAGCTTTAAAACGCCTGTCGAGCTAAGCGCGATGATCTTACAGGAGCTGCGGAATTTTATATTCACGGGTGAGTCGCCTGAAAGCGTCATTATCACCATACCGGCGAGCTTTGATACCATACAAAGCAATGCGACCAAAGAGGCGGGGTATGCTGCCGGGTTCAAGGAAGTGCTGTTGCTGCAGGAGCCTATTGCGGCGAGCCTGGCATTTGCCAATAAGGAAGGCTGCGAAGGGATGAAGGGGCAATGGCTGGTGTATGACCTGGGGGGCGGGACCTTCGACGTGGCGCTTGTGAAGATCGACGAAGATGAGATGAAAGTGGTGGATCATGAGGGAGATAATTTCTTTGGGGGAGTGGATTTCGATAACCTGATCATTACTCAGCTGTTCGTGCCTTACCTGGAAGATAAATATGGTATTACCGATCTCTCCAGGAAGATGCTCAGCGCCAACGGGAAATACAATAAGCTTTATTACCAGCTGCTGTACAAGGCGGAGGAGGCGAAGATCAGCTTAAGCAATCATTCCACCGCCGAGGTGGAATTCGATATGGAGGATGAATCGGGGCAGTCGCATGAAGTCTATTTTACCATTGACAAGGGACAGTTTAATTCGATCATCCGGGAGAAGATACAGGCGTCTGTCAATTTCATCCGTAATCTGCTTGAAAGGAATAACCTCCGCCCGGCGGATATCACTGAAATAGTGCTGGTGGGCGGGAGCACCTATATTCCATTGGTGCGAACGATGTTGAACGAGGAGCTGCAGATCGCCGTCAATACCTCTATCGATCCTACTACGGCCGTGGTGGAGGGGGCGGCTTATTATGCAGGCAGCAGGATAAGCAGACTGGAACAGGCGCCGGCAGCCAACGTTGTAAAAAGCAATAATAGTTCAGACGCGCCGCTGATAGAAGTCAAGACTGCCTACCAGCATCATAGCCGGGAGCAGGAAGAATATTTTGCGGCGTCCATAAAAAATGCGCCTGTGGGAAGCCATTACCGCATCGTCCGAACGGATGGAGGGTTTGACAGTGGTTTAAAGAAGGCGACGGAGAGAATAAGCGAGATGCTGCTGTTGCTGCCCAATACGCAGAATGTCTTTCAATTAAAGATCTATGATGAAAAGGGGCGGGCTATTGACATTGCTGTCCCGGATATTGCCATTGTCCAGGGCAAATTCACCATCTATGGCCAGCCTTTACCCAATGATATTTGCCTGGAGGTGGATGATGTCGAGAATAATATGACGCACCTGGAGGTGATCTTCGAGCGAAATGCGATCTTACCGCTTAAGCGATCCATAACAAAGACGCTTAGCAGGACCATTGCGAAAGGCAGTGATGATCAGCTGTTGATAAATGTGCTGGAGGGCAGCAGGTATTCTTCGCCGCAGTCGAACCTTTCCATTGGGGTAGTTAGCATTGCGGGTAAGGACCTTTCCGCCGACCTGATAAAGGGATGTGATGTAGACCTTTCTTTCGAGATCAGCGAAAGCAGGGATATCACTGTAAAAGCTTATATCAGCATGATCGACGCGGAATTCGGCCAGGTGTTCAATCCTTCGGTGCGCAGCATTAATATGGCGCGTATGCAAGAGGAGGCGGATTACTTATACCGGGTCGGCAAGCGTCAGCTGGATGGTTTGCTGGCAAAGGAAAAATACGAGGAGAGCGCAGTGCTCCAGCAGGCGATGGATGAGCTGTCGGGCTTACAGCGTAAGATCCGGGGTCTGAGCGCGGACGACGTGACGGATGTAAAGTACCAGCTGGATGACCAGAAGAGGAAGCTGGCGCAGGTGGTGGCCGAGGCGGAGCGGGGGGACAGGATGCTGGAGTTGAAGGAGGAGTATTTCGAGAAAAAGGAAAGCTACCAATATATGCTGCAGCAGTCGAACGATATAGCGCTTAAGCATCGATTTGAAGCCATCAGCAAGGAGGAGAATGAATGGATCAACCAGTGCAGCACGCAGTTCCTGCGTATGAAGATCCACGAGATGGACCGCCTGATCTGGAATGTGAAGCGAAAGGACGTAGGGTATCTCACCAGTCTTTACCTGCATTATGCGATGAAGCCTGACAATGCCTATAGTGATGTGAAGCAGATAAAGGCTTTGAAGGCGAGGGGCGATGAGGCGCTGGAGCGGAAAAACCCGGATGAAATCGCCAGCGTCATTTACCGGATGTATGATCTGTTGATCGATAAGGATGACGATGAGGTGATAAAGGGGACTGGTTTACGCGGTTGAAGCTGTCCAGCAGTAGTTTCCTGGTACTGTCGGTCAATTGAAGGGTGTTGTCTTTCTGGCCCTCGACACTATCGTGCATCCAGGGGTTATTGGGCATCTCATATTTAGGGGTATAGCTTGGATCAGAGGTGTTGCAGGTGAACGCCTTGGCGGCGATGAAGATGAGCAGCCATGCAAAACGGGCGATGTTCCAGAAAGGGCTGCGATCTTTGGTGGGCTTGGAGATCCTTCTCATTTCTTTCAGCTTCTCCGTGAGCTCCGTTTGCAGCTCGGGGGCTACCGCCAACAGCAAAGCATTTTCCACCCAGGTCTCGGCGGCCAGTCTATGGGCCGTTTTTTTATTGAAAGTATAGATGGCTGCCAACTCTATAACGAAGGCATATCTATTCCTTATTTCACCGAAGCGATGTTCCGGCAGCAGTACGATGAGGCTGATATATTGGTAGCCCATCAGGGGGGAGGCTGCGTCGAATGTCTGTTTGTCGCCTTTGCCCTGCTCGCCTTTTTTCGTATAATATTCCAGCAGGGCTATGTTGTTGGTAAGGATCTTTATGAGGGACGACCATGCCTGTTCAAGGTCATAATCTGTCATGAGGTATTGATTCTCCAGAATGGTGATGAGTTCGTCCTTTTCCTTGTACCTGAAGCATCGGTCCGTTGCGGTGGTGAAGGCGGTGAGGAAGTAGGGGCTTATCCATTGGATGAAGCGGCCGTCGCTGTACAGAGGATTGTTCCTGAATTTCGTGTCGTCTGCGATGGAATGGTCTTCCAGGAAAATTTTCAGTACGTTGTCTTCTTCGATTGCGTTGTGGTAATCAATGACATTGTCCTGCTGCAGGGCTTCGAAGTAATCTATGATATTGCCCTTGGTAAGGTGGATGCCATGGACTTCCAGGCTGTCCTGTTCCGACAGCTCCAGTTCGGCGAGAAGTTTTTTTCTGCCCAGCTGGATGGCTTTTTTATCGATGGGGGTAGTGATGGACTCACCTAATATAGTGGAGGGGGACAGGTATTGCATCAGGGTTGGATTATATGATGGTCACTTCGATGCCGAGGCTTTCCAATGTTTTTTTATAATGTTCCGGTATGCCATTGTCAGTGATGACCTGGTCTATTTCTTCCAGGCCGCAAATGCGGCCGAAGCCTCTTTTGCCGAATTTGGTGGAGTCCGATAGTACGATGATCTTTTGTGATTGTGCGATCATTTGCCTGTTAAGCTGCGCTTCCATGGAGTTGGTGGTGGTGAGGCCTAGCTCGATGTCGATGCCATCAACGCCGAGGAAAAGCTTGGTGCAGAAGAAATCATTGAGGATATTCTGTGCGTAGGGGCCTGTGACGGAGGATGAGCTTTTGCGCAGCAGGCCGCCGAGCTGAATGACCTCGATATTGGGATGTTTGATCAGCTCCAGG
The DNA here is from genome assembly GCF_030546645.1 of Flavitalea plasmicola. Taxonomy (GTDB): domain Bacteria; phylum Bacteroidota; class Bacteroidia; order Chitinophagales; family Chitinophagaceae; genus Puia. The sequence goes on from NZ_JAUOTO010000004.1 coordinate 394,167, forward strand.
GCTACATTCAATGCGGAAGTGACGACGGTCAGGCTTTCCCTGATCTGTATCTTTTTTGCCAGGGCGAGCACAGTGGTGCCGGAGGCGATGATGATGGAATCATTGGGAGCGATGAGCTGAGCGGCCGCGGCGGCGATGTCGGCCTTTTCCGAGGATTGCAGCTTTTCTTTTTCATTGACAGGTCTGTCGACCGTATAAGGGTTGGTGGCGTTGGCTCCTCCGTGTGTGCGGAAGAGGAGGTTCTTTTTTTCAAGTAGTTTCAGGTCTTTCCGGATAGTGACGGAGGATACTTTCAATTCTTTACATAGCTGCAATACATTGACCCTACCTTCCCTCTGCAGCTGATGCATGATAAACTGGTGCCTGTCTGTTACCATAAGTCTGTTCTTGCGCTAAAGATAGTAAAACAGTGGTATTTCTTCAGCCGGCCGATTGGCCGGATGAAATTTCGAGTTGTTTCGAATTAATATTTTTTAATTTCAAATTGGTTTGTTTAGTTTTGTTTTAATAATGAAAGGAAACATTTCGAAATAGATGGAGCAACAAAATTGTTTTAACCGGGCCAGCCAGCTGGACCGGCTTATCCGGACGCCGGAGTGGGATATGATCGTGATCGGAGGGGGCGCTACCGGGCTGGGGATCGCTGTAGATGCGGCCAGCAGGGGATATAAGGTATTGTTGCTGGAACAGTCGGACTTTGCCAAAGGCACATCCAGCAGGAGCACGAAGCTGGTGCATGGAGGGGTGCGGTACCTGGCGCAGGGGCAGATCAAGCTGGTGTACGGGGCATTGCATGAGCGGGGGATCCTGTTGCGGAACGCCGCTCATCTTGTTAAGAAACAGGCATTTATTATTCCTTGTTACAGTTGGTGGGAGCAGCTGAAGTATTTAACCGGTCTTACATTGTACGATATTCTTTCGGGTCGTTTCAGTTTTGGTAAGGCGGCCTATGTCAAACGGAAGGAGATGATAAATCTTCTGCCAGGATTGAATGCCCAGCGGCTGAGGGGAGGGGTGCGGTATTATGATGGCCAGTTTGACGATGCGCGGCTGGCGATCAACCTGGCGATGACAGCTGCAGAGGAGGGGGGGACGTTGCTGAATTATTTCAAGGTAGTCAGGCTGATTGGGAAGGAGCGGGTGAAGGGGGTAGTGGCTAAAGACATGGAGAGCGGAAAGGAATATACGTTGCGGTCCAGGGTGGTCGTCAATGCGACAGGCGTATTTGTGGATGATATTTTAAAAATGGAGGACGAGCATGCGCGGCCGATGGTAAGGCCGAGCCAGGGTGTACATCTGATGTTGAAGAGATCATTCCTGGATGGCGGCAGTGCATTGATGATCCCGAAAACTTCGGACGGTCGTGTTTTGTTTGCCGTACCCTGGCATGGGCATGTGCTGGTGGGCACTACGGATACGCTGATGGAGAAGCATTTGCTGGAGCCCCGGGCGTTGGAGGCTGAGATCGGGTTTATTCTCGGTACGATGAAGGAATATCTTTCGGTGCCTCCGGAGCGGGGAGACGTATTGAGTGTTTTTGCCGGCTTGCGACCATTGGCTGCACCTAAAGAAGATGGACATGCGACGAAGGAAATTTCACGGGATCATAAGTTGTTGGTGAGCCCGTCTGGCCTGGTTACGATCACGGGAGGCAAGTGGACCACTTACCGGAAGATGGCGGAGGAGACCCTGGATACGGTGATCGAAGCGGGGGTATTGGAGCCGGCGAGCTGCAGGACGAAGGAGCTGAGGATACATGGCTGCTGCGATCACCCGATGGAAGAGCATCTGGCTGTCTATGGAACGGATGGGGGGAAGATCAGGGAGCTTATGGAGGAGGAACCTCTGTTAGTGCGTCGCCTGGTGGAGTGGCTGCCTTATACGGAGGCGGAAGCTGTCTGGGCGGTGCGTTATGAGATGGCCAGGACGATCGAAGATGTGCTTGCGCGGAGATTGAGGGTATTATTCCTGGATGCGCAGGCTGCTCTTGCTGCGGCGCCCAGGGTTGCGGCGCTTATAGCGGAGGAGCTGGGTTATGGAGAGGATTGGAAAAGAAATCAACTGATAGCATTTAATAAGCTGGCGAACGGATACCTTCCGGGCCGGCTGTGAGCGGAGAGCTGTGAGCTGTGAGGGGAGAGCGGTGAGCTGTGAGCTGTCAGCTGTCAGCTGCAAGCCTCAAGCTGCAAGCTGCAAGAAAGTTTGAATAGGAATTGAAGAGTAATGTTTTTTTATTAAAACCGGCGGGTAATGATATTGCAAATGGGCCGTATGGCCCGTTTTGCGTTAAAAAGGATTAATTTTGGAGCCGCCCGGCAGGATTGGGTTTTATTAAATATATAAATAATTCGTTAAATAATGACTTCAAGCGAAATACGTGCTACTTATCTTAATTTTTTCCAATCAAAAGGACATTTGATCGTGCCTTCCGCACCCCTGATCGCCAAGAACGATCCTACCCTGATGTTCAATAATTCGGGGATGGCTCAGTTCAAGGATTATTTTCTGGGAAATGCGAAGCCGCCTTCGAAGCGTATTGCGGATACGCAACGGTGTCTTCGCGTGAGCGGTAAGCACAATGACCTGGAGGATGTGGGATTTGACACCTATCACAATACCATGTTCGAGATGCTGGGCAACTGGTCGTTCGGGGATTATTTCAAGCAGGAGGCGTTGAGCTGGGGCTGGGAATTATTGACAGAGGTATATAAGATCCCGAAGGACAGGATCTATGTCTCTGTATTTGGCGGGGACGATAAGGAGAAGATGACTGTAGATCAGGAGGCGTTCGACATCTGGAAGAAAATATTGGGTAGTGATGAGCGCATCATCATGGGCTCCAAGAAGGATAATTTCTGGGAGATGGGGGATGTAGGACCCTGCGGACCTTGTTCCGAGATCCATGTGGATGTGCGGGACGAGGCGGATATAAAAAAGGTACCGGGTAAGGACCTGGTGAACCGGGATCATCCGCAGGTGGTGGAGGTATGGAATATCGTGTTCATGCAATTCGAGCGGAAGGCGGATGGTTCGCTGGTGAACCTGCCTGAAAAGCATGTGGATACGGGGATGGGTTTCGAACGGCTGTGTATGGTGCTGCAGGGGAAGAAATCCAGCTATGACACCGACGTATTCCAGGGGACCATTGGGAAGCTGGAAGAAATGTCCGGCAAGAAATATACGAAGACGACCGATCCTTCGACGACGGCGCAGAACTATACGGATGTCGCCATGCGGGTGATAGCCGATCATATCAGGGCGGTGTCATTCGCCATTGCGGATGGTCAGCTGCCTTCGAATGCGAAAGCAGGGTATGTGATCCGGCGGATATTGAGACGTGCGATACGATATGGTTATTCATACCTCGATTTTCGCCAGCCATTCATGTACAAGCTGGTGCCCCTGCTTGCCCTGCAGTTTGAGCATGTCTTCCCGGAACTGAAGGCGCAGGCCGATTTTGTGGGAAGGGTCGTCGAAGAGGAGGAGAAGTCGTTCCTGAATACGTTGACGGGTGGATTGAGCAGGCTGGAAAAGATCTTTTCTGAATCCGGGACGGCTGCAGTCATATCCGGCAAGCAAGCTTTTGAGCTGTCGGACACTTATGGGTTTCCTTTGGACCTGACGGCCTTGATCGCGAAGGAGAATAAGTTCAGCGTGGATGAGAAAGGGTTCGAACAGGAGCTGGCCTTGCAGAAGGAGCGGAGCCGGAAGGATGCCGTCAAGGAATCTTCCGACTGGGTGGAATTGGGTCCAGTCGACGGCGTTGAGTTTTTAGGATATGATCATACCGAGGCGCCGGCACAGCTGGTGAAGTATCGTATTGTCAATACAAAGAAGGGAAAGGAATATCAGCTGGTGCTGGACAGGACGCCTTTTTATGCTGAGATGGGCGGACAGGCGGGTGATAGCGGTGAGATATCTTTTGGCGGAGATGTTGTAAGGATTAATGATACCCGTAAGGAAGCGGGCCTGGTGATCCATATTTCCAACGATAACAAGCTGGAACAGGTGTTGGTTGGTCTGACGGAGCCGGTGTCCGTTGTCGCGACCATCGACCATGTGCGGCGGGCTGCTATCGAGAACAATCATACCGCTACGCACCTGATGCTGGGTGCTTTGCGGACTGTGCTGGGTAATCACGTGGTACAGCGGGGTTCTTATTTGAATGACGAGCTCTTGCGGTTCGACTTTTCGCATTTTGCCAAGGTGACGGATGAAGAGATCGCACGGATCGAAGATATCGTGAATGAGAAGATCAGGCAAAATATTGCGCTGGTGGCGTATCAGAACATGCCTTATAAGGATGCTTTGGAGCTGGGCGCTACGGCAACATTCGGGGAGAAGTATGGGGAGTTTGTACGGGTGATCGTGTTCGACCCTGCTTTTTCCATAGAGCTGTGCGGAGGGACACATGTTTCTGCTACGGGCAAAATAGGATTATTCAAAATATTGTCAGAAGGGTCGGTGTCGGCCGGGGTACGTCGAATAGAGGCAGTCACGGCTAAGCAGGCGCTGGCGTATGTGGATGATCAGATCGGTTTGGTTAAGCGGGTGAAGGAGCTGGTAAAGGGGCAGGATCTGGTCAAGTCCGTGGAAGTATTGTTGTCGGAGAAGGCTGAGCTGCTGAAGAAGGTGGAGACGATGGAGCATCACCAGGTGATGGAGCTGAGAAATGCGTTGCTGAAGAAGGTGAGCAGGGAGGATGGGCTTAGTTCCCTGGCTGAGGTTGTTACGGTGCCGTCGTCCAATGCGCTGAAGCAGTTGACGATGGAGCTGAGGAAGGAAAGCGATTATGTGGTGTTGGGTGCAGTCATTGACAATAAGCCGATGATCGCTGTTGCGGTGAGTGACGGGGTCATCAAGTCGCATGGACTCAAGGCTGGCGATGTAGTCAAGGAAGCTGCCAAGGAGATCGGGGGAACGGGAGGTGGCCAGCCATCGTATGCGATGGGTGGGGGGACGCGACCTGAGGGCTTAAAGGCTGCCGTGGAGAGCGCCAGGAATTTTATCGAGGCGAAGGTGGCTGGTTAGGTTATGGGTTGGTATATCGCGGGTCTTGTGATTGAAAACGGGGACAGGTCGAATGGTATCTTCTTATCTGTCGCCATATCACTCAATATTTTTCCTGTCAGGCTGCTGAACTTGAAGCCGTGACCGGAGCAGGGGCTGGCGATAATAATATTTTTGAACACCGGGTGGCGATCGATGATAAAATGCTCGTCGGGCGTATTGGTATACATACATACCAAGGAGGTGTTGTAGATGGGCGCCATGCCCAGGTACTTTTCTGCGATCTGCTGCATTTCCCTTATTTCTTCGGAGCTGGTGAATTGTTTGAGCTCATCCGGCTGGATGGTTTCACCGCGGTGGTGCCAGGCTATCTTTATACCATTACCCAGGTCGGGAAAGCCATAGAACATGCGGCCCGGAAGATATTCCCAGATATAAACGGGCATGTTGGCGGGAAGGTAGCGTGTTGCCCGGGATGGGTCGCCTTCTTTGAACCAATACAGCGGCTGTCTTTTGACGGAGAGGGGCAGCTGTAATTCCGGCAGTAGCTGTCCTGTCCAGGCGCCTGCGGAGAGGATGAGCTGTCCTGCTGTATATTTTCCCGTGGAGGTTGTCAGCTCCACGTTGTCATTGCCTGGTGTGATATGCAGCACCGATTCATTACAGATCATATGTGCACCGTTGTGGACTGCCTGTGTAAGGAAGGCGGTGATACATGCTTCCGGGAAGAGGATGCCCGCTTCATTTTCCAGCAGGCCAACGGTATCCGGCTGGGGCAGGAAGGCGGGGAACCTTTTTTGCAAGTCGGACGAGGAGAGATATTCGTACGGGATATGATGTGTTTCGGCGCTTAGCCGGGAGCCTTTGATGACGGCTGTATCTTCGATGCCCAGCATGAGGCCGCCTGTCTTTTGAAAAAGCTTTTTACCACTGGCTTTTTCAATGTCCGCCCATAGGGGGTAGGCAGCTTTCAATAACGGGACATAGATCGGGTCTTCGTAGTAAGCCTGGCGGATGATGCGGCTTTCGCCGTGTGAGGAGCCGTGTGTATGCGGTGGCTGGAAGCGATCGATGCCGAGGACCTTTTTACCTGTGCGGGCGAGATGGTACAGTGTGGAGCTGCCGTTGGCGCCCAGACCGAGGACGATGATATCGAAAGTGCGGGTCACTGTTTGCAGATTGTCTTAACAAGATAGTTTTTATCTTTATGGGAAGCAAAAAAGTATATGACAACAGCCGGTAATTATCAATTAGCGCCGATCGGGTTTATCCAGTCGTCTGTCAAAAAAAGAGAGGATGCGGCCAAGCAGGGATATGAGGGGGCGCCGGATGTCTGGCTTCATGTAAATGGGCAGGCGGCGGCGGGACTGGAAGGCATATTCCCGGGGGATGAAATTATCCTGATCACCTGGTTTCATATGTCGCGGCGGGATGTTCTTGCCGTGCATCCCAGGGGTGATAGTAACAATCCGGTCACGGGCGTATTTGCCACGCGCAGCCCTGACAGGCCCAATCCATTGGGGCTTCACCGGGTGAAAGTGCTAGAGATGAAAGGTACATCATTAAAGGTGGGACCGTTGGAGGCCATTGACGGGACGCCGGTGGTGGATATCAAGCCGGTGCTGGACAGGTCGGAAGATGGATGAGGCCTATACGTTATAAGATCACAAGGGATGGCTTCCGGCCATTGTTCAGGAGTTTAGCTGAATGTCCGAGAGCTTGTGTCTTTCGCTCTCCAGCTGATGTAGTAGCCGATGGAAGAGGGCGGCAGCCTCGTCCACTACTTTTGAAGCGTCGGATCTTTCCTTGGCTAATTGCTGTATGATGGCCAGCTTTTCGATGAGGGTCGCAGCCTGCAGCATGCCGCAGCTGCCTTTCAGCTTGTGTGAAATAAAGAATAGCCTGTCGTGATCCTTTGCTTTGCCGGCATCCTGCAATTCGGCCAGCTGTTCGGGCAGATTGGTGAGAAAAGTGTTTAGAATATCCAGCAGGTATCCTTCATCGCCCACTTCTTCCAACAGGGATAAACTGTAAAAGTCTGGAATGTCCCCGATGGGAATGTCTTGTGCCGAGGTGGTGCCGGAGTTCCGGAGGAGCGCGGTTACGCGTGCATAGAACTCTTTGAACTCAAAAGGTTTGGACATGTAATCATTCATGCCGGCTTCCAGACACCTTAGCTGTTCGCCATTCAGGGCATTTGCCGTCATCGCCATCACGGGGGTACGGATATGGAGATGCCCCCTCAGCTGTCTCGTCGTTTCGTACCCATCCATTCCGGGCATCTGCAGGTCCATGATGATGAGGTCATAAGTATGGACCTTCAACTTTTCAATGGCTTCTTCGCCATTGTCGGCCATTGTCACAGCGGCACCCGCTTTTTGCAGGACAAAGCCCATCAGTTTCTGATTGATGGGGTTGTCCTCGACCACGAGGAACTGCCGGCCCGCCAGCAGACCCGCGACATCCTGGAGCAAATGAGGTGTTTGCCCGGAGGTATTCACCACCTCTTCGCATCCGAAGGTCAGATGGAAGGTGAAGGTGGATCCCTGGCCTACCGTACTGGCGACGGAGATGGCTCCGCCCTGCAGCTCCAGCAACCGGTGGCAGATAGCCAATCCCAGGCCTGTCCCGCCATATCGCCGGGAGATATCCATGGCAGCCTGGGAGAAGCTTTCAAAGATATAGGGCAGGCTATCTTCCGGAATACCTACGCCAGTGTCCGTCACATCGAATATTAAGGTGATCTCTTTTCCTTTTCGCTGCTGTATTGTCACTTTCAGACCTATGCCGCCTTTTTCAGTGAATTTGACGGCGTTGCCTACGAGGTTGATCAGTACCTGGTTCAGGCGGTGCGGGTCGCCCTGGATGCGTCCGGGGATCATCGGGTCGATGTCCATGTGAAAGGAGAGCTCTTTTTTGATGATGCGGTGCTCAAACAGGGAACGGACATTGTCCAGGACGTCCTGCAGACGGAAATCTATCTTTTCAATGGGCAGCTTGCCTGCCTTGATCCTGGAAATGTCCAGGATATCGTTGATGATGACGATGAGATTTTCGACGGACCTGCCGATGATGGCTACAAATTCGTTCTGCTGCGGGGACAGGTTTGTTTCCAATAGAAGGTTCGTCATACCCTGGATGCCATTCATAGGCGTTCTGATCTCATGGCTCATGTTAGCAAGGAACTGTTCCTGCATTTTGCGGGCATCTTCCGCGTCCGTCTTGGCTGCAATCAACTGGTGCTGGTGGTGCACCCGCTCCGTTATATCCGTAGCAATACCGCCGATGCCCAGGATATTATTGTCGTTGTCACGCAAGGGGAACTTGACCAGTAAAAGATGGATATGGCCGTTGGCTGTGGACATTTTTTCCTCGAGCTCGACCGAACGTCCTGTCTGCAATACTTTCTCATCCATGGCCCTGTAGTGGTCCGCCTGCTCAGCGTCGCAGAAATCGTAATCGGTGTGATTGATCAGCTGTTTTTCATCTACCTGTAAGATCTCCATAAAGCGGCGGTTGGCGATGATATATTTGCCATCAAGGCCTTTTACGAAGATGATGGAAGTGGTGTTATCCAGGATGGACTGCAGGAGCAGCTGATTTTCCTTTAATTTGAACTCATAGGCTTCCAGTTCCTGCTGCATCCTCTTTTTGTCCGTAATGTCCCGGACGAAACACTGAAAGCCGATGGGCCGGCCATCTTTTATTAATAAAAGCGCAATTTGCTCCACCCATTTTGTTTCCCCCGAAGCGGTGGTGGTACAGAATTCCAGCGTCGTCTCCTGTATGTTTTTTCGGAATTGCTTTTCGTAATGTTCTTTTACTTTTTGAAGAAATCCGGGGCTTACCAGGAAGGTGTATCTTTTACCTATGAGGTCTTCCGGGGAATATCCTGTCAGGGCAAGGGCCCCGGCGCTGGCGTACTCGATGTATCCTTCGACGTTGGTGGAATAGATGACGATGCTGACATTATCGATGAGATCCCGGTATTTGGATTCGCTGGAGCGTAGTTGACGTTCCGTGATCCTGCGCAGATCATTCTCTCTCTTCATCCTGTGCAGTATCAGCAGCATGACGAGGAAAGCCGTGGCCAGGCAGCCATAAAGGAAGAGTCCGGCTGCATCTATGTCCTGCTTATTCCGGACCATTATGCCTGCTACACAGAGCATTATGAAGAGGCAAACTGCTGAAAGCCAGGTAAGGCCTGGCTGTTTTTTGAGGTTTTGAATTAGTTTAAAAAGCATACCGGTCGCCATGCAGTTTCTGAGGTGCGTGATCCTTGTAAACGTGCATATTATATTAACATTTGCGTTGATGTGAGGAAATGCGTTTTTTTAGGTGTATGTACTTACCGGACAGGGGTTTTTGAATGCATAAAAGCAAGTCCGGAGTTCCTTTCAAGTAGCTCCTTTTTTTTAAGGTGGCGAGGGCACTACCGGTGTTGTGACAAGTGGGAGAAATAATTAGCTTTAAAGGACTAAATTGAGCTAATCAATAAATGTAATAGCAAGCCATATGCATACGAACAGGAGACAGTTTATCAGGACTGCCGGCGCCGGGATCCTCGGTTTTGGCGTCATACCGGCATTGGGCGGATGGGGTCCGTCATGGATGATGGAAGGTCCGTCGGATCTTCCGCGTGCCAGCCCTTCATCACAAGGAGTCAGTGCTGCGTCGATCCGGCAGTTCCTTGCGGCGGCGAATTCGTCGGGCATCAGCTGGCATAGTTTTATGCTGCTCCGGCACGGGCATGTGGTTGCGGAAGGGTGGTGGAAGCCTTATGAGCCGCAATTCGTTCACTCCTTATATTCGTTGTCGAAGAGTTTTACCAGTACGGCCATAGGGCTGCTGGTGAAGGAAGGCAAGCTCGATATCCATACGAAGGTGATGAGCTTTTTTCCAAAAGAACTGCCTGCCGACCCTGGTGATAATCTTCGACAAATGACGGTCCGGCATCTGTTGACCATGAATACGGGTCATGGAGAAGATACGATGCCTAAGATGAGGGCTTCGCAGGACAGCTGGATCCGCACCTACCTGGCACTGCCTGTCGAGTTTGCACCGGGCAGTCATTTTTTATACAACACCGGCAATACTTATATGTTAGGGGCGATCGTATACCAATTGACAGGGCAGACGCTGGAGCAATACCTGGCGCCGAGGCTATTTCAGCCCCTGGGCATCAACGGATATGATTGGGAGACTTCTCCCCAGGGATTGAACACGGCGGGATATGGGCTTCGCGTGAGGACCGAGGACATTGCCAAATTGGGTCAGCTGTATTTGCAGAAAGGCAAATGGAAGGGAGATGTCATCCTGGCGGAAAGTTGGGTCGATGAAGCCACCAGCGCTCAAACCACCTCGCAGGTGAACAACGGAGACTGGTCCCAGGGCTATGGATACCAGTTCTGGCGCTGTACGCATGGCTATTACAGGGGCGATGGGGCTTTTGGGCAGTACTGTATCGTCATGCCGGAGCATGATGCGGTGATGGCGGTGACGGGGCAAACTCCTGATATGCAAAAGTCCATGAACATCATTTGGGATACGATCCCAGCCGGAATGAGGGCTGGGAGCTTACCGGAGGATCGAGGGGAACAGGAGGCATTGGAAAAGGAGCTGCGGGCATTGTCGCTTCCAGTGGTGAAAGGGGCCGTCACCAGCGCTTCGTCGTCCAGGTATGCATCGAAAAAATGGACGCTGGCAGCGAATGAACGGGGAATTCAGACCCTGGAATTTGGTTTTTCAGACGAGGGCTGCAGGTTGGCGGTTGGGATGGGAGATAAGGTAACTGTTATGAGATTCGGCTGGGAAAAATGGGTGCTGAATGATCGTCGCGAGATGTATGTATTCTCAGGTAAGGATATGGTCCCCATGCCATCCCGTATTGCCGGCACTGCTACCTGGATCGACGATCATACATTGCAGCTGAACGTGCGATTTGTGGAGGCGATCTTTGGCGACCGGATCACGTGTGTGTTGGAGGGGGACGGGCTGAAGGTCCGATTCTTAAATAGCGTGGCGGAGACGGCGACGAAGAAGACTGACGACCCCAGAAAAGAGCTAGTGAGCGTGCTAAAGGAAATGTAAATCTCCGAAGAACCGGGATTGGTGGAAATCCGGGTCGGGCGTTGCGATATCGTTCCACGCAAGGTAATGCGGAGCGGCGCAGTCATCGCCGCATTTATAAAAATTGGCCTTTGCTTCGATGGCGGTGAGTGTGGTTATGCTGTCATGGATAAATATTTCCAGGGGGATCTTCAGGATCAATGACCATCCTGTGCTGGGTTCATCGGGGGAGGATGAGGGTAGGTTGCTGTAATGGCCGATGGTCTGGATCAATTCGGGTGAGAGGGGGCTTCTGTTCTCACGCCCGGGTCCGTAGCCTATGAGGCAGGTGCCGATGGCATTACTTTCCAGGTTGTAATAAGTGCGACCGGCATCCCATGAGACAAAGAATTCCACGCAGCTGTCTTTGTATACAGGATCGTTGGCTGTATAGAAGGTGATCCTTGGATCATGTTCTGCCACATAGAATTTGAGAAGGATGGCATCTTCTATGTGGGCGATGGTAAAGGAAGTTGCTGGTTCCTGTGGGAAAGCCGGCCAGGGCGAATGATCGATGGAATGGCGGAAAAGACTATCCATAAGGGAGGATAGGTCCTGCATGGAAGGGTTTGGGCTGGCCGGGTGGATGGGAGAAACTTCTATTATTTTCATGATTTACTTTAACTCTGCCGAAGATACATAAATAAGAGGATGCCTCGTTATGGAGGCATCCTCTATCAGCTAAGTTGCCAACTGATATTGTTCGAATTTCATTGAAGCAGAGGCTCTTCCCGCTGTCAATGTTCTCAGCGTCGTGATATATCCAAACAAGCGGGATAAGGGCACTGATGCCTGTATACATTGCATCGAAAGTCTTGCTTCTACTTCCTTAATTTGACCTTTCCGCCTGGTGAGATCGCTGGTCACGGCACCCGTATATTCTTGGGGTGCGGTGACATTTACACACATGACGGGCTCCAACAGTTTGGGGCCGGCCTGGACGGCGGCCGCCTTGAACCCAATATGCGCCACCTGTTCGAAGTCCAGGGCGTGGGAGTCCTTTTCATGGATCATACCATCGAACAAACGGATGCGCATGGCGTCCACAGGATAGCCGGCCAATACGCCCGTGCCCATGGCTGCCGTGAATCCCTTTTGAACAGATGCGATGAATTCCCGGGGGATCGCTCCTCCGCGAATGGCATCGATGAATTCCAGCCCCGATTGCCCGTCGGAGCGAGGAGAAAGCTCAAAGTGGATCTCAGCGAAGTTCCCCGAGCCGCCGTTCTGCTTTTTATAAGTGGCACAGTGCGTAACGGACTGTGTGAACACTTCTTTATAGGCGATCTGCGGCTGGCCTTTGTTAACTTCAACCTGGTAATCACTTTTCAGCTTCTCCAGCACCACGTCCAGGTGGAGCTCACCCATTCCTTTGAGGATGGTCTGCCCGGAACTGGCGTCTATCTCCACCGATAAGGTTGGATCTTCTTCCAGCAGCCGGGAGAGCGCTTCACTTAATTTTACGCTTTCCTTAGCGGATCGTGCTTCAATAGCGAACCCAATCATTGGATGCGGAAACCGTATGGGTTCAAGAGTAACGGCGTGATCCGGGCTCGACAGGGTATCGCCTGTGCGAAGGTCCTTTGCCCCCAGGATCGCGCCTATGTCACCAGCTTCCAACTGTTGGATGGCCTCATATTTATTGGACATGATGCGCAGCAGCCGATGGATCCGAACCCTTTTGCCTGTGCGGCTATTCCACAAAGTATCACCTGCTTGCAGTATGCCTGCATATACCCTGATCAAGCCCAGCTTGCCTGTATAGTCGTCTGTGACGATCTTGAATACCAGGCCTGCAAAGGATGCAGGATCTGTACCATTTATAAGGGGCAGGTCTTCGGGCGCCGGCAGGTACTGTACGATGGCGTCCAGCAACGGCTGTACTCCTTTGTTCCGATAAGCGGCGCTGCATAAGACCGGCATCAGCCGTCTTTCAATCGTTGCAGTGCGCAACGCATCGCGGATATGTTGCACCGTGATGGCTGTGGGATCGGCCGTGAAGCGCTCAAAAAAAGCTTCGTTCACCAACGCCAGCTCTTCCATCAGGTGCTGGCGGGCATGTTCAGCGGCCAACGCCCCGTCTGATGGAATTGTTGTTGTCTCATAGGTTTTTCCATCCGGGCTATGCCATATTAACGCCGTCATGGTTACCAGATCAATGACCCCTTTGAAATCATCTTCCGAGCCAATGGGTAATTGCACGGGGACTGCGTTGGCATGCAGTTTTGTCCTGATCTCCTGTACCACCTGTGCAAAGTCAGCGCCCTGACGGTCCATCTTATTGATCAAAACGATCCGTGGCACCTGGTAGCGGTCGGCTTGATGCCATACCGTTTCAGACTGCGACTGGACGCCGGATCTCGCGCAGAACACAGCGACGGCGCCGTCTAATACGCGCAGCGACCGTTCTACTTCGGCTGTGAAATCCACGTGACCGGGTGTGTCGATCAGTGTAATGCAGCATTGGTTTCCGGCGTAATTCCAGTACGTAGTGATGGAGGCCGATGAAATGGTGATGCCTCTTTGCTCTTCCTGCGGATCGGTGTCCATTATGGTATTGCCTTCATCGACGTTGCCGAGCTGATGGGTAAGACCTGTGTAATAAAGCATGCGTTCCGTTACGGTGGTTTTGCCTGCGTCTACGTGTGCCATGATCCCTATATTTCTGCGTTTCATATTTTGTTTTTGAGAAATGAATAAAAGCTTCCCTTTTGGGAGATTGCAGCGAGGCGCTGACCCATCTTCCATTGTGGGATAATGATAATATCAGATAACGTAGGGGAGACAAATAAAAAAGGCCGCTTCGGAGAAGAGGCCTATATACTATGCTAAAAAGTAGGAAAGTCAGCCTCTTGGAGCCGGGAATGCGATTGCCTCCCCGTTCTTAATAAAGACGATACGGGTGCTGGCAATAATAGCCTTGATAGCTGTGGCTACCAATGTCCCTAATCGATATATGAGGTTGTTCAGCATGAAAATTGCTTATCGGCAGCAAAAGTATATAAAAAAATATAAACGACAAATCCTTAACTTACTATTTCATGAATTGTGCACCTTATGCCTGTTATGCAAGATCACTCCACGAACGTGTTGAAGTTTTGGCGCTCCGTTGAGACGTTTACGTTGCCTGATATTCCTTATGCTTTTCAAGATACTGACAACAAGAGATATACGGTGTTGGGGCCGCCGGTCCGGCTGCCCTGGGAGCCAGGTGAGTTGCCCGCGGTCCCTGAAAGCAAGCAGTGGAAGCATACCTTATATTTTCATACCGTTTTAAAAGGGGGAGTCGTCGATCTGTTGGCAAAGCTTACCGGATCGAAGGAGTATCGAGAGCCTGTGTATGGCCTTACCTGTCTTTCGGCGTTGGTGCTGGACGGGTCGGGACGGCCATCGGAGCGGGGGTATACGCCGGCCGGCTTTATTTATGGGATAAAGGTCATCGAGGATGGAATGGATTTCGAGGAGTTGCCCGGGCTTTTGAAGGAGGCACAGACATCATACCTGGTACGATTCGGATTGGATAAGGAGGTTCGTATAGCGGATTGGAAAGTGTTGGAAAAGGAGCTGGATCATCTTCGGAGGTTGACGCGGAAGGCATTGCCGGTGCAGGAAGGCGTTGTATGTATTTCGGAGGTTGTAGCCGCCGGAGCAAATGCGGATTCTCCTTTTCTCAATAGTTATTATCTGCACGATCTGAATACATTGATCGGCAGCTCAGGGATGGGCGGTCCGATGGAGACCTTTTTGAATGCTGTGGTGGATACGGGTTCGCGTCGTGATCTGCTGGACAGGCGTGTTCTGCTGGAGGCATTGCATCCGGCTTATTTGTCTGCCGGACGTTGGCCTTCCTCTCCGGATCATGGCTTGTATGCGGGTCAGCAGGCTGCATTGGGGTTGGCCATGTCAGGCTTGCGGGAAAGATCGACCTTGCTGGGGATCAATGGACCTCCGGGTACGGGTAAGACGACCTTACTGCGGGAGGTGATCGCGGATGTCGTTGTTGGCCGGGCTAAGCGATTATTGAAAGGGAAGGTCACGGAGCTGTTTTCCGGAGGATGGAAAGGCATTGTCGATAGAACGGGCTGTTATACCATCGATCGGGAGGTCTTTGGCAATGACGGTGTCGTGGTGACGAGCAATAACAATACGGCGATTGAAAATATTTCCAGGGAATTACCGCTGTTGGGGAGTATCGACCGGGAGACTTTCGGGGAAGCGGAATATTTCTCTGAGATGGCTGCCTTTCTCGGCGAGGAGCCCAGCTGGGGTATGATGAGCGCGGTGCTGGGGAGGTCGGAGAACAGGGCGGTATTCGTCAACCGGTTTTGGTTCAATAAAGGGAAAGGTTTTGGCAAATATTTGAAGGAAGCGTCTTTGGATGTTGGTGTTTATAAAAGGAGCCTGGCTCATTATGAGGAGACGGCCGGGGAACTACAGGAACTGCTGGATGAATATGCGGCTTTTAGCGCACTCGCTTGCGCTTATCATGAGCGGCTGCTTTCGGGAGGGGAGGATTTGGAGGAGCTGGCTTCGGCGTTGTTTGCCAGGTATGGCATCGGTGCGGCGGAACTACCTGGTGCCGGGTTTACGGACCTGTCCTTTTCTCAGATCCACCGCATGAGGCCATATTCTTCACGCAAAATCAATATTCTCAGGAGCAGGATCTTCTTACGCAGTCTGGAGCTACATGAGTGGGCGATCAAGGTCAATGCGCGGAGCTTTAACTGTAATCTTGGCGCTTTTGTCGACATGCTGTCGAATAAGCATATGAACTTTATGGACGAAGGGATTGCCGCCACCTTATGGAATACCTTTTTCTTTTGTATCCCGGTCGTTTCGGTGACATTGGCTTCCTTTCAGCGGCAATTTCCTTTGATGGGGCAGGGCTCCATTGGCTGGCTGCTGCTGGATGAAGCGGGACAGGCGACGCCGGCGGCAGCTTGCGGGGCTATCTGGCGGAGTGAAAGAGCCATCATCATCGGGGATACGTTGCAGATCCCACCGGTCGTCACCATCCCTGCCGGGCTGGGGCAACTGTTGCAAAGTGTTTATGGCATTACCGAGGATTGCTGGAACCCCCTCTGTCATTCAGCTCAGTTCCTGGCGGACCGGGTTACCGCATATGGGACCTATATTGGAAGGCCCGATACCTGGACGGGTATGCCTTTACGCGCTCACCGGCGATGTGGCGAACCGATGTTCTCTATTGCCAATCGTATTGCGTATAACGGACAGATGGTGTCCGTGCGGAAGGAGGCCGTAGCTGATGTCCCTACCGGTGAAAGCGGCTGGATAGATGTTGCTACAGGGACATCGCTGGAGGGACATGTGATTGCCGAAGAGATACAAGTGGTGGGGGATCTGCTTCAGCAGCTTGTTTACTTTCCGGGGCGGGTGTATATCATCTCCCCTTTCAGGAGTGTGGCCCGTGTTTGCCGGGAGCGATTTTATGAAAAGGGTCGGGTAACCTGCGGGACGATCCATACATTTCAAGGGAAGGAAGCGGATATCGTAGTTCTGGTGTTAGGGACCATGCCTGGGAGTATTCAGGCAAGGAATTGGGTGGCTCAAAGTCCTAATATGTTGAATGTAGCGGTTACGCGGGCTAAGGAGCGGTTGTATGTGATAGGGAACAGGAAGGTTTGGAGTAAGCACCGGTATTTCGATCAGCTGGCGGGGCGATTG
The DNA here is from genome assembly GCF_030546645.1 of Flavitalea plasmicola. Taxonomy (GTDB): domain Bacteria; phylum Bacteroidota; class Bacteroidia; order Chitinophagales; family Chitinophagaceae; genus Puia. The sequence continues at coordinate 410,970 of NZ_JAUOTO010000004.1, forward strand.
AAGGTGAGGGAGGGTGGGAGGTTGTTTTAGACCTTATGGATATAATAGATATTTTTTTCTCATCTGCTTGTATTTGCTTAATCCTGGTTCCCAGCTCCTGCGGATCTCTTCTTCGCTTTTACCGGCGATGATCTGGTCTTTAAAAGCTGTAGTTCCAGCCAGTTTATTAATATCACCCATCTGTTTGCTAAACGTGCGATCGAAGAATTTCTCTTTGGCCGGATAGGCTTTATATAGTTCTATCATCCACTGTATGTTGATCTTTCCTGCTTTGCGGAGGCCGTCAGCATTGTATGTTCTCAGGTCCAGGCCATAACATTGCTGGTCCTGGTGCAAAGGCGTTTCGGACATCCCGGGCAGGCTGACGGGTGTGAAGGAAAAAGCGTATTTCCCTTTCAGGTCGGGGCTGCCCAATATGGTAAAAGGCATATGAGTGCCACGGCCCTGGCTGATGATGGTGCCTTCGAACAGGCACAGGGAAGGATAGAGCAGGATGGACTGCTGGGTGTTGAGGTTGGGGGAGGGATTTACCGGCAGATCATAGTGTATGCTATGAGCATAGTTCTTCACTCTTATGATCTTCAGCTTGCACTGCGCTTTGTTGGGCAGCCAACCTTCGCCATTGATCATTTGGGCGAACTCTCCGATCGTCATTCCATGGGTTATGGGGATAGGGAACTGGCCGATGCCGGACTTCAGGTTCATGTCGAGGATGGGGCCGTCGACATAGCCGTTGGGATCGGGGCGATCGAGTATCAGCAGTTCTTTCCCGGATTCGGCACATGCCTCCATGATATCCCTGAGGGTATTGATATAGGTATAGAAGCGGCACCCTACGTCCTGGACGTCGAAGACCATGATGTCTATGGCTTCCATATCTTCTTTGGACGGCTTTCTTTTGCGGCCATAAAGGGAGATGATGGGGATGCCAGTCGCCGAATCGATCTCATCGGATACTTTGGCGCCATTGCTGGCTTTCCCCCGGAAGCCGTGTTCGGGACCGAATACTTCCCGGATATCGACCTTCAGCTTGTGTAAGCTGTCTACGATGGATTGGTTGTGTATAACGGAAGTAGGATTTACCAGCATGCCTACTCTTTTACCTTTTAACAGGGGTAAATAGGCGGCTGTCTGGTCAGCTCCGGTGATGATGGGTTGGCGCCCAGGCGCTATTGGTTCAATTATGCTGCCTGCGCTTATGGATAGGATGGAGAGGAACAGTAGTACGGGGAACTGCCACTTTAGGAGCATGGTACGTTGCGTTAGGTTTCCGGAAAGATACAAAAAGTATTTTGAGCGTATTTGCAACAACGTTATACATTTTTATGAGAAGCTGAATTATTGTCATCGTTATGCCGTATCAGCAAGGGCAGCAAGTCCCGATAATCCACGTTGAAAAGCCCCGCCAGCGTTGCCAACTGCTTTACCTGCATGAGTTCAGGATCCCGGATGAGTTGACCAAGCCGCTTTGAATCGAGGTCTAAGAGGGCCGCAAATTCGCTTTCTGGCAGATAATCAAGGAGTTGAGCAAAACGGGTAATACTTCCTGTCTTAATAGCGTCATGTATAGCAATATACCGTTGGTCAGGCGAGGTGGTTTCGGAAAGGGAACGAGAAGGCATAATGCTGGCTTTTGCCTCCAAAGATAACGCAGGCGGTCTTTATGTGCTCCGGAAAGCCCGTCATGAAAAAATGCTAATTAAATTAGTTTAATATTCCAATAAATTTAGTATTTTTGGATTGTAAAAATTACCTATTGCTTTGTTTTCCAGCATAGGCCCGGTGTTGACCGGGATAAGGAAGTCCGGGATCGCAGAAAAGGTGAAATTGGTATCTAAAAAGTGAAAGAACAGCAGAGAAAAAGTGAAAAAGCGGCAGGTAAAATGAGAAAAAACTGCATAGAGAAACCTGGGAAAATCTTTTAACCTTTTCTTTGACTATGCGACCACGGGATCCGCGTTATGAAGTCATTAAACCGATGCTGAATGAAGGGAAAATCCACTCTTTTCCGGATATCTTCAAGTTTATTAAAAAATCGGTTGTCGCGGCTGATCTGGGGAAACGAGGTCCTCGTTTTACCGAGTTAATCAATAAGGTGGAGGATTTTACCGTAAAGGAGCTGCTGATCATCGCCCGGCTATGCGGGCTGACCTCGGCGGAGATGTTCAAGTTAGTGGAAGCAGAACTGGCTAAACGCAACAACAAATAGTGATGCACACCCTGGGTACCATGACCATTGCCTATTGGCGCCTTTCCTATTAACACCAGGCAGACCCTTATCACGACCTTTCCAATCAAGCCGGCTGTAAAGCCGGCTTTTTTATCTATAGAACCCATTACCGGCTATGCCCTACTTCCGAATTACCGTAATAAAGCAAAACGGACTGAAATATTCCGGTGTCCGCCATTTTCCGGAGAGTCTGACCTATAAACAAGTGGAAGCACAGGTGTGGCAAAAGGCGAGGGATACCATTGGCAGGCTGGCCATCTCGGATATCAGGATCGAAAATGTGCCTGCTGATCATCCGGAGGTGGTGGCTTATATCCTGCGGGAGCGGGATGCTTCCTTCAGGTCTAAAAAATGAAGGGGTTTTTACCTATTTTAACAATTAAACCGGCTTATTAACAGAATGCTAACCGGGAACCGACTTACCTTTGTGTTGATGATTTGAATATCATCTTTCATAACAGAACAGATAAATTTTCTCATAAGCAGTTAGTTTTGGTTACGAACCCCTGTTTCCACAGGGGTTCTGTTTTTTATGTGCCTGGCTGGGTCAGTGACGCGGAACACCTACGGCTCTCATAAGGGACTGTTCTCCAAAGCGCCTTTTTATATGATCGATGGATTGATATAGCCTGATATTCTCCTGCGTGTCCTCATACAGCTTGATCTGATAATTTCCCGGCACGAGGCGTGTAAAACGAATCCCCAGGAGCCTTATGAGCATGCGCCTGTCATATAGCTTCTCAAAGATCTCCTGCGCCGTCTGTAAGAGCAGCAGGTCTGCATTGCTATAGTCGATGGTCTTTTGTTTGACGACGGTATCGAAATTGGAATAGCGCAGCTTTACCGTCACGCACCCTGTCAGCTTGTTCTGCGACCGCAGCTCGAAGCCGATGGCTTCTGTCATACGGACCAGCTCGGCATGAAGGAATTTAAGATCAATGGTATCCGTCTGGAAGGTCCGTTCCGTGGAAATAGATCGCTGCTCACGGTAAGGTATGACTGGAGAGTCGTCAAGGCCGTTGGCTTTTCGCCAGAGGTCGATGCCTGTCTTGCCGAATAAAGTTTCCATCATTTCAACCGGGATGGCTGCCAGCGTCCTTACGGTCTCCACTCCCCGCCGGATGAGCTTGCCCGCATTCTCCTGGCCGATGCCGGGCAACTTGCCTATCTTCAAAGGCGCCAGGAAATTTTTTTCTTCCCCAAAGGGAATTTCTATCTGCCCATTGGGCTTTACCTCATTGGTGGCTACTTTGCTGATGAGCTTATTACTTGCCAGCCCATACGAGATGGGCAGGCCACTCTCCATCAGTACCTTTTTCTTCAGCTTCTCGACGAAAAGGCTGCAGCCATGATATTTGTCCATGCCTGTCATGTCAATGTAGAACTCGTCGATAGATGCTTTTTCAAATAGCGGCGTATCGTCCCGCAGGATGTCCGTTACGAGCCTGGAGTATTTGGCGTACGACTCCATATCACCCCTGATGATGAGAGCTTCGGGGCATAGCCGGCGGGCCATCCTAATGGGCATGGCGCTGTGAATACCAAACTTCCGGGCTTCATAACTGCAGGCGGCAACCACGCCCCGGTCGCCGGAACCTCCGACTATCAGCGGCCGGCCTTTGAGCCTGGAATCTTTCAGGCATTCCACCGAAACAAAGAAAGCGTCCAGGTCAAAATGGGCTATATGCCTATTTGGATTAAGAAACATATTATTCGAATTAGTTAGTGATCCTGCTTTTAATACCTGCCTTCTCAATCCCTGTCACTTCGATGCTATACACGCCAAACTCTTCCATTACCTTACCTGTGATCCTGTAGAAACCTGCCTGGGGAGGGTGGGCTGCATGCACCGGTGGGAAATGTACCGTATCGATCCAATCCTTATTATGGTCCAGGAAGGTCCCAAAGCTCATTGTCTCGCCTTTTATCGTACGTACCGGCTTATGCGTCACATGATAGCCGAGCACGGTGATTATCTTCCCTGCGTGTTGTGACAGCTCTCTGGCCGGCGTGTATTTTGCCGGATCATCATCCACCAGGGAAAAGGGATCACGCAAGGGAAAGCCCAGCAGCTCGACCTCATCGTAAATGTCGTCCAGCTCATGGAGGGGGAGATCGGGCAGGGTCAGGGTCATGGGCGCTTCTTTAAACAAAGCCTGGTGCGCCGGGGCCAGCGCCCTGTTCTTCTTTTGTACGAAATCCCCCTCCCAGAGCAGCTCCTTCTTGCTTTTTCCCGTAAAGCGCAAAGCGCCTACCCGGATGAGCAGCTCCAGGGGCTCCGCGGTGATGCCCGTACGCTCGATGAAATCAGCCAGGTGCAGGTAAGGGCCGCCACGATGCCGCTCGTCCAGGAATTTCTCTGTCAGCTGCTGGTCCAGTCCCTTGACGTGAATGAAACCAGCATAAGCATCCCTGCCGGTGATATTCGTGTAATAATCGCTGTGGTTGACACAGGGAGGGTGTACCCGGGCGCCTGTCTTCATCAACTCATAGAAATAAAGCTCCCGGCTGTAGAAGCCGCCGAAATTATTGATCACGGCAACGGCAAATTCCATGGGGTAATAGGTCTTCAGGAAGAGGCTCTGATAGCTCTCTACGGCAAAGCTTGCCGAATGCGCTTTACAGAAGCTGAAATCGGCAAAGCTCTCGATCTGACGCCATACTTCTTCGATGGTAGTTTCGGGATACTCCAGCTGCCTGCAATTTGCGAAGAACCTTTCTTTCAGCTGGATGAAATGTTTCTTACCCCTGTATTTCGTACTCGTGGCCCTTCGTAGCAGGTCTGCATCGGCCATATCCATTCCCGCCCAGTAATGGGCTACTTTCAGGACGTCTTCCTGGTAGACCATTACGCCATAGGTTTCTTTTAATAACTCTTCCAGCTTCGGGTGGAGGTATTCAAATTTGCCGGGATGGTGGAACCGATAGATATACTGTTGCATCATGCCGCTCCTGCCCACTCCCGGCCGGATGATGGAGCTGGCGGCAACCAGGGTTTTGTAATCATCACAATGCAGCTTTTGCAAGAGATGACGCATGGCAGGCGATTCGATGTAAAAACAGCCAATGGTATTCACGGTACGGATCTGGGCCCGGACCCTGTCGTCCTTCATGAATTTCTGAACCTCATGGATATTGATGTCAATACGTCTATTCTGTTTAACGAGCTGCAGGCACTCCTTGATATGTCCCAGGCCCCGCTGGCTCAGTACGTCCAGCTTGAACAGGCCAATGCTTTCCGCGACGAACATATCTATCTGTGCGGTGGAAAATCCTTTGGGCGGCATATGTACGGCACACCAGGCGGAGATAGGTTCTTCGCTGATGAGGATGCCTCCTGCATGGATGCTGAGATGATTCGGGAAATTCTGTAACAGCTTGCCATATTGCAGGATGATGCGTTGGAGCTGGCCTTCGCCGGCCTTTTTCATGAAGTTCTCTCCCCGGGCATCGCCATTGTAATATCCTTTTTCCGCCAGCTGATCGATCTCGGCCTTGGGCAGACCGAAGACCTTTCCCAATTCACGGATGATGGCCTTATACTGGAATGTGGAATACATGCCCAGCAGGGCTACATGCTGCCTGCCGTATCGCTTGAACATATAATCGATGACCTCGTCCCTGTCACGATGGCTAAAGTCTATATCGAAGTCGGGGGGGCTGGTGCGTTGCGGATTCAGGAACCTTTCGAAATACAGGTCGAGCGCGATGGGGTCTACATCCGTGATCTGCAGGCAATAGGCCACGAGTGAATTGGCGCCGGAGCCCCGGCCCACATGATAAAAACCACGGCTCTGCGCATAGCGGATCATGTCCCAGGTGATGAGGAAATAAGCATTGAAACCCATTTCGTCGATGATGCCTAATTCCCGTGTCAGTCTTTCGGCGGCCCGTTTGTTTGCGCCATAGCGCATGAGGAAGCCATCGCGGGCCAGTTTTTCAAGTAAGATCCTATCGTCCTCCTGTGATGCGCTGAAGACCTTTTTGTTCTTATCCTTCCCGAAGGTCATGGTGATATGGCAGGCATCGATCAGCTGATAGGTATTGACAATGATGGACGGGTATTGCCGGAATGCTTCGATGATCTTATCGGGAGGCAGGAAATATTCCTGCTCGCCTGCCTGTTCTTCTGTCTGCAGTTTGGACAGCAGCACATTTTTGTCGATGGCCCTCAGGAGGCGGTGCAAATTGTAATAGGTCTTGTTCCGGAAGGTAACGGGCTGGCGGGCGACGAATTTGCCCGCATACGCGTCTACCTGTGAACGTTGTAATTTGCGTACTTCTGCCGGCTGTACGCCAATGTATTCGTTGGGTAGCAGATCTTCAGGGGCTTTACTTTGCAGGGGATAGATGACAAATCCGTCCTCCCGGCAGGCAAAGAACGGACTTTCGTCCGCCTTCTCAGGGAAGGCCGTTTTAGCTGTCAAATGTTGGGACAGGAATTCGTTGATCCAGCGGAAGCCCTGGTTATTCCTGGCCAGGAGGATGTATAGCAGCCGGTGGCCATTGCGTATTTCGGCGCCCAGGATGGGCTTTATATTTTGTTCCTGGCAATATTGCAAAAAATCCCAGGCATCGCAGGTAGTGTTGATATTCGTCAGCGCCATGGCCCGGGCGCCTTGTTCCACTCCTTCCCTGACGAGTTCTTCCGTTGCATAGGTGCCGTAGTGAAAGCTGAAGTATGTTTTGCAGTTGATGTACATGGGTGGGTGAATGATTCGAATGTAAAACTAAATCAATGCTAACATATTTAGTAATCCCGGGCGGCTGCCGATGGCGAAAAAAAAAAGCCACCTCAGTGATCTGAGATGGCCTGGTTGGGAGCAAGGTTGCTTTCGGGCATTGGCCCTTTCAGGGCCGTTGCTGTTCAGAGATAATAGGAAAGGTCCAGCTAATGGTTATGGAAATCAGGGCGCAAAACTTTTATTTTAAAGCTTTTTTCTTTACTGTTTTAATGTTTTCCTTTTGCATGGCATATTCTTTCAACCACAGGTCAGTCATGTCTTTGACGCTTATCTCGAACAGGCCTGCAATAAAGGCTACTTCATCCAATGTAAACTTGCCGACATCGCTCATCAGCTCGTTGAAGCGGTCGACCTTTTTCCCAAGCCTGTTTGAAATGACTGTCTTGGGCACAATGAGGTAGATGTCATTAAAGGACTTCAGTCCTCCGGTTTTGTGCATACTCTGGACAGCACGGAAGCGAGGATCACGGTCTAACATTTGGTAAAGAAAGAAAATAAGCTAATACGAGATGCAATAACTCCGAACAAGTTAGTTTTGCGCTCCGGAATGTGATGTGTGGAAGGGTTGATTAGTTAGTGCAGAAGTACTATATAGTATGTTTTTAAGAGCGTAAAAGGGTGTTTAAAAAGGTGAATGGGAAGTGAGATACACCCATATATTTCATTTTGATAATTTGTCGGATGGGTAGTCTCCATACCCATATTCTTCGCCCTCCCGTAATTCCCTGCCGGTGAACTTGCCGAAGCGGATGATGGCATAGGCCAGCCATGCCAGCAGTATGGGTGACAAGAACAGCAAAATGACGGCTATCTGCCGCAGGGTGTGATTGTCCTGGTGCAGCAGTATGATATAGGCCAGCAGATACAGGCTGGCAAACCAGACGGCAAAGGCGGCGTTCCGGATCATGTATAAATTTACGAAAAATCCGGAACATGCTTTTTTACTGATCTTTGTCATGCACGCGCCGATAAAAGTCATAGATAAGCTCTTCTCCTGCTGTTAGTTTTGTGAAAACGATCTGATCATGAAACCAATCATTGTTCCCGTCAATTTCTCCGAATATGCGGTCAATGCCGCCCGCTATGCGGCTGACCTGGCCCTGGCCATACGGGCCGAGCTCTATCTTGTCCACGTGATCCAGGTACCTGTTGCCTCGACGGAAATGCCGATGGCAGAGTCGCTTTATAAGGAAATGGTCGATTCCGCCGAATTGAATTTAGAGAGTTTGAAGGCGGAGTTAATGAAACGTACTATTCAAAGGGTGCCGGTGAGATGTATCCTGAAGGTGGGCAGCGTGTCCGGAAAGATCAAAGATCTGTGCCAGGAGCTGGGACCTTATGCTGTCGTACTGGGTGCGGCAGGCACTACGCTTGAAAAATTCCTCGCTTCCAGCCCGGCAGCGTCCCTCCTGCATAGCCTGCATTATCCCGTACTGGTGGTGCCTGAAACGGGTGTCTTTCACCATTTCCGGCGTATCCTGCTGGCATGCGAGCCGAAGGATATCGGTGCAGGGATCCCCTATTCGCTCCCCCTGCTGAAAGATATGCGCAGGTGCTTTGGTTCCAGGATCGATATTTTGACCATCGAGACGGAGGCCACGGCTAATGAAGAGCCCGCTGTGTATCCTTCCGAAGTTTGGAAGGGGGCGTTCGGTGAGTTTCATCCGGAGCTGCATTATGTCAGGGCCGCCAGGATCGAAGAGGGTATTTTGCAGTTCCTGGGCCATCATGAGGCAGACCTGGTCATGGTTTTTCCAAAAAGGCACAGGCTTTTTGAGTTTCATGTCAGCCAGTCCAGGAAATTGACTAAACGCAGCCCTATACCTGTTATGAGCATACATGCATGATGGTGTGGGGTATAAAATAAGACCATCCAGATAACCTACGTTACCGGATGGTCTTGACCCTTAAAACAACCTGTCGCAAGCGTTAAGTAAGGTTAAACCAGGCCTCGAAAGTTATATACGTAATACGATGGTTTTTAGATTTGTAAGGGGAAAGTTTTTTTTATTGGAAATGTTTGATTTTTACAACTACCTGTTTCAATCCCGCAAACAGGGTCCCTGCATCCCGTGGTAGCTTTGTGCAAACAAAAAGCACAATGAAAAACAATGTATGGTATGTCACCGGTGCGTCCAAGGGACTTGGGCTCGCCCTGGTCAAAAAACTACTTAGCAAAGGGCACCGCGTCGCCGCTACGTCCCGCAATATTGAAGCGCTGCAAAAGGCTGTAGGGTATGACGGCCGTATTTTCCTGCCGCTGGCGGTTGACCTTGCCGATGAAGGCAGCGTGCAAAAGAGCATCGCGGACACTATCGACCATTTTGGCAGCATCGACGTTGTCGTCAACAATGCTGGCTATGGCCTGGCGGGTGCGCTGGAAGAATTGACCGATGAGGAAGCAAGGGCCAATTTCGATATCAATGTATTTGGCTCGCTGAACGTAATTCGCCAGGCGCTGCCTTATATGCGCAAGCAACAGTCGGGTCATATTTTCAACATTTCATCCATTGGCGGTTTTACGGGAGGTTTCCCTGGCTTTGGCATCTATTGCGCCACCAAGTTCGCGGTGCAGGGTTTTACCGAATCACTGGCGCAGGAGATAAAGGATTTCGGCATTCACGCTACGGTGGTGATGCCGGGATATTTCCGTACGAATTTCCTCAGCGATACCTCTATCAATGTTCCCAGGCACGAGATGGCTGAATATAAGACTGTCAGAGCGATACAAAGCGCCCACACGGAGGAGATCAATGGCAATCAAAGTGGCGATCCTGAGAAGGCAGCCGAGGTACTTATTACCGTATCGAGGCAACTGAATCCACCGGTGCATTTATTCCTGGGGCAGGATGCGTATGAACTGGCGGATGCAAAAATGGACATCGTAAAGGCGGATATGCATGCCGTGAAGGTATTAGCGACTGCTACGGCCATTGACCAATTAGGGCCAGCCCGGGGCCTGGATAAGTACGGTCTATTGCGTAGTTTTATGGGTAAATATTATTCTATGTTGAATAGCATACTGGCAAGTTTTTATGAGAGAGACCTCCGCAAGCTCATCGAAGAAGTCAACTTATTCAGGAATGAAGAAGACCTGTGGAGAACGCAGGGATCTGTGAAGAACTCAAGCGGGAATCTTGTATTACATATCATTGGGGGCCTGAATTACCTTATCGGAGCTACGCTTGCAAAAACCGGATATGTCAGGGATCGTGACCAGGAATTTACCAGGAAAGGCGTGGCCAGAAAAGATCTGGTGGCGCAGCTGGAAGCGCTTATCCCTATGATCAATGGAACAGTGAGTGGGCTCACGCAGGAGCAAATGGAGGCTGAATACCCGATTTTCTTCGACAAGCCGAAAACTTCTGTCAGCTATGTATTGGTGCAGTTGCTGGCCCATTTAAACTATCATCTCGGGCAGGTGAATTATCTCCGCAGGATTTTTGAATAAAATTAAGTATATTGATACAGGAGATGATTTAAAGCTAAAGCGCCCGATATGCATTTTTCCTTTACTTATGCCGGCAAGGATCAATCCCGGGTCGATAAAACACCGTCACAGCGATCCCGCGGCGGTAAATCCATGCCGGCAGTTCCTATTCAAGGCAGGGCGCAAGCCATCCCGCAAAAGAAAGAGGCCGTGCAGGAACTTAGAAGTGATCCTGGCGCTGCGATAGGGCGTTTCGTTGTTCAGCGCGCTGTTGGCTTTGAATATGAATTAGATGGCAGCTTTGTTTCATCTAAAGTTACCAAGGAGAAAAAAAAGACGCTCGGTCTCTTTGGAGATGATGAGCCTTCAAAGCCTATCGTTGACCTTGAAAAAGGATATGTTATTGCGGATTACGACAGGTTTGACGTATCTGTTGACAGCACACCTGTCGGCTTTGATGTGGAAATACGCATTAAAGAGGTGGACCATATTTCTCCCGCCACCCTCACCGATCTGCAAGCTACCGTATACCAGGTGTTGAGTATACTGGAGATATTGTCAACAGCCACGCATCCTGTGTCGGGAGATACAATCGGCGGGGATCCCAACGTGCTAATGTATGGCGATTTTTCATCAGGCAGCGTACAGGCCACTGCAGGCCTCAGCCTTACGGCACTTCATGCCTTTCTCTCCGGCGAAATGGGGGTCGTGCACGAGAACAGACAACACAAATCAATAAGAACAAAGGGACTTGATCATCCGGATACAGAAGAGCAGTCGGTAAAGGCCTTTAATTTGCGCCAGTATGGGAAAGGCGGGACGGTACTGCTGCAAAAGGCCCAGTACTATGTGAATATATTATTTCCATATCTAACGAAAGGAGCCAAAGAACAAGTAGCCGCGGTGATCACTTCCATCCTGACCATACCCATCACAGCAAGGGACAACCAGCTGCCTTATGCCAAATCCGCTACTACCTTTTTGGCCAGATCGGATTATGCCACTGTCTTCAATGAGCTGCCTGCGGCCGTGCTCATGAACAAGGAAAGGCTGAAGTTTTTGATCATGGTTATACTTAACAGTTATCTTCCCACCATTAATGCCCGGCAAGTGGGACTGGAATCACAGGTTTATCCCCGGGGATCTATTAAGGACAGCCAGGGGCTTTCGCTTACCATCGGTGAATGGCTGGATGGGCTGCTCCCTGCAAGCGGTACAGTGGGGGGGACGCAAGCCCCCAAGGATTATCTGTCGGATACAAACTATCCAAAAGGCAAATACAGCAACGACGATTTCTCACAACTGGAGTCGCTGGGAGGATATGGAAGTAAGACAGATGCCGGTGAGGGCGGTAAAAGGCTGCCCATATTTGAATTCAGGAAATATCTAAGCATACGGCCCAGGGACCTGCTGCCTGTAATTTCCGGAATATGGGAATTGGTTCACCTGGCGAATAAAAAGAAATAAGATATTATGCATACACACGCTGATAAATCGAAGGAGAATAGAAGCAGGTCTGTTGCTGATAGCTTGTCGAAACACCGGAGTAACAGTAAAATGAGATCAGGCATAGAAGCAGTGATCCAGGGAAAGTTTCAAACGGACTGGGGCGAATTTGATGAAAAGCATTTGAGTGTGCGCAAGGAGGACGGCAATGAAGTGGGTGTGGAAATATTCATTTCATACGATCCTGGAGAAAAAACCGATGCTACTGCCATTGGTATGACGCAAATTGTACGGTCGAGTCAACAGGACAAGCCCTATTTTCTCAGCGAGCGACAGGGGAAACAAGCCAGCTCCAAAGGGTTTCACATTGATCGCCCATCTGTAGTTGCCCGGAACCCACTGTACGCGACCGGTATAGGCAAGCCCGGTGAACAGACCCTGAAAGAGACCGGCGGGCAGGCGCCTGTAGAAAAAATACCTACTGAACTTCCGCGAGAGCGAAGCTATTCGAAATACCCCGGAGAAGAGCCGGAAGGACCAGTGAAGATAGAGGAGACAAATGACCGGAGCTCAGTGGTAAATGCTTTGAATGCATTTGATGCGTACCAAAAGGGTAACGACACCGCCGGGGAATTGTTCTCAACGTTTTCAGAATCTGTCAGGCAAGAGGCGGTGGAGGAATGGCAAAAACAACCGATGAAACAACACATGATCGACGTATTACTTCATCCCGGGTTGGTGCATAAAGGCGTGGGTGAGCACGGATATCGTAATGCAGAGACGGGGGAAAAGAAACCTGCTACCCTGCTTGACGGCCCTCAAGCTCCGATGTCGCATGGTGATTTTGAGCTGCAGTTTGAAACGACCGCACTCGCCATCGACGGAAAACAGGCAGGCACCTACTATGGATCGGCGGGTTGGGGCTTTAGAAGAAGAGGTGGAAAAGTAGAACCCCTCCCTCTCTATCTGGTATCGAGAGGGTTACCCTCCGACAATTTTAAAGAGGCAGCCGAAGCATGGAATGCCAGTCAGGCATTGCGAAAGGGGGTTTTGAAAGAGGATACCGGATTTTATAATTCCCTTCATGCAACCACTCCTGTAGTAGTGTTGAAAAAAGGAACGGAAGTGGACATCAAAGGAAGCACCAAAGGGACGATTGGTATTCTTTATGAGGTATCCAATTTTACTGAGGGAGGGTATGTGCTGGAATCGGCGGTGACGGGCGTAGGAATACCGGTAATTCCCCTGCCCGAACCGTGGAAGGGAGGGGCAGCCGGGCGCCAGGGCATCGATCGGGGAGAGAAGGTGACGGAAAAAAGAACAGAAAAGAAGTCACGTAGAAGGAAACCAAGAATAGCGATCATACACGATCCGGAGGAGGTGAGTTCCAAGGCCAGTCCTTTGAAACCCCCTCCTTTGAAACCACCGGACGAGATCCCGGACATCATGAGCGCTTTCAATAAATACCAAACGGGCGATGAAGCGGCCGGAATAGCTTTTCTCAAGTACAGTGTGGAACTGCGGACGGAAGCCGTTAAACAATGGGTGAAAATTCATAACAAAGGCTACAGCTATCCTGGGGAGGAGCCGGAAGATGTTTAACAAAAGCATTATATCCCTGCGGTATATTCAATTCTCCAGCGCAGCTTGTTCAACGAATCCACTTTGTAATCGAATCTCCGGATGATCAGGTGGTAGAGGCTATCTGTGAGGTTCTTGTCGTCCTTGAAATCAATGTAAAAAAAGAATACATGCAGGGCGCTGTCATCGGCCCGGTTGATCGCATTTACCCAGGAATTCCTGTCCGGTCCTTTTCCTTCGGGGCCGTACAGCAAATAAGGTTTAATGCTGTCGTGGGCTTTCAGAAGGTAATCGCTTTTCAATTCCAGGTCCCGGTAGGACGAATCACAACTAACCGAATAATAAACAGGTTTGCCGGAGCGGTTGATCAGGGTAAGATTGGCAGAGCGGTCATAAGACTGGCAACCGGCAAGCAGGAGCAATACTACCCAGCATGATATTCTGGTCGGGGACATATAAGGTTTTTAATGAAAAAAGGGGCTACATAAATATAATAAGAAAAGGAGTTCGATCTTCCGGAGAAAAACAGTAATTTGTTAAGGATAATCATTAAACCTCTTCATATGTTTTCCGGTGGCGAAAAAATCTCCAACTCTTCTTACCGCGACCAGGCCGCAGCGAATAATTTATCGAAAACCCGTCCTTACCAGGGGCTTCTTCAGGCCAAGTCTCCTCTGCCCATCATACAGCAAGTGCAGTCGGGGGATAACTTATTGCAGGCCAAAGGAAATGATGTGCCGGAAAACAGGACTGGTATGCCCGATGGGTTGAAAACAAGCATGGAAACCATGTCGGGTTTCGACCTCTCGGATGTGAAGGTACATTACAATTCTTCCCACCCTGCCCAGCTCAATGCCCTTGCCTATGCGCAGGGCAGCGACATCCATATCGGGCCTGGCCAGGAACAGCATTTGCCGCATGAAGCCTGGCATGTGGTGCAACAAAGACAGGGAAGGGTACAACCCACCATGCAATTAAGAGAAAGCATACCGGTGAATGACGACCCGGGCCTGGAAAAGGAGGCGGATATGATGGGGCAGAAAGCTGTGCAGGCCATGACTGCAAGCCATGACTAATTGTTAAACCAATTGTTAAGCCTCTTCACTGCATCGTCTTACCTTCCTTGCCGAACTCTTTCCGGATACCTGTCAGTATATCCTTGTGCAGGATGATATTCGCACCCCGCTTGATCGTCAGCAGGGAGGCATAGCGCGTGACATTGATGATCGCGCCGCCTGTCATTTCATATTTTTCCGCGATGGCTGTCAATCCCTCTTCGTCTTCCAGCACTGTATTTTCCGGGAATGATTGCCGCCACAGCAGGAGACGCTCCGCAGGCCCTGGCACGGGGAAATAGACCATGGACTGGAACCGCCGGCTGAAAGCCTCATCCAGGTTGGCTTTTAAGTTAGTGGCCAGGATGACTACGCCGGGAAAGTCTTCCATACGCTGGAGGAGATAAGACACTTCCTGGTTGGCATAGCGATCATTGGAACTGGCGGCCTGGGTACGCCGGCCGAACAGCGCATCGGCCTCGTCAAAGAACAATATCCAATGTTTGTGTTCGGCCTGGTCGAATACCTTGGACAGGTTCTTCTCCGTCTCTCCGATGTATTTGGATATTACCATCGACAGGTCGATGCGATAGACATCCAGGCCGGAAGATTTGCCCAGCAAAGTAGCGGTAAAGGTTTTGCCCGTCCCGGGTGGTCCGTGAAACAAGGCGCGGAAGCCGGGTTTGATCTTTTTCGACATTCCCCATTCGTTGAGGAGGGTATCGCCGAACTGCAGCCAGTCCCGGATCTCCTGTACTCCCTGGAGTGTGTTGTCATCCAGCACCAATCCGGACCAATCCATTTCGGTATGGATCCGTTTGGCGGGGAAACGGATGCTAAAATCAGGTTGGTGGGACACGCCTTTCGTAAAATAGCTGAGGTACTCCGCCGAGATCTGGATCATTCCGCTGAGAAAAGGTTCCCCGGCATGGGGATGCTCCAGGGTCAGTATATTGAACTTACGGAAAAAATGATCTTCCCCGAACAGGTCCAGCAGGACAAACCTTTTTTCGAGGTTGTCCGCAGCAAGGATAAAGGCTACGGTCTCGCCTGTGGGAAGGAAGCCGCCATGATTCTGTCCTTTGATGCCTCCGAACTCTGTAAATCCCCGGTCGTAGTCCGCATTCCTGATGAAAAAGATATCCAGGAGGTGTGGTTGCAGGTGAGGCGCCAGGGCAAGTAATAAAGTGATACGTTCCGAGAGGGTCATCCGGTAATGCCTTACCACTTTGCTATATAAAGAGAGATCTCCGGACAGGTCCGGTGCAGGAACTTCGCTGATCGAAGTATAATGGCAATCCTGTCCATGGAATAATTTCATGCGGGTGTCCATCACTTCCGCAAGCCATGCCATTTCTCTGGTGAGGATGGCAGCGTTGGCGCTCGTAGTATTTATGTCCATTCTGTATTTAATATTTTATTCATCCATGGCAGCCGGATGAGTTTCCAGCTCCATGGAAGATATTGCAACAGCACATCTATCCCTTTTTGTTCTACCTGTAGTCGCCACCCGTCCTGCACCGGAGTCAGCGCGCCATCCCGTTGCAGAAAGGATAGCCTTAGTGCCTCCGCAGAACTATTCTTCATTTTCTCCCACTGCTGGCGCAACACTTCCATCAGCTGCCCTGCCACTTCTTTTTCCATCTCCGTAAGGGTGATTTGCAGGGAAATGGTTTCTTCAAGCGGGATGTCACATAGAATTTTATTGAGTACCAGTCCCTGTTCCGGATGCTCCTGCCCGTCATCAACGAGGAACTGCAGCAGATGTACTGCCCGGTGCCGTGCCGCCTGATCGATGAACTGGTTCTTTTCTGTCAGTCCTATTCGCGCAAAGAAATGGGGTAATAAAGGATGCAGCAGGACCAGGCCGGCGTTGTGGATATAAATAGGCCCGGGAGCAATTTCGCTGACTAAGATCTGTTCGACTGCCGGCAGGATCTCGCTCCCCATATACGCTGTCAGTAATCGCAGGGGCTCTTCTCCTGCCAGCCGGATAATATGCAGGACCAGATGACGGGCGGGGCCTGTTGATGCGAACAGCGAGCGGATCGCTTGTTGTATTACCGGCGGGGGCGCCCCTTCCGACATTAGTAACTTCATCAGCGTAAGAGGGCTTTCCCGGAATAATAAATGCAATGTCTGTTGCAGCAATCTTTCTTCGTTGTGACCAGCCTGCATCCATTTCCCGGGCCATCGCCCGTGTGCAAGAAAATGGGTCAATGCGGATAGCCATTCTCCCGGGGAAGATGGATAGTCGTTTGGAGAAGCGGTATGGAGAGGCAGAACCGCGCTCGTGGGGGGACTGGTTTTTGGGAACGAGCCGGTGTCCGAAGGGGCGTCGGCGGTTAAGGGCAGAACACTGTTGCGGAATGGATCGGGATGCAGGGGTTCTTCACATCCTTTCAATAGTACGGCCAGCGAATGGAAAAGGGAACTGTCCCGTTCCGACCTGATATCCTGGCCGATGCCCTGGACCAGGAAGGCCAGCAGCTGGCGATAGGACAATTGGTGGCGGCGCGAAATCCGCCGGATATTATATTCCAGGAATACGCGGCTATTGAACACATTCCCTCTTTCCGTCCAAAGAAAAGAAAGGATCAGCTCCCATACCGATTGATAGAAGCTGCTGCTGTCTGTCTTTACGAGGAATTTCTGACGCTGCAAGGTTTCCAGCCTTTTCGCATAGTGAAAAATAAACTCCGATTCGTTGGGCTCTCTCAACCGGACCAGGCTTTTGACCGTGGCTTCGTCGAAAGTGTGAACGATCCTGGCCCAGATGCCTTCCCGTTCGCTCATCGACCGGATCATGTCATAGGTGGGGTCCGGCGCCTCTGCCATCAGCCCGGTGAAAATTTCGGATAAGTCAGACTCATTATATAATGTAGCCAGCCCGGTCAGGCTCCCATGCAAGAGGTAGGTGCGGATGACATTCATCTTTTCCATCATCAGACTGGCGGCGCTTTGTGGCAAGCCCTTTTCTACCGCATATTCTTCTTCATAAAATAAGGTAGAAATTATCCCTGACAGGGAACTGCGCCTGACAAGCGCCATGCTGGCGGATTCCAGGGCCCTGAAAAGGAGCGCGATCAGCTCACCGTATTCCAGATTGTACTGCCGGGCCATCTGTCCCAGCGTACTTTTTACAAATATTTTCCTGTTAAAGTTGCTGCCTCTGTCCACCAGCAGGTAGGTGAATATGAATATCCAGAGATCCTTTTCAAATTCGTTGATCTCCCGCCGGAAAAACTGTTCCGTCGACTGTATGTGGATGAGATCGGTGTAGTAAACGAAGATAAAGGCAGCTTCATCCGGCTCCAGCGTCTCCACCACCGAACGGATGGTTGTTTCGGGAAATTGATAAACCAGCCTCCTTCTTACATATTCCCGCTGGCCTGTATAGATCAGCAGGCTTTTCAGCCCGGAGGGATCGTCCAGTATCAACCTGTCTATCACAGCTGCGGGATTAACCAGCAAATCCCCAGCAGCCCACCAGGGAAGCGTGCCTGTCATAAGAAAATATTGCAGCAAGTCTGTCAATGATTGGTTCCATTCCGGCTTTTCGCGACGTGCATATTCATTGAGAGCGCGCTCCAGCTCTTTTTCCAGCGCCTGCGTGAATCTCTCCCTGAAATCTTTCTCCAGTCTGTCATTCCGGATCCTGCCCAGGTCCAGTGTCAGCTGATCCAGCCGCAGCACCAGTCCATCGGGGATCAGACGATCGAAGACATCCGTCATTACAGGCGTGGCATCGTTGTAAAACAGACGGCTGAACCTGTTTTGCAGATCGTAAGCTTCTTTTTCCCGGGAGAAACCGATGTCAAATATCTGCCGCTGGATGATATGGTAAGAGGTTGGCATATCAATAGATGCCTTTTTTTAGAAAGTGAATGATGCGGTCTGACCAGTGTTTTCTGGGGCCCGGATCATCCGGGTTTTTTAAGGCCTGGATCCAATTGGGATACAAGACTTCGAATTCTTTCATATCGGATATATTCAGCCATTGAAAATAAAGCCGAATATGCGCGGGCGTGTGCATCCTGAAAAGGTCCATCGCGAAGGTGCGGAAGCCGGGGTCCTGGAATCTTGCGGGCCAGGCGGGTAATACCACCGTCATATTAAAATTGAAAAATTCTTCCCGGATCATGCTCTCGTCCTTTCCTTTTACGAGCATCTCAAAGCGGGGATAGAATCGCAGCTTGTTTTCGCCGAACAGGAGCAGCTGTTGCCGGATATGCTCCATGTCGGGCGCCGCCTCTTCCCAGATCCATTTCTCCAGGTCGATGGGGTCGCTGAAAAATCCCAGCTCTTTATGTCGCTGTAACAGCACCCTGCATCGGCCACCGAGGTTTTTGACGGCCCATTCGGTTGTTCCGGCGTCCGGAGCGCCTGTGGGCAGTGGCGCCGTCGCCGCCGCTTGTACGATGCCGGTGAGTATGCTTTCCCTTTCCATAAAACCTGTCCAGCGGGCATGCTGCAGGAGTACGTCCTTTTGTGTCGCGCAGAACCTGAAGCCGAAGGAATCCGAATCTATGGCGGGGCGCAGCAATACATGCTCTACAAGATAAAAGCCTTCGGACAGGATGTTTATCTGGCGGAGCTGGTCGATCAGCTTTTTCAGCGAGGTGATGGCTCCCTTTTCATCCTGGTGCCGGCTGATGATCTGCCAGCTATTCTCTGCAGGTTCCGAAAAGAGGACCAGCCATCCTCTGCCTCTGTGGGGGTCCGGGCCGATGGTGTAATTTCCGGCGCTGAGGCCATGCAGGAAGAAAGACATTTTTCTGTTGGTAAAATTCCAGGAGTCGCCGGCATCCCGGAGGTCCGGGGTCTGAGGGTGTGCAGCAGGTATCCGTTGCCGCATGGTGGCGGCGCCGGCAAAGGTTACCCATTCCTGTTTTTGCTGATCATCGCCGGCGGTGGCAATGGTGGCGGCATCTTCATTTCCGTGGCCAGGGCTGAGGGTCATCATTTTCAATACTGCATCCGAGAGGGGGGGCGGCGGCGAGGGGGGGCGGATGTAGAGCAGGTCCGCCATTTTTTTATAAAATCCTCCTTTGTCCTCCCCGTCTTTTAAGAGATAATTGCCGCCTCTTACTCTGCCATATCCTGTGTCGACCATGTTTTTAAGCAGACCGGCTTTCCATTCGATGATCTCATCCTGTCTTTTTTGCCTGTCCGGCATCCGGTACAGGTGCGCATATAGTCTGACGGGCAAGGTGGATGGCTGTTCATTAAACCGGGCCAGCAGGTGGTCCAGCACAGCATTTTTCCTTTTGCAGTATGCTTCGTCTGTTTCAGATCCTTCTGACAGCGTCTGTATATATCCGTTGTTACTGTCATTGATAAACGTGTCCCAGGCTTTTTCGTCAGCGGGGCCGGCTAGTTGTGTAAATGCCCGCAGCAGGTGGCGAATGCCGGGAACCTGGTATAGGGGCTGATGATAATAGGTCTGGTCCGGGACATCGAATGCGAAGAACCGGGATACATTGGCCAACTGGGCGAGATAATTGGCCAGCACCTGCTCGAAAAAAAGCAGGTAAGCCTTTAATTGCCGTGCGCTGGCAATCCGCTCGGGTGATGGGTGTCTGCCAAGGCCGTTGGTGCCAATGCCATAAACGACGGGGAAAAGATGCTGCAGGGAATGATAGTACAGCACATCTCTATATTGCCCCTGACTGATCCTGGAGGTGGCATGGGGATCCACCACCGGCTGGGAACTTCTCCGGGCGGCCTCGTCCACCCGGGGCCATATATCATTGAACACCGATTCGCGTATGCGGACCTCATATTTGTCCTTAATCAGGCGAATAGGGGATGCGGAAAGACCTTCTTCGAAATACAGGTAGGTCCCTTCTTCCAGATGATAGGGGGCCTTGCTGGCGGAACCTTCCGGCGTGATGATGCTAAGGTCCCTCACATAGCTGACCCCTGGTACCTGGGAAATGACTTTCATCAGCTCTGCCGGATCTATGAATTGTTTACGGGGAGGGAGCTCTGCATCGGGGATAAATCCTTTCTTCAGGAGGGGGCCGGTGTGGATATCCTCTACCTGAAGGCCTTTGTCCAGCAATTCCTGCTCAGTATAGTACTTTACGGGCGGGTTGATCGCGGCTTCCAGGTCGCGGTAAATATGGGCCAGCAGCCGTTCCGGCTGATCCCCTGTAATGACCACCTCGGCCCTGATGCGGATGGGACGGGGGCGCAGGACGGTGATATTTTTGACCAGGTCTTCGCATAGATTCCTGCCGGAGACGAAGCATGCGCGTACTTGTCTTTGCAGGTCCCTGGCCCATTCATCGTCATCCGCGCGCAATTTCTCTGAAAATTCTTTCTTCACCTGAATATGCATCGTATATAATCCGTGCATGGTGCCATAGGAGAAGCCGGACATAAAGGGTTCCAGCCAAACATTGTGGAGGGAATCCATCTTGTCCAGCATGAATTTCCTGAAATCCTTCACCGTGACCGGATTGCTGGTGAGGATGTCCTCACGGACATAGAGAGCATTCTGCTGCAACCGGATCTTTCCTTCCTTGTCCGCCAGCAGATCAGCCATGGGAAAATCTGTCCTGTAGGACAGGTCGGTGATCATATAGCAAAGCGCTTCCAGGATCGTTACTCCCGGATCATGCAAATTGTAATCGGTCCATGTTTCGCCGCACAATTGTTGCATCAGCTCAATGCCCCGCTGACGAAGAAAGGAAAACTCAATCATGCATCACCTCCTCATCGTCCCATAACCGGGTGATGGAATAATGGATCACCACTCCCTTTCCGAAATTACTGTTTGTTCGGAGCTGGAGGGAGTTATTATGTGTGGTGCCTCTCCACCGGAGGCTCAGCCGGTTCCAGAAAAATCCGTAGTGGGCGCAGGTCCTGCGGATCCTGCTCCTCGAATGGCCATAAGCGCTCAGCGCTATTGCATGCATGATGGCGAACCGGCCTGTGTTCCTGAGCCCCGTGCGGGCGATGATCTCGAAAGCCTGGCAGTGGTCCAGCCCCGACAGAATGGTATGCCATTTGCCATCTGCCGGCACAATACAAGGCCCCGGCTGCTGGCTGAAGGTGCCTCTCCGTCCTTCCATGCCCACGCATCCCTTTACCTCCAGCTTGTACCGTGGATCGGTCTTTTTTCCAATGCCCAATCTTCCTCCTTCCTGTAAGAAAACGCAGTTCTCCTCTTCCTTCATCTCTTCCGGCCTGGATGCGCATTGCAATTGCAGGCCTTGCAGATGCTGAATGTTCTTGTCGATATAGAAGAAAGGCTCCATTTCATCAATGCTGCTGTAGAAGGTGACCAATCTTTTGGAAGAGCCGGAAGAACTGACATGCAGGCCATTCGCCTCGTCCTTGGAGAACCCGTCATCCTCCCTGTTGACCATGGAGTCGATGAGGGAGCTGAAATGTTTTTCGGAGGGGAGGCCGCCATTCCTGAAAAATTTCTTTAATTCTTCCCTGCCGTGGGTCTTTCCATTGCCCTGGTTATTCATAATGTTTTATTTTACGGGGTTAACAAAAGTCAGGTTGAAATATTCATCCGGACTCTCTCTGCTGACAGGCTCTTCATCATAGCCTTCCTGCTGTGTCTGCCGGGGATAGGAGATCAACAGTTCGTTGCCGATGTAAAGGTCTCCGATGCCTTTCGGGTCAGGAGCGATATAGTCGTCATTATCCAGCAATCGGATCAGGTGATGATCGGACGGGATCAAAACAGCCTCGGGGACGGAACCCTGGATGAACTCGATGGGGTGTACTGCCGAATCGATCATTGCGCCTTTCAATTCACCGGTGACCGCATCTTTAACCTTGAAGAAATGTACGACGGAAAATCCTCTCACCTCCGTTATGTAGGGTCTCTTTTTGATATAGGTAAGGAGCTCCGGGATATAGATCCGCGTACCGATCCTCACGGCGGAGTCGGGTGCGTATATCCAGGGGCAGAGCCATTGCCTGATATCTTCGTGTAATTGTTGGAGGTAATATCCACTGCCGGCATCTTTGGCGAGCTGATCCGTCAGCCTGATCCGGCAGGCAATTTTGATCTTCTCATACACGGGGTTGCCGATCTCTATATTTATAAAAGGTGAGGCAAAGCCGGCAAGATAATTTTTGACGGCGAAGAGGGTTGACAGGTTCACTTTCGGCTGATCGATATATACATTGCCGTCGGCGCCTTCTTTGGGTATCAGGATCACCTGGATATCGACGCCAGGGTACACGGATTGCCGCTGATGGCTGGTCCCGAAACATTTCACTACGGCGATGGAAGGAAATTTCTCCAGCACCAACTGTTCTATATCCAGGGACGTGAGGGGACGTTTCTTATGACGAAGCCGTTCGCTGATGCGGGTGTAATAAGCTTCGTCCTTTTCTGCGGATGATCCGCCGAAGGAGAGGAAAGGTTGCCAGACTTGCTCCAGCCCCTGCACTTTACGAATAAAATTCTTTATAGATCCGGCAGGCAGGACGAAGGTGGAATCGGAGAATGGGTGTTCCTTATCCGGCACCCGCTCAGCCAATCCAGCCTGGGAGAGGATGGCGATGACTTTCGATTTCATGTCGGTGGTCACACTGACAGAAGCCCTGATCCAGAAGAGACCGGCAGGCAATATGGTATGCTCCAGGCTGATGAGCTCCGGCAATTTCAGCCGGACGATGCCTGTGTTGATAAATCCGTGGGTCGTATCGGTCAAAATGCTGCCGGCGCTCATCGTCACCCAGTCATTATCCACCAGGTAGCTCCAGGTGATGCTGCCGGAATCGTGCAAGGTATGGTGGAAGTTTTTTTCATCGAGCTGAAAAAGGAGGGAAAGCTCTTCGCCCGATGTGGCATCGCTGAGGCCCAGGTGCAGGTGACCCCCGGTGTCAAAGTCCGGCAGAAGGGAGATAAACCGGGCATCGTCGCCGGGGTAGATCTTTTTATATCCGAAGGGATATTGATGAATAATTTCCAGCCCACCCGCGGTGTTGCCGGACTCCCGGGTATCCTTGAAAGCCTCCGCATGTTCCAGCGTATAATTGACGCTGGCGGATTTAGCCCTGGGCGTATAGGGTTGATTCGGCAAGGGAAGTTTCCTCGTCCACAGGCGGGCGTTGTGCATGGCCACCTCGGGGAAGATCTTTGGGAAC
The DNA here is from genome assembly GCF_030546645.1 of Flavitalea plasmicola. Taxonomy (GTDB): domain Bacteria; phylum Bacteroidota; class Bacteroidia; order Chitinophagales; family Chitinophagaceae; genus Puia. Next base: position 434,583 of record NZ_JAUOTO010000004.1, read on the forward strand.
AAGGCATGTCCGAAGGCTTCCGGTGGGGAGAGCAATTCGAGGCGGATCGCACCGTTGCGGAAAAATCCATTGGATTCTTCTTCTTCCTGTGCAAGCAAGGGCAAGTTGGAAAACTCCAGCTTTTTAATATCGATTCCCCTGATCCAGGTCGTGGAAGAAGGGCCGTTGACCCCATCGTCGGGGCTTCTGGTATACAGCGGGAAGGTCTGTTGCTGTGCCACGGGAGGTTGTACTGTTCCATTCCTCAGGGCGCCGATGCCAATCCGGAATGAGTCGTCGGTGACCCCGGTGTTATATCCTGCAAACCAGGTGGCAAATCCGCCCGGTTCTTTAGGCAGGTCCATCCATTCCAGGCGGACAGCCAGATCCGTCGTATAGCGATTGAAAATGTTGCTGTTCTTAATATCCAGGTAAGAGCCCACGACCGGCTGTGGGCCGAAAGGCTGGAATGCGCTGTCGATGGCCAGGTTGCCAATGCTGTTTTGCATTTTGACCTGACGGAAATGCTGTACCTGTGATCTCAGATGGATCCGTTGGATCAGCAGACTGCGCAGGAAAGAGAAAGCGTTGTGCGGAGCGTCATTGTTGATCAGCAGGCGGAAAGCAGGGAAGGTTGTTCCGTGATCCGGCCCATGGATCCCTGGCTTATATACCTCGAGGGCTTTCGCAGCGGGACCTAATTCAATGAGGACCTCCAGGGTATTGTTTTCCGGCATGCGCACGGTGTACCTTTCCGCGGGGCTCCAGCCGTCGGCTGCTGTAAAATCAATGTCAAAAGCGCGGGTAAGGATCTCGTTTTGTACTGCCTGCTCCGTCTTCAGAGAAGCCGCCGCGAACCGGGTGATATAATCACCGAGACGCTTGAAAGACGACGGTTCAAAATAAAAGGTCAATTGTATCTTCCGCTGTGCTTCCGTCAGATAGAAAACAGGAGAGGCAAGCAGAAGGCCGATGTTCGTATCGTTCATCGAGCGCTGAAGCCTTGCCAGCTCATCCTGGTCCTCGCCAAACAGCGGCCAGGGAACCTGTGTGTTCCCTTTCATCAAAAGATCGGCTGTGGCGCCGGGATAATCACCCTGGTATACCTGGGCGTTCTTTAGAAGGCTATGATCGGGGTCATCGTCCAGGAATACGGTCCTTTCGCTGATGAATAGGGTCTTCAGCGCTGCAACCTTCACGGGTGTAACGGTAGTATCTGTTATCAGCCGGTATTTCAGCGGGTCTTCCCGTCCGGGTATTTCGGCCAGCATCTCTTCGCCTGCATTCAACCGGACGAGACCGGCATTGATGTTTGGGGTGAACAGCAGGTGCACTTTATCCGGGACCTCTGTTCTTGTTGCTATAGCCAGGATATTCCGGTAGTAATAATCCAGGTGTTCTTTTGTCAATTGATTGATCTCTTCCCGCAAATAGCCGTACAAATGGAGGAAGGTGATGAATAGGCCCAGGTGAGGTGTATACTGCTGGTCCGTCCAGTCATAATTCTTCCGGTAGTAATCGGATACTTCCTGTAGCCGGGTGCATTGTATCAGCAGGTCGGAAAAAGCTTTATGCAGCCCGGGGAGGAGCTGCAGCAGCTGCTCCTGGCGGCCGGCGGGGGAAGCGGGACGGGTGGTGGATGAAGGGGAGGCCGAGGCGGGCGCATGAGGGTCGACCGGGAATGCGGGTCCGGGTTCGGAGGCAATCACCGGAGAGAATAAAGGGGAAAAGCTTTCCAGCTGAAGCCGGATTGCAACGACATTTTCCATGATCCCGGCCATTTTTGCCGCTATATGGGCTGGCATGGGAGTGGTGTCGACCTTTTGCAGCAGGTGGCCCAGGGAGTCGGCCAGCTTGAAAACGGTGTTGATCAATTCCCGGGAGTTATCCCGAAATGCATCCTCGTCTGCCGAATGCCAGATCTCTGCCAGGAGGGAGCCATATGCTTTACTGTGGGCAGAAAGATCCCATCCTGAAATAATCAAGGTGAGGATGTTGATGTCGGAGCTAAAGAAATCCTGCCAGTCCCCGTCGATAATGTTATCCGCGTTGTAGTAGTTGATCTGACCGGCCAGGAGGGCGGCCAGCTGCATTAACTGCGCAGGATCTCTGTCATCAATCCCGATGTTGCCGGGAAAGAGCATCCGGAGCAGTCTGTCCGACTGGCTCAGGCCATCCTTTAATTCAGCTAGTAATTGATCCTCCATGGTTTCTTCGGTATTTTACCTCATACATTGGTCCCTTCTCCCCTTAGGTAGAAAGGGAAAACAAGATTATGCCTCGTATTGGTAATGACGATGGAATAATGGATCGCTATATGCAGCACGCCATCCAGCTCATCCCGGTCCAGCATCTCCGCCGAGATAAAATTTACTCTTGGCTCAAAGTCGAGTAGTGCATGGTATACCATATGATTCAGCTCCGCTATCATCGCCGAGTCTATTTTTTCAAAAACAAGCCTGGAGAGATTACAGCCGAAAGTCGGTTGCATGATCCTCTCGCCGGGAGTCGTGCTTAAAATGATCCGGATGCTTTCGGCAATATCTTCTGCATCGGAGACCAATCGCACCCGATGGTTGACCTTGTCGAAGAAAGGCGGGAATCCCCATCCTGTGCCTAAAAAAGATTGTCTGTTTGCATTCATCGTCGATGTTTTAGGGTATTTAACCGCCTATCAGCACGGTGGGATAGCCGATGGAGATCGTTCCTCCATGAGCCGTCAGGTCTCCCATCCGGGCGGCGGGCTTTCCGCCTATGCTGACAGTAGCGGAGCCTTTCTGGATGGCGTCCGGGGGGCCTACGCAAACGGCGGTATCGCCCAGCACTGCGGCCGGCATATTGCCGATCAGCACGGTGGGCACGCCGGGCCCGATGACAGGACCTCCTACATGCGGAATGGGTGGGAGACCCGGTGTTACCATCGGGCATATGTGGAGATCTGTTATCCTTGCGGCTGGCTGTCCCATCTTCTATTCATTTAATGATTTTAATTGATCATGACCATCCCGCCTTTTACGGTGGTTTGCCCGGTGGCGGAAAGTTCGGCGCTGGCTTTTCCTTTCGCAGTGAAACCGATGTCGGCGGAATGCGTAATGTTCATTCCTGTCAGCGCAGCGTCCTGCTTTGCCGACAGGTTCAACTTACCTGTCGCCGCCAGGTTAATATTTCCCGTCGCTTTCATGGTAATATCTTTTCCGGTGTCAAGTGTGATGCCCCCGGAGCTCATCGTGATCTTATTGCTATTCTGGTCTTTGAGCTCAATGGATTTGCCGTCGTCATCGAGGGTGATCATATTGCCTGCCGGCGTCTCGATCTTCAGGATCTTTTTCTGATCATCAAAACTTATCTTCAGCTTCGATTTTGTCGTAAGCGACCTGAAATAGTTATTCTCGTCCTGCATGGGAGAGGGGGAGGCTTTGCTGGTGCTGTATAAGGAACCGATGATCACCGGGTATCTCGGGTCGCTTTCGAAGAAACCTACGACTACTTCGTCCCCTACGTCCGGGAAAAAGACAGAACCTGCCTGATTAGTGGCGAAGAGGTTGGCCACTCTTGCCCAGATGGGTTGGGCATCTGCGGACTGGGAGGGCAGGACGATCTGAACCCTGTATTCGGAGTTGGGGTCGCCGGAGAGTTTTTTCACTGTTGCCACCTGCAGGCCATGTATGGGGGGGAGCTGGCCGCCTGCGGCCGGTGGAGAAAAATCTTTTTTCTGTGTGACGGACGTATTATCCAGTCCGAATTTCACCGTGGTGGTCCAGTTCCCTTCGTCGATGGTATGTTTGACGGAAGACACGAATACGCTGCCGTCATAGGTGACGCCGGTGCCGTCCAACTGGATATTGTCACCCGGCTTGATCTTATCATTGCCGATGAAAGTGATCTGTCCTTTCAGTGCGCTCATCCTTATCCGGAGAAGTTTTCCGTCGGCCCAGGTTTGCAGTTCGTCCCGTGACATCCCCGTATTCGACTTAAGCACCGGAGGGTCTACCTGTTCGGTGGAAGCGGCTTTAATGGCGCTTTTCAGCGGCTCTGGCAGACTGGGCTCGTTGGCTTTCACTTCCAGGAAATTCAATCCTTTGATGTCCCATGACCTGCTCTTGACCGTGGTAGGTTGGTTTTCCGTATCAATTTCCGCATCGAAGGAATAGATGGATTCGCCGAACGCCACTCTCAAAACCGGCGCCGTGTTGAGGGAAGGTGCGGTAACGATCAGCGTGTCATTATCCAAAATGACTATTTGACCGTTGAACTCAGCGCGGGCCAGGACAAAATCCCAGTCGGAGGAACCGCTGGTCTTCAGCATTACGTCCAGGGCAGGGCTGGTAGTATCCGCCTTGCAGCTCAACCCAGGGTAGGTGCCTACGATGGCTTTTATGATATCGCTGTCCGTCTTTTTACTGAACTCGGTCGCATTTTTGTTAAAAGTCATATTCCGGGCGCGATGGGAGCAGCTGACTTCCAGGGTATATGACCCAGCCGATCTTACCCGTATCTTTTTTTTCAATATAACGCCCTTAAAGATGGATGCTTCATCTCCGTCTGTACCATAGGCCGTTTTTATCTCGATGCTGCTGCCGGGCTTCAGCTTCTTATCTTCCTTCATATCGAAATTGCGGGTGGCCAGGCTATCGAAAATGATGCTGATCTCAGCGGTGGAGATACGGTTGATCTCATGCAGGATCTCCAGGGACAGCACCGGGTAATATTCTTCCAATGTACTGCCGTCTACTTCCACGGAAAGACGCAAGACAGGGTCCTTAATATCTATAGGGGATTGAGGGGGCATGTCATTTCTTCTTTAATGGGGGAAAATAGATCTCGTCGCCGGGGCGGATGGCTCCAAAGTGTGAAAGGTTGTTGGCCTTTGCTACATCCACATAAAAGGAACTATCCCCATAGATACGGTAGGCCATCAGGGGGAGGGTGTCCCCTGATCTTACGGTGCGGACATGGGTAAGGTCCGGAGAGCTGGATTGGGCCATTCTCAGCTTGGTCTTGAAATCTATATTCTCCTTGAACTTGAGCTTGACAGCGGCCCGAATGGGAGTGCCATCGGGTTTGAACAAGTTATATTTGAGGGTAAGCGATTCGCAAACACCCGTAAACTGAAGGTTTTTCCAGGCGATCTTCAGATAGTTGGGCCGGTGATAAATGCCCTGATAATCGTATATGATATTTTTCAGGGCCCGGATATAGCTATCGATATCCGAATAGCCGGCGGGGAGGGGGATTATACCGGTGCCGTCTACGGTGAGATCGAGCTCGAGCGACGTCGGCCCCATGCCGGTGAAGATCTGCGTCCCGGCATTGTTCTGTTTTTCCTTAGAGCTCTCATAGTTCACTGCATAATTCAGCGAATAGGACTCGGGATTAAGGAATGCGTCGATCGATTTGCCAAGGGGCTGCGTACATACAGCATCCTTATAGGCTTCTATTTTTAATTTGATCAGGTTGCTCATTGCAGTATGGCAGTTATCGTTCGGCCCTCTTTTCCAACTTTATCAACACTTCGTCCACGCATTCCCTGATGATGGCTCTTTTGATGGCGAAAAGGGCCTTTTCATCGGAAGGCGGCGTTGTGTTCTCTTCTTCTATCGTGACTTTGATCACCAGTTCTCTTATTTCCAGGGGCATGGTATCATGTTGTTCTTTCAAAATAATCAAAGGATAGCTCCAGCGTCTCGATGGCGATGGCATTTTCCTGGGCCTTGAATTCGGACATCCTGATCGCTACGGGATAGGCGTTGGTAAAATTCCAGGTAGCCAGCGGCACGCCGTCGTCGTTGAGGAGACTCAAGACAACGGTCTTGGTGGAAAAAATGAATTGTTCCGTGGCTCTTCTGGCCCAGGTGATCAGGAAGGAATCCGTGATCATCCCTCTTTTCAGGACAAGGTTCTCATATTTCGGGCGGGTAGGCAACCTGTGAGAGAACCGGTTCTCCCCGCCTTCTTTGACTTCTTCCACATCCAGCTTGACGTTGAGGCCCGTGACTTCCTGGAAGTTCCCTTCGTTCTGACCGTTGATACCTGAAACGCTCACCCGAAAATAAAAGCCGACGGGTGGGTAGTATGGACTTTGTGCATTAGGCATTCCTTTGGTATTAAGCCGGTGTTAAGCTGCGGTTAAGCTGTGTTAAGCGCTCAGCTTGAGTCCTTCGTGGGCCAGCTCCATGGTCTCCACCGCCACTTCGTTCCCGTCGGATTTCATATCCGTCACGGTGATCTTGGCGGGGAAAGCATTGGTCAAAGTCCAGGTCATGGCCACGGCGTTGCTTTCGTCCAGCAGGCTGATGGTGATAGTGGACCTTTTGTAGGTGTTCATCTTGATCAGGTTGTATTTATCCCACAGGTCCTTATCGCCCTTGAAAATGCCTTTTTTCAGGGTGACGTTGCCGAATTTCTGTAATCCGGGCATTTTTACGGTGGAATAAACTTTATTGTTACCACCGCGGTATTCGATGACCTGCGTTTCCGAAGAAAGTCCTGTCACTTCCTGGAAGATCAGTTCCTTGTCGTCCCATTTCACCTGAAATGAGAATTTGACGAGAGGCCATATGGATTGTGATTGGCTTGATCCGTCGTCTGCCATAGTTGTAAGGTTTTAAAAGTAAATGAATGGTTTAAGATCTTTTTATATTGGGTTTATGACAACTGCTGTTGTTGCTGGAACGTAATGACGATGAATTCAGCGGGGCGTACGACGGCCACTTTGACAGTGATCTTCATGAGCCCATCCAGAATATCGGTAGCCGTCATCGTAGCGCCCAGGCCGATCTGAACATCGAAGGCCTGCTCCGGAACGGCTCCCGCCAGCGCTCCCTGTTTCCAGAGATTGGCGAGGAAATTGTTGATCATGCTTTTGACGGTGATCCAGGTGCTGGCGTCATTGGGCTCGAACACATAGGCTCTGGTGGCCAGCTTGAGGGACTGTTCGATCATGATCAGGGTCCTTCTTACGTTGATATATCTCCAATCCTGGCTATTGCCGTCTAGGGTCCTAGCGCCCCAGACCAGGGTGCCGATGCCGGGGAAGGGCCTGATCACATTGATGGAAATGCCTGCCATGACATCCACATTGAGCTTTTGCTGGGCCTCGGATGAGATATTGATGGTGGGTGCATTGACCATGCTCAATGATACGTTGGCGGGGGCCTTCCAGACGCCCCGGCTGTTGTCCACCAGGGTGAAGATGCCTGCCATGGCTGCAGCGGGGGGCAATTCGTTCAGCCTGGACCTTAGCTCATCCAGTATGTTGCCGTAGGTGGGGCTGGCTGCTTTCAGGGATTGATGGTAGTTCTTTTTCGAACCGGCGTCAGAAGCGTTGGCCGCCTTGAATTTTTTTACTATCTCTATCGCGGCGGGTTCCGGCAATAGCGTCTCCAGGTCCATCGAAGCATCCAGGTTCTCAAAATCCACTTCGCCCGGCTGTACGACCCCCGCCTTCAGCCAGGGATAATATGCGGCGCCATAGTTGAGGAAATTCACCCCAATGCCCGTCCTGAATTCTTCCGCCAGGTCGTCGGTCTTTTCAGAAGGCTCCTGTTTACGCAGATCGAACAGACCCATCCGGCTTTGCATTTTATGGCAATGATTCAACACTTGTGTGTATACGGTGTTATAGACGTCTTTCCCCAGTGCGATGACGTCGGGTATGACGATGAGGGTGGGTTCATATTCTTTTTCCAATACCTCGAACACGGACACCGGATTGTCGGGTGAACCGATGAAGTCGGATGCTTTGATCTCGAATCCGTCCGGTTTGCCTCCATAGGTATCGACAGAGTAGATATAACAGTTGCCTCCGCCATTGGCATAGAATAGCCTTATACAATTGTAGAAGTACGCGGTATTGTTTGCTTTGATGGTTACGACCATGTCCTTACCGTTGAGATTGAAGGTCTCCTGTTTGACCTTGGGGTCGGCCGGCGGGGCGATCGTGAATTTGGCATGGAAGCCGCCGCCGAAGGTTTCCGTATACTCCGCGAAGGAGGTGATGGCGGTCGGTTTGCCGATGAGGGATTTTCCGTTGCGTTCCGCCTTTTCCGTGTAGCCGATGAAAACGGGAACGGCGGTCTCTACGGCGACTGCCGATCCGGGGAAGGCGTTCTCTTCTTTGATATAAACGCCCGGGGTCATGAATGTTGAAGCCATGTTATAGGATTTATGTTTGTTTAGTATAAAAGGATTTCAGAAAAATCAGCCGGCTTCCTTCGGGCCTGGGTCCTGGAGATCATCCGGGTATCGGGGATAGGGAGCGCTGCCACGACGATCTTATATTTTCCCGTTGCCGGGTCGAAATTTTCCACCAGCATGCAGGGGCTTGCCGGTTGCTCGCTCAGCATCATCGGCGCCGGCGACAGAAAGGATAGTCCTGTGCGTTCATCAGGCAAACGGATGGAAGAAGGCCCGGCAAAATTTTCTTTCGTACCCGTATTGATAATAGCCGGGTCGCGCAGCTCTTTCAAATGATTGCCGACGAGAATATAATTCCACCAGGTGGAGAGGGGTTGAAAAAGTATATGATAATTTTTCTCAAGCCCCGGGTAAAGATGGAAGTCGAGTATGCCAAAGGGTTTTTCAAAGGGGCGGTGTGCGGAAGGCGCCAGGACGATCTTTTTTCCGGGCGGCTTACCGGGGGCGATGGTTTCGAACAGGTCGCTTGCGGACACCTGTTCTTCGTTGTGTAGAAAGTTGCGGCCCGGCCTGTTACGGAAATAGAACACCTGCTTGCTGATGTCGGCAGGGGAGGGTGTCGTGTAATTGTAAAAACCGGGATCGTCCAGGCGGAGCAGCAGGCGGATGGCAATGCCCTTGTAGAGCACATCGGACCTGGACCGGGGGGCACCTGCATGGCGGATGTCGTACAGCAGCCGGAACCCGCCAGGGTTTGACTTCAGCAACAGGCCATGATTGAGCATTTCCCGGAGGGAGCTTTCAGCAGGCGAGACGGAGAGGCAGCGACAAAGCCGATCTTTGAAATAGCCATGCCTGTATTGGATCTCCGACAATATCGCCATTTTCATTTCCATCATAGTATGCTGCTTGCTCAAGTTTAGTTTTGAATACCACTGATCTCGGGCCTGAATTCCCGGACGATCGAACCGTCGATCGTCAGCATCCGCATCTTGTATATCACCGAGGGCATATATTTCGCACCCAGGGCGGCCCATACATTATTCATTTTTTCCGTGGTCAGATTTTCCATCTCGAAGACCAGCTTTTCGATCCCTCCGTCCAACTGCGGCGTGTTAGTCCTGTTGAATACATTCTTCTGCTGAAGATACCCCATGACAAACGAAAGGAAACGGAGCGCCTCATGGTAGTTCGCAGCAGCGAAATAGGCGGAGAAAAGTACGTACAGGTTGATATTCAAAGGGGGGGATGTATGCGGATTGACGCCATTCTGGCCTACTGTCTCTTTCTCCACGTTTACCAATGTCACGACGATCTTGTTCTCTTCCCGCATGGCTATTGATCCATCGGCGTTCAGCAAACCGGAAAGGACGACCTTATCTTCCGTGATCTTCAGCTTGCTTTTAAAAAAGCTGTTGATCTCGTCAACCAGGCATGACAAGGCCTCTTGTATCATTTATACAACTATTGAATAGTGCGTAAAAAAAATCGGAAGCTTAACCTTGACTAACCAGAGAGGAAAAAAATGGGTTTAGTTCACCTGTGCTTTGCAGATACAAGTTAGAAAAATCTTATCGACAATTCAAAAAAAAAGATTGAAGAAAAAATAAATTGATACATTCGTCGGGCCGATCGTTTGATATGCATAAGCAATTAACCTTATCATTTCTCTTTCTTTTTGCATACACACTACATGCAAATAATCTTTGCCGGTGTGCGTCATCGGGTTTCCCTTTTACCAAAAATTTGATTTTCGTCAACATGCCGGTGTATGCGGCAGATTCGACGCCTGCACCCAAGGTCGGGCTGTTGAAAAAACTTCTGCAAGCCCTGCAGTTCCGTAAGAATGCGAGGGCGCGCGAGCAGGCCAGAGTATTGAATATCATTGCACGCAGCGGATTGAAGGACTCTCTTCAGGCTACCGTGCGCGTACTCGATTCGGTGAATACGGTGAACAGGACAAGTATAAGTACGCTACAGGAACAAAGTGTCCGGGACGTGCTCAACGCCATCGATTTACTAAAACTGCGATTAGACAGCATGGCAACTGCTGTTGACACGAGCGTTCCGGAAGACATTGTCCGCAGGCCTTCCAGCAGCGTGGATCCGCCGGTGGATGATCAGCAGATACAAGACCTGGTCAACCAGGTGATCGCCGCCACCGACCCCAAAGAGGAGGAACACCTGCGATCTGTCCGGTCTCTTCTTTTCAGAAAAGATCCACTGACCGACACGGTGAAGATCAGCGACTCGCTGAGCGAGATCCGCCGGTTCAGCGTGCGCACGCAGGCGACGGTGATCGGGCTGTTCCCTTACCCGGAGGGACAACCGAATATAGACGCTTACCTCCGGCTGATAAATGAGCTCTCATGGTATGCCGTAGGGTTCAAAGGCTCCACGGGGGACCTCACGAGCTTCAATGGATGGAATACCAGCGCTGTGATCGACTCTGCCCGGGCAAGGGGATGCAGGATCAGCTTATGTGTCCAAAGCAAAAATGAAAAGAACATTACAGACCTGCTGGAGAGAAAGCCTGCGCAGCAGGTGTTGATCGCCGGTGTTGTCGCTGCGCTGCGCCTCCGCCATGCGGATGGCGTGCAGATCATGTTCGACAAATTACCGGGAGGGTCGCGCGCCGCCTTCACCTCCTTTATTATCCAGCTGGCAGAAGCGCTGAAGACCAGGGACAGGTCTTACCGGCTGGGCATCCGGGTCCCTGCCTACGATGCGGAAGATGCCTACGACCTTGCGACATTGAACGTCTATGCGGACCAGTTCCTGCTGGACTTTACGCAATACCAGCCCAAGGCCCCCGGGCCATTGTTCCCGCTCGCTGGTGTCCACAATGACGATCTGAAAACCAGTATCTCCCGCATCCTCAATATGGAGATCCCTCCTTCCAAACTGATCGTCTGTCTCCCTTATTATGGTGTCAGGTGGAAAGTAAAACCCGACAAAGACCCGCCGGAGTATATAACCTACAAGGATCTTTGTTCGGACCCCAGGTATCAGCAACTGCCCCTTTATGATCCACTCAGCGCCACCCAACGCCTGGACATAAAAAACAGGAATGGCGTGGTGACAGAGCGGATCTGGTACGAAGATGAGAAGACGCTGGCGGCCAAATATGATCTCATCCTGCAACAGCACCTGGGTGGTATTGCCATACAGGCATTGGGATATGATGAAGGCTATGGAGAACTATGGGACGTCCTTGCCTCGAGATTTGCACGGGTAGATACGATGGCATCTGAACTGAAGACACTGCATCCAAAGCCAAAAGTGCTGGACGACTGGCAATGGTCCTGGGCCTATATCGGGGCCAAGCTGGAACAGTATGCTTTTATTTTCGCTTATCCCTGCGAACCGAAATTCCCCAAAGTGCTGGTGAGAAAATGGGAGCAGGCGGGTTTAAAAAATAATAACCGTGCGGAGATCCGGAAGGAAGAGGCTGCCGTGCTGGGTAGACTGAGCCTCGCACTTGCCCTGCTTTTCCTCGGGGGAGTCGTGCTTTTTATCTCAAAGCTCAGGCGGGTGGGAGACGGGTGGAAATGGACGAAGTCCCTGGCCGCACTGCTGATCGTCCAGTTCATCCTTCTGACGATCATTGCGTTCATGTACTTTTTCCTGGATACAAGCATGATGTTTTTCGGGGTCAGCGACAGCCCGGCCGATTGTTTTGATTTTCCGCTGGGGACCTTGTTTGTCGTCATCTTCACGGGTATTGTTATTGGCGTGTTGATCACGCGGTTCCTTGTCTTTCCGCTGATCAAGAAGAATGATATTCCGTAGAAGGATCTCTTACATTCAATAATAGAAAAAATATGCATACGTACGCTGATAAAACCCGGGCAGAAAAAAGCAGGGCCGTCGCCAATAACTCACCCAAACAACGGAAAGCAGTAAGGCAGGCGCAAAGGCGGGCAATGCCTGTTGTGCAGCTGAATGAAGATGGCAGATGGTGGGGAACGGCAATTGGAGGCGCCCTGGGCGGATTAGCCGGCGCTGCAGCCGGCTACACTTATGGAGCCCTGAGTGCAACGGCCAGCGCTATTACCGGGGGGGCTGCCGATGCGGTGAAAGGATATCAGCATGGTGGCCTTACAAGCGCGTTAACTTGGGGCGCTTTCGGTGCTGCAACGAATGCCATTGCCGGATATTCCAGCAGCACTTTACATGGTGCATCAGTTGGTATGAAACTGGGGTCTGCTGTTGGTAGTGGCATTGGCGACTGGTGGACCGGGAAAGATCCTGCGCAACAAGGACATGTCAACGTTATTGCCGATCGGATGCGTATGAATCTGGCAGAACTCACTGCTGCCCACCCCGTTCTTAATCCCGGGATTGCCGGCGCACAAACTCCGGTGCCGCCAGGAATTGGCGCGAATGAGATAAAACTGCTCAACTGGATTTTCGCGGCGCTTGGGCCAGCTAACTTTGACGAAGTTGCGAATGGGGGGCAGGTGAGAGTTCCATTTAATCAAAATGTATTCAATAGGCTCATAGGCCTTGGCGCCCAGAAAAGGCAGTCGTCACATTATAGTGGTACGCTGTTTGCCAGTGGTTTCACTATGGTTGTCGGGGAGCAGTATGGTACGACCGGGGTTTATCTGCCTACCGTTTTGTTTGGAAAAATCATGGATCGGAAAGAGCGACCATTTATGTATTTCCAGCCTGAAAGAAATCCATTCAATCCGAATACGGGGTGGGGGGTGAAGTTCCAGCATGCCAAGGATGCGTTTAATTATGCGGTTTATGGTGTACAGCAAGGGCCGCATGGAACATCTACGCGGACAGATGCGGACCCGATAACAGGGGCGGGGAAGTATAAACCGACGTTCTCCGACAAGTTTGGATATGCGAGAGCAGGTGATTTTGAGGCTTTTGCTGCGAATTTGTTCTATACGAGCGGAGGTTCTGCGTTGATGGAAGGAATTGGCGTGAGTTCTAATGAATATAGGGTGGCTGCGTCGCATTTTGTGACGACTGTCGGGTTGTATGGGATGGCCTATGGGGCGTGGAAATTGTATAATGGGTAACGCGCGTCTGCCTGGATTCAATAATCGCGATCCCGATGGGGACGCTTCCTGCCGGCCTAAATTACCTGGAGGCCGCGACATTCAATACGCTTTATAGGGTGATTTCCAATTCTTTGATCTTTCCAGGTCGACCTGACCTGACATCAGCCTGTTTATTTATTTCTTTTGTTGTCCGGGCGTGACTAAAGCGTTCGGATAATATTATGTCCAAAATTACCGGAAGGCCCAAGAAGGCCATTAAGCAGGAGAAGTTTCTGGGATTCTTTGTAACAAATGCACAACATTTTATTATTCAGCATAGGGCTGCCAAGGCTCATGTGAATATGTCCGATTATTTGCGGCAGGCAGCCATTTATAGCGAGATAAAGGCCCGATGGACGCCGGAAGAACGGGAGATTTTTAAGAAAATGGTAGGTATTTCGAATGACCTGCATCAATTGGTGATCATAGGCCGCCAGGAAGGGGCTACTTCGGCGGTGTTGCATTTCCAGCAATACCGGCAAATGATCGATGAAGTGATAAAACAACTGAGCGATGCTAAGTAAAGTATTTATCACGGGTAAGACATTCAAGGAAACCTGCCAATATGTCTGCCAGGATCTGAGCAGGTCGGAGGTCCTTTGTGTGGAAGGGGTCAGAGGGCACGACTATAAAAGTATGGCCGAGGACTTTGAGGTGCAGCACCAATTCTGGCCGGAAAAGGAGAAGCCGGTGTTCCATGCTGCGCTGACCTTTCCCCGTGGCGAGGAGCTAAGTCATGAGAAAATGGTTGAGATCGCCCGGGAGTACCTGCAGAAAATAGAGATGCGCGATACGCAATACGCCGTCATAAAGCATACCGACAAACAGCATTTACATATGCATATTGTGGCTAACCGGATTGATAATCAGGGTCAGATCATAGGGAAGGGGCTCATTATTGAAAGGGGCATAAAAGCCGCACAGGAATTGACCCGTGAATACCACCTGCAGCAGGAGCAGGGGAAAAACCTCCATCTCACTAATATGGAGGCGCTGCGGGAGCCGGACGCCATTCGGTATCGTATTTACCAGGCTATTCAACATCATTTGCCGGGTTGTTACAGGATGGAGGACCTGGAAAAGCGCCTTTTATCAGAGGGGATCAGTATGCGATACAGGCAGGACCCGGCAACCGGAGAACGACAGGGAGTAAGTTTCCGTCTGGAAAGGACGGCTTTTGGCGGCTATAGGATTGACCCGGCTTATACATTAAAGGGCCTTCAGCAAACGCTCAGTCTGCAGCAGGAGCAGGTGTTGCAACAGCGGCTCCATTTGATAAAGGAGGAGCAGGATCGTCAGCGGGAGGTGGAAAGACTGGAACAGCAACAGCGGCAAGAGCAAAGTCATGAACACTGGCATCGGCATTCGCAGGGACACAGCCTGGGATTGTAATTGCCAACATTTAATAACCATAAAACAGCAATCTATGGGTGAGTTTGTAAAACAAACAAATGGGGCTCCGGCTCCTTTCGAAGATGAGATCTTAAAGGCGTTGATCGGTAAGGTTATCGATCTGGGAAGCGCTATGCAGGAAAACACGGCACAGTTGAAGAAACTGGCGGATCAGCAGGATGTGATGGGCTCAATGAACGAGCGGTCTTTGGTCCAGGAAAAGCAGATGGAGGAATTGGTCAGGAAAAACGGGGAAGTCCGGGAGGAAGTTCACAAGATTGGAGAAAGGTTGGATATTCCGACGGACAAAATCGAGACGCTGCAGCTGCAGTTGGAGAAGCATGGAAGGCTTTTCGAGAAACCGTTGGATAAGACGGTGCATTACCGGCATTATGTGGGGTGGCCTATCGTGGTCATTCTTGGTATGTTGTTCATTACGACGTCTTCCGTCGCCGTCGCGGTGAGACAATGGCAGCGGGTGGATGATTATCGGGCAGGGGATTACAAGTGGCGTTACGTACGCTTTAGCCGG
This sequence comes from Flavitalea plasmicola, assembly GCF_030546645.1. Lineage (GTDB taxonomy): Bacteria > Bacteroidota > Bacteroidia > Chitinophagales > Chitinophagaceae > Puia. The sequence continues at coordinate 449,682 of NZ_JAUOTO010000004.1, forward strand.
GACACGGCTGTCTGGCAGTTGGTGGATCGTGCAGAGAAGCGGTACCGCAATAATCCGGACCAGTTCATCAATGAAGTACAGGGTGAAGAGGAGCGGAGGGACCAACTGGCAAGGAATATGCAGAAGGCGGAGGAGACAAACGAGAAAATAAAGAATCTTATTAACCAGGAACGGGTGAGGTAGTTACTCATTCCTTTTTTGTCTTTCAAGTTCTATGATCTTTTTGTCGGCCGCTGCCGCCACAGAATGGAAGCCGGCTTTTCGGATAAAATCGGCAAGGTTAATAATGGTGACAATCAGTTGGTTTAGCTCGCCGGGGGTATGGAATTCATACAGGTCTTTTGTTTTGAAATCATTTAACACTTCTTTCCAGGAAGCTTTGGACTTGCCGGTGATAGCATGAAGGAGGGTTGCGTAGTCGTCATACTTATTTGGTTTCCTTAGGTCAATCTTTTCCAGATCTGCTGATTCGGAAAGGAGGTCGAATAAGATCAGCACCTGTTTCTTTGACAGGACGTCCTTTTCTTTTCCTTTTGCGCCTTCTTTGGCTTCGGGAGAATTATTGATATGAGTGTGGGACGAGTAATCATTCTCGTAGTTATTGTGGGTATGGAAGTCGTTCCGCTGGATGTTGAAAGTGTTGTTGACATGAAGATCGCTTTGAATTTGGATGAACGTGGGCCGGACCTGGATCTGGAATGGTCGAGATAGTTCTTTGGACTGACCGGACGGATTGTTGGGGTTGACATTGTCTAGCCTTTTCATTGCATTCCGGAAGGCGCTGGTAAAATCATTTTCTGCGTCGGTGAGAAAGGTGTGCAAAATGTCTGCGTATTCATTGATGAGGGAGCGATTGAAGGTCTCGGTTTCCACGGGAAGGTAGGGGCGGCCCAGGGTGAAGATCCTGTAAATAAGGGATATTAGCCGGGAAAGGGAATATTTAACGAAGTGGCTCGAACGGTATTGAAGTACGTACGCCTGCACCAGGTTGATGTCCCTGGAGGTATTGTCCGGGTCTTTTTTGTAAATCTGAAAGAGGCGATAATGACCCAGGAGTCTTTGGGCTATGTTCTGGTTGTACCAGCCGGTCCATTCAAAAAAATAGCATGCTGCGCGACCGGAGCGGCTGTTTAGTTTGTCTTTTGTCCGATAGTTTCCATCGGGGACTTGATGGAAGAGCGTTAAGTCGACCATGAGGAAAGGTTTAAATTTTACTTGAAGTTTCGTTTAACAGGTGAAAAATAAAGAAAAGCCCCGGTGCCTGGAATTGATAAATGTCAATTTGTCTATAGGATCTAATGGGGTAGATTAGGACTAAGTTTTTTTATTTTTAAAACTTTTTATATGCCAATAATAATTGATGTGCTGCCCGAGGAGGCGGCAAAGGTAAAGAAACTGGGCGGACTCTTGTTGCCCGACGGGGTAACCTGGGTGATACCAGATAAGATCAAACATGTCGTGCAAAGGGCCACCTTTGAAAAGGGGGACATGGTAACCTGGCGAAGGTGGCAAGGGCTTCCCATTACCTTTACGGACGTTACGTATCTGGATGATAGAATATCGGCATCCCTGCAAAGCGATTACCCTTTTTTTAAGTTTGTACGTTCGAAAGGACTGCAGCAGGAAATATGGGGTAGTACCTGTGTGCATTGCGGGACATTGCAGGAAGACGATGATGCATTTAGGTATGAAAGCAACGTGTTACACCCAGTAACCCTGGACGAGGGTATGGAGATAAGGATCATTTATCTTGCTTTACAGTTTGATTATTATATAGGGGGCAGCGAAATCTTTGACACCCTTATTACGGAGGTCATGAAGGGTAGGTGAGATTATTCGTACTGTTTTTTTATCCGGTTGAGAGTCGACTTGTCGATGCCCATATAAGAGGCTATGTCCTGTTCCTCGACCCGTTGGAACATCCATGGTTCGTTTTCTTTGAGATGGAGATATAATTCACTTGCGGACAATCTCCTGAGTAAATTTGCGCGTTCGTCTGCAAGGACATAATATTTTTCGGTTAATTTCCGGCCAGGGAAATTGAATTCCTTAAAATTTAGGTAAGCATAATCCAGGTGATCTCTGTGAATGCCGAACAACTGACAATCTTCCACGGCATGTATCGGCTCACGGGTCGGTTGCCCGGTGAAGTAGCTATTTACGGCTGTGACGAAATTGCCTTCGCGCATGAACCAGGTGGATGTCTCCTTACCTTCCCCGTCGAGATAATAGCACCGGAGGAGGCCTGATTGCAAGTAGTACATATAATTGCAGGTCTGTCCATATTTCAGCAGATAATCTTTTTTGCGCAGGTCGAAAGCTTCGACTACAGACAGCAGGTAATTGATAAGGTCGTCGCTCAAAGGAAAGAAGATGGAAAATTTTGCTATAATTTCTTCCATGGATAAAGGTTTAATGTCGATGGGCAAAGATAAGAAATGAAGGGTTTGGGTGGATGAGAAATTGACAAATCAAAAAAGCATGGGAGCTATAGAAAGAAAGATAAGGCAATTAGTTGTCCGGATTATGGTATTCCCTCAGGATTGCCTCCACCTTTTTGGTGGCGGTCACAAGGCTGATCCCATTTCTTTGATCGAGTGTCAAGGGATGGTTCTCTTCGATTATTTCAATGGAGGGGATGAGCCCGATTTCCTGCTCCCGGGCCTGTGTTTTGAGGTTGAGGGTATTTCCGTAGGTTGGTACTAACGTTTGCAGCCAGCCAAAATAAGGTTTGTTGTGCACCCTTTCCGGATCATTCCACATGGAGTTGCGGATAGCAAAATTTTCTTTGCTGATAGAGGTCCAAACATTAAATATGAGGTCTTCGCTATGGTCATGAATGGGGATGGTGATTCGTCCCCGGTGGAAGAAATGCTCCTCGTCAACTACGCATAGGCTTTCTGTCAATTCAATACGGGTTGCCCGTTCTTCAGGCGGCACCGAAAAATAATAGTCTGGATATTCGCCACCAAAGCACAGAGGCATTTCATCGTAAACTTGGCCGCAGCATGGACATTTGTAAGAAAATTTGTTTCTTTTGGGGTTGAAAAATTGAAATAATTTCATGTCAGTCGGGATGGTTTTGGATAAAAAAAGTGGTTTGGTAAGGTACCTATATCCCCGCGATAATTAAATGGTCGGATGCTGAAATTCTTCAATTATAACAGGGCAGTTAATTTAATCGAGTGATATTTTTAGACCCATTTCTTTCATAGCGAGCAAGGCTTCCGCATTTCCTTTGGCATCATTCACTGGATGATGATCATGGCTGGTCTGGCGGTAAAGCTTTTTCCATTCCCTGTTTAGCCGGGCGTCCATTTTCATCCCGCAGTATAAGTCACCGATCCGGCGACCGGAAAAGCCGAAGGGGTTTTTCCCGAGGAAATAGTGGAAGTAATAATTGATCCATTGCCAGTCAAAGGCCAGGTTGTCGCTGATAAAAATGGGGGTGCCGACGGAGTTTTCCCGGAGCCAGGTTTCAAATTGTTCCATGACGATTTTTGGGTCATCAAAGTTTTCATGGTCTTGCCTGGTGAACCCGCTGACGGCCAGGGCTTCTGGTATCCAGTCAGTGGCTATAGGCCTGACCTGGCCATAGAAAGTTTTTGACAGGCGGGGTTCTACGATGACGGCGCCAAAGCAAACCATGGAATATTTGTGTGGGATTGGCCCGTCTGCTTCGACGTCTACTACGATGTAGCTCATGTTTAAATATGTTGGAAATTACCAGATGTCACGAGCAATAGCGCCAATCAGATAATAGTCTATTTCTAATTTCCTGAAGGCTTCTTCGAGTGCATCAAATACCTCTTTTAGTTCCCCCTCCCTAACGCTATTCAAATTCATTTTTCAGGTATTTATCATAAATCATTTCTGCCGTTTCTAAATTTCTGGGATCATCAGTGATGACCAGATCTGCATATACCAGGAGCGGGGGAGCATATTTATTCTTAATGTCATCTTTCCAGAACTTTTCATATATCTCCACGTTTCCATTTTCATCGGGTATTAGCTTTGCCTTTACCATTAGGTCTATTTTAGGTACAGTCGTATATAAGGTGTAGACCTGAGGATGCAGATACTTAGTCATTTCTTCTGCGGCTGGCTCTCCACCCCATATCGTTTCTTGGTTTGGGCCTTCAATGGCCTCAAGATTACCGAATTTTTCGGGACGAAGAAACCTGAAAGTACCTAGATGTAATGCTGGTTTGAGCGTTTCCCGATAACCGGTGATCCACCTCTCCAATAATGCCTTTTTATTTTGAAGAAGTAGATTTTTTTCATCCATCTGGAGCACATAACCCGCATCACGTAAACCTTCGATGATATTCTTTATGTTACCTAGCGCTGTCTCTGTGGTTTCAGCTAATTTACGATAGGGAAGATTGATCGCTTCTTTGTGCAAGAGCAAATAGAATACTGTTTTAAGCCCTGTTTTTGTAAAGGCCCTGTTTGTTGCTGGTTTTTCATGCTTGGTTGGCTTATTTCCTTCCAGCCATATAATAGTTCCATTTTGCTCAATATAAATATTACCTGCAGTATCCAGATAGGCAATCCCTTTATTTCTTAATTCCTGCTTTAATGCCGGGTAGATTTTTTCGGCTACCACCATCAGCGGGTGACGATGTTTAAATTTTTCAAGGATCTCAGGAAGCTGATAGGGGCGTAGCTCCTTTTTTATCTCCACGTAAGTTTTTACCTTTTTATCCTTATGACGCAGGTCAATTTCTCCATCGACCACAGGGCGATTGCCTGCCGTAAAAATGGCTTTAATTCCTTCCTGGTCGTTTAGGCGGGCTATAGCAAGTTGTATGATGTCTTTTTCGTTCATTATTTTATTCTGTTCACGGACAGTGAACATGTAAAAATAGTGAACATTTTTAAGACGTGGAGGAAAATTTTACAATTTTTGTTCACTAAAATGGGGTGTTCACTAAAAGTGAACATGTAATATTAATGAACGCTTGGTCTAATATTATCAGTCTCAACTATTATAGGAAGCATAAGTAGTTATAATTTAACTATTTATGTGAGATTGTAGCCAGATGTAGATTCCTGCGCATGTTCACCCACCATTCCTGATTATGCTCACCCACTATTCATGGATGTTCACCCACCCTGTATAGGTGTCATTCCTGCATGTTGACCCAGGGTGTGGGGGGCAGTTCGTCTGTCATTCCTGCATGATCACCCATCCATAAGAGGCAGACAGTAAGGGCCTTTTGCAGTCCTTTGCTCCCAAAAAATCGAGGAGCATGGCACAAAAGCCCATAGCAATGGAACAATTAAAACAGGTTCTTCAACTTCACAAGGATGGAATAGCGATCCGCGAGATAGCCCGACGTGTAGGCATTGACCGCAACACCGCGCGCAAGTACCTTTCCCGGTTGAGAACGGAGGAAAGTACCTCGGAAGGCGATTTGGCTGAACAGGCTTATGACAATGATTTATTGGAGTTTGAAGCAGAAAGACTGAGGCAAATTACCGTTCATCTTGCCAATGCCGGGAAGGAGTTGTCAAAAACAGGAGTTACCAGGCAGTTGCTATGGCAGGAATACCTGGAGCAACACCCGGATGGATACAGTTACAACCGGTATTGTTATCACTTACAGCAATATCTGAAGAACCGGGATCTGTTGATGCATTTGGAGTATGAGCCTTCCGATACGATCATGATCGATTTTGCGGGTAAAAAACAGCACTACCGGGATCCGACTACCGGTGAACAGACCTCGTGCGAAGTATTTGTGGCCATCCTTCCCTTTAGCGGCCTGATCTTCTGTTTGGCGGTCGCGTCCCGGCGAACCGCTGATTTTATCCGCTGCATCAACGCCATGCTGCGGTTTTACGCTGGTGTGACCATCACCATTCTTTGCGATAACCTGAGGACTACCGTTATCCGACCCGATCGGTATGAACCTGTCTTTACCGATCTATGCAACCAGCTCAGCGACCATTACGGCACCACCTTCAGTGCCACCCGTCCATATAGTCCCAGAGACAAAGCGATGGTGGAACGAGCCGTTAACATCATCTATAACCATGTCTACGCGCCGCTGCGGAACCGGGAGTTTAACAGCCTGGAGGCGCTCAATGCTGCTATGCAGGAGCAGTTAATCCTGCTCAATAACAAGCCTTACAAGAATACCCCTTACAGCCGCTGGTATTTTTATGAGCAGCAAGAGCGGTCGCTGCTCAAACTGCTTCCCACGGAAACCCTTTGCACTCAAAAAAACGGTACAGCTCACAGTTCAGCGTAATTACCATGTTCAGCTCTCCGAAGATCACCGCTATTATAGCGTCCCCTACCAGCATGTGGGCAAAAAGGTCAAGGTGTTCTATGATCAGCGGGTGGTGGAAGTCTACCTGGAAGGCGAACGTATTGCCCTGCACGTACGCAAGTCGCACAATAAGGCTTATACCACGCTCGCCGAACATATGCCGCCACATCATCAGCGGATGCAGCAGATCAAAGGGTTTAATCGGGAAGACTTGCTGGCGCAGGCAGCCCGGATCGGAACGGCCACCGTTCAGGCAGCTACGCTGATGTGGGAGAAGAGCATATATATCGAGCAAAACTATAAAGCCTGCTTCGGCATGCTAATGCTGCAAAAAAAGTATGGTCGCGACCGGCTGGAGGCGGCTTGCAGCCGCGCTTTACAGGGCAGCCGGATCAATTACACGATGATCAAAAATATCCTGGAGGCAGGGTTGGACAAGCAGCCTGCCCGGGTGGAGGATAGACCGCTGCCATCCCATGACAATATCCGCGGGAAAGACCATTACCAATAAAAAATCATCATCATGAATACAACCCAAACACTCGAGCAAATGCAACAGCTCCGCCTACATGGCATGTATGAGTCCTACAAATCCCAACTGGAACTGCCCATGGATCAGCAACTGGAAGGTCATGAACTGCTGGCCCATCTTATCGGATCCGAACAACTGGCCCGCAGCAACGAGAAAACGGCCAATCTTTAGCGATTGGCCTGACCTTGCCATAGAAGGTTTTTGACAGGCGGGGTTCTACGATGACGGCGCCAAAGCAAACCATGGAATATTTGTGTGGGATTGGTCCGTCTGCTTCGACGTCGACTACGATGTGGCTCATGTTTTATATATTGTTGATTATTTTGAATCACACTCGACCGTATTGGAGTTGTTGAAGAAGAACATGCTCATTATTGGCCAGGGGTTCGGTATAAAGTCCGGTATGAGTTCGGTGTAAAGTTGGGAGATAGTTCTGAGAAAGTTGGTATTATTTATCGGCAAATCGGGCGTAATAAAAAGGATAGGTTATTTAATGCTTACCATAGATTGTGCAAAGTATTCGCGGAGGGCTTCATCACACACAAATATATAAGTACCTCTAATGCCTCGCAACATTAATGTTTTATATATATGCAGAATATAGTTTTTTAGTTGGTCGCTATTTTTAACATTGTTCTTGCCATTACGGTCATGGTAGTTGTCTTTATGTATGATAATTTCCTTATTTGCCTTGTCATACGCAATCTCAGGCCCAAAGATGATACCCGTGTAGTTAAGATCATAACCTTGGGTAGTATGGATACAACCCACTTCATTAATTGCATTGGTTGAATGGACCCAGTCGATACTCACACTATTCCATTTTAATTTTATGCCTTGCAGCTGAATGTCGTATGCATTGCGATTGTGACGGGAAATCCAAGGCCAAGCATAACCTGCCACCATTCTTGCCAATTCATATTGTTCATTCTTCTTTTTGATCTGCGTAATAAGTTTCTGCAGGTCATGGAAAAGGAAAAACTCATAATTCTTAAAGCTGAAGTTTTCGTCGTCTTTCGGTATCCTCGCGGAAAGTAACTGCTTAATAAAACGGACATACCTGATCCCTCCTCTTACACGGAATTGTGAATCCAAAAATCTGGTTTGCGTCCGATCTTTATTTTTAAGGAGGTCAAAGGCTTCAATTGGAACATCAGAGGGCTTAATTGATTGGTCTTCATCGTAAAAAAGTACAGTCTTGTCAGATTGTTTTATAACCCAATCAAGTTCATTGTTTACCTTGTTATTTAGACCAAGCTTAGCACTGACTTGATCAAAAACGCCAAAATAGGCTCCCAAATTGACTCGCTGCCGCAAACGGTGTGATTCGTCAACCAAAACAAAGTCGTATCGTCGGTGGGCAAGATCAGCTGGGCCTATAACCATATCCGACCTAAGCCCTTTTACATAGCCGAAAATCTTTTGTACAGTTTTTCGAAATGAAGACATCGGAATTATCAGGGCCATTTTTGGATTTGGATATTTCCTTTTTAGCTTAGTCACCAGCGAGAAGATCTCCGTATCTGCAGGCCCAAAGTCTATAAAACTAAAATCTTCTATAGGTGTATTTAGCAGTTTGAACAAAAAAACGGCTAAGATGGATTTGCCTGTACCGGCGCCCCCCTCGATAAATACGTTTCGATATTCATCATTCAGAAGTGAATCCAGAATGACCAATAAAGCATCGACCTGATCGCTGCTTAGAGATTTGTAAGGAGAATATTTGAAAAGGTCCGAATTATCGATGGATTCAAGTGGATGTTGAGCTATTTTTAATTTTATCAGATTGCTCCATATGGATCGAAAAATTGCAGCATATACTTCGTCCTTTTGAAAATAATTGTGATTAGCCAGTCCAAGGTTTGCATTCAAAAGTTTATATCTTCCATCTCCGGACAGATATTTAATAAGGTTTGCTTCCAGGTCAAGCGTTGCAGACTTGTTAAATTTATTACTAGTAATGATATAGGCGTCACTAAGCTTTTTCTTTTCCGAATGGTTATTGTGATGATAAAAACGCGTTACTATGTCGGTCGTCTCGCCAACATATGCATATTTGTTCTTAGAGGCTGTTTCACTTAACAGATAGACGATGGGCCAAAATTCCTGAGCATACCATTGTTCGGAAAGCGCTTTTACAACATCATTATCGAAGGAGATCCGGTCGATATTAAACTCTTTGCCGGCAATCATAATTCGTTGTATTTCCTAGCCGTGCCTTTGGCCTTGTCAACGGGGTATTTTTCGGCATTTTTTGACATCTTATCCATCATGATCTGTTTGATGTCGAAGCCGTACTTTTCAGCTAACAGGAATGCGAAAGTCAGGACGTCGGCAAGTTCTTCCTTAACTTTTTCCGGATTGGCTTCATCTGCTGCCTTCCAAAGGAATAGTTCCAGTAGTTCTCCGGCTTCCACGTTGATGGCGAGAGCAAGGTCCTTTGGATTGTGGAATTGCTCCCAGTCCCTGTCGTTGCGGAATTGGAGGAGGGATTCGGTTATGAATTTGATATCATTCATTGGTCGGTCAATTGTGTGCTAACGGTATGACTTACAGTATTATGTTTAAGAACATGTCAATAATAAAGTTATGTTTTAATCTGGGCATTGACATTTTTTTAAACAAGGAATTTTTATTTCAGGATTGCAACGATCGCAGCCGCCCAATGGGTAATCAAAGGTTTGGTGCGGGATGATCAAAATTATTGAAGGTTTAATAAATTAAAGAAGAATACGCTGGTCCTGGCAGATATGTACAAATAAAAAAAGGACCACATTGCTGTGATCCTTTTTTCGCGGACCGGACGGGACAATGACTGACCGCCGGAACCTGCGCCTGTATTATATTTCAAGATAACGATCGGATGACTACCCGAATCCCTACCCGGGAGATCTGATATGATTTGGATCGTTTTAGGACTAAGAGCTATTGCATGACAAAGGTAGAAAATAATGGTGATGTACGCAACAAGGGGAAAGGGTAAGGGCGCGGCCGCCCGCTACTCTTATATGGAATTTCCCAAAACGAAAAAGGGCAAAAAAGAAAGGCGCCGCCCACAGCCTGATCTTTCATTGCGCGTATAAAGGACGGCTCTTGTGCGGCTGGCGCTGTGTTTATGCCGCGGAATCGCCCCGGGCTGTATCTTGCGCCGCTTTTTTGGTCTTTTGGGTTGGATGTTGGGATGCTCTTCTTATTATATTGTACCCGCTAGGAACTCTTTCAGATTAATCTGTTTGATACCCTTAAATGTATTCCTGGACTGAATTTCATCCATGGTAACAACATATTTTGGATAATTGTCGGGAATAGCGGCAAGGTTTCCAAATTCGCGTTTGATTATACTTTCATCACCCAGTTGGTAAGCGACCTGCACATATACCCGTTCACCATTTTTCTCGGCCATGAAGTCTATTTCTTTATCACCGGATTTTCCGACGTAAACGGTGTGTCTGTTTCTTAGCAAATGCAGGTACACGGCATTTTCCATGAGCTTGCCTATATCGCCGCGGTAATTAAATGGTCGAATGCTGTTGCGTAAGCCTAAATCCTCAAAATAAAACTTTTCGCCAATCTCAAATATTTTCAGGCCCTGGATATCAGCCCTCGATACCTTATGAACGAAATAGGCGTTCGTCAGGGCCTTCAGATAATTGATGACAGATTGTGTCGGTATATTGATCTGCTGCGATTTAAGATATTTGCTAATATTCTGCGCCGAAAAAAGGCTGCCTGTGTTATCGGCCAGGTAAGTGACCAGATTTTCCAAAAGAGACACGTTCCGGATATTTTCCCGACTTACCACATCCTTTAATAAAATGGTTGAATACAGGCTTTTCAGGTATTCGAAGACTATTGATGGGTCCAGCCCGAGATGATATTGGTAAGGCATACCTCCCAACGTCAGATACAGGTTTAAGTTTTCCTTGCTATCCACTATCTGGTTAAATTCCAGAAACTCCGCATAGCTTAAACCATGAATGGAGAACTCCATATATCGGCCCGCTAACAGAGTGGCCAATTCGCCCGAGAGCATCTTGGCATTGCTGCCGGTACAATAGATATCGCATTCTTTCAGGTTTAACAGGCTTCTCAGGCAGCGTTGAAAGGATTCAATTTCCTGCACTTCATCTATAAATAGGAAGTTGTCCTTCCCTTCCAACAGGTGGTCCTTGACATACATATGCAGATCCTCACTATTCCTGAGCCCTGAAAACTCTTCCAACTCTTTGTCTATATAAAGGATATTGGCGTCCGGATGGCTCTGCCTTATTTCTTCAATGAGCTGTTTAAGCATATAGCTCTTGCCGATCCTTCGTTGTCCGGTGATAATTTTGATCAGGTCCTTTCCGATAAAGGGCTTGATCTTCTCCATATATTGCTTCCGGAGAATAATCTTTTCTTTCATACGGTATAATTTATAAATCTGCAAAAATACAGATTTCTTCAATTATAACATAATAAATTGATGAATCTGAGAATTTGTCAAGTATAGATAGTGATGAAATTGGATAAATTGGCCCATGATTAAAGCATATACATAATACAAGTTGTTTTTATAATTTAGTGTAAATCATTTAGTTATTATTTTAATCTGGTTCGATTCGGCGTATGAAATAAGCATAATTCAAATAGTTTTTTATCTTTGATTCAACCAATGAACCAAAATCCTGAACAACTTGCCAGGGATCATATTGACAGCCAATTATCGGCTTGCGGATGGGTTATTCAGAGTAAAAAACATATTAATCTTGCTGCTGGCTTGGGGGTCGCTGTGCGAGAGTATCAGACCGACGTAGGACCGGCAGACTATGTACTATTTATCGATAAAAAGCCCGTAGGTATCATTGAGGCCAAACGTGCAGAAGAAGGGCATCGTCTGACTGTGCACGAAGACCAATCCGCCGAATATGCCGCCGCCAAACTGAAATATTGCAACAACGATCCCCTTCCTTTTGTATATGAAAGCACCGGGGATGAGACGAGATTCACAGATTATCGGGATCCCAAACCTCGTTCCAGACGCCTGTTTACCTTTCATCGACCGGAGACCTTCCAGGAATGGATTCGCCAACCGGCATCCTTGAGGGCGCTCCTACGGAAAATTCCCGCCTTGCCAACAGAGGGTTTGCGTGATTGTCAGATCAATGCCATTCACAATCTGGAAAAGTCCTTTAGAGATAACCACCCTTTGGCCCTGATACAAATGGCGACCGGTTCGGGTAAGACCTTTACCGCGATCACATTCATTTACAGGCTATTAAAATACGCGAAAGCCAAACGCATTCTTTTCCTAGTGGATACTAAGAACCTGGGCGAACAGGCCGAACAAGAATTCATGGCCTATTTGCCCAATGATGATAACCGGAAATTCACTGAACTCTACGGAGTGACACGCCTCAAAAGCAGTTTTATTCCCGGCGATAACCAAGTCTATATATCCACCATTCAACGAATGTATTCCATCTTACAAGGAAAGGAATTGGATGAAACGGCAGAAGAAGTTAATCCCAACGAAACCCGATTTGAAGTCAAAGCACCACCTTTACCTGTTGGGTATACAGAAAAAGTACCGCCGGAGTTTTTTGATTTCGTTGTGATTGATGAGTGTCATCGGAGTATCTACAATCTTTGGAAACAAGTTCTGGATTATTTTGACGCCTTTCAGATAGGGCTGACTGCCACACCGGACAACCGTACTTTTGGCTATTTTAACCAAAACCTGGTATCCGATTATGGCTATGAAAAGGCGGTGATCGATGGGGTCCTGGTACCCTACAATGTTTTCACCATCGAAACCAAGATCACCCGGCATGGAAGTCGAATCACCATGGGAGAGAAAGTAGACAAGCGGGAGCGGCTGACCCGGCGGAAATTCTGGGAAGCGGTCGATGAGGATTTGGAATACAGCGGCAAGCAACTGGACAAGGATATCGTTAACCCAAGCCAGATCCGATCGATTGTACGTGCCATCAAAGAAAATATGCCGGCCATGTTTCCCGATAGGTTGGCACAGGATGGTGTATTCGAGGTGCCTAAAACTCTTATCTTCGCGAAGACCGATTCTCATGCCGAAGATATTATCGAGATTGTACGGGAAGAATTTGGGGAAGAAAATAAATTCTGTAAAAAGATTACCTATAAAAGTGTGGATGACCCGAAGACGGTGTTGAGCCAGTTTCGTAATGATTACTATCCTCGTATAGCGGTTACTGTCGATATGATTGCGACTGGCACCGACATTCGCCCTTTGGAAGTTCTGGTTTTTATGCGCGATGTTAAGAGCCGAAGTTACTACGAACAAATGAAGGGCCGCGGGACGCGCACCTGCTCGCTGGAGCAATTGAAAGCCACAGGCACGCCTTCAGCCAAATTTACCAAGGATCATTTCGTTATCATTGATGCGGTGGGGGTGGAAAGCTCCCAAAAGACAGATAGTCGACCGCTGGAAAAAGAGCCGGGACTGTCACTTAAGGATCTTTTGCAAAACGTGGCGATGGGAAATACCCAAGAAGATATTTTGAGTTCTCTAGCCAACCGCCTGATCCGCCTGGATAAACAGATTAACGAAAAAGAGAAAGCCAATTTCATAACCCAGGCGGGTGGGCTGACAATCAACCAGGTAGTCCGACAGTTGCTTAATGCCTATGACCCCGATACGCTGGAGAATATCAACCATAACTGTCAACGGACCATGGTTGGCGAGGCCCCGATAGAGATAGCAGCAGCCATCCGGGCAAAAAAGCAGGAATTGGTGGAGGCTGCCGTCGCCGTATTCAACAACCCCGAGCTGCGGAATTATATAGTCGACGTGCGCAAAAAGTACGATCAGATTATAGATACTGTCAATCTGGATGAGATCACGAATATCGGCTGGGTAAAAGATCAGGAATCTGCCGCTGCCAGTCTCATACAAGACTTCACTGCCTGGATCGAAGCTCATAAAGAAGAGATCACCGCTCTGCAAATATTTTATGGACAACCCTATCGCAGACGAGAATTGACTTATGCGATGATCCGCGACTTATGCGAGCAGATAAAAATGGAAAGTCCACTGTTGGCACCCAGCCAGGTTTGGCGAGCTTATGAGCAATTGAAGCAGGCCAAGGGATCGCCAAAGAATGAGCTCATTGCTCTCGTATCCTTAATTCGCCGGGTAAGCGGGATAGACAAAGAACTGCTTGGTTATGATAAAACGGTGGACAAGAATTTTCAGGATTGGGTATTTAAGAAGCAAGCCGGTGCAGATATCAAGTTCACGGACGAACAAATGAACTGGCTCCGGATGATCAAGGACTATGTGGCTAGCTCGTTTAAGGTTGAAAAGGACGACTTTGAATTGGATCCTTTTAATAAAAAGGGGGGGCTAGGGAAAATGTGGCAGTTGTTTGGGGAGCAAACGGAGGAGATTATTGATGAGTTGAATGAGGTGCTGGCGGCTTAGTCAATTTCGGAATTATTAATATTGAAGAATTAGAGCAATGATTGAAGAAGTAAAAAGTATTTTGCCGGAAAAATGGAAATGGATAAAACTTGGAGAAATTTGCTCATTTGAATATGGTAAACCATTAAAAAAAGAAAACCGAGATGTTAATGGGCTGTTCCCGGTTATAGGGTCAAATGGCGTTGTAGGGAATCATACAGAGTATTTGGTTAATGGCCCTGGCGTAGTTATCGGTAGAAAAGGAGCAGCCGGAGAAGTTACCTTTATTAAACAAAACTTCTGGCCTATAGATACAACTTATTATTTAAAAATAGATACTGAAGGCTCGTTGCTTTATTTTTATCATTTATTAAAATCATTAAGGCTAAATCAATTTGAAAGATCGACAGCAATACCTGGTTTAAATAGAAACGATGCATATGATAAGTTTATACCACTTCCACCTATAGATATTCAACAAGCCATTGTTTCCAAAATTGAAGAACTCTTTAGCGAACTGGACAAAGGCATCGAAAACCTCCGCATCGCTCAACAACAACTCAAAACCTACCGGCAGGCTGTATTAAATACCTCAATTGTAGAAGAAAATGCTCAAACAATAGAATCCATAATAGAAAAGCTTGACCAAGGCTGGAGTCCGAAATGCGAAAACCAGTCTTCAACTGATACAAATGAATGGGCAGTAATTAAAACAAGCGCAGTCCAGCATGGATATTTTATTGATTGGGAAAATAAGAAATTGCCAAACGAATTAATGCCAAGGCAACAGCACGAGATAGAAGCTGGAGATATTCTAATTACACGGGCAGGTCCAAGGGTAAGAGTTGGAGTATGTTGCATGGTAAAAAAGGTAAGGCCTAAATTAATAAACTGTGATAAGGTATATCGAATTAGAGTAAACAGAAATAAAATTATCCCGGAGTTCTTCGAACTTGTGCTCAATTCCCCCCGTTACCAAGATAAAATAGAGCAAATGAAAACAGGTATTAGTGACAGTGGTTTGAATTTAACGCAAAAAGCATTTTTGAAAATTGAAATCCCCGTTCCATCAATAAAAAAGCAACAAAACCTTGTGCTGAATATTGAAAATCTCCTTGTCGTTGCTGACAAAATGGATGAAAGCATTGCCCAAAGCCTTCAACAGGCCGAGGTATTAAGGCAGAGCATATTAAAAAAAGCATTTGAAGGTAAGCTAGTTTAATCGGAAAGGTCATTACAAAAAATGAGTAACAGCAATTCAAACAATACATCGAATATAGTTAGCAAAGTCTGGGCCTTTTGTAACACCCTTCGTGATGACGGTGTCGGCTATGGTGACTATCTGGAGCAACTTACTTACTTGCTATTTTTAAAAATGGCAGATGAATACAGTAAACCACCACATAGCCGGAAGATGCCTATTCCTGCCAAGTACAATTGGGGAGCCTTGACCAATAAATCAGGTGGTGAATTGGAATTACATTATAATACTCTTCTCCGAGAGTTAGGAAACGAAAAAGGCATGCTAGGCCAGATTTTTACCAAGAGTCAAAATAAGATACAGGATCCCGCTAAACTTTACAAACTCATTGCTTTGATTGATGCGGAACAATGGGTGATGATGGGGGTAAAAGACAAAGGAGATATATATGAAGGACTCCTTGAAAAAAACGCTGAAGATACCAAAAGTGGGGCTGGTCAATACTTTACACCGAGGGCGCTAATTAAAGCCATGGTAATCTGTTTGCAGCCCGAACCAGGCAAAACCATCGCAGATCCAGCCTGTGGCACGGGAGGCTTCTTTTTAGCAGCTTATGACTGGATCACGGAGAACTACGAGTTAGACAAGGGGCATAAGCAATTTTTGAAATTCAAGACTTTTTACGGAAATGAAATTGTGGCCAGCACCCGGCGTCTGGCGCTGATGAATTTATTCTTGCATAATATCGGCGACATCGATAGTGATACCATTATTTCACCGAATGACTCCCTAATTGCCGATGCCGGCGTCCGGTACGATTACGTATTAGCCAACCCACCCTTTGGCAAAAAAAGCAGCATGACCTTTACCAACGAAGACGGCGAACAGGAGAAAGAGGACCTGACCTATAACCGCCAGGACTTTTGGGTGACTACTAGTAATAAACAGCTCAACTTTCTACAGCATATCAAATCTATGCTCAAAACAACAGGCATGGCCGCTGTAGTATTACCCGATAATGTGCTGTTTGAAGGTGGCGCAGGAGAAACTGTTCGAAAAAGACTTTTGGAGACGACCGATCTGCATACAATTCTCCGCCTGCCCACCGGCATCTTTTACGCCAATGGAGTGAAAGCCAATGTCCTATTTTTTGACGGCAAGGCTTCCAGCAAAACCCCATGGACAAAAGAAATATGGGTGTACGATTACCGAACCAATATCCATCATACCCTGAAGAAGAATCCGCTGAAGCTGGACGACTTAAAAGATTTTATCAACTGCTACAATCCCGGGAATCGCCATAAAAGAAAATCCACCTTTTCTGACACCAACCTTGAGGGACGGTGGAGAAAATTTACCTATGAGGAAATTGTTGCTCGTGATAAAACATCATTAGATATCACCTGGCTGAAAGATAAATCATTGGCTGACCTGCACAACCTTCCTGACCCAGATGAATTGGCGGAAGAAATTGTAGAGAATCTGGAAGCCGGGCTGGCGAATTTTCAAGCGATTATAGATGCCTTGAAGAAATAGTTATTTTAATTATTCTAATGGAACAGCGATTATCACTTTAAAAAATGCGCTTAGTATGGAAATGGAAGGCCCTCAACAATCCCCCTCCAGGCAAACGGCTTCTAAAAGTATTTACGCTGCTTTTGAGATTTTGAAGGCAGCCGGTGGTCATCTGCCGGGAAGAGAGGTTATAAATAAAGTAAAAGAGACTGTCTCTTTTACGGAATGGGAAAAGCAAATCCTGGAAAAGACTGGATATGTGCGTTGGGAATCCATTTTGCATTTTTTCACCGTTGATTGTACAAAAGCAGGATATCTACGAAAGAATAAAGGAGTCTGGTATTTGACGGAAGAAGGCGATAAAGCCATGGCCTTGGGCCCGACCAAATTATTAGACAGCGCAACAAAGGGATATAGACGATGGGCCGCTGAAAATAAGCAGACCAAAATAGAGAATCCCTCCATTCAATCAACGCCCATCGAGAGTGAAGAAAATGTAAAGCAGGAGCAAAAAGCCACCCTGGAGATTGTAGCGGAACAGGCTATAGCTGGAATCAAAGAATTTATCAAGGCCAAAAACCCGTATGAGTTTCAGGATCTTGTTGCCGCCTTACTTCGGGCCATGAAGTATTATACCCCCTTCATATCTCCTAAGGGAAAGGATGGGGGATTGGACATAGTAGCTTATACTGATCCATTAGGTGCTGTTGGCCCCAGACTTAAGGTACAAGTAAAACACCGTCCTGATAGTTCAATTCCTGTTGACGATATTCGGAGTTTAACTGGTCTATTAAATAAAGACGGAGATGTTGGGTTGTTTGTAACTTCTGGCTATTTCACATCGGAATCTGAACGTTCGGCCCGTGATAGCCACAGACACATCCGGTTGATCGATATCGACACTTTTATTGCCCTGTGGCAGGAGTTTTATCCTTTTATGAAGGATGAAGACAAAAATATGCTTCCACTTCAATCCATCTATTTCCTGGGTAGTAATGAATAATTTTTAAGATCCAGCTGGAATTTTCACTTTTGTCCCGGCCAGCAGTAAATGTATTTCTTGAATGAGTTTCCGCACGGCAGTCAAATGGTAACCAGAAGAATCTGCTTATGAAATGAGAAAGTAAAAAAAATGTTGTCTAAAACAGTACATCTTGCTCCGTGCAAAAACACGGTCAAAAAGAACAAGTGGTGATTACAACACTATATCTTGCTCTCTGCATAAAATAGGCAGAGTCATCCTTTTCGTTTTCAAAATAAGGGCGCTTCCTGGGATAAAACGGAGAGATCAAGGTCAAGATCATGGCTGAAAAGCTCCTTGATTTTTTTGACAATTTCCTGCCGGTTCACAGTTTTTTGGTTCCGACGCGATTTTAAATAGTCTTCCCTTGCCGCCATGGCAGCAGCCTCTCCAATGGTTTTGACCCGAAATTCTTTTCCGAACCAGCCTGCTAATTGGTAACCGATAATGATCGTCCCAAGGTCGAGGAACCCATATTTCCAATTAAAGAAAAATTCTATCAAAGAGGCAAGAAGGCCAAAGAAAAGTGTAACGCTTATCCATCCCTTCGGGTCCAGTATTTTTAATGAAAGGCCTGATTCTTTCCGGATCTTCAAAATTATATGCCGCCGGCGTTTTCTGGGGATTAACCCTTCAAGATCGGAATTTGGGGTAATCGTATTTTTCCCCAGAAATTGGATCTTGGCAATGGATTCCCGGATTTTATAGAAAGCCTGCTGTGTCGTGCAATCATCAGCATGTTCCAATTCGATCGAGGAAGAAATGATATCGCAGATATCACCGAAAGTTCGAGCATTTTTGAATGAATCTGTTGCAAGATTTAGACCGAACGATTTCTCGATTTTTACCAAAACATCTGAAATGTCGTCCGGATCGATATTTCTTAACTCTATTGTGTCAATGGCATTCACGGACGAATATTATTAAAACTTTCCGCTTTCACCAAAACGCTTCCGAAAATTTTTGAATGAAAAAAGGCCATACCCCGAAGGGCACAGCCTGAATCTGGTTATTGTACTACCTATATCGCAGCCCTATGCTTATCATCCGGCTGGCATTCCAGCTTCAATTTCCCGCCGATGAACAGCTTTTTGCGCAGGGCCTTCATATCGTTGCTGATCTTCTTTTTAGTGATCCGGGCGTAAATCTGCGTGGTGCGGATACTCCGGTGCCCGAGCATCTTACTAACGGTTTCGATGGGTACATCGTTTTCCAGGGTGACGGTGGTGGCGAAGGTGTGCCGGGCGATATGGGTTGTCAGTTTCTTATTGATCCCGCAGAGATCGGCAAGCTCCTTCAAGTAAGCATTATACTTGACATTACTGTTCACCGGCAGCAGGCGGTTAGATTCCCGGCAACGCTTGTCATGCTGGTATTTTTCAATTATGGTTTCCGGGATCGGCAGGAGGGGGACATCCTCCGGGTTGCCGGTCTTGACCCGGTTAATCTTGATCCAGCGGCCACCGTCATTTCCCGTCACGATATCGTTAAGGGTGAGATTATAGACCTCCTTATAGGCCAGGCCGGTAAAGCAACTGAACAAGAACACATCTCGCACCTGGTCCATGCGTTTGATCAGAGGTTTTTTATAAACTTTCCATATTTCCTGAATCGTCAGAACATCTCTTTCCGGTTGCTTGTAGTGGCAACGAAAGTCACGAATAGGGTTGGATTTGATCCAGCGGCCGGTAGCGGTGGTTAAGACCTGTTTGGTATTCCGGATATATTTCATAGCCGTGTTGCTATCCAGTTCATTCTCCACCGTGAAATAATGGAACATGTCCTCAGCGAAATTAGACCGGATCATTTCCAGAGGGATGTCCGACTTATTGTACTTGTGCAAGAGGAACGCCCCCAATTTCGCACGCGTAGTTTCCCATTTGGTGATCGTGCTTTTGGCCCGCAAGCCCTTCTGTTGCTTTTCTTTCAATCGCCCAATCTCGAAGTTGACGGCTTGCATAAAGGTTTTCTGTTCACAGGGTTCGCCTTCATTGCATGGCTCGACGAGCTTCCCTTTGTAAGATTTCCGGATCATTTCCGCTGTGACGTATTCGTACTGCGTGGTCAACAGGAAAAAATGCCTTTCGAGCTTGGCCTTGGTTTGGGTGATCTGGCTGTTCAGGAGCAGGACATCACGAGAGTTTCCTTTCACTCGGGTGGCTGTCTTATCCCACTGCTCCGGGAAAATACGTGCGCCCAGGGATATTTCTGCGCGCTGGCCCCTGTAGGTGACGCGCACATAGATGGGTACACGGCCGTCTTTGGACATTTCTGGTTTCTCCACCAGGAATGTAATAGAGAGATTTTCACTAACCTTCATAACACACAATTTTTTTAGGTTGATAAATGGAGCCCTAAAAAATCCTTACAATCTCCGAGGGTAGGAATAAAGTTACAACCAAGGGTAGGAATCCTGTTTCCTACCCCATAAGTTTGATATCCGATCCGTAAACTTGAAATGGAAAGTTTTGAAGATGCCCGATTTTAGTGAATTTTGGCTGATTTTGCACATAAAAAAAGGCACCTTGAAAAGGCGCCTTCGCGGACCGGACGGGACTCGAACCCGCGACCTCCGCCGTGACAGGGCGGCATTCTAACCAACTGAACTACCGATCCAACCTCCGTATCAAGGAAACCAAGCGGTTAAGCATGATTACCTGTCGTTTTCGGGATGGCAAAGATAGGAGAATTTTGTTTTTCTCCAACAAAATGTTCATAGAAAATCTGGTTCCCTTAATTTTACATTATCAGACCATCGAAAATAACTATGCCCCAAGCAAAAAATCGACAGTTCCTGGATTTTGAAAAACCGATCAAAGAGCTATTCGACGAGATCGAAAAGCTGAAGCAAACTGCCGAAAAGACCAAGGTAGACCTTAGCGACTCCATTAAGAAGCTGGAAGACCAGGTCATCGAGAAGCGCCGGGAGATCACCCAGCACCTCACCGCCTGGCAGAAAGTGCAGCTGAGCCGGCACCCGGACCGGCCATATACCATGAAGTATATCGAGAAGATGTGCACCAACTTCGTGGAATTGTTCGGGGACAGGAATGTCCGGGACGATAAGGCGATGGTGGGCGGGTTTGCCCAGCTGGATGGTCAGACGGTGATGATGATCGGGCAGCAGAAGGGTACCAATACCAAGATGCGGCAGATGCGCAACTTCGGGATGGCGAATCCGGAAGGGTACAGGAAGGCGCTCCGGCTCATGAAAATGGCCGAGAAGTTCAATAAGCCCATCGTTACCCTGATCGATACGCCGGGAGCTTATCCGGGTATGGAAGCGGAAGAAAGAGGACAAGGCGAGGCAATCGCCCGTAATATATATGAAATGATACGCCTGCAGGTGCCGGTGATTTGCGTAGTGATCGGTGAAGGGGCCTCAGGCGGGGCCCTGGGCATCGGAGTAGGGGACCGGGTATTCATGCTGGAAAACAGCTGGTATACGGTGATCAGCCCCGAGAATTGCAGCTCCATCCTCTGGAGAAGCTGGGATCAAAAGGAAAAGGCGGCGGAAGAGCTGCGATTGACCCCGGACCATATGTACAATTTCGGCCTTATCGATACGATCGTACAGGAACCCCTGGGCGGCGCCCATTGGGACTATAGTGAGGCGGCGGCACTGTTGAAGCCACGGTTGATAGAAACCCTGGCAGAGCTGCGTCAATACACACCCCAACAACGCGTCGAAAACAGGATAAAGAAGTACGGAAAGATGGGCTTCTGGGACGAAGTGCCGGCCTGACCAGAAGAACCCCCCAATAGCTAGCCGGCGGCGCCTGGAAGTAAGTCTGAACAGGCTCCAGGTTGGATCCCGAACAGCCTAAGTCGGGAGATCAGGGATGAAGTTCCTTGAGCAAAAAACATATAAATCACCTTTAACACGATATTGAAATGTCTCTTCGTCAACAACTCCGCGGAACCGGAGTAGCGTTAATTACACCTTTTAATTCCGATGGCTCCATCGATTATGACGCTTTTGAAAAAGTGATCGATCACGTCATCAACGGCGGCGTAGAATACGTCGTAGCCCTGGGCACCACGGGGGAAACGCCCACCCTCCATAAAGAAGAAAAGATCGCCCTGGCCAACTTTACGTATGATAAGGTAGCCGGAAGGGTACCCGTCGTAGTCGGTATCGGCGGTAATAACACGGCTGAACTGGTGGAAGAGCTGAAAAGCTTCCCCCTGGACAAGGCAGTGGCAGTGCTTAGCGCGAGCCCGTATTACAGCAAACCCTCCCAGGAAGGCCTGTTTCAGCACTATAAAGCGCTGGCCGGAGTCTCTCCGAAACCCATACTCCTTTATAATGTACCCGGCAGGACGGGCCGGAACCTCAACGCGGCGACCACCATCAGGCTGGCAAAAGAGGTGAAAAATATCGCAGGCATCAAGGAAGCGAGCGGCGACATGGCCCAGTGTATGGAGATCCTGCGGGACAAACCGGCTGATTTCCTGGTCGTCAGCGGCGACGATGCCCTCACCCTGCCCCAGGTTGCCTGCGGTATGGAAGGCGTCATCAGCGTGGCTGCCAATAGCTTTCCCCGCCTGTTCACGGATATGGTGCGGAACTGCCTGAAAGGGGATTTTAAAGCTGCTAAAGAGCTGAATGATAGGCTAATACAAGGGTACGAGTTCCTTTTTGCAGAAAACAACCCGGCGGGGGTCAAGGCTGCCATGGCGGAGCTGAAGCTCATCGGCAACTATCTTCGTCTGCCAGTGGTGCCGGTCAGCGCTGGATTACAGCAAAAGATCAAGGAATATGTGAAAAACTTGAAATAGGTCGTAACCAACTGCAACTAGTTTCGGGTCTCCTAGCCAGGGGGCCCGTTTCATTTTAAGGATGGCACCTGTTATTTTATTTCAGCGGAACTGAGCCGGTATTCGGATTTGTTGTAAAATTTCTCGTAAGAGAGTGAAAAATAGGGTTTAATGGTCATCAGGACGACCTTATTGGGCACTGATGTCATGGCGCTTTCCACATTCCAACGGAATTGAGGTTCCGGAATGTCCAACAGCTGCTTATTCATTTTACCATCCGGGGCAATGGTGAGACAGGCCAGTTTGTTGCTTTTGTATTCCTTTCCATAGATCAAGAAACGTTTAGTGATCGCCGGCTCCGTATTTTTTTTATCGTCGTAGTAGAACAGATGGATCTTATCATGGTCGCCGGCAACACAAGCGGTACCGATGGTAATGACACGATCTATCTCTTCCTGCCATCTGGGTATGACATTGAACCATTGGGGCTTGTTATCCCTGTCGACTTTCAGAATATACAGATCTCCTCGTTGCGGGTAGTTGATGGTACCAGCGGAAGCCGAGGCTCCAACGGGACCGGTGGGTGTAGAAAAGGTGTTCCCAAATGGCATGATCTGTCCGACATTACCCGTACCGCTCAGACTCCGGTAAAGTGCATTACGCTCCAGCACCTGGATCCCAGAACCATCAGACAGTGTGAAAGTCTTTATTAACGCCACGTCCCACGTCAGCCATTTCTTTTCGATATAGCTTGTTATGTCGGGAGACTGCGTCATCAGGCTTTTCAAATCCACCTGTTTGATATCGGAATATTTCTTTTGTACCAGGTCATAACTGCCACTGACAAAAGCACTAAAGGCCTTATCCTTCTTGCCTTTTAGCTGGAAGGCAGTCATAAATAGCTGGTTTTTCCGGGGCACGAGCGTAAAGTTCCGTAACACGCCCGCCGGCAATCCTGCCAAAGGAGTGGCGCTGACCTTCCCTTTTGTATCAACCTGGAGCAAAGTATAGGCCCACGGTCTGAAGTCGTCCTTCTCCGTCTTGACCATGTAGCCTAAGAGTATAAAGAGCCCTCCATCGTCCGCCTGCACGACATGAAAAGGTGTGGCTTGATCCCTTGGTCCGTCGACAGTATATGAAAAGGCTGCTATTTTGTTCATTTGCTGGTCAAGGATAGCACCCTGCAGCCGTGTGTTCTTCTCTTTATAATAGTATTTTTCCGTCACCAGGAAATGGGATCGTTTATCTGCCGAACTGCCAGATGAAAAATTCACATCGTTTTCCTTTTGCTCCAGATTGAACAACATGGTGGCCGGACCGACCAGGGTCCCGTTCTTATCATTGATCTCATACCGGGAAACGTCGCCTTGCCCATGGGTGGCAAAGAGAAACAGCCGATCTCCCGCATACATGACTGTTTGATTTTGCAGATGTACAAGCTCCGGGATTTTGCTGGTATACCGAGCAGTGAGGGTAAGCGGGTCAAAACGCGTGGCCGTGACTGGTTCTTTATCGTCCACAAAATGAAAGACTAAATCAAGATAATCACCATCCGGGCAGGCCAGCAGCTGATGCAGGGGGCCGCTGGTCTCGGTAGTCGATTGATGGAGGGTGATTTGCTGGGCATAGACCTGTGAGACAAGAAAAAGACTTGAAAAGGCCAGTATGCAGGCTTTAGGGAGTGGATTCATATTCTGAATAACGGAACCCAAAGAATTTCATTGTGCCTTGCCCCCCGGGAGGGCGATATTACACCCTATAAGTCACTCCCTCCAAGGCCAGGTCGGTATTGGGGAAGATCTCTCTTGCCTCCAGCTCGAAAGCCAGGAGCTTTTCGTATTTGGAGCTGAAATGCCCGATGATCAGCCGCTGTACCCCTGCCTGTTCGGCCACGGTGGCAGCCTGGGCAGTGGTGCTATGGAACCTTTTACCGGCTTGTTCGGTGAGATCCTTTAAGTAGGTGGTCTCGTGATAGAGCAGGTCGACCCCTTTTACGCTGTCGATGATCCGGGGGTCGAAGAGGGTGTCCGCTGCATAGGCATAAGACTTGGCACGTGCGGCGGGCTCGGTGACCCAGCCGTTCTCCACCAGCTGCCCATCCTTGGTGAGGTAGCTTTCGCCCCATTTCAACCGATCGAAAAAAGCCGAGGGCACCCCATAGTGGCGGGCTTTATCGGGGTTCACCCGCCGGAAAGGCCGGATCTCCCGGAATCGGAAGCCCCAGCATTCAATGCGGTGGTATACGGGAAAACAGCTGACCTCGAATTTTGGCTCCCTGACGATGACCCCCTCCTTCGTCAAAGGATGGAAATGCAGGGGATAGGGCAGCTGTATGTCGGCCACCTTCAGCTGCAGCTCTATTATGTCCTGCAACACGGGCGGGGAGTAGATATTCATCTCCTGCGACCGGCCCAGGAGGCCCATGCTGGTGAGCACGCCTATGAGACCGAAATAGTGATCCCCGTGGAGATGGGATATGAAGATGTGATTGATCTTACTGCGACGGATCTTGTACTTGGCCATCTGCATCTGCGTCCCTTCCCCACAGTCCACCAGGAAGATCTGGTCCTCCATCGTGACCACCTGGGCAGTGGGATGACGGTCGAAAGCGGGTAGAGCAGAGTTATTGCCTAAAATAGTGACGGCCAGCATTACGCGATTTTAAGGTTACGATCCGAGTATAGACGAAGGTCAAGGCCAATCCGCTGCTTTTCCTTCTCAATTATTGCATTCAACCAGATTATGGATATAACCTCTAACGTACGTCAAAACCGTTGAATTGTGTGTAAAATATTTCCCCTGTACGATTGGCCAAACAGATTGAGATGGATCAGCAAAGGATATAGATTACATATTTCCCACTGTTCCCTGTGATTCTCAGGGAAAGGATAGTGGTGGGCATAAGCTTCATAAAACGGCCGCTCAAACCCACCAAAAAGGGTGGTCATGGCCAGGTCCACGCTTCTATGCCCATAATAGACTGCCGGATCGATGAGCACGGGGTGATTATGCTCATCACACAGGAAATTGCCGCTCCACAAGTCGCCGTGCAGGAGGGCGGGAGGCTCCTTTGGAAAGATATTGTCCAGCGCCTTATACAGGCGTTGGAATTGCTGCAGGTCCCGGTGGTCCAGCAAGCCTTTGCCTATGGCGAGGCTGATCTGCGGTTGCAGCCGCTGGTGGATAAAAAAGTCTACCCAGTCAGGGGAGCGCGTGTTGGATTGAGGCAGGGCGCCCATGTAATTCTGATGCTCCAGGCCGAACGAAGGGGCTGTTATGCGATGAAGAGCTGCCAGCTGCTCGCCGAAGCGCTGCCAGAAAACATTGGTGCGCAAGCCTTCGCCGATCCATTCCAACACCAGCACTTGATCCTGGTCAATATTTTCGCAGGCAATGACCCTGGGTACGCGTATTGCATTAGTTGCCTCCAATAAGGCCAGTCCCTGCCTTTCCAGGACAAATAAATCCGGAAACCGGCCGGCATCGTTTATTTTACAGAACCATTGCCGATTGCTGCTTGTTGTAATATGATAGGTGGCGTTGATGGAGCCGCCGCCGATGGCCCGGATTTGCAGGGGGCTGGCAATGTCCACACCGGCAGAACGGGCTAGTACTTCAGTAAGCGTAGAAGAAATTCCGAGAGACATTGTGCGGGTTGATTTTGAATCACTTCTGACTTTCTGTCTTGAAACCGAGATTGCGGATGGCTGCGTCCTGAAAAGTTCGGGTTACGAGGAGCCTGAACACGTAACAGACACACAAACAATTACTTACCTATAGATCGGGGTCATTCAGCAGCTCTCTTTCCAGCTCCTCCATTTGAACAATATCCCATGCTTCACTTTCGGTGGGGGTGACATTCATCATCTCCATCAATCCATTGTCCTCAAGGCTTTTTTCCACTGCCGGCGTGAGCTCGCAAACAACGAAGGAAGAGCCTGCATCGTAGAAGGACTGCTGGATACGGACCAAACACTCGGCAGCAGCTTCGTCCAGGTTTTGGGTGTCTTTTAAGATAAGCACCACGTTTTTAACTTCCTTTTGGAGGATGGGGTTTAAACACTGTTCGAGGTCCGCTGTCATATTAGCAGCAATATTGGATTCGTTGATCGTAATGGCATGAAATTTTTCCTTGGTATCAATTTTGACTTGCATAATACTTAAATATTATTAACGGCCGTTAATAAAACAGCGGAAACAGAAGTCAAAAATATTCGTTATTATTGTATAAAGCTCAATAACTTAAAAATGGATAACAATTTTTCAGCCCAGGTAAAGGAGATCATATCTTTCAGTAGGGAGGAAGCGTTGCGTCTGGGGAACGATTTTATCGGTACGGAGCACTTATTGCTGGGTTTGATACGTGAGGGTGATAATACAGCCGTCCGCATCTTGAAAAGTTTCAATGTGGACCTGTATGAGTTGCGCAAGGAGGTGGAAATGGCAGTAAAGGACAAGACCGGTAAGAACATCGCCAATATCAATAGTCTTCCCCTGACCAAACAGGCGGAGAAAGTTATACGTGTGACGGTTTTAGAAGCGAAAGCATTGAAAAGCCCCACTGTAGAGACTGAACACCTGATGCTCTCTATATTAAAGAACAAAGAAAACATAGCAACTCAAATCTTAAATCAATTTGACGTGGATTACGACTTGTTCAGAAACGAATTAGGTGTTGTTAAAAGCAACGACATCCGGAGCGAATACGCCGAAGAGAACGACGACGATTTCGACGAAGAAAAGAAGTATTCCCAGCAAAAAGCCCGGTCTGCGGGTAATGCCAAGAGCAAGACCCCTGTACTCGATAATTTCGGCAGGGACATCACGCGGCTGGCTGAAATGGGCGCACTTGATCCCATCGTCGGAAGGGAAGAAGAGATCGAAAGGGTATCCCAGATCCTTTCCCGTCGTAAAAAGAACAACCCGATCCTCATCGGGGAGCCTGGAGTAGGTAAGACTGCCATCGTGGAAGGTCTTGCACTCCGCATCGTACAGCGCAAGGTCAGCCGGGTGCTGTTCGACAAACGCGTTATTTCCCTTGACCTTGCTGCCCTGGTAGCGGGTACCAAATACCGTGGTCAATTCGAAGAGAGAATGAAGGCGATCATGAACGAACTGGAAAAGAACCGTGACGTGATCCTCTTTATCGATGAGATCCACACGATCGTCGGCGCCGGCGGGGCCAGCGGATCGCTGGACGCCAGCAATATCTTCAAACCTGCGCTGGCAAGAGGTGAGCTGCAGTGCATCGGCGCCTCTACATTGGATGAATACCGTATGTATATCGAGAAGGACGGGGCTCTTGACCGCCGCTTCCAGAAAGTAATGGTAGATCCCCCCAGTGTAGACGAGACGATCCAGATACTCAACAACATCAAATCGAAATACGAAGATTACCATAATGTCACCTACTCTGATGACGCTATCGATGCGTGCGTGAAGCTGAGCGACCGCTATATGACGGACCGCCTGCTGCCCGACAAGGCCATCGACGTATTGGATGAAGTAGGCGCCAGGGTCCATCTGAAGAACATCAATGTTCCTCAGAATATCGTCGACCTTGAAAAGAAGATCGAAGATGTGAAGAATGAAAAGAACAAGGTGGTAAAAAGCCAGAAGTTCGAAGAAGCCGCCAGCCTGCGGGACACCGAAAAACGTCTGCAGGAAGACCTGGAGAAGGCTAAGAACGAATGGGAAGAAGAAAGCAAGCACAAACGCTATCCCATCGATGAGGAAAATATCGCTGAAGTGGTCAGCATGATGACGGGTATCCCGGTGAAGAGAATGGTGCAGGCTGAGAGCGAGAAACTCCGTAACATGTCTGTCGACATGCGCGGCATGGTGGTAGGACAGGACGAAGCCATCCAGAAAGTGGTGAAGGCCATCCAACGTAACCGGGTAGGTCTGAAAGATCCCAAGAAGCCCATCGGCACGTTTATATTCCTTGGCCCCACGGGGGTAGGTAAGACCGAGCTGGCCAGAGCCCTGGCACGCTATATGTTCGACTCGGAAGATTCTCTCATCCGGATCGACATGAGTGAATACATGGAGAAATTCACGGTCAGCCGCCTGATCGGAGCGCCTCCGGGATATGTAGGATACGAAGAAGGCGGTCAGTTAACCGAAAGAGTCCGTCGCAAACCGTACTCTGTCATCCTGCTGGATGAGATCGAAAAAGCTCACCCGGATATCTATAACATCCTGTTACAGGTGCTGGATGACGGTCAATTAACAGACGGTCTGGGTCGTAAAGTGGACTTTAAGAACACCCTGATCATCATGACCTCGAATATCGGAGTCCGTCAGCTGAAAGACTTCGGCGATGGTGTGGGTTTTGCCACGGCTGCCCGTACGCAAAATGCGGACGAGAACAACAAGGCCGTCATCGAGAAAGCGCTGAAACGTACTTTCAGCCCCGAATTCCTCAATAGGATCGACGACGTGGTGATCTTCAACTCCCTCAATAAGGAGCATATCTTCTCTATCATCGACATCCTGATGAAGGGCGTGCTGAAACGTCTGAATACCCTGGGCTTTACCCTGGAGTTGACGGAAGACGCCAAGAACTTCATCGCAGACAAGGGATACGACGCACAGTTCGGCGCCCGTCCGCTGCACAGGGCCATCCAGAAATACCTGGAAGATCCCCTGGCGGAAGAGATCCTGAACATGAGCATCAAGAACGGCGATGTGTTGGTTGCTGATCTTGACGAAGAAAAGACGAAGATCAAATTCACGCTGAAAGAAAAGGCAAAAGAGAAATCTGAAGCTTAAGCGTATATGGCCGGTGTGACCACCGGATAAATCATACAGAGGCTGTCTCCATTTTACGAGACAGCCTCTTTTTTTTGTAAATTGGCGGCGTATATGGAAGGAAAAACGATCATCATTACTATCGACGGCTGGAGCTCTACAGGGAAGAGCACGCTTGCCAGACAGCTGGCGCGCGACCTGAAATACAAGTATATTGACAGCGGCGCCATGTACCGCGCTATTACGCTCTATTTCCTCCGTAATCATGTCGACTGGACGCAGACCGGAGCTGTACAGAAAGCCCTTCAGCAGATCAAGCTGGAGTTTGTCGCCAATCACAAATCCGGTCTCTCGGAAATGTGGCTCAATGGAGAAAATGTAGAATACGTCATCCGTGACCTGGTAATTGCCGAGAAGGTTAGCGAGGTGGCGGCCGTCAAGGCGGTGAGGGAATTCGCCGTGGCGCAACAGCGGAACATGGGTAAGGATAAAGGTATCGTCATGGATGGCAGGGATATCGGGACCACTGTTTTCCCCGATGCGGAGCTGAAGATCTTTATGACGGCGGATGAATCGGTGCGGGTGCAAAGAAGGTACAAGGAGCTCTTCCAGAAAAATCCCAATGTCACCCTGGAAGAAGTAAGGCATAACCTGGAGATGCGGGATTATATCGACTCACACCGGAAAGTAAGCCCGCTTCGGAAAGCGGAGGATGCCGTGGTGCTGGATAATTCACATCTGACGATGAAGCAGCAGCTGGAGATTGCGCAGCAGTGGACGCGGGAGAGGCTTGGATAAGCCCCGATCTGTTAAAGTGCCCTATTCGCTTCTCAAACTTTTCACCGGGTTGGCCATAGCCGCCCTGATCGACTGAAAACTTACAGTGACCAGGGCGATAGATACGGAAATCAATCCGGCAGCTATAAAAATACCCGCACCTATGTCAATACGGTAAGCAAAATCCTGCAGCCATTTATTCATGATCAGCCATGCAAAGGGGGCGGCAACTAAAATGGCGATCACTACCAATTTGAGAAAGCTGGAAGACAAGATGGTGACAACCTGCATTACCGTGGCACCCAATACTTTTCGGATGCCTATTTCTTTTATACGTTGATGTGCTGCCAGGTGGGCAAGACCAAACAAGCCCAGACAGCAAATGGCAATGGAGAGCATTGTGGCCATGGTAATGATCTCCTGCCAGCGTTGCTCCTGCTGATATTGCTTCGCGTTCAGTTCGTCTACAAACTGGTATTGATAAACAGCCTGCGGGATCGCCGCCTTATAGGCTTTTTCCAAGGCTGCCATCCCTTCTTTTTGACGGCTTTTCTCCAGTTTCACCAGTATACTGCCACCAAACCAGCTGCTCATGAACATTACCATAGGCTTTATGGGCTCTCTTAAAGAGCCAACATGAAAATCTTTTATTACGCCGATGACGGTCTTCGGTTCCTTATCAAAATATTCATCTGTCTTAAGCCGTATGCCAATGGGGTGTTGAAGCCGGGCTGCTTTTACAAAAGCTTCATTTACAATAACGGAATGGCTGCTGTCATTTGGGAATGAAGGTGAAAAATTACGGCCTGCCTTAAGCGGGATCCCCAATACGGATAAATAATTCCCATCAATTACCTTATGGATCGCTTCGACCGTGCGATCCTCTAATTTTACCTCAAAGGAGCTTTCCCCGCCGCCTAAAGACACTGCCTTTATAGCTGGCGACTTTGCCAGTTCATTCCTTATGAATCGATAAATGGGCGTGACCGCCCTGTCCCCGGGAATCTGCGTTAGTATTACCTGATGCGGATCGTATCCCAGGTCTTTGGTTCGTATAAAGTTCATCTGTTTGTAATAAACCAGCGTAGCTATCAATAAGAACACGGCGAGGGAGAACTGGAACACTACCAAGCTTCTTCCGAAAAAATTACGACCGGATAGTTTTTGTTTGTTATACAGTACTTCCTTTGCGTTGAAGCCTGACAGGATCCGGGCGGGATAAACGCCGGTAAACAGAGTAACAACGGAGAGGATAGCTATGAGCGTAGAAAGCAGCTGTCCATTGAAGGAATCGATGATTAAAATGTGCTTGTTCGTTAAATGATTAAAGACGGGCAATGAAAGTGTTGTCAGCAGTACGGCAAGCATAAAAGCAATTACACATAATACGGCGGACTCGCTGAGAAACTGCAGGATGATCTGAGAACGGCTGCCACCTGTTATTTTTCTTATGCCCACTTCTTTGGCCCTTTTCAAAGAATCTGCAATACTGATATTGATAAAATTGATGCTGGCCATTAAGAGGATAAAAACAGCGATGGCCATAAAAAGGTAAGAGAAAACAGGGCTGCTGCCGTTGACAACGCCAGCCTCCAGGCCCATTTCCAAAGGATGCAAATGCATGTCGGTGACAGGTTGCAAGCCATAACTCATTTCGGGATCGAAGCCATAGGTCTTTATGTTCTCCGAGACCTGATCTTTGGCATAGAGGGAATAGATCCTGTTAAACTTTTGAATGACGGCATTTTTATCTGCATTTGGGCGGAGCAACACGAAAGTACCCAGGTATGCATTAAGCCATGCCTTGTCCTCAAAGGAAAGCTGCATGAATTTCATGGGCAGAAGCAGATCGAATTGAATGGATGAGTTCTCCCTGATGTTTTTTGCCACACCGGTGATCAGCAATGGTTTGCCCAGGCGTTTTGCGGAGGGATCTGCGTCCAGCTGAAGCTGTTTGCCAATGACATCCGTACTGTTAAAGAGCCTTATAGCAGCGGATTCGGTGATAACCACCGAATTAATATCCTTCAAAGCTGTCGTAGGATCTCCAAGCAGCAAAGGGAAGGAAAAGATGTTGAAAAAGCTTTCGTCTGCAAACAAGAGCTTAAGATGAAGGCTTTTATTATCAGTCATTACGTCCCCGGAAATATCACCCCCCATCACCCTTACATAATCCGATACCTCCGGCACTCCTGCCTTAAAAGCGGGACCCTGTACCTGGCCTGTTCCGCCACTGATGGATCTCCTGCCCCCTTTTTTGTCCAACATGGACGTGGTAATGCGGTAGAGATCAGGATTTTTTAGATGAAAGCTGTCAAAGCTCGTTTCATCTTTCCAATACAGTACGGCCAGCAGTACACAGCAAATACCCGCCGCCAACCCAATAATATTAATGGAGGAATACAATTTGTTCTGCCGGAGGTGCCGAAAGGTGATTTTTATGAACCCGATCATGGGTGGCTATTTAGGTATTACAATATAAGACAAAAAACCCCGCAAGACGCGGGGTTTGATTGTTTAGACTTTAACCTATTGGGGCCTTCGACCACTTTTTAGCGCAAGAACAACATTTCGCGGTATTTCGAGAGCACCCACTCATTGTCGTCGACCAGCAGTTCCAGCTTGTCCACGGAATAGCGGATCTCGTCGAAGAAGGGCTCTTTCACCTGGCTGTTGTAGGCAATGGCCTTGGTGCGGGTGTCGCCGATGGCGTTGGCGATCTTGCGGGCCTCGATCATCTTTTCCACCAGCGCGCTGACCTTGCTGATGTGCTCGGAGATCTTTTCCAGGATGGTTTTCTGATTGGAATAGGCGCTGTCCTTCAGGCCCAGTTCCTTCAGACCCTTGATATTTTCAATCAGTGTATTCTGATATTTGATAGCAGCCGGGAGGATGTGGCTGGTAGCCAGCTCACCCATGACCCGGGCTTCGATCTGAACGCGCTTGATATATTTTTCCAGCTCGATCTCGTGACGGGCTTCCAGTTCGATGTGGGTGTATACGCCATTGGCTTCGTACAGGTGCTTGGCCTTGTCGGTGACCATTGCATCCAGGGCCAGCGGCGTGGTGCGTACGTTGGGCAGACCGCGTCTTTCGGCTTCATGATGCCATTCTTCGCTGTAACCGTCGCCTTCGAACAGCACTTTTTCGCTGCTGACCACGTATTCGCGGATCACGTGCATGATGGCTATTTCTTTCTTGTCGCCTTTCTCGATCAGGGCATCTACATCCTTTTTGAATTTCTTCAGGGTTTCAGCCAGGATGGTGTTGACGGCGATCATCGCGTTGGCGCAGTTGGCGTTGCTGCCTACGGCACGGAACTCGAACTTGTTGCCTGTGAAAGCAAAAGGAGAGGTGCGGTTGCGATCCGTATTGTCCAGTAACAGCTCGGGAATGCTGCGGTGAAGGTCCAGCTTCAGGATGGCCTCATCCTGCTCGTCGAACTTATCACCCACTCTTTCCTTCACGTCAGCCAGCACCTTGCTCAGGTACTCACCGATGAATACTGAAATGATAGCGGGAGGAGCTTCATTGGCACCCAGGCGGAAATCATTGCCGGCAGAGGCGATGGAAGCTCTCAGCACGTCGGAGTAGTCATACACCGCCTTGATGGTATTAACGAAGAAGGTGAGGAACATGAGGTTGGTCTTCGGCGTCTTGCCGGGAGCCAGCAGGTTCACGCCTGTATCCGTGGCCATGCTCCAGTTGTTGTGCTTGCCGCTGCCGTTGATGCCAGCGAAAGGTTTTTCATGCAGCAGTACGCGCAGACGATGGCGGCGGGCTACACGGTCCATGACGTCCATCAGCAGGATGTTGTGGTCAACGGCTACGCTGACCTCTTCGAAGATAGGAGCGCACTCGAATTGTGCAGGAGCCACTTCATTGTGACGGGTGCGCAGGGGAATACCCAATTTATAGGCTTCCTGCTCGTAGTCACGCATGAAGGCATAGATCCTTTCAGGGATGCTGCCGAAATAATGGTCTTCCAGCTGCTGGCCTTTGGCGGGAGAGTGACCGAATACGGTACGGCCGCTGAGGACCAGGTCGGGGCGGGCATTGAACAGCCCTTCGTCGATGACGAAATATTCCTGTTCCCATCCCAACGTGGCAGTAACCTTATTGACGTTCTTATCGAAATAATGACAAACCTCTACAGCTGCCTTGTCCAGGGCCGCCAGGGCTTTCAGCAGGGGCGCTTTGTAATCCAGGGACTCGCCCGTGTAGGATACGAAGATAGTGGGGATACAAAGGGTCTTGCCGGCTCCGATCTCCATGACGAAGGCGGGAGAGGAGGGATCCCATGCCGTATAACCACGGGCTTCGAAAGTGGCTCTCAATCCTCCGCTGGGAAAGGAAGAGGCATCGGGCTCCTGCTGGATCAGGGCGGCTCCGTCAAATTCTTCGATTGCCGTACCATCGCTCTTTATCGTAAAGAAGGAATCATGCTTTTCTGCGGTGGTTCCCGTAAGCGGCTGGAACCAGTGTGTGAAGTGGGTAACACCTTTCCCTTCCGCCCATTGCCGCATGCCGGAGGCGATCTGGTTGGCAACAACACGATCAATTTTCTTACCACCCTTGATGGATGCGAGTAAACTCTTATAGGCCTCGTCACTTAAAAACTCACGAGCGGTTTTCAGCGTGAATACATTCTCACCAAAGATAGCTGTGATCTTGGTAGAGCCAGGTAGCTGGCTTTCTGCGGTGGTAGTCAAATTGTCGATGGCTTTAAATCTTAATGATGACATGCTGTAAAGTTTTAGCGAAACTAAAACATCGCAGCCTATAAAACAATTTTTTGGAATCCGGGGCCTAAATATGGAAAGGCATCAACAAAAAAAGTCAAAAAAAATATGTTTTGGATATTTTGAAGGTGTTTTTTATGTTTTTTTTATTCATATCAAATAATTCTAATCCATTACATATTAGATATATATTGATATTTGCTCATGTTTAAGCTGGTTTTGAATAAAATTTAGGCTTTAAAAATAATATCCACATTTTGTTCAATGAATCGTGAAATGTTGTGATTTTTATTTAAAAATGTAGGTGGTTAATGCATTTTTCAATTTTAGGAAAGGAGGGGAGGCCTGCAACGTTGCCATGCAAGGTGCGAGCAGGAAGGGAAGGTAGATGCTACGATAGCGGACGATCGCACCCACGAAAGGGATGATGTAGCCGATCAGGAGCATGCCGGGGAGGGCGAGAAGAAGACAAGCTGCGAGCAGTGAGCTGCGAGCGGTGAGCTGGGGGCTGAGAGCGGCGAGCTTTGAGCTGAGAGCGGCGAGCTGTGAGCTCTGAGCTTCAAGCTTCAAGCTGCAAGCTGCAAGCCTTGAGTTTTGAGCAGGAGCTTTTCGTTTGTGGCTTGCAGCCCGGATAAGCGCCAGCAGGGCCAGGATCCAGATGGCATAAAGCTCCAGGGAGAAAAAGAGATAGATCTT
Source organism: Flavitalea plasmicola (assembly GCF_030546645.1). Taxonomy (GTDB): domain Bacteria; phylum Bacteroidota; class Bacteroidia; order Chitinophagales; family Chitinophagaceae; genus Puia. The sequence goes on from NZ_JAUOTO010000004.1 coordinate 485,381, forward strand.
CTGTCCTCCGGCGCCGGGGGTGGGTTGGAACAGTCCATTGAATAACGCGTCCGGGAGGACGTGCCACAGGCTATTCCAGGTGGGTTCCAGCAGGGGCAGGGGGATACGGGAATTACCGGTAAGCGATTGATATTCCTGTTGCCGGGAGCTGAGGGTGTGCGGGATCAGGGCGAGGATAGGAGGGTTTGCCCAGGAGAGCAGGGATATAAGCAGTATAAGCGCTGCTGCGGCGATCAGGAGGGTACGGCGGCGGAGGTGCATTTCAGCTGCTGTCCACCAGGCAAGGGCGGGCAGCAATCCTATGGCGATGGCGGGGCGGAAGAAGATGGTGAGGCCGGTGAGCGCAAGGCCCAGGAGGATGCGGCCGGTTGTCCAACCTGTTCTGAAAGAGCGGTGAAGGGTATAGAAAAGCCACCCCAGCATGGCGTAAATGATCCCTTCGGTGTGCATGCAGGATGTCCAGAACAGGACGGAAGGCAACAGCAGCATGGAGGCTGCGCTAAGCGTGTCATGACCAAACCTTTCATAAAAAACGCGGAACAGGGCGATGTGACCGCCGAAGGTGAGGAAGGTGAAGAAGAGGGTGTTGATATAGAAATTATCAAATGACAGGAAGTTGAAAAGCACATGCGTCCATTCGATGAGGTTATGCGGCAGGTAGGCGAGGGAGGAGTTGTCTGCCCAGAAGGCATGGAAGTCGGTGAACAACAGGTGGCGGGTGACAAAGCTATCCTGGAAGAAAAGCCATATGTCTCCGTGGTTGGGATAATATTTATATGCGACCCAGGTATGCAGGCATCCTGCGGCTATCCGCAGCGCAAAAAAGGCGAGCAGCATGCCGGGCTGGATGTCCCTGAAGAAAGGTCGACGGGTGATGATCCATCCCAGGACGGCCGCATAAATAATAAACAAAAGGATGTGCATGGCTATCGATGTTCCTGCCGGGGCGTCAGCAGGGCCTTTATTTTATCGAGGTAAATATCTGCGACGATCTCCCGGGTGAAATGTTGAAGGACCAGCTCCCGGCCTGCTTCGCCCATCCTGCGACGAAGATCTCCTGTCAGATGACAATATTTTTCCATTTTGCCGGCCAGGTCGGCGCCGTCCTTTTCTTTACAGAGGAAGCCGTTGACCCCATCCCGGACCACCTCCCGGCAACCGGGCGTGTCGGTGGCGATGAGTCCCTTGCACATGCTGGCGCCTTCCAGCAGGCTTAACGGCATTCCTTCCCGGTAGGAGGGCAGAACGACACAGTCTGCCTTTTCGATGAATGGAGCCACGTCGTCCGTGTCACCCAGGTATTGTATCAAGTTCTTTTCCTGCCATTCTTCCACCTGCCGCCGCGAAATGGCAATGGGGCTGCCTTCGTCAAAAAATCCCAGCAGCTGGCACTGCACCGGCAGGCCTTTTTGTTTCAGCAGCTCGGCGGCCCGGATAAACTCATGGATACCTTTATGGCTGATGATCCTGGCGATGAGCAGGAAGACCACTTCTTTTTTATCTGCTGCGGATGGGGCTGGGTAGAAAGCCGCGGTGTCCACGCCTTCCCCCGGCAGAATAAATGCTTTTTCTTTCTTTACCAGGGCCTTCTCTATAAAAAGCTGTTCGTCATCCTTGTTGAGAAACCATGTCTGGATATTGTGTCTCAATGCCTTCCGGAGCTTTGCCTGTGCGAAGGCCCGGAACCACCTGTTTGAAAATGCATAGCCCAGGCCTGTAAAGACGCTGATGGAAGGACATTTGGTCCTGGCGGCTGCCCTGGAGCCGTATAAATTGGCTTTAACGGTGTAATGGAAGATGAGGCCCGGCTGGATCTGACGATAATGGAGGGCCAGCTCTCGTTGCAGCTGGATATTATGAATAGGGGAAATGCTTTTTGCCCGGAATTTATTCAGCTGGATAAAAGTGAGTCCTTTAATGTCCTCGAATTTCTCCGTATACTCGTCGCGGGGGGCGAGCACAAAGACGGAAAAGCCTTGCTCTATTAGTTTTTTCAGGAGATATAATCTGAAATTGTAGATGCTCCAGCTGGTGTTGGCTACAAAAGCAATTCTTTTATTGGAAGGCATACGGGACAAACCTACTGATTCATATTCATTTATTCAATTTTTCCCTTGAAGGGATGCACCAAGGGGGATTAACGGAGGGATTTCGTACTTTTGCGGTCTCTTATAAAATAACATGGAAATAAGCGCAAAAACAGCCGAAGAGCTTAGACTTACCCCGGAAGAATTCGAATTGATCCAACAGAAACTCGGCCGCACTCCCAACTTTACAGAGCTATGCGCTTTCAGCGCCATGTGGAGCGAGCACTGCAGCTATAAGAACTCGATCAAATGGTTGAAGACCCTTCCCCGCGATGGGAAGAAGATGCTGGTGAAGGCCGGCGAGGAAAATGCCGGTCTGATGGACATCGGGGACGGTTATGGCGTCGTATTCAAGATAGAGTCGCACAATCACCCTTCGGCGCTGGAGCCTTTCCAGGGCGCTGCAACGGGCGTGGGGGGTATCCATCGTGATATCTTTACCATGGGGGCAAGGCCGATCGCCTCCCTCAACTCCCTTCGCTTCGGCAATCTGAAAGAGTCCAAGACGAAGCACCTGCTGTCCGGGGTGGTCCATGGCATTGGTCATTACGGAAACTGTTTTGGCGTGCCGACCGTAGGCGGTGAAGTTTATTTTGAAGACTGTTACCACACCAACCCACTGGTGAATGCCATGAGCGTAGGGATACTAAAAAACGGAGAGACCATCTCCGCCACTGCCAAGGGAACGGGAAACCCTGTGATCTTTGTCGGCAGCGCTACGGGCAAGGATGGCATGGGAGGCGCTTCTTTCGCCAGCGCGAATATCACCGGCGAAAGCGTCAAGGAACTTCCTGCCGTACAGGTGGGTGATCCTTTCCAGGAAAAGAAATTGCTGGAAGCCTGCCTGGAGGTGATCAAAACAGGGGCTGTGGTGGGCATGCAGGATATGGGCGCCGCGGGCATCATCTGCAGCACTTCCGAAATGAGCGCAAAGGGAGAGGTGGGTATGCATATCGACCTGGATAAGGTGCCTGCCCGTCAACAAAATATGAAGGCCTGGGAGCTTCTGCTCAGTGAAAGCCAGGAGCGTATGCTGATGGTCGTTGAAAAAGGCCGGGAAGCGGAAGTGGTCGGCATTTTCGAAAAATGGGATCTTCCTGCCGCTACGATCGGTCATGTAACGGACGACGGCATCCTTCGTTTCTATATGAATGGAATGCTGGAAGCTGAGATCCCCGCCTATGAGCTGGTGTTGGGCGGCGGCGCTCCCCAGTATGACCGGCCTTACAAAGAGCCGGGTTATCTCTCAAAGATCAAGGCTTTTGATCCTGCCGCCATCGAGGTGCCGGATGATCTGCGGAGCATTGCCGAGCAGCTGGTGGCCCTGCCCAATATTGCTTCCAAGAGATGGATAGCTGTCCAATACGACAGTACGGTGGGTACTGCCAACACTTCCACGAACCAGCCCAGCGATGCGGCCGTCGTGCTGGCAAAGGGAACCGAACGAAGTGAAGGTTCCGAACGAGGACTGAGCGACGCTCAGGACCGAAGTTCTGGCAAGGCGTTGGCGATGACAACGGACTGCAATAGCCGCTATGTATTCGCCGACCCGTATAAAGGGGCGATGATCGCCGTGGCGGAAGCAGCCAGGAACATCGTATGCAGCGGCGGCCAACCTCTTGGAGTGACTAACTGTCTTAATTTCGGTAACCCATACGAACCGGAAGTCTACTACCAGTTTGTCAATGCCATCAAAGGCATGGGCGAGGCCTGCCGGAAGTTCGACACACCGGTGACGGGCGGCAACGTCAGTTTCTATAACCAGCATCCCGGAGGCGCGGTGTATCCTACGCCTACGATCGGCATGGTGGGGTTGCTGGAATCCGTAAAGGACAAGATGACGCTGAACTTCAAGGAAGAGGGAGACATCATCTTTTTATTAGGTAAGAGCAGCAACGATATCAGCTCATCGGAGTACCTGCATAAGTTAAAAGGTGTCGAGTATAGCCCGGCCCCGCATTTCGAATTGGAAGAAGAGCTGTTATTACAGGATACGCTGAGCAAGCTGATCCGTGGGCAGCTGGTCCGCAGCGCGCATGATGTAAGCGAAGGCGGGCTGTTCATCACGCTGGCTGAGTCCGCTTTTCCCAATGGCCTGGGTTTCGATGTAGTGGCTTCGGATGCGGAGATCCGTAAGGATGCTTACTGGTTTGGAGAAGCCCAAAGCAGGGTGGTCGTCAGCGTTGCTCCCGACAAGGTGGAAAGTTTCAGGAAAGCATTGGGCAAGCTGCCTTACGAAGAGATCGGATTTGTTACCAACGGGTCTTTTGAAGTAGATGGAATGGAGTGGGGTACGGTGAATGAATGGAAGGATAAATATGATCAAACCATCGAAAATTATATGACGGGACTGGTTGAAATGGAATAATATGGAAGGAACGATCAAAGCACAGAAGGAATATATTGTCGTGACGGGTGCTGCGGGTTTTATCGGCAGCTGCCTGGTGGGTTTTCTGAACCAGCATGGGCTAAAGGACCTGATCCTGGTGGATGAGTTTGGCGACGAGGAAAAGGAACGCAATTTACAGGGAAAGGAATTCGCCTGTAAGGTATGGCGGGAGAAGTTCTTCGACTGGCTGGAGAAGAATCAACCCCGTATCCGATTTGTCTTTCATATTGGCGCCCGCACAGATACCACGGAGTTCGATTATTCTGTTCATGAACACCTGAACGTTGCCTATTCCCAAAAGATCTGGAACTATTGTACTGCCAGGCAGATAGGACTGGTCTATGCTTCTTCCGCGGCAACCTATGGGGCCGGAGAGCTGGGGTACGAGGACAATCACGCCCTCATTCCCCGCCTGCAGCCGTTGAATGCCTATGGGGTATCGAAAAATGAGTTTGATAAATGGGTCCTGGAGCAGAAGGATCACCCTCCTTTCTGGGCGGGGCTGAAGTTTTTCAATGTATATGGTCCCAATGAGTATCACAAGGCGCGAATGGCCAGCGTGATCTTTCATTCTTTCAACCAGATCAGGGCCAACGGCAATGTAAAGTTGTTCAGGAGCCATCGGCCTGAATACAAGGATGGCCAGCAGCTGCGGGATTTTGTATATGTGAAGGACCTCTTGAAAGTGTGTTACTGGCTAATGGAGAACCGGCCTGCTTCCGCCATTTATAATCTTGGGACGGGTAAGGCGCGGAGCTTCGAGGACCTGGCAAAGGCCACTTTTGCCGGACTGGACCTGACGCCGAGCATTACTTTTATCGATATGCCGGAAGACATCCGGGACAAATATCAATATTTCACCGAGGCCACTATGGATAAGCTGCGTGCAGCCGGATATACGGAGAAATTCTATTCGCTGGAAGAAGGAGTAGGAGATTATGTGCGGAATTACCTGGCTAAAGAGCAATATTATTAATACCATAATGAATAAGAAAATAGCCATCATTGGCGGCGGCAATCTCGGCACTGCCATCGCGGAGGGGTTGATACAAAGCGGCTTTGTTCAGCCCAAGCATATACTGGTGACAAAGCGGAATATACAGACCCTGCATGCGCTGGAAAGGAAAGGCGTACTGGTGAGCGATAAGAATGCGGAAGCGCTGCGTTATGCGGACCTGGTCATCCTGGCCGTGAAGCCTTTCCAGGTAAATGATATTCTGGGCTCGCTCCGGGAGGAGTTCAATGAAGAAAAGCATGTGCTCGTCTCGGTAGTGACGGGGATCAGCATCGGGCATATTGCTGCAAGCCTGGGAAAGAGGGTGCCTATCGTCCGGGCCATGCCCAACACCGCCATTGCCATACAGGAGAGCATGACCTGTCTTGCGGCGCAAAATGTCAATGAGGAGCAGCTGCAGTATGTCCAGGATATCTTTGGTCAGCTGGGCAAAGCGGTGAGGATCGATGAAAAGCTGATGGATGCGGCCACCGTCCTGGGCGCCTGTGGAACTGCCTTTGCCATGCGTTATATCAGGGCCAATATCCAGGGGGGGATCGAAATAGGGTTTGATGCGGCCACGGCGACGCTGATTGCCGCCCAGACCGTTAAAGGGGCCGCCGAGCTACTGTTGAAAAAAGGCACCCATCCGGAGCAGGAAATCGACAAAGTAACGACGCCCAAGGGATGTACCATTGCCGGGCTGAACGAAATGGAGCACCAGGGTTTTAGCTCCTCCCTTATTAAGGGCCTCGTGGCCAGCTATGATAAAATTGCTAAAGACTAATACTTAGGTAGAACTATAGTAAAGGCATTAGCAGGGACTACATGCCAGACTGTATGAACCCTTATAGTCCAACTCTTAATCATATTATTTATTAGTATAAAATGTGCGGGGTAAATAGGACAAAACTTGTTGAAAATGTGGGGGTTAACCCGGAATTTTACGATTGCAAGGGTAATAAAATGGCTCTATCTTGCGTTTGATTATTGCTTTATGAAACCTAAAGCACAGTTAATCAATCCCAAAGAAACAATTTGTAAATCCAATTACACCATGAAAAAAGGAAAGACCACAACCCTTGTTGTTCTAGCCGTGGAGATCCTGACCATTACGGTACTACATGCCGTAAAGCTCAGTCACTCTGAGAAACTGACTTCTGCGAGGGAAGTATCGAAGAATGTCTCTTCTCAATCCGAAAATCAGGAAGATTCCAGATCGGGATCGACTTTCTCGCTGGCATCGTACAGATAGAAGAAATAGTTAATTTGTTTTGATAGACCGCCCGATGGGTGGTCTTTTTTATGGGAGGTTGACCTGATGGTGTGGGTGGGTTTAGGGAGGCGAGATTGACCTGACGGTCTGGGGAGATTAAATAGGCGAGGTTGACCTGACGGTCTGGGAGGGGTTATTTAGGCCGCTAATGATGGCCCTTCGGGCGACACGCCTGTGGCGTGTCTTTATGGCGCTTCGCGCAAACGGCCTCCGGCCGTTTTTTTTGGGCGCGAATAGAAATAACTGTACCTTTACATGACCTCTAGGAATTTCCCTTTTCTGTTGGTTCTCAGCAGGTCAATTCAGACAGGTTTGCAGAAATAAGATCAAAATTACAATTGTCATTGTTTGCTTCCGATTCGACTGTAAGAAGGAAGCAAGACCCCAGGTCATTTTCGCCATTTGATGAAGTATGGACCGGTGATGTAAGTTATTGTTTTTTGCCTGTCGCCCAACAATAAAACAATGCATTTAATAATAAATTAATTGACCATTTTATGGCGAAGTATATTTTTGTTACAGGTGGCGTGACATCTTCATTGGGCAAAGGAATTATCGCGGCTTCACTGGCCAAGCTGCTGCAAGCCAGGGGACTAAGGGTAACCATTCAGAAGTTTGATCCATATATTAATGTAGATCCAGGGACGCTGAATCCTTACGAGCATGGCGAATGCTTTGTGACGGAGGATGGCGCTGAGACGGACCTGGACCTGGGACATTACGAGCGTTTTCTGAACCTATATACATCGCAGGCCAACAACGTAACCACCGGCAGGATCTACCAGACTGTCATCAATAAAGAAAGAGAGGGCGCCTACCTGGGCAAGACGGTGCAGGTGATCCCGCATATCACCGACGAGATCAAGCGGAGAATGCTGCTGCTGGGTCAGGGCAATAAATATGACATCATCATCACCGAGCTGGGTGGTACGGTGGGGGATATCGAGTCCCTTCCTTTTATTGAGGCAGTCCGTCAACTGCAATGGGAGATGCCCGAGGAAGATTGTGTGGTGGTGCACCTTACGCTGATCCCCTATCTGAAAGCTGCCAAAGAACTGAAGACAAAGCCTACACAACATAGCGTGAAGCTGCTGAGCCAGGAAGGCGTACACCCGGACATCATCGTGTGCCGGACGGAAGAGCCCCTGTCGCCGGATATTAAAAAGAAAGTGGCCCTTTTCTGTAATGTTAAACCGGAGGCGGTGATCGAAGCGGCTGACATGCCTACGATCTATGAAGTGCCATTGACCATGATGCGGGAGAAGCTGGACCTGATCTGTCTCAAGAAGATGAATATTACGCATTTTCATGAGCCTGAACTGTCCCGCTGGAAGGAGTTCCTGGATAAGCTGAAATATCCCAAAAGTAAAGTGACCATCGGCCTTATCGGCAAGTACATCGAGCTGCAGGATGCCTACAAGTCCATCCTGGAATCCTTTGTGCATGCGGGTGCGATGAATGAATGCAAGGTGCAGGTGGTGAATGTGCATAGCGAGTTCATTACGGACGAGAATGTCGCAGAGAAGCTGGGCAACCTGGACGGATTGCTCGTGGCGCCTGGATTCGGGCATCGCGGGGTGGAAGGGAAGATCATTGCCGTAAAATATGCCCGTGAGAACAGATTGCCTTTCTTCGGCATCTGTCTGGGTATGCAGATGGCTGTCATTGAATTTGCCCGTAATGTATTGGGACTCAAGAGTGCGCATTCGACCGAAATGGATCTTCATACGCCGGATCCTGTTATCGACCTGATGGAAGAGCAGAAGCAGGTGACGGCCAAGGGGGGGACGATGCGGCTGGGAGCTTATCCCTGTGTCCTGAAAGAGGGGTCATTGGCCATGCAGATCTACGGGAAGCCCGAGATCAGCGAAAGGCATCGTCACAGGTGGGAATTTAACAATGCGTATCTAAGCCAGTTCGAGCAGGCCGGTATGACCCCCAGCGGCACCAACCCGGAAAGCGGCCTGGTGGAGATCATCGAGCTGCCTCATCATCCTTTCTTTATCGGGGTGCAATATCATCCGGAGCTGAAAAGCACGGTGGAAAGCCCGCAGCCTATTTTTGTTCATTTCATCAAGGCAGCCAAAGAGTTCGCCGAAGCGAAGAACGCGGTGCGTAACCCGCTTTTGCAAAGCGAGATGATATAATTATTCGTAAAATAAGGGGGTCCGGGCTCGCGCCGGGCCCCCTTATCCCTATATTTGCACTTCTTTAAAAGCTATCATAATGGGAATGGATCGCAATACGGTTATTGGATTTGTGCTGCTGGGACTATTATTATTTGCCTACTTATATCTTTCCACCAAGAATAGCCACCAACTGGAGGCGCAACGGAGACTCATCGAAGACTCCATTTCCAAAGTGAAGGCGCGGCAGGCGGCGGAGGCAAAACTGCGGGATACCGCCAGGACGACGACCACACTTGACACCAACGGTATCAACAACGTTATCAATGGAACGGAGCAATCACTTACGGTGGAGAACGAGCTGTTGAAGATCGTTTTCAGCAATAAGGGCGGCCAGCCGGCGTCTGTCGAGCTGAAGAATTTCAAATCCTACGACAGCACGCCCGTGAAGCTGGTGGCACCGGGTACGGATAACCGCCTTTCTTATTCCATCAATACCGGCGCCGGCGGAGTGCTGCAGATCGCCGATCTTTATTTTCATGGGGGCCAACTGGTGAAGAATGCGGATGGCAGTCAGACCGTGAGCTATACCTTACCGACGCCCGGCGGGCAGTCCATCATACACCAATTCACCGTTCGTCCCAATGATTACCGCATCGACTGGAACGTGACCGCCAATGGCGTGGACAAGCTGTTTACGCAGAATACCTTTAACCTGGCTTGGCATGCTTATGTGGGACGCACCCAGCGGCATGCAAGCGTGGAGAGAAGGCTGATCAGCTTTTGCTATTATGAGGACGAAACATTCGATTTTATATCGCAAAAATCTGAGAGAACTTTTGAAAAGCCTGTGAAATGGCTGTCGGTCACCCAGCAGTTCTTCAATACGTCGCTTATTGCAGGCCAGGGCAACAGCTTTACCGGAGGGAATGTGCACCTGGTGAGGGATAACAATGACACGAGCAATACGCTGGCCCGGGCGGAGGTGAACATGCAGACTAAATTTGCCGCTGCCGCGTCCAGCAGTTTGCCTTTCCAGCTGTATTACGGTCCCAACGATTTCAAGATCCTGGAAAGCCAGGCGACCGGCATGACCAAGATCATCGACCTGGGCCGCGGCGTATATTCTTTTGTGCGCCCGATCAACGTGTATATCATCATGCCTGTGTTCAACTTCTTTAAGGCGCATATCGCCAGCTTTGGGATCGCGATCCTTTTGCTGACGCTCTTTATCCGCCTGATCACCTCTCCGCTGGTGTACAGCAGCTACCTCAGCGGCGCCAAAATGAAGGCACTGCGGCCGGAGATCGAGGCTATGAAAAAAAGGGTAGGGAATGATCAGCAGCAGGTGGGAATGGAGCAGATGAAGCTTTTCCGTGAGGCGGGCGTGAATCCTTTGGGAGGCTGTATCCCAGCCTTGTTACAGATACCTATCTTCTTCGCACTATACAGTTTCTTTAATTCCAATATCGGTCTGCGGGGGGAATCCTTTCTCTGGAGCCCGGACCTTTCGACCTATGACAGTGTCCTGCATTTCGGATTTTCTATTCCGGGTTATGGCGACCATGTCAGTCTTTTTGCTTTGCTGGCCGTGGTCACCAGCTTCCTGATCTCCCTGTATGGGATGAGCATGACGCCTGACCAGAGCAATCCGGCCATGAAATACATGCCTTACATCATGCCTGTCATGCTGCTGTTGTTCTTCAACAACCTGGCATCGGCGCTGACCTGGTATTATACCGTTTCCAACGTCATTACCCTTATTCTTCAATTCGTCATTCAGAACTATATCATCGATCACGATAAGATACTGGCAAAGCTGCAGGAGAACAGGAGCAAGCCCAAAACGAAATCCAAGTGGCAGGAGCGGCTGGAGCAAATGCAGGAAGCGCAAAAGCAGGCGCAAAAGACCCGTAAATAGCTGCGGAGGGCATCCAAAGGGCGGATTTGTGGTTCTCAATGGTCTTTCTTATTTTTAATAGCTATAGATAACAGATAGTTAAGGCCAAGCCAATGAAAGTACTAACCTTGATCGCCGCAGCAGGAGCTTTGTTCCTGCCGCATATGGAACCGGAGACCGCGCAAAAGAAAGTATCCGAGCTAACGCTTGTATACGACTATTCCGTCGTCAATGGCAAGACTTCTTCAGTCAGTGAAAATGCCACGCATACCGTTTATATAAAGGGCAACAAAAGCCGGAGCGAGATTGTCAGCCCCATCTTTTCCTCTACCGTTATTTTTGATGCCAGTACGGGTTTCGGTGTCATTCTCAAGGAGGTCAGCGGACAGAAGCTGCTGATCCGGCTGAACCCTGACAATTGGAAGGAAAGGAACCGGCTTTATGACGGAATGGTCTTTAAGACGACTACCAGCGAGACGAAGGAAATAGCCGGGTATAAATGCCAGAAAGCTACTGCAACGACCCATTCGGGCTCCACCATCACCGTGTTCTATACGAAGGACCTTCTGACCGAGAACAAGGAATATGATCCCCCTTTCCGCAATTTGGAAGGATTACCCCTGGAATATGAGCTCGCCAGCGGGGAAGTCAAGATCAGCTACAGGGTGTCGAGGATCAGCCTGAATCCTGTACCCGTTTCAAAATTCGATATACCGAAGTCGGGTTATCGGGAGATGAACTATGAAGAGAGCAAGAAAATGAAAATCGGGGGATAAATCTATCGGAACAGCTTAGCGGTGCATTTTGATCCGGAGATCCAGCAACTGGAGGTTTGTCCTGGCGTTGCCGTCATTGACACCAGGAATATTCACCTTGTATTTGTAAGGCATGATGAATACGCTGTTGCCATTCTCGTAAGTAACGAGGGTATTGAAGGAGATCGTTGTCTTTGTCTTTTCCTGTCCCAGGAAGAAGCTGCCACTGTAAGCAGGAGTTGATTTCAGGGTAAAGTTACCGGTGGTGCGGATGGGCGTGAACTCAGTCTTGAGAGGGACGCTTTTGTTGTTCTTTTTGTCTCCGCCGCCGCCTTTGCTCGCAAAAGCCAAACCGACCACTGCAAGCAGGAAGGTACTGACAACCATGTGTCGCAGCATCTTTCTCATCCGTATGGTTCTTGGTTTTTGCATTCTGGTTACAAATGTAGTGAAAAAAATTGGGACTTTTTTAACCGCTTATCCTAAATTTTAATAAATCTTTAACGCTGTGGTAAAGAAAAGGTTACATTTTAAGGGGATTTTAATCCCAGGATTCTTTCCACAATGGTCAAATCTCTGTTAATAAGTACGTCCTCCGAAGGATTTGGGTTGCTCCCCGGGGGTAAAAAATTTGCGGATAAGGGGGAATACTGTAAATTACGATAACCTTAAGCACATGCAAGAAAATCCATACCATCAGGACCGGGATGAAATGAAGGAGTTGCTGAAGCAGTATCAGGATCTGAAGAATGGGCGGCAGCATTCGTTCCTGGAGGAAGAAGCTTTTGAAAAGATAATTGACTATTTTGATGATACGGAGGACTTGCCTCAGGCGATAGAAGCGGTGGAGATCGGCATTGGGCAATATCCCTACTCTGCGGCCCTCCTGATCAAAAAGGCGGACCTGATGATCGCCACCCGCCGGTATTTTGAAGCCTTGGCCATTCTGGAGCAGGCGGAGCTGCTGGACGGCGCTGATATCAACCTTTATATACTGAAGACGGACGCTTACCTGGCACTTGACCAACAGGAGAAGGCTGTCGCATTATTAGAGAATGCCCTGCTGCATTTTGAAGGGGAGGAGCGTATAGAGCTTTTGTTCGAGCTGGCGGACGTATATGACGATTATGAGGAGTTTGACAAGATCTTCGACTGTCTGAAGCTGATCTTAGAGCAGGACCCGGGAAATGAGGAGGCCCTGTATAAGATCTGCTTTTGGACTGATTTCACCGGGCGGAATGAAGAAAGCATCCGGCTTCATCAGCAGATCATCGACGATAATCCTTATAGCGAGCTGGCCTGGTTCAACCTGGCGGCGGCTTTCCAGGGTCTGAAGCTGTATGAGAAAGCGGTGGACGCTTATAAATATGCCCTGGTAATAGACGAAAAATTCGACTATGCCTACCGGAACATGGGGGACGCTTACATTCGTCTCCGCAAATACCGTGATGCCATTGAATCACTGGAGAAGGTGCTGGAGCTGTCCCGGCCCGAGGACGTGATCTACGAGGCGATTGGGCATTGCTATGATAAGCTTGACAATTATGCCCAGGCCCGCTTTTATTACCGGAAGGCTTCACATTTGAACCCGGATGACAGCAAGCTTTACTACAAGCTTGCCTGTACCTATATCAATGAGGGGCAGTGGGGGCAGGCTGTCAAGCAGTTGGAGGCAGCCATGCGCATTCACACCATGCAGCCTGAATATAACCTGGCGATGGGGGAGTGCAAGATGCAGCTGGGGGAATTCAAGGAAGCCATACAATTCTTTTCCAATGTGGTCCGGATGAGGCCCCGAAATATATCCAGCTGGGAAGCGCTTATCCGTTGTCTTTACAATGCGGAATTCTTCGAAGAGGCGCTGGAGCAGGTGGAGGCGGCTATCCGAATCACCGGGGGGAAGCCTTTGTTCGTCTTTTACCTCAGCGCCATTTATTTTGCCCTGGGAAGATCAAAAGAGGGCCTGCTGCAATTGGAGAAAGCCATGGCCAAATCGCCGAAGCTCCTGAAGAAACTACTTGAGCTGAACCCGGTGATCCTGCAATACCAGCCAGTGGTGGATATCATCGCCCGGTATAAAAAGAATAAGTCTATCTAGCCATTACATTATCGCGAATTTTTTAATGTGAAATTTGTCGTGGACGATTCATACATTTGCGCCTCGTAAGGGAGCACCGAGCCAAAGACTTTAATCACGAAAGAAACAATAAAAGAGGATGAATTTCAAACTTACGCAGATTCCGGAAAGGATGTTGAAGCCGCGCCAACATGGCATTACGATGGTTATGGACAAGGGGTTGAGCATAGAGGAAGCCAAGAGCTTTCTCAGCGTGGCCCATCCGCATGTAGATATTGTAAAATTAGGGTTTGGCACCTCCTTCGTCACGCCCAACCTCAGAGAGAAGATAGAAGTTTATCAGTCATATGACCTGCCTGTATATTTTGGAGGTACGTTGTTCGAGGCTTTCCTCATCCGCGGCCAATTCCAGGACTATATTTCCGTGTGTAAGGATTATGGTATTACCCATATGGAAGTCAGCGATGGCTCGATCACCATTCCGCATGCGGAGAAATGCGGCTATATCGAAAAGCTCACCAAATATGGAACGGTGTTGAGCGAAGTAGGCAGTAAGGATGCCGAGCATATCATTCCTCCCTATAAATGGATCGAGCTGATGCGTGCGGAGCTGAGCGCCGGCGCTACCTATGTGATCGCCGAGGCCCGCGAAGCGGGTAATGTCGGCATCTATCGCGGCAGCGGCGAGGTGCGCGAGGGCCTGGTACAGGAGATCCTTACACAGATACCGGCAGAAAAAATACTTTGGGAAGCTCCCCAGAAGGCGCAGCAGCTTTATTTCATCGAGCTGATCGGCTGCAATGTGAACCTGGGTAATATCGCTCCTACCGAGGTCATTGCCATGGAAGCGATGCGCGTCGGCCTCCGGGGGGACACCTTCCATTTGTTCCTGGATAAAGAAGGGGTTAAATGAGAATATTCGGCCTGATAGGATTCCCTCTTTCCCATTCCTTCTCGCAGAAATATTTTACGGAAAAATTCCGGCAGCTGGGCATCACCGATTGCCGGTATGATCTCTATCCCATAGAGGATATAGCGGAGCTGCGGACCGTGCTGCGGAACCCCGGGCTTTGCGGCTTGAATGTTACTATTCCCTACAAGCAGGCGGTGCTTCCTTTTCTCCATGAGAAAGATGCTGTTGTCGCGGCGATCGATGCATGTAACTGCATAAGGATCGTCGATGGCGTATTACGGGGATACAATACGGATACTGTTGGATTTGAAGCGTCCCTTGTCCGGAAGCTGCAACCTCATCATGACCGGGCGTTGATCCTGGGTACGGGAGGGGCTTCGAAAGCGGTGGAGTATGTGCTTCGGAAGCTTGGGATCGATTATTTGTATGTTTCCAGGAATGTAGGGTATGGGGTCCTGCGCTACGAGGAGGTGACTGCGGATATTTTACGCAGGCATAAGCTGGTGATCAACACGACTCCCCTGGGCATGTATCCCAAAGTGGATGAATGTCCTTCGCTGCCCTATGAGGTCATTGGTCCGGAGCATTTTTTGTTCGACCTGGTATATAACCCGGCCAGGACCTTGTTCCTCAGGCGAGGGGAGGAGCGGGGAGCCCTTGTGGAAAATGGGTACGATATGCTGATCGGGCAGGCGGAGGAGAGCTGGAGGATTTGGACAGCTTCAAGCTAATAGCTGCAAGCTACAAGCTTCAAGCTGCAAGGGGTTTATTTAGGTCCGGCTTGTAGCTGTCAGCTTGTAGCTACGATGTTACGATAGTAGCCTGGTGCAGACTTCTTTAGGGACCGAAGCGATCTTTTTCAGTGAATAGTTATAGCATACCATACCGGTGCGGGCCAGGGCCACGGTGACCCATTTCTCATTTGCCAGCTTATCCAGCTTATAGTAGATATCGAATCCCACTCTCGAAAATTCGCCGGCCGCCACAGAGGCTTTGATACTTTCTCCATAGAAGACTTCGCTCCTGAACTCGATGGTTACATCCGCCATGATGATACCTGTGCCGGCCAGGTCCAGCTCCGTGTATTCGTGGTGTCGCAGGAACTGCATCCTTATCTCGTGCAGGATGGACAGGATGGAATCGTTGCCGACATGTCCTCCGTAGTTGAGGTCGGTGATGCGAATGGGGATCTCGGTTGTAAAGGTGAAATGTTCGGGCAGTGTAATTTTTGTCTTTGGCATAAGCAATGGTTTAGCGACGGGGCTGCATTTTCAGGAAAGCCACCAGCTGATCGGCTGCTTTCCGTCGATGGCTGTAATGATTTTTTTCTTCCATGTTCATCTCTGCAAAGCTGCGGGTAGCGCCATCGGGTGTGAAGACGGGATCATAGCCGAAACCTTGTTCGCCTGCGGGGTTGGCGAGGATGCGGCCTTCGCAGATGCCTTCGAACAGGTGTTCCTGCCCGTCTCGGATGAGGGAGATGACGGTACGGAAGCGGGCTTTACGGTCGGTGTGCCCCTGCAGCTTATGCAATAGTTTGTCGATGTTGTTGCTGAACGACCTGTCGTCTCCGGCATAGCGGGCGCTTTTTACGCCGGGTTCTCCATTCAGCGCGTCCACTTCCAGTCCTGTATCTTCGCTGAAGCAGTCATTTCCCGTGAGCCTATGGATCGTGGATGATTTTTCAGATGCATTGGCTTCCAGCGTTTCATGAGGCTCAGGGATGTCGATGTCAATGCCTGCCTGCTTCAGGCTGATCACTTCCAGCTGATCGCCGATGGCTGCCTGGATCTCTTCCACTTTATGGACATTGTTGGTAGCGAAGATCAGCGTGGGCTTATGGTTGATGGCGTTCATATTTCAAACATTGTTTTCAGGCAAACCCACAGTTTACTTTTCAGCAGCCTGCTTTCGTCGCCGGGTGCGACCAGCTCTTCCAGCGAAGGGGCCGTGAGGTAGGTGCACTGGTCGTATTTCTGGATCTTAAAAACGGGAAAGTCCATGGGGAGCCCGATGTCCGGGGGCTTGGGACCGAACAGGAGTATAAAGGCGGGCTGCAGCTGTTGTTTCAGTGGGGCAATGATCACGGGTGCGGCGGCGTGATTGACGATGGCTACGTCTCCCATGTTCATCCTGCAGGCTTCCAGCATGCGGGTGAGGACATTCAGCTGATCGTCGGGCAGGAAAGCGATGCCGGGAGAATGAACGACGATGGTTATGTTGCGGCGGTTGCTGCCGAGGAATTTGTAGGGGCTGCGAGCTTCGAGCGGCGAGCTTTGAGCTTCGAGCGGTGAGCTGTGAGCGGCGAGCGGTGAGCTGTGAGCTTCGGGCTTTGGGCTTTGAGCGGTGAGCGGTGAGCTTTGAGCGGCGGGTTGGGGTTCGGGTGCCGGGGCGATGGCCGTGCCCGGTCCTTCCGAAGCCATCAGGTTGTCCCTGTACAATTCCGAGACGACCAGGTCCTTCAGCTGAATATTATTGAGACTCATAAAATTATTCGTGGTTTTTATCCATTGCAGGCGGCCGCCCGTGTAGTAAATACTAACAATTGTTCGCAATGGCTTTGCAGGCACAAAGATTGTTTGTTTCTTTGTGGTTACAAAATTTTGACAACAATGATCGCTGCTTTGGACATACAAGTTACGAAATCGGCAAAGAGTAAAATAGACGAGATCGACTTTAATAATCTTCCATTCGGTAAATATTTTACGGATCATATGCTGGAGGTGGATTATGCGAATGGAGAGTGGAAGACACCGTCCATCCGCCCTTTTCAAAATCTTTCTCTTTCACCGGCCCTGGCCGCCATCCATTACGGGCAATCAATCTTTGAAGGCATCAAGGCTTATAAGGACAAGGAAGGGAATGCTTTCATCTTCCGTCCATATGACAATTTTGCGCGCTTTAACGTCAGCGCCAAACGGATGTGCATGCCGACGGTGCCTGAGGAGATCTTTATCGAAGGAATGCGTCAGCTGGTTGCCCTGGATAAGGATTGGATACCTATGAAGCATGATTATTCCCTTTATATCCGTCCCTTCATGTTTGCCACGGACGAGGTGATTGGCGTAAAACCTTCCGATACGTATAAGTTCATGATCCTGCTGAGCCCGACGGGTCCCTACTATTCCGCCCCCATGCGGATCTATGTGGAAGAGAAGTATACCCGGGCCGCCAAAGGGGGGATCGGGTTTGCCAAGGCCGCGGGTAACTATGGCGGCAGCATGCTGGCAACGGCCATTGCCAAGGAAAGGGGGTTCGACCAGGTATTGTGGACGGATGCTTTCGAGCATAAGTATGTACAGGAGATCGGCACCATGAACTTTTTTGTCATCATTGGCAATAAGGCTATTACGCCCGACCTGGAAGCCGGTACCATCCTGGAAGGGGTTTCCCGGGCCAGTGCGATCGAGGCCCTGAAGGAGCTGGGATATACGGTGGAGGAGCGGCCGATCAGCATCGACGAGATCATTAATGCACATAAAGCAGGCGAGCTCAAGGAGTTATTCGGGACGGGCACAGCGGCCACCGTCTCTATGATCCAGGAGCTGTGCTATGAGGACTATAGCATGAAGTTCGATACGAGCACCTGGAAGGCTGTTCCGGCCGTCAAGAAGCTGCTGACGGACATCCGGGAAGGCCGGAAGGAGGATACCCGGGGCTGGATGTTCAGGGTTTAGTCTTTTTCAACAATTATTTTGTTTATTTCCGCAAGGTAAATTACCTTTGCCGTCCCAAATAAAATTAGGTTCAGAAATGCCTACTATACAACAATTAGTAAGAAAAGGAAGAGAGATTATCCGCGCCAAGAGCAAATCCAGAGCTTTGGATGCATGTCCTCAGCGTCGTGGGGTTTGTACCCGCGTGTACACCACCACTCCCAAAAAGCCTAACTCCGCCCTGCGTAAGGTAGCCAAGGTGCGTCTTACCAACAAGGTGGAAGTCATCGCTTACATCCCGGGTGAGGGCCATAATCTCCAGGAGCACTCCATCGTACTGATCCGCGGGGGTCGTGTGAAGGATCTTCCCGGTGTACGTTACCATATTGTTCGTGGCAGCCTGGACACAGCCGGTGTGAAGGATCGTAAGAAGAGCCGTTCCAAGTATGGTACGAAGAAGGAAAAGGCCGGTGCTAAACCCGCAGCAGCCAAGGGCAAGAAATAGCCTCAAGCTGCAAGCTACAAGCTTCAAGTAAAGAACAGAGTTTTAGAATATTATCAATAAGTAATTCCATCGAAAAATGAGGAAAACGCAAGCCAAAAAATTGCCGCTGGCGCCCGATGCAAAAT
The DNA here is from genome assembly GCF_030546645.1 of Flavitalea plasmicola. Lineage (GTDB taxonomy): Bacteria > Bacteroidota > Bacteroidia > Chitinophagales > Chitinophagaceae > Puia. Next base: position 504,184 of record NZ_JAUOTO010000004.1, read on the forward strand.
ATAACGACAAGCTGGTGACCCGCTTTGTCAATAACCTGATGTGGCAGGGTAAGAAGAATACGGCCTATGTCATATTCTACGATGCCATGGACAGGATAGCCAAGCAAACCAATGAGGATGGATATGATATCTGGAAGAGAGCTCTTTCCAATATCACTCCTGCCGTTGAAGTACGCAGCCGTCGTATTGGTGGCGCAACTTTCCAGATCCCCTCGGAGGTTCGTCCCGACAGGAAGATCTCTTTGAGCATCAAGTGGCTCATCCGTTACAGCCGTGAAAGAAATGGCCGTAGCATGGCTGAAAAGCTGGCCAGTGAGATCATCGCGGCGAGCAAGGGTGAGGGCGGTGCTTTCAAGAAGAAAGAAGATACGCACCGTATGGCTGAGGCCAACAAGGCTTTTGCTCACTTCAAGGTTTAGTATATAAAATATTCATATATGTGAATTAAGCCCTGCCTGACCGGTGGGGCTTGTTTTTTCATCCCTCTATATCTGAAAAGTGCCTCGGGATGAAGAAACATTTAATGTTGGAGACCTTCGCTTTGCCTGGTTACGGGCAGCAGACCTATAGTCCGCTCTGTTTTGTTGCAGGTTGCGGCGGGAAATATGGAAAAATATAAGTAACTTTGCGGCCTTGAAAAGTGGGCCCTGAAGACTCCTGCTTTTTACTCGGAAAATCAACTTTTTAATAAAGAAAAATGGCAGACTTAAAATTTCAAAGAAACTTTGGTATCGCGGCTCACATTGACGCCGGGAAGACTACCACCACTGAGCGTATCTTGCGTTACACGGGTATGATCCACAAAATCGGAGAGGTACATGATGGCGCAGCTACCACTGACTGGATGGAGCAGGAAAAGGAGAGGGGTATTACCATCACTTCGGCTGCCGTAAGCTGCCAGTGGAACTTCCCTACCATAAAAGGTAAGGTCGATGCCAACACCAAAAAATACTATTTCAACATTATCGATACTCCCGGTCACGTGGATTTCACCGTAGAGGTGGAACGCAGTATGCGTGTACTGGATGGTCTGATCGCCCTGTTCTCCGCCGTCGACGGTGTGGAGCCTCAGTCCGAGACTGTATGGCGTCAGGCTAATCGCTATAAGGTGCCCCGTATCGGCTTCGTCAACAAGATGGACCGCAGCGGCGCTGACTTCCTGATGGTGGTCAACCAGGTGAGAGAGATGCTGGGAGCCAAGGCTGTTCCCCTGCAATTGCCCATTGGCGCTGAAGATGACTTCAAAGGCGTGGTGGACCTGATCAAGATGAAAGGCATCATCTGGCATATGGAAACGGAAGGCATGACCTTCGACGAGATCCCTGTTCCGGAAGACATGATCGAAGAAGCAAACGAGTGGAGAGGCAAGCTGGTGGAGGCTGTTGCCGAATACGACGATACTTTGATGGAGAAATTCTTCGAAGATCCCAACAGCATCACGGAAGATGAGATGCACGAGGCAATCCGTAAGGCTTGTATCGATCTGAGCATTGTTCCCATGATGTGTGGTTCTTCCTTCAAGAACAAAGGCGTACAGACAGCCCTGGATGCCGTCTGCCGCTATCTCCCTTCTCCCGTTGATATCGAAGATACCGTAGGTATCGACCCCAACACCGGAGAGCAGATCACCCGTAAGGCAAATGCGAAAGAGCCTTTTTCGGCACTGGCCTTCAAGATCATGACCGACCCGTTCGTAGGTCGTCTGGCCTTCTTCCGGTGTTACAGCGGTCACCTCGATGCCGGCTCCTACGTACTGAACGTACGCAGCGGCAAGAAAGAGCGTATCAGCCGTATCATGAAGATGTTTGCCAACAAGCAGAATCCCATCGACTTCATCGAAGCCGGCGATATCGGGGCTGCCGTAGGTTTTAAGGAAATCAAGACAGGTGATACGCTGTGTGATGAAGATCATCCTATCACCCTGGAAAATATGTTCATTCCCGAGCCTGTGATCGCCGTAGCCGTCGAGCCGAAGACGCAGGCGGACGTGGACAAGATGGGCATGGCCATTGCCAAGCTGGTGGAAGAAGATCCCACCCTGCGTGTCAACACGGATGAAGACACCGGTCAGACCATCCTGCGTGGTATGGGTGAGCTGCACCTGGAGATCATCATCGACCGTATGCGTCGCGAGTTTAAAGTAGAGGTCAACCAGGGTGCGCCCCAGGTGGCTTATAAGGAGGCTTTCAATACGACGATCGACCATCGTGAGGTACTGAAAAAACAAACGGGCGGTCGCGGTAAATTCGCCGACATCCAGTTTTCCATCGGACCTGCTGATGAAGAATGGCTGAAGGAGAACGAAGGCAAGTACTTCCAGTTCGTCAATGACATCTTCGGCGGATCGATTCCCAAAGAATTCATCCAGCCTATCCAGAAGGGTTTCGAAACTTCCATGACCACGGGTGTACTGGCCGGATATCCCCTGCAGAACATGAAGGTGCGGATCTTCGACGGTAGCTACCATGACGTGGATTCTGATGGTATGAGCTTCGAGCTTTGCGCCAAGAGCGGCTTCCGCGAAGCCGGCCGGAAAGCCAAGCCCATTCTCCTGGAGCCGATCATGAAAGTAGAAGTGCTGACGCCTGATCAATACATGGGTGATGTAACGGGTGACCTGAACCGTCGCCGTGGTATGCTGGAAGGCATGGACAGCCGTGCCAACCTGCAGGTGATCAAGGCCAAGGTTCCTTTGAGCGAAATGTTCGGCTATGTGACGCAGCTGCGTTCCATGAGCTCGGGTCGTGCTACTTCCACCATGGAATTCTCTCACTATGCTCCGGCTCCGAACAACGTAGCTGAGGAAGTGATCGCCAAGGTGAAGGGCAGGAAAGTAAATGCTTAATTAGCTTCTTAATAGATAGTAAACCCCGCCCAAAAGGGCGGGGTTTTATTTTTGCATTTTAAACCTTTGGTTCCTTTGAATTTCAAATGGCTATAACATTTAAAATCAGCGTATGAAATCGAATCTATTAAAACTCGCGATCATCGCGATCATGGCGACGGGCGCTTCCTTTGCAACGTCTACCGCATCGGCCCAGGTATATGTCACGGTCCGGCCGACCTATGCGCCTGTGGTGCGCCCCGTAGCTCCCAGCCCCAGGCATGTCTGGATAGAGGAAGACTGGGAATACAGGGGGGGACGTTATGTAGCAGTGGGCGGACATTGGGTGGCTCCTCCCCGTCCCGGAGCGGTGTGGATCCCCGGTCGTTGGGTACAGAGCCGCAGGGGCTGGCGTTGGATGCCCGGTCATTGGAGAAGGCGTTAACCGCATGCAGGTTAAAATAATGCATAAGGCTGGCATTGATTGCGACAATTGGACTATTTTATCATCGGTCCGATTGTCGCAATTTTTTTATGTAATTTCCGCGCTCAAAAAATACAGCATATGTCTTTTTCCGTCAGGATGTTTTTGGTTATCGGGTTATTGTTGGCAGGGGTGGGGGTTGGAGCGCAGCCGGGTTCACGCCAATTGAAATGGGCTAAAGAGGGGAATTCTTTCTACACTGAAAAGGGGGGTGATATTGTACGTATCGAGCTGCCTGCCAATAAGGAGACAGTGGTCGTGACCAGGACCGAACTGACGCCGCCTTCCGAAGGGAGGCCTGTCCAGGTGCGGAACTTCAGCTTTTCCGCAGACGGGGGGAAGATATTGATCTACACCAATACAAAAAGGGTCTGGCGCTATAATACCCGGGGGGATTACTGGGTTTATGACCTTGGGGCAAAGACTTTCAGGCAGGTGGGAAAGGACCGGCCGGCTTCATCGCTCATGTTTGCCAAATTCTCGCCCGATGGTACGAAGGTGGCTTATACCAGCGAGCATAACGTGTACGTGGAAGACCTTGCTTCGGGCGAGGCTAAATGTCTTACGGCTACGAATGGCACGCGAAAGCTTATCAATGGCACTTTTGACTGGGTATACGAGGAGGAGCTGGATTGCCGGGATGGTTTTCGCTGGAGCCCCGACAGCCGTCATATCGCCTACTGGCAGATCGACGCCAACAAGATCAGGGATTACCTGATGCTGAATACGACGGATTCCATTTATCCTTTTGCAATTCCCGTGGAATATCCCAAGGTAGGCGAGTCGCCTTCCCCCTATAAGATAGGGGTGGTGGATATCGCCGGCGGCGACACCAAATGGATGAATATACCCGGTGACCCGCAAAATACTTATCTGCCGAGGATGGAATGGGCGGCCAACAGCAGCCAGCTGATCCTGCAGCAGCTGAACCGCAAGCAGAACGAAGGCAAGATCTTCCTTGGCAATATCGCTACGGGCGAGACTTCCCTGCTATATGAGGAACATGACAGTGCCTGGATCGACTGCAAGGGCGCCTGGTCGGATGGGATCGTGGCGGGCTGGGATTGGTTGAATGGAGGCAAGGAGTTCATCTGGGTGTCCGAGAAGGACGGTTGGCGTCATATCTACCGGCTGAGCCGGGATGGGAAGAAAGAGACGCTGGTGACGAAGGGGAACTATGACATCATCAATATCGAGCAGATAGATGAGAAGGGCAATTATGTTTATTTCATGGCTTCCCCGGAAAATGCCACGCAGCAATATCTCTATCGCACCAGACTGGATGGAAAGGGTAAGCTGGAAAGGGTGACGCCGGCGGACCAGCCTGGCACCCATGAGTATGATATTGCTCCCGGAGCGCAGTATGCGCTGCATAGCTTCGGGAATGCGAATACGGAAGATGCGCAGGAGTGGGTCAGCCTTCCTTCGCATCGATCCATTGCCGCAGCGGGGCAGGGGGTGGATATCGCTGCCATGGTGAAGGCGTCGGAAAGCAAGAAAAGGGTAGAGTTCTTCCATGTCAAGACGGTGGATGGGGTGGACATGGACGGGTGGATGGTGAAACCCGACCATTTCGACAGCACGAAGAAGTATCCCGTGCTGTTCTATGTGTATGGGGAGCCTGCCGCGCAGACCGTGAAGGATGAGAGCGGCGCCGGCCTGAACTTCCTGTATGCTGGTAGCCTGGCTGCCGACGGGTATATCTACATGAGCGTGGAGAACCGGGGTACGCCGGCTCCCAAGGGGCGGACCTGGCGGAAGGCCATCTACCGGAACATTGGCCGGCTGAATATCCGTGACCAGGCGATGGCTGCCAGGGAGATCCTGAAATGGCGTTTTGTGGACACCAGCCGTGTAGCCGTATGGGGCTGGAGCGGGGGCGGGTCCAGCACGCTGAACCTCCTTTTCCAGTATCCGGATATTTACAAGACAGGGATCGCCATTGCGGCGGTGGATAACCAGCTGTGCTATGACAATATCTACCAGGAGCGCTATATGGGCATACCGCAGGAGAACCGGGAGGATTTTGTGAACGGGTCGCCTATCAACTATGCTAAAGAATTGAAAGGCAATCTTTTATACATTCATGGGACGGGGGACGACAATGTGCATTACCAGAATGCGGAGATGTTGCTGAATACGCTGATCAAGTATAATAAAGTATTCCAGTTCATGCCCTATCCCAACAGGAGCCATGGGATCTTTGAAGGGGAAGGAACCCGGAAGCATCTTTCCACATTGTATACCAGCTATTTAAGAGAGCATTGTCCGGGAGGAGGCAGGTAGCTGCGAGCTGCAAGCTGCAAGCTGCAAGAGGGTTTTGTTAGGTGTTGGAAGTTGGGGGCGTTGAAAGTTGAGAAAGTTGAAAAAAAGTTTCAATTATTTGGGCAATAAACAAAGTAATGCATACCTTTGCATCCCATTCGAAAAAATGGGATTTGGCTTATGTCTCAACGAATCAGAATCAAATTACAGTCTTACGATCACAATCTGGTGGATAAATCCGCTGAGAAGATCGTTAAAACCGTCCGTAGTACGGGCGCAGTGGTAACAGGTCCAATTCCTTTACCTACCCGTAAGAAGATCTTTACCGTGCTGCGTTCGCCCCACGTAAACAAGAAGGCTCGTGAGCAGTTCCAACTGCACACGCACAAGCGTTTGCTGGACATCTATACGTCCTCTTCCAGGACAGTGGATGCCTTGTCGAAGCTGGATCTGCCTTCCGGCGTGGATGTTGAGATCAAGGCATGACGTGTTGGTCTGATCCGTTGGGATCGGACGACAAAACAGAATTTTAAGCTCTTTATATATCCATCTGCAAACTTCCGGTACTACCGGGATAAAGCAGCGCTGGATTGTGGCCATCCCGGCATTTAATATGGGCCTTCGGCCAATGGACCTTTGGTCCATTATGGGATGATCATTAAACTCAGTAAACGCTCTGATAGCTGCGCAAGCAGTGTCAGGGTACATATGAACAAGCCATTCAGGGTTTGTTTACTGCCGGTACTTCTGTCTCACTCCGGACCTGCAACCACCATGATGGTAAAGCGCAGGCGAAGTGAGACGCAAAGAAAAGGTCGGCTGCAAACGAGGGGATTGAAGTTATAAGACCGATGCTGTAATGCCAGGGTGTGTCCATTGACCGAAAGGTTGGGCAGATCCGGCCTAAGGCCAAACAGTATGTCTTAAGCTGTCCTCATACCCGATGGCATAAATTTTTTAAAGAAATGAAAGGCATTATTGGAAAAAAAATCGGGATGACCAGCATCTTCAGTCCTGACGGCAAGCAAACAGCTTGTACGATCATTGAAGCGGGTCCCTGTGTGGTGACGCAGGTCAAGACCCAAGAGTCTGATGGTTACACTTCCCTTCAATTAGCATTCGGCGAAAAGAAAGAAAAGCACACTACAGCAGCAGAAAAAAATCACTTCGCCAAGTCCAACACTTCCCCGAAACAGTTTGTAAAAGAATTCCGCAATTATTCCATAGAAAAGAACCTTGGTGATTCTATCACCGTGGACATCTTTACCGAAGGCGAGAAAGTAGAAGTAGTAGGTACTTCGAAAGGTAAAGGTTTTCAGGGTGTCGTTAAGCGTCATGGATTCCATGGTGTGGGCGAGCAGTCTCACGGTCAGCATGACCGTCAGCGCGCTCCGGGTTCGTTGGGTAACTCTTCTGACGCCAGCCGCGTTATGAAGGGTGTCCGCATGGCCGGCCGTATGGGCGGAGACCGTGTAAAGGTGAAGAGCCTGAAAGTTGTGAAGATCTTTGCTGAAAAGAATTATATCCTGGTAAGCGGGTCGGTACCCGGCCATATTGGTTCTATCGTATTTATTCAGAAGTAACTTTTAATCGAACTACCATGCAAGCAGATGTTTTAAATATACAAGGAAAGAAGACCGGCAGAACGGTGGAGTTACCGGAAGAGATCTTTGGGATCGAGCCGAATGACCACGTGATCTACCTGGCTGTGAAGCAATACCTGGCCGCTCAGCGTCAGGGTACCCATAAAGTAAAGACCCGTCTTGAGGTGCAGGGTTCCAGCAAGAAGCTGCATCGTCAGAAAGGCACGGGCGGCAGCCGTAAGGGTAATCTCCGTAACCCTTTGTACAAGGGTGGTGGTACCATCTTCGGCCCCAAGCCCCGCGATTATGATTTCAAGCTGAATCGTAAGGTGAAGGATCTGGCCAAGATGTCGGCGCTGGCTCATAAGGCAAAGGGTAATGCCATCGTAGTAGTGGAAGACATCAAGCTGGACACTCCTAAGACGAAGCAATTCACCGAAGCGTTGAAGAGCCTGAATGTTGCCGGTAAGAAAGTGTTGTTCGTACTGCCTGATGAAGGCGAGAATCTTTTCCTCAGCCTGCGCAATGTGCCTACTGTAGAAGGCGTGCTGCTGGCGGATGTGAACACGTACGACATTGTCAATGCGGAAGTGCTGGTGCTGTCCGAGACAGCTGCCAAGGTATTTGCAGATGACACGGCTGAAGAAGTAAAATAATTGATCATTCGAAAATTTGAGATATGAAACTCTCTGAAGTTTTAGTAAAACCGATACTGACAGAAAAGGCGAACTCCCAGCAGGATAAGCTGAGAAGGTATGCTTTCCGTGTCAATCGCAAGGCCAACAAGCTCGAGATCAAGAAGGCCGTGGAAGATTTCTACGGAGTGACTGTGATCGATGTCAATACTTCCGTAGTACCGGGAAAGAACAAGACCCGCTTTACAAAGGCCGGTTATGTTCAGGGTCGCAAGCCTGCTTATAAAAAAGCGCTGGTGACCGTATCCGAAGGCGAGACCATCGACCTGTACGCTAGTATCTAAACTGATTAAATAACTATAGTTCGCGAAGCTGATAAGTTCGCAATAAAAGAAAAGAAATGGCACTGAAAAAATACAAACCGATGACCGCCGGCACCCGCTGGAGAATCGGGAATGCTTATGCCGAGATAACTTCTGACACGCCGGAAAAGTCATTGCTGGAAAAGGTAAAGTCTACTGCAGGAAGGAACGTTCAGGGCAGGAGAGCGATGCGGTATATGGGCGGCGGTCACAAAAAGATGTATCGTATCATCGATTTCAAGAGAAGCAAGAAGGAAGTCCCCGGTACAGTCGCCTCTATCGAATATGATCCGTACCGTACGGCCTTTATCGCCCTGCTGCATTATACAGATGGTGAGAAACGATATATCCTGGCTCCTCAGGGCCTGCAGGTCGGAGCGACCGTATTGTCTGGTGACACCGTGGCTCCCGAAGTAGGAAATGCGCTTCAGATGAAGAACATGCCTTTGGGTACGAATGTACACAACATTGAAATGCAGCCTGGTCAGGGTGGCAAGCTGGTGCGCAGCGCCGGTACTTCCGCTCAGCTGACCAATAAGGAAGAGAAATATGCCGTGCTGAAGATGCCCAGCGGCGAATTGAGAAAGGTGTTGATCAATTGTTATGCTACCGTAGGGGTCGTATCCAACAGCGACCATTCCCTGCAGAGCATGGGTAAAGCCGGCCGGAACAGGTGGAGAGGCATCAAGCCGAGGAACCGTGGTGTGGCGATGAACCCTGTAGATCACCCGATGGGTGGTGGTGAAGGTAAGGCCTCCGGTGGTCAGCCTCGCAGCAGGAACGGACAATACTCCCGCGGTCTGAAGACCCGTCAGAAGGGTAAGGGCAGCGACAAGCTGATCATCCAGCGCAAAAACGGTAAAAAATTAGCGAAATAATTTAAATAGTAATTATGGCTCGTTCAATTAAAAAAGGTCCTTACGTAGACGCGAATCTTGAAGACAAGATCCTGGCCATCAATGATGGCACGGCTAAGAAAGGGGTTATCAAGACCTGGAGCCGTCGTAGCACGATCACTCCGGACTTCGTAGGCCACACACTGGCTGTACACAACGGTAATAAATTCATTCCCGTGTATGTAACGGAGTTCATGGTAGGTCACAAGCTGGGAGAGTTTGCCCCTACCCGTAACTTCAAAGGACACTCATCTAAAAAGATCGCCTAAAATAGTTTGCGGGTACTAACCGCAGACCATAAATAGAAAATATGGAAGCAGTAGCCAAATTGAGAAATAACCCGACGTCGCCCCGTAAGATGCGTTTACTGGCCGATGAGATCCGCGGTCTGAATGTTGAGAAAGCGCTGGCTTTACTCGAGCATCATCCTCAGCATTCCTCCACACCGCTGCATAAGCTGTTGTGGTCTGCCGTAAAGAACTGGGAACAGAAGAATGAAGGAAAGAGCGCGGCCGATGCCAGCCTGATCGTCAAGACCGTATTCGTGGACGGCGGCAGGACGTTGAAGCGTATGCGTCCGGCTCCTCAGGGTCGTGGTTACCGTGTTCGCAAGCGCAGCAATCACGTAACGATCATCGTGGATTCAAAAATAAATTGATAAAACTTATTAAACGATAATATGGGTCAGAAAACAAATCCTATCGGGGCCAGGTTAGGGATCATTCGTGGTTGGGAATCCAACTGGTACGGCAGCAAGAAAGATTATGCTACCAAGTTGATCGAGGACAACAAGATCAGAACCTACCTGAACGCCCGTATCAATAAGGGTGGGATTGCGAAGATCGTTATCGAGCGTACGCTGAATAAGCTGATCGTGACGATACACACTTCCAAGCCTGGTATCATCATCGGCAAAGGCGGTGGTGAAGTAGACCGTATCAAGGAAGAGCTGAAGAAGCTCACCGGCAAGGATGATGTCCAGATCAATATCCTGGAGATCCGTCGTCCTGAGCTGGATGCCAATATCGTGGGGGACACCATTGCCCGCCAGATAGAGAATCGTATCAACTACAAGCGCGCCATTAAGATGGCCATTGCTTCTGCTCTCCGCATGGGTGCCGAAGGTATCAAGATAAAGGTAGCCGGCCGTTTGGGTGGCGCTGAGATCGCCCGTACCGAGGAGATCAAGCAGGGAAGGACGCCGCTGCATACGCTCCGTATGGACATTGATTATGCGAATGTATTTGCGCTGACCGTATATGGAAAGATCGGTATTAAAGTATGGATCTGTAAAGGTGAGGTACTGGCTAAGAGGGATCTGAATCCGAATTTCGTCGGAGGCAAGACCGATGTCAGCGACAGAAGGGAAAGAAGGGAAGGTGAGCATGGTCATGGTGGTGGTCATCGTGACGACCGCAGAGGTGGTGGAGACCGTGATCGCAGGGGCGGCGGCGCCGGTGGAGATCGCAGAGGCGGCGGTGGTGGAAGAGGCGGAAGGCATTAATAATTGAGGACATTAACAACTGAGATAAATCTCGAAAATAATTCAAGATGTTACAACCCAAAAGAACAAAGCATAGGAAAGCACAGAAAGGTCGCATTCGTGAGACTGCTAAAAGAGGTGATACTATTTCCTTTGGTTCGTATGCTTTGAAATCGCTGGAAGCGATCTGGCTGACCAATCGCCAACTGGAAGCTGCCCGTCAGGCCCTGACGCGTGCGATGAAGCGTGAAGGGAATGTATGGATCCGTGTTTTCCCCGACAAGCCTATTACCAAGAAGCCGTTGGAAGTGCGTATGGGTAAAGGTAAGGGTAACCCTGAATACTGGGCTGCGGTGGTGGAGCCGGGACGTATCCTTTTCGAAGCCGACGGTGTTCCCCTGGCTGTAGCGAAGGAAGCATTGGAACTGGCTGCACAGAAGCTGCCGATCAAGACGAAGTTCATCGTGCGCCGGGACGTCGTAGCCTAGCCGACCAAATGTCGGCTGCCCGAAGGGCCGACATAAGATCGGGAGGACCGAAGGTCCGCGTGAGTTGGGCCTCGCAAGCGAGGCGAAGTAAAACAAGAACAGTAAAAAGTTTATAAAATGTCAAAGAGAATCGATTTTGTAAATAGCCTGAAGGACCTGAATGAAGCGGATCTGAAAGCCCGTATCCAGGAAGATGAGCTGCGGTTGAAGAAGCTGGAGTTCGCGCATGCCATCTCTCCGCTGGAAAACCCGATGAGCATTCGCTCTTTGAGAAAGGACGTAGCCCGGCTGAAGACTGCCCTTGGCCAGAAGAAAACTGTCAAGGCGTAAAACACAAATAACTGTCCTTCGGACAACGAACCGAAGGTTCGTTTTGATAAAATGATCCCGTCCTTAAGGGCCGCGGGACCGTCAAAAAAGCAAAAAAGCAAAAACAATGGTTGAAAGAAATTTGCGCAAAACAAGGATCGGGGTGGTGAAGAGCAATAAGATGGATAAGACCATCACAGTAGCTGTTGAAAGGAAAGTGAAGCACCCTATCTATGGTAAGTTCGTAAAAAAGACTACCAGCTTCCACGCTCATGATGAAAAGAATGAGTGCACCATCGGGGACATCGTAAGGATCATGGAGTCCCGTCCGCTGAGCAAGACTAAGCGGTGGCGCCTGGTGGAAGTCGTAGAGAAAGCGAAATAGTTATACAGCTGCAAGCTACAAGCTCCAAGCCACAAGTTTGAGCGGGTAGATACAAAGCAGTTAAGATTTAATAAATTGATTCAGGCTTGCAGCTTGCAGCTTGAAACTAAAAGCTAAAAAAATGATTCAGCAAGAAAGCAGACTAAATGTAGCTGATAACAGTGGTGCCAAGGAAGTATTATGCATCCGGGTACTGGGCAATAGTGGACAGGACTATGCCGGCATCGGCGATAAGATCGTTGTCACTGTAAAAGATGCATTGCCTTCAGGTGGAATTAAGAAGGGCACTGTCGCCAAAGCGGTGATCGTCCGTACCAAGAAAAAATTACGTCGTAAGGACGGCAGCTATATCAGCTTTGATGACAATGCGGTGGTATTGCTGAATACGTCCGATGAGCCCCGCGGCACACGTATTTTCGGACCTGTAGCAAGGGAGCTGCGTGACAAGGGATATATGAAGATCATCTCCCTGGCGCCTGAAGTACTTTAAACAGCTACAAGCTGCAAGCCTCAAGCCACAAGTGAGGGGCCGCAGTCAATTATAAAGTTAATATTCAAGCTTGCAGCTTGCAGCTTGAAGCTAAAAGCTAAAAAATGAGCAACAGATTCAAACCCAAGTTTAATATCAAGAAAGGTGACAACGTAGTCGTTATCACCGGAGACGATAAGGACCCGAAAAAGGCCCGTAAGGTCCTGGAAGTTTTCCCGGACGAAGCCAAGGTCCTGGTCGAAGGGGTGAACATCGTTACCAAGCACACCAAGCCTTCTGCGCAGAACACCAAGGGTGGCATTGTAAAGAAGGAAGCTCCCATCCACATCTCCAACGTGCTGTTGTGGGATGCCAAGAGCGGTGGCGCTACCAAGGTCAAGCGTTCCAGGGAGAACGGAAAATTAGTTCGTGTTTCTAAAAAATCAGGGGAGGTTATCAAATGAGTACTGCAAAATACACTCCGCGTCTGGCAGACAAGTACAAGAAAGAAGTTGTACCTGCCCTCATGAAGAAGTTCGGCTATGGCAGCATCATGCAGGCGCCGAAACTTGAAAAAATTTGTCTTAACCGTGGCGTCAATGGCGCTGTAACGGACAAGAAGCTGGTGGAAGTAGCTGTGGACGAGCTGACGCTGATCACCGGTCAGAAAGCCGTCACCACCCAGTCGAAGAAGGACATCTCCAACTTCAAACTGCGTAAGAACATGCCTATCGGAGCGCGTGTGACCCTTCGCGGAGAGAAGATGTATGAGTTCCTGGACCGTCTGGTATCCACCGCCCTGCCCCGTGTAAGGGACTTCAAGGGTGTGAACGAGAAATCTTTCGACGGCCGTGGCAACTATACTTTAGGTATCACCGAGCAGATCATCTTCCCCGAGGTAGACATCGACAAGGTGAACAAGATTACCGGTATGGACATCACTTTCGTGACCACTGCCGGCACCAATGAAGAGGCATATGAGCTGCTGAAAGAGCTGGGCATGCCTTTCCGTAACATCAGAAAAGACTAAAACTTTTAAAACGTTATAAAACATGGCTAAAGAGTCAGTAAAGGCTAGACAAAGAAAAAGGGAAGCGCTGGCAGCTAAGTATGCTGAGAAGCGCGCCGCTTTAAAAGCCGCCGGCGATTACAAGGCACTGGATCTCCTTCCGAGGAATGCTTCCCCGGTGAGGTTGAAGAATCGTTGCCAGTTGACGGGCCGCCCCAGGGGTTATATCCGGTATTTCGGGATCTCCAGGGTGATCTTCCGCGACATGGCGCTCCAGGGCAAGATCCCGGGTGTGAAGAAGGCAAGCTGGTAGATTCCGGCTAGATATCATTGGATATCGCATTGTAAAAAAATTTTTTGAAAACGTATAATTGAATATAAACAATGGTTACTGATCCAATAGCAGACTTTCTGACAAGAATCCGTAATGCGCAGATGGCGAATCACCGTATCGTGGAGATACCTGCTTCCAACCTGAAGAAGCGTATGACCGAGATCCTTTACGACAAGGGCTATATCCTGAAATATAAGTTCGAGGACGACAGCAAGCAAGGCGTGATCAAGATCGCTTTGAAGTATGATCCTTCCACGAAAGAGCCGGCGATCAAATCCCTTGAGAGGATCAGCCGTCCGGGTCTGCGTACGTATGCCAGCCCTTCCGAGTTCAAGCGTGTAAAGAACGGTCTGGGTGTAGCGATCATCTCCACTTCCAAAGGGGTGATGACAGACAAGGAAGCAAAGCTGCAGAATGTAGGCGGAGAAGTTCTTTGCTACGTATATTAGTCGACAAACGGCGCCTGGCACATTAAGCCCGTCCTATACAGGCTGACCGGCCGGCGACCGAAACAATAATAAATAACTACAAAGTATAATACTATGTCTCGTATAGGTAAAAAGCCGGTGGTCCTTCCCAAAGGTGTGACTGTGACCGTAGGAACGGATAATGTCCTGGTAGTAAAAGGTCCCAAAGGGGAATTGAAGCAGGAAATCGATCGTGATATCAAGATCGACGTAAAAGAAGGAGAGATCGAATTTGTCCGCCCTACCGACCAGATCCGTCACCGTGCCCTGCATGGTCTCTATCGTAGCCTTGCCGCCAATATGGTGAAGGGCGTAACTGATGGATATAAGAGGCAGCTGGAACTGATCGGTGTAGGTTTCAAGGCTTCCAACCAGGGCAATATCCTGGACCTGGCCCTTGGATACTCCCACAACATCATTTTCGAGATCCCCAAGGAGCTGAAACTGGCTACCTCCCAGGAGAAAGGTGAAAACCCCAAGATTACCCTGGAAGGTGTTGACAAGCAGCTGATCGGACAGGTGGCCGCCAAGATCCGCGGTTTGCGTAAGCCTGAGCCGTACAAAGGAAAGGGTGTGCGTTATGTGGGTGAAGTTGTTCGCAAGAAGGCTGGTAAGGCTGCTGGCAAGTAATCATCAGCTGCGAGCTGCAAGCTGCAAGCTACAAGCTGCAAGCAAGGTTTAAATTAAGAGTAACAAGGTCCTGGCTGGAATCAGGGCTGCTAAATAAATAACAATGGCTACGAAATTAGAAAGAAGACAAAAGATCAGGTTTGGCATCCGTAAGAAGGTTATCGGAACCTCTCAGAAGCCGAGGTTGTCGGTGTTCAGGAGCAATAGCGACATCTATGCACAGCTGATCGACGACAGCGAAGGCAAGACGCTGGCTGCCGCCTCTTCCAGGGACAAGGACATCGCCGCTCAGAAACTTCCGAAAGTGGAAAAAAGCAAGTTGGTAGGCCAGGCAATCGCCCGGAAAGCCAGCGAGCTGGGTCTGAAAGACGTTACTTTCGATCGTGGCGGCAACCTGTATCACGGCCGTGTAAAAGCCGTGGCAGAAGGCGCCCGCGAAGGCGGTCTGGTTTTTTAATAAAATACATAAACACAGCATTCGTAAATAACTACAATGGCAAAAGTAATCTTAAACAGAGTTAAAGCCGGCGATCTGGAACTGAAGGAAAAGGTGGTTGCGATCAATCGCGTGGTAAAGACAACCAAGGGTGGCCGTGCATTCAGCTTCTCTGCATTGGTGGTAGTCGGTAACGAGAATGGCGTTGTCGGCCATGGTCTGGGTAAGGCCAAGGAAGTACAGGAAGCTATCACCAAGGGTATCGAAGATGCGAAGAAGAACCTGATCAAGGTGCCTGTGATGCATGGAACCATTCCTCATGATCAGCTGGCCAAGGAAGGCGCCGCCAAGGTATTGATCAAGCCTGCCGCTCATGGTACGGGTGTGATCGCCGGAGGCAGCATGCGTGCTGTACTGGAGAGCGCCGGTGTAACGGACGTATTGGCCAAGTCTTTGGGTAGCGCTAACCCGCATAACGTGGTGAAAGCCACCTTCAGGGCATTGGCGTTGTTGAGAGAGCCCATCAATGTATCGAGGACGCGTCATATTTCATTAAAGAAAGTTTTCAACGGGTAATGCCGGGGGAGCACAAATAATACAGCTATGGCAAAGATCAGGATAACACAAGTTAAGAGCGGCATCGACCGGCCCGAGCGTCAGAAACTGACCTTGAAAGCGCTTGGTCTCAACAAGATGCATGCCACTAAAGAAGTGGAAGCTACTCCGCAGATACTGGGTATGGTCCGTAAAGTGGAGCACCTGGTGACCGTGGTAGAGGTGAAATAATTATTCATTTAAAAAGCGAGGGGAGACAACCCCGAACGAGTAAAAATCAACAGTCATGAACTTACACACGATCAGGCCCGCCAAAGGAGCCACACATAAGCAAAAACGTTTAGGCCGCGGTGAAGCTTCCGGTAAAGGCGGAACTTCTACAAAAGGTAACAAAGGTGGACAGAGCCGTGCTGGTTATCAACGCAAAATGGCGCATGAAGGCGGCCAGATGCCGATCCAGAGAAGGCTTCCCAAACGCGGATTCCACAATATCCACCGGGTGGAATACAAAGTGTTCAACCTGGGCCAGATAGACCAGCTGGCGGAAAAGTACGGTATCTCTGAATTCTCTCCTGAGAACTTGTATATCAACGGATTAATCGCTCAGAACGACCTGGTTAAGGTGCTCGGCAATGGCGAGCTGAAAGCTAAATTGACCTTCAAGGTCAACGCGGTCAGCGAAAAGGCCAAAGCTGCCATTGAAGGAGCCGGCGGGACGATAGAAATTCTGAAGTAATTTTTATGTAACTTGCATAGACGCATCTGCCATGCGTCTTTTTTGCATTGCTCAGAGAACCCAAAAATTAGATTGTTCCGTGAAGAAACTTATTCAAACGCTTAAAAATATCTGGAGCATCGACGATCTCAAGTCAAAGATCATCGTCACGCTGTCCCTGATATTCGTATACCGCTTCGGGACTTACATTGTGCTGCCCGGTATCGACCCCAACAAACTCAGCGCACTCAGCGGCGCCAAGAACGGAGCGCTAGGGCTGATCGACGCCTTTTCCGGCGGCGCCTTCTCCCAGGCTTCCATTCTCGCCCTTGGTATCATGCCTTATATCTCTGCCTCCATCTTCATGCAGCTGATGACCATCCTCATCCCGCAGATGCAGAAAGTGCAGAAGGAAGGCGCCAGCGGACAGAAGAAGATCAATCAATGGACCCGCTATCTGACAGTGATCGTCACTTTCGTACAGGCGTATGCATATGTCACCTACCTGAAAGGGTTGGGTAAGGACGCCATCATAGATTCTTTCAGCGCCTATTTCTGGCTGACCACTCCCATCGTGCTGACAGCAGGCACCCTGTTCGTCATGTGGCTGGGTGAGAAGATAACGGATAAAGGTCTCGGCAACGGTACCTCTCTCATTATCATGGTGGGTATCCTTGCACGTCTGCCCCGCAGCATCCATGATGAATGGAATGCCAAATTTGCGGAAGGCACCGGCGGCATCCTGAAGTTCGTCATCGAATGCAGCGTGCTGGTGGCTATCATCATGGGCCTTATCATCCTTATCCAGGGTGTACGTAAGGTACCTGTAAACTACGCCAAGCAGATCGTGGGCAACCGCCAGTTCGGAGGCGCCCGCCAGTTCCTCCCCCTGAAAGTGAACAGCGCAGGTGTTATGCCGATCATTTTCGCGCAGGCCATCATGTTCCTGCCGACAATATTCGCCAACTTCGAAACCACCAAGGGTATCGCTAAGGTGTTCTCGGATCCCCGGGACTTCGTCCATATGATCATCTACGCGGTGATCGTTATCGGGTTTACGTTCCTTTACACCGCGCTTATCTTTAATCCCAAGCAGATAGCTGAAGATCTGAAACGCAATAATGGCTTTATCCCTGGTGTTAAACCGGGTCAGCCTACGGCGGATTATATCGGTGCTGTCATGGATAAGATCACGCTGCCCGGCGCATTTCTGCTGGCCGTGGTCGGTATCCTGCCTGGCTTTGCCCAGCGTCTGGGTATCACACAGGGCTTTTCTTCCTTCTTCGGCGGCACATCCCTGCTGATCATGGTGGGTGTCATTCTCGACTCTCTCCAGCAGATTGAAACGCAGCTGCTGATGCGCCAGTACGATGGCCTGATGAAGAGCGGAAGGATCCAGGGACGGCAGTCATCGGTATCGAGCGCTGTGATATAACGATAGAACGAAATTTTTATAGGCAAACCTGTCCAGGCCAACGCTGGACAGGTTTTTTCAATATCAGACGAATATATGATCCATTACAAGAGTCCATCAGAAATTGCATCAATGAGAGAAAGCGCCCTGCTTGTCAGCAGGACGCTGACAGAAGTGGCCAAAATGCTCAAGCCAGGCATAACTACCCTACAGCTGGATCAACTCATTGCTGAATTTATCCGGGACAACGGGGGAATACCTTCTTTCCTCAATTACCGGGGCTATCCTTTCAATTCCTGTATCTCCGTCAACGACGTGGTGGTGCACGGTTTCCCCAACGAACGCGCGCTGCAGGCAGGGGATATCATCTCGGTGGACATCGGCGTGATCAAGAATGGCTGGCATGGCGACCATGCATATACTTTCGCCATCGGTGATCCGGGGGCGGAGATCATGCAGCTGATACGCGTGACTAAGGAATCTCTCTATAAAGGCATCGAGAAAGCGGTGGCAGGCGGCCGGGTAGGAGATATTTCCTTTGCGATCCAGGAGCATACCGAAAAAAAATATGGATATGGCGTCGTGCGCGAGCTGGTGGGACACGGTCTCGGCAAGCATCTGCATGAGGAACCGCAGGTGCCTAACTATGGCAGGCGCGGTACAGGCGCCAAGCTGAAAGAAGGCCTTGTGCTGGCCATCGAGCCCATGATCAACCTCGGGAAAAAGGAAGTGTATACGGAAAGGGACGGCTGGACGGTGCGCACGGCCGATCATCAACCTTCCGTTCATTTCGAACATGATGTGGCCATTCAAAAGGGCAAGGCTGATATCCTGTCGGATTACAGCATCATCGAGGCGGCCGAGAAGGGGAACCCTCATCTTTTCACCGCGCAGGATTCACCTGTGCTGGTGCAGCCCCAGTAATATTAACATTTCTTAAGACCAGGGAGGATTGCAGCGGTCGTATTTTTATTGAAGGTTCTAAAGATGAAAAAGACTTTTGCCTTCATATTAGCGCTGATCTATCTTTCCACCTCGATGGGCGCCGGATCGTACCTGCACTACTGCGAGGCAGGACAGGGCATCTGTCTTTCTCAAGGTAAGAACGACTGTTGCAAGGAAGCGCCGGGACATGTACAGGCAGAGCATCACCTGCAAGGGTTGGCGGCTTCGTTTAAAATTCATCCCTCTTCCGCCGCCGTATGCTCAGCATGGCCAGCCCGATGGCCAGGCCAGGCAGCACATGGCTTTTCTGCAAAGTATTTCCCTCACCAGGATCATCTCCTTCCGGATAAAGTCCCCCTGTTCTTACGCAACTGTAATTTTCGCATCTGACCGGCATCCTTCCAAGCGATGGCCTGCTATGGCAGGCATTCATTCCACATTTTTAATCAACAAAACTTTGTTTGTATGAAGCCGATCAGGATATTTTCAGCGATGATTCTTTTTTTGTGTGCGAGCTCTTTTGCTAACGCCCAGAACTACAAGCTGGACGGGCCTTTCCTTGTGAAGAAGACCATTAAGATATATGGCGATTGTGAAATGTGCAAGCACCGGATAGAGCGGGCTGCGAAGAGCACGCCAGGGGTACGTTACGCGCATTGGGACATGGATTCTCAAACACTGCTGGTGGAATATCTGCGCACCCGGACCAACCCGGAGAAGATACAGCAGTCGATAGCTGCGAAGAGACAAGACACTATTTGTTTGCGGAGGGTTGGGGTTAAGTAGATGTTGTATACTTTTGCCGCATGCAAACCAAGGACAAACGACTGGTGGTCATCGGTGGCGGCGCCGCGGGCTTTTTCTGCGCCGTCAATGCCGCCCGTCTGGATCCTTCCCTGCAGGTGATCCTCCTGGAAAAGACCGGCAAACTGCTCAGCAAGGTAAAGGTCAGTGGGGGCGGCCGCTGCAATGTCACGCACTCCTGTTTTGACATCGGGGAGATGATGAAGAAATATCCGCGGGGCGGGCAGTTTGTCCGGAAAGCTTTTCACCAGTTCTTTACTACGGATACGGTGCGATGGTTTGCGGAGCGGGGTGTTGAGCTGCATACCGAGGCGGATGGCCGCATGTTCCCGGTCAGCAATTCGTCGCAGACCATCATAGATTGTTTAACTGAGGAGGTTGAAAGGTATGGCGTTGAGGTGCGGTTGCATGCGGAAGTGGTGCGGGTGGCGCGGACAGATGATACATTCGCCGTGCATCTGGCGAGCGGGCAGGTGCTGGAAGCGAGTGCGGTGTGTATTGCCTGCGGCGGTTATCCCAAGTCTGCGTCCTTCGAGTGGATACGCGCTTTGGGCCATACGATCGAGGAGCCCGTGCCTTCTCTTTTTACATTTAATATGCCGGGAAATGGGATCACAAAATTAATGGGATTGTCGGTGCCTGAGGCCAGGGTGAAGATAGCGGGATCGAAGCTCCAGGAGAAGGGGCCGTTGCTGATCACGCATTGGGGGATGAGCGGGCCGGCGGTGCTACGGCTGTCTGCCTGGGGAGCAAGGGAACTGGCTGTGGGCGAGTATAAGTTTACGGCGTTGGTGAACTGGACCGGCGAGCTTTCTGAACAGAAGGTACGTGATCGGTTGCAAGAGGTGCGTTTTGAATGGGCGGCTCAAAAGGTAGCGTCGAAAAACCCGTTTGGTCTCCCTGCGCGGTTGTGGGAGTATGCGTTGGAAGTGTGTGGGGTACGTGACGACGTTAGATGGTCAGACCTGCCGGCGAAGGAGGCGAATAAGCTGGTTGGTTTTCTTGCTGCAGGAGAATTCCCGGTGAGTGGAAAGACAACCTTTAAAGAAGAGTTTGTCACGGCAGGAGGTGTAAGACTGGCGGAAGTTGATCCGTCGACGATGCAGAGCAGAAGGGTGCCGGGGCTTTTTTTCGCGGGGGAAATATTGGATGTGGATGGGGTGACGGGAGGATTTAATTTTCAGCATGCCTGGACGAGCGGATGGATTGCGGCTGCCAATATCAGCCGGCGAAGTGGACAAATAAGCGGGTGAGATTTCGGGCGGCCGGCAGGTGAGGTATATAGGGAAAGACTACCTTTATTGAGGAGTTTAAACCTTTATATATGAGCAATCAAACCGGAACGGGAAAGGCATCTTTTGCGCCTTCCTTAACCCTGCGCGTGCTGGCGCCGGCGCTGCAATTCTATAAGGATGCTTTTGGCGTGGTGGAATTGAAGCGCTATTCCAATGATGATGGAAGTATTCATGTGGCGGAGCTGATGCTGGAAGGCACCGAGTTTTATCTTCATGAGGAGATGCCGGGCAGCCAGGGGCGGAGTCCGGAGAGCGTGAAAGGGACGACGGTGGAGCTGGTGATCTTTGTGCCTGATCCGGACGCATTGATGGCGAGGGCATTGGCAGCAGGTGGGAAGGAGGCGCATCCCATGCAGGATTACTTCTACGGGCTGCGGCAGGGGACGGTGGAGGACCCGTTCGGGCATTTGTGGACATTCCAGAAAAGGATTGCTGTGAGGCCGGAGTAAGGTGGTCTAAATTATACTAATGAGATACACTTTCCAGTAACACATTGGCGTCGATGCCAAATTTCTGGTGAAGGCTGACCACGATGTTGAGGTTGGGCTGTTTTTTTCCGTTCAGAATTTCGGACAGTAAAGATTTTGAGATGGAGAGGTCTTCGGACAGCTCCGATTGGGAATAACGTTTGAATTGCATGATATAGATGAGTATATCCTGGAAAGAGGGCTGCATGGGCATGGGAAACTCTTTAAGCTCCCAGGCCTCCACGGCTTTGGAGAGCTCTTCCAGGTGATCTTCTTCCTTTGTGGTCAGATTGGAGAAGCCTTTCTGCAAATAGCTTTCGATCTCCGCCATTGCAGCATAGTATTGTTGTTTGTTGTTGATTTTTTTTGACATTTTTAATTCCCTACAAGGTATTTAACTCTCCCCGTTTGTTTAATACGTCATATTCTTTGTGGGTAAGAACCCGACGGATATATAACGTTCTTTTCTTGAAATGGATCATTGCGATCAATCTGTAATTATTCCCTGCAATATCGAATACGGATCTATCATTGCCGATGGCGTCACAACTGTTCCAGTTTTTTTTAACATCGCTGAATTGCGCCCAGTCACTTCCCATTGTCTTACTATACCATTCATTCAGGGCGTTTGCGCTTAGTGGATAACGGGATATGAAATCGCGAATCACTGGTCTTGATATAATGACCATAAATATTAATGTTTTTAATGATCTTCATGTGAAGACCATAATTTAATTTTTGGTTCATAATACTGCAATTTAATTATGGCAAATTTATAACTTTTTTCTCAAATGTGAAAAATGTTCTCATTTGTAATACTTGTTCTACTTAAGTACAAAGCTCTAGAACGAACTGTTTCATAATCAATTGGAAATCAATGGTGGCTACAGCGGATTTTTCCTGAAAATTTTGTATATTTGCAGCCCCGAATATAAAAACCTTCGGGATTTAAAAATGTCTGAAAACAATATTGTTAACTCAAACGCTGAAGGACAGGAGACTGCGGAAGTGGCTACTGCTACTGCCGAGGCTACAGCGACAAAAAAAGAACCTGTTTTCGTGCAAACTGCGCACGATGATTTCGATTGGAGCATCGACAAACGTAATGTTGCTGCTTACACCAAGGACGAAAAAGAGAAGTACGACAAGGTGTATGACAACACATTCGTAGCTATCACTGATGGAGAGCTGGTGAAGGGCCTCGTGGTGGGCATGACCAAGACCGACGTGGTAGTGAACATTGGATTCAAGAGCGACGGTCTCGTCTCTCTGAATGAGTTCCGCGACACCCCGAACTTAAGGACGGGCGATGAAGTGGAAGTTATGGTTGTGGAGAAGGAAGACAGGGAAGGTCACCTGCACCTGAGCCGCAAGCAAGCGCGTATCACCCGTGCATGGGAAAAGATCGTGGAAGTACACAAGACCGGCGAAGTTGTTACCGGCACAGTTACCAGCAAGACCAAGGGCGGCCTGATCGTCGACGTATTCGGAATGGAGACCTTCTTACCCGGATCCCAGATCGACGTGAAGCCTGTGACCGACTACGATCAGTTTGTCGGCAAGACCATGGAGTTCAAGGTGGTAAAGATCAACGAAGCGATCAAGAATGCCGTAGTTTCCCACAAGGCGCTTATCGAAAGCGATATCGAAGCACAACGTGCGGAGATCATCAGCAAGCTGGAGAAAGGCCAGGTGTTGGAAGGTACGATCAAGAATATTACCGACTTCGGTGCTTTTATGGACCTGGGCGGTCTGGACGGTCTGCTGTATATCACCGATATCAGCTGGGGCCGTATCAGCCATCCGAGCGAAGTGCTGAAGCTGGACCAGAAACTCCAGGTAGTAGTACTGGATTTCGACGACGGCAAGAAACGTATCAGCCTGGGTTTGAAGCAGCTGACCCCGCATCCGTGGGATGTGCTGCCTGAGACCATCAAGGAAGGTGAGATCGTGAAGGGCAAGGTGGTGAACATCGAAGATTATGGCGCATTCCTGGAGATCATGCCGGGCGTAGAAGGATTGGTACACGTAAGCGAAATTACCTGGGCCAATACCCCCATCAACGCCAAGGAGTTCTTCAAACTGGGCGACGAGCACCAGGCCAAGGTTGTTACCCTGGATAAGGATGCCCGTAAGATGAGCCTTTCCATCAAACAGCTGAGCGAAGATCCCTGGAATACTATCGAGATCAAATTCCCGCAGGGCAGCCGCCACAACGGCCTGGTGAAGAACATCACCCCTTATGGCGTATTCGTGGAGCTGGCTCCCGGCATCGGTGGCATGATCCATATCAGCGACCTCAGCTGGCTGAAACGCTTTAACCATCCTTCCGAATACACCAAGGTCGGTCAGCACATCGACGTGATGATCCTGGGTATCGACAAGGACAACCGCAAGCTGCAGCTTGGACACAAACAACTCGAAGAAGATCCCTGGAATGCACTGGAAGAAACCTTCGCAGTAGGATCTGTCCATGAAGGCACTGTTACCCGGAAGGATGACAAGGGTGCTATCGTACAGCTGCCTTACGGCCTGGAAGGCTTCGCCCCCAACCGTCACCTGAACAAGGAAGACGGCAAGCAGGTGGTTGCTGATGAAACGGCACAGTTCATGGTGATCGAATTCGATCGCAATGAAAAACGTATCGTATTATCGCACACCCGTCTGTGGGAGCAAGGCAAGATGGAAGAGAAGGAAGCTGCCAAGAAGGAAGCACGTGCTGACGCTGACAAGACGCGCAAAGCCGTCAAGAATATCCAGAGCAAGGTGGAAAAGCCGACACTCGGAGACCTGGGCGCTTTAGCATCGATCAAGGAAAAGCTGAAGCAGGAAGAGAAGGGACAGCAAGGCGGCGAGACGCCCGCACAGTAAAGCCATCATAAAGCTTACATATAAAACCCCAGGTGACCCCTGGGGTTTTTTTATTTTATCTGGTCGAATTGTGCATCGCCGAAGTCTGCCAGGGAATGCAGCTTCAGGTCGGCGGCACCCCATTTGGGCAGTGCGTATTGATCCGCGACAGGGATGGCCACGCAGCGCATACGGGCGGCTTTGGCGGCAACCATCCCGTTGAAGGAATCTTCAAAGCAGAGACATTCCAATGGGTGTACACCCAGGGCGGCGGCGCAATCCATATACACCTGCGGATGCGGTTTGCCGAAGGGAAGATGCTCCGCGGAAGAGGTGGCATCCAGGTAATGACCGATGTTCAGCTTTTTTGTCACTATGTCCACCAGGGAAAGGGGGGAGGAGGTCGCCAGCCCGATGCGGAAACCTCTCTGTTTAAAGAATTGAAAGATGTGATCGACGCCGGGCAGGGCTTCGGCTTTTGTCCGGATCTTTTCAAAGACATTTTCGTGAAGGGCCTGTACGGCCTGCGGTATATTGTCTTTGGGGATGTCATAATAGCCAAACCAGTAATCCAGCCATTCCGGGGTACGCAGGCCTGTCGTATGATGGTACTGTGCCGGCGCTAAAGTGACATTATACTCTCTCAGGGTTTCCATTCCTGCTATCTGCCAATAGGGCTCGGAATCGATCAGGAGCCCATCCATATCAAAAATAACGGTGTTCAATTGCATAGGGTTCCAAAGTTAACGAGATGTAAGGATTTCTGTCGTAACATTTCCGTACATTCGGGATGTTATACTTCTACTAAACACGGGGAATGAGCACATTTAGCGATCGTCTAAAAAGAATCCGTCTTGTTCGCAAGCTGGTGTATGCTGTCGTAGGCGTTATATCATATCCTGGCCTGACGATGGTGAACCGCCTCAAAATAAGCGGCACGGAGCATCTGCGTCGCCTGCCGAAGAAAAATGTTCTTTTTGTCAGCAACCACCAGACCTATTTTGCGGATGTGATCACTTTCCTTCATATTTTCTGTGCCGTGAAATGGCGTAAGAACAATAAGCTGGGGATCCCTTACTATTTGCTGAATCCTTTTACCAATGTATATTATGTCGCTGCGGAAGAAACGATGCGGGGCAGCTGGGTGAGCCGGCTTTTCACGCTGGCCGGAGCGCTGACCGTAAAAAGAACCTGGACCAACAAAGGTACGGAAGTAAGGAGGGGACTGGACCCTTCCGACACCCGTAAGATCACCCGGGCCCTTGAGGACAGCTGGGTGATCACCTTCCCTCAGGGAACCACCAAGGCTTTTGCTCCGGGGAGAAAAGGAACGGCGCTTATCATCAAGCAGAACAAACCCGTAGTAGTACCAGTGGTGATCAGCGGTTTCTGGAGGGCCTTTAATAAAACGGGACTTAAGTTTAAAAAGAAAGGGGTACAATTATCCGTCACGTTCAAGGCGCCGCTGGACATTAATTACGACGCTCCTGCGGAGGAGATCCTTGCCCTCATCATGGATGCCATCGAGCAGAGTAAGGAATATATGATGAAGGGGGCGCACCACTGGAAGAGCCAGCCGGCGTGATCAGCTCTTCATAAAAAATGCCTTTAGCTCACCCGCATCTTCCGGCTTTAGCTTACCGCCCAGGATCAGGCGCAACTGCCTTCTGCGAAGGGCACCTTCAAACAATCGCGTTTCTTCTTCTGTCTCCGCGGTGAGCTGGGGAACAGGCCGCGGCCTTCTGTTGGGGTCGAGGGCGACAAAGGTGTAATAGGCTTCGTTGCTCTTGTATTTATACTGCTGGAGGTGATCTTCACCCCATACTTTCAGGTATACTTCCATCGAGCTGGTGAATGCACGGGTGACCTTGGCTTCGATGTGCACGACATTGCCCAGCTTGATAGGATTCTCGAAGGAGATATTATCCACCGAGGCGGTGACCACCGGTGCGTTGCAATGTTTTCCGGCAGACAGGGCGGCTGCTATATCCATCCAGTACATCAGGCGGCCCCCCATCAGGTTGCCATATACATTGGTGTCATTGGGTAGGACCAGCTCTGTCATTACGATCAGTGATTCATGGGCGGTCTTTGCTTTGAGTTGCATGGGGCAAATATAACACCTTAAACGGTGATCTTTTCGCACTGTTGCAGGAATGTTTCGTCGACATCCGCGCCCAGGCCCGGGGTATCAGGGATCTCCAGGAAATAGCCTTTATATTGCACGCCGCCCGTGACGGGATCTGTCTTGTGGCCCAGCAGGCAGGTGTCCATGTCGTGGAAGATGATATTATCGTGCGCCAGGGCAAAATGAGCAAATGCGCTGAGGGCCACGCGACTTTCCAGCATGCCGCCCATCATACAGGGGATGTCGTGCTGTTTGGCGCATTTGTCGATCTCGATGGCTTCCAGGATGCCGCCGGATTTGGCGAATTTGATATTGATGTAGTCACAGGCATGCGCTCTGATCAGTCTTGCCGCGTCATGGTGATCGAAGACGCTTTCATCGGCCATAATCTTTACGGGAGATTCCTTGCGCAGCAAAGGCAACTTGTGGTCGTCCCAACGCCGCATGGGCTGCTCGCAGAACTGAACATGGTATGGATCCATATCACACAGGGCATCGAGGGCTGTATCGAAGTCCCAGCCCTGGTTTGCGTCGATCCGCAGCTGGATGTCCTCTCCGACGGCGGCCCTGATCTGCTTAACCCTTTCCACATCTTCCCTGACATTTTTACCCAACTTGATCTTGATGATCCTGACACCATTTTCCATGAATTGAATGGCTCTTGCCGCCATGTTCTCCGGCGTATCAATGCCAATGGTCAGATCGGTCTCGATATCCTTTTTCTTTCCACCCAGGTATTGATAGAGGGGTTGACCGGCCTTTTTTGCCGCCAGATCGTAGAGGGCCATGTCGAAAGCGCTTTTGATGGTGGCGTTGAAGGCGGTGAAAGCATGCAGCTCGTTCA
Organism: Flavitalea plasmicola; assembly: GCF_030546645.1. GTDB lineage: Bacteria > Bacteroidota > Bacteroidia > Chitinophagales > Chitinophagaceae > Puia. The sequence continues at coordinate 531,260 of NZ_JAUOTO010000004.1, forward strand.
TTCGCTCTTCGATGTTTTCGGCGGCTTTACCTTTCCAGAGCGCGGCAAAGTCTTTGGCCATTTCGAAGCAGGTGGCCTGCGTTTCGCCAACGATCATAGGGAAGGCAGAGCATTCGCCCACTCCATAGTAGCCCGCGTCGGTATGGATACGGATGAAGATATTCTGTGCAGCATGCATCGTCCCTGTGGCAATCGTAAAGGGATGCATAGGAATACTGAGCTTATAGATGTCGGTCTGAAGGATCTTCATGTTTTGTTTTTTATTGGCCTTTATAGCCCGGTCCGAAAATGGCCCTTCCCGGCCTGGCGCCTGTATGCTGACCATCTTTCAGCACTTCCACGCCGTTGACGAATACGGCCGATACGCCTGTGGCCAGCTGATGTGGCTTCTCGTAAGTGGCATTTGCGCGAACGGCAGCGGGATCAAAGATCACCACATCGGCGTAATAACCGGCGCGAAGTTCGCCTCTTTTTTTCAATTTCAGCCTGGCGGCTGCCAGACCGCTGAGCTTATAGATCGCTTCTTCCAGCGGGATGACCTTTTCTTCCCGTACATAAGTGTCGAGGAGGCGGGCGAAATTGCCATAGGACCGGGGATGGGTGCTGCTTTTTAAAAATACGCCCTCCGGGGCCATGCTGGCCGCATCGGAGCCAAAGCTCATATATGGCAGCCGGATCTCTTTTTTCACGTTGTCCTCGCTCATAAGAAAATAGATCACCTCCACCCGGGAATGGTCCTGTATGACCAGATCGATGATCGTCGCCTCGGGGGTCGTATGGCGCATTTTGGCAATCTCGCTCAGTCTTTTGCCCGTGAGGTATTTCAGGGAATCCTGTTTAAAGCCGGCGCAAATGATGTTATCCGCCCCTGCGCCGAGATAAAGGTTTTCCCAGGCATTGGTGGGGGTGGTCATGTCCCTGAGGGTCTGCCTGTATATCCTGGGATCTTTGAGTCTCTCTATCCATTTATCCAGTCCTCCTTCCTGTACGGCCGGGGGCATAGAAGCGTCAAAACCTGTAGCGCCGGCGGTGTAGGTATACATACAGGCGGAGATGTCCAGACCGGCGGCCCGGGCGCTGTCGATCTTAGCAATGAGGGAATCCATCTTGCCCCAGTTGTTCCTGCCGGCGGCCTTCAGGTGATAGAATACGGCCGGAATACGGGCTTCCCGGGCAATGTGGATCAGTTCGTCGGAGGCCTGCAGCAGCCGGTTGCCTTCGCTGCGGATGTGGGAGATGTATATGCCGCCATAGGGTGCGGCGACCTTACAAAGCTCTATCAGCTCGTCTGTGCCGGCGTAGAACCCGGGTGCATAGATCAGGGCTGAACCGATGCCCAGGGCCCCTTCTTCCATGGATTGCCTGACCAGGGCCTTCATTTTGTCCAGCTCGGCGGGAGTGGGGGGCCTGTTGGCGTCCCCCAGTACGTTCTCCCGGATGGTGGAGGCGCCCACAAAGGAGGCTACATTGGTGGAGACGCCTTTCTTTTGTAACCAGGTCAGATAATCCTTCAGGGTAGTCCATTCGACCTTGTACTTTATATCGCCTTGCTGAGATTCCTCTATTTTTTTCATTGTATCGGTGAGGGGGCCTTCGGAGCTGCCTTCGCCGAAAACTTCCAGGGTCACGCCTTGCCGGATGGCGCCCATGGAACGGCCATCGGCCAGGAGCGAGGTGACGGACCAGCTTTGCATATCGATGAAGCCGGGGCTTACTGCCTTGCCAGCGGCGTCTATTTCATGTTTTGCGGTGGCTTTGGAGAGGTCTCCTATGAAGGCGATGGTATCGGCCTGTAAGGCGATGTCGGTTTGAATGGGTGCTTTGCCTGTGCCATCGTAAAGCATTCCATGGCGGATAATGGTGTCGTAGGAGGGGGCGTTATGGCAGGAATAGAGGAGGACTATACATAGTGGGAACCAACTATATCTTCTCATGCGAGGCTATTTGAGTTCAATATATGAATTGCATGGAATTGGGCGTTGAAAAATTTGGGTCGGGGCCGGGGCTTCAAGATTCCTTCTTACTTTTGCCCGCAAATCAGGTTTTCCCATTATGAATGCAGACCCCGGCACCATATCTTTCGACAATACGCAGAATGCCTTCGAGTACAAATCCGACAAGGAGCTGAAAAAAGCGGCTTTTTTATTTTCCAGCATGGGCAATGGCACCCTGGTAAAGCTGGGAACGCGGCTCACGCCCTGGATGATCCGTTCCGGCCTGCCAGTGAAAGGCCTGATACGCAACACTATATTCGCGCAATTCGTGGGAGGCGAGACCCTTGCGGAAACGGCTGCCGTCGCCCGTAAACTGGGGGAATACCATGTCCAGGTGATCCTGGACTATGGGGTGGAGGGCGGTGATGAGGGGGAGGAGGGGTTTGACCATGCCTGCGAGGAGTTTATCCGGGTCATCGACTATGCCGCCTCCCAGCCCAATATTCCTTTTATGAGCGTAAAAGTGACGGGTATTGCCCGTTTTGGGCTGCTGGAGAAGCTGGACCGCGGTGTAGGCAGCGTAGGGGAGGGTGGAAGCCTGATGAAGCGCTATGCCCGGGCTGTGGATGCGCTGACCCGGCAGGAAAAAGAGGAATGGGAGCGGGTTCAGCGGCGGATGGAGCGGATCTGCGTGGAAGCTTCGGCGAAAAAGGTCGGTGTGCTGATCGATGCGGAAGAGACCTGGGTGCAGGATCCCGTGGATGTGCTGACCATCCTCATGATGGAGAAGCTGAACCGGGGCCGGGTAACGGTGTACAATACGATCCAATTATATCGCCATGATCGATTAAGTTTTTTAAAGGATTGCTATGAAGCAGCGGTGGAAAGGGATTTCATCCTGGGCGCCAAGCTGGTGCGGGGCGCTTATATGGAGAAGGAGCGGCGGCGGGCGGCGGAAGTGGGGTATGCTTCGCCTATACAGCCTTCCAAGGAAGCTTCGGATAAGGATTATAATACGGCGCTGGAATTTTGTATCGGGCATCTGGATCGTGTGGGGCTTATCGTAGCTTCTCACAATGAATATAGCAACCTTTATGCGGTGCAGCTGCTGCAGGAGCGGGGGTTGCCTTTGAATCATCCGCATATTCATTTTTCGCAGCTGTATGGGATGAGCGATAATATTACCTTCAACCTGGCGAAGGCAGGGTGTCCGGTGAGCAAGTACCTGCCGTTCGGGCCCATACGGGATGTGGTGCCTTACCTGATGCGGAGGGCACAGGAGAATAGTTCGGTGTCGGGGCAGACGGGGCGGGAACTGGGGTTGATCAGGAAGGAGCTGCGGAGGAGAGGGGTATGAAGGGGAGGAAGCTGGGCATTTTTTATGGGATAAATCTAAAAAATTCTTTACTTTTACGCCCTGTTATTTTGAAACCGGATCGTTAGCTCAGTTGGTTAGAGTACTTCCTTGACATGGAAGGGGTCACCGGTTCGAATCCTGTACGATCCACGAAGCCCCTCGGCAAATGCCGAGGGGCTTTTTCGTGCGGTAGCGTGGAGAATTTATTCTCCAAAGCGGACGCATGAAAAAGCCGCGGACCGCGAAGCGGTTCGGTGGGGCTTCGGGTAAGGAGGCCGCCGGAGGCAAAGGATCAGCGAAGCTAATCCTGTACGATCCCGCGAAGTGGGATGGGAGGCCTTTTTGTTGATTAAATGATTAAAATAGTTTAACTATTGATTAGAGGCCTTTTAGGGGCAGCCATTGCTGAAAAGTATTTTTGAGGCGCTTGTGATCGGGAATATGAAAATAAAAGGAAATTTTTATGTCCTACTGCCCCCGAGCGGTGGTGGTGAAATTCCCATGTTGGCAATTGCGCGCGGCATGATGCAAATTATACACTTGCGCCACATTTTGAAACGATTAGGGATATGAAAATATGGAGACTGGCTTTTTTACAGCTTTTTCCGCTTGTATTACAAGCGCAGATAAGTGCGGTAGACGCGGGGAAGGGAGGGGAGAACAACAATGTCACGGACATAGTGGTGGTCTTTAAAATGCATTTTGACATCGGATACACCGAATGGGCGGGGGCGGTGCTTCAGAAGTACGCGGGACCTATGTTGGATAAGACCCTTCGGTACATCGATCAGACTTCCTCGCTGCCGAAGAACGAACGATTTGTGTGGACCGTGCCGGGCTGGCCATTACACTATATGCTCGACAATTGTTCCCCTGAGAATAAGATCAGGCTGGAGAAAGCCATCAAAGACCAGCGTATCATTCCGCATGCCTTGCCCTTTACCCTGGAGACTGAGGCAAGTGATATGGAGAATCTTACCCGCGGGCTGTCGTTTACAGATAACATCAACCGCAGGTGGGGACTAAAACCTGCACGTGACGCGAAGTTTACCGATGTACCCGAACATTCGTGGGTAATTCCGACCCTGTTAAAAAATGCAGGGGTGGATGTTTTGCATATTGGCTGCAATCCGGGCTCTGCGTCGCCGGCTGTACCGACCTTGTTCTGGTGGCAGGGGCCCGATAGCTCAAGGCTGCTGACCTTCTACTGGGATAAGTATTATGGCTCCGGTATCCTGCCTCCAAAGGACTGGCCATACAAAACCTGGCTGGCCATGATCATGACACATGAAAATACCGGTGCGCCTGATCCCGAACTTGTAGCCGGACTAATAAAAGAAGCCAGGCAGAAAATGCCGAATGCGAGAGTGCACATCGGACGAATTGCTGACTTTTATGACCTGTTGATGAAGGAGAAACCCAATCTGCCGGTGATAAGAGGAGATATGCCTGACACCTGGATCCACGGCTTTATGTCCGCGCCGGAAGATGTCAAGACGAATAAAATATTTCAACGTGAAACATATGTCGCCGAGCAGTTGAATGCCCACATGAATATATGGAAAGGCAAACATGTCTCGATCGATAAATATGTGGACAAGGCGGCAGAAAATATGCTGCTGTTCGATGAACACACATTTGGTGCGGCCCTATCGCATGGAAACCAGCCATATTGGAAATATGGAGATGATTTTGAGATAAACAAGGCCGAGGGAAATTATTATTTCCTGGAAAAGTCATGGGAGGAGAAATCTGCCTATCCACGAACGGCCGAGAAGATCATGTGGCCCCTCAAGCGCAACCTCCTCTTCGAACTGGTGAAGTCCGTAAAGAACAAGGAGCGGCATGTCACCGTTTACAATCCCCTGCCCTGGCCCCGCCACGGGCATGTCACTTTGTTCCAAAGCTTTTATGAAACGCCCCTCCACGAGGCGCCAGTGATCGCAGCGCTGAAAGACCCGGGGACTGGACAACTCATCCCTGTATACCAGGACCGTAACCTGCTGTCTTTTGATGCAACGGAAATTCCTGCGGGCGGGTATAAAACTTTTGAGGTGGTCGATAATCCCGGAGAACTGTCCTCGTCGCTGCTACACGATGAGCAAAACCAGACCATGGAAAACAAGTTTTTTAGATTGACCATCGATCCGCACACGGGCACATTGCAATCCATCCGGGATAAGGTCAACGACCGTGAACTGGTGAATTCGAAAAGTAAATATGGTTTCGGGGAATATGTTTATGAACGACTGGGGCAGGACCAGATCGATGCCTATGATAGCAATTATATCAAGCCTGGCAATGTCGATTGGGCGGCACAAGAGTTTATCCGATGGAAAGTGCCCAATCAACACAATATAAGATACACCGGGTCATGCGATAGAATTGAGTGGCTCAGCAACAAAAGCATGATACGTGCAACGGCCTTATGCCGGCTGAACGACAGCACCGCGCAGCGTTACCTGGTGACCTATACCCTGTACGAAAATGAGCCCTATATCGAGATCACGATGGGACTGAATGGAAAGAGACCTGTTCCCGATCCCGAATCAGGGTGGGTGGCTTTCCCGTTCAGCCTGGACAAGCCGGAATACCGGCTGCTGCGCACCGGCGGTGTCGTAGACCCGCAAAGAGATCTGGTGAATGGCGCCAATCATGATTTTTATTTTTTAAATACTGCCATGGCGATGTATGACAGTAGCGGCGGCATTGGATTGAATTGTCCGCACACGCCTGGTGTAAGCATCGACCAGCCTGGGATCGGGGTGTATTCAAGATCAAGAACCCTGACTTCGGGTACCGTGTTGTCGAATTTGTACAACAATGTCTGGGGTACCAACTTTACCGAATGGATCGAAGGGTCGCATGCTGCAAAATTCTACGTCTGGAGTTACAAAAATTACAATGCGGAATCGACTTTTGTCACACCCGCCGAAGAAACGCGTACCCCGCTCAGCGCCGCTTATTATGCGCCGACAGGTCTTTCATTTGCTTATAATTATGACACCAATGGCGACCTGCCCGACACGCAGGGCGGCCTTATGCTGGATCGAAAGGGGATCCTGGTCACGTCTTTCAATACACACGGGAATGAAGCTATGATCCGGCTGTGGGAAGAAGCAGGCAACTCGGGAAAATGTACCGTAACGCTGCCTCAGCATTCGCAATTTAAGCTCGCTTACCCATGCAACCTGCGTGGAGAAGGCACGGCAAATGCGGCGGGTATCCCTGTTTCCATGAATTCCTTTGTATTTGAGATCGGGCCCAATCAGCCAAGGACGTTTCTGTTGAAATGAACGCATGGGCGGATGTCTGGGTCGGCCCAGGCGAAATAAACGATAATATTCCACCAGATGAGGAGTCAGTTTATAAAAATAACCGCCAACTCGAATGAGCCCATTGTCGTTACAGAGGTCGTTGAAAAAAGGTTTTCCGCGTTGTTGCATTATCATCCGGAACTTGAGCTTACATTGATATTGGAAGGCACAGGTAAACGATTTGTTGGAGACAGTATAGAGGAATTTCAGCCGGGGGATCTTGTATTGGTGGGTGAAAATATCCCTCATTACTGGTGCAGTTCCCCTATTTTGTCAGAAGATAGTTGCGCGAGGGCAATCGTATTGCAGTTTAAAAAAGATTTCCTTGGCGAAGATTTTTTTAAGCTGGCCGGAGCTGAACATATCGACAGATTGATCAATGACGGGCGGGGAATTTGTTTAAAAGACGCCAATGCAAAGGCCATCATACTTGATAAATTGCTTAAGTTCAATCATCTGAATACCTTTGGGAAAACTTTGCTACTACTTGAAATACTCGATCTTTTCGCAAAGTCGGAGGTTCATTACCTATCCAGTCCGGGATTTAAACCATCTCTTCACGAGACAGAGCTTACCAGGATGAATAAAGTATATAGTTACGTATATCATAATTTAGGTAATCCTTTGGAAATAGCTGAGATCGCAGGTCTTTTAAATATGAGCGTTTCCACATTTAGCCATTATTTTAAAAAAAGAGCCCAGAAGACGTTTACTCAATTTGTCAATGAAATGAGAATTGGCCTGGCCAAACGTTTATTAATCGAAACTGAAAAGTCCATCGCGGAAATAGCATACGAATGTGGCTACGGCAGTTTATCTAATTTCAACAAGCAGTTTAACGCTTTGGTGAATCTTTCGCCAAGGACTTTTAGAAAGGGCTATTCCTAATTAAAGAATATTTCATCGACAAAAAAATACGGGGTTTGATTTATTTTACCTGGCTGCGACGTTCTGCCTGCCGGCTTAAAAACTATTTTCAGGCTCGATGCAAGACAAGCTTTTGGTAGTTTACATTCTATGCTCCTGGTAACGCCTGAATTTGGATCCGGGGATCTCTTAGGAGTCATCCTGCAAAGCAATTTTGTATCGGCGTTATTGACGTCATTCCAGATCTCTATCTCACCGGGTAAATTATCGCGAAGCGAGTTTATCGTAATTGACTTTAAATTAGCGGGGCGGGCAAACTGTACATACAATGCCAGATCTTTTTGAGAACCGATCCACTTACCATCAGCAATAAAGCCGCTGCCCAGGTCTTTGTCAATTAATGATCTTGCCCGTTGAGGGCTTGATTGAAAACTTGGAAATGTCAGAAAGCTAATGCTATCGGGAGTGTACGTGCTTTTGTGAAATTCGAACTGCGCAACATCACTGCTAAGCCAGCCGGCTTTATAAGCCCTGACTTTCAACGAGATGTTGTCCTGACTGCAGACGATCCCGGGTTTATACAATGGCGAGGACACACTATCCGGCTGGCTTCCATCGGTGGTATATCGCATTTCCACGCCGTTGATCGGATGAGATAACTGCAGCAATAGCGCGTTCGAAAATACCAAGGGCGTCTTAAGTTGGGGAAAATTCAGTTTTATGGGTTTTCCATCATCCTTAAAGCCTTCCGTGTAGTTGATATTTTTATTGGTTTGTTTTAATTTTGAAATTTCGTCGGCCTTGAGACCGCAATTCCATAGAACGACATTTTCGACGTTCTTTAACAGGCCTAATTGTTTTGCTGCGTCGGGAGATAGTCTTGTTCCGGAAAGTGACAGTGATTTGAGATGCTTAAGGACTGCCAGTTCCTTCAACGTAGTCCCGGTGATGTCGGTAAAGTTTAGATTCAAGCTCCTTAAGTTCTCGAACTTTGCAATATCCTTTAGTTCCGCGTCCTTCACAGGCATGTGGTCCAGGTAAAGAGATACAATCTGTTTTTGGATCGGGCTCAACTCCTCCAATACCTTATGATCATAATTTTTTCTATTGTAAATATTGACGCCTAGTGCCGGGGATTCTTTTCCCATTGCAGAGACGGAACGATAGTTAGTATTTAATTTTTTGATCAATTTTTCATCGGCGGCGGCAAAGGCATATTCGTCCCCGGTGTTGCCGGCGGGTTTTAATATGGCGGCAGACAATTGGCGAAGGGAGTCATTTAAAGGCAAGTCGATTACTTTCTTCTTGAAGTCGACCTTTTCCTTTATCCAGAGATAGAGTAGTTGAGCCTCGTCCTCCGTTAATTGAGGTTTGCCCTTTGGCGGCATATGTTCCTTTTCTCCATCGGGCAGGTGGATCCTGCGCAAAAGCAGGCTAACCTGTGGTTGCCCGGTTTCAAATAATTTGCCGGTCCTGCCACCTTTTAGAATGGATTTTTCATCAACGAGCATTAAGCCACCCTTTTGCTTGTCGGCATTGTGACAGCTAGTGCATTTATTTTCAAAAATGGGAAGGATCACATCGCTGAAGACTAACGCCTGCTCTATAGAGATATCTTCTTTTGAAGGTTTCAAAACGGGCTGCAGGACAAAATTTGCTCCATGTGTCAGGTCGGCTCCAAAGTGCCCCGCGACAACGAGGCCAAGGGCTGACGCCAGGGATGCGGATCGGGCAACCCTTATGGAATACCAGGAAGCATTCCGGCACCAAACTATAGCGGACGAAATGAGAACGACGCTTGCTCCGAACCATTTGTGCAATTCCAAAGTGCTGCCCTCATAGCCGGGTTCCTTTGATAGGAGTATCCCCATGACTACGGTTATTGCTGCGGAGAGGGCCCCAACAAGCCATAATAATGTGATAAAATTTTGAATTAGTTCCTGCTGTCTTATTCTTTCTTTAAATCTAAACCATTCCAGCCCCATCGCCATAATAAGTATCACAATGGGGAAATGAAGAAGTAACGGGTGTAGCCTACCGGCCGGTTGAAGCCATTTGGGCACGACCAATTCGTTAATGAATACCAGTAAAAAAGCAATGAGCGAATTCAGAGCTATTAGCAGGTTTGTTGCATACCTGCCTATGTTCCGTATTGACATCCCGGGGGATTATTTAAATTAGTATATCTCTAACTACGTTTCCACCAACATCGGTTAACCTATACCTTCGCCCCTGGTTCTTAAAAGTGAGCTTGGTGTGGTCCAGCCCCAGCTGGTTAAGGACTGTTGCCTGGAAATCATGGACGTGCACCTTATTTTTTATGATATTGTAGCCGAACTCGTCTGTTTCACCATAAACAACTCCTGGTTTGATACCGCCTCCGGCCATCCATATACTGAAACAACGGGGATGGTGATCCCGGCCATAATTGTCTTTTAGCAATTTGCCCTGACTATAGTTCGTGCGCCCGAACTCTCCTCCCCAAATAACCAGTGTTTCATCCAATAAACCACGCTGCTTGAGGTCGGTGACCAATGCTGCGGATGCCTGGTCGACATCTTTTGCCTGACCAGCCATCTCCTGAGGAAGGTTAGCATGCTGGTCCCAGCCCTGATGATATAGCTGGACAAAGCGAACACCGTTCTCCGAAAGTTTTCTTGCTAAAAGGCAATTTGCTGCGTAAGTCCCCGGGACCAGGCAGTCCGGGCCGTACATTTTTATCGTATCATCCGATTCTTTCGATATATCCAACGTCTCAGGGACGGCGGTTTGCATCCTGTAGGCCATTTCATACTGCTGCATTTTTGCGATTATTTCAGGATCACCGAGTTCTTTGTAGTCTATTTCATTGAGTTGAGCTAATTTATCGAGCAGGCGGCGCCGGTCCAACCTGTCTAAGCCATCGGGGTCATTCAAATATAGCACCGGGCTTTCGCTATTGCTAAGCTGCACTCCCTGGTGTATTGAATCTAAGAAGCCATTGCTCCAAAGCTTGGAGTAAACACCCTGACCGTTCCCCTTTCCTTTCGAAAGCAGGACGGTGAACGTAGGCAGGTTCTTGTTATCGCTGCCTAATCCATAGCTAACCCAGGATCCCATGCAGGGGCGATTGCCCTGCGTGGCGCCCGTCTGAAAGAAGGTCAATGCGGGATCATGATTGAAGGATTCGGTAAACATGGACCGGATGATACAGATATCGTCTACGATCTTTGCTGTGTAGGGGAAAAGGTCGCTTATCCATGCTCCCGACTGCCCATATTGCTTAAAATCATAGAAAGATCCGGCAAGTGGAAGAGACTTTTGCCCAGCCGACATGGTTGTTAATATCTGACCGCCACGAACAGAAGGTGGTAGCTCCTGTCCCATCATTTCTCTTAACTTTGGCTTATAATCGAAAGATTCCAACTGGGAGGGCGCGCCGTCCTGGAACATATAGATTACGCGCTTCGCTTTGGGTGCAAAGTTCGGGATCCCAGGAGTAAAATCCGGTTCATCGTCGGCGCCCAGCCTGCTAAAAAGTTTGGGCATAAGCAAGGATCCTAAAGCCACACTTCCCAGTCCCAGGCTCAGCCGGGATAAGAACCGGCGCCTGTTGATATTCAAATGGTGTTCTAAAATATTTTTTTCCATTCTCTTTATGATTTTGTTATGGCTTCCTCAAGGTTATATATGGCATCAACCACTTCCATCATGCTCGCAAGCTCGACCTTGTTCATACCACTTGGTATCGGATACTCTCCCACGTTCAATACTCTTTCGGCTTTACGTTGATCGAATATTTTTTGTTGCTGTACATAATAAGAAACAAGGATCGAAAGTTCCTGCTGATCAGGGCTTCTGTTAATGATCAGCCTAAAGGCCTTAAATATTTTATCGTTTAAACCTGTCTTTTCTTCCAGGAGCTTCGCTGCCAAAACTCTTGCTGCCTCCAAAACAGTAGGGTCATTCATCATGACCAATGCCTGAAGGGGGGTGTTTGTTCTTGAACGGTTTACCTCACACTGATCGCGGTTGCTGGCATCGAATATGGCAAAGGCCGCCGGAGGTACCGTCTTCTTGACCAAAGTATATATTCCACGCCTGTATAAATTCGGACCGTGAGACTGCTTGTAATCTTTAAATGTCGAGCCTGAGCTTCCGGCGCTTTCCCATAACCCCGCGGGCTGATAAGGATTTACACTCGGCCCTCCAATAGAGTGAACCAACAGCCCGCTGCTTTCCAGTACCACGTCTCGGATGATCTCTGCGGGCAACCGGGAACGAGAAGTCCGGGAAAGCAAAACATCCTCGGGATCGATCTTCATTTTTTCCGGAGTCATCAGGGCCGATTGGCGATAGGTAGCCGACATTACCATCTGCCTGATCAGTCGCTTGATATCCCATCCGTGACGCATAAAATCCACGGAAAGCCAATCCAGCAGCTCTAAATGCGATGGGAGACCGCCCTGCATGCCGAAGTCCGCGCTGGTCTTTACTATTCCCCTTCCAAAAATTTCCTGCCACATCTGATTAACGAAAACACGTGCGGTCAACGGGTTGGCCGTGTCAAATAGCCACCTGGCAAGACCCAGCCGGTTTTGGGGATAGGAGTCATTAAAGGGTAGGATCGCCTTGGGTGTGCCCGGGTGTACCTCATCGCCGTATGTATTATAGTCACCACGCAAGAGTATATGGGTTTTGCGATATACCTCGCTATCGCCCATCACCGAGACGATGAGATTGTCTGTATCGGGCTTGTTTATAAATCTCAGCACGTTCTTTACATCGTCATTCGTAATACTCATTTTGGGCTTTTTTGCATAGGTCTGCGACCCGCCCTGCTCTTCAAAGGACTCTTTGACGCTGTTGAAAAATGAAAAGACCTGGTAATACTCCTTTTGCGAAAAGGGGTCATATTTATGATCATGACAATGGGCGCACTCCAGCGTTATACCCAACAACGCTTTGCCAAATGTATTGGTACGATCGGTGACGTAAGCCACGCGGTATTCTTCAGGTATGATGCCCCCCTCCTCTGTTATTTTATGGTTCCTATTGAACGCTGTGGCAAGTATTTGTTCTTTTGTCGCATTGGGCATAAGGTCACCGGCTAATTGCCAGGTTACAAATTTGTCGTAGGATAGGTCCACATTAAATGCATGGATCACCCAATCTCTCCAGGGCCACTGGCTGCGATAATTGTCGTTTTGATAACCATAAGTGTCCCCAAATCTTGCTACATCGAGCCAGTGCAGCGCCATTTTTTCTCCATATGCCGGACTTTTTAGAAGCTCATCGACGACTTTTTCGTATGCTTTGGGGCTGTTGTTGGCTAAAAATGAATCCATCATTTGAAGGGTCGGAGGAAGGCCGGTCAGGTCGAGACACACCCGTCTTAACAAACGTTCCCTGTCTGCTTCGGGGTTGGGCGACAGATCGTATTTTTCGAGTTTATTCAGTACGAAATAATCAATTTCATTTTTCGGCCATTTTTTATCTTTCACAGGTGGCAAAGGCCATAAACGAGGCGGTACGAACGACCAATGTTTTTCAAACTTAGCTCCTTGTTTTATCCACTTTGCAATCAGATCTACCTCATTTTGTGTCAGCTTTTTTAAATTTGAGGATACTGGCGGCATAATTTCAGCGGTATCCTCCGTTGAAACCCGTTTGAAAAGCTCAGACAAATCTACTCTTCCAGGCACCAAAGCATGTGCGTTTGGATTATCCTTCAGCGCTTTATATGCCTCTTCGGGTATGTCAAGCCTTAGCCCTGCTGCTCTCTGAGTCGAATCGGGCCCGTGACATTTATAGCATTTGTCTGAAAGGATCGGGCGGATATTAAAATCATAACTTATTGTACCGGGTACCTGGTCATCAATCCCACGAACCGATGAAGAGCAACTGTTTAAGTGAAGAATGTATAGGAAAAACCCTGTGCCAAGAACAATTAATATATATAATCTCTTATTCATGAAATGAGTTGGCTGTCAGTTATGAAATGGATTTTTGTGCAAATATGGGTGTATGCCTGCTCTTTTTATTCCTCTATAATGCTGATTACTTTTACTGTATTGAACAAATGCTGCTACGGCGAACCCTAACCATGGTGATCCAGAATGAGCTCGGCATACCTTTAAGATTGGAGAACAGGAGGAGTATCGAAAGGACCTGCAGTGGAGGTTGATAGAGAGGGGTAGGACAGGCGTTCATACTGACAATGAGTCGATGATCTCTTTCCTGTATTGGGACGGCGTCTTCCCAGTAATCTCCTTAAAAAACTTGTTGAAATTCGTCATGTTCTGATAGCCGGACTGATAGCCGACATCCGATATGGACAGCTCGTTGTTGTGGAGCAGCTTGCACGCATGACCCACCCTCAGTTCGTTCAGGAAGCGGGAGAACGGTTTCTGCGTGCGACGTTTGAAAAAACTGCAAAACGCGGGCGGCGAGAGATTGGCGATGGCTGCTACCTGCGGCAGGGATATGGGGTCGGTGAAATTTTTGAGCAGGTATTGATAAACCGTGCTCATCCGCCTGGTGTCCTTCTCATTAAAAGAGTGCTGGTATCCTATAGATGCGAGACATTCGTATTCGGTAGTATCCAGGAACAGTTTGATCATGTCAAGGAAGTCGATGACTTTTTCCAATCCCTTTTTATGAACGATGCCCCGGAGTTTGGTAGTGGCATATTGCTGCGTATCACCCGTGAAGCGTATGCCGCGCCTGGCCTTCTCCAGCAGGTGCGTGATCTTTAGCTCATAGTGTTCGTCCTTTGTCAGGTGCAAAAGAAAATTTGGGTTGAAATACGTGACGATCGCCTTGGCCGTGCCGCGATCGATGTCCTTGAAATAGTCCGGATCGTTGTACCAGATATGCGGCAGATTCGAGCTCATCAGTACAAGATCGCCGGAAGAAAAATTAGAAATATTGTCGCCTACGACGCGTTTGCCGGAGCTTTCCACCACGAAGTTCAATTCGCACAATTCATGGAAATGAAAGGGGGTGTTGAAATGATCGCAATCCAGCTGTTTGATAAAGAATGTCTCCTCCTTTTGCAGTCCTACTTCTATCAGTTGAGCTTTCATGACAAGCGATTTTCGTATCCCTAATGTAGTACAATTCTTTATTTGTAGAAGAATTTTCTCGATATAATGCCCGAAATACTTCAATTGGATTAAAATAATTGTAATAGAAAATAATAAAGTTTTAGCTGCCGGATCAGCCGCAATCTATCTTCGTAAGGGCGCCACACAACAAACTTTCACACGGTAACCTCTATCCCGGCACACCTTATTCCTCCATTTTAACAATATTTTTAAAACGCGACGAACTGCTATTATGAAAAGAGAAAATTATTTACTGCAGCATCTTCCCAGGATGATCTGTTCTTTTTGTTTCGTGCTTATATGCACCTTTTCTTCCTCCGGCCAGCAGACGGCAGGTCCTGTTACCGGAGTCGTCATGGACAGCGCGAGCGTGCCACTGCCCGGTGTCAGCGTACAGGTTTTGGGCAGCAAGGGCGGAGCCATAACGAATGAACGCGGCGAGTTCAGTATCAAGGCGGCCGAAGGCGCCCGGCTGGTATTTACCATTACAGGGTACAGGACGGAGAGCGTACAGGTGCGGGGCGACGCGCCATTACACATCGTATTGACGGCCCAGGTCGGTGTGCTCAACGATGTAGTGGTAATTGGATATGGTACACAGAAAAAGGTCGATGTGACGGGCGCGGTGGCGTCTGTCAAGGCGTCTGACATGGCGGACAGGATCACCTCCAACCCGCTGGAGGCATTGTCGGGCAAGGTCCCGGGTCTGAGTGTTTACAACAATTCCGGAAGGCCCGGCGGCGGTGTGAGTGTCAATCTGCGGGGATTCAACTCCATTTCGGCTTCGAACTCACCGCTGTTCGTGATCGACGGTGTGGTGGGAGCGGATTTCCAATCCATCAACCCCAGCGATATCGAGACCGTGGATGTACTGAAGGACGCGTCCTCCACCGCCATTTATGGATCACGCGGCGCCAACGGCGTCATCATCGTCACGACCAAAAAGGCGAGGAACGGCGATTTCGGGATCTCCTACAACGGCAGCGCGAGCCTGAACACGCTGGCCCGCAGGATGGACATGCTGGATTCCAAAGGCTGGATGGAATGGTTCAAGCGGGCATGGGCCTATGATCCCAAGCGAGGACCCCTGCCGGACCTGCATGCTGACTATCCGCTTCTTTTTGACGCCGGCGAAAACCCGCTCTACAATACGGACTGGCAGAAGGCTGCCACCCGTAATGCTTTGTCCCACCGTCATTTTATTTCCCTGACCCAGGGTACGGCAAAGTCGAAAAATGGTTTTTATACGGGCTACCAGGACGATGAGGGGATCCTGCGTAATACATATTACCGGAAATTCACCTCACGTTACAATACTGAAATGAATCTCCGGTCCTGGTTCACCGTAGGCGGCGACATCTCCTACAACCAGATCCGGACCAATCGGGTGGATGACTTTGCCGTGGGCGCCGAGAACGCCACCCGCATGCTCGTCGAGTTCCTGCCCATCTTCCCTATAAAATATCCCAACGGGGACTGGAGCAGGCTGGATCAGTTCGGCTATAACTTCGACGGAACGGGCGCACATACAAAAGCGGGCATTTATCCCGCCGAGAATCCCGTCCGCCAACTGGATCAAATGGTCAATCTTTATCTCACCGATCAGATCCTGCTGAACGCATTCGCCAGCGTCAGGCTCGCCAAAGGGCTTACCTTCAAGACCACCTATTCCTCGCAGGTGTTCTCCACAAAAAATAACCAGTACGTCGGCAAAGACCTGGAGGACATCGGCATAGCCAACAGTGGTTCAGCCATCGTAGGTAATTCCAGGACCGTATACTGGCAGGCCGAGAACTACCTGACCTATGACCGGAACTTCGGCGATAATCATCATTTGAACGCCGTGCTTGGCGCCAGCTGGATGGAATCCACGTTGGAGAGCGCCCAGGCCAGCGCCACCGGCTTTTCCACCGACTATTACCAGTACAATAACCTTGGCGCAGGGTCCGTTCTCGGCACGCCACAGTCCGGCTACAGCAATTACAAGCTGAATTCCTATTATGGCAGGCTCAATTACGCCTACCTGGACAAATATCTGGTGACCTTTACGGGTCGGTATGACGGGTCGTCGAAGTTCGGTGACGCCACCAAGTTCGCGTTCTTCCCCTCCGGCGCCGTCGGCTGGATCCTGTCGAAGGAAAACTTCCTCGCGAACAGTCATTTTATTTCTTTCCTGAAGCTGCGCGGCAGCTATGGAATTACGGGGAACTCCGAGATCACGCCTTATTCGTCGCTGGGCAATGTGGGGGTCTATACCATCGGCCTTAACGACCAGATCGTGAAGGGCACCGGTCCCGTCAGCGTCCCGAATCCCAACCTGAAGTGGGAGCAGACGGCTCAGACAGATGTGGGCGTCGACTTCCGGGTATTGGACAATCGTCTGTCCCTTACGGCTGACTATTATAAGAAAAAGACCACGAACCTGCTGTTGAACGTACCCATCTCTTCCGTCACAGGCTACACGTCCGTCACTACCAATATCGGCAGTCTTCAGAATACGGGTTTAGAGCTGGCTGTGAACGGAGACATCGTCAGGAGCCACAACCTGAGCTGGAGTCTGGGTGCGCAGATCTCCACCAATACGAACAAGATACTGGCGCTTGGTACTACCAATGCAGATATTTTCCCTGGTCCCAATTTTCTGGGACAAACCAATATCCTGCAGGTGGGCAAGCCCATCGGTAATTTCTGGGGTTTCAAGCGCGTGGGCACCTGGAGCGACAAGGAGGCCGCCGAGGCCGCTTTGTATGGTAAGAAGCCGGGTGATATCAAACGGCTGGATGTCAATAACGACCATGTTTTCGACAACAGCGACGCCATGGTGTTGGGCAATATGTTCCCGAAGTATGAGCTGAATCTCACCACCTCCGTACGTTACAAGAACTGGACCCTGAGCGCAGACGTACAGATACGGCATGGCAATAAGGTGATGAACATTACCACCCTGACGGTGGAAGACAGGCAGTATTATGCCAACAGCTATGCGAGCATCCTCAAGGATGCCTGGACACCCGACCACCAGAATACCGTCGTGCCTTCGCTGCGATTTTCGAATATCGACCCCTGGGGCACCGATCTTCCCTTTTTCATGGACAGCCGTTGGGTGGAGGATGGGAGCTTTGTCAGAGGCAAAAGCATCAATCTCGCGTACGCACTCCCGGACAAGCAAGTGCTGAGGCTGGGACTCACCGGACTGCGGTTTTATGCCAATGTGCAGAATTTCTTCCTGCTGTCTAAATACAGAGGCTTCGATCCCGAGGTCAGCACTTTCGGCGGATCGTTCGCACAGGGTATAGAATTCTATGGCTCACCCAGACCGCGCGCTTATACGATAGGCCTTACTGCTAATTTCTAAACATATTGCATATGAAAAATATTGTTCTCATACTTTTGATCGCGCTTGGACTTTCCGGTTGCAAAAAATGGCTGGAAGAAGCTCCCAAGTCTGTTATTACGACCAATCAGTATTATAAGACCCAGCAGGATGCCCAGTCGGCCGTCAATGGGTTATATTACTTCCTTTATCCACCCTTCACAGGCGGAGGCAGGAACTATTCCTACGCCATGTTGGAGCTAGTGACAGGACAGTTCCGTACAGTGTCCGAAGGCAATGACCTGGTGAACGTATACAATCTCCGGCAGAACTCGGCGAGCCCTTTGCTGCAGCAATGGTTTACATCTGCCTACCAGGGTATCGAAGCTGCCAACCTCGTTATCGCCAATGTCCCGAATATTTCCATGGATGCTGCGCTGAAAAAGTCGATGGTCGGAGAAGCGAAGTTCCTGCGGGCCTACTATTATTACACGCTGGTGAACATATTCGGGGATGTGCCCTTGAAGCTAAAACCTACGGCCAGCGCCGCGGACGGGCTTATCCCCAAGACGGCAGTAAAGGACATCTATGAGCAGGCCATCGTTCCGGACCTGCAGGATGCGGAGTCCAGCGGGCTAGCCGCCACGCCCGCCGGCAGCGGCAGGGCCAGCACCGGCGCGGCTAAAGCGCTGTTGGCAAAGGTTTATCTCAGCATGGCTGGCTTTCCCGTTGCAGAGACCGACAAATATGCACTCGCGCGTGACAAGGCGAAGGAAGTAATAGACGGCGGGGATTTTCATCTCTTCCAGTCCGATGGATCGCTGACCTGGTTTAACAAGCTGAACAACCCCGACTTCGACAACAAGGAGGAGAACATCTTCAGCATCAATTTCGGTTTGGACATCGTCAACAATATTCTTCCCATCGAGCTTTATCCGAAGGGCGTATCATTCAATCGCAACGGCTATGTCAACAACGACATGGGGCTGCTGTATCCCGAAACTGGCTTTCTAAGCTCATACGATCCGGCGGACCTGCGAAGGCAGGAGAACGGCTTCTTTTACGACACCATCAATGTCGACGGGACGAAGTACAGCTTCCCCTGGAGCCTTTATAAGTTCTTCGACAAGAATTTGCTGGACAAGGCACCCCGTTCCGGCAAAGATTTTCCACTGATCCGGTATGCGGATGTGCTGTTGACCTATGCGGAGGCACAGAACGAGGCGGACGGGAGTCCGAACACCGATGCCTTTTCTGCGGTCAACGGCATACGCAGCCGCGCAGGTCTTCCTGCCCTGTCGGGGCTCAGCCAGGCAGATTTCCGGACGGCCGTGTGGAAGGAGCGGATCTGGGAGCTGTGCGCGGAGAACAAGGCATGGTACGACATCGTGCGTACGCATAAGATATTCGATGCGACAAACGGGCTCTTTGTGGATGCGGTGGGTTTTGTCCTTCCGTCCGGGGCTACCTTCCAGTCAGCCAACCTTAAATTTCCCATACCCTTGTCAGAAGTACAGGTCAACCCATTGCTGAAATGATAGAACGTATAAAGATCGTAGTACTCCTTGCCGTGGCGCTGGTTCCCGGGTCCAGCCACGGTCAGGGCATGAGCCATGACTATTTCACAGGTGGCATGATCCATGTCGTGCCTTCTTCCCATCAGGACATTGCGTGGATGGATACGCCCGATAGCTGCAAGCGTTTTCGCGATCTCTTCGTCATTACGCCTGCGCTGCGCCGGCTCAAGGAAAGCAGGGATTTTCGTTTTTCGGTCGAAAATGCATTGAACTTATACGAATACCTGGAACGTCACCCGGACCGGCTGCCCGAGATCGCCCAATACACACGGGAAGGAAGACTGGAATGGGGTGCTACCTATAACCAGCCATATGAAGGATTGTATGACGGAGAAGCGCTGATCCGCGAGGTCTATTACGGCAAGAAGAAGCTGGAGAAACTCCTGCCGGGCGGGAAATTTACCTGTGCCTGGTCGGAGGATGTACCCGGCAGGTCGCTGCAGACGGCACAAATTTTTTCGAAAGCAGGGATACGCTATTTACAGTTCAGCCGGTTCCAGCCCGGGGTATACAGGTGGTACAGCCCCGATGGAAGTCATATCACGTGCTGGACGCCCGGGCAGTACGAGGAGTCCGGGAGGGTGATAAGAGGCGCCGGCAGCGACGCGGAGAGGACAGCGGCCTTTGCGGATAAATTGTCCACGTTCAACGACTATTACAAAAGGCGATCGCTGCCGCCTGACCTTATCTATATCAGTTCGGAGGATTTTTCCGAACCCCTGGATTACGATGCCTATTTTGCCCATTGGAATAAAGAGGTGGGTGACAAGCGCAGCGATCTGCCGCTTATCAACTATGCCACGGGTTCGGAGGCGCTGGAGGCTTTGACGGCGGGCAAGGGGAGGATCGACAGTGTTATGGGTGAATATCCCAATCTCTGGCTTTATATCCATGGACCGACGCATGAAAAGGCCGTCCGTGCCGGACGCCTCGCGGCCAGGCTGCTGACTGCGGCCGAGAAGTTCTCCGTGGTCGACGGCGTGTTGAAAGGTAGTTTTTCCGACTATCCGCAAGGTATGTTCGACAACGCATGGCAGCATGCCATCTACCCCGACCACGGATGGGGCGGGGTACATGGAGACAGCACCGACATGATCTTTGCGAAGAGCTATGGAAAGGCCGCCTGTCTGGGAGATTCCATCTTGCGCAGCAAGCTGCAGCGGATCGCGAAGTCGATAAAATATAAAGACGCAGGCAAGGCGATCATCGTCTTCAACGCCCTGTCCTGGTCGCGGACCGACCCCGTACAGGCTACCGTCAGTACGGAGGGTATTTATGACAACGCGTTCCGGTTGCTGGACGAACAAGGACATCGGGTGGATTACCAGGTGATCTCCTCGCCCGGTCAGGGCCCGGATGCCAGACTTACCATCAGCTTCATCGCGCGGGATGTCCCTTCCATCGGCTACGCCACCTATTATCTTGTTCCGGGCCAGGCGGGCGACGCGGAAAAACTGGCTGTCAATATCACGGGAAATGTCATCGATACAAGATTTTACAAAGTGGAGCTGGCCGGAGGCGGCATTAAGTCTATATTTGATAAGACGCAGCAGCGAGAATTGATAGCACCCGGAAGGCTGCTGGCCGGAGAGGTGTTCTCCCTTCGGAGCGTCGGCAATGGCGCAGGGGAATTTACCAGCGTGCAACAGCCCACCATGGAAGGTTTTGAGCGAATGGGCCAATATAATGCGCCGTGGTCGCTGGTGGAGAATGGTCCTGTGCGTACGGTACTGGAGACGGTGCATCCGTGGCGCAACTGCACTGTACGGCAACGGGTGATCTTTTACACCATGGTCAGACGGATAGACTTCCAGGCGGATATCATCGGCTTCAACGGAGAGCGATCCCGCGAGTTCCGGATGGCGTTCCCGCTGAATATGGACAGCGCCCGTGTGGGCTATGAAGTGCCGATGGGTATTGTAGAGGTCGGAAAGAGCGAGCTCCCGTTTGCGCCGGGGTTTTCAAAGCCGGAGCAGATATACAATACGCCGTGCAGGGAGGTTCATCCCCGCGAAGTACAGGACTGGTTCGGGGCCTGGGATAACAGGGGTTCCGTTACGATCAGCTCCGACGTTGCAGTCTTCGACTGGATAGACCCTACGGGTCCCAATGACAAACCTGTCCTGCAGCCCTTGCTTCTGGCCAGCCGGAGGAGCTGTAATGAAAGCCCGCTGGCCAACTGGTATCTCCAGCGCGGAGACCACCATTTCACCTTCTCCTTATTTTCCAGTGATTTGAAAGGCCGTCCGGATTGGAAGGACGGCAAACAGGCGGCACAGCCTCTGATGGTAGTGGACGATATCCCTGACAGCCGAAGCCGGACTACGGATCCGGGGGCTGTCCTGCCCGAACGGTATTCTTTTGCCGGCGTGGATAAAGGCAATATCGTCATCTCTGCGATAAAAAAAAATGACGACCTGGATAAGATCATCCTGCGTTGCTACGACATGGAAGGCAGGGACACCGAGGCGGTGCTGAGCTGGTTCAAAGGGATCCATAACCTGGCGATGACGAATATCATCGAACAGTCTCCCGTGGCTGCCGGCGGCAAGGGGACGGTGTCAGTAAATAAATACAGCATAGAAACTTTCCAGTTCGATGCGTGGCCATTTAGAAAATAATCGTATATGAAGTACTTACATGAAAAGATGATTTTGTTTGCCGTTCTTTCTTGTTCTTTTGCGAATCCGTCAACCGGGCAGGTCCCGGCGGGAGGGACGCTAAAAGTGAACAACGCCTGCTTTGCCCTTCTGAAGGAGGCCAACCTATTGTCGGCCGGCAAGGCCGCCATTTATCTGACGGTGACTACGCATGAAGACCTGGCCTGGATCAATTCCATAGAAAGATGTAAGATCATGCGGGATTCGTTATGGCTGACGCCCTATATCGCGCGACTGCGGCAATCGCCCGATTTTCAAATGGACATCGAGCAATCTTCCATCGTCATGGAGTATATTCAACGGCATCCTGAGATGAAGGACACGATGGCAATGTATATGAAGCAGGGCCGGATGCTGGTAGGAGCTGCCTACACGCAGGTGTATGAAGAGATGTACGCGTCCGAGAGCCTCGCAAGACAGTTCTATTTTGGCAAGAAGTGGCTGCATGATCAATTCGGATACAACACGACCACTTATTATAATTCGGATGTGCCGGCCCGCAGCATGCAGATGCCGCAGCTGATGGCAAAGGCCGGGGTCACCGGGATGTTCTTCAGCAGGTTTGGCATGGGCCTTTACGACTGGAAAAGCCCTGATGGGTCCGGTATTACGGCATATTCGCCCGGGCACTACATCGACTTCTACAATATCCTGGCGAAGGAAGATACCGCGGGCATCGCCGCTATGGCCACGCAGGTGGTGTACTGGCTGAAGCATTTCAATGACAGGGGTATGGAAAAGGCCGTGCCCGCCGTCCTCAACTATGAATTCGGCTGGGATCAGAAAGCCGTGCGTAATTTATATCCATTCGTCAGCAGGTGGAACGGCATTTCCGTTGTGGAGAATGAGGCCGGAGAAAGGCTATCTGTCTCGCTGCCGAAGTTCCGCTTTGCCACATTCGATAAATTCCTTCAGGCGGTGAAGCAGGCTTCTTCCCATATACCCGTCATCGAAGGCGAGCGGCCGAATGTCTGGGTATATATTCACGGTCCCACACATCACTGGGCGCTAAGCGCCAGCAGGGAGGCGGACAAGCTGCTGCCCGCCGCAGAAAAATTTTGGTCCGTCAACAGGATGATGGATCCCGGAGTAAGTTATCCACAGCGTGAACTTTCACAGGCGTGGATGTCAAAAGTGTATCCCGACCATGGGTGGGGAGGGCTGGAAGGCCAATCCACCGACGATATCTTCCTGTCAAAATTCACCTATGCCCGTGATAAAGGGGACGAGCTGCTCGGCGGCGCCATGCGGCGGATTGCGGGCAGGATAGAAACGCCGGAAGAGAAAGGCGTGCCCGTCGTCGTCTTCAACAGCCTGAGCTGGCGGCGGACCGACCCCGTGTCTTTCGGGCTGCCCTCCTCGTTCAATGGCCGGACTGTGGAGGTATATGATAGAAATGGCAAGCGGGTCCCATGTCAGCAATGGCAGCGTCCTGCCTTGGCCGGCGCACCCGAGGAAATGCTCACCTTTATCGCGGAAGATGTCCCTTCCATGGGCTATGCCACCTGGTATATAAAGGCGGGCCAGCCGGCGGCCGCATTTGCAGCCCGGGCGGCAGACAGTGTAGAAGGGCGGTTTTACCGTCTCCGGATGGGCAGAGGAGGTATCGTACACCTGGTGGACAGGACCACCGGAAGCACATTGGTGGATGGCAGCTCATTGGCGGCGGGAGAAATATTTACCGTGCAGTCTATTGGTGAGGATGCAGGAGAGTTTGGCAGCGTGCAGCAGCCCACCATGGAAGGGTTCGACAGGACAGGCAATTACGACACCCGCTGGAGCATGACCGAGGATGGCGATATATACACGATATTGCATTGCCGGCAGGCGATACGTAATGCCACTGTGGAAGAGGACATTAAAATATACAAAACGGTGAAGCGTATAGACTTCAACGTTGCCCTGAAGAACTGGGACGGCACTATGTACCGGGAATACAGGATGGCGCTGCCCCTAAACCTGTCCGATGCCCGGGTGGCTTATGAAGTGCCGTTCGGTAAGGTGGAGGTTGGCAGGGACGAGCTGAAAGACCCCGCGGGGCAGATATATATGGACCCGCCGAAGGAGATCCATCCGCGGGCGGTCCAGGACTGGATCGACGCCTCCGGAAAGGCGCTGGGTGTAACCCTTGGGGTGAGCACGGCAGCGTTCGACTATACTGACATCACAGGGCTCGCTCCACATGCCACTCTTTTGCAGCCTATTTTGCTGGCATCGCGGAGAAGCTGTCATGGACAGGGGCCCAACTATCCGCAGACGGGCGATCACAATTTCAGCTTTTCGCTAATGACCCACGCGCCGGGATGGGAACGCGGCGCCCGATTTGGCAGCCAGGTGAACTCGCCGCTGGCAGCGGTCGCCGGTGCGGAGAGAATGTCCGGGAAGAAGCTGCCTTCAAGGGACAGCTTTGTATCCGTCAACAGGGACAATGTGGTCATCACTGCCCTGAAGAAGGCGGAGGACGACGATGGTACCGTACTTCGGATGTATGAGACAGAAGGAAAGGATGTGGAAGTGACACTGATCTTTCATAAGGAAGTCCGGAAAGCTTATCGCACGTCCCTTATCGAGGACGGGGCGAAAGAGATACCCGTGATGGGCAGACAGATAAAGTACAGGATGGGGCATAATGCCATCGAGACATTAAAAATTTACTGGCGGTAGCATATATGAGACCATATATAAGGAAATTGTTAGCGGCCGCCGTCCTGGTGATGGCGGAGTTGGGGACATTTGCGCAGCAGGCAGAGGTGGTCTATCCGCATCCCATGCGATATGGCATGGCGGGAGGAATGATGCAGACAAAGGCTGTTATCGTCTACAGGGGAGAGAAGGACGGGCTTTCGGCGGAGCTGTATGGGAAGCCGCTGTCCTTTACCGCCGACGGGGATTCGTTGCGCGTGCGGCTGCCCCTCACCGGCGACAAAGGCCGGATGGTATTCCGGCGGGGAGGGAGGATCACCCTTGTGCAGGAGTTCGAGCCATTTGTTCCTTCCGACTGGAACTATTTTGCCAACGGCACCATCGACATCATCTCGTCTTCCCACCAGGACATCGCGTGGATGAATACGCCCGACTCCTGCCGTATGGAACGGATAGAGAAGATCATCGTACCTGCCATGCATATCATGGAGCGGGACAGCGCATTCCGTTTTGGCATGGAGCAGACCCTGAATCTCATGGAGCTTATAAAGCAGGACCCTTCGTATGAGGAGGAGGCAGTACGTGCTTATGAGCATGGGCAGTTCGGCTGGGGAGCCACCTTCAATCAGCCCTATGAGGGATTGGAATCCAGCGAGCAGCTGGTCCGGCAGCTGTACCTGGGACGCAAGTGGATGAAAGATTATTTTAATGGGCGCATCGACGCCCATACGGCCTTCAACGTGGATGTGCCGGGCAGGACGCCGCAGCTTCCGCAGATCCTGGCCCGCAGCGGGGTCAGGCATCTTTTCATCAGCCGCTTCAAAGAAGGCTTTTTCAACTGGTACAGTCCCGACGGCTCGAAGATATTCACATACAGTCCAGGCAACTATGGCTGGGCCGTCATGTTCTATAAGTATTTTGATGTGGACGCGCCCACCGCGATGCACAAGCTGCATGAGGTATTAAAGAACTGGAATGACTATTATGCATCCCGGCACATACCTCCGCACTATGCCGTCGTCATCAGCAACGACGCGTCGGGGCCTGTGTACTATGACCGCGTGCTGAAAGAATGGAACCACCTGGCCGGCCAGCTCGCGCTGCCCATTCCCCGTCTGCGGTATACCACCGCCGACCAGTTCCTGGATGAGGTGGATGTCCCCGAGGCGCATATCGACTCCATTTCGGGCGAGAGGCCCGATCTGTGGCTGTATATTCACGGGCCCGCGCATTATGAGGCCATCGAGGCCAAACGGGCCGCTGCCATCCATCTGCCGGCATCCGAGATGTT
Source organism: Flavitalea plasmicola (assembly GCF_030546645.1). Classification (GTDB taxonomy): domain Bacteria; phylum Bacteroidota; class Bacteroidia; order Chitinophagales; family Chitinophagaceae; genus Puia. The sequence continues at coordinate 557,307 of NZ_JAUOTO010000004.1, forward strand.
CAATACCATCGACGGCCTGCTCGGCGGCAATTTTACGAACTATCCAAAGGCCGCATTCGACAGCGCCTGGTATAAGTCCATCTATCCCGATCACGGCTGGGGCGGCAAGCATGGGGATATCACCGACAGCATTTATCGTAGGAGCCTGGAGGACGGCGACAGCATCGCCCTGGCCACCTTGTATCCGGCGCTGCGCCGGATCGCATCCAGGGTCGGCGCCCGGCGGCGCGACCCCGTGGTCGTATTCAACGACCTGTCATGGCAGCGGGATGCAGTGGTCTTATTGCCGGCGAAGGGCGATCCCAACGCATGTTCCGTGCGCGATGCGGAAGGAAGGCTTATCCCGTCACAGCCCGTGACCACACCCGAAGGAAGCCGACTTGCCATCCTGGCGGAAGGCGTGCCTGCCATCGGATACACTACGTACTATATCTCGAAGGAGAGGAAGGCTGCTGAAGCTTCGCCCACGGAGGCGGCCGTCAACGGATATGAAAATGATTTCTACAGGATCTCGTTCGGCGATGGCGGGATCAAAAGTCTTTTCGATAAGGAACTGGGGCAGGAACTCCTGAATACCACGCGATTTGCGGGCGGAGACGTCCTCGACATGGGCTATGATGGGCTGGATGCCGGGGAATTCACAGAGATAACGCCAACCAATATGCGGGATTATGACAAGCTCAGCAACCATCGTTCCCAATGGTCCAGGGTCAGCGACGGTCCCGTGTTCACCACCTTCGGGTGCAAGGGTGTGCTCGGAAGGGACGTCCTTATTCAGCGTATCACCGTGTACAAGCACAAAAAGAAGATAGACTTTGAATACGAGCTGCCCGACTGGCACGGGATCAGAAGCCGGCAGCTGAGCTTTGCCCTGCCGCTGAATACCCTCCGCGCTGCCATCCGTTACGATGTGCCGATGGGGATGGCGTCCGTGCATGGCACCGAGCTGAGCATGCGACCCGGAGGATGGGCTTGGGATGGCACCTACCGGCAAAAGCCGGAGGATATCCACCCAAGGGAATCGCAGAATTTTGTAACGGCCGCCACGGACAGGTTTGGGATTACCCTGGCCTCCAGGATGGCCGTATTCGACTGGATCGATCCGACGAGGGATGCCGTCAGCTACCCCGTCCTGCAGGCCGTGATGATGACGACGCAAAAGAGCTGTCATGGCGAGGGGCCCTGGTATGAACAACGGGGGAAGCATATTTTCCGCCTGTCCATCAGTACTCATTCTCCGGACTGGAAAAAAGCATTTTTCTTCGGCATGGGCAGCAATCATGAGCTGTACGCCGTCACGGCGCCCACATCCGGGGTGGCGACCCTTCCTGTGCGGATGAGCTTTTTTGGATCTTCCGCTCCCGGTACGCTTATCACGGCCATCAAAAAGGCCGACAAGGGTGATGGCACGATACTGCGGATCGTAAATATGGACAAGGCGCCGCAGGTGAACGAGCTGCATCTGTTCAGGGAGATCACGGGGTTGAGGCGGGTGAACCTCATCGAAGAAGAGGAGCAGGTGCTGAGCCCTCGTGGCAGTGGGATCAATGAAACCATCGGGGGCGGAAGGATCGAAACTTATTCCATCGACCTTAAAAAATGATGATGACCAAAGGCAAACGATATTTAACGGGTATTTGCGCCACCGCCGGGATGGGAGGTTTTCTTTTTGGCTTTGATACGGCCGTCATTTCGGGCGCGGTGAATTTTTTGCGGGTTCAGTTCCGGCTGAGTCCCGCGTTGGAAGGTTGGATCATGAGCTCGGCGCTCGTTGGATGCGTTGCCGGCGCCGCCGTTGCCGGCTTGCTTTCGGACAGGTACGGCCGAAGAAAAGTGCTGTTCGCATCGGCGTTGCTTTTTATCATGAGCGCGCTCGGCTGTATGGTGGCGGGTACGCCTGCCGTGCTGGTGGTGGCGCGTATCGTCGGAGGCGTCGGGGTGGGTTTTGCCGCCATGGTGGCGCCGATGTTCATCGCCGAGCTGGCGCCCGCCAAATTGCGGGGGCGACTGGTGTCTATCTATCAGCTGGCTATTACGCTCGGCATTCTTTGTTCCTATTTATCCAACGCCCTGTTGCTGCAATATGCAGCTGCGCATATCGGTGCGGCCAGCGGTCCCGTTCATTATTTCCTGGTAGCTGAAGTGTGGCGGGGCATGCTGGGGTCGAATGTCCTGCCTGCGCTGCTTTTCTTCCTGCTGCTGTTCCTGGTCCCGGAGAGTCCCCGATGGCTGGTGCAGCAAGGTCGGGAGAGGGTTGCTTATGAAGTGTTGCGTCGTATCAATGGAGAAGTACAGGCCGCCGGCGAGCTCCAGGAGATAACGATGGCCCTGTCGGAGGAAAGGGAGGGCAACTTCCGGCAGCTGTTGGCGCCGGGATTAAGGACTGCGCTCGTCATCGGGCTGGCGCTGCCCTTTCTAAGCCAGCTCACCGGCATCACCACCGTCATGTATTATGCGCCCGCCATTTTCGAGAAGGCTGGTTTCCAGTCCGGATCGGCCATGGGCAGCGCCTCGGTCATCGGCTTCTTCAACATGATCTTCACCTTCGTTGCTATATGGAAGATCGATGCCTGGGGGAGAAAGCCGATGCTTATCTGGGGCTTTGCCGGACTGAGCGTGGCGCTGCTGACTATCGGATTGTTGTTCTATGGTGGCGGCGATCAGCATTTCCTGCTGGGGGCTTTTATTTTTTATATAGCTGTATTCGCGGCTACTATCGGTCCGGGGGTATGGGTTATCATTGCGGAGATCTATCCCACGCGGGTAAGGGGCCGGGCTATGTCCATCGCCACTTTGTCGCTGTTCCTGGGTTCGACCTTTGTCACGCAGACCTATCCGCTGTTGCGGGAATCGCTGGGTATCGGGGTTGCATTCGTGCTATACGGATTGGCGATGGCCCCCGCCATCGCATTTGTCGGGAAGCTGGTGCCCGAGACAAAGGGCCGGACGCTGGAGGACATCGAACGTCACTGGACGGTGGAAGAAAAAAACAAAAATTTAAACTAACAGACAACGATGTTAAAAGGTATCAGTTGGGATCATCCGAGGGGCTATCAGCCATTACGCGCTGCGGCCGACATCTGGCGCAAGCCGTCGGGTATCGACCTGCAATGGGATGTGCGGACATTGCAGGAGTTTGGAGATATGCCTGTGGAGAAGCTCGTCGATCTTTATGACCTTATCATTGTCGATCATCCATATATGGGAGAAGCCGCGTCGAAAGGGCTGCTGCTGCCCCTGGATGAATACCTGCCGGAAGAGTTCCTGGCCGTGCAGGCGGGGGAAAGTGTTGGGCCGTCGTATGAAAGCTATCGCTGGAACGGACATCAGTATGCATTGCCCGTGGATGCCGCCGCCCAGGTGGCCGTATATCGGATGGACCTTGCCGATGCCTTTGGCTGGCAGCCGCCTGTATCTACGGACGAACTGCGGACGGCAGCGGCGAAGCTGCCCGGTAAGTATTATATGGCCGTGCCCTTGTGCCCTACCGACATTTGGTGCGTCTTCCTCACCCTGTGCGCCCAATACAACAACGGTGAGTTCTTTTCGCCCTCGGGTCTGGATGTGGAGGCCGGCTGTTATGCCCTGGATCAGCTTGGGGAGTGGTCCGGGTTCCTGCATCGGGATTCATTTCATATGAACCCCATACAAATGATGGACCGCATGGTGTCGGAGGACGAGATCGTATACTGTCCTTTCAGCTTTGGGTATACCAACTATGCACGGAGGGATCTTTCCGGCAGGAAGCTTGTATTTATGGATGCACCGCGACGTCGCGCCGATGGTGTGTCTACGCTGCTGGGCGGCGCCGGCATTGCGGTCTCGAGCCGCAGCACCCGGCAGGAGGCTTCCATGGATTTTATACGATATGTGCTGGACCCAGTCGTCCAGCGGACCGTGTACTACCGCAACGGTGGCCAGCCCGGGCATTTGTCGGCGTGGAAAGATCCGGTGTGCAATTGGGATTGCGGCGGTTTTTTTTCCCGCACCTTATATACCCTGGAGCATGCTTATCGCCGGAAGGGCGTTCCCGGATTCAACAGATTCCAGGAACAAGGCGCCGATCTTGTGCATCGCTGGGTGCGGGACAGGGCGGCGACGTCTTCATGCATGCGGCAATTAAACAACCTTTATCAAACTATATGTTATGAGGCAGTATGAGACCATCGTCTGCGACGTGCAGGACGGGGTGGCCCAGCTGGGCTTCAACAGACCCGATATGCTGAATGCGATGAACCGTCTTATGATGGACGAGATCATCGATGCGCTGGAGTTTATAACGGGCGACAAGCAGGTATCCGTGGCAGTCATCACAGGCAGTGGAAGAGCGTTCATGGCCGGCGCGGATATAAAGGAATACAGCCGGCAGACGCCGGACGAGTTCAGGAGTTTCCAGGGCAAGGGGCGACGGCTTTATGCGTTGATCGAAGGCGCGGAAATACCTTTTATCGCGGCGGTGAATGGTTTTGCATTGGGGGGCGGCTTCGAGATCGCACTGGCCTGTGACTTCATCGTGGCGGCCGCTTCGGCAAAAATGGGTCTGCCGGAAGTGCATCTTGGGCTGATACCCGGTGGAGGAGGCGCGCAGCGACTGCTGCTAAGAATAGGCTTGGGCAGGGCGAAGGAGATGCTGCTGCTGGGACAGGCTTATGAGGCGGCGAAAATGCTGGAATGGGGTGTCGTGCATGCCGTGGCCGAAGATGGATCGCTGGAGGAAATGACAAATGCGCTGGCGGAGAAGCTGAAGCGGAGGCCCCGGCAGGCGGTGAAGGCTATCAAGGGGATGCTGACGCCATCCGCCATCGAGGCTGCATTCGAGTCCAGGCTGGACCGGGAAGGTGCAGCTGTGGCGGCATTATTCCATACCGCCGAGGCCAGGAAGCTTATACAGGAATTCGTGGAAAAAAATAAATGACGATGGATACAAGGAGGAAGGCGATGGTGGATGCTATCATCCGGGACCACCGGCTGGCGGGACTGTTGTTCTGGCGGCCTGACGAGCTGGTGATGATGCTCGGGTATATGCCTTTGTGGGGTATCTCCGTACTGTTGTACACGGCGGATGGGGAGCCCGTGCTTTTCGTGCCCGAACTGGAGCCTGAAGACATACTGCCTGCGGGCGTTACGGTCAAAAGATTTCCTTGGGGTGTCCTCGATGGCAACGATCCCTGGGAAGTGTTGTACAAAAGTATCAGGGAAGTGCTGACCGGCAAAGATCTCATAGGCGGGTCTATATCCTTTATAAGGCATATGGGGAGCAGCGCTCCCTGCAGGATGTCCGGGGAGCAGCCGCCGCTGCCGTCGCACCTTGTAGAGAGGTTCGACCGGGTGAGTGAAGGTGGTTTCAAAGATGCCGGGGCGGACCTGCTCGCGTTGTATGCGTGCAAGACAGCCTCCGACATTGCCGGCCTCTTGCGGACGCACAGGGTGGCTGCCCGTGCGGTGGAGCTGTTCTACCAGGAGGTGGAGAAAAGGCATACGGAAGCTGGACTGGCTGCCCTTATCGGATCTGCCGTACAGGAGGCGGTGGGACGGGAAGGGATCGGATTTGCAATGGCATGGCCCCTGGTGCAGTCCGGGAGCAATGCGGCTGACGCGGGAAGGTTCAACCGGAGCACCGGCAAGGTCATCGGGATGGGTGAGCTGGTCGTGCTGGAGATGGGCGTATGCGTAGACGGCTATTGGGCGGACATCACCCGTACTGCCGTCGTAGGGGAGCCTTCGGAATTGCAACAGCGGATGTTTGATGCCGTTAGTCTTTCGCAGCAGGCGGCGTTCGACCTGTTACGTCCCGGCGTTGCCATGCGGGAAGTGGACCGTGCTGCACGATCCTGTATCGTCGACGCAGGTTTTGGAGACCTGTTCAACCATGCGCTGGGGCACCAGACCGGATTCAGGTACCATGATCCCGGTGCGGTGCTTTCGCCTTATTCCACCGGCGTGCTGGAGCCCGGTATGGTGCTGACCATCGAGCCCGGCGTATATGGGACCTCGCTTGCCGGCGGCCTGCGTATAGAAGACAATGTATTGATCACCGGGGATGGACACCGGCTGTTGTCCGACAGTCCCCGTCAATTGAAAGGAGGAAATCATGTCAACTGACAATCTGCATCAAGGGGCGTTGAAGGGAGTGCGCGTTGCCGACTTCACGCAGCTGGTGCAAGGACCATGGGCCACGCAGATGCTGGGAGATATGGGGGCCGATATCATAAAGATCGAACCGCCGGGCGGAGATTGGATGCGGCATTATGCTTACGGCAATCTTTATCCCGGGGGAGAGAGCATTTCCTTTTTGGGGTTCAACCGGAACAAACGAAGCATTGCGCTGGACCTGAAGACGGGCCAAGGCCTGCAGGCCGCAAAAGATATCATATCCCGAAGCGATATCGTCATAGAAAATTTCAGACCTGGCGTTATGGACAGGCTCGGCATCGGGTATGAGGCATTAAAAGCCGGGCACCCCGGGCTGATCTATTGTGCGAGCTCCGGCTATGGCAAGGACGGTCCTTACAAGACCCGTCCAGGACAGGACCTGCTGGCACAATCGCTGGCGGGTGGAGCTTATCTCAATGGGAGGGACGGAGATCCGCCGGTGGTGACTGCCGTAGGGCAGGCCGACCTGCTGACCAGTCTTTTTATCGTGCAGTCCGTGCTGGCGGCATTGTACCACCGGCAGCACACCGGCGCCGGGCAACGGATAGATGCATGCCTGCTGAACTCGATCATCGCTTTCCATACCCAGGAGATCACCGCCTATCTGGAAAAAGGTGAAAATCCGCCGCGGAGCGCCAGCGGCATTCCCAATCCATGGCTGGGCGCGCCGTACGGGCTGTACCCGACGAAGGACAGCTATATCGCCATCGGCATGAATTCCGTGCGTAAGCTGGCTGCCGTCATGGGATTGGACGCCTTTGACAGCAAGGAGTTCGAAAGTAATAATATCATCGACGGCCGGGATGCCATCTACGAAGTGTTTGCTGACGTATTCCGGACGCGGACCACGGATGCGTGGCTTGCCGTGCTGCTGCCCCATGATATCTGGTGTTCCCAGGTCAACAGCTTCCGGGAGATGGCCGTCGATCCCCAGGTGCGGCACAATGGAATGATAGCGGAATATGATCATCCCACCGCCGGCCGGGTAGCTACGACAGGGATCCCTGTCAGTTTCAGCGAAACCCCCGCCGTCATCAGCAGGGCCGCGCCGCTGCTGGGACAGCACACCGGGGAGATCTTGCGGGAAGTCTGCGGATATAGCGCGGAAGCCGTGGAGGCATTCATTAAAATCGGGAAATCATGAACAACAACATCGAGCTGAAGGATAAGGTCGTGCTTGTCACCGGCAGCAGCCGGGGTATCGGGGCGGCGATCGTGCGGGCCATGGCAGCCTGCGGGGCGCAAGTGCTGATCAACCATCACCGGGACGAGGACAATGCCATGGCATTGGCAGCCGCCGTCCGGCGGGATCATGGCGTGAAAGCCGTTGTGCATGAGGCGGATATTTCCCGGCCGCCGGAAGTGGTGGAGATGTTCCGCGCGGCAGATATGCAGCTTGGGGGCATCGATGTGCTCGTCAACAATGCCGGGTGCGAGACGGTCGACCATGCTGTGGACCTCGATCTGGCGGAATGGGATATGGTTTTTGATGTCAACCTGAGAGGGGCGTTTGTGTGTGCGCAGGAGGCGGGCAAGCGGATGATCGCCAGGAGCCAAGGAGTTATCATCAATATCTCTTCCATACACGATAAGGTGCCGCGCAAAGGGCTGATACATTATTGTTCCGCGAAGGCAGGCTTGAATATGATGACGAAATGCCTTGCGCTGGAGCTGGCGCCGCATCATATCCGGGTGGTATCCGTCTCACCAGGGGCCATCGAGACGGAAATGAACAGAGGGGAAATTGAAGCCTTCGGCCGCGGGAAGTTCAATGAGTGGATCCCGGCAGGACGCATAGGAACGGTGGATGATGTTGCCTGGACCTGCGCCTTCCTGGCAAGTGATAAGGCCTCTTATATAACAGCTACGGAGATTTACATCGACGGGGGGTATAAAGAAAGTACCATTCCGTACGATCCGCGTAAAAAGAAAATATGAAATGCCCGATACTATAGAGATATACGAACATAAAGGAGAGGGATATGCGCCATTCCTGATCAGGGATGGCTGGCAGGTGGCTCAATTGAACCATACGGCTGCGCAGGGCATGGATGGAATCCGTAAGTTGGATATGCACCGGCTGACTGATGAAGCGTTCATCCTATTGCGCGGCCGGGCCGTATTGATCGGGGCTACCATCGACGCCGGCGGGAAGCCGGCATTCAGATGCGTGAGGATGGAGCATGGTCTCACTTATAATATTCCCGTGAATACGTGGCATAATATCGCCATGGATAAGGACGCATCCGTGATCATCATGGAGCGTGACGGCACGCATTTGGGAGATTTTGTATTCCTGGAGCTGACCGCGGACCAGCAGTGTGCGTTGAAGGCAATGATTTCAGAAATTTTAAAATAGCATGACCAATGATAACAGGAAGCGATCTAAGTTATTCTCAGACCTGGAAAGACGATGAAGCCTTGTTCGAATTGTACAGAAATGAACTGTATACACCCGTGGTAGGGGACATTTTAGATGAGATGGGGTGTTACCATCAATTTCTTCCCCAGCCTATACAGCCCGCTGAGATGCATCATAAAGTCGTCGGCAGGGCCATGCCTGCCCTTATGATCGATGTATACGGGCCGCAGGAAAATCCATTTGGCAAATTAACAGAGGCTCTGGATCAACTGCAGAAGGGCGAGGTTTATATTGCCAGCGGCGGAGATATGCGTTGTGCATATTGGGGAGAGATCCTGACCGCGACGGCCAGGATGCGCGGGGCCACGGGCGCCGTGATCAATGGTTTTTACAGGGATACGACAAGAGTGCTGGAACAGAAATGGCCCGTTTTCAGCCGGGGCCGGTATGCGCAGGATTCATGCGTACGTACGCAGGTCGTGGATTATCGTTGCCGTATCGAGGTCGGAGGGGTTACCATTCTGCCGGGCGACCTCGTCTTTGGAGATATGGATGGCGTGCTGATCATTCCGCGCCAGCACGAAGCGATCGTCACCCTGCGGGCATTGGAAAAGGCGAGGGGAGAAAAGCTGGTCCGCAAGGAGATAGAGAATGGCATGTCCAGCACGGCGGCTTTTAAGAAATACGGAATACTTTAATAGTTCAAAAACCAAGGATATGAAGTTGGGATTAGGTCTTTACCGGCACATGTTGAACAGGCGCCATTATGATTTTGCCAGACAGTGCGGCTGTACCCATGTCGTGGTCCACCTGGTGGATTATTTCAACAAGGGCGGTCAGGAAAATAAGAACAACCAGCCCATCGGAGGCGATGGAGGATGGGGTATTGCGGGCGACCCGAATAAGCTGTGGACGGTGGAAGAGCTGCTGGCCTTGAAGAAAGAGATCAATGAGGCGGGTCTTGTATTGGAGGCTATAGAGAATTTCGACCCTGCACATTGGCATGACATCCTGCTGGGCGGTGCGGGGCGAGCGAAACAAATGGAGGGACTCAAAGAAACGATACGCAATGTGGGGGCGGCCGGCATTCCCATCATGGGATATAATTTTAGCCTGGCCGGCGTGTGTAGCAGGATCACCGGCAATTTTGCCCGGGGCAATGCCCTTTCGGTAGGAATGGACGGTGTCGATGACAGGCCGGTGCCCAACGGGATGGTATGGAATATGATCTATGACACCGGAGCGCCGCCGGGACATCTCCCCGAAATCCCGCACGAGGAACTTTGGAGACGGCTTGAGTACTTCCTGCATGAGCTCGTACCCGTAGCGGAGGAAGCCGGTGTAAGACTGGCCGCCCATCCCGACGACCCGCCGATGCCGGTGGTGCGACGTACTCCCAGGCTAGTATATCAGCCGGGATTGTACCGGAAATTGCTTGATATCTATCCCAGCAGATCCAATGCGCTGGAGTTCTGCCTGGGGTCCATCGCGGAAATGACGGAAGGAGATGTATACGAGGCCACACGCACTTATGCTGGAGAAATTGCCTACGTACACTTCCGGAATGTGAAAGGTAAAGTGCCACACTACCGGGAGGTTTTTGTAGACGAAGGCGACATCGATATGATACGTGTCTTGAAAATACTACGGGACTCGGGATTCAAAGGGGTGCTTATCCCCGACCATACGCCGCAGATGAGCTGCGATGATCCCTGGTATGCGGGCATGGCTTATGCGTTGGGGTATATGAACGCATGTTTGAAAATGCTGGACGCTATTTGAGTACTGTAATTGGTGAGCCGTAACCCAGGCAGCGGGGCGGGTTTACTCGCCAGAGCGGACAAATGAAAAAGCTGCCTCATTTATTATGAGACAGCTTTTCTCTTAGTTTAATTTTTCAGTGTTTCACAACTTTTGTCGTTTTGCTTTGAGCGCCTTGCCTGATATTGATATAATAAATACCAGGTTTCAGATCCTGACCAAGCTGGTAATATGCGCCGGCATTTATTCTTGTAGCATAAATTATGCTGCCGGCATTATTAACAATGATAAGCTGCGCTGGCGCTTTCGAGGAAGAAGTCATTTTTATATTAAACATGCCATTGGAAGGATTGGGATATATTTCCGTTGTAAAATCCAGATTACTGTGCGTGTTTAATTTGTTGGTGACTGCTGTCTTCATGTTTGGATTTGCAATCAAACTTTGCAGGGTGTCCCCGGGCGCCGGCGTCCGCACTTCGATAGCCGCAATTGAGCCGCTGTAAGGATCATACAATCCTTTTTTAGGATAGAAAAGTACCATTATCAAACCCGTGCTGTCTGCTTTTGCCCTGATGGTCTTTATAACAGCAGTATTCAACTTGTTGCCTGCGGCCTGATATATATTGAAATTGATCAGACTGTCGATAGCATTGGTGGCTCTTATGCTAAATATCCTGTTGTTTTTTTGTGCATCCTGTGCTTCAACGAAGTGCATCCGGATAGCATAAAATGTATTGGGGGTGAGCCCGCGCAGGTAATAACGCATCTGGCTGATATTGTCCTTGAATACGCGTATATATTCGTACACCTGCGGAGGAGCCGGATCAATAACGTGAGACACGTCTACAGGTGAACTCACTCTTTGTATCCAGGTATAGCCTGCATGCCAAAGTTTATCGGTACCGGTGGGTCCTTCAGGAACATATTGGGCAAAGGTGGTATTGGCATACGGACCAGGAGGCGTGTTGGTGGTACCGGCGTTTATGCCATAAACTGCCGATCGATTTGTCTTTAAAACTTCTATACAATAATCATCCACCCATACCGTACCGGGTCCCACCTTAGCCACCCAATAAGTAAGCCCTGCCGCACTATCCGGCACATTGATGGTATCTCTTATCTGGGCCCAGTTGTCCCGGTAGGCAACCACATTGTCTACCTGTTTTTGGTAGGAAGCATTACCGGTGGCCGCACCCAGGCTATCTACAAATGCAACACCGTATCCTGCCCACCAGGGATACCCAGTGGCGTCTTTCTCTACTTTGACCCATTGGGTAAATACGATGACGCTGCCGCCTCTTACCGGTATCGAATCTTTGATGTTCAAAGAGGTATTTGCCGTAGTGTAACCCAATGTGGCGGCTTTGTCGCCGGAGTGGCCTTTCCCGCTAACGGTGTACACGGCGCCTACTGTAGGAATGCCTACTTTATAAGCTATCCAGTTGATCAGGCCGCTTTCAAAACCATCATTGGGTATTCCTCCGCATGAATCAAACGGCACCACGGTCACCGGCAAGGTATCTGAAACGCCTGAGCCGTCCTGGGTATTGACGGTGATGGTTAGGGCGCCATGTTTAATAGCAGTGACAAGGCCTGTACTGTCAACCCTGGCTAATGTTGTATCAGAACTGCTCCAGGTTGTTTTCCTAATGGAAGTATTAGCGGGCAGGAAGGTAACCTGTACCCGCAGTGTATCCCTCTCCCCGATGATGGCCGCAGATGGTTGCAGCGTAAGACCGGTGGCCAGTACATTGGCTACATGAATATTGGCCTGTGCAGCAATAGCCGTATTGTCTGCCGAGGTGGCTGTTATTATTACATCGCCTTGTTTGATACCGCTGATAGTGCCGTTGTTGCTTACTTTGGCCACGGTTGTATCTGAGGATGTCCATATCAGCGCCTTATTGCTGGCTTTTGCCGGGTTGATGATGGCATGCAGCTGGAAAGTTGACCCCACAAATACACTGGCGGCAGTGCTATCCAGCGTTAAGGAAGTTACAGGAACGTAGATAACTGTATAGGTTTTGGCAGCTGTAAAACTGCTTTCCACGGATGTAGCGGTGATCGTAACCGTGCCCGCAGCTTTTCCTGTTACCACCCCGTTGAGGTCTACGGTAGCAACGGCGTCATTGGAGGACCTGTAAACCAGGTTCCGATTGGTGGCATTTGCCGGCGTAGTGGTCAGTTTCAGTGTGTCTTTATAGCTTACATAGAGATTGCTGCTATCCGAATTGATGCTGATCCCCTGGAGCGGGATGATACTCGCTTCAAGAGCGGCTACGGAGGCCATGTACGGATCGTTGGTGGCAGCCTTAGGAATGAAGTATACCGTGATTAAGCCTGCGTTGTCTGCTTTTGCTTCAAGGGTGCGTGTAATTACTGTGTTTAGCTTATTTCCTGCAGCCTGGTAAACGTTAAAGTTGACGAGGCTGTCGCCGCCGGTTTTCACAGTAAACACCCGGTTGCCTTTGTCTACATCGCTGGGCTCAACGAAGTGCAGGCGCAGCGCATAGTTGGCATTGGGGATCAGGTTGCGGAAATAATAACGCAGCTGGGCTGAACTATTTTTTGAGATGCGCATATACTCATATACCTGGCGGGGAGCAGGCGCTGTCACCTGGCTCAGGTCCATCGTTGCCGTGTTATGGCCGCTCCAGGTATATCCAGCATGCCATAGTTTATCGGTACCGGCGGGCCCTTCGGGTATATATTGACCGATCGCCATATTTTGATACGGCGTTGCCGGGCTGCCCGTGGTAGCCGTTGTACCTGCGTTAATAGCTGTCACGATGGTGTTCACGATCAGCTGCACGGTTTTAGTCGTGCCCCCATCTGCCGCGGAAATGGTGAGGGTGGTAGTGCCCAGCTTTAAACCAGTAACCACGCCATTGGCATCCACCTTTGCAATAGTGCTATCCGCCACTGACCAGCTCAGGGTCTTATTAGTGGTATTTGAAGGCACGATGGTTGCCGCAATCTGCTTAGGCGTATTCATGGTACCATATAAGACACTGTCTATCGTAATACCAGTGGATATAGTGGGCGGAATGACGACGATCTGTCTTGTGCCCGTTTTTCCTCCATCGACCGATGTAACGGTGATAGTGACAGTACCTGCGTTTATGCCGCTGACCTTCCCAAAGGGGTCCACTTTAGCTATTGCCGTATCCGAGGAACTCCAGGTGACAGATGGATTGGTGGGGTAGGTAGGGGTAAGCTTTACGCTTAGCTTAACGGAGAATCCTTTTACAAGGGTGTCTGACGCGGGATTGACTATTTCTACCGATTGAACTGGACCGGCTACCGGGGAGCCGAAAAAGATGCCATTTCCGCTGGCGGAAATAAACATTCTTCCCTTGTTGTCGGCAGTAATATTCGGCGCTACACCAGGCAGCCGGTCCAGGATGGTCGTCCAGGTACGACCGGTGTCATCTGAGCGGAAGGCGCCGTAGGAAATGCCATTGATGGGAAGGACCTGGCTGGTGGCGTACAAAGCCAGGTGCGCACTGGCGGTGGTATCGGACATAGCGGCCGCTATCCATTTGGGCTTGAAATTTTCACCGCCCACCTTACTGAACGTTTTACCAGTGTCCGAGGTATGGTAAAGGGCGCTGTATTGTGGGTTAGCGTCATCGTAAAATGCGATCCATACATCCCCTGTTCGCCCTGGTGTTGCTTCAACGTTGGAAGTGGTGGCATACGAAGAGCCGTTGGGATTGCTGCCTGCGTTTGCAGTAAGACCAGCGGCGGTTGTCTTCTGGAATGATTTTCCTCCATCGGTGCTTACATAAAACGAGCCCCTGTCCCAGATGTAGAAATAATCGCTGTTTACTTTATCCGCTACAAGATGATTTTCCCCAGGATAAAGGTTCCACTGCGGGCCTGCGGGTAAGATACCCGAAGAAACACCGGTGGATTTTGTCCAGGTGGCGCCCAGGTCTTCCGACCAGTAAACGTTGCCGGGATTATTACCATCCATTTGGGTGAGCCAGAGGATGTTCCTGCGATTGGCTGATACGGCTACACGCCCGCGTACACCGGGCGACTTAGGGAAAAGCGTATACGTATCGCCGCCATCGGTGGAGTAACCTGAGCGCGATGCGCTGAGACTGGTATTCGCGGGGCCATCGCTGCCAACGCGAACTACAAAATCAGGATCGGTATACTGGAAAGCCACCCCCTGCATTTCAAACGCATCGAAGATGTTGCTATGCAGAGCGGTGTAGGAAACTGATCCCTGGTACAAGGGCTCCGTAAGGGAACGGTGGCTGGCGCCGCCAATATCTGCCGTAACCGTGAGCAGGAGGTTTTTGCCGCTGGGAGGAGCCACCATGGGGCCTATTACCACAACTTCTTCCAGGCCCACGACACGGATCTTCCAATTGGCAACAGGATCAAAGATATTGTCAGTAGACAGTACGTCCAGCATATCATTGATCCAAACCCTGTTGGGGTAAAAAGGATCCCAGGTAAGACCACAAGCATTATGGGCCGGATCATTATAGGGTAAGCCATCATTTGCCGAGTGCGGCGCTTCGGAATTATCGCGGGTGATCTTTGCAGATATGTAGCTGTTCGGGGCGCCGCCCTGCCTTGAAATATAATAAGGATCTTTTTGCCAGGTGCCGCGGGTGGTTACAACGATGTCATTTGAATTAGCTGGGTTCACCGCCACTTTAGCGAAGCTTCTTGGGTCTTTGGACGGATCAGGATCTAAAACGACAGGAGAGATGTCCTGCCAGCTGCCGGCCTGATATTTGAACACACCCTTTTTAACATTGTTTGCATTGGCGGACACATACAGGGTCCCATCTGCGTGAATCGTGGCCCGGGTGGGAGACAGGGGACTGTTGCTCATCAGCGTGAAAGAAGCGCCGCCATCTTCTGACGACCATACGCCTGTAGACCGGCCGATGTAAATCCGTTTGGTGACATTCTGACCGTTTACAGCAACGGTGCCGGCGCTTTTGTCGAAAAGAATAAAAGCACAGGAGCCTGGCGTAGTGATGGCGCTTACCTGCGACCAGCTGGTGCCGGCATTGTCCGTTTTCCAGGCGCCATCCTGGTCTGTAACAACCCATACATTATTATTGTTGGAGGGATCCACTTGTATCCTTTCCCCGTAAGCCTGGGTGCTGTTGGGATGTACAACGATGGGAACATGCAGGTCGGTCCAGGAATCCCCCCTGTCAGTACTCTTCAGGATAGTACCTGTTGCGCTTGAACCTTTGCCAGGACTGGGACCGGCGCTGTTCTCCACGGTAGCGTACAGAATGTTGCCGGTACTATCATTGGGATCCACCGCGAGGCTGCCGCAACGCTGGTTAACTTCCCAGTTCCAGTAGTTGACCGGTATCTTTTGAAATAGCATTAAATGTTCCCACTTCTGCAGGTTCTTATTCCATCTGTAGGGGGTGCCTACATCGGTGGTGATGAAATAAAGGTCGGGGACTTTAGGGTGCGCCATGAAAGAGGGCAGCTGCCCAGACCCGCCTATCCGAACCTGGTTCCAGGTATACGTTTGCGCTTGTACGCCCTGCAAAGCGGTGAGATATAAAATTGTTAGCAGGAAGATGTAGTAGCGTTTTTTCATGTTCATATGGAAGTATTAAGGATGGTTTTAGAAAATGGTTTATGTTATTAATTCCAGCCATTTTGAATGTCTTTAGCGACATTGGGATTATAATTTTTCTCTATATCGGGAATAGGGAACAGTAAGTGCTTATCCTGGAAAGGTTGTGTGCCGACTCCTGGTTCCGCAGCTTTTTCCGTATTGATCGTTTGTTTGATGATGCCCCATCTCAGCAGATCGAAATACCGGCATTGTTCTCCGCATAATTCCAGCTGGCGTTCGCGCATCAATATTTTCATGGCATTGTCTTTATCGCCCAGCGTGGTATACAAAAAGGCATGAGAGCGGGAGCGTACGCTGTCGATCAACGCCAGTGGGGCATTGCCTGTATTGCCTTGCTGAATATAGGTCTCGGCCAGCATCAGCATCACGTCAGCCAGGCGGATCACCTGCCCGTTGATGGGGCTTTTGGGGTCGCCATATTTTTCCACAAGATTGTAATATTCATATTTCTTCCAGCGATAGTCGCCTTGTGGATCGGTGGCATCAAAAGGAAACGCTTTTGCACCTGTAGCGCATTGCTGGCAGTACATGGTATCTCCTCCGGAAGCTGCAGTGCCATAGAAAGTGGATCTGGCGCGGGGATCGGTATAGGGTTGACCGGTGGTGGGATTGGGATAAGTGAATGCGCTCACAGCGGAATTACTGATATATACGTTCTTCCAATCGTTGAAGCCATATTCCATAGCGCGACCTGTATGGGTTTGTTTACCTACCTGTTCTGCGCCATTACCGAACATATAGTAAGGCGAACCAATACCCCAGTCGGTCCATTGCTGGTCCATGATCTGGAAGATGTTTTCCGGCGTATTCTGATTGGTAGTGCTGAAAACATTATCAAATGAGGGATCGAGTTTGTAGGTGTATGGCGCAACCATCAGCTTTTCGAAGGCGGTTTGCGCCAGTTCCCATTTTTTCTGGTACAAATATGCCTTTCCGAGCAGGGCTATTACGGCGCCTTTGGTTACCCTGCCTAATTCTGCGGCGGAATATACGGTGGGCAGCTCCGTGGTTGCTTCCGCTTCCGTCAGGTCTTTTTCAACCTGCTTCCATACATCAGCGGCGGGACTGCGGGATAAATAGTTGTTTTGAAGCGTGGTTTGGTAGTCTATATACAGTGGTACATCTCCCCATAAGGTTACTAAATGAAAATACGCATATGCCCGAAGGAATTTCACTTCTGCGAGGTATTGATTCAGTTTGGCGCGATCTGTGGTAGCTGTGGGGTTCCAGGCTGCTGCCCTGTCTATCACCAGGTTGGTCCGGAAGATCATCCGGTAGAGGGAACTCCATAAGGCACTTTGATCTGCGTTGTTGGTTCCAAAACTGTAATCGCCCAATTCCTGTTCCGGCCCCTGCAAAAAGCTGGCACGCTTGGCTTCATCCCCCATCAGGTCGAAAATAAAATAATACTCCCTGGCCCACAACCCGGGATGCAACAGTGTAGCGTAACTCGCAATGGTAGCCTGGTTCAGCGCTCCGATGTTAGTGAAATAGGTATCGTATGCGTAGGCGCTCTGGTCCACCAGGTCGAGGCGCGACTTTTTACATCCGGTGGAGACGGCGATGAGCCCAGCTATGAGCAGAAATTGATGTATATACTTCTTCATAAAATCACGTTTAAGAATTAAAACCCTAATTGAATACCTGCCAGGAAAGTTCTTGGCTGTGGCACTTGTCCCTGGTCAATACCGCGTGCAAACAGATAGTCACCCGCTACTTCGGGATCATACCCGGTATAATGCGTGAGGGTCATTAAGTTTTGCGCAGCTATGTAAATCCGGAGCGATTTGATGGCGCCCTTGGTGGCACTGTTTAACATCGACACCGGTGAGCTGTATCCAATGGTAATATTCCGTAGACGCAGGTAGCTGCCATCCTCCAGCCACCAGTCGGATGGGCGGAGGTTCCCATTGCCCGTGACATTCTGGCCTATCCGGGGCAAAGCCGCTATATCGCCGGGTTTACGCCACCTGTCCAGAATATCGGTGCTGGCATTATGCCCGGTGGACATGAAGCTGGTGTTTAACTTTAAGCCATTCAGGAGTTTCGATCCGCTGATACCTGACAATACCAGGGTCATATCGAAGTTTTTATACGTGATACCTGCATTGATGCCGTAAATATATTTGGGGATGGCATTGCCTAATATTTCCTGGTCTTTTGCGGTAACCACGCCGTCGCCGTCGATGTCTTTATAAATAAAATCGCCCGGTAATAAACCATCCTGGTACTTCGCATCGGGTTTGCCTGTTTTCTTAGCTGCTTCCTGGTTGAGGGCAGTTATTTCGTCAGCATCCCTGGCCACATGATCCAGCCTGTAGCCATAGAAGGAGCCGATGGCATTGCCTGCAGCCGTGTAAGTGGTGGCGGGTACGGGTGTAAAAGCGCCAGCCTGGATAGGCGCAGAAAACTGATAGCCTAAGGATAACACCTTGTTATGGTTAACGGATCCGTTGACGCTTACATTGAAGCTGAGGTTATTGCTGATCTTATCCTTATACCCGACGGTCAATTCAAAGCCTCTATTCCTGGCGTTGGCTGCATTGACGGTCTTACGAGGCTGTGTACCCGTAGGACTCACGCCGATACTGGCGGGTAGTAAGGTGGTTACCAGCAAACCGGTGCTTTTACGATCGTACCAATCGGCTTCGACGGTGAGGCGGTGATTTAAGAAGGCCAGGTCGATGCCTATATCGGTTTGATTGGTTTGTTCCCATTTTAGATCCGGGTTGCTCAAGGTAGTCAACGTGGTACCGGATACAAATGTTTCCGTACTGCCCAGGGAGTATACCAGGGCGCCACCGGGTGTACCCTGGTATGTTTTTGCGGTATTCAGGAAGTTGGGAATATTGTTGTTGCCCGTCTGTCCCCAACTGGCACTCAGCTTGCCATCCGAAAGGAGCGGGAAGCCATCTTTCATAAATGCTTCTTCTGAAAAGCGCCAGGATAAACCTGCTGCGGCAAAATTGCCGTAACGGTTGTTAGGGCCAAAGTTGGAAGCGCCATCCCTGCGATAACTGGTGGTCAGTATATACTTATTGTCATAAGTATAGTTAGCCCGGCCGTAATAGGAGATCACAGAAGGACGTGCATAGTTGGAATAGGAATTGGTAACAGATTGGGAAGAAGCTACCCCCACATTGGGGATATTATCGTTGGGTTGACCGGTACCCCTGATGGAAGAGCCGTTGGTGATGCCCGGATCAATATAGCTTTGCCCGGCGATCAAAGAGAGCTGATGTTTGCCAAGTGTTTTTTCGTACGACAGGTAGTTTTCCAGCATGTAGTATGAGTTTTCCGTAAAACTCAGCATCGACTGGCGGGCCTGGTTCAGGAAATTGGACGACTGGAACTGTTGCTGATAGCTATTACTCCGGCTGGAGTTCACTTCTGCTGCAAACTGTGAATGGAATTTTAATCCATCGATGATACGTACTTCGCCTGATAGTTGCGGGAAGAAAGCCAGTGATTTGGTAGTTTGGCTTTTCATGGAAATCTCCTGGATCGGATTAACAGCATTACTGAAGTCGTCGATGTTGGATAGGATAGAATATCCGCCCTGGATAGATGGGTCCAGGATGGGTTTATAGGGGGCGTATTGTATGGCATTGATGATATTGGCATAGTAACCTTTGCTTACGTATTGCCTGACGATGATGTTTTGGGTAAGCCGGAACCGGCCCAGCGTTTCTTCGAGGCCTACGCGTGCCTGGAATCTCTTGTTGGTAGCATCGGTTAAGATCGCCTGTTGATTGATATAAGTGGCGGATATACTATAGTTTACTTTTTCACCACCGCCGCTGATGTTCAGGTCATTTTCGGATACCAGGGCGTTACGGAAAATGGTATGCTGCCAGTCGGTGCTGTCCTGTAAAACCGCCGTTGTGTTGAATTTTGCCGGCAGCACGGTATTCTTGGTAGCGGCGAGATCTTTCAGCGCGTCCACATATTGCGTTGCATTGAGCAGGTGCAGCTGTTTCCAGGCCCTGGCGATGCCCCACTGAGAGGTAAAGCTGACGCGGGGAGGACCGGTCTTTCCTTTTTTGGTGGTGATGATCACCACGCCATTGGCGGCTGCGGAGCCATAGATAGCGGTGGAAGAGGCATCTTTCAGGATGGTGATACTTTCTATATCCTGAAGATTGAGCGTATTAAAAAGGTTTTTGCTGCCCTGGATGCCATCCACTACATACAGGGGATTGACATCGGTGAAGCTACCGGTACCTCTGATGATAATCTGGGCATCTGCGCCGGCGCTGCCGCTGCTTTGCAGCACCTGTACGCCGGCGGCCTTACCGATGAGTAGTTGCGAGGGATTGGTGGCATTTACCCCGCCGGCTTCTTTCGCCGTCACTACGTTAAAGGCACCTACCATATCTTTCTTTCTGGCAATACCATAACCGATGACAACGACGTCGTTCAGGACCTCTGCTGTTTTGACGAGGCGTACGGAAAAAGTGAGTGTGGCGCCTGATCTCAGGGAAACATCGTTCAGCCGCTGGGTCTCAAAACCCGTGTAAGAAACGCTGAAGGAGTATTTTCCTTCAGGTGGTAATCCGGAGAAACGGAATACGCCATTGCTGTCAGTTGCCACGCCGGCGGTATACTTTGTCTTTTCATTGAGCGCCACCACGGAGGCATTGGGAAGAAGGTCCCCTTGATCTGTGCGCACGATGCCCGTGACCTGCATACGACCCTGTCCCTGGGTGGTCATTGAAACGCCTGATATCAACAGGACTAAAAGCAAAAACAGACGCCATTTTGGCCGATGTAACATCTTCATAACTGGAACGTTTTTTTAAGTGCAGGGCATAGTAAACCCTGGGGCGCTAAAGGCGCCCACATTTGGAATAGAACTATATGGGTGAATTATTTTCTCTTAATTATAAATCCGCTATCATTCCGGATCAGCTTCAGATTATTGGGAAGCGTTAGATCAGTCAGGATCTTCTCCAGCGAGTCTGTTTTTTCAAATTTTCCATCGAAATAAATATCTATCACATCTGCAGGGTAATAATAGATAGCTTTCCCATAGTAATTACTCAGCTGATCCAGTACCTGCGACATTGGTTGATTGCTGAATTTGTACCAATCTGGTTTCGTATAATCCGTACCGTTGTTGCCGGCTCTTACTAATATTTCCGTGCCCCTGGTATTGAAGTCAAAAACATAGGATTTTCCTGTTTTTCGGTAGTAGTTGAGTTCTTTACCAGGCGTAAGTACTACATCGTTGATGACTTTCTTTTTATTGACAGATCCTTGCACCATCACTTTCCCGCTGTTCAGTCTTACGCTGATCATATCTTGCCCGGGGATGGCTTTCACATGAAAAAAGGTGCCCAGTACGGTCGTATATAGTTCGTCGCTATACACTATGAAGGGATGTAATTTATCGGAGACTACGGTAAAATCAGCTTCTCCTGTCAGATAAATGTTCCTGTTTTCCCTGAATTGTTTGTTATACACTACGGAGGCTGCCGGCAGCAGCCGTACTACAGAACCATCCGGCAATACGATAGCCATGGCTTTATTGCTGCTGTTGGTGGTCAGTTGCTGTTGTCCGGAAGGAATTGTTGCAGTCATTCCCGGATTTGCAGCCGTTGTTTCCTGATGGCCGCGGTGGAGTAGTAACATGGTCCCTCCAACCAATACGCCGGCTGTTACTGCAGCGATAGCCAGTCGTTTAACCCATTTATTCCGGTGATCAGCCGATATCGTTTGTTCATGAATATTTTTCAGCCACTGTTGGGAGACGGTTTCCGGGAAATGGCCGTCTTCCTGTAATTGCAGGAATTCCTCTTCCGACAGGTATTTCTCCAGCATTTCAGGATGCTCCTGCAGGAAATTGGCTACCCTGCGGGCTTCTTCCGGGGTGCATTGATCGCTGAAGAACCGTCGAATTAATTCATCATTTATCATATTATATACGGCTGACAGATGAGTAATACGTTTCTACCGCGCGAACTACGTAGTCTGGTCCAAAAATATTTTAAAACCGGATAAGCCAGGCCAGGAGGGAGACCATGAGCCCGAGATAGTGTTTTATCTGTTTCATAGCCTGGAAAATATGTGTTTCCACCGTTCTGGACGATAAGGAAAGTTCGTGTGCGATCTGCTGGTAGCTCATGCCTTTAAAACGACTCATTTCGAATACCTTACGACGCACCGGGGGCATTTCCTTCAAAGCATTCGCCAGCTTCGCCTGTAGTTCTTTTTCCGCCAGCTTCCCCCAGAAGTCATCTACCGGCAGGGCATACTTGTCTATTATATGGATTACCTTTTCCTTGTAAACAGACTCCTTGCGGAGAAAATCGATCAGGGTGGTGCGGGCAATGCGGAACAGCTGTAGCTGTATATCGAGGTCATCAGTGAGACTTTCCCGGTAGTTCCAGCATTTGATGAATGTGAGCTGCGTCACCTCTTCTGCAATGAAGGATGACCTGGTTCTTTGGAGAATAAAATAGTAGACCCTTTTGTGCCAGGAATAGTAGACTTCATTGAACACCAAAAGGTTACCCTGTCTCAAAGCAGCAATCGTATTCAAAACGTGGCAATTTACCACAGCAATTTAAAGAAATAAATGTGGAAATTCCAAGAGATACGATCGGAAGTGGTGATCTGCAGTGACACTTATATTCCAAAAAGCCCCTGACCGGGGCCAGGGGCTTGCTTTACTTGTCAGCCTGCCGCTTAGTGCGCTATCACAATTTTTTGTACCGATTTGTTGATGCCATCGGAAACCTGGACAAAATAGGTCCCTGATGGGATTGAAGAAGTGTTGATCACCTCCTGGTAGTTATTTTCGGCCTTCTTTTTGAAGACGGGATTTCCGGCTATATCGAAAATGGTAATGAGGATGGTTTGAGCCTTACCCACAGTCGTTTTGCCCGAAAAGGACTGTAATTGCAAGGTCAGCGAGGAGTTCACGGGGTTGGGAGAGGCAAGGACGGTATTGGATGCGACCTTGAGCTGACCGCCGCCGCCTCCTGTCGTACAGGATTGCTGAGCAAACAAATTACGCGTTGTTGGCGTATTGCAACTATTGTAGGCAGTTGCAACGATCTTATAGAACCCATTATAAGTTACTGGCAAACCAAAGCTGGTAACAGTCTGCTGACTGCCGATACCCTCTGGCGAGATGATCTCCTTAGAGGTGTAACCGCTCGTAATAACCGTACCGTTCGTATTGATCCCGTAGATATTGATGGTTATCCTATAAGCATTAGCGCCTGGTCGAAAGGCCAGTGTCACGGAGTTTTCCGTGGTGTATGGACAAAGTGAATTCGTGCTCGTGCTGGATGAGGTATTCGAAGCGCTTAAATTATCTATCAGCACCATGCCCACATTGACGGACTTTGTGATAGGATATTGTATGGTCGAACAGGGCACAGTAACAGTCCCGCTGATGGAACTGACCCCGTTGAATGTTCCGCTGCTTTTGACAGTGACCGTCGTGCTTGTTGAGCTTGTGATGGTAATGCCGCTGCCTACCTGCCAGACGACGCTGCTTCCGGCCGGCAAATTGGTAACGGAATAGGTGACATTGGTGACGCAAACATCATCGGGTCCGCTGAGAGAAAAGCTGGGCCTGATGATCGGGATCTGCGCTTCCGGCCCCCTGTCGCTGCATTCGCCGACTGACCGAACTTTAATGAAACCACCATTTCCACTGGTCCCGTCAGGAGTGATCGTCGCGTTATTACTGCCTAAAATATAGGTGCCAGGACTAGTCGAGATAGTGCCGTTGACCAGCCATCCCGTGGGAACTGCATACTCATATTGCGTTATTTGTTTGTACGCGATACTATTATTGCCACCGGTGGACGAGGTGTTGGCCGTAACATAGGATACGCGTGCGAACGAAACGTTCAGCGGAGTCAGATCGCAGATGCCTGGTGTAAAGGATGAAATTCCCAAGTTCGGCGCACTGGGGATTGTTTTCACCTTATCGAAGATATAGAAAGGCGTATATTGCTGCTTTTTGTCCTTGTCAATGTAGGACAGCCTAAAACCTTGCGGGCTTAAAGGATCAATGCGTAAAAATGTAACATGGATCTGGACCGTTGTACTCGTGGTATTTCCATTATTGTCAGTAATGGGAGTTACGTTAATGGCAGCGGTGGGCAAAACAAATGTATAGCCAGCTTGCTGGTCTCCGTTCAAAGTAACATTGTCGGCAACGCCCGTTATGGACAATGTGAAGGTATACGCAACCTCCGGACAATATTCGTTGCTGGTAGCCGGAGAAATGGTTTGTGAAAAGCTACAATAAGAAAATAGAAATAGGACAGTGAAAAGGGAAAATTGTTTCATGATAGAAGGTTAATACGATAAAAGTATTTGATGGCTCAATGTTCCCGCAATTTAGTAAACTCAAAATTATCAGTAAGTCACAGTTCATATTCGTGCAGCTATTAGGCAAATCCGTGTCAATATCGCCTATAAGCGTGTCATGCAATGGTCAGGCCTATTATGCGATGTTGCATAACAGGCCTGACGTTTCTTGCAGAGCTAACAAGCGAATTGCTGTCTAATAACCCTTCCAGGTAATGGTATTGGGTGTGTTATATCCCAAATAGCTGTATGCTATCAGGCGGCCTTCCTGGTCGAATTGATGACCCGTGAGCGTATATGAACCGCTTTCAAAAAACCTGGTGACCTTGGTGCGGACATTCGGCGGCGAAGTGATCTCCGGAAAATAGCCCAGGTACTGGAGCAGATAGAACGTATGGGAGCTCCCCATGTAATCATCGCAGTAGAATTGCTGCCTGGCTTTACGGGTTGTGTCGTATTCATAAGAGTTTTGCGAGTAGGATAAGGGGTTGCCCAGCTGGTCATAGCGAACAGTATCGGTTCCACTGAAAGGGAAGCCATTGTTGTAGTCGTTGTCGTTCCTTACCGAGAAGAGCCGGTGGTCCCGGTAGGTAAAAAAAGTTTTTCCCGTTGCATGGGATTCGGCGGTCCGATGAAAAAGAAGCCTGTAATTGCATACGCAGGAGTCGGGTCTGCCATTCCAGCCAAGATAGATGCGGGCGGTTGTATCAGTGGCGCCATGACCGGTGGTGTCCCGGGTAAGCAGGTAGATGGTCCTGCCCTGGTCAATGACATGCAGGTCCAACTGGAAAGGAATGACATCGGAAGGCAACTGCTCGTTGTCGAAAGAGCAGATGATCTCTGTCAATTTACAGGAATCGTTGAATTTTTTTCCGAAGGGATAATGGAGGGGCTGAGGTAAAATATGATCAAATAGTGGAATATGATATTCCGCCACCTGGTATCCGCCTTCCAGCGGATCGGGAAAATGATCGTAGGAATAGATGCCTTTATGGCAGGAATTCAACAAGAGTAATAATGCCACGGCAAAGATGCCAATCCGGAGGGAATTTGCTTTTTTCATATAAATAAGGGGTTAAATGGCTCTGATCAAATGAAATTATGCTACTTCCGGCGCCGGAGGGCGCAGAATTTATAAGTGCACGATATGACGAATAACTGCATTTCCTATACAATAGCCGAGCACCGCTTATTCGGGATCCCGTCAAATGGTGACAACCAGACGTTGTCCGGCAGGAACATCCAGGTTCCAAAGCTCTGCGATGTCCTGCGACTTAACCGAGATCGTCCCTGCTTTGAGCTTCCCTTCGGAAGCTAATTGAAACATTTCAGGAAGTATGTCAGTGAAAAGGGCGGCAACCTGCTGTTTTGACCAGGCGCCAAGGCCGGATCCGGCCAGCTGGAGATCTACGCTTCGCAGATTAGCGGCAGAGAGCTGGATAAGATCGCCGGTGACACTACCCACAGATACAAATCTTATCTTGTTTGTGAACGAGCCATCGCCTTTTACACAGGCGAGGATCATTTCTGCGGTGTGTCCCCACAGATAATCAATGATGACATCAATGGGAGTATTAGCATGGATGGATTTGAGCTGTGCTCTAAATTGTTCATCATTCTGCGCAACGGAGATGGACTCATCCGCGCCCAGCGTTAACAGGTCATTGAGCGACTGCTGGTTCCTGCCGGTGGCGATCACTTTCTTTGCGCCATAGTGTTTGGCTATTTGTACTGCCGCCCGTCCGGTGAAGCCGGTGGCGCCATTGATCAGCACCACGTCGCCCCGCTGAATATCCGCCCGGAACCGTAAGGCCATGGCTGCGCCAATGACCGCGTTGGGCAGGGCCGCCGCCGTGGCGTCGTCCAGATTTTCAGGTACTTTTACTATACGGTCTTTATGGATGGTGGCTTTTTCTGCCAGCATGCCGCTTACCCCCATCCCGTATACTCTCGTTCCATCTGCAAGCAGGCAAATGCCATCACCTCCAACTACTGTGCCGCCACCTGCCGGTGCGTCACTTGAATAGTGTTTACCGGCGGCGCGTCCTTTATCAAAGTGTTTAATGGCAACGGCCTTTACATTTACCAATATTTCATCTTTGTTTTGAGCTACCGGTTCGGGAAAATCAACATACTGAGGCAATTCTCCTTTTTGGTACATTACTGCTGCTTTCATTTTTTTCTTTTTTGGTAAAGCAAAATTAGACCGGAAGCAGCGACGGAGCGATAACATATGTTATTAAGTTCAGAAATGTAATTTGCCTTTAGCAAGCTTACTTTTGATACGGCTCAGGTGCACTTTGCTGACTCCGAGGTAAGAGGCGATATAATGCTGGGGTACGCGCTGAACGATATGCGGCCTTTCACTCAATAATTTCTTATAGCGTTCTTCAGGGGTATCGCGGATAAAGGAAACAAACTCATTCATATAATGGGTTTGGCGCCGGGCCGACATCTGAAGGATCATTTGCACGAAGCCGGGTTCATGGCTTAACTCATCCATCAATTGGGTGACGTATTTTTTAGGGAGTATATAGAGGATCGAGGGTTCGATCGTTTCGATCGTACACAAGCTGGGGGTATTGTTGATGAAGCTTTCGAACGAGGTAAGGCCTTCATTTTCGAAGAAGAACTGTATGGTCTTGTCGTCTCCATTATTATTGAAAAATGCGCGCACACAACCTTTCCCGATGAAAATGTACTGCTTGGATACTTTTCCTTCTTCCAGCAAAGTCTTTTTTGCCGGGACTTCCATGCGCTGCTGGAATTTCAGATATTTATCCAGATAAGGATCTAATTGCGGGAATTTATTTCTAAAATGGAAAAGCATAAAGCATTAAAGTGACAGGCAAAGATAAGCCTGAATCCCGATGCTTTATCCTGCCTCCAATAGAATTACCTTGCTTCGCTGGATGGCATCCTCAAAAGTATCTGTTATATTGGCCTTTCCGATGGCAAATACCAGTCTCGCTTCCTTCAGCTCCTCCATCACCTGTTCGCTGTGGACTTCCGACAGGATCAGCTTAGTTCCCCCCTGCTTTGATTCAGTGTAGACATCTTTGATCGTTTTGAGGCCTGTGGCGTCAATGATAGGTACCTTTCTCATACGGATGATAAGCACTTTGGGCGGCCGTTCGATCAGTCTCATGGCATCTTTGAATTTATAGGCGGCGCCGAAAAACAAGGGACCATTTATTTCAAAGACTTCCACGTGTTTGGGCAGGGCGGGGTCTTCCATCTGATCGGCGCCTTCATTGTCTTCCATTTCTTTTTTCAGGCTGCTGACCTCGGTGAACCTGATCATATTTCGCAAGAAAAGGAAAGCTGCCAGGACCAGTCCCATTTCTATGGCTACCGTAAGATCTATCAATACCGTCAGCAGGAAGGTCGCCAGGAGGATCGCTCTATCGCTTTTAGGCCCTTTCAGCACGGAAAGGAAGTGCCTCCATTCGCTCATGTTATAAGCTACTACCACCAATATGCCGGCCAGCGTGGCCAGCGGGATCAATGCTGCCCATTTTCCGAAGAAAAGCAATATCAGCAGTAAAGTAATGGAATGGATCATTCCAGCGACAGGCGTACGGCCGCCATTTTTTACATTCGTAGCGGTACGGGCAATTGCACCGGTGGCCGGAATGCCGCCAAAGACCGCGGAAAATATATTAGCGGTGCCCTGCGCGATCAGCTCCATATTCGACCTGTGATTGCCGCCGATCATGCCATCCGAAACTACCGCGGACAGCAATGACTCAATGCCTCCCAGCAATGCAATGGTGAAGGCGGGCTGTATTAAATTCTTTATGGTCCTGACATCCAGGTGGGGGAAGACTGCCTTTGGCAAAGATGAGGAGATGCTCCCGAACTTGCTGCCGATGGTTTCCACCGGTAAGTGCAGGAGATGCATGATCGCAGTGGTAAAGAGAATGGCAATTAAAGAACCCGGCACTTTGCCGGTGATCTTGGGCCATAGGGAGATAATTGCTATAGTAGCGGACCCGATCAGGACGGCGTAGATATTTACCGACTGAAAATGGGCAATATAGCTTTCCCATTTATCTGTAAAATCGGCCGGGATAGCACCCATTTGCAAACCAAAGAAGTCCTTGACCTGGGAAGATAAAATGATAAGGGCAATGCCGCTGGTGAATCCAACGATCAGCGGGTAGGGAATAAATTTAATGACCGAGCCGAGCCGGGCAAAACCCATGACGATGAGTATGATCCCGGCTATAAAAGTCGCAATGATCAAGCCGTCTATGCCATGTACCTGAACAATGCCATAGACGATCACTATGAACGCACCCGTAGGGCCACCGATCTGGACCCGGCTGCCGCCCATCGCAGAAATGATAAAACCCGCTATGACGGCTGTATATAAGCCTTTTTCGGGCGATACGCCTGAGGCTATGGCAAATGCGACAGCAAGGGGAAGGGCTACGAGGCCTACGATAAGGCCAGACATCAGATCCTTGGTGAACTGCTGCCTATGGTAGGTCTTGAGGGTATCGAATAATTTAGGCCTTAGCATGGTGTGAAATTTCCTCTCTCCAATGCTTGTCGTATTTTACAAAAAAGGACAGCCATATTGTTCTCGATATTCGCATGAAAAAAGGTTGCAGCAAGACTAATAAAACCCCATTGATACCGAGCCACCAGAAAATCCTATTATCTTCGGTAGACAGGCCGATCAAGACCCACCAGGCAACGAAGGTGGAGACGGAAAAAGCCACCGTCAGTGAATAGCTTACATATGCGGTGCCATAATAGAACCCGGGCTCCAGTTCCATACGCTGGTGGCAGACCGGGCAATTGTCGTACATGCCGAATAAAGTTCTCAGATGATAGGGATTCTTATTCTTAAACATGTCCCCCTCCCGGCAACGGGGGCACTTTTGATGGAGGATCGTCGATAATAAATTTGGCACTTTGCTCATATATGCTGATTATACTTTTACCCAGAATTTCAGGAGACCATCCATGTCCGAATTAATAGCATGGAAATCGGGCGGCACCTCATTTTCGAGGCTGCAAAGCGTGCAAAGCCTGGTCCCTGCTGGTTTTTGCTGTAATTGTTTGAATAGATAGCGGTTGTAATAATTGAACAGCTCTCCGGAGTAGTCGATGCTGTCATCGATCTTGTCGGTACCGTCCAGGTTCTCGTAAAAAGCATTGTAGAAATAAAAATGATCGTATTTCTTCAAATCCAGCTGTGTAAAATTTCCATGTATAAAGGAAACATTTTCAAGATGCAGGCTGCTTTTGGCCTTTTCGGCATGTTCGATCAGGCTTTTCCTTTGCTCCACTCCAAAATACCAGGCTTTGGGCGTATGCCAGGCGGCGGCCAAACAGAATTTTCCTACACCGCTGCCAATATCCAGGATCTTCGTATTGCCGTCCCCGGCGAGGAAACGAGCGGCTTTCGCTGCAATATGCAAAGGCGTCCAATGATATTTTGCAAGCGCCTGGATGTGTATTGGATAAAGTGTATTAAATTCCACATCGGAATCAAACCAGTTCCCTGGACAGGATCTATTAATTACGGGCATATTGCATTCTGTTATATTATTGGCGCTCCTCTTCGATGAATATTTTCAGGCCCTCATCAGGAAAATTGGCCCATCCCGTTAATATTGTACTATCGATGGGCTCGTATATTTCTTTTTTGTTGGGGTCGTCGGGAAGGCTTTTCACCGGGATGAGCGTGAAATAATCAAGCTCAATATAATCAACCCGTCCGTCCCTGGTATAGCCTTTAATAAGAACATACAGGAATCCCTTGTCCTTTAGATGCTGTAAGTTCTGTATCGTCAGCCTGACAGGGGATTTGGAATTTCCCATTAAGTTGTGTTTTAGAGGAGAAAAAAGCCTGGGCAAATTTACTTAAGGGGCTTCCGCCATCCGGTAATACTTATCACTAAAAAAAGTGAGTTATATCAATTTTTATATAATAGATTTGTAATGTATGAGCATAAAGGGCATTTTTCCGATCGATCAATGGGATTTCGAAAGTGAGTCGATACTTGCGGATCTTCCTTCGGGAGATTTGGAATTGCTCATGGCCCGTAAATCGGAACAACTTTATAAAAAGGGGGAGATCATTTTCCGGGAGGGCGCATTTCCCGCGGGCATCTTTTATATCGTAAACGGGAAGGCAAAGAAATATAAAGTGGATGGGGAGGGCAGGGAGCAGATCATTTATGTTGCAAACACGGGGGAGCTATTGGGCTATCATGCTATTCTTTCCGGAGACAATTATCCGGATTCTGCGGCCGTATTAGAGGAAAGCCTCATTACTTTTATTCCAAGAGAGGACTTTCTGGATGCCATCAAACAATCCGACGTATTGAACCGAAGGCTTCTCAAGACCTTAAGCCATGAGTTTGCCGTCCTTGCAAATAGCCTTACCATGTTTGCGCAAAGGTCTGTCCGGGAGAGACTGGCCCTTCAATTGATTGTGATCCGCGAAAAATACAAGGTCGATTTTGAGCCTGGCCAGCCTGTCGAGATAAATATGGGCCGCGACGACCTGGCCAGCCTGGTAGGCACGGCAAGGGAAAATGTCGTCCGGATGCTTTCGGAGTTCAAGGAAGAAGGTGTAGTCACGACGAAGGGCAGGAAGATAATCGTACTGGATGTAAAGAAGCTGATCAAGATCGCTAATTATAGATAGAACAATTAATTATCTTGTTGAATAACAATAACGATCTTACCGGGCTTGCTGTGGATTGTATTTTGAAAAGTAAGGGAACCCGCCGCATTGCTTCTGACTGTTTTAAATGCCTTATTGTTTATTGAGATGGCGTAGTTGGTATTGGGTTTAATGTCATTCAATTCGTAGATTAATTGAGTGGAATTGGAAGTTTGGGACCAGGATATTTTTTCCCGGCTCCAGGTTTTTATGTCGAGCGCCAGCCTATTGTTTGCAGGGGTCTTGATTTTCAGGGATGCAGAGACGCTGCTACGATCGAAATAGGAGAGGGTTGTGTCGGTGACATACATGCCGAAGTCGGTGGCTGAAGTGATTCTGGACTGGCCGCTGGACATCCTATAGGCGTTTGTGTCCAGGCTAACGGTGAATTTCCGGCCCCTGAAATTATATTTTAATTCCGTGCCTGACAATTCGGGGGTAATATGAGGGTTCAGGTACAACCTGTTGTAGCGAGGGTTGATGCCATAGATGGCCTGGTATAGTCCAACGACGGACAGGCTATTGCCGGAAAGGATATCGTCACCCCGGCCATCCTGCTTTTCACGGCCGTAACGCTGAAATGCCAAACCATCCTTCGCATATTGAGCCAGGACATTTTTTACATATTTTACTGCCAGGGCGGGCCTGTAAGCCGCATAGGCTTTGACGGCGATGCTGCCCCAGGATAGGAACAGATCTCCATTCTCATATTCAGGGAAGGGGAACTGGGAATCTTTCACCTCTCCCTTTTTGTAGCTATACATGCAAACGGGCCAAAAGAAAAGGTGTTCCTTTTGCATCTGAGTCTCTATGTTGTCCAGGATTATCTTTATCCTGGGGCCATCATCGCAGATGCCATAGGCGATTGCCATGAAATTTACGGGGGTGACCATATTATTGCCATGGAGGGATCCGTCCTTATCTCTCCAGTGGATGTAGCATTTTTTTTCATCGTCCCAGAAGCCGCCTTCGGACACTGATTTGTTAAAGCTGGTTTTTAGTTTTTCAGCGAAATGGCTGTAGTAACTTTCTCTTTCTTTGTTGCCCAGCTGCTGTTCTATAGCCGCCCATAAGACGAGCGCATGGTAGAGCTTGGCATTAACAAAGGCATTTTCATAGGATGCCCAGACTATATCCAGCCAGTCACTGCCTCTTTGCTGCTGCTGGCTGTCCGTCATCATCTCTACGAGGCCGTTGTTATTGGCGTCCCTTTTAAGGATCCAGTCCAGGGCTCTTTCGCATGATCGTTGGTGGGTTCTTACCCAGTTAAGGTCGCCTGTCTGGTCGTATAGTTCAGCTACGTTAGAGACGAAGTCAGGGTTTGCATCCAATAAATAACCCCATTGGGCTTCATAAAATCCTTTATCCGTGAATTGGTCCGGCATTGCGTCCTCATTGCTATAGGCCCATCTTGGCCAGACCCTTCCATCGGGCTTTATGGCATTGTCCCGGTAGAAATCCAGGCACTGCTGATAACCTTTTAAATAACTGGCGTCATTTATAGCCAGGCCCATCTGGGCGATGTATTGTTCGTGCAGGCAGATGGGGCCATAGGGCGTATGCCAGCTGTTGCCGCCAAAATGTTCCTTATCGATCACGCCGATCCTTGCGATCGTATTCAGTACGGCGCTTACCTGATCACCATTTATCCCCTTGAAGGCGCCCCGTCCAAACTGATCTTTAAAGCTGAACCAGGACAGGGTGATGCTTTGGCGGGTCTTGCCGGCATTCATTTTAAGGGGCGCCCAAACATAGGAGGTGTCCCGGACGAACCTTCTTCTTTGCGTGCCGGCATCAAAACGGGGGAGGAATTCTTTTGGAGAGATCCCAATGGAATAGGCAAGCCTGCCTTCCGGGGTACGGCTGTAGTCCATCGCCACGTGACTGCCCGGTGCATCTACGGAGATGGTGAGGCCATTGTCCGTCGTGCTGTTCCAGAACCTGGATGAGCTGCTGTGTACGCCGTAAGTATCCATTTTCTTAAAGAGGTAAAACCAGGCCAGACCCCCATAATCCTGGTAGGCGCCTTCCCAGGTTGACATATCGCGGAACATGAAAACCGGCAGGGCTACTTTCTCTGCGGCAACAGGGGCGGACAAGGTACGGTCTATGTCGAACGTGATATCTTTATCTGTTATGTGGAATGTCCAATTCTCATGGATGGCGAGGTTTTTATCGCCGTAGGTGATCCCTGAAAGTCTAATGGTGTTTTTAGTTATGTTAAGCGTAGGTTCCGATGAAAGATGTAAGGTAGATAAGGTACCCGTGGCGGTTGTAATGGATGAATACATTCCTGCAGGATCTTCGATGATCGACTGGCTATTGGCGATCAATTGTGTGATGGCTGCTCTCTTGCTATAGTCCAGCGTCAGCCTTAGCTTTGGATTGCCGAAGGTGATCTTTTTACCGTGGGGGTCATTATTTATTTGGGCAAAACAGGGACCAGCCAATACGAGGGAATAAATGAAAATCAGGAATGTACGCATACTTTTATTTACTGTAGATCAAGGGATTTTGTGCGTTATCGTTCAGGAGGTCGCCTACTTTCAGCTTAGCCACCTGTTCGTCGGTGAGGATATTTTTGATGCCGTTGAAGGTTGCGCCGTCCGGCATATAGGCGCAGGTCATTGCTCTTCTGAAACCATTGGTCATATTGGCGCCTGCGCCGTGGATGGTCAGACCATTGTGAAAAGAGCAGCTGCCTGCCTTCATGGGGACAGCTACGGACCTTGAATTTTTAAACTGTGGGTAGAAGTCAAATATGGCATCCATATTTTTCCCGATGCCGGGGTTCTCGAATGTAGTTTTGTGGCAGGAGCCGGGAATAAAATAGAGGCAGCCGTTTTCATAGGTGGCGTCGTCCAATGCCACCCAGATGGACATGGCGCGTCTGTCGCTGAAAGACCAGAACGGCGTATCGAGATGCCAGGAGGTTGGGTTCGCCCATGGGCGTTTGATCAATGCCTGGTCGTGCCAGATCCGGATCCCGCTGCAGCCGGCCAATGTCGCCACCATTTTGCCGAGCTTCTCATCCAGCATTATTTGTTTTACTTTATCATTAGTCTGCCAGAGGTTGAGCAGCTGATCGAATACCTTTCCGTAGTAATCGCTCTCTTTATTAATGCCATCATCTTCTCCCACCTTTACATCGCCGTACGGCAATTTTCTCCCGCCTCTTTGTTCGATGGCTTCGGTGACTGCTGTCCGCCAGCTCGACAATTCATCCGCGGACAAAAAATCTTCGATCAGGAGGAAACCTTCTTTCTGATAGGAGAGCACTTGCGCTTCCGAGAGTGAAGTTTTCATGTTTATTGATTTTAATAGCAGGGGGGAGGCCCCCCTGCTAATTGTCTTCAAGGTACTAATAACCGGGATTTTGGGTAAGCTTTGTATTAATTTGTATTTCCCTGTACGGAAGTGGGTATATCAGCCTGTTTTCGGTGACGTTAAAGGAAGTGGGCAGCAGCCAGCCGTAGAGCGCTTTTAATGTCACGCCTTTTGCATTCAGTACGTCGATAGCTTTTCCGATGCGTATAAGGTCTGTCCAGCGGTGATTTTCGAAAGCCAGCTCGTGCCGGGTCTCATTGGCTACATTGTCGGCGGTGGCCTGGGCCAACGGTGCGAGGCCGGCTCTTTGCCTGACCTGGTTCAAATAGGGGAGGGCGTCACCGGCTTTGTTCTCGTCAACCAGGCATTCAGCCAGCAATAGCAGCGCTCCGGAATAGCGAAATACCGGCCAGTCGTCCGGGGTATTGAACTCGATGGAATAAGGGGGATGAAAATACTTTTTGATCATGTAAAAATTCGTCAGGCCCGGCTGGGGTGTAAAGCCGACAGGGCTTTTGAGGTCCTTGGCCGTATAGTCTTCCACGCCACTGATGGTGCCTTCCACCACGGCTATGGATGCGGGCAACCGCTGGTCGCCGGATTCGTAAGAATCGACCATTTCCTGGGTGGGTACGTTCCAGCCGCTGAAGATATTCATCGTGCTGCCGTGGAAGCCAGTGAGCACCTCGGAGTTGAGGGTTTTGGGAATAAAGATCCACGCAAAATTACTTTGCTGGCCGCTTACCAGATCTGACATATACTGAACTTCGAAGATGGACTCCGCATTGTTCTTATTAGCAGGGTCGAATACATCCGCATAGTTGGGCAGCAGGGAATAGTTCATGTTGGTGATATCCAGCAGCTCGGTTTCGGCGGAAGGATAATCTTTCGTCGGCTGGGACATGTAAGCATATGCCAGCAGCATTTTTGCGGCTCCTTTGGATGCCCGGCCGGATTGAGGAAAGGTAGTTACCACAGGGAGCAGGGGAATGGCGGCTTTCAGGTCGGTAACGATCTGTTTATACACTTCATCGACCGTATTGCGGGGTTGGAAGGCTTGCTCCGGGGCTGTCAATTCTTTCAATTGCAAAGGGACGCCACCGTAATGCTGCACCAGGTCGTAATAATAAAAGGCCCTTAAGAACAATGCTTCACCGGAAATGGAGTCCTTTGCGGATTGGGTGAGAACAGCAGTGGTGATCCTGGTCAGGATGGTATTCACTCTCGCGATGCCGGAATAATCGTTGCCGTACCTGTTGCCGGGTGAATTTGGCTGAGCGCTGGAATTGGCATCGTCCAGGAACTCGGCCAGGGATTCTGTACTGGTCTCCAGTCCTCTGTTGGCATTGTAGCGGGTGAAGAAAGTATTGTCCGATCGCATTTCATCCATATAAAAGCCTGTATGTACTATGACGCGGAGGGGTTGATAGGCGGCTACCACGGCCTGGTCGAACTGGCTCTTATTTTTAAAGAAGGAGGCGGAGCTTAAGGAAGTTTCGGGAACGAGATTCAGGAAGTCTTTTTTGCAGGCGGAAAGGGTCGCCAGGAGCATGATGATATATAGAAACTTATTCTTCATAATGTTCTTTTTAAAAGTTAACGTTTACTCCTACTGAATAAGTTTTCGCAATAGGAAAGGCGGTGAAGTCACGTCCCTGATTGAGACCGTTTAACCCGGCATAGCCGATCTCGGGATTCATCCCCGGGTATTTTGTAAAAGTGAAGGCGTTTTGGGCGCTCAGGTACAGCCTTGCGCTTTTTATATAGGCATTTGCGCCTATTGGGAATGTATAGCCTAAGGTGATATTTTTTGCCATCAGGTACGTACCGCTGAAGACCTGCCGGGTAGTGAAGTTGCGGAAATCCGCCGTGGTGCCGGATCTTGTTCTGGGGTAGATGCCATCGCCGGGGTTGGCTTCCGATCTCCAACGCCTGGCCACGCCTTTTCTCACATTGAATACGCCATCCAGGTTCTCCGTGGATTGGAAAGCATCATCTGCGATATTATTCCCGACCGACCCTGCTACTGTTATAGAAAAGTCCCAATCGTTATAATTCAGCTGGTTGGTAAGGCCATAGGTAAATTTCGGATTGGGGTTTCCGATGTATGCCCGGTCATTGATGTCTATCTTCCCGTCGGGCTTTCCATTGGGTCCGCTGATGTCGGCAAACCTTGCGGTGCCCACCATGGCGGTGGCGTCGTGCGGCTGCGTGTCGAATTCCTGCTGGGTCATATAGACGCCTGTGTTGATATAGCCAAAGAACATGCCTATCGGATGGCCTACTGCCGTCCTGTTATCATCCCAATATTCCTGGTAGGCGCCAATCGGTGCATCACTGGTGCCCAATTTTTTTACCATATTCCTGTCGAAGGAGATATTAAAGGCGGTGCTCCATTTTAATTTGCCCGTCAGGTTTTTGGTTTCGATGGTAAATTCATGGCCCCAGAAATCAAATCGGCCGATGTTGGAGGTCACGCTGTTGAAACCTGACTGTACGGGTACATCAATGGCATAAAGCAGGCCGTCCGTTTTTTTCCAATAATAATCATAGGTCAAAGAAACCCTGCCTTTGAAAAGGCCCAGGTCCAAACCAAGGTCATAACCGGACGTGGTTTCCCAGGTTAAATTTGGATTGCCTATGCCATTCAAAGTGCTGCCGGAGGCAAGCTGGTTGTTGAAAGTGTAATTGCTCTGACTCACACCCGCCAGGTAGGTGTAGTTACCTATGTTGTTATTGCCTACTTTGCCGTAGCTCGCCCTTAATTTAAGCAGGCTCAGCTTGTTGACGTTCTTCATAAATTGTTCGTCGGAAATGATCCATCCGGCTGAGACGGAAGGGAAGTTCCCGTACTTGGTGTTGGACCCGAATTTGGACGAGCCGTCTCTCCTGAATGCTACGGAGAGCAGATACCTGCCGTCGTAATCATAATTTGCCCTTCCGATGAACGATACCAGGGAAAAGTCATTGGCGTCTACGTTGCCGATCCTTGTTGCGGCGACATTGAGCCATTGGATATTATCATCCGGGAACTGGGTGCCATTGATGTTGCTGCTTTCATGTGTGACTTTCTGGGAACTGTATCCAACGAAGGCCTCTATATTATGCCTGTTGAAGGATTTGGTATAGGTCAATGTATTTTCGATGAGCCAGGACAGGAAGTTGCTGGTGTTATAGCTTCCGGAAGCTGAAGATGCGGGCGAAGTTCCTCCCAATATGGTGGATGGACTAAAGGCTCTATTGACAGAATTATCCGTATTTACATTTAAGCTGACCTTATACTTAAGCCCTTCGATAATTTTATAAGTGGCATAGGCATTTCCTATCAGGGTCGTATTTTTAGTCAGGTTGACCGTTTGCTGCAGCACCTGGTAGTAATTGGGGGTGGAGAACATACCTGGCGGCGCAAATCCAATAGGATAGGTCCCATCGGCATTTTTGTAATTAAGGGTGGGATCTGTCAGGTAGGCCACCTGGATAATGTTGCGGCCTTCGCCTAATCCGGGCGTAATATTCTGATTGCGGTAGGTTACACCCAGGTTCAATCCCAATGTCAGCCTATCCGAAGCGGTGTAGATATTGTTGGCCCTTGCGGTAAATCTTTCCGCCCATTGGTTCAGCATCACACCATCCTGCTTGTTGTAGTTAAGGTTGACCACAGACTTGAGATTCGTGGTGCCTGTGGAAAGCGCCAGGTTATAATTCTGGGTGCGCGCCTTTCTCAACAATACGTCAAACCAGTTGGTGCCGGAGGAGGGGGTGTATTGCGAAGGATTTTGATATTGTGCCGGAACGCCACCGGCGTAGCCTTCATAGGTGGCGGCATCTTCATAATATTCTTTTTTGAATTGCGCGAATTCGGGTGCGTTCATTAAATCCGGCCTGCCTCTTTTGGATACGGTCTGGAGCCCGTTGAAGGCACTGAATTCAATATTTTGCCTGCCTACCTTAGCCTGTTTGGTAGTGACCAATATTACGCCGTTGGCGGCGCGGGAGCCGTATAATGAGGATGCGGATGCATCCTTTAAGACAGTGATGCTTTCAATTTCGTCGGGGCTTAGGGTTTGAAGGCCGCTTTCCGTAGGGAACCCGTCGATTACGATGAGGGGGCTGTTGCCTGCATTGATGGATGCTGCGCCACGGATCCGGAAGGACATTTCAACCCCCGGCTGGCCGCTGTTCTGATTGATCTGTACGCCCGCGAACTTGCCCTGGATCTTTTGACCTATGTTGCTCACCGGCATGTCCTTTACCTCTGCGGTGTTCAACTGGCTGATGGACCCTGTGATGTCGCGTCTATTTTGCGTGCCGTAGCTTACTATCACCACCTCGCTCATTTTGGCATCTGACAAGGCGAGGGTAATATCGATGCTCTTGTCCAACTCTGCCGTCTTTGAACCAACTCTGTATTCCCTGGTGGCATAGCCTACGAATGAGACAATTAATACATCGCCGGGTCTTACGTTTATTGAAAAAGTGCCGTCATTGCCCGTGGTAGTGGAAGTCTTGCTGCCCTTGACGGTCACTGAAGCGCCTGCCAGCGGCTGGCCATCACTTCCGCGTATTATGCCCGAGACAGGAGGAAATACCTGGCTGCTGTCCAATGCCGGCAAAGGCTGGGGCGGAGATTTCTTTTCAAACAGGACGATGGTCTTATCCCTGATGAGAAACTCCACGGGCTGACCTTTCAATATAGATGAAAGTAGCTCAGCGAGCGGCATCTGAATGGCGTGGATGGTGACAGGCTTTGTCAAGGCCATGACCTCCCGGTTGCAGAAAACGACGTAACCGGTCTGTTTTTCAATGTCTGAGAAGACTTTTTTC
The DNA here is from genome assembly GCF_030546645.1 of Flavitalea plasmicola. Taxonomy (GTDB): domain Bacteria; phylum Bacteroidota; class Bacteroidia; order Chitinophagales; family Chitinophagaceae; genus Puia. The sequence continues at coordinate 596,391 of NZ_JAUOTO010000004.1, forward strand.
ATTGGGATGGCCCTGCCTACGATGGAGACATTCTGGGCCAGGCCTGCAGCGTGCACCTGGATAAATGCAACAGTTAGTAATGCAAAGGTTAACTTCATGACAAACAGCGTTTTCCCAATAGCGGTTTTTTGCATAAATTGCAATTGATTTGGTTGTTAATAAAAGTGGTTAACTACAGTCTTTTAGGTCAACTAAATTTTCGCCGGGAGTGTCCCCACACTTCCGGTTTTTTCATAGACCTAATTTTTTCATATCATGGCAGGACAATCAGTCGCCTCCCTACGACTTTAAAATGAACTTGTGATTTTTCAAGGATCAGCAGCAGATCGTTCAAAGGGATATTCTTTGTCATTTTTCCATAAAAGCGGATAGGAGAAATGTTATTCTCATACGCTACTTCAATATCATACCACCGTTCCAGCTGATTCATGACCTCCTGCAGGCTGGCATCATTGAAATTGAATATCCCATTCTTCCAGGCCACGGCTTTTTCTGTTTCCACGTCATTCTCGATCGCGAGCTTGCGCGTACTGGTCTCCAGCTGTGATTGTTGGCCCGGCCTCAGCTTAACTATTTGCTCTCCCGGCGCCATTTCGATGCCGGTGTGGAATTGAATGCTGCCTTCCAGCAGGGTGGTTTTCATGACCGGCTCGTTCCTGTATGCATTGACATTGAAATGCGTACCCAATACTTTTATACCGGCCGTTTGGTCGACCTTTACGATGAAAGGCATGGAGGGATTGCCGGCTACTTCAAAATAAGCTTCTCCTGTAAGCTCAACCGTTCTATCCTTGCCGGTGAAAATGGTAGGGTAATGAATAGCGCTTGCTGCGTTCAGCCATACTTCGGTACCGTCGGGAAGCTTAATGTGAAACTGCCGGCCTTTTGGCGTACTTAATGTATTATAGGCAATCTCGCCGGAGGTGCTTCCCGTGGTGGAGTAAGCCAGCTTTCCCTGAGAGATCACCAGATCCGCGCCGTTCTGGCTTGCTACCTTGCCGTTGCCCAGGCTGTCCAGCAGGACACTTGAACCATCGGCGAGGGTAAGGATCGCGCCATTTTTACCGGGTACAATAAGCTCATTGGTGCTATTGGTTTTTTTCACCAGCCGGGGCTGCACCGGCGAGCTGGTGTGGCGGAAATAAACGCCGGCCAGCACTATCAGAAGCACGCAGGCGGCTGCCGCAGTCCACCTTCCGATGTTGTAGGTCCTGGCTGACGAATGATCGGTTGGTCTGCCCGCGCGGAGTGCTTTATCGGCCAGGTCTTCGTAGGGCTTCAAATCGTTGTCCTTCTGCGGCGCCCGATCCAATAGGTCCATCATCACCTGTGAGAACAATGCTTCATTGCCGGATTGTTCAATAAAGTCCGATAGCTCTTCCTGTTCGGAGGTAGAAATGGCATTATTCATATATCGCTCTACCAAATAGGCCAGGCGTGACTTGATCATGGAATAGTATATAGTAAAGAGACCCTGCAAAATTGCATTAGGCCCCCATTGCCATTAAAAAAAAGGAGGAATTATTAGTGAGACAAAGATTTCCCGGCTTCCACGAGTTTGCGCCGGACGGCCCGGAGGGCCACAATGAGTGTTTTCTTAACATATTTGGAAGTCAGGCCGAGCTGTGCAGCAATCTCCGGAATTTTCAGTCCTTGTTCCCGGCTCAGCCGGTAGATATCTCTTTGCCGGGGAGAAAGCGACCTTACTGCATCATGAATGATTCCTTGGGTCTCTCTCATGGAAAATGCGTGTTCGGAGTTATTGATGATGCTGTTCAGGTCGGTGTCTGTAAGCGTTTCCAATGGTATATGCTGTAGTCCATTTTGTTTTAAGTAGCGGAAGCATTCATTGGAAAATATTTTGAAGATCCAGGCGCGGGGGTATTGGACGTTGCGTAATTTTTCGCGATGGAGCCAGAGCCTGATCAGCGTTTCCTGGATGACTTCGGCGACTACTTCTTCCGATCTTAGTAGTTTGATCCCTGTGCCTGCCAGGTAGGGGAGCAGGCGCCGGTATAATTGTTTGAATGCGATCTCGTCTCCGTCTGCAATCAGAAGAACAAGTTCTTTTTCGTCTTTTTCAATATATGGCAGCGCGCTTCTCAAAATGGGTCGAGCCTTGTCGAACCAAAAATAGACTTATTTTCAGAACTAAAAATTTTTTGCAAATTGTTTTCTGCATGGCAGGACGGTGCAGGATGGTGGACCCTGTCATAACCGATTCGAAAAGTAATTCTTCACAAAAGCGTGCTGTTGATTTTGGGTCATTTTATCGGTGTCTTTCGTTTCAAGTTTTATTTTCTCAAATTGGTGGTCGGCCCTTAAAAGATTTAATAGTTCCACCTTTGCATCCGTCGGCCCGAAGAGGATGACATCCTCGAAGTTGAGGATAAAGTTGCCCAATTGTTTGTAATACCCCGATTGCTGCTGTTGCTCCTTGTGGTGCATCCCATCCTTACTTTTTCCCAGACCGTGTTCATTTTGGCGGTGGGCAAATGGGTTAGAAATGATGTTTGTCGTGATTGGCTCTGTGGTGAATTCCATTAAATGGGCGGAGGAGTGATCCATCCAGATGCCCAGGTTTTTCGTTGTTGTTAGCATTTTTATGTTATTAATTGAACTGTGATTGGAAGGGCCTTCACCTATAGGGGCAATATCCCTGCCACAGCCTTCAATACTCAAAAAACGGTCGGTCATTGTATCGAAAGCGAACAGGGACTTGCATTGCTGAACTGTAATTGTTTGATTTTTAACCTAGTCGGTGTTTGGTTCATTTTTTGGGAAATGAATGTCAACCCATCGATCAAACTAAAATGCTTTTCAAATGCTGAAGAATGTCTTCCTGGTCACTATCCGCAATCTATGGCGGAACAAATCTTTTTCTTCCATAAATATTACCGGCCTGGCCATTGGTATGGCATCCGCTCTGCTTATCGGATTATGGGTGCAGCATGAATACAGTTTTGACCGGTGGCATGCGAAAGCCAATCGTATTTACCAATTATATACCCGGGAGGAATACAACGGCAAGCCAGAAGCGTGGCCGCGTGTGTCTTCGCTGATGGCTCCGGAATTGAAAAAGGACTTTTCTGAAATAGAGGAAGCCGTCAGGATAAGGACTGTCTTTTTCCTGACGAGCAATGGAGAGAAGCATTTCAATCTTGAGGGTGCATTTGCCGATGCCGGATTCCTGTCCGTTTTCAGCTTCCCGCTGCTGAAAGGGGATGTGCGGACGGCGCTTAGCGGGGATCAGGACATTGTGCTTACCGAGCATGTGGCAAAGTCCTTATTTGGCGACACGGACCCTATTGGCCAGACGGTACGCGTTGACAGCGCGGATAATTTCAGGGTGACCGCCGTTCTAAAGGACTTACCCGATAACACCGGGTTCAGTTTTCAGTACCTTTTACCCTGGAGCTACCTTCACCGGCTGGGATGGGATAACAATGGAGGGTCCTGGAAGAATACGGATGCCGTCACGTATACAATTCTCAAGCAGGGAACTTCCGAGGCAGCATTCGACCTGAAAGTAAAAAACATCGTTCAGCGGCAAACAACGGAGAGTAAAGGTGCGGGACGGGAAACCTTTACCCAGCCTCTTGTCCGTGCGCATTTATATTCCAAGGTTGAGAATGGCAGGCTTACGGGCGGGCTGATCTCCACGGTGAGGCTGTTTACGATCATAGCGATCTTTATTCTGCTGATAGCCTGCATTAATTTTATGAACCTCAGCACGGCCCGCAGTGCAAAGCGTGCCAGGGAAGTTGGCATACGGAAGGTAGTGGGTGCGATCCGGGGTTCGCTGGTGGCCCAGTTCATCGGGGAGAGTATGGTTCTGGCAGCATTATCCTTCGTGCTGGCTCTTTGCATAGTGGCGCTCAGTCTGAAAAGTTTCAACCAACTGATCGGCGCCGATCTGCGGATTAATTTTGAAGATGCGCGGTTTTGGGTTTTTGCAATAGGATTCGTCTTTCTCACGGGGGTAGTTGCGGGCAGCTATCCTGCATTTTATCTTTCTTCTTTCCGGCCCGTGGCGGTCCTGAAGGGGACCTTTCATAAAGTGAATGCGCTGCTGACACCGCGCAAAGTGCTGGTTGTGCTCCAATTCACATTTGCCATCATCCTTATTATCTGCACGATCATTGTCGACAGACAGATCCGGTTTGCACGGGAGAGGGACACAGGGTATAGCAAGGACAAACTGGTATATACCTTTGTACAGGGCGATGTAATAAAGCATTATGATTTGATCAAGCGGGATCTGATCAGCAGCGGGGCCGCCACCGCAGTGACCAGGCTGTTCTCTCCCATGACCAGGGTCTGGGGGGCGGCGGCGGGATTCTCCTGGCCTGGCAGTGTGGAAGCCGACAAGAAGATCAATTTTCTGCAATTCGAATCAGATGCTGACTTTATACAAACTACCGGAACCCGCCTGTTACAGGGGAGGGATATCGATCTGAAGGCCTATCCTACAGACAGCACTGCGGTGTTGTTGAATGAGTCGGCGGTGAAAACCATGCGACTCGATCATCCTGTGGGTAAGATGATCAGGAATGGTCAGGGTGTCGACTGCCATGTAGTGGGTGTCCTGAAGGATTTCATAATAGAGTCTCCTTATGAAGCCGTCGAGCCCATGATCATCCAGGGTCTTTCGACGACCTATCCAGTGCTGCATTTCAGGCTTAACCCGGAAAATCCCGTGTCGGTGGATCTTAAAAAAGCGGAAGCGGTCTTTAAACGCTACAACCCTCAATACCCCTTTGAATATTATTTCACCGATGAGGCGTATAACAAGAAGTTCAGGGCGCAGCAGCAGGAAGCCAGGCTGGGTCTGCTTTTCAGTGCGCTGACGATCTTCATTTCATGTCTGGGCCTGTTTGGACTTGCGTCTTATATGGCTGAATCCAGGAGGAGGGAGATCGGAATCCGCAAGGTCCTGGGCGCATCTGTGGCCGGCATTGCATTTTTAATGGCAAGGGATTTTGTCCGGCTGGTCGTCGTTGCGGTGATCATCGCAACACCCATTGCGTGGTATGCCATGCATTCCTGGCTGGAAGGGTTCAACTACCGCATACATATGGGGGCATGGACCTTTATCGTCGCCGGGCTGCTGGCCATCTTTATCGCCCTGGTAACCGTGGGCTACCAGGCTGTTGCGGCTGGGTTGGCCAATCCAGTCCGCAACCTTCGATCAGAATAAGCAGGCGGCATCAATGAGCGGGCGGGCTTATGACGCCCAGGTATCTTCCCATCCAGTAGGGCAGCAGCCATATATCCCCGGCGCTGTATTCCGAGGTGCCGTTGTCGCCACCATCCAAGGTGAACCGGTTGGCGTTGTGGCGTGTGATGGGCAGCTCGTCCGGAGGCAGCACCCTGGTGATCGTTTGATTGCGGAAATTGGGCGCTATGTGCACCAGGTCTTTACGATGGCTGTTGGTCACCTGCCAGTTGACGAGGTCCATGGGGTAGCGTTGCAGGTAATTGACCGCTTCCGGAAGGTCGAAGCTTTTTACGCTTGTGATGGCTGTGGCAATATTCCAGGCAGCCTCCTGTTCGGGCCGTTCAATCTGCCAGTGGTCGATGATGGCTGATTTGAACTTTGCCTTAAGGGTATCATTGAGCGCATAGCGGTACAATCCCCAATAGCCGAGGAAATACATTTCGTCATCGGAATGGTTCCATCCGTCCGAGAGGTCTTTGCTCAGCTGGTCGGCGTTGTCAGGTGCGGGACCGATGTCTTTCATTGGACGCATCAGATTATCGAGGTAACCATACTTATTCAGCAATTCGAGGGCCTTGTTCCTGTAGACCGGCTTATGTGTAAAATGCCAGGCTGTCTGCAGCATGGCGAGGATATTCGAGGAGGTGATCTTTCTGTCTCCCACCATCACCGGTCTGGCATTGACGTATGCGGGGTTCCACCTTCCCCATTTAGTGGGCTGTCCATCCCAGTCCACGAGGTAGAGGTCATGTTCGACGATGTGGCCCATGAGGGTATCCAGCAGGCGAATAGCCCTGGCTTTTATATCGGGATCGTCCACGACCTCGGCCAGGACGCCATAAACGAAAACATGCCCGATGGCCTCATCGCTGCTGGTCGTGGATTTCCAGTCCCACTGCGGGTCTGCGGCATTTCTCCACACTTGCGTATCAGCGGAGGCGTATCCTCTTCTTTCGAAAGATCTTGCCGGAAATCCGCTGACAGGCGTGAGGATGAACAATCGTTCCATCGCATCGAGCGATTCGCGGCAATTTTGAAGGGCTTCGGGCGAACGGGTGACGGCATAGCGGAAGGCTTCTGCGCCCAGGTACATGGCAGACCAGAGGCCATCATTGTCGGAGTCTTCGAGGATGCCGGTGTCGGGGTTGCCTTCTTTCATACGGGAAATTGTGGCATTGAAGCCATTGCGGATATGCCTCGTGCGCACCTGCTCTTCAAAGAACGTGGCTTTATCGTAGAGGGTCATGGGACTGGAATGTATGATGCCGAGACCCTTGTCAGTCAGCAGGAGGATGGAGCCATTTTTTCCTTTGGCAATGTCTGTGACATTGTCCGAAGGGATCCATCTTTCGGAGGAATAGTAATCGAACTGGCTGTTGCCCTGCATCATGAATGCGCCTGCTGTCGAGCCGAACCAGGTCTTGCCGTCGATGATGCGGATGACGGAGAGGTCGGTGGCGGGTAGATCCCGGCGGATGACGGGGCGGGCATTGGCTGGTGCAGGGACTTTGTCCGCGCTGAGGGTGAAGTAGCCGTCATGGGTGCCTACGATGAGCTGCCGGGCGCTGTCGAGGGCAAAGCAGGTGAAGTCATTTCCTTTATAGTGGCTGCGCAGCGTATGGTCCCGTGTCGAAAAAACGGAGAGGGAATGTTCGCCCAGGATCCAAAAGGATGAGCGGCGGTTGTCGTAGAGTATGTCGATCACTTTGTCGCCGGCATCACCCGTCCATACAGCGCTGTCGCGAAGGTATCGGAGGGATCTGCCGTCGGAGACCAGGAATGAAAATGCCGGACCGCAGCGGAACAGGGCCGCGTCGGGCAGGGCATGTTTTATGTACAGCTTTCCGGCCCAGGCATTGCTGAAGACCGCCTTGCCGTCCAAATAGACCAGCTGGCCGTCGGACACGTCGATAGATCGTATGTGTATGTCTGTTATGTATTTGTAGGATGGATCGGGTATCAGCCGTCCCGGGTGCAGCAGGGCGCCGCCGGAGGGTTTAAGGAGACCGGAAGGAGCGGCGATCTGTATGACGCCGTTGCGGTCGCAGGATATTTTCGGGGAATGGGCGTTTGGGGAAGGGGGAAAGTCAAATTTATATTTGATGCTGTATAGTTGCCGGAAAGGAAGGTCCCGATGGGAAGGCTGGCCGGGGAATGGCTTTTGTGCAGTGATTGGATTGGCCAGGATGGAGAGCGCGATGGAAAGGACCAGGTTAGCAGATCGTCTCATGCAAGGTAATATCATGGTGTCGTTGATTAGTTAATCATTTTGGGTTGACAGGTGGAAAAAAGCGGAAGCGGGTACGGGCTGCCGTTGTATGCCGGGGCCGCTGTAATAAAATTCCAGGAAGGCGCGGTCTGCCCGGCTGTCATAGTAGTCGATCCGGATGGGATGGTAACCTGCTTTCAGGTAGAGGCCGGAGGTAAAATTCGTCTCCTGGTCCAGCTCCTCCATCAGCAGGCGATGCTCTATGTGCAGCCGGAAGATATGGTCCGCATGGCCTTCAAATTTGTAATACCCGTCGGAAGGGACCTTGATGAAGCCTTCGTATATAGCTCCCCAATACTGCCTGCGATGGGGTATGAGAGACGGGGCCGGGACAGGGACCGTGCCCTGGGCTGAGAACAGGCAGTGTTGGAATTTTTCAAGGTCCTGGTCTTTGATCTGGCCGGTGAAATAGCGATAGGAGAGGCCTTGACCGGGATGGTGGAGGGCAGTGGCGGCATAGGGCTTGAGGAGGGCGAAGGTCGCGGTGTTGATGCGGCTCATGCCTGAGCGGTTGAAGGAAGCGATGTTTATGGTGGTGGTCTTGTCAAGGAGGATGGGTTTGGTATAGAGGGGGGAGGACGCGTTCGGCCGGCTGCCATCCAATGTATAACGGATGGTATCGTCCGGCAAAGCTGCGTCCAGGAATACGGACAAAGTGTCCGGGAAGACGCGGCGTTCGAGTGGGAAGACGGGAGCTGCGGGGGCGATGTTTGCGGCAGCAGTGGCGTGTCGGCTGCGATCGAGACCGAAATAATCGAAGAGCAGGCCATTCTCGTCGATGGCTTTGAACTGAAGGTTATTGCCGTTGACGGCACAGTAGCAGAAATGGTGGACGGTACGGACGGTGTTGGTAAACCAGGAGCGGGTGGGCGCGGCGATCTCGGTGTCGCCTCCCGCTCCTCCGGTGGTGACATAGATGACGCCGTCGTGGTCCACGACCTTGTTGCCGCGGATGGGCCAGGTACGTTCATAGAGATGGATATGCCCGTCGAAGACGATGTCCACGCCATATTTTTCGTAGAGGGGGACCAGTCCGCGAGCGTCTTCATCGCCCAATATGGATCGTTCCATTCCCGTGTCCCCGAAATCGTCTGCATCGGAGGAATAGGGGGGATAGTGGTGCACGACGAATTTCCAGGTGGCGGTGGACCTCGCCAGGGATTGTTCCAGCCAGTTGTACATATCCGATCCGGGGCCGATGGGTTGGTCGGTGTCTACCATGAAGAACTCGGCGTTGCCATAGCGGAAGCTATAGCGGTATGCGGGGGCGGGATTATACATATATTGGTAATACCAGGAAGCGTCGTGTTCGTGGTTGCCAAGGATGGAATAGAGGGGGATCTTCTTCATGAAGTCATAGGCGGGGGCAAAGAACTCGTCAGTCCAGTCTTTTTTAATGTAGCCGAGGTCCACGAGATCGCCTGCGTGAAGTGCGAAGTCGGGTCTTTCCCGTTCCGCGAGGCGGGTGATATTCCCCCACACCGCCGGTCGCTCCTGCGAGTCGCTGAATACGGAGAAGGCAAAGGCGGAGCTGTCGTTAACGGCTGTTCGAAATGGGTTGATCTCACTGATCAGGGTGTCGCCGCCGGGGAGGATGGAGCTGACCCGGTAGAAGTAATTGGTTTCCGGCTTCAACCCTTCAAGCTCTACGTCATGCATGAGGCGCGTACCCGGCTGCGATATTTTCTGTGTGAAGCGGACCTTGCCGCTCCTGAAGCCGGCAGGCGCATATTCCACCAGGGTAGTGGCCATCTCTGAAGTCTCCCAGCGCACCCGGATGCTGTGCTGCGTGGCGAATTGCAGGTAGGGCCTGACAACGAAGCGCATTTTTTCCTGTTGGGCGGCGCCGTTAAGGGATATAGCAAAAAGCAGGTGAGCCAGTGGCAATATTTTTCTCATCAGTTACCAGGGTTTACCGGTGCCTTGCAGGAGCCAGCATTTTGACCAGGAGCTATTGTTGCCGTCTGTACCGTTGTAAGGGGTGGTTTCCAGCTTGCTGACGGCGGCGGCGGCATTTTGCGGGTTGTTCTGCAATTCTGCATTGTCGTATACGAAACGAAGCGGGATGGCGGCCCGGAAAGAAGCCCAGCCGATGTGTAAGGAGGGCAGGCCAGTCCTTCTCCAATCCATATATGCTTCGCAGGATGCCTGCCAGGAGGCGATCCATTTCTGGCTGATGATCCTGTCCAGTGTACCATTGTATGCCACGGAGGGTTGAGCGATGTAGGCGGCATAGTCCTTGACGCAACCTGCGTAGTTGTTGACATCGGCCTGATAGGTGTCGAAGACTTTCCAGCAGTCGAAGGAAGCGCGGATACCTTCGTTATACCATTCTTCGGCGGAATGTCCGACGCTCCATCCCTTAAGAGCGGCCTCTGCCAGGTCGAAGCAGATCTCGCTGTAGGAGGCCATTCGTTGCCGCAGCAGGCTGCCGCCGGGATTATCATAGATATCCCGGCGCATGTAAGAGACATAGCTGTTGTTGGAAGTGGACTGGGTACCTACGCCGTTGATATTGTAGGCGAAGTCATTGGAGGAATAGCTGATAGGGATGCCTACATATACGGGTGAGGTGTCGAAGAAATTCCATACGTTGGCGATGGGGGTGCCATAGGGTCTGTCGGCGGCATAGGTGGAGATATCGAACTCCTTGAAATGGGCTGCGGTCGCGGCAGCGGGGTTGATATACCTGGTGCCATTCTGCAGCAAGAGGAGGGTCGTGACATCTCCCGGAGCGAATTTAGTGCCGTCCACGACGGAGGGGGTCACGATCGGTTCGGCCATAATGACGATGCGGGGATCTTTCAGTGCGTCCAATGTTTTTACCAGGGTGGCGCACATCTTATTCCTATTAAAATTAGAGTTGCCTTTGAATGCGGAGGCTTTATCATAGGAAGTGTTTTCGTCGAGGCCGGGGAATGGCATGGCCCAGTCGTCGTCGTTGCTCTGGAAGACCTTTCCTGCGAGCGCCTCTACTTCGGACTTCACATTCCGTTTGTTGGAGAGGCGGAGGTAATAGCGCAGCAGGAGGGAGTTGGCGAGCTTCGTCCATTTTTCCGGGTTGCCGCCATAGAAAACGTCGGAGGAGATGGTGACGCTGGTGATCTCGGGATGGTCGGCTGTTGTGCCCGTGAGGAAGGGGAGGGAAGCGCTGAGGTCGGCGATGACGTGGTCATAGATCTGTTCCTGTGGATCGAATACGGGGAATTGATTTTCCGCTCCGTCCGAGGCTCCTTTCAAAGCCATGGAGTCCGGCGCGTCTCCCCAGAAGTCGGCAATGACGCCATAATTAAATGCCCGCATGATGAGGCCGACGCCCTGATGAAATTTCCAACCGAAGGACTGGGCTTTTTCCAGCATGAGCTTGTTGTCTCTCAATCGTGCGTAATTATCAGTCCAGTCGACGGGATCCCAATTGTACTGGCTATAGGTGCTGCCGAAGGCGTCCTGGACGGTGTGTTGCATGGCGCCGGACATATTGCCGGACCCCAGGTTGCCGTAGTCCATTGCCGTCTTTATCAGGACATTGGCCATGAGGTAATCCGGCGCTGCGGCGGAGGGAGGAATATTGTTGGGGTCGGTGTTGAGCACAGAGAATTTCTTGCAGGAGGCGATAAGCACCAGGAGGGTGCAAAAACAGATGAATATTTTGGGAGTACTTTTCATTTCCGGGGTTTTAAAATTTTGCGCTGAGTTTGATGCCCATGGGAATGGTCCAGGGGGAGATATTATATCGTTCAATGCCCTGTCTGAACTGGGAACCATTGCCCTGGGGTCCTGCCTGGAATTGGAATGCCTGTTCGGGATCTATGCCAGCCTTGGCCTTTGTCCACAGGATGATGTTCCTGCTATAGATACCCAGGGAGAGCCCCTGCAGTTTTAAGGAACTGGCGAGGCGTTTGGGAAGCTCTGCGGAGAGAGTGATCTCTCTCAGCTTGATGTAAGAGGCGTCGAACATGCTCATCCTGGCAAAATTCCATCCAGCCGTGACGGCATCTTCATAACTATCCAGTTTGGTAAGGTTCATATCCCCCAGGTTCTCGACATATCCTCCGCTGCCATCTTCGTATACGCCGGGGAAGAAGGCGCCATCATCGATGGTGATATTACCGTTGCTGGTATAAGGGAAGCCGCCGGTCTGCGTGGTAGGTCCTCCCACGAGCCGGAACTGCTGCAGGCCCGAGAATTTGATGAAGCGGTTGGGATTGGATTTCAGGTAGGCGGGGATATCGCCTTTGTTGGCGGCGGGGATGGGGATGCCTATATTGGTCTGACGGGCCATGGCCGCATCGGATTGCATATAGCGGTAGGTCTGTGAGAAGAAGGTGCCGCCCAGCCGCATGTCAATGCTGGCTGTCAGCGTGAACATTTTATAGGAGACGGAGGTTTGTATGCCCATTAATAGTTTGGGATTGAAATTGCCGACGACCTCTTTGTGAGCGAAATCGCCATTGCCCACCTGCTGGTACTGACCGCCATTGTCGAGGAGCGGGTATCCATAGTAGGGAGAGTTCTTGTCTGTGACGGTGGCCACCCTGTTGTCCCAGAGCTGGCCTAATTTTCCGTCGCTGATCAGTGGTGATCCGTCGGCTTTGAAGGTGTTGGGGATGGGTTGTCCCTTGGCATAGGTCCATGAGCCGCTGCGGCCGTCCTGCCAGAATGAGAAGTAGGGGACGCCATTGGCGAGGGACATGATATAGGAGTTGTTTTTGGTGTAGTTGACGCTCAGGTTCCAGTTCCAGTCCTGGTTGGTGAGGATGGTGCCGCCTATCTGCAGTTCGATGCCATTGCTCCGCACCAGGCCGGCATTGATCTGGCGGCTGGAGGACCCGGACGATGGCGGGGTGCTGATGCCAAGGACCTGGTTCTTATTATCCGATTGGTAGACGGTGCCTTCGAAGCGGAGGCGGGACTTGAACAGTGCGATATCTATTCCAAGCTCTGTGGAGATGGCCTGCTCGGGCTTGAGGGTAGGGTTTTTCTGTGTGCCGGAAGTGGATTCCGTGGTGATGCCGCCGAAGCTGCCGATGCCGATGGTGCCATAGAGATTGTAAGGGTCGGTGTCTTTACCTACTTTGGCCCATCCGCCTCGTAGTTTGAACAGGTTTACCTGTTCGCCGAAGTGGAAGATCTTATTCAGCAGCAGGCTGAGAGAAGCGGAGGGATAAAAGTAGGAAAAGTTATCGGAGGGTAAGGTGCTGGACCAGTCATTCCTGCCTGTGAGGTCCAGGTAGGCCATGTCCTTGTAACCGAGCGAGGCTGTGGCATAGAGGCTGTAGATGGCCTTTTCGGAATAGTTGTTGGCAGTGCGCAGATTGCTTTGGGCGATATTGGAAAGGTTGAAAAATTCCGGGGCGACGATGCCGGCCTTGGACTGTGAATAGCTTTGGAGGGTAGAGGAGTAGACGTATTGGATATTGCCGCCGGCGGAGGCGGAGAGAGACAGATCTTTGAAGCTGTTGGTATAGGTGGCGAGAAAGTCGGTGTTGGACTCGGTGTTGTAGAGCTTCTGGATGCCGTAGAAGCCGTTGAGCTCGCCGTTGTAACTTTTGGAGATCTTGTTCTCCCTCGATTCGTGCAGGAGGTCCTGGGAATAGCGGAGGAAAGCGCTGAAATGCGGATTGAATTTGTAGTCTACTTTGACGTTGCCGAAAAGACGATGGCGAAGGAAACTATTTTTAACCTGGTTCAGCGTGAACCAGGGGTTGTTGTCGTAGTCGTCCGAGGCAGGATCGAACAAGCTGGGGTCCTGGTCGACGCCAACGGGAGGAAGCGCTTTTCGCTGCTGGATGCCCGGGGTCAGCCAATAATTTTTCATCTGCCGGATGTCGACGCTGGGGGACAGGTAGGCCACATCCCTCAGGACGCCGCCATTGTTGCCGGCGACGACATTGTCTGAGCCAGACCGCGTGTAGTTGAGGGAGGAGCTGATGGCAAAATTCCTGGCAACTTTATGTTCGATGTTCAGGGCCAGGTTATGGCGGGAAAGGCCGGTGGTAGGAATAATTCCCTTGTTGGCCGTATTGGTGTAGGACAGCCGGTAATTATCCTTATCGGTGGCATTCTCTATGGAGAGACTGTTAACCGAGGTGATGCCTGTCTGTACAAAATTCTTCAGGTTATTATGGCTGATCAATTCATGTTCTTCATAAGTGCCGTCGGGTAATAGCCGGCTGTTCCACTGGATGGCCCTGATGCCCTGGTTAAGGGGCGTGCCGAAGCGGTAGGTGTTGGTGCCTGCCAGGTCGACGATCTTGCCATTCCAGCTATTGAACCCATTGGGGGTGGTGTACGGATCGGTACCGACCGTGTAGCTTTGATTGGTGGGGAGATAATGGTAGGGTTTATCGAATTCTGTGCTGGAAGAGACAGTGATGCCCAGTCCGTTGGATCTTTTGCCGGACTTTGTCGTTATCAGGATGACCCCGTTGCCGGCTCTGGAGCCGTAGAGGGCTGCTGCGCTGGGACCTTTTAAGACGGAGACGCTCTCGATGTCATTGGGGTTAAGATCTGAAATGGCGTTGCCAAAATCCGCATCATTGTCGCTGCCCATATTGGAACCGATATTGCTTAGAGAGTTTTTTACCGGTACGCCATCGATGACGAACAGGGGTTGGTTGTCACTGTTGAGGGAACGGATGCCACGGATCACCACGCTGACGGAGGAGGTAGGGGAACTGCCGGTGGAACTGATGGTGACGCCGGAGACCTTTCCTGCCATGCTGTTGAGCGCATTGGTCTGGCTGACACGATTCATATCTTCGCCTTTGATCTCACCCACCGAGTAGCCCAGGGATCTTTTGGTCCGGGTGATGCCCAACGCTGTCACGACGACGCCGGATAATTCCTGCGCCTTGCCTGTTTCCATGATGACATTCAGCTCCTGGCGTCCATTGAGGGTTATTTCGGTACTGGCATAACCAACATAGGTAAAGACGAGGATGGCGTCCGGACCGGAGACGGCTAATTCGAAATTGCCATTCTCATTGGTATTGGTGACCCTGGTAGTTCCTTTTTGGAGGACGGTGACGCCTGCCATCGGACCGTGACTGTCGGATACTTTCCCTTTTACGATGAGGTCCAATACTGCCGCCGCCTTGTTATCCAGTGATGTTTTTTTTCCCGCGGCCCATTTTATAATATAGACATTGTTAACCTTTTCATAGGTGAGATGGGAAGGGGCGAGGACTTTTTTCAGCACGACAGCGGGGTCGGCCCGAGGGCTGTCTGCATCCGGCGGGTAGGTGATCATCACCTCCTTCAATGCATCTGTTTCATAGCTGAAATAGATCTTGTGTGTATGCTGGAACCTGGTCATGAATTTTTCCAGGGACATGGAGATGGGTTGCTTTTCTTTGAAGCTGCCGGACAGCAACAGCGTCAGGAACAGGCATAGGGGGATACTAAAGCGCTGTGTAAAGACAGACTTTTTACTCATAGCGGTTTGTTAAGGGATGTTAGTTAATTATCAACTGGTGTTGTATTAAAGTAATTTTTATCGGCAAAGTGTGTTGGAGTACGGTGACCAGGTCCTGTAGATTGGAGACGGGCATCAGGGCATCGATGCGCAGGCGCCTGCTTCCCGGGCTCCTGAACTGCACGTCGACGCCGTAGTATTCTTCGAGCAATGCGGCGATGTCTCCCAGGGGCGTCTTCCGGAAACTCCAATTGCCTTCTGTCCAGGCCGTATAGAGGCCTGCATCGATGGTGGTCCTGACGAGGGTACGGGATATCGTGTCAAGCTGTAACCGGTCGCCGGGTAACAGGTAGGCGGCGGTATTGCTGTCTTTTTGCTGAACTTTGATCCTGCCGCTGGTGAGTTCCACTGCTATTGACGCGGAGCGTGCGTTGACGTTAAGCTCAGTGCCCAATATGGCGATGGCAAGAGAGCGGGCATGGATGAGGAAAGGTTTTCGATCCTTTTTAACTTTGAAATATGCGTTGCCAGTGAGCCAGGCTTCGCGGAGATCGTGGTCGCGTGAGCTATTCCTGAATTGCAGGGTAGAGCCTGCGTTCAGGATGACAGAGGTGCTGTCTTCGAGGATGACTCTTTTCGTTTCTGACGGGCCCGTCGTGACGGTGAGGGCTGCATATTCTTGCGATGCCTCGTTCGCAGAGGGCCTGGTAGTAAAAAGAAGCCAGGCAGTTATGATGGCTGCCAGCAGGCAGGCGGCGGCGGCCCAGGGGATCCAGCGGGTGCGGCGGCGAAGAGGGATAGCTTCGTTCAGATGGGGGGTGCTTCCCAGGTTGAGGTTCCGGAACAGCTCACTCTTTATGTCTGCTTTTTCGGAGGCGCTAAGCGGGTGAATAAAGTAGTCATTGGCTGCCAGCTCCCGCACGAGTATTCTTGCTTTTTTGATTATATCCTGCCGGGAAGGGTTTAATTCAAGCCAGGATTCCCAAAAAAGGGTGTTATCGCTGTCAGGATGCAATACCCATTGCTGAAAATACTCGTCAGCCGCGAATAGTTCCTCTCCGTAAGCAGTATATAGGTCAGGATTGCGATTCATCTACCTAAAAGAGAAGGGAGGGGCTTTCCGATACTCACTGGTTCAGATAATTTTTTTTGGAACGTGGCGGCGGAGGCGCATGATGGTCCTGAAAGCGAGATTGTTGACAGACTGGTAGTTCATGCTCAGCTTGTCGGCGATCTGTTCATAGCTGAGGCCTTCATAAAAGTGTAATTTAAGAATGAGGGCCTGGCGGGTTGTGAGATTGGAGAGGGCTTCTTTCAGCCGGTGGGACTTCTCTTTGTCAGTGTCCAGGGAAATGAGGCTGTCTTCCCTGTTATGTTCGGGGCAGGGTAGTGTTTCAAATGCCGGGAGAGGGCTCACGGCTTGCCGGGATCTCAACTTTTTTACCAGGATGTTCCGGAGTACTTTCGACAGGTAGGATAGGGAATGCCTGACGTCGCCGAGGGTTTCCCTGTAATTCCAGCATTCGATGAAAACTTCCTGCAGGGCATCCTTTGCCAGGTCCCGGTCGTCGGTGATGCGCATAGCAGCCAGGAAAAGGCTATCGGCGTAGCGGTCATATAAATAACCCAGTCCTTCCGGGTCGCCCATCTTCAGGCGCGTCCAGTGAAGGTCGTCATGGTTGGTAATCTGAGCCATTGGGCCATAAAATTAGGCAAAGGAGATATGGATTGCTCCTTTATAGGAGCCTTAACCCAAAGATAATATCCCCATTTGATGCGGCAACGGCCGCGGGCTCAGAACTGGAAATAAATAAATGAACTGCTGCTTTCCTGGCTGAGGATCAGCAATATCAACATTGACGACCATAGCAGGCCGGTGAACCACCAGGGAAGACGGTTAGCGACGTCCAGTATCCGGGTGTTCCGCATTGACCAATGGGCGATGAGCATAGCCGAAATGATCACCGCTATCCTGATCATGGCCATGGTGGTGAGCAGGGGGGTACCTCCGTTAGTCATCCCGAACATGGATCCCAGCATATTGCCGGCGCCTGTAAAGCTCGGGCTGCGGAAAAAGACCCAGGTAATATTTACAAGGAAGAATGTCAACAGCGCATAGATCCACCCGGTGTTATTGCCGGGCAGTCCGACGCCAGCCATCGCCGGCCTGGTCCTGCCTTGCAGGGGGCTTTCTTCCACGCCAATGGCAGAAACGCGGCTTTTTTCTTTTCTGTCGGTGAAGAATTTTTCCACCCACAGGTAAAGGCCGTGCAGCCCGCCCCAGGCAACGAAGGTCCAGTTCGCGCCATGCCATAATCCCCCCAGCAGCATGGTCACCATGAGGTTGATATAGGTCCTGAACGTGCCTTTCCGGTTGCCTCCCAACGGTATATATAAATAATCGCGCAGCCAGGCGGACAATGTAATATGCCACCTTCGCCAGAAATCGGAAAAGCCGATGGCCGCATAAGGGAAGAGGAAATTCTGTGGCAGCACGAAGCCCAGGCACAGCGCCACCCCGATGGCGCAGGTGGAATAGCCTGCAAAGTCGAAGAAGATCTGGCCGCTGAATGCCAGGACACCCATCCAGGCATCCAGGGGTAACAGCTTACCCGGTGCGTTAAAAATGGTATCCGCGGAAGCTGACAGCATGCTGTCAGCCAGCACCACCTTCATGAACAGACCGAGCGACAGCAGAAATAAGCCATTCATCAACTGCTGCCTGGTGGCCTTCCGTGGGTTTTCAAACTGGGGCACCAGTTGAGGAGGGCGAACAATCGGGCCAGCCACCAGGTGGGGAAAGAAGGTCACGAACAGGGAGAAGTCCAGGAGCGACCGCACGGGTTCGCTCTTCTTTTTATACATGTCGATGGTATAGCAAAGGGTAGTAAAAGTGTAAAAAGATATGCCTGCGGGCAAAATGATATTTGGTTTTGCCGGATGATAATCGATGCCAAGCGCATTGATGACCGTGACAAAATTTTCCAGGAGGAAGCCTCCATATTTGAAGAAGCAGAGCATCCCGATGTTGCCGATCAGGCTGATGACCAGGAGGGCCCGCCGCTTGTGTATGTTGGTCTGCCTGTATAGCGCACTGCCTACAAAAAAATCCACTATGGTGGACAGCCAGAGCAGGAGGATAAAAGGAGGGTTCCATGCCGCGTAGAAAATATAGCTGGCCAGCAGCAAATTTATCTTTTTTACTTTCCAGGGAAAGGGGAGGCTGTGCAGGACCAGCACAATGGCAAAGAAGACGATGAATGTATAGGAGTTGAATACCATGATCGGGTTAGTTTTGCGTTACCGGGTGAACGAGGCAGGAAGTTCGGTGATCAATGCTCTTGTATATTTGATGGCGTCCTGCGGGCTCAGGTGGGACCATTCCGGACAAATAAAATGACTGGTAGCGTCATAGTCGGTGTAGTAGATACCCTGACAATGCGTGGCTGCCAGCAATGGGTCCCAGCATCTTGTACGGGGGAACACATGCTCTTCGACACCCCGCATGACGCCGCTGGAAGGAGTCCTGATGAAGACAACCTCTCCGCCGCGGGCACGGATCTTATCGACCGCATCTTTTACCACTGCGAGGATCGGGGGCACCGGATCCTGTTTGGGGGGCGGCGCCTTTTTTCCCAGGTCCATGACAAATAGCCAAACGTCCTGAACGCGATGTTGCAGGAGCGTGTCTGCCACGAACCTGGGCGTCATTTTGCTCTGCCTGTTAAAATCACTGCAGTTGAAATCTATGGGAAAGCTGGGAAAGACATATACACCGGGCCGGTCGGGGATACCGAACCTATCCAGGCCTGCATTCAGGGAGAACTTGTCCCTGTCGAGGAAGACGAGCATGGACTCCAGGGCGTGATCCAGCACGAAGCTGGCTTTTTCCGCCGGCGTTCTTTTCTTATACCATGCAGTGTAGGATTCCGGTTTCTGAAGGTTATAGCGATCGCCGGAGTAGAACAATCCTTCCGTTACATCGACGACCAGCCTGCCACGAAAATCCGGATCATTGCCCAGGTCAGTCAGCACGGGAATCGGTGAGCTGCCCTCTATCGCCAACTGAACGGCATGTCTGCCCGTCTCTTTTTGCCAGGTGTCGATGTCGAGGTCGAACTTGATCCGCGAAGAGCCGATGAATACAGTGGTCTTATCGGATAGCTCATAGACCATGGCCCTTTTATCCGCCCAGAGCTCTTTGCCATTGTCATAAGATACGCGTACTCCCTTGCTGCGAAGGTAGATCTCCCAGCCTCCGATGACCAATACGACGACCAGGAGGGCGAATACAGCAGCCTTCGAAAGATTGTTTGCAGGCATTCTTTAGATTTAGAGGTGAATGAAGCTTATTACCCAACGTGTGGCTTTGTGGTCTCCGGAAGCGTTATAAAAGGAAAGGTGTAGAGGGACAGGAAGATGAGGTCAAAATAAGATGATATGAACCAAGGTATGCAATTTTTGCAGCAAATCAATCCACGGAACTGGGTATTTTCTCTGGCAGGGGCCTTACAGCCATTTCTTTTTTTTAAACCAGATATAAATGGCGATGGTAACAATGGCCATCAGGAGGTAGGCGAAGGGATAGCCCAGCCGCCATTTTAATTCGGGCATGTGCTCAAAGTTCATCCCGTAGATGCCAACAATGAAAGTGAGGGGTAGGAAGAAAACCGAGAATATGGTGAGCACCCTCATGGTCTCATTGGTCTTTTGAGCGGAGATGTTGAAATAAATATTCAGCAGATGGTTAGTGTTTTCCGACAGGGAGTCGAAAATGTTCTGGTTTTTTACGTAGAGGTCCCTGGTATCCCTGGTATAGGCATTAGATTCTTCCGGAGGGTCTACCTGTTCGATGATGTCGTGGGTGAGGAGTAATATTCTTCTGACGACATCCACTTTGCGTTTAAGGAAGTAAAGGCCTTTCAGGATCGGCTTTTTTTTGTTTTTAAGAAAAATATTCTCTTCATAATACTCGATCGATCTCGTCAGCTTCTTTCCGGGGGCGTCGAAAGATTGCAGTGCGGCCACAACGATGGCGTTGAAAACATGCGCAGGTTTTTTCCATGTTTCTTCATGGATGAATTCCCGGGTGATCTTGTCCAATGCGGGCCATTGCCTTTTATGTATGGTGATGATGAAATCCTTTCCGATGAATAGCGCCAGCTTATTTGTCAGCTCTTGAACGGTATCGGCCTCGACCTCATTATCCGGGGCATAAAATCGCAGGATAGCGAATGTATAAGTTTTGAGGTGTTCATATTTTGGCAGGTGGTCTGTTTGCAGTGCGTCCTGCACCGATTGTTCCAGCAGGCTGTATTGGTTGGCGATATCCTGCAGCTCCGACTGATTGGGATCGAGAATATCTATCCAATTAAAGGGGTATTCGGTGCCTGGCGTGAGGTGGTAGACCATTTGGGCTTGTTTAATGGTCAATTTACCCACTTTTTCATAAATTTATTGGATGAATAAGATAACCCTTATAGCTCTACTGACGGGAATTATCACTTTTACTTCATTCAATGCCCGTCCCCATCATAAAGCTGTCCTGCGCACGATCATTATTGATCCTGGCCATGGGGGTTTCGACTATGGCTGCAGCGGCCTGTTCTCCAGGGAAAAGGACGTAGCGCTATCGATTTCCATGAAGCTGGGGGCGGCCATACAGGAAGCATTTCCCGAAATCAAGATCGTGTATACCAGGACCACGGATATAATGCCGGGGAATGCATCCAGCATCCATGCCGGGCTTCGTGTCCGGGCAGACGTTGCCAATAAGGCGAAAGGCGATCTTTTTATCTGCATTCATGCCAATTCCAATGGTCATTCAGCCGGGCAGTATGAAGTAAGGCACCTGGTGGGCCACAAGCTGGTCAAAAAGGGGAAAAGGAAGGTAAGGCAGCCTGTGTATGAATATGAGACGAGGAAGAACATGACGGTGGGAACCACGAGCTATATATGGAAGGCGATGTGGGGACAATATAAGGGCACGCAGATCAATGAAAAGGACCTGGGGGGAGAAGATATGGGGGACAGCACGGCCACCCCGATGGACATGAGCTCTCCGGAGGCCAGGATACGGGCTCAGCTATACGAGAAAAGGTATTTTGCCAACAGCGCATTTTTTGGCCAGCTGGTACAGGATGAGTTCGTGAAAGCGGGGCGCAAAACCGAGGGTGTGCAGCAGCGGGAGGTAGGCATCTGGGTACTGGAAGCCACCGGCATGCCCAGCGTGCTGATCGAGACGGGTTATCTCACCAATGAGGAAGAGGAGAAATATCTGAATAGCGAGGAAGGGCAGCATGAGGTAGTACAGAATATTCTGGATGCTTTTATAAAGTATAAGGATTCCGTGGAAGGCAATCGTAAGAGCAATGCGGGGATTGATAGCACAACCAGTGGCTCCGGCGAGCCGAAGAGTCAGCGGTAAGCGGAATCACGGTGCATGTTCATAGATCTTCCGGGCTTTTACCAGCAGGGAGATGTAATCCCTGTCGATGAAGTTGTTAGCAGAAAAGATCTTTTTTGTCATTTTCTCCATATCACTCCAGCTGAGCTGAGCGGCATAATCCGGGCCTTTCAGCTTCATTCCAAAGAGGGCGATGCAGACTGCTTTTTTGAGGCTTGCCGATGCCGTCTCGAAAGGCGCCGACTTGTTGGGGCAATCGAAGCTCATTGTTCTTATTTTGTTTTGTCCGGGCAGGCAGTAGCGGATCTGTATGTTTGCAAGGTTCTCATTACCTGTGGAGTCTTTTTTAGGGATAATTTCGAAGATGGCCATCTGGGCATTGGCGGAAGCTACGCTGCCCCCGACAAATCTGAGCGTGGTGTCTTCCAGGGCGCTGTGTTTGTTTTCGAAGCCAAGGAGGTGATATTCCTGCACCAGGGAGGTATCGAAGGCGACGGTGAAACAGACATTCCCGGCAACTTCGGACAGGCCTTTTGCAAGATCGTCCAATAACAAACGTTCGCCTTGCTGTGCGTCTTCTATACGGCCGAAGGTTCCATGGCCTGCCTGGGCCAGCATGGGGAGCTCTGAAGCTTCTTCTTTGTTCAGCCCCACGCCTAAGCAGGAGAGGTGTATACTGTCGGAGGAGAAGCGGCTGGCGAGGTCTGCCAGGTAGTTCCTGGCCGCCGGAGTGGAGGAGATATCGCCATCCGTGATCAATATGACCCTGTTGTTACCGCCGGGGATATACTGTCCTGCCGCTATTTTGTAAGCCAGCATGATACCTGCTTCGCCGGGCGAAGGACCATCAGCGGACAATTGTTCGACGGTCCTGACGAGCTGATCTTTTCGGGAACCGGGTACGCCTACGAGCGCTCGCCCTCTTCCTCCATATTCGATGATGGAAACGGTGTCGATGTCCCGGAGATTTTTTATCAGCAGGTGAAGGCTGGATTTAACGAGGGGCAGCTTGTTCGGCATATCCATGGAGCCCGTGACGTCGATGAGGAAGACCAGGCTGGCAGGCCTGCGGATGGAGGTTTTTTTAGTGCAGATGTTCAGGCACAGTAGTCTGTGCCTGTCATTCCATGGGCAGGAGAGTAAATTGGAGGCGCAATGAAAGAGCTCTTCATTTTCCGGGTCTTCGTAATAAAAGTTGAGGTAATTCAACATTTCTTCCACCTTGACGGCTTCTGCCGGAACGTGCATGCCCATATCCAGGAACCTTTTGACATTGGAGTATGCAATGCCATTGCTGTTGCATGCAAATGATATGCTGGACCCATTGATCACCGAAGCCAGGCTCTTTTTTTTCGTCGTCAGCGACAACGGCAGTTCTTTTAACGTAACCCGAAGAAATCCGTTGGTGTTGACAGCGGTGGAATAAGATTCGTATCCATCCAGATAGAATGTCACCGAATCCTCTGTTTTTCGGGTGATGATCTCGAAGCTACCCGAAGCGCTTGTTTTGTAGATCTCCCCGGTGGATCGTATGATAATGCCGACGTGCTGCAGATTGTCCCCGTGTGCGCCTTTCACTTCACCTGTAAAATAGTATTGGGCTGACAGGGGCATGAAAAAGATGTTAAGCAATAGTATGGAACCTGCTGTTTTCAGGTTATTTGATTTTATACTGAACTGATAAGATTCCGCCCGGCTAAATATACAAAAAAACGGCCATAGAAGGGCCAGAGCGGGTTTGCGCATTCTGGGGATTTTTTTCCTCATTGGAGACGGGCCGGTGTCCGTCAGAAAGATCGATGAAAGATTGGCATACTTTTTTGGATAGAATTCTCTAAAACAGCGTATGAGATCTTTTTCGATCAAACTGCAATATGACAAGTCGATATTTGAAGTGGATGTCAACGTTATACGCCAGAGCGATCATATTCAGTACACTATTATCCCCAAGGACCTGGAGCTGGAGTATCTGTTCGGGACGCAGGTGATCCATGAATTGCCTTCGAAAGGGTTTAAGGCTTGTGGGGACCAGGACAAGCGATATTTCGATGCCGTCACCGATGCGCTGATCAATTCCGATCAACGGATCCTGGCGTTGGCGAGAGCCTGATAATATTCCTATTCTATATATACGCATGGAGGACGGTATTGATGCCGTCCTCCATTTTAGTCTTTATAGCCCTGCAAGAGCCTTTCCCGAATCTCTTTTTTTGTTTTATCGTCTGTGAAAGCATGGTCGATGGCTTCGAGGTTGCAAGTGAGCAACTGTTGCTTTGACCAGTGAAACTGAGCCATCACCAGCTGATACTCCCTGTTCAGGGTCGTATTGGAGATCGTGTATGCGTCTGTGTTAATGCTGAGCGATACGCCAGCTTTGTAGAGGCGGTGGATAGGATGGTCTCCCAGGCTGTTGTAAATATTGGTCTGCAGATTGCTGCTGGGGCATATTTCCAGGTGAATATGATGTGCGACGAGGTAGCTGACGAGGGCAGTGTCTTCTATGCTTCTTACACCATGGCCGATGCGGCTGGGGTGAAAGTTATCCAGCGTTTCCCGGACACTGGCCGGGCCTTTTGCTTCCCCGGCATGGGCAGTGCAGGGGATCTTCCTTTCCCTGGCATAGGCGAATGCCGCAATATGATTGTCGATGGGATAACCTGCTTCGTCGGCGGCTATGTCAAACCCGACGATATGGGTATGGCGAAATTTTTCAACCAGCTGTACCGTCGTCATGCTTTGTTCCGCGGAGTAATGCCGTAAAGTGCAGAGGATCACTCCCACCTGTATGCCTGTATTCCGGATGCCTTCCGCAACGGCATCGTTCACGGCCGTCACCACTTCTTCGGGGGTGAGACCTTTCTGCAGGTGCTGGAGAGGGGCAAAACGAATTTCGGCATACAGAACATGATCTTTTTGCAGTTGCCGGAACAGGTCGAGGGTCACCCATCTCAGGGACTGTTTTGTCTGCATGAGGCTGATGCTTCGTATAGCGCGGGTGATGTAGTCACGAAGGTCGGTACAACGGGCCGGTGCGATAAAGTCCCGTTGGTAATCTTCCGGGGAAATGGAGGGGTCGATTTTTTTGACCACGGCATAGCTCAGTGAACAATCCAGGTGGAGATGCAGCTGTACTTTGGGCCAGGCGGCGGGGGGCGCGGACTGACATGGCGCGGGCCGGGTCATGAGCAGGGACAGGGAGAGCGCGATCAGCTGTCGAATGGGAATGTGTCGATTCATACATACAAAATTACCTGCCATTACCGGTGATTTTTAGGACATTTGTCCCAACCGGCACCATGATCAGGAAAAGTCCCATATTTCTTCAGCTGTTAGATAAACTGATGTCCGATGACGCGTCTATGGCGGCAATCGCCATCCAGGAGCTGCCCGCAAGGAAGCGTTTAATACAACAGGATAAGAATACCCGAAGCGTATATATCATCCGCAAGGGCGTCGTAAAATGTTTTATCGCGGAAGAGAATGGTAAGGAATATATCCTTGAATTTTTAGGGGAAGGAGAAATATTGGGGGAGCTGGAAGCTATCCGGAAAACCACGGGTATGGCTACGGTGGAATCGCTGACGCCCGTTTCAGTTGTCAGGATCGATAAGGCCTGGTTCTTACAGCTGTTGATGGAGAATAGCGCGTTTAACAGGGCGGTATTGGAATTGATGGCTGGCAGGCTGGCGAACACCGCCATCAGGGCTTCCCGGCAGCAACTGTATACTTTGTCCTACAGCCTGGCGCAGCTGCTGGCTGTGCTGGATGCCGGCGGGGTCATATTCACCAAGAAAGATCTTTCGGGATACCTGGGCATATCTGTCCGGAGCCTGAACCGGCTGCTGAAAGGATCGAAAAATGCTACATTTACCAAATGAATCTGATCATAAGCGATACTGCGGAAGAGATGGCGCAACGGGTGGCAGACGGTGTCAGCGCCTACATGACGTTCCGGACGAACCCATTATTCTGTCCTGCGTCGGGAGATACGCCGGCTGCGCTATACCGTGAAATGCAAGCACGGGCAAAGGCCAACAGACTGGATGTGTCCAACTGGCATTTCATCGGATTGGACGAATGGGTGGGCATGAATGGAGCTGATGAGGGTTCCTGCCGATATTACCTGGACCGGGACCTCTTCCATCCATTGATGATCCGTAAAGAGCGGATCTGTTTCTTTGATGGCAGGGCGGATGATCCTGCCCGGGAGTGTGCCCGTGGAGAAAGCTTTATAAAGGAACATGGGGGTATTGACGTGGCTATACTGGGGATTGGGACCAACGGGCATATCGCTATGAATGAGCCGGGGACTTCTCCGGAGGTACGTTGTCATGTATCCGTGCTTCATCCTTCCACCCAGGCTACCGGGCAGAAATATTTTCCCAGCTACCAGACCCTGACCTGTGGCATAACGCTGGGATTGGGGGATATTCTGGAAGCCAGGCATTTGTATCTGCTGGCTATCGGCGAGCATAAAGCGGCTATTGTCCAAAAAGCTTTGGAGGGCCCCATCTCCGAAGTATTACCTGCCAGCCTTTTGCGGGGTCATCCCAGTCTGCATGTGCATCTTGACAGGGCCGCAGCCGGAAAGCTATCGAACAATAAAGAGTAAATATGCCTTACGCCATCGGGATTGATGTGGGCGGAACGAATATCAAATACGGCATCGTGGATGCTGGAGGAGAAATATTGCACGAGGGGTTGAGGGCTACGGCCCGTGTGTTGGATGAATTGAAAGCGATCATTACTGAACTGGGAGAGGTGGCAGCATTGAAGGGGCTGTCGGTCGAAGGCATCGGCATTGGCGTTCCGGCCCTCATGGATGGGGAAGTGGTTACGGGTTGTGGCGCAAACCTGCCGGAGATAGAGGGGCTGGCGCTCGGGAGCATGTTGCAGCGATATGCCCGGCTGCCTGTCGTAATAGACAATGATGCAAGCCTTATGGGCCTGGCCGAGCTGCGGTTCGGGGCAGCGAAAGGATTGACCGATGTGGTCTTTCTCACTGTCGGTACGGGCGTCGGGGGTGCATTGGTAGTGAATGGCGGGTTATACAGCGGATATCGCGGCAGGGGCGGCGAGCTGGGTCATATACGGGTGGCCTTTCCGGGACGGCCCTGTGGATGCGGCGCTTCGGGATGCCTGGAGGCACATGCATCGGTGAAGGCATTGAGCAGGGATTATGCGGATGCGGGTGGAAATGCCGGTTCGGATGGCCGCCTGATCTTTTCACGTTATCTCGCAGGAGAGGATGCCGCTGTTGTGGCGATGCACCATCACTTTGCATACCTGGGCTCCGGCATAGCCAGTCTGATCAATATCTTTAGTCCTCAAAAAGTGATCATTGGCGGCGGCATTACGGAAGCCGGCGGGGATTACATAGGTCCCATCAGGCAGGAGGCGTTGCGCCTGGCCATGAAAGAGACAGCCGCGCAAACCCTCATAGAGCCTGCTTTGCTGGGTAATAAGGCTGGTTTTCTGGGCGCTGCCGCACTTGTGTTTGGCGAAGTGTTCTGATCCTTAGAAAATATATATAAGAGATGATCAGCACAACAAGAAAGCCCAGCGGATCAGCAATATTATACCACTTATCACCTACAGAAGAATGGGCAATGATGGCCGACACCAGGGTAATGGCAAATCCAAAATAAGCGAACTCTTTTATTTTGAATGGTATGGCGGGTACCAGAAGCGCGACTAAGCCCAATGTTTTGGCGACGGTAAGTTCTACCTGAAAATATCCCGGCAGATGCAGGTGCTGGAATGCCCCTTCCGGATATATGGCATGATCGAACAAAGTAAAACTAAATATGCTGTACAGCATGACAATGGTCACGATACCTGTAGTGATCCGATAGATCCTCCTGTCCTTTTTCATTCTTTTTATACATAGGACAGACAGGACTTTGTTTTTGTGACATGGCTTACTGAATGATCTCTCCGGACCGAACGTCGAGCCTGAAGAGCGTTAGTTTTTTTATGATCGTCTCACTTGCCGTGTCGAACCCGTACAGGTATGCTCCCGGAAATGCGATAAAGAGAGGGATGTGTACTTTTTTGGCTTTGTAAGCTTTAGAGCCTAACACATAGAATGTGTGTTGGACCGGGAGGATAGGGAAGAGGGTTCCGTCCATCATTACATAGCAATACCGCCCGTCACAGAACCCCCACATTTTGTGCGTATAATAAAATGTACCATTCTCATCCCGGATACGCAATTCCATTTCCGCATTGGGGTTCTTTACTATTTCATACTCTGCAATTGAGGGTTGGTTGTTCAGAAATTCATCCACATTGGCATAGACACCTTTTTTTAATGTAATGGCCGTATCCATGGGATAATTGTACCGGGTGCGGCTGAAAGAGTCAATGGCATTATACGAAATAACTCTTCTTCTTTTCGAGATGGCATCGACGTCGACAGAGGCAACTTTGTTCATAAAGATAGCGAGCAGATCCGGCAACTTTGCCTCCCCCATACCCAATGATTTATGAAGCGTGGAAGCCAAAACGGTATCCAGGTAGGTGAGGGGAAGATAGCCTTCACCTACCTGGAGGTATGCTTCACATCTGAATACGAGGTTGCCTTGCGGCCTGGTATAAATCGTCTTTTTAAATGATTCTTCGATGGTGCTGTCAACGTCATCGTAGAGCCAAAGGTCCTTTATAGCAACCAGGAGAGATCTGTCCCCTTTTGGGTCGGTGAAATTCAGACTGAGAAAGGTGGAAATCTCGTCGGCTGCCGTAGTGTGGAAAAGTATCTGTCCTTTGGGCAAGCCCCGGGTTGCCAGTCCGAGCCTGGAAGTATCCTGCCGGCAATCGACAACCTGTATACTATTAAAGACGGGAGGAAAATTATAGTTTTTGCGTTTCAGGGGCAACTGAATGAAAGCGGATCCATAATTTTTCTTTATGACTATCTGGCAAATGGAATCTTTTTGGGCTTGTGTGACGGTGATAATACAGAGAAACAGGAATAATAGGGCAAAGTACCTCATGGGTCAGACATTGTTAGCCGCTAAAAATAATAAGCGTCCTGGAGAAATGCAAGTGCCAGCTTATTCTGTCAGCAGCGTTATGTTCTAACAGATTGCAATCGGTTGAATTTTTTTCCCTAAATTGGCGCAGTAATCATAAAATACGATGAGCTATGCCAACCAGACGTAACTTTCTTCAACAGGGCACTCTCCTCACTGGTGGGGCTCTTTTGCTTTCCGCCTTTGACAACCAGGCTTTTGCGCACTTACGCAGGCGATTGACCCCTTCGGATCAGATCAATGTAGGCGCCATTGGCATCAATGGTATGGGTTGGGCGGATCTATCGTCCGCCCTGAAGCTGCCGGGTGTCAACGTGGTGGCATTGTGCGACGTGGATAAGAACGTCCTGGACCGGCGGATGGGTGATCTGGCCAAGATGAACGTGGATACCAGCAAGGTGAAGGTTTATTCCGATTATAGAAAGCTGCTGGAGCGGAAGGATATCGATGTGGTGATCATCGGCACGCCGGATCACTGGCATGCCCTGATCATGATAGAAGCCTGCCAGGCCGGTAAGGATATATATGTCGAAAAGCCTGTGGGCAATTCCATTGGGGAATGCAGGGCTATGATCGCTGCCCAGCAGAAGTACAACCGGGTTGTACAGGCGGGGCAGTGGCAGCGAAGTCAGCAGCATTTTAAAGATGCCGTGGACTTTGTACAATCCGGGCAATTGGGGAATATACGTACAGTAAAGGTATGGTGCTACCAGGGATGGATGAAGCCAGGTCCGGTGGTGCCGGACTCTGCTCCGCCACCGGGGGTGGATTTTAAGAGCTGGCTGGGGCCTGCGCCTGTGCGCAGCTTTAATGCCAGCAGATTCCATTTCAATTTTCGCTGGTTCTGGGATTATGCCGGCGGGCTGATGACGGACTGGGGCGTCCATTTGCTGGATTATGGGCTGCTGGGCATGAAGGCAGGTGTTCCCAAGACCATTGCGGCCCTGGGTGGCAATTTTGCCTATCCGGACCTTTATGAGGAGACGCCAGACACGTTGACCACGCTGTATGAATTTGACGGATTCAACCTGGTGTGGGACCATGCGATGGGCATCGACAACGGGTCCTATGG
Source organism: Flavitalea plasmicola (assembly GCF_030546645.1). Lineage (GTDB taxonomy): Bacteria > Bacteroidota > Bacteroidia > Chitinophagales > Chitinophagaceae > Puia. The sequence goes on from NZ_JAUOTO010000004.1 coordinate 625,810, forward strand.
CCGTGATCATGGAATCGCCTACATCGGTAACAACGGCACGCTGGTACTAAGCCGGGGCGGGTGGGAGGTCATTGAGGAGCGGCAGTCGAAGAATAAGGTCAGCAAGCCGTTTGTAAAATCTTCGGACAATGGATTGGACAAGCATTTTGCAAATTTTATAGAGGTGGTACGCAACCGGAAAATGGAGGATCTGCACTGTTCTATACAGGCGGGGGCTCATGTCGCTACCGTCGCCCAGATGGGGAATATCAGCCTGCGCAGTGGTCAACGCCTGGCCTGGGATGCGAAGGCGGGGAAATTCAATGAGGAAAAGATCAATCAGCAATACCTGATGAAGGAATATCATAATGGGTATAAATTACCTATGATATAGGGGAGCGTCGTAAGGGGAAGCCCCGGGCTAAGGGCTGTGAAAGGTCCTTAATTTCCTGTTAAAACAACCCTTTTGGGGGGTAAATGCGACAGAAAAACAGATTTTGAACAGAATTTATCCGGATTTTTGTCGTTCTTACATTAACAAAAATTAGCCCCGCATGACGAAAATGGCAACTGTGTTGACGCTGTGCATCGGCGTCTGCCTCTCGGCCAAATCTCAGGATTCTCTTCCCTTGAATGGGAGTGAGGATAGTGAAGTTATCAAAGAGATCAGTATCACGCCGGTCTCTTCCAGGTTGCATGATACCATTCCTTTTCGCCATCGTTTGGACTGGACCATCCCTGAATATAAGAAGCCTTTCCCCGTGCAGCAATTCATCGTCCCTGCTGCTATGGTGGCTTATGGGTTTGCGGGCTTAAATGTGAAGGGGCTGAAGAGTATCAATTCCGGAATAAAGGAGGAAATATGGACAGAGTCCCCGCATCGTCCTATGCATGCGGACAACTACCTGATGTATGTTCCGGCCCTGGCGGTATATGGCTTGAATGCGGCAGGGATCCATGGCGCGCATAATTTCAAGGACCGGACCATTTTGTTGCTGATGTCTCAATTATTTACTCAGACGGCTGTCTTTTCGCTGAAAGGCCAGAGTCATATCCTACGGCCCGATGGGTCCGCGTATAATTCATTTCCATCCGGACATACTGCCACTGCCTTTGCCAACGCTGAATTTATGCGGTTGGAGTACAAGGACGTCTCTCCCTGGTATGGCGTAGCCGGCTATGCCGTCGCTACGGCTACGGGTATGTTGAGGATGTACAATAATAAGCATTGGTTCAACGACGTGGTTGCCGGGGCGGGATTTGGCATTGCCGGTACCCGTCTTGCGTACTGGTTGTACCCCAAGCTGCAGCATTCCATCTTTAAAGGCTCTCCCGGTACGGTGCTGATGCCTTCTTACCAGAATGGATCTTTCGGATTGTCTTTTGCGAAGGCTTTATAAAATGATTTATTTTTTGCCCATGGCGTATTGGATACCGGCCAGCAGGTGACCCAGGTAAAGCGGCTCTGCGAAGGACTCGTCCGTGTGGCCCAGCTCCGTGTAGAACGCTCTTCCTCCTTCGTATTCATGATACCAGGCCATGGGATGATTGTCCCCGTTCTCTCCTCCCGTATAGGATTTTTCGTCGATCTTCAATAGTATATGAAGATTGGGATTGAGGTATTTGAAATTGTACCATTCGTCCCAGCGGGACCATGTTTCGGGAAGGCCTTTGGTGATAGCATTATCCTTATCGACAACAATGATGTTGGCCTGCTGCTGTTTGGGATGGGATTTGAAATATCCGCCCACCAGATCGCCATACCATTGCCAATCGTATTCACAATCGGTGGCTGCGTGAATGCCTACGAATCCGCCGCCATGCTTGATATATTCCTGGAGGCCTTTTTCTTCTTCGGGGCCGAAGACCTTACCGGTGGGGCTAAGGAAAATAAGCGCCGCATATTTTTTCAGGATCTTATAGCGGAACTGAGTGGAGTCCACGGTGACGTCCACGTCGAAGCCGTTTTGTTCTCCCAGCTTCCGGATCGCGGCGGTGCCTGCGGCTATGCTGGCATGGTGATAGCCATTGGTCTTGCAGAAGATCAATACTTTTCGTTTTGCAAAGATCTCCGGCCAGGGCTTGTTATGGCCGGCGAAGCTCATCAGGAGGATGCTGCCTGTGACAAATGCCAGGACTGCCGCATAACGGATAAAGTCGGAAGGTCTCAATGATCTCATGTGGAGGCTTTTATTAAAGTTCTTTTATTTTAATGTTTCGGTACCACACTTCGTTGCCATGGTCCTGCAGGTCGATCTTACCGCTTTTAAATGTGCCAAAATCGGGCCACTGTCGGAATTTACTGTTTGCCACCATGTTTTTCCAATGCTCATCCCACAGGGTAGTGGTCACCACGTTGGTTCCATTGAGGAATAATTTCAGGGTTCCATCTTTACTGATGATCTCTACTTCATTCCATTCGCCCACCGGCTTCACCGTTTCTTTGGAGCAGGGGATCAGGTCGTACAGGTCTCCTGCCCGGTGTTTGTGGATCTTGCCATCGGGGTGACCGTCGTTGTCCAGCACCTGCATTTCGGGACCTGTGTAATAGGCTTCCTGGTATTTGGCGGGATCTTCGTGAACATAGAAGAGCAAGCCACTGTTGCCTTTTGGCGCTATTTTCCATTCCAGCTTAAGATCGAAATTGCCGTATTCCTTGTCTGTGAGCAGATCGCCGCCGCCGCCTTTGGATTTATCGAGGTGCAGGGCGCCGTCCTTTACTTCCCATTGGGCGTCAGCGCGGGATTTCCCGTAGGTGTGCCATCCGCTGGTAGTTTTGCCGTCGAACAATGGCTTCCATCCCTCTGCAGTCATATTATTATGTTTCGAAAGCGGCAGGGCTGCCATCAACAACAGGGCGGCAGGCAATGCAATCAGTGTATACTTCATGTTGAATAGTTACGTGTAGTAGCAGCTCTACTTTTTCAGTGTCAGGATATATTTTACCATTTCCTTTACGTCAGGCTCGGGTATAGAAGGGTGAGGGGTCATAGGAACGGCGCCCCAAACGCCGCTGCCGCCGGAGATGATCTTTTTTACCAGCCTGTTGACAGTGGAGTCTGCTGCCGGGCTATATTTTGCTGCCACTTCGCTGTAAGCGGGTCCGATGGAAGCGCCGCTGCCTGCCTTGTCGAGACGATGGCAGGTGGTGCAATCGCTGGCGCCGATGAGTTCGAGACCTTTGCTGTCGGCATTGGTCGTTGCGGGTGCTGTGGAAGTGGAAGGTGTCTTGGCGGTGGTGTCCGTGGGTTTGGATTCTCCTGAGTTGCCGCAGGCGGCGGCGAAGATGGTACAGGATAGAATGACTAATAATTTTCTGCTCATGATTCTTTTTTTAAATTTTTCTTTTGACCGTAGGGCCCTCAAGTTCCGAAATAATACTATTTCAACCCCAGAACGGAGCGATTAAATTTTTCATCGCTGCCAGTGCCGGCGAAGTCGTCGAATGCTTTTTCGGTGACCCGGATGATATGATCTTTTATAAAGATGGCGCCTTCCCGGGCTCCGTCCTCAGGATGTTTGAGGGCGCATTCCCATTCCAGCACGGCCCAGCCTTTAAAATCGTAGGCGGTGAGCTTACTGAAGATGGATTTAAAGTTCACCTGACCGTCGCCCAGCGAGCGGAAGCGGCCTGCGCGATCGACCCAGCCCTGGTAGCCTCCATAGACGCCCTGTTTGCCTGTGGGATTGAATTCTGCGTCCTTGACGTGGAACATCCGGATGCGTTCGTGATAATTATCGATGTATTCCAGGTAATTCAGGCATTGGAGGACGAAATGGGAGGGGTCATAGAGCAGGCAGGCGCGGGGATGGTTGTTGGTATGCTCCAGGAACATTTCGTAAGAGATACCGTCATGGAGGTCTTCCCCCGGATGGATCTCGTAGCAGAGGTCGACCCCATTTTTATCAAATTCATCGAGGATGGGCATCCAGCGTGCGGCCAGCTCTTTAAAGCCTGTCTCCACCAGGCCTGCAGGACGCTGGGGCCAGGGATAGACCGTGGGCCAGAGCAGGGCTCCGCTGAAAGTGGCGTGGGCGTTCAGGCCCAGGTTCCGGGATGCTTTTGCCGCGTATTTCAATTGCTGGACAGCCCATTCCTGCCGGGCTTTGGGGTTGTTGTGCACTTGTGCGGGGGCAAAGCCGTCGAACAGGGTGTCATAGGCCGGATGTACGGCCACCAGCTGACCCTGGAGGTGGGTGGAGAGCTCGGTGATCTGGAGACCCGCATCCTGGACGATGCCTTTAATTTCATCTGCATAGGTCTTGCTTTCCGCCGCCTTTTGAAGGTCGATGCAGCGGCTGTCCCAGCTGGGGATCTGCACGCCGATGTAACCGAGGCTGGCCGCCCATTTGCAGATGGAAGCCAGAGAATTGAACGGAGGCTTGTCTCCCAGGAACTGGGCCAAAAAAATAGCCGGGCCTTTAATGGTAGTCATGTGGCAATATTTTGATTGGTAATTAATCTATTCTGAAGAAAGTCCATTTTTCGGGGCTTTCATTGCTTTTGACCACATTCTCGACAAATGCCATGCCGCGAACGCCGTCGGCGGCGGAGGGGAAGTCCAGTACTTCGGGAGAAGGGACTGTTCCGTCCAGCCTTGCAGCTACTGCCAGCGCGAAATTGCGGTAGAGGTTGGCGAAGGCCTCCAGGTAGCCTTCCGGATGTCCTCCGGGGGTCCTGGTGTTGTGTTTCGCATAGGATGAGAGATAGCCCATGCCGGCACGATACACCTGTGTCGGCTGGTCCAGCCATTTTACCAGGAGGGTATTGGGTTCCATCTGGGACCATTCCAGGCCGCCATTTTCTCCATAGATGCGGATCTTGAGGGCATTCTCTTCTCCTGCCGCCACCTGGGAGGCGAATAGGACGCCGGTGGCGCCGTTGTCGAAGCGTAAGAGGACGTTGCCATCATCGTCCAGGGCGCGTCCTTCCACAAATATGGTCAGGTCTGCGCAGAGCTGTTTGATCTGGAGGCAGCTGATATATTCCGCCAGGTGGGCAGCGTGCGTGCCGATGTCGCCCATACAGCCGCTCTTGCCGGAGCGGGATGGGTCTGTGCGCCATTCCGCCTGTTTGCTACCGTCTTTTTCGGAAAGGCGGCTGAGCCAGCCCTGGGGATATTCCACATAGATCTTGCGTATCTTACCGAAGGCGCCTTCCTTCACCATCTGCCGGGCTTGTTTTACCATGGGATAGCCCGAGTAAGTGTGGGTGAGGCAGAGCAGCAATCCCGTCTCTTTCACTTTTTTCTGTAATTGTTTCGCTTCGTCCAGCGAGAAGGTCATGGGTTTGTCGATGACGACGTGAAAACCTTTTTCGAGGGCCAGCATGGCCGGTTCAAAATGGACGTGATTGGGCGTGACGATGGCGACAAAATCCATTCGTTTGTCGTCCGGCAGCTGACTTTCCTTTTCTATCATCTCTTTATAACTGCCGTAGATGCGGTCCTCCGGGAGGAACAGGGCCAGGCCGGATTCTTTTGCTGTAGCGGGGTTGCTGCTGAGTGCGCCGCAGACCAGCTCGATGAGTCCGTCCATATTGGCAGCGATCCGGTGAACGGCGCCGATGAAGGCGTTCTTGCCTCCGCCGATCATTCCCATTCTAAGTTTTCTGTTCATGATATCTGGTTTCTTCTATTGGTGTGATAATGGACCTGTGGTCCATTCTGCGACTGCAATTTTAATGTTTCTTTACGGAACTAGGACAATAATTAAAAAATTATTGATGTTACAGGCATTCTGCTGTAGTATTTTTAAAATAAAAAATTACATTTACAAACTATAAAACGAACTTGCTATGGCTCCCACCATTCAATCCAACAAACTTTTTCTCGCCAGCCGTATTGCGCTCATCTTTACTGCTATGACTTTTGCCTTCCGCGCTTCTTTAGAGGGGGTTTGGAGCAATGAGTTCCATTTAACCAAGGAGCAGTTAGGCTGGATATTCAGTCCGGCTTTTTATGGATTCACGCTGGCCATGATCTTTGGGGGACCGCTGTGTGATGTGATTGGGATGAAAAGATTATTAGGACTTGCTTTCATCGGCCATATTTCCGGCGTGATCGTCTATCTGCTGGCCAAGGATGCGACTATGTTATTTATAGGCACGTTATGCACTGGCATCGGTAATGGGATGGTGGAAGCCGCCTGCAATCCGCTGACAGTGACATTGTATCCGAATAATAAGACCAAGATGCTGAACCGGTTTCACGTCTGGTTTCCGGGCGGGCTTGCGGTGGGCGGCCTTATAGCCTATTTGTTGATGGACACTTTGCATCTGGGCTGGCATTTACTGATCAGTGTATTGTTCATTCCTGCTGTTATTTATGGAGTGCTGTTCTGGAAGCTGGATTTTCCCAAGACGGAAAGGGTCACCTCGGGAGTGAGCACGAAGGATATGTTCCTGGCTTGTCTTTCGCCGCTGTTTATCGTCATGCTCCTTTGTATGTTCCTGACTGCGGCCACTGAATTAGGTACGAATCAGTGGATTGTCGCCTTATTGCAGGGAGCCAATGTTTCGGGCATCCTGGTGTTGGTGTTTATCAATGGTCTTATGGCATTGGGCAGATCGTTTGCGGGGCCGGTCGTACATCGGTTGAACCCCAATGGGATGTTGATCTTTTCGGCCATTTTTGCCGCCATCGGGCTTGTTTTATTGAGCAATGCAAGTGGTTACGGGGCTTTTGGGGCTGCATTGGTATTTGCGGTGGGGATCTGTTTTTTCTGGCCTACCATGCTGGGCTTTGTAGCGGAATATTTACCAAAGACGGGAGCATTGGGGCTTTCGTTGATGGGAGGGGCAGGGATGTTCTCCGTGTCGCTGATACTTCCATTGATGGGAAAATGGTATCAGGACTTTAAAGATGCGGCTGTGGCCACAGGATCCAGTTCTGCGCAAGCGGATGCCATAGCGGGCTCCAATACGTTAATGAAAGTGGCTATTATGCCTGCGATACTGATCGTGGTATTTGTGCTGATCTATTTTGTGCGCCGTAAATCTTACGCTGCTCACAAACAGCAGGTGCAGGCCGGCGCTGCGCATTGACAGCCGCACATTAATACTTTTTTAATCTTTTTTTCCTGCCATGCATCACTTTTGTTATCGATTGCATTGGAACATTTTGTAACTTTCTTTTTTTAATGACCGGAACCACTTATGTCTAAACAACCTTCCCGACGCCTTGCAATAAAAAATATCGTAGCGGGAACAGCCGCATTGGGATCAGCAGGGATGCTGTCGTCCTTCAGTACTTCCGAAGCAGCAAATCAAACGAACATGGCCTTGAAAGGTAATATCAATCACTCCGTATGCCGGTGGTGCTATGGGGATATTCCATTGGAACAATTATGCGTAGCTGTGAAGAAAATAGGTTTCAGCGCCATCGACCTGGTAGGTCCCAAGGACTGGCCCATCCTGCAGCAAAATGGCATCTGGTCGTCCATGTGCAATGGCGCGGAGATCAGCCTGACCAAGGGCTGGAACCACACCGAATATCATGATACATTGGTAAAAAATTACACTGAGCATATCGATCTGGTGGCGAAAGCGGGGTACAAGCAGCTCATTTGTTTCAGCGGCAATTCCGAGGGGATGGACCGGGAGACGGGCATTAAGAATTGCGTGGCGGGATTGAAGCAGATCATCGGGCTGGCGGAGCAGAAAGGCGTTACCATTGTGATGGAGCTGTTGAACAGCAAGGTGAATCATCCGGACCAGATGTGCGACAACTCGAAATGGGGTGTCGAACTGGTGAAGGCAGTAGGCTCTGAAAATTTCAAGCTGCTGTATGACATTTACCATATGCAGATCGATGAAGGGGATGTGATCCGCACCATTAACGACAACCATCAATATTTTGCGCATTACCATACGGGCGGCGTTCCTGGCAGGCATGAGATCGACGATTCGCAGGAACTGTATTATCCCGCCATTATGCGGGCGATCCTTGCGACGGGATTTAAGGGGTATGTTGCGCAGGAGTTCATTCCTGCCCGGGAGGATAAATTAAAGTCCCTGAAACAGGGGGTGAAGATCTGTGATGTGTAGCTGTGATGTTTAGCTGCAAGCGACAAGCTTCAAGCTACAAGCTACAAGGTGGGTTCATTTAAGAGAACGAGGATTTAATATTTAATAAAGGTCAGGCTTGCGGCTTGTAGCTTGCAGCTTGAGGCTAAAAAAAAGAATATGGCTGAAAACACGTACGATGCGATTGTAATAGGCAGCGGTATCAGTGGAGGATGGGCTGCGAAGGAGCTTACTGAAAAAGGGTTGAAGGTGATCATGCTGGAGCGTGGCAGAAATATCGAGCATGTAAAAGATTATGTCAATGCCAATAAGGAAGCCTGGGATCTCCCGCATCGCGGCAAGGCGACCGAGCAGATGAAAGCTGAATATCCTGTCCTGAAAAGGGATTATCCGCTGAGTGAGTGGAACCTGGATTATTGGGTAAAGGATAGTGAATGTCCTTATACGGAGACGAAGCGATTCGACTGGTTCAGGGGGTATCATGTCGGCGGCCGTTCGCTGATGTGGGGGCGTCAAAGCTATCGCTGGAGCGATTATGATTTTGAAGCCAATGCCAAGGAAGGCATTGCTGTCGACTGGCCGGTGCGGTACAAGGAAATTGCGCCCTGGTATGATTATGTGGAGCGGTTTGCAGGCATCAGCGGCAGTAAGGAGGGATTGCCTCACCTGCCTGATGGCCAGTTCCTGCCTGCATATGATATGACCTGTGTGGAAAAGGATATTGCGGTCCGGCTGAAGGAGCACTATAAAGGCAACCGTCATATGATCATCGGCCGTGTGGCCAATATCACCGTGCCGCATGGTGGACGGCCTGGCTGCCAGTTCCGGAACAAATGCTGGTTGGGCTGTCCTTTCGGAGGGTATTTCAGCACGCAGTCTTCCACGCTGCCGGCTGCTGTGGCGACGGGCAATCTGACGCTGCGGCCCTGGTCCATCGTTACGAAGATCCTGTATGATAAGGACAAGAAGAAGGCCACGGGCGTAGAGGTGCTGGATGCGGAGACGAACAAGACGTACCAATATTTTGCAAAGATCGTTTTCCTGAATGCTTCCACGCTCAATAGCGCCTGGATCCTGATGAACTCGGCTACGGACATATGGCCGGACGGGCTAGGCAGCAGCAGCGGCGAGCTGGGGCATAACCTGATGGACCATCATCTGGGTGTGGGTGCCGGTGGCATGGTGGAAGGATATGAGGACAAATATTATTCCGGGCGTCGTGCAAACGGCATTTACATCCCCCGGTACCGCAATATGTTCGGCGACAAGCGCGATTACCTGCGGGGTTTCGGCTACCAGGGCGGAGGGGGCAGGGAAGGCTATAACCATGAAGTGGCGGAATACAGCATTGGGAAGGAATATAAGGAGGCGCTGACGGAACCGGGGCCCTGGATGATGCATATCGGAGGGTTCGGAGAGATCTTACCCAATCACGACAATAAGGTGACGCTGGATAAGACGAAGAAGGATAAATGGGGACTGAATGTCCTGAACATCGACTGTGAATTAAAGGACAATGAGCTGAAGATGCGTAAGGACATGGAAGCCGACGCTGTAGAGATGCTGGAGGCTGCCGGGGTGAAAAATGTGCATGGATACAGCGGCAACCCTTATCCCGGGCGGGGCATCCATGAGATGGGCACGGCGCGGATGGGCAAGGACCCCAAGACTTCCGTTCTGAATGCTTTCAACCAGGTGTGGGACGCGAAGAATGTATTTGTGACGGATGGCTCATTCATGACGTCCGCGGCTTGTGTCAATCCTTCTCTCACGTATATGGCGATGACGGCGAGGGCCGCCGACCATGCGGTGAAGGAGCTTAAAAAAGGCAATATTTAATATATGCCCGGAGATTCACTAAAGATCAATACGAGCGCGGTGCCGCAGAATACCTACGATGCCATTGTCATAGGCAGCGGCATCAGTGGCGGGTGGGCGGCCAAAGAGCTTACTGAAAAAGGATTGAGAACGCTCATGCTGGAGAGAGGGCGTAATTTCGAGCATATAAAGGATTATAAGACCACCAATAACGCTCCCTGGGAATTTCCGCATCGCGGCAAGGTGACACAACAGGAGCTGACCGATCATCCTTACATTGGCCGTACCTGGGGTACCAAGGAGGAAGTTATAAAATACTGGTCCAAAGATGTGGATTGTCCCTATACGGAGACCAAGCCTTTCAACTGGTGGCGTTCCTATCAGCTGGGAGGGCGTAGTATTCTTTGGGGCCGGCAAAGCTACCGGTGGAGCGACTTTGATTTCGGGGCCAACGCCAAGGATGGATGGGCTGTCGACTGGCCGATACGATATAAGGACCTGGCGCCATGGTACGACCATGTGGAGCGTTTTGCCGGCATCAGCGGCTCTGTCGAGGGGCTGCCTCAATTACCGGATGGCCAGTTCCTTCCACCGATGGAATTGAATTGCGTGGAAAAGGATGTGGCTTCCAGGATCAAAGCGCATTGGAAGGACCAACGGCATATGATCATCGGTCGTGTCGCCAACCTGACCGCACCTATACCGGGGCGTACGCAGTGCCAGTTCCGCAATCGCTGCTGGGAAGGTTGTCCGTTCGGGGGCTATTTCAGCACGCAATCCTCCACGCTGCCCGCGGCGATGGCGACGGGCAAGCTAACGGTGCGGCCATATTCCATCGTCACAAAGATCCTGTATGACAAGGATACGAAGAAGGCGAAGGGGGTAGAGATCCTTGATTCCGAGAACAACAATACATATCAGTATTATTCGAAGATCGTCTTTGTAAATGCCAGCGCTTTGAACAGCGCCTGGGTCCTGATGAATTCGGCGACGCATGTATGGCCGGACGGGCTGGGCAGCAGCAGTGGAGAGCTGGGGCATAATATCATGGATCACCATTATAACGTAGGTGCATCGGGAACGATCGAGGGCTATGAAGATAAATATGTGTATGGCCGGCGTGCGAATGGTTTTTATATCGTGCGGTTTGCCAACCTGCATGGGGACAAACGTGATTACCTGAGGGGCTTTGGCTACCAGGGCAGTGCGAGCAGGCAGGATTGGAAGCGGGATGTAGCCGAGCTGGGTATTGGGCTCAGCCTGAAGGAAACTTTGACGGAGCCGGGACAATGGACCATGGGCATGACGGGATTCGGAGAGCTGCTGCCTTATCATGAGAACAAGATATCGTTGGACAAGGAGAAGAAAGATAAATGGGGGCTGCCTGTTCTGAATATGGATGCGGAGCTGAAAGAGAATGAGAAGAAGATGCGAAAGGATATGCTTTCGGAGGGTGTGGCTATGCTGGAAGCCGCGGGCTTTAAAAACGTGCATTCATGGGACAATGGTCATCATGTGGGGGATGGCATCCATGAGATGGGATCGGCGCGTATGGGCAAGGATCCAAAGACATCCGTACTCAATGGCAATAACCAGGTGTGGGATGCTAAAAATGTTTTTGTGACGGATGGGGCCTGTATGACCTCAGCCGCCTGCCAGAATCCTTCGTTGACTTATATGGCATTGACGACCAGGGCAGCGGATTTTGCGGTGAGCGAATTGAAAAAAGGAAACATTTAAGCTTCAAGCGACAAGCTGCAAGCTACAAGTGAAATATTAAGTGTAAATTTTAAAATGTTACTATGAACAGAAGAGATGCAATTTCGAGAGTAAGCTTGCTGCTGGGAGGAACGATCCTGGGAGCCGAAGCTTTTCTGTCCGGATGTTCGCAACCTGAAAAGAACATCGGGGGCGCCGGCATTAATTTCTCGAATGATGACGTCGCCTTTTTGGATGAGGTCGCAGAGACGATCCTGCCGGCCACGGATACGCCAGGGGCTAAAGAAGCCAAGGTTGGGGAGTTCATGACCCGTATTGTCCGGGATTGCTATACGGATAAGGACCAGAAAATATTCATCGACGGCATGCAAAAGCTGAACGAAAGCAGCAAGAAGAAGTATGGCCATGGATTCCAGGACATCAAGCCGGAGGAAAGACATGATCTGCTGGTGGAGATGGATAAAGAACAGAAAGCATATGCGGCCAAGAAAAAAGAGGAAGATCCAACGCACTATTTCCGCATGATGAAGGAGCTGACCTTATGGGGCTATTTCACTTCCGAGCCGGGCGCTACGAAGGCATTGCGCTATGTTGCAGTGCCGGGAAAGTATGAGGGATGCATCGATTATAAGAAAGGCGAGAAGGCCTGGGCGACCACATAGAAGTAAATTCACCTTAATATAGGGCAGGGGACCACAGCTCCGCTGCCCTACTATTTTTTATTGATCACAGCAAAATCCTTAGAGACCGTCCCTTTGATAATCCCTGTCGTATCTCCACCTTCTTCCCTGAACAGGTGTACCTTAAACTCGCAGTCGTAATATTCTTTCCCGTCGAAGTACGCCACATCTTCTATCTTGAAGCGAAAGTGCGTTGAGTCGCGCAGCTGTTCCTTCATCAGGTGGGCGGTCATGGCTTTTTCCAGGTTGTCTTTTATCTCAGCAGGAGAGAGCCGTCTTTTACAACCGATTGCTATTGTCAGCAGGGATGTTGATGCAGTGAAAAGAAAAATAGATGAAATGCGCATGGGTTGTGACTTTTCATAAAATGTAACGGTATATCTTTTAGATATCCTTAAGGGTTAGACACTAGCAAGTGTAGTTAATAAAAGTACAAGAAAAAGTTAAAAAAATATCATTACATTCAGCTATTCTCTGGTACTTTCATATATTAATCGTCACGGCTTAAACCAGCCTATGTAAAAAACGATTATCCTTGCATATGCCATTCAAAACTAACGCTCTTCTAAGGGCATGCCTATTCCTATGCCTTTTTCTTCCCTCTCATCTTCTTTTTGCACAGAAAAAAATCACCGGTAAGGTCCTCAGCGGCGGGGATAAACAGCCATTGTTGGGTGCGACGGTGGAAGTCAAGGGGAGAAAAACGGCTACACAGACTGCTGCCGATGGGACTTTCACCATCGAGGCAGCCGACAACAGTACATTAGTGATCACATCCGTGGGGTTTGTCAAACTGGAGATCCCGGTGGGAGGAAGGTCTTCTCTCGGGGATATTTCTCTTGCGGTAACGACAGCCTCGTTGAATGAGATCGTAGTCACGGGTTATGCCACACAGCGTAAAAAAGATCTTACGGGCGCTGTATCGGTGGTGGATCTTGCGGATGCCAGGAAGCAGCCGGTGCCCGATGTGGTGAATATGCTGCAGGGGCAGGCTTCGGGCGTAGCGGTCGTGGGTTCCGGTCAGCCGGGACAGGCCCCTGTGATACGGATCAGGGGATTCAATTCATTCGGTAATAACACACCCTTGTATGTTGTTGATGGCGTGCCGACGCAGAATGTAAACGATCTTAATCCCAACGATGTATCCAGCATGCAGGTGCTGAAGGATGCCGGCGCCGCCAGTATTTATGGATCGCGCGCTTCAAATGGCATCATCGTCATTACAACCAGAAGGGGAACCGGCAAGGTTAAAGTATCGTATGATGGATATTATGGGCTGCAGGTGCCGAAGGGAGGAAATGTCTGGGACATATTGAATCCCACGGAGGGCGGGCAGCTGCTGTTCAAGGCGGGGCAGAATTACAACGCGCTTAATCCGACGCTGCAAAAGCCTGTAGGCAGCAATATTTACGGGTATGGCGCTACTCCGGTGATGCCGGATTTCCTGGTCAACGGTACGGTGGGGTCGACAACCAATACGGGAGGATTTGCGTCCGGCTCGCCAGCAGCCGATCCGTCATTGTATTTTGCGGATCCAACGGGCGCTAAATATTACCAGATCGCTGCCGCCAACAAGGCCGGTACGGACTGGTACCATGAGATATTCAAGAAGAAGCCCATCCAGCAGCACAATGTCACGCTCTCCGGCGGCAACGACCAGAGCAGCTATCTTTTCTCCTTCAACTATTTCAATCAGCAGGGGACGCTGATCAATACGTATCTCAAGCGGTACACCATACGTGCCAACACCACCTATAAGGTAGGTAAGATAGTGAGGGTAGGCGAGAATATCGCTTATTCGGCAACGCAGAACCCGCAGGCCGTCAGCGGCATCCTGGTAGAAGGCAGCGCCATTGGATATGCCATGCGTGAAAATCCCATCATCCCTGTGCATGATATAAAAGGAGGCTATGCGGGCACTGCTCCGAAAGGGTTGAACAATCCCAGGAACCCAGTGGCATTGCAGGCGAATACGGGTGATGACAGGGGATTAGCCGGGAGGCTTTTCGGGAATGTGTATGGTGAAATAGATCTGATCAAGGGTCTGACTTTCCGCACCAGCTATGGTGGTGAATATTATTATGGATGGAGCCACACTTTCAATAAGCCCGACTTTTATAATGCCGAGCCACAATATACCCAGCCCGGCTATAACGAATCTTCCTACAACGGGACAGACTGGACCTGGAGCAATACCTTCACTTACAACCTGGTGAAGGGAGATCATAATCTCAAGCTGGTGGGCGGCATGGAGAGCCGTCAATTCATCAACCATAATATTGGGGGATCCATCCAGGGATTTTTCTCCTGGGATCCTAACTATGTCAATCTTTCCACCGGATCTGGTACTCCTACCACTTACAGTAACGCCAATCCCATCATCGGCTATAGTCCGACTTCCGCGAACTATAAAGCGCCAGTGGGCGCCGGCGAGAGCCTGGTGTCGTATTTTGCACGCGCCGATTATATCTTTTCGGAAAAATATTTGTTAGGGGCTACTTTCCGTCGTGATGGTTCCTCCAAGTTCATCACCAACCGCTGGGGTAATTTTTATGCGGTCAGTGCGGGATGGCGGATCTCCCAGGAAAGCTTCCTGAAAGACGCGCACTGGATCACGGACCTGAAGATCCGGGGATCATATGGCATCATGGGCAACCAGTTCAATGCCCTTGGCACGAACTCCTATACGCTGTATGGGTCCAACAAGCAAACGACTTATTATGACATTACGGGCAGTGGCAACTCCGTTGTATATGGCCTAAGTCAATCCCAGATCGGCAATCCCAATGCTAAATGGGAGCAGGATGGCAATGCCAATGTCGGGTTTGATCTCACTGTTTTGCAAGGCAAGCTGACTGTCAGCCTGGATTGGTATAATAAGAGCATTAAGGACCTGCTGTTCCAGACCACGCTGCTGGGTGCGGAGGGTGCGGCGACTGTTCCGGCTTATAATGTGGGCCGTATGAAGAATTCGGGTATCGACCTGATGATCTCCGGCCAGACAGACCTGACCCGTGATCTGAAACTGACGGGATCATTGACCTTTACTACGGTGAGCAATAAGATACAGCAGATAGATGCCAACGGCTCTAAATATTTCGATCTTGATGGCCGGCGGTTCAATGGAAGCTTTATTGTCCGCAATGCCGTAGGCCATCCTGTCAGCTCATTCTATGGGTACAAGATCATCGGATTCTGGAACAGCCAGGCGGAGCTGGATGCGGCGGATCTTTCAGCGCAGAAAGCCACCGGCAATCCCAATGCCAAATACCAGGCGGACGAGGGAATCGGCCGTTTCCGTTATGCCGACAATACGAAACAGGGATTTATAGACGCCACCAGCAAGACATTCCTGGGTAACCCAAGTCCGAAATTCACCTATGGACTCAACCTGGGCCTGGATTACAAGCATTTTGACTTCAGTGTATTCCTGTACGGCGTGTATGGCAACGATATCTGGAACAATGTGAAATGGTGGACGGATTTTTACGGGTCTTTCCCGGGTGCTGCCTCCAGCAAGACCGCCCTGTATAATTCATGGACTTTTGACAACCATAATGCCAAGGGGCCTATCCAGGATGCCGTGAATGGAAGCAATGGCAGTACGAATACGGTACCTAATTCATATTTCGTGGAAAAAGGGTCTTATCTGCGCGCGAAGAACATGACGCTGGGCTATACATTCGGGACCAGCAATCTTAACAAGATAGGCATATCCAGGGTGCGGGCTTATCTGCAGGCCGCCAACCTTTTCACCATCACGAAATACTCCGGTGTAGACCCCGAGATCTCTGTCAATTCAATGAATGGCCAGAACTCTGCAACGGACTTTGGTGTGGATGAGGGCTCTTATGCCAATCCCCGTCAATATTTACTTGGATTACAGATCACATTTTAGTGCTTATTGCTAAAGACAAAAAATATCAAAATGAACATTAAGAAATATTTGCCCTATATCGGTGTCGCATTGACCGCCTCTACCTTGCTGATCGTCGGCTGCAGCAGAGGATTCCTGGATAAGCCTGCCCTGGGTGCACTTGTTCCCTCGCAGGTAAATAACAAAGCGGGGGTCACAGCCCTGCTGATGGGCTCTTATGCCATCCTGGACGGTCAGGGCCAGGGGAATGCCGCCGTTGGCGGAGGAAACGGATGGGAAGCTTCGCCTAGCAACTGGATCTATGGCAGCGTGGCGGGCGGCGATTCCCATAAAGGCAGCAGTATCAGCGACCAACCTCCTATCGTGCCGATAGCCAATGCACAGGAGATCCCTTCCAATGGATTCTTCAATAACAAATGGAGGGCTTTGTATGAAGGCGTCACCCGTTGTAATTCAACATTGGCCACACTGGCGGCTTCTACCGATCCTTATATCTCGGCAGCGGACCGCACGGAATTTTCCGCCGAAGCCAAATTCCTGCGGGCCCATTTTTATTTCGAGCTGCGGCGCTTCTTCCATATGGTGCCCTGGATCGACGAGACTACCAAGGATTTCAACCAGCCCAACGAT
Organism: Flavitalea plasmicola; assembly: GCF_030546645.1. Classification (GTDB taxonomy): domain Bacteria; phylum Bacteroidota; class Bacteroidia; order Chitinophagales; family Chitinophagaceae; genus Puia. The sequence continues at coordinate 642,539 of NZ_JAUOTO010000004.1, forward strand.
AAGGACATCTATCCCCAGATAGAGGCTGACCTGAAGGTAGCGGTCGACAGCCTGCCTGTGACCCAGACCAATGTCGGGGCGATCAATAAATGGGGAGCCATGTGCTACCTGGCGAAAGTATACCTGTATGAAAAGAAGTATACGGAAGCCAAGGCCCTGTTCGACCAGGTGATCCCCAATACTTATGGGGGCCCCGGGGCCGGCGGGGTAACTTCCAACAATTTATCCTATGGACTGACGGACAGGTTTGCTGATAATTTCGATGCGTCGGCAAAGAACAATAAGGAGTCAGTGTTTGCGATACAAATGACCGCCCATGATGGGACCAATTCCATCGCTCATGCCAATGGCGGCGACATGCTGAATTTCCCTTATAACAGTCCTTTCCGGTGCTGCGGCTTTTTCCAACCGTCTGTGGACCTTGCCAATTCATACCGTACGGATGCCGGCGGGCTGCCCTATGTGACGGATTATAATAGTCACGCTGTTGCGAATGATCAGGGAATCGCCTCGGACAAGCCCTTTACACCGGATGCGGGCAACCTGGATCCCCGTATTGACTGGACGATTGCCCGGAGAGGCATACCCGTGCATGACTGGGGTCTGCATCCTGGCAATAACTGGATTCGCGACCAGGGTTCAGCCGGGCCTTATTCCAACAAGAAGAACCTATACTGGCAGGCTACCGCCGGGACCTATTCCGATCAGAGCACCTGGGCGCCCGGATCGGCGATCAATTACTGTATTATCCGTTTTGCGGATGTGCTGCTGATGGCCGCTGAATGCGAAGCTCAATTAGGCAATTTCGCCCAGGCTGAAACCTATGTGAATTTTGTCCGGGCCAGGGCAGCCAAACCTGTCAATATCCTGCACAAATATATCGATGATACCAAGCCGATGGGTGGGTTTTCAGCAACTCCGGCCGCTAATTATGTCATCAGTCAATATGCACCCGGAGCTTTTAACGCGACTACCGCGTTGCCGGCCATCTATTTCGAACGAAAGCTGGAGCTTGCCTGCGAAGGCCATCGTTTCTTTGACCTGGCAAGATGGGGTATTGCGGCGACGGCGCTGAATGCGTATTTTGCATATGAAAGACAGATCACCGGTGATCTGTCGACAGGTAATTTTACAGCAGACAAGAATGAATATTTCCCCATTCCACAGGCGCAGATCGATCTGAGCAACGGGAAGCTGAAACAGAACAAGGGGTATTGAGAACGCATGCTTTTAAATAATATAAGGTTCCGGGCAGCCTGCTATATGCTGTTATCCGGGATGATGGGGGCGGCCGCGTGTAATACGGCCGCCCCTTACCATAAGAACCATTCCCGTGCGGGAGTGAAAGACGCAGACATTGCCCGGGGTGAGGCGCTGGCGGTGAAATATTGCCAGTCCTGTCATATGCTGCCCTTGCCTGATCTGCTGGGGGCCGGGACGTGGGAGAAAGGCGTACTGCCAGCCATGGGGCCGCGCCTGGGCATATTCGAATACATGCATCAACGTTACCCTGAAAACAGCCAGGATCCGAATGTGGGCAGAGGGTTCTATCCGTCTGCGCCCATGCTGACTGCGGAGGAGTGGGGGGATATCATTACTTATTATACGGCCCTGGCCCCGGACAGCCTGACGGTACCGCCACGTACGGAGGCGCTTCGGCCGGATACGGCCAGATTCAGGATCATGCTGCCGCAAATGGTGGCTGCTGCACCGGGCGGAGTTGACCCATCGCCACCTGCTACCTGTTTTATACAATATGACAGTCTCCTGCAACAGGTGATGAGTTCGGATATACTGACCCATTCATTTTCCCGATGGAACAAGAAATTACAACCTGCAGCTACGGCAATTGTTCCAGGGGCAGTGGTCTCGATGGTACATAGCGATACAGGGTTCCTGGCCTGCAATATCGGAGCTTTTCAACCGAATAATACCATGGCGGGATATATAGACCGGTGGGTGCCGGGGAAGCCATTTATGACTCCGACGTTCACCACTGTGCACCAGGGCCTCCTACGTCCTGTGCACATAGCCGAAGCCGATCTCAATGGGGATGGCAGGAAGGATATAGTAGTCTGCGAGTTCGGATATATCAAGGGTGAGCTCAGCTGGCTGGAAAACAGGGGTGACGGCACCTATGCAAAGCATATATTGCGTAATATGCCGGGGGCTATCCGCGTGGTGATAGAGGATCATGATCACGACGGCCTGCCCGATATCTGGGTATTGTTTGCACAGGGCGAGGAAGGCATCTTTTTGTATACCAATAAGGGCGGGGGACAGTTCTCCGAGCGGGAGGTGCTGCGATTTCCCCCCAGTTATGGTTCTACGTATTTCGAACTGGCCGATCTCAATGGGGATGGCAGGAAGGATATTCTATATACCTGCGGAGACAACGGAGATTTCTCCACCGTGCTCAAGCCCTATCACGGGATCTATATCTTCATCAATGACAGCGCTGTCCATTTTACACAACAATATTTTTTCCAAATGAATGGCTGCTACCGGGCCATGGCCACTGACCTGGACAGGGACGGCCTGCCGGATATCGCGGCCACGGCTTATTTTGCGGATTACAGTCATCATCCCGAGGAGGGATTCATATACCTGCATAACAACAAAGGACTGCATTTCGATCCCCATACGGTGCCGGGTACGGAGGTGGGAAGATGGATCACCATGGATGTACAGGATGTGGATGGAGACGGGTGGCCGGATGTCCTGCTGGCGAATTGCAGCGTGGGTCCTGTCTTCGACCACGGCGCTACGGACTGGAAAAAAGGCCCTCCATTTATGCTGCTGAGGAACAGCGGAAAGTAAGTTTTCGGCTATCTTTGGGGTCTATGGCGAATCTTTCTACGTGGGTGTTGTATGCGTTGCTGTCCGCATTTTTTGCAGCTCTTACGGCGATCTTCGCCAAGGCGGGGTTGAAGGATGTCAACTCTGATCTTGCCACTGCCGTGCGGACAGCCGTGGTCCTTTTGATCACCTGGGGGATCGTGCTGTACCGGGGACATGGAAAGGAGGTAGGAGGGCTTTCACGCAGCAACTGGCTTTTCCTTATTTTGTCGGCCATTGCTACGGGCTTATCCTGGTTGTTTTACTACCGGGCTTTGCAAATGGGGAAGGTGTCCGAGGTGAGTGTGATCGATAAGGGAAGTATCGTTTTTACCATATTGTTGTCCTTTGTTTTTCTTCGCGAGCCCCTGACATTGCGGGTAATGCTGGCGGCTATCCTTATCTTCGCGGGCATGTTAGTGCTGGTATGGAAATAATTCAATAAATACATGATGGATTCCGTCTGGTTGTTGTTTGCCATAGGGTTATTGGTAGGTGGACTTGGTACGCTGATAGGGGCAGGAGGAGGGTTTATCCTCGTGCCTGTGCTGTTATTCCTGTATCCTTCTTTAGCGCCTGACACGATCACGGCCATCTCCATGGCGATCGTCGCATGTAATGCTATTTCGGGAACATTGGCTTATGCGCGCGCGCAGCGGGTGGATTATAAGGCAGGCATACAATTTGCAGCTTTTACCATACCGGGAAGCATTTTGGGAGTGATGGTCACCAGGGTAATATCGAGATCGCTGTTTTCTATGGTATTCGGAGGCTTGCTGATCCTTCTTGCTTTTTATTTATTGTTTTCGAAGAAGGACTATAAGAAGATACCTGTGAATAAGGGATATGGGAGATCTACCCAGGTCCGCATCCTGACAGACCGGAAGGGAGAGACCTATCGTTATTCTTACAACCAGTATATTGGCTGGGGGATTAGCCTGGTGGTGGGATTTATCTCGCCGATCCTGGGCATCGGAGGAGGCATTATTCATGTGCCTGCCTTGATCAACTGGCTACAATTCCCGGTGCATATAGCCACTGCTACCTCTCATTTTATACTGGCTGTCATGTCCGTGGTGAGTGTGGTGGTGCATATAGTGCAGGGCAGCTATCATGATCCGGCGATACAGCGCATGGTATTCTGTTTGGGGCTGGGGGCGATTGCCGGCGCTCAGGCTGGCGCTTATTTTTCTCACCGGATACGAGGGCGGGCCATCGAGCGGGCCCTGGCTGTTTCCCTGGGGTTAGTAGGTATCCGCATCCTGCTGGGGCAGCTTTAATCTCCTTTTAATTAAACCTTTGTTTTTTTAACACGTCTGAGCACAATAACGGGCTAACTTTTTGCATTGTATTAACTCTAATAAGATAAAAAACCTAGTATGACAAAACACACCGCATTGACCAGGACTACCATGATCGCCGCATTGTTCGTTTCACTTATTGGATTGGGCTCCTGTACAAAACATACTACCCAGGTAGTGGACCAGGGCTTTTCTGCTATTTACACTATTCATTCGGGGGATTGGAAGGTGGATACCTATACGGGAGGGACCGGCTCGCCATTGAACCAATATGCGACCAATCTGAGTGTGCCGGAGATAGACGATAAGATCGTTGCCAATGGAGGGGTGATCGTTTATCTTTCTTTTGACGGAGGGAATACGTATGATGCGTTGCCGGAGGAGATTACCGGGATTACCTACAATGCGATCCATTCCAAGGGCAATGTATATATAGGGTTCCGGACGATCGATGGATCTCAGCCTACTCTTCCCAGTGGGGATGTCCTTGCCAAGGTGGTGATCCTGGACGCCACCCCGCTGGATTAAAGATCTTTCTATGGTGTCAGCCCTGGCCCGATTTACCGGCCAGGGCATTTTTTTATGCAAAAGCGGGTTAACTGGGAATATCTTATTAATTTCAAGAATAAGAACCCCTGACGCCCGATATGTCATTACCTCAGCCCTTCTCAGTTTATCCATCTGCCTCTAAGGTGTGGCCCGATAGTTGCCGTATTGCTTCATTCCCCCTATTTTTAAGGTCAACCACACGCTAATATCCTGTGTCAATTGAATTTATACATAATGAAAAAGAGCTGCTTCATCGTGTAGCCCAGGATGACAGAGAAGCTTTCAGGCAGTTGTATGGGTACTATTACAAGATTGTCCAACAGTATGTGCGTCTTTTTGTGCCTTCCAGGGATAACCTGGAGGAATTGACGCAGGATATCTTCATAAAGATGTGGGAGAAGCGTCAGCGCCTGGCGACGGTGGATAGCTTTAAGGATTATATATTCATCGTATCGCGGAATACGGTGTTCAACTATTTCCGGTCGCTAAAGGTCCAGCAGCAGACCCGGGAGCTGGATGAAGGGATGGAGTCCACGTCTGCGCATCATTCCGAGCATGCCGTCTTGTATAAGCAATACTATCATATTGCGGCAGAGGGGATGGATAAGCTGACGCCCAGGCGGCGGGAGATCTTAAAGATGCGTATCGAGCAGGGTTTTACCCTGGATGAGATCGCCGGCAAGCTGGGTATTTCCCGGGCGGCTGTGAAGAAACAACTGTATGAGGCAACCGCATTTGTAAGACAGTATTTGATCGATCATGCCCAGATATCGATGGTCTTGTTTGTTTTTCTCTCCCTCTTTGATGTTCTAAGTATTTGATTTTCACTTGCTTGAAGTTTTCTGCATTTTTTTTCAAAAAAATAGGCTTTTCGGGGTATCCCCTGACTATCCGTGCGTGTCTTTATCATAACACCTTATTTTTATGAATCTAAAGGATGCCCGATCATTTGTTGCACGTTTCGTTAAAGGGGAATATACCCCGGAGGAATATGCAACATTTTTACGGTGGCTCCAGGACGCTTCGATCGATGAGCTGGGAATTATTGCAGACGAACATGAAGCACTATTCGAACAGTGGTCGTTGGCTGCTGTCGCTCCTTCTCCTGAGTGGGTGGGGCAACTGGAGCAGAAACTGGATGAGCAGGAAAGATTAGCGCCGGTGAAAAGGTTGAATACTGGCCGGGTAGTGAGAAGGCCGATGTGGATAGCGGCAGCTTCTGTTTTGCTGGCGGTCACCGGGGGATATTTGTGGTACAATCATTCGATAGACAAACAGGCAGCGGTCGCAGATAATCCTGTCATAGCTCTTAATAAAGTTTTTTCGGTCGCCCGTGGGGGACAGCAGCAGGAGTTCACGCTGGCTGACGGCAGTAAGATCTGGTTGAATGCCGCCAGCACATTGAAGTATCCTGCGAGCTTCAGCGGGTCTGAACGTACGGTGGAATTGACGGGTGAAGCCTATTTCGAGGTGACGGGCAGCGCTGCCAGACCTTTCCATGTTAAGATCAAAGGGGCCGAGATCGAGGTGTTGGGAACGCATTTTAACGTGAAAGCCTATGGTGAGGAGTCTTCCAGCAAGACAACGCTTGTAGACGGTGCGGTGAAAGTGATAAGAGGTACAGAAACTTTGCAGCTCAAGCCAGGTGAGCAAGCTGAAATAGTGTATCCTACATCGGGAGCGAATCCTCCGATGAAGCTTCAAAAGGGTGTTGACATCGATCATGTCTTGTCCTGGAAGAGCGGGGATCTGGAATTCAAGGATGATGCCCTATCAAATGTCATGCAGGCCATCTCCCGTTGTTACGATGTTGAGATCCGCTACCAGTCGGGAATACCGGAGGCGCGTTTTACCGGAAACTTCTCACGTCAGTCCAATATCCAACAGATTTTGAATCAATTAGAGCACCAAAACATACATTGTTCGTTACAGGGTAAAGTAGTTACAGTATTACGTTAGAGCACCATATTGTCCATAACCATTGAACCGAGTCCGCCAGTTACAGCCGCTGTCATGGGTAAGAAATAAGTATTTTTCTTATATTTACTCATGATTCGCAGGCTGTAACTTTATTTATTCAAACCTTCGCCTAATGGGCTCGATGAAACCGGTTGCTTTCTTACTGCTTATAGCCTGCTTACAGAGAAGCACCACCGGATATTGCCAAACATCGAACAAGGTAACGCTCTCGGAAAGGAATACATCTTTAGAAAAAATTCTTATTGCCATACGCAAGCAGACCGGCATCACCTACTTCGGGGATGCAGCGTGGCCGCAGCTAGCGCATAAAGTGACGATCTCCGTCAGGGATATGCCTTTCCGGGAGGTGTTGGACATCTGTTTTCGGGGGCAGCCGTTGTATTATGAGATGGTGGACGGCGCTATTTCCATTCATATCATCCGCACAAAAGATTTCCTATTACGTGGTGTGATCCGCAACGAAAAGCAGGAGGCTGTACCGGGCGCCTCCATATTTTCCAAGGGTGGGGGCAAGCCTTCTTCCGCCATCAGCGATGAGAGCGGAGGATTCAGCATCATGCTGGGCAAGCAGGACACGAGCCTGGTGTTCAGCAGCATCAATTACGAGACGAAAGAAATGCCTTACAGGGGAGAGAAGGAAATGAACGTAGAGGTGAAGGCCAGGATCATCGAGCTGGCCGGTGCAGTGGTGGCGCATAATGGATACCAGGATGTGCCGAAGGAAAGGGCTACGGGCAGTTATAGCCAGGTGACCAATACCGTGATCGAAAGGGCTGTGTCGACCAATGTATTGGACAGGCTGGACGGAGTGACTTCCAGCCTGATCTTTAACAAGAATGTGGTACCGGGGACGAATCAGTCGGTGATCACGATCCGGGGACGTAGTACGATCAATGCGAATCCGGATCCACTGGTCGTGGTGGACAATTTTCCTTACAGCGGGAATATCAATAATATCAATCCGGAGGATATCGAGACGGTGACGGTGCTGAAGGATGCGGCGGCGGCTTCGATCTGGGGAGCTTTTTCGGGGAATGGGGTGATTGTGATGACGACGAAGAAGGGAAGGTACAACCAGGCGAAGAAGTGGAATTTTACTACGAGCATGATGGCAGGGGAGAAGCCGGATCTGTATTATCAGCCGATCATGAGCTCGAAGGATTATATTGGGGTGGAGGAGTTTTTGTTTGACAGCAGCTTTTATCAGCAGAAAGAAATGAATTCTTCTCATCCTGTGTTATCTCCGGTGGTGGAGATCCTCATCAAAAAAAGGGATGGAGTTATTTCCGCCGCCGATGCGCAGGCGCAGCTGGATGCCCTGGGGAAGGTGGACACCCGGCAAGACCTTAAGAAATATTTTTACCGGCATAGTCTGAACCAGCTGTATGCGTTGAATTTCAGCGGGGGGAGCGCCAGGGATCATTACTTTGTTTCTGCGGGGTACAACAAGGACCTGTCTAACCTGGTAAGGAACCAATATGACCGGATCACGCTGAATGGAAGTAATACCTGGAGCATTCTGCCAAAGAAGCTGGAGCTCCGTACGGACTTTACGTTTGTGTCGAGTGGTGTGCAGAATAATAATATTGGTGATATAAATGCATCGTACCCTTATCTGAAGCTGGCTGATGCCAATGGCAATGCCGTGTCTGTTCCGGTGGGGTTACGTCAAACCTACGTAGATACCGTGGGTGGCGGACAATTATTAGACTGGCATTACCGGCCCCTGGATGAATTACAGAATGCAGACGACAAGACAAAGCTTACGGATTACCGGCTCAATATCGGCCTGCAGTACACCATCCATAAGGGGTTGAATGCGCATCTTTATTATCAGTACCAACATGGGAAGTCGGATGAAAAGAATTTCCAAAGCGTTCAAACCTATGCTACCCGAGACCTCATTAATTCTTATACGCGAATAAATGCGGATGGCAAGCTTTCCTGGCCTATACCCAAGGGTGGGATCATGGATGAGACGATCAACAGTTATGATGCGCATAATGTGCGCCTTCAATTGAATTATGACCACGCATTTGACGCGGAAAATCAGTTGAATGTACTAGCTGGTTGGGAACTAAGGGATGTGGAAGGTCATTACGACGGCACCCGTCTCTACGGATATGATCCCGGTACAAATTCGGGTGACACGGTAGATTATACTCAAGATTACCTTCTGTATTACACTCCCTCTACGGCTAAAATTCCATACCAGGACCGGCATTACGGTACCTCCGATCGTTTCCTTTCCTATTATGGCAATGCTTCTTATTCTTATCGTCAACGATATATCATTTCGGCCAGTGCCCGCCGGGATGAGTCGAATCTCTTTGGCGTGCGCACGAATCAGAAAGGCGTACCCTTGTGGTCAGTAGGAGCGGCGTGGGAAATGTCACGGGAAAATTTCTATCGCATAGACTGGCTGCCCTTTTTAAAGCTGCGGGTCACCGATGGATACAATGGTAATGTGGATCGGTCAGTATCGGCCTATACTACGGCACAGCTCAATGGATTTGTAAATGATTATGGGACGGCCTATAGTGGTATTGTAAATCCACCCAATCCTTCCCTGCGATGGGAGAAGATCAATATTTTCAATGCAGGCCTGGATTTTGCCAGCCGGAACAACCGGGCGGAAGGCAGTTTCGAATACTATATCAAGAGCGGTAAAGATTTGATCGGCCAGACCATGATGGATCCTACCACTGGCGTGATCGTGTTTACGGGTAATACTGCCAACATGGTTGCCCACGGCTGGGATCTCGCTCTCCATACCCGGAACCTGGTGGGGCCATTCAGGTGGAACAGTGACTGGCTGTTCAGCCGAGTTAAGGATAAAGTGACGCGTTATGCTGTGGCACAGGCTTCCGTGGAGGCTTACACTAAAACAGGCACCATCAATCCTTTGGTGGGCAGACCTTTATACTCTGTGTATGCCTTGCGCTGGATGGGGCTGGACCCTCGTTCGGGCGATCCCTTAGGTAACTTGCATGGGCAACCGGACACCAGCTATGGTAAATTCATTACCTATCCAGTGGATAGCCTGATCTATAAGGGACCTGCTTATCCAACGTTCTTCGGCAGCTGGCGTAATACTTTCAACTGGCGAAGATTTGAGCTGTCCTTCAATATTATTTTCAAGCTGGGGTATAGTTTTCGAAGGAATTCAATCGAGTATGCCGGCGTATACAGCGGCATTTCAAAAGGGCGCTCCGATTATGCGCTTCGCTGGCAAAAGCCAGGGGACGAAAAGACGACGAATGTGCCCTCCCGGCCTTTTCCACTCAATAATAGCCGGGACCAATTTTATGCCAATTCGGAGGTGCTGATCGAAAAGGGGGACCATGTTCGTCTACAGGATATCCGGATCAGCTATGATCTGCCTAAAAAGTCCTATGCAAGGCTTCCCCTACAGGCGATCCGTTTTTACCTTTATGCAAACAATATCGGCATTCTTTGGAAGGCAAACCATAAAGGTATCGATCCGGATTATGTTAATAGTATTCCGAACCCCCGAACACTGGCCTTGGGGTGTAAGCTGGAATTTTAAATAAAGCGGCGTATGCAAAGATCACATTGTAGGCAGTTCATAATCTTCCTGCTGCTGGCGGGTGTAGTTATCTTGCCGGCGTGCAGCAAGACCGCGTTCCTGGACAAAAAACCTAATTCGCAATTGGTGGTGCCTACTACCCTGACCGATTTTCAGAATTTGCTGGATAATCAACTGGTCATGCAGGAAACTCCGGAGCTAGGTGAACTGTCTTCGGATAATTACCGAATACTGTACAGTACCTGGGTGGGGTTGACGGCGAAGTCGCAGAATGCTTATACCTGGGCTCAGGACACTTATGGCGGCCAGACACAGATACCGGATTGGGACCTGCCTTATAGACAGGTGTTTTATGCCAATGTAGTGCTGGACGGGTTGCCCAGGATCAAGGTGGATGAATCTAACCGGCAGGATTGGAATAGGATCATGGGGACGGCCCATTTCATCCGGGCCTATGCTTTTTACAATCTATCCCAAATCTTTGCTCCTGTATATGACGCTACCACCGCTTCTGACGATTTAGGTATTGCTCTTCGATTGAGTCCGGACGTCAACCTGAAATACAAACGCGCCAATGTCCAGGATACGTATAACCAGATACTCTCGGACCTTCGCCAGGCGGATAGCCTGCTTCCTGATGAGCGGCCTTCCGCCAATCTCAACCGTCCTTCCCGCCCGGCTGCCCTGGCGATGCTAGCCCGGGTTTGCCTGAGCATGCAAGCTTATCCCCAAGCCGGCACTTATGCTGATAGAAGCCTTCAATTGTATGATACGCTGATGGATTATCGTACCCGCCCATATACATCCAATCTCCCTATAGATCAGTTAAATCCGGAAACGTTGTACCAAAGCGTTCTATATAGTTTCTCGGAAGTATTGGTGGGCGGCAGTTTTAAAGTCACTTGCATTGTAGATTCCAATCTTTATGCATCCTATGCGCCAGGGGATCTGCGGCGCGTTGTATTTTATAGAATTGGTAGCCTATCCGGTTTGCCCTACTTGAAAGGGAGCTATTCCGGCAAATCCTATTGTTTTAGCGGCCTGGCGGTGGATGAGGTCTACCTGATCAGGGCCGAATGCGCTGCACGGGCCGGAAATAAAGATGCAGCCCTGGCCGATCTGAATACCTTGCTACAGCATCGCTGGGTAAGACCGGATTCTATCCCGTATATTCCCGTCACAGCTGCCTCCGCCTCGGATGCATTGGACAGTGTCCTGATAGAAAGAAGAAAGGAACTGGCATTCCGGGGCCTGCGATGGACTGATCTTAGAAGACTCAATAAGGAAGGCGCCAATATCACCCTATCCCATGGGCTGAATGGCCAGGTCTATCGATTGCCGCCTTCCAGTCCTAACTATGTCTTTTATCTGCCTCCGGATGTGCTCCGGCTCAGCGGCATGCAGGATAATGACAACAGGGTTACGATCACTCCAAATTAAATGCAATTAGTTTTTGGCTTTTTTGGGGACGGGGTTCCCTGCTTTACAATTAGAGGTGCAATAATTCCCCCAGCAGCAAGGAGTGTAGGTGCTTCCTACTTTGTAATAGGTGCAAATATTAGAAGAAGGTGTATTGCAGATATAATCGATCCCCATTCTGCCGGCTAGAACATAACCCCCATTGAAATAATATTGCGTTGCTCCCAGGCAATCCTGGTGGAGACGAGTGGCGAAAGCTCCGCCAATACTGAGTCCAACAGCCAAGGTCATGAGTGTCCATTTGATCTTTTTCATACAAGATTTTTTTTAGTGATGAATATGGAGGTAAAGAACTTCCTGCGTTGGAGAATAATGCCCAGGACAGACAGGGCTACGAAGAAAAGATTGAAGACCATGTGCTGCGGCCAGCTTAGTTTCCGGATCACGCCGCCACAGGAGCAGGGCACATAGGCAAAAAAGTGCAGCAGCACGGAGCCGGTGTAGAGAGTGAAAAGTGTCATTAATATCAAGGATGCGATCAAGCCCGGTAAGCGGGTGCGCTCGAACATCAATGTCAGGGCGATAACAATTTCGAGCGAGGGGATGGTCCATACCAGGAAGGGTGTCCAGGAATTAGGGAATGGCTGGTTGTTCATCTCCCCGATGAAGCGATCGAACTCCAGGAATTTGCTTATGCCGGCATATAGGAAAAGTAATATCAATAAAGCGGCGATGGCTTCGAGCGTGACTTGCCTTCTGTTCATGATCTGAGAAGTTAGCAAGTCAAAAGGTAACAGGCAAAGAAGGGAAGAAAAAAGGGGCGCGGCTATGTGCTAATCTGTAAGCATGAATGCAGAGATTCTGAAGAGAGAATAGAGGAAAGGCATCAGTGATACCTATGCCGTATGCTAGCGGTCATGTCTATCTGTTGATGCCTTCCGGTCTAAATTAGTTCACCCGGCACTTTGCCTACCGGGCCGGAGCCTAGTTCCTGGCTTTTTTGGGAGCGGGTTTGGAAGTCATGCAATTGGAGGTGCAATAATTCCCCCAGCAGCAGGGCGTGTAGGTGCTTCCTACCTTGTAATAAGTGCACACTGCGGAAGAAGGCGTATTGCAAATATAATCTATCCCCATTCTGCCGGCCAACACATAAGAACCTCCATTAAGGTAATACTGTGTTGCTCCCAGACAGTCCTGCGGTAGCCGGGGGGTCGTGGCGAAAGCGCCGCCAATACTAAATGCGATAGCCAGGGTCATGATCATGAACTTGATCTTTTTCATACGAAACTGTTTTTAGTGATTATTATGGATTTAAAGGAACTCTTACGTTGGAGGATAATGCCTAAGACCGATAAGGCAACAAAGAAAAGATTGAAGACCAGGTGCTGCGGCCAGCTGAGCTTCCTGATCACGCCGCCACAGGAGCAGGGCACATAATCAAAGAAATGCAGCAGGATAACAGCGGTGTAAATCGTGAACAGGGTCATTAAGACAAGTGATGCGATCAAACCCACCATACGTGTACGCTCAAAGATCAAAGCAAGGGAAATGGCTATTTCAAGAGAGGGAACTGTCCAAACCAGGAATGGGGTCCAGGAATTAGGAAAAGGCTGGTTATTCATCTCGCCGATGAAACGTTGAAAGTCCAGAAATTTACTTACACTCGCATACAGGAAAAGCATTATCAGTAGGGCCGAGATAGACTCCAGTACGACCTGTCTCTTATTCATAAAAGTTCAAGGTTTACCCAAGGGGTTGCCCGGGCGATTTGTTAGATTCTGATGTAAAATAATTAGATAGGCAAGGCGGTATTCAGAAATGGAACGGAGAGTAATAAGGAAAGGTTGCTAGATAGTAATAAGGTATTGATCTAATAGGATTAAGATTCCGGTTTTAAAGATCGGTAAAAATGACGCAATAGCAAAAACGTTTATGGAAAATAATCAATACTACATGAATACTCGTAATTGTTTTGGTCTGCCACCATGGGTTTGTGCCCAGATTTTAATAATTTATTTGTACTACGAAGTCCATGAATACGTTTAGTGTATCATGCGTTATTTACCATTTTTCTGCATACTGCTGATGTGCCCCGGACTGAAGGGCCAGCCCTCTCTGTCGAAGGAGAAAGATTCGACCTTTATTCGTTGCATGCTGCAGGAACATAATGCATTCAGGAGCGAAGAGCAATTGTCACCCCTCGGCTGGTCGGAGGAACTTGCTGCAGATGCCAAAGCCTGGGCCAGCCACCTTGCGAAGAGTGATAAAGGAGACCATGACCAGTCCATCCGGGGTCGTGAGGGAGAAAATATCTGGTGGGGTACGACCGGCGCCTTTACTTATACTGAAATGGTAGACTTTTGGGGCAACGAGAAGGCTGCGTTCGTTTACGGGGTCTTTCCAGATTGTAACAATGGAAGCGGTGTTGTCGGGCACTATACGCAGATCGTATGGAAGAATACGACAAAGGTGGGGTGCGCGCTGGCCACCAATGGAAAGAAGGATTATCTTGTTTGCCGTTATTCCCCGGCCGGCAACATCATTGGACAGAAACCATTTTAGGCGGCCCGTTCCATTATCTCATCCATGCTGATGCCCAGATGGCTTTCATCATAAATACATTCACCATTGCGGATGACCAATACCTGGGGAGATTCGTGAGGCACCTGGAAGCTATCGGCGATCTTATTGGAAATGGGACGATAGCTCAGCAAGTCCAGGAAATAAAAGTCGATATCCCAGGGCTGGGCATTTCTTTCCAGGCGGCTTTTTACCAGGGCGCTGGTGGAACAACGGGTACTATGCTTAAAGATCACCTGGGGACGTTGCGCCGACCGCTGACGGATCTCATCTAATTGTGTTTCAGTCTGTAATGTTATCCAGTTCATACTTTGATCAGTTATGTCGGGGTAATAACGCCGGCAAAGGAAAAAAGATCATTTTTTCAATAAAAAAAAGGTCATCCCAGGGGACAACCTTTCCATATAAGTATTTAAATAGGAGTTTTACTTGGATTAGCGGCTTGCACCGTAGCCACTGAAGCCTCTGCTCATATTACAACCACCCCTGGATGAAGCGCAGGAGGTAAATGCAGTTGCAACGGCGAGGGCAAGGGCGAGGATCATGATAATCTTTCTCATTGTAAGAGGTATTTAGTGTTAAAAGTTGATTGCCTGGCTATAATGAGGAATTGGGACCAGGTAATTCAGAGGAAGGGATCCGGATGTAGTTGGGGAGTTTCGAAGGATAGAGAAAGGGTAACCTGTGAACGATGATACAAAGTAAATACAAAAAAACGATTCATGCAAGCCCGGATAGGCTTCTTAGGATTTTTTTTGCTAATCAACTGGCCTTGAATACATTTAACCCTAAATAACAAAAAATACGTGAACGTACACTTTATCGCCATCGGCGGCAGCGTCATGCACCAGCTGGCCATCGCCCTAAAAAGAAAGGGATATATCGTGACAGGCAGCGATGATGAGATCTTCGAGCCAGCCTATTCGAACCTGGCAGCGGAAGGCCTGCTTCCGGCCGCGGACGGCTGGTATCCGGAAAAGATTCATAATGGGCTGAATTCCATTATTTTAGGCATGCATGCCAAAGCGGATAATCCTGAATTGCAACGAGCTAAGGAGCTGGGACTGGCTATATACTCTTTCCCGGAATACATCTACCAGGAAAGCAAGGACAAAACCCGGGTGGTCGTTGGCGGCAGCCATGGAAAGACCACTACTACCTCCATGATCATGAATGTCCTGAAGAGCGCCGGCAGGGACTTCGATTACCTGGTGGGGGCCCGGCTGGAAGGATTTTCCCAGTCCGTGAATATCACCCAGGCGCCCGTGATCGTTTGCGAGGGGGATGAGTACCCTGCCAGCACCCTGGAAAAAAGGCCCAAATTCCACTTTCTTTTCCCCCATATTGCCATTATTACGGGTATTGCCTGGGACCATATCAATGTCTTTCCCACTTTTGAGATCTATCTGGAGCAGTTCAGGATCTTTATCGATAAGATAGCGCCGGGGGGCGTATTGATCTACAATGAGACGGACCCGGTACTCCGGCAGCTGGTGGAAGAACATCCTTCTCCTGTCCGGAAGATCCCTTATGGAATTCCCCTAAACCGGATTGAAAACGGCATAACAGTTGTTATGCTGGAAGGACATTCCGGTCCCCTTAAGGTCTTTGGAGAGCATAATCTGCTGAACCTGCAGGCGGCATTTCTCGCTTGTAAAGAGCTGGGCGTCTCAGCGGCCCAGTTCCTGAAAGGCATTACCGCCTTCAGCGGGGCGGCAAAGCGCCTGGAGCTGTTGAACAGCAATGGTCACCTGAACATTTACCGTGATTTTGCGCATGCACCTTCTAAAGTAAAAGCTACCATGGAAGCCGTCCGGAAGCAATTCCCGGACAGGCGGCTGATCGCCGTGCTGGAGCTGCATACTTACAGTAGCCTCAGTGAACAGTTCCTGTCGGAATACCAGGGGGCCCTGGACCCGGCGGACGAGGCGGTGGTATTCTATTCACGGCACGCCCTGGAGCTGAAGCGCCTGCCCCCATTATCCCGGGAAAAGGTAGCTGCCGGCTTTGGAAAAAAGGACCTGGTGGTCATCAATGAAAAAGAAGAATTACTAAAGTGGTTGATGGAACAATCTTATGAAAATGTTAACTTGCTACTGATGAGCTCAGGAAATTACGATGGATTGGATCTCATTACATTTTCTAACAAGATCACACAGTAGGGAATATTATAATTACTATTAAAGAAGGAATGCTACAACTTACACGCCCCCTAGCGATAATTGACCTGGAGACTACCGGTGTCAATTTTGGGACTGACCGCATCGTTGAAATTGCCATTGTAAAGATCATGCCGGATGGTAAGCAGCTCATAAAACGCAAGCTGCTCAACCCGGAAATGCCCATCTCAGCCACCTCTGTGGAGATACACGGCATCACCAATGAAATGGTGAAAGATGCTCCTACTTTCAAACAAGTAGCCAATGAGCTAAAACAATTCCTGGATAATTGTGACCTGGCAGGCTACAATTCCAACCGGTTTGACATCCCCATGCTGGCGGAGGAATTCCTCCGTATTGGAATGGAATTCGACGGAAAAGGCCGGAGATTGCTCGATGTGCAGAAAATATTTCATATGATGGAACAGCGCACGCTAAGCGCAGCTTACCGGTTCTATTGTAATAAGGAACTGGAAGGCGCTCACGGCGCCGAAGCCGACGCCACGGCCACCTGGGAGGTGCTGGTAGCGCAGGTGGTGAAATATCCGCAGCTAGGCACGAATATTGAAACTATATTGAAGTGCATCGGAGAAGAGCAGGTGGTTGACTTCGCCCGTCGTTTCGTCATGGAAAACGGGACGGAAGTGTTCAATTTTGGCAAGCATAAGGGGCGTTCTGTTGCGGAAATCCTCAAAGCGGAACCGCAATATTACGATTGGATGATGAAAGGGGACTTTCCCCTTCATACCAAGCAAAAGCTGACGGAAATATTTAACAGAACGATGTTAAAAAAGGGATAATGGAGGCCCTACAGGGGCCGTTTCACCCTGAAAATTGTATCTTTACACCGAATTACATAGCCATTTGGAAAAGATAGTCATCATACCTACGTACAACGAAAAGGAAAATATTTCCAATATCGTGGAAACAATATTTCTGCTGGATCAGGGTTTCCATGTATTGGTCATTGACGACAGCTCTCCGGATGGCACTGCAGCCATCGTCCGGCAGCTGCAGACGAAGTATGCCGGTATGCTTTTCCTGGAAGAGCGCCAAGGCAAACAAGGGCTGGGTACAGCTTATATCCACGGGTTCAAATGGGCCGTCCGGAACAATTACCAGTTCATTTTTGAGATGGATGCCGACTTTTCCCACAACCCCAATGACCTGGAGCGCCTGTATGAGGCTTGTAAGTTCCAGGGGGCGGATGTGGCTGTCGGTTCCCGCTATGTAAAAGGTGGAGGAAATGTCAACTGGCCCCGTGACAGGATCTTACTATCAAGAGGGGGCTCTATCTATACCCGCCTCATTACCTGGATGCCTGTCCAGGACCCGACGGCCGGCTTTGTGTGCTACAGGAAAGAAGTACTGGAAACCATCAACCTTGACCAGATCCGTTTTGTCGGCTATGCTTTCCAGATCGAAATGAAATTCGCTTCCTGGAAGCTGGGTTTTACCATCAAAGAAGTTCCTATCATCTTCGAAGACCGCAAATTCGGGGTCTCCAAAATGAATAAGGGTATTGTCAAAGAAGGTATCCTGGGCGTGCTGAATCTGCGCTGGCAATCCCTGTTCAAAAACTACCGCAATCGTGTAAAGAACGAAGCATCTTCCGTTCAATTCTCACGGAAAGCAATGGCTGAAAGCAAATAACTTGAGGAAAGCATTCGTCCAGCTGCACATCGCCGTCCTGCTGGCAGGTCTCACAGGTGTCTTAGGCAAGCTGATCAATCTTAATGAAGGGCTCCTGGTCTGGTATCGCCTGATGCTGACAGCGCTTGCCCTATGGCTGCTGGCGCTGCTCCGTCGTCCGGCCTTCCGCATTCAACGTAAAGATATATTCCGCATTTTTGGCGTTGGCGCTATTGCCGCACTGCATTGGGTGGCTTTTTATGGCTCCATCAAATACTCCAATGTGTCGGTGGGGCTGCTGTGCTTTTCCGCCGTCGGTTTTTTCACCGCGCTGATCGAACCTTTGGTATTCAGGCACCGGGTGGATTGGGTGGAATTGCTGCTGGGGCTGATGGTCATCGCCGGCATCTTTCTCATCTTCCAGGTAGACCCCCGTTATAAGACGGGTATTATCATCGGTCTGATATCATCGCTGCTGGGCAGTCTTTTTCCTGTACTGAATAAACGTATCCTGGAAAAAGTTCCTGCGAAGACTGTTACGCTGTATGAATTGACCGGAGGGTTTTTGTTTTTAAGCATCCTGCTGCCTTTTTATCTTCGCATTTCACCCACCGTCAAGGTACTGCCGGACCTGCAGGATTGGATCTGGCTATTGGTGCTTAGCCTTGCGTGCACCGTGCTGGCCTTTAACCTTTCCATGTATGCGTTGAAGCGGCTGTCGGCCTTTACGGTGAACCTTAGCTATAACCTGGAGCCTGTGTATGGGATACTGCTTGCTTTTTTGTTGTTCAGAGAAGATAAATATCTGCAGGGAGGATTTTATGTCGGGTTTTCGCTTATCATCCTTTCCATAGGGTTGCAAATGATAAGGCTTTGGAGGAGGCAGGCGAAGAAAACCATCACGCCGCCGGCTTACTGATGTATCTCACCAGACTCCGCTTGGCAATCGGCAGCAGCGTCTCATCCACGGGAAATTTCAGCTCCGTCTCGATGGAATAGACAGCAGGGTTTGGCAAATATGACTTTACCCTGATAAGCTCTGCTTTTATGTTCTCGTAAGTATTGACAATATTACGCGTCCAGCTATCGATGTACTCGGTGCGGATGCTGCGATAACGCTCGTCATGCTTTTCGAAAAAGCTCAACCTGTATTGATATACGCGCGTATCGGAGTAGCTCCCCTCGCTGAGAAAAAAGTATCCTTCATTATTATCCAGGGGGATCAGCCCCACGGGAAAGATGACAAGCTTGTCTTCCACGAATTCGTAGATCTCGGTGCCGCTGCTGATGGCTGTCTTCATTTCCGCCGAGGCATAATTAATGATATCCTCCAGCTCCTGCATCATTTCATCATCTTCAATGAGCAGCTCGTACAGCACCTGCAGCTTCTCGATCTGAATGCCCGTCAGTTTTTTCGGGAACTGTTCCTGGAGATATTTCTTGTTTTCCCGGAAGGCCACCAGGTTGTTGTAATGAAAAATAATATCGGATAGCTGAGGGTAAAGCTTGTTCTCGGAGAATTGCTGATGGATCTCCTGCAGGTAGGCCAGCAGCGTGTATTTCTTTAATTCGAAGTCAATATACCCGTCTGCAAACCATGTTTCGGACAATGTCTTCATTGGAACTCCTTTTAATGAATATACGAAAAAGCAGCCACAGCAGGAAGCATGTTCCTGTTAATATTTTAACGGAGAAAACTGCTTTTAAGTATATAAATTAAATTTCCCTGTCAGGAGAGAATCGCTCCAGCTCATTGGCTACGGCTGTCAGGAAGGAGGCTCCCAGGCTGCCGTCAACGATGCGATGATCGTAGGACATCGACAGGTACATCATATGGCGGATGCCGATGGCGTCGCCATCCGGCGTTTCCAGGACCACCGGCCGCTTCTTAATAGCGCCGACGGCGAGTATGGCCACCTGCGGTTGATTGATGATGGGGGTACCCATCAGGCTACCGAATGTGCCGACATTTGTCATGGTGAAAGTACCTCCCTGGATATCTTCCGGACGCAGTTTGTTTTGCCGGGCACTGTCGGCCAGGGCATTCACCTGCCGGGCCAACCCTACGAGGTTCAATTGGTCGGCCTGACGGATCACGGGAACGATGAGGTTACCGTTGGGCAGGGCGGTAGCCATGCCGATATTGATATCTTTCTTGATTATGATCTTGTCTCCCTCGATGGAGCAGTTGATCAGCGGGTATTTTTTGATACAACGTACGATGGCTTCGATGAAGAGGGGCGTAAATGTGATCTTCGTGCCTTCCCTTTTTTCAAAATCCTTTTTCATCCTATCACGCCAGTGCACCAGGTTTGTAACATCGGCTTCGGTGAAGCTGGTGACATGCGGGCTGGTGTGCTTGCTGTGGACCATATGGTCGGCTATCAGACGACGCATCCTGTCCATCTCTATGATCTCCACGTTGCCGCTGGGTGCCGTCGTGACCGATGAAACACCGGTGGCTGAGCCGCCGGGAATAGAAGCGAGGCTGATGGCCGGAGCAACAGATGTCCGGGGTGATGCGATGGGTTGGCCGGCAGTATAAGGCCTTCCGATCTTTTTCCCTTCCACATATTGCAGGATATCCTTTTTGGTGACCCGGCCTTCGTTGCCACTGCCTGGAATATTCTCCAGCTCATGCAAGGGCACGCCTTCATTGGCGGCAATATTGAGCACCAGGGGGGAGTAGAAGCGATTGGCCGGAATGGCGCTGGCCGAAGCATGGCCATTGGTCTTCGGGGGCGTCTGGGCGGTCTGGACAGGTTGATTTACCATGACTGCCGGCTCGGGACGGACGGACGGCTCCCTGCGTGTGACCGGGGGCTCTGCTGACGGGACGGAAACGCCGGCTGCGGCGGCGCCTGTACGTACCCGGGCGATCACGGAACCCACGGGCACTACATCATTCGTCTGAAAAAGGACCTCTTCCAGGACGCCTTCGGTGGTAGAAGGCACCTCGGAGTCCACCTTGTCAGTGGCGATCTCCAATACGCTTTCATCTTGCTTTACGGCATCACCGGGTTGTTTGAGCCACTTCAGGATGGTGGCTTCCATGATACTTTCACCCATTTTTGGCATCACCAGGTCAACAAGAGGCATAAGCGTATATCAGTTTTTAGATGTAGAGATTCTATACCGGCCTTGGTTTAAAGCCAAAGGTATGTAAATATTTAGTATTCAGCCATCAACCATCAGCCAGGATAAATTTTCTCAACAGATTCAGGGCATTTGTTGCAGTTAATTCAATATTCCGCTGTCTGTCAAACCGGAACCAGAATCTTTGGGCATCTATTCTTTGACGGTTTGCAACGGCCACCCAGGCCGTGCCTACGGGCTTTTCAGCGCTGCCGCCGTCCGGCCCCATAATGCCGGAAGTCACTACCACATAGTCCGTATCCAGCGCGGCCAGGGCCCCGGCGGCCATTTCGCGGACCGTCTCCTCACTAACGGCGCCTGCCGTCTCCAGCGTCGCGGCGCTGACACCCAGGATCTGCTGCTTGACCTCATTGGCATAACTAACGACACTGCCTTTGAAATATTGGCTGGACCCGGGTATGGAAGTGATGAGATGGGCAATATATCCTCCTGTACAGCTTTCGGCAGTACCCACCGTCCTGCCCCTGGCTTTCAGGACCTTCCCCAGGGCCTCCTGGAGGGTGAGGTCCTCGTCGATCACCATCCATTGTGCCGTCAGCTTTCGCAACCTGTCGAATTGCTCCTGCAGCTCCTTCTCCATAGCCAGCGGATCCTCTCCCTGTATGGTAAGCCGCAGCCGTACCATGCCATAGTTGGGCAGGTAGGCAAGCCTGATGTAAGACGGAAGAGCCGTCTCAAAGGCGGAGATATGCTCGGCGAGGAAGGACTCCCCGATGCCTGCGGTCAATAATGTGCGGTGGGCGATAAAAGGAAGGCGAAACTTTTCGCGGAGAGCCGGCAGGACGGCGTCTGTCATCATGCCTTTCATCTCATTGGGCACTCCAGGCATAGAGACGAAGATCTTATTATCTTTTTCAAACCACATGCCCGGCGCCGTACCCCTCTTATTCTGGATCACCTTGCAGACGTCCGGCACTTCCGCCTGCTTCAGGTTGCGCTCGATCATCGGGCGCTGCAGGACCTTTTCAAAAATATGCTTCACGTTGGCCAGGGCCCCTTCGTCCACGACGATCTTACCTCCAAAGTACTCATTAAGCAGGGGTTTGGTAATATCGTCCGCGGTAGGACCCAGCCCGCCCGTAATGAGGATGATCTGTGACTGGGCAGATTCTTCATCCAGCGCTTTCCAAATGTCATCCCATACATCCCCCACGGCTAAGCGATGCCGTACCCAAACGCCGATCTTATTTAACTCCTGCGCCATCCAGGCGCTGTTAGTGTCTATTACCTGTCCGATCAAAAGTTCATCACCTATCGTAATGATACTGGCCGCTGTCTTTTCCATACTGTAAAGGTAAGGAGTTGTAATATCCGGATCATATTGAGTATGAAACAAGAAAAAATCTCTCTCATAGAGGGTACGCTAAAACTTCATTAAACTATGAGAAAGTTTGTAATTTTTATCATTGCCCACCTGCTAATCGAAGCAGGGGACGTCCCGGCACAATCAACACGCCCTCCCTTACCCGCTGTGCGGAACGACTTTGTGGTAATCGCCCATCGCGGCAACCATGTGAAGGTGCCGGAAAATACGGTTGCCTCCGTGAACGAAGCCATCCTGTGCGGCGCCGATTATGTGGAAATGGATCTGCGGACAACGAAGGACGGCAGGCTCGTATTGAGCCATGACGCGTCTGTGGACCGGATGACGAATGGAAAAGGCAATGTAAGGGACCTCGCGTTCGAAGAAATAGAAAAGCTAAAGGTAGGTGCGGACGGTGGCGAAGCGTACCGTGTCCCGACATTTGAAGATGTGTTAAACGCCTGTAAAGGGCGTATTAACATATACCTGGATTTCAAGGATGCAGATCCGGCAACAGCTTACCGCCAGATAAAAGCTGCCGGCATGGAAAAGCAGGTCGTCGTCTATATCAATAAGGCAGAGCAATACGGGCAGTGGAAAAAGGCGGCGCCTTCCATGCCCCTGATGGGTAGCCTGCCCAAGGAAATAAAAACACCGGAGCAATTCCTGCGGTTCCTGGACCAGACGCCGCTGGAAGTGCTGGATAATGTATATGATACGGCATTGCAGGCCGTCGCCCGGAAGATGGGCATAGCTCTCTGGCCGGATGTGCAAAGTGACGAGGAAGGCCCGGCAGTCTGGGACCAGGCGCTGGCGTGGCAGATACAGGGGATGCAGACAGATCACCCGGAGGCGCTTGTCAATTACCTGAAACAAAGGAAGCGCCGCAGCGAACCGGCGGTGAAGCCAGGTCAAAAATAGGCGGCCAGCTTTTCTTCCAGGTAAGCCGGCATCGTCGTCTTTTCCATTGTACCTTTTTTTACGAAATACAGCAGCACCTTTCCCACTGTAAGCAGCTTGCCTGCTTCGTTGAAGACCTCCTGGTGGAATAATATCCGATGATCCGCGGGCATCTCTTTCAGGGCTGTCTTCACCGTCAGCAGATCGTCGTAATGGGCCGGGCGGAGGAATTTTGCTGTAAATTCCACCACCGGCAGGATGACGCCCGCAGCTTCCATGTCCTTATAGCTGAGGCCCAGCTGGCGGATGGCTTCCACTCTGCCTACTTCAAAATATTGCGCATAATTGCCGTAATAGACAACGTCCATCTGGTCCGTCTCGGCATAGCGGACCCTTATTTTTGTTTCGCTGATATACATAGTTAAGCTTTGAGCTGCAAGCGACAAGCTACAAGAGTGTCTTATTAGGTACTGGCTGGCAACTTGTAGCTAATGGCTTGTAGCTGTTTATCATCTTCCCATCAGGCCATCCACGCTGAAGCGCCCCGGGCCTACCAACAGGATGGAAGCAAAGGCAGTAAGGTACAGGAGGGCTGGCTCATGGTGCTCGAAGTTCTGGCCCTTGTGAAATAGAAAGACTGCCACCGCCAGCTCGATCACCAGCACCAGCGCGGCAAAACGGGTGAAGAGACCCAGGACCAGCAGCAGGGCGCAGAAGATCTCGGCAAAAAGCACCAGGATCAGAGACCATTTATGTCCAATGTGGAAAGGATCGAAGAAAATCGCCTGCTGGTTGCTGAAATGCATCAGCTTGGGAAACCCATGGTTGATGCAGATGATCAGCCCGAAAGTCAGACGGAGCAACAGGGAAGCAAGGTTGAATGCATTTTCGGAATAGGCGGTCGAAAGAAATCTCTTCATGTAATTGAATTTTGGGTGGGTCGAAGATAATTATTTGGTTTGAGATTATTTGGGAGTAGGATTTGCCGGGCCTGACGGCCCGGGGATTGGTTAGACTCTCCTTATTGTCCCTTCGGGACGTGGATAAGTGCGACCGGCGGGTCGCTATTGCCAAGGAAATGTTAAGGTCGCACTTATCCACAGGGTGTTTGGAACGATAATTGGTAAAAGGTAAAATAATTAGAAACTTTAGCGCGTTAACCCGCCAGGACATTTGAAAAATAATAAAAGTAAACTGTTCTCAAGTGAAAAAACCAGTATTGTTTTTTTCCATCGTTCTTCTCAGCTCTTCGTCTTTTGCCCAACAGACCAAATATCTGGACGATCCGCAGGCCAGTTTTAAACAGGCTAAGGATTTCTTTCAAAATGAATACTATAGCCTGGCCTACCCCATATTCAGAGAGCTGAAATACTCCTTGCGTGAAACGGATCGCAGTAATGTTGCCGTGGAGTACCAGGATGTAAAATACTACTATCTCGTATGCGCGCTGGAACAGAACGACAAGACGGCCGTAGACCCGGCCATGGAGTTCATTGACGTGGAAAACAATGCCCCCCGGGTTGGGATGATGAGCTTTCATCTTGCGGAATACTATTTCCGGCAAAAGGACTACACGGCGGCCGTCCGGCTGTATGAGCAGGCCGATATCGAGAACCTGAGCAACCGGGAAATAGCGGACCTGAAGTTCCACCAGGGGTATGGGTATTTCACCCAGCAGCGATTCGACAAAGCCCTCCCGTTGTTTGATGCTATCCGCCAGCTGCCGAAAGACCCTAATTATATAGACGCCAACTACTATTACGGCTTCATCTGCTTCTACCAGAAAAAGTATAGCGAAGCGCTGACGGCCTTCAAGGTTGTGGAAGATAATCCCCGGTACGAAAAGATAGTGCCCTATTATGTCGCCAATATCTACCTTGTACAAGGACAAAAAGATAAGGCGATCGATTATGCGGAGGCACGTCTCAAAAAAGGCAACCAGTTCTATGACGCTGAAATGCGGCAGCTGGTGGGACATGGTTATTACGAGAAGCAGGATTTTGCCAAAGCATTGCCGTACCTGGAGCAGTACGTCAATCAATCCAAAAAAGTTTCACGTACGGACCTGTATGAGCTGTCCTATTGCTATTACCAGACAAAAAGCTGGGACAAGGCCATCGCAGGATTCAAGCAATTGGGCGGAAAAGAGGATTCTCTGGCCCAGAATTCCATGTACATGCTGGGGGACGCCTACTTAAAGACAGGCCAGAAAGCGAATGCACGCAACGCTTTCCTCTTCTGCTCCTCCAACAGCAGCAATCCCCAGCAAAAGGAGATCTCTCAATACAATTACGCCAAGCTGTCCTATGAATTGGGCTACCAGGATGTGGCCCTCACGGAGCTGCAGGCGTTCCTCCAGCGGTATCCTAACTCCACCTACAACCGTGAAGCAAAGGAATTGCTGGTCAGCGTGCTGGCCAATACCAATAATTATAAGGATGCGATGACTTTCCTGGACAGCCTGGACCATCCTTCTGAAAATGCACGCCGGCTGGTACCCCGGATCCTCTACGGCCGGGCCACGGAAATGGTCAATGACGGAATGCTACTGGGAGCCGGAGAGCTCATCGACAAAGCGCTGAAGGACCCTTACAATGCCAGCGTGCTGCCTTATATCAACTTCTGGAAAGCGGAGATATCCTACCGGTTGAACAAAATAGACGATGCCATCCGGTACTACCTTGAATACCTGAAAACGGGCGGAACCAACGGAGAAGTAAGTCCGGTCAATGCCCGGTATAACCTGGGTTATTGTTTCCTGAAAAAAGAAAATTACCGGCAGGCGCAGGGATTCTTCGAGCAGGTGGTCCGCACGCCACAGCTGAATTCGTCTCCCCTGGAGCAGGACGCTTATATACGGGATGCGGATTGTTTCTATATGAACCGTGATTTCAAGACAGCCCTGAGTATGTATAATAAAGTGCTGGAGCTGTCATGGCCGGCCAGTGACTACGCCACTTTCCAGAAAGCTATGATCGCAGGAGTCAGCAATGGCAAGGAAAAGATCAACCTCCTTAATTCCATCAACCGGAAATATCCGGCTTCCAATCTGGCAGCTGACGCCAATATGGAGATCGCGGGCACTTACCTGGCGGGTGAACAGTACCGGGAAGCCCTGCCTTACCTGAAGAATGTATTGCGGGCGCCCGGCGCCGACGCGTTGAAGCCCAGGGCCTATCTTCAGTCAGGGATCGCCTGGTACAACCTGAATAATAACAAGGAAGCGCTGAATCAATATGACAGCCTTCTGAAGAGCTTCCCTAATTCACCGGAGGCCCAGGATGCTTTGGATAATGCCAAGTCCATCTATGTGGAAGAGGGCAGGAGCGGAGAGTATGTCAACTTCGCCAAGTCCATGGGCGTGGAAGTCACCGCCAGCCAGGAAGATCAGCTGGCGTATGAAGAGGCGGAAGTGCAGTTCAACAATGGCAACTTTGCCGGCGCCAGCCAGAAATTCGAAGCGTATCTGTCCAAATTCCCCGACGGCAAATACTCTCTGGAAGCCAATTATTATAAGAGCGAGATCTATTACTCCCAGAAAGATTGGGCAAAGGCCGTCACCGGATATCAGGCTGTGGCGGATAGGGCGCCGAACAAGTTCGGAGAAAAATCTTTGTTGCAGGCCGCCCGTCTCAACTTCTTCGAACTTAAGAATTACGGACAGGCAGAAAAATATTTCATCAGGCTGAAGGATTTTGCCAGCGGACAGGAAAACAAGATGGAGGCCATGCGGGGATTGCTGCGCAGCCAGTATCAATTGGAAAAATGGCCGGATGCAGTGGCGAATGCCAAGGACCTTCTTGCCCAAAAAGGAGTGAGCACGGATGATAAAGTGCTGGCTAATATGGCTATCGCCAAATCGTACCAGGTGAACAATCAATGCGAGACGGCCCTGCAATATTTCAGGACTGCCGCCGCTTTGAGCAAGTCGGCGTATGCGGCAGAAGCCAGGTACCAGATCGCAGATTGCCTTTTTCATCAGAATCAGCTGAAGGATGCCGAGAAAGCGGCCTTTGAAGTAGTCAATAAGTCCGGTTCCTACGAAGAATGGGTCACGAAAGCCTATCTTCTGCTGGGAGATATCTACTTCTCTGAAAAGGATTATTTCAATGCCAAGGCCACTTTTCAAAGTATCGTCGACAACGCCAAGATAGAAGATCTGCGCAAACAGGCACAGCAGAAATTAATCCAGGTGACGGACGAAGAGAAGAAGAACAGCAAGATCGGAGACCAATAATAAACCTACATATAGATACTATCAATGTATAGAAAATCATTTTTCCTTTTAACTTTTGTCCTGGGAGCGGGGGTTTGCCTTCGCGCGCAGGATACCACGAAGCGCAAGACCATCGAGATCACCTCCTCCTTCAAACCTGTTCTGCGGGAGGCTGTGAAGATCAATTTCAATGCGGCTCCTCCACAGGTGGATACTTCCAAGCCCCGTCTGACCTATAATATCCCTTCCCAATACTTGTTCCTTACCTACCAGCCGAGTGAAATGAAACCTGTGGCTTTCCAGGGAGATACGATGAGATCCTGGGAAAACTATAATTATATTAAGGTAGGGGTGGGCAACGTGCATTTTCCTTTTATCAGAACAGGCTTCACCTTCGGCGACGAGAAGACCAGCCAGTTCAATATTTTCGCCAATCATCTGAGCTCGAAAGGGAGTCTTCCTTCCCAGAAGAACAGCCTGACGGACGTAAAGCTGATGGGTACCGTCAAAACATCGAATAACCTGGAGTGGAACGGCAGCCTCGGTTTCAAGAATGACGCTTATTACCTGTACGGATACCGGCCAGACACTTTGAAGTTCGCAAAGGAGGATCTCAGGCAGTTCTTCCAGACATTCGAAGGGCGGCTGAGCCTCCGGAATACCGAGCCCACGGAATATGGCTTGTCGTACCGGCCTAACATAAAAGTATCCGTATTCTCCGACAACCACAGCCCCAAAGCCTCGGAAGCGAATACTGTACTCAATCTGCCTTTGGAAAAGACATTTGGAAAAACCTATGGCTTTAACCTGGCTTTTACGGCCGACCTTACCAACTACAGGCCGGCAAGCGACTTTCCAAACCAGAATAACAACGTATTCCTGGTAACGCCGGCCTTCCTCATCAAGACCCCCAACCTATACCTGCAGGCCTCCGTCGTACCCTCCTGGGATAATAAGCAATTCAATTTGCTGCCCAATTTCATGGCGGATATCTCCACCACGGATCAACGTTTCGGCATCCAGCTCGGCTGGATCGGCTACTATGATAAAGGGTCCTATCAGCGTTATGAGTCTATCAATCCCTGGCTGGCACAGCCCGGTCTCCTGCTGAACACGCGGGCGACGGAACGTTATGCAGGCTTTAAAGGCTCATTGGACAAGCATTTCAGCTACTCAGCCAAGCTTGGCTTCAATACGTTCAAGAACATGCCCCTCTTCGTCAACGATACACTGGCGATCAGTGGCAGCGGCGGGAAGCAATTTGACGTCCTGTATGAGTCCTCCCTGGAAACCCTGCAGGTGCATGGGGAATTGAGCTATATACAGGGGGAACAATTCAGCGCTACAGCCAGCCTGAACTATACGCAGTTTCACAAGCTACATACGGAGCCCAAGGCATGGGGCCTTCTTCCCCTGGAGCTAAATGCCAACCTGAAATGGCAGGCATTCAAGGATTTTTGGGCGAAGGTGGACTTATTCGCCTTTGACGGCGCCAAATACCGGGCCACCAGTGGCGAGGACTTTAAAGGTGATGGCGCTTTCGACCTGAATGCAGGTGTCGAGTTCCGGATCACCCGTCAGCTGAATCTGTGGGTACAAATGAACAATCTTTTTAATAAGAAATACGAAAGATGGCATCAATACCCGGTGTATGGCTTTAATATCCTCGGGGGCATCGTATTTTCTTTCAGCGGCAAATAGGCCCAAATAAGGCCTTTTTGCGTAGATTCGCAGCCACAAAAGGAGGTCCCATGTTCCAGGTTTTGAATGCCTATTTATTCCAGCATAGAAGTATCAGCATTCCCGGGCTGGGGACTATCTACCTGGAGACCTTTTCAGCCAGCGTGGATGTGGCCGACCGTATCATTCTGCCTCCCTTATACCAGTTCCGGTTTGACAAATATTTCGATTCACCCGACCGGGAATTTTTCGCTTATATCGCGTCCCAGCAAAATGTGCTGGACTACGAGGCTATTAAATGGTATAATGAATTCTCCCTGGACCTTCGCAACCGGATCCGGCAGGAAGACAAGGTGGAATGGGAGGGAGTAGGCACGTTGAAAAAAGATGAAGGGGGCAATATTATGTTCGAGCCGGCTCCCCCCAACGGGCTGTTCCTGACCCCGGTGCCCGCCCTGCGTGTCAACCGCGAGAATGCCCAGCATACGCTACTGGTCGGTGACCAGGAAAGGACCAATGTAGAGATGAATGAATGGCTGCTGGACGAAGAAGAAGCCAGCACCAAACGGAAGCCATGGTGGATCGCCGCCCTGATACTGGCCATCCTGGCCCTGGTAGCCCTTGGCTGGCATTTTTATAACAATGGTTGGTCTATCGGCAACCAAAACTCCCTTATCATTCTCCGTTGAATACACTCAAAAGAGCCCAGAACATCGCATGCAAAAAGAGATACTGAAACATTACCAAGCTTGTCCATCCTGTAATTCAGCCGATATAAAAGAAGCATTGACCGCCAAAGACTATACGGTCTCGCAAAAGGATTTTGCCATCTGGGAGTGCGGCAACTGCAGCCTGCGTTTTACCCAGGACGTGCCGGATGCGGATACGATCGGGCCTTATTATAAGAGTGAGGATTATATCTCCCATACCAATACACGGAAAGGACTGGTAAACAATCTTTATCATATCGTAAGAAAGCAAACGCTCTCGGGTAAGCGCCGCCTGCTGTCGTCGGCCACCCGGCTCAAACGCGGCAAGATGCTGGATGTCGGGGCTGGTACGGGCGCCTTTGTCGCGCATATGGCGGAAAACGGATGGGAGGTGACGGGGCTGGAACCTGACGAGACGGCCCGCACCATAGCTTCATCCCAAAACCGGACCCTGCTGCTGCCCATGTCCGACTTTTATTCCCTCGCGCCTGATAGCTATGATGCCATCACCCTTTGGCATGTGCTGGAGCACGTGCATGACCTTCATACTTACGTAGGGCAATTGGCAAGATTGCTGAAAAGAGAGGGCCGTATCTTTATTGCCGTCCCCAATTATACCAGCTATGATGCTGCCGTATACAAAAGTGCTTGGGCTGCTTATGATGTGCCGCGGCACCTGTATCATTTTTCCCCTGGCGCCATGGAGGCCCTGCTGGCAAAGCATGAACTTCAGCTTCAGGTGATCCGACCCATGTGGTTCGATAGCTTTTATATCAGCCTGTTAAGCGAGAAATACAGGAATGGCCGGGGCAACCTGGTGAAAGCCTTCTTCACAGGCTTTATTTCCAACCTGAGAGCTTTTGTAGATAAATCCAAATGCAGCAGCCTGATCTATGTAATAGGGAAGTAGGTCCTAAAAGCTGAATTTTATTTCATAGATATCCGGCCATAGCTTACCCGTAATATATACTTTACCGGTCGTGGAGTCGTAGGCGATCCCATTCATCGTATCGGAAGTGGCGTACTTATTGCGCTCTGTGCTGAACAAGCCGTCCAGATCAAGCCTTCCCACTACTTTCCCACTGGCGGGATCGATCTTGAGGATATAATTGGTTTGCCATTGATTGGCATAGATAAAGCCGTTGATCAGCTCTAATTCATTGATATTGCTCACTGGTCCGTTGTTGTCCGTCACTCCGACCACTTTTTTCAACCGGAAGGTGGCAGGGTCGACATAGCTGATGTTGCTGGTTCCATCGCTCATGATGAGGTCTGTGCCATCGGTGGTCATTCCCCAGCCTTCCTTAACAGGAATGGGAAACTGCCCCAGCGGTTTAAAGGTCTTTGCATCATAGATAAAGCCCACCTTGGTTTGCCAGGTCAGCTGGTATACCTTGTCTTTCAAAAAAGTGATACCTTCTCCGAAATATTTATTCCTGTCCAGCTCAGCCTTCTTATCGATCTTCCCCGTCTTTGGGTCCACCACCCCAAACATGGACTTTCTGCTTTCCGGCATATTGGGTTCTGTTCCGGTGCTTTCGTAGAGTGCTCCATCGTGAAAGAGGAACCCTTCCGTAAAGGAGGATGTATCATGGGGAAGCGTCCTTACAACACTGTAGTTGATGGTGGGCGGGGCGTTGTCCTCCGGTTTTCCGGCAGGCGTATCCGGGTTGGAAGGGTTGTTGCAGGAAGCAAAAAGGCCAAGGAGTAAAAGGAGTTGAAGGGATTTATTCATAACGTGCTGCTAAAGGGCAAATTTAAGGACCGGCAGCTCCCGGACTGTATATTTTATCTTAAAAATTTGCATTTCTGGAAAAAAATGTATTGTTTTACAGTAGCTTATCATCTGAATATCATCCTCCTGCGCAATCGACTCTGCTAAGATCCTCAACACCGGGTGTTATTCAACCTTACCAACTATAGCAATATCCTCCCTGATCAGCCTTTATTTTTCTATTTATTGATGTAATTGCCAATATTCTCTGGACAACCCTCTGAAAAAGAAGGTACCATGAGACATTTTTTACGTTTGTCGGTCATTTTATGGTTGTTGCTCAGATTACCCGCCCTTGCCCAGGAGCCATGCCGCTCCGTCGAATATAAGCAGGCCACGCTGCAGAGCGATCCGGCTCTGGCTATAAAATTCCAGGAGATCGAAAACTTTACGCAAAAGCAGGTGAAGCGCTCTTCCGTCGTCGTCAATGGCGGCGGCCATGCCGGGCAACTGACTGCTACTATCAACATCCCCGTCGTCGTACATATCGTCTATAACAATGCCTCCCAGAACATCAGCGATGCGCAGATACAGTCGCAGATCGCCGTGCTGAACAGGGATTACCGCAAGCTCAATTCGGATACCTCGAAGATCCCATCTTATTACAGCGGATTGGCGGCGAATTGCGGGATACGGTTCGTACTGGCCAATGTGGACACCAATGGCAGGAGCACGACGGGCATTGTGCGCCGGCAGACCAACAAACAATATTTCTCTTATGATGACGCGATCAAGTTTACGGCGAAAGGGGGAGATGATGGATGGGATAGAGATCGCTATCTGAATATCTGGGTAGGTCATTTCACGGAAGGAGTCCTGGGATATGCCAGCGCTCCGGGCTGTGAGAAGCAAAAAGATGGCGTGGCCATCGACTTCACGGCTTTTGGGACCGTGGGAACGGCCGCGGCCCCTTTCAATCTGGGCAGGACCGCAACGCATGAGATCGGGCATTGGCTGAACCTCATTCATATCTGGGGCGATGCGTCCTGTGGAAACGATCAGGTGGATGATACGCCGCAACAGGGTGCGGCCACGCGCGGTAATCCCAGCGGTATGGTGTTTTCCTGCGGCAATACTCCTTACGGCAACCTGTATATGGACTTTATGGATTTTACAGATGACGTGGGCATGCATCTTTTCACTTTTGGCCAGCGGGACAGGATGAGAAGCCTGTTTGCAGAAGGAGGGTTCAGGAATGCGCTGCTTTCCTCCAAAGGCATTGCGCCCGGAACACCCCTGGATGATGCGCCAGCCGACGAAGTGGTGGCAGGCGACGGCATTAAAATACAATTATACCCCAACCCTGCCTTCAATACGGTGCAGGTGTCATCCTCCGGAAACCTGCTGCCCGGAGCGCAGCTGGAAGTGTACAACCAGACAGGCGCGCGGGTATTGACGACGCGGGTGCCGGGAAGTACTTTTCAACTGGATGTTTCTTCTCTCTCAGCCGGCTTGTATTTCATCGTCATTAAAGGTGCGGCGCATAAGATGCCAACCAAGCTTATAAAAATGTAATACTTCGGATATGTAATTTTCCCTATATTTGAGCGCGGCCTTATCTTACCATACCAAAATGCAGCGTGTTCTATTGAGTGATTTCAATATAACCATTTAACAGGCCCTGACTCTTGAACATTCCAGCGGATCATATACGTACGACATCGTGGGCATTGGCATTTATGACCATCGCATCTTTTTTTTCCGGCTGCCAGGAAAACAGGGTGAACCAGCCCCAGACATTATTCTCCGAAGTGCCGGCTACACAATCTCATATCGAATTCAGCAATACTATTACGGAAGACAAGGACTACAATATCCTTACTTACGAGTACCTGTATAATGGAGGAGGGGCGGCGGCAGGCGATCTGAACAATGACGGACTTGCCGACCTCGTTCTTTCGGGCAATATGACCCCTCTCCGGCTATACCTGAACAAAGGAGGACTACAGTTCGAAGATGTGTCGGCCAGGGTGGGGTTCAGCAGCCGGACACGATGGAGGACGGGGGTGGTGATGGCGGATGTCAATGGAGATGGTCTGCTGGATATTTTCGTCTGCTATTCCGGGCCCGGCAGCGATGCAGATCGAGTCAAAGAGCTCTATATCAATGATGGCATAAAAGACGGTGTTCCACATTTTACAGAGAGCGCCAAAAAATACGGGTTGGATGCGCCAGGCACGTTCACGACCACGGTGTCATTCTTTGATATGGATAATGACGGAGACCTGGACCTTTTCATGGTGAATCATGGGGATATGTTCTTCAATCCGGACTTCAATACGGACAGGCTGAGAGCGACCCGTAACCTGAAATTCGGCAATCGCCTGTACCGTAATGACGGCGATGTTTTTACCGATATAAGTGATTCCGCCCATATCGATGGCAGCGGCCTCAATTTCGGGCTTGGCGTCGCTATCAGCGATATCAATAATGACGGTTGGGCGGATATCTATGTTACGAACGATTATGATGAAAGGGATTTCCTTTACCTGAATGACCACAAGGGACATTTCCGGGAAGTCTTGAGGACGGCGGCCGGCCACATCTCTGAGTTCGCCATGGGTGTTGATATAGCAGACTATAACAATGACGGCATGACGGATATCTTTGTGCTGGACATGCTCCCGGAAGACAACCACCGGCAGAAGCTGTTACGGGGAGGGAATAACTATGACAAGTATACGATGCGCGACCGGCAGGGTTTTCATCGTCAGCAGATGCGCAACACCCTGCAGCTGAACAATGGCAATGATACGTCCGGCGCGCCCATCTTCAGCGAGATAGGCCAGATGGCGGGGGTATCATCCACCGACTGGAGCTGGGCTCCCCTGCTTGCCGACTTTGACAATGACGGGTGGAAGGACCTTTTTATTTCCAATGGCATATTGCGGGATATGACCAACCTGGATTTTGTGAAATATACATCCGGCTATTCGCAGAATTATCTGGGTCCAAAGGTGGGTAAAGAAGAGATGTGGGAGCTGGTGAAGAACATGCCAACGACCAAGTTGACCAATTACGTGTTCAGGAACAACCGTGACCTGAGCTTTTCCAATAAGACGGCTGAATGGGGGCTGACGCATCGTTCTGTCAGTAATGGCGCCGTGTATGCCGACCTGGATAATGACGGGGATCTCGACCTGGTGATCAACAACGTGAATGACCGGGCTACGCTGTATCGAAATAACCAGGTGACGGCTGATCGTGCCGCGTCGCATTATGTGCGGCTCAAGCTGGCCGGCGAGCGCAAAAATACATGGGGCATCGGTGCGAAGGTGTATGTGAGGACGGCCAGCGGCGGACAATGGCAGGAGCAGTATACAAGCCGTGGCTTCCAATCCTCTGTGGACCCGATCATGCATATCGGATTGGGAAAGGACAGCGTCATCAGTCTGCTAAGGGTGGAATGGCCGGGCGGCAAGGTGACCAGCATGGAAAATATCAGAGGGGATACCTTGTTGAAGGTGGACGAACGGAGCGCAGGGTCAGGGGAGGATAAGAAAAACGAAGGATCGGGGGGGGCAAAATATATGGATATAACGGCGGGTTCCGGCCTTGACTATGTTCATCAGCAATCAGCGGCGGTGGATTTTAAGATCGCCCCTTTGCTGCCTTACCAGGTGTCCAGGATGGGACCGAGCCTGGCGAAAGGGGACGTCAATGGGGATGGGTTGGAAGATCTTTTTGTCGGCGGTTCGGCAGGTTTTGACAGCCGCCTGTACCTGCAGACGGGAGAGGGGAAGTTTACGGCGGCTGCTGACCAGCCGTGGAATCAGGACAAGGGTTTTACCAATACGGATGCGTTGTTCTTCGATGCAGATGGGGACGGGGACTCCGACCTCTATCTTGTCAGCGGCGGAGCCGATTATCCTTTACAAAATAAGCATTACCAGGACCGGATCTTTGAAAATGACGGCCACGGGCATTTCAGGGAGCTGAAAGATGCGTTGCCACCGGAAACGGTCAGCGGCGGGTGTGCCCGGGCAGCCGATGTCAATAGAGATGGATTACCGGACCTTTTTGTCGGGGGAAGGCTTAGTCCGGGACAGTTCCCTGTTCCCCCGGAAAGCTGGATATGGAAGAA
The DNA here is from genome assembly GCF_030546645.1 of Flavitalea plasmicola. Lineage (GTDB taxonomy): Bacteria > Bacteroidota > Bacteroidia > Chitinophagales > Chitinophagaceae > Puia. The sequence continues at coordinate 678,370 of NZ_JAUOTO010000004.1, forward strand.
TGTCAGCAGTCCCGGGCATATTCGTTTTGAAAGGGATGCCGTTCAGGGCGACAGTGTACTTGCGCATCCGGGAATGGTGACCGATGCTGCCTGGATGGACCTGAATAAGGATGGCTGGCCGGACCTCGTGGTGGTGGGTCAATTCATGCCGGTGACCATTTTTGAAAATGAAAAGGGAAGACTTGCCGATAAGACGGCGGCCTATGGGCTTGGCGCCACAAAGGGATGGTGGAGCCGCCTGCTGGCAGCTGATGTCAACGGGGACGGAGATCCCGACCTGGTCATTGGCAATCTCGGGCTGAACACTTTTTTCAAAGCCGGACCACAAACCCCCATGAGTATTACCTACAGTGATTTCAACGGAGATGGCTTGCTCGACCCGGTGCTATGCCTTTATAACCAGGGTAAGGAATATCCTTATTATTCCAGGGATGAGATCCTGGAACAGATCCCGTCGCTGCAGAAGAAGATCGCCCGTTATGCAGACTATGCCGATGCGCAGATGGGGGACCTGTTCAGCACCGCAGAACTGGGTGCTGCACATAAAGCGGGGATCGACATGCTGCAGTCCGTCTGCCTGATACGCGGAAAAGGAAGCGCCTGGCAGATCCATCCTTTACCTGAGTATGCACAAATGAGCATCGTAAATGGTATGGTGCCTTCAACGATCGAAGGGGGCGAAGGGCCGGGGCTGATCATCGCCGGAGACTTTTATCCATTCCGTGCACAGATGGGGCCGCTGGATGCGGGAATTGGGCTGGTACTGAAGGGAGATGGAAAAGGAGAGTTCACTCCTGTGCCGTATGCCAGTTCGGGTCTTTGTATACGGGGGGATGTGCGGGCCCTTGTCCGGGTGCAAGGCCGCAAAGGTTCGGTGATCGTCGCGGCCAGGAATAACGGGCCTTTACAAGTTCTCAGGGAAACGAAGCAATAATGAACAGTTATTAATATATGCCATCCTTACTTCATCGCATACAATTCGAAAACGATGAAACTGCTTTCCGGGAGTTTTATAAGGAGAACGTATTTAAATTATTCCAGTTTGCCTTTGCTTTTGTACGGAACAAGGAACTGGCCGAAGAGATCGTAAATGATGTTTTTTTACGGTTGTGGCAGAAAAGGGATGCGCTGGATAAGATCGACAACCTGAATGTCTACCTATATGTCGCCGTCAAGAATACGGCAGCCAATTATCTTCGCAAGGACTTCCGGCGCAAACAGCCAGATATTGACAACCTGACCGTCTCCCATTTTTATCTCAGTCCGGACCCCGAACAGGTGATGATCACCGACGAGCTGCGCAAAACCATCGAACAGTCTGTAAATCAACTGCCGCCAAAATGTAAGCTCATCTTCAAATTAGTGAAGGAAGACGGCCTCAGCGGCAATGAGGTGGCTGCTATCCTGCGGCTGTCCTACAAGACGGTGAATGCCCAGCTGGCTATCGCCCTTAAGAAGCTCGAGCAGGACCTGCGGCCTTCCTTGCAGGAATATCATGTAAAAGTGAAGCGACCTTAAAAAAAACTTCTTTTCTTTTAGGATTTTATTAAGAAGCCGGTGTCCTTATCCATGGTGACGAAAAGCATGGAAAATTCAAGGATCATAGAATTAATGGCCAAAAAGGCGGATAAAGGGGCCAGCCCGGAAGAGTTGGAAGAGCTTACCAGGCTGCTGGCAGCCAATCCGTCTTACGCGTATTTTCACGAGATAGTGCATGCCCTGAAAGGGAACCAGGACCACCTGGAGCTGATGACCCCTAAAGAGGAGCTGGTAGATCATGGTTGGCAGGACCTGTCCGGGAAACTAAACGAAGGTGAGAGTGGCGCAGGCTTGCTGAAGCGCATGCACGTGGGGATGCGTTGGGTGGCGGCTGCTGTATTCCTTATCGTCCTTTTGACAGGCGCCCTCCTGTATTACAAAAAGTCTTCGGCTCAGCTGCAGGCTGAAAATCCTTCCTCCGTTGTGTCTTATGCCGGATTTGGCGTTACCAGGAAGCTGGTGTTGTCCGATGGAACCAAGGTCTGGCTCAATGCAGGCAGTAAACTCACCTATCCAAATATCTTTCCGGGCGACCGGAGAGAAGTGAAGCTGGAGGGGGAGGCCTATTTCGAAGTGGCCAAAGCCAGCAAGGCGCCCTTTAGCGTGCATGCGGGGAAGATCACGGTAGGGGTGTTGGGTACCAGCTTCAATGTGAAAGCCTACAACGGTGATAAAGATATCGAAACTACGTTGATCACCGGAAAGGTACAGGTAACGATGGATAATGAGCCCGAAAAGCCGATACTGCTTTCACCCCATGAGAAGCTCACTATTGTCAATGAGAAGGAAAGCGCACGGGAAAAGAAAGGCGCAGGAGTGCAGGTTCCGGAGCCGCAAAAGGCTTATAACGCCCTTCGCTACCAGGTGCAGCGGCTACCTCAAAGTACCGACAACGGCTTTGTCGAGACGGCGTGGGTAAATAATAAGCTGGTGATCAATGATGAATCCTTTGAGGCAGTGGCGCATATGCTGGAAAGGAAATATGACGTCAGTATCCGTTTTGGTGACGAGCGACTGCTGCAGGAGCATATCAGCGGCGTATTTGAAAAAGAGAGCATCGACGAAGTGCTGCAGATCCTGAAAATGACGACGGGTTTCAGATACAAGGTGGAAGGGAAAACGATCTATCTCTCGAAACAGTAAACACAGAACAATTAATATATTATAAATTATGAATACATGAAAAGGAGAAGAGCGTGAACTCTTCTCCGGACGAGAAATCATGGAGTACATAGCCGTCAAACTGTTGTACTCCTTTAATTAATCAACCAAAACAAATATATGAAGAAATCCAAAACGGCGGGGGCTTTCGGCCTGCCCTTGCCATTGTTAAAATTTCTCCTGCTTATGAAGGTTAGTTTTGCCATTATGCTCATTACCTGTTTGCAGGTATCCGCAAACAGCTATTCCCAGGGAGAGATCAGCCTGAATTACAAAAGAATGGAGGTCAGCAAGATACTGACCGCAATACAGAAAGGGAGTTCCTACCGGTTTTTTTACAACAATGGGCTATTGAATCAGCTGGGTAAAGTGGATATCAAGGTGAACAAGGCAAGCCTGCCGGAGGTACTGAATATATTGTTGGGCACCAAATTCAAATTTACCATTACTGATAAGGACCTGGTGATCATCTCGCCAGCTGGCAGCGAAAATGCGACACCGGCAGTTTTTGCCGAGGTGAAGGGCCGGGTCGTGGACGAGACGGGTAAGCCGTTGAGCGGCGTTACGGTGAAGGTGCAGGGCGCCAACAGGACGGTGACGACCAATGAAAAAGGCGAGTTTACCATCGATGCGCCGGAAGATGCCACTTTGGAGATAAGCTATGTAGGGTATAAGGCGCAGACGGTTTCTGTCAAGGGGCAGAAATCCCTGGAGATTGCTTTGCAGCCGAGTGCAGCAGGTCTGAATGAAGTAGTGGTCGTGGGTTATGGCAGTCAGCGGAAGCGGGATGTGACGGGGACCATCAGCACGGTGAAAGGGGATGACATGAAGAATATACCGGTGAGCAGTCCTTCCGCTGCGTTGCAGGGGCGTGCATCCGGCGTAGATATCATTCGGGCGGACGGTGCGCCGGGCAGTGAGCCTGCCATCCGGATCCGTGGTACGGGTACGTTGAACAATTCCGATCCGCTGGTGGTCATCGATGGCGTGCCTGCGGGGACGATGAATGATGTGAACCCAAATGATATTGCGTCGATCGAAATATTAAAGGATGCGTCTTCTTCCGCTATTTATGGTACACGGGCCGCGAATGGGGTTGTGCTCATCACAACTAAGAGAGGAAGCTACGGCGACCAGATGAAGATCAGCGCCAATGGGTACACCGGCGTCAGCCATGTAGCAAAGTATTTGAAGCTGGCAACGGCTGCACAGCTAGCGCCTTTAAAGCTGGAGGCTTATGCAAATGATTCAGTCACCACGGGTCCGAATGTAGAGTTCTGGCAAGATCCGGCCAATGCGGTGCAGCGTACGGATTGGCAGCGGGCTTTGTTCGGCACTGGCAAGGTCAATAACGCCGATCTGGCTATCCGGGGTGGCAGTGGTAATTCCAATTACAGTTTTTCCGGTAATTATTACGATGAAAAGGGGCTGATCATCAATTCCTATTTTAAGCGATACAGCGCCAGGATCAACTCGGAGCACCGACTGGGCAGCAGGATCAAAGTGGGGGAGAATTTCCTGTACAGCAAGCGCAGCGGGGCCTCTCCTGAAACGCGTTCCACCCAGACAGGTCTTGTCTGGAGCGCTCTGCGCTTCAATCCTGCCATTCCTGTGTATACAGATTCCACGGGCAAATGGGGGTCTTCAAAGGGCAAGTCGGAATTTGGGGACATCAATAACCCGGTGTTCACCGCCACGACGAACGACATCCATACCACTAACAATAACCTGCTGGCGAATGCCTATATCGAAATAGAGATATTGAAGGGTTTGAAGCTTCGCGGCAACCTGGGCTATGATCAGGAAATGCAGGAAAGATATGAGTTCTATCCTGCTACGCCGGACCAGGTCCGGGTAAACCAGCTGGCCAGCCTGAAGCAAAGCCATACGGAATATTCTTCTTTGCTGAACGAGATCTACCTCACCTATAACGGGCAATTCGGGACGGACCACTCGCTGACCTTAACGGGCGGCTATTCGGGACAAACATCCAAGGGAAGCTCGTATTATGCGCAAAGGACCGGTTTTTCTGATACGGACCCCAACCAGCTGATACTGGACAATGGCAGCGGCAGCAACCAGTTCTCGGGGGGAAACAACAGCGGAGCCAATGGATACAATTTAAATCCTACGGTGCTCATATCCTATTTCGTACGTGGCAATTATGCCTACAAAGGGAAATACCTGGCGACGGCGACCATGCGTGCGGATGGGTCCGGCAAATTTCCTCCCGGTCACCAGTGGGGCTATTTTCCAGCCTTCTCGCTGGGATGGAGGGTCTCCGACGAAAATTTCTTCAAGAACAATGTCGCTTTTGTCAACAGTCTTAAGCTCACAGGCGGCTGGGGACAGCTGGGTAACCAGAATGTGAACGACTTCCAGTTCTTAGGCAATTTGTCTGCAACCAATCAATATAATTTCGGCGATCCTGCCCAGGTGGTGAACGCCTCTTATATCGTCGGTCTTTCCAACCCGAACATCACCTGGGAAAGGGCGGAAATGACAAATATCTCACTTGAGTTCGGACTGTTGAGGAATCATCTAACGGGAACCCTTACTTATTTTAACAAGGACACCAAGGATATGCTGGTACCCGTCTCACTGGTGGAGACCTATGGCGCTGCGCCCAGCATTTATGGAAATGTGACGGTGCCCGACCAGAACCAGGGAACGCTGAACAACCATGGAGTGGAACTGGACCTGACCTATCAAAATACAGCGGGCAAGCTGAGCTACTCGCTGGGTATCAATGCGGCCTTCCTGAGCAATAAGGTCACCCATCTTTATGGATCAAAAGATACCTACATCGGGTCAGTGTTCTATGGCCGTCAATCCCTGGAAACTTCCAGGACCTATGAAGGCCAGCCCATTGCATCCTATTATGGGTTCAGGACGGCCGGACTGTACCAGTCACAGGATGATATCAACAAGGATGCGGGTATTGCAAACGATCCGAACAAGGCGAATATCAAACCCGGCGATGTCCGATTTGTGGATATCAACAGGGACGGGGTCATCGATGACAAGGACCGTGTGAAGCTGGGCGATCCCAATCCCCGGTTCACTTTCGGGTTCCATGGCAGCCTGGGCTTTAAAGGCTTCGATCTTAGCTGGAATTTCAGTGGCCAACTGGGCAGCAAGCTGTACAATGCCGACCGGATGACGGGCCTGGACGGCACCCAGTTCTTCAACATGTATGCCGAGGCTGTGAACAGGTGGCATGGTCCGAACACCAGCAACAGCATACCCCGCCTCAGCAAGGCTAACCTGAATGTCAACAACCGGAGCTCCGACCTTTGGGTCGAGAGCGGCAATTATGTGAGCCTGAAAACGCTGACCCTCGGGTATACGTTGCCACGGACGATGGTGGGCAGCTGGCAACTCCCGGAGTCAAGGATCTATGTCAGCTCTTACAACCTGCTCATGATCACCGGGTACCGGGGATACACACCTGAGCTGGGTTATACAGACGGCAACAGGCAAAGGGGCGTGGACGTAGCTCAATATCCGCCTGCAAGGAATTTCACCATCGGTGCAACCTTTAATTTTTAATCAAATGAACCTACATAAAGCAACATATAGCAAGATAGTAACGGGCAGCGTGACCCTGGGCCTGCTGTTTGCCGGCTGTGTAAAAACTTCCTTGAACATAAAGCCGGTGGGCACATATACCACAGCAACCTATTGGCGTAATGAAAGCGACGTGATCACCGGGATCAACGGGATCTACAATGTGCTGACGCAGGAAGAAGGGGTGGGACACAACCTGTATGCCTTTGACGATGCGTCCGATGACATAGCTATAGATGGTGACCATCCGGACATGTGGGCCATCGAGCGGTTTACGGCCGATGCGACGGCCTACCAGCTGCATCCTACCTGGAGCTGGTCTTACGAGCAGATCGCACGCGCCAATAATGCCATCATCTATGTGCCCAAGGTGCCGGTGTTAAGCGACGATATCCGCAACCGGTCTATGGGGGAAGCGTATTTCCTCCGGGCCCATGGTTATTGGGTGCTGAACCAGATCTTCGGGGAAGTGCCGCTGATATTGGAAGCGAATGTGCTGGACGGGAACTATAATATACCCAAGTCATCAGTGGATTCTGTGCGTGCACAAATTGAATCGGACCTGCTGAAAGCCGCCGACCTGTTGCCGGAGAGCTATGGGGCCAGCGACAAGGGCAGGGTAACAAAAGGTTCGGCCTGGGGATTGCTGACCAAGCTGTATATGACCTGGGAGAAATTGGATAAGGCGATCACCTATGGAACGATGGTGACCAGCAATGCCAATTATGCGCTCGCTTCAAAATATACGGACAATTTTACCCTGGGCAGCCAGGAGAGCAATACGGAGATCCTTTTTGCGGTGTGGAATAAGAACAACTACAACAATTCTCCTATCAATATTTATTTCACGCCGCGTGCCTGGAATGGATGGGGTTTTCATCACCCGACGGAGAATTTTGTATCCCAGTTCGAAACGGGTGATAGTGTCCGCAAGCGGACTACCATTCTGGCTGTGGGAGACAGTATTCCGAACCAGACGACCATGATCGAGATAGCTCCCTCGGATGCTTACCAGATGTTCACAGGCAAGGCAGGGCAGTCAACCGGCAGGATGTTGCCGAGCAATTCTCCCACCACCGGCTACTGTCTCCGGAAGTATACTGCCTATAACCCGGATGGTTCCGGCAACCTGGACGGCGACCTCAAGCAACCCCTGCTACGTACGGCCGATGTTTACCTGCTGGTGGCGGAAGCGAAGATCCGGACCAGCGGAGCTGGCGCCGGAGACGCGGAGATCAAGGCCGTTCGGGAGCGGGCCGGGCTTACGGCTATTACGGGCGCGACGATCAATGATCTTATCCACGAACGCCGCGTAGAGCTGGGTGGCGAGAACACACGCTTCCAGGACCTGGTGCGTTGGGACAAAGCAGGCGTGGTGAACCTTGACACTATTGTCGGCAAGCCTAAGTATGCATCAACCTTGCAGCCATATAACCATGCCGTTGCATTGCCGGCGCGTACGTTTACACGTCCGAAGAACTATTACTGGCCCATTCCGCAGGTGGTCATTGATGAAAGTAAGGGAGTGATCACACAAAATCCCAATTATAAGTAGGTAATTTGCAAAATGAAATATATCATTTGTGTGCTGCTGGTCTTGTCCGGCGGGATGGCATATGCTCAGTTGGATAAAGCGTCGCTGGGAGCATTCTTACAAAGAATAGTGAAGGATAAGGCTGTCCAATTTGAAGTGGAATATATTGCGCAGGAAGGTGGCAAGGATGTTTTTGAGCTGGACGGGCGGGGGAACAGGATCGTGCTGCGCGGCAGCAATGGCCTCAGTGTAGCTTCGGCGCTCAATTATTACCTGAAGAACTATTGTCACCGCCTGATCACCTGGAATGGGGCGCCTGCGCCGCTGCCGGGGGTGTTGCCTGCTGTCCGGAAGAAAGTACATCGCGCCACGCCTTATCAATATCGCTACTACCTCAATTATTGTACTTTTCAATATTCCATCGCATGGTGGGACTGGGACCGTTGGCAGCGTGAGATCGACTGGATGGCGCTGAATGGTATCAATATGCCGTTGGCCCTTACGGGCGAAGAGGCTATCTGGCAGGAAGTCTACCGGGAAATGGGATTCCAGGACAAGGAGCTGGACCGATTCTTCAGCGGGCCTGCTTATTTTTCCTGGTTGTGGATGGGGAATATCGATGCCTGGGGCGGTCCTTTGCCCGCGCATTGGAAGGAGAGCCATGCCGCCCTGCAGAAAAAGATATTACAGGCCGAACGGTCCTTTGGGATGAAGCCGGTGCTGCCTGCATTCACGGGGCATGTTCCACCTTCATTCAAAGACAGGTTTCCCCAGGCTAAAGTAAAGAAAACGAATTGGGATGCCGGCTTCGACGATGTGTATATACTCGATCCTTCGGATCCTCTTTTCGAGACCATTGGCAAAAAATTTATCGAGGCGCAGACACGGGCTTTCGGGACGGACCATTTTTATTCGGCCGATACGTTCAATGAGAATGTGCCTCCCACCAGCGATTCCCTGTACCTGGATGGGATGAGCCGGAAAGTATATGCTTCCATGGCGCAAGCGGACCCAAAAGCCATTTGGGTCATGCAGGGGTGGATGTTCCATTACAATGCGGCATACTGGAAGCCCACCCAGATACAGGCGCTGCTGAAAGCCGTGCCGGACGATCATATGATCCTGCTGGACCTTTATAGCGAGAGCCACCCGGTGTGGAACAGGACGGAAGCCTATTATGGCAAACCCTGGATATGGAACATGCTGCATAATTTCGGGGGCAACATCAGTCTTTGGGGAAGGATGAGTCATGCCGCCGAAGATCCTTCAAAGGCGTTGCACGATCCTGCCGCGGGCAGGATGACAGGCATAGGTCTTACGCCGGAGGGTATCGAACAGAATCCTGCATTGTACCAGCTGATGCTGGAAAATGTGTGGCAGGACGGACCGGTGGACCTGAAGGCGTGGCTGCGTGATTATGCTTTACAACGGTATGGTGTAAGCGATAAATCGGTGGATACGGCCTGGGGTCTATTGGAGGGTAGTGTTTATAATGGCGGATTGACGGAAGGCGGTATGGAGTCCATTATTCAGGCGCGGCCCACACTGGAGCCGGCTGTCGACCGGGTGAACACTCATTTAAGCTATGATCCGGCAGTATTGCAACAGGCCTGGAAGATCTTTGTCCAGGCGGCGCCCAGGCTGAAAGGCAGTGACGGCTACCGGTATGACCTGGTGGATATCACCCGGCAGGTGTTGGCCAACTATGCCTCCGTATTACAGCAGCGTTTTGCCGCTGCGTGGAAAGAGAAGGATACGGCGGCTTTTCGCCGCAACAGCCGGCAGTTCCTGACTTTGATGGACGATATGGACCGGGTGCTGGCGACACGCCGGGACTTTCTGTTGGACAAATGGATCAAGGAAGCGAGGGCATGCGGGGCGACGGCATCGGAATCCGACCTGTATGAGAAGAATGCGCGGGACCTCGTTACACTTTGGGGAGATAAGGAAAGTGGTTTGCGGGAGTATTCCTGCCGTCAGTGGAGCGGGCTGATCAAAGGTTTTTATAAACACCGGTGGGAGCTGTTCTTTCGCCGGATGGAGCAGGCCCTGGCTGCCGGCGTGGACCTCGACTGGAAGGCTTTCGATAAGGAGGTGAAGGATTGGGAATGGCAGTGGGTGAATGGTCATGACGCTTATGCTGCTGTGGTGAAGGGAGATGAAGTACAGGCTGTTACCGCGATGTTTAAGAAATATTTTGCAGCCATGCAGGAGCCCGTGGCGACCAATGACCATATCTTTCCCGGCGCTGCTGTTGCGAAGCGCTTCATAGATTTTGACAGCAAAGGGTTTCTGGTAAATGGCCGGCGGACCTTTCTTGTCTCGGCAGGGCTGGAATATGCGCGTATACCGCACGAGCTTTGGCAAGACAGGTTATTGCGATTGCAACGGGCCGGGTTTAACTGCATCGAGATCTATACCTTTTGGAACTGGCATGAGCCGGAGGAAGGAAAATTCGATTTCAGCGGGGATCATGACCTGGGCGCTTTTCTTCGTCTGGTGAAAAGCATGGGCCTCTATGCCATCGTGCGGGTGGGGCCTTATTATTGTGCGGAGTGGGACAACGGCGGCTATCCATTGTGGCTGCGTTTCAAGCCGGGCGTTCGTGTGCGTGAAGATAATGCGGAGTTTGAAAAGTATGTGGATCGTTTTTTCGATAAATTATTGCCGATCGTATGCGGCCAGCAGATCCATCGAGGGGGGGCGGTGATCCTGGTACAGCTGGAGAACGAACATAACAAGGGCTGGGGTACCTATATGCCGGATGGATATTTCCGGCATCTGCAGAAAAAGGCACTTTCGATGGGTATGGAAGTGCCTTATTTTTTTAGCGGCCTGCATCATGCCAGCGATCCTGCCGGCGATGGCGGCGGCGTTGTCACGGATCACAGGGGAGATCCCGCAAGACTGGATGATCCGGCCAGGCCCAGTCCCTGGATGTCCACGGAGTTCTGGAGCGTATGGTACAACGGTTACGGCTCCACGGAGCATGATGCCCGGGAATATGCGCGAAGGACCTGGAAAATCATTGCTCATGGAGGCAGCGGCTATAATTATTATATGGCCCACGGGGGCAGCAATTTTGGATTTACCAATAATGACGAGGATGCCGCATCGTATGATTATGGAGCGGCTGTCGGACAGGCAGGGGATCTGCGGCCAATTTATTACAGCTTTAAAAAAGCCGCCTGGTTTGCCAGAAGTATGGCGGAGGTGCTGGAGAACAGCGAGGATGCCACGGATATATGGAAGCATGTTTGTAAGGATAGTTTGATAAAGGTGACTGCCAGGCAAAGCCGTGCGGGTGATCTGTTGTTTGCGGATAACCCTTCCGGGGCTGCCCGGAAAGTGCAGATAACCGTCGGGGACGTTGCTACGTTGCCAGCGCAGGGGCCATTGTCAATCGGGCCGGGAGAGATCGTGTCTGTTATTCATAATGTCTCCGTTGCATCCGGAGTGGTATTGGAATGGGGGCCTGTACGATTGTTGGGCATTGATAAGCAAGGCGCCTTTACCACGATGGTGATCTATGGTGAGGAGGGCACCCCTGCCGAATTGTATTTTTCCGTCAAGGGGAAGGTTGTGTCAGTGCCGGAGACGGAGCATTTCGTGACGAGTAATGGGAAAGTTGTGTTCAAGGACTTATTCAGGGGTGGTGACAGCGCTGCTACCTATAGTTTTTCTGTCGGCGGGCAAAGAATACGGATAATTGCTATGAGCGGGGAGTTGGCAGACCGGACCTGGTTTGTAGAGAAGGGCGTTATTGTTGGCCCGGGCTATGTTGGGCGGATGCAAGGGGCTTCCATTTTTGCAGAACAAACGTGGGGGGACAAGCGGGCGTTTCCGGTGCGGATGTTTGATGCCAACGGAGAGCGGCGGCTGACAATAGATGAGATGCCGGAACACCGGGATATCAGGACCCTTTCGCTCTCGGGCTGGCAGATGAAAAAAGTAACCGTTCCGAAAGCCGGAGATAAGTGGCTGCTCTCGGCCCGTCCGAAGCAAATGGGATCAGATGGCAATGGGGCGCCCTGGGCCTGGTATTCCAGCCAGATTGAAATAAAGGAAGACGGTAACTATACGCTGCAGGTAGAGGGAGGGGACAGGGCCACGATCTTTGTCGATGGTGCGCCGGTGAGGCGCATCCATCTTCATGAGGGGGAAGCTGCGCTCGCCCTTTCGAAAGGCATGCATACCCTTGCCCTTTTTACGGCTCATGACGGGCGTGATAAGCTGGCTGGTTTCATGGGAGATATGTCGGATGTGGACAGCAAGGGGCTGACGGGGACAGCGAGCGTGGTGAAAGGAGGTCCTTTAAGGCATATATTAGGGGGCTGGCAATATTCGAAAGATGGAAAGGAGGAATGGAAAGACTATACCATCGGACAGGATATATTTTCCAGGCAACAGGGGACAGCCTGGTTCCGAACGGTGCTGCCGGAGTTACCGGCGGGCATAACAAAGGGGCAGCTGATCTTTCGCAGCGTGGATGAAAATGCCACGGTATATCTCAATGGAAGGCGGCTAACCAGGCATGAGGGATGGAACATCCCTTTCAAGGTGCAACTGGATGGCCTGGATACGATGACCAGGCCGCTGACGCTCACTATCTTTATAGAGAACTATTCCAATGAAGGCGGAATCGATCAGGCAGTGAAGCTGGACTACCTTTCCGATGTGAAGGAAGTAGCAGGTTGGCGGATGTGCGGAGGCTTCGGGGATACGGCTGGTGTTCGCTATGCGGATATCCATGACGGGGATACGATGACCCCTTGTTTTTACCGCACGACCTTCGATGCGCCGGTGCAACCTCCTGGCGACCATTTGATATGGAGAGTTTCGACACAGGGGCTGGGCCATGGTTCCGTCTGGGTCAATGGGCACAACCTGGGCCGATTCCCTGAAAAGATCCCTGCACCGGGTCTTTATATCCCTGAATGCTGGATGAAGGAGGGGATGAATGAACTGATTATTTTCGACGAGGATGGTAAGCGTCCGGCGGAAGTAGCGATCGTTCCGGAACTGAAAGCGAGCAGGGAGATCATGCATTATAAAGACCGTGATCTGCTGTCTTATGTGGACCCTTTCATCGGGACGGCCAAAAGCGATGTATACACGCGATGGGGTAATGAAGGGGGGACTTATCCCGGAGCCGTAGCGCCCTGGGGGGCCATGCAGCTGACCCCGGAGACAAAGGCTACGGGAGGATATGACTATCATGACAGCACCATTTTCTTTTTCAGCTGTCTGCATCACATGAGCGGCTATCCCAATGGTTCTGCGGGAAGGATGAAGATCATGCCCGTGGTTAGAGGGATGGGAGAAAGTAAATTGTTCAGGCACGCTGATGAAGCAGCTGCGCCGGGGTATTATAAAGTTCAGTTTATTGACAATACCATTGTGGAAGCCACGGCTTCGGAAAGGGTGGGTTTTTTTCGCATGCGTTTTCCATCGGGCACTGCGGCGAAGGTCTTTATCGGTGGTATGGGAAAGATCATTCGCCGTAGTCCTTTGCTGTTATACGGCACGTACGGAATTGTTGTGCAATTCGACCGGGCCAGCTCTGCTGAGCAGGTGGTGGATGACGGACTGGTGATCGTTTTCCCTGAGGGAACCAGTGAGGTCCTTCTACGGGTGAGCGCGTCTTCCGTGTCGGAAGCCAGCGCGCTGAATAACATCGACAAAGAAACGGGTGGGCTTGGATTCGATGCTGTTCTGGAGAAGACCCGTGCAGATTGGAGGAAACAGCTAAGTGTCATCGAGGTCGATGACGAGCGGGAAGACAGGAAAAAGATCTTTTATACGGCGTTGTATCATGCAGCGTTGCTGCCCTGGATCATTTCCGATGTGGACGGACGGTACAGGGGGCAAGACGGGCTTATTCACCAGGCTTCGGGACAACGCGAATATGGAGGTTTTTCAGCCTGGGATACATTTCGCAGCCTGCATCCTTTGCTTTGCTTATTGTTCCCGCAGCGGCAACGGGACATGGTGCTATCGCTGCTGGATATCTACCGGCAGACGGGGCACCTACCCCTGGACCCTATGACGGGAAACCATGCGGTGGCGGTGATCGCGGATTCGTGGGGGAAAGGTATTCGCGGATATGACAGCGTTGAAGCGTATGCCGCTATGCGAAGGGGAGTGATCGACACACCTTACTTACAGGACGACAGAAACGTCTACCGGCAGCTGGGATATATTCCTTCGACCTATCCCGAGTCAGTGACGAGAACGGTGGAATATGCATATGATGACTGGGTGGTTGCATGGTTTGGGGGAAGGAGAGACCAGGGATATAATTACAGGCAGCTATTTGATCCGAACAGGCTATTCATATTGCCCAGGGATGGGGAGCGGGGTAACAGCGGATATAAGGAAGGGGACAAATGGGTGTATTCGTATTTTGCGCCGCAGCATCCGGAAGACCTGGTAAACCTGATGGGAGGTGGGGATGCTTTTACGGAGAGACTGAACGAAGCGTTGAAGCGACAGGATATTCTATTTGATAATGAAACGGTGTTCCATATACCGTACCTTTTCAATTATGCCGATCATCCGGATAAAACGCAGGAATGGGTGAGCAGCATCCGGGACGGCCGGTTTGCCGCCACACCCGGAGGGCTTCCGGGCAATGATGATCTGGGTTCGATGTCGAGCTGGTATGTTTTCAGCGCCCTGGGATTTTATCCCGTGTGTCCGGGGAGGCCGGTGTATGATGTGGGCACGCCGCTTTTTCGAAAGTCGATCCTGCATCTTGCGGGGGGGCGGGACCTGGTGATAAAGGCTCCTGGCATTTCTGCCCAGAATCGGTATGTCCGGGGAATGCTGGTTGATCACAAGCGTTGTAAGGGCCTGTCCCTGGCACATGCGCTGATCGCTAAAGGAGGGGTGGTTGAGTTTATCATGGGTTCAATGCCTGGGTATGGCCCAATAGGGGGAAACAGCCCCGATTTTTCCATTACGGGTATTTCCGTTAGAAAGGATAAAGTGCGGCCTCATGAATCATTCAGCGTGACATTCACTCTGAAAAACAGGGGTAGCATGGGAACGAAGATAGTAAGGTTGATGGCCAACGGACGGGTCATAGGTGAAAAGAATTGCCTTGCCGCATCAGGGGCGACCGTCATCGATTCTGTGTCTTGCCGGCTGTATGCATTTGGAAGGACGAAGCTTAAGATAGAAGGGGTAAAGGGTACACGGGAGGTAGAGGTTATCAGGGATGGTAAAGGAGCGCAGGCGGAGGCGTCAGATCTTGCGGTGAGCCCGTTGGTCAAAAAGGGAGAATCGCAGTCCATTTCATTTATTGTTCGAAACATAGGGGGCGAGGCAGGTTTATTGAGCGTTCCTGTCAGGGTTAATAAGGATACGGTGGTTGTTGACAGCATAAAACTCGATCCGGGTGAGTGCAGGACAGTATCGCAACTGCTGCATATTCCCAATGAAGGAGTGTATACCATCAGTGTAATGGGATCGGCTGAAAAATGTAAAATATATCGGGATTGGCGCGAGTCGATCTTGCTGGACCTTTCTCTGAATAAGACTGCCGGGGACAGCCTGGTAAAAGACAGATCGGGCTATGGTAATGAAGGTGTGATTGTAAGGAATGATACAGGAGTAATAGGAGGGGGCTCTTATCCGCTGTTTGGCAAGGAAGCTTACCTGGTGGTACGGCGTTCACAGTCACTGGACAGGATGGGAGAAACTATTTCTATGATGGTCAATGTTTATCCCACGGTACAGTGTGAGGGGTTAGTGGACATTCTTACAAAAGGAGACAGCCATGTTTTACAAGTGACGGATAATAAGAAACTAACTTTTTTCGCCGGAGGCTGGGGAAGGGGAGATTGTACAGTGGACTTACCGGCAAACTGGATATGCCACTGGCATCACATTGCGGGAGTATGTGAAGGTGACCAGCTTCGTGTGTATATAGATGGAGAACTGAAGGGAGAGGCTAGAGTGGAAGGGAAAGTGAATATGTCGGTATCCAATAAATGGATATTAGGTAGGAACGAAGAATTTCCCGAGCTAAGGATATTCAACGGATACATGGACAATGTAAAGGTTTTTGCGGAGCCATTGACGGGAGACGAAGTGAGGGCTGTTATTAAGGAAGATTAGGCATCAACGGTCGTCTAATCGCAGGCTGCAATCTTTTTTCCAGTACCCATGCTGTAAGCGATATAACCGACAAGTATATTATTACCCGAGCTATATATAGTAACAAATTGTCATTCGAAAGGGACAATCTGCCAAACAGGAACAGAAATGGGTAGTGGATCATATATAATCCATAAGAAATGCCTGCCGACCATAGCCCGATCTTTCGCAGATGCAGGTCTGGCACCCGGATAAAACAGATCAATAGCGCTATAGCCAGATAAGCAATGCTGATATAAAGTTGAGGCGGTAGATTGGATGGATCGTTAAATAAACGGTATACAATGAATAAGGGAATTACCTGGATAATTATGAATAGGTGGGTTTTATATCTTAGAGTCTTACCTGCAAAAAATAGGACAATCATGAAACAATAGGGGATGAACAAAAGGTCGTTTACGCCAACCATTTGTTGATCCCATAACCATAAGTTCTCCTTGAATACAGGTGCTTTTATCTTTGACAAAAGTCCTTCAATGGTGAAAAAAGCATTTTCTCCAATAATATTCCCTATCCCCAAAATGTAAAATAGCAGTGCCGGAAGGTTTGGCCTGGTATAAGTTTCCTTAAAATTCCGGGCTATAAACAACCCCGACAGCCAAAAGCAAAACCCATAAGCATATGCAGAAATCAGCGGGTTGAAAGGCAGATAGAGATTGATGGTGCCGATAATCAGTGAAAAGATAAAAGCGATGGAAGGCTTTATATTAAAGAGGGAGACGGGGATAAAGAGCAAGTAAAATAAAACTTCATAATTTAGCGACCATGCGGGGCCATTAGTGCCGAGGACCTCGTAAACTATATTTTGCGTCAGCGTGAAATTTGCGACGATCACCTGCCAGGGATAGGGGTAGGGTGCCACCAGAATACCTAACAGGATGGCTATAAAATAAATAGGGTATATTCTTACGAATCTTTTTTTTAAATAGGTCCACAAATTCCGGCCGGCTAGTTTGTTTCCGTGGTTTACCCCTATGACATATCCGGACAATACAAAAAAAAGCAGAACGGCCAATTGTCCTGAAGGTTTAAACCGGCCCAATGCAGTCGGAAAGTAGTCGAGGTCGAGGATGTCATGATGATCTATAATATGGAAGAAAACGATGATCAATGCGGAAAACCCTCTGAGGATCTCTATTCCGTGGTTTATTTTTTTGCCTTCCGATATCATTGATTGCAATCTTTTAATAATTCCAATGCCTGACCTTTAATGGTATATATTTCGGCAGAGGGGTAAATAATTTTTGCAGTTAGAATCTTTTCTGCCAGGCTATCAGCAGATCTTTTATTATGTATGGTTTGATAATACTGCATCAGTGCATATTTGGGTAAGAATTTCTTAGGTACCATGGTAACAGCCTTCATATAATATTCTTTTGCCTTTTCATAATTTTTTATTCCAAGATAATCGTCTCCCAGGTACACCAACAGGTCAGTGTTTGTGAAATATTTCCCTGCTTTTTCCAGCATTGTCAGACTTTGCATGTAATCATTGTCTGTTGATAACTCGACTCCGTAATTGTAGAGAAACCGGCCGTTGTTGTCTAAAGTTGAATATATCTCATTATATTTTTTTAGTTTTTTATCCGAATCCTCCTGACTTAATGCAAGAATTTCCCATTTGTATTGAGCATTGGTCAAATAAGAATTTATTATGCCTGTTCCCATGGCAATCACTAATAGTGTTGACAAAACACCGTTTCTAACTAATGGTG
Organism: Flavitalea plasmicola; assembly: GCF_030546645.1. GTDB lineage: Bacteria > Bacteroidota > Bacteroidia > Chitinophagales > Chitinophagaceae > Puia. Next base: position 696,052 of record NZ_JAUOTO010000004.1, read on the forward strand.
TAAGCGTGTATTCAACAGATTTTTCATCCCGGGGTCTTACTGCAGAGATCAGTATTACTACGTAGGATAGGATTACGAAATCTCTGAAAGGGTAGGAGAAGATCGCTACGGCCGCAATGGAGGATAAGGATGCGATCACCGGAGGAGAGACGGATGGCTGATATGAGTTATATGTTTTTTTAACGAGTTTAATCCAATAGGACAGCCCCAATACAATTAATATCAAGCCCGGAAGACCCAATTCGGCGACGATCTGAAGATATTCATTGAACGCGACCTGGACATTGTCGGCAACTAACTGGTCGGATGTGCTTTGCTGCAGGGCATTGAAATAATTGGACTGGTATAGAGGGTATACAGCTGGAAATTTTCCCGGTCCAATACCGAAGAGGGGATAATCTTTGATTAATGTCAACGTGTTTTGATAGATCAGGATCCTGCCGTGGGCGGAAGTGGGGCGTAAAAGGTATAATGCCAACATGCCAGCAGCAGCAATGGTAATTACTATTGCTGTTTTTTTCCCATTTGACAGCAATGAAAAAAAACCGGATGGGTTGCTCATCGTTATTTTTCCGGCTGCAATAATAATGAGGCCGACCACGATCCCAACCAATGACGATCTTTCAAGACCTAATAAGACGACAACAAAGGAAAACGACGCACTTGTAATCATTAAAATCCGGAAGAGAACACCTTTCTCTATGCATGATTTGTAGATATTAATTATGGAAAAAGGTATGGTAAGGCAAAGGAAGTTAGCGAACATGCTTGGGTTTGCAAAAGGGCCTCCCATCTTAAAGAATGGATTATTGTACTTCAGTATTCCGGAAAATTGCAACATGCCATAAAGAGAAAACAGCAACCCTGCAGCCGGAAATGCGAAATTTATTATGTTTTCTATTAGTTTTATTTCTATGCTTCTTAAAGAGATATACAATATCAGAAAAAGTAAAAGATTAAGGAGCGTTTCATTTTTGGGAGAAAAGTAATCAGTGAAGATCAGGCGTAAAAATGAGACTAAAATGAAAAAAAAGACAATGTAGTCTGCAGGAGTAAGTACTATGGTTATTTTTTTCGTGAGCAAGTGGCTGAAAGTGAAAATAGAAAATAGTAAAATAATGGATTGGATATAGACTACTTGCCAATCAAGCACTCTCGGGTCAAATGCTATAAAATGAACGCAGGGGGATATCAGAATGAGGAGTAAAAATGCGGTATTTATTTTTTTCATGGCCTGAGGATTGGAATTTGATATTCACCACCATATTTGTTTGCCATTTTCGAAAGTGAATATCCTTTCCTCTTTTCCGCGGGTTTGATCGTGTAGCAGATACAACCCATTCCCCGGTACATGGTCGAATATCAACATTTGGGTAGAGTCGCCGGTGCGCGTGCCCAGAGATTGCCATTGTTCATTATTCCAACAGAATAGTTCATACATATCCGATTGGTTTATGAAATTGTCATCATTACGGCAAAGGAATTTTATTTTGGAAAGTTTTTTTGGTGTATCAAATCGCATTCCTACCCAGTTACCCATCGAGGTCAGTCCCTGGAAGAAAGTCAACGGGTTTCCATCGAATGCAGTTTGCAACCCATTTTCGGGATCCGATTGCTGCGAGCCTATAGGATGGCCAGTAACCTGTTGGTCTTGCGTATCAAAGAACTGTAACTCGGCAATATCTCCATAGGTTGAATCACGGGGAAGATATCGCCAGTATCTGAACTTTGAGTTAAGTGTTACCTTTACAGTTTGGTAATTCATTTCGGGTGCCTGGGTAATCCTATATATGTCCACGGCGTCGCTGAAATCTGCTTTATTAGAGGCTTGAAAGCGCCCCCCTATTAATGCCAGTGTCCTTGAATCCCACCAATCAAAGATGGGGTATTTTCTTTTCAGATAAAAGGTTTGTAGAGCGGTTGCTTGCGGAACCAAGGCATATACGGATCCTAATGAATCGACTTTCTGTGGAGGTGCGATGGGTTTAAATTTTCCATCGACATATATAGCGGGTAAATAAACAATATTTTTACCCATCCCTTTAAATATGATTTTCCCATCCTTTGCTTCGGCCCAACATATTGGTGTCCAATTTGCATTATCAAAAACACATAAATAGGCGAATTTTCGTTGATTGGGGAGATTTCCGTCATAGTTTATTGCTACACTGACACCATTATAGTAGCATGAAGAGACATCTTTTAAACAAGGGTCGTCAAAAATTTCAGGAATTTCCTCATTGCCATGAATGATTGCCAGACTACCAGGTTGCCTGCTGTACATTCTCCTGTATACTTTGGCAATTTTGTTCCCTGTGTTTATCAAGAGATGTCCTCCTATTTTACCGGCATTTACACCTTCAAAGTCGATACAGGAGTCTTTGCTAATAACCAGAGCGCTCCATGCGTGACCATTGGCTCTGTGTGGCCATTGGAGGGTGAAGTCCTGTGCAACGGGCAACCCGAATGACCTCATTATATATATGGACAGGCTGCTGGATTCTATACAGGTACCACCCTTGAGATGTTGCAACACTGAAATGGGGAAGCTGGGAACGTTATCGGGGAACTGGAACAGGAACATGCCTGGGCTGCGGGTACGGCTCAATATCGAGTCTGCTGCCATTTGCATATTGCATTGGGATATCTCTCCGAATTTATATTTCCGATGTAGAGCGGTCCTGAAATCTTCGAAGGATTCGTTCCCAATTCGGTAGGGAAGAATGTATTCGCAAAAATCATCGAATGTTACTTTTCCTTTCCATGCCGCCTGATCCCAACTGGTAAAAGCTTCCTCGATATTTTTAATCAGATATGCCGAAGATATGGATTCAAGGTCCGGCATTTTTGCCGGTTGTCCTACCATACTGCCATTTATTGTTTCAAATGCAATAAATGCTTGTTTATAAGCAGTGGGGGGTATCGACTGGTTTGAGATGGAATCGCAAAATTTAAAAAAACGTTGCAGTCCTTCGCCCACAAGTGAAAATTTTCCCTCCATATTACTAATGAGAAATTTTGCCGCCCGGAGCTTAAGTGAGTCTTCTTTCTTCTCACTATAAAAAGAAATCACTTTCGCCAATTCAGATCTGTTGGCGGCTGCCTTTTGTGTAATGTCTGGCTTTCCCTGGCAGCTAAATAACAACAGGAAGAATAGATGAGGCGTGAATTTCATTCAGGGAGATTTTGATTCTTAAGATACCAAATTTTCCTAACCCTTTCAAGGTTTGCGGTTGACCGCATTTGAATGGCGGTTAACCGAATTTATTTTGTGTAGATAAGTATGTAATTATATTTTGTCCCTAGCGAGCTATTGCTTAAATTACATTAAGCATTATTATTTTTTTATAAAAATAAGAAGTTTGAAACCTTATCATATCCTCCTCTTTACGGTCTTCATGCTTTTATTTTCATTCGCTTTTTTTTCTTGCAATAGCAAGCCATCGAATGTCGCCATAAGTACTTTGCAAAAAGACAAAAAACTCGGTGAGTTCTCGTTCGAGGAAAGCACATATAATTTTGGATCAATCAAGGATGGTGATACTGTCGAACATGTATTCAATTATACAAATATTGGCTCTGCGCCACTTATAATACATGATATTTCCACTGGTTGCGGCTGCACTGTTGTGGACTGGCCAAAAAACGCAATACCTGTTCAGGGTAAGGGGAACATCAAGGTGCGGTTTAGTAAAAGCCATGATCCCGGTCTTCATACTAAAACAATCATTATAAAAGCAAATACGGAAGATAATTACACGGTTATCCATATCGAAGCCACAGTTTCCAAATAGGATATGCGTTTTGTTTAATAATCAAAAATAAAAAAAAGATGCGCTTATGCTTTGTCATTCTTGTGTCCTGCACGATTATAGTAGTTGCCTTTAGGACGGAGGGAAAGCATGCTTCCGATATGCCGAAGTACGAGGTAAATTTTACCCTAGCCAAGACCATTAGCGAGCTTAAGGCGCTTCGGAAGAATTCTGCAGCCAATATTATCAGAACCATCAGAGATTTTGACGCTGAAGTGGTATCGAAAAATACTCCGTTTAAAAAAATACCCAGGGAAGACTTCGATGATTTTAGAAATGGCATTTCAGAAAGGGCTGGCAAAGGGATCGTATCACTGAAATTTGACCGTATACAAAGACGATTGAGCGCCGATGATTTCGCAGAAGCCATGGCAATGTTTGGCCTGGATATTAAAAATGGCTATTGGGGTTTTAGCAAAGAGCCGAGGATTATCCAGCAACTGAGTGGGGATATGACAATTACTAAAGACGGTAAGTTAAGAGGGCCTAATTTTTTCAATGCTTATGAGAACTATTATTGTGATCCTAATTTGCACGCCTGTGTAGCTAAGGCCGGATATATTTGCTTGTCAACGGATATATGTTAGATAACTGTATAGTTACTCATATCGAAGCCCCTGTGGCCAAATGGTTGTATTTTTTATTTATTAAATTTAAAAGTAAAGTTATGAAAAGCAAAAAGTTAGTAGGCTTGTTTACGGTCGTTCTATTATCCGGAGCGATCCTGGCTTTGGCCTTTAAATCAGGCAACAAAGATGCCAGTTCACAAAAGTATAAGGTAAATTTCGTTCTTGCTAAGACTAGTAATGAACTTAAGACCCTTCGTAATGATCACAAAGCCAACATCCTCAGAACTGTCAAGGATTTTGACGCAGTGGTAGCATCCAAAAGCACGCCATTGGCAAAATTATCCCAAGCACAGATAAGAGATTTCAGGAGCAGCCTTGTAGAAAGAGCTGAAGTGGGTATTGTCTCGCTTAAGTTTGCTGGTATACAGGAGGCACTGAGCTATGATGATTTTGCGGAAGTCATGGGAATATTCGGCGTGGATGTCAAAGAAGGCTATTGGGGCTTTAGTCATGATCCGAAGATCATTGCGCAATTAAGTGGTGGGGCTGAAGTCACAAAGGATGTGAAATTAAGGGGAGCCAAGCTTTTCACGGATTATGAGCATTATTATTGTGCTGCGCTGCACAGTTGTTTAAGTAGATCTGACGCTATCTGTTTAACAGGATGTTAGTCCGGAGTACTCTATAAAAACTAATATCTTGTTATTTTTTATTACAACCATTTGTTGCTCGATAACAAACAACATATATCCCGGAGAAATGATATGTAAAGTCTCATTTCATTGCCAATGATCCCAGATATATGTTGTTTTATTTCTCATTCTGTTCTAAGCGACTTGACCGGATTGGCATTGGCAGCTCTGATTGTTTGGATACTTAATGTTAGTAAAGCAATTAGCGTCATAGATGCTCCACTTAATAGGAATACCCACCAGCTTACTTTCGTTTTATAAGCAAAATTTTCCAGCCATAGATACGTTGCCCACCAGGCTGATGGGGCGGCGATCAAAAATGCGATAAAGACCAGTGTGATAAAGTCTTTTGATAGAACAGAAACAATCTGAGGAACCGAGGCTCCAAGCACCTTGCGTACTCCAATTTCTTTGGTGCGAACCTTAGTTGTGTATATTACGAGCCCTAATAATCCCATACAACTGATTAGAACAGCAAGTCCGGTCGCCCATTTTAAGAGACTAGAAATATCTTGTTCACTTTTATAAAACCTGGCGATGCTTTCAGAAAAAAAGGTGCAACTAAAATCATCATCGGGGTATATTTTTTTATATGCAGTCTTGATATTACCAATGGTAGTTTGCCAGGCTGTTCCCCATGCATCCAGGGTCTTTAATGCAATATGAAAAGTATAACAATTATTGGTACTTACAGAAAACAGTAATGGCTTAATAGGGGAGTGAAGGGACTCCTGGTTGAAGTCTTTCATTACACCCACGACAGGCAATCCTAATATGTTTTTCCCCAATACGCCCCTTGGGTCCTGGAAACCCAGGATATGCATGTAGGTCTCGTTTATAAGGAATTCTCTTGTTGTATCGCTGTGATAGGGAAGCCTGCCCGCCAACACTTTTATATTGTAAAGATTAATGTACCCGGTGTCGCCATATATTTGAAGGACATCGGCTTCTATTTCTTTTTTTCCATCTCTATAAGTAATTCCAATAGACGGAAAATCTGAAGAAGAAGGAGATTGGCTTCCAAGACTCATTGCCTGTATCCCGGGGATTGACCTCAACTCATTGAACAGGACAAGCTTTTTACTGTTTGAATTAGCAGGATCATTGAAATCGGAGCGAACACTTAGTAATATAATCGCATCTTTTTTGACTCCAAGATCTTTGTTCACTATGAAATGGAGCTGTTTTACAGTGACGATGGTGCCGATGATAAAGAACTGGGCAATAAAGAATTGCAAAATAGTCAAGCCTTTTCTCAGCCAAGCCTTTCTTGTGCCGGAAGCTCCGGCGTAAACCTGATTTTTCAGGATCAATGCGGGATTGAACCTTGATAAGATCAAGGAGGGATAAAAACCTGCAAGAAATCCTACTATAATTATTAAACCAACCAGGAAAAAAAATAAATCGGGCCGATGCAGGATGTTGTAGTGTATTCCTTTAGGGATAAAATTCGCAAATATTTTCAGCAGGAATGGTGTGAGGGCCACAGAGAGTAGGGTCGATATAATGGTAACTAAGAATGTCTCGTTCAGGAATTGAAGCATAAGCTGTCTCGCAGATCCACCCATTGTTTTACGTATGCCGATCTCCCTGGCCCGTTGAGATGAATAAGCAGTGGTGAGATTGATAAAATTAATGCACCCCAGCAGTAATAAAATTATGGCAATGACCATTAATCCGTATAAAGTGGGTTTATGTGCGGTGTGGTCACCAAATGTGCCGTAGACACCGTTGAAATGCAGATCGCCCAATGGTTGCAGGCTGAATGCCATTGTGTTCTTACTGTCCTTGTTGGCTTCTTTATTGTATTTTTTTAGCAAGGATATCAATTGAAGCTCAATATTGTTTGGGGTGGTTGCAGGTGACAATTTTATAAATAGCTGAGTGCCGAGATTGAAGCCATGCCAATTTCCCCAGGAATAATTATCCTTTAATCTGCTGTTCGGAATGGTTGCCAATGATATGAACTCATTAAAATGAAAATCAGTCTGTTCATCAAGGTCTTCTACGACCCCCGAAACCGTGGTTATCACGGAATCGTTGTAAATAATTTTTTGGCCAATGATCTCCCCGATATCTTTTCCGGGGAAATATTTTTTTGCTTTTTGCAGGGACAGCACCACTTTAAACGGTTCTTTTAAAGCGGTTTCAACCGTACCCGACACCCACTTATATGGAAGGAGCTTTAAATATTGCTCATCGGAAAAAATTATGCCTGACTGATGTTTGAAAATGACTCGCTCTGCAGTACTATTCTTAGTGATTGCAACAATGGCGTCTTCATTCAATTGGAACTCTGCAATTGATTCTATACCAGTGACATCCTTACTTATCGCTTCCCCCAGAGGAGAAGGGACGGCAGCAGAAGAAAGCGAACTTCCTGAAAATTGAAAATCAGATACCACACGGTAAATACGGTCCTTATCCTTTTCAAACCTGTCAAAACTAAATTCATAATGGACGATCAGATAAATAACCAGGGCGGCACTGATCCCGATAGACAATCCGATGACATTGATCAGGGATAAAATTTTGTTACTCCAGAAGTTTCTCCAGGCGATGATTAGATAATTTTTCAACATGATAAGGCCGGTTCAAATGAAGGGAGAAGTTAAGCAAAAAACCACAATTTACCATCATTTTCCTGTCATCAGCCGTGCCACTCTTTCCCCTATGAGCGGGGCCAGGGCAACGCCCATTCCACTCATACGGACGGCGCAAAATACCCGTTCGTTAACAGATTGCAAGAGCGGCATCTTTTCACTCCCCATTCCCATGATGCCACTCCATCGATGGTCGATGCTATAGTTCCTGCCGGGTAAGATGACTTCTTTTAAAAAACGTTCCAGCTCCTGCTGAATTTCCAGTGTAGTGGTCATCTGATCCGTATTTTCGGCTTCGAAAGCTTTGTTACGCGCGCCGCCCAGCAGCACGCGATCTCCCAGGTTGCGGAAATAGTAAAAACCTTCGTCATAGTGGAAGGTACCCTGGAAGGGAAGACCATCGACGGGGGAAGTGACGAGCACCTGGCCTCTGGCCGGCTCTATGTCCAGCTGCGGCAGCAACTGGCGGGCGAAAGCGTTGGTGCAGACCAGGAGCTGGGAAGCTGTGAAAGAGAAAGGGTAGTTGGTATGCAGCAACACATGCCCATTGACCTTCTCGTAGTTTTTTATTTCGATGTTGTTCAAGACCGTGACACCCATGGATTGGACCTGCTGCAGCAGGGCCTGGCATAATTTGCCTGAATGCAGCTGACCCTCCGCCTTATTTTCAATGAGGTGCCGGATGCCTGCGAATCCGAAACCGGGCAGTTTGTGATCTACCATCCGAAAGGTCTTTTGGAGCTTGACGATCTTCTTCAGGGGACGGTTGAGCCGGTCGATCTGGCTGCGCAATTCATTTAAGTCGATGTTGTTGCCATCGATCAGTTCGTAGCCGCCGTGACGCTGGAAGTCTATCTCTTTGTCGCGGAAGAGCTTGCTTATGCGCCGGAGACCTTTGTAGCGCATTTCCACCAGCTCCAGCATTTTGTCCTCGCCCATTTTTTCCCCGTCGGAGATCAGCTCTGTAAGGCTGCCAAAGCAGGCAAAACCCGCATTGCGCGTACTGGCCCCTGTGGGTATCAGCCCTCTTTCAAGAATGGTGATAGATAGTCCCGGCGCATGTTTCTTAAGGTAATAAGCGCTCCATAATCCGACAAAGCCACTGCCTGCGATGATGATATCGGCAGGTGCGAAGAAACTTTCCAGCTCCCATACAGATAATTGGTTCATATACTGAAAATAATGAAATTTGTTGGATGGGGGTTGCTGCAAAAGATATCATTCCTTTCCACCGGCTGGGCGAGACGACGGATCAGGGGTACCAGATCGACAAGGTGTCTGCTGCCAATGACGAGGCCATGGACGCCATCCTGCTGGGAACGCACCGGGATGACCATTATATCTTCCTCCTGCAGGAGACGGGCACCTGTAAGTGTATGGTGGATTTCAATCACTTCATAATGGAAGGCAATTCCATCTTCTTTATACTTCCCGGGCAGGTGCACCGGTATGTCGAGGCGAGTGGGACCACTTCCGGGTGGTTCCTGGCGCTGGATGCCGGGTTGATACCGGATATGTTCCGGGCGGTGCTGGAGGACCCATTGCCGATGAGGCGGCCGCTGCCGCTTTGCGCAGAAGAGCTGGAGACCTTGTCCCAGTGTCTGCAGCTGTTATTTGACGTCAGCAGGAAAGAACCTGCTTCTCCGTATTACAAACAGGCAGCTTATGGGCTGGTGAGCTCGTTCACGGCTATGATAGCGGCCCTTTATTCTGTCCAGCCTGATGCGGGCGGCGGTCCTCCCCCCAGGCCTGTCATGATCACCCAGGCATTCCGCAGGCTATTGCTACATCAATTTAAGGTCTGCAAGAGCCCTATGGAATATGCCGCTGCCCTGAATCTTTCTCTTTCTTACCTGAACGAAGCCGTGAAAGCCACCACCGGCCTGTCTGTCAGCAACATGATCCATTACGAGGTCATGCTGGAAGCCAAGCGTCTTTTGTATCACAGCTCCTGCAGCGTGAAGGAGATAGCCCATGAGCTGGGCTACGAGGATCATACGTATTTCTCCCGCCTGTTTAAGAAGACAGTAGGTGTTACGCCCGGGGAATTTCGCCGCCATTACCGCGAATAGTCCAATCTTTACCGGCGTTTGTCTATTGGCTATCCATCTTTCCTGTCGTTGTTTTGCTTATGAATAAGTTAACGCATGCCACCGTGGAGCTGCTGGAGCGCAGGTGGCTGAAAACAGCTACAGTATTGGCTGTCAGGACATGGAAGCCGGCTACTTTTTTGGAGGTCGACCTGCATCTGCCGGATTGCGACATGAGCAAATGGCAGCAGTCCCAGCATATGAAGTGCAAGGTGGGGCTGCTGGCTTACCGGGATTATTCCCCTTCCGGCTGGGATGCTGACACCCGGACATGTACACTTTTTATCGATGCAGGGCACGAAGGACCCGGCAGCCAATGGGTAAAAGGGCTAAAGACAGGCGACGCCGTTGCCTATCTCGGAATCAGCTCTTCCCATCACGAGCCGGCGCCCGGCAAACGCATGGTGTTCTTAGGGGATGAGACGGCCATCGGGCATTTTCTCTCGTTACAGCAGCTGGCGGGGAAAGGGGCCAGGATCGATGGGGCGATCGCCCTTGCCCATAAGCATCACCAGGATGAATTTGCACGCTATTTTTCAGGTCTCGGATTGGAAACGCTGAGCAAGGGCGGTGCGGGGAACATTTATGCGGCATTGGAGGAATGGGTGTCCGGTGTTGATCCTGCCGATGGCGACGATCCCGTGTTCTACGTGGCGGGATACGTTCCTGCTGTCGTGCGATTGCGGAAACTGCTGAAAGGGAAGGGCTATAGCAGCCGTCAGGTCAGATGCCAGGGATTCTGGGATTGAGCGAATGGGAAGGGAAAACTAATCCGGGCGGTCCTTGTTGCCTTATTTTCCCTCTATCCAGCCAGATCACTTCATCTGACAGGCGCAGGATCTCCGGCAGATCGTGGCTGACGAGGATGGTCGTGAGCTCGTAATGGCGACGGATCTTTTCGATATAATCCTGGAGGCGGCGGCGCATGTCGTCGTCCAGTGCGGACAGCGGCTCGTCCAGCAACAGGAGCTTGGGTTTTCTTATAATGGCCCGGGCCAGCGCCACTCTTTGCTGCTGCCCTCCCGAGAGAAAGGCGGGCCGCACATCCTGAAGGGGTCCCAGCTCCATCAGCTCTATCAGCTCCTCCATGAGCCGGGTGTCGTCTCCTTTTTGTAAGGCATACCTGAGATTTTCTTTTACGCTGAGGTTAGGGAAAAGCGCGAAGTCCTGGAATACGAACCCGATGGATCGCCGGCGTGTAGGCACATTGATCCTGCGCTGCGTATCCTGCCATGTTTCTCCGTCTACAACAATTTTCCCGGCCCTTACCTCTGTCAGACCGGATAGAATGCGTAATATAGTAGTCTTACCGGCGCCGGAGGCCCCATACAGCGTGAGCAGTTGTCCCTGCTCTAATTCGAATGCAATTTCCAATTGCTGTTTACCAAAAGAGGTAAGCAGTGTTTTATCTGCCTGGAATTTGATCATGGGCTGGGTCATGTCAATGGTTGAGGCTTGCTGAAATAATGATTGACCAGGTACACAACCGCCAGGATGATGAAGGACAGTAAGAACAGGATAAGGGCATACCGGTTAGCGGCGCTGTAATTCATGGATTCCATTTCATCGAAGATAGCCAGGGAGGCGACGCGTGTTTGTCCGGGAATATTGCCACCGATCATCAATACGACCCCGAATTCCCCGATGGTGTGGGCAAAGCTCAGCACGATGCCGGTGAGCAGGGAAGAACGGATATTGGGCAGCAATATTTTTATTAGGGTGGTGAGTTTGGACTTACCCAAAGTATAGGAAGCTTCTCTCAGCGCGGGTGGCAGGCTTTTGAAGCCGGAAAGCAGGGGGTTCACCATAAAGGGCAAAGAATAAAAAAGCGAGGCGACGACGAGGCCTGGAAAGGTGAAGACCAGGCGAATGTCCAGCCATTTATCGAGGAACATACCGAGACCGTGTGAAGGAGAGAATGCCACCAGGAGATAGAAACCCAGTACAGAGGGAGGTAATACCATGGGCAGGCTGATGAGGGCTTCTATCACCGCCTTTATCCGCCGGCGGCTGTAGGCCAGCCAATATGCCAGAGGAAGGGAGATCGCCAGCAGTATCACCGTGGTGATGGAAGCCAGCCGGAAACTCAGCCATAATGGTTGCCAATCGGTCATAGTTATCTTGAGCATCTGTGCGCTGCTCTGCTTATTTACCAAATCCAAAATACTCCAGGATCGCATGCGCCTTGGGGGATGCGATAAATGCAGCGAATTTTTCCGCCCCTGTATTGCCTTTTGCATGCTGCAGCAGGACATAGCCTTGTTTCAAAGGCTGATGCGAGGATTCCGGGATCGGCCAGTATTTTCCCTCTTTCTGCAGTTGGGGGGACAAGGCCAGGGACAGGGCTATGATCCCGATGTCGGCTGCCCCCGTGCTGGCGAATTGGGCTGTCTGAGAAATATTTTCGCCTATCACCAGCTTTTCCCGCACTTTATCGTAAAGATGATAGTATTTCAGACTTTCTTCAGCGCGACGGCCATACGGTGCATGTGCTGGATTGGCAATCGCTATCCTGGCGACCGAAGGCTGCAGGAGTGAGCTCATCCCTGCTTTGGAAGGGTCCAGCCTGCTGCTCCAAAGGACGATTTGCCCTGTGCCGTATAGTTTTATTGCTGAAAGTGTTTTGTGCTGCTGTTCAAGTTTTTGGGGATAGTCCAGGTCTGCGGAAAAGAAAAGGTCGAAGGGAGCGTCATTGCTGATCTGCTCGAAAAAAGTACCCGATGATCCATATACCAGCTTTATTGCAACGTCTTTTGTTTCCCCCGAGAAGGCTTTAACCAGGGAATCCATGGCAAATTTCAGATCGGAGGCTGCCGCCACCAACACTTCCTGCGGAGGATCCGCCGGGACTTCTCTGGGAAAAGAATACAGCGGCAAGAAGGCCAGGCAAATAAAAATTATGGGGATGATCCGCCTCATTTATATGATATACATTATTTTACATGTAAATTTAAGTTTTCCTGCCGAAAAATCTCGAGGGATCCGTGAACTTATCTTTCCGGGAATTGTTCTTTTACTCACCTTTTAAAGCGGAAAAAGGCCACTCAGCAAATACCTGGCAACTGCGTATGACCTACGTGCAGCGGAATCTGCAAAAAACGAGTCCATAATACACAATGGTTACCTGTTTGTTATCAGGATGGCAGGCAGGACATTGGCAGGAGAATTGATGAGATATATTTGATATATAATAGTCGAGCAGTAATACAACAGACGAGATCTACAATTTATACGCTATGGACATTCGAGGTTATTTAAAACGGATCAATTTCAATGATGTAGTTTACACGGACCTATCAACACTGGAATCTCTCCAGCAGCAGCATGTTCTCAATATCCCATTCGAGACGCTGGACATACATAATCACATCCCGATCATCCTCCGGGTGGATTCGCTGTATCAAAAAGTGATCCTGGACCGCCGGGGCGGCTACTGCTATGAGCTGAATACATTATTTCACCGCCTGCTGAGCCTGTGTGGTTTCAAGGTTCATATGATCGCGGGACGCCTGCTGCATGGGCACGGATACGGTCGTGATTTCGAGCATATGGCTTTGATCGTAGAGCTCGATGGCAAAAAATGGCTCATTGATGTGGGGTATGGCGATTTCTCCCTTCGACCTCTTGCTATCGCTCCCGGAGAAGTGCAGCGTGACGGCCGGACATTCTACCAGATCATGGAGCATATCAACGTAGACGGCCATGAATACATGGGGGTAGCCAAATGGAATGATTCAAAACAGGCATTCAAGATCGAATATATATTTACGCTGACAACTCGTCATCTGCATGAGTTTGCAGAAATGAATCATTTTCACCAGACTTCGCGTGAATCACATTTCGCCCGCAGCCTGATCGTCAGCCTGCCCATTCCGGATGGGCGTATCAGCATGATCAATAATAAGCTGATAAGGACTGTCGATGGCAAGAAGCAGGTGAAGCAGATCCTGAACGAAGATCACCGCAACGAGATCCTGGAAAAATATTTCCATATGGACATGGTGTACCTTGTCTGAGGCATTCCTTTTTGGCATTACAGAAGACTTACGCTGACGCGCCAACCCAGCCAGCCTGTAAAGCTGTCTGAAACGGTCCATTGTGGATATACTTTAAATGCGGGTAAGCTGGTGTGATCGTTGCCGGTGGCGTTCTTGTTGAAGGAATAGAAAGTCAGCGATGGTCCCCCTGAAATCGCAAAATGCCGGCCGAGCCGGGCATGCAGGTCGAGGTTTAGCTTGAACAGGTCGTCGGCCTTTTTATATTTGCTGCCGTCATATAGCGCGACATGCTCATTGGTGAGTTCCGGGTCGAGGGAGAGTTTTTTGTTGAGCCCGAATCGATGACCGAGACCCCATCCATATCGATATGATCGATGATCGATCAGCGGATTGTAACCTATCAGCAGGATGGAATAAAGACTGGTATTCCCTGACCTGAAGGCGAAGTTCGCGGGGGCTACTTCATCTGCGAAAAGCGAATACTCTCTAAAGCCATTGCGGGAGAGGTTGATCAACCCGATGCTGCAGCCGTCGGATGTGTCGGCGATATTGATAATGCCGACCTGAACGCCTCTGCTATGTCGTGCGATGTTGACGAGCCCGGAAATTTGTATGCCCCTTATGTCGCGGGCTTTGTTCAGGACGCCTGCGGCCTGCAGGCCTTGCAGGGTGTCAGATGCACGATTATAGACGCCGGCCATCTGAACTCCTTTTAGCTTTCGCCTGGTGATATTGCTGATGCCGGCCATTTGTACACCTTTCAACGAGTCCAATATGGTGTTGTGCAATCCGGCCATCTGAACCCCTTCCACTGATCCTCCCACCACGTTGATGACGCCGGCGGCCTGTACGCCTTGCACGTTCCTCTTATCGACGTTGAATACGCCGCCCAGCTCCGCTCCTATAAGCCCTGCCGTGTAGCCCCCCAGCATGTTGACTGAAAACTTGTTGGTGATCTGGGGGCTCAGCGGCCCTTGTGTTCCTATGCCTGGAAGGAATGATAGCTGGAAGGGCTGCTGGGTAAAATACTTACGGAGGTTGATACTTTGGATCTTTAGTCTGGAGGAAAGCAATAGTCTTCCCCATCCCGTCATCTCCACCCGAATGGGGTCCTTACGCATATATACTGAATTGCCATCCAGCTCGACCCGTATGGAATCCGATGGCAGATAGCCATCGGGACTGATGGTGACCATTTTCCTGCTGAAGGAGAGCGGAGAGATGCTGACGGTGATCTTCTGGTTGGCGCCAGGTTCGATCTTAACGGTGGTGTCCTCATAAAATTCCTTGCTGACGGTGAGTGCGGCAGGCCCTGGCCTGTTCTTCAACCGCACGGTGAAGGAACCGTCTTCATTGGTGAGCGTGGCAATCAGTCCGTGTTTGTCATAAACGCTGGCCTGACTGATGGTCTCTCCTGTATTTTCATCCAGGATGACGCCGCTGACGATATATCTGTCGTTCCCGGGATCTGTCCTGATAAGGGTCGCACTTAGCTTTGGAGGCGCTTTGCGTAAAATTATGTAATTGCCGTTCTCTTTATACTCGATACTGCCCCGGAAGAGAAGGTCCAGGATCTGACGGACCGTCTTGTTTTGTGCGGAAAGGGTAACCAGGCTGTCCCGCTTTAGCAGGGAACTATTGTACGAAAAATAAAAGTTGCCGTTGTGGCTGAGGACCTCCAGCGCTTTGTCGAGGCGTTGCTGGCGGAACTCTACGGACAGCTGTTTGTCCAGCACGCTTTGGCTGTGGAGCGACGAGGCGATGAAGAGAAAGGCTGCCGTTATGGTGAAAAGTTTCATCCGTACTTATTGTAAGATTACCTGGTTGCCTGTCCGGATGACTTTTATCCGGAACGTTTCCTGTATGACGGACAAGATCTGATCCAGCGACTCATTGCGGAATATCGTATTGATCTTTTGCTCACGCAGCGCGGGATCGGGGATGGCTATATGTACGTCATAGGCTTGTTCCAGTGATTCGGCCAGCTGCCAGAGCGGGGTGTTGTCGCATACAAATTCTTTCGTGCGGTAGTATTTGTACAGTTCGCCACGTTCCTGGTCTGTTGACAGGCTGGTATCTCCCCGGTGGATAACGACCTTTTCAGCCGGATGTACCAGGATGCTGTGCAGGCTGTCGGCGACACGGACCAGCCCCGATTCGACGATGATCTCGGTGGCCGTGCCTTTATTGCGCACGTTGAACGAAGTGCCGAGGACGGTGATCGTGATGCCATTGGTATATACACGGAAAGGCTTTTCTTTATCCGCCGCTATTTTAAAGAAGGCTTCCCCTTTCAGATGAATGGACCTGTCCTTATGGAATTTAGCCGGGTAGGAAATGCTCGATTGTCTGTTCAGGGTGATCTGGCTGCCATCAGGCAAGGTGTCGGTGAGCACGGTGGTAGTGCTGGCCACCAGTTTGTCCGGGGCATTACGGCTGCCGAGATAGATCAGACCCGTGATGGAGGCCACACCCAGCAGGATGGCTGCGGCTCTTGTCCAGGATGGCAGTATCCGTCTCCGGGGTGCTGGTTGGGAATAGTTCTTTACGGCCCGGAGAGGGGAAGGGGCATGGATCCTTTGTCTGAATTTCTGCCAGGCGGCCTCCTCCTGTTCGTCCGTGTCCTGGAAATTGTCCCCCAGGCGACGGCTTTCCCGCCAGATGAGCCGGAAGTGCTCGTAATAATGCCTGTTGGCGGGGTCTGCATCCAGCCAGGCAGCTACTCTTGCATTCTCTTCAGGGCCCGTTTCTCCCAGCAGGTGCTTTACCAGCAGGTCCTCATGAATGCCCGTAGGGCCACCGGGGTCGCTATGTAGATATTCGTTCAAGAGCGTTGATTTAAAATGTTCAGGAGGATGAGCATGATCAGGGGCAAATAATCTACCAGCTTTATCCGTAATTGCTTCAAGGCTTTTCCCATCTGATTCTCCACCGTCTTAACGGAGATGCCCAACTGGGCTGCGATGTCCAGGTAGCGCAGCTCCTCGAACCGGCTCATCTGGAAAATGGTGCGGCATTGCTCGGGCAGTTCGTTGATGGCAGTCTGTAGTCTTCGTTCCAGCTCGCTGAAGGTCACTTTTCTATGTGCGGATTCTGCCTGGTCTTTTGTCGACTGTGTGATATAGGTTTGATAGGTACGTCTCACTTTTTTGTGCTTGAGGTGATTGAGGCTTTCGTTGTGAACGGCCCGATACAGGTAGGCGGCCAGGGAGTCTGAGAAATGGAGGGATCCTATTTTATCCCATAGTTTGTAAAACACGTTTTGTACGATGTCTTCGGCCTGGTCGTGATCCTGCAGGATCGTAAGGGCATACCTGTACAGGCTTTTAAAGTAGTGTTTAAAAACCCGTTCAAATCCTGTTTCATCCCGATCTTTCAATAATTGTATGATCGCGGCGTCGGTCCATTCCATGCTTACCGGTTGAATAGTGGCTTTACTGATAACTGTCGTTGTCAAACAGGTCTTTTGATAATGACAACTGAGGAGGCCTGTACCCCTATTGCGGGGCAAAAATATTGTTTTTTACGGGGAAATGGTTGGGGATCAGAATGTAATGGAAGGTGTATGATCGCAAGAATCGGGTCGTCACCTGCCTGAACGATGCTATCTTTGAAAAATGAAAAAATTTCATATTTCCCTTCCGGAAGATTTCAGCTTTTCAGAATGCCGCTGGTTCCTGGACAGGGGATTCGATGATTGTGTGCACCGGGTCAGTGGGGAAAGGATCATTAAGGCACTGCAGCTGGATGGACGGGAACTGTTGGTGGAGATGACGGAGGGGTGGGGACAACTGGAGGTTAGGATCTTACAGGGGCAGGCGGATGAAAAGAACGTGGGGCTGTTGTCAGCGTATATCAGGGAATGGATGGACATGGACAGGGATCTGTCTCCTTTTTATACGCTGCTGAAGAAAGACAAGCGCCTGGCCTATATGACGGAGGATTACAAAGGACTAAGGCTGATGGGTATCGTGGACCTCTTCGAGTCGCTGGCCTGGTCCATCATCGGGCAGCAGATCAACCTGAAGTTTGCTTTTACGCTTAAGCGAAGGCTGGTGGAAAAATATGGGAAATCCATTTCGCATGGGGGAGAGACCTTTCATTTATTCCCGGACGCTACGATGCTGGCGGAGGCAACGGTGGAAGATCTGCGGCCTCTACAGTTCTCGGGGAGCAAGGCGGCTTATCTCATCGGGCTGGCGAATACGTTTGCCCGTGGGGAACTAAGCAGGGAGGCGCTACTTTCCTTACCGGACAGGGAGCGCAGGCTGCAAGCATTGATGAAAGTGAAAGGTATCGGCGTATGGACAGCCAATTATTGCCTGATGAAATCGCTGCGGGACCCTTCCGGCATTCCGCATGGGGATACGGGACTGTTGACTGCGCTGGCCAATCATGGGGTTATCAGGGATCGGAAGGAGCTGGCAAAGATCGATCGGTTCTTTTCAAAATATAAGGGTTGGGAAAGCTACCTGGTATTTTATCTCTGGAGAAGCCTGGCGGTAAAGCCGGTGGGGTAAGATCAATTTTCTTTTTCCGGAGAGGATGTCTTAGCCGCCTCCCACCCGATGATCGCTTTTTTCCGGGTGCTGCCCCAATGATAGTCTCCGGTCTCGCCGGTGGACCGTATTACCCTGTGGCAGGGAATGAGGAAAGCCACGGGATTGCTGCCGACGGCAGAACCTACGGCACGGGAGGCGCCGGGATTGCCAATCGCGTCGGAGATGGAGCCGTAAGTGGACAGCCTGCCCATGGGAATATTCAGCAAGGCTTCCCACACTTTCAATTGGAAGGGGGTGCCTTTCAGGTGCAGCTTAATGTCGGAAAGGCTTTTCCAGTCCTGTGTAAAGATGTAGAGGGCGTTTTGCTGGATAAGGTCTACGGTCTGATGATAACGCGCATGGGGGAACTGGGTTTTCAGGTCCGCCAATGACTGCTCGCGGTCAGTAGTAAATGCCAGGTAGCAGATACCTTTTGGAGTAGAAGCTACGATGATCTCACCAAAGGGGCTTTCGGCAAAAGAATAATTGATGGACAATGCTTCTCCGCCGTTCTTATATTCTCCCGGCGTCATTCCTTCTATCCCGATGAAGAGATCATGCAGCCGGCCTGTGCCGGAAAGGCCCGTCTCGAAGGCTGTATCAAACAAGGTGGCGCCTTTGTCCTGCAGCATGGCTTTGGCATGCCCGATACTGAGATATTGCAGGAATTTCTTGGGGCTTACGCCGGCCCAGTCGGTGAAAAGGCGTTGAAAATGGAAAGGGCTCAGGTGCACCTTTTCCGCCACCTCGTTCAGATCGGGCTGCTCTTTAAAATGTTCCCTGATATAGTCGATGGCCGTAGCGATCCTGTCAAAATTTGTTATGTCTTGCATAATGTTTGTTTTATCACACAAAACTAAGGTGACAAATGTCCGACTAAAACCCGGAAGTTGCTGAGTTTGGATGTCCTGCTTCATCCCTGGAGGCCGGCAATCTCTTCGAAGTCTTCTAATAGCTTGCTGCTCAGTCGCTCAAATACCTTGTAATAGCGCATATATACTTCGTGGTCATTTTTGTCGGGCCTGTACATGGTGGGAATATCGACCACCCGGGCTGCTTCTTCCAGGCTTTTATAGATGCCCATTTCCGTCGCCGTCAGTAAGAACGCCCCCAGTCCGATGCTATCGGAATTGTCCTTCACCTGCACGGGCTTGTCAAAGATATCGGAGATCATTTGAGCCCAGAAAGGATAGGCGGTGAAGCTGCCATTGATCGACAAAGTATGGATGGCCCTATGTTCTTCCAGGGTTTTACCGATGCTATAGATCTCATACAGGATGCCTTCAATCGTGGCCCGGATGAAATGCTGCCTGCTATGCTGCATATTGAGTCCGAAGTAAACGCCCCGGGCGTTGGCATTCCAGATAGGAGCGCGTTCGCCCAGCAGGTAAGGCAGGAAAAGCATCCCATCAGAGCCGGCGGGGATCCTGGAAGCTTCCAGGATCAGCTGATCCATCGAATCGTCGAGGTCAAAGGCCTTGCGAAAGGCGCCGAACTCTTTGGCGAACCATTCGAAGATAACGCCGCCATTGTTGGTTGGTCCTCCTGAAACATAGTAGTTCTCTGTCAGCACATAATTGAAGAAACGCTGCTGCTGATCTTTCAGCACTTTGTTCCCCACGACGCGGACCGCCCCGCTTTGTTCTATCGTGATGGTGGCTTTGCCTTCTCCCCAGACCCCGGCTCCCAGGGTCGCCAGCGCTCCATCGCTGGCGCCGGCGATGATCTTTGTGTCGGGTGCAAGGCCGAGTGAGGTCTGGTATTCGCGCCGCAGCCTGGGTTTGGAATAGAATACGGGGACCAGGTCCGGCAGCTTACCGGCTCCTATTCCTGCGTGGTCGAGGGCGGCCTGTTCCCAGGTGAAGGTATGGATATTGAAAAGGCCGGTGGCAGAAGCAAGGCTATAATCGATGATATGTTCACCCGTCAGCTGCTGGATGATGTAGCTTTTCAAAGAGAGGAAACGGGCCGTATGGTCGAACCTTTCCTTGTCGTGGTGTTTCATCCAGCTGATCTTTATCAGCGGGGACATGGGGTGGATGGGCGTTCCCGTCGCATCGTAGATGGCTTTGCCGCTGGCTGTCCCTTTTAAAGCCTGTGCTTCCCGTTTGCCGCGGTTGTCGCTCCAGGTGATGGCATTACCCAGAGGGATACCTTTTTTATCCACGGGCAGCACACTGTGCATGGCCCCGCTGAAGCAGATGGCAATGACTTTATGCCCGCCGGGGTGGATGCGTTCATTCAAAAGATTTTTTAGTACATACAAGACAGTGATAAACACCTGTTCAGGATCCTGTTCGCTGTAATCAGGTTCCCTGTGGAAAGTGGGGTAGGAGCCTTTCATGGAGCCGATGACGGCGCCATTGAGATCGAAAGCAAATATGCGAACAGCGCCTGTGCCCATATCGATCGTCAGGATGCAATCCGAGTGTTGTTGATTCATAGATTGTCGGTGTTATTCTTCCTGAACTGACTCGGCGTATAGCCGGTGAGTTTTTTGAAAGTGGTGGAAAAATGTTGTGAGGAATAGAACCCTGTGTCCAGGGCGACGTCCGTAAGGTTTATGTCCGTCCTTTTCAGCAGCTTGATGGCCTCGGAAATACGGATATTGATGAGGTAGCTTATGGGAGAGAAGCCGGTAAAACTTTTTACTTTCTCGGTGAAAGCCGTGGTGCCCAGTCCAACGAGGGCTGCCATTTCTTCCACCGTCCATTGATGGGAAAGGTTGTCCCGCAGCTCCTGCTCCAGCTTCATGAATGTCCGGGGGAAGTCCCGCTGGGAATTGTTTTGTTTGGTCAGTTGCCGGGCGATGAGGATGAGCAGGGTGTCGGTGAGATGATTGATCCTCGTCTGAAACCCTATCTCCTGTCCGGACAGCTCGCGGCCGATGAGCTGGAGAATATGTCCTCCTTCTTTAAACCCGGCGATCACGGGACTGTCGTTGAGTAAAAGGATCTTTTGAATGCTCCTGCTTTCCAGCGTGGAGAGGTAAGACCTATTCATATCCAGTGCGATCCAGAAGAAGGCGCCGATGTCGAGCAGCTCACGGGCGCCTCCAAAGGACTGTTCAGGCAGGATCAGGGCCAGGTCTCCCGGGTAAAGGATGCGCGACATTCCATCGATGATCCAGTCATAGCGACCATCCAGTACATAATAAGCGCGCAGCCAGGCGGTTTTCTCCACGGGAAAGGAATTGAACTGGATGGTCTGGATCTTTTTGGATCCAAATTCGATGATGTGCGGGAAAAGCTCCAGCTCTTTGGATCGGCCTTGTTGAAGTAAATAAGAGTTCATGCCGGCATCATCATTTGGTGCAATCTGTATTGAACGCGATTGGAAATGTATAAAAGATAATTCATTTCAGTGTATAAAATTCACCGCTGAATGTAAATGGAAGTTTTTGGGTGAAAGTTGCTATACTTTGTAAGGAGATGCAATACTATTTGGGAGTAGATATAGGGACCACATCGGCAAAAGCCGTGGCGCTTAGTCCGGAAGGGGAAATATTGAAAGGGCAGTCGGTGGCTTATGCCATGCGGCATACGACGGCTGACCGGAGCGAGCAGGATCCTGACGAGATCACGAGGGCTGTGGCGCGATGCATCAATGATGTGATAGCCGCGCTGCAGCCATTTCTCCCGGACATGGTATCATTCAGCGCGGCCATGCACAGTTTGCTGGTGGTGGACGAGGAGGGGAACCCATCGACCCCCTTGATGATCTGGGCGGATAATCGTGCAGCCACTATTGCAGAGTCCTTGCGCAACAGTAAAGAAGGCGTGGCATTCTACCGGGCCACCGGCGTGCCCATCCATGCTATGACGCCATTGTGCAAGCTGATCTGGCTGCGACAGCATGAGCCGGGGCTGTTCATGTCGGCCCGCCGCTTCATAGGCATCAAGGAATATGTTTTTTCAAAGTTTTTCGGTGAATACCTGGTGGATTCCGCCATCGCATCTGCTACGGGGTTGTTGAACCTCGGAACGTTGCAATGGGATGAGGACATCCTCCGATATCTTTCTGTTGACTATTCAAAACTAGCGAGGGTGGTCCCTCCCCGGCATATCTTATCCTATGATGCCGGAAAGGGGGACAACTCCACCCCGCTGCTGATCAGGTCCGGAACCTCGATTGTCATCGGGGGCAGCGACGGGGCCCTGGCGAATCTTGCAACCGGCGCCACGGGGGATCATGTGATGGCTGTCACTATTGGTACCAGCGGCGCCGTCCGGATGATCTCCCAGCGGGCGGAACTGGACGCGGCAATGCGTACGTTCTGTTATCATGTGCAGGACGGCTCTTATGTACGGGGAGGGCCCACCAACAACGGGGCCATCGTCCTTCAGTGGCTGAAAGAAAACCTGCTGTGTACCGGGGAGAGCTATGACCAGCTGATGGCATTGGCCGGCACGGTCCCTC
This sequence comes from Flavitalea plasmicola, assembly GCF_030546645.1. Lineage (GTDB taxonomy): Bacteria > Bacteroidota > Bacteroidia > Chitinophagales > Chitinophagaceae > Puia. Next base: position 718,776 of record NZ_JAUOTO010000004.1, read on the forward strand.
CGGGATCGGAAGAGCTGCTGTTCATCCCTTATATTTTAGGAGAGCGGGCGCCCGTATGGAACTCGAAAGCGAGGGGTATTTACTTTGGGCTTGACATTCGTCATGGGAAGGCGCACCTGGTGAGGGCGGCAATGGAAGGTGTCATTTACGGCCTTTATAATATCGGGAATATTCTATCTGTGGGGAAAGATATCAGGGAGCTGCATGCTACGGGCGGATTTGCACGAAGTCCTCTCTGGCTTCAGATGCTGGCTGACGTCTTTATGGTGCGGGTGCTGGCATTCGGACATGAGGAAGGTTCGGCTATTGGTGCGGTGGTCGTCGGCATGGAAGCGTTGGGAGAGCTGCCTGCTTTTCGCAAAAGGGTGTTGGCCGTCTATGAACCTGATGAGCATGCACATGTGGTTTACCGGGAAAGGGTGGAGAAATTCAAGCGTATTTACGACAAACTAAAAGATGAGTTTAATGTACAACCCGGGGAATCCGTACATTTATTTTAAATATTATTTACATGGTCAAGCATCTTCTTCTTTTTCTGTGCGCTATCGGCCTGGCGGCCAGTGCCGGCGCACAGCAGGTGACACTTACGCCGGAGCAATTGAAAGCATTTACGCCGGAATGGACGGGTGAGCGTTCGGCGGACGGAAGACCAAGAGTTGCTGATAAGTTCCTGCAGCGATTGAAGCATGTAGGCCTGGAAGAGGCCTGGGGCATTCTCCGCAACAAGGGGTATCAGAATCAGTTCGAGGGGGAGTGGATGGTCATTCATCCTGATTCGGTAATGACGGGGAGGGTTGTGACGGCCCAGTACCTGCCTTTGCGGCCGGATATCGACAAGCTGATCAGGGATAAGGGAAAGTCCGAGGGGCGTATTGGCAATACCAACTCCTGGCCGATCGACGTATTGAAGGATGGAGACATCTATGTAGCCGACAGCTATGGTAAGATCGTGGACGGCACGTTGATAGGGGATAACCTTGGCAATGCCATTTATGCGCATTCTCACCGGGGTGTGATCTTTTACGGCTCTGTGAGGGATATAGAAGGCCTGGAGGAAATAGACGGCTTCAACGGATGGGTGAAGGGGTATGATCCTTCCTATATCCAGCAGATGATGCTGGGGGGTATCAATGTACCTATCCGGATCGGAAGGGCCACGGTGTTGCCTGGAGATGTGGTGCTGGCCAAGAAAGGCGGCATTGTCTTCATCCCTGCACATTTGGTGGAGTATGTGGTGCTCAATGCGGAATTCATTCAGCTACGGGACGAGTTCGGTCATTTGCGGCTGCGGCAGGGAAAGTACACGCCTGGCCAGATCGATGCACAGTGGTCCGACGAGATCAAGAAGGATTTCCTTCGCTGGCTGGATGAGAACCCGGGGAAGCTTCCCATGAGCCGTGCGGAGCTTGACCAGTTCATGAAGGACCGCACCTGGTGACCGGGTCTTCGGCTGGGGCTGGATCTTACATTAATTAAAACGATTGATATGAACCCATCTGAAAAATTTCTAGCTAAGCACGGGCTGTCCGACAGTGAAAGTAAGGATACAGGCCGTCGTGGTTTTTTGAAAAAAACATTGGGAGGCCTGTCGCTGGGCGCTTTTATGTCCGCTTCCATCGAGGATACGATGGCGCAGAGTACTTCGAAGGTCAACCGGATGTCCTCACCGTCGGACCTTAAGATCACGGATATGCGGTATGCCACCGTCATGAATACCACGGGAAGGTGTACCATTATCCGGATCGACACCAACCAGGGGCTGTATGGTCTGGGAGAGGTGCGTGACGGCGCAGACTGGCGTTATGCGCTTTTTCTGAAGAGCCGCATCGTGGGGATGAACCCGTGCAATGTGGAGCAGATATTTAAAAGGATCAAGCAGTTCGGGTTTCATGGACGCCAGGGCGGAGGCGTATGCGCAGTGGAAATGGCATTGTGGGACCTGGCGGGCAAGGCCTACAATGTACCTTGTTACCAGCTGCTGGGCGGGAAGTACAGGGACAAGGTGCGTCTGTATGCGGACACGCCGGAGGAAGAGGATCCGGATGTATTCGTAGCCAAGCTGAAAGACAGGCTGGAAGGCAAGGGCTTCACTTTTCTGAAGATGGATCTGGGGATAGAGATGATCCGGAAGATACCGGGGACGATCGTCAACTCCAATTTCTGGGATGTACAGCGGCAGTGGAATATGGCTCCCATGACCTATGGAGCTACCAAACATCCATTCACCCAGGTGCAGGTGACGGACAAGGGTTTGGAAGAGATGGGCAAGTATGTGGCCAAAGTGAGGGACGTCATTGGCTTTGAAGTGCCGCTGGCATCCGATCATTTTGGTCATTTCGATATGAACAATGCCATTCGTTTGGGCAGGGCGATGGAGAAATATCGTCTGGCCTGGCTGGAGGATCTGATACCCTGGCAGTATACGGATGAGTGGAAGGAGATCACGCGGAGTATCGAGACGCCCACCAATACAGGTGAGGATATCTATCTTAAGGAAGAGTTCATCAAGCTGGTGGATAATCATGCTACGGACCTCATCCATCCCGACCTGGCTACTTCAGGGGGATTGCTGGAGACGAAGAAGATCGGGGATTATGCGGAAGAGAAGGGAGTGGCCATGGCGATGCATTTTGCCGGGTTGCCCGTGTCCTTTATGGCCAACGTCCATTGTGCGGCTGCCACGCAGAACTTTGTGGCGCTGGAGCATCATTCGCTGGACCTGCCTTATTGGTCTGATTTCGCGAGGACGAAGGATGGCAAGCCATTTTTCGAAAAAGGGTTTGCCAATGTGCCTGATACACCCGGTCTGGGGCTTGAGCTGAATGAAGAGGTGCTTAAAAAACATCTTGATCCGGAAAATAAGAATTATTTTGTACCTACTCCCGAATGGGATAATGTCCGCAGCTGGGACAGGCTTTGGAGCTGACAATTATGAATATATTCTACAAGCTGGCCATAGCTTTACTGCTGGCCTATATCGCGACCATCTTCTATCACCAGCCGCAGTGGGCCGGGTGGTGTCTCATGTTATGCCTGGTTAGTATAGCACTGGGTTTCCGAAGACATACTTTTCTGAAGGGCTTTTCTTTTACCATGATCATCCTGGCAGGGGTGAGCCTGGCGCTATATTATCCCCAGTATTTTGTAAAGGTGGGCGATTTCAAACTATCCGGGCTCATCGTCCCATTGTTACAGGTGATCATGTTCGGCATGGGGACGGAGCTGAGTCTGAAGGATTTTGCGACGGTGCTGCGAATGCCTAAAGGTGTGATCATCGGTGTCGTCTGCCATTACACTATTATGCCCCTGGTGGGATTTACCATGGCGCGGGTCTTTCAGTTCCCGCCGGAGATCGCGGCGGGCATTATCCTGGTTGGCTGCTGCCCCAGCGGGCTGGCCAGCAATGTCATGGCTTTCCTGGCCAGGGCGAACCTGGCGCTATCCGTATCGGTTACAACGGTGTCCACGTTGCTAGCGCCATTCCTTACGCCTATGATGATGCGTCTGCTGGCGGGACAATTCATCGAGGTACATTGGCAGGCCATGGTCTGGGATATCACGAAGATGGTGATCTTCCCGGTCGTAGCCGGGTTGTTATTTCACTACCTGGTGAGAGGGCGATTCAAGGGCCTGGACAAGGCCATGCCGTTGGTCTCGATGGGAGGCATTGCGCTCATCATCGTGGTGATCACTTCAGCGGGAAGGGAAAGTCTTTTAAAGGTGGGAGGTTTGCTGGTCCTTGCTACTTTCCTGCATAATGTGACGGGTTATTTCCTCGGTTATTGGGCTGGGCGCCTATTCCGGTTTCGCGAGCGGGACTGCCGCACCATTGCACTGGAAGTGGGCATGCAGAATGCGGGACTTGCATCGGGACTTGCGCTCACGATGGGGAAATTAGCAACGGTAGGACTGGCGCCGGCCGTCTTTGGTCCTCTCATGAACACAACGGGGTCTTCCCTTGCCAGCTGGTGGCATAACAGGGTCCCCGATGAAGGGGTGGAAACCGGGGTGGCGGAGCCGCCTAAAACAATCGTTCGTTCGGAGGTCTGATACCCTGGAGGCGAATGTAGATCGTGGTTTGTCCGCGGTGGTGGGCCTGGTGTTCCAGGGCTTTCAGCAGCCAGGCATAACGAGAAACCTTATTGTCACCCTGTCCTACCGGCTCTCCCAGTTTGGATGCATCTACACTCTTCATGGCGGCGATGGCATAGTCGTAACTGGCTGTGACATAATAGACGACAGAGTCCTTCGTCTGTGCGGTGGTTCTACCTTCCAGGCCCCTGGCGTTAAAGGACGGCTGTGCGCCCGTGGCCATATTCATGAGGAAGGCGGTGCCGGATGCAAGATGGAGCATCTGCTGGGCAAAACTGCGGATGCTGTCGACGGCCTTGAAGGAATATTTGTCGGCAGGCATGGTGTTGAGATAATCCAGGGTATAGGCTTTTGATCTTTCCCAATCTTTGGCGAACTGGGCTTTGATGTCGTCGCCGGAAATGGATTGGGCGGAAAGGAAGGTAGGGAGGGAGATAAAAAGGGAAAAAAGTATTTTGTTCATATGGAAGAAGTTTCAGGAAAGGTATGAAAAAAAGGTGTCTCAACTGAGACACCTTTTTTATTGTCAGATAATTAATTTTAAAGATGTATTGCCTCGCCGTAGGCCACCTCGATGGCGTCTTTGATGCTTTCGCTGATGGTCGGGTGGGGGTGAATGCTGTTGAGCACTTCATGGTAAGTGGTTTCCAGCTTGCGGCCCAGTACGGTCTCCATGAGCGTTTCCGTCACGTTGTACCCGATCATATGGGTGCCGAGCCACTCGCCGTATTTGGCGTCGAAGACCACTTTTACGAAGCCTTCGTTGTGTCCGGCGCCGGTGGCTTTACCGGAGGCGCTCAGCGGGAACTTACCTACTTTTATCTCGTAGCCGGCGTCGCGGGCCTGCTTTTCCGTAAGGCCTACGGATGCGATCTCCGGCGTACAATAGGTACAGCCGGGAACATTGTTGTAGTCCAGGGCTTCCGGCTGGTGGGCATATTTCTTTTCATTATAGGCGATGTTCTCCACGCAAATGATGCCTTCTTTGGAGGAAACGTGGGCCAGCGCTTGTCCGGGTACACAGTCGCCGATGGCATATATACCCTGTACATTGGTCTGATAGAATTTATCGACGCTGATCTTGCCTTTATCGGTTTTTACGCCCAGGGTTTCCAGGCCGATGTTCTCGATGTTGGCGGCGATGCCTACGGCGCTCAGCACGATGTCGGCTTCGAGGGTGACTTCTCCGTTGGGGGTCTTGACCTTTGCCTTGACGCCATTGCCGCTGGTGTCTACGCCGGTGACCTCGCTGCTGGTGAGTACTTCGATACCGTATTTCTTATAGATCTTTTCCAGCTCTTTGGAGATCTCTTCATCTTCCACGGGAACGATGCGGGGGAGGAATTCCACTACGGTGACCTTTGTGCCCAGGCTGTAGTAGAAGTAGGCAAATTCCACGCCAATGGCCCCACTGCCTACCACGATGATGCTCTTTGGCTGCTCGGGCAGGGTCATTGCTTCCCGGTAGCCGATGACCTTCTTGCCATCCTGTTTCAAGCTGGGGAGCTCGCGGCTGCGGGCGCCTGTGGCGACGATGATGTGCTTGCCTTCCACGATCTGGGTCTTGCCATCCGTGGTGGTCACTTCCAGCTGACCTTTTGCTTTTAATTTACCAACGCCCATAACGACGTCGATCTTATTCTTCTTCATGAGGAATTGGACACCTCTGCTCATTTTATCGGAGACGCCGCGGCTGCGTTTGATCACGGCCGGGAAATCGGGGGTCCCGCTGGCATTGATGCCAAAGTCCTTGGAATGCAGTATATCCTGGTATACCTGGGCGCTTTTCAACAACGCTTTGGTAGGGATACATCCCCAGTTCAGACAAACGCCACCCAGACTTTCCTTTTCTACAATTGCTACCTTAAGGCCTAATTGTGCAGCGCGGATCGCGGCTACATATCCGCCGGTGCCACTGCCAAGAACGACTACATCGTATGCCATGTCTAACGATTTGTTTTTTGAGTTTTTAGAAATTTAGCATTGCCTTCGGCCAACGGCCCCGTGGGCCGTTTTGCGACTTGCGAAGCTACTTCACAATGCGCATATGGCCAAAACGCAAAAAACGGTACTTTCGCGTAAAAATTTTCCTACATGAAGCTGGATATTCTGGCCATCGCCGTACACCCTGATGACGTTGAACTTTGCTGCTCCGGTACCCTCCTGATGGAAAAAAGGAACGGGAAAAAGACAGGAGTGGTGGACCTTACCCGGGGCGAGCTGGGTACGAGGGGGACGCCCGAGCTGAGGGCCGAAGAAGCAGCCGCTTCCGCCAGGATCCTGGAGCTGGATGTCCGGGAGAATCTTGACATGGCGGACGGATTCTTTCGCAATGACGAAGATCATCAGCGGCACCTGATACGCGCGATCCGCAAATACAGGCCCGAGATCGTCCTGGCCAATGCGCTTGCAGATCGTCATCCTGATCATGGCCGGGCGGGGCATCTCATTTCGGACGCATGTTTTCTCAGTGGTCTGAGAAAGATCGAAACAGTGGACAACGATGGACTCCCGCAGGAGCACTGGCGTCCGAAATACATATTCCATTTCATCCAGGACCGCTATGCCCATCCTTCCTTTGTCTACGATATAACACCTGTTTTCGAGGAAAAGTTGGCGTCCATCAGGGCGTACTCTTCCCAGTTCTTCTCTACGGCGTATGACAAGGATGAGCCCCAGACCTATATTTCCACTCCGGAGTTCCTGAATGCCATCATCGGCCGGCACCAGATGTTCGGAAAGATGATCGGCACGGCCTATGCGGAAGGGTTTATTACGGAAAAGATGATCGGAGTGCGGGATTTCGACGCCTTTATACAGCTGGATACCTGAAGGAGATTGGGGGAAAACTTATACAGCTACCGTATAACAAAATGGCCACTTACGCGTTTGGGAATTGTCTGACCCTTAACACTTATTCCGCGCCAAAATGGCTACCTTTGTCCAATTATTAATATCTTAACAGGCTTTATTATGTCAATGCCCAAGTTTGCCACATCTTCCCAATCCTTCCATGCTGAACTAAAGAAAAGGATCAGCGCCTATTTTGAGGAAGTAGGCAAATCCACGACCGGGAATTACAACCTTTTTATAAAGGCCGTCATTTTGATGGTCAGTTTCGTATTTATCTACGTCCATCTGGTATTTTTCACTCCCAATGCTTTTTGGGCGATCGTAGAAAGCGTGCTATTGGGGGGAGTGGTCGCCGCCATCGGTTTTAACGTAATGCATGACGGGGCGCATGGCAGCTTCTCCAAATATAAATGGGTGAACAGCCTGGCCGCATTTTCGTTGAATATCCTGGGGGGCAACAGCTTTATGTGGAACATGAAGCACAATGTGGTCCACCATGCGTATACCAATGTGGACGGCATCGATGACGACATCGATATCCAGCCCTGGATGCGGATGAGCGAGACACAGAAGAAATACCGCATGCACAAATACCAGCACCTTTACTTCTGGGTCCTTTATTGTGTCCTGTATATTTTCTGGATCTTCGTGCTGGACTACCAAAAATATTTCAAGAGCCGGGTAGGAAATATGCCGCTGAAGAAAATGAGCCTTTCGGACCATTTCGTATTCTGGGGTTTCAAGCTGTTCCACGCCTTTCTTTTTGTGGGCCTGCCTATTTACATGCTGGGTTTTCAGGACTGGCTTATCAGCTTTATCATCTTCACCTGTGTGGCGGGTTTTGTGCTGAGCATGGTCTTCCAGCTGGCGCATACCGTTGAGCATACCGCCTTCCCTGTGGCGGACGTACAGACCGGCAAGATGGAAGACGAATGGGCCGTCCATCAGATCAAGACCACCGCGAACTTCGCCACGAAGAACAAGGTCGTATCATGGCTGGTAGGCGGGTTGAACTTCCAGATCGAGCACCACCTTTTCCCCAAGATATCGCACATCCATTACCCTGCCATCAGCAAGATCATCAAGCAGGCTTGCCAGGAATACGGGCTGGTGTATATCGAGTATCCCCGGGTGCGTTATGCCGTAGCTTCCCACGTGGCCTTTCTGCGACAGATGGGAAGGAAATAATCGATCCGGGACCGATGGGGTCTTTCTGTATTTTCGTAACTTCGCGGTTTATTTTTAAGCACTATGTCTAAGGTTAAAATAGGCCTTGTCCAGATGAGCTGTACTTCCGACAAGGAAGCTAATCTGCAGAAGGCCATCAAGGAGGTGAGGTCTGCGGCTGCTAAAGGAGCACAGATCGTTTGCCTCCAGGAGCTATTCACCTCCCTCTATTTCTGTGATGTGGAGGATTATGAAAATTTCAAGCTGGCGGAAGCTATTCCTGGTCCTTCCACCGAAGCGTTAGGCAAGCTGGCTGCCGAGCTGAAAGTAGTCATCATTGCTTCCCTGTTTGAAAAGCGGGCGCAGGGCCTCTATCACAATACCACGGCAGTATTGGACGCAGACGGCGCTTACCTGGGGAAATACCGCAAAATGCATATTCCCGACGATCCTGCCTATTACGAAAAATTCTATTTTACCCCGGGCGATCTGGGATATAAGATCTTCAGGACCAAATATGCCAGCATCGGCGTATTGATCTGCTGGGATCAGTGGTATCCCGAAGCGTCCCGTATCACCGCCCTGATGGGCGCCGAAGTCCTTTTTTATCCCACCGCCATCGGCTGGGCCACCGTCCAGGATGAGGCCACCAATACGGAGCAATACAATGCCTGGCAGACCATGCAACGCAGCCATGCCGTTGCCAATGGGGTGCATGTGGTCAGCGTGAACAGGGTAGGCTTCGAGCAGAATGGCGCGATGAAGTTCTGGGGCGGCTCGTTTGTGGCCAATCCTTTCGGGACCTTGTTGTACCAGGCCTCCCATGATAAGGAGGAGACGACTGTCGTCGAGATCGACACGGCAGCCACCGACCGCTATCGCACCCACTGGCCCTTTATGAGGGACAGGCGGATCGACTCCTACCAACCCATCACTCAAAGATATATCGACCAGGATTAAGCATTCGCTATGACGAGCACCACGCCCAGAGAACTTGGCTACTATTTTCCCGCAGAATTTCATCCCCACGCGGCCACCTGGCTCAGCTGGCCCCATAAAGAAGCTTCCTGGCCGGGAAAGATCCATACGATCTATCCTTATTACAGCCTTTTTATAAAGGAGCTGGTAAAAGGAGAGGATGTCTGCATCAATGTACGGGATGAAGCGATGAAAGCGTTTGCGGTGGGGTGCCTGGAACAGGCGGGGGTGGACCTCAGCCGGATCAGGTTCTATTTTCACCCAACGAATGATGCCTGGTGCAGGGATCATGGTCCTGCCTTCCTGATCAATCCGAACGCCGAACAGAAAAAGGTCATCGTGGATTGGGATTATAATGCATGGGGCAATAAGTATCCTCCTTTCGACCTGGACGATGTCATTCCTACGCTTATTGGAAAGGCATTGAATCTTCCCGTATTTCATCCCGGCATTATCATGGAAGGTGGTTCTGTGGACTTTAATGGCAAGGGCACGGTGATCACTTCCACCTGCTGTCTCCTGAATAAGAACCGGAATGCCCATCTCACCCGTGGGCAGGTGGAGACCTTTCTGGTCAATTATTACGGAGTGGACCAGGTGTTGTGGGTAAAGGAAGGAATTGTGGGAGATGATACGGACGGGCATATCGATGATACGGTCCGGTTTGTCAATGAAGACACCGTCATCACCGTGATAGAGGAGAACAAGCAGGACGAGAACTATTCACTACTGCAGGATAACCTGGCTGACCTGAAGAAAATGCGACTTTCCAATGGACGGCAACTGAATATAGCCGAGCTCCCGATGCCGGAGGGCGTCGTTTACGAGGACCAGCGCCTGCCGGCCTCTTACGCTAATTTTTACATTGCCAATGACGCGGTGATCGTCCCTACTTTCCGATGCAACCGTGATGCGAAGGCGTTGCAGATCATCGAAAGCTGTTTCCCTGACAGAAGGGTGGTGGGCATCGATTCCACGGAGATCATCTGGGGACTGGGCAGCTTCCATTGCCTGAGCCAGCAGGAGCCTGCTATATAGGTTTTTCCGCAATGAAGAATAATTCTGTACCCATGCGGGGTTTGATGGAGTTAAGGCAGGGCGCCAGGGTAAGCACTTTAAATCTTTTTTCCAGCAATCTTTGATATTCCTCCCGGCTGCCGCCAAATGGCGGTCCATCCGGAAAATCCCTGTCGAACAGGAGTCCTGCCAGCTTGCCGCCTGGCCTGAGGAGGCTATACATCTTTTCTATATAGTTCTGCCGGAGGGAAGGGGTGAGGGCGCAAAAGAAGGTTTGCTCCACGATGAGGTCATATTCCCCGGAGAGATCGAAGAAATCACCTATTATGAGGGTGAGGCGGCGCCCAAACCTATCCTTCAGCCGCTCCATTAACACTTCGGAGATATCTATAAGGGTGATGGAAGTAAATCCCCTGTCCAACAGATAGCCGGCCTCATAGCCATTGCCACAGCCTGGTATTAATACGTTAAGTGTATTATCTTGTAAATGATCGAAATAGGTTTGCAGGGGTGGAGAAACCTGGTGCATATCCCAGGGGGGCTCACCCTTTAAATATTGTTGATCCCAGTAAAAAGCGTTGGACATACACTACTTTTTTATAAGGGTTGTAGTTAGTTTTTTGTAAAAAAATGTAAAAACATTCGTTTTTTAACGATTTTTTTTAAAGATTTGTGGTGTCCATTAGGACAAGTCCGTAATCCATACCTAAGAAAACAGACCCTATGAGCTCAAGAACCCACCCGTTTCGGGTAGTCGCGATGCTGGTACTGCTGATGGCAGGCTTCCAGGGAACAGGTCTATCGCAGAACTGCCGTGAACTGAAGGCCACTTACACAGCGGCGGAATCACGATGTACGGCTACAGGTTCGCTTAAAGTGACTCCCTCCGGCGGCTCCGGTACCTACAATTACAAGATGGCCGGTCCGACAACGGTAGATTACACCTCCTCAAATATTATTACAGGCTTACAACCGGGAACCTACACATTGACCGTCAGGGATATTGTTACGAATTGCGAGACCACCTTAACCAATGTTGTTATTCCCGGAACGTATGTGCAACCCAAATTTGGACTTACGCAGACGGATGTCACGTGTAACAATGGTACAGACGGGACTATTACGGTCACCGGCGTGCTGAATGGCCGTACGCCTTTTGTATACAAGATCGTGGCGCCTTCGCCTTCGGGGGTAGGAACCACTAATAGCACCGGAAGCTTTTCCGGTCTTACGCCGGGCACTTACTCCGTTCAGATGACGGACAGCTGCGGCAGCATCCAGACACGAACGGTAAGCATACAAAATTATACCTGGTCTATTTCTGCCGCCACTGTCACATTATCCAGCTGCCAGAACTATAATGCCCAGATCAGTCTCACTGACAGCAAGGGGAATACCAATGCTTCGGGAACGGCTTTCAATGGCTTTAAATACGGCGTGGTGCGCAGTCCCGGGGATACGGTGTGGTCCAACACCTCCTCGTTCCCTTTTGCGCTTGGCGATGCCCGGAACATACAGCTGATAGCAAAGGACAAGTGCGGACAGGTGCAATCCAAGAGCTGGAGGAATACGGTGATCCCATCGGTGGATGCCAACGTCGTTATTTCGGGGCAAAATTGTACTACCTATACGGCTTCCATCACGGGACAGACGAATTTGAACAGTCCCCAGTATTGCCTGGTGGATGCCAGCGGCAATCCTATTCCCGGTCAGGCTTGTAACACTACCGGGACGTTCAGCGGACTGGCGTATGACGGCTTCTATTGCATAAAAATAAAGAATGTCTGCTACGACACGACCTTCAGCCGGTGCTTTCAGCAGCCCAGGGCATACCCTGCTGTGGATGCCACCAGTTCGACCTCCAATTTCACGTGTACAACGTTCACGGCCACTGTCACGGGCAAGAAGAACCTGACCAATCCGCAGTACTGTCTATTGAATGCCAGTGGCGGTGCTGTGGCAGGGCAGCCTTGTAACGCGACGGGGGTATTCAACAATCTTCCATATGGCAGTTACAAGATAAGGGTGACGGACGGTTGTCTCGGCATCATCCGAATGGTAGATGTCAATGGCACCAAGCCGGTGCGGTCGGTGAGCAGTACGATCACGACCAACAATACCACTTGCAGCACTTTTACAGCTATCCTTGGGGGCGCCACGAACATGACGACCCCGCAATATTGCCTGTATGATAATGCGGGACAGAAAGTGGCGTGTAACTCGACAGGCGTATTCACCAACCTGCCTTATGGAAACTATTGTATAAAGGTCACTGACGCCTGTAACGACACGACCATTACCCGTTGTATCAATATGACCAAACCGGCTCCCAGCGGCGGCGGTCTCAATGTCAGCGCGTTGGGTTGTAATGGCTATACGGTAACGGTGTCAGGCCAGAAAAACATTTACAATGGGCAATATTGCCTGCTGGACGCGAATGGCAACCAGATAGCATGTAATACGACGGGCGTGTTTACCAATGTGCCTTATGGGAAAGTATGTGTGAAGGTGACCGACGGGTGTACGAATGGCGTATTCACCAATTGTATTACTACGGCCGCACCTGTGCCTTCCGTAGGGCCTGTAACAGTGAACAACCTGAGCTGCAGCACTTTCAAAGCCACTGTTACCAATCAGCAAAATCTATATACGCCCCAGTACTGTCTGTTCAACCAGCAGGGCAACCAGGTGGGCGCCTGTAACAGTACAGGTGTGTTTACGGTCACGGGGTACGGCAGCTATACGATCAAAACGACGGATGGCTGTACGGGTAAGGTCTTTACTTCTCCTTTCAATGCGCCCAAACCAGTAGCATACGTGGATGCGGCACTGACGTTCAGCAAGCAGACCTGTAGTTCGTTCACGGCGACAGTCACGGGGCAGACCAATCTTGCCGGTGCGCTGTATGTCCTGAAGGATAATGCGGGAACGGCGATCGCCAGCAATTCCACCGGCGTATTCAATACGATCAGCTATGGGTCCTACTGTATTTTCATCACCAATGCGTGTGGAGATACCACCATTCAAAGATGTTTTACGCAGGCGCCTATCGCCATAGATGCAAATGCAACAGCGACACCTTCCTGTACGGTGGATTCGACGGATATCGCCATCAAGGTGATGGCAGGCACCGGCCCTTACCAGGTGAATGTCTATGACTCAGCCTTTCATCTGCTGGAAACCGCCAGCTTCAGCGGTACGACGACCTCCATTACGGGTCTGTCATCGCTGGGCGCAGCCCTGAAATATAAAGTAGTTGTTTCGGGTCTCTGCGGGCGTCCGGATACTATTACTGTTGCCGCCAAACCGAGCGATGTGACCTTTTCCTATGCGGTCACGCCCCAATGTCCTTCCAGCCTCAAGGCGGATGGCTCGGGCAACCTGGTCGTTACGGCAACCAGCAATCTTTCCAATCTGAATGTGACCATTACGCAGAAGGATTTTGCACCGGCTGCCATCAGCTATTCCTTTAAATCCGGCAGCAGCTATACTTTCAGCAACCTTGATGCGGCCACTTATGTCCTGACCTACACTTTCTCAGGCTGTACCACTTTTGTCAATGACACCATGGTCATTCCGAAATATGCATTCCCGAGTCTTGCGAAATCGTCCGCTTATCAGTGTGACAACAGCAGCTTTAGTGTAGGGGCTTCAGTTTCAGGCGGCATTGCACCTTATAAGTATGAGATCATCGCCAGCAGTCCTTCGACCCCCAGCGTCGTAGCGCCTCCGCAGAGCAGCCCGATCTTCAATATCAATAACAATACGAAGTACAACCTGATCCGCCTGCGGGCTGTCGATGCCTGCGGAAACTCGGCCTTGAATGACGTCAGTATCCTGCCGCTGGCCAATACCATCGTCACCGCTTCTTCCGACTGTATCAACCAGGCTACCACTTTGTCAACAGACGCGCTTCCCAATGCCACCTACACCTGGTACAAGAAGTCAAAAACGGGGGACAGCGTCCAGGTGGCTTCCGGCGCGCCGACTTATGCTATTGCGAATGTACGATATGCCGATACCGGGCTATATGTGGCTAAGACTTCCGTTAATTCAGGATGTCTTACCAAGATATCTTACTTCAGGCTTACCGGGACGTGCGGGACCATTTTGCCAACCAGTATTGTTCTTGAAGGCAGGCAGCAGTCTGGCGGCAACCAGCTGAGCTGGACGGTGCCGGTGGCCAGCGGCATCAGGAGCTTCGAGCTGCAGCGTACCAATGATGTCAATGCGGTGTACATGCCCGTCGGTCATATACCTGCGCGCGTTTCACAGGCTGACGATACCTATAGTTTTATGGATCACGTCCCCGGGCCGGGCAACAATCTGTACCGTCTGCATATCCTGTATAATGGCGGCGGAGAGAGTTATACGAATGTCGTATCACTGGGAGAAGGAAGTGGTCCCCTGGTGTCTGCTTATCCAAACCCGGTCGATAAGCTGCTGAACATCAGAATTCAGGGAGAGTCGAGCCATAGTTATACGGTGGCGCTCTACAATGTGGTGGGGCAACCCATCTTTACCCGGCAGGTGAACGGTGCGGCCGGCCTATTGCAATATCACCGGGATGGGGCCGTACCGAAAGGCATTTATATCCTGAAAGTGCTGAATACGACGATGGGAGCGAACAATACCTATAAGATACAATTCAAATAAGCTATTAACACCTGTTCATGAATGAGCGCCGGGCTTGCCCGGCGCTTCTATTTTAAGCTTCTATTTTAAGATTGTATGGCAACGATCGGCACATGGCTATGATAGGCCAGCTGTGTGGTATTCGTCGTCTTGAAGATATTCGATAAAAAGGAATGTTTTCTGGGGAAAGTGAGGATCAGGTCGATCTTATTGTCCAGCACGAACTGGTTGATGGCTTCCATAAAGTCGAAGAGCCTGATGAAATAGAACTCAGGCTGATAATCTTTCAGCATGGTCTCCAGCTTGCCTCTTTCCGTCTTGTATTCTTCCGTCACCTGGACATAATGTTCATGGTCCACATTGACGATGTGCAGGCGGGGCCTGAACAGGTCAAGAACGGACTTCACGGTATCCAGGGGAATGGTATTTTCGATGTCTTTGAAGTCTGTGAGCAGCATGACATTCTTGGCCGACTCCGAAGTTGCATGGGGCGGGACGATGATGACGGGCGCGATACCCCTTTTGACGAGATTGAGGGTATTGCTGCCCATGAAGATCTGGCCCAGGCGGGTGGAGCCCGTGATCCCCATGACGATGAGCTGTATATTGTTCTTTAGTACATATTTCTCCAGGGTGTCCAGGAAACGATTGCTTTCCTCGGCCACGAGGGAGATGCGGGCGCTCGTGATGGCGGTGATCTCTCTTTTCACGCTCTCCAGCGCCAGCTCCATGATCTTATGCCGGCCTGCGTCTTCCTCTTCGTCGGTGCCAAGGGGACTGCTGTCAGAACCGTATTCCAGGGAGTCAAAAACATTATAGAGGATCAGATGTGCGTCCGGGACCAGCGTAGAGATATGCGCCGCGTACCGGGCTGCGTTCCTGGAAGTTTCGGAAAAATCGACGGGGACAAGAAAATTATTCATATGTAGATGGTTTGTGCTTTAGCCATGGCGAAAGCCCGGTAAATATATAAAATTCCTGCTTTTACAGTTTAGGATTTAGTATAAATACTCCCCAAAATTGTTATTCACCACTTTTCAACAGGGTAAAGGAGAATTAAGACTTTTAGTGTAGGTTTGCCGTCTGCCTAAATGGGAAAAGTGTTCTCCCGCGGGCAATTGGTTACCTCAAATAAATAATAGAATTGTGCGATTAAAGAGCCTGGAAATTAAAGGATTTAAAAGTTTTGCCGACAAGACTGTCGTTAGTTTTGACGAAGGCATCACGGGCATCATCGGCCCCAATGGCTGCGGAAAGAGCAATATCATCGACAGCATCCGGTGGGTCATCGGAGAGCAGAAGATCAGCCATCTTCGCTCCGAGAACCTGGAAAGCCTGGTTTTCAACGGCAGCAAGACCCGGTCGGCTTCCGGACTGGCCGAGGTGAGCCTTACTTTTGAGAATACCAAGAACCTCCTCCCTACAGAATTCAATACAGTGACTGTCACCCGCAAATTCTACAAGAGCGGGGAAAGCGAGTATCGTTTGAATGATGTTTCCTGCCGTCTGAAGGACATTCAGAACCTTTTTATGGATACGGGCGTCAGCACGGACAGCTATGCTATCATCGAGCTGGGAATGGTGGACGATATCATCAAGGACAAGGAGAACAGCCGTCGTCGTATGCTTGAACAGGCTGCCGGCGTCACTATTTACAAGACCCGGAAAAAAGAGGCGCGTTCGAAGCTGGACGCCACCGAGCAGGACCTTGCCCGTATCGAGGACCTGCTGTTCGAAATAAACAACCAGCTGAAAAGCCTGGAGAACCAGGCCAAAAAAGCGGAAAAATATTACGAGATCAAGAAGGAGTACCGCGAGCTGAGCATCGAGCTGGCAAAAGCGGCACTGGAAGGATTCAACCTGACTTATCGCGAGCTGAACGAGCAAGCGGACAGCGAGACGGATAAAAAGGTGCGGCTGGAAGCGATCATTGCGCAGGAGGAGGCCGGTATCGAGCAGGAGAAGGTAGGCTTTATCGAAAAGGAGAGGGCCCTCCAATCCATGCAGCACGAGTTCAACGATCTCGTCCAGCACCTGCGTACCAAAGAAAACGAAAAGAACCTCTCTTCCCAGCGCCTTAACTTCCTGAAGGAAAAGGAGAGCAGTCTCCAGGAATTCCTTCTGAAAGGAGAGGGTCAGCTAAAAGGCCTTGATGAAAGCATCGTATTCACCCGTCAGCAGGTGGGAGAGGAAGAGAATAAGCTGTCCGGTCTCCAGGAGCAGCTGGAATCTTTGAAGGACTCCGTCGATGAGACCCGTCAGGTATTCGATGAAAAGCGTGTTGGTGTGGACGCACTTCGCAGGGAAAATGCGCAGATCCAGCGGGACCAGTTCGAGGCGGAGAAAAAAGTCGCAGTGGCGGACACTTCCATACAGAACCTGCAACGCAGCATCCGTCAGCTGGAGGAGGAAAGAATGGTGCGGGACAGTCAGCTGAAACAGCTGGAAGAGGAGCGGCTGATGAAGGAGCAGGACCTGGAATCCAGGCAGTCCGACCTCAGGCAGCTGCAGGATCATCATGAAAGGACCAAAGAGAATATCCTTCAGGCTCAAGGGCAGCTGGAGCATCTGCGGCAGCGGCTGGCTGATGAAGGACGTAAGCTGGACTCCAGGAAGAATGAACATGACTTGTTAAAGAGTCTCATCGACTCGATGGAGGGATATCCGGAAAGCATAAAATTTCTGCATAAAAACCCGGCCTGGAATCATGGGGCGCCCATTCTTTCCGATATCATTTATGTAAAAGAAGAGTTCAGGGCCGCTGTGGAAAATGTGCTGGAGCCTTACCTGAACTATTATGTAGTGAATAATCTCCAGGAAGGTATGGAGGCGGTACACCTGCTGGACGAGAAGAAAAAGGGTAAGGCCAACTTCTTTCTGCTGGATAAGATAGCCAGCCAGCCTCCTGTCGAAAGCCATCAGGCGGCGGGCATGATCCCTGCGATGAATGTCATCGAAGTAGATGAGAGCCACCGTAAGCTGGCCGAACACCTGCTGGGCAATGTATACATTGCGGAAAGCGATGAAGCGTTGACGAACAGCAATGGTTCCGTCGTCCTGGAAAAAACCGGTAAATATGTAAAGGGCAAATACTCTCTCACGGGCGGCAGCGTTGGTCTGTTCGAAGGGAAAAAGATCGGCCGTGCCAAAAACCTGGCAAAATTGAACGAGGAGGTTCGCAGCCTGGAATCCGTGGTAAACGACCTGAAGACCGCCATCCAGGAAAAGCATAACGAGGTCATCAGCTTTAACGAGCAATTGAAGGAACAGGCAATCCGTCAGACACAGGAAGATATCAACAGGCTCACGAACTTTGTCTTCTCCTTGCAGAACAAGGTGGAAAACCTGCATGCGCAGCAGCATACCTCCCTCAACAGGTTGGAAGAGCTGCAGCTGAGCCTTGAAGAGACGATTGCCGGCATCGAAGACACCCGTAATGCATGGGCGGAGCTGGTAAAGGTGGTAAACGAGCTGAAAGAAAAATCGCAGCTGGCTGAAGAGGAATACAGGAGCGCCGAGATAGCTTACAACAGCGCATCCGCGGGGTACAACGAGTTCAATTTGCAGGTGACGCGCCAGCATAGCCGTATCAATGCATTGAAGCAGGAGCTGGAGTTCAAGAGCAATCAGCTGGATACCCTGCGTAACCAGCTGGAGGTGAATTCCAGTCAGCTGAAGCAAACCCTGGAAAGCATTGCGGAAAGTGAAGAGCTGCTGAGCATTGCCGAGTCCGGCCTCCTGGAGCTAATGCGCAAGAAGGAAGAAGACGAAAAAATACTCAACGAGGCCGACCAGGCTTATTATAACATTCGCAATGCCCTGAGTGAAAAAGAAAGCGAGCTGCGCCATAAGGTCAAAGAGCGTGAGCAACTGGAACACTCGCTGAGTGAGATAAAGGACCGCCTGAATGAGTTGAAGCTGCAACTGGCGGGGATGAAGGAACGATTGAATGTGGAGTTCAGGATCAACCTGGACGACATCATCGATCAACCCCGGACGGGGGATGTCCCGGTGCAGGATCTCCAGGAGAAAGCGGATAAGATGAAGAAGCGGCTGGAGAACCTGGGAGAGGTGAACCCTACTGCCATCGAGGCTTTCCAGGAAATGAAAAAACGGTATGAGTTCATCCTGGAGCAGAAGAATGACCTGGTGACGGCGAAGGACAGCCTGCTGCAGACCATCCAGGAAGTGGAAGCTACCGCCAACCAGCAGTTCCTGGACACTTTCAACAAGGTGCGGGAAAATTTCCAGCGGGTATTCAAGTCGCTGTTCACGGAAGAAGATACGGCCGACATGGTGTTGGAAAATCCTGAGAACCTGGCTGAGACGGGTATCGATATTATCGCCAAGCCGAAAGGCAAACGGCCTTCTTCCATCAGCCAGCTCAGCGGCGGGGAGAAGACGCTCACGGCCACAGCGCTGCTATTCTCCATATATCTTATCAAGCCGGCGCCCTTTTGTATCCTGGATGAGGTGGATGCTCCGCTGGACGATGCCAATGTCGGCAAGTTCACCAATATGATCCGTCAGTTCAGCGAGAACTCCCAGTTCATCATTGTTACACATAATAAAATGACCATGAGCACTGTGGACGTCATATATGGGGTGACGATGCAGGAGCCGGGCGTCAGCAAGCTGGTGCCTGTGGATTTCAGAGGTTTGAACTAATATGCGAACGATCTTATTGCTATTTGCGTCTAATGTCTTTATGACGATTGCCTGGTATTGGCATTTGAATCATAAGGAACTGGCTTTGTGGAAGGCGATCCTTATCAGTTGGGCGATTGCCTTCTTTGAATATTGTCTCACTGTTCCGGCTAATCGCTGGGGATCGATCAATGGATTTAGCGCTTTTCAGCTGAAGATCACGCAGGAGGTGATCACGCTGATCGTGTTTTCTTTCTTCGCCGTGTTATATTTAAAGGAGCCGTTCCACTGGAAATACCTGCTGGCATTCGGATTCCTGCTGGCGGCGGTGTGGATCGTGTTTAAGAAATAGATCACAGCACCAGCCTGGCCACCCGACCACCTCCCCCTGCCAGGAATACTGTCTTTCCTTTTTTCGCCCTACTGCAGACATGAAAGCTGCCGGGATCGATGAGCTCCCAGTTGAGGCCTCCATCCGTGGAGATATCCACTCCGGAAGTACCACAGGTGATGAGCTTGTCTTTATCGAAGTATTCCACGCAGCTGCGATAGCCATGGGGTGGGGTAGCAGGCGCGATCCAGGTGCGGCCTGCGTCGTGGGTAAGGACGCAATTCTTTTCGCGGGATGTATCATGTGTGAAGTCTCCTCCGACGACGATGAGGTTATCTTTATCCTGTACGGCGATTGAGTTCGCTCCGGTGGAGGCGGTTCCCTGTATGATGGGCAGGTCGATCCCCTGGCCGTCTTTAAACAGGCGGCTGCGAAGGCCTCCGCTGATGAAATAACGGTTTCCTTTCACTAAGCGTATATTGGTGCCGCTGGAAGCGAAGCAGGCTTCTCCTGAGTCGGCTGCAATGGATCTTTGTGAGGATCGCATGCTCCAGGAATTGCCTCCGTCTGTGGTATTGACTATGAAAAAATTTCCTTTAATCGGATCGCCGATCACAATGCCGTGCCGGGAATCCATAAATTCCATCGCATCCAGGAACATGCCCGGAGTGGTATTGTTATACACCTGTTTCCAGGTCTTGCCACCGTCTGTGGTTTTCAGGATGCTGGCCGGCTCGGCAATGGCCATGATGATGGCTGTGTTTTCGTCGAAAGCTTCGATGTCCCTGAAGTCTCTTTTTTCATAGCCCGGAACGATGATCCAATCCCAACTGCTCCCGCCGTCGACAGACCTGCCTACGGCGCCGTTGCTGCCGCTTACCCAGACAATGCGGTCGCTCACGACACTCAATCCCCGAAAAGAGCTTTGTGTCCCACTGGTGAGCAGTTCGATCTTTTGGGCGTGCGTGGATGGTAAAGGCGTTATAAAGAGATATATTGCGAGGGAAAATAATGTACGCATAGTATTATTCTGATTGGTGCCGGAAAAATAGCACAATATTGGTATTCTTAACAGGTATGGTGAAAGGAATCGTCTTTTTCTGCGCTTGTCTGATCTCGTTTAGTCTTTGTGCCCAGAACCCGTCAGGGTCGATCCTGCCCGCGGATAGCGCGATGAAGTATAAGGATACTTCGGGACAGCGGGATATCATCGGTGTTATACTCGATTTCACGCATTGGCATTTCAAGCGGACTCCCGAAGTGGAGGGCAAAAGGGTTTATTATTCCCTGTTGCCACTGGGAACCTCCGTACCCGGGGGTGGTACCGCCCTGATCACGGCTACCACGGCGGGTTTTTACCTGGGGCCCCGCAAGACGACCTATCTTTCCAACGTAACTTTTTCACCCAGTACGAATTTTCAGGGGCAGTGGAACATCCCTTTCCATGCAAATATCTGGTCGCCCAACAACAGCTGGAACTACAACGGGGACCTGCGTCTTACCATTTATCCGCAATACACGTGGGGCCCGGGGGGCAACCGGCCGGACAGCGATAAAATGTTGATCCGCTATACTTATATCCGATTTTACCAGAATGCCCTGAAAAAGATCAAGCCTTATATGTTTGTGGGCGTCGGCTACAGCCTGGACTACCATATCAATATCCGGGAAGAAAGTGACACCGCCAGTCTCCAAAAATTCACAGGCTATCACTACGGGACGGGAAGCCATAGTAACTCTTTTTCCTCTGGCTTGACTTTCAACGTATTATATGACACGAGAAACAACCCCATCAATCCGCTGCCGGGGTGGTACTGGAATGCTGTCTACCGGGTGAACCCAAAATTCCTGGGGAGTGATGATTTCTGGCAGTCCATCTACCTGGATGCCCGCAAATACATTCCATTCAGTAAGACAAGACAGAATATGCTGGCTATCTGGAGCTATTTCTGGACCTCACTGGGCAATAAGACCCCTTACCTGGACCTGCCGGCCATCGGTCAGGATCCGTACCAGAAATCCGGCCGGGGGATCTATCCCGGGCATTACACAGGGCAAACGCTGTATTATCTCGAAGCAGAATACCGGCGGGACCTTACCCGTGACGGGTTGTTGGGGTTTGTCGTCTTTTCCAATGTCAATGCGGTGACGGAGCCTACAACCGACCGCTTCTCTTATCTGCATCCGGCTGCCGGCGCGGGCCTGCGGGTGAAATTCAACAAGCATTCAGGAACGAATATAACCCTGGATATAGCAACCAGCAAAGGACGTACAGCATTTTATATGGGATTGGGCGAAGCGTTTTGATCGCGTAATTTCTTACCCAAATTGTGGAATAGGCGTCGCTCGCGCGCTATACAGAAACATTATTTTTTTGCCAATAGTCCTTCTTTTGTCATATTTTTTACTATGGCAGCGCTGTAATCTTTTCCCATGGATCCGGCAGAGGAAGGATTGGTGGATTGCGACTGGACGGAATACAGGAGCTTTTTGCTATTGACGTCGTAGAGGTTGCTTTCCCAGAAGTAATGCGTATCCACTGAAATATAACCGGGATTATATATTCTGCCATAGTTGTAGGTGTAATAGCCCCAGAACGGAGAGTAGGGGTACATGGCTCCGGGCTGGAAGTTCCGTTCACGGGCTTTATCCAGGAGCGTGATGGTGAAAACTTCGTCGATGCCGCTGTTGCGCAGCTGGCCCAGGACGGCTTCTTCCTCTTTATTACTGAACATTTTAGGGCCGTACAGTGTGTAGGCGCTGACGGCGTTGTATCCTTTTGCTTTAAGGGCGTCCACCAGGTAGCCTTCCATCTGCATGCGGAGGCGGATGTCTTTCTCGCGGATGATGCCAAGAACAAGGATCTTGTTACCGGGCGCCAGGTTAGCGGCGTTGCTGCCTTTCCAGGAGGAAGTTACTTTGCTGTTGGAGCAGGAACCGAGGAAGAGGAGCAATACCGAAGCAACTGCAAGCATTTTCATATTGATACCTTTTATATAAAAAGGTACGCAGATTTCGGGCCTGGGGTTGTTATTGGGATGTTAGTGTTCTTTACGCGATCGTAATATCCTTATCCAGGTATACATCCTGTATGGACTGGATCATTTCCACGCCTTCCTTGAATGGGCGCTGAAAAGCTTTACGTCCCAGGATGAGTCCCATTCCGCCGGCACGCTTGTTCACAACGGCTGTAAACACTGCATCGGTGAGATCGGAAGCGCCTTTGCTTTCTCCGCCGCTGTTGATGAGTCCTACGCGGCCGTTGTAACAATTCACTACCTGGTAGCGGGTGAGATCGATGGGATGGTCCGTGGTCAGTTTAGAATACACCAGTGGGGAGATCTTGCCGTGTTTGGTAGCCAGGTAACCGCCGTTGTTGGTAGGCAGCTTTTGTTTGATGATGTCGGCCTGGATGGTGACACCCAGGTGATTGGCTTGTCCTGTGAGGTCGGCTGAAGTATGATAATCTACGCCGTCCACTTTGAAGCCGGCGTTGCGGGTGTAGCACCATAGGATAGTGGCCATGCCCAGCTCATGCGCCAGCTCGAATGCTTCGGAGACTTCCTGCAGCTGGCGGGTGCTTTCCGCGCTGCCCCAATAAATAGTAGCGCCGACGGATACGGCGCCCATGTTCCAGGCGTCCTTTACTTTTCCGAACATAGTTTGGTCATACCGGTTAGGCAGGCTTAGGAATTCATTGTGATTGATCTTTACGACAAAGGGTATGCGATGAGCATATTTGCGGCTCATGATGCCCAGGACGCCGAAGGTGGAGGCGACGGCATTGCAGCCTGCTTCCACTGCCAGCCGGATAATATTTTCAGGATCGAAGTACATGGGATTGGGGGCAAAGGATGCGCCGGCACTGTGTTCGATGCCCTGGTCAACCGGAAAAATAGAAAGGTAGCCGGTGTCGGCGAGCCTGCCGTGCCCGATGAGGGTTTGCAGGCTTCTCAGGACCTGGTTGCTGCGATTGGAATTGGTCCATATTTCTTCCACATGGCGGGGCGAAGGGAATGCGCTGAGTGTGGACTTGTCGATGATGGGCTTGTGGTCCAGCAGGGAGGCGGCTTTGTCGCCCAGTATGTCGAGGATTTTTTTAGATGCCATGGCTTTGATTTTAATTGTTACATTTTGATTACTTTTAGTCCGACCGGAGTGGCAATTTAAATGAATTCGTCTTATATAGAAAATGAACTTTTTGTGCGTATTTCCGAGGGGGATCAGGTGGCCTTCACTCACTGCTATGCCGAGTACGGTAAAATGTTGAGGCCCTTCTTAGTCAAACTAATAGGTACAAGGGACGGTGCGGACGAGATCATACAGGAAGTTTTCCTGAAGGTCTGGCTGCACAGGGACAGGCTGGCCGGGGTGGAGAGCCCCCGCAGCTGGGTCTTCCGTGTGGCCGCCAATACGGGCAGGAACTGGCTGAAAAAGCAATTGACGATGGAGGTGCATATGCGGGCGCAGCAGGGTACGGTCCCAGTCCATGACCATGTAACAGACCGGCTTGACATGCACAGGATCGCGGATGTGGTGCAGGAGACGGTAGGGGCCTTCCCGCCGCAACGGAAGCTGATATACCAGATGAGCCGCGAAGAAGGACTAAAGCCGGGTGAGATCGCCGCCCGGCTGGAGATCTCCGTCAGCACCGTTAAGAATACCCTGCTTTCAGCCCTGAAGGCTATCCGGGAGAATATCGAGCAGGCGGGATTGTTGGGTACGCTTCTTTTTTTATTTATAAAAAGGTAATAAAATTTTAAAATTGGAATAGGACGATTGGTTTGTCCAATGGTCTTATCTATACTATGCGCGGAAGAATCACCTATTTACTGGAGCAGCGGCTCAAACAACAACTGACGATACAGGAGGCGGAAGAGCTGTTGGGTATTCTCGGCCAGCCGGCGCATGAAGAGACGGTCACGGATGTCTTGAGCGATATGGCGTTGGGAGAGCCGGACAGAATGGAGCTGGAACCAGCGTTATTGAAGGCCAGGACGGAAGCCATATTTATGCTGGACAAGCAGGCGGTGGATGCCCGGCAGCCGGAGCGTGTGATACAACCGATGCACCGGGTGCATTTTCTCAGGACAGCCTGGTTGAGGTTTACGGCTGCGGCTGTACTATTATTGGCGGTGGCAGGTATCTATTATTTCAATACCCATACAAAAGAGGCGCCGCCTGTAGCGGAGCTGCCTCCTGTCACAGCGCCGTTGGACATCGATCCGGGCGGAAATTTTGCTACACTGACCTTATCCGACGGTACAAAGATAGCGCTGGATACAGCTGCCAACGGATCGCTGGCGAAACAGGGCAGTACAAAAGTGCTCAAACTGCAGCAGGGACAGCTGGCGTATGAGACAGCTGCGAGCCACGAGCTGCGAGCTACGAGTAAGATCAGCTACAACACGATCAATACGCCTCGGGGCGGGCAATACCAGGTGGTGCTGCAGGACGGTACGAAGGTATGGTTGAATGCGGCGTCCAGTCTGCATTTCCCGACGGGCTTTACAGGCAGGAGCCGTGAAGTGGAGGTCAGCGGGGAGGCCTATTTCGAGATCGCGGCCAATGCAAAGATGCCCTTCTTTGTAAAGGTCGGCGGCATGACGGTGGAGGTATTGGGAACTACGTTCAATGTCAACGCCTATACCGATGAGCCCGCGATAAGGACAACATTGGTGGAAGGCAGTGTGCGGGTGAGAAAAGATAAGGAGACGGCCATACTGGCGCCGGGACAACAGGCCAGCCTGACGGGAAAAGGAAATATAGACATCAATAAAAATGCGGATGTAGATGGGGCAGTGGCCTGGAAGAACGGGCTGTTCCATATGACGAGCAGCGATATCCCCACGATCATGCGGCAACTGACAAGATGGTATGATGTGCAGGTTGCTTTCGAGGACGGAGTGCCGGTGGGACATATCACGGGTGAGGTGCCGCGCAATACCAGCTTATCCAAAGTACTGAAGGTCTTCCAGACCAGCGGCATACATTGCCGCATAGAAGGAAAGACCATCGTGGTGATGAAATAGATCTATCCAATTGAGAACCACCTCTCGAGCGAACGCTATTAAACCTTAACATTACCGATTGCAAAAAAATGAGGGCAGGCATTTACCTGTCAGGGGCAGGCTTTGCGTGCCCGGGGAGATCTGAAATAAAAAACCGGAAGTGTTGGTACCACTCCCGGCGGAATGTTCAGGTCTACCCAATGATACAATTTGTTGGAACTGCTTATTGTTTAACCCAAACGATGTAAAAGTATGCTTTTTAGAGCTTTTCGCCACCCCATTTGCATGAGAAACGGGGTGCTAACCAAAACTTTGTTAGTGATGCGCCTAACAACCATTTTATTGTTGTCTACCTGCCTGCATCTCAGCGCTAACAGCAGGGCCCAGAAGATCACACTGTCGGAGCACCGGTCCTCGCTGGAGAAAGTCTTCCGCGAGATCAAGAAGCAGACGGGCTATCTTTTTGTGTACCGTGACGAGTGGCTGAAAGAGGCGGATAAGGTAGACGTCGACGTGAAGGAGGGATCACTTGAAGAGGTGTTGAAACTTTGTTTCGACAACCAGCCTTTCACTTATCTCATCGTTGACAATATGATCGTCTTAAAGCAAAAGCCGCCGATTGTAGTGGCGCCGGTTCAGCCATGGGATGTCGAGCCTCCGCCGGGCCGGATAGATGTACATGGGCGCGTTACGGATGAGAAGGGAAATCCCATTGCTGGGGCTACGGTGATGGTACGGGGAAGCAGGGCGGTATCCGGCGCCGGTGTCGTCGTAGTGGGGACGATGCCCGCGACAGCTCCGGCTTACGATCAGCCCAGCGCAATAGCGGCTATTAATGCGCCGGTGGCACAGGCCACAGGAGCGCAGGTGACGGCAGGTAGCATTTTTGCAGTGGTAGTCACCGATGCCAATGGGGAGTTCAATCTGTACCAGGTGGCGGAAAATGCCTTCATCATGATCAGCAGCGTGGGATTCGAAACCCAGGAGCTGAGGATCAATAAAAAGAAAGAGGTAGCTGTCAGGATGAAGATCAAAGTAACGGAGCTGAAGAATATCGAGGTCACTTATTCCAACGGCTACCAGGTGTTGTCCAGGGAACGGGCCACCGGTTCATTTTCCAAGCCGGATATGGAGACCTTCAAGGCACGTGTGAGCACACAGGATCTGATCCAGCGGCTGGATGGACTGGTGCCCGGCATGGTCGTGGCCCCTCCGGGTAATTACCAGGCCAGCAGGAGCGGTAATGGAAAGAAATCACAATCTTCGCTGATCAGAGGCCAGGGTTCCTTAGGGCTCTCGACTGAACCTTTGTATGTATTGAATGGAGTGCCTGTTCCGGACTTTTCTGATATCAACCCTGACGATGTCCAGGACATCACCGTCCTGAAGGACGCAGCAGCCGCTGCTATCTGGGGGGCACAGGCGGCCAATGGGGTCGTAGTAGTGGTGACAAAGACCGGAAGAAGGGACAGCAAATTCAGGGTCAACTACAGCGGCTACATCAACTACCAGGGCAAGCCTGATTTCAAGTACATGCCTTTCATGAACAGCCGCCAGTATATCCAGACAGCCAAAGAGACCTTCGATCCCGTATATTACAGCTGGGGCTCCTTGTACAATGATTATATCGCGCCGCACGAGGTGATCCTATACAACCAATGCAGGGGATTGATCTCCCCGGCGCAGGCCAACGCCAGCCTGGACAGCCTGTCGGCCATCGACAATATCGGTCAGATAAAAGAC
This sequence comes from Flavitalea plasmicola, assembly GCF_030546645.1. Lineage (GTDB taxonomy): Bacteria > Bacteroidota > Bacteroidia > Chitinophagales > Chitinophagaceae > Puia. The sequence continues at coordinate 746,250 of NZ_JAUOTO010000004.1, forward strand.
CTGTGGTACCGCAATGCTTTTACCACCAATCATACCATTTCCCTTTCGGGCGGCGGCAGTATCTATTCCTTTTATGGATCATTGTCGTATACGGATATGCAGAGCAACAGGCCCGGCGAAAAGAATAATGCCTATCGCCTTAATTTTACCCAGGACATCAATGCAACGAGGGATGTCAGGATCTCCCTCAGTACGAACCTGAACAATACCATCTCCAGCAGCAAACGCGCGCCGGAGGTGTCGAACAGGTTCATACCCTATCAGCTGTTCAAAGACGCCCAGGGACATTCGCTCGATATGGATTATCTCATGGGCTGGTCCGACAGCCTGCGGCAGGACTACCAGGCGCGCAGCCGGATCAACCTCGACTACAATCCATTCGACGAATTTAACCGCGGCTACACGAAGATCAATAACATCGGTATCAATCTGACCGCCAACATCAATGTTCATTTATGGCGCGGCCTGAGCTTTTTGGGGACGTATAGCTATGGCAAGCAGCCCGGGGTATACGACACTTACGATGACCATTCGTCATGGAGGAGCCGCAAGGACCAGGTCAGCATGACCATCGCGCCGACTGCGGCGGATATCCCCGTCTACCTGTTGCCTAACTATGGTGGCACTTACTATCATGGCACGAATGAGCAGCGGGACTGGACGGTGAGAAATCAACTGACCTATATTGCCAACCCCAGGGATGGCAAGGACGATCTGAGCCTGCAGGTCGGCCAGGAGGCCAGGGAGTCGATGTACACGAAGAACAGCATCACCCTGGAAGGGTATGACGAAGCTTTGCAGAGCTACGCCATACTCGATTACAAGACGTTGAGCCAGGGTGTTTACGGCACGGTCACCGGCTATGGCGGCTATTATCAAAATCCTTTTACGGCTGAAGAAAAGAGAAGCCGTTTCACTTCTTATTTCGCATTGGCTAACTACACCTTCGATCACAAATACAGCGTGGACCTCAGCTGGCGCCAGGATCACAGCAACCTGTTCGGTTCCGACCAATCCTCCCAGAACAGGCCCATCTGGAGCTTTGGCGCCAAATGGCAAACTTCCAAAGAGAACTTCATGAAGACAGTGACCTGGGTGAGTGATCTTGGTTTGAGGGCGACATATGGTATCACCGGTAACTCCCCTTACGTAGGTGCAGCCTCCAGCCAGGATATTCTTTATGCCGCCTCCTATGTTTACCCTCCTCCGATCAGCGGACCTGCACTGGGTATAAACAACTATGCCAACAGGACCCTCAACTGGGAAACGACCAAGACGTTCAACATCGGTATCGACTTTGCACTGCTGAAAAAGCGGCTTAGCGGCAATATCGACCTGTATCACCGCAATTCCGAAGATCTGCTGGGCAGCGTGCGGCTTAACCCCTTCACCGGCACATCCAGCGGCACCGGCAATATCGGCAGTCTCGTCAATAAAGGAATTGAGATCGGACTGACATCAGTCAACCTCGATGTTAAGGACTTCTCCTGGTCCACCCGACTGACCTTTGCCTGGAACAAGAACAAACTGGTGAGCTATTCCACTCCCAGCCCTTATTCCCTCACGGACTTTGGGAAGACTTATGCCTCCTACTGGATTGGATACGCGGTCAACCCGGTATTCGCTTACAAATGGGCCGGTCTGGACAACATGGGCGATCCGCAGATCGAGTTGAAGGACAAAAGCGTGACAAAGAAGCCTAATATAGCTACAGTGGACGATGTATACTATAAGGGCACCAGGACGCCCGTCTTCTCCGGCGGCCTGAGCAACACTTTCCGATACAAGGACCTGTCTCTTGCTGTGAATATGATCTATAGCCTGGGCCATGTTATGAGGGATGCTTACGGTGTGGACTATGTTGGAGGAAGGACGTCCGTGAGCTCAGGATGGAGCGGCAATCTGCCTGTAGCCTTTGCTAACCGGTGGAAGAATCCGGGAGACGAAAATGTCACTACGATACCATCCTACATATCCGACGGCTACATCAGCTACACGCGGCGAAGCTATGACTATTTCAGGAACGCCGACATCAATGTCATCAGCGCCTCCTTTGTCAAGATCCGGGATATCACGCTGAACTACACCCTGCCTCATAAATGGATGCAGGCCGTACGGGCCGACAATATGGGCGTATACTTCCAGGCGGCCAATTTCCTGGTGTGGAAGGCCAATCACAGAGGGATAGATCCGGAATTTGGAAGAGGGCTGATCCAAAGCAAGCATCCCCTTAGCCTGGGCGTCAATGTATCATTTTAAACGACATTCAAAAACAAGCAATGAAAAGATATTATCCGATAGTATGCATGGTGTTGTTGATCGCATCGCAGACAGGGTGCAAAAAAGGGTTCCTCGACATCGTTCCGAAAGGATACCAGGTGGCGACTAAGGTGGAGGACTACGATCTTCTCATGAACAGCAGCAACTTCTATTTTTACCAGGCTGCCGGTGGGCTCCGCGAGTTCGTGCTGATGGGCGACGACATCGCTGCCGAGGGCGATCTCTTTGGCAAGCAGGAGAAACCGCAGACGCCAAGAGCTTTCAGATGGGATGCCCTGATCTGGGACAATAAAGACTATCCGCTGGACCTGAATACCCAGACAGGCAATCTGTATACGATCAATAAGATCATCAACGAGGTGCTGTCGTCAGAGGGCGATGACGCCAGGAAGAAAAGCTTACAGGCAGAAGCGAAGGCTTCCCGCGCATTCCTGAATTTCCTCCTGGTGAATAGTTACGGTAAGCCATATAATCCGGCCACTGCTGCCAGCGATCCCGCATTCCCTTTGATCGTAAAAGCGGATATTTCCCAATCCGGCTTTAAAAGGGCCACTGTACAGGAGATGTACGACTTCATCATCAAAGATCTGACAGAAGCCATAGCACTCCTGCCGGTGCAGGCGCCGGCAAAAACGAGATTTTCGAAAGGGGCGGCGGAAGCGTTACTAGCGAAAGTCTCCTTATTTATGGGCAAATACCCGGATGCTCTTACGCAGATCAAGACGGCGTTTACTGATGTGATGGCCAGCCCGCTCAAGCCCAGGCTGTATGACTACAATGTGGAATTCGCGCCCGGCGGCAAATTCCTCCCGATCGACAGCTACAGCGGCCCTGCAGGTCCATTCAACGATTATACCGATCAAACGCAGGCTGCCCTGACCATGGTCTATATGGGTGGCAGCTATGACGGCAATCCCTTCGAGAACGACGGACTGGTCCTGGACCCAAAGGCCCAGGCCTTGTTTGAGCCATCGGATCTGCGTCTGAATTTCTATTCCGATATAGAACCCAACGGTACACCCAATCCCGGTGGAAGATTGCGTCCTTACGGCATCAGGTACATCCGGATAGGCATCGAGCTGAATGAGATGTATCTCATCAAGGCCGAATGTGAAGCACGTACAGGTGATCTCGCCAATGCAGTCACGGATGTGGAGACGCTGCGCCAGAACAGGATGCCGGCTGGCGATGCGCCGGTATCGGGCGCCATCACCGGTGATCAAGCAGCACTGACGAAATTCATCATCGAAGAGCGCGAGCGGGAATTTGCGTTTACAGGATTCCGCTGGTTCGACATGAGAAGACTGTCCGTGGACCCTTTGTTCGCGGGAGCCACCTATACCCATACTTTATATGACCCGGCCGGTAACAAGATATACACGCTCAAGCAGCCTGAGCGCTGGGTCCTTCAGATACCGGCGACGTATATCGAGGCCAACCCGGGCATGGTGAATAACCCGTAACATCAAATCCCACATAGAATGAAGTTCAAGCAGGTGTTCTTACACACCGCCATCCAGGCTATTGCCTGGATGGCAGGTACTGCTGCCTTTGCGCAGCAGCAATATACCATAACAGGCAGGCTCGGTAAAGACCGGCAAGGCTTTGTCCATTTGTTGTATTACGGCTCCGATGGCCGGCGTATACAGGATTCCGCGGCTGTGAAAGACGGTGCTTTTGTATTGGCCGGCAAGGTGACGGCACCCGGTATGGCGCAACTGATCCTGAATTTTGACGCGCATAGACCGATGACGATGGACTATTACCAGGGATTGGACCAGCAAGGTATCTACCTGGAAAGGGCGGCGTTTTGGGTGGAAAGCGAAACTGGCCTGAAGGCGGCCAACATCACGGGCGGTCAGGCCCAGACTGATTACAGCACCTTCAGGCAATTGCACAAAACTATCGATGCGCAAATGGAAGAGATCAATGCTGCCGTAGCAAAATACAAGACGGGCGGCGGCGATATCGATATGGAACATCTGAAAGAACGGATGAAGCCATTGTCGGCGCAGAGCAATACCATCGACAGCGCATTTATCAAAGATCATCCCGACAGCTATGTCGCATGGGACCTGTGGAAGAAGAAGGTACGCGGCACCATCGAGCCTGCCGTTATAGAACCGGAATTCCTGCATTTCAGCGAGCGCATACGTCATAGTCTGGAAGGGGGGAAGCTGGCTGCAGAGATCGCCCGGGCCCGGAAACTGGATGCAGGAGGGTCTGCTACAGGCTTTGTGCTGAAAGACACGTCGGGAAAGACTGTGAACCTGTCGGCGCTGAAGGGAAAATACGTGCTGATCTGTTTCTGGCAAAAGAATGTATATGGCATCGAAGGGCTTCGATTCAGCCTGGATAGAGTGAGTCGGCTATATAAGGATGTGTATATTCTTCCCGCGGCCCTTGACGAGAGCAGTGATTATACGGATATGCCGCAATGTGTGTTGGTGGACCCGGCCGGAAAGATCGTAGCCAGCCGGATGTCATTAAACAATGAATTGCCCAGCCGGATAGCCAGGTTTATAAAACCCGCCGGCACCGCTGCCGAAGGAGATGTCTACGTAGGAGGAGAGATGATAAAATATCCGCAGGTGGATTGGATACAGGGGCAGCCTGTGACGAGCTTCGAAAAAGGTAAGATCTATATCGTAGAGCTTTGGGCTACCTGGTGTGTACCCTGTGTGGCTGCCATGCCGCACCTGAACAGACTCGGCCAAAAATTCGCCGGCAAGATCACGGTCGTCGGACAGGATGTGATGGAAGAAGATAAGCAGAAGGTGCAGCAGTTCGTACAAAAGAAAAGGGATGGGCTGACCTACGCCATCGCCTATGCCGGTGGAAGGGAGAGCGACTTCGATAAAAAATGGATACAGCCGGCCGGAGTAATGGGAATCCCTCAAACCTTTATCATCCAGGACAACAAGCTGGTGTGGCAGACCCATCCCGACAAGCTGAACGAAGCCATCATCCAGCTACTGATAGACAACAAATTCACCATCGACGCCGCCGAAGTGCTGGCAACAAAAAATTAGCACAATCAAATCATATGAGCAGTATTGTAAAGATCGAACACCTATCCCACAAATACACCAGCTCCTGGGCGATCAGGGATATCAATATAGAGATCAGCCAGAGCGGCATCGTCGGTCTCCTGGGCTCCAACGGCGCCGGTAAGTCCACCACCATGAACATCCTTTGCGGCGCTCTCAACCAGACGGAAGGCAATGTATACATTAATGGCATCGATGTCCGGGAGCAGCCGGAGCTGGCAAAAAAGGAGATCGGCTTTCTGCCGCAGACGCCGCCCCTTTATATGGATCTGACCGTGGACGAATACCTCAATTTTTGCGCAGAGATACGGCTGATGGACAGGCGTAAAATAAAAGCTGCTATGGAAGATGCCAAAGAACGCTGCGGTATCGCCCATTTCAGCAAGCGGCTGATACGCAATCTATCCGGCGGTTATCGCCAGCGCGTAGGCATCGCCCAGGCCATTATCCACCGGCCCAGGCTGGTGGTGCTGGATGAGCCGACCAACGGACTCGATCCCAACCAGATCATCGAAGTGCGGTCGCTGATCAAGGAGATCGCGCGCGACAGGGCCGTGATCTTCTCTTCTCACGTGCTCTCCGAAGTGCAGATCCTGTGCAAGGAGATCAAGATGATCGAAGCGGGAAGGATCGTCTTCTCCGACACGATGGAGGCCTTTAATAACTATGTGGAGCCCCACAGCGTGCTGATGAACCTGGATAATCCTCCTGCCGAAGCTGAGCTGCTGAAAGTGCCGGGTGTCACAAAAGTGGACTTCCTCACGGAACGACAGGTGCGTGTCTATTTCAGCGGCGACCAGGATATATCCCAGCGGCTGGTGGTAGCCAGCGTGGAACAGGGATGGAGGCTGCGTGAGATCAACGTCGATAAGAGCGCACTTGATGAGATCTTTAAACAATTGTCCAATAAATCAACTCAATAACATTTTCATGAGGACCACGTTCAATATTGCAAAGACAGAGCTGCGAACCCTGTTTTATTCGCCCATCGCCTGGTTTTTAATGATCGTCTTTTTTGTCCAGTGCGCACTGGCCTACACCTATCACCTGGGGTCAAACGCCAAGTCACAGGAATTGGGAGGCATTGGACTGGAATATATGACCCAGCTGACAGAAAGGATCTTTGGCGCCCGGGAGGGATTGTTCAGCAGCGTCATGGAGAAATTATACCTGTATATACCGTTGCTGACCATGGGGCTTATCAGCCGGGAGATCAACGGAGGTACGATGAAGCTGCTTTATTCTTCTCCTGTCAGGGTGCGGGATATCGTGTTTGGAAAGTTCCTTGCCATGATGATCTTCAGCCTGGTACTTGTATGTATCTTGGGTATTTTTCTCATAGCCGGTGAATTCCAGATCGTGTCGGCGGACACCGGCATGCTGCTTACCTCCGCACTGGGATTTTACCTGTTGCTTTGCGCCTATTCCGCCATCGGGCTATTTATGTCCTGTCTGACCACTTACCAGGTGGTAGCGGCAGTGGCAACTTTTATCATGATCGGCATCCTAAGCTATATCGGCAGGCTTTGGCAGGGCATCGACTTCGTAAGGGACCTCACTTATTTTCTCTCGCTGACCGGACGCACGGAAAAAATGCTTTTCGGGTTGCTGACGACAAAGGACGTGCTGTATTTCGTCCTCATCATTTATATTTTTCTTGGGCTTAGTATCTATAAGCTAAAGTCGGGCAGGGAGTCAAAACCTGCGCTGGTAAAGGTTGGACGTTATGTATTTATCGTGGTTTCGGCATTGCTAGTGGGATACATCAGCTCCCGGCCAAGCCTGGTGGGTTATTGGGATGTGACAAGGGGTAAGTCCAGAACGTTGACGACGGCCACGCAAAATATCATCAAAGAGCTGGGTGATGACCCCATCGAGGTCACAACCTATGTCAATCTGCTGGAGAACCACTATTGGTACGGGTTGCCTGAATCCCGTAATTATGACCTGGCGCGCTGGGAGCCCTATATGCGGTTCAAAAAAAACATAGACCTGAAATATGTCTATTACTACGACAGCTCTTATATCGATGCGTGGATGTTCAAAATGAAGGAGAACGAAGGCAAGACCTTGAAGCAAATGGCAGATGCGAATGCTAAGAATGCAGATCTGAAGCTGTCCATGTTCAAGACACCGGAGGAGATACACAAGATCATCGATCTGAAGCCGGAGTACAACCGTTTTGTCATGCACCTGGGATACAAGAACAAGTCTACCTTCCTGCGGATCTTCGACGACAATACAGTCTTCCCCGGTGAAACGGAAACCTCGGCTGCCTTCAAGCGGCTGCTGGCGGCAAGACTCCCAAAGATCGCTTTTCTGACGGGTGATCTCGAACGGAATATCTCAAAGAGCGGTAACAGGGAATATAAAGATATCACCACCAGGGCCACTTTCCGGTATGCGCTGGTCAACCAGGGCTTTAATGTGGATACGGTGTCATTGGCGACGCAGGATATTCCGACCGACATATCGACTCTGGTGATCGCAGATCCAAGGACGGCATTAAGTCCTGAGACCGTGGCGAAGGTGCAGTCCTATATCGACAAAGGGGGGAATATCCTGATCGCGGGAGAACCAGGCAAGCAGGCCATCCTCAACCCCTTGCTGCAGAAGCTGGGTGTGCAGATGATGGACGGCGCTATTGTGCAAAAGAGCAAGGATTTTTCACCGGACCTGGTATTGCCTGGTATCACGGCATGGGCGGCGACCTTCACAAAACCCCTGATGAAACAGTACAAGGATAGCCTACCCGTCTCCATGGCAGGTGCGACAGGACTGTCCTACACGGATAGCAGCGGTTTTGAGATCAAACCATTGTTGATGACCAACGGCGAAAGCTGGATCAAGAAGGACAAACTGGTGGTGGACTCCGCTGACATCGTATTCTCAGCGGCCAACGGGGATGTGATGAAGCGTGTTCCGACGGCCATCAGCCTGACAAGAAAGATCAATGGAAGGGAGCAACGGATCGTCGTCACTGGTGATGCCGACTTTATCAGCAATGCGGAGCTTTCGAGGTTCAATATCAAGAACGCCAATTTCCTATTCAATACAGCCCTGTTCAGCTGGTTGTCTTATGGAGAGTTTCCCATCGATACCAGCCGTCCCGATGCGCTGGATAACCGCGTCAGGGTGACCCCCGACCAGGTGGATGTATTTAAGATCATATTTGTCTGGATCATACCCGCTCTCCTGCTGGCAGTAGGGACGGTATTGCTGATCAGACGTAAAAGAAAGTAACACATGTTGTTCAATACGGATAGGCAAACACTGGACGATCTCAACATCTTTGGTAAGCATGGCGGGGAGTCGGTGTACAATATATTTAATCGTACCACTACCCGGGGCGGCGCCCTGTTGCTGGAAGAAATGTTCCGTTACCCTTTGTCCGATGAGCAGGCCATCAATCGCCGGAGCGGGATCATACAGTATTTTTCGAATGCAGGAACTGTCTTCCCTTTTAAGAGCGTACTCTTCGATGCGGTGGAGCCCTACCTGGCCAATACGGATGAACGGACAAAGCTGTCAAAAGACGATGCGTCGCTTGGCAGGAAGCTGGGCAATATCATCGGGATGGATGTGCAGACGGCCCTGATCTATAAAGGCGTAGATGCCATCATGCAGCTGCTGGAAGGCGTAGAGGCATTTCTGCTTTCCCTGCCGATCAGCCCATACGACGACGAAAAGGCCGCCATTACCCTATTGCTGCAAAAAATGCCTGCATATAAAGAGGGCAAGCTCTCCCATGCCGACATAGCAGATTATGATATACAGTTCCGGTTCCGGCACAGGGAAGAAGTGCATCGGCTCCTCCGGCATCTGTATCTCCTGGATGTGTATATGGCGGTAAGTAAGGTGGCGGCAGAAAGGAAGTTTGTGTTCCCATTGGCATTGCCGCGGGAGAAACCGGTGGTGATCCTCGACGGTGTCTATCATCCCCATGTAAAAAATGCGGTGGGCAATACTTTGCGGGTCACGCCGGACAGCAACCTGATCTTTCTCACCGGGGCGAATATGGCGGGTAAATCGACTTTTATGAAGTCATTGGGTATCGCCCTGTTCCTGGCGCATATGGGATTTCCGGTGCCGGCTCAACGGATGGAGTTCTCCGTGCTGGATGGCATCTATACCACCATCAACCTGCCGGACAACCTGGGTATGGGCGCCAGTCATTTTTATGCCGAGGTGCTGCGGGTGAAGAAGATGGCGCAGGAGCTCAGCCAGTCCCGCCGGCTTTTTATTGTGTTCGACGAGCTGTTCAGAGGTACGAATGTTCAGGACGCTTACGAAGCCACGATTGCCATTGCGTCGGCATTTGCACAAAAAAGAAATAGCCTGTTTGTTATTTCCACGCATATCATCGAGGCTGGCGATGTATTGAAAGAGAAATGGGATAATATCAGCTTCAAATATCTGCCGACACGGATGAATGGCAACACGCCGATGTATACGTATACTTTGGAGACAGGGATCACGGCCGACAGACATGGAATGGTCATTATCAATAACGAAGGAATACTGGATATTTTGGAGAAGGGTAAGGTTAAAAAAATGATAGCATCATGAGCTTTGTAGCGGACAAACAGACATTGGAGGACCTGAACCTGTTGGGGAAATACAGGCCTCACTCCATATTCGGGATCTTTAACCAGGTAAAGACCCATGGAGGCGGCAGGCTATTGGAGTCGATGTTCAACATCCCGCTGACGGATGCAGAGGCCATCAATACAAGGGCGGGCATCTTTCAGTATTTCCACCGTCGACAGCTGGCATTTCCTTTTAGCGCAGAGCAGGTAGGGAAGGTGGAGAATTACCTGGGCATGGGAACAGGCGCTACCAGAATGACGGCGGCGGCATCCGTGCTGAAAAAGAAGCTGATGGGTTCTTTTATCCGTGACGAGCAATATCAGCAGTTGTATGAAGGGTTGACGGCGACTATTGTGTTATTGCAGACGCTGCGTGCATTTGTTGACCGGCTGGAAGAGAAGGATAGTCCTTACCAGGCCAGGGTGCTGGATCTCAAAGCGCTGTTCTCAGACGGCAGGCTGACCGATGCCCTCTCGTCGCAAACATTGTCTCTTTTGCAGGTGGCGCGTTATGACCATTTGCTGAAGCAGGGCTTTTTCAATGAGATGGAGATGGTCCTGGAGATCATTTATGAGCTGGACCTGTATATCGCGGTCAGCGGTGTGGCGCGCGCCAGGGGCTTTGCTTATGCCATGGCATTTCCCAAGGAGCATAATATATTCCGGGCGTCAGCGCTAAGGCATCCTGCCCTGGATAAAGGCGTGGGGAATTCATTGGCCTTTTACAGCGAAAGCAACCTGGTATTTCTGACGGGCGCCAACATGGCGGGTAAATCTACGTTTATGAAATCCTTTGGCATCGCCGTCTACCTGGCACATATGGGATTCCCTGTCGCGGCGGCAACGCTGGAGTTTTCGGTACGGGACGGGCTTTATTCATCTATCAACGTCGCCGACAATCTTGCACAGGGATACAGTCACTTTTATGCGGAGGTATTAAGGGTGAAGACGGTGGCGGAAGCAGTCAGCTCAGGTAAGTTTTTGGTCGTACTCTTTGACGAGCTGTTCAAGGGCACCAACGTCAAAGATGCTTATGATGCGACGCTGGCCGTCACACGATCCTTTTCCGATTACAGAAATTGCTGCTTTGTGATCTCGACCCATATCATCGAAGTGGGAGAGGCTTTACCCAGGGATGCGATACAGTTCAGCTATCTGCCGACGGTGATGGAGGGGCATATACCCAGGTATACTTACCGGTTGACGGAGGGAATTACCAATGACAGGCATGGGATGATGATCATCGAGAATGAAAAGATACTCGATCTACTAAGAGAAAGCCCCTCATTATGATGAGGGGCTTTCCGATTTATGCATTTCTGTTGATACAGTTGAGATCTTCGAAAGCCACTTCCAGCCGTTTGGCGAAGGACTCTTCACCCTTGCGCAACCATACGCGGGGATCATAGTACTTCTTGTTCGGCTTATCGGCGCCGCCGGGATTGCCCAGCTGGCCCTGGAGGAAAGCTTCGTTCTTCTGGTAGTAGTCTTTGATGCCTTCCCAGAAAGCCCATTGCAGGTCCGTATCGATATTCATCTTGATGGCGCCGTAGCCGATGGCTTCCCTGATCTGGTGCTGGGGGCTGCCGCTGCCGCCGTGGAATACGAAGTACACGGGCTTGGGGCCTGTCTTCAATTCTTTTTCGATATAGTCCTGGCTGTTCTTCAGGATGATGGGGCGCAGCTCCACATTGCCGGGGCTGTATACGCCATGTACGTTGCCAAAGGCTGCGGCCACGCTGAAGAGGCGGCCTACTTTGCTGAGCTCTTTATACGAGTAGGCAACATCTTCCGGCTGCGTGTATAATTTATGATTTTCCACTCCGCTGTTGTCCACGCCATCCTCTTCACCGCCTGTGACGCCCAGCTCGATCTCAATGGCCATGCCCAGGGGCTGCATGCGTTTGAAGAACTCTACTGAAGTATGGATGTTTTCTTCCAGGGGTTCTTCGGAAAGGTCCAGCATGTGGGAGCTGAACAGGGGTTGTTTCTTTTCCTTAAAGAATTGTTCACCGGCGTCGATGAGACCGCTGATCCAGGGCAGCCATTTTTTAGCGGCGTGGTCGGTGTGCAGTACGACGGGAACGCCGTAGTACTTAGCGACGTTATGTATATGAAGGGCTCCGGAGATGCCGCCGGAGATATTTCCCTGTAATTTGTCATTGGGCATTCCCTTGCCTGCGATGAATTGAGCGCCGCCGTTGGAGAATTGGATGATGACGGGGGAGTTGACCTTGGCCGCTGTCTCCAGGACTGCGTTGATCGTATTGGTGCCAATGGTATTTACGGCAGGAAGGGCAAATTCGTTGTCTTTTGCATCCTTATACAAGGCTTCCAGCTCTTCACCGAATAGTACACCGGCTTTGTATTTTTTCATACTAACTGAACTTTGGTTGTTTTTTGTTTTACAATAAGTCGAAAACGTTGAAATTCATTAAATGGTAAGCCTCGTTTCTTAAAGAAGTCGCGAATATACGGCATCGCCGTCTAATCTTCGAATTTGCTCAGGTTTTTTTGGATGAGGGCGAGATTCTTCTGCAGGGTTTGTTTCAGCTGTCTTTTGACCACCTGGCCCATAGAACGGCATTTGAGAAAAGCGGGATTCCTGAAATGTTCACTCAGTTCGGTTTTCAGCTGGAGCAGCTTCTCGGGGCTGGAGATGAGCTGGTCTTTTGCCATGATATTCAATAGTTCCATCAGTCTGAACCGGGAGGAGGCTACCCGGAAGGCCATCATGGTCCTTTCTTCCGTCTGGTATTGTTCGATGGATTCCTTGTTAAGGTATTTCAGGGCCAGCCCTACAAAAGCGTTGTTCTCCTTGAAGAATTGCGGGATGTAGAGGTTCTTCCTGCCTTCGTATGATTGCTGATCGAAGTCGATGGCCCTGATGCGGTATTGGTAATCTTCGATATCCGGCGTGATGTCTACGACGAAGTTATAGGCGCGCATATCTCCCAGCAGCCGTACGAAGCAGCGTTCATTGAACTTGACGAATTCTTTCGACAGACGGATCTTATTGGTCAGAGGGTCGTCGATGAAATTTTTGATAAAGAGGTCACCCGGTATGCCGGGGATATGTTCTTCCACCAAAGTGCTGTGGTGCGTAAAGAAGGTAATGCGGTTGGGAGAAAGCAGATGTTCCAGCTCCAGGCCATAGATACGGGAGGCATCGGCCTGTTTGATGTAATAGTGATCGTAGTTATCGTTGAACTTGTTGACGATGCGGATCCGGAAGGGATTGGAATTGGCAAAGCTGCAGAAGTCGATCCTTGCTACATCGAGGTGCTTGGTGTAGCTAAGGTCACCTTCCGTTTTTAGGATGGCGTACATCTGAACCAGCCCTTCGCGGATAAAGTCCCAGTGCCGCATGTCATAGAGGGCTGTTTCCCAAAGGCTATCCTGGCCGTGCTTGTCCCGAAGGGGGACGGAATAGGTAATATGCTGCAGCAGATCGCGATAGGATACGGGCTGCCGCACTTCACGGCCATGGTGTTTCAGGTAATTGCGCAGGGGCTCCTGGACTGGAAAAATGGGTTTTTTCCGGGACGGCTTGTTTGACTCTCCGTCAGCGGCGGATGGGTGATCACTGAACTGCATGTTCAAATGTCGTATTTTCCTTTTACTTATCCTCGTCGGCTGAATTTTGCGCGGATTTTGGGATGGATTTGTCGAAAAGGGAGGAGAATTGAGTCGTAAGGGATATGAGAGAGGTCAGCAGTCCCGTCATCTTTTGGAACAGCGCGTCCTGTGTGAAGAAGATAAATAATCCAAAGGCGGTGAACAGGATCATCAATCCTGTTTTGAATGACAGCCATTCTCCATTTTGGCGGCTCTTTTTTATTGCGGCTACGACTTCGGGATCTTCCGCTTTTTGGAGGACAAATTCCCGGAAGCTGGGCGTGATCAGCTCCAGGTGTCCATTCCTGCGAAATTCAAGCAACCTGTCGTTTAGCAGATCGAAAAGGGTATTGGCTGTCCTGTAATTGGGAAAGCCGTCTCTTGCCAGGTCGAAAAGGACGAATTTTTTGACGGGGGGTAACGAGGACCATCTTTCCGCGTAAACAGCTGCGTAGGCGGCCCGGTTGCGCAAAATGGTCTCTGCTTTATCTATCGGGTCTGTTCCGGCTTCCTTTTCTTCCACGCGGAGAGCGGACATGAGCAGGCCAAAGCTGGCGGGGAGGCCGGGCGATGGCTGGAATGGCTCGCGTGGCCTGTTGTCATAATAAAATTGCAGACCATTATGAAACATGTCAATGAGGAATATCCTTGTGGCGAGGGCCCTGGTGAGCTTATAGACCAGGAATACGATGAGGAGCTGCGCCAGGTAAAAGAGGATCATAAAAACAGGTCCGATGGCTTTATCGGTGCGTTGGATCAGGCCAAAGCTGGACCAGGAGGCTTCCCTGCCTGCTTCCAGCCGGAGTCCGCCGGGATTGATATGATCCTGCGGGTCATCGTAATCCAATCTCACGGGAGAAAGGGCGTCGCCGCCAGGTGTTGAAAAGCGCCAGGTCCCGTCTGCTGCTGAATCAGGTGGGGATACGCCTGCCAGCACATTGGTATCTCCCGGAAAGAATACGTCATGCACCCTGACGTATTGTGAAGCTATGGGGAAGAAGGGGGTCCCTTTGTCCGTAGGGTCCGGGCGGACATGTTCATTCCGTATGAGGTAAATGCCGAAATCGAATTTAAGCTGCCGCAGACTTTCCAATCTCCTATTGTAGTTGGTGTCGGCGAATTTGTAGACAGCCGTCCGTTTGTTCAGCATCAACCTTCGGCTGTTGATGGTCCTGGCCATTTCCAGTCTCGTGCTATTCCGTCGAAGTCCTGTTTCCTGTCTGAAGAAGAGCCAGAAGATCCCGCACGCCGGAACGACACTGATAAGGAATACGCCCATGACGATGGCCATGGAATAGCTGCGGAGCCAGGAGGGGCTTCGTCTGCCGCTCCAGTCGAACAGGGCTTTTTTCATCCGGAACAGCCGGCCGTCCGTGGGAGCCTGCAGATAAGAAGGGGTGAAGATGGTGACGAACAGCAAATGGACCGCCAGGAACAGGGCCTGGACGGCCATTGACAGCAAGGGGATGCCGATGGTGGAGGCGCCGAAGAAGGACAGGCAGACCTGCAATACCAGGCTCAGGGAAAAAAAGATGACCAGCGGGATCAGCGGACTCATGTGCTGCCGGAGTTTCTTTTCCTTTTCCCGTACGGTATAATAGAATAATGAGCAGTAGAAAGGAAGGGAGATCGTGATGAAGAAAAGTGAGAATTCATATTCACGCGGCATGGATGAAATGACGATCCAGGCAAGGATATAGACGGCCAGCATGGCGAGCAGGCCGATGACCAGATGCAGATAATACCTATTCTTATGCTGCCGTGGTCTTAACCATTCGAAGTGCAGTGGCGGGGTCAGCAGGATGCCTGGTTTTTTTCCTGTCCATTCGTTTATGACCGTCGACAGTATGAGCAGCGCGACGATGCTGATGGTAAAGATGGCCGAAAGACCGATGACATGGATCTGGAAATGATCTGTGCTGGTAAGGTCGGAATAGGAAAGCAGGGTATAAGGCAGACCTTCCATGGGCGTCGCTTCCAGCGCCACGTCCCTGCCTTTCAGCTGAAAATGACTGAAATACCGGTGGTTCCTGAAGCGTGCGCATTCCAGGATGGCGGACGATCCCTCGCTTTCTTTCTGGATGTTGGATAAGAGGGCGCGGCCTGGTTTGGAGTCATACAGTACGGCGCCATTCTCGTCGATGATGCTGAAATTATAGCCTTGGGGCAGCACGGTATTGGTGACTGAGTGCATTTGCGCGGATAGCCCTACCAGCATGGGGCGGCGCAAGATCCGGATCTTTCCCTGGCTCATCACTCTTTTGGGGGGCGCGATGCTTTCGATGACAACCGTGATCGTATATTCTCCGTCCAGTCTTGAAAGCGTGGGCTGGATGGTATAATGCCATCGGCGATTGAGATATTTTCGATTGACAAAGTCTTTGAAATAATCACGGTCCTCCACATTCAGGAGCAAGGGTTTATTATTGCCTGTCTTCCCGCTCCATGTCGCCACCCATTTTCCGGAGGAGTCGATCCAGAAGGCATAGTCCGTGTAGGGGTATGCGTCCGCGTAAAAGGTGTGATCCAGGCGCTGGCTATCCCCGCGGTTCAGCACATAGTCACCGCGCAGTCCTGCCATCAGGGCACTGTCGGCGATGCCATCGATCTGCAGATAGGCGGTATCCCATTTTTTAAGCTGCAGGCAGATGGTGTCGATCTCACGGAGGAATTGTCCCTGGACGCTCCGTGAGAAGCGTCGGAGTGCGGCCCTGTCATCTGCCGACTGAGCACGGGTGAGGAAAAGCCACGAGAAAAGGAAGAAGCAGGTGAAGGCAGCAACAAAATAAGCGCCGACGATCTGACGGATATTCCAATCGGTGATGGATTCGCCGGCGCCCAGGATAAATATCTTCAGGATGGGCAGGCAAATGATCAATAAAAGGATAATGATGCCGGCAGGTACAAAAAGCTTCAGGGGGATGTCCTTATACCCGCTGTTGTAATCGGCAGTGCTGATGATCCCGGCCAGTGTGACGTGTACGGCGCCGAATTGCAGCGGATAAAGGAATAGTTTATGGGGCGTGCCTTCAATGCTGACATCGTGAATGAACTGGGGATTGAGCCCATCCCTTTTTTTTAGCAGCGTATCCGGATCGAAGTCACTGCCCAGGGGAAGATTGTCCGAATTGAACAGGATGTTCTTTTGAACATTGCCGGCGGAGGGTTGACCGATGAGCAGATAGCTATTGAAAATGTCCTTATAGGTGGATATGAGCGGGGTCAGCAGGCTATCAAGCGGCGTGGACATGAAGATGGTGTCTTTACCCGAGGCGTGGACCAATGGGTAGGAAAGCTGCCAGCTGTCATTGTTGAATTTGTCGGGAATGAGGGTTGCGGGATAGACGCTGATCGTGCTGTCCCTTTCATCGGGACGCCGTGGCGTGCATTTAAAGGATTGAAGCAGGGGGCTGGAGGATTGGGGCTTGTTGAGGAAATACCGGATGGCCTGTACATAGCCATTATCCCTCCGTTGTATGGCTTTTGCTATTTGCTGCAGCTCCATGTAGGCCCGGTCGTTGAGCGCGCTTTGTTTGCCGGGAATATATTTCAGGAAATACAGGGACAGGAATATACCCAATATCAACAGGGTGAGCATGACAGGTATAATTGTCCGTACGATCGTATTGCCGCCACCGGAGGTGCCCATGATCATAAAGGTAGGTTACTTATGACAGGTGTATATACCCCAAAGGGGGTATTTTACAGGCTATCCAGGAGCTGACGGAAGCAGGCGGGACTTTCCAGCAGGCGGCTGCCATACCAGCTGAACATTTCACCATCCACCAGCCTGAACCTGGCTGCCGGCAGGACTTCCCTGATCTCTGCGATATGTTTGTCACGGAAAGGGTAGGGTTCGGAGGATAGCAACACCAGTTCACAACGACGATCAGCCAGTTCGTCCAGCGTTATAGCAGGATACCGGTTCTCGCCGGCGAAAATATTGCTTAGGCCGCATTGTTGCAGCATATGGTGGATGAAGGTATCCCCACCGGCCACCATCCACGGGTCTCTCCATATGAAGTAGGCGGTGCGGAGAGGCCGGGGGTGTAAAAGAGCAAGCTCCTGAAATTGCCGCCCGATGCGGTCTGTCAGTGAAAGCGCTTCCTGCATTTTTCCCGTGAGTGTTCCCAGGGCGTTTATCATGGCAAGCGCATCTTCCAGGGTCGCGACATCGCTGACCCATACAGGGTAGTTAGCCGCCAGCGCTTCTATCTGGTGTTGCTGGTTCTCTTCCTTATTAGCGATGATCAGATCGGGCTGCAGGCTTTGAATGATGTCGGAGCGAATGTCCTTGGTACCGCCTACGCGTGTTTTTTTACGGAACCAGGAGTCGGGATGAACGCAGAATCTGGTAACGCCTATTACTTCTTCTTCCAATCCCAATGCATGGAGCAGCTGGGTTTGAGAAGGCACCAGGGAAATGATCCGGCGGGGAAGATGATCGAGGGAGATGGTTCTGTTAAGCTGGTCGGTAAAAGCGGGCATGCTGCAAGATACGAACGACTTTCCGCTCTGCCAGTAGGGGGCAATGCTGTGGGAGGGCCCATCGGTAAAGGCCTCCTGCTAAATTCGCGCACTAATCAGTTCCTTTAAGAGTTTAGCAGGAGGGTACCGGAGTTAAAGCAGGTGGTTTTTGAACACTAGGATAGGACACTTGCTTTTTGGTTTTTCTCGGACGTTGGATCTTAGACAAGTCTTTTATTGGATGTGTTGGATTTTTCAGGATAAGTTTCGTTTCTCAGGATCGGTTCCGGGTTTTTTGGTTTTTCGGAATGTTGGTTCTTTTCGGTCTTTTAAAGGATACCAGGGTTTTTTACAGGATTTGGTTCTTTGGTTTTTCCGGATGATTGGATCAGAGCCTTGACGTTTGGTTTTTTTTCACAGGATAACAGAAAAATAGAAGTTGACTGATATTGGATTGTAACCTGGAATTTCTTTGGATATTGGGTCAGGTTCTTTTACTGGATATTGGATTTTGACTGGTTTTTCGGATACTGGGTGATTGATAGCTATCAATCAACTTCTAAATCAAAAATAATTTGTTAAAGTTGGAAAGGCAAGAGAGGTTTTGCTCTATTTTTTTTCATCAGGAATTACTAAGCTGCTCGTAATCATTGCATAATAAGCTAGTAAAAATGCAGTGCGGGGCTATGGGAAAGATACGATAAGCCGGAAGACAAAAATATTAATAATTGACAATCATTATATTAGGTATATAATTAAGTTGTGTGTCCTCAAGCGCCCAGTGCGTGAATGACGTCATACTTGGTGACGATGTGGTAATTCCCGCTGTCATCTTTTCCCAATACGGCCCCGTTTTCGCGGGTGATCAGGCTGCTAAGCCTTTCGAGAGGGGTGTCAAAGGAGACGATGGGATAGGGTTTTTCAAGCACTTCGGCTATTTTTTTCCCTTTTATATCCTGTCCATTGCTCATCATCCGGGCGAAGAGACCGCTTTCACTGATGGCGCCGACGGGTTCGCCCTGCCGGAGGACGGGCAGGTTTTCCACATTGTATTTCTGCATCAGTTCGAAGGCCTGACCCACCGTTTGATC
Source organism: Flavitalea plasmicola (assembly GCF_030546645.1). Taxonomy (GTDB): domain Bacteria; phylum Bacteroidota; class Bacteroidia; order Chitinophagales; family Chitinophagaceae; genus Puia. The sequence continues at coordinate 765,345 of NZ_JAUOTO010000004.1, forward strand.
AGCGTCTACGGTGATCAGGCGCTTGGCGCCCCGTCCGGATACGATGTCCTTGAAGGTTTTCACGTCCAGGAAACCACGTTCCATCATCCATTGGTCGTTGTAGACCTTTCCAACATACCGGCTGCCGTGATCGTGCAGGATCACCACCACCAGGTCATCCTTTTTCAGGAGATCTTTCAGCTGTAGCAGACCCTGTACGGCAGTACCCGCGCTATAACCGCAGAAAAGCCCTTCTTCCTTGGCAATACGCCTGGCCATGACGGCGGCGTCCTTGTCGGTCACCTGCTCGAACACGTCCACATATTTCATGTCGTAGTTCTGTGGCACGAAATCTTCTCCGATGCCTTCGCTGATATAGGGGTGTACCTGGTTCATGTCCACTTCTCCGGTGCGGAAGTATTTGGTGAGCAGGGAACCGAAGGGGTCCATGGCCCATACCTGAATCCCGGGGTTCTTTTCTTTCAGGAACATGGCAGTCCCGGTGACGGTGCCGCCTGTACCGGTGGCTACCACCAGGTGAGTGATCCTGCCATCTGTCTGTTGCCAGATCTCCGGTCCCGTCGTCTCATAGTGCGCCTGCCGGTTGGCCAGATTGTCGTATTGATTGGCATGGAAGGAGTTGGGTATTTCCTTAGCGAGGCGACGGGCGATGGAATAATAGGAGCGGGGGTCTTCCGGCTCAACATTGGTCGGGCACACGATGACCTCAGCGCCCAGGGCTTTGAGAATATCTATCTTTTCCTTGGATTGTTTGTCGGTGGTGGTAAAGATGCACTTATAGCCTTTTACCACTGCTGCCAGGGCCAGGCCCATGCCTGTGTTGCCTGAGGTACATTCGATGATGGTGCCACCCGGCTTCAATTTGCCTTCCTGTTCGGCCACTTCGACCATTTTAAGCGCCATCCGGTCCTTTATCGAGTTGCCCGGATTGAAATATTCCACTTTGGCCAGTACGGTGCAAGGCAGATCTTTCGTCAGTTTGTTCAATCTGATCAATGGAGTATTGCCGATGGTCTCCAGGATGTTGTTTTTGATATCCATGCGGTAAAGGTAACAAGGTTTTTGTTTACATTTGCGCCCCACTCGACTTACTATGGAACCAATATATATTCAAAAGATCGCAGAGAAATTAAGCTTTAGCCTCAGGCAGATTAACAATATCCATGACCTGCATGCGGAAGGCGCCACTATTCCATTCATGGCCCGCTACCGGAAAGAGGCCACCAACAATATGGACGAGGTCCAGATCAACGATGTGGTGGAGCAGATAAAATATTTCACTGAGCTGGATAAGAGAAAGGAAACGGTGCTGAAAACCATCGAAGGGTTGGGCAAGCTTACCCCCGAATTAAAAGAACGTATCATAAATTGTTACGACGCTACGGAGCTGGAAGATATTTATCTTCCGTATAAGCCCAAGCGTAAGACCCGGGCTACCACTGCCATTGAAAAAGGACTGGAGCCTTTGGCCAGATTTCTTTTCGAGCAAGGAGCTGGAGATCCCAATGAGGAGGCCGCTAAATTTTTGAACGAGCAGGTGAAGGATCAAAAAGAGGCTTTGCAGGGCGCCCGTGATATCATCGCGGAATGGGTTGCGGAAAATGAGCAGGCGCGTAATAAGGTTAGGCAATTGTTCACCGAAAGCGCTGCGCTCAGCTCGAAAGTGCTGACCTCCAAAAAGGACGAGGAAGACGCCCAGAAATACAGGGATTATTTTGAATTCAGCGAGTCCCTGGCCAATTGCCCTTCGCATCGCATCCTGGCCATCCGGAGGGGCGAGAAGGAAGGCTACCTGATCATGGATATCAACATCGACAAGCAGACGGCTGTGGACGAGCTGGACAGGATCTTTATAAAGTCTTCCCTGCCAGCGGCAGGGGAAGTGAAGAAAGCCATAGAAGATTCTTTCGACCGCCTGCTGAAATCTTCCATTGAAAATGAGTTCAGGCTTCTCAGCAAGAATAAGGCCGATGAGGAAGCCATCCGGGTATTTGCCGAAAATCTCCGCCAGCTGCTGCTGGCCTCTCCTCTCGGCTCCAAGAGGATCCTGGCGCTGGACCCTGGATTCCGTACAGGCTGTAAGGTGGTATGCCTGGATGCGCAGGGAAATTTCCTGCACAACAGCACCATTTATCCCCATCCTCCGCAGCATGAAGTACAGGCCAGTACGGCAGAGCTCCGTCGACTGGTGGACAAATACGATATCGAAGCCATCGCTGTTGGAAACGGAACGGCGGGTCGTGAGACAGAGCAGCTGGTACGTGGCATCGACTTTGGTCGGCATGTCAGTGTCTTCATGGTGAATGAAAGCGGCGCTTCCATCTATTCCGCCAGTGAAACGGCCCGGGAGGAATTCCCCGACCAGGACGTGACGGTACGGGGAGCGGTGAGCATCGGCCGTCGCCTGCTGGATCCTTTGAGCGAGCTGGTGAAGATAGACCCGAAATCCATCGGGGTAGGGCAGTACCAGCATGACGTCAACCAGAACAAACTGAAAGAGGAGCTGGATCGCATTGTGGAAAGCTGTGTGAATCATGTCGGCGTCGACCTCAATACCGCCAGCAAACACCTGCTGACCTATGTATCCGGCCTCAGCGCCACGCTGGCGAAGAATATCGTTGAATACAGGGCAAAGAACGGGGCTTTTGCAAACAGGGAAGAGCTGAGGAAAGTAAGCCTGATGGGGCCAAAGACCTTTGAGCAGTGCGCCGGCTTCCTTCGAATCCGGGCGGCTGCCAACCCCCTGGATAACAGCGCCGTTCACCCGGAGACCTATAATGTGGTGGAGGCCATGGCGAAGGACCTGGGCTGCACGGTGACGGACCTGATCCTTCAATCTGACCTGCGGAAGAAGGTCGTCAAAAAGAAATATGTCTCGGAAAAAGTCGGGGAGTTCACCATTGACGATATTATGAAGGAGCTGGAAAAGCCCGGTCGTGATCCACGAAGCGTCATCGAAGAATTCCGTTTTGAGGAGACCATCAAGACCATGGAGGATCTCAAGCAGGGTATGACGGTGCCGGGTATTGTTACCAATATCACCAATTTTGGTGTTTTCGTGGATATTGGCGTCAAACAGGATGGGCTGGTGCATATCTCCCAGCTGAGCAATACGTATGTGTCGGATCCGAATGAGGTGGTAAAGCTGCAGCAGAAGGTAATGGTGACTGTCATGGAGGTGGATATCTCCCGTAAGCGGATCTCTCTATCTATGAAGGGTAATAAGCCGGCTGCCGCTGGTAAGCCGCAAGGCGGAGCCGGTCAGCGCCCCGCACCTTCAAAAGCGCCGGCGGCCAAGGGAGGGGAGAAGGCTTTGGATCCTTTCCAGGCAAAGTTGATGGAGCTGAAGAAAAAATTCAAGTAGCCGTCCCGTCATCAGGCTTCTTTGTTGCCATGTGCTTCCAGGTGTTGTTGTTTTTTGCGTTGCAGGTACATATCCAGCATCACGAGCCCCAATATCACCAGCACCAGCATGAAGACATTCGTATAGCCGCTGTTGAAGAGCTTGCTCCAGTTGAATTCCTTCATCTTTGTGTCGAGGTTGAGGTCGTAGCGTGGCAGGAAAGAGGATGAGGAGCCTGAGCCGGACCATTTGAACTGTCCAAGACAAAAGACGAGAAAGCCAGTGATCATGGCTATAAAGAAGCCTCCGATGCTGCGAATGATATTCTTATTGATATATGTTTTCGTAGCCGGCGCTACATGCAGCCTGGCGATCTCTTCCATTACATTTTTGGTAAAACGCATGGAGGGCGCTTCCAGCTCCGTGGCATCCATCATTTGATGAATGTTCAGCAGCTCTTTGTACTTATGCTGCCAGTCTATATTCCCGGCTATCAGGGCTTCAATGGCGGACTGTTCCGCAGGGCTGCTGAGTCCGTCGATATAATCCCACAAGCGTTCTTCCATTTGAATAGGTGTGTCCATAATATAGTTTTTGTCATTCCCCTTGTATCTCACGTATTTCATGACTGAAATATTTTTCCATTTTTTCCTTCAGCCTGTGCCGGGCCCGGTGCAGCTTTACCTTTACGGTATTGGCCTCCAGCCCCATGACCTTGCTGATCTCTTCCAGGGATTGCTCTCCTTTATAAAATAGGGTGATCAGCTGTGCATCATCCGGACTGAGCAAGCGAATGGCTTCATTGACCATGGCATGCCTGGACTTCTGCTCGATGGTATTGGCTGAAAAGCCTGACTCACGGTTCTCCAGCTGCAAAAAGGTCCTTTCATTGTCGATGGACGTTATATCCAGCTTCTTTTTCCGCAGAAAGGTGATGCAGCTGGTGCGAACGATGGTATAGAGCCACGTACTGAATTTCGATTCGCCCCGAAAATCCGCCAGGGAGCGGTAAGCCTTTACAAAGATATCCTGGGAGATCTCTTCGGCATCTTCGCGACTGTCGGTAAAGCGCAATACGAGTGTAAAAACGTAGTTCTGATAGCGTTCGACCAGCGGTGCAAAAAAGGATTGCTCTCCTTTTAGGATTTTGCTAATGAGCTCTGTATCAGTAAGTCCGGGTTGTAACACATTAATAAGACGGCTGCTGTCGAAGGCAGGTTACAGAAAGGTACGGAATTTAAAAGATAGCCGGGTTGTAACCTCCGCGTTCCGGGGATAGTCCTAGTTCCTGTAAACAGTCGATCAGCTCTTTTTCAGAAAAAATATTAAAAAATCTGTAACCCCGGACGAGCTGCAGTAGTCCGATGAGGAGCGAGAGGCAACATTTAAAAAAGAAAAAAGTAATACAATGCAACCAGAACAGTTAGTTTTTTTGTGGTTAATACTCTTAAGCCTGGGAATTTGTGCTATGGTTTTTGGCATACGTTATATGCGGAACAAAGAGAATATGGCCATGATCGAGAAAGGGCTGGACCCGAATATCAAGCCAGAGAAACCCCGCCCAGCGCCTTTCCGCAACCTTAAATGGGGGCTGTTGCTCGTTGGCGCCGGAATTGGGCTTTTTCTCGCCTATTTGCTGGACAATACGGCTTTGTATAACATTGGGCATGATCATTTTGGGACAAATGGCGCCAATGTGTCGATCTACTTTGCCATGATCGCCATCGGCGGCGGGCTGGGATTGATCAGCTCCTACAGGATCGAGAAGAAGGAATTACTGGACAAGGACAAATAACCATATACCCTTCGGTACCGGAAGTCCACTGAGAAGTGGGCTTTTTTTATTTTTTTAGGGTTTCCAGCGCTTTATTGACCACAGGGTCGTAGGCATTGCTCACCTCGTAATAGCCTTCTGTCCGCCAGATCTGCCTGGCCATCAGGGCTTTGATACGATGCTGCAGGATCTCCTTATCTTTTTGGGGGATGGCATGCAGGTCGATGGTATCCCTGGTGGCATAATTGGCCAGGCCGTTCCAGAGCTGCTCCTCCCCATGAAAGCCCGCCACAAATTCGGCAGGGGTCTTAAAGGATTGGAAAAGAGGCATATGCTGGATATAGTAGCTGTATATGAAGCGGCTGAGTGTCCCATCCATGTACAGGGAAGTGATGTTCTTATCCAGGGTCGTCGTATCGAAGCCTACGAAGATGTCGGGCGTGATGCCCCCTCCTCCGAATACCGTTCTATGCTGCTTGCCAAAGGTCTTGTAGGCCGGTCCGGCATGAGCCGTTGCGCTGTCGCCGTGGACTACTTCTCCATTGCGGAACCTTTTGATCACTTCCTCATTATAGTCTTCGTGTCCTTTATCGTAAGGTTTCTGGATACTGCGTCCCGTGGGTGTATAGTAGCGAGCCACTGTCAGGCGGATGGCGGAACCGTCGCTGAGCTGGTATTGTTCCTGGACCAGACCTTTACCAAAGGTCCTGCGCCCGATGATGGTGGCCCTATCCCAGTCCTGCAGTGCACCGGCCAGCACTTCACTGGCAGAGGCGGTGCCTTCATCTGTGAGGATGACCGTCTTGCCATTCTCGAAGAGACCGTCACGGCGGCAATGATATTCCACTTTGGGGGCCCGGGCCCCTACGGTATAAACAATGAGCTTGTCTCCATCCAGGAAATCGTCTGCAATTTCGATGGATTCCTGCAGGATGCCGCCTCCATTGCCTCTCAGGTCCAGGATCAGCTGCTGAAGCCCTTTTTCCTGGAGGCCTTGTATGGCGCGGGCAAATTCGGCATGGGTGGTCTCGGAAAATTTATTGATCCGGATATACCCTGTCTGCTTATCTATCATGTAGGATACATCCACGGCCGGCAGCGGTATGGTGCCCCTGGAGACGGTGAAATCCTGGGGTTGTCCTTTCCGCAGTACTTTGATGATCACTTTACTGGCGCCGGGTCCTCTCAGCAGCGTTCTGATCTTATCGGTGGAAATACCGTTTCCGGCGACTATGGAATCACCGACTTTTAAGAATTTATCACCCACCTGTAGTCCTGCTTTGTCGCTTGGACCGCCTGCCAGCACGCTGACGACGTTGACCGTATCGTCGAAGATCTGGAATTCTATGCCTACGCCTTCGAAATTACCCTGCAGGTCTTCGTTGACCTCGGACAGGTCGGCGGCAGGGATATACACTGAATGGGGGTCCAGGCGGGTCAGCATGCCATCGATGGCTGCATTGCCCAGCGTGTCCATGGATACGGGGTCCACGTACTTCATATTAACAAGGTCGACCACCTCCTGTACGGGGGATTGTTTACGAGTCTTAAAAAAGCCGGAAGTGACGATGTTTCCCCTTAGACGAAAGCCGATGAGCATTCCCATGATCATTACGACGGCGAATAACAAAGGGAGCCAGACCTGAAGTTTTTTCATTCGACGCAAATTAAGCTACAAGCTGCAAGCTACAAGCTGCAAGCCAGGATTTTTTTAGCGGCAAGCTGCAGGCTTCAAGCTACAAGCGGGGATTTAGAAGGTGGTACCTATAAGTCATTCACTTGCAGCTTGTAGCTTGCCGCGTGCGGCTATTTTTATAACTTGCAGCCCAAAAGAGGGGGGTAATGAATATACTCATAGCCGATAGCGGCGCTACGAAATGCGAGTGGTGTCTTTTGCATGAAGGCAAGCGGAAGAAGGTGGATACCCAGGGTATCAGTCCTTATTTCCTGGATGCGGCGGGAATCGCCAAAGTTATTGAGACGGAGCTAAAGCCTTTCCTTGCAAAGTGGCCGGTGGATGTCGTTTATTACTATGGTACGGGGTGTAAGGACCCGAAGAACCAAAAGGTCGTACAGAAGGCTCTGCGACAGGTGTTTCCGGGGGTTGCAGCCCATGTTACGCATGACCTGATGGGGGCTGCCTTGTCTCTTTGCGGAGATACCAAAGGTATTGCCTGTATCCTGGGGACAGGAAGCAATTCCTGCTATTTTGATGGCAGGAAGATCTCAAAGAACAGCCCGGGGCTGGGTTTTGTGCTGGGGGATGAGGGAAGTGGCGCCTATCTGGGTAAAAAGGTATTACAGTATTATCTTTATAATACATTTGATGAGGAGCTGCGGTATAAGTTCGATGCGAAGTATGTCACAGACGTCAAGGAGATCCTGGAAAGTGTTTATAAGCGGCCATTGCCTAACCGTTATCTGGCCTCTTTTTCGTTGTTCCTGGCGGAGAACCGGGGACATTATATGATCGAGAATATCATCGAGGATGGATTGAACGATTTTTTCTTCCAGCATTTGTGTAAGTACCGGGAAAGCTGGAAATTACCGATCCATTTTGTAGGAGGGGTGGCATATGGCTTCAGGGATGTGGTGAAAGAGCTGTGTGGGACGTATGAGTTCGAGCTGGGGAGGATCCTGCAAAAACCCATGGATGGATTGATAAAATATCATAGCGAATCGTAAACATTAACAATTAGTATAAAGTATGGCATTTGAGAAGGTTACCGAGGAGCCCAGCCGGTATCATGACCTGGAGAAAATGAGTATTTTCGAGATCCTTACCTCCATGAACAAGGAAGACAAGACGGTTCCGGAGGCTGTTGAGAGAGCTATTCCGCAGATTGAAAAGCTGACGATGGTGATCACGGACAAGATGCTGGCGGGCGGCCGGCTGTTCTACATAGGCGCGGGGACCAGCGGAAGGCTGGGAGTGCTGGATGCCAGTGAGATCCCTCCCACCTATGGTATGCCTTTTGATCTGATCATCGGGGTTATTGCAGGCGGGGAAGGCGCTATTCGCAAGCCGATAGAGAATGCCGAGGACGATTATGAGCAGGGTTGGGCGGACCTGGAAAGCTATGACATAAACGAAAAGGACGTAGTGATCGGCATAGCGGCGAGCGGAACGACGCCTTATGTGATCGGTGCAATGGAAGAAAGCAGGAAAAGGGGTATTATCACTGGTTGTATCGTCTGCAATCCCGGTTCTCCCGTGGCGGAGCAGGCGGATCATCCGATCGAAGTGGTGGTCGGTCCTGAATTTGTCACCGGGAGCACTCGCATGAAGAGCGGTACGGCCCAGAAATTGGTGCTGAATATGATCTCTACCGCTGTGATGATCCAGATCGGAAGGGTGGAGGATAATAAGATGGTCAATATGCAGCTTACGAATAGCAAGCTGGTGGACCGGGGCACCAAGATGGTAATGGAAGGCACGGGGCTGACGGATTACGAACAGGCCAAAGCCCTGCTGTTGAAATCCGGTAGTGTAAAAAAAGCAATAGAATCTTGTTAGGAATATGCATGAAATAGAACCTTTTTATAACTGGCGCCATATCTATGTGAGCGAAGAAGACGAGCGATCGCCTTTTTACGGAAGGGTTTATTCTGAATTTGTATTCTCCCATACTATCTATAACTATTATATCCATCCGCAATGGGATGAGTTCGAATCGCGGACGCTCTACATGAAAGTGCTGCTGGCCGACTATGACGAGCATTATGTGGTGATCGAATTGTTCGGAGAGTGGAATGATGCGATCGAGAATGACATTATGAACATAAAGCGGGAGGTCGTCGACAAATTTGCCGAGTCCGGTATCACGAAATTTATCCTTATTGCCGAGAATGTGCTCAATTTTCACAGTGGCGACAAGGACTATTATGAGGAATGGTTTGAGGAGGTGACTGACGCCGGCGGATGGATTGCCTGTCTCAATATGCCGGAGCAGACGCAGCATGATTTCCGTAAGGCCAAGCTCAATCGATTCATCGAATTGATCGAGCTTGATAACTGGCGGACCTACAAGCCTTTCCATTTGTTCAAGCTGATCGACCAGCAGATCAATAACCGGTTGGATTAGGCAATTTTCAAGCTTTTTTAGGTTTTCTTAAAATAAATTTTATTATTCGGGAGAAGTCTTTAATTTTGGTGCATTATATGAACATCGCGAAGGCATACCGTTATTTTTACTTTTACTTTTTTTACTACTTTACAAGTAGGCCGGGAATGCTTTTGTTAACAACTAAATAAGAAGAAACTTAACATAAAGAGTCCCGGCCAGAAGGCCGGGACTCTTGCTTTTAAACCATGAGCACAAGAGTATCCATTCAGGGCTATGAGGGCAGCTTCCACCAGGTGGCTGCGCAGCAATTTTTCGGCAAGGACGTAGAGGTTATCACTTGCGCCACTTTCCGGGAGGCCATCCGGGTGGCGGCTTCTAAAAAGGAGAGTGACGGGGGGGTGATGGCCATCGAGAACTCGATTGCGGGCAGCATCCTTCCCAATTACAATCTTCTGCAAAAAAGCAATCTGCGGATCGTAGGGGAGATCTACCTGCAGATCCGCCAGCAACTTCTGGTCAATCCAGGGGTGAAGATAGAGGATGTCCGCGAAGTGCATTCTCATCATATGGCCTTGTTGCAATGCATCGACTTTCTGGAAAAGCATCCTCAATGGAAGCTGGTGGAGACGGAGGATACGGCTCTGAGCGCCAAGCTGCTGCAACAGCACAGGAGCAAGCATGTGGCGGCGATCGCCAGCAAGCTGGCTGCCGAACTTTTCGACCTGGAGGTGCTGGCGCCCAATATCCATACGATGAAGAATAATTACACCCGTTTTCTTATCCTGCAACGGGAAGACAGGGCGGAGAAGGTGGAACGCGCGGACAAGGCTTCCGTGAATTTTCATACGGACCACTCCAGGGGAAGCCTGGCCAGGGTGTTGACAAGAATTGCGGAAGGGGGGATCAATCTCAGTAAGCTGCAATCCTTTCCTATCCCCGGAACTGAATGGGAGTATTCTTTTCATGCAGATATGGAATTCGAATCGCTGGAGCAGTTCAACAGCGTGATGGAATCAATACGTCCCATCACGGCGGAGCTGAAGATCTACGGTATTTATAAAAAAGGGAAAACAGTTTGAAAATATGCAGACATCGAATCTTATAACAACAGCCAGGAGGCTGGAAGGCATCGGTGAATATTACTTTTCTCAGAAGCTGCGGGAGATCGACGAGCTCAACAAGCAGGGAAAAAATATTATCAACCTGGGCATTGGCAGCCCGGACCTGCCCCCACATCCTGACGTGATCCGGGTGTTGCAGGAAGAGAGCGCCAAGCCCAATACGCATGCCTACCAATCCTATAAAGGTTCGCCTGTGCTGCGTAATGCGATTGCCAATTGGTACCGGGAATGGTATGGGGTGGAGCTATCGGCTGATACGGAGATCCTGCCACTCATCGGCAGCAAGGAGGGGATCATGCATATTTGTATGACCTATCTGAATGAAGGTGACAGGGCCCTTGTACCCGACCCGGGTTATCCCACTTATCGCAGTGCGGTGAAGCTGGCGGGAGGTGTTTGCGTGGATTATCAGCTGACGGCTGAGCAAGGCTGGTACCCGGATTTTGACGCCCTTGAGCGGGTTGCAACGGATGGGGGGGCTCCGGTCAAACTGATGTGGGTGAATTATCCGCATATGCCCACCGGGCAGCTGCCGGATGTAACATTATTCGAGAAGTTAGTGGCTTTTGGAAAGAAGCATAACATCCTCATCTGTCATGACAATCCTTATAGTTTTATCCTGAATGAGGCGCCGGCAAGCCTGCTGGCGGTGCCGGGAGCCAGGGACATCGTGATCGAGCTCAACTCTCTCAGCAAGTCGCAAAATATGGCAGGCTGGCGGGTGGGGACGCTTTCGGGTTCCAAACAACGGATCGATGAGGTCCTGCGGTTCAAGAGCAATATGGACAGTGGGATGTTCCTTCCGTTGCAGCTGGCTGCGGCCAAAGCGCTTTCATTGGGAAAGGATTGGTATGACAGTGTCAATAAGGTTTACCGGGAGAGAAGGCAATGGGTCTACCAGTTGTTGGAGCAGCTGGGCTGCGAATTCGATCGCGGACAGGCCGGGATGTTTGTCTGGGCCAAGGTCCCCGGAGATCACAAGGACGGCTATGCGCTGAGCGACAAGGTGCTGTATGGAGCCGGGGTGTTCATTACGCCCGGTGGTATCTTCGGTAAGGCCGGAGAAGGATATATACGGGTGAGTCTTTGCAGCAGTGCCGAAAAGCTGCAGGAAAGCATCAGCCGAGTCGCGCAGCTACAGAAAGGCGCGCCATTATCAACACTGGAAAAATAGCAAATAAACATTGCCATGTTTGATTCAATGACAATAGTCGGGGTAGGATTGATCAGTGGAAGTTTTAGCCTGGGATTAAAGGACAGGGGGCTTGTAAAGCACGTGATAGGGGTGAGCCGGACGCCTGCTAGCCTGGACAAGGCGCTGGAGCTGGGGCTGATCGATGAGGCGCTGCCTCTGGAGGAGGCCGTCAGGAAGAGCGATCTGATCTATGTAGCTATTCCCGTCGATGCGACAGTGCCGATGATGAAAAGGATCATGGACCTGGTGAATGACAGGCAGATAGTGGCGGATGCGGGTTCTACCAAACAGGTGCTGTGTGAAAGCCTGGCAGACCATCCTATGCGCAAGCGGTTCGTGGCTACCCATCCTATGTGGGGTACGGAGTACAGCGGTCCGGAAGCGGCGGTGCGGAATGCCTTTGCCGGCAGGGCCTGTGTTATCTGTGGGAAAGAGGACAGCGACCCTGAGGCGGTGAGACAAGTGGAGCATATATATAAATTGCTGGGTATGAATTTGGTCTATATGGATGCGGATGCGCATGACATGCATGCCGCCTATATCAGCCACATCTCCCATATTACTTCCTTTGCCCTGGCGAACACTGTCCTGGAGAAGGAAAAGGAAGAGGATGCGATATTCGACCTGGCCGGGGGAGGTTTTGAAAGTACGGTGCGGCTGGCCAAGAGCAATCCGTCCATGTGGCTGCCTATATTCAAGCAGAACAGGGAGCATGTTTTGGACGTGCTGAACGAGCATATTGCCCAGCTGCGGAAGTTCAAGAGTTGCCTGGAAAAAGAGAATTATACCTACTTGCAGGAGCTGATGGAAAATGCGAATAAGATCAGGAAGATCTTAAAGTAATAGTAATGGTGCGATCCAAAGTTAAAATGGGCTAAAGGCCCTAGAAATCGTACCTTTGCGCCAAATTTTAATAGTATATGATGACATTCGAAGGGTTGGGCTTGGATGCCAGGCTGGTTCAGGCTACCGATGCACTGGGATTCAAAAATCCGACCCCTATACAGGAGCAGGCGATTCCTGTTTTATTAAGTGGGACCAAGGACCTGGTAGGTCTGGCGCAGACTGGCACCGGCAAGACGGCTGCTTTCGGGCTTCCGTTGCTGCAACTGATAGATGCGGCCCAGAAATATCCCCAGGCCCTGGTAGTATGCCCAACCCGTGAATTATGCCTCCAGATCGTCAACGAGGTGGAGCTCTTTAAGAAGTTTATGCCTGGTATGCATGTGCTGGCTGTTTATGGGGGCAGCTCCATCGGCCTGCAGATCCGGGACCTGAAGCGCGGGGTGCAGATAGTGGTAGCCACGCCGGGTCGTCTCATCGACCTTATCGAGCGCAAGGCGATCAACCTGGAGCAGATCAAATATGTGGTGCTGGACGAGGCGGACGAGATGTTGAACATGGGATTCCAGGACGACATCGAGTTCATCCTTCAGAATACGCCTCAACGGGAAGCTACCTGGCTGTTCAGCGCTACGATGCCGGCTGAGATCAAAAGGGTCAGCAAGAAGTATATGCAAAGCCCGAAGGAGATCACGGTGGGCAAGATGAATACTGCGAATAAGGCCATCGATCATCATTACTACGTGACCAATGCCCATCATCGTTATGAGGCTTTGAAGCGGCTGATCGATTTCAACCCCGGCATCTATGGCATCATCTTCACCCGTACCAAGGCCGACGCGCAGAACATTGCGGAAAAGCTCACCCGGGAAGGATACGACATCGACGCTCTTCACGGGGACCTTACCCAGCAGCAGCGTGACAAGGTGATGGGTGAGTTCAGGGAAAAGACCCTGCAGTTGCTGATCGCCACGGATGTGGCCGCCAGGGGTATCGACGTACAGGGTATCACGCATGTGATCAACTACGAACTGCCGGATGACGTGGAAGTATATACGCATCGGAGCGGCCGTACCGGAAGGGCAGGGAATACGGGGATCTCACTTTCCCTGGTCCACAGCCGTGAGATCGGTAAATTAAGGCAGATCGAGCGCATCGTACAGGTGCCTTTCCATAAGATGGAGCTGCCCAGCGGAAAGGATGTATGTCGCAAACAGTTCTTTTCCTTCATGGATAAATTGCTGCAGGCGGACATCAGCCACGGGGATTATGAGACTTATGTCCCAATGCTGGCCGAGAAGTTTGCCGACATCAGCAAGGAGGAAGTGCTGAAGCGGGTGGCTGCGATGGAGTTCGACCGGTTCCTGAAATATTATGAGAATGCCGAAGACCTGAATGTACGGGAAAGGGTCCGTGAATATGCGGGTAAGGATGGACGTGGCGCGGATCGCCGTGATTTCAATCGTCGTGACGCGGGGGGAGAGGGAAGAGTGCGCAGGGAATACAATGGGAATACCACCGGCGGCGATTTTACCCGGCTGTTCGTCAACCTGGGCACCAAGGACGGATTTTATAAAGCCAGTTTCCTGCAGTTCATCCTGGACATGAGCGATCTGCGTAAGGAGGTCCTGGGCCGCATAGACATGAAGGAAATGAACAGCTGGATCGAGATCGATAAGCGGTCTGCGCAGCAGATGATCCGCGCCATTGACGGGAAGAACTATAAGGGACGGCGGATCAGGATGAACGATGCGAATTCGAGATAACAAACTTTAATATAATACGCTAAAATCTATTGTATATGGAAGCGACAGAAACCAAGAGTGCAAAAGAGGTTGTTCAGGCCGCATGGAAAAAGCGTCCCCTGATCATCTCCGGGCCCTGCAGTGCAGAGACCGAGGAGCAGGTGCTGGAGACCGCCGGCCGCCTTGCAAAGACCGGCAAAGTGGACATGATCCGTGCCGGTATCTGGAAACCACGTACCCGTCCGGGCAGCTTTGAAGGCATCGGGACGAAGGGGCTGGCCTGGATGCAGCAGGCAAGGAAGCAAACGGGGCTGCCTATAACGGTGGAAGTGGCCACCGGTAAGCAGGTGGAAGATGCTTTGCACTTCGACGTGGATGTTTTGTGGATCGGCGCCCGCACGACGGTGAATCCATTCAGCGTACAGGAAGTGGCGGATGCGCTGCGCGGCGTGGATGTACCTGTGCTCATCAAGAACCCAATCAATCCTGACCTGGAGCTTTGGACCGGGGCCGTCGAAAGAGTAGCCAAGGCAGGGATCAAACAGATCGGGCTGATACACCGGGGATTCAGCTCTTATGGCAATACGGAATACCGCAATGCGCCCATGTGGCACCTGGCCATCGAGATGAAGCGCCGCAGCCCTGAGCTCATGATGATCAATGACCCCAGCCATATCAGCGGTCGCCGCGATATCCTGCTGGACGTTGCCCAGAAAGCGATCGACCTGGACTTCGACGGCCTGATCATCGAAAGCCATATCGACCCTGATAAAGCATGGAGTGATGCCAAGCAGCAGATCACTCCGGAAAGGCTGGCCGAATTGCTGGACACTATCAAATGGCGTCATGAGACCACTACGGAAAAAGATTTCATCACGGCCCTTGAAAAGCTGCGGGAACAGATCAACCACATCGATGACGAGCTGATCCAGCTATTGAGCCAACGTATGAAGATCGCCGATAAGATAGGGACCTATAAGAAGGACAATAATATCACTATCCTGCAGACCAACCGGTGGAACGCCATCCTGGAAAAAGCATTTGCCAAAGGCGAAAAGCTGGGCCTGAGCAAGGAGTTCATAACGAAGTATTATGATGCCGTGCATATGGAGTCCATCAACCACCAGAACAAGATCATGAACGCGTAGTCATGGGGGATCCCACCGTCTATCTTTTTGTACATGTGATCTGTACTGTACAGGGGCGTGAGAAGCTGCTGGCAAGGCCGGCTAGGAAAGTATTATTCGTCCATATGCAAAAGGAGGGAGAGGAAAAAGGGATCAGGATCACGGCAGTTAATGGCGTGGAAGATCATATACACTTATTACTGCAATTAATGCCTTCGCAAAACCTTGTACAGGTGGTAAGAAGCATCAGGACGGCCGCGGCCGGCTGGTTAAACGAAAATAAGCTGCTGCCTGCCGCCTTCGAATGGGACGAAACATATTATGCCTTATCCGTGAGTCCCAGCAGTGTCAAACAGGTGAAGGACTATATAGACAAGCAGGAAGAACACCACAAGACCAAAACCCTTGAAGCCGAGCTGGAGGCGTTTGTTAGACTCAAAGAACAGATATGACGAAACTACAGTATAAATTTTCCGGTAAGACGACCACTTATTATTTCGATGCCGGTCTATCTTACCTGGAGAAGCTCGTGGACAAGCAACAGGCGGTGATCCTCACGGATGAAAATGTCTTCAGGCATCATCAAAAGAAGCTGAAAGGCTGGAATACCATCGTAATAAAGGCGGGCGAAGCTTTTAAGATACAGGTCACGGTGGACTCAGTGGTCAACCAGCTGATAGCCTTGGGCGCCGACAGGAAAACTTTTCTCATAGGCATCGGTGGTGGCGTGGTGACGGATATCGCCGGTTATGTCGCCGCCATTTATATGCGGGGCATTTCATTCGGGTTCCTTCCCACCTCCATACTGGCCATGGTGGACGCTTCGATAGGAGGCAAGAACGGCATCGACGTAGGACTCTACAAGAATTTAGTCGGCACCATCCGCCAGCCGCAGTTCCTGCTTTATGATTATAGCCTCCTGAAAACCCTTCCGGATGAAGAATGGATCAATGGGTTTGCAGAGGTGATCAAGCATGCCGCCATTAAGGATGCGGCCCTTTTCAGGGAACTGGAGAAGAACAAGCTTTCCACCTATCGCAAAGACAGGAAGGCACTCGCCAGGCTGATCCGCCGCAATGTGGTGATCAAATCCAATGTGGTGGAGAAGGATGAATTCGAGCATGGGGACCGGCGGCTGCTGAACTTCGGCCACACGCTGGGGCATGCTATCGAGAACCTTTACAGCTTGTCTCATGGCCAGGCGATCTCCATTGGCATGGTGGCGGCAAGCCTGATCTCCGAGGAATACACGGATTTCAAGGATACGGAAAGGGTCATCAATACGCTGAAAAAGTATGGGCTCTCCACACAAATAGACTTCGATGCCAAAGAAGTGATGAACTTGCTGCGGATGGATAAGAAAAAAGTGAAGGATTCCATGAATTACATATTTCTGAACAAGATCGGGCAGGCCAGTGTGAAGGCCATTCCCATCGTACAGCTGGAAAAGCTCTTATTGTCAATTATAACGGCTCGCTGATATGCTTACGACCATATTACCATCTATATTAAAAGGAACGATACAGGCGCCGGCCTCCAAGAGCTCTATGCAGCGGGCCTGCGCTGCCGCGCTGCTGAAC
The DNA here is from genome assembly GCF_030546645.1 of Flavitalea plasmicola. Taxonomy (GTDB): domain Bacteria; phylum Bacteroidota; class Bacteroidia; order Chitinophagales; family Chitinophagaceae; genus Puia. Next base: position 782,140 of record NZ_JAUOTO010000004.1, read on the forward strand.
CGGGCGGAGACCACTATCCTCAATCCCGGCTATAGCAATGACGATAAGGCTGCGCTGGGCGTCATACAGGCACTGGGCGCAGAAGTGAAGGAAGAGGCAGGCGGACTAAAGATCACCGGCAAAGGGGTACAGCCTGGAAAGGCAGCTGTGAATTGCGGAGAAAGCGGCCTGGGGATCAGGATGTTCGCGCCGATCATCGCCCTGAGCGAAAAGCCTGTCGTCGTCAATGGCGAAGGCAGCCTGCTCAGCAGGCCCATGGATTTCTTCGATGAGATCTTTCCGCAGTTGGGGATCCGCGTTATTTCCAATAAAGGCAGGCTGCCCCTGGAGATCCAAGGTCCCTTGCGGCCCCGGACGATCACCATCGACGGGTCGTTGAGCTCTCAGTTCCTCACAGGACTTTTATTTGCGTATGCTGCTGCGGGAGCGAAGGACGTATCCATTCGCGTGACCAACCTAAAGAGCCGGCCGTATATCGATCTTACTTTACAGGTACTGGGGCATTTCGGCTGGAAGGTCGAGAACAGGAATTATGAGGAGTTTTACTTTTCCGGTCTTACGGCAGCGGCGGAAAGCCGCAGCTATAGAGTGGAAGGAGATTGGAGCGGAGGCGCTTTTCTGCTGGTAGCCGGGGCTATTGCCGGGCCCATTACGGTGAAGGGGCTGGATACCGACAGCACGCAGGCAGATAAAGCCATTCTTCAGGCATTGAAGGACAGCGGGGCTGTGTTGACCATTCGCGATGGAGCGATGGACATTGGTCCTGCGGCATTAAAAGCGTTTGCGTTCGACGCTACGGATTGCCCGGACCTTTTCCCGCCGCTGGTAGCACTGGCTGCTTATTGTGAAGGGACCACCCTTATCGACGGCGTAGGCCGCCTGGCGCATAAGGAAAGCGACCGGGCACTCACCTTACAGCAAGAATTCGGCAAGCTGGGAGTCGCCATCCGGCTGGAGGGGGACAGGATGAGCATAGAAGGGGGCAAGGGGCTGAAAGGCGCCGTTGTGCATTCACGCCATGACCACCGGATAGCGATGGCATGTGCGGTAGCGGCGCTTCGTGCGGATGGTGAGACCACAATTGAAGAAGCAGAGGCCATCAACAAGTCTTATCCGGATTTTTATGATCACCTGCATCAACTAGGGGCCGACATAAGTATTAAAAAGCAATTAGTATGAACGTATTCGGCAGGCTATTCAGGATAACCATTTTCGGCGAATCCCACGGGGAAAGCGTTGGCGTGAACATCGATGGATGCCCCGCTGGCTTGCCTTTGAGCGTGGATGATTTTTTAGCCGACATAGAAAGGCGGAAAGGCGGCACCCAGAAAGGGACCACGCCCCGTAAAGAGGATGACCTGCCTATCTTCAAAAGCGGGGTCTTCAACGGACGGACTACGGGTGCGCCGCTGACGATCCTTTTTGAGAATAACAATACCCGGTCGACCGACTATGAAAAACAGCGGGCTGTTCCGCGTCCCGGGCATGCGGATTTTGTGGCACATCAAAAATTCGGAGGTTTTGAAGATTTCCGGGGCGGGGGACATTTTTCCGGCCGCCTGACCGTGGCACTGGTGGCTGCCGGCGTCATAGCCAAGAAACTGCTGGCAAGGGTAGGCTCCGGTGTTCCTGTGCGGGCGACGATCCTGGAGATCGGGGGGGAGCAAGACCTGGAAAAAGGATTGCAGAAGGCCATCGACGCGAAGGATACCATTGGCGGCATCGTCGAATGCCGGGCGGAGGGCCTTCCCCTCGGTCTGGGAGAACCTTTTTTCGACTCAGTGGAGTCTGTGCTGAGCCATGCTGTTTTCGCCATCCCCGCCATCAGGGGAGTGGAGTTCGGTACTGGCTTTGCCGCGGCCAGGATGTTCGGCAGCCAGCATAATGACGCCATCGAGGACACTGCAGGCAGGACGAGGACCAATCATGCCGGGGGTGTGGTGGGTGGTATATCCAATGGCAACGAGCTTGTTTTTCGCATAGCCGTCAAGCCTACCTCGTCAACGCCCAAAGAACAGCTAACGCTCAATTGGGAGACGGGCGAACAGGAGACTTTTTCTGTAAAAGGGCGTCATGACCTGTGTATTGCCTTAAGGGTGCCCGTGGTGCTGGAAGCAGTCACTGCCCTGGTGCTGGCCGATCTCTTGCTGTTGGAACAGCATATACCCCGACGAATGAGGGATGAATTCTCCGATTAGGCTGCCATTTCTGTGGAAATAACAGAAAAATAGTTAATTACAATTGAGATATATTAGTTCGTTGTATTATATTGTCGTGCGTATGAATTATCGAATGTGCAGTCGCAGGCTACTACCCTTTATTATACTGTTGTCGATGTTATGTTCCTGTGGAGACAAACCCGGGAATATGGAAAAGGACACTGTGAAGAATCCTGCCAAGCTGGAAGAGCGGGTGGGTGACGACATGAAGAAGATGCTGCAGTACGCGTCCGAAAATAAGGATAAGCTGAATGACAGCACTTCCCTGGGCTACCGGAAATTCCTGGACAGCCTTTACGAAGCCAATAACTATACTCCGCTCTGGAGCGATAGGGATCGATGGAACCGGCCGGCCGACAGTCTTTTTTTCTTTATCGAGAACAGCAAGCAATACGGCCTTTTTCCTTCCGACTATCATTATACGTCTCTCTCCTTTATTCATCGCATTCTGCGTGAGGACACGCTGGCCCGTAAAAATGCGGCGCTTTGGGCCAGGGCCGATATTTTGTTCACCGATGCGTTCTTTGCCCTCGTAAAGGACCTGAAGCAGGGCCGGCTGAGCTATGACAGCCTTACTTTAAGGACCGACTCCGTTCTGCCGGAAGGATTGTACAGAAATACGCTCACCAGCGCCCTGCATACAGCGGATAGTTTAAGCCCCGTTCTGCAGGCTTTGCAACCGAAGCACAAGGGGTATGATTCCCTGAGAACGTATATAGGGGAGTTTCTCTCCACGGCCCGTTTTCGAAAGTTAACCTGGCTGGAATACCCCTATAAGGATTCCGCCACATTTTATCGCGGGCTGACCCGGCGGCTGCAGGAAGTGGGGTATATCGACTCGGCGGCCGCCAACGTAGATACTGCTACTCTCGCTGAGGCCATCCGGAATTATCAACGGGCCAATAAGATCAAGGTCACCGGTAAAGTCTACGGGGATATGATCACTATGATGGACAATTCCGACTGGGAGAAATTCAAGCGGATCGCCATCACCATGGACAAATACAAGTTGTTGCCCGACACGTTGCCCAACACGTATGTATGGGTCAACCTGCCGGCTTTCGACCTGCGTGTGATCAATACGGACACGGTAGTGCTGGAGTCGAAGGTGATCGTGGGGGCTCCCAAGACCCGAACCCCTCTGCTGACAAGCGAGATCTCGAATTTTATCACCTATCCCCAGTGGACTGTTCCTAATAGCATCATTTTCAAGGAAATGCTGCCGCAGATCAAACATAATGCAGCTTATCTCACCAAGCAGAACCTCATCGTGGTGGACTGGAATGATAGCGTACGGGATCCAGCCAAGATCAATTGGGCGCGCCTCAATAAAAATAACTTTCCTTACCAGTTAAAACAACGCCAGGGAGATGATAACTCTTTGGGAGTTATGAAGTTTAACTTTAGAAATAAGTATGATGTGTATCTCCATGACACCAATGTCCGCTGGATGTTCGGCAAGTCGTTCCGGGCTCTTAGCCATGGGTGTGTCCGGGTGAAGGAATGGCAGAAACTCGCTAATTTCCTGGTCCGCAACGATACGATCCGTTATAAGCCGGATACGTTGAAGGCGTGGATCTCGCGACAGGAGAAGCATACGGTATATGGGTTCGCCCGGGTACCCATATATCTCCGCTATTTCTCGGTGGAGGGCAGGAAGGGCAAAATTCTCTTTCACGATGACATTTATGGGGAGGACAGGCAGCTTAGGAACAGATACTTTGCAGATAAGCCGATTTATTGATATCTTGCCGAAAGGTGGCGCCGTAGGCGCCTCTGTGTCCAATCCTTAGAAAAACAATGTCGCCATGTCAAAAAAACTTAAAACCGGCCTACTTGCCTACCTTCTTTTTCCCGTAGCTGTATTAGGCCGGGAAGACAGACCTGTCAGGGACACTGTTCCTTCGAAGCCAAAGCACCATCACAAGGCGGCAGCCGCTAAGGTACAATATGGGGTAGCCAGCTATTATGCCGATAAGTTCGAGGGCCGTAAGACCTATACGGACGAGATCTTCACGCAGAAAAAGCTGACGGCAGCCAGCAATACCTTGCCCATGCATACGTGGGTGCGGGTGACGAACCTACGGAATCACCGGACGGTGGTGGTAAGGATCAATGACAAGATGCATCCGCACAACAAGCGTCTTATTGATTTAAGCCATGCTGCCGCGGAGCAGCTGGGATATATGGGAAGGGGGTTGACCCGTGTACGGATCGATGTGCTGGGTAAAAATAAACCACCGGAAGCGGTGGCTAATAATTAGGAAGTTAAAAAAGACCGGACCGTCGCCCGGTCTTTCGTAGGCGGGTAGGACTAATTCTTCATTTTCTTAAAAACACTGACCGTTCCATCGGTCGCTACATTGAGGACATACTTTTTTTCTCCATTGATGACGGACACATAATAGCTCATTCCATTTTGCGCATGATCGAACTCGATAGCTTCTGTAATAGTGTAGCCATCGTACTCGTTGTTGATATTGCGAACATACGCAAGGGGTAGATCACTCACAGCTATGTTGCGGCTCGTGCCGATGAGATTGCCTTGTCTGTCGAAAAAGGCCTGCAGGTCAATATTGTTCCAGCTGAAACGGACCTGCGTGTACTCTTTTTTCACTTCATATACTACTTTGGTAGCATGCGGATACAGCTTCTTAAATGCGTCTGCGCCTTTAAAGTTCAATGCGTTGTTGTCGCCTGCAAAAGCTGAGCTTACAATGGTTATTACCATTAATACGATGATTGATACCTTTTTGCCAACAGTAACAATTGTATTTTTAGGGTGTTGGTGAATCTGCGATTTCATGATATTTATTTTTTTAAGTTTGTTTGCCATTATTGGTTGCAGATACTTAGACCAACGTAATGCCAAACAGGTTACAGTAGTCTAACCGATTGATAGTTAGCTATATGACAATTTCGTAGAAAAGCGTGACTGTCCGGTATCGGACGTTCGGTTGTACGTTAGTGAACGTTTTCGATAAAAAAGCGTTACATTATTCAAAATAAAAGCGATGAACACAAACATTGGAATTTCTCAGCAGAATTTACAGGCGGTGGCAGCAGAGCTGTCCAAATTATTGGCCGATGAATTTGTATTGTACACGAAGACCCGTAATGCGCATTGGAACGTAGAGGGACACGATTTTCACACCATGCACGTTTTTTTCGAATCACAGTATAATGCGTTGGATGAGACGATGGATAGCGTCGCCGAACGTATCCGGCAGCTGGGACATTTCGCGCCGGCTACTTTGAAAAGTTTTCTTTCCCTGACGCATCTTACTGAGAAGTTAGGCGAGAAGAATGACAGCCTGGGATTCATCAAGGAATTGCTGATCGACCACGAGAATATCATCATCAACCTCCGTGAGAATATCAACAGATTTGCCAATGAATACGGCGATCTGGGCACCAGTGATTTTATCACAGGTCTTATGGAGGAGCATGAGAAGATGGCCTGGATGCTACGCTCGCACGTGAAATAAGCTGCAAGCCTCTAGCTGCAAGCTACAAGCCAGGACTTAATAAGACGTCCTTGTAGCTTGAAGCTTGTAGCTTGAGGCTAGTTCTTCTTTCCCCCGAACAATCTTTTGAAGAAGCCTTCCTTTTTCTTTGGTGGCGGAGGTGTTTGATTTGCGTCCGTCACGGTGACCTTAATGGAGCCTTGCGGGCTATTCTTTTGGGTGGTGGTGGCTTCTTTCAGGATCTTCTGTTCTTCGGGAGACAATTTGGAGTCTGTAGGCACGGTAGGGGCACTGGTATCCAGGTATTGGTTGGCTTTACCGTTGCCTTCATTGGCTCCTTCCGCACCGGGGGGCGCGATCTTCTCGATGTTCATATAGTCATACATCATTTCCTTGCGCATATTCTCCGGCTGGATGAATTTTGCATTCCGATCGAGGCCCAGGGTCTTGTCCGCGAGGACCTTTGCGAAAAAATATTCCCAGATCGGTCTGGCGGCCTGTGCTCCATAGCCCAGCCCGCTTTCCAGGTGAATGAACCGTGCGTCGCATCCTATCCATGCGCCGGCCATCAGCTGGGGGGTATAACCCATGAACCAGGCGTCGGAGTTGTCATTGGTCGTACCTGTCTTGCCGCCCATCTCAGTAATGTCAAGCCTGTTGCGCAATCCTGCTGCCGTGCCGAAATCAACGGGCCCCTGCATCATACGGGCCATGGTATAGGCGGTGCCCTGGCTGATGACCTCTTTGCGTTTGGTGTCGAATCGTTCCAGGACATTGCCATTCTTATCTTCTATCCGGGAAATATAATAGGGTTTGGTGCTAAAGCCGCTGGCGGGGAACATGGTGTATCCCCACATCATCTCATACAGGGAAAGATCGCAGGCGCCCAGCGCCATGGAGGGGTAGGGGTCGATCTTCGTGGGGATGCCTATTTGTTTTACATATTCGGCAAAGCGTTTGGGGCCCACCTGTTTCATGATATAGGCGGCGACGCCATTAATGGACCAGGCCAGGCCGGAGGCCATGGTCATCGTCCCTCCTTCGTGCTTGTCAATGCGGGCGGGGACATAGCCAAAGCCGGGGAAATATTGCTGGCTCGTCTGACATTCCGTTTCGGGCGTAAAATTATAGTCTTCGATGGCCAGGCTGTAGAGGAAGGGCTTGATGGCGCTGCCTACCTGCCGTTTGGTATTGACATTTACGTGATCGTATTTATAGGTCTTGAAGTCGATGCCTCCCACCCAGGCTTTTACGGCGCCCGTGACAGGGTCCATCACCATAAAGGCCGTCTGTAACATCTGCTGATGGTATTTGATGGAATCCATCGGCGTCATCACCGTATCTTTCTCTCTTTTGTTGTTCCAGGCGAATACCCGCATCGACACCGGCTGGAAGAAGGTCTTTCGGATATCTGCATCGCTGAGGCCTTCGTCTTCGAGGCTCCTCCAGCGTTCGCTATTGTGCATGGCCGCGTCCAGTATATTCTGATGCTCTTTCCAGATAAGGCCTTTTCGCAGGCTGGCCTGGGCGCTCAGCGCTTTTTGAAGGACGGGCAATTGTTTGGCCACCGCCTCATCGGCATACAGCTGCATTCTCGGGTTGATGGTGGTGTAGATCCGAAGACCATCCTCATATAGATTGTAAGGCTCGCCTGTAGCTGGATTCTTATGCTCCTTACACCATCTTTTCATCTCATCCCGGAGGACGTCCCTGAAATAAGGCGCAAGCCCGTTGTTCTCATCCAGCTTCTTATAGTTGCTCATGTCAATGGGCAAGGCCTTGAATTTTGCTGCTTCTGCGGGTGTGACATAGTTATTTTTCACCATCTGGTTGATGACGGTATTGCGTCTGTCGTAAGAAGCTTTGATGTTCCGGCGTGGGTTATACAGGGTATTACCTTTCAGCATACCGATGAGCACCGCGGCCTCATCTACGGTGAGGCGGTCCGGCTCCTTATTAAAAAAGGTGCGGGATGCATTGCGGATCCCATAGACGTTGTCTCCGAAAGGGACTTCGTTCAGGTAGAGGGCAAGGATCTCCTGCTTAGTGAAATTGCGTTCCAGCTTTATGGCGATGATCCATTCTTTCAGCTTTTCGATGCCGCGGCGGACGAAGTTTTTGGAGCCCTGTTCCAGCAGGTTTTTAGCCAGTTGCTGGGTGATAGTGCTACCACCTCCGTCCCTGCCCATCTTCACTACAGCACGCATGACGGAAAAACCATCTATCCCGGAATGATCGTAAAACCTTTCGTCTTCCGTGGCCACCAGGGCATTGAGCACGTTGGGGCTGATGTCCCTGTATTCCACGTTGCTGCGATTGCCTTTATCCTTATAGTATTTGCCCATGGCCGTGCCATCCTCCGCAAAGACTTCGGTAGCCAGGGTGATGGAGGGGTTTTCCAGTTCCTTCAGGGAAGGGAGGGAGCCGAATACTCCCAGGTTGATGAGGACCAGGAAAAGGATGAAAGCGGCCAGTCCATAGAAAAAGACTTTCCAGAAAATGCGAACCAGTTTAGACGACATATAATGAGTAGTTGTAATTAATAGGTGCTACCATGCGTAATACACATTCCGTTCCAAAATTAAAACTTATCCGGGTAAGCAGTGGAAAGGAACTTCCTGTATCCTGGCAGATCCTTGTTGGACAGCAGCAGCTCCAGATTGGTGGCCGAAATGACCAGGAAGGTATATTTTCCCGCGGGCAGCCAGGGCACTACTTCCCTGGGAGCGGCGGCTTTGGCTTTTTGCAGATAATCCATTGCAGCGCCACTGTTCTCAAAGGTATTGACAACCACCAGCTTCACAGAATCATTTAAGGAAATGTTATTGATCGTAAGCGATTGGCCATAATAGTTCTCGAGATTGTACCGGGTGAAGGCATTCCGCGTTTCGGTGACATATACCGGGTCTACCTTATCCAGGGCGATGATCACCGCATGGGTCTTCTCCGGAGTGAAGGTAAAGGACGAGTTCTGGGACTTCACTTTAGCTGCTATGGCGGCGGAATCGGCTCTTAATCTTGCTACGGCGGCCCGGATGGAGTCAGACCTCTGGCGTAATTGCACCATTTGGAGAGAATCCTGTGCGGCTTTTGCTATCGCAGCCTGGACCGAGTCCATTTCTTTTTGCAGTTTGGCGAGCTGACCGGCGTCTGTTTTGGCTTTGTTCATTGCGGCCGTGTCTACCTTCAGCTTATCCAAGCCTCCGATGGTGGGCGTGGTGGGCTTTACCCCTCCGGGGTTTGCGCCCGGCGCATGAATATTGGCCTTTGCCATCGTGGAAGTATCTTCTTTCACCAGCAGGCGGCTGTCATCGCGTACCAGCCTTGGGCCTACGGGCGCGGTGACTTTTCCTGGCATCAGCACTGCTGTGGCGACGGTGTCCTCATCGGAAGCCCGTTTGACCTCCAGCTTGGTGAGATAGTCTTCTATCTCACGGCGTCGCCTCAGCACATCTATCAGGGTAGTGGCCTTGGCTGCCATGGGCGTTTTGGGATATTTCATGGGGATATTACCCAGGATAGCGATGGCCCGTTGGTCTTCGCGGTTGCGGATATGATATACTGCTTCGATGTACAGCAGCTGGGGCGTCCAGTATTTGTCGCCATAGAGGCTGTCGGCCCTTTTTTTGGCCGCCAGGGCTTCTTCGAACCTTCCTTCAATGAAAGCGTTGTAGATCCTTTCATATTGACGGGTGGCGCTGACCTTGAGGCTGCCTTCGGCCTGAACGGTCGAGTCAGGGTTGGAAGCCATGGCGGCGGCGCGGCCCTTTGGAAAATCTTTTCTCAGCAAGGCCAGGACCCTGTTCGCATTTGCCATGTCACCCAGTTTCTTATAGCAAAAGTAGAGGTTCAGCAGTGTCTCTTCCCGGAGCATCGTGGAAGGAAATCTTTGCAGCAGGCTGTCATCCGCAGTGATGGCGGAAGGATAGTCGCTTATGCCATCCTGATAGGTCTTACCCAGGTTGTACATGGCTCTTTCGACGGAATCGTTCAGCTTTTTCATTTTTTCCGGGGTCAGCGGAAGGTTGTCCATAAGGGACTTGAAGCTCAGGGGTGTGACGGCGGCCCCGGCGGCTTTGGCATCCAGGTCCCCCAGGCCGGGAGCGTTCCTTTCACCCGGACGGCCAGGCTGCATGTTCTTAGCAAGAGAGGACAACTGCCAGTTGTCGACGTTGGGCCGGTTGCCCCACTTTGTTTTAAAATCGTTGTATCCTTTCGATTTGAGCGAATTATTGTTAAAATACCAGTCTGCATTGCCTGAGCCAGTGCTGAACAGGTCGGGAACCACGGCATTATTATTCAGCGGACCGTTGCGATTGGAAGTGCTGTCCCCTTCATCCCGCAAACCCTGGCGTTTACGAAGTGTCTTTACCAGCTTCTTAATATAGGCGTCCCGCTGATCGGGAGGGAGAGCGGCGATGCGCTGAAGGCTATCTTGTCTTTCGATGACCTGCAGCTGCGTTACGATAATGGCCAGGGCTGCTTTGCGGTCCGGGAGCCAGCTTAAATCCCCCAGGGGCAGCGGGTCATTAATATTGAGACTGTCATAATAGTTCTTGGCGTCTTTGTACTGCTTCTCGTCGAAAGAAAGGTTGGCCAGGAGCAGAAAAGCCCTGTTGCGTTGCGTACCCACCATTCCGGAGGCGGCTTTTGTACACAGCAGGAGGAAGGCTTTGGCACCGGGCTTGTTATTTCTTTCCAGCTCCATCTGAGCTGCCATGTAATAGATGATATCCCGATAGGACTCATAGCGGTCCTTATGGGCCATCTTCACCAGTGCGTTGATATTTTGCTGGATGAAATCTTCTCCGCCTTCCTTGTTCTGACGAATAGCATTCAGGCGGGCATAGATCTCCAGGACGGGATTATAGGTATGGCGGATCGTTCGCTCATAAAAGGTCCTGGCCTCATAGCTGCGTTGAACCTTTTCATAGAGTTGGGCGATCAGGTATTCCCAGCGGGCTTTTTCTTCATGATTTTCTGCCACCGGCAGTGCTTTTTCCAGGTAGAAGGCGGCGCTGTCATAGATGGACTGACGATAAAAGGAGAATGCCTGCATTTCCGCAAGGCCGGGCGCCAGGCGGGGAGGGAATTTCGGGTCGTGCTTCAGTACCTCGATGAGGCTGGTGGCTTCGGCGTACTGGTCCTTTGCCAGGTAGGTCCTGATCTTCCAAAGAAGTCCTTCATTGCGGCTGGGGGGCAGGGAGAATGTCTTTTGCAGGACATTCCTTTTCTCTACCGTGGAAACGATATTGGCATTGCCACCTTCGTCCGCATTGGCATTGCTGCCGATGGGCTTGTCGTACCCATCATCTTCCTTTGGGGCAAAGGCAAAATTCAGGAACTGGAAAGTGATATAGGCGGAATCGAAATCCTTTTTCAGGTAGTAGGCCTCGCCTATCAGGAAATAAAGGTTGTCTACCCAGTCGCTGCGGGTGTCATGAATGAGGATCCCGGCCGTACATTTATAGATGACGGAATCCAGTTCTCTTTTCTGCGCGGCGGTGGCATCCAGCGTATAATTGTAGAAGGGCAGGAGGCTGGTGTAGTCATCCCTGTTCTGTGATTTGGCCCGGGCAAGGACCATATTGAGCTTTTCGTTGGCGTTGAAGTAGTAATTGTAATGGGTGATCGTGTTCTGGAAGAAGCGGCGTACTTTTTTTATCTTTTTGGGGTTCTCTCCTGACTTTTCGGAGGCCAGGGTCCTGTTCTCGAATTTGGCTGGTTTTTTCAGGTCATAGGCTACTCCCTGCTGTCCGAGGGTGGACAACGTCAACATGGAAAAAACAGCGAATAGCAGAATTTTACTATAAGTCACGAACCCAACGTTTATCACCGCAAGCTAAACTAAAATGTCTATAACTCTCCGGGTGGAAATTTATTGTATTCACCGCACAATCAATTGAAGGGAGATTCGTTAGGCGTGGGATAGTTTTTTTTCGGACCTGACGGTCCGGGTCTTATCAGACTCTAATAATGGCCCTTCGGGCATTGGTCCTGTGGACCAATTTTGTATCTTTAGTCTCTATGGCCAAATTCGACGCCAATTCGACCTTTAAGCGCCTTCAAAACCGCTACCGCCTGGTGGTCATGAATGATGACACATACGAGGAGGTAGTGACCTTTAAATTGTCCCGCCTGAGTGTTTATGTAGGTCTCTGCACGATTTTTGTGCTGCTGACGGGGCTGACGGTGGCGCTCATTGTTTTTACGCCGTTGAAGCTATATATTCCCGGATATGGAGATGTGAACAATACGAAGGACCTGCGCGAACTAAAAATACGTACTGATTCGTTAGAGCAGGAGGTTCGTTATAAGGAACAGTACCTGGAGAGCATCCGGAGTGTGTTGCAGGGAAATACCACAGTGAAGCTGGACACGACGACATTGAAGATACCGAAGCCGGAGAAGATCAACGATTGAGAATATATATAAAATCTAATACTATCTAAAATCTGCTACTATGTTCAATGGAAAATCCAAATCGGATGTCCTGGGGGATAATTCCTCTGCGGGCACCAGCACCAGCCTTATCGGGGCCGGAACTTCTATGAAGGGCGACATTACCAGCAACGGGGACCTGCGTATCGATGGAAGCCTGGTAGGTAATATCAACTGCTCTGCCAAGGTTGTGATCGGCGCCAATGGGGTCGTCCAGGGCGATATCAATGGTCAACAGGCCGATATCATGGGTACGGTGACCGGCACTATCAAGGTCAAGGATCTCCTTCAGCTGAAGGGTGGCAGTACGGTCAGCGGGAACATACAAGCTGCCAAGCTGCAGATAGAGCCTACCGCCAATTTCAACGGGGAATGTCATATGGCGCCTCAACCGGCAGCAGCGGCTTCCAGCAAAACTGCTCCAGAGGTCAGTAAGGAACTAAAACATGCAACAATCGCCGCCGGCTGATCCCGGGGATAAAGGAGCGCCGGATAAAGACCGGAAAATCAGCAATCGACAAGAGCTATTGCGTTATGCCGGATTGTCATCGGAGGTATTTGCCTCCGTGGGGATTGCCATTTTTCTGGGAATAAAAGCCGATAAATGGTTCAAGCTTTCTTTTCCGGTGTTTTCCGTGTCGTTACCTTTGCTGGTAATAATAGCACTGATCGTACGATTGGTGAAAGAATCATCCCGGAAAAAAGATGGAAAATAATACACCCGCCAAGTCCTTCCGGCCCATCGTGGCCATTTTCGTCGTCGTTGCATTGCTGATCCTCATCACCCGATCGTGGCTGGCGGCCCAATGGAGCATGGACTTTGTGGTCGTGCTGGTGGGGAATGCGGTGCTCTTTTTGGCCACATGTTTTTCTTTTTACCTGTATTCCAAAGCTTTACGAAATAATAATACACAGTTATTCCTTCGTATGATGTATTCCAGCCTGCTGGTAAAGATGGTATTTTGCCTGGCGGCTACCTTACTTTATCTTTTCGTCGCCGGAAAGGATTTCAACAAGGCCGGCATTATCGCCAGTCTTATCCTCTACGTCGTTTACACGTATGCAGAGGTAAAGGTTTTAATGCGTCTGAGTAAGAATCAACCGAAAAATGGCTAAGAAAGAAGCTCCGCTGGAATATCTGCGTCAATTCATTCCCGACTTATCCGCCCCGTTGATCCTGGAGTACCTGGAGCATTACAAGGTGCATCTGACCATTACCCGGGAGCGCAAGAGCGTGCTGGGTGATTACCGGCATGCCACGCAGTCAAGCAACCACCGCATCAGCGTCAATGGCAATCTCAATAAGTTCTCGTTCCTTATCACTCTTATCCATGAGCTGGCGCACCTGGTGACCTTTATGGAACATGGCAACCGGGTACAGTCCCATGGGAAGGAATGGAAGCTGGTCTACCGTAAAATGCTGGAAGAGTTCCTGAAACTAAAGGTGTTCCCCGGCGATATATTGGCTGCCTTGAAGAAGAACCTTCATGATCTGCCGGCCAGCAGCTGCGCCGACGAGAACCTGATGCGGATCCTGAAGAAATATGACAGGAACCCCGGAGGTTTATCGTTGGTAGAGCAGATCGCAGAAGGCGCAGATTTTGCGCTCGATGATGGGCGGGTTTTTCGCAAGGGAAAAAAACTGAGAAAAAGGTTTCAATGTGTGGAACTGTCCACGGGAAAATTGTATCTTTTCAGTCCGATATACGAGGTGAAGCCTGTGGCCTCTTCCAACTTATCAGCATGAGCTGGTAAATGTATCGGAGAATTAAGTATATTGCAGGTTCTTTTAACTACCTATCCAACCGTCTTAATCCCCTTTTTGCTACCCAGTCGTTACTTATCCGTTGTGTACGCCCGTTTTTAATCCAGGCCTTATTGGGAAGCCGTTTTTGCCGCGTTAAATTTTACTTATGAAGAAATCCGGCGTGGAGCGTTGCCTGCTTTTTATCAGCTCAGTATGGCAATGACGCTGTACAGGATCGCCATGGAAAGAAGGATGAGTCCGATGAATGGTTTGTCCGCGTTTTTCATGTATATCTGATTTCTATAGGATTAATAATTGGGTTAACGCAAGCGGGGAGGCAATTAGTATGCCAGGGCATGTGTAAATGTGCGCTCCCCGGAGGGTGTTACAGGTCTGAATACTCCGCAGGATGGAGGAAAATGATATCGACATGTGATACATTGTGCTGGTATTGCGGGTCCGCGACCAGCTGTTTCCAGTAAGGGTCTGCGCTGAAAGCTTTCCAATGCGCTTCCCGGGCTTCCATATTATCAAAGCTCGTCATGTACATCAGGTTGGGCATATGCGCTCCGGCCAGGACTGAAGCATAGAAGACGGCATTGAACCCCAGTCTTTTAAACAGGCCAATTTCATCCCCTTTATTGAACATCTGTACTTTATTGGCAAAATACTTTTCAGTCGGGCCTTCGTAGCTTCTCAGCTCATATATGCGTTCGGAGGCGGGGGTTTTCAAGCCGGCTGGCGTTTCCAGGTGTGTCATGCCCGGGAATGCCTGAAGGAGAATGGTCTCCATTCGCAGATAGGGCGGATCGCTATGGACTGCATCCAGGTAATCTTTTCCTTCGGACTGGTACTGGGCATCCTTATCGAGGCGGGAGGAAAGGGCTGTCCATTGTTCCAGGGTGTGGAAGGACATCAGGACATAGGTTTTGCGGATGGCGGCCGTATCATTCCCCACCGGCTTGAAGACACCTACTTTGGCAATGCCCTGGCGGTGCAGGGCCGGCAGGTATGCCTCTTTCAGGAACTTATCCAGCCTTTCTTCCTGCTGGGCGCTTTTCAGCTGATAGATGCGGAGGGAAAAGATCTCCTGTCCGGCGGCCGCCGGACCTGCTGCGCTGACAGACGATCCCTGGAAAAAAATAGATAATATGGCAAGGCAAGTGGGGAGAAAGCGAATTTGCATAATTGGAAATTAGGTTTTTTTTAGGAGATCGGGGGTCGAAATTTCGCACAATAGTCCTAATTTGACGCCTGACCTATGCGCTACACATCGTTTCTGATAGCATTGATGCTATTTTCCTGTCCGGGTTTTGCACAGCATTTCCTCACGGGGAAGGTCCTTAAAGAGGACAGCAAAGAATTTCTCGTTTCCGTAAGCATCGAAAACAAGACGCAGCGGCGGCATGACCTTTCCGACGAGAGGGGCAACTACCGTATACAATCCACCCAGGGGGATGTTTTGATCTTTTCCCATGTGGGGTACTGGTCGGATACCATCGTGGTGGATACATCCATGCAGGCCGGCGATTACCCGGTGTATATGGAACCAAAGGCCCAGACCTTAAAGGCTGTGGAGGTCGGTTCCCTTAGCAATTACCAGCTCGATTCGATGGCAAGGAGGGAGGAATACAGCTGGGTATATGGCCATGGCAATCCTCCCAGGCTGGAGCATAAAAGAACGGGGGATGGCGTGGGCATCAACCTGGATCTTTTCCGGAATGCTTCAAAGGAAGATAAGGACAGGGAGAAGCTAAAGAAAAGGCTCATAAGGGAAGAGGAAGAATATTACGTGGATTTCCGATGCTCAAAGGAATTCGTTTCCCGCCTGACGAAGCTAAAAGGCGACAGCCTGCAGCAGTTTATGATGCACTTCCGGCCTACTTATGACTATTGCCGTAAGGCGGCCAATGTAGATATCCTCGTATTTGTCAATGACAGCTTCAAAAAGTTCATGAAACGGGAAGAACAGAATTGAAATGTTCCTTCCGGATTTACCGTATATTGGGGGTGACTTACGTTAAACCAACTGTTGTATGAAGCCTGCCTGGTGGAGGTTCCCCCTTTTTTTATCTTTCTATGCGTTGACGGCTGCGGGGCAGCGTCAGCAGCCATTGGACAAAGCAGCCCTGTTTGATAATTATGTCCGTAAGGCGCTGGCTGTTTGGAGGACGCCTGGTATGTCCATCGTGGTGGTAAAAGACGACCAGATGGTGTTTAAAAAGGGCTTTGGAGTGACAGAGCTCGGCAAAACCGCTGCTTTCACCACGGCTACGATCGGCGTATGCGCTTCCACGACGAAGGCGATGACGGCCGTGTGCATGGGCATGCTGGTGGACGAGGGAAAGTTGCGGTGGACGGACAGGTTGCGCGACGTGTTTCCCGAGTTCTCGCTTTATGATCCGTATGTAGCGGCGGAGCTTACTGTTCGCGATCTTTTCACCCATAATGCCGGGCTGGGAAATACGGATGGGCTCTGGGCATATGGATATTCCAGGGATGAGATCCTTCGCCGTGTGCGGTGGGTGCCACCTGCCTATTCCTTACGATCTTCCTTTACCTATCAGAATGTCATGTACATCGTTGCCGGCGAGCTGATCCGCAAGGTCAGCGGTCAGACCTGGGAGGATTTTATCACTCACCGTCTTTTTGGTCCGCTGGGGATGCATCATTCCTATGCCAGCTATGCGTTGGGCGCCGGTGAGCCCAGCAAGGAGACGCCGCATTTTATGATGCCGGACAGCAGTATCCGGACGATCCCGTTCTTATATCACGAGGATCTGGGGCCTGCCGGGGGCGTATGGTCTTGTGCGGACGATATGGAAAAGTGGATGCGATTTATGCTGGACAGCGCCAGGGTGAATGGCCGGCGGCTACTGAAGGCCGGTACCTGGAGTGAACTGTTCAGGCCGCAATCGCTGGTGACGGAGAGCGAGTTCTATCCCACGGTGGGGCTGACGCATTCTTCATGGACGACTTATGGGTTGGGCTGGTTCCAGGAAGATTACCGTGGCAGGATGGTGCAGTTCCATACCGGCAGCCTGGACGGGGCGGTAGCCATCGTCGGCCTGATGCCTTCCGAACATTTTGGGATCTATATTTTTGGTAACCTGGATCATTCAGAACTGAGGCATGCCCTCATGTACAAGGCTATGGACCTATGGGGCTTCTCCGACAACAGCCGTGACTGGAGCGCGGAGTGCTATGCGATGTATAAGAAGGTTAAGGATGAGGGACGTCAGAAAGACAAGGAGAAAGAGGCCCGAAGGGTGAAGGGTACCAAGCCGTCCGTGCCCCTGGCCACTTATGCGGGAAAATATACAAATGAGATATACGGTGATGCGCATGTCATCCTGGGGGGCGATTCGTTGCGGGTGGAATTCCCCAATAATGTGTGCCTCCGGCTTCAGCACTGGAATTATGACACATTTGTCGGATATTACGATTATTTCTGGTGGGACAGGGAATGGATACAATTTTCCCTGGATCCGGAAGGGAAGATAATGCAGTTTGAAAAGGATGGCGTAGTTTACAAACCTGTAAAAAATTAGCGTATTTATGACGGCGTTCCGCAGCAGAGACTGGTTTGGCAAGACGGATAAAATGGGTTTCATCTATCGCAGCTGGATGAAGAATCAGGGGTTTCCGGATGATATGTTCGATGGCAGGCCTGTGATCGGGATCTGCAATACCTGGTCGGAGCTTACTCCCTGCAATGCCCATTTGCGGGACATTGCGGAGGTGGTGAAAAGGGGGGTATATGAGGCGGGAGGATTCCCTGTTGAATTTCCCGTCATGTCCCTGGGCGAGACCTTGCTTAAGCCTACGGCCATGCTTTTCCGGAACCTGGCCAGCATGGATGCGGAAGAATCCATCCGGGGCAATCCGCTGGATGGGGTGGTGCTGTTGACGGGATGCGATAAGACCACGCCTTCCACGTTGATGGGGGCGGCCAGCGTGGATCTGCCTACCATCGTGGTTCCGGGAGGTCCGATGCTGAACGGAAAATTCCAGGGCAAGGACATCGGATCCGGCACGCATGTCTGGAAGTTCGCCGACGACCGGAAAACGGGCAGCATGTCCGACGAAGATTATATCCTGGCAGAAAGCTGTATGTCCCGCAGCGCCGGTCATTGTATGACCATGGGAACGGCCAGCACCATGGCCTGCATGGTGGAATCACTGGGGCTTACGTTGCCTGGCGCGGCGGCGATACCTGCTGTTGATTCCAGGAAAAAAGTGCTGGCCCACCTGTCTGGGAGGAGGATCGTGGAAATGGTGAAGGAAGACCTGCGGCTGTCGAAGATCCTTACACGTCCCGCTTTTGAAAATGCCATAAAAGTAAATGCCGCGGTAGGCGGCAGCACCAATTTCATCATTCATCTGACTGCCATTGCCGGTCGCATTGGGGTGCCGCTGGACCTGTCGGACTTCGATCGCCTGGGAAGCCATATACCCTTGCTGCTGAACCTGATGCCTTCGGGTAAATTCCTCATGGAAGATTTTTATTATGCAGGCGGTCTGCCGGCGATACTTGCGGAGCTGAAGGGGCTCCTGGATATGGATGCTAAGACGGTGACAGGCAGGGGCCACCGGGAAAATATAGCAAGGATCAGTGAATGTTACAACAGGGAAGTGATCGCTGCCTATGAGCAGCCGCTGATCCCCGAAGCCGGCATAGCGGTGCTGAAGGGCAATCTATGCGAGAACGGGGCTGTCATCAAGCCATCGGCGGCTACCCCTTCCCTTATGCAGCACAGGGGGAGGGCCGTCGTGTTCGAGAACATCGAAGACTATCATGCACGGGTAGACGATCCGCAGCTTGACATCGACGAGACATGTATCATGGTCCTGAAGAATGTGGGGCCTGTGGGATATCCCGGTATGCCGGAAGTGGGGAATATGACCTTGCCCAAAAAGTTATTGGAAAAGGGGGTGACGGATATGGTGCGGATCTCCGATGGCCGGATGAGCGGCACGGCTTACGGGACGGTGGTGCTGCATGTTTCGCCGGAGGCAGCCATCGGCGGTGTCCTGGGACTGGTGGAGAATGGCGACTGGATCGAGCTGGATGTTGCCGGCAGGCGGCTGCACCTGGACGTTGCCGTCACGGAACTGGAAAAAAGGAGACAGCAATGGCAACGACCGCAGCTGCCCCGCACGGATCGCGGCTATGTCAATCTTTATATGCGACACGTCCAGCAGGCGGACAAAGGGGCGGACCTGGATTTTCTCGTCGGCGGCTCCGGATCGGAAGTCAACAGGGATTCTCATTGATACTATTGTAAATTATAACATGCATATCTTCATCGTTCTTACAGGAATACTGCTGCTGATTGTCCTGATCACCTGGGGGAAGCTGAACGCTTTCCTGGCTTTTCTCATCGTTTCGTTGACCACGGGATTGCTGTTAGGCATTCCGCTGGGTACCATTACCTCTTCTGTATACAAAGGGATCGGGGATACACTGGGGCAGCTGTCCATCGTCATTGTGCTGGGCGCCATGCTGGGCAAGCTGGTGGCGGAGAGCGGCGCTGCCCAGCGGATCGCAACGGTGATGATGAATCTCTTTGGGGAGAAATATATCCAGTGGGCCCTGATGGTGACGGGCTTTATCATCGGGATCCCACTCTTCTACAATGTCGGCTTTGTACTGATGGTGCCATTGATCTTCTCTGTGGTGTACAAGTACAAGCTACCGGCTGTCTATATCGGTCTGCCCATGCTCGCGTCACTTTCTGTAACACATGGGTTCCTCCCTCCTCATCCGGCGCCTGCTTCTTTGGTGGGGCAATTCCATGCGGAGATGGGCAGGACGTTGTTGTATGGCATCACCATCGCGATCCCAGCCGTCATCATTGCCGGACCTCTTTTTTCCCGCACGGTTAAAAAGATAGTCTCTTCCCCGCTGGAGGGGTTGGTGGCGCCCAGCAAGCCGGAGGAGCAGCTGCCGGGTATGGCCAACAGCCTGCTGACGTCGCTGCTGCCTGTGATCATGCTGATGCTGACCACGCTGTTGCCACTGATCCTGCCGGGGACGGGCCTCTGGAAGGACCTGTTGCATTTCCTGGGAGACCCTTCCATCATCTTACTGATAGCCATTGCCGTCGCCACCTACACCCTGGGCATCCGCACCGGCAGGAGCATAAAAGCCATCATGCGCATTTATGAAGAGGCGGTGAAGGATATCGCCATGATCCTGCTGATCATCGCGGGGGCCGGAGCCCTGAAGGAGGTGTTTCTCGACAGCGGCGTCAGCCGCGAGATTGCAGGAGTGCTGGAGCAATGGCCTGTTCATCCGTTGGTGCTGGGTTGGCTCATAGCGGCTATTATACGCGTATGCCTGGGTTCCGCCACCGTGGCGGGGCTGACGGCGGCGGGCATCATTTTGCCCCTTATGAAAGCCTCCCACGTGAATCCGAACCTCATGGTGCTGTCCGTTGGGGCGGGAAGCCTTATGTTCTCCCATGTCAATGACGGGGGCTTCTGGCTTTTTAAGGAGTATTTCAACCTGTCCATCAGGGACACCATCCGAAGCTGGAGTCTGATGGAGACGATCGTGGCATTAGTGGGGCTGGGGGGAGTGTTGGTCCTGAATATTTGGGTATAGCCTTCCCAGTTTAAAAAAAACTGCTGAAATCATGGAGTTTAAATAATAGTATATATTTTTATATCTAGAATTGACCCTTTAAAATAACTGCCGGGAAAAGTCCTTTATTTTGGAGAAAGCAATCACGAAAGATATCCTGCGAGATGAATTGTTCTCTGGCGGCAAGCCTGCTGCGGAGCTTTTATACAACCGGTATGGGGGAATGCTGTTCAGCTATATACAGCAATTCGTGCCTTCACGGGCAGAGGCGGAAAACCTGCTGGTGAATATATTTTCCCGGTTGGTCTCCCGGCTGGAGACGGCGTTTGAATCCAGCCTCAGCGTTTATTGCTGGCTGCAGATCGAAGCCAGGAAAATTATCCTTGAGCAACGCGGGCAGGAGACAGGGGAGGTGTATTCCGGGGTATCGGATCCCGGGGGAATGCGGGTTTATTATTTTTCTCTGCTGGAAGATGCCTCTCCCGAGCAACGATGGGTATTCAGAGAGCTGTTTATAAATGGCAGGCAAAGAGAAGAGCTGGCCGGCGAATTGAACAGGGACCTGGCATATATCGGCGACCTTTTACGGGAAAGTATGCTTATAATCGGAAAGAAACTAGGTTGAATAAAGGCGATCTATCTCCGGAATCGCAGAAGGGCAACAGATAAGCCTGCCACCGCAACCAGGATGGCTATTACCCACCATAGGGCTACGGGGCCTTTGGGGGTCACCGTATTTTTCAATGGCTCGGGGCTGCCTGCATAGTTCAATGCGGCCCAATAATAGGGCAGCTTATGCTGATAGGAAACCTGTGGGTCATATAGCCAGTCGAGCTTGGATTGACGCAGGGCAGATGCGATGTTCGTGCGTTTATCAGGCGTCCATATCCGGTAGAAATTTTCCATGAGCCGGGCGGCTGCGACATCATTGACATTCCACCATCCTGCTACCACGGCATTCGTCCCTTCGGCGGTGAAGGCGCGAGCCAGACTTTGTACTCCTTCTCCCGTCACGAGTCTTCCGTCTCCCGTACGGCAGGCGCTCAGCACTACCAGGGAAGGATGTTGACGGAGGTCCTTCAGCTCGAATAAATAAAAAGGCTGATCGTATAATTCGATGTGGGGCACCTGCGCCGTTTCCTTGCCGGAAAAAGCGTGGGAACTGATGTGTACAACAGCCGATGCCTGCAGGGCTTGCCGGAAAGCAGCCGTGGTGGCTTTGTCGTCCTTGTACCAGGTGCCATCGTCAATGATGGCGGGGATGCTTTTTTCTTCCGATGCAATGTTGTTTAGCCGAGGCAGCTGACGTGTATCCGACAGGAAGAAGCCGGAAAATCCCTTACTATTCCCCGGGGACGACATCTGTTCTTCCAGGGTGCGGAGGGACCAGGCATAGGAGATGGATGACTGCCGGATGACGAAGAGCCAGTCGGAAGGGGAGGGTGGACAGGCGGGTACGGTGACCAGCGCGTCTACGGGCAGAAGATTCAGGGGGCCGTCAGGCAGCAAAATATATTCTCTCCCTGTCTGCAGCGGGTGGGCGCCAAACAATCGCCTGTATAACCTGTATGCTTGCCGGTAGTAATCCTGCGGACTGTTGATCATGTTACCGGCGCCTTTTTCAAACCAGGTATGGATGAATGCCCGGATGCTATCCTGCCATCCTTCAGACATGACGATCTTGTCAGCAAAGCGAATTCCCTTTTGATCGCATTCCACGACGTACAATGCGGCTGTCCCGGCAAAGAAGCTTCTTGTCAGCTGGTAGGGATAGCTGTGTGGTCGGCTTCCGAACGGAGACGAAGTTCCGGAGGCTGCGACGCCCATCTTTTTACGCAGCCGGGCAAGATCCCATTCCGCCTGCTTTTCGCGGGCGGCCATTGCCTGGCTGAGGCTGTCTGTTCCACCTGTTTGCTCCAGCGCTTCTTTTTTATAATAGATGATGGCTTTTTCCAACAGGCGAATCCTGTCTCCCAGGCTGTCCGCAGTGCCGGCGGTCCGGGCCAGCTGTTGCTGTTGCAGCACCTCATCCAGCAGGAGCCTGGCCTTACTGCCTTCCATAAATTCCAGCATAGCCTGGCGATAGGATGGCTGGCTGGTACTTTCCCAGGCGGCCCAGGCAGTGCGAATGGCTTCCTCGTACCGTAAATGGCTATCCGAAACGGCCCGCTCTCTGGAGTTCCCGGTGATCAGCTCTCTGCGCAGATTGATCTCGGCGGTGAAGCAGAGCTTATAAAGGCGAAGGGACTTATCCGTGCTGCCCTGGGCTCCGGCAAGTCCGGCAGCTGTAAACAGCAGGTCCATCAATGTATTTTCTCCGTAGAGGTCTTTTTCCCTGAGGGAATCCAGGGGCTTGCCGGGGATGAGGACGGAGAGGCATTGATCCAGCCAATGTGCGGCAAGGGCGGGCCGGTCCGTATTGGCGTATAGGCTGCCGATACGCTGAAAAAGCTTGGCTTTCTGCCGCTGGTGGAGGGGGCCATGCTCCCTGGACAGCCGTTGTTCCAGCGTAAGCGCCTTTTGATAGTATGCCAGTGCTTGTTTGGGTTCCCGCAGGTAGATGTCTCCGGCTTGCTGGTAGGCGGTGAACAGCCAATAGCTGCTTTCCGGAGTGGACGATCTTTCGAGCATAGCGACGCTCTCCTGTATACTTTCCCTGGCTGCAGCCGGCTGACCCAATTGGACAAGCGCGTCCGCCTGTTCGGATAGCAGCAGTCCGCGAAGCGGCGAGGACCCCTTAGCCATTCCCAGTCCACGGCGGCAGTAATCCAATGCTTCCGCCGCCTGGCCCATATTGCTGGCAGTATTGGCCAGGTTGCTGTAGGTGCCAGCCAGCGCCAAAGGTTCTCCCAATGCATTTGCAATGGCCAGGGCTTTCCGGTGGATGAACAGGGCTTGCTCGTAGTCGCCGAGCCTGGTGTAGTTGTTGCCCAGGGGTTTCAGGATATTTTCCAGCACTATGCTATCATCTGCCAGCTCTATATGTTGTCTCGCCCATTGAAAGGCTGCCGTATAGCTGTCGGTGGAGCGGACGATGTCGCCGCTTATCAGCAGCGCATATCCTGCATTGATGAGCAGGTCCTGCCATGCCTGGATCTCTTCATTGGACGAGGGAGGGCGCCAGGCTTCGCTCACTGCCTGCTGCAGCTGGCCGGCCCGGCTGACGGGTACTTTGGCTACCCATTGGATCTGCAAATACAGCCATCCCGCCAGATCATCTTTTTCCCGCAAGTGCTTTAGCTGCTGTTCAAGCGTGGGCGGGAACGGTCGATTGGAAAGGAACAGCAGGCCGCAGAACAACAATACTGCCGTTCTTTTTACCAGGTGACAATGTTTACAACTTAATGCCCGCATAGAGGAAAAAGCGATTGGAGACATCTCCTTTCAGCAGACGAAGATAACGCAATCCTATGACCGGCCCTGTCTTTACACGGCCCACCTGGAGATCGGCGAAGGGGGCAGCATTCCAGGTATGCAGCCATTGGGTCTTAGACTTTTGAACGGTGACGAGTACGCTGTCAGGGAGCAGGGGCAACTGGGCGGTGGCCAGGTACACTTTATTTTCCGTCGTGGTCTGCTGCGATATGTTTACCATAACCTGGGCGCCGAGCCCGACGCCTATCCAATTCCCGATGTTATACCGGAAGTGTAAAGGCGTCACTTCGAAGCTGTTCTTTTTCACTGTTGTGGCGGTCTCTCTTCCTATGATGAGGAATTTCAGCGCACCGAGGGCGGTATCGCTTTGCGTTCTCGTGATCCCGGTGGTTCCATTATCCTGCTGCAGGAGGCCCGCGAAGGCTTCGATCTGGAAATAGGGGCGGGACGGTGAGAAAGGCGCCAGCACATATCCAATCTGTAATGAGCCATTAGTGGAATAATTGCCGTTCGAAGGTGAGTAGACATAGCCTGCTACGATACCGGGGGAGATCCCTTTGATGAATTTTGCGGTGCTCCTGTTCGTTATGACTGGTTCGTTCTTATCGAAGACAATGGCCGCCCGGGTGCTGAAAGGTATTTTTTTCGGCTTCTTTTTAAACCGGATGGAATATTCCACAAACCCTTTGGTAGAATCTTTGTCGGATACTCCTTCCTGCTGAAGGCCTGGCAGATAGATATTGTTGAATATGAAATAAAGGCTATCTCCGGTGCGGACCGTATCGATGCAGCTTTGGCGGTTGTATGCTGAGTCGCACCAACTGCAGACGGGGCTCATGGTCTTCAGCTGTACGGTGCTGCTATTGAGCTGGCGGGGGATGGCGACGCCAATGGATACTTTTTTCGCAGGTCCCCGGCCGGTGTTCTGGAAGTGAACGGTGTAGGTCAGCTCTTTTTTCTTTCCCATAAAGCGGTAGTTGATCCGCCTGGGTTTTATCTGCATATAATTGGGGTCGTGGGACGTTACCACGGCCACCTCCAGTCTGTGAAGCTCCGGCGGAAAGGCCGGATCGTCGGGCACCATCATCGCAGTCAAGGCCACTGTGGCGTTGGTGTCCTGGATCATGGTGGGCAGGGTATTGAGGTCCATGAATACGAACTTTTCCTCTCCGTTGGATATTGCGGGATAATGCAGGACGGTATGTTCCGAGTATTCTTTCTGAAGCATCTGCAGCATGGAATGTGCTTCGCCGGCATAGTTCGGGGCTTCGTCGTAGGTGATCTCGGGGCCGGATGGTTTAAAAGCTTCGTTGATAAAAGGATTTTTTTTGTCCAGGGCGCACCAGGCGCCGGCAGGGGGGGAGAGTCTTGCCATCAGGGTGTTGAGGGGCAGGCTGTCTTCCTTATTGTAATATCTTTTATCCGCCAGGTCGAATCCTTTTTGTCCGAACTGCCGTTCGTTATAGAACAGAATGATGGTGCCTGAGAGGCTATCTTTCCGCTGGTTGCGATAACCCACCACCGCTACGAAATCTTCTCCTGGTCGTGGATTCCTGTTGATCTTCATTTCGATGTTGCCGCTGCCATGGAAGAAATGCGAAGCCCAGACATTGCCGCCGGCCTTCTTTCTTACTTTCACCGGGCGGGGACGCGTCGGAGGCGCTTTGCCATCGTCATAGTTGTTGGTGGCATATAGTCGTACCTGGTAGACGCCGGTGTCCCGGTAGGCGTAAAGCGGTTCTTTGTCAAAGCTGAAACGGCCGTCGCCCAGTTCCCAGAAATAGGTGTAGAAGGCTGCGGGAGCGCCGGCGATCTGTCGCAGGGGACGCAGCCTGGCGGTGAAATGCATGCTGTCGCCTGCTTCTTCTACCCGGATCTCGGGGGGGATGGAATCCTGGGCTCTGAGGGCGCAGGTTGCCAGCAGGAGGGCTATGACAAGGGAGGGTCTCAGCATGGTGATAAATATAGATATGTTAACGGAAATGTATCAATTTCATTGTTGCTTCCAGGTGCTGTAATACGAACAAAGACCCGGGCGAAGCCCGAGTCTTTGTCGAGGACCTATAGGCCGCTATTTGGTATTCATCGACAAGATCATGCTTGCCATGGTGCTTTCCGACACTTCCTGGGGGTCGAAAGTGAAGCTGGTGTAATTGTTGCCGCCCGTGGGAGCTGCAATGGTCACATCCTTCATATCCGCGTAGAACTTTCCATTGACACTGCTCATGGCAAGGAAGGTACCCTGCATGCCAATGGGCATGGAGTTCTGGTAGCTGTAGAAACCCTGGTAGCCTGCGGGTGCATTGAGGATGATGTCGTACAGCCTGATCACCGTATTCTGGTTGTGAGGCTTGAAGAACAGGATCGTCGGCTGATCGCCCTGGTAGCTCTGTTGTGTTTCAGCGTTGTAATGACTGCTGAAATAACCCAGCACTGTGGTCTTGGGATCCGAAGGATTGCTGATGATCTGGTCGCAATTCCTCCATTGAACCAGGCTGTCGAGGGTGAAATTCAGGGTGCCATCAGTACCATTGAAAAAGGCATAGCCGTGGGTAGTCAGCTGATCCCACACCACCCCTTTATTTACGGACATCTGTATTGAGAGGGTAACAGCCACATTCAGGTAGTCATACCCGCTGAGCGTGGTGGTGATGCTGGAGTCGCCGCTCCACATGGGTATTTCCTGGCCGTTGGGCTTGGCCCTGACGGCAACTTTTATCCCGCTGTCCTTTTTCAGCTGCAGGTCGTTATTACCCTGAACGGCTTTGACAAAGAACTCTCCATAAGACTGCAATAATTTACCGTCCCGGGTAAGGGTAGGTTTATTGCTCAGGATCATGTCGGCGACAGAATTGATCTCTTTGACGCTGACGGTGACGGCGCCAGACACTGAAACGCCGGCTTTCGTCTGGAAGGCGCCGCCGGGTATCGTATAGGTAGTGCCTGTAGACGAGGTGAGGACGCCGCCGGCAGCGGCATCGACCGTAAAGCTTTCGAATACGGGCCCATGTTCCTTCATGAACGTAGCCATTGCCTGTCTGTCAGCATTGTTATTTTGCTGCGGAGCTGGCTGGTCGCTCTTTTTACAAGCGATGACGCTGAGGGCAGTAGCGGTAATCAATGCCAGGGAGTGTAGGGATGACTTTTGCATATTCGGTGTTTTTGTTTGAGGTATATCAGCAATACCTGGCCTTTGTTACCCCTTTATTCTGTTTTTTTTCGATATTCGCCAAAAACCTCGTGGCCATCCATCCTGACCAACGTTACCTTGAAGGTTTGCTAAATAATGATAATCAATTAATTGAAGAAGTCTATCGACTTTTTTCCCCTGGCGTCCGGATCTGGATCGTCCAAAACAGCGGTTCAGAGGATGACGCTGCGGATATTTTTCAGGAATCTCTTGTGGATATATACAACCAGGCAAAATATAAGGGCTTGGAGCTCACTTGTCCTTTTCAGCCTTTCTTATTATTGGTGTGCAAGCGGAAATGGCTGAATGAAGTAAAGAAAAGGGGGCTCAGGCCGGTAACAAAATCCTTCGATGCTTTATCTGATCATGGAGAGGATGTATTTGCTGCTGCTGAGCGGGTGGGAATGGAAGAAGAGAAGGCCCGCCTATTCTTACAGCAATTTCAGCGATTGGGCGAGAAATGCAGGGAGATCCTCCGGCTGAGCCTGTCTGGAGACAGACAGGAGAAGATCGCAGAAGCACTGGGCGTCACATACGGCTATCTCCGAAAGAAGAAATCGGAGTGTATGGCGACGCTGATGTCCTACGTATCCGAAAAATGGGTCGTCTGAAAATGAAAAAATCTTATTATGGCAATCTATACGAACGAAGATATCATCCGCTATGTAGAGGGCGAGCTGTCTTCGGAAGAAAAGCAAAAAATGGAGGACGACCTGCGGGCCGATGTCTCGCTGGCGGCTGGCGTCGAGCTTTACCGGCAGCTGAAAGAGACGCTGGAGCAGCGCCTTCCTGCTGATGAAGGCGCTACGGCGATGCAACAAACGCTGCGGGATATGCGGGGAAAATATTTTGGCGGGGCTGCGGGAGGGGGCGCATCGGGCGGTGGAGCGGATGTTACGTCCCCATCCGGAGAGGAGCCAGGTGCGGGTGGAAAAGTAGTAAAGATGAAGGTCCGGGCAGATGTCTTCAGGAAATACGTAGTCGGTCTGGCTGCCGCGGCGGCCATCCTTTTTGCCGTGGTGATGCTGTGGCCTTCCGATTACCTGAATACTTATGGGAAGACACAGATGGTAGGGAGTGCGGAGCGAGGGGAAGGGAATGATTCATTGATGGAGCAGGCTTCGGCATATTTCAATGCGGGGGATTTTGAGAAAGCGCTGCCGCTGCTGGATCAGGCCTTCCGTAAAGACAGCACTAATCAAACGGCATTGTTTTACAGGGGGGTAGCTCTTTTGCATACGGGCGGTGTCGATGCGGCTCGTTCCGATCTGCTGAAAGTATATGCAGGGGGCAGTCTTTTCCAATATGAGGCGGCTTTTTACCTGGCGCTCAGCTATGCACAGCAGAAAAATAATGCGGTGGCAAAAGAGTGGCTGGATAAGATCCCGGCCGGCGCGCCCGGCGCGGATAAGGCAGCCGGGCTACGCAGGAAGCTGGGAGTAAATTGATCGCACTAACCAATTTTATCTAAAGATCATTTTCCGGCTCTGTACGGGCAGGCCGTCGATGAGTAACGAGCAGATATAAGTACCTTTCACACCATAGCCGTGGCTATACATCACTTCATTTACACCTTTTTTTAATGGCAGTCTGATCCGCTGTACCACCCGGCCGTCGAGTGCGCTGATATTGATCCAGGCCCGCCCGTTGTAAGTGTCCGTAGACGATATGACGGTGATCATCGTCGCCTCGTCGAAGGGATTGGGGCTGTTCTGCAACAGTTGGATGCCTTCATAGGGAGATGGCGCTGTCAGTGTGGCTGACGTAGTGGAAGCCATCCCTTTAGCGGTAGCAGCGATAACCGTCCCTGTCGTCAGGGAGGTTTCGGCACCAAAGAAGCTTTCCAGATCGTTGGCATCCACTCCGGCGACGCTGACGAAAAAATTCGTGGCGCTGCCATAGGGTACTGTGATCGTGTCGGAAGTAGCTATGGCGGATGTTCCCGGCACGGTGTATACGCTGTCCCAGTCGTTGGTAGCCGATCTTACGGCTATCCGGAATGCGGGGTAAGCGCCATTCAGACGCACCCTTAGCCGATTGGAGCTGATGATCGCAGCGGATGCCGTAGGTGTGGATGGGCAGAGGGCTGCCATTGCCAGGGCATTGCCGTTGACGAGGGCATTCCTGGCCAGGTAATTAAGATCTACATACAGTGTATCTTCCACTCCGTCACCATCTGCATCAAGGCCCAGGATGTCCCTGGTGGAGTGTTGCCGGTCCACATAGCCCGGGGAGCTTGAGCTGGCATTGCCATTTTCGTTAGCCTCAACCAGGCGCGCCGCCGTGTATCCTCTTGCGCTGAATGGCTGATGATCGCCTCCTCTACCTGTTCGGTCTTCCGGCGTCATGATCCGGATGTCCGTAAACACGTTGACGAGGCCGCTTAGCTGCTCCTTGTATTCCAGCTTGATGTACCGGGCCCATTGTTTATGCGGGGAGTTAAAGCCCCCTAAAGAAAAGATCCGCAGCCCGATGCTGTCGATATTGCCAAAAGCCGGGCAACTGGGTGCTGAGGAGGTATGGCCGCAAAAGATATTTCCCGATACGTCGTTGTTGCTAACCGCCTTGACCGGGATGCTATTATTCTTCAGATAAGTGGCGAAAGCGATGGACCCATATAATCCCTGCTCTTCGCCCGTGTTGAGAGAGAATACGATGGTATTCTTGAAAGTATACTGGCTTAATACTCTCGCCAGCTCCATAACCAATGCCACGCCGGAGGCGTCGTCGTCGGCTCCGAAGGCATTGCAGCTGATGTCGCATAGTCCTTCGCAACGGCTGTCAAGGTGCGCTTCGATCAGGACGATGGATTTATCTGTAGTCTGGTTGCCGGGCAATACGGCGATGACATTTTTGTGAGCGGATACGGAGCACATCGTCTGGGTGAATTGTAAAAAGCCCGCTTTAAGCCTGCCGCCATTGGCTGCGCCGTATTGCAGGAATTTGGTATAAGCCCACTGGCGCGCCGCCCCGATGCCCCGGGTAGCGGACGTAGTAGTAGATCCCGAGTTCCTGTTCTGGAAGCTCCGCAGGGCTACCAGGTAGCTTTTCAGCGAGTCCGCCGAGATAAGGCTACGCAGACCTGCTGAAACGGAGTCGGGATGGCTCACCGACGCAGAGATGCTATATGTCGATGGACTGTAATTACCTTTCAGCAGGTTGGTCAATTCTGTTGTGGAAGGGCTAATATTGGTTTGGGAATGTGCGAACGATCCTGTCATTGCCAGGACCAGCAATAGTAATACTGGTTTCATGGGAGTGCTTGGGTTTAGGTGTTTTTTAGAAAATAGGGGTTGTCAGCGTAGGATAAGTGCGATCGTAACGCCAAAATAGCCATAAATTCCATCGATGGCAGTCCACTTGCCTGTGATATAAGGCCTGTCCATGATCCCACTTAAGGGGATATTTCTATTAGTAAGACAAAATAAAATTTTGGACATTGGCTTTTGGCCTTTAATTTTGGGCCTCGTTATGAAAATGACAATACACCATCACCACCATCATTTTTTACCACAGGGGTAGGCCGGTGATGTTTTGTACTATATAAAACAAACTAATTAAAGGGGCTTACCGGAAGGTGAGCCCCTAATTTTTTAACCAACTATTGGCATGAAGCTAAAAATCGCCATTCAGAAATCGGGACGACTCTACGATGATTCCGTCAAGCTCCTGAAGGACTGCGGCATCGACCTGAAGAACGGAGTCAACAAGCTCAGGACCGAATCGGATAATTTCCCCATGGAGATCTATTTCCTGCGGGACGACGATATTCCCCAGTACGTGGAGGACGCAGTTGCGGACATCGGTATCGTAGGAGAGAATGTGCTGTATGAGAATTGTAAGCAAGTGGACATTGTGGAGCACCTGGGCTTCGGCAAATGCCGCCTGTCGGTGGCCGTAGGCAGGGGAGAACAGTATACGGATGTCACTTATCTGCAGGGCAAAAGGATCGCCACGACCTATCCGACCCTTGTGCGTCAATTCCTGGCGAAGAACAAGGTGGAGGCGGATATCCATGAGATCAGCGGGTCTGTCGAGATCGCGCCCGGAATCGGGCTGGCCAATGCCATCGTCGACCTGGTCAGCAGCGGCAGCACGCTTTTCATGAACGGGTTGAAGGAAGTGGAGACCGTCCTGCAATCCCAGGCGGTGCTCGTCAGGAATAAGAACCTGAGCGATGAGCAACAGACGATCCTGGATAAGTTCCTCTTCCGCATACGTGCGGTGAAGAGGGCGAGAAATACGAAATACATCCTGTTGAACGCTCCCAACGACAAGCTGAAGGATATCATTGCGCTGCTGCCGGGCATGAAGAGTCCGACAGTGCTACCGCTGGCTGAAGCAGGCTGGAGCAGCGTGCACAGCGTGCTGAATGAAAATGATTTCTGGGATATCATTGAGCGGCTGAAGGATGCGGGCGCCCAGGGCATCCTGGTGGTTCCTATTGAGAAGATGATCATTTAATACATCGATATGCAATTGATTGACATTAGTTCGTATGATACGCTTTCCCCGGCGCAGCGGCGGGAATGGCTGTCGCGGCCCGTGCTGGATACTACGGCGTTGGAGCAAAAGGTGGCCGATATCCTTTCGGCTGTGAAGCGAGGCGGAGACACTGCCGTCAAGGCGTTCTCCCTGCAGTTCGACAAGGTATCGCCGGAGCATCTGGAGGTCGGCAATGAAGAGATGGAAGCTGCGGTGGGGGCGGTCGGAGAGGAGCTGCAGCTGGCTATCCGGCAGGCGCTGCGTCATATCCAGACCTTTCATAATATCCAGCGGCAGCCGGTGGAGGCTGTGGAGACCATGCCGGGGGTGCAATGCTGGCGGAAGTCGGTGGCTATTGAAAAAGTTGGGCTTTATATACCGGGGGGGACTGCGCCGTTGTTCTCCACCTTGCTTATGCTGGGCATACCTGCCAAGCTGGCCGGGTGCCGGGAGATCGTATTGTGCTCGCCTCCTGACCCGCAGGGACGCCTGCATCCTGCCATCCTGTATGCCGCAAAGCTGGTGGGAGTGACGAAGATCTATAAGGCAGGGGGTGTGCAGGCTATTGCCGCCATGGCCTATGGTACGGAGACCATCCCGGCCGTTTATAAGATCTTCGGGCCGGGTAATCAATATGTCACCTGCGCCAAACAGCTGATCCAGAAGGATGGTGTTGCCATTGATATGCCGGCAGGTCCCAGCGAAGTAGCTGTTTATGCCGATGACAGCGCTCATCCCGGATTCGTGGCTGCCGACCTTCTGTCGCAGGCAGAACATGGTCCGGACAGTCAGGTGGTGCTGGCCTGCCCTTCGCGCCAGGTGGCGGAGCGGGTGTTGGAAGCCGTACAGCAGCAGGTGATCCGGCTGCCCCGCGCCGAAGTGGCTACAAAAGCTTTGGCCTTCAGCCGGGCCTTTATTACCAGGGATGCGAAACAGGCCATGGAGATCCTGAATGAATATGCACCCGAGCATTTGATCCTGGCCTGCGACAACGCCGCCGAGCTGGCTGAAAAGGTCGTTAATGCCGGTTCCGTCTTCATCGGGCACTTCTCTCCGGAAAGCGCGGGGGATTATGCCAGCGGCACCAACCATGTGCTGCCTACCAACGGCTATGCGAGGGCCTACAGTGGTGTGAGCCTGGACAGCTTTGTAAAGAAGATCACATTTCAACAACTCACGCAGGAAGGCATTCGGGGCATCGGCCCTGCTGTCATACAGATGGCCGAGGCCGAGGGCTTGCGGGCGCATGCCGATGCCGTGAGGGTAAGGGTGTCTTAAATCATATAGTATGTTTCAACTGGACAAATTATTAAGGGACAATATCCGGCAGCTGGTGCCATACTCCTCTGCCAGGGATGAATTCAAAGGGGAGGCACAGGTCTTCCTGGACGCCAACGAGAATAGCCTGGGATCACCGCTGACCCGGTGGTATAACCGATATCCCGACCCGCTGCAATGGAAATTGAAGGAAGCGCTCAGCAAAGTCAAGGGCGTTGAGCCGAAGCACATCTTCCTGGGCAACGGCAGCGATGAATGCATCGACGTCCTCTATCGGGCTTTTTGTGTACCGGGCAAGGACAATATCATAATCAACCCGCCCACTTATGGCATGTATGAGGTCAGCGCTCATATCAATGACATAGAGGTCCGGAGGGCCACGCTGCTGGATGATTTCCAGCTGGACCTTGTACACCTGGAGAACCTCGTGGATGAGAACACAAAGATCATCTGGATCTGCAGTCCGAACAACCCAACGGCCAATTCCATGGACCGGCAGGATGTAGAGACGGTCCTGAACAATTTCCCCGGGCTGGTGGTCGTAGATGAGGCGTATATCAATTTTTCCCGCCATCGCAGCTTTATCCAGGAGCTGGCGGATTACCCGAACCTGGTCGTATTGCAGACGATGAGCAAGGCATGGGGGCTGGCGGGGCTTCGCCTGGGCATGGCATTTGCCAGTGAAGCCATTATCGATGTCTATAACAAGGTGAAACCTCCTTATAATATCAATCAGGCGACCCAGGAGCTTGCCTTGAAGGCATTGGAAGAGACCGGGCAGGTGAATGATATGATAAGGGCATTGGTGAGCATGCGGGAACAGATGCACAATCAGCTGGCTGAGCTCCCCGTGGTCAGGAAGATCTATCCCA
Organism: Flavitalea plasmicola; assembly: GCF_030546645.1. Lineage (GTDB taxonomy): Bacteria > Bacteroidota > Bacteroidia > Chitinophagales > Chitinophagaceae > Puia. The sequence continues at coordinate 815,803 of NZ_JAUOTO010000004.1, forward strand.
GTGATGCCAATTTCCTCCTGGTCAAGGTCGTTGATGCAAGAGCCGTTTATCAGTACCTGTTGGACCAGGGCATCGTCGTTCGCGACCGGAGCAAAGTAGCGCTATGCGAAGGGTGTTTACGGATCACTGTCGGCACGGAGTCGGAGAACCGGAAATTGCTGGAAGCGTTAAGCCAATATCAGATAACCTAAGGTAAAAATTAGTGATTGTGCGCTCGATGCATTCGCGTAAATTACATTCATTATTCAACAGTGTCATTCCATGAAACAGCCAACTAAAAAATCACCAACGTCTGAGCGAACCAACCGTGGGTCTCGGACGTCATTTCCGCACAAGACCCTGCACCTTGCCATGGGGTTGTGTATGATGGGACTTTTCGCATGCGCGGGGAATTCGGATAAAGCACCGGCGCCGGCAGCAGGATCGACACCCGCTGCGGGGGCAGAGATCCCCAAGGACACCAGCATCAAGCTGCCGTCCGGATTTTCTGCAAGTATCGTTGCGGAAGGCTTGGGTAAAGCGCGTCATATAGTAATTGCTCCCAACGGCGTGGTCTTCGTAAAGCTCGAGCGGTTGAAGGATGGGAAGGGCATCTATCGTCTCCAGGACACGAATGGCGACGGGAAGCCTGACCAGGTCACAGGTTTCGGGAAATTCGGTGGTACGGGCATCGCCATAAAGAAAGGCTATCTCTATGCGTCTTCCAACGAAGATGTATACAGATTTAAGCTGGACGATAACTTCAATGTCACCAATCCGGACAATCCGGAGAAGATCGTCACGGGCCTGATCGATCGTCACCAGCATGAGTCGAAGTCCATCGCCCTGGATAATGACGGAAACCTATATGTGAATATCGGCGCCTATTCGAATTCCTGCCAGCTGCAGGACAGAACCAAAGGCTCGCCCGGCAGGCAGCCATGTCCTATATTGGATTCGGCCGGTGGTATCTGGCAGTTCAAAGCCGACCAGCCCGGACAGACCTATGGCACGGGCGTACGATATGCCACCGGGCTCCGCAATGTAGTGGGGCTGGACTGGAACACGGCAACCAACACTTTGTTCGTGATGCAGCATGGAAGGGATCAACTGCACGATCTTTTCCCCGACCTGTATGATACCAAACAAAGCGCTGAGCTGCCTGCGGAATGCATGTACGAGCTGCATAAGGGTTCCAATTGCGGGTGGCCTTACATCTATTATGATGAATTCCAGCATAAGAAGATCCTGGCGCCCGAATACGGTGGTGATAGTAAGAAGACTGGCGCCGAAGATGCCCAGGACCCTGTAGTGGCATTTCCCGGTCACCTTGCTCCCAATGGTCTTTTATTTTATACAGGCAACCAGTTCCCCGAGAAATACAAGAATGGGGCTTTCGTTGCTTTTCATGGTTCCTGGAACAGGGCGCCCGAGCCCCAGAAGGGCTATTTTGTCGCGTTTGTACCGTTCAGCAATGGCAAGCCCAGCGGTGAATGGGAGGTTTTTGCGGACAATTTCTCCGGGGGGCCTGATAAGACGGCTTCCGGCAGGGCGACTTACCGGCCTTGTGGTCTGGCACAGGGGCCTGATGGGTCCATTTATGTGACGGATGATTCAAAGGGGAATGTTTGGAAGATCAGCTATAAGAAATAATATGAACAGACTGTTTGTTATGGCCAGTACAGCGTTGCTGGCCTTTTTATTGATGTCGCAGACACAGAAGCCTGCTGCCAAAGGAGGTGCTTTGGCGGCTTCGATCGCGAGGGGTAAGGTTGTATATGAGTCGACATGCCAGCCTTGCCACATGGCGGATGGAGGGGGAGCACCGAATATGAATCCGCCGTTGTCCAGGACGAAATGGGTACTGGGGGACAAGGTTAAGCTGGCGCAGATCGTGTTGAAAGGTTTGCCCGGTGGTCAGATCGAAATTGACGGGGATACTTTTCACAATCCGATGCCGGCTCAGGAGAGTGTGCTCTCAGATCAGCAGATAGCGGATGTGCTGACGTTTGTCCGGAATAATTTTGGGAATAAGGCGAGTGCGGTGACGGTGGCGGAGGTGAAGGCAAGCAGGGGGAGGATGAAGTAGGGGTTAAATATTTTACCGTAGGTTTGCCGAAACTTTGCTCATTCATGACACGAGCGCAAGCGACTGCATGACACCATTAAAAAGACAATAATTCGTCATGAAAAGGATCCTGTTCATAGACCGCGACGGTACGCTGATCAAAGAAGCGCCGCCTACTTACCAGATCGACTCATTCGACAAGCTTGAATTCTATCCCTATATGTTCGAATACATGGGACGCATTGCCCGTGAAATGGATTATGAGCTCCTGATGGTTACCAACCAGGACGGCCTGGGATCAAAGAGCTTCCCTGAAGAAACTTTCTGGCACGTCCAGCAATTCGTCATGAAAAGCCTGGAAGGCGAAGGCATTCATTTCACCGACGTATATATCGACAAGAGCCTTGCAAAGGACAATGTCCCCACCCGCAAACCGGGTACAGGCATGCTGACAAAATACATCGACAACCCGGAGTACGACCTGGAGAACTCATTTGTCATCGGGGACAGGATCACGGATGTGCAGCTGGCAAAGAACCTGGGCTGCAGGGCTATCTGGCTGAACAACGAACCGGGGCTGGGCGGCGGAGAGGTCAGTGACAATGCAAAAGCGCTGAACGAAGTAGTGGCCCTGGAGACAAAGGATTGGAGCAAGATCTATGAGTTCCTGAAACTGGGCCTGAGAAGAGTGATCCATGAGCGCAATACCAACGAGACGCAGATAAAGATCGAATTGAACGTGGACGGCAGCGGTAAGGCTGCTATCGTCACAGGCCTGGGGTTCTTCGATCACATGTTGGAGCAGATAGCCCGGCATGGAAAGATGGACCTCACCATCCGCAGCAATGGCGATCTGCACATCGACGAGCATCACACGATCGAAGATACGGGCATTGCGCTGGGAGAGGCGTTTGCCCAGGCGCTGGCGGACAAAAGGGGGATGGAGAGATATGGGTTTGCCCTGCCGATGGATGAGGCTGACGCAAAAGTGCTGATCGACTTCGGGGGCAGGAGCTGGATCGTCTGGAATGCGGAGTTCAAAAGGGAGCACATCGGGGAAATGCCGACGGAAATGTTCTTCCACTTTTTCAAATCCTTCTCGGATGCAGCGAAATGTAACCTGAATATAGAATGCCGGGGAGAGAATGAGCATCATAAGATCGAAGCCATTTTCAAGGCCTTTGCAAAAGCGATACGGATGGCGGTGAAAAGGGATCCGCTCAGCAACTACCTGCCCAGCACAAAAGGGGTATTGTGAGCATGTCCGGTTCATGCTGACCCACTAAAAAAAATTTGGAGAATTCAACTCTCTGGCTCATATTTGCCGTGCAATGACAAAACAATTCATCAATAAAGTGTGGTGGTGGCATACAAACTCCAAGCGGGGCAAGTAATGCTATTACTACATGTATTACCATATTGGGCCCCGGTATACCGGGGTTTTTTATTTGTATGAAGCGAAGGGCCCCAGGTCCGTCATCTGGTGTAATCGTTGGACAATTAAATCATTATGAAGAAAATAGAAATAAAAACCAACTGCCGCAGACTGCTTTCGGACATCTTTACGCCCGTGGGTATCTACCTGCGGCTGCGGGACCGGTTTCGGGATACCATCCTGTTGGAGAGCACGGATTATCACGTGGCGGAGAACAGTTATTCCTTTATCTGCATCAATGCCATTGCCGGCATCGAGATCTCCGATACCCGGAACATTGAATTCAAGCTGCCAGGGCAGCCGCCTGAAAAGAAGCTTCTGACCAACTTGTCGGATACGCCCGGCCTCTTATGGGAGTTCATGCAGCGCTTTGACACAAAACCCGCCACCGAGAAGGCAGTGAGAGCCGTGCAAGGACTTTTTGGCTATACGACCTTCGACGCTGTACAATTCTTTGATTCCATAAAACTGGATCATCACAACGATGCCGCGCGGATACCTTTGATGCGTTACCGGCTCTATCAATATGTGATCGCCATCAATCATTTCAAGGACGAGCTATACATCTGCGAGAATCAGATCGCGGGCCTGGAATCGGAAGTCGCCCTTGTCGAGTCGCTTATCAAGAGCAAGGATGTTCCCGTATACCCATTCCGGATAAAAGGAGAGGAGACCTCCAATATGAAGGATGAGGAATATATCGAGATCGTAAAGAAGGGCATCCGCAGCTGCCACAGGGGTGACGTTTTCCAGATCGTGCTGAGCCGCCGTTTCCAGCAGGGTTTTACGGGCGACGAATTCAATGTGTACAGGGCGCTGCGCAGCATCAATCCTTCACCCTACCTGTTCTTCTTCGATTATGGGGATTATAGGCTGATGGGCTCTTCTCCTGAGTCACAGCTGATCCTGCAGAACGGAGAGGCCATTGTACATCCGATAGCGGGGACGTTTAAAAGGAGCGGCGACGATGCGACGGATGAGTTGATGGCGGATAAATTACTGAAAGATGCAAAAGAGAATGCGGAGCATGTCATGCTGGTGGACCTCGCGCGCAATGACCTTAGCCGGAACTGCGATGAGGTGACGGTGGCGCATTACCGGGAGGTGCAATATTACTCGCATGTGATCCACCTGGTCAGTGAAGTGCGGGGAAAATTGAGGGATGGCTATAATCCTTTCGAGCTGTTGGCCACTACTTTTCCTGCGGGCACGCTTAGCGGGGCCCCGAAATTCAAGGCCATGGAGCTGATAGATGAATATGAACCCACGCCCCGCAGCTATTATGGAGGGTGTATCGGGTTCATGGGCTTTGACGGCAGCTGCAATCATGCCATTATGATCCGGAGCCTGCTGAGCATGAACAATACCATGACCTACCAGGCGGGGGCCGGGGTGGTTGCCGCGAGCCAGCCGGAAAGCGAATTGCAGGAAGTGAACAATAAGCTGGGCGCTTTGAAAAAGGCCATTTTGTTCGCAGAAGACATTAGTCATCAATAACTATTTAAATCCAGTACAGTGCCGAAGATCCTTGTATTTGATAATTACGACTCGTTTACCTACAATCTGGTGCACCTGGTGGAGAAGCTGCTTCATCAGAAAGTGGAAGTGCATCGCAATGATAAGATCCCTCTGGAGAAAGTGAAAGACTTTGACAAGATCATTCTTTCTCCCGGTCCGGGCATTCCGGAAGAGGCGGGATTGCTGCTGCCGTTGATAAAGGAATATGCCGCCAGCAAATCCATCCTGGGGGTATGCCTGGGACACCAGGCCATTGGAGAGGCTTTTGGCGGAAAGCTGACGAATCTCAGCACGGTGTATCATGGCGTGGCCACGCCCGTGAAGATCATAAAGACGGGGGGATTGTTTGAAGGGATGTCCGGGGAACTGGAGGCAGGCCGTTATCACAGTTGGGTTATCAGCGAGGAAGGTTTTCCTGAGGACCTGGAGGTGACGGCGCGGGATGAGAACAACTATATCATGGCGCTGCGGCATAAGAGCCTTGACGTGCAGGGAGTACAGTTCCATCCGGAGAGCGTATTAACCCCCAAAGGGGAGCAAATATTGAAAAACTGGTTGAAAGTATAGATATGAAAAAGATCTTACAATATTTATTCGAGCACAAGACCCTTTCCAGGCAACAGGCCAGGGAAGTACTGACCAATATAGCCGGGGGAAGCTACAATGACAGCGAGATCACCGCTTTTATTACGGTGTTCCTCATGCGCAGCATTACCATCGACGAGCTGCAGGGCTTCCGGGACGCTTTGCTGGACCTTTGCGTACGGGTGGATCTGGACGGGCATGACACCATCGACATCGTGGGTACGGGCGGCGACGGGAAGAACACTTTCAATATATCCACGCTGGCCTGCTTTATCGTGGCCGGCACTGGTCAGAAAGTGGCGAAACATGGTAATTACGGAGCTTCCAGCATCAGCGGCGCTTCCAATGTCATGGAGCAGCTGGGATATAAGTTCAAGAATGACTCCGCAAGACTGAAGCAGGAGGTGGAGGCGGCGGGCATCTGTTTCCTGCATGCGCCCATGTTCCACCCGGCACTGAAGACGGTAGGACCTATCCGTAAGAACCTGGGCGTCCGCACTTTTTTCAATATGTTGGGCCCCATGGTGAACCCAGCAGGCCCCCGTTTTCAGCTGGTAGGCGTCTATAACCTGGAAATGGCCAGGATCTATAATTATCTGCTACAGCAGACGGAAGGCTATTACACCATCATCCATGGACTGGATGGATACGATGAGATCTCTCTCACGGGTGATACCAAGGTCATCACCCACCTGGGAGAAAAGATCATGACGCCGGAAGAATTGGGCAAACGAATGGTAAATGCTACCGATATTTACGGGGGGAATTCCATAGAGGAGGCGGCTAAACTTTTCACCAGGATCCTGAAGGTAGAAGGCACGTGGGCCCAGAATGCGGTGGTGCTAGCTAATGCGGCCATGGCATTATATTCCACCGGGGGGTTCGGCAAGTACGACGATGCTTATGCCGCGGCAGTGGATAGCCTGGAAAGCGGGAAGGCCTATGATTCATTGAAAAAATTAATTGCATTACAATAGGTATGAATATCCTGGATAAAATAATTCAGCACAAACGGACGGAAGTGGCCAGGCGGCAGGAGGAAGTTTCGGTGGAAATGCTTAGGGGAAGGCCTTTGTTTGGCCGCAAAACGCTGTCTTTGAAAGAGGTTTTGAAGGATGCGCGCAAAACAGGCATTATCGCTGAATTTAAAAGAAGGTCTCCCTCGAAAGGGGTGATAAATGACCAGGTGGATGTGGAGGATGTGACGAAAAAGTATACGGCAGCCGGCGCCTCCTGCTTATCCGTGCTGACCGACGAAACTTTTTTTGGAGGGGGCGACGAAGATCTGCGGAAAGCCCGTGTCAATGAGATCCCCATCCTGCGAAAGGATTTTATCATCGATGAATACCAGATCACGGAGGCGAAGGCCATCGGTGCGGACGTGATCCTGCTGATAGCGGCTTGTCTGACGCCGGAAGCCGTGAAAAGACTGGCTGTATTTGCCAGGGGATTGGGATTGGAGGTGTTATTAGAGATCCACAACGAGGCAGAGCTGGAGCATATCTGTGAAGAGACGGAGCTGGTGGGGGTGAACAACCGCGACCTGAAGACCTTCACGGTGGATATACAGCGCAGCATCGATCTGAGCATGAAGATACCCAAGGGAAAGACGCTGATCGCAGAGAGCGGTATCAGCAAGATCGAGACGATCCTCCATATGAAGAACGCCGGGTTCACCGGATTTCTCATCGGGGAGAATTTTATGAAAGAAAAAGACCCAGGCGCCGCTTTCGGTGAATTTGTAAGCGCGCTGAAGGGAAACTAACAAAGCTAACGAATATGTTTTTGCCTCATCCATTCACCAGTTAAAGTTACAATGGGGGACACTGTATGAGAGTAAAAGTCTGCGGGATGACCGAGATCGACCAGGTTAAGCAATTGGACGCCATGGGCGTGGATTTTGCGGGGTTTATCTTCTACCCCAAGTCACCCCGGTATGTAGTCCGTCATCTGACGGGAGAGCAGGTGAAAAAGGCAAAGCTGCGGCTTGGTAAGGTAGGTGTCTTTGTCAATGCCACCTATGACGAGGTCATGAAGCAGGTGGATAGTTATGGCCTGGACATGGTGCAACTGCACGGGGATGAGACCCCTCGTTTTTGCGAGCAGCTGTCGAACTATATTACGGTGATCAAAGTATTCCGGCTGGGTGAGGATGACCCTATCGATTGGCTGATACGTCCCTACCAGGATTCCTGCGATATGTTCCTTTTCGATACGGAAGGCGTGGGATATGGGGGTACGGGCAAGAAGTTCAACTGGAGCACGTTGAAATCCGCCCACATTGACAAGCTATTCTTTTTAAGCGGCGGCATTGAGCCCGGAGACGCGGAAAAGCTGAAGGTATTCGCCAGGGAGCCTGTTGCCAGGAAAATGTTCTCTATCGACATCAACAGCAAGTTTGAGACAAGCGCCGGCGTGAAGGACCTGAAGAAGATAAGGACATTACTTGACAGCCTGAAGAACAATGGCTAAAAAATATTATTATGACTACAAATTATGCTCCTGATAAGCAAGGGTATTACGGAAAATTTGGGGGCGCTTACATTCCGGAGATGCTTTATCCCAACGTGGAAGAGCTGCGGACCCGCTATCTGGAGATCATGCATGAGGCGTCTTTCCTGAAAGAATATCATTCCCTGCTGAAAGATTATGTAGGGCGTCCCTCCCCATTATATTTAGCGCGGCGGCTGAGCAATAAATACAATACGGAGATCTTCCTCAAGCGGGAGGACCTCAATCATACGGGGGCGCACAAGATCAACAACACCATCGGGCAGATATTACTGGCGGAGCGGCTGGGCAAGAAAAGGATCATTGCGGAAACGGGTGCGGGCCAGCATGGCGTAGCAACGGCCACCGTTTGCGCGCTGAAGGGCGTCGAATGCATCGTCTATATGGGAGAGAAAGACATCGAAAGGCAGGCGCCCAATGTGGCGCGTATGAAGATGCTGGGTGCAAAGGTGGTGCCGGCTGTCAGCGGCAGCAGGACATTGAAGGATGCCACTAATGAGGCCATACGGGATTGGATCAACAACCCGGTGGACACGCATTATATCATCGGCAGCGTCGTTGGTCCCCATCCTTACCCGGATATGGTGGCCCGGTTCCAAAGCATCATCAGTGAAGAGATCAGGGCGCAGCTGAAGGAAAAGACGGGCAGCGAGCTGCCTACGCATGTGATAGCCTGCGTGGGCGGGGGCAGCAATGCAGCCGGCGCTTTTTATCATTTCCTCGATGAGCCGAGCGTGGAGCTGGTGGCGGTGGAGGCTGCTGGACATGGGATCAACAGCGGGAAGAGCGCTGCCACGACCCGGTTGGGCAAGCCGGGTGTTCTCCATGGCAGCAAGAGCCTGGTCATGCAGACGGAAGACGGACAGGTGGTAGAGCCGCATAGCATTTCTGCAGGGCTGGACTATCCCGGCATCGGTCCTTTACATGCGCATTTATTTGACACCGGCCGTGCTACCTTCCTGAGCGCCACGGACGAAGAGTCCTTGAAGGCGGCTTTTGAGCTTACAAAGCTGGAAGGCATTATTCCCGCGTTGGAATCGGCACATGCCGTAGCGGCGCTGGACCAATTACAGCTGAATGAAAAAGATACGGTCGTCCTTTGTCTCAGTGGACGGGGCGACAAGGATATGGCCACCTATATGCGGGCAATGGAGGAGCAATCATTATGAGCAGAATAACAGACCTTTTCAGAAAGAAGAACCAGCGCGTGCTGAACGTCTATTGTACGGCCGGTTATCCCCGGCTCAACAGCACAATGGAAGTGATGAAGGCCCTGCAGGACAATGGGGCCGATATGATCGAGCTGGGCATGCCCTACAGCGATCCGCTGGCGGACGGCCCGGTGATACAGGCCAGCGGCAGCAAGGCATTGGAGAACGGCATGTCCATCTCCACCCTGTTCGGACAGCTAAAGGAGCTCCGGACGACCATCCGGCTGCCTGTGCTGCTGATGGGCTATATGAACCCCGTCCTGCAGTACGGCTTCGAAAAATTCTGTGCAGCGGCATCGGCGGTAGGGATCGACGGTCTTATCCTGCCCGACCTCCCGATCTATGAGTTCGAAACCGAGTATGGCCCGGTGATCAAAAAGTATGGGCTGGATTTTGTATTTCTCATTACGCCCGAGACTTTCCCCGAGCGGATAGCTAAAGTAGACTCCCTGAGCTCCGGGTTCCTCTATGCCGTATCCTCCTCTTCCACTACGGGAAAGGACAAGGATTTGAATGGGCAGCGGGCATACTTCGAAAAGCTCCATGAGATGCGACTGAGGAACCCTGTGCTGGTGGGATTCGGGATCAAGGATAAAAATACTTTTGAGACCACTTGTAAATATACCAATGGGGCCATCATCGGAACCGCCTATATCAAAGCATTGGAAAATGCCAAAGACATCAATGCTGCTACGGCGGCCTTTTTAAAACCTATCCTGGGGGCATGATATGAACACCGTCATCATCAAATACAATGCAGGTAACATTCAATCGGTGCTGTATGCGCTGGAGCGGATCGGGCAAGAGGCTGTCGTGACGGATGATCCGGACCAGATCCGCAGTGCCGGTAAGGTCATTTTCCCGGGGGTGGGAGAAGCCAGCACGGCCATGGAATATCTCAAAGGCAGGGGGCTGGACAAGCTGTTAAAAGAGTTGAATCAGCCTGTGCTGGGTATCTGCCTGGGCATGCAGCTCATGTGCAGCTACAGTGAGGAGAACGATACGGACTGCCTGGGCATCTTCGAAGAAAAGGTGAAAAAGTTCTCCGGGGGAGAGGGTCTGAAGGTTCCGCAAATCGGCTGGAACAATATCTATGACCTGAAGACCCCGCTGTTCGATGGACTGAAGGAGAATAGCTTTTGCTATTTCGTGCACGGCTATTATGCCGACCTGGGCAGGCATACCATTGCGACGACCAGCTATGGCTTGCCGTATAGCTCAGGACTGCACAGAGACAATTTTTATGGCGTGCAGTTCCACCCGGAGAAATCGGCGGCGGTGGGGGAACAAATATTAAAGAATTTTTTAGAAAATATTTAAGCGATAAGGAAGTGGAGATCATACCGGCAATAGACATCATCGATGGCAAGTGCGTTCGTCTCACACAGGGGGACTATGCACAGAAAAAAGTATATAACGAACATCCCCTGGAAGTGGCCAGGGCCTTCGAGGATGCCGGTCTGCAGCGGCTGCACCTGGTGGACCTGGATGGCGCGAAGGCAGGCGCCGTTAGGAACTGGAAGGTGCTGGAAGCACTGGCTGGCAAGACAGGACTGGTCATCGACTTTGGAGGCGGTATAAAGACGGCAGCCGATGTGGATATTATTTTTAACTCGGGTGCTGCGCTGGCTACTATCGGAAGTCTTGCGGTAAAGGAGCCGGAAGTTTTTGTGGGGTTTCTGGAGCAATACGGCGCAGAACGTTTTTTCCTGGGAGCCGATGTAAAAAATGAAAAGATCGCCGTGGGGGGGTGGCTGGAAACCACTGATAAATGGGTCTATGATTTCATTGAAGACTATTCAGGAAAGGGCATCCGGCAGGTGTTTTGCACGGATGTGAGCAAGGATGGCCTGTTGCAGGGGCCTTCGCTGGACCTGTATAAGAACATCGTCGGCAAGTTCCCTCAGCTGCATTTCATCGCCAGCGGGGGCGTCAGCGAGCTGGATGATGTTCACAGGCTGGAGGAGGCCGGGTGCAAGGGGGTAATCATCGGGAAGGCGATCTATGAAGGGCGCATTACGTTGCAGGAACTTTCCAGGGTCGCATTAACAACTAAAAAATAACCCGTGCTGACAAAAAGGATCATACCCTGTCTCGATATCAAAGACGGCCGGACCGTCAAAGGGGTGAATTTTGAAAATATCCGGGATGCAGGCGACCCCGTGGAGCTGGGCGCGCTGTATGCGCAGCAGGGTGCTGATGAGCTGGTATTCCTGGACATCACCGCCACCAATGAAAAACGAAAGACGCTGAGAGAGCTTGTGAACCGGATCGCGCACCATATCAATATTCCGTTTACGGTAGGGGGAGGGATCAGCAGTGTGGAGGATGTAAGCCTGCTGCTGCAAAACGGTGCGGATAAGATCTCCGTAAATACGTCCGCCTACCGCCGGCCGGAGCTTATCAACGAGCTGGCCAGGGAGTTCGGCAGCCAATGCGTGGTATTGGCCATCGATACCAAAAAGGAAGCAGATGGGCGGTGGTATGTATACCTCAATGGGGGGAGGGTGAAGACGGATATGCTTTGTGCGGACTGGGCCCGGCAGGGAGTAGACAGGGGAGCTGGAGAGATCCTGCTGACATCTATGAACAATGACGGCACCAAAAAAGGTTTTGCGCTGGATATTACCCGGGAGCTGGCGGGCGCGCTGCCTGTTCCAGTGATCGCTTCCGGCGGAGGGGGAACAATGGAGCATTTTGTGGATGTCCTGGGCGAAGGAAAGGCGGACGCGGCCCTGGCTGCCAGCATCTTCCATTTTAAGGAAATCACAATTCCGGAATTAAAAGGATATTTGCAGGATCAACATATTGCAGTAAGATATTAGCGATAAGATACCAGATATGAACGTAGATTTTGGAAAATACGGGGATGGGCTGGTTCCGGCCATTATACAGGACGCCACCACGCAAAAAGTGCTGATGCTGGGATTCATGAACCAGGAAGCGCTGGATAAGACTGAAAAGGAAGGGAAGGTCACCTTTTTCAGCCGGAGCAAGGGGCGGCTATGGACCAAAGGGGAGGAGAGCGGCAATTACCTCCTTCTGAAAAGCCTCGCCCTGGACTGTGATCGTGATACTTTACTGATCAAGGCGGAACCGCTGGGGCCTGTATGCCATACGGGAGCTGATACCTGCTGGGACGAGAAGAACCATAACGAGGATTTTCTCACCTGTCTGGAGGAGATCATACAGCAGCGCCGTCAGCAGGCCGATCCGTCCGGATCTTATGTGGCAAGCCTTTTTCATAAAGGGATCAACAAAATAGCCCAGAAAGTGGGAGAGGAGGCGGTAGAGCTGGTGATCGAAGCAAAAGATCAGGATGAAGGTCTGTTCCTGAACGAGGCGGCCGACCTGCTTTTTCACTATTTGATCTTATTAAACGCAAAAGGTTATAATTTGCAGGACGTGACGGATATCTTAAAAGAAAGACATAAAAAATAATTATTATATGAAGAGGTTTTTTGGAATATTGGGGCTGTTGCCGCTGCTCACTTTCGGCCAGGAAAAGAAGGATGCTCAATTCATCATCACGGGTGATGTCAAAGGATTGGCGGAAAATGAGCTGGTGTTCCTTACGGATGTATCCAACCCCGCCGATACGCTGTCACAGGGACATGCAAAAGGCGGCCATTTTGTGCTGAACGGGCATGTTCAGGAGCCTAATCTGTTCGAGCTGAACCTGGGCAGCGCTAAGAATAAGGCGCCCCTCTTCATGGGGAATGACAATATCAGTGTTACCGGGGCAATCGAAGATCTGAAGGGGCTGGTGACGAAGGGGTCTGCTTCCAACGATGATTTTCAACAGTTCCAGAAGGAGTTCAATCCTTATTTCACCCGGATCAACGGCGTCATGCAGCTGGCTAATTCGCCGGCAGGTGCGAAAAGCAAGGATTCCCTCTTCAAAGTATATAAGAGCGTCGCGGATTCGACGCTGATGCAGCTGGACCATTTTATTGCCGCTAAAAAGTCGTCCTATGTTTCGCCGTTTGTGTTGGTAGTGTTGAACCAGCTTTCGGAGGATGTGACAGCGCAGGAAAAAAGGCTTACTTCCCTTTCTCCTGAGGTGCAGAAAGGATACTATGGGCAATACCTGAAAAAGCAGATCGACGAAGCGAAGATCGGGGCGGTGGGGTCCGAGGCGATCGATTTCTCTCAAAGCGATACTGCCGGCAAGGCTGTGACCCTTTCCTCGTTTAAGGGAAAGTATGTGCTGGTGGATTTCTGGGCCAGCTGGTGCGGACCTTGCCGGATGGAAAACCCCAATGTAGTCAGTACGTATAAAAAATTCAAGGATAAGAATTTCACGGTATTAGGCGTGTCCCTGGACAAGGCAAAGGAACCCTGGGTCAAGGCCATTAAGGACGATGGCCTGTCCTGGACGCAGGTGAGCGATCTGAAGTACTGGTACAATGAGGTGGCCGTGAAATATCACATTCAAAGCATTCCCCAGAATTACCTCATAGATCCCAGCGGCAAAATAGTCGCCCGTAACCTTCGTGGTCCGGACTTGCAGGCCAAGCTCTGCGAGCTGTTGGGATGTAATTAGAAGAAGGGCTATGCGCCCTCCTTTAATTGATATCCTTGCCTTCCTGCAGCATTTTCAGGGATTTGTCGATATTGTCCTTATTCAGCTTATCGGGCGCCTGTGGCTGCGCTTTCTGTATAAAAGCTATTGCCTTTTTGTAGTCTCCCATGGCGGACCAAGCCCGGGCCATGCCCATATTCGTGGTGAATTCATTGGGATGCCGGTCGTAGTTCAGCTTGAAGACGTCAAACGCTTCTTTGGATCTTTTCTGGGTCAGCAGCATGCGGGCATATTGATGGACATCTGCTACCTGGCCCAGCGGCAGTGCCTCCTTCATGATGGCATCGGCTTCGGAGGATTTCCCCTGTAGGGCAAGGACCTGCGCCTTGGTGGACAGCGTCTGGAAATTCTTCTGTCCGATGAAAGTTCCGCTGATGGCCGTGTTGGACCAGTCCAGGGCTTCGTCCAGATTTGTATTGTGCTGAATGCAGAACTGTGCCGCCGTCACCCAGGCGTTCCAGGTGAATCCCTTGTCGCTGCGCAGCTCCCTGCGGAAGGATGCTAATTGCGTCTGTATATAATCGGTCTCCACTTTAAAGGGGATAGAAACCTTTTCCCATTCCAAAGCGATGGTAGCGGAGCTTTCCTTCTGGTCTTTAAACTCATAGCGCAGCCATTCCACGCTGTTGTCCAGTGCAACGGGCTTTACTTTCACCTGCAGCGCGTCCTCTTTGGGATCGTAAAAAAAGCTGCCCCAGGAAGTATAATTCCTGGAGAAGATCAGCGTGCATTCGGCGGGGTCATAAGCAATGAATAATGCGTATTTCCCGGCGGGGAGCGTTTGTCCTTCGATCTTTACATCCGTGTTGAATTCAATGGTGGTGTTCTCGTTGGCGCCGGCTCTCCAGGGAGCTGCCTTGCTCGTGCCAAATCCCTGGTCCGTGTAGCCCGTGGCGACCAGCTTTCCCCAGATCTGTCCTTCCCTGCCTTTTACGCCGGGGCGGTTGTAAGTGATCGTCACGTTTGTAATGCCGACCCATTCGCTGACCGAGGCTTTTTTATTTCCGCCATTGGGGAGCATTGTCAATTGAGCATGTGTAACGGAAAAAATTCCGAAGTGGAGTAGTACCAGCAGCATGTATTTCATATTCGAGCGTTTTGGTGTTAACAATGTGTAGCTATCCAAATATAAAATAGTTGCAGCGCCGGGAGAAGACTTTTGTACCGAAGTGGGACATTTCGGATATAAAGTTGGAGAATCCGGGATAAATGGTCGTCGTTTATCAGCGTATACGCATTCTTTATTGTAGTTGCCGTTTGTACAGCTGTATCGTATTCTCATATCCCAGGTAAAGGGCATCACTGATCAGGGCGTGGCCAATGGATACTTCTGCCAATCCGGGAATATTATGCGCGAAAAAGGCCAGGTTCTGCAAGTCCAGATCATGACCGGCATTGAGCCCCAGTCCCAGTTCGGCGGCCCGTATGGCGGCGGCACGATACGGTGCTATGGCCTTTTCCCTGTCCGTATGAAATCCGTGGGCATAAGCCTCGGTATACAGCTCGATACGGTCAGTACCTGTTGCCGCCGCACCTTCCACCATGGGTATGACCGGATCCACGAAAAGGGAGACCCGGATGCCTGCTGCCTTGAATTTTCCCACGATCTCCACGAGGTAATCTTTATGACGGATGGTGTCCCATCCATGGTTGGAAGTGATCTGTCCCAATGCGTCCGGGACCAGGGTCACCTGGTGAGGACGGACGTCCAGCACCAGGTCTACGAATTTCTGTTCCTGGGAATTGCCTTCGATGTTGAATTCAGTCGTTATGATCTTTTTGATCTCATAAACGTCCTGGTAACGGATATGCCGTTCGTCGGGACGGGGATGTACAGTCACTCCGTCTGCGCCAAAAAGCTGTGCGTCGATGGCTGCCTTCACCACGTCCGGGTTATTGCCTCCCCGGCTGTTGCGCAAGGTGGCGAACTTGTTGATATTCACAGAAAGCTTAGTCATACCTCAAAGGTAAAATGAAAAAAATTTACGGAAGGATACTCGTTTATATCGGGCGAAAAACTATCTTTACCTAAGTTCATATGTCTGAACATATAGAAAAATGGAAAATTACTTCGCAGGCATTGATTTAGGGGGTACCCGTGTGAAGATCGGATTGGTGAGCGGGGGCGCGGTAGTGGCTAAAAAGGTCATCGCTGCCCGGCCGGAGGGGGGATTGGCTGCCGGATTGCAGGTCGTAAAGGAGGAGATAGACGCTATGCTGGCCGCCCGTGGCGCCGTCTTATCCGGAGCGGGTCTGGCTTTTCCCGGTCTGGTGGATCCAGTCCGGAAGCGGATATTATCCACGAATAAAGCATATGCAGATGCCCGGGAGCTTGACCTGGAAGCCTGGGCAAAGCGTGCCTGGGGGGTGCCTTTTTTCATGGATAATGATGCCAGGATGGCCACTGTGGGAGAATGGAAATATGGAGCTGGGCGGGATACGGAGGACCTGGTGGTCATGACCATTGGAACGGGCATCGGCACTTCGGCTATCATCGAAGGCAAGCTGCTGCGGGGCCGTCATTTCCAGGCCGGGATCCTGGGCGGGCATTTGTCCATCAAATATGACGGAAGGCCCTGTAATTGCGGAAACATTGGCTGTGTGGAAGCATACGGCTCAACCTGGAGCCTGGAAGGTACGGTGAAAAGATCCCCGGACTATGCAGCCAGTATGTTGTCGAAGGCCGGGACGATCGATATGGCCGCCATTTTTGATGCGGCCGGGGCAGGGGACAAGCTGGCTATTCATGTCCGACAGCAATGCCTGGACAGCTGGTCGGCGGGTGTCATTAACCTGATCCATGCGTATGACCCCGAAGTAGTGGTGTTGGGGGGTGGTGTGATGCACCGCGCCGACGAGGTACTGCCGTATGTGACGGAGAAAGTGCTGCCACATGTCTGGTGTCCCTGGGGAAGGGTACAGATAAGAGCTACACAATTATTAAGCGACGCAGGTATATTAGGAGTTGTGCATTGCCTGCAGCACAAGGTATAATGAGCTATGATATCAAATTATGATAAAGGCCCTTTTATCAGGGTCAGGGAAGATGCGGCAGAATGTTGGGAAGGTTGGAATGAGACTTGTCGGATCATCAGTGAGAAGATCGATCGTTTGCCCGGGAAGAAAAAGGTTGTTGCCATGGAATGCTACCAGGGCGTTGATGACGAGGAGGTGCTGGTCCGGCTACAGGAAGGGGTAAAAGGGATGTTTCATTTGTCCAAGGCTTGCATGCTGCCGGAAGAAAAGCTGAGGCCCATGCTGCATCCTGATGTTACGGACGATGAAGTGTTTGGTCGCATCACCCGGCTCGAGCTGCGGGACCTTTTCGACGGGGAAGCCATCGGTGCCATGCGGGGAAAGATCGATGGTAAGAAAGAGGGGGTGATCATCGTATATGGCCCAGGCGCTGCGCTGGTGGTTCCGGAGGCGCACCTGGTGGTATATTTCGACATGCCGCGATGGGAAGGCCAGCTGCGTTTCCGACGTAATGAAGTGGCCAATCTTGGCTTTACGGATAAGAATGCCAAAGCGGCTCTGCAATACAAGCAAGCGTTTTTTGTCGACTGGCGGGTATGTGACAGGCACAAGAAGATGTTGATGGACAGATGGGACCTGGTGGTGGACACGACTATACGCGAACAGCCAAAGCTGGTGACGGGAGCTGCGTTGAATAAAGCCTATGGTCAGGCCGTGTCGCAGCCTTTCCGGCTGGTGCCATTCTTCGATCCCGGTCCCTGGGGAGGGCAATGGATGAAGCAGCATTGCGGGCTCGATGGTGCACAGGCGAATTATGCCTGGTGTTTCGACTGTGTGCCGGAGGAAAATTCGCTGCTGCTGCGATTCAATGACATACTTTTCGAAACGCCGGGTATCAATCTTGTATTCGCACAGTCGCGTAAATTGCTGGGAGATGCCGTACAGGCGAGATTTGGGGATGAATTTCCTATACGGTTTGACTTCCTGGACACGATGGGTGGGGGGAACCTAAGCTTGCAGGTGCATCCTACCACGGAATACATCCGGGAGCATTTCGGAATGCAGTATACCCAGGATGAAAGTTATTACATGCTGGATGCAGGAGACGATGCCTGTGTATACCTGGGACTGAAGGATGGCATTTCTCCCGCAGCGATGATCTGCGAACTGGAGGAAGCGCAGGACAGCAGCACTTGTTTTGATGCAGAAAAATATGTCGCCAGGTGGCCCGTAAAGAAACACGATCATGTATTGATACCTGCAGGCACCGTCCATTGTTCCGGTAGGAACAGCATGGTGCTGGAGATCAGCGCCACTCCTTATATTTTTACATTCAAGCTTTGGGATTGGGGAAGAATGGGGTTGGACGGCAAGCCACGTCCCATCAATATCGGTCATGGCAAGCATGTCATCGACTGGACCATGACCCCGGAGCGAACAAAGAAGGAGCTGATCAATACGGTGGAGACGGTGGCGGAAGGCGAAGGTTGGAGAGAAGAGCGTACGGGGCTGCATGAAAGAGAGTTCATAGAGACGCGCCGGCATTGGTTCACAGATACGGTGGTTCATCAGACGAATGGCAGCGTGCATGTGCTGAACCTGGTGGAAGGGCGGGAGGTGCTGGTGGAGAGCCCTTCCGGCGCGTTCGAGCCGTTTGTGGTGCATTATGCAGAGACCTTTGTCGTGCCGGAGTTCGTGAAGGAATACAGTGTTACGCCGTATGGGGAGAGCGCAGGAAAGCAATGCGCCACCATGAAGGCTTATGTACGGAAAAATCCCTAAAACATCATTTTCGCCATATGAATTTTGCTGCAAGAACCAATTACATATGCATGACCGTAGCCCTTGGCGGATTGCTGTTCGGCTTTGACACGGCTGTTATTTCAGGGGCCATCGGATTAATTAAAGCACAATTTTCCCTGGGTACGGTGCAGGAAGGCTGGCTGGTGAGCAGCGGACTGGCGGGATGTATCATCGGTGTGCTGGTCACTGGCGTCCTGAGCGACCGCATCGGCCGCAAGCGGACCGTTCTCCTTGCGGCAGGGATGTTCCTGCTATCCGCCATTGGCTGCGCTTTTGCGGCCGATGTCGACTGGCTGATCGCTGCCCGTATTGTTGGCGGTGTAGGTGTAGGAATGGCTTCCGTCATATCTCCCATGCTGATAGCGGAGTTCGCGCCGGCCGACAGCAGGGGGCGGATGATCGCTTATTATCAGCTGGCGATCACGGTGGGTATCCTGCTGGCATATCTATCCAATGCATTGTTCCTTTCATTGGGAGCGGGTGGTTTTTCAAATGAGATCTGGAGGCCGATGTTCCTGGTGATGGCTGCGCCTTCCCTGCTATTCCTTCTCCTTTTATTCAAAGTGCCCGAGAGTCCCCGCTGGCTGATATCCATCAGGGAGCATGTAAAGGCGCGCGCCGTGCTCGGCACCATCAGGCCGGAGCGGGTGGCGGACAAAGAGCTGGCGGATATGGAAGAGGCAGCCCGCAAGGCATCCGCGAAAAAAATATCCTTGCTGGAAGGCCCTTTGCGTCTGCCCCTGCTGATAGGGATCGTGCTGGCCGTGTTCCAGCAGTTCTCAGGTATCAATGCCATCATCTATTATGGACCCAGCATTTTTGAAGCGGCTGGGATAGGGGGCAGCAATGCGCTGATCTTCCAGGTGATCGTCGGCGCGATCAATGTACTTTTTACTATTGTCGCATTACTGTGGTCCGATAAATACGGTCGTAAATTCCTGCTCATCACCGGGCTCAGTGGAATCATCTTCTCTCTTGTTTTCTGTGGTGTGCTTTTTTACACCGGAAAGACGCACGGGCTGCTGCTGCTGGTCCTCATGTTGATGTTCATCGCCTGCTTTGCTTTTTCATTGGGACCAGTGACCTGGATCATCATCAACGAGATCTTTCCTACAGCCATACGGGTGAAAGCCGTGTCCATCTGTACCCTGGCATTGTGGATCGCCGTCTGGATGGTGGGGCAGTTCTTTCCCTGGATGCTGGAAAAGGCTGGTGCGGCCGTCACATTCTGGATCTTTGCCGGGTGCAGCATCGTTAATTTCTTTTTCAGCTGGAGGGTTGTAAAGGAAACGAAGGGCAAGACGCTGGAGGAGATGGAGACAGTATTTATTGCTCCCCATTAGACGGAATGGCTACAAACAGAAAAGAGCACCGAAGTGCTCCTGTTTCCTGTCGTCGAAGGCTGCTCATATCTTTATTGCTTAACAAGCATGGTCTTGTAGATGGTGTCTCCCGTGGGATCTTTAATATCCAGCTGGTAGGAGCCCAATTGCAGGGACTGCAGGTCACCCAGGGGGATCTTATTCACTCCTTTTTCAAGTCCGGCGCCGAGCATCCGGATGATCCTGTTGTCTTTCAGGTTGGCGAGCAGAATAATGCAATCTCTATCTTCTGCGCAGGTGAGCTCAATCTCTATAAAACGGTCGAATGGGTTCGGATATACCGAGACGGCTGTGGACATAGCTAAAATTAATATTGGTCACGATTAACCTTTGTGATGACCCGCAGGGGTATCAGCGCCGGCATTTTCTGGTGGCTGGTTTTAGAAGTAACAAGCTGGCGGATGAAGGTTTCGATTAGTTGGAAGAGCGTGTTCATGGTAACGGTTTAAGTAGGTAGAGGCCATAATTCGGCCAAAAATTCAACTATCTGTTAACCAGCTTCTTATTGACCGCAAAGGAAATGATTTTATCCCGGAATGGGAAAAATATGTTGAATCTGGGAATAAATTGCGTATTACTACGATGCGAAACTGCGGAAAACACGTAGTTGGCGAGAGGTCAAAACCGTCCGACCAGTTTCAGGTTGAGCATTCTGGGGGTAAGGCGGTTGGGCATTGCATAGGTGGTGTTGGAGAAATCCTTAATCAGCATATAGGAGATGGTATTGGCCCTGTCGATGAGGTTGAAAACTTCCAGGGTGGCCCAGATATTTTCGAAATTGCGGAAGGGACTATGGCTCCTGCGATTGCTTTTTTCGCTGTCCAGCAGCAGGGCGCTGAAGCCTATATCGATACGGATATAGGGGGGGATGGTCAGGGCGTTGCGATAGCGCAGGTTGCCGGGGATATTGAAAGGCAGATCGCTGCCGTAGAGAAAATTTAGAAAAGCTTTCAGGTTTTTGTTGGTAGCCAGGTAGTCCTGCATATACAGTCCGAATGTGAAGAGGCGATCGGAAGGTCGTCTTACCCAACCAGCTTTGGTCCGCATGCTGTCCACTGGCTGTTGCTGTGCATTCAGCGTATAGGTGTAGTAGGAAGTGTCGATCCTTTCCTTTGTTCTCATAAACCCGATGCTTACCCAGCTTTCGGCGTCTTTTACCAATTCGCCAAACAGGCGGGACTCTATGCCGGCGGCATAGGCTTGGGCCTTATTCTCTCCGAAATATTGGATATGGACGTTATTGATGTCGTATGGGTCTATCCGTGACATCTGTTTGTAATAGGCTTCTGTCGTCCACCTGAAAGGCCGCAAGCCCAGCTTGAAATTCTTTTCGATGCCTGCGACCACCTGCCAGCTGCGTTGTGCTTTCAGGTCTTTGTTGAGGGAGCCATCGGGCCGGAGCATTTCCCGGAAGAAAGGTGGCTGGTCGTAGATGCCGAGGGCGGCCCTGTACACGATGTCCTTTCGTGCGTGCCTGGGTTTCCAGGAGAGGCCCAGCCGGGGGGATAGCAGCAGTTCCTTGTTCAGCGTATTGTAGTTGTACCGCAGGCCGCCCTGGATAGTAAAGCCGCCGGGGTCATTGAAGAGGATATTGTCCTGTATGAAGCCCGTGAGGCGCGTGATGGAAAAGTCGTCCTTCGATTTGGCGGCATTGCTGACGGAGGGCTGACCAGGAACATACGGTAGTGCATAGCCTGCGGAGTCCTGGTATTGCCATTCATTCAGCTGATCGTGCACGATCTGCCGCTCAGCGCTGACACCCCATTGAATAAAGTGTTTGTCCAGGGTGAGGTAGCCTTTATGTGTGGCATTCCAGACGGCGATGTTCAGCCTGTCGCGGGCATAGTTCTGGTAGACGCCGGCGCCCAGCGGATTGGTGATGAGTCCGAAGGTGGAGCTGCTTTTATCGAAGTCGCGTTCTCCGAACAGGTAAGCGCCTGTGATATCATAAGATTGCCGTTCGTTGTCGCCAAACCGGGAGGCCATCCATTTCAGGCGGAGGTTCTTTCTCACCTGTTGGGTAAGGGAAAGCCCCAGCATATTCGTCTGATAGCGGTCCTGCTCCTGTCCGTCAAAATAGATATCGAGTCCCAGGTTGGATGCATAAAAAGGGGAGAATACCGAGGAGGTCAGCTGGCTGGATTGGGGGATGAGATGGAATTTGGTTTGTGAAAAGGTTCCCATCAGCTCAAGCTGGCTTTTGCTGTTCAGCTGGTAGGTCAGCAGCGCCTGGATATCGGCGGAGGAAGGGGCATAGTTACCTTTTGTTTCCTGGTTGCTGAGCAGGGTACGGTTGGTGCGGCTGCGTACGCCCAGGAGGTAAGTGAATTTTTTATGGGCGCCAGTCCCTTCCAGGTGGAGGCCTTGCTCCAGCAGGCCAAGGTAAACAGAGCCGCCGAACGCCGTTGGCTTCCTGTATTGTATGTCCAGGGCAGAGGACATTTTATCGCCATATTTGGCCTGGAACCCGCCTGTGTAAAAGCTGACGCTGCGGGTCATTTCCGGGTTGATGAAGCTCAGTCCTTCCTGTTGGGCATTATTGACCAGGTAGGGCCTGAAGACTTCGAAGTCATTCACGTAAATGAGGTTTTCGTCGTAATTGCCGCCCCGCACGGAATATTGGGAGGTAAGCTCATTATTTGACCCGACGAAGATCTTTAACAGGCTTTCTATGCCGCCAATAGGCGCGGGGATATTGATGGCGTTCTTGGGATTGATCTTCACCAGCCCTGATTCCCTGCTCTCACGCTGGTCCGAGATGACTACCTCCTGCAGCTGGCGGGCGCCTCTTTCCAGGCGGACCACTATCTTTTCCTCCTCGTTCTCATTCAGCAGGAAGTTGCGTTGTTCGGTCTTAAAGCCTGCATAGGTAAATACCAGTGCAAAGGCCTTATCGGCGGGTACTTTTATACGGAACGCGCCGGAGTCATTGGTCAGCACGCCGGATTGTCTGCCCAGGATCATTACGGAGGTTCCAGCCAGGGGATGCTCGTTCTCGTCCAACAGCCGCCCCGATATATAGGCCGATCTTTTTTGTGCCAGTGCGGACTGGAAAAACAGCAGGGAAGGGATAAGCAGGACAGCGAGTACAATTCTCAATGAAAAAAGCGTTTAAGATGACCGAAATTATGTTTATTTAGCACTATGAACAAACCCTTGTTGTTTTTATGTTGCCTGGCGGTAGCGGGATCCTGCCGGAACACGGGCTCTCACCCCATCCCAACTGTGACGATGGACACCGTCACTTCCGACAAATCAGCTGTCATGTCAGCGACGATCGCCCTGGACACTTCCATGATGGCGCTGAAGACGTTCCAGACCCTTTCGCTGGAGGATGCCATCAGCCAGGTGTGGAAATTCGATGATGCCGACAAGACCCATTGGAACAAGATATTCTGGGACACTGTCACTGATACCCGGCAGTATCCCGAGTTAGCTCTTTTCCGCGATCATTCCGCCCTCCTGAACCCCCGCTGCGGATTGAAGATCGGGACATGGAACCTGGACAAGGAGAACGGCGAGATGAGCCTTCTCTGGAAAGACGGCTCTGCCGACCTTTTTATTGTGCGGCAGAGGGCCCTCAGGCAAATGGAGCTTGCCTGGCACAGGGGGGGTGACCTGGCACTTGTCCGACTCAAGTCGGATGCCATCGTACATAAACATGTGGAGGAGGACCCGTATTACCCTTCCAATGTCAAATGGATGGTCAGGCCGGCAGCCAAAGAAACGCGTGAGCAGCTGCGACACAGGATAAAGGCTTGCGTGCACTGGTATGCGCTTTTTTTCATGGATAATCACAACAGGCAGGAGACCGAGATCTCTTTCAGCGGGCTGCCTTCGTGTTTCGAGTGGTATAATGGAGGGATTGGGATGCAATCGAGGTCGGGGTTGGATAAAAAATGGCAGGCCTGCTTTTATTCCGAGGACCAGGCTTACACGGCTTATGATATCATTGCCGGCGAATTAGGGAAGCATGAGCTGAAATGGCCACAGCATCCTACCAGTTGGGTGAAACAAACCGGGGAAGTATTGCAGCAGCTGACCAATAAATTTTAATGTCACACAGCGTTCTTCAGCGCTTTTATCGTTGCTTTCGGATCGGCTGAACGGAAGACATTGCTGCCGGCTACCAGGACGTCGGCGCCAGCCCGCAGTATAGACCCCGCGTTTTCCGTTGTTACGCCGCCATCGATCTGGATCAGCGTAGGCAATCCTCTTTCGTGGATCATTTTTTTAAGATTGCGGATCTTTTGGAAAGTGTGCGGTATGAATGACTGGCCGCCAAAGCCCGGATTGACACTCATGATCAGCACCATGTCCAGGTCCTGGAGGATATCGTTCAGCAGCTCCACCGGGGAATGAGGGTTCAGGGCTACGGCGGCCTGCATGCCCAGCTGTTTTATCTGCTGGATATTCCGGTGCAGATGACGGCAGGCTTCCAGGTGGACGGTGAGCCGGTCGGCCCCTGCTTTCCTAAAGGCTTCGGTGAATTTCTCCGGCTCTTCAATCATCAGGTGAACGTCACAGACCTTGGTCGTTGCCTTGCGGATCTGTTCGATCACCGGAAGGCCAAAGCTGATATTGGGCACAAACCGCCCATCCATTACGTCCAGGTGAAACCAGTCGGCCTGGCTTTCATTCAGCATTTTAC
Source organism: Flavitalea plasmicola (assembly GCF_030546645.1). Taxonomy (GTDB): domain Bacteria; phylum Bacteroidota; class Bacteroidia; order Chitinophagales; family Chitinophagaceae; genus Puia. The sequence continues at coordinate 840,507 of NZ_JAUOTO010000004.1, forward strand.
ATTCTTCTTCCAGACGGAGAAAATTGGAGGCTAGTAAGGAAGGTGCTATTATCGCCATGTTTTTTTTATTTAAGGCGTTCTATTTAAGACGTTTTATTCCTTCGCGGGCTTCTGTAAAGTCTTTGTCCAGCGCCAGCGCCTGCTGATAGTATAAGATGGCGTCATCTTTGTGCCCGGTGGCTTCGAAGCATCGTCCGAGCCAAAAATACCCGTCGGGGAAAGTATTGGAGACCTTCACGGTCATCTGGAATGCTTCGCCGGCCTCTGTATATTTTTTCTCATGAAAGAGTACGATGCCTTTTTCAAGATGGGCGTCCGTAAATTTCCAGTCGCGACGGATGCAGGAATCAAACTGGGCGATGGCCTGTTTGTATTGTCCTGTATTGGAATAATAAATGCCTTTGATAAACAGGGGGTCTATCAGCTCGTGGGTGCTATCCTTTCGTAAAATGGCGTCGCATAGTTCAATGGCCGCGCTGTTCCTGTTCTCAGCGTAGAGGTGGGCCAGTTCCAGGGCATAGGTCCTGACAGGCTGCAGCGCATATGCTTTCCGGAGAGCCTCCAGCGCGGAGGCCGTATCCTGGGCCCTTTCCAATAAAAGACCCTTTTCATACCAGGCTTCGAAGTCCAGCGAATCCGCAAGCAACATATCGTTGTAGAGCTGTAAGGCTTGCTTTGTCAGACCTGCCTGCTGGTAGAGATCTCCCAGCATATTGGAGAAATTGGCATTGCCGGGAAATTTTATCCGGCATTCCTGCAGCAGGCGGATGGCTTTTTGAGGCTGGCCGATGATATTGAGGGTAGCCGCGTAGCGCAGTCCCGTAGGCTCGTCAGGGTGGAGCTGCCATGCTTTTAAAAAATCGGCTGCTGCCAGTTCGTGCAGGTTGTTCCTGGATAAGAGTTCCGCTCTCCTGTAATACAAGCCTGCCTTATCGATGTTGCCGGACTGGTGAATGCTGTCTGTGATGGCAGCGTAGGGCGGCTTTTTCAGGACAGTGGATTCCCCCTCCTTTCCATTGCTGTCATGTCCATTACAGGCTGCCGCCATCAGGCCGACGATCAGTAGCAGACTTAATTTGTTCATGGAACAAATTTACACTTATTGCTCCAATACCGTACATGTTTGCGTACGACCATTACCGATGCCAGTGATCGTGCCGACGTCGTTCATCTTCACTGTGCTGTTCGTCAGCGGCAACGCATTGTTGGATCTTTATATCAGGAGTAGTGACGGCTTTGCTGAAGGTGGATGAGATGTTTGCCGTACCGCCGTGAATGTGCCGGTGAAGTGAATAATCGCGGTGTAAGATGTTGGTAGTCAATCTTAAGGGGTTTATACTGCTATTAATTCCTCCCCGGTCCCGGAAATTTTTCCCATCCGGTCATCGCGTTGTAGCTTTGGGCCCGTTTCCAAAATCTAAAAAAATCTAATTGCATGTACACCGGACTTTTGCATTTACACAGCTTTCTGCGATGGATCATTTTGTTGCTGCTGGTCATAGCTATTCTTATGAGTTTATCGGGCATGACGGGTAAAAAGCCATTTAGCGCAGGCCAGAAGAAGACGGGCCTCTTCCTGATGATCGCGGCGCATACGGAGCTGCTGGTAGGGTTGTACCAGTGGATCTTTGGTCCCTGGGGGATAAAGAATCTCAGCAATATGGGGATGGGGGCGGCTATGAAGGATCATACGGCCCGTTTTTACGGGGTGGAGCATATAGTGGCGATGCTCATTGCCATTGTGCTGATCACCATTGGGCGGGGCGTTTCCAAGAAAAGCATTCCGGATACGGTAAAACAAAAGAAGACATTCTGGTTTTTCCTTGTGGCGCTGGTGATCATCCTGGTGTCGATACCCTGGCCTTTCAGGGAGGGGATTGCGCGGCCCTGGTTCTAATAAATGAAGCCGCCGCGGGGAGTACCCGCGGCGGCAATTTTTTGTCAGGGCCAACGATCTTCAGGCTAATTCAAGCGATCATAAAGTCATCATTCGGACGGATTTAACTATTCCAGGATTTGCCCAGGCAGGTTGTTCTTTCGGATGATTGGATTGCACTACTACATTCTTTTTGGTTGTCGGATAACAAATGCCGGTTTTTCGAATAGCGATTCGGATCGTTTGGTTTTTCGGATCTGGATCTGGATGGTTTTCGGATCTTTGGACGTCGTTGGTTTTTTCTGGATCTGGATCGGGTTTTTCGGAACTTTGGATCTTTTGGTTTTTTCGGATCTGGATCTGGGTTTGGGTTTTCTTCGGTCTTTGGATCTTGGTTCGGTTTTTCTGGATCTGGGATCGTTTTGTTTGCTGATACAAAGATGTAAAATCCGCGGAGACGTAAAGACTTTTTTCGACCAATATTCAGTTCTGCCCGACGAAAGAAAGATTTGCCCGATGAACGTAAAGCGACCGGGAATTTATAGGATATTCAGCCTGGCGGCCAGATCCTCTTTATGCCCTTTTCCTACAGGAATGGCGTTCCCTTGTACGTATATCGTATTGCCTCTTATATCATCGATCTTGTTGATATTGATTATATAGGACCTATGCACTTTTATGAATGATGGTCCTGCCAGCTTTTCTTCCATGCTTTTCAGGGTGCTGTACGTGATATAGGTTTTACCCGGCGTGACGAACTTCACATAATCCCGCATGCTTTCCATAAACAGGATATCGTCCTTTTTTAGCCTTACCAGCTTATCATCGGATTTTATAAAGAGGAAATCCATGTCGGCGGACGGCGCGGTGGTGGTCGTGGCGGGTGATGTCACCGGCTGGGCCTGGACCTTTTGGACGGATTCCAGGAAGCGTTTGTAGGTAAAAGGTTTTTTCAGATAGTCATTGACATTGTATTGGAAGGCATCGAATGCGTATTCGGTCTTGGAGGTGGTGAGTATGATCTTAGGAGAGTAGGTTAGGCTGTCCAGGAGCTGGAACCCATTGGCGCCTGGCATCTCTACGTCCAGGAAGATGAGGTCGGGCTTCTCCTGGTCGAGGAATTCCAGTGCATCGGCCACATTGAGGAAATGTCCTTTTACGTCGACAAGACCGCTTTTCTCACAGAATTTCTTGAGAAAGTCGGCTGCGATCTGGATGTCTTCAACTATTATGCAAGAGGTCTTCATTGGTACATTGGGATTTGGGCAGGGGGCTAAACCTGTCCTTCGTTGAACCTTTTTAGCCTGCTATATTCATTTTCGATGATCTGCTGCGCCTCCTGCTTTTTCCTGGTCAGCATGCCGTAATCAGCCTGCAGCGCTTCCGCCGTATTCAGCGCGCATTTATTCTCGAATTCCTGGCAAAGTTCCTGCAGGTCGGTGAAGCCTACGTAGCCGAACAAAGTCTTGCAGGTGTGGATATTCGTCCCCAGCAGCGACATGTTCTTTTGCTGGTAAGATGACTGCACTTTTTCCCAATAAGCCGGCAGGTCCCGTAAGAAGTCTTCGAACACCGTCTCTGCGTAGATAGTATCACCTTCGAACAATTCCTCCAGGAATGCGGCATTCAGGCTTTCGTGGAAAGAAAATATTGTGCTCGGTTTCATCAGGTAACAATTTTTTTATTTTGAAGACGTTAAGAGTATATATGTATGAAAAACACATACATACATTCAAAAACGCGTTCAGGTCCATATCCATACGAGAAATACCTGCAATTATTGTTTCAAAATCCAGTTTGTTATGAAAAAAATTAGACCCCTATCCCTCCTGTTGATCGCTTTTGTTATTGTATACAGCCCACCTGTTTTCAGCCAGTCACAATGCAATCTTTTACAGGCAAATGTATCTGCGCCTGACAACCATTCTTCCAGCATGGGCTATTGGTTCGGCGTAATGGAGCTGCCTTTCCTTTTTATTTCCGTGTTCTTTGCTTTTATGACAGCCTATGCCCTGCGGGGAGGCAAATTTGGAAAGGGCATGACTTTTATGGCCTGGGGCTTCCTGGTGATGGCTGTCGGTCATCTTCATATGCAGATAGAGCATTATTACGGGTTCAACCTGTTTAAGACGGTCCTTGGGCAGCTGAGCGGATCGATCGCCTGGTTTATCGCATTGATCGTCACCTGGGGTTTGTCTGGATTAGGTTTCTACTCGATCTATAGGGCGAGTAAAGGCGCATAGGGCTTAGTCTGTTTCGTCCATGCTGAAAAACTTCCTGAAAACAAAAAAGAAGAAGGCCATCCGGCACAGCCAGGATGGGCGTTCGCATTTGTATAAGATGCTGTTCGGGTATCTTATATCCTGTATCCCTGCATCTGCCAGCGCTCCCCAACTGATCCAGCTGGGGCTGAAGGTTTCAGGGAAAAAAGTGGGAGAGGTCTTCAATATCTATCTTCTTTTCGAGAAATACCTCACGACATTCGAGTCGGAACGGTTCAACCGGGGGACGCTGCGTGAAAGCATCCGCCAGCGTTTCCCCGCCATTTTGCAGGAGGCGATCTTCAATATTCTATTCGTATCGGAAACTGAGCAGAAGAATACCCTGGCCATCGAGTTCCTGCGTTCTTTTCTTCTGGCTGTCGGCGACAAATTTGGCCGCGCCGGGGAAGGTTATGTGGAAAAGAAGCTGAACGAGCTGACCACGATGCAGGAGAAGATCCGTGAAGTGGAGATCTTTAGAAAGCTGCAGTTCCTCAGCTTTGAGGTCTTCCAGTTCGTCGGAGGCAATTATGGCGAGGCGTTGGCGGGAAAGATCTTTGAAAAGACCTATGAAGCTTTTTCCAGTTCTTATAAAGAGCTGGAGTCTTTTCCCTATATGCTTACGCTGATACCGAAGGAGATAGTCGATAGAGAGCACCTGGGTATATTCACGCAGGCGCAGATCGAGCAGGTGTTCCTGGAAAAGCTGGCGGAGTCAGAGCAGCTCAACATTGCGTTGGACCAGAAGATAAAAGAGAATGAGCAGACGCAAAAGTTGCTGCGGAAGAACGAGATCATGCTCAGCGGCGTGATCTCTTCGGCGCTGGACGCCATTGTGCTGATAGGGGGGGCGGGCCATATCATACACTGGAACAAGGCGGCGACCGAGATCTTCGGATATATTGAAAGCGAGGTGAAGGGCCGTACGTTGATGGAGACCATCATCCCCCTGGCATATCAATATTCCACCTGGAATGGCTTCAAGGGGTTTGCGGGCGAGAACAACGATTCTTTTGTCAATCAGCGGATAGAGCTTACGGCGATCAGGAAGAACAAAGAGGAATTTCCCATTGAGCTAACCATCACGGGTATCCGTGATGAGAACGAGTTCTATTACAGTGTTTTTATCAGGGATATTTCTTTACGTCGTCAGCGGGAGGAGGAGCTGGTTCAAATGAAAGAGAAGGCGGAGCAGGCCGCCAAGGCCAAGTCGCAATTCCTCAGCGTCATGAGCCATGAGCTCCGGACACCGCTGAATGCCGTCATCGGCATCACGCATCTGATGCTGCAAAGCCAACCGCGTGAAGATCAGCAGGAAGACCTGCGCACCCTACAATTCTCCGGGGAGAGTTTGCTGCACATTATCAATGATATACTGGATTTCACGAAGCTGGACTCAGGGAAGATCGAGCTATCGGCCATTGATTTCAACCTGCGGGAGCTTACGCAGAGCCTTTACCAGTCATTTACGTATAAGGCAAAGGAAAAAAACATCGTCTTTGACGTGGAATACGACGAGAAGATGCCCTTCATGGTCAAGGGGGACAATTTCAGACTTTCACAGGTGTTGAACAACCTGATCAGCAATGCCATTAAATTCACGAAGGAGGGTTCTGTAAAATTGAAAATATCCCTGGTGGAGGAAAAGGGTGGAGACTATGACACGAAGTTCTCCGTCGTGGATACGGGCATCGGCATTCCCATAGATAAGCAGGGTAAGGTCTTCGAGCAGTTTACCCAGGCGGACAGCAATACCACCCGGCTATACGGAGGTACGGGCCTGGGGCTTTCCATATCGGCAAAGCTGGTGGAACTGATGGGCAGCGTTATCCATGTAGAAAGCGAGGTAGGGAAAGGATCTGATTTTCGTTTCAGCATTGTCCTGCAACGTGCCAGCGTCGTCGAGGCGGAGACTCCCGCGCAGAAACCCACGGGAAAGGGCAACGAGCAGTTCAGGAACAAACTCATCCTACTGGCGGAAGACAATACGTTCAATGCAAATATTGCCCGCCGGTTTATCACAGGCTGGGGCGCGGAAATTGATGTGGTAGCAGATGGCTGGCAGGCGATTGAATTCGTCAGCCGCAAGAAGTATGACCTGATCCTCATGGACGTGCAGATGCCGCAGCTGGATGGTTTCGCCTGTACGAAGAAGATCCGCAAGCATTTTAAGGATATTCCTATCATAGCCGTCACGGCCTCTCCTAAAAATGAGATACAGCAGGATATCCTGGCCTGCGGGATGAACGATTTTGTCAGCAAGCCTTTCAAGCCGAACGAGCTGCGCAGCAAGATCATGGAATATCTCTAGCCCCGCCGTCCCAGTTCTATGACCTCACAATCCCGCATATTTTTTCCATCGATGGTGAAGCGGACAAGCGTCCGCACCTTATGCCATCCCTGATTGCCGGCGGCGCCAGGGTTCATGTGCAGGCATTGGAGCTTATCGTCATACATGATCTTCAGGATATGGGAGTGGCCGCAGATGAAAAGCCCCGGAGGGTCAGCGGTCAGCTCTTTTTTCAGCGCAGGGTTATAGCGGGGGGGATAACCGCCGATGTGTATCATATAGACCTTCACTTCTTCGGAAGTCCACCGGAGCTTTTCCGGATAGAGACTCCTGATATCCTGTCCGTCGATGTTGCCATAGACGCCCCGCAGGGGTTTGAAGGCTGACAGTCGTTGGGCCAGCTGAGCGTTGCCGAAATCGCCGGCATGCCATATTTCATCGCATGTTTCGAAATGGCGGAAGACGTTGTCGTCCAGAAAATGGTGGGTGTCCGATAGGAGGCCGATGCGCAGCATAAGTATCAAATGCTATTGATTTCCGCGTGTAAATTAAGATTTATTACCTTTGGGCCAACGAGAAGCCTATGCCATTCTTCCGCAATTTTACTTACTGGATAGACAAGCGCAGCTGGAAATACTATTTCCTGATGGTGGCGTTGGAGATGGGGAGGTGAAATCAGCAGCCGATCGCACCATCTATTTCCTCATTTCAAAATTATTTTATGCCGCATTATCATCAATTGGGATCGATCCCCCATAAACGCCATACGCAATTCCGTCAACCTAATGGCGCACTGTATGCCGAGCAGCTGTTTTCCACCGAAGGTTTTTCCAATGATTATTCCCTTATGTATCATTGTCATCCTCCCACCGAGATCATCCACGTCGACGAACCGTATGACGCCGTGCCCCGGATCGCCGAAGAGAAAATGCTGAAGCATCGCAGCTTTGAAGGGTTCAGTATCCGTCCGGAGAAGGATTTTCTCCAAAGCCGCAGGCCTGTCCTGGTGAACAACGACTGTCACATCGTGCTGGCAGCCCCCCAGGAGAGCATGAAAGGCTATTTCTACAAGAACGCGGACGCGGACGAGATGATCTTTGTGCATAAAGGCAGCGGGATGCTGAAGACCATGTATGGCGACCTTACTTTCGATTATGGGGACTACCTGGTAATTCCCAGGGGGACTATTTACCAGATAAGCTTCAATGATACGGATAACAGGCTGTTCATTCTCGAGTCTTTCAGTCCCATCCGTTATCCCAAAAAATATTTAAGCCGTTATGGCCAGCTGCTGGAGCATTCTCCCTATTGTGAGCGTGATATCCGGCCTCCGCATGGCCTGGAGACCCATAATGTAAAAGGGGATTTTATTATCCGTACAAAAAAGAAAGGACGTGTCTATGGCATTCACTACGGTCACCATCCTTTCGATGTGGTGGGGTGGGATGGCTGTTGCTATCCATTTGCATTCAGCATACATGATTTCGAGCCCATCACCGGTCGTGTCCATCAGCCGCCTCCCGTGCACCAGACATTCGAGGGAAATAACTTCGTGGTGTGCTCATTTTGTCCCCGCCTGTTTGATTATCATCCCCAATCGATACCGGCGCCCTACAATCACAGCAATATCGACAGTGATGAGGTGCTGTATTATGTGGACGGTGATTTCATGAGCCGGAAAAATGTCACGAAGGGGATGATCACCCTTCACCCCAGTGGTATTCCTCATGGGCCGCATCCCGGGGCAGTGGAACGGAGCATAGGCGCCAGGGAGACGAAGGAGCTGGCTGTTATGGTGGATACATTTCATCCGTTGATGTTGACGGTGGATGCGCTGGAGATAGAAAATCCAGGTTATACGATGAGTTGGGCGGAGTAATTACTACATTACGATACTAAACATTATACTATGACTTTCAGGACGACCGTCTCATCTATCCTGTTCCTTATCCTTATGGCAGCCTGCCATTCCCGGCAGTCCGCCGACCTCATTGTCCATCATGGGCTTGTCTATACTATGGACAGCGTTTTCAGCAAAATGGAAGCCTTTGCCGTGAAAGATGGAAAGATCCTGGCGGCAGGAAAGGACAAGGACATACTCGATGCTTATCAAGCGCGGGAGGTGGTGGATGCGGGGGGCAAGGCCATATATCCCGGTCTTATCGACGCCCATGCGCATTTTGCAGGCTATGGCCAGAGCTTATTTGCCGTCAATCTTTTTGGCAGCGCCAGCATGGAAGAAGTGGTGCAGCGGGTGCAAAAGTTTGCCGCCAGCCATCCTAACCTGGCCTGGATCACGGGGCGTGGCTGGGACCAGAATAAGTTCCCCGGAAAAGCATTCCCCGACAATACAAGGCTGAATGCGGTATTTGCAAACATCCCTGTCATGCTGGAAAGGGTGGACGGGCATGCCGCGATCGCCAATGCGAAGGCCCTGGAGCTGGCAGGCGTCAAACCAGGCCGACAATTGACAGGCGGTACGGTGGAGACCAAGAATGGCCGGCTCACCGGGATACTGATCGACAATGCCCAGGGGCTGGTGTGGCAGCAGATCCCGCCCCTGTCGTCCGCAGACTTTACGGAGCGGCTGCTGGCGGCTGAAAAGAATTGCTTTGCGCAGGGCCTCACCACGGTGACGGATTGCGGGCTGAGCCGGCGGGAGATCGAAGGCATCGATTCTTTACAGCGGGCCGGGAAATTGCATATGCGGATCTACGTTATGTTGAGCGACACAAGGGAAAACCTGGAGTACTATTTGCCTAAGGGGCCGTATAAGACCGACCGGATATATGTAAAAGGCGTAAAGGCTTATGCAGACGGAGCTTTGGGCAGCCGCGGCGCCTGCCTGCTGCAGCCTTATGATGACAGACCGGGATGGCGTGGCTTTTTGCTGAACGATCCGGCGCACTATGATTCGCTGGCGCGTGAGGTGGCGGGAACGGATTTTCAACTGTGTACCCATGCCATTGGCGATTCGGCCAACAGGTTGATACTGACCGTTTACAACAAATACCTGTCCGGGAAGAACGACAAGCGGTGGAGGATCGAGCATGCCCAGGTGATCAATGAAAGGGACTTCGACCTGTTTGGAAAAGCATCCATCATCCCTTCCGTACAGCCTACCCATGCCACCAGCGACATGTACTGGGCGGGTGAAAGGCTGGGGGGCCCGCGGTTGAAAGGCGGCTATGCCTTGAAACAGCTGCTTGCTCAGAATGGATGGATCCCCCTGGGGACGGATTTCCCTGTGGAGGATATCAGCCCTTTTAAGACCTTCCTGGCCGCCGTTTTTCGGGTGGATGCCCGGGGCTGGCCGGCGGGTGGATTTCAGCCCGAAAATGCCCTGAGCCGGGAGGAGGCTATCCGGGGCATGACCCTTTGGGCGGCACGTGCGGATTGTCTGGAAAAGGAGGTCGGCAGCCTGGAAGCCGGCAAAAAAGCTGATTTTATCATCCTGGATAAGGATCTTATGAAGATCCCACAGGAAGAGGTGTTGCAGACGAAAGTCGAGGCTACCTACTCGGGTGGCGTTAAAGTTCACTCATTATAATGTAAGTGATTCCCATGCCTGGGCCCATTCCTTATCTTTATCGTAAAAGGATGAACTATGGAATACAGGCAATTAGGTGAATCGGGCCTTTCAGCCTCTGCTATTACGTTCGGCGCCTGGGCCATTGGCGGCTGGATGTGGGGTGGCGCGGAAAGGAAGGATGCTGTGGACGCTATTCGTGCGTCTTATGATCAGGGAGTGACTTCCATCGACACTGCGCCTATTTATGGGCAGGGACTTAGCGAGGAGATCGTGGGGGAAGCTTTGACAGGCATTCCCCGGGATAAGGTGCAGATCATGACGAAGTATGGCATGCGCTGGGATGAGAAAAAGGGGGAGTTTGGTTTTCGCAGCCAGGACAATGACGGAAGGCCATTGGAGGTGTATAAATATGCAGGCAAGGACAGCATCGTAAAAGAGTGTGAAGATAGCCTCAGGCGGCTGCGGACGGATCATATCGACCTGTACCAGATACACTGGCCGGATAGTACCACGCCAGTTGAGGAGACGATGGAGGCTGTGGGGCAGCTGCTGAAGCAGGGGAAGATCAGGGCGGCGGGTGTCAGCAACTATAATGTGGAGCTGATGGAAAGGGCGGAAAAGACCCTGAGCCTCGCTTCCGACCAGGTGCCTTTCAGCATGGTGAACCGGGGGATCGAGAAGGACCTGGTGCCCTGGTGTATCCGGAATAAGAAGGCGATACTGGCCTACAGTCCCTTACAGCGTGGACTGCTGACGGGCAAGATCCGGCCGGGGCATTTATTTGGGGAAGGGGACACCCGGGCGGGGAGCAAATTCTACAAGCCTGAGAATGTGATGCGTATCAATGCTTTCCTGGATCAGTTGCGGTCCATGGCGGAAGCCAGGTCGGCTTCGCTGGCGCAGCTGGTGATCCGGTGGACGCTGGAAAGGCCGGGCATTACGATCGCGCTGGTGGGGGCGAGGGATGCGACACAGGCGGTGCAGAACGCCAGAGCCATCGATGTAAAGCTATCGCCCGAAGAGATCCTTTTCATTAACAGACACTTGGAGGGATTGGAGCTCGTGGATTAAAAGTCCTTGGCTTTTCGTTCCAAAAAGTGTAAATTCGATACTAACTAAAAAACGTTTGCCGTATGATCAGATTTCATGAACTTAAAGTCGGAGACTATGTGCTGGCCGAATTCGAAGGACAGCGTTCAGAGGGTGAGGTCATTGAATTGAATGGGGCGGATAGAATGGCCTGTGTGCAGACCAGTGTGCAGGACTTTTGGTATACCCCGGATCAGCTGTTCCCTATTTCATTGGATGACAACCAGTTAATGCAGTTGGGCTTTGAAAAGGAAGTGTACGGGAACGGAGTAAAGTATAAAAGGGGGCCTTTCCGCATTGTGTTGGCGCATGAAAATGATTTCTCTCACTTCGAAATGTGGTACAGAGAAGACCGCCGACATATCACCCAGCCGCTTTATGTTCATGAGTTACAGAATCATTACCGCCAGATGACGAAGGTGGAATTGGTTCGCTCCCAAGGGATCCAGACCTCTTAAAAGTCGGTGTTTCAGGGATTTATACATTTTTATATCAAAACGATTCATATATGAGGCCGCCGGCCGAGTATTGAAAAAGAGAGTTTTGCGTCAAAAAATTATGTTTTTTGCAATTTTTTGACACAAACAAAATTATTCCTATCTTTGCGCTCCCAAAATCTGTATGGCTAAACAAGCACTCATTAAACAAGATGGTACGATCATAGAAGCCCTATCCAATGCTATGTTCAAGGTGAAGCTGGAGAATGGGCATGAAATTCTGGCCACCATCTCTGGGAAAATGAGAATGAACTATATCCGCATTCTGCCGGGTGACAAGGTGGGAGTGGAGATGAGCCCTTATGATTTGACAAGAGGTAGAATTATTTTCAGGTATAAATAAATTAACATGAAAGTTCGTGCATCCATTAAGAAGCGCAGCGCCGATTGCAAGATCGTGAGGAGGAAGGGGAAGCTGTATGTCATCAACAAGAAAAATCCTCGTTTTAAGCAAAGACAAGGTTAATTTAAATTTAAAACAGAAATAGATAGTATATGGCTCGTATTGCCGGTGTAGACTTACCAAAAAACAAAAGAGGGGAGATCGGACTTACCTATATTTTCGGTATTGGCCGCAGCACTGCCCAGTACATTCTTACTAAGGCCGGGATCAGCCTGGATAAGAAAGTACATGAGTGGAATGATGATGAGCTGAATGCCATCCGTAATACCATCACCAACGAGTTCAAGGTCGAAGGTGCCCTTCGTTCGGAAGTTCAGATGAATATCAAGCGTTTGCTGGATATCGCCTGCTACCGTGGATTGCGTCATCGTAAAGGTCTTCCCGTTCGTGGTCAGCGTACCAGGACCAACAGCCGTACCCGTAAGGGCAAACGTAAGACGGTGGCCGGTAAGAAGAAAGTAGCCAAGAAATAGCTACAAGCTATGAGCTGCAAGCTACAAGCCGGGATATACTTAGATGTCCAACTTGTGGCTTGAAGCTTGTAGCTTGACGCTTTTTTATATTGCACCATTAGTCGGACCTGCTGCGGATACCCGGTGCAGGAGGAGAGTAGGTCCGGGCGACCAGAGCAGCTACAAGTTATTAGCTGCAAGCTACAAGTGGAATATTTATACAGACCCTGACTTGTAGCTTGAGGCTTGAAGCTTGCGGCTTACAAAGGCGCTGATTTTAAAAATTAAAGATTACCTATCATCAGATCAACATGGCAAAAGCACAAGCACCCAGCGCAAAGGCCGCTGCGAAGAAAAGGATCGTAAAAGTTGACGTTTATGGCGATGCACATATCAGCGCCAGCTTCAACAACATAATCATCAGCATTACCAACAAGAACGGACAGGTGATCTCCTGGAGCAGCGCCGGTAAAATGGGCTTCAAAGGCTCCAAGAAGAATACGCCGTATGCCGCTCAGATGGCATCTTCCGATGCCGCCAAGACAGCATTGGACGCCGGTCTGAAGAAAGTGGACGTTTTCGTGAAAGGACCCGGGTCTGGTCGTGAAAGCGCCATCCGCGCCTTGTCCAACAATGGCATCGAGGTAGTGATGATCAAGGATGTGACGCCTCTGCCGCACAATGGCTGCCGTCCTCCCAAGAAACGTAGGGTTTAGTAATGCGAGACCGCCATCCCATAATTATTTGGGGCGGTCCCGGTGTATATATCATACAAGCTGGGTAAGATTCAATTTTAAGATTTTTAGACAATCTTACCTGGGAACTTAAAAATCTAACAATTAAATTATGGCACGTTACAGAGGTCCAAAGACCAGAATCTGCCGCATTTTCGGCGAGCCCATCTTAGGCAATGGAAAGTATTTAACGAAGAACAGCAATCCTCCCGGTCAGCATGGTGCTACCAAGAAGCGTAAGGCTCCAGGAGAATACGCATTGCAGCTGAAGGAAAAGCAAAAGGCTAAATACACGTACGGCGTATTGGAGCGCCAGTTCCGCAAAACATTCGACGAAGCTGTCCGTCGCAAAGGCGTTACGGGTGAGAACCTGATCAAGCTGCTGGAAGCACGCCTGGACAACACGGTATACCGTCTTGGTGTAGCTCCTTCCCGGCCGGCCGCCCGTCAGCTGGTGACGCACAAGCATATCACTGTCAATGGCGAGATCGTCAACGTCCCTTCTTTCCAGCTGAGACCCGGCGATGTCATCGGCATCAAGGGTACCACTCAGGGTAACACCGGCATTACCAGCCAGATCCGTGGCAAGAATGCAAAATTCAATTGGCTGGACTGGACAGAAGCTGAGTTCAAAGGCACTTTCATCGCTTATCCTGAAAGGGAAAGCGTGCCGGAGAACATTAAGGAGCAGTTGATTGTTGAATTGTATTCCAAGTAATCGTTAAACGTAAATCGTAAATTTAAATATGGCCATTTTAAATTTCCAGAAACCAGACAAAATCATTCTTCAAAAAGCGACTGATTTTGAAGCTCAATTCGAATTCCGTCCTTTAGAGCCGGGCTATGGTGTCACCATTGGTAATGCCTTGCGCAGGGTATTACTGAGCTCTCTCGAAGGTTACGCGATCGTAGGGGTGAAGATCGAAGGAGCCGACCACGAATTCGCCACGCTGAAGGGTGTGACGGAAGACGTGGTAGAGATCATCCTCAACCTGAAGCAAGTTCGGTTCAAAAAGAAAGTTGAACACGAAGTTAGCCAGGAAAAGATCACTCTGAGCCTGAAGAACAGAACCGAATTCACCGCCGGCACTCTGGGAGAAGCTACTCCCAGCTTCGAGGTGATGAACCCGGGTCTGCTTATCTGTACCCTGGATTCTTCTGCCAAGCTGGACATCGAGATCACCATCGGCAAGGGCCGTGGCTATGTCCCTGCAGAAGACAACAAACCTAAAGATGCTCCCTTCGGTTATATTCCGACGGACGCTATCTTCACGCCCATCAAGAACGTGAAGTACTCCATCGAGAACACCCGCGTAGAACAACGCACCGACTTTGAAAAGCTGATCATGGAAGTATCCACCGATGGTACCATCCATCCGGAAGAAGCCGTTAAACAAGCTTCCCGCATCCTGATCCAGCATTTGATGATCATCACGGACGAGAACATCACTTTCGACAACAAGGAAGAGAAGAAGGAAGACCTGGTAGACGAACAGACGCTGCAGCTGCGCAAGATCCTGAAGACACCCCTGGAAGATCTCGATCTTTCCGTACGTGCCTTCAACTGTCTGAAAGCGGCCAAGATCAACAGCCTTAGCGAGCTGGTGACCTACGAGCAGGAAGACCTGATGAAGTTCCGCAATTTCGGCCAGAAATCCCTGGCTGAGATCGAGCAGGTGCTCGGCGAAAGAGGTTTGCACTTCGGTATGGACCTGGGCAAGCTGAAAGTGGATGATGAATAATTTTTGAAACAATAGCCGGCTTCTCCCTCAAGGAGTGAGCCGGTTTCTTTTTAGCCGCCAAGGGCGGATTGTCCGAAGGACAGGCATTAGCGCAATTGCCGGGGATGCGCTAATTTTTTCAAAAGCGGATCCCCGGCACATTTTTAATACAGCCTTATAATTCCTGACACGGTATAAGGTTTAAAACAATAAGTCATGCGTCACGGAGACAAAATCAACAATCTGGGCAGGACTGCCTCGCACCGCAAAGCGCTGCTGAACAACCTCGCCATCCAGCTGATCGCTCATAAGAGGATCGTTACCACTCTCGCCAAGGCCAAATCATTGAGGAAGTTCGTCGAGCCTCTGATCACCAAAGCGAAGGAAAACACCACCCATCAACGCCGGGTCGTATTCAGCTATCTGCAGGATAAGGAAGCTATCGTGGAATTGTTCGGGAACATTGCTGAAAAAGTGGCCGGCCGTCCCGGTGGTTATACCCGCATCATCAAGCTGGGCGCCCGTGTAGGGGACAACGCAGAAACCGCGCTGATCGAGCTGGTGGACTTCAACGATATTTACGGTAAGGGTAAAGGCGAAGCAAAAGATACTACCGCCGCCAAGAAGACCCGCCGCGCAGGTGGCAGCCGCAAGAAAGGCGCTCCGAAGGCTGAAGCCGGGGAAGCAACCGAAGGCGCTGCTGAAGCAGCTCCGGCTGAAGCTCCCAAAAAAGAAAAGAAAGAGAAAAAAGCAGCTGAATAAATTGTTTAATTCTTTACATAAAAAAGGCCGTCTCAGACGGCCTTTTTTATGTAGTTTTGCAAAATTTTGTACAACATGGCTATCCTGTTACTCGAAGATGGTTCCGTTCATTATGGCAAAGCATTCGGCAAGAGAGGCACTACCTCCGGCGAGATCTGCTTCAATACAGGTATGACAGGCTACCAGGAAGTGTTCACAGACCCCAGCTACTATGGGCAGGTGCTGATCATGAACAGTGTGCACATCGGTAATTACGGGGTAAAGGACGGCGATATCGAGTCCGATGGCGTTAAGATCAAAGGGCTTATCGGACGTAATCTGGAAGAGCAATTTTCCCGCATACAAGCCAAGGGATCACTGGACGAATATCTCAAGGCAAACAATATCGTTTGCATCGAAGGTGTAGATACCCGTGCCCTGGTGGCTCATGTCCGAGTGAAAGGCGCCATGAATTGCATCATCTCCTCCGAAATAACGGATATCGATCAGCTGAAAGCGATGCTTGCCCAAACCCCTTCCATGGATGGGTTGGAACTGGCCTCCGCCGTCAGCACAGAGACCGAATATGAACTGGGTGATCCCGGGGCCGATATCCGCATAGCGGTGATGGACTATGGCGTTAAACAGCATATCCTCCAATGTATGGTGGAAAGGGGCGCATTTGTGAAAGTGTTTCCTGCCAGGACGTCTTTGGAAAAGGTCCGTGCCTTCCACCCGCATGGTTATTTTCTTTCCAATGGCCCCGGCGACCCGGCTCCCATGGACTATGCCATCCCCACTGTCAAGGAGATCCTGAAAGATAAGAAACCCCTGTTCGGTATTTGCTTAGGGCATCAGCTGCTGGCCCTCGCCAACGATATCCCTACGTTCAAGATGCACCATGGGCACAGGGGGCTCAATCACCCCGTGAAGAACCTCGTCACCGGCAGATGCGAGATCACCACCCAGAACCACGGTTTTGGCGTAGATCCGGCTGCCGTGCGGAAAGCGTCCAATATCGAGATCACCCACGTCAACCTCAACGATGAATCCATCGAAGGCATCCGCCTGAAGGACAGGCCAGCCTTTTCCGTTCAATACCACCCGGAAGCTACTCCCGGCCCCCATGACAGCCGCTATCTCTTCGACGACTTTATCGAGCTGATCAAAAAGCACAAATAATGAACATAGCCATCATCAACGGTCCCAACCTCAATCTCCTCGGTACCCGGGAACCGGACGTGTACGGCAGCAAGACCTTCGAACAGTATTTTGAAGAGCTGCGAAAGCTATTTCCTGCCGTGGAGTTCAGCTATTTTCAAAGCAATATAGAAGGGGAGCTTATAGACCAGCTGCAGAAGGTGGGGTTCTCCTATGACGGCATTATCATCAACCCCGGCGGATATACGCATACGTCGGTGGCGATTGGGGATGCCATAGCGGCTATCACCACGCCTGTGATAGAGGTGCATATCAGCAATGTCCATGCGAGGGAAGCGTTCAGGCAGCTGTCGCATGTTTCGGCGAAGGCCAGGGGGACTATTGTGGGGTTGGGTTTACGGGGTTATGAGCTGGCTGTGAGGTACTTTTTATAGCGACGAGCTGTGCGCTTCGAGCTTTGAGCCAGGGTTGTCATAGCCATACTCTCATCATTAGCGCAAACCCTGTATCCTGCCTGGGATTGTCCGTCTTCCGGATGATATGAAGCCCATTGGCGCTCCATACCCGGAAAACCTCTCCTTTCTTGTGGGCGATGACCTCATGCTCGATCTGCGGCACCATCACTCCCCTTGCGATCCATCCCAGGTCGCCACCTCCTTCTCCTCCCATCGAATAGGTCTTTGCCAGCTGCTCGAAGCTGGCGCTGCTGTCCTTTAGTTTGCGAAGAATGGTGTTGCCCAGCGAATCCGCGATGCGATAGCGGAAAACGGAGGTATCAATGAATATCTGGCTGATGTGATAGAATTGATTAGGCGCCTTGGTAAGCAGCTGCACGAGGAACTTATTGCCTTTGTCCCCATAGGGGCCATATACCTTTTTTTCCTTGCCGGTGTAGGCAAGGCTATCAGCAAGGCTGCTAAAGCCCCTGGTCCTGGTGACTACGACCGTATCGATCCTGAACTTCTTTTGAAGGATCTGTTTGGCATACAGCAATGGATTGGGGGACTGTTCCAGGGCCGTTTTCAGCTGGGGGATGGTGAATTTTTTGGCTTCGGCCTGCATTTGGCCAATGACCTTGGCCTCCTGCTCCGGGGTAAGCTTCTGGCCCTGGGGTTGTTGACCGAATGTTATCATGCTACCCATCAGCAGGCAAGTCAGTATAAGGAAGTTGTTCATACCGGAAAGTTAAGGGTTGGATCATAAATTGGAACGATTTTCGTTCTTTTTTAAGGCAGGGACGGTTGCTGTCCCGTAAAAACAATGGTTATGCGGTGGACATTCTTTCTTTTCTCACTGATTATCTTACAGATACATCCAGGAAAGGGCTATGCCCAATGCAAGGATTTTACCATCAGCCCCAAGGGGGATACCATTAATTGCACAGATAACCAGGATAAGAAGCAGGGCAAATGGGTCAACCACATTGACGAGCTGCGGGGCGAGCCGGGCTATGAAGAAGAAGGCCTATATAAGGATGGGCGTAAAGAGGGTACCTGGAGGCTGTATAGCCTGCAGGGCGACCTGATAGGGGTGGAGTTCTACAAATGGGGCAATAAGGACGGCGTGTGCCAGTATTTCGGCATCAATGGTACACTGCTGCGGGAAGAGAGCTGGAGGGCCCTCAACCCGAATAAGGCATATGACACACTCACTATAGAGGATATCGACCACCTGGACAAATACAAGACGGTGATCGTAAAGAACGAGGGCGTAGCCATCAAGGACGGCACCTGGAAATTTTATGATCCCTCCACCGGCATGGTCCAGCGTACAGAAACTTATACGTTAGGCAAACACGAGACCGCCAAATCCACGCAAGCCACTGCGGATGCCAAGGCTTCAAAGACGGCTACCAAGCCCAAGGAAGTCCTCGAGTTCGAGAAGAAAATTGGAAAGAAAAAAGTAAAAGTGCAGGACGGCAGCACTTTCTAACCAATAAAGTCTACAGGTTAATTTCGGCCTATAGTTTATTAAAAACCGTAAACCTGACATTTATTCTTTCCAATACTTTTATCAAATGGTAAAAAGTATTCTCCGGCCATTGACTGAACTGGCCTTCTTTTTCTTACCCCTCGCTGCGAATGCCCAGGATTATCCCATCCAGCCCGTAGCTTTCACAAGGGTGCATCTCTCCGACAATTTCTGGGAGCCCAAGTTGCAGGTGAATGCCCGTATGACCATCCCCTATGTGCTGAATAAATGCCGGGAGACCGGCAGGATCGATAATTTCCTGATGGCGGCAGGAAAGAAAAAGCCCGGCAAGCTCACCGATTTTCCATTTGACGACACGGACCTGTATAAAGTCATAGAAGGCGCTTCCTACAGCCTGCAAGCAAGCCCTGATGCGCAGCTCTCGGCGCAGCTGGACACGCTCATCGGCATTATTGCCGCGGCGCAGGAGCCGGATGGCTACCTGTATACTTTCAGAACTTCCCATCCGGAGCATCCTCATGAATGGATCGGGGCGAAGCGTTGGGAAAAAGAAGAAGACCTCAGTCATGAATTGTACAATGCAGGACATTTGTACGAATCCGCCGTCGCTCATTACCAGGCAACGGGAAAAAAGACGTTGTTGAACATCGCTCTCAAAAATGCCGACCTGCTGGTGAAGGACTTCGGCTATGGTAAGGTACAGGTATATCCCGGCCATCAGATCGTGGAGATCGGGTTGGTGAAGCTGTACAGGGTGACGGGGCAAAAAAAATACCTGGATCTTGCGAAGTTCTTCCTGGATGTACGCGGACCGGGCGGCGACGCTTATAACCAGGCGAATAAGAAAGTGGTAGACCAGCATGAGGCGGAGGGGCACGCAGTGCGTGCGGCATATATGTACACCGGGATGGCCGATGTGGCCGCATTGACAGGAGACAAAAAATACCTGGATGCCATCGACGATATCTGGCGTGATGTGGTTTATTCGAAATTGTATATCACCGGCGGTATTGGCGCCACGGGCAACGGAGAAGCTTTCGGCGACGCGTATGACCTGCCCAATATGTCTGCTTATGCGGAGACATGCGCGGCCATCGCCAATGTTTACTGGAACAGCCGGATGTACCTTCTCCATGGCGATGCAAAATATGTGGACGTGCTGGAGAGGACCTTGTACAATGGTCTTTTGTCGGGAGTATCGTTGACGGGAACCCGGTTTTTCTACCCCAACCCATTGGCTTCGCTCGGACAGCATCAGCGCAGCGCCTGGTTCAGCTGTGCCTGCTGTATCTCCAACGTCGCACGTTTCCTGCCTTCGGTGCCGGGATATGTCTATGCGCAGAATGGGGACGATCTATTTGTAAATCTGTTCATGAGCAACAGGGCGGAGATTGCGCTGGCTTCGGGAAAGGTGGTCCTTACGCAGAAGACCGCTTATCCCTGGGAGGGCAGGATCGAGATAGGCATCGACCCTGGCCGGAGCGGCCGGGTCATATTGCATATACGCATTCCAGGCTGGGCGCAGGATCAGCCTATCCCGGGCGGTCTGTACAAGTTTGCTTCCAATCAGGGGGCGGCTATTCCCATCAGCATCAATGGCAATAAGATCAGTTACCGGATGGACAAAGGGTATGCGGTATTAGACCGTACCTGGAAAAAAGGGGATAAGGTAGTGATCGATCTGCCGATGGATGTACGGAAAGTACTGGCGAGTGACAGCGTAAAAGCCGATAGGAACAGGTTTGCCCTGCAACGCGGCCCCATCGTGTATTGCCTGGAAGGGAAGGATCAGCAGGACAGCACGGTACAAAGTATTGTCGTGGACAGATCGGCGGACGTCAGCAGCGGTTATACTGCCGATAAGCTGGGAGGCATCGTTCAGCTGACGGCCGAAGGCAATACCTCGGCGCGGCAGGAAGGCAGCGAAGAGATCATCACGAAGAGAGAAACCGTGAAAGCCATTCCTTATTATTCCTGGAACAACCGGGGGCCGGGCGAGATGGAAGTGTGGATCCCCTATAAATCTTCTGCAGCCCTGCCTAAGCCTGCTCCTACCATCGCCAGTAAAAGCGCCGTCTCCTCATCCGTACAAGGCAGGCTGATGTTGAAAGCGCTGAATGACCAGTATGATCCTGCGGACTCCAGGGACAACAGCGCGAGTTATTTGCATTGGTGGCCGAAGAAGAATACCACCGAGTGGGTGCAATATGATTTTGACACAACCTATACTATCTCTTCATCCAATGTGTACTGGTTTGACGATGGCCCCTGGGGGGGCTGCAGGATCCCCGCATCCTGGCGGCTGCTGTATAAGAAAGACGGTGAGTGGGTGCCAGTGCAGAACACTACGCCGTACGAGACTGTAAAAGACAGGTATAATACAGTACAGTTCCAGCCTGTGACCACCAGGGCGTTGCGATTGGAAGTGCGGCTACCGGGGGATTTTGCTTCCGGCATTCATGAATGGATCGTAAAATGATGCGTATACTTTTTATATTTCCATTGATCGCCTGCGCGCTGGCCGCGCGGCCGCAGCAAGTTCCGGACAAGGCCGTGATCACCATCGATGGAGCAAAACCCGGCGCAGCTGTATCACCTACGTTGCATGGGATATTCTTCGAGGAGATCAGCCATGCGGGAGAGGGAGGCTTATATGCGGAGCTGATCCAGAACAGAGGGTTCGAGGAAGTGCGCCTACCTCCCGGAACACACCAGGAGGGGACGTACATCGTTCCTGAAAGGACCCCGCATTTCTCGATCCCCAACAATGGGGTCAGCGACTGGAAAATGGAGTGGCCGCTGAAGAGCGAATGGCCGGCCTGGTCGATGCGGTCGGCAGGAAGCACGGAGATGCAGCTTTCGCTTGACACAGAGCGGCCGTTGAATACCGCTACGCCACATTCATTAAAGGTGAAAATACGCAAGCATGATCCCAAAGGCAAAGCCGATCTGCTGAATGAAGGGTTCTGGGGTATCAATACCGTCGAGGGAGAGAAGTACCATCTTAGTTTTTATGTAAGGACTGCGGGAATGTACAAGGGGCCACTGACTGTATCGCTACAGTCAGCCGACGGCGGGGTACTGGCGGGAAATACCTTTACGGTATTGAAGGACGAGGGATGGCATAAGTACAGCTGCACCCTGACGGCCCGGAAAAGCGATCCCAAGGCGAAATTCGTACTGACCTTTGGCGGTGCGGGCACACTGTGGCTGGACTTTGTATCTCTTTTTCCCGAGGCCACCTTTCTTCGCCGGACAAACGGCCTGCGGAGGGACCTTGCGCAATATATTGCGGATCTGAAGCCGGCATTTATCAGGTGGCCGGGAGGATGTTTTGTAGAAGGCATCGACATTCAAAGTGCGCCTGACTGGGAGAAAACCATAGGTCCCGTCGAAGGAAGACCCGGTACTTACAGTCCCTGGGGATATTGGACGAGCGATGGGTTCGGATATCACGAATACCTGCAATTTTGCGAGGATATTCATGCGGCGGCCCTGTATGTGTTCAATGTGGGGGTTTCCTGTGATTTCAGGAGCGGTACTTTTATTCCGGACGATAGTCTCGGGCCTACGATACAGCATGCATTGGACGCCATCGAATATGCCATCGGGCCTGTCAGCAGCAAGTGGGGTAGGGTACGGGCGGCCAATGGGCATCCTGCGCCTTTTCCCCTGAAATATGTGGAGGTGGGCAATGAGCAATCGGGCTCCCGCTATGCCATACGTTATAATTGGTTCTACGATGCCATCCACGAGAAATATCCTTCCGTACAGATCATTGCCAGCATGGGTATCGGCGATGTCAACAAGCATACATTAGACAGCATGCAACATGTGGAACTGGCAGACGAGCATGCATACAAAGCGGCCTGGTGGGCAATGACGCATTATGATCATTTCGACCGCTATCCCCGTGGCGGCTGGAATATGTATGTAGGGGAATATGCCACGAATGGCGGAGTGGGCAGGGGCAATATGACAGCCTCGCTCAGCGACGCGGTGTATATCATGAGCATGGAGAAGAATGCAGACCTGGTGAAGATGAGCAGCTATGCACCATTGCTGGTGAATGTCAATGATGTGGACTGGCCGGTGAACCTTATCAATTTCGATGCGGGCGGCAGCTTTGCCCGGATATCCTACTATGTTATTAAAATGATGAATGATCACCGTGCGGATGTCAATCTTTCTACAGAAGTGCGGGTGATGCCGCCGGCCGTGCAAACGCCACCGTTCGAGGGCGGCATTGGCCTGGCCACCTGGGATACGCACACCGAGTACAAAGATGTAAAGGTCGTCCAGGATGGGAAGACCGTCTATCAAAGTGACTTTATACATCATCCGGAGGAATGGCAGCTGCTGAGAGGAAAATGGGAAGTGGGAGCTGACAGCGGCCTGGCCGAGACGGCCGATGGGCCGCAGCGCCTGGCGCTCCTGAAGGACAAGTCCTTCAGCGCGTATACGCTTACACTGAAAGCGCGGAAGCTGGACGGGTACAATGCCTTCGTCATTCCCTTCGCAGTAAAGGATAGCAATACTTTTCTACGGGCGCATATCGGCAGCTATGTGAATGTCAACTGTGTTTTCGAGCGTGTCACCAATGGTTTCGATGTTTCGGATGTGACCTCGCAGAAAAGGCTGGCCAGGCCTATCGAAAAAGACCGCTGGTATGACATCCGGCTGGAAATGGGCATGGATAAAGTGGATTGCTACCTGGATGACACGCTGATCATGTCTTACAAGCAACCTCCTACTTTGTTTGCGCTGTCGGGCCGGGATAAAAGGAATGGCGACGTCATCGTCAAAGTGGTCAATGCATCTGCCGTTCCTTGTGAGGCCACATTATTATTGAATGACTTTCCTAAGCCGGCCGGCTCCGTGAAGGTGACGACGCTCAGCGCGCCTTCCGGGGAAGCGGAGAATTCCTTTGCCCAGCCTGTTCAGTATATACCGCATGAAAGCACGCTCTCTGACTTTTTTGCTCCGTCAGGACAAGGCGACGCGGGCAAGCTCACTTTACAACCTTTCTCTATCTCTGTTCTACGGATCGCGATGGCCGAAAAAAAATAGCCGGGGTAAAATATAATTACAGGCTCTACCTGCAAGTTAAAGAAAAAGGCCCCTCGCGGGGCCTTTTTCTTAGAATGCTTTTTTATCCTTCTGCGTCTGCTGCATCGGATTATTCGTCTGTGGGATGCTTCGAAGCAACTGCTGCTTCGCTTTATATACCTGGAACTTGCTTTCCGTCTTCACGGCAGGCCAGCTATTATTGCTTTCGTCTATGTCGGCCGTCTCGCGGTTGGGATCCAATTTAACGCTCTCCACTTCCTTGTCCTTGATGAACAGCTTGGTCAGGTGACTTTCATTCTTGCGCCATACCTGGGCGGGAATGCGTTCGACCTCCTTGGTGCCATCCTTATAGGTCCATTCCAGGATGATGGGCATCACCAGGCCGCCCTTGTTGCTGAATTGTAACTCATAGAATTGTTTCGAGCTCAGCAGGGTTTTCGCGGAATCGTCCAGGGGCTGATCGTACTGTACGATATGCTGTGGATATTTTGTCGTGTCGTAGGGGATCAGGCCGCGGGAATATTTCCAATAGAAGTCATGCAGGGATGTGTCTGCATCCACCGCGAATTTGATGTTCTTATCGTTGCGGTTTTTTTCTTTGGAGACATCCTGGGGGAATTTACCATCCGGCATGGGCTTATCGATGCTTTTCATGATGGTAGTATCCACTTTGGCCACCGGATGGGCGAGGTCGGGTGTGAAATGTTTGACGCTATCGATGGAAATATCCACGGCGTCGATGCCATAGAACCATCCGCGCCAGAACCAGTCGAGGTTTTCTGCGCTGGCATCATTCATGGTCCTGAACAGGTCGGCGGGCGTAGGATGTTTGAAGGCCCAGCGGCGTGCATATTCCTTGAATGCATAATCGAATAATTCCCGGCCCATGATCGTCTCACGGAGCATATTAAGACCGGTCGCGGGTTTGGTATAGGCGTTGGGGCCGAATTGGACGATGTTCTCGGAATTCGTCATAATGGGTTCCAGCTGATCTTTCGGCAGCTTCATGTAATCCACGATAGCCCAAGCCGGGCCCTTGCCGCGGACAGGGAACTTATTGTCCCATAGTTCTTCCGTCAGATACTCCACGAATGAGTTGAGCCCTTCATCCATCCAGGACCACTGACGCTCGTCGCTATTGATGATCATGGGGAAGAAGTTGTGACCTACTTCATGGATGACCACGCCCAGCATGCCATATTTGGTGGCTTCGCTGTAGGTGCCGTCCTTTTCAGCCCTGCCATAGTTGAAACAGATCATTGGGTATTCCATACCGTTGGATGCTTCCACGCTCTGGGCCACAGGATAGGGGAAAGGGATGGTAAAATGAGAATAGGTCTTGATGGTGTGGGCTACGGCCTTGGTGGAGAAGCGACGATAGATGGGGTAGGCCTCTTTGCCATAATAGCTCATGCACATCACTTTTTTCCCTTCCACGTAGGCGGGCATTGCGTCCATCACGAATCTTCTGGAGGAGCCCCAGGCGAAGTCCCGTACGTTGTCGGCCTTGAAGATCCAGGTTTTCATCTGCTTGTTCTTTTTGACCTCGGAAGCCTTGGCTTCAGCCAGCGTAACGATCTCTATGGGTTCTTTGGCAGTCTGCGCCTGCTGCCACCGGGTGAATTGCGCCGGCGTGAGCACCTGCTGGTAGTTCTGACATTCGCCTGTGGCGCCGATGACATGATCGGCGGGCACCGTCATCTGCACTTTGAAGTTGCCGAAGGTCAGTGCGAATTCACCACGGCCGGTGAACTGGTTGTTCTGCCATCCCTGGAAGTCGCTGTATACGCAAAGACGGGGATACCATTGGGCCATGGTGAAGAGGTAGTTGCCATCTTCGGGAAAATATTCGAAGCCGCCCCGGCCGCCGTACTTCATGCGATCCGATATATGGTAGTTCCAATCGATCTTAAAGATGAACTTCTGGCCGGGCTTTAATGTTGCCGGAAGCTCCACCCGCATCATGGTCTTATTGATCATGTATTTGAGGGACGCGCCCAGCGCGTCGGTGATCTTCACGATATTGTCCCCGAAGTCATTGCTCTGCTTCATCCTGACGGTACGATCCACCATCTGGTCGCTGATCATGTTCGGCATGGTACTGCCGTCCTGGTAATTGGCGTTGTTTTTGGCGCTGTGCTCGTTCTCATCCAGTTGGAGCCATAGGTAGGTCAGCTCATCGGGAGAGTTGTTGAAGTAAGTGATCGTTTCCGAACCGGTGAGCCATTGTTTGTCCTCATCCAGCGTGGCCTTGATGTCATAGTCAGCCCGTTGCTGCCAGTATTTTGGACCGGGAGCGCCGCTGGCGGTGCGGTATTCATTCGGCGTGGGCAGCATGGTGCCCAGGGCTTCGAACTTATTACCGTGATTGGAAGCAGGATTGTTCTGGGCCATGGCGGCGCCGGTGGCGGCGAGACCCAGGAACAATAGCAGTTCATTTCTCATGATGTGTGTTTATTTTTGGTTTTTACTCGAATTATTCAGGCCAGCGCGACCAGGCCATCTGGAGGCTCCATGCCAGCACTACTACGGACGCGATGCGCACCCACCAGATCCGCCGGATCTTCAAAAGTTGCACGAAAATAAAGGAAATCAGCAGGAAAAGAGCGACCAACAGCAGCTGGGCCGCCTCGATACCCAGGTTGAAAGCCAGCAGATGCAAGACCAGTCCTGCTCTGCCTTCCAGGCTGAGCAAAGTGCTGCCGAAGGCAAGACCGTGGATCAGCCCGAAGAAAAGGGCGAAAAAATAGATCAGGGGCAGCCTGGCCGGATGCTCCATCTGTCCACGACCCTGGAGCAGGTTGTTAATGGCCGTGACGACGATGGTGATGGGAATAAGGAATTCGATCCAGCGGGTGGCAAAATGCACGGAGCCGGTGGCGCTGAGGGCAAGGGTGATGGAATGACCGACGGTAAAAGCTGTCACCAATACCACTACCCTTCGCCAATCCCTTAGCTGGTACCGCAGGCACAGCGCACCTACGAAGAGGATATGGTCCATGGCTTCCCAAGCGAGGATGTGGTGTGTACCTATCCCAAAATATATATTAAATTCATTCATCCGGCAATCAAAATTATCCAGACTTTTGTACCATAAAAATTTACTTTTTAAATGGCTGCATCCCTATTTAAATGGTTGATATTCTTAACACACCCCCTGTATATCACCGTCACCGAGATCAATCACAATCCTAAGGACAAGACCCTGGAGATCAGCTGCAAGATGTTCACCAACGATTTCGAGGCTGTCCTGGAAAAACAGGCGCATGCGAAGGTGGACCTATCGGACGTGAAGAACAAGGCCGCCACGGACAAGCTGATCGCCGACTATATACAGCGGCACTTACTGTTGAAGTTAGACGGGCGCGCAGCTGTCCTGCACTTCGTTGGCAGCGAGAAGGAAGCTGACGGCACCTGGAGCTATTTTCAGGTGAATGATATTCCCACCGTCAAGAGGATAGACGTCAGCAATAGTCTGTTGTATGACAATTTCAACCAGGAGATCAATATTATGCATGCTTCCGCAGGAGGTGTAAAGAAGAGCACCCGCCTGGATTATCCGGCTGCTGCGGCTGTTTTTGAATTCTAGTTCTCCTCTTCCTCTTTTACCTCGCTTTTAAGCTCCTCGGAAAGGTTCACGAGCACTTTGTCGATGCGTTGGGCATCCATATCCACGACCTCGAAGGTAAACCCTCTCCATTCCAGCTTTTCGCCGATGGTGGGTATGCGCTCCAACTGGTTGAGTATAAATCCTGCCAACGTATCAAACTCATGGTCTCCTTCATTCATCCATGTAGTCTTGTGGAAGCGGGTGAGGAAGTCGTAGAAAGGTATCTGGGCATCCACCAGGAAGCTGCCGTCTTCCCGTGCGGTGATCTCATAATCCGGGATATCGGGCTGAGCGATGTCTCCAATGATGGCTTCCAGGATGTCGTTCAATGTAATGAGCCCCTGCAGGCTGCCATATTCATCCACGATGAAGCAGCAGTGGATCCTGGACTGCTTGAATTTTTCCAGTACTACATATGCGGAATTATTCTCAGGGATGAAAAGGGCCGGGGTCATGATGTCCTTGAACAGGACAGAATCATCCGTCACGTAGAGGTCCTTGATCGACACGACACCTTTGATATTATCAATGGCTCCGTCACAGATGGGGTAGACGGAATGGGGTTCTTTGATGATCTTTTCCTTGATGGTCTCTTCATTTTCATTCAGGTCGAACCAAATGATATCGCTGCGGTGAGTCATGAGGGAGGTGATATTCCTATCGCCCAGGTGGAAGACACGTTCGATGATCTCCTGTTCCGCTTCTTCAATGGTGCCTTGTTCGGTACCTTCATGGATAATGGCCTTGATCTCGTCTTCTGTCACTGCGCTGTCCCGGGAAGGGGTAATGGGGAAAAACCTGAAAAAAAGATTGCTGGATGTATTCAGCAGCCATACGATAGGATGCGTGACAAGAGACAGTATCCTTACGGGCCTGGCTACGAGCCGGGCGATCTGCTCTGCCCGCAGGAGCCCGATGCGTTTGGGGATCAGCTCTCCAAATATGATGGACAGCAGCGTAACGGAGATAAGGATAAGCGCAGTGGAGATATTGGCTGCATAGGGCCGGAGATAGGAGATCTTTTCCAGGTAGGGCTGGAGGTCGGCGGAAAATTTTTCCCCCGAGTAGAAGCCTACGAGGACGGCGACAAGCGTAATCCCGATCTGAGCGGTGGATAAGAAGAGTTCGGGGTTTTCCGCCAGTCTGAGTGCGGCTTTGGCTTTGTCGTCTCCCTTGTCCGCCAGTTGTTCCAGCCGGCTTTTTCGCGCTGACACCAGCGCGATCTCCGCCATGACGAACAATCCGTTCAATATGATCAGGAAAAACAGGATAAATATCTCAAGCATGTTGATGATTATAGGGTTGTAAATTGAGGGGACCGGATTGCCACCGGAACAGACGGCTGGTGATGATTCCTATCAGGCTGCCCAGCAAAGCGCCTGCCGTCACGTCCACCGGAAAATGCACCCCTACATACACCTGTGCATAAGCGACTAAAGCAGCCCAGATGAATACCGCCCCCCACCACCGGCCTGTGTGCCGCAAGGTGAGAAAAATGAACCATGCCATTGCAAAATGATTGCAGGCATGGGAAGATGTGAAGCTGGAGCTCTGCGGGCAGTAATGGACCAGGATACGTATATTGTCAGCCAATTCGGGATTATGACAGGGGCGTAGCCGGAAAATGAAGCTTTTTACCAGGTTGCTGCTGACCTGGTCCCCGATGGCCACCGTCAGAACGAACATCAACGCCCACCGCCAGCCTTTTGCGCCGAAATTGAGGATAATGAACACCAGGAGAAAAAGATAGATGGGCATCCAGAATTCCATTTCCCGCAGGAAAGGAAAGACAAGGTCACCGGCATGGCCTGCCCAGTCCTGGTTTATTTTTGTGAAAAGCCAATGATCCGCCTGTACGATCTTTTGTATGAAGCCCGGATGACTGTTACTGTCAAGTAAAATCATGGTTTCCTGAATAATTGCCCTAATTTTACGCCCATTTAATAAAAAGATAACTCCGGAAAGTCATGGGAACAAAGGCAGGAATAAAGATACCAAAATTGATCCGTTTGATTTTTGCGATGGGGATTATTTTTTTATTGATCATGAGCTTGTTGCGTCTTTTTCTCTTCATTTCTTTTAACAAACAGGGCCATTCTTTTTCGGATCTCCTGCCAGCCTTTGGGCTGGGGGTGCGTTTTGACCTGCGTTATGTGGGTATCCTTTGCGTCCTCCTGCTCATTACGGGAAGTTTTCCATTTTTACAACCTTTCAGGCGTCCGGCGGGCCGGAAATGGGCCATTTTCCTGATGGGGCTGGCTGGTTTCCTGGTCATATTCTTCTATTCGGTGGATTTTGCCCATTACAGCTATCTTTCACAAAGGCTGAATGCCAGTGTATTGAACTACCTGGCAGACACCCGCATCTCCGCCGGCATGATATGGCAGACTTATCCCGTGATCCGGATCCTGCTGCTGCTGCTGGCGGGTACCTGGCTGGTGGTGAAGGGTGCCAAATACGTCTACAACAGGATCCGCCGGCAGGAGGACCCTGTCCTGAAGACTTCCGTCCGCGTCACCTGGTTCATCATTATCTTCCTTTTGCTGGGCCTTGCTATTTTCGGCAGGATCGGTCAATTCCCACTCCGGTGGAGCGATGCATTCAGCCTGGGCAACGATTACAAGGCGAATATCTCTCTCAATCCCTTTCAGTCCTTCTTCAGCGGGCTGAAATTCCGGCATGCTTCCTTTGACGAGGCTAAGGTGAAGAAAGCGTTGCCCCAACTGGCTCCTTTCTTTGGGTTCAACGATTTCACCGCAGCGCCTGCCGGCACCGATCCGCTGGCTTTTGCCGTTCGCAGGGTCATGCCTGCCAGGCCGGGTGGACCGGCCACCCCTCCCAATGTGGTGGTGGTGATCTGTGAATCATTCAGCGGCTATAAGAGTTCCATGTGGGGCAATCCCCTGAACACGACCCCCTTCTTCAACAGCATGTGTCAGCGGGGTATATTCTTTGATCATTGCTTTACGCCCAGCTATGGCACGGCCCGCGGCGTGTGGGCCACCATCACGGGCATTCCCGACGTGGCAATATCTACTTCCACTTCCAGCCGTAACCCTTCCGCCGTCGACCAACATACGATCATCAACGACTTTTCAGGCTACGATAAAATGTATTTCCTGGGCGGCAGCACGAGTTGGGCGAATATCCAGGGAATGCTCACCAACAATATAAAAGGACTGAAGATATATGAACAGGAAAATTTCAAAGCGCCGAAAGTGGACGTCTGGGGCATCAGCGATAAGAACCTTTTCCTGGAAGCCAATAATGTGTTGAAGCAAAGAGAGAAGCCATTCTTCGCCGTCATTCAGACGGCGGACAACCACCGTCCCTATACTATCCCGGCTGAGGACAGGGCGGCATTCCACTCCATCACCGTATCGCAGGATTCATTGCAGAAATGCGGATTTGCGACAAACGATGAAATGAATGCTTTTCGTTACACGGATTTCAGCTTCCGTACTTTTATAGAGGCGGCTGCCAAAGAAAAGTATTTTGACAATACGATCTTTCTGTTTGTGGGAGACCATGGCATTCCCGGCGATGCGGGAACGATGTTTCCCAGGGCATGGACGGACCTCTGGCTTACCGCAGAGCATGTCCCGCTGCTGGTGTATTCCCCGAAGCTCCTTGCCCCCCGGCGGATTACGAAAGATTGCTCCCAACTGGATGTATTGCCGACGCTTGCAGGCCTTTGCCATATCTCCTATTTGAACACTACCCTGGGACGCGATCTGTTGGATAGCGCCCGCTATGAAGGGAAAGCCTTGTCCTTCATATTTAACCCCGACCAGGAATCCATCGGCGTGGTGCATAATGGGTATTTTTACCGGCTGCAGCTAAAAACAGGCAAGGAGGAAATGGTTTCTACGGTGAATAACGACCCTGTTCCGGACTCGGTGCTCAACGGTCCCCGGAAAAAAGAGCTGCGGCAATTGACAGAAGGCATCTATCAAACGGCGAAATATATGATATTAAGGAATAAAAAATAGTATTTCCAGGCGTTTCTGGCATTTTACTTGCGGAATTGTAAAACCTGTGGTCCATTGAGAATACCCACAAAGTAGTAGTCTTTCCCCCTGTCAAAAACGTACTTTTACCTACATTCTTAAATATACTGATTGTGGCATTGATCAAGAGCATTTCCGGCATCAGAGGAACGATCGGAGGCAAGCCAGGCGATAGTTTGTCTCCCCTGGACATCGTCAAATTTGCCGCAGCATTCGGTAGCCGGATCCTCACACTTAACAAAGGGAAGAAGATCATTATTGGCCGTGACGGACGTATAAGCGGGGAAATGGTCAGCCAACTGGTGGTCAGCACTTTGCGGGGATTGGGCATGGATGTGCTTGACCTGGGGCTGTCCACCACTCCGACAGTCGAGCTGGCGGTGGTGGGGGAGCGGGCGGCAGGCGGCATCATTATTACCGCCAGTCACAATCCAAAGGAATGGAATGCGCTGAAGCTGCTGAACAGTGCAGGAGAGTTCATCAGTGCCGAGGAGGGGGCAGCCGTCCTGGAAAAGGCAAAAAAGGACGATTTTAATTTTTCTACTGTCGACAGGCTGGGTGCATATGCCATCGATACTTCCTGGCTTCAGAAACACATCGACGCCATTGTCCGGCATCCTTTGGTCGATGTCAAAAGCATTCAGCAAAAACAATACAAGGTGGTAGTGGATGTCATCAATTCCACGGGGGCGCTGTTCCTGCCGCCACTGCTGAAGGCGCTTGGAGTAAAGGAGGTCGTCCTGTTGAACGAGGAGATCAATGGCCGCTTTGCCCATAATCCGGAACCTTTGCCGGAAAATCTTGCCGGCCTGAGCGCCGCCGTGCAAAAATCGAAAGCGGACCTGGGGATCGCCGTGGACCCGGATGTAGACCGGCTTTGCTTTGTATGCGAGGATGGCAGCATGTTCGGAGAGGAATACACCCTGGTGGCCGTTGCGGATTATGTATTGGGAAAAAAGCCTGGAAATACGGTGAGCAACATGAGCAGCACCAAAGCTTTAAAGGAGATCACCCTGAAGCACGGAGGGCAGTATTATCCATCGGCAGTGGGAGAAGTAAATGTGGTCAATACCATGAAAGCCGTGGATGCCGTCATAGGGGGCGAAGGCAATGGAGGCATCATCGTACCGGACCTGCATTATGGCCGTGATGCGCTGATCGGCATCGGACTTTTTCTCAGCGCCCTGTCTTATCATAAGAATGGATTGCGTTCTTTCCGGACCCGCTACCCGGATTATTTCATTTCCAAGAATAAGATAGAGCTGCAAAAGGGCATCGATGTGTCAGCCATTTTCGACAAGATCAAAAAAAAATACAAAAATCACCCCGTCAATACGGACGATGGGCTGAAGATCGAGTTCGACAACGATTGGGTACATCTTCGCACGTCTAATACCGAGCCCATCATCCGGATCTATGCCGAAAGCAATTTCGAAACAACGGCCAATAATATCGCTTCGCGGCTCATGAAGGACATTAAGGAATTTATATAGCAAAGAGGAGCTATATAAATTCCGGCTACATGCTGCAAGCTGTCAGCTACAAGTCAGGATTTAAATAGGCGTTACTTGCCGCTCAAAAGTGTCATCCAGCCGACATAGTTCAGACCTGAAGAATATTGTATCTTTACGCCCGCTATGGAAAGAATTTATTTCGACAATGCGGCGACGACACCCTTGGATCCCAAGGTGTTGG
Source organism: Flavitalea plasmicola (assembly GCF_030546645.1). GTDB lineage: Bacteria > Bacteroidota > Bacteroidia > Chitinophagales > Chitinophagaceae > Puia. The sequence continues at coordinate 873,581 of NZ_JAUOTO010000004.1, forward strand.
AGTCTATGATGCCCTATCTGACAGAAAAGTTCGGTAATCCTTCCTCCATCTATTCCTATGGGCGCGAGTCCAGGCTGGCCATAGAAAATGCACGCAAGTCGGTGGCGAAGATACTCAACGCGCATCCGGCTGAGATCTTCTTTACTTCCGGCGGCACGGAAAGCTCCAATACTGCGATTTCGGCGGCTGTACGGGACCTGGGATGCACCCACATCATTACTTCGCCTCTGGAACATCATGCCACCCTGCATACGGTGGAGCATCTCCATAAGACGGGCGAGGCTTCTGTCAGTTATGTGGAGCTCCTTCCCGATGGGCATATCGATCTGGAGGACCTGAAGCATAAGCTGGCAGGCAGTGCCGAAAAGACCATTGTGTCGCTGATGCATGCCAATAACGAGATCGGCAATATGCTGGACATTCATGCGGTGGGAGAGCTATGCAAGCTGTATGGCGCCTATTTTCATTCCGACACCGTCCAGACGGTGGGACATTTCCCTTTCGACCTGCGGAATACTCCCGTTCATTTCGTCACGGGGGCAGGTCATAAGTTCCATGGCCCGAAGGGGGTGGGACTGTTGTATATAAATGAGAATGTCAAGATCAACCCTTTTATACATGGCGGCAGCCAGGAACGAAACATGCGTGCCGGAACGGAAAACTTGTATGGCATCGTAGGTTTTGCAAGGGCGCTGGAGCTGGCTACGGCTGGTTTCGAGGAAGAGGGCGCCTACATCAAGGGCATTAAGGTGTATATGATGGAACAGCTGAAAAAGAACGTGAAAGGCATTGCTTTCAACGGGGATGCCCTTGGACGAAGCCTTTATACCGTGCTCAGCGTGTCGTTCCCAAAAACGGAGAAGTCTGAAATGCTGCTATTCAACCTGGACATCAATCATATTTGCGCCAGCGGGGGAAGCGCCTGCACCAGCGGGGCGGAACAGGGATCGCATGTGATAAGGGCGATCAACAACAATCCCAACCAGGTCACCGTAAGATTTTCCTTCAGCAAGCATAATACCAAGGACGAAGTGGATTATTTGGTTGAAAAGCTGAAAGAGATGATCTGATCATATGTCTTTCATCATCGGTGTAGATATCGGCACGACCAATACTAAAGCTGTAGCATTCACAGATGGGGGAGAAGTTGTAGCCAATGCCGTTCATTCATATCCTGCTTTTACCGATGCCGACGGCGCTCATGAGCTCGATCCTTTACAACTGCTGGAAGCGGTACTTACGGTGCTGAAGGAAGCGCTTGTACAAACGGATGGCAGGACGGGATTGGCGGGGGTCAGCTTCAGTTGCGCCATGCATAGTCTCATAGCCGTCGATAGCCGGGGGGAGCTTCTGACCCGCGCCATCACCTGGGCGGACCTGCGCAGCAAACCTTTCGCCGATGTGCTGAAAGCCAGTGAAGCCGGCCGGCGGATCTACCGGCAGACGGGAACGCCTATAGCACCTATGTCCCCTTTATGCAAGCTGTTATGGCTGAAGCAGCAACGGCCGGAGATCTTCAGGCGGGCGGCAAAATTCATTTCAATCAAAGAGTACATCTGGTGGCGATTGTTCGGTAAATACCAGGTGGACTACTCCATTGCCTCCGCCACCGGCTTGTTCGACATAAATCATTTCACCTGGTACCGGGAATCCCTTGAACTGGCTGGCATCCGGGAGGAGATGCTGTCGGAGCCTGTGCCTGCCGTACACCAGGAATCAGCGCTGTCAGTTGATCTTCATCTGCCTGGATTACCTGGGGGGCTGCCGTTCATTATCGGGGGAAGTGACGGCTGTCTTGCCAACCTGGGCAGCAACGCGGTGCAGCCGGGCGAAACGGCACTGACCATCGGCACCAGCGGCGCCCTTCGTATGAGCACCAGCGGTCCGAAATACGATCCGGTGGAAAGGATATTCCAGTATATACTCACTGATCAGCTGTATGTCTCCGGCGGCGCGATCAACAATGGAGGCGGCGCCGTGCAATGGTATGCCGGAAATTTCGGAGGAGGCCGGAGTGTACAGGAGCTTACATCGGGAGCCGGGAATGTCGCGCCCGGATCTGACGGTCTGATCTTTCTTCCCTATTTGTTGGGCGAGCGGGCGCCTATCTGGAATGCGAATGCAAGCGCGCTGTTCTTTGGTATCCGTTCAAGCCATGAACAGCGTCATTTTATGCGTGCAGTGCTGGAGGGCATCACCTACAGCCTTTACCAGGTGGGGACTTCACTGGAAGAGACCATTGGTCCGATGAAGCATATCCACGCCAGCGGCGGGTTTACGCACAGCCGTACCTGGTTGCAAATAGTGGCTGATGTCTTTGGCAAGGAGGTCTTTACGACGAATGGGGCGGATGCTTCCGCCATTGGCGCCTGCATCATGGGATTTTATGCCAGGGGCATTATTCCCGATCTGGATAAGGCGTCAGGGTTGATACATGTGCGGGATAGGTATGTGCCGGACGAGGGGCGGCATGCGGCGTATCAAAAGGGCTATGGTCTGTTTACGGCGCTCTACGGTCGATTGCAGGATCTGATGTAAGTCTCTCATAAAAAAATCTCATAAAAAAAGCCCGCCGGATGGCGGGCCTTGTACATGAACATCTACTTGTGCTTTACGAGGTCCCTCGGCAGGATGCCGAATTCCTTTTTGAACGCCTTGGCAAAATGACTGAGATTGGAAAAGCCGATCTCGCTGCCGGCCTGCTTGATGCTGCATTGCCCGGTGATCAGCATTTCTTTTGCGCGTTGTAATCTGTTCTTATTGTAATAATCATACAGGGTATGACCGTACAGTTGTTTGAAAAGATTCTTCAGTTTGCTGGTGCTCATGAACACTTCATGAGCCAGCGACTCCAGGGAAGGGAAACCTTCCAGCTTGCTGCTGAGGATTTGTTCGATGTGCTGCATGCTTTCCAGGTCGTTCTTTTTGATGGCCCTGGGAAGGCTGGCCTGCTCCTGGCGCAGGAAAGAGGTCAGGAATTTCTCCACCAGGTGGATGATGCGTGACAGACGGCGTATCTGGCTTAACGGATCATTTTCCTTCATTTCGAACAACTCTTTCAACGTTTCCCGGTGAGGGAGGTTGACAAAATAGGGGTTTTCGGAAAGGCTGTTGGCTCTTGCAAAGGTTTCGAGCTTTTCCAACAGTTCGGCAGACAGATAGCGGGAAGCCAGGTCGTGTGTGGCAAAGATCACCAATCTTTTGATCTGGCTGCCGGCCGGTATCCTCAAATGCAGGGGATCGCGTGTATCTGAAAGGAAGATATCATTGCGAAGTGTCCCTTTATCTGCCATGATGGCCTGGTCGCCATTCAACCGGACCTCTTTGTTTACTTCCACCTGGTTAAAGGAAAGGGAGAATCCTTTGGCGCCATCCGATTCCCGGTAAAGTTCCAGGTCGGATCTCAGCTTGAAATTCATAACGGCATAGGAAAGCTGAGGGCTCATAGTGTGGGCCATGATCGTTCCTTCTCCTATGTGAGAGGGCAAAACTAACAGATGGTCTTTAACAGGAACGTGCAGCAGGGCTGCAAATTCTTCCAACCATTGTTCATAATTTTCCAGCTTGAATGAATGCATTACCATGTTCACTATTTTTCGAGGTAAGTCTCGTGAAAAAATTAAAATTCAGGCAGCTGTCGTGGTTTGAATGGATAGGGTAAGAGGAGTGCTATTATACGGCAAGAGGGCAAAATTACGACAAATCAGGGGCAAGAAATACCTGCAATGAGCGCAATAATAGCTGTATACGCTATTTAACAAAATCTTATGTCACCGTATCAGAGTATTGTCACCGACCTTTCAGGATCTCTTTGGGAAGGATACCGAACTCTTTTTTGAATGCCTTTGCAAAATTGCTCAAATTTGAAAAACCGATGTTCAATCCTACCTGTTTCACGCTGTACTTGCCTGTTTGCAACATTTCCTTGGCTTTTTCCAGTCGGTTACGGTTATAAAACTCATATAGTTTCATTCCGTATATCTGTTTGAACTTGGTCTTTAGTTTGGTTGAGCTCATCATCGCGGTCTTCGACAGCATGTCGATGGAAGGAAATTTGTCCAGTTTATTATTGCTGAGGATGCGTTCCACGTCTTTCAGGGCTTCCAGGTCTTTTTCTTTATCTTTTTGTTTGAGCCCGCCGGTCTCTTTCAGCAGCGGCGCCTTGGTAAGGAAAGTGTGCAGGAATTTTTCGGCGAGCATGAGCACCCTGTTCTGCAGGAGGAGATGGGTGACGGGCGATTGAAAGTCGGCGGTGAAAATATCTTCCAGCAATTGTCTGTATTCGAAAGTGATGGGCTCCTTGTTGATATTGCGCAGACGATTGTCTGCATATACCAATAGGTCCAGCAGGATATCTTTTTTTATGGCTCTGCCGACGAAAGAGGGGCTGAAGAAGATGCCTACGCGTTTCAGGCGGGAATTCCTGGAATAAGTCACTTCCAGGTCGTAATTGGTGGAAGACAAAAAGATATTGCTTTGGTTGGGGCTTTTATCCGTGACGGAATTGTGCGGTTCGCGGATCACAAAAAAATCGCTGACGGTGACCTGGTTAAAGAAAAGGCTTAGCCCGTATAAGGAAGATTTTTTACGCAGGAAGACAAGGTCGTCATTAAGCGAGAAGTTCATGATGACGTAGGATATATCGGAATTGATGTTGGCAGCCATAATATACCCTTCACCCATGGAGCGGGGGATCTGTATCTTTCCGGCTATGACTGGAAGCTTCAATATCTTGCCAAAGCCTCTGAGCCAACTACGGAAATCTCTCAACTGATAAACATATCTGATCATAGGACAATCGTTTAAGAAAGAAGGTTTATTATCAGCAGATACAAAACTAATTTAACGAAATTATGTCATATTGCAATGACTCTTTTTCGATCTGACGGCAAGTGGGGCGGGTACGCCCGGCTAACGTAAATTAACACACGAAACGCAATTGGGCGGTGCAGGGATGTTTTTTTGGGACAAGCGCGTGTCTCTGGCGGACAAAACGGGCTGAGGGATGGACGGAAAGAGGGCGCCGGAAGGTTATTTCAGGACGCTTTTTATCTCCTGCAGTTTCAGGAGGGCTTCCACGGGTGTCAGCCGGTTGATATCCATGCTTTCCAGCAGGCGCCGGATGGTTTCGAATGCTTCCGTATGCGCATCGAAGATGGACAGCTGCATCTTCGGTGCTGCCATGTCTCTGATCGTATCACCGACGGGGGAGTCTACGTGTTTGTTTTCCAGCTGGTGCAGGATCTCGTTGGCGCGTTGCAGCAGGGTTGCGGGCATGCCGGCCATCCTGGCTACGTGGATGCCAAAGCTGTGGGTGCTGCCACCCGGGGCCAGTTTGCGGAGAAAGATCACCCGGTTACCTACTTCTTTATTCGTGATGTGATAATTCCTTACGCGGGTCAGCTTGTTCTCCAGTTCATTGAGCTCGTGGTAGTGGGTTGCAAAAAGTGTTTTAGGCAGATGCGGTGAGTTGTGCAGGTATTCCGCGATGCTCCAGGCAATGGAGATGCCGTCATAAGTAGATGTTCCCCGCCCGATCTCATCCAGCAGGACAAGGCTGCCGGGAGTGATGTTGTTGATGATGCTGGCCGTTTCGTTCATTTCTACCATGAAGGTGGATTCACCTCCGCTGAGGTTGTCGGAGGCGCCTACCCGGGTGAAGATCTTGTCTGTCAGGGGGATCCTGGCCGAATCGCAGGGCACGAAGCTTCCCATGTGCGCCATCAGGGTGATCAGCGCGGTCTGCCGTAGTAAGGCGCTCTTGCCGCTCATATTCGGACCTGTGAGAATGATGATCTGCTGTGCATGAGGATCCAGGAGGAGGTCATTAGCGATGTAGGGTTCGCCGGCGGGTAAGTTCCTTTCGATGACGGGGTGACGGCTGCCTTTTAGCTCCATCTCATGCCCTGCGTGGAGGACTGGTTTTTTATAGTTGTATTGCAGCGCATTGCCGGCGAAACAAAGGAGGCAGTCCAGCTCGGCCAATACGTGGCCGTTCACCTGCATGGGTGCGATGCATTCCTGCAGGGCTGACACGAGCTGATCGTACAGGTCTGTTTCCAGTGCGAGGATCTTTTCCTCGGCGCCTGTGATCTGCTCTTCGTATTCTTTCAGTTCAGGAGTGATATAGCGCTCTGCGTTTGCCAGGGTTTGCTTCCGCATCCATTCACCCGGCACTTTATGCTTGTGGGTGTTGGTGACTTCCAGGTAGTAGCCGAAGACATTATTGAATCCTATCTTCAGGGACGAAATGCCGGATCTTTCCGCCTCTTTCTGCTGCAGCTCAACCAGGTATTCCTTGCCGCCGGAGGCGATCTTCCGCAAGCGGTCCAGATCCTCGTGTATGCCGGGTCGTATGGTGTCGCCTTTTGCGGCAGCGACCGGAGGATTGTCCATGATCGTGGAAAAGATCCTTTCCATGATGGGCTGACAGGGGGACAGCCGGGAAGCGAGCAGACGGACATGCTCATTGGGGAAGCCGGGGCCATCTTTTTTGATCTCGTCGATGTGTTGCAGGCCCCTCGCCAGCTGCAGCAGTTCCCGGGGATTGATCTTCTTCACGGGGATCTTGCTGACCAGCCTTTCTATATCGCCGCATTGTTGAATATGCCGGGACAGTTCACTGCGCAGGTCCGGGTCCTTAATAAAAAATTCGACGGCATCCAGACGTTCCTGGATACGGCTAGCATCCTTCAGCGGCATGAGGAGCCAACGTTTCAACAGTCTGGCCCCCATGGGTGAAACCGTATGGTCCAGCACCTTGAGAAGGCTTAATCCCTGTTCGCGGCCCTCGCCGCTGCCCAGCAGCTCCAGGTTGCGGATGGTGAATTTGTCCATCCACAGGTAGTCTTCCCTGTCTATGCGCTGTATCGAGCTGATGTGCTGAAGGTGGGGGTGTTCTGTGTCCTTCAGGTAATGGAGGACGGCGCCTGCCGCAATAATACCTTCCCGCATGTTGTCCACACCAAACCCTTTAAAGGAGTGGGTCTGGAAATGCCTGAGCAGGCTTTCCGATGCATATCCTTCCTCGAAGATCCAGTCTTCCATGGTATAGGTGTATACCCGGGATCCGAACATCTCTTTAAAATGTTTCTGAAAATTGCGCTGGAAGATGACTTCGGCGGGGCGGAGGGTTTGCAGTAATTTATCTATATATTCCGTATTGCCTTCCGCCACGAAGAACTCTCCCGTACTGATGTCTAAAAAAGCGATGCCCAGGTCGTCCCTGGCGTCCGGCCACTCGGGGGGGAAATAGACACCGGCCAGGAAGTTGTTGCTGCTGCCTTCCAGCAGCTTGTCGTTGGTGGCGACACCGGGTGTCACCATTTCCGTGACGCCGCGTTTGACGATACCTTTGGCGGCTTTGGGGTCTTCCAATTGATCACATATGGCCACGCGATAGCCCGCCCGTACCAGCTTGTGGAGGTAGGTGTCCAGCGAGTGATGGGGGAAGCCGGCCAATTCAGAAGCGGAGGCGGCCCCATTGTTGCGTTTGGTAAGGGTGATACCCAGCACTTTGGAGGCGATGATAGCATCTCCGCCAAAGGTTTCGTAAAAATCGCCTACGCGGAATAAGAGCACGGCATCGGGGTATTTCTGTTTGATGGCCCGGTGCTGTTGCATGAGAGGAGTGTCTGCGCTGGATTTTGCCATGGGGGGCAAAAATAAGAAAGCCTCAACAAATGGATGGTGAGGCTTTCGGTATGGGGATAAGTTGGTGGAAAGTAGGCAAAAAAGGCAAATAAAATCGGCCAGCGAAAGTATAAATGCATGAGCGGTAATTTACCTTTGCGCATGCGCAAACTGGGTATGGATGAACTGGGCCGGTTGTCGGTGGATGAGTTCAGGCAGTCGGAGAAGATGCCGGTGGTGATAGTCCTGGACAATATCCGCAGCATGCACAATGTGGGCAGCGTATTCCGGACGGCGGATGCCTTTCTTATCCGGGGGATCTATCTCTGCGGGTATACGCCAAGGCCGCCACACAGGGATATCCACAAGACGGCGCTGGGAGCGACGGAGACCGTGGAATGGAAATATTTCCAGGACATCCGGGAGGCGCTGCAGCAGCTGAAGGAAGAAGGGTATAAGGTCTTTGCGGTGGAGCAGGTGGAGAGGAGCATCCCCCTGCAGGAGCTGACGGCCCAACATTCCGGGAAGACCGTTGTTGTATTCGGGAATGAGGTCAGCGGGGTGGGGGAAGAGGCTTTAAAGCTGTGTGATGGTAGTGTGGAGATCCCCCAGTGGGGCATGAAACATTCGCTAAATATTTCCATTGCCGCGGGTATTGTCCTGTGGGAATTGGCAAGAGCATATAAACTATGAGTACAGTAAAGAATTATCTCAGCCTGATCCGTTTTTCACATACTATTTTCGCGATGCCATTTGCGATGATCGGGTTTTTTCTGGGGATAAGGTATTTTAATGACATGACAGGCTTTTTTGCCGGAGGATTTGTCAGTACCGCTCCTGTTTCTGCGGCGAAAGAAATATTAAAATACATGCCCCATTCATTTGAGGATGTGATGCTGAAGTTCCTGCTGGTAGTCGCTTGTATGATCTTTGCCCGCAGCGCCGCCATGGCCTTCAACCGCTGGCTGGACGTGAAATGGGATGCGCTCAATCCCCGCACGGCCATTCGTGAGATACCGGCAGGCATCATCTCGAAGAACAGCGCATTAAGATTCGTTATCGTCAATTGCCTGGCTTTTGTCGTTTGTACCTGGTTCATCAATCCACTTTGTTTTGCTTTGTCTTTCGTAGCCCTGGCCGTAGTGCTGGGGTATAGCTATACCAAGCGTTTCACTCCTTTCTGTCATCTCGTGCTGGGCGTGGGCCTGTCGCTTGCTCCCATCGGCGCGTATCTTGCGGTGACGGGGCATTTCGATCTCCTGCCCCTGCTCTTTTCATTTGCCGTTATTTTCTGGGTAAGCGGCTTCGATATCATCTATGCTTTGCAGGATGAGGAATTCGATCGCAAACAGAACTTATATTCCATGCCTTCATGGCTGGGAAAAGGCAAAGCGCTTCACGTCTCCGAGTTCCTCCATTTGCTGAGCACCCTTTGTGTGGCAGCCGCCGGACTCCACGGGCATTTCGGCTTATCCTACTGGCTGGGGGTAGCTGTATTCCTGGGCATGCTGATCTACCAGCACGCCATCGTCAAACCGAATGATCTCAGCCGGGTGAATCTTGCTTTCATGACCGCCAATGGCATCGCCAGTGTCGTTTTCGCGGTTTTTGTCATTTCAGACCTTTATTTGTCGGGAGGTCATGGATGGAATCTGAACCATCTATAAAAACGTATGCGCATAATATAGATTTATGCGTATATTTGCATTTTTAAAGACATTCACACTTCATGAAGGAGCGACTCAACCTTACCATAGACGCCGGGCTCGTCGAATCCATGAAAGCATATGCTGCCGGCAAGAATATGAGCGTGTCGGAACTGGTGGAAAGCTATTTCCGGACCGTCACCAAACCCATGCCCCGGACGAATATCCTGGATATGGTGGATCAACTGGAAACGCCGGCTTTTGACGTGCATGCGGACCTGAAGGACCAATACCATCGTCAAAATGGCGTTTAGAATATTCCTCGACACGGACATTCTCCTGGATTTCACGCTCAAACGTGAGGCTTATGCGTCTGCCCGGCGGCTGATGGAATGGGCGATGAATGGCAGGGTACAGATCTTTATCACAACGAATGTTGTCAATGTGACTGCATATTGGTTAACAAAAGCTTATGGAGCCGGGAAAGCCAAGGAGCTCCTGGCGGCCCTGCTGGCGGATATCCAGGTCATCGACATTGGTCACGAGATCGCGGTCAATGCCCTGCACTCCCGGATAACGGATGTGGAGCAAGCATTGCAATATTACACTGCACTGCACCACAAGCTGGATTATTTCATCACCCGGGACAGCACCCTGGATAAGGCTGCGAGCGCTGTATTGCCGGTGTGCCGGCCCGAAGAATTTATAAAAAACAACAGTTAGCATGTCCCGTATCATGGCCATCGATTATGGATTGAAGCGTACCGGTATAGCGGTGACGGACCCTCTGCAGATCATAGCCAGCGGGCTGACCACGGTGGAATCCCCCAGGCTGATCGCTTTCCTGAAAGACTATTTCAAAAAGGAAGTAGTGGAACTGCTGCTGGTAGGGTGGCCCACCAACTGGGACGACACTGATACCCATGGCACGCCCCTGGTACGCGAGCTGCTGTTGCGGCTGCAAAAGGAGTTCCCTGCCATACCTCTCCTCACTGTAGACGAACGATATACATCCAAAATGGCGTCGAGGGCCATGATCGAAATGGGGATGAAGAAAAAACAGCGGCAGAACAAGGCATTGGTGGATGAAATTGCCGCCACCATCATGCTGCAGGAGTACCTGGGCAGGAGCGGCAGGTGATTTATTATTTTTCTTTTAAATTTGCGTCCAATATGATTTTACCGATTGTAGCTTATGGCGATCCGATCCTGCGAACCGTAGGCAAAGACATTTCACCCGATTATCCCGGACTGGCGAAGTTGATAGAGGATATGTGGGAGACGATGTACTACAGCAGCGGGGTAGGGCTCGCGGCTCCGCAGATAGGCCGTGATATCCGTCTTTTTGTAGTGGATTCTTCCCAGATCTTCGAGAACCTGGAGGAGGACGAAAAGGACAAGTACCCCGACGGGCCCGGCATCAAGCAGGTATTTATCAATGCGCATATTGTAAAGCTCAATGGTGAGGAATGGGCTTATAACGAAGGCTGCCTCAGCATTCCCAAGATACGGGAAGATATATTCAGACATGAAGAGGTGACCCTGGAATACGTGGACGAGCACTTCGAGTCCCATACGAAGACATTCAATGGCATCTCTGCCCGTATCATCCTGCATGAATACGACCATATCGAGGGCAAGCTCTTCATCGACTATCTGAAGCCGTTGAAGCGCAAGCTGTTGAAAGGCAAGTTGGACGACATTACGCGGGGGAAGGTCAGGGTGGACTATAAGATGAGCTTCCCTAAATAAGCCGGCGTTTCACACAGGTCTGTGGGTGATATATCCCCTCCATTTTTCAATGAGCTGCTGCATATCGGCGGGCAGCTCGCTCTCGAATAGCATTTCTTTTCCGGTGCCGGGATGGACAAAGCCGATGGTCTTCGCGTGCAGGGCATGGCGGGGGCAGACGGCGAAACAGTTGTCCACAAATTGCCGGTACTTACTAAACACCGTACCTTTTACGATCTTATCGCCTCCATAGGTGTCGTCGTTGAAAAGCGGGTGACCGATGTGCTGCATATGTACCCGGATCTGGTGAGTGCGGCCCGTTTCGAGCACACATTGTACCAGGGTGGTGTAACCGAATCTTTCCAATACTTTATAATGGGTGATGGCTTCTTTGCCATGTTCGCCTTCGGGGTAGGCGTCAAAGAGCTTGCGAAAGCGCTGGTGCCTGCCTACATGGGCGACGATGGTGCCTTCTTCCTCGGCCAGGTCACCCCAGACAAGGGCCATGTACTGACGTTTGACCGTGTGGTCGAAGAACTGTTTGGCCATGCTGCGGACTGCCCGCTCCGTTTTGGCCAGGACCATCAGCCCGCTGGTGTTCTTGTCGATGCGGTGAACCAGGCCAAAGCGGGGGAGGTTGTTCTCGTTGATGGCATGGTTCTTTTGCTGCAGGTACCAGGCTACGCCATTGATCAGGGTGCCGGAATAATTGCCGCTGGCGGGGTGCACCACCAGGCCTGGCGGTTTGTTGATGATCATAATTTCCTCATCCTCATAACGGATGTTCAGCGGCATTTCTTCCGGAATGATCTCTTCGCCGTGCACTTCCTTATCGGAATAGACGACGATCTCGTCCAATGGCCTGATCTTATAATTGGGCTGCACCTGCTTATTATTGACCAGGACCATGCCGTTCTCCAGGCCTTTCTGGATCTTGTTGCGGGAGGCGTTCTCTATGCGCTGGACCAGGAATTTGTCAATGCGCATGGGTTCCTGTCCCTTGTCTACTTTCAGGTTCATTCGTTCGTACAGCTCTTCCGATCCGTCCGATGGCGTAGTTTCTTCCAGTTCCTGTTCTCCCGTCATGGCGCAAAGGTACCTATTCCCCGGGGAAATCGTAACTTTACCACATGCAAGAAGTGCTGTTCAGGGACCTGGGGAAAGTGGAATATAAGCAGGTATGGGACTACCAGGAGTCGCTCCTGCAGGAAAATGTCCGGATCAAAACGGAAGCCAAACGGCTGGCGGAAAGCGTGGCTGCCGGGGAGATCCCTGACGGGGAAGGGCCTTTCACGGCCAATTACCTGCTCTTTGTGGAGCATCCCCCTGTGTATACCCTGGGAAAGAGCGGCCATATGGAAAATGTGCTGATCGATGAAGACCGCATGCATCAAAAAGGAATCCAGTTCTTTCGGACGAACCGTGGCGGTGATATCACCTTTCACGGGCCGGGTCAGATCGTTGGCTATCCCATCCTTGACCTGGAAAGGTTCTATACGGATATCGGCAGGTACCTGCGCAACCTGGAAGAGGTCATCATACTTACCATGAGGACCTATGGTCTGCAGGGCGACCGGTCGCCGGGAGAGACCGGCGTGTGGCTGGATCCGGGTGTGAAAGGGCGGGAACGTAAGATATGCGCGATCGGCGTCCGGTGCAGCCGGTGGATCACCATGCATGGATTTGCTTTCAATGTAAGCACCGACCTGGATTATTTCGGCAACATCGTGCCTTGCGGCATACAGGATAAGCAGGTGACCTCCTTGGAAAAAGAGCTGGGGCGATCCGTCCCCCTTGAAGCCGTGAAACACGAGGTCCGGCGCCGGTTTGAGGAGGTCTTTGACGTGGCGCTCAGAACTCTTTCGGAATAAAAAACCTGTTCTTTTCCTTTAACTGACCGTCCTCATAGAGCTCGAACCTGAACCATCCCGCGTGGAGGAAGTTACTTTTATCCAGGATGAGGGAAGGGGCTTTGATAGCGGATATTTCAAACAACAATTTATTTTCTTCGTCAAAGAATTTGACGGCATAGTGTTTCTTCGCTGCGTCGGGCAGTGCGACCTGAATATTGCCATATTTGCCCGTGAACACATAGGAAGAGGCGCGGTAGATTTCTTTGGGTACGAAAGGGCGGATCAGCAGGCTGTCGCCATCGATGAAGATAAGCGTATCCTTGGTTTTGGTGAGCAGGGAATCCCTGAATGCGCGGATCCTGTTGCCGGGGATCTGTGTCAGCACCGTCTCCCCCTTTTTGATATATACAGTCTTTTGCACTTCTATTTCGCGTAATCCGCCCTGGATGCTGGAAGGGCTTTTGATCTGCGGTGTCCCTTTTACATGCTGCGGGTCCAGGAACATCACCCGCTGATGATCTGTTCTTGCCAGGATGGCATCGGACTCGTCCGTGTCGTCCTGCGTGGTATTCGGGGCAACGCCTGTATTCGTCTGTGGTTTTTTAGCGGCTGTGAAAAGGTATTTGCCCTCTTCCAGGACGATGAACAGGCGGTAATAGAAATTGGGATGGATGGCTTTCAGGTCCATGGCGCCATTCTCGGGCAGATGCGGGTCCGGAACGGTCAGGAGGGTGGTGAAATTTCTTAGGCTGTCGGAGGAACGCTGTATGCTTATCTGGGAGACCTTGGGATAGCGGTTATGCCAGCTGACAAGGATCTTTCCGGGACCCCTGGCTGTAACGGAGAACCTGGGAAGCGTATCCTGCGCACTGGCGCTCAATGAAAAAAAAAGGATGAAAGAAAAGGCCAGCGTCCTGAGCATAACAGGCATAACGAATTTATTGATAAGATGTTTTATATTCCAGACCTAAAAATACAATAATCCCGGCGGTAAACCCCTGTTGCCTTGTAAACCACCACTATGAATGACTAATAAACGTGAATCAGGCGGAAAATGATCTTTGCGGACCATATCCAGTGTAGCGTAAAACAATTTACCGGTGTAGACAAAATCCGACGGTATGCCGGTGGTCCTGTAAAAATGATTCATGAATTCCAGCAATTCCGGTGTGTGGCGGGCGTAACCTCCAAAATGATAAGGAGGCGCCAGCGCGGAGATGCCTATGACCTCCTGGCTGGTGCTTGCTGCCGCGGACAATCCTTTGAAGGTAGTGCCTGTGCCTACCGCGCACAGGATATGTGAATAAGGGCTGCTATCTATTTCCCTTAGGATGTCCATGCTACCTTTGATACCTGGCTCACCGGCGCCGCCTTCAGGGATAATGACGGCGCCAGGATAGCGCGTGGAGAGGCCGGCAAGGAATATAGGGTCGTCTTTCTGCCTGTAAGCTGTCCGTGTGATAAATTCCAGCCGCATACCATATGCTGCAGCAGCGGACAGGGTGGCTGATAGCCTTGCCGGCTTTTCGCCTCTGATGATACCCGTAGCGGACAAACCGGCTTCCCTGGCAGCGAAGGCGGACGCGATGATATGATTCGACCAGGCGCCGCCGAATGTAATGAGATGGCTGCCTCCACCGGCTGCGGCGATGCGCAGCCATTCTTTCAGCTTGAACCATTTATTCCCGGAAATGACAGGATGTATCAGGTCCAGGCGGAGGACGTCCATGCTGACATGATGTTGTGCCAGTTCAGGTAATTCGACGGTCTGGATAGATAATGGATAATTAAATGTCGGTTTCATTAAATTATCCATTAATAAATTGTCCATACTCTATGAGTAATTTTTTATTTTCGTGCATTAAATTAAAAATACGATAAATGCAACCAACACTTTTGATCTTAGCGGCCGGCATGGCATCAAGGTACGGCAGTATGAAGCAAATTCAGGGTTTTGGGCCCAATGGTGAAACTATCATGGATTATTCTATTTATGATGCTGTTCGCGCGGGGTTTAAGAAAGTAGTGTTCATTATACGCAAAGACTTTGCCGAAGATTTTAAAAATATATTCGAGCCTAAGTGGAAAGACAAGGTGGCTCTCGACTATGTGTTCCAGGACCTGCATGCCTATACCGGGAGCTTCCAGGTGCCAGCCGAGCGTACAAAGCCCTGGGGAACGGCCCATGCCGTCCTTTGTGCCCAGGAAGTGGTGCACGAGCCTTTTGCCGTCATCAATGCGGATGATTTCTACGGCCGGGATGCATTTGAAAAGGCATATGCCTTTTTGACAAAGGATGTCAATGACAAGCTGTATTCCATCATCGGCTATGAGCTGGCGAAGACCTTGTCCGACAATGGGACGGTGAGCAGGGGCGTTTGCCAGGTGGATGGCGGGGGCAACCTGGTCTCCATTGCCGAGCGTACGAAGATCTACCAGGATGGCGACAAGATCACGTATGAGGAGGGGGATAAGAAGTTCGAAGTTCCTTTCGATTCAAAGGTGTCCATGAACTTCTGGTGTTTTGCGCCTTCGGTGTTCCCGTATATCACCAAGCTTTTTGCGGAATTCCTGAAAGAGCAGGGAACGAATCCCAAGGCTGAGTTCTTTATTCCCATCATCGGGGACAAGTTCATCCAGGATGGGAAGGGAGCTATCAAAGTGATCCCGACGGATGCGCAATGGTTCGGTGTGACGTACAAGGAAGATGCGCCTGATGTCCAGGCAAGTCTGAACAAGCTGATCGCAAAAGGGGAATATCCCAACAAGATCTACTAATCATCAAAAAGGCGGGTATACCCCGCCTTTTTTTATTGCTTCACTATAAAGATACAATCCTGTATTCGCTGGACCTGGTGTTCCCTGTCCAGTCCCTTTATCGCTGAGGTCAGTGGGATGTGTATACGGCTAAGCGTGCTGTCGTTCCTCATGAGGTTCAGCGTATGTAAAATATTCTTGCTGCGGATGGCAAAGACGAATCCTTGCGCATCATGCTGGCTGCTCCGTATAATACCTACTACATCCCCGTCTTTATTGAGAACAGGTGCGCCGCTGTTGCCGGGGTTAGCCGGGACCGTGATCTGGCAGGTGACCGTATCGCCATCATAACCTGTTTTGGCGCTCATGTAGCCCTTGCCATAAACGATCTCATTACGGGGATAGCCCATGGTAAAGATCTCTTCACCCAGCTCCATGCCCGTCTTGCTGATGCCGTAGGGGATAGGAGAAGCTTTGAAGGTGCTGTCCTCTATTTTCAGAACGGCCAGGTCCGTCGTGTCATTTCGGTACACCAGCCGGGCTTTGTATTCACCCAGGCTATTCTGTACTTCTATGCGGCCCGTACCCTTCACTACGTGGGAGTTGGTGACCAGGTAACCTCTGGCATCTATGAGAAAGCCCGTGCCACCGGTGGTGAAGATGGCCCGTGAAGTTTCCGCGATCACCGTATTATTGCTATCGAGCTTGATGGCAACCTTATTCAGCCGGCTTTCCTGGACGGACAGGCGTCTGCCCAATAATTCAACCTGGGCACTGTTCAGTTTTGGCGAGAAGTAAGAGATAACGCTGCTGATGAAAAGCGCCGTCACCCCTGCAATGCTGGCTGCCACCCAGACGACCCTTTTGTATTTTTTCCAGAGGACCACCACCTTTGCAGGGCGTTCTTCACGGATCTCGCCTGTGGCGGAAAGTGCCTCATGGATCTCGCTGAGACGGGACTTCAGCTCTTTCGTCTCGCCATATTGGTTCATCTGGTTGAGGAAGATCGTATGCTCCACTACCATCTGATCGACGCCGGGATTGGACTTCCGCAGCTGTTCGAAATACACACGCTCCTCAGGCAGCATTTCGCCCCGGATGTATCTTTCGATGGTTTCTAATATGGTTGTCTCTTGCATAACGCTGCTTATTTTTTATACTGGCTAAATAATTTCTTCAATCGCATCAGGCACTTATACTTCTGATTTTTAGCATTATCGGCATTGGTATACCCGAAGCTGCCGGCTATTTCCACCATGCTTTTCTTCTGGAGATAATAAGCTTCCAGGAGACTTTTACAGGGCTCGCCCAGGTTTTTCATCGATCTTTCCATCACCTGGAAGTCAAGGTCTTTTTGTTCGTGCAGTTCCAGGTCTTCTTCTACGGGTACGGTCTCTTCCAACTTCTCAACTTCAGGAGAGATTCGTTGCTGCTGGCTGAGGCGTTTGAGCCACAGGCGGCGGCATACGGAATAGAGGTAGGTCTTTATAAGGCAATTCAGTTCAAAGGAGCCGGACTTCACTTTCTCGAACAACACGATCATGGCTTCCTGGAATATATCCCTTGCATCGTCGGGAGAACCATTGTTATTCAGGATCAGGGATTGCACCATATTATAATGCTGTTTATAAATGGTTTCGATGGCTTTTCGATCGTTTAGAGCCAGTCCCTGGAGTAATTGCTGTTCGTTGTTTGCGGTCCTCACGCTGATGCTATATTTAATACCGAAATGTAGGATTTGTAACCCAAGATAGGGACAAAAAAAGTAAAATAAGTCAGTTGTAGTATCAATCCGTGATTTTTACGCATGCTGAAAAATAATATATAAAAAACACTGAAAAACGGGGGTTACTTTTTGATCCTATAGGTATTAACTGGAAACCATTCAATTAACAAACAAAAAGTCTCAACATGAAAAAGTTCTTTTTCGTATTAGCAATCGGCGCTTTCGCAGCATGTAACAACAGCTCCAGCACAGAAACTAAAACTGATTCTACAGTTGTTAAGGATTCCGTTACTAAATCTGTTGACACCGTTAAGCACGATTCTACTACGGTTATCAAGGATACCGTTAAGAAGGATACCACCAAGAAATAAGCTTTTTTTCATATGGCAAACAATCGTTAGAGGCCGTCCCGTTCACGGGATGGCCTTTTTCTTTTTGGTTAGTTAAGACTTTTTTCGGGCCGTGGGCCTGTGGCCGACGTTGGGGAGGAGCCCGGTGAGCAATCCTAATAAGGGCAGGTAAGCGCAGAGATGGAACACGTAGCTGATGCTGGTGCGATCCGCCAGCTTACCCAACACGGCGGCGCCGATGCCGCCCATTCCAAAAGCCAGTCCGAAGAACAATCCCGCGATCATCCCCACTTTTCCCGGCACCAGCTCCTGCGCATAGACCAGGATGGCTGAGAAGGCCGAAGCGAGTATTACCCCGATAAATACAGTGAGCACACTGGTCCAGAAAAGGTTGGCATAGGGGAGCAACAGCGTGAAAGGCGCCACGCCCAGGATGGAGAACCAGATGACATATTTCCGGCCGATGCGGTCGCCGATGGGCCCTCCGATGAGAGTTCCGGCTGCAACGGAAAAAAGGAAGATGAACAGGTGCATCTGCGAACTCTGGACAGATACGTGGAACTTATCCATCAGGAAGAAAGTGTAATAGCTCGACATGCTGGCCATGTAGAAATATTTGGAGAAGATCAGCACCAGCAGGATGGCCAGGGCAAAAGCTACTTTTCTCCTGTTAAGCGCGGGATGGATATCCCCGGCAGTGCTTTGTTTCTTTTTGCGAAGGGTGATGTTCCGACTGTACCAGCTGCCGGTGCGCAGCAGCACGGCGATAGCGAGGAGGGCGGCCAGCGAGAACCACAATATCCGCGACTGCCCATATGGAGCAATGATCTGTGCAGCCAACAGGGGCCCCAGGGAGCTGCCTGCGTTGCCACCCACCTGGAAGAGGGATTGTGCCATACCTGTCCGACCTCCGGAAGCCATATGCGCCAGGCGTGAAGCTTCGGGGTGAAAGATGGAAGAGCCTATGCCCACCAGGCATACGGCTACCAGCACCAGGTGAAAACTGGCGGCCTGCGACAACAATACCAAACCCATCAATGTAAAACACATGCCGATGGCCAGCGAATAGGGCTGTGGTTTCCTATCCGTATATAGTCCTACGAATGGCTGGAGTAACGAGGCTGTCAGCTGAAAGCAGAAGGTGACAAGTCCCAACTGCCCGAAATCCAGGTGAAGGGATTTTTTCAGCAAAGGGTAAGTGGAAGGGATTAGGGATTGCATGGTGTCGTTCAGCAGATGCGAAACGCTGATGGCTACCAGGATGGGAAAGACGGTCTTTTGTGCGATGTCTTTGGAGACGGCGATGGGTTGACCTGCAAGTGTGTCGGACATGTTGAACTTTTTAGTGTGCTACGATCTTTGACGACCAGTACCAGGCTTTTTCAGCGTCCTGGTCGATGATGCTTTGTAACAGTGATTCGTGTAATTGCTGCGTACGGATAAATGCGCCGGTATCCTGATGCAGCTGGCGGAAATGCAGGGTCAGGTGCTCTGCAAATGCCCTGTACAGGTCCGCCAGGATGTCGTTGCGACTGGCGGCTGCAATAGCTATATGGAATTGTATATCGGCATGGATGGTTTCTTCCGTATCGCCCGCCTTTGCGGCAGCATCTCTTTTCTTCAACAGGGCTTTCATTTTTTCGATATCTTTCTTACTGCGGTGAAGCGCCGCCTTCTCTGCGATTTTCATTTCCAATAGCTGCCTTACCTCGTCGAGATCGTGCGCAGCGGCTCTTTTCAGCCGTTGGGACAGCGGTTCCGAGATGCCTTTCTGCTCTTCCACGAATGTCCCCGAGCCCTGCCGGACGCAAACCATCCCCGTATTTGCCAGTATGCGGATGGCTTCCCTGATGGTAGAGCGGCCCACGCCGAATTGTTCCATCAGCTCGGGCTCTGAAGGCAATTTTTCACCCGGCTGGTATTCGCCCAGGGATAGCTGCTGCTGCAGCTTGCTGACAACGGCGTCCGCCAGGGAATGGCGCTGTAAAAGTTGGTTTTTTGTAGCCATCATATCATCTGATGACTTCAAAAGTAGGGATTTTTTTCCATATCTTCCCGCATGCGAAAGAATTCTTCCATTTGGATCCTGCTGCTGACCGTCGGCGTTGTTTTTCTGATCATCGGCGTGCTGGCATTCACGCGGCCCCTGAACAGCTATGTAAAGCTTGCTAAGTATACGGGCGCCGGCCTTCTTCTGAATGGGATGCTCCTGCAGACAGTGATCGTCGCCAATAAGAAATATCCACGCGAGAACAGCTGGATGCAGGCCGAGAGCATTCTTCATTTTCTGTTTGCGCTGGTACTATTGTTCAATCCCCTGCTGTCATTTATACTTTTGCCTTATCTCATCGGGATCTGGATCCTGCTGGTGGGGATATTAAAGACGTTGGCGGCGCTGTATCTGCGCCGTGTCGTTCGTGGATGGAAGTTCATTCTGCTGGTGGGTATCCTTTCCATTATTTTCGGGGCGGGGCTTTTATCCTTTCCGTTTGCCAGGGCCGAAGGCATCACGCTCCTCATTGGGGCTTTCGCTTCCATCATGGGAGTCCTTTACATACTGGATGCCTTTTATTACAGGAAGAAGGAGGATACGCTGGATATGATGCTGTAAGGCCCTGATCCGCCAGCAGGCGGATACTAAATTTGCGGTAAATTCGTTCTAATAAGGCTAATCTCCAACGTCTTATATATGAAGAACCCCATTGCCTTCTTTTGCATCATCGCGGCCTGTTATTCCTGCAGCTCCACGAACTTAATGTCCCTCAATGCACCGCAACCTGCTGCTGTAAGCCTTCCGCCGAATATCAAGGCGGTGGCCGTTGTCAACAGGACAAGGGCGGCAGATGAGAATAAGGCCGTCGACGTCTTGCATAAGGTCGTTTCCCTGGAGAGCGGCACCCTCCAGGCTGAAGGAGCCAGGGCCAGCATGTCCGGCCTGGCTGACGAACTGATGAAAAACAACCGTTTTTCGGCCGTCAGGCCGTTGAATGACCTCGATCTCAGGTCGTTTGGAGCAGGTGTATTCCCGTCTGCTTTGCCGTGGGATACGGTGGAAAGAATATGCAGGGAAAGCAATACGGACGTGCTTTTCTCATTGGAGCTTTTCGATACGGAATCAAAGGTAAGCTATGGCGCCGCCCCCACCACCTTGAAGAGTATCGTAGGAAATATCCCGGCCATTCAGCAACAGATAAGCATGAACACCATGGTAAAGACAGGCTGGAGGATCTATGACCCCGCCGGCCGGAATATCCTGGATGAATTTGTTCTTTCAAAGAACCTCGTTTTTTCCGGTAGTAGCGTAAACCCCATGGCTGCGGCATCCGCGATCATCGGCCGTAAAGAGGCGGTTATCAGGGTCGGCAATGAAGCCGGACAAGCTTACGCTTACCGCATCGTACCCTATTCCATGCGCGTGTCGAGATATTATTATGTCAGGGGTAATGCTAATTTCACTGTTGCCACGCGCATGGCCAGGACCGGCAACTGGGATGGCGCCGCCAGGCTCTGGCAGCAGGAAACATCAAATGGCAGCAGAAAAATAGCCGGAAGGGCTTGTTATAACATGGCCATCATCAGCGAGATCAACGGCGACATCGCGGGGGCAATGCAATGGGCGCAAAAGGCGTATGAGGCCTTCAGCAATCGCCTGGCGCTGAGCTACCTGCAAGTGCTTAAGAACAGGGAGGCCGACAATGCCATACTGAGATCGCAGAGCGAAGTGTCCGCTGCGCCCTGAAGTGCTCAAACGGGATGCTCACTTTCCTAACCCATCCCTATATTCATAATACAACGTATGGAAGATCTCCGACACGTATGATTCTCCCTTAGCAAGCTGGCAATAGGTCTTACGGATCTCTTCGATGGATTCAAATCTGTGAACGTACGCATCGATGCCCGTCGTCGCCATATGCCCGATGATCGCCGGGTCATAAGCGCTGGAATAAATCATTATTTTCGGCTCTCCGAATTTTTTTTTCAGCTCGGCTACCGCCTGCTGTAAATTCCCAGGAAAGCCGTCCTGCAACGATCCTGCGATCACCAGGTCAAACCGGGTATTGGTGAAGGTCAACGATGAAAGCGCTGAAAAGAGATTATCGGAATATTCCACTATTACGGAGGAATCGATAGTGCGCAAGATCTCCCGGAACGCCAGAGGAATGATGGGAAGATCGTCAATGACCAGAATGCGGTCAGGAAATCCGGGCTTATGGTTCAATACTGACATGAGAGGCGAGGTATAAGGGTAATGCGGTTACATGGTTGTTCCCGGGCCCGGGACACTTGCAAAGGTATTAAAAATTGCCTTGTTGCCTGATCTTCTTTTCCAACGGGAAGAGATTGTCAATCAAGTAATCGATATTTGCCGTTCATTTCAAAATACTCTATTATGCGTGTAGCAATCAATGGAATGGGTCGTATCGGGCGGCTTCTGGGCCGCAGGCTCATCGATCTGCGGGGTTTGGAGCTGGTGGCCGTGAACGATATCATGGACACCGATAACCTGGCTTATCTTTTCCGTTATGATTCCGTGTATGGTACTTTGCCGTCGCCTGTCCTGCACCGGGATGGCAAGTTCATCGTCGGTACTAAAGAGATGGCTGTTTTCCGCCAGGCAGATCCCTCGCGTCTACCCTGGAAGGACCTGGGGGTCGATGTTGTATTGGAGTGCTCGGGAAAGTTCTCCCATGGCGAAGGGGTCAACCTGCACCTGGAGGCGGGCGCCAGGAAAGTGCTTTTGTCGACTACGGGGACTTCTGATATTCCCCTCCTGATCTATGGGTTTAACCAGCATTTGCTGACGGCCGACAGCCTGGTGATCTCACCTGGAGGATGTATGACCAATTGTTCCACTCATATCCTTTATCTGCTGAACTCCATCGGCATCACATCTGCTCACCTTAACATCCTGCATTCCTATACTTCCCGCCAGGAGCTGGTGGATGCTCCGCATAAACAGTTCCGCAGGGGCAGGGCGGCTGCGGAGTCCATTATCCCAGTCGAGATCGACCTGGCCGTCAGCCTGGAGCGGCTGATGCCGCCTTTGCAGGGAAAGATCGCTGCCGTATCGACCCGGGTGCCTGTTGCCAATGGCGCTATGGCGGATCTCACGGTTCAGATGCAGCGGCCGGTGACTGCGCGGGAGATCAATTCCCTCTTCAGCAAGGCTGCGCAACAGGAGTATAAAGGTATCCTGGAGTACAGCGAAGAGCCGCTGGTATCGCTGGATATCAAAGGCAATACGCATTCCTGCCTGATCGACGGCACCCTCACTTCCGTAGTAGGGAACCATCTCAAACTGGTGGCCTGGTTTGACAATGAATACGGCTATACCAGCCGGATGATCGACTGGCTATTCTATTGGAAGAAATTTTTATAGCGGCGGGAAATTTGGCCCGATTTTTAACCACAACCGAACAACGCCTATATTATGACAATGGTTTTCCGCCGGCTGGCTTCTGTAGATGCATTCAGGGCCATTACCATGCTGCTGATGGTCTTTGTAAATGACCTGGTTTCCGTGCAAGGGGTGCCCGCATGGCTGGAACATGCCGGCGAGATGGAGGACAGGATGGGGTTGGCCGACGTCGTATTTCCTGCCTTTCTTTTTATAGTGGGCCTTTCCATTCCCTTTGCCATTGCCAACAGGACGGCCAAGGGCTATTCACCCAAAAGCACGCTGATCCACGTCCTCTACCGGAGCCTGGCTCTCCTGGTGATGGGCATTTATAATGTCAACTATGAGAATTTTGTCAGGGAAGGGGCGATCATTCCAAAATATTGGTGGTTGTTGCTGGCGACCATCGCCTTTTTCCTTGTATGGCTGGATTATCCCCGGGAGATGAGCGTGACGCGAAAGCGCTCGTTGCAGGGAACAGGTATCCTGCTGCTGGTTGTTCTTGCGCTTGCTTACAAAGGAGAGGATAATGGACACACCATCTGGCTGCGGACCCATTGGTATGGGATCCTGGGGCTCATCGGATGGTGCTATCTCATATGCGCCTGTCTTTGCCTTTGGACGCGGGGCCGGCAGCCTGTGCTCTGGATATCTTTCTTCTTTTTTATAGGACTGTGCATTGCCGACAAGGCGGGCTTGTTGCTTGTACTAAAACCAATGCGGAATTTTTTCTGGATCGTGGGCAGCGGGTCTCTGCCTGCCTTGACGATGGGCGGCGTCCTGGCGGCCATCATCTATCGCAAAGGCGTCGATAGGGGTAAACCAGTCCCGAGCCTGCTGATCCTGCTCCTTTTTGCCGTATTGACGGCTGCCGCAGGGTTTGCGCTGAGGCCCTTCTGGGGCATCTCCAAGATCCGTTCGACGCCCTCCTGGATACTGCTCTCCATGGGCATCAGCCTGGCGACTTTTGCTTTCATGGCCTATGTCATGGACCTGAAGGGCCTGCGGAACTGGTATAAGGTGATAAGGCCTGCAGGCACCAGCACCCTGACCTGTTATCTATTGCCCAATATCCACTTCGCGGTCTATCATCTGATAGGGGAAAAGTGGCGGCTGCCTGCCAATCTGCGTACGGATGGCATGGGCATCGTCAAATGCATGCTCTATGCATTCTTCATTGTTCTCCTGACGGGTGTATTGGAGCGGAAAAGGTTCCGGCTGTCTATTTGACGGTGAAGGACGCCTGCAGCTTTTCATCCCGTGAATGACTACCCAGGACCACTTTATATTTTCCCGGATAGAGTTTCCATTTCCTGCTGGCCAGATCCCATTTCTGCAGGTCATTGACGGGAATGGAAAGGGTAAGCTTCTTACCATTGCCATGCGGGATGGACAGCCGGTGAAATCCTTTTAACTCTTTCACAGGCATCCGGTCGGAGGACGGATATTCGATATAGGCTTGTACGACCTCATCCCCGTCCATCGCCCCTTCATTCTTTACTTCTATCATGCAGCTGATGGTGTCTTTCACGGAGTAAGCGCCGTTCAACTGCCGCTGCCAATTATAGCTAAAAGACGTATAGCTGAGCCCATAGCCAAAAGGGTATTGGACGGGACCATTATAATAACGATAGGTCCTGCCTTTCATCCCATAGTCGGTGTAGGACGGAAGATCGTTAAAGCTCCGGTAGAAGGTCACGGGAAGGTGCCCGGAAGGGGAAAGTTTGCCAAACAGGATGTCAGCCAATGCATTGCCTCCCTGTTCACCCGGATACCATGCCAGAATAATCGCATCCACGTAAGGTTCGATGGATGTGAGGTCCACGGCGCTGCCTGCAGTAATGACGGCGATCAGGGGCTTGTTACGGATGCTTTTGCGCAGGGCTTTGATGTAGGCGATATGCGCTGCGGGGAGATCGAGGTCCACCTTGTCGCCGCCATGAGGGGCGAGGAAGGCATCCCCTTCTTCACCTTCCATCACCGGAGTGAGACCTATAACGGCGATGGTCAGGTCGGCATTGGAGGCCGCCCAGGTACCACCGAAATGGGTGGTGTCCTTATAATCGCTGCCCTGGTCGTATTCTATACGGACGCCGGCTCCTACAGCGGCGGTAATTCCTTCCACGAAGCTGACCATATGCGAAGCGACGCCATGATAGTTACCGGAAAGCGCATCGAAAGAATAGGCGTTGGGTCCTGCGATCATGATGGAATGATATTTATCCATGGATAAGGGGAGGATGGCCTTTTCATTTTTCAGCAACACCATGCTTTCCTGTGCAAGGGTTCTGGCAAGAGCGGTATGAGGAGCGTTATGAATGCTGTCCGCGCCATAGGAATGATAAGGGTCATTCGCTTTATCATCAAAGAATCCAAGCTTCATCTGGGTGCGTAACAAAGGCGCGAGTGCGGAGTCGAGATCGGCGTGCGTCAGCAAACCCTGGCGGACGGCCTGCAGCGCATCTTTTTGCAGGACATTGGAGCAGTCCAGGTTCACGCCTGCCTTGATGGCGGCTGCGGCAGTAGCCACGGGGCCATCGAGGACCTTATGGCTTTTGAAGATATCTTCCAGGGCTCCGCAGTCCGTCACTACATGGCCTTTGAACTTCCACTCATCTTTCAGTATGCGGTGCAGGAGGGTAGGACCCGTGCAGCAGGGTTCGCCATTTACACGGTTGTATGCGCACATGATGGATTCCACGCGGGCGTCCACCAATTTTTTAAATGCGTAGAGATAGGTCTCCCGGAGATCTTTTTCATCGACGATAGCGTTGAACGTGTGGCGGTTGGCTTCGGGCCCGCTGTGCACGGCAAAATGTTTGGCGCACGCCGATGCTTTTAAATAGGGGCTTTCATCGCCTTGTATGCCCCTGATAAAAGCCACTCCCATTGTGGCTGTCAGGAATGGGTCTTCTCCATAGGTCTCCTGGCCCCGTCCCCACCGTGGATCGCGAAAGATATTGATATTGGGGGACCAGAAAGTCAATCCCATGTATTGTTCAGGCCGGCCGACGCCTGCTGAGAGGTTGTACTTGGCTCTTGCCTCGGTGGAAATGTAACCTCCTGCCTGCCGCAGCAGCTGATCATCGAAAGTGGCGGCCATTCCGATGGCCTGGGGGAACATCGTTGCTTCCCCGGCCCTGGCGACGCCATGGAGCGCTTCATTCCACCAGTTATAGGCAGGAATGGAGAGGCGGTCCACCGCCTCGCTGCGATACCCCAGTAAAGAAACTTTTTCAGAGTCGGTCAATTGCCGAAGCAGGTCGTTCACCCTTACGGCCATGGGCTGGGAGGGGTCGCGGAACGAGGATGTCTTTTGAGCGGCGGCCGGAACGGAGCCTATAAGCCAGGCGGCTATCAGCAGCCTGTACGGAAGGGAGAAGATACGAGCGTTCATGGTAGTAATTTCGACTTGACTTTCGACGGCCAAGTTCGTTCAATTTCATGAACCGAACGCTATATCCGGACGCTATTTTAAAAAAGACGATGTTTTATTCTCCGCGCCAGCCTTTGCCTGTATAAAGTAAAGTCCGGGAGGGTAATGACTGACATCGATCGTTACCGGATTGCTGCCTTGCGACAGCGGATATTGCCGCTGGAACAGCAGCTTGCCCTGCCTGTCTACGATGCGCACCATCGTTGTACGGGCTTCCGGAAGCGAGATGTCCAGCTGCAGTTGGCCACCCACGATGGGATTGGACCTCAGCCGCAGGAATGTATTGGATGCTCCTGTAATAAGGATCGATCTCACCGGGCTGAAGCTCATATGACCTTGCTGGCCGGTGGCCCGGATGCGATAATACCAGGTACCGGGGCCTGGCTGTTCATGGTAAGAACAGGCAGCTGCATTTGTTGACTGCCTGCCAGGCAGGCTGCCGACGGGCGTAAAGTCGATGGAATTGGAGGATCGTTCTATATCCCACCGGATAATGTTGTCTTCATTGGCCATGGTCCATTGCAGGATGGCTGTCTGCTGCTGCGTCATGGCTTTAAAGTCCTGCCAGTCCATTCCAAGGACGACTGACGAGCCCGGCTTGGTAATAATGGTGAAGACAGCATTATTGGGTAGCATTACGCCGTTGAATACGACCAGGTTGCCCGAAAGGGAGGTGGCCTCGAAGAAGCCTTGCTGTCCAGTATTGAAATTGCCATCCCCATCCTGATCTATGACCAGCCAATAATTGGCGGCAGTGCTGCCTCCGGAGAGGCTGAGCCCTGTCTTATCAAAAGTCAATTTGACGCCTCCTACCGATCCGGTGTTCTGGGCCTTCCAGGTGCGGGTAAGCCGCCGGGAGGTGATGGCATTGGAGGGACCGATAGCAGCTGTAATGGTCTGTTCACTGAGGCTGCCCAGGTCCGAGCCGATCATCAGGAATTGCTGATTGGAAAGAGTGCCGATGGCTGTCAGGACCAGGTTGCCTTTGCCGGATAGTCCTGTGCCGGCACCTGATCCGGTGTTCATGCTATTGGATACGTTTTGGGCGAGGCCTGATCCAGGGTCGGCGCCGATGCCGAAGATATTATTCTGGTAGGTCGATTTGCCTGTCCAGAAAGTTACGCCTGTAGAAGACACGTAGTTCACAAGGCTGCCGGGTGTACCCAGCGAGATACCATATTTCAGCGCCAGGTAAGATTCCACCCTGTTCCTGTTGGCGGCATTATTCTGGCTGTACAGGATGATCTCGGCGATATCGCCTATCAGGTATTTGCCGTCCGCAGTGCTTCGTTCGCCTATCTGCGGCTTGATGCCTGTCATGGCGGTGGCGCGGGCGGTGAATCCCCCGTAAAGCATACCTATCCGGGCATCTACTCCGTTGCGGGTGAACACGTTTCCCACGCCGCTGGCAGTGAGGAGATTGACGGTGTCGTCGGGCGGCGCGGCCGTGTATACGAAGCCGATAGAGTCTGTTCCCATGCCGGAGTAACAATAGCCCGTGGCGCCTTCCGTCCCGCTGCGGAAAAAGTAACGGGCGGCATCATTGACGGCCGTGCCGCTGGTCAAGGGGGAGATTACAGTCCCTCTTTCTGAATTGGGCGCACCATTGTATATGACTACGGCCGTACATTCCGACCAGTCGATGTTGGTATTGCCTGTCAGTTTGGTGGATCCGGCAAAACGGACTACCGGGTGAAAATTGACGACGTTCGTTACAGTGGTGGGTGTGCCTGAAATAGAGAAAGTATTGACGTTCTTTTCGTCCTTCCATTGGGTAAGCGTGCCGCCTGCTGTGGGAAGCGCTGCATCGGCCTTCATCCACAGGCTGAGATTTGTACTTATTCCTCCGGGGCTTTGTGCGGAAGAGTCGGAGGATAAACTGACAAGGGCGACAACGATCAGAATAGGGTAGTTCCTGGTCATGTCATAGGGTTTGGATCGCCTACAAATTATAGCGTCCTTCTTTTAAAGCGAAGGTTTTGGGGATTAATTGACGTGCCCTAAGGGTAAACTCAGGCGGCCGGGTAATGGTCCACCCATCTTTGTCGTCCTATCGCGGGGCTGTCCAGCTATTATTGGTCACGTCCGCATCCACATAGATACCACCTTTCAATTCCAGCGACCGGATCTTTTTTCCGGAAGCCGGTGCAACGGTGATCTGCGTCATTTTTTCATTGTTGCTCCATGTCGCAGCGGTCAGGTGCTGTTTGTCGCTGCTGCCATCCGCATAATGGATCACCATGTCGAAAGGAATCGCAAATCCGCCGATGTTATTGATAAGGACATTGTTCCCTTCCACTTTGTCGATCGCGAGGTCGATGTAGTTATTGGTGAAGAACCAGTTGTTCCAGAACCAATTCAAATTCTTCCCCGCGACATTGTTGAATGTATAGAAGAAATCCCAGGGAGTCGGGTGCCTGCCATGCCAGCGGGCCATGTATTCATGAAGGCATTTTCTGAACAGATCGTCACCCAACATGTCTTTCATGGCCAGGTAGGCAAGGGAAGGCTTGCCGTAGGCGTTGTTGCCGTAAGCGACATCCTTCAGGACATTGGCTGGTGTGATAATGGGCAGATCCTCCTCCTGTGAAGGATCGTAGATATAATTGTTGACGCGGAACTGCCTGTAAAAGTTTTCGGCTTTTTCGACGCCCAGGTCTGCCCTGCCGATGAGCAGCTCGAAGGTAGTAGCCCATCCTTCGTCCATAAATGCGTACCGGGCTTCATTGATACCCATATAGAAAGGGAACCAGGTATGCGCGATCTCATGTTCTGCGACAAACCGGGAAAAGATGGGATCCTCAGTGGTATTGTCATTCACCATCATAGGGTATTCCATATCCGCATAGCCCTGGAAGATAGTGGTTTTTGGAAAGGGGTAAGGGATACCCGGCCAGTTATGGGACAGCCAATCCAGGGAATGACGGCCGAATTCCACCATTTGATGAAAATCCTCCGCCGTGTCATTGTAGGCGGACTGTACACTGGCCCTGCGTTTGGTGGCGTCATCGACCACCACGCTGGAGGCGTCCCAGACAAAGTGGTTGCTGAGACCAACCGTCACGTCGGTGATATCGTCTGCTGTCCATTTCCAGGCGTTGACGGCATTGGGGGTGGTGACCCGATGTTTGAGGAGATCCTCTTTCGTGGCGATGTGCAGGATATCATCGGTGGACATGGAGGCCGCCAGTTTTTTTGCGCAGGCGGGTGTGAGGACGGCCTCCGCATTTTGCAGCGTCCCCGTTGCCCAGACTATATA
The DNA here is from genome assembly GCF_030546645.1 of Flavitalea plasmicola. Lineage (GTDB taxonomy): Bacteria > Bacteroidota > Bacteroidia > Chitinophagales > Chitinophagaceae > Puia. Next base: position 903,369 of record NZ_JAUOTO010000004.1, read on the forward strand.
GTCCTTCGGTACATTGACAGTAAGGTGATAGTCATTGAAATCATTATAGAATTCCTGCTGGTCGGTGAAATCCAGTCTGTCCCATCCATTATAGTCGTCGTATACGGCTACGCGAGGATAGAAATAGGCAAGGAAAAAGGTGGTGGAATCGATCATCCCCTCCCGGTTGCTTTCCAGCGATATTTCGTAATGCCAATCGAAGGACAGCTGGACGGAGTCATGCGGAGCGACAGGTCTGTCCAGACGAAAAGCTTTCCAGGTTGCGCCAGCTCCTTTGGCGGGGAAGGGCCTGGAGCGCCCGTTTTCGGAAAATGCGTCGATCTCAGTCCCGTTGGTGAGATATTCGGGGCTAGCTACGCCATACCGGACCGCTCCCGGACGATGGATGTTCAGGATAAGCCTGATGACGGGGGATTGTATAGTATCCGGGCTGTTGTTGATATAGGTGATCTGTTCGGTACCCCGGATGGTCCGGTCGGGGGGCGCTGCGTTGATAACGATGTTATACCGGCCTTTGTTCTGCCAGTAATTCGGCCCGGGCCGACCGTCCGGGGAGCGGGTGCCTCTTTTATAAGCATCCTGGATATTGCGGGGGGTATAAAGGGTTTGGCTGAGCAGTATTGGTTGCGCGAAGGCCAGCGCGAGGCAGCAAAATATGAATTTGATCATGCGGGCAAGGTAGAAAAAAATTATGAACGGCATTCGCCGTTCATAATTTTGCCAGCAGCAATCGTTTTGAATGGGGTTTCTCGCCGGACGCAAGGATCTCCCTTTATAAATTTACGGAAACTGTACTATTTTCCAATATGCTTTCTTAGGGCGGCCCGCTGTATCTGGTCATGACTATAGAAAACTGAAACTCATGGCATATCTGATGAACCGGCTTGCATTTTCATTGTTGATGTTATAAAGAAGAATGGTAGCCTTGCCTCTTTTGATGAGCCAGGTAGATCGGTTGGGGTCAAAAGGATTGCCATCCATATCCAGCTGATCCCGGTGGTTCAGTGTATTTAATTTGTAGAGCAGCAGCCGTTCCGTTTCGCGCTTGTCCATGATGCGGTAAGATGTATCATGGAAATTTTCACCGTAGGGGTCCAGGTGCACAAATACCACTTGTTTTTCAGGATAGAGGAAGCCGAAAGCGTCAAAACCGGAAGTATAGGTGCACAGGAGGCCGGCGGGTAATTTAATCCTGAATAAAAGAGGGCGGATGAATTCATTGTCGGACCTCGGGATCATATTGGTATTGAACAGATAGACTACAGAATCCTGGTAGTACATGGTGGAGTCGAAGTGAAAAGAGGGTGAAATGGGAGTTCGTGTTGTAAGGGCCAGATTGTTTTGGCCTTGACAAAGACCGAAGGATAGGATATGACATGAAAGGATGATAAAGGTAATTTTAATTTTCGTGGGCATGTAGTCGAACGAATGTTGTAAAATCACTGAAGTATTGTTTAAAGATGGTTCCTTTCTGATTATAAAAGACGATCACCCGCGTGTATATGAACTTCTCTTCTGAACTGCCTGATCCGAATGGAACGCTGGTACTATTCCCGGTGCTTAGATTGGGAAGTTTTTTTCTTTCAAAGGACAATATCACACTTGCCTGTCTCCGGCCCCGGAAATTGATGGCCAGCCTGTCGGTGTCGGAAGGATCTGGCTTAAAATATGGGATCACGTCTCCTGCAAGGCTGTCCCCATGCGTATGTACATCGTAAGCGGGTTCGTCGCCTTTTATGGAATCCAGGTCCACCCGTACCTTCCGGTTGGCAATGCTGTCGATGCGATCCTTTAAGCCCTGCACAATGATGGACACTTTCCCTTTTTTTCCTACAAAGAACTGGTGTTCGTACCCTCCGCTGGCTATTGCAAGGTCAAAAGCGTGGTTCATGGCCCCGAGGACCTCTTCCGTCGGGTAATCAATGACCTGCAGGTCCCTGATCGCCTGCAAAAAATCCTTCGAATTCGTGTCGGGCACAAGTACGATCATTTTTTTGGAGCGATCTCCTCCAGGGAGAACTTTCGTTATTCCGCTTATACTTGTATAAGTTATCTGAATTTCTTGTTTCGCAGTTTCATTTTTTTGAGCATACAGGGCGTACGACAGTAAGGAAAACTGCACAGACAGGATGCCCAGGCAAGCAATAGGACGTAACATATAGGACAAGGTTGTTGTAAGGTCCGTTGGGTCCGGGCAATTGCTTTCTGCGGCGGGTCAGCCGCGGGAGCGGAATATCAACGAGCCTTAAAACGGGATTCCGGGGGGCCGAGGTAACTGGATCTCATACCTCCTGCATCGACTACGATCTTTTGTAACACCACACCGGGATCCACCAGCCAATATTTCAGTACATGCTTGCCGGGTCGGAGGAGCGCATGCTGTGATGATGAAATAAAGGTATTATTTGCTACGGAGATCTCCCAACTTTTGCCGGTGGAATTTTTCGCCAGGTCGATCACCTGTGCGGGCTGATCATCAAAAGAGAGGGCATATCGCAGTCCTTTCCCACTGAAATTCAAAGTAGGAGAAAAATATGCATGAACGTTGTATTGACCTGAGTCAAGGAGATACACCGCATACTCCAATCTGGGGCTATTGCCCTCAGGGGTTTGGGCTGGAGCAGTGACGGGCATGGCCTGCATGCCTGACAGCGTGCGACCCAGTCCCGGTATTCGCTGCCATTTAACTGCAGTTTGCACGGAGCGGGTGTAATGTTCCGCTTCCATGGAAACATAGCCGTCGCCTTCCAGGAAACAGCCGTTGGCAGCCGCATTAAGGGGGTGTTTGTTGATGATGGCTGTCACTGTCACTTTTTCGCCGCCAGGGCCGGTGATGTGGATAGGGATGTGATGTGTACCGGGAGGGGCTTTTCCCCAGTCAACGGTGATCAGTAAGCGATTGTGCATAGGGGTAGCCTGTGCAATGTTTGTCTTTAGCCAGTCGGCGCCGGGAAGGATAGTATAGGTGGGTGGTGCTGAGTATACGTCAATATAGTGTCCGGGGGCTCCATATTGGTCGAAAGCGGGCAGTGCCGCAGGCATCGAGTCGCGGGGCCAGCTGCCGGAAGATCCCTCGATGGATACGCCCCATGGGCGAATGTCGGAAGGGGAAAGCCGGACAACATCGGGCATCTTGTTGACGGGAGGTTGTTGCCAATAAGTATAGCCGATGTGGGTCTGGTCCATCATATGCCGCCATTTTCCGCCGGCCAGCGTGTCATTGTAATAGTTGGAAATTAGGGAATCCCTGGTATACAGGGCCAAAGCTCTTTCGGCCAGCGTATTGGTCTCTGCTCTACCCTGGGCTGCATAGAGGTGGTTGAGGGCGACGGTGAAATAAAGCTCGTTCAGGTTGGCGCAGGCTTTCACGGGGTGGAGCACGAGCTGGTAATAGGCGTCCCGGGCTGCGGCCGGGAGCAGGGAATAGATGGAATCGGCTTTGCGGGCCAGGGAGTTGTAGTCTGTGACTACGCGTAATGCTTCATTGTAATTCAGTAAGCTATAAGTATCCGGCGCCAACAGCTCGGGTTTGCGCCGACCATTGTAGAAAGCATATTGTTTCAGGATGAATGCAATGTCTTCGGAGAATTTGCGTCCGAATTGAGCATTCGTCCAATGGCGAACATACGCATCCAGGCTGTCAGCCGGCCATTTATCCGGGTTCCAGGCATAGTCGAGGAAGAAAGTGATGGGTAGCTCCAGGGGTTTGATATCTCCCACGTTGACGATCCAGATATGATCGACGCCATATTCCTTCGTCAGGTGCATCTGTTCCCAGACGCGTGGAAGCGGGTTTGTGTTGAGCCATTTGTAATTACGGGGATCGCCCACATAGTCGAAATGATAGTACATGCCGTAACCGCCGCTGCGCGCTTTGTCCGGCAGGGCGGGCAACTTGCGGACATTGCCCCAATTATCATCGCACAGCAGCAGCGTCACATCGTCCGGTACGCGCATGCCTTTGTCATAGTAATCCTGCACCTCTTTGTATAGCGCCCAGGATTGCGGAACGGACTCAGGCGCCCGGCCTGTGACCTCGCGAATGATCCTGCGTTGCGTGTTGACGATCTTTTCCAGCAGGGCAATATTGCTGCCTTCCGTCATGGGCATATCACCATCGCCACGCATGCCAATGGACACGATGCTTTCGTGATCGCCCATATGCTGAATGCCTTTCCGCCAGAATGAATCCAAGGTGGCGGCATTGGTCTCGTAATTCCAGTGACCGGAGCCATAACGCTTCCACTCCTGCTGGGCACGCATCATCGGTTCGTGATGAGATGTCCCCATGACGATGCCATATTTATCCGCCAGGACGGGATTTAGGGTGTCATCATCATTAAATGCATTGCCCCACATGGCCGGCCAGAGGTAATTGGCTTTCATGCGTAGCAGCAGCTCAAACACTTTCTCATAAAAAAGGTGATTGAAGCCGCCGAACTTTTCTTTTGTCCAGCCGGACAGGCTGGGCGCTTCATCATTGATGAAAAAGCCGCGGTATTTTACCGCGGGATGCTGACAGGTCTGCGCGTCTTTCCGGAAATAGATCACTTTTTGGGGTGGGACGGGGACATCGGCCCACCAATACCAGGGCGATACGCCCATCTGTTTTGACAGCTCGAAGACCCCATAGGCTGTTCCCCGGCGGTCACTGCCCGCAATCACCAGGGCCTGGCCGACCCCTTTGACAGGGTGGGGAATGACGCGCAGGGCGAAGGCTTCCCATTTTCCCCGGAGACTGTCGCCGGCAATACGGGCCACGGAAGGGCTGCCGTCATGACTGCCTATGATGATAAGGTTTGCGGCGTCCGGAGGTATCCGGTGAAGGATCACCGGCAGGCGACCTGTTACCCGTTGAATATCCTGCCGGAGAAAGATGGCTGCCTGGCGTACCAGCCAATGGTCGTTGCTGTCGACATAAATGGCAGTGGCGCCTGCGGGTGAGACGATCGGAAAGGCGGCGGCATCTGCGCGATGGAGGACCATGTCCTGTGCAGGGGCTTGCTGCGTGCAGCCGATGGTAAGCAGTATAAGGAGTAAATTCTTCATATGATGATCGTTAAAAGCCGATGGAGTTACCTCCATCGACGGGGAGCACGACGCCTGTCACGTATTTCGCTCCTTCAGAGACAAGGTAAAGGGCGGCTTCGCCTATGTCGGCAGGGGCACCCAACCGGCCCATGGGCGTCCGGGACATGACCTTTTGTTTTCGTTCGGCATCTCCGTTCAGCGCTTTCTCCGACATATCTGTTGCGATGAATCCGGGCGCAATACAGTTGACGCGGATACCTTTGGGGGCAAGCTCTACGGCCATGGCCTTCGTCATCCCTTCGATGGCGGATTTGGAAGCGCTATAGGCGATAACTTTCGGTATGCCATATTGTGCGGCCATGGAGCTTATGTTGATGATGACGCCATTGCCGGCTGCCACCATGGATCTCACCACTTCCCGGGAGAGGGCGAATACCACCGACACATTGGTATGGAGTATACGTTGGAATTCCAGGTCGCTGACGTCTGTGAGCTCTTTTTTCTGATTGATGCCCGCATTATTCACCAGGATGTCGATCCGGCCGAATCGGGTGATTATCTGCTGTATGAGGCCGGGAAGGGCTGCGAGATCGTCCAGGTCCTGGCAGACGGGGTGGCACAGCGGACCCAGGTCCGCGCCGGCAGCGTTCAATTTTTCCTGATTGCGGCCAATGATCACCGTTGTAATATCGTGCGATACGAAATTTTCAGCGATGGCCAGGCCGATGCCACCACCTCCTCCGGTGACGATCGCTACTTTGTTTGGACTGGCAGTTTGCATGGTTTATCTTTTAGGGTATGTTCTCAACGGTTGCGCCCGGAAGATTCCCGGACGATGAGCTCAGATCGTAAAATAATAGTATTGGTCACGTTGATACTGGAGGCGCCATTGAGATGATTGATCAGGTTGCGTGCCGCCACCTGTCCCATTTCATAGCCTGGGTAATTGATGGTAGTGAGATTCGGTTCCACGACGGTGGATACAGGGTCATTGTTAAAGCCTACGAAGGCAATGTCCTCCGGAATGCGTATGCCGCCCTGTTTAAGGGCTACCATGCATCCTACGGCGCAGTTGTCATTGGCGACAAATACCGCGTCGGGGAGGGGATCCATCTGGCGGATGACGGCTGCTGCCTCCACACCCGCTTCCTGGCTCAGGTTGCTCAGCAAAACATAATCTTCCCTGAACCTGATCTTCTGATCCTTCAGTGCTTCTTTATATCCTTCCAGCCTGTGGATATATACATTCCTCTTCGGTGTGGCGGTGATGTATACGATGCGCCGGCGTCCCTGGCTGATGAGATGCGTGGTGGCTTCGTAAGCCGCCCTCTTATTATTAATAAGTATGCTGAGGCAATTTTCGTGTTCCTCGACACGATCGAAAAACACCAGGGGAATATTCTTCTTTATGAAGGCGTCGAAATGGTTAATGGAGTCGGTGTCATAGGCAAGGGAAACCAGCAATCCGTCTACCCGGGAATTAAACATGGTCTTGGCGCTGGCCATCTCTTTCCGGGCCGACTCGGAGGATTGGCTGATGATCAGGTTGTATCCATCGCTATTGGCTACGCTTTCAATGCCGGCGATGACGGCGGCCATAAAATAACTATTGAGGCGGGGAACGATGACCCCGATGGTATTGGTGCGCTGTGTACGGAGGTTCCTTGCGAAATTATTAGAGCGATAGCCCATTTTCTCTGCCAGGTCCGCAATCTTTTTCCGGGTCTTCTTGCTGACGACCGGATCGTCTTTCAGGGCGCGGCTAACGGTGGCAATAGAAATATTCAGCTTTCGGGCCAGGTCGTATATGGTAATCTCTTTGGGTGTAGACATACAATCGCTTACATGCTGAAAGTAAAGGTAAATTAAGCAAAATTATACATGAAAAATGTAATCGGTTACATTTTCTCGAAATAATTCCTACATTTATCTCGCGGGCCATTGCCCGGGAGACCGGGTAGGGTTGACTATTAACCAAAACCGACCCAAGGCATGACCATAATGAAGAAGATGATCTTTCCTATTCAAAAGGTGAAACTATATAATAGCAAGAAGTCGAGTGATGAAAGCAATAAATTATGCCCGGATCTTTTATACGGCAGGTATGTCGTTTTTCGCGTCGCTGTGCATTCTTACGTCTTTTGCCCAAGTGCGTCTCCCCCGTCTTATCAGCGATGGCATGGTCCTGCAGCGGGACAGCAAGGTGCTTATCTGGGGATGGGCGGCTCCCGGCGAAAAAGTGACTGTGCATTTCGATGGCCATTCGTCTTCGGCCGTCGCGGGCGGCGATGGAAAATGGACTGTGGAGCTGGCGCCCATGTCTGCCGGCGGTCCCTATGACATGCGCATCGACGCATCTGATGAGGTACTGGTCAAGGACATACTTATAGGAGACGTGTGGTTGTGTTCCGGTCAATCGAATATGGAGTTGCCCATGGAAAGGGTAAAAGAAAAATATGCCGATGAAATAGCGCGGTCCGCCAATCCAATGATCAGGCAATTCGCGCCCCGCATGCAGTACGACTTCAGCAGGCCGCGGGAAGACTTTCAGGCAGGTGGCTGGCAGTCTGCAACGCCGGCGACAGTGCTTGCCTTTTCCGCCGTGGGTTATTTTTTCGCCAAAGAACTTTATGAAAGATACCATATACCCATTGGCCTGATAAAGGCCCCGGTGGGAGGATCGCCTGCCGAGGCCTGGCTGAGTGAAGAGGCCCTGCAGCAATTCCCCGATCACTTAGCCGTTGCGGCCAAGTATAAAGACCCTTCTTATGCCGAAAGCATCCACCGGAAGGAGGACTCCGTCAATAAAGCCTGGTACCAGCGCATAGCGCAGCAGGATGCCGGACTGCATGATGTAAAGTCCTGGTCCGACCCTGCCTATGATGCGACTGAATGGCGGGAGATGGACATACCCGGCTTCTGGTCCGACCAGGGCCTACCCCAGGTCAACGGCGTGGTGTGGTTCCGGAAAGATATCGAGGTGCCTGAGCAGCTGACGGGGCGATCTGTGAAGCTGATGCTGGGGCGTATTGTCGACCTGGACTCGGTGTATGTGAATGGCGTATTCGTAGGGACCACCGGGTATCAGTATCCGCCCAGAAGATATGAGATACCCGCCGGAATACTGAAGCCCGGCAGGAATACCCTTGTCATAAGAGTGATCAACAGCGCCGGCCAGGGCGGCTTTATCACCGATAAGCCCTATTGGATGGGACTGGAAGGCAACCGCATCGACCTGCGGGGAAAATGGCGTTACAAGCTGGGCGCCACGGCCACACCGCTGCCATCCACCACTTTCTTTCAATATAAGCCCCTGGGATTATTCAATGGTATGATCGCTCCGCTGCTGCATACTGCCGTCAAGGGGGTCATATGGTACCAGGGTGAGTCGAATGCCGGCAGGGCCTGGGAGTACCGGAGTTTATTCAGCGCTATGATCGCCGATTGGCGTTGGCACTGGAGAGCAGACGACCTGCCATTCCTCTATGTACAGCTGGCCAATTTTATGGAGGCAAAAGCACAGCCTTCCGAAAGTGACTGGGCGGCCTTGCGCGAAGCACAGCTGCAGACGCTGGTCGTCCCACGAACAGGCATGGCCGTGGCGACGGATGTCGGAGAGTGGAACGATCTTCATCCGCTGGATAAATATGATGTCGGCAAACGGCTTGCTTTGGCGGCCCGCGCGATAGCTTATGGGGAGAAGGGGCTGGTGTACAGTGGTCCGCTGTATAGTTCGATGCGCAGGGAGGGTAACGCCATACGGATAAGGTTTACATCCATCGGCAGCGGGCTGACGGCCAAAGGGGGCGGCGCGCTGAAAGGCTTTGCCATAGCCGGCCCTGACAAACATTTTGTATGGGCCCATGCCATGATCGAGGGCGCCGACGTGGTGGTGCAGAGCGGGCAGGTGAGCGATCCGGTGGCAGTGCGCTATGCCTGGGCCGACAATCCGGAAGGCGCGAACCTATATAACAAGGAAGGCCTTCCAGCTTCTCCTTTCCGCACGGATACGATTGGACCCGTTGTTCCCCCCGTGCGCCTGACGGCTGAGCAGGACCATCGTCGTATGATGCAGTTGCTCCATATCGATTCTCTCCGTCCGGGACCTTCCGGCAATCCGCAGGCAACCAATGCCGCCAACGTCGATGAGTCAAAGGCCAGTCCCTATGTCAGCCTGCCGGACCCGCTGGTACTGAACAATGGGAAGAAGGTAACAACTTCAGCCAGGTGGTGGGGGCAGCGACGTCCTGAGATCGTGGAAGATTTCGACAGGGAGGTTTATGGACGTATGCCGGCGGGTATTCCTGCGGTGCGATGGGAGATCGTGAGCGCCGCACAGGAGAAGGTGGGAGATTTTTCCGTCATAACAAAGAAATTATCGGGCCATGTGGACAACAGCAGCTATCCGGCCGTCACCGTGAACATCGAACTTACCCTGACAACGCCGGCCAATGCCCCGGGGCCGGTGCCAGTGATCATGGAATTCGGCTTTCGATGGCCGGCTGGCATGCGGCCGCCCGATCCACCTTCGGGTCCTCAGGCTCCGGCCTGGCAGGAACAGGTGCTGGCAAAAGGCTGGGGCTATGCAATTATCTATCCCACCAGCATACAAGCCGACAACGGAGCTGGACTGACGGAAGGTATTATCGGACTGGTAAATAAGGGGCAGCCCCGCAAGCCTGATGATTGGGGCGCCTTGAAAGCCTGGGCCTGGGGCGCCAGCCGTGCGCTGGATTATTTCGGGACAGACCCTGCCGTGGACGCAAAACAGGTAGCCATTGAAGGGCTTTCCCGTTATGGAAAAGCTGCTATTGTCGCCATGGCCTATGAGCCACGCCTGGCGATTGCCTTTGTAGGTTCTTCCGGCGAAGGCGGCGTCAAGATCCATCGACGACATTTTGGCGAGCAGGTGGAGAACGTTGCCTCATCCGCCGAATACCATTGGATGGCTGGTAATTTCCTGAAATATGCGGGACCGCTTACTCCCAACGACCTGCCCGTGGATGCCCACGAGCTTGTGGCGCTCTGCGCTCCCCGGCCAGTGTTTATCAGCTCGGGTTCCCCCCAGGTGGAAGGCAACTGGGTAGACGCGAGAGGCATGTTCCTTGGAGGCGTATATGCCGGACCTGTTTACAGGCTGCTGGGAAAAAAGGACCTTGGCACGACGGAGTTCCCTCCCATGGAGACGGCACTCACCGGCGGAGAGATAGCCTTCCGCCAGCATAGCGGAGGACATACCACTGGTCCGAACTGGCCGGCATTCCTGCAATTTGCCGGTCGCTATTTTAAGACCCCGAAGGATCACAGCGGAGCGAAAGGCGCTAACGCAGTATTGGCAAAGTGAGCCGCAGGCCCTATTTTTACGTCTTAAACATTCAACAGCAATGGAAAGGAATTCGTTAATGGAAGAGACGATGAGATGGTTTGGCCCCAATGACCCGGTAAGCCTGTGGGATATACGCCAGGCCGGCTGTACAGGTGTAGTCACGGCGCTTCATCATATCCCTGTTGGGGAAGTATGGCCGATGGAGGAGATCCAAAAAAGAAAAGATGAGATCGAAAAGGCCGGCATGCGCTGGACGGTGATCGAAAGTCTTCCGGTGCATGAGGACATCAAGAAGCACACCGGCAATTTTCAGCAATATATTAAAAACTACCAGGAGAGTCTCCGCAATGTGGCCCGCTGTGGCCTGGAAGTCGTCACATACAATTTCATGCCCATCCTCGACTGGATGCGGACGGAGATCGCGTATGAAATGCCCGACAGGAGCAAAGCCCTTCGCTTTGAGAAATCCGCCTTCATTGCTTTCGATTTGTTCATCCTGAAAAGACCGGGTGCAGAAAGGGACTATACGAAAGAAGAGATAGAAAAAGCCCGCGTCCGTCACTCCAGGATGAATGATGAAGAAAAAGAAACATTATATCGCAACGCTTTGCTTGGTCTGCCGGGTAGTGAAGAACGCTTCACAGAAGAGCAGATCCTTGCGGCATTGCGTACTTACGAAGGCATTGACGCGCATAAGCTGAAACAGCATCTTTTTTATTTCCTGCAACAGGTGGTGCCGGTGGCAGCCGCGGAAGGGCTCAAGATGGCCATTCACCCTGACGATCCTCCCTTTCCGATCCTGGGTCTGCCGCGCATTGTCAGTACTGAGCAGGATGCCCGGGAATTACTGGACAGCGCGCCTTCCCCTGCCAACGGGCTTTGTTTCTGCACCGGCTCGTATGGGGTAAGGGCGGATAATGATCTTCCCGGCATGGTCCGCCGGCTGGGAGAACACATTCATTTCATCCACCTGCGCAGCACCAAAAGGGATGAGGAGGGGAATTTCTTTGAGGCCGATCATTTGGGCGGTGATGTGGACATGGTGGCTGTCATCGGTGAATTGCTGAAAGTACAGGCAAAGCGGGGCATTTCGCTTCCGATGCGACCTGACCATGGACACCAGATGCTGGATGATCTGAAAAAGAAAACCTACCCGGGTTATAGCGCCATAGGAAGACTGAGAGGGCTGGCCGAATTAAGAGGTATTCAATGGGGTATCCGGGGAGTAGGGGGAATAAAATCTTAAATTGCCGGAGAAAACGATCCATTATGTTCGACAAGCAGATCTATATAGCGCGCAGGCAGAAGCTAAAGCAACAGCTGGGCAAAGGTCTTATTCTGTTGTTGGGAAATGAGGAAAGCAGCATGAACTATAAGGACAACTGGTATCATTTCCGCCAGGATAGCAGCTTCCTTTATTTTTTCGGCCTGGATAAGCCCGGGCTTGCCGCTGTCATCGATATCGATGGGGACAGGGACATCCTCTTTGGAAGAGAGCTTACCCTGGACGAGATCGTCTGGATGGGACCGCAGGCTTCCATTGCCGACCAGGCGGCACAAGTGGGCATCACGGATGTGGAGCCTCCTGTATCGCTGGCCAGTGTATTACAGAAGGCCCGGTCTTCGGGCCACACGATCCATTTCCTGCCTCCTTACAGGCCCGAAAATATCCAGAAGCTCAGCGGGTGGCTGGGACTTCCTCCGGCGGGAGTAAAGGAACATGCTTCTGTGCCGCTGATCAAAGCCGTCGTGGCCCAGCGCAGCATCAAGTCTTCCGAGGAGGTGCAACAGATAGAGCAGGCAGTGGATCTCACAGCGGCTATGCACCTGGCAGCCATCAAAGGCGCAAAAGATGGCATGACCGAGGCGCAGCTGGCCGGTGTCCTGCAAGGCATCGCCATTGGCGGCGGCGGTAATCTCTCTTTCCCTACGATCCTCACGGTGCACGGACAGGTACTGCATAATCATTACAGCACTACTGTGATGCATGAGGGGCAGATGGCTTTATGTGACGCGGGGGCGGAGAATGCGATGCACTACGCGGGCGATATGACCCGCACATTCCCTGTAGGGAAAAAGTTCACTGCGGTTCAAAAGGAGATGTACGAAATAGTGCTGAGCGCACAGGAAGCTGCGATCGCGGCCCTGAAGCCCGGCGTATTGTTCCGGGACGTGCATTTCATCGCCTGCGAAAAGCTGGTGGAAGGTCTGAAAGCTGCGGGTGTTATGAAAGGGGATGTAAAAGAGGCGGTAGCCGCAGGCGCCCATACCATGGTCTTCCAATGTGGGCTGGGGCATATGATGGGGTTGGATGTGCATGATATGGAGGATCTCGGTGAACCTTACGTAGGATATACGGAGGATCTAAAGAAGAGCACGGAGTTCGGCCTGAAGTCTTTGCGTCTGGGGCGTGCGCTGGAGCCGGGATTCGTGGTCACCATCGAGCCCGGTCTTTATTTCATTCCCGAGCTGATGGATCTGCGCAGGTCGGAAGGTAAGTTCTTCGATTTTATCAATTACGATAAACTGGAGGCTTTCCGGGCTTTTGGCGGCATTCGGATAGAGGAGGATCTGCTGATCACGGCCGATGGCAGCAGGTTGCTGGGAAAGCCGTTGATCAAGAGGGCGGAAGAGATCGAGGCGGCAAGAGGGTGAAATTAGTTTCAGTATTATTAAACCACATCGAAAAATATGCGCAAGAATACCCGTCGTAAATTCCTGAGTACCGCCGCTGCCCTTGGCGCCGGCACGGCCGCTGCCGCGCTGCCATTCACTGCACAGGCTGCCGCCGCCAAAACGCCTCTGGCCCATCATGTTTTCTTCACGCTGAAGGATCCTTCCTCCAAAGAAGACAGGGACAAGCTGGTAGAGGGGGTAAAAACCCTTAAAGGTATTCCCACTGTAAAAGAGATCCATGTCGGTATCCTTGCAGACACGGAAAAACGCGATGTGGTCGACACGAGCTGGCAGGTGTCCGAACTGATGTTCTTCACCGACCTGGCTGGTCAGGCCACGTATCAGAATCATCCCATCCACCTGGATTTTATAAAGAACTATAGCCACTTATGGGCTAAAGTGGTGGTGTACGACGCCATGGAAGTATAGCTCAGTCGCTCTCGAAAAGCCGGTCGTAATCCTCCGGCCAGTCTACATCCTCCAGGACGCTGGAAGTGGGCATCTCCACCTGGTAGCAATTATCCGCATGGTTATGGAGGATGCTTTTGCATCCTTCGGGACCGGGGTGTTCCAGGATAGCTTGCCGCCAGGCAGCCGAGAAGGTGACGGGGTTGCCTGTCTGGTTGTCATAGACAGGCTGAATGATACAGGCAATATCCCGTTTGTGTTCCTTTTCGAAAGCATTTTTCAACAGTCTGTATTCTTCGGGCCTGATGAGCGCCATATCCGAAAGGCAGATCATATAGCCATCGCCACCCGCTGCGGTTACCCCCGCTTGTATAGAGCTGGTCATGCCTTTGTCATACCCTGGATTATATACCAGCTGCACGTGCAAACCCTTTAAAGCCCCCTCGATCTGTTCGGCATCATGTCCTGTCACTACTATGACAGGACCGACCTTCGCGGAGAGTATATTTTCTACCACATAGGCCAGGAGTGGTCTGCCTCTATAAGGCAGCAATAGCTTGTTCTTACCCATTCTGCGGGAGGAGCCCGCAGCTAATACGATGGCGGTGAGCATGTCTAAAATTACGGCTAAAATGCATTATCTTGGAATAACATATGAAAAAGCTCGCTTTCCTGCTATTTGCATTGACGATCTCCGCCAGTCTGCCGGCGCAACAGCAGCCGCCTTTCCGGGATGAGATAGACGCCTTTAAAAAGACTGATAGCCTGAACCCGCCTCCCGCGCATCCCATCGTTTTTACAGGCAGCTCATCTTTTCGCAAATGGACAGGGGTCCGGGAGGCCTTCCCGGGCTATCCTATTATCAACAGGGGATTTGGCGGATCCAATTTTCCGGATGTCGTCCGTTATGCGTCAGATGTTATTTTTAAATATAATCCCCGGCAAATAGTGCTTTATTGCGGTGATAACGACCTGGCGTCTAACGACTCGGTAACGGCCCAGGTGGTGTTCCGCCGTTTTACCGGATTATTCCATCTCATCCGCAGCCGGCTGCCGAACGTGGATATATTATATGTCTCCATTAAGCCCAGCCCCAGCCGGGAGAAACTAATGCCGCGTATGGAAGCCGCCAACAAGCTTATCCGTGAATTTATCCACCAACAAAAGCATGCGGCATTTGTCGATGTGTACCACCCGATGCTCACATCTGAAGGGCGGCCGATGGATGATATATTCGAAAGCGACAAGCTCCACATGAATGCAAAAGGGTATGATATCTGGCAGAAAATTATCCTGCCTTATCTCGATAAACCTGAATAAGCAGATCTACTTAAATGATGGCCGGGCAATATTAAGTTTTTGTAATCTCTGCGCTAACTTATTGTAACTTCTCACAGGCATTGATATTCCGTATTGAGCTTACGGTGAAATTTGCGCCATGCTGAAGGACGTAAAGTTTCGCCCAAAGAAAATTCTCTTTACGATAGGTTCCCCCAACCAGGCAAGCCAGATGCATCAGATAGCATCCCTGTTGCCGGAATACGACTGCTACTTCAGCCAGTTATACAGCAAGCATCCCATCGTCAAATGGTGTAAGAAGAAAGGCTTCCTTGAAAACACGATCCTCTCAGGTGAATTTAAAAGAAAGGGAGATGCCTACCTGCAACGGCATCGTTTACGCAATGATTACGCCCGCGGGATCTACGGGCATGAATATGACATGGCTGTTCTATGCACGGACTTGCTGGTCGCCAAAGAGTTGCGCCGTTTGAAAACAGTTTGGGTACAGGAAGGCATGACGGACCCTGTTACGCCTCTTGCTAAGTGGACGCATCGCCTGGGACTTCCATCCTGGTCTGCCATGAACACGGCTTTCAACGGATGCAGCAATATCTGTGATATTTACTGCGCGGCCAGCGCGGGGTACAAAGCGCAATTCAGCCGGTGGGGTACTGAAGCTGCCAGGATCTTTGTTACGGGCATACCGAATTACGATCATGCAGCGGTCCACCTTGACAACGATTTTCCGCATCATAACTATGTGATGGTGGCTACATCGGACATCCGTGAATGCTTTAACAAGGATGACCGGCCGGGCTTCATCCGCCGATGCGTGGAGATCGCCGCCGGCAGACCTTTACTTTTCAAGCTGCATCCTAATGAGCTAAAGGAACGCGCCATTGCCGAGATCCGTCAATATGCTCCTGCCGGCGCAATGATCTTCACGGAAGGTAATACGGATCATATGATCGCCAACTGCGATGAGCTGATCACCCAGTACTCCACAGTGGTGTACACGGGTATCGCCCTAGGTAAAAAGGTACATTCCTATTTTGATGTGGAGAAGCTAAGGCAGCTGGCCCCCATCCAGAATGGCGGCGGCTCGGCGGCAAGTATAGCGGACCTGTGCCGGCGATATATCGAGTTCAAAGGCACCCGGGAAGACTTTTTGGCCAGGACCACTATTCATCAACATACAAACAGTAGCCATGAACGACTGCGGGAAAAAGATCGTCACTATTATTCAAACCAGGCGTGAGTCCACCCGGCTGCCTGACAAAGCGCTGATGCCTCTTGCAGGCAAACCATTATTTGTCCAGCAGGTGCGCAGGATACAGGCTGCAAACCTGGCAGGAACGGTGGTTGTAGCGACAACGCCCTCACAGGCCGACGACAGCATTGTGGAAATATGCAGGCAGGAAGGTATCGAATGTTTCCGGGGGCATGCTGCCGACCTGCTGGACAGGCATTACCGGGCGGCGTGCCACTATGAGGCTGATGTTGTGCTGAAGATCCCCAGCGATTGTCCCCTGATAGATCCTGCGATCGTCGACCAGGTGATCGCCTACTATCTGCATCATGAGCATGAATATGACTATGTCAGCAATCTGCATCCGGCCACCTGGCCTGATGGTAATGACGTGGAGGTCATGTCGCTGGAGGTCCTGAAAAAAGCCCATGCCCATGCGACCCTGCTGATGGAAAGGGAGCACACCACTCCGTATATCTGGGAAAGACCGGAGCAGTTCCGCATTGGCAATGTGGTGATGGAGGGAGGATTGAATTATTCCATGACGCACCGGTGGACGATTGATTACCAGGCGGACTACCAGTTTATACAGGCTGTGTATGAGCAGCTGTACCCGTCGGATCCATTGTTTGGAGTCCGGGAGATCCTGGAGCTACTGGAGAGGAGGCCGGATATTTATCGGATCAATGCATCCCTGGCAGGCGTCAATTGGTATCGACATCACCTGGATGAACTAAAAACCATATCTCCGGGCGAGACCAGAAACCCCTCCGTGACAAATTCCAAGCTCCAGCGACTGCAGTCCATTGCTCTGCGTGTCAGGGAGCATATCATACGCATGTCCGCCGGCGGCGGATGTTTTATCGGCGCTTCGCTTTCCTGCGTCGAATTAATGGTCTACCTCTACTCGGAATTTCTCCGCCATGGACCCAAAGGCGGATCGGACCCTCACAGGGATTATCTTTTCTTATCCAAAGGTCATGATGTGCCCGCCCTTTACGGCACTTTTGTGGAGTTGGGCCTCCTGGATCCAGGCCGGCTTGATAATCATCTATCTACCACTGATAGCATTTATTGGCATCCCAACAGGGCCATTCCCGGCGTAGAGTTTCATTCCGGCTCCCTCGGGCATCTTCCGGCCGTGGCGGCCGGCGTGGCGCTGGACTGCAGGCTGCGGGGCGCGGACAACCGGGTCATCGTCATTACAGGCGACGGCGAGCTGAATGAAGGCAGTGTCTGGGAAACCATATTAGTCGCCGATGCGCAAAAGCTGGATAACCTCACCCTTGTAGTGGACCGCAACCAATTCCAGGCGAATATCCGGACGGAAGAGCTGGTGCCGCTGGAACCATTGGCGGACAAGTTCAGGGCATTTGGATGCCGTGTTCGCCGTATTGACGGACATGATTTTTTGCAATTAGAGGAAGCATTCCGGGAGCTGCCGGTTGCCGATGGCACCGGTGGTATGAATGTCATCATCGCCGATACGGTAAGAGGGAAGGGGCTGCCCAGCATCGAGGCCAGGGCCGACCGTTGGTTCTGTGCATTCACGGCACCGGAAATAGAGCAGCTGTTGCAGGAATTACACGGCCTTAAAGAAGAAATACTTATAACATCGGAAAGCCTGGTCGTACGTTGAAAAAATAAAAATTATGACTTACGAAGAGTTGTTGATAGAGACAGCCCTGGCGGATGAGCGTATCATCGTCATGACGGCGGAGAACAGGGCCCTGGTCCGGAATGTGCCGAAGGCATTGGGCCACCGCTTTGTGGATACGGGCATCACGGAGCAAACCCTTGTCGGCATGGCAGCCGGTCTTGCTTTAAGAGGACGTATTCCCATCATACACGCGCTGGCGCCTTTTCTCACCATGCGGGCCTTTGAATTCATCCGAACGGATGTCGGGATCGCTCATTTACCTGTGAAGCTCAGCGGCTATATCCCCGGCCTGCTGTCTGACGGTAATGGACCCACGCACCAATCCATCGAGGATGTAGCCATCATGCGCGGGATACCGGGTATGGAAGTATATTGTCCTGCTGACGAGGATGACCTGGTGAGGTCGCTGCCGGCCATCTGGTCTTCGGATGCCCCGGCCTATGTCCGGGTGAATCACAAAAAAGGCGAGTATACTCACCGGCCTTTTGAAAGAGGTAAGGCGGAAGTGGTTACAGAAGGCACGGATATCACCATATTGGTATATGGGTTCTTATTCGAGAATGCTTTAAGGGCTCAGCGAATCCTGCAGCGGGAGGGGCTGTCGGTGGGACTGCTGAACATGCGCTCACTAAAGCCCGTAGATGAAGCTGCCATCGTGCGCGCGGCCAAAAGGTCGCGGATGCTGGTGACCATCGAAGACCACCTGTTGACAGGGGGGCTATATTCCATCGTAGCTGAAGTCCTGCTGAGAGCCGGTGTTACGGTACGCACCTTACCGATGGCTTTTGAAGAACGTTGGTTCAAACCCGGTTTGCTGACGGGGGTGTTGGAGACCGAAGGGCTCACGCCGGAGAAAATTGCCGGAAAGATATTTACATCATCCAATCTGTTATATGCCGAATAAAGTTGCTTTCAATGAAGCGTACCCCGTCGTAACGGGGTCGGATGGCCTGTACGAGCGTGCATTGCCGATCATGACGCCCGTCACCCAGACGCTGGCCAAAGGTCCCGGACAATATATCAACGGTGTGGCGCCGAAATACCTGAAAAGGGGGAAAGGCGCCCGCGTATGGGATGTGGATGGAAATGAGTTCCTGGATTATAATATGGCGATTGGTCCCTTGTCGCTGGGTTACTGCTATCCCCGCGTAGATGAGGCCATCATTGCCCAGCTGAAAGATGGGATCACATTTTCCATGATGCATGAGCTGGAAGTCGTGCTGGCGGAATTGATCCATGACATCATTCCCAATGCGGAAGCGATCCGGATCAGCAAGACAGGCGCGGATGTCACCAGCGCTGCCGTTCGTGTCGCCAGGGCTTTCACCGGCAGGAAGAAAGTGCTTTGCTGCGGCTATCATGGATGGCATGACTGGTATATCTCCGTCACGAGCCGCAGTAGCGGGATACCTCAAGAGGTCAGGGACCTGACCTCGACCTTCGGCTACAATGATATCGACTCTGTAAAAAATGCGTTGGATGAGGATACTGCCTGTGTGATCCTGGAGCCGTTTGTGTTCGAGGCGCCGCGGCATAATTTCTTACAGGAGCTAAAGGACCTATGTGAGGCTAACGGGACCTTACTCATATTTGACGAAATGTGGACCGGCTTTCGCATCGCCCTGGGTGGTGCGCAGGAATTCTTCGGTGTGACACCTGACCTGGCCTGCTATTCCAAGGCATTTGCCAATGGGATGCCTATTTCATTGCTGACAGGGAGGAAAGAGGTCATGGACCTGTTCAAAGAGGAGGTCTTTTTCTTCACCACTTTTGGGGGGGAAGCTTTGTCATTGGCTGCGGCAGTGGCTACGATACAGGAGATGAAGGAGAAGAATGTCGCCGCGTACCTGGCGGAGAAAGGCAAAAGGATAAAGGACGGCTATAATATGCTGGCAGCCGAGCTGGGCATCGCACATTACACAGGGTGTACGGGATATGATTGCAGGTCCCTGGTGAGCTTCGATGCTGTTGCGGGCAATCCCCTGGAGCTCAAATCTTTTGTTCAGCAGGAGATGCTCAGGCGCGGTGTTCTATGGTCTGGGTTTCACAATATGAGCTTTAGCCATACGGATGAGGAGGTGAATTACACGCTGGCAGCCTACAGGGAAGTCCTTGGCTTGCTGAAAGAGGCAGTGACCCGCCAGGAGGTGGCATCCTTGCTGCGGGGAGCGCCTATCGAACCGGTGTTTCGTAAGGTCAGCAATTTCAATACAAAGCCTGTGACAAAATAAGAAATATGGAACTTTTCTCACTATCCGGCAAAATAGCAGTGGTCACAGGGGCCTGTGGCCTACTGGGCAAGAGTCATTGTGAAGCGCTGGCAGAAGCAGGCGCGCTGGTGGTGGCAGCAGACCTGGAGGAAGGGCGATGTGTCCGGGTTGCGGAGGAACTGGGGGGACAGCATATGGGGTTAGGGGTAGACGTGACGGATATTAACTCTTTGCAGGGAGCCAGGGAACGTATCGTAAGCAGGTATGGACGCATCGATGTGCTGGTCAACAATGCAGCCATCAATGACAAGTTTGAAGATCCCGTCCTGGGCGCCAGGCAATCTATGTTCGAGCACTATCCCCTGGAGATGTGGAACAGGAGCTGGCAGGTGAATGTCAGCGGGGTATTCCTGTGCAGCCAGATCCTGGGAGGGGTTATGGCGGAACAGGGGTCGGGCAGCATCATTAATATTTCATCTACTTACGGTGTCGTGGCACCGGACCAGCGCATCTACCGTAATGAGGCCGGAGAGCAGACATTTTACAAGTCGCCTGCCTACCCTGTGACGAAGTCGGCTGTGATCGGCTTTACCAGGTTCCTGGCTGCTTATTGGGGACATCGTGGGGTGCGGGTCAATACGTTATCGCCAGGTGGGGTAGAGAATAGCCAGGATGCATTTTTCGTAGGCAATTATTCCAGCAAGACGCTGCTGGGCCGGATGGCGACCCCGGTGGACTATAAGGGCGCCATCGTTTTTCTGGCCGGGGATGCTTCTGCCTATATGACTGGAGGCAACCTGATAGTGGATGGTGGCTGGACGGCTATTTGATAAGGCGCTGACTACCTAAAAATATAATGCATGAGTGAAGATCAACTTAAGGTATCCGCAGCACGGATAAAGCTTCTGCTGACGGATGTCGACGGCGTATTGACAGACAACGGCGTGTACTATTCGGAGAATGGCGAAGCGATGAAGCGGTTTTCCATCCGCGACGGAATGGGCGTTGAACGCCTTCGTAAGCTGGCAGGCATCGACACGGGGATCATCACCGGAGAGACCTCTCCTTCGGTGGTTCGCCGGGCAGAGAAGCTCCAGATCCGGGAATTGCATCTGGGTATCAGGAACAAGCTGGACAGGGTTACGGAGATCATGCAACGTCTTCAGCTGCAGTGGCAGGAGATCGCCTATATCGGAGATGATGTCAATGACCTGGAAGTGATGGAAAAAGCCGGTTTGACGGCCTGTCCTGCCGACGCAATGCCCCAGGTGAGCGAAATAGTGCGCTACCATTGCCGGAACGAGGGTGGCTATGGCGCTTTCAGGGAATTCGCCGAATGGTTGATAGAACTTAAAAAATAAAGAATATGAACACTTTTCATGTGAGCAGCAAAAGAAGTATTGGCGCCGGCCAGCCTGTGTACATCATTGCTGAAATAGGGATCAACCACAATGGGTCCCTGGACATTGCGAAGCGACTGATCGACGAAGCCGTACAGGCAGGAGCCGATGCCGTTAAGTTCCAGAAGCGGACGCCTGAGCTTTGCACGCCCAGGGATCAGTGGCACCTGGAAAGGGATACGCCCTGGGGAAGAATGAGCTATATCAATTACAGACATATGATCGAGCTGGGATTCGATGAGTACGGAGCCATCGATTCGTATTGTAAGGAGAAGGGGATCGATTGGTTCGTATCCTGCTGGGACGAGGCTGCCGTCGACTTTATGGAACAATTCGATCCCGGGGTTTACAAGTTTGCCTCTGCCTGCCTTACCGATCACGACCTGATAGCAAGGGTCAAACGCACAGGCCGACCCTATATCCTTTCCACCGGCATGTCCACGATGAGTGAGATCACAGCAGCTGTTGACAAGTTCGGGACGGACAATCTCATGGTGGCTCATTCCACGTCAGCGTATCCCTGTCCGCCGCAGGAGCTGAATCTCCGGATGGTACAGACCTTGATGGACCTGTATCCGGATACACCTGTAGGTTATTCCGGGCATGAGACGGGGCTGGCGACGACCGTAGCGGCCGTGGCATTGGGCGCTTGTTTTGTAGAAAGACATTTCACGCTCGACAGGGCCATGTGGGGGTCCGACCATGCAGCCTCCGTGGAACCGCAGGGCATGCAAAAGCTGGTACGGGACATACGTGATGTGGAGCTGGCACTGGGCGATGGCATCAAGCGCGTATACGAAAGTGAGCTGGGCGCTATGAAACGGCTGAGAAGAAGCAACAAGCTACAAGCTACAAGCGGGAAGCTACAAGCTGCAAGCTACAAGGAGAGGTGATCTATGCAGCATATCGTTTATTATACGACCACGGTCCTGCTGATAAGCGTAGGCGTCTTTCTCTGGCTGGAGAGAAAGATACCCTATACCAAGGGACTACCCTTGTTCCGGGATGGTTTTTGGGTGGACCTGGTCTGGTATACGCTGATCCAAAGCTATTTTTTAAAGATCCTGATCTTCGACTATATCATTATTCCTATAGACAAAGCCTGGCACCTGTCCTCCATGCATCTCGTGGCCTCCTGGCCCCTGGCGCTGCAGGTGCTGTTCTTTTTAGTGGTGCACGACTTTTATATCTATTGGTTCCACCGATGGCAACATCATTCCAGGATACTCTGGCGTACCCATGAAGCGCATCATTCCAACAAAGCCGTGGATTGGCTGGCGGGCACCCGGAGCCACGCTTTGGAAATATTGATCAATCAAACGGTGGAGTTTGCCCCCATCGTCCTGCTGGGCGCCAACCCGTTGATCGTCCCTATTAAAGCGTTGCTGGATGCCGTCTGGGGAATGTATATCCACTCCAATATAAATGTGCGCAGCGGCAGATGGCAGTGTATCATCAATGGACCCGAGATGCATCAGTGGCATCATGCCAATGACAAAAGAGTGTTCTATGCCAACTTCTCTACCAAGCTGGCCCTTTGGGATTGGTTGTTCGGCACCGCCTTTTTGCCTAATGAGGAGAAGCCGGGCGAGTATGGACTGTATTATGATTATCCGAAAGATTATTTCCTTCAGCACCTGTTTGCCGTCAAGCGAATGGATGAGGGGAAGCTGGCGGAAAAGTACCGGTGGTTCCGGGCCTATCATGGTTTTAGAGGAAGGCTGCTGCAACGGATGAAAACTAAAAACATATTTCATGGCCTGGATATACCTGGTGATCGCATCCCTGTTCGAGATCTGCTGGACATTTTGCCTGAAGTTCATGAGCGTGCAGAAGCTAAGGACCATTAGCTGGGGAGCCTTCTTTTCCCGACGCGAACATTGGGAGATCCTGCTGCCATTTGCCGGTTATGTCGTCTTTGGGGTAGGGAATATCATCTTTTTCTCGATGTCCATGAAGCAAATCTCTGCTACTACGGCGCTTGCCGCCTGGATGGGGCTCACCCTGATAGGCACCAGGCTGGCGGAAATCTATTTCTTCAAGCAGCCTTCCAATCTTTATCAATTCCTGTACATGGGTCTCATTTTGGTGGGTATTATCGGTCTGAAACAGACCGATTAGAATGGTACAGGCTCTTTTTTTGGAAAGATTATCCCATTCTGGGACGGATGTCCCCGCCCATGCCAGAAATTTTGTACTGATAATCAATATATTAAGAAATGGTATGCCAATTGAATTATCCTTGTCGTCCGTAACCAGTAACACTAATCAGTACACAAATAACGAAACTATGAACACGCAAACAGCCCAGGAAACACAAGCACAGATGCTGAGGAATAAGATGATAGAATTGCAGAGCGCTTTATTTTTTAATGACAGCTCTTCTATCGTTAAGCTGCCCACGCATGTTATTTCCGAAATTGAGATCGATGAGGAAGAGCAGATCTGGTTTGTGATCCCTAAGCCCGTGCAGCATATTGACGCATTTGATAAAGAGATACCGGCGAAGCTGGATTTTTTCAAGAAAGGAATGGAATTCTTTGTGAAGGTTTCCGGAACGGCCTATATCATTACTGACCGTGAGGAGATCGAATATCATCCTACTTTGACTGCAGAGATGAAGGAGAGAATGAAAGGAGAACGTGTGATAGCCATGAAGGTGAGGATGCAGGATGCCGAGCTGATAGACAATTCGCCCAAGCCCGCGAAGAACTGGTTCCAGGCCAGCAGGAGTCAACTGTCAAGCTGGTTCTTCTAAAGGCCTGATAACGCATACCCCGATACCCTGACCCTTAGAGCATACTGCGCGTGTTACATATAGGAAGCTGAGTCCGCGATTTGGTCGCGGATTTTCAGTTTTTATACGTGTCGGAAGAAAGTAAACGGGGAAGGGCTAAAAAGAAAAAGGTCCACTGTAGAAACAGCCGACCTCTAACGATTGCTTGCCATATGAAAAATCTTTATATCGAACTTCTGATATTATCTCTTTTGATGACACAAATATAGGGCGGTTTTTTCGGTGGAGAAATACAACTTAGTGGTAATTCTATTATGCCAAAAGCAAGGGGGCAATACTGAAATCCTTACTGATACTGCATTTGCGAAAAAAAACCACATGATGCCCAATGGATTTTAGTCCAGTAAAAACAGAATACTAATTAATTTGGTAAATTTTACTTAATAATTTAGTAATTCGTTGGAATTTGCTTATTTTGTAGCTTTCTTATCCATTTCCAATTCTTAACTTTTAAAAAATCTCCGTTATGGCAACACAAGCAGCCGTGATGACCACGCAGGACATCGCCAATCGCCTTTATGAGCTTTGCAAAGCTGGCCAATACGAACAGGCCCAGGTGGAACTTTATGCCGATGATGCGCTTAGCATCGAGCCCGTCGGCACGCCTGGCCCTCAGTCGGTGAAAGGGCGCGATGAGATCATCAAAAAAGGCGAACAGTTCAGGGACTCTATCGAAACACTGCATAGCGCAGGTGCTTCCGAGCCCATTGTGGCAGGGAATCATTTCGCTCTTACTATTACAGTCGACGCTGACTTTAAAGGAATGGGAAGGAACCTGATGGAAGAAGTAGCGGTCTATGAAGTAAAGGATGGAAAGGTGGTCAAGGAACAGTTCTTCTATTCCATGTAACTTTCAGCGAATTCCGCTTGCCGAACTTAAAAACGATCCGTAAACAGAGAGGCCGCATCGAATGATGCGGCCTCTTTTTCTTATAGGTTAAAATCCGTCTACAATAAGTTAAAAACGAAAAAGCGCCCAGGTTAATTAACTGCTACATTTACTTTGCCGGCCACACCATACATTATTTGTCCCGGCCCACTGTTCGTCACAATCAGTCAAACATGAGAATTAGTGTTTGATTTTTTTATGACCACACATATAAATGTCATTAAGACATTTATAATTTATTATTTGCCATAATGAAAATAAGATCATTGCATAACTGGCTTTCCTTCCTGCATTTTCCGCTAACCCATTTCATTAAACAATTCAAAACAACAGTATGAGAAAAGTAAGACTACTGCTATTGGGCTTGCTCACCACCTGCTGCATCCATGTCATGGGGCAGTCGGTGACTATTACGGGTAAGGTGATCGACAGCATAGGTCACGGACTTCCCGGCGCCTCCGTGCGCGTAAAGAATACATCCACCGGCACCAGCACGGGCAATGACGGCTCCTTTTCATTGAGCGCAAGCCCGGGCGCCATCCTGAGCGTCAGCGCCATTGGTTTCAGGACGCAGGAAATTCCTGTGGGGAATGGGCATTTCCTGGAAATACGCCTGCTGGCCGTCCCCCACGCCATGGAAGAGGTAGTGGTAACGGCCCTGGGCGTCAAACGGGAGAAAAGAAACCTCACGTTCAGCAGCCAGGAAGTAAAGGGTGACGAATTAGTAAGGGCCAAGGAGCCAAGCCTGGTGAATGCTATGGCCGGCAAAGTAGCCGGAGTACAGATCACCAGCTCTTCCGGCACGCCCGGCGCCTCTTCCAGGATCGTCATCAGGGGCGCTTCCTCGCCTACAGGTGATAATCAGGCTTTATTCGTGGTGGATGGCGTACCCATCAATAATGATGAGACTGGCAACATCGGCGGTGGCGCAGCAGGGGCCGGCGTCAGCAGGATAGTGGACATAGACCCCGCTGTCATTGAAAATATAAATGTGCTGAAAGGCGCTGCAGCCACTGCTTTATACGGGTCTGCGGGCGCCAGGGGCGTAGTGCTCATCACCACCAAGGCCGGGGGCATCGATAGGAAGCCTGTCATTTCCCTTTCTTCTGACTTATCCTTTGATAAAGGGCTGTTCCCTCAAAGGCAGTGGAAGTATGGACAGGGTTCCGGCGGGAAGTTTTTAAACGGAGAGACGTCGGCCCAGAAGACCAGCATGTCGTGGGGACCTCTCATGGACACCCTGAAGATCAACGGCGTGAAGGCGCCTACGTACAATCCTTACAGCTCTTTCTTCCGTACCGGCGTCACCACCAATAGCACTGCAAGCGTATCCGGAGGCGGAAATAATTCCGGGTATTATATGTCCTACTCTTACCTGGATCAGAAGGGTATCGTGCCAGTGAACGAGTTGAAAAGGCATTCGTTTTTCTTCAAGTATAATGCAAGGGTTGGGCAAAAGCTGAACACCACCTTTCAGATCGGATACAGCAATTCGGTGCAGGACAGGCTGCCGGAAGGGCAAAGCAACGGACCTTTGTATGTCTTGCTGGTGCAGCCGATCTCCTGGAACCCTTATCCCATTCTGAACCCTGATGGCAGCCAGCGGCTGTACAGGAATTCCCGGAATCCACCCTTATGGGACCTGGACAATGTAAAGAATGTTTCGCAGGTGAATCGTTTTATCCCCGTGTTCACCGCCAGCTATACTCCGGCCTCCTGGCTGACCGTTACGGAAAGGGTGGGAGCTGATATCTATTTAGAGCAGGACAAGTATACAGAGTCTCCCAGTCCCGCCATCAGCCTGAAGGGACAGGTCCTGGACCAGAACATCAATTTCAGGCAATTCAACCATGACCTCATCGTCAGTGCTGTGAAAGACTTTGGAAAGTTCCATGTCAACCTGCTGATAGGTAACAACCTGCTTTCTTCTTATAACCAATCCGTCAATATCAAAGGGGTGGGGATCACAGTGGATAATTTTAATAATGTTTCCGCTACCAGCTCTATTTCGGCAACGGAAGCGCATTACCAGACAAGGAAGGTCGGTTTCTATTCCCAGGCCAATATCGAATATAACCGTTTTCTCGTGCTTTCATTAACGGGAAGGCTTGATGGCAGTTCGGTCCTGGCCAGCAACAAGCAATTCTATCCTTATGGTTCGGCTGCCGCCGGCTTTATCTTTTCGGAGCTATTACCAGACCAGCTGCGGTCGGCCATTAGCTTTGCCAAGGTCCGGATCTCCTATGCTACTGTAGGTAACGAAGGTATCGGCGCTTACTCGTTGCTGACTCCTTTTACGAACCAGTACCGGAATGGCAACGCATTTCCATTTCAGGGCCAGTCCGGTTTTTTGCTATCATCCACCCTGGGCAACCCTACCTTGCAGAACGAGCGGCTTAATGAAATTGAAGGGGGGCTGGAAGCTAAGTTCCTGGACAACCGAATAGGTTTTGAAGGCTCTTACTTCTACAGGAAGACAAATCATGGTATCATTCCCGGCGTATCGATTTCAGCCGCCACGGGGTATAACGGAACGGCAGTGAATACAGCCTCCATACAAAACAAGGGCCTCGAGCTTTTGTTTACGGCTACCCCCGTAAGAACAAGGGATCTCAGTTGGGACCTAACGCTCAACTTTACCCGTATACGCAATAAGGTCCTGGCATTGTATCCCGGTCTGGATCAGCTGGGCAGGGTGATCGTAGGTCAGCCTTTTAACGTGTTCTATGGCCCCAGGTACCTGCGGGATTCGGCATCGGGACAATTGATGATCGATGCGAACGGGAAGCCTGTGGTGGACGACAAGCAAGGCGTCGTAGGCGATCCGAACCCGGACTGGCTGGCGGGTATTACCAATAACGTCCGTTACAAACGCTTTTCTCTTAGTTTCTTCTTCGATTATAAGAAAGGCGGCGATGTAGCCAATGAAGTGGAAGGACTGGCCTTTTTCTACGGCACGGCGAAAGTCACGGAGAACAGGCAACCGCTGATCATCAAGGGCATCAGTATCGTCGACCATAAGCCCAACCAGGTGGCTGTCGACGCCCAGGCTTATTACACCACCCGGCAATACGAGTCCTCCATCCAGGATGGCACTTATTTAAAGCTGCGGAACGTGACACTGACCTATGACATCCATCCGTCCGTACTGGGAAAGACGCCTGTGAAGGCAGCCAGTTTATCGGTGTCCGGCCGGAATTTGTGGATCTACAGCCCGCATTTTACGGGGGCCGATCCCGAAGTTGGATCGTATGGGTCCGGGAATGGCGTGCAAGGGATCTACTCCTTCTCCACGCCCACCACGCGCAGCTTTAACGTCACTCTCAAATGCAGCTTTTAAATCAAAAGAAATGAAAAAAGCAATCCTTCTGCTCATCACCATAGCCCTCTTCACCGGGGGATGTAAAAAATACCTGGACGTCAATAAGGATCCCAACAACCCATTGGATGTCCAGGAAGACCTGATACTGTCTCCATTGGAGACCTATGTATCGGATTTCGTTTATGCAGGTTTCTCACCGGGACAAGGTCCCATCATCCTCCAGTATTTTGGCCAGGTGATCGCACCGAACCAGCTCAATCCCGGACTTTGGAGCTACCAGATGTTCAATGCGGATATGGACGGCGATTGGAATAATTTTTATGTAGTCTGTCTCAACAACATGAAGATCCTGCACGACAAGGGCATCCGTAACGACAAACCGAACTATGCCGCCATCGCCGATATACTCTCGGCTTACACGCTGGGCACGGCAACGGACTTCTGGGGCGATGTGCCCTATTCAAAAGCTTTTGCTGGCAGCAGCAATTTCACGCCTTCTTATGACAAGCAGGAAGATCTTTACAGGACCGTGCAGGACCTGCTGAGCGAGGCCATCGCGCTGATTGGTAAAAATGACATTGTCAGACCCGGCTCTGCGGATTATATCTATCATGGCACGATGAGCCAATGGCTTAAGCTGGCCTATACCTTAAAAGCCCGTTATTTCATGCACCTGACCAAGGCGCCCGGTCACACGGCCGCCGTCCAGGCGGACAGCGCACTGGCCGCCCTGTCCCATGGAATGCTGGCCGACAGCAACGACTTTAAGTTCCCTTACGCGGGAGACGCAGGGGGAGAAAATCCCTGGTATTATGCTTTTGGCCAGGTGAGCACAGCTGTTCTTTGTTCGACTTTTATAGATAGCCTGAAAGTGCGGAACGATCCCAGGCTGTCAAAAATGGCGAATCCTCCGGCGTCCGGCGGTCCGTATAAAGGTCGTACCATCGGTACGTCTCTCGGCGTCCTGACTGATTATTGTTATCCTACCGACTACTATGCGGGAGCCAGCGCTTATAATTATATCGTGAATTTTTCAGAGGCGCAGTTCCTGGCGGCGGAAGCCACACTTATCAAGTCGGGGGCGGCGGCGGCGGAGCCTATCTACCAGGCTGCTGTCACCAATCATATGAAGAAGCTGGGGGTGGACCCGGGCGATATCACCACTTACCTGGCATCGAGAGGGGCCTTGACCGCTGGTAATGCCCTGCAACGTATCATGGAGGAAAAAAGCATCGCGAACTTTCTCAATGAAGAGAATTTCACCGACTGGCGAAGGACGGGTTTTCCGCTGCTGACGAAAGTGCAGGGGGGGCTGTCAGACATACCCCGCCGGTTGCTTTACCCCCAAAGTGAAATACTTACGAATCCACAGCCGCAGCAGTCCGCCACATTGACGGATCGTGTGTGGTGGGACACTACTAACTAAAGGAAAAAGCGGCCCGGTCACGGGCCGCTTCTCTTTCGTATCTTTGCGTCATGACCCTCTACATTAAGAATATGGTATGCCCCCGATGCATACTGGCAGTGGAGCAGACGTTGGCAAAGCTGACGGACCAGCCATTCAAAGTGTCCCTGGGAGAAGTAGCGCTTGAGAAGGCCCTGCCGGAAAAAGACCTGCAGAACTTCCGGGAAGGACTGCAGACCCTTGGATTCGAGCTGCTGGATGACCAGCGGCAAAAACAGATTGAAAAGATCAAGAATCTCCTGGTAACCCTTATCCAACCAGGGGAACTGGAAGAGCATTTCAGCCTGAGTGCTTATCTGGGTAAAGCGCTCAATAAAGAATATACCAACATCAGCCGTTTGTTCTCGGAAGTGGAAGGTATGACGATCGAGCAGTATTTCATCCTGCTGAAAATGGAGAAGGTAAAGGAATGGCTGGCATATGATGAGCTCACCCTGAGCGAGATCGCGTGGAAGCTAGGATACAGCAGCACGGCACATCTGTCTGCTCAGTTCAAGAAAATGACGGGCCTTACCCCCAGTCACTTCAAGAAGACGGGCAACAGCCGCCGGACCCCGCTCGACAAAATTGTGTAACATTTTTACAAGATAGTATAACACACCCACCTGCGATAAAGCGGACCTTTGTGCCATGACAAAGAAGCTATTTCCCGTCATCGGCATGAGCTGTGCCAGCTGCGCATCCAGCGTGGAGACGATCCTTTCTTCCCGGGAAGGCATCGCCCGGACGGACGTCAGTTTCCCTAATCACAGCGTGCAGGTGGAATATGCGCCGGATAAGATCACGCCGCAGCAGATGAAGGCCGCATTGCAGGAGATAGGTTATGACCTGCTGGTGGATGAGCCCAAGGAAAAGCTGGAGGAAATACAGCAGGCGGAATGGGTAAAGCTTCGCAAACGTACGATCGCGGCTGTTGTATTATCCGTCCCCCTGGTGATCATCGGCATGTTCTTTATGGACCTTCCTTATGTGAATTTCTGGATGTGGGCGCTGGCTTCACCGGTGGTGCTTTGGCTGGGCCGGCATTTTTTTATCAACGCTTACAAACAGGCGCTTCATCGAAGGGCCAGTATGGATACGCTGGTGGCGCTGAGCACGGGCATCAGCTATTGTTTCAGCGTTTTCAATACTTTATTCCCTGGTTACTGGCATGACCGTGGGTTGCATGCTCATGTATATTTCGAAGCATCCGCCGTCGTTATCACCTTTATCCTGCTGGGCAGGTTGCTGGAGGAAAGAGCAAAGGCCCGTACTTCGTCAGCCATCAAAAAGCTGATCGGGCTACAACCCAGGACGGTGACGCTGGTGCGGGAAGATGGGACTGTCGCAGCTATTCCGATGGCGGAGGTCGTTGCCGGGGATGTGCTGTTGGTGAGACCTGGCGATAAGATCCCCGTCGATGGCGAGGTAACGGAAGGAAGCAGCTATGTAGATGAAAGCATGATCAGCGGCGAGCCTGTCGCGGTAGCCAAGGCTTCCGGAGATAATATTTTTGCCGGAACGATCAACCAAAAAGGCAGCCTTCGGCTAAAAGCCAAAAAGGTAGGGGGGGATACTTTGCTTGCCCGGATCATACAGCAGGTGCAGGAAGCGCAGGGTAGCAAGGCGCCTGTACAGAAGCTGGTGGATAAGCTGGCTGGTATTTTTGTACCCGTGGTCATTAGCCTGGCAGTCCTGTCCTTTATAGCCTGGTGGGCATGGGGCGGAGCGCAAGGGCCGTCCTATGGACTTTTATCCCTGGTCACTATATTGGTAATTGCCTGCCCCTGTGCATTGGGACTGGCTACGCCTACTGCGATCATGGTAGGGGTAGGGAAGGGGGCGGAACAGGGTATCCTGATCAGGGACGCCGAAAGCCTGGAAAATGCCCATAAGATCGAAGCCGTTGTCCTTGATAAAACAGGGACGATCACAGCCGGCAAACCCACCGTCACAGAGATCTTCGGATTAAAACCTGAGGATCAGAACATCCTGTTTTCGCTGGAACAGGCAGCGGAACATCCGCTGGCTGTCGCAGTAGCCGCCTACCTGGAAAAGACCGCCCGGCCAGTGGTGCTGACAGACATACAATCCCTTACAGCCAGAGGCATCAGGGGCCGGAGTGAAGGTCGTACTTTCTTCGTCGGCAACCAGCAGCTCATGGATGAGCAGGGAGTACTGCAAACGGCTGACATGGAAAAATGGGCGGAAGGAAAACAGGCTGAAGCCCGGACCGTAGTATTCTTTTCCGACGAACACACCGTATTGGCGGGCATCGCCATCGGCGATGGGATAAAGCCTTCCGCAAAGGCCGCCATCACGGCCTTACAGCAACAGGGCATAGCGGTGCACATGCTCACAGGGGACAATCAACAGACGGCTGCGGCGGTAGCGGCCAGTGTGGGGATCTCTTCTTTTAAGGCAGGGGTGCTTCCCGCTGACAAAGCTGCTTTTGTAAGCCAACTGCAGCAGCAAGGAAAAGTAGTAGCCATGGTGGGCGATGGCATCAATGACAGCCAGGCCCTCGCTCAGGCGGATGTCAGCATTGCCATGGGGACAGGCAGTGATATTGCGCTGGACGTAGCCGGGGTTACGCTGTTGTCGGAGGATCTTACCAGGATCCCGGCGGCCATCCGGCTTTCGAAATATACCGTGCGCACCGTACGGCAAAATCTTTTCTGGGCCTTTATTTACAACCTGATCGGCATTCCTGTCGCGGCGGGAGTACTGTATCCCATCAACGGGTTTTTGCTGAACCCGATGATCGCCGGAGGAGCCATGGCACTCAGCAGCGTCAGCGTGGTGAGCAACAGCCTAAGACTTAAATTTAAAAAACTATAATATGCCAACCTTACAGTTCAAAACAAATATCAATTGCGGTGGATGTATTGCCCGGGTAACGCCCCGTCTTAATGAAGTGAAAGGCATTCGCTCCTGGAAAGTGGATACGGACAACCCGGACAAGATACTGACGGTGGAGACGGAAATGCTCTCCAATGAGCCCATCATCGAGGCGGTGAAGAAGGTGGGATTTAACATACAACCGCTGCAATAAATTATTACCTTTGACCCATGTCACTGTTCAGGACCATACAATGGAAGGCACTGCTGATGTTGACCGTATTTGCGGCCAATTTCCTCGTCGTCTGCCATTGTTCGGCCCGGGCGGCTGCGCCACATCAATCTTGCTGTTCCAAAGCGGAAAATAAGCCGCCCTGCAAGGACGATAAGGGCTGCAGCGGCATGCACGCGGTGAAGTTCAACTTAAAGGAAAAACAGGCTTCCGCAAAGATCGATGTTCAGCCGCTGTACGCGATTGTTCATACACACGACTGGGTCATTGCGTCGTCCGCGGGCCATGACATCCGGAAGTCCTTCCGGCACAGATGGCCGCCCCGCTATTCTCCTCCCGATCTTCTCTCTTTATACCAGTGTTTCCTCATTTGATGACGATAAGTTAGACCATCGCCTCATTATTAACTTTAAAAAGCATCAAAATGAAAAAGATCCTCATAGCAGTAATGCTGCTTGCAACTCAATACGTATTCGCCCAGCAAACAGGGCTTTCTCCCATTCTCCCTGCTTATTATGGCATCAAGGACGCGCTGGTAGCCGGCGACGCCAATACAGCCGCCGAAAAGGCCGGTGAATTACAAAAAGCCATCGGCGCCGTGGATATGGCCAAAATGACAGAAAAAGATCACAAGGCGTTCATGGCATTAAAGGACAAGCTCGCTTTCGACGCAAGGCATATCTCGGAGAAAAAAGAGATTGCTCACCAAAGAGAGCATTTCGAAACTTTATCCGCCAACATGCTGACATTGGCCAAATCGGTCAAACTGTCGCAGGACCCCATTTACGAGGCATATTGCCCGATGAAGAAGGCTACCTGGTTAAGCAACGAGCCGGGGATCAAAAATCCTTATTACGGTGATGCCATGCTCACCTGCGGTAAAGTTCAAGCCACCCTGAAGCCCTAATATCAAGATCACCACATGAAAGCAATCGTTATATGCCTATGGGCATGTATAATGGCATTTCCTGCGATAGCCCAGATGCACCATGAAATGCCCGCATCGCCCATACAGCGGGAGCCATTCCGGACACTGCGTTCCGGAAGAGTGATCTATCATTTATATATCACCGATACTACGGTGAATTATTCGGGTAAAAAGGTAAACGCCATTGCGGTCAACGGCTCCATTCCGGGGCCGGCCCTCTATTTTACAGAAGGTGATACGGCCGAGATCCATATTCATAATGAAATGATGATGGAGACTTCCGTGCACTGGCATGGCATCATCCTTCCGAATAAATATGACGGGGTGTCCTACCTCACCACTCCGCCCATCGCCGCCATGCATTCCTATGTGGCCACTTTCCCTATCGTACAGAACGGGACCTACTGGTATCATTCCCATACGATGCTCCAGGAACAAAGCGGCGAATATGGGGCGTTCATCATCCGCAAGCGGGAGCCGGAACCCATGAAGGAGTATACCATCCTGCTGAGCGATTGGACGAATGAAAAGCCAGAGCAGGTACAGCGCAGGCTGCACAATGCCACGGATTGGTATGCGATTAAGAAGCGCAGCGTACAGGATTATGCCGCTGCCATCAAACAAAAACACTTCGGCACCAAGCTCAACAATGAACGTAAACGTATGCTGGCCATGGACGTCAGCGACGTCTATTACGACCGTTTTTTTGCCAACGGCCTCCGACAGGACGAGCAGACCACATTCAAGGCCGGCGACAAAGTACATCTCCGCATCATCAATGGCAGTTCTTCCACCTACTTCTGGATGACTTATGCAGGCGGTAAGTTAGCCGTCATCGCCAATGATGGAAAAGACGTCGAGCCTGTGGAAGTGGACCGGTTCATCGTAGGAACGGCAGAGACCTATGACGCCGTTGTCACCATTCCCGATCGAGGCAGCTATGAACTCCTGGCTACATCCGAAGACAGGACGGGATCGGCGTCGGTATGGTTGGGAGAAGGAACAAAGGTGAAAGCGAAGCCACTGCCCCGGCTGGACTACTTTGCGGGGATGAAAATGATGAACGACATGATGAAGGGAAACGGGGAAATGAATGATATGGGCATGCAGATGACCCACCAGGTGATGGATATGAATGCCGTGATGTATAAGGAGTCCATCGGCAAGACACTGAACTACGGAATGCTGCGTTCACCCGTCAAGACGACTTTGCCGGAAGCTCCCGTCAAATTACTACGGTTCAATCTCACGGGCAATATGAACCGGTATGTCTGGACCATCGATAACAAAGCCGTCTCCGAGACAGACAGGATACTGATCAGAAAGGGGGAGAATGTGCGGATCATTCTCTACAACGGAACGATGATGCGTCATCCCATGCACCTGCATGGCCACTTCTTCCGGCTCCTGAATGGTCAGGGAGACTATGCGCCATTAAAGAATACGGTGGATATCATGCCCATGGAAACAGATACGTTGGAATTTGCCGCCACGGAAAGCGGCGATTGGTTCTTCCATTGTCATATCCTGTACCATATGATGAGCGGCATGGGACGGATCTTCCATTATGAGGGCTCGCCGCCCGATCCGGCATTGGGCGATCCGAAAAAGGCGTTGAAAAAGGTCTATGCGGACGACAGGACCCTTTATCCCATGGGAAGGGTAGGGCTGGAAAGCAATGGCAGCGACGGAGAAGTGATCGTTGCCGACAGACGCTACAGGCTGCAGACGGAATGGCGGGTGGGTACGGATGGGAATAAAGGTTATGAGAGCGAGACCCATTTCGGAAGATATCTCGGAAGGATGCAGTTCTGGCTGCCCTATGTAGGCTGGGACTTCCGCTACCGAAGGGGCGGCGTCATGGAAAAGAACCTCTTTGGACAGGAGGATACGAAAAATAAGCGTTCCGTATTATGCGTAGGACTACAGTATACGTTGCCGTTCCTGGTAACGGCGGATGCCCGTGTGGATATGAAGGGCAATCTCCGGCTCCAGCTGGGCAGGGAAGATATACCTGTCACCAGCAGGCTGCGGTTCAATTTCATGGCGAATACGGACAGGGAATACATGGTGGGGTTCCGGTATATTCTCACTAAGTACTTCGGTCTTTCAACCCACTATGACAGTGATATGGGCTTTGGAGCAGGGGTGACCTTTAATTACTAGCGAGTTTTAGAAGCACGGACCCATGAGGGGGTAACAGGAGCCTGGGTACATTTTGCACCGTCCCCAGGCTCTTTTGCCGCCATGCATCCCGTACTCTTTGCGTACGCCTGAACCCCAGCTCTTTCCATGGAAGTCTTACATGGCTGTAGCCGGAGGTCATATTAAAAACGCCTATCGCCTTTCCGCCGTCAGCCAGCTGTTTTACCCACACCTGCGTACTGTCGTTCTCAACCATGCGTTGAGCCTGGCTGCCAAGGACATCCTGGTCGATGGCCAGTACCTCGGAATTGGTCAGCAGATTCCGGGTGAAAGCGTCCAGCTTGCTGAGATCGCATCCGATGAGCAATGGAGCTGACAACAGGCACCAAAGGCTGACGTGCGTGTATTGTTCGTCCGGCGTCAGCCTTGTTGGATGAAGATCCTGACCCCATCCCACCTTTCCCACGATCATCATGTCGGGATCATTCCAATGCCCGGGGCCAGCATAAGGGTAGAGCCGGGCCTGCCCGAAGCCGATGCTACTAAAGCTTTGCCAGGTGTCCTCGATGTCTTCCGTCGTCCGCCAGCTTTGTGCGTGGACCTGCGAGCCCCATTTCCAGACATCTCTCATTCCGTACTGGCAAAGATTGTATACGATATCCCGCTTTTGCTTTTGCAGCGCTTCGTCCATGATGGAATATGGCTTTATGAATGTCGTCAGCGCACTGTCATTCCTGGCTATTTCATCATAGCTGCACCAGTCATATTTTAAATAATCCACACCCCATGCTGCATAAGTGCTGGCATCTTTCTCCTCATTCCGATAGGATCCCAGATAGCCGCCGCAAGTCCGGGGTCCGGGGGAAGAATAGATCCCGAACTTCAATCCACGGCTATGCAGCCAGGTACCCAGCGCCATCATATCATCAAACTTTTCATTGGGGACAACACTGCTGTCTGTGGCGCGGACGGGTTTTTGCCATCCGTCATCAATATTGATATAGGTCCAGCCATAATCGATCAATCCCTTATCGATCAATGCCTGTGCGGATTGCATTACTTTGTCTGCACTGACATTGATACCCCAGCAATTCCAGCTGTTCCAGCCCATAGGAGGAGTAAGCGCCAGCCTGGCTCCGGCAACGATATTGAAATGCTGCTGCGCCTTGCCCAGGCTAT
This sequence comes from Flavitalea plasmicola, assembly GCF_030546645.1. Taxonomy (GTDB): domain Bacteria; phylum Bacteroidota; class Bacteroidia; order Chitinophagales; family Chitinophagaceae; genus Puia. The sequence goes on from NZ_JAUOTO010000004.1 coordinate 940,387, forward strand.
TGCTCACAGTGATCACCACTGGATAGCTGCCACTGTCGGTAACCACACCGCCGATCATACCTGTAGAGGGGTCTATTTGTACACCCGCTGGCAGACCCGAGGCCGCATACCGCAAAGGCTTTTTACCTGTGGCGGCGATCTTGAACAAGACCGGTGATCCCGGATGGAGACCCAGCACAGCCGCGCTGTTGATCCGAGGGAGGTCGGCAGGTGAGGGTGTAAGGGTATAGGGCAAGGTTTGCTTTTCGGATCTCACCAGTGTCGTGCCTGTCTGGGTGAATGACCAGGATATTTCGACACCCGGCCTGTTAGGTACGGTGAAATGGAAGACACTCTTGTCTAAAGGTCGGATATGGAGCACCGCATTTTTCTGTGTGATGATGCCATGCGCCGCCGCATCCAGGATCTTTGTCTTCAGCACGCCGTCAAAATAGACGGAATAGCTATTGGATACGGTTAAGGTCAGGGTAGCCTTATCCGCATCGTACCGTATATCTTCCGCCGCCATCGTTATAGCAAGACCATCCGTTTTCTCCAGCATGTCGATGTACGGTGCGCCCATAAAGATGCCTCCCGTCCCTCCTCCATCGTATACTTTTATCGAAATGATATTCTCCGCGTCCCATTTGACGGCAGCGGCCTCGGCCGCAATATGATATTCCCTGGTGGCCGGCCATTTACTGACATATCCTCCCGCATCGTCCGGGAAGGCCCCTGTTTTGCCGACCTTTACACCATTGAAATACGTCTCGTCGACATCGTTGACATGCGCCAGGAACAGCCGGAGACTATCTTTCCAGAACGCATTTTCCCTGAGCGAGGAAGGAACGAATACATGGATCCTGTACCATGCAAAGCCATGGTAATTATCGAAACCCTGTGCCTGCCACACCTGCCCGGTCTGTAAGGTTTTCCATGTCTTATCGTCAAAGCCCGGGAAGGACCAGGCCGGATCATCGCCGGTCGTAAACTGTGCTTTATCCAGGAAAATGGCGTCTTTATGCTGCGCGAAAGCCGCACAGGACAGCAGCCAGCAGGCGAAGGTGGCGGTGATCTTTTGGAACATGGCAACAAATCTAGCTGAACGACCGCCGTATCCATAGAAGGTTTTTAGTAAATTGTTGCCTGATATTAACCAGTCCAGAATTTCTTCAGAATTGACTTCGAAATTTACCAGGCATGGATTATAGCAAAATTGAAAGGGACGTAGAAGAATATGTAAGGAATAGCTATGTTTTTTCCGACAGGCATTTTCCCTATCACAATCTGGATCATACGGTAGACGTTGTTCATTTTACGGAAGAGATCTGCGGATACTATCTCCTGTCAGCGCCGGAGCGCTTTATTGTAAAGGTCTCCGCCTGGTTCCATGACATCGGTCATTTAAATGGGGACATGACAGGACATGAAGAGCGTGGAGCAGCGATCATGCGGACCTGCCTGACTCCCTTGCCTGTGCCCGAACGGCTGGTAACTGCCATTGCAGGTTGTATCATGGCTACGAAGTACCCATGGGATCCGCACACATTGTATGAGGAAATACTTTGCGACGCGGATACTTTTCATTTTGGCACATCAAAATTTAAGGAAACGGATACTGCGGTGAAAAGAGAAGTTGAATTACGGACAGGAAAGATATATCCTGACTGGCACAAAAAAAGCATAAAGTTGCTGGAAGAGCATCGTTTTTTTACAAAATACTGCCAGGACTTGCTGGACAGCGGGAAGCAGGAAAATATAAGGTGGCTGAAAAGTCTCTAGCATTTCACCGTCTTCTTTTTTTTGCCCAGGCTGCCTCTGTCTTCTATCTTTTTAATATACGCGATGGCGTCCGGCATTTCACGGGCTGTCCCATGCATATCTACTTTCACCACACCCATCTTTTTGGCTGTTGCGATGGCTTCCTCCGTCAGTGGCGTCACGTAGGCGCCGACGGAAATGATAAAGTTATTCATATTGTACTTTACGCAATTGGCCGAGGCGTGTATGGTCTTTCCGACGCGGGCCAGCAGGGCTTTCAGTGCCTTTAAATCCAGCTCGCTATCCGGCTTCAGCGCTACCAGGTTGGAAAGGGTCGACCAGCCTGCGGCAGCAATATGCGCTTCTTTCGATTCGATCCATTCCAGCGCCAGCTCATAGCCATGGAGGCTCTCCGCAGCCACCCAGGGGACGGTGTATCCACATAAGGTGTCGGAATCGGCCTGCTTCACCCAGGATTGAAGGTCTTTCTTCGTCATTTTTTTATCGTCCGCAATGAGGCCCGCCAGGTACATGGCGTCAGCGTTACCTGTGGCATACAAGTCCTTCGCGAGCTGGTAATCTTTTTTTATCTGCTTCTGGATGGGTTTCAGATCGGATACTTTTACACCGAAAAGCGGCTCTTTTATACCGTGTTTCAAATGTATATTCTTTATTTGCGGGCTGCCCAGGGATTCCAGCCGGGCCATGATCTCTTTTACTGTCATGGGAGAAGGGATTGTAGGTAAATTTACTTATTTTTTCTGCCCGGTCTTCAGAATTCCTCCAGATTGAGGTGGTTAATTTGCTCAAAGCAGCAGAATGAAAATACTAATCGTCGAAGACGAACAGGAATTGATGAAAAGTATGGCCACCTATCTTAAAAGTGAAAACTTTGTCTGTGAAGAGGCTCCCGATTATAAGACGGCCCGGGAAAAGATAGAGCTTTTCAGCTATGACTGCATCCTGCTGGATGTGTCCCTTCCCGACGGGAATGGCCTTTCATTGCTGAACGAGTTAAAGGAAAACAAAAAGTCCGACGGCGTCATCGTTATTTCGGCAAAGAACTCCATCGGCGACAGGATCCAGGGATTGAACCTGGGGGCGGACGATTATCTTACGAAGCCCTTTCACTTGTCCGAATTAAATGCCCGTATCCTGGCGGTTATCCGCAGGCGACATTTTCAGGGGCAGCAGATACTTATTTTTAATGAATTAACGATCGATCTAACGGCCAAGACGGTCACTGTTCACCGATGTACAGTGGAGCTTACCCGGAAGGAATATGATCTGCTGTTATATCTTGCCTATAACAAGAACAGGGTCATTTCGAAGAATGCTATTGCCGAACACTTGTCGGGCGATGAATCGGATATTTACAGTAATTACGATTTTATTTATTCTCATATGAAAAACCTTAAAAAGAAACTGCAGCAGGCAGGCTGTAGCGAGTATATCCGGTCGATCTATGGAATGGGTTACAAATTCGACGTTTGACCATGAGGCTTAATAATAAGACCATACGTAATTATCTGTTTTATTCATCCCTCATTTTTCTGTTGACCATCCCTCTATTCTATTTCGTGGTGCGATCGGTTCTTCTGCATTCTGTGGATAGATCCCTGCGCTCCCAGCTGCGGGAGATCCGTTCGAATTTGGGTGAGATCCGGTCGCAGGCTGACCTGACGGCCTGGTCCAGGCTGGATAAGGATATTTCCTTGTCGCCGGCCGATGAGGTCATCGGAGACCGTATTTACACCGGCTACCGATTTAGCCCAAAGCACAGGGAAAAGGAACCTTACAGGGAGATTGCAGGCATGATCACTGTAGGCGGGAAGACGTATCGGCTGATCATCAGCAGCAGCCTCGTCGAGAACGAGGATCTCCTGGGCAGCATATTGCTGGTGCAGGCCGCTGTATTGCTGATGCTCATCGGCGGCATGCTTTGGATCAACCAAAAAGTGTCTAAAAGACTGTGGCAGCCCTTTTACGTCGCTTTGAAAAATATGCATCAATTCCAGGTCAACAAACAGACCAATCTTTCCTTCCTGGCCAGCACCACCGACGAGTTCAATGAGCTGAATGTGGCAATGAAGAATCTTTTCAGCCGCAGCTCCGAAATATTCCTGCAGCAGAAGGAGTTTACAGAGAATGCGTCTCACGAGATGCAAACTCCGCTGGCCATTTTCCAGAGCAAGCTGGAGCTGTTGATGCAGACCCCGCATTTATCGGAGGAGCAGGCGGACCTGATCAATTCCCTGGACGTTACCAACAGGCGTCTGATAAAATTAAATAAATCGCTTCTGCTGCTGGCAAAGATCGAGAACAATCAATACCAAACTGTCGAAGAGGTGGAGATAGGATCCATATGCAGCAGGCTCATACGGCATTCCCGGATACATGCGGAAGCAAGGAATATTTCCATCCACGGGGATTTCCCGGACGCCATCATTGTCAGCGTCAATATCACCCTGATAGAAATCCTCATAGGCAACCTGCTTTCCAATGCCATCCGGTACAACACAGACAATGGAGCGATTGTGGTAAGAACGGAGAAGGACACGCTTGTTATCGAGAACACGGGCGCATCCACACCGCTGGTTTTGAGCAGGATCTTTGACCGGTTCTACAAGCAGGCGGGTCCGGCAGGGAGTGATGACAGCACTGGTCTGGGACTTGCCATCGTAAAAAATATATGTACTCTTTACCGCTATAGCGTCGATTATTCTTTCCAGGAAGGCAGGCATGTCTTCCGTATATTATTTAAACGTGATCCCGAATGAAAAAAGGCTTTCTATATATTCTTTTAAGTGTCCGCCTTTGCGCCTTCGGCCAGGATCATAACCTGGACTACTATCTCGGGCGGGCCAGGGACAACAGTCCTTTATTGAAGGACTATCAGAATCAGCTGCTTTCAAACGGAGTGGACAGTCAGCTGATCCGGGCCTCGTATCTGCCGCAGGTAAACGGTGTCAGTAATAATTCCTATGCACCTTTGATCGGCGGCTATGGATATGACAATGCTGTTACCAATGGAGGCCAGCTTTCCGCCCAGGTGCTGGCGACCAAGACATTTGTGGGCAGGAACTACCTGTCCGCGCAATACCAGACCCTTTCCCTGAATCAAAAGACCATCGGCAACGCCACGGCGATAGCCCGGCGGGACCTGAAGAAGACGGTGACTGCCCAGTACATCACCGCATACGGCGACATGGTGATCATGAACTTCAACCGGGAAACCCTGGCGCTGCTGCAAAAGGAGGAGGGCATATTGAAAGGGCTGACACAGGCCAATATATATAAGCAGACCGATTATCTTACGTTCTATGTTACCATGCAGCAACAGCAGCTGATCTTCCGGCAGTCGGAGATCCAGTTCAGGAACGACTTTGCCTTGCTGAATTATTTATGCGGTGTCGTCGACACTGCAGTCACCGATCTTCCGGATCCCGGATTGAAAATGTCCGTACTGCCGGATGCATACAGCTCTGAGTTTTACAGGCAATATACCATTGACAGCCTGAAGAACATTAACCAGCACGCGCTCGTCAATTACAGCTACAAACCCAAGTTAAGCGTATTCGCGGATGCCGGGTATTTATCAAGCTATCCATTCCAGCTTGGCAGGAATTTCGGAACGAGCTTTGGGCTTTCGCTCAATGTGCCGATCTACGACGGGAAGCAGCGGCAAATGAAATTCAAAAAGATCGATATTGCCGAAAGGACAAGGACCGGTTATCGGGATTTCTTTCTGCGGCAGTATGACCAACAGATAGCCCAATTAACACAGCAGCTACGCGCCACCGAATCGCTGATCGAGGATATCAGGGGGCAGATCAAGTATTCCAGCGCCCTGATCGAAGTGAACGCCAAGCTGCTGGAGACAGGCAATGTCAGGATCACCGAACTGGTGCTGGCTATCAATACGTGGCTGAATGCCAGGAACCTGCTGAACCAGAATTACACCAGCAGGCTGCAGATCATTAACCAGATCAATTATTGGGAAGCTTTATAAAACCATAGGTACATGGCAAAATTTGGATTTTTATGGATAGTCGTGCTGGCCGGGTCTATTTCCTGCAACGGTAAAAGCGCCCCGGCGGAAGCTACGGCGGCTGACCCCGCTACTGAGGAAATCAGAACGCCGGTGACGGTGATGAACGTCGAATACAAGGATCTAACGGACTCCATCGAGCTGAATGCCACCTCCACTTTCTTACAGAGCAGCTATGTACGGTCCACAGCTGTAGGGTATGTTAAAACAGTAAATGTCAAACCCGGGGAGCTGGTGGGGGTAGGGAAACCGTTGTTTATCATCGAGACAAAGGAATCCCTGGTCATCGGCAATTCCATCTCCAGGCTGGACAGCTCGTTTAAGTTCTCCGGCATGAGCACTGTCAGGTCGTCTTCAGCAGGGTACGTCACACAGCTGAACCATCAGCCCGGGGATTATGTGCAGGATGGAGAACAACTGGCCGTCATCAGTGATATCAATAGCTTTGTTTTTTTGCTGAACCTACCTTATGAGCTGCGGCCTTTTGTGCTTAACAAAAGGAATGTGGACCTGGTATTGCCAGATGCCACACACCTGACAGGTGTTATCAGCTCCGTTATGCCCGTTGTCGATTCCCTTTCACAGACACAACCGGTGGTCATAAAGGTGAGCAGCCGGACCCCGATACCGCAAAACCTGATAGCGAAGGTGCGGATCATCAAGAATCTACGTAGTCATGCGCAGACGCTGCCCAGATCTGCTATCCTGTCTGATGAAGCGCAAACCAGCTTTTGGGTAATGAAGCTCATTGATTCCTCCACTGCTGTTAAGACTCCCGTGCGAATGGGTCTGGAGCAGCATAATACAATCGAGATCCTGGATCCGATGTTTTCAAAGGACGACAGGATCGTGATCGCCGGTAATTACGGGTTGCCTGATACGGCTAAAGTAATCGTGCAGAAACAATAATATCATGAAGAACTTTTTTGCATCCTATAAGAGTCCTGTGACGGCGTTGCTGGCGATCATCATGATGGGCGGCTTTTTTTTCTATGGCCGGCTGAAGACGTCGCTGTTCCCGGAGATCACATTCCCGAAGATAAAGATCATTGCGGATGCCGGCCTGCAACCTGTGGACAAGATGATGGTTACGGTGACCAAGCCGCTGGAGAATGCCATCAAGCAAGTGCCTGACCTGCTGAATATCCGCAGCACCACCAGCCGCGGCACCTGTGAGATCTCGGCCTTCATGGACTGGAACAGCAATATCGACCTGGCGCAGCAGCGCATCGAATCGAAGATCGCCCAGGTCAGCAATAGCCTTCCCGCCGGCGTACAGGTAACAGTAGAAAAGATGAACCCTTCCATACTTCCCGTGCTGGGTTATTCTCTGGAGACGAATTCGGCTGCGTCCCCCATCGATATCAAGCAGCTGGCCCTATATACCGTCAAGCCATTTTTATCCCAGGTCCAGGGTGTATCCGAGGTCCGGGTCATCGGTGGGAAGCAAAAGGAATACTGGCTCACCCTCGACATGCAGAAAATGAGTACCCTGGGCATCACACCGGATTCGCTTTCCTCCGTCCTCGCGCAAACTAATTTCATCCGGAGCAATGGTTATCTCTCAGACTATCATCTTTTATACCTTACTGTCACTGATGCCACGGTGAAGACGCTGGGCCAGCTAAAGGACCTCATCGTCATCAACAATGGAAAAAGGGTCGTCCGTCTCGACGAGATCACTAATGTCTCCATCCAGGAGTCTGTGGAATATACGAAGATCAACGCCAACGGAAAGGAGAACCTGCTGATCGCCGTCATCAAGCAGCCCAATGCCAACCTGATCGATCTGTCTACCCGGATGGAGCAAAAGATCGCCGACCTGCAAAAGATCCTTCCCAAAAATGTCCGGCTCAAGCCCTACTATGTACAGGCTGATTTCGTGCAGGACTCGGTAAAGAGCGTAACGGACAGTTTATGGATCGGCGTTGCGCTGGCGATCATAGTGGCCATTATCTTTCTCCGGAGCGTAAAGGCCAGCGCAACCATTCTTATCACCATACCCGTCACCATCTGTCTGACGTTGATAGTGGTCTATGCTATTGGCTATACCTTCAATATCATGACCCTGGGGGCTATTGCAGCGTCCATTGGACTGATCATCGACGATGCCATCGTGGTGGTAGAACAAATACAGCGAACGCATGAGGAACATCCTCTCGAACCGTCCGGCGTCCTGGTTGAAAAAGCCATTCGTTACCTGTACCCTGCTATGATCGGATCGTCCCTGAGCACCATCGTCATTTTTATTCCCTTCGAACTAATGAGCGGAGTAGCCGGCGCCTATTTCAAGGTGCTGACCAATACGATGATCATTACGTTGGTGTGCTCTTTTTTCGTCACCTGGATCGGCCTCCCCGTAATCTACCTGCTGCTGAGCCCGAAAAGGGGCAAATCGCCTAAAAAAGAGCCCAAAGCCCATATGGTGAAACGGCAGAAATGGGTGGGATTCTTCATTCACAAGCCCTATGTGAGCATGGTGCTTATAGCAGGATTGGCTTTGGCCATTTATCTCATTCTGCCCAAACTGGAGACAGGGTTTTTACCGGAAATGGATGAAGGCAGCATCGTGCTGGATTATACCTCTCCGCCCGGCACTTCCCTTCAGGAGACGGACAGGATCCTGCGGCAGGTGGAAAAGATCGTTACTTCGGTGCCGGAGGTGGCAAGCTATTCCCGTCGCACGGGGACGCAGATGGGCTTTTTTATTACCGAGCCCAATACGGGAGATTACCTGATACAGCTGAAAAAGGAGAGGGCACGCAGCACCGACGAGGTCATAGCGGACATACGCAAGCAGGTGGAATCCTCCCAACCCGCCTTGCGGATCGATTTCGGCCAGGTGATAGGGGATATGCTGGGCGACCTGATGACCTCGGTCCAGCCTGTGGCGATCAAAATATTCGGTAACGACGTAAAAAAATTGCAGGACCTTTCCAAACAGGTGGCCGAATCGGTGAAAAAAGTGGAGGGTGCTGCCGACGTATTTGACGGTATTGTGATCGCCGGCCCATCGGTCAGCATCGAGCCGGATTATAACAAGCTGGCGCAATTTGGCGTCACTCCAGCTATGTTGCAGCTGCAGCTGCAAAACAGGCTGGAAGGGAATATTGTAGGTAGCATCCTTGAAAAAGAGCAGCTCACCAACATACGGATGGTCTATCCCAATAGCAGGACGGCAACGGTCGCCGATATCCAGCAATTGCAGATATTCCTGCCTTCGGGAAGGCTGAAACCTATAACTGAACTGGCAGGCGTAAAGGTGAACCCGGGGGATGCAGAGATCAGTCGTGAAAATCTTCAGTCGATGGGTGAGGTCACAGCACGACTGGAGAACCGCGACCTGGGAAGCGTGATGAAGGACGTCCAAAAGAGTGTGGCAACGGATGTGGTGCTGCCGCAGGGATATCATATTGAATACGGCGGGTCCTATGCGGAGCAGCAGCAGTCATTCAAGGAGCTGCTGACGATATTGATCACATCGAGCCTGTTGGTCTTTTCAGTCATACTTTTTCTTTTTCGCGATCTGCGGGTTGCCCTGCTCATTATCCTGTTGGCCGTGCTGGGGATCGCCGGCAGCTATATTGCTTTATACATCACGCATACGCCGCTGAACGTGGGCAGCTACACCGGGCTGATCATGATCGTGGGCATCATTGGGGAAAATGCCATTTTCACTTTCCTGCAGTTCCGGGATTCATTGAAGGAGAGGTCGGTGGATGAATCCATCGTATTCTCCGTCTCAACGCGTCTGCGCCCCAAACTGATGACGGCACTAGGGGCCATCATTGCCCTGATGCCGCTGGCCCTGGGCATCGGCACGGGAGCCCAGCTGCACCAGCCGCTGGCCATTGCGGTGATCGGAGGGTTTGTGGCTGCGCTGCCCATCCTGCTGATCGTCCTGCCGTCGATGCTGCGATTGCTTTACAGGAAGCACAGGCCGCCGGAACTAATATAGGGTTCAATCCGTCCGATCTATTGAGGCTTGTAGACCAGCACAGCAAAGGTGCCGGGTATGATATTGCGGGTCCCCGGTTGGAATTCGGGTGCGCTGAAATAGATCTTCCTGGTTTTTTTGTCGAACGCCATGGTTTTGGCGCGGGGGACGGTGGTCAATGACTGTACTATGGTGTACTTGTCGGCAGATTCCTGGCGGATAATTGTGGCGGTAGCGTCGCCGTTAGAGACGAATATCAGCTGGTTGGCGGCATCATAGACCACGGCATCGACGCCCGCGCCGATGGGTAGGGTGGCGATCACTTTTCCCGTTGCGATATTCACTACACTGAGGCCTTTATTGGTGCGGCAGCCGGTGAAAAGCCTGCCGTGCGCTGCATCCAGGGCCAGTCCTGTAGGGCCGCCGCATGGGGCGAGGGGCCAGGAGGCTTTTACTGTCCAGTTCTTCGCATCGATGACTTTGAGGACATTCAGGTCTTCATTATTATTATAGATGAGGCCCTTCCCGTCGGGTACGGCGAATTCCGGGCCTCCTTCCAGGTCGATGGTCTTGATCTCCTTCAAGGCTACAGGATCGATGACGCAGGCGTTCTTGCTGTTACCGTTGAAGGTGAGGACCTTTTTGCTGTATGGATCGTATATGATCGCATCAGGGCCCTTGGCGCTGAGGGGAATGGTCGCCAGGATCTTAAAGGTAGAGAGATCAAAGACGACAACGGAATTGCCTTTACCGTCACTGATAAACCCCTTGTTGAGCTCATTGTCCACGGCTATTCCGTGTACGCCTTTCATGCCATCGATGCTGGCGATGGGCTTTTCCGTACCGAGATCGATCACGTTGACGGAAGTGCCATGCGAAACGAATAAATGATTGTTTATTTCGTCGATCGACAGATAGTCATAGCCGCCGTCGCCGGGAAGTGCGATCTTCTTGTCAAAGGCATATTGTTGCCCTACTACGGTATGAAAGGTAAGTGACATGACCGCCAGGCCCAGGAATAAGTTCTTTTTTTTCATTTTTATAAGATTGTCCGCCGAAGATCAGAACTAATCCTGTAGCAAAACTGAACTGGCGAGTGCTCACTGTGCCCGGTTCAAAGAGTGGCATGCCTGTCCATCTTTTTCTGAATGGCCTGCCTGTCTGCCGGCGTCTTCGCCAGGGAATAAGCTTTTTGAAGATGCAGCCTGGCTTTTTCATCATCGATGGACGTATACAGCTCTCCCAGCAAGGCAAAGTAAAAATGGTTGTCCGTCAATTCCAGTTTTTCCGCTTCAACGATGGCGGCTGCTTTTCCATTGACCTTCGAGAGCGCATACGTCCTGTTGAGGGCCGCAATGGGCGAATATTCCATTTGCAGCAGCCGGTTGTAAAATTGCAAAATGTTCTCCCATTTTTCCGGGATGTCGGCACGCTGTGTGCTCCAATAGGCAATACCCGCTTCCAGATGATACCTGGACAGCTTGTTGCCAGTGGCGGAGCATTGCAAAAAATAACCTCCTTTGCTGATGAAGTCCACATTCCAAAGGCTGGGGTCCTGCTCCTCGTACAGGATGATGCCGCCATTCCTGTCCGTACGCGCGTCGAACCGGGAAGCATGGAAACACATCAAAGCAAGCAAGGCATTCACCTGTGGCTGATTGGTCGCGGCATTTTCAACAAGCATGGTACACAGCCGTATGGCTTCCAGGCAAAGGTCCTTACGGAGCGGTTGATCCCGGCTGATGGAATAATAGCCTTCGTTAAACAGAAGATAGATGGTGGTCAATACAGGAGACAGCCTTTCTTCGATCTCCGGCGGGCCGGGAACGCCGATCTTTATCCCGGAAGTCCGCAGCTGCTCTTTGGCCCGGAATAATCGTTTGTTGATGGTCTCCTTATTCGTAAGGAAGGCGTCTGCGATCTCTTCAATGCCAAAACCGCAGAGGATGCGAAGGGAGAGGCCGATCTGCGCTTCGGGGGAAATGGAAGGATGGCAAATGGCGAACATCATCTGGAGCTGGCTGTCGATGATATTTTGAGGCGAGAGGTCAAGGTCTTGTTCCATTGACTCATCGCCTTTCAACGCCGGGGCGATCTTATCCCGGAACAGCGTATGACGCTGCAGATGATTTTTGGCCTTGTTCTTTGCCACGCCGTATAGCCAGGCGGTAGGATTGGACGGGATACCATGCAGGCCCCAGGTTTGCGTGGCCGTGAGGAAGGTCTCACTGGCAATATCCTCGGCATTCTCCATCCCGCCCAATCCAAAATATTTACAGAGCACCGCGACGATCTTCCGGTACTCCGTCCTGAATAGATGAGGTATCAGCTGCTGATCTGCCATGTTCGTCAGTTATGCCCGCCCGTTATTTTCCTCACTTCCACGCTATTGCCTTCTCCTCCAAGGATGGGGCATAGCTTCGCCAGGCTGACGGCTTCGTCAAAATCCTTTGCCCGGATGGTGATAAATCCGGCTATCGATTCTTTTACTTCTGCAAAGGGGCCGTCCGTGATGATTTGCTTTGGCTTGATGACCTTCCCTTCCATTGACAGGGCAGTGCCTCCCACGAATTTATTTTGCGCCGCAATGCCACCCACCCAATCCTGATATTTTTTCATATACACCTGCATCTGCTCCGGGGAAGGCTGTGCTTCTTTGGTAATGATGTCGAGACGCATCAGTATTAAGTATTCGTCCATAATTTTAAGATTTTATAAAGGTTGATACGAAAGTAAGACAACTCCGCTCCTGAACGTCCGGGCGGAGACTAATTTCAGGTCCAGCTTGCGCTGCAATCCCTTGAAGGTGGGGGCGCCATCTCCCAACGCTACCGGATCGACCATGAACTGGTATTCGTCGATAAGGCCCGCATCCGCCAACTGGGTGATGATGCTGCCGCTGCCCAGGACGCACATGTCCTTTCCCGGCGTCTCCTTCAGCTGCTTAACGGCGCCGGCGAGATCCCCATTTATGATCCGTGTATTCTGCCAACCGGCTTTTTTCAGCGTCCGGGAAAAGACGATCTTCTCCGCCTTATTCATTCCTTCGGCGACGGCAGGGGCCTGCTGGATTGCCTGCGGCGTAGGCCAGTAGCTGGCCATATGTTCGTATGTAATGCGTCCGAAGAGCAGAACGCCGCCCTGCCCCACCGATTCGCTGGCGAATTTACTTTCTTCTTCGCCATGCCTGTGCCAGGTGAGGTCCCCACCGGGTCCTGCGAAATAGCCATTCAGGGTGGTGAAGTTGAAAATCACTAACTTTCTCATTTCTAATGATTTAATAATTGATAAAGATATTGTACACCCTTATATCAAATGAGAAAGCAAAAATTGGACGGGGGATGAATTTTTTTAGAGGAGCTAGTAGCAAAATGCCTTCATTGGCTGGTCGTTAATGGCTGCGAGCATTATCCTTCGACCTGCGACTTTGATCATTTTCAAGTCTTTGACATCTCCGTCGAGTATTAGACCGGAGGTGGCCGGCGGCACTGGGATAAAGCCGCCATGTCCATCGCCCTTTAGCCAAAGGCCGTAAGAAGCATCATACCGGCCTGCCGGTACTGCCGCCTGGTATTCATTGCCGGCCAATAAAATGTCCATTCTCCCGTCTTTGTCGACGTCGTCAACGACAATGGCATTCACCGGGGCTATCTGGGCCGGGGTGGGGAAGGGATGGAAAGTGAATTTGCCATGGCCGTCATTTTCGAAGAATCCGCTGCGAACCTCCGCACAGTGCAGGACCGTTGCGCCTGCCATCATTTCCTTTGTAAACAGCTGGTCCATCGACGCGGCGGCGTAGGACGCATTCACGTCAAAGGACTTTTTGATCGAAGGCATTTGCCTGGCCCATTGATCCCTTGGGATCCCTGCCGACAGCAGGAATTTACCGTCATCGTTCTTAATATAATTGCAAAAGATGGGTTCGACGATGCCGTTGGCGTCAAAATCCCTGGCGATCAACTGTGCGGGCTGTTGATCGTTGATATGGAAGGGATTGTTCAATCCAAAATTCCCGGCAATGATATCCATATCGCCGTCATGGTCGATGTCGGCGACGGCAAGGCTTCTCCAAAAACCCGAGTGTTCCGCCAGACCGCTTTGCGCAGTGATCTCCACCAGGGTACCCCCATTGTTCTTGAAAATGCGGAGGGACATCCAATCTCCGGCGAGCAGCAGCTCCGGTGAATTGTCGTGGTCCAGGTCCGCCCACACCGCGGCATTGATCAGCCCTGGCGTCTCCAGCGCAGGGCAGACGGCTGCAGTGACATCGACAAACTTGCCATGATCGTTGCGGAGCACATAGCTTCGGGGTGGTGTCGGAAAAGTGCCCAGCGAAACCCTTCCGCCGATGAAAACATCCTGGTCCCCATCGCCATCCATATCTGCCACCGCGATACTTTTTGCCGGCGTGCGCACCATGGGAGAAAAGGCTGACTCATCCTGCCGGAAATTTCCTTTGCCGTCGTTCAGATACAGGCGGGGACGATAAAAAGATGAATTAATTTCGAACTCGCTGCTTCCTCCTGCGATCAGCAGGTCAAGGTCGCCATCCCCATCCGCATCGAATAAGGCACTTTGCATATCCTCCTCATTCTTCACTCCCGTAACAAGGTCCCTGCCTGTAAAATCTCCGCCGGGCTTTTGCAGGAAGACCCTGCCGGATTGCCGGAAAGCTCCGGCAATAAAGAAGTCCTCCAGTCCATCTCCGTTGATATCGCCTGTGCTGATAAAAGGACCTTCCTGTGAATATTTTTGCTGGATCAGGGGTTGGATGCCGTAATCATAGAAAAAGCTTTCCTTATGAACGAAATCGATCTTCATCTGCTGAGTCAGGTCTTTGAAGGTTGTATTTGACGAAGGGGAGGCGTTCCCGGGAGGAGGGGCTTGCGCATCGGCATGTGTCACGAGTAAGGTCTTGTTGACTGCAGGGTGATCAATGAACTCTGTTCTGCCATCGGGCCAAACGATCCTTAGAGAATCGACCTGCCTAGCACCAAAGCCGAAGTGCGGTCGCGCATCTACCGAGGACAGGTAGCCCCGCACGGGATATTGCTCCACCATTTGAGAAGAGGTTCCTGCGTACGCAAATATTTTCGTGCCGAGTCCGTCCCTATTAAGTGAGTCGCCTTTTAAAACGACCGTGAGATTGTTGGAGGCAGCGGGCGCGGGGGCCAGGTCATTCCGCATAATGAAAGCCGTACTGTTGATATTATTGGTGACAAGGTCGAGATCGCCGTCATTGTCCAGATCGGCATAAGCCGCGCCGTTTGACACCGACGGCTCATCGATGCCAGCCTGTATGGAAATATCTTCGAAGCTCAGGCTGCCGTTGTTACGATATAAATAGTTATGAAGGCGTACAGGGCCCAGCTCAGACAGATGTTCCATCAGCATTCTCCTTTGACCTGCGTCTTTCTCAGGAACACCGGATCGCATCATCATATTACGCCTGTATTCCAAAAAGTCGATATTGGTAGGGTCGCGCCCCAGGCCATTGGTGATATGGATATCCTTCCATCCGTCATTGTCCAGGTCAGCCAGCAGAACGCTCCAGCTCCAGTCCGTCTCAAAGACACCCGCCAGCTGGCCGATCTCGCTAAAGAAAGGTTCTTCCCGGTGATTGACGAGCCGATTGCCATTGTTCAGCTGCAGCATGTTGCGGATATATTGCGGTTCATAGCCTTTTGCCGCTTCTATATGGCAGCGCTCCTCGCCCAGGAAGGAGTACATCATTTTCTTCCGCCGGCTGGTCTCCGGCTGCATATCGAGGCTCATGATGTCAGGAAGCTCATCGTTATTCAGGTCGGCTGCATCCACACCCATGCTGGAATAGCTTTGGTGCCTCATCGCAGCACTGATGCAATTGGTGAAAGTGCCGTCCTTATTGTTCAGCCACAGCCTGTCATTGCGGATATAGTCGTTGGCAACATAGATGTCCGGGTATCCGTCGCCATTGATGTCGCTGACAGCGACACCCAGGCCATTGCCGTCCTCCACGATGCCGGCCAGTTTGGAAACATCCCTGAATACCGGGTGGTCCATGCCGGCGGGGATGCCATCATTATGAAACAGCTTATCGCCAGCTATCGCATTGCTGTCTGTCTTTCTATCCCGGATGTCATTGGGCCGGTCGTCATTCAACGTATGGTTCAGCAGGTACATGTCGGGCCTGCCGTCCTTGTCATAATCGAAGAAGACCGCCTGCGTGGCGTAACCTGTATCGGCAAGACCATAGGCCGCGGCTTCTTCGCTGAAACGCAGATCATGCTGGTTGACAAAAAGAAGGTTTTTCCGAAGACCTCCCGGTACTTTACCGGATACACAGACATAGATATCCGGCCAGCCGTCGTTGTTGATATCGATGATGCTGACACCCGTGCACCATCCGGCAGTGGTCACACCCGCCGCCGCCGTAATATCCTCGAAGCGCATTTTCCCTTTATTGAGATAGAGTCTTGAGCTTACCTGGCTGCCTGTAAAGAAAATGTCGGGCAGTCCGTCCTTATTGAAATCGCCGATCCCTACTCCTCCACCCATGTACGTGTATTCATTGACGAACATATTTGCCGAATCGTCCTCGGTGATGGTATTGGAGAATGTCACCCCTGTGGAGGAAGAGGACAGGCGCGTAAAATGCAGCCCTTCCTTCCTGTCATGGGAAACGCAGGATGCCAAGGCGGTCAAAAGACATAGAGCCGCCATCACCGGGGTTTTATCCATAACCAACTATTTTTTATCGGCTACCAGGTATATGACGCTCATCGCTGGGACGGACACCTTGATGGAGCC
Organism: Flavitalea plasmicola; assembly: GCF_030546645.1. GTDB lineage: Bacteria > Bacteroidota > Bacteroidia > Chitinophagales > Chitinophagaceae > Puia. The sequence continues at coordinate 956,904 of NZ_JAUOTO010000004.1, forward strand.
TGTCAGCGGAGCCGAATAAGGCTTGATCGTCGCATATTCCAGCGGCCCTCCGGTGGCGCTGGCCGGCCCCTTTCCATTGACATACACCGCTCCGGAGAAGGGGGCGTCCGTACCTCCTGTCAGGGCATACCAATAGTATTTACTTCCGGCGGGGAAGTGCTGAAAATCGACGGACACCACGTGGTTGAAGGCGCCGGAATTGATGATAATGGTTCCCGCCTGCCCGGAAGAGAACGTGGATGAATAAGTAGTGATATCCCCGTTGTTCAGGGCCTTCCGCAAAGTGTCCGCGACCATCCTGTCGCCAAAATACTTTTGGAAATAGTACATGTAATAGAATGCCGGACGGGGATTCCATAATGGGGCCTGTGGTTCGTCCCCATTGTTGAACATACCCTGATCGTCGCCGTTGGAATACCCATTGGCAAGGTCCCAGCGGCTGGCTTCTCCGAACTTGTTTTTGATGAATGAGCCCAGCGTCAGCGCGGCATGCATGCCTGCGACGTACGAGGTATTTTGTTTCGAACCCGTGGCCTGAATATTCCATTCCGTCATAGCGATGGGTTTCATGGGCAGGCCTGCACCGGTGATCTGTTGTTGAACGTATGACGCGACGGACGAAGGTACGGCTGTACCCGTAGCCAAAATGTCCTTGGCAGAGGAGTTTGTATTGAAGGCAGTGAAATAATTATGCACGATGAAATAATCGGCTGCTGCGCCGGCATTGCCTAATACACCCTGGTTCCAGCTCTGGATAGAAGCGTAATCATAGCTTGCGGGAGGATGCTCATATAGGGTGGCGCCGATATAGATCGTGGCGCCCGTTTCTCTCGCGGCAGCCCGCATGGAGTCGGCAAATACTTTGACATGTGCGCCATAGACGGATCCTGTGATCATTTCGGGTTGTCCGTCCTGGTTCTTCGAGGTATTGATGCGGTAGCCGGCTTCCCAGCTGCCGTAGGATTCGTTGCCGATCTCCCAATACTTCGTCCTGCCATTGTCATAGCGTACCCAGTCGGCTGCCAGGTGGGCGGCGGCGGCTACGGGATTTGGTCCCGTGCCATAGCGGGCATAACCATAGTTCACGGTGATGATGCCAGTGCTGTTGGTCTGGGATAAAAGCTCGTAATAATGCTGGAGCGAAAAGGTCCAGCCGGCCGTGTTGCCGCCGTACCAGGAACCGATGGAGCTGGAGGCTCCGTCGGCATTCATCAGGTTGTCAGGCGCGTCGTCCGGCTTGGGATGGGCGTCCGTTCCGTTCCAGAAATACACGTCGCTGATGCTGCCACCCGGGCCGCGGACGATATTGGGGGAGAGGTCTTCGAGATATTGCATCAGCACCGGCTGCGTCACCATCTGACCCGACCACAGATTGGAATTATTTCCAAACAGGTAGGGAGAGGTCTTTACCAGGACCTTATTGACGTCAATAGTCAAAGAGTCGGAGGCAACTGCCGTGGCAGGTGACCCGGCGACATCGCCGGCAGGGGTTGCAAAAGACCTGCCAACCCATCCGTCCGCGAAAAAACCAATGGTCGCCGGAACAGCCGGGTCCACCGGGTTATAGATGGAGTCTGTTTTAACAGGATACTTGCCATCAACAGGGTTGTTCGGAGTTGTATGTTTCTTGCAGGCAGCCAGGCTCAACAGCAGGATGAGCCACCTGCTGCCAGATAGGTGTGTTTTCATATAATGTTTTATTGACCTTTTACGATACGGATGTTGTCAATGGCGATATTGAGCGTATTTGCCGGAATATCGGGTGATGCCTGATCGTTGACGATAGTAAAGCACAATGCGGTGGAGCTATAGTCCGAGAACTTGTTTGCGGGCGAGCCGGTGGACGGGAAGGTGGATAGGTCCCATGCATTGCCGGAAATGGATACAAGCTGTGTCAGCGGTATGGTCACCGTCGTCCAGCCGGAAGGCTGGAAGGTGCCGCCTGCGGCGCTTTCCCAGGGCGCATAACGTGCCAGGTAATTATGCCAGCCATACCAGTCGCCCATCATGACCCATATGGCGCCGGCGCTCCAGGGCTGGGCCGTATACACCTCGAATTTCAGGGAATACCCGGCGACCGGGGTGGCTGTATTGCTGACCCAGGGTACGTCATTCAACTGGACGAATCCGGCGTTACCCTGTGAGGGGGGGGCGGTATGGCCAGGCATGGGGCTACCCTGTGCCAGGAAGGCCACGCTGCCAGTGGCATTGGGGTAAGCTGTGGCTGGTGCTGCTGCATATCCTCCCGTCCAGCCCACAAAACCCTGATTGTCCCCATTCCATTGGACATCGAAAGTGGACAGGTAGCCTGGTGAAGGATGGGTGAGGTAAGAGTCGAACAGCTGAGGGGCTGTGACGGTGCCCAGCACACCTTCTACCTTCAGCGAGTCCGGGGCAGTGATTCCAGGTGGCACCGTCACCGTAAGCTGGGTAACGCTTACCGCCTGCAGGTTTGTCCCCGGTATACCGCCGGGGAAAGTCACCTGGCTTACGCCGATAAAATTGCTGCCGTTGATGGTAATGGTAGTGCCTGCCATGGCATTCTCGTTGGAGACGGACTTAATGACCATGGGTGGCGGGTAGGAGAACGAACCCGTCCCAAACGTGCAGATCACCCGTATCGAGTCTTTGAAAGATGCGCCGGGAGGAATAGCGGCAACGATCTGGTTATAGTCTTTATTAACGGTGTAGGACAGTGCCGTGTCATTACCTGCGACCGGGAAGGTTATTTTTTTGACCCCCTGGAAATTCCCTCCGTTGATGGTGACGATCGTACCCGAATTATCGAGGGCGATGGATGTAATGTAAGGCGGAGGCAGATAGAGGGTGAAGTTGTACGTTGCCGTACCGTGGTCGGTGACCAGCCTGATATTGCCGGGCACGGACGGGTTGGTCGCCATGGTCTGGGCGCTGGAAGGGATGGTGACGATGACATTGCTGCCGGTGGCGTATACAGGGTTGAAGTAGGCGGATGTATCATTGAAAAACACCGCCCTTAGCCCGTCAAGGTTATTTCCCTGGATGACGATCTCGGTGCCGGGCATGGCCCTGGTGAAAAGACTGTCCCGCTTAGTCGTATCGATAAGCCGGATACCTGTGATCGTTGGCGGACCGGATGAATTCTTTTTGCAGCCGAATTGTATGAGGCCGGCAATGAGGAGGAAGGGAAGTAATAATTTCTTTAACATCTCTAAAAGATTTTATTTGGATCAATGTTAATATTTCACTTTGCTGAAGTCGAAGGGCACTGCTGGCTGCGCCAGGCCAGGCGCCACCAGGAGATCGGATTCCGGGTAAGGGAGGTCTGCCTTGTTGGGCGCGATAAAGTAATTGATAGTGCCGGGCGTTTGGTTATCCTGTGCGAAATAGGTTACAAATGGGTTCCCTGAATTATAAGAGATATTGTAGGTGCCCCGGTTCTGATTGGAAAAGTAATTGGTGGCCGCGGCCTGGTCGAAATAGAACCATGTTTTCCAGTCGTACCATGCATGGCCTTCGAAGGCAAACTCTACTTTCCTTTCCTGGATAAGATCGGCATAGCTGATGGATGACTTGGGCGCCACGCCTGCGCGGGTCCTTACCGCATTGAAATATTTCAGCGCCTCCGGATCGGAAGTCGTGGAGCTATTACCCAGGATCGCATCAGCATAGATCAGGTATACTTCAGAAAGCCGGAAGATATAAGTGCTTAGGTTCTCATTCTGCGATCCGCCGAAGCCTCCGTTGTCGGCGGGAGACCCGATGACATATTTCTTCACGTAGGCATGGTCGGTACCACCGTTGCCTTTATCGCCCGGATGATAGATCTTGCCGTTATTAAAAAGCGCGGTATCCACATGCCAGCCGCCGGTGGCCTGGGCGATATCAGGGTAGTTATCATTGGGCATGAAAATGGTGGCTTTTCTGCGGATGGAATCGGCTTTATTGGCCGGGTCCGTAAAATATTCCAGCAGACTGGGAGATGCGCCGAATGCGCCGCCCCATCCGTCGCCCGTCTGCGTGATAAGGCTACTATAGGCAAGGTTGGCCTGCATATGGTTTTGTACGAACCACTGGCCTGTGGGCACCCACAAAAGGCCGAAAAGACATTCCGCCGGGACGTTGGTGCCACTGAAATATTTACTCGTGAACAGGTTGTAATAGTTCGGAAGCAAGGAAAGGCCGCTGTTATTGCAGACATCGCCCGCATAGAATTTGGCACTGTCCAGGTCCGTCTGCTTGCGGGTGCCTGACTGGCCCAGCCCAGACCGTACCAGATAAGCCCGGGCAAGCATGCCCTCGGCGCTCCATTTGGTGATACGGGCTGGCTGCAGGGGGGTGGCAGCGAGGTTATTCTTAGCCCAGGTGAGGTCGTTGATGATGAACTGCCATACATCCGCCAGGTTGTTCCTCCGGATACTGGTATCTCCCAACTGGCTGCTGTTGTTGTAAATAATGGGCACCGCTCCCCAGTCCAGGGCCAGGTAGTAATAAGCTGCAGCCCGCATGAAATAACACTCTGCCAGACCGGAGTTCCTCCCGCTCTCGCTGGCTCCCGCACCTGCGTTCTTGATATTATAGGCCACTACATTGGCATTGGCCACGACAGACCACAGTGCCTGGTATGCGCTTTGCAGCGCTCCGCTGGGATCCGTGGATGTCACCGTAAAGCTAAGATAGGATCCTCTGCCGTTGTAATTATCCGTCGTGCTGTTGCCGCCCATGATGTCTCCTATGTATTGGAGAGAGGTACCATTGTAACCGCCCCATGAGCCATTGTACAGCGGCCCTGTACCGCTTAGAATATCCGCGTCGGTGCGGTAGAAAGTACCTGCGGTGGGAGATGCCAGGGGAGGACGGTTTAAATAATCTTTTTTGCAGCCCGGCATGATCGATGCGGCAAGCAGGAAGATCATGGTAAAAAATATAATGCTCGGTTTCATTTGTCTCGAATTGTAGTTGTTAAAAATCCAATGAAAGGCTGAAGTTGTACGATCTTGTGGAAGGGTATCTGCCTTCATCCATACCAACTATGTTCACTCCATTGTAATTGTACATGCCTATTTCGGGATCATATCCCGTGTATTTCGTGATGGTAAATACATTCTGTACCTGGAAAGTCGCCAGCACGCCCCGGAGCACATGTGTGACTGATAAATATTTCGAGGGCACCCGGTAGCTCAGGCGAGCATTCTTCAGCCTGAAATAGGTCCCGCTCTCCACGTTCCATGTAGAGATCCGGTTGTTGCCGTTGGCGTCGACGAATACGTTAGGTATCCTGTGACCCGGATTGGTCAATGTGGCCGTCAGCGCATCGGCAGAATTCATGCTGCTGGGAACGGCAAAGTTGATGACCCCTTTGTAGTGGTTGCTGTAGGGGCTGGTACCCTGGGGCAGCGTCTCATTCTGATAACGTGTCAGGTTCAGGATCTGGTTGCCGGATACGCCGGTGAAAAAGAGGTTCAGCTCAAATCCTTTATAAGTAAGGGTTGAAGTAAAGCTGTAATTGAACTTAGGCCAGGGATTGCCGATGGGTACGCGGTCATTCTGGTCCACATAGCCGTCACCATTGATGTCCTTGTACTTAATATCTCCGACCCAGCTGCCGTTGGTCGGGTTGATGATGCGCGGACTGCCTACGGCGCCCGTCTGTATGGCATGGCTTTCAATATCCTTGTAATCCTGGAAGAGTCCTTCGGCTACATACCCTGTTATCATGCTCAGCGGCTGGCCTTCCTTGGTGAGGAATTCCGATTGTCTGTCATTGATCTGCGAGTAATATTGGGTAAAGATGGTAGATACCAGCTTATTCACTTTATTCCTGTCCATGGAAAAATTGACGCCAGTCCGCCATTGAAGGTCCTTCGTGGATATATTGACCGTATTGACGGAAACTCCGAAGCCTTTGTTCTCCATGTCACCATAATTCTTCACAGGCCAACTCAGCTGTCCGCCATAGCCACCGCTGAGATAGCCGCCCATGTAGCTGGGGCCTGATGCGGAGAGGATAAGGTTGGAAATCTTCTTATAATAAGCATCTGCGATGATCTCGAGCCGGTTGTTGAACATATGCAGGTCCAGTCCGATGTTGGTTGACTTATCCTGCTCCCATTTGAGGTCGGGATTGGGAAAATTGGAAGGCAAAAAGCCTGTGCCCCATACCGTAGAGCTGGAATACAGGTTGGAATAAACCGCACCGCCCGAGCCGGAATTGCCGGAAATGCCGTATTCCGCGCGCAGCTTCAGATCGTCAATGAGCGGAATGGACCGCATAAAAGGTTCGTCCGAGATCTTCCAGGCTACCGAAGCCGCAGGAAAGGTGCCCCAGCGGTTAGACGGTCCGAAATTGCTGCTACCGTCGCGTCTGACCACGACCTGTGCGAAGTATTTATTATTGTAGGAATAGCCAAGACGGGAGAAATAGGATTCGCCGGCGCCATTACCCCTGGAGCTGGTGGCAGGAGGCGATAAGGGGGAGGCGACGCTCAATTCCTGTACAGAGTTAGTGGAGTAGCCGGTGCCCGTTCCGCTTAAGCTCTGGTAAGCATAGTAGGTGGCTTCATGCCCGCCCATGATCGAGATGCTGTGCTTGTTGAGGGAGAAGTCATACTGCACCCGCGTATTCAGGGAGGCCCAATAATTGTTGCCGCTGCCCCGGCCGCCGCTGGTGGTCAGGTTGGCATAATAAGGACCGAGGTTATAGGATGGGGCGAATGTATAGTTATTGGTGAAGGTATAGTTGCCATTTGTCTCCGTGTGCCATAAAAGTCCTTTTATAGGCGTGATGTCGATGTTCAAACCACCGATGGCCCCGAAAGAAGTATTATAGTTGTTATTCAGGTTGGCAATGGCCAGCGGGTTGGTAATGGCATATTGTGCCTGGGCTGTGTTGGCAGGACCACCATAAGTGCCATCCGGGTTCTTCACAGGGATGGTGGGGTTCTGGTTGAGCGCCAGGTTGACGATGTTGTTCCGGAAAGTATTTGCCTTTTCATAGGTGGCGAAAGCGCTGAGGTTGGTGCTGATCTTCAACCATTTGTTTGCCTGGTTATTCAGGTTCAGCCTGATGGACCCCCGCTTGAAGCCCGATCCTGCTGCAACGCCGTTCTGGTTGAGATAGTCGCCCGACAGGTAAAAGGTGGATTTTTCAGAGCCGCCGCTGACACCCAGGGAATGCTTTTGCATGAGGGTAGGGCGGAACAGTTCGTGCTGCCAGTCCGTGCCGGGACCCAGGATGGAGGGATCGGCCAGTTCCGGCGGCTCGACGCCTACCAGCCCTAACTGTTGTAATTTGCCGATGTAGACGGCATATTCCCGGAGGTTCATCACGGGCTGGTTAGGCGGTCTTGTCTGGATCGTCTGTGATTCGTTGAAATTCACCCTGGTAGCTCCGGCTTTACCCTGCTTGGTCGTGATCATCAAAACGCCGTTGGCGCCGGCGGCACCGTAAATAGAGGTGGCTGCAGGGCCTTCCAGCACGCTGACGCTCTCGATATCATCGGGATTGATGCCTGCCAGCGAATTAGTCAGTCCCGGGCTTACATTATAGGCGCCACCGCCATTCAAGCCAGGACGGATCTGCACGCCGTCGATCACGTATAAAGGTTGGTAGTTGCCGGTGACCGTGCTTACGCCCCGGATGATAACCGAGGCTCCGGCCCCTGGCGAGCCGCTGCTGGTGGATACATAGACGTTGGGCGATTTTCCCCGGAGAGCGTCTTCCAGGGTCACATTCACCGTCTTTTGAAGATCGGCGTTGGAAATGGTGTGGACTGCGCTGCTGAGGTCAGTCTTTTTCATTTTACCATAGCCGACGACGATTACATCTTCCAGGTGGTTGTAATCCTGCGATAGTGCGATGTTGAGGACGGTGGAATTGCCTGCTTTCACCTCTTTGGCCGTAAATCCGACATTGGTGACGACCACCCGTTCTTCCGGCGCGACCAAAATAGTAAACGCGCCGTTCTCATCCGTTGTAACGAAGTTTTTGGTCCCTTTAACGGCAACTGTGGCTCCGGAAAGGGGTGCGCCATTATTTTGGGCGGTGATCACTCCGGTGACCCGGCGGGCGCCGGATCGTTGAGCGACCAGGGGAGGGGTAACGGCCAGGATGATAAGGAGTAATCCCAGCAGGGCAAGCAGGTCTGATCTTCTTAAATTTCTCATACGTAAGCAATTGTGTTTTGGTATGTAAGGGAGAATTTGCAATCGGTCGAAATTCTCCGAATAAAAGTAGATACAATGCGCCTGAGGCAGGGGGATAAGAATCGTATAAAAGGGTATGAAAATGTTCGATGAGGGGGTGTTTTTGGACTTTTGGGGCTTAAATCGCGTATACTCTTATGAGCGATAAATATTATATTTGCTATAACGACTGCTTAAGATATGATGCCCAAAAAGACCCCACTCCTCCTGTTCTGCTGGCTGGTGTTCAGCCAGCTTTACGCACAGCCAAACGAATACCTTTTTTCCCACCTGGATTTCACCAACGGGCTTTCCAACAACCATGTCACCTGCATGTACAAGGATGGAAAAGGGTTTATGTGGTTCGGCACCTTATCCGGACTCAACCGGTTTGACGGCTACCAGTTCAAGCTATTTAAACACGATGCACGGAATCCGCAGTCCATCACCGACAATTATATTGAGCAGATCTTCGAAGGGCCGGATGGAAAAATGTGGGTGGACGCCAGGGCCGGACGGTTCAATATTTATGATTTTGGCCTGGACCAGTTTGACGGGGACTATCTGGGGTATCTGAGGAAGCGCGGTTTGCCCGAATCCTGGTTGATAAATATCGTGAACGGAAAGTCTGGTTTTTGGTTTGTCTATAAAGACCAGGGATTGTATCATTATTTACCGGATGGCAAGGTGATCGCCCTCCGGCCGGGAGGGGCCGATCCCATGGCTCTCTCTACAGCGCTGATCGCTGGCGCGAAGCAAGACAGCAATGGGGACCTCTGGGTCGTCCATGAGAATGGCCTACTGGAAAAGGTTGACAGCAGGCGGCATAAGGTGGTTTTCCGGACAGAGGCGCTGAAAAAGGATTTCTGCAACGATCATATCCATGCCGGCATCTATATCGACGGACAGGATGACTTATGGATCTACTCCAGCGGGGTGTTCAAAGGCACCTATTATTATCATCCCGCTACGCGGGAGCTAAAACATTTTGCCCTTGATGCCGGGGAAAGGCGGCTGAACAATAATGTCATTTACAGTGCTTTGCAGGATGGTAAAGGCCTGATCTGGCTGGCAACGGACCATGGCGGTGTCAATATCATTGACAAACGGGATTTTTCCGTGAAATACGTGGCCCACATAGAGGACGATGGAAAAAGTATCTCGGAAAACAGCACTACGTCTCTGTTCAGGGATAACCTGGGCACGATGTGGGTGGGAACATTCAAAAGCGGGATCAGCTACTATCACCAGAGCAGTTTCCAATTCCCCCAGTACAGGCATGAGCCTCATCAACGAGGCAGCCTCAGCTTCGATGACGTCAATAATTTTGTGGAGGACGCCACGGGCAATATCTGGATAGCGTCCAACGGCGGCGGTCTTATCTACTTCTCCCGGAAGACCAACACCTTTACACAATACGTCCATGATGAGCGTAATAAGAACAGCCTGTCCAATAACATTGTCGTGAGCCTGCTGCTGGACAAGGATAACAAGTTGTGGATCGGAACTTATTTTGGAGGATTAGACTGCTTTGATGGCAAGCGCTTCGTGCATTACAGGCATAATGACAAGGACACCAACAGTCTGGCCGAGGACAGGATAATGTGCGTTTACGAGGATTCGGAAAGACAGCTGTGGATAGGCACGCTGGGAGAAGGGATGGACAGGCTGGATCGACGGGACAATAAATTCTATCATTATAAATATTCCCGGCCGGGCTCGATCCGCAATGGGTATGTCTCGTCTATTACAGAGGATGTCTATAAGAACCTCTGGGTGGCTACCGGGTACGGTATCGACGTGCTGGAGAAAAGCACGGGCCGCTTCCATCATTATTCCATGGACAGCAACCGGCTTAGCTCGGATAATGTTATTTTACTCTTCAGGGATAGCCGGCAAAATATGTGGGCTGCGACAAGGGAGGGCCTGAATGTTTTTGACCCTGATAAAAAGGTTTTCCAATCTTTTAGCGTAGAGGACGGCCTCCCCGACAACACTGTCCGCAGCATCCAGGAGGACAGCCGGCATGATCTGTGGATCAGCACGCCCAATGGCCTTTCCAGGATCCAGCTGTCCAGGGGGAAAGATAGCCCGGTCTTTCATATCCGGTGCAGGAACTTTCATGAGCAGGACGGGTTGCAGGGCAGGGAATTCAATGAACGCGCCGGCCTGGCGACAAAGGACGGATTGCTGATCTTCGGAGGCCCCAATGGCTTCAATATATTCAACCCCGGGGACATCGTTCCCACGGGGAAGACGCCGCCTATTGCATTCACCGGCCTGGAGGTTTTCAATAAGCCAGTGCATGTCGGCGACACGACGGGGGGCCATGTGATCCTGCATAAAGCCATCACGGAGACGAACGCCATCACTTTGCATTATAAGGATAAAGTCTTTTCCATCGAGTTTGCCTCGCTGGGATTTATCTATAATGCCAGAAATAAATATACGTACACGCTCGAGGGATTTTCCAGGAATTGGCTGACCACGGACGGCAAAATACGGAAGGCCACTTATACGAACCTCGATGCGGGCGAATATCTTTTCCGGGTGAAGGCTTCCAATGAGGATGGGGAATGGTATGGTCAGGAAGCTACATTAAAGATCATCGTGCTGCCGCCATTCTGGAAAACGCCGCTTGCATATTTTGTCTATTTTATGCTGTTTGCCGGCAGTTTGATCCTGGCCCGGAGAATGATCTTACAAAGAGCGAAAATGCGTTTTGCCCTGGAGCATGAGCGTAGGGAGACCCGGCGTATGCACGAGATGGACCTGATGAAGATCCGGTTTTTCACCAATATGAGCCATGAGCTGAGGACGCCACTGTCATTGATCCTTGCACCGGTGGACAAGCTGCTGGACCAGCCTGTTCAAGGCGACCCGCGCCGGCAGTATGAAATGATCCGCCGGAATGCGCGGCGGCTTTTGCACCTGGTCAACCAACTGCTGGACTTCCGGAAAATGGAGGTGAATGAACTGAAGCTGCACATTCGTCAGGGCGATGTAGTCCGGTTTGCCAGGGACATCTACAGCTCTTTTATCGACCTGGCGGAAAGAAAGAATATATCCTTCTCCTACCGGGAGGATCGCAGGTCGCTGGTGACGCTGTTCGATCACGATAAGATGGAACGGATCCTCTTTAATCTATTGTCGAACGCGTTTAAGTTCACGCCGGAAAATGGGGCGGTGAGCGTAACCCTGGAAACAGCATCCAGGGAGGAAGATGTGCTGCTGTCAATTAAGATAAAGGATACGGGCATCGGCATAGCTCCGGACAAGCAGGAAAAGATCTTCGAGCGGTTTTTCCAGAGCGATGTTCCTGAGACCATCCTGAACCAGGGCAGCGGCATCGGTCTGTCCATCACGCAGGAGTTCGTAAGAATGCATCATGGCCATCTGACAGTCGAGAGTGAATTGAATAAAGGTAGCTGCTTTACCGTGAGTCTGCCTTTCAGGGAAATAATGGCGCCGGAGGTTGGGCTGCTGCCTGCGCCGGCGATGGCAGATGCGACGGTGGAGACGAGAGGCGTGACAGCTGCCCTTAAAGGCATCGCAGAGGAAGCGCAGGAGAGCTCCGCCAAACGCACGATCCTGATCATCGAGGACAATGAGGATTTCCGTTTCTACCTGAAGGACAACCTTCGTGCATTCTATAGGATCATCGAAGCTTCCGATGGGAAAGAGGGGTGGAGGAAAGTGCTTGCCGCGCATCCGCATCTCGTAGTCAGCGATGTCAGCATGCCGATGATGGATGGCATCCAGCTTTGTGAAAAGATCCGGTCGGACGAGCGGACGAGGCAGATCCCTGTCATCCTGTTGACGGCGATGACTGGTGAGGGCAGTGAACTGCGGGGATTACAGACGGGAGCCACCGATTATATTTCCAAGCCATTCAATTTCGAAGTGCTGCTGTCGAAGATCCGGAATGCCCTGGAGTACAACGAGATCATTAAAAAGACCTATCAACGGCAAGTGCAGGCCCAACCCATGCCAGTGGAGGTCGCTTCTGCCGATGACGCCTTTATGCGGGAAGTGCTGGGGCAGATTGAAAAGAACATGGGCAACCCGGATTTTTCAGTCGGGGAGCTGAGCATGCAGTTCCATGCCAGCCGGAGCACGTTTTACAAGCGGCTGCTGCTCCTTACAGGCAAGACACCTGTGGAGCTGATCCGTCACATTCGTCTGAAAAGGGCGGCCGAGCTGCTGGAGAAAAGCCAGCTCACCGTGGCAGAGATCGCATATACTGTTGGATTCAACAATCCCAAATATTTTACGCAATACTTCAAGATGGAATTCAACATGATCCCCTCCGTTTACCGGTCGGAGAAGAGGGTGAAATAAAGCTTTTTTAAAAATAAATTTGTGTAAGTAAATACTTACGCTTAAATTCGTAAGTAAATGCTTACATAATATAATATGCAGATAAGAAGAGACGTATTTCAGGCGATAGCTGATCCTACCAGGAGGGAGATCATTAACCTGGTTGCTTACCAATCATTAAACCTCAACGCTATAGCGGAGAATTTTGAAGTCAGCCGGCCGGCCATCTCGCAGCATATCAAGATCCTCGCGGAGTGCGGGCTCATTACTATTAAGAAGCAGGGCCGTGAAAGGTACTGTGAAGCCAGCCTGCAGCAGCTGAATGAGGTGTCGGAATGGATCGAGCGGTACAGGAAGTTGTGGGATCACCAGTTCAGCAAACTGGATCTTTTGTTGGAGGAGATGAAAACAAAAAGCAGATCGCGGAAAAAAAATAGCAACTAAAAACTTACAACAATGACAACAAGAAATCAAACGAAGATCGTGGCCGAACCAGGCAAACAGGAGCTCTTTATCATCAGGGAATTCGAGGCGCCCCGGCAGTTGGTGTTCAAAGCCTTTACGGACCGGGAACTTTTACCGAGATGGATGGGGCCTTGCGAAATGACCATGAAGATCGATGTATGGGAACCGGGAGCTGGTGGATCATGGCGTTTTATTCATACGGATAAGCAGGGTAACGAGTATGGCTTTCATGGGGTTTGTCACGATGAGACGGCGCCCGAGCGGCTTATCCGGACATTCGAATTCGAAGGATTGCCGGAGAGTGGCCATGTCGTCCTGGAGACGGCAAAGTTCGAAGCCTTGCCGGGTGACAGAACAAAGGTGACCATCCAGTCGGTCTTTCAGTCTGTTGCCGACCGCGATGGAATGGTACAATCCGGAATGGAAAGAGGTGTCACTGACTCGCATGAAAGCCTGGACAGGCTCCTGGAGGGAGAACTGCAGGCCAGTCATTAAGGCGCGTGAATAAATAAAAGGTTCACCTTCTTACGCATTAAAGCCGCCGTCAATGGTAAGTGCGGTACCCGTGATATATTTCCCCTCCTCACTTGCCAGGAAGGCCACCAGTCCACCCACGTCTTCTCCTGTCCCATAATCGGACAGCGGCAGCCGGGTCCTGATAAAATCAGCGAGCGCACCATCCGCCGGGTTCATATCCGTGTCGATCGGACCGGGCTGTATTACATTTACGGTGACCTTTTTGTTGCCAAGGTCCCTGGCCAGCCCTCTTGTAAAACCCTGCAGGGCTGATTTGCTCATGGTATATAAAGTGGTTTGCGGGCCCAAGGCATTGTCTGCCATACTACTCCCGATAGTGATAATGCGCCCTCCTGTGGAAATATGTTTCACCGCTGCCAGGGCGGCGACATATACCGCGCGAACATTCACGGCCATTATTTGCTCGTAATCCGCCAGGCTGTGCTCTTCGAAAGCTTTGCACATGTAAATGCCGGCATTGTTGACCAAAATATCGATCCCGCCGAATGTGGCCACCGTCTTATCAACGGCGTCGGTCACTTCCCGGGGGCTGGCGCTGTCGGCTGCGATGGCGATGGCATGCCCTCCCGCTGCATTTATTTCCGCGGCAAGCGCGGCTGCTTTTTCGGCAGAATGCACATAGGTGAAGGCTACCCTGGCGCCTTCGGCAGCGAGTCTCCTGGTGATAGCGGCGCCGATGCCGCGGCTTCCGCCTGTTATCAATGCTATTTTATTTTCTAATTTTTTGCTCATGGGTTTTTTTATTTGAACACAAAACTAACGGCAATGATTTATATTTGTAAGTAAGCCACAAATTGTTAGGTACTAACAAAAAAGTAAGAAATGAGAAAAAACAACTCCACCAATACCTTAAATCAGCAACAGATCAGCGCCAGTTGTGGGATGGCGTATACGCTGGACATCATAGGAGGAAGATGGAAGCCTGCCATATTATGCAGGCTGCTTTTCGGTCCGATGCGGTATGGCGAGTTGAAGAAATCGATCGAAGGTATATCGGAGCGTATGCTTGTTGCGCAATTAAGGGAACTGGAGAAAGACCAGATCGTGCAACGCCATGTATATGCGGAAGTGCCGCCTCGGGTGGAATATCAGCTGACCCCACTGGGCCAAAGTATGAAAGCGATGTTCAGCGCCATGTCCGATTGGGGAAATATGCATAGGAGTAAGGTCACCCCCCTGCAAATGACTCCGGCCATCTGACAATACCAGGGAAATGAAAACGCTAAAAGATCTATTATTGCTGGGAGATCCCCGCTTGTATGAGCGTTGCGCTCCCATTCTGCCATCCGAGTTACCGCAGGTGAAAGCCTGGGTTGCGGATCTGGACAACGTGATGAAAGAAGTAAAGGCCCGCTATCATTTTGGGAGGGCTATTGCAGCCCCGCAGCTGGGCATCATGAAGCGGCTGATCTATATGCATATCGACCGGCCTGTCGTGTTCATCAATCCTGAGCTGGTGAACCTCAGCGAAGAATTATTCGAATTGTGGGATGACTGCATGAGCTTTCCCCACCTGCTGGTGAAGGTGAAAAGGCACCGCGCCCTCACCATCCAATACCTGGATGAGCGCTGGCGGCCGCAACAATGGGATATGGATGGCGACCTGTCGGAGCTGCTGCAGCATGAATACGATCATTTGAATGGCGTGCTCTGCACTATGCGAGCTATTGATGGACAATCTTTTAAATGGAGGCCTTAATTGACTACCAGGGGTGAGCCGGAGGAGAAGGGAAGAAAATTATTTGTATATATGTAGTTGACTACGTAGTTTTATATCTAATACTCAGGTATAATGGACACGGAAATGCTCATACACCCTCTTGACAATACGTACTGCGACAGCATCGTAGATCTTATTCTGCCCATCCAGCAGATGGAGTTCAATATCCCAGTCACCCTTGCACAGCAATCCGACCTGCTGGACGTTGAAAGCTTTTATATAGCTCCGGGCGGTAACTTCTGGGGTGCATTCAGCGAAGGGCAACTGGTGGGGACTATCGCGCTCATTGCCATTGGGCACCGGGCCGGCGCCATCCGAAAGATGTTTGTAAGAAAGGAGTTTCGGGGCAAGGGATCCGGCATTGCCCAACGTTTGTTCGAAACGCTGGTGGAATATTGCGGGGAACATGGGATATCCGAACTCTATCTGGGAACGGTGAGTGTCCTCCAGGCGGCACACCGGTTTTATGAACGCAATGGATTTCACCGGCTGGAGAAAAAGGAATTACCAGGCTATTTCCCTTTGATGCCGGCGGATGACATCTTCTATCATTTACATCTTGTCAATCAACAATAGCATCATGAATGTCATAGATGAATCCGGGTTACTCGCAATTTCCACCAGGCTGCAGCGCCTCAGCGAAAGATTGCGTAAGGACGGCGCCCTGATCTATAAAGCCCATGGCATCGAGTTTGAGCCTAAATGGTTTCCCGTGATCTATACGTTGCATTTCAAGCCGCTGTTGAGCGTTGTCGAGATAGCATCGGAGATAGGGTACACTCATCCTTCGACGATCAGTCTGCTGAAAGAACTGGAAAAGCAAAAGTTGATCCGCTCTCAAAAAGACAAGATCGACGAGCGGAAAAGATTGCTCCGGCTGACGGATAAGGGAAAGGCGCTGATTGGAAAAATGAAGCCGGTATGGGATATCATGACGGCTAGTATTGCTGAATTCACGGATACAAGGAACAACCTGATGAAGGCGATCATAGAGGTGGAAGAGAAACTGGATCAGCAGAGCTTTTTTCAACGGGCGAAGGTGTTGTACTTAAAACAATACCCACGACAATGAGCACTCCCCCGATGATCTGCACCATGGTAACGCTTTCGTGTAAAAAAGCCAATGCTAAGATAAACCCCACCAGGGGATCGAGGTTGATAAAATTCCCCACTTCAGCGGCACTTAATAATTGAAGGGACTTGTTATACAACAAATAGCAGATGCCCGAAGCAAGCGCGCCCAGGAAAACGATGGCCAGCCATCCGGAAAATGACACGGAAGGCCATCCCTTACCCCAATTTTCATATACCGCGGCCGGCAGCAATAACACCGAGCCGGCCAAAGTACAAAGACTGGTGATGAGCAAAGGGTCTCTGTCCGCTACTTTTTTGGAGATGATGGTATAGACGCCCCATGCAATGACGGCAATGATCATCAGCACATTGCCTGTGATGCTGTTACCTGTACTACTTTGATTGGACGACAGGAACCCGATGAATATCACGCCGGTGACGGATAGGATGATCCCGAACACCTGCTTGATAGAAAGTTTTTCTTTAAGAAAGACGGCAGCAAGCACTGCGATACATATCGGGATAAACCCTTGCAGCAGGGCTCCCACCGAGGCGGAGGTCAGCCGGACTGAAAGATTGAAAAAGATATAGAATACCGTTACACCCGTAAAGCCTAAAAGTATTATTACTCCCCAGGGTATATCGGCAAGATGCCTGCCCGCCGACCGCCCTTTCCGGATAAAGAATATGCTCAACAGGGTAAGGGCGCCGATACTGCATCTGTAAAAGGCCAGTGTCAAAGGAGGGACAACGTTGACGATGACTTTAGTGACGGCGAACGAGCTTCCCCATACGATCATAACGAATAAAATGCTGACAAGTCCTACTAATCTCTTATTTGCCACAGGTAAATCATTTTGGATCGATTCAAGGTATTGCAACCCGAATGTAGTAAATTCTGCAATCATGATCAACGGTGCGGCCGGGCATGAAATTCTTTATAATTTGCGCAAAACTTAAAATATGCATTCAACACACCGGTGGCGTCGATGGAAAAGGTCAACCATCGCACCTGCCGTTATGATCTTTAGTTCGTTACTAACCCTCACTGTCGCAGCACAACAAAAAAAAGCTTCAGGTGAAAAACCGCTGTCACTGGATCCTGTCGTTCGGACAGGCCGGTTGGTCAATGGATTTACCTATTTCGTCCGTCGCAATACAGAACCCAAGAGCAGGGTAGTGCTGTACCTTGTGAACAAGGCGGGCTCTGTACTGGAAGCGGATGACCAGCGGGGACTGGCCCATTTCATGGAGCACATGAGCTTCAACGGTACTGCCCATTTTCCCAAAAATGAATTAGTTAATTATTTGCAAAGATCGGGCGTACGGTTTGGCGCGGATCTAAATGCTTACACGTCCTTCGATGAGACGGTGTACCAACTGCCCCTGCCGTCGGACGATCCCGACCTTCTTCAACATGGTTTCCAGATCATGCGCGACTGGGCGCAGGAAGCTACCCTGGATCCCACGGAGATAGATAAGGAACGAGGCGTTGTGCTGGAAGAAAAACGCCTTGGAAAAGGCGCTCAGGAGCGTATGCAACAAAAATACTGGCCCCAGCTGCTGAATCACTCGCGCTATGCCAATCGTATACCCATCGGGACAGACTCCGTCCTGAATAATTTTAAGCCCGCCGCCATCCGCCGATTTTACCACGACTGGTATCGCCCGGATCTGCAGGCGCTGATCGTGGTAGGGGATATCAATGTGGATTCCGTCGAACAGCTGATCAGGAAGAAATTCGCGGACCTGAAGAACCCTGCCGGGGAAAAACCCAGGCCAAAATACCGGATCAACCTGACAGGAAAGAACCAATTCATCGCTGTTACAGACCCGGAAATGCCGTCGACGGTCGCCGAGGTGGTGATCAAGCATGCGGGTACGGAGTTGAGGACGGCCACGGAATACCGCAACGCCATCGTCCGGCAGCTATTCAACCAGATGCTGAGCCAACGCTACAGTGAGCTGGGACAACAAGCCAATCCTCCATTTATACAGGCCGGAGCGGGCATCGAGGATTTCCTGGGAGGCCTTAGCATCTTTGATGCCAATGTTGCAGCGAAACCCGGACAGCTGGAGAATGGTTTTAAAGCGGCCTGGCGTGAAGCCGTCCGTGCCGGTCGCTTTGGCTTTACACAGCCTGAGCTGGACAGGGCCAGTCAAAATTACATGAGCAATATGGAGTCTTCGCTTAAGGAAAAAGGTAAGACCAACTCGCAAAGCTATGTAGAAGAGTACCAGCGATATTTTCTGAAAGGAGAGGCTGCGCCGGGTATCGATAAGGAATACGCACTGGTAAAGGACGCCCTTCCGACGATCACGCTTGCCGAAGTAAATGCATTGGCAAAAGAATATATCAGGACCACTGACAGGGATATCCTGATACTGGCGCCGGAGAAAGAGAAAGCGGGTTTGCCTGACGAGGCAACAGTAAATGGCTGGCTGAAATCAGTGGAGCAAGAAAAGCTGACGGGGTATACGGACGATGTGAAGGGCAACCAGTTGCTGGCCATTAAGCCTACCCCTGGCAAAGTGGTCGATGTAAAACAAAACAAAGCCCTGGGAATAACAGAGATGACGCTGAGCAATGGTGTCAGGGTCATTTTAAAACCCACGGACTTCAAGAATGACGAGGTGCTTTTTACGGCTTTCGCGCCGGGCGGCAGCTCGCTCTATGAAGACGCCGACTTCCAGTCGGCAGCCAACGCTGCTGTCCTCATCAACAATGGCGGCGCCGGAGATTTCAATCTCATACAGCTGGGCAAATATCTTTCGGGCAAACAGGTATCGGTGCAACCGTACATTGGAGACAGGATGCAGGGCATCAATGGCGCTGCAGTTCCTAAAGACCTGGAAACGGCCTTACAGCTGACCTACCTTTATTTTACGGCTCCAAGAAAGGACACCGGCATATTCCATAATATCATTTCCCGGAGCAAGGCGGGACTGGCCAACCGCGCCAACGACCCCAACAGCGTTTTTTCCGACACGGTCAGCGCCGTGATGAGCAATTACAACAGCCGGGCAACGGGGCCTACCGTGGCGAAACTGGATCAGATCGACCTTGACAAGGCTTATGCCATCTATAAAGAGCGATTTTCTGACGCATCGGGCTTTACTTTCCTGTTTGTCGGCAGCTTTGATACAGCCGCCATCAGGCCTTTGCTGGAGCAATATCCTGGTGCATTGCCCGCCACCCATCTCAATGAGCAGGCAATAGACCGTGGGATCCACATCCCCGCCGGCCAGATCACGAAGACCGTACATAAGGGGAAAGAACCCAAGGCAACCGTGCGCCTTGTTCTCAGCGGCGACTATACTTTCAGCAATGAGAACAACGACTTGCTGCAGGCACTGTCAGAGGTGCTGGAGATCAGGTTGCTGGAACGGCTGCGGGAAGATGAAGGCGGCGTATACAGCCCTAATGCCTCCGTGAATTTTACAAAGTATCCCACTCCCCGGTATGCTTTAACGGTAGCATTCGGATGTGCGCCGCAGAACGTGGACAAGCTCATTGCTTCCGCACTTGATGAGATAGACAAGCTGAGGAAGGCTGGGCCCCTGCCTGTCAACCTGGAGAAGTATAAGGCGGAGACCCTCCGTTCGTTCGAGACGGCGGATAAGACAAATAGTTTCTGGCTGCATTACCTCTCTTCTCAATACCAGAATAAGGAGAATGTCGACGAGGTGCTGCATATGAAAGAGGATCTGGACAAGGTGACAGTCCAGGCGCTGCAGCAGGCAGCTGACCGGTATCTGAAGGGTAACAACCTGATCAGGCTGGTGCTCTTACCTGAATAATGACTTATGCAAATGGCCCGGATCCCGAGATCCGGGCCTTCTTATCCTTCATTCCGCCATTGCTCTGCATCCTTTTTTTGGTCTTTTTCGGCTTCTTTCTTCGATTTGCCGCTGGTCTTCACTTGTATCC
Source organism: Flavitalea plasmicola (assembly GCF_030546645.1). GTDB lineage: Bacteria > Bacteroidota > Bacteroidia > Chitinophagales > Chitinophagaceae > Puia. The sequence continues at coordinate 977,114 of NZ_JAUOTO010000004.1, forward strand.
TGATGGCTTCCTGTCCTCTTTTTACAGGATCGTCCTCTTTGTCATTAGGTTTTTGTTTGTCCTTGTTCATAATGGGGCGTTTTAATGTTTGCCATCAAAACCCGGACCACTGTAAAACATTTTCTGTCTTAACAATTGAGTATCACCAAAATTGAATATCTTCAATCATATTGATCCCATCGTATCCGCAAGCATGTCAATACTTAAAAGACATTTTCTTCTTCCTCTTTCATTATTTGTGGTTTGCTGCAGCCATAGTCTTGTGGCATTCAGCCAGGACTGGGACCTCAAAGTCGCGGAGCGCATAAATCCTCAAAACCCTCATTCCGCCGTATGGCGGGGGGCAACCTCTTCTGCTTATCCCTTGGGGGTTGCATTACCTGTAAGTCAGTTCGTTTACGGTATTATTGCCCACGATAAGAACAGCCGTAAAAAAGCATACGAAAGCCTGGCGGGCCTGGTGGTCTCCGCTGCTATTACGGAAACGCTCAAATTTAGTATTGACAGGCAGCGGCCCGGGGAAAAACATCCCGATAAAATATTTCCGTACAAGGTAGAGACCGGAAGATCATTTCCTTCGGGCCATACAACCATAGCATTCGCCACCGCCACCAGCCTTGCCCTGGAATACAGAAAATGGTATGTGGTAGTGCCAGCCTATCTTTGGGCGGGCACCGTTGGCTATTCGAGGGTTTACCTGGGGCAGCATTATCCCACCGATGTCATTGGCGGGGCCCTTGTCGGTACCGGCGGCGCATTACTCAGCCACTGGTTGAGCCGGAAATTGCTCAGGTGACTTTTTTTCCCTGCCCAAGACCTTTTTGGTAATAACAATGCTCAGCAGCATGCATACAGCTCCGATGAGGAAGTGCATGCCCGGGAAATAGAAGGGTGCTTTCGTGCTGGTGAAATAAGCAAAGGTGCCGCTCATGATCAACGGGCCAATGATGGTGGTCAGGCTCATCAGGCTTGTCAGTGAACCCTGCAGCTCTCCCTGATGGGAGGGGGATACATGGCCCGAAATGACGGATTGCAGCGATGGGCCGCAGATCCCACCCAGGCAATAGGGCACCAGGAAAGCAAACATCATCCATCCCTGTGTGGCACAAGCAAACAGCACCAGCCCCAATGTGTAGAGAGAAAGCCCGAGGTAAATGCTTTTTTCATTCCCGATCTTCGGGTTGATGACCCTTGTCAATCCAGCCTGCACCGCGCCGACCAGCACCCCCACTACGGTCAGGGAGATGCCCACTGTTTTTTCACTCCAATGGAACCGGTAGATCGTGAAGAAATTCCAATTGCCCTGTACTGACTGGGCGCCAAGATAGATCAGGAAAAAGCTGAATGCCAATCCGCCAATCTCCGGGTGCGATCTGAGGAATCTCAGAGATCCGAAAGGATTAGCGCGCCTCCACTCGAAGGGCCGCCGGTTTTCCTTGCTCAACGATTCAGGTAATAAAAAGTATCCGTACAGGCAGTTCAGTAAACAAAGGGCGGCAGCAGCATAAAAGGGCGCCCTGATCCCCCAGGTGGACAGGAACGCTCCGAGTGCGGGTCCGAGCACAAAGCCCAAACCAAAAGCAGCCCCGATCAGGCCAAAATTCTTCGCCCTGGAGGTTTCATCTGTACTTACGTCGGCAATATAGGCAGTGGCGGTTGTAAAGCTGGCGCCTGTGACACCGGCGATCACACGCCCTATGAATAGCCATCCATATGCCGGGGCCAATGCCAGGATGATATAATCGATGCCGAAGCCCAATAAAGAAGACAGCAGGACGGGCCGGCGGCCAAACCGATCACTTAGATTGCCGATCACCGGCGCACATAAAAACTGGGTGATGGCAAAGACGGAAAGCAACAGGGCGCCGTATGTACTGGCCTGGTTGACAGGTATGCCCTTTAATTGCGAGATCAGGTCAGCCATCACGGGGATGATAAGACCCCATCCCATTACATCAATCAGTAAAGTGATGAATATAAAGCTGATAGCTGCCTTCTTGGTTGGTTGCATAAAAGTCGGTGTTTATGGACTTGAGCAACAAACTTACAAAAGATCGGAACAAAATGCTAATTTGATTAGTATTATTTTAACCCGGCCCCCAGGGTTTCGGATTCATCCGATGGCACCTTAAAAGATATGGTCGAAGGTTAAAGTCGAAGGTTTAAAAAAGCCCGGATAGAAATCCGGGCCGTTGCTAAAATCCAATATCCTATTAAAAGCCAAAGGCAACTATGCAATTGTTATACCAGCTTATTTTTTCCCCAGCAGCCAACCGATCAATAACCCCAGTCCGATGGCGATGGCTAGCCATCGCCATCGTTGCAGCTTCAATCTGCGGATGGCCACTTCGAGGTCATTGGCTCTATCCTCCAGCATATGGGCTAATTCGCGCGCTTGCCGGGAATTGTATTCCATCTCTGTTTTCTGAAGGTCCAGCGTTGTCAGCTGCTGTTGGATCATTTTTACTTCTTCCTTATGCAGTCCCGTTTCTTTTTCGCTTAGCTCTTTTAATGCCTGGACCTGCGTTTCCATGTTCTTCACTTGTTTCCCGTAGGTCGCTTCATACTGGCTCCTGATCAGCTCGGTATATTTTGCCCTGGAATTTTCGATCTCGGCGATTGTGTCATTATAGATCGCCCGTAAATATTGTCCCAGGGCGGTAGGAGTGATAAAGGCTTTGTCCGCCACCTGTTGTACCAGGCTGGTATCTTCTTTGTGGCCAATGGCCGTCACCAGCAGGGGGACCAGCTTCAAACAACAAGCTGCGATAGCCGGGCTATTGAAGATCTCCATATTTTCGCCCCCTCCCCGGGCAATGACAAGGATGTCCTGCATCCCTGTGTCGTTCAATCGCTCTAATGCGGCTGTGATCTCTGTTTCCGAGTTCAGCCCGATCCTTTGGAACCGCAGGTCGAAAAAGCCGATGGCCTCTTCCAGGCTGTGCTTAATATCCGCGTCTATTATGGCTGTTTTGCCGATCAGGATGGTGATGCTGATACGCTGCTCCCGGACAATCCGCGACTTGATCATGGCGTCTACGTCCCGGTAGCCCATGGCAGCTTTCTGCCGCAGGATCTCCAGCATCAGGACCTCTTTTTCAGAATGTTTGCTGGCTACCTGGGCTACCAGCTGGGAAAGATTGATATGGATCTCGATCCGCCCGCCGGCCGGGACGACCCGCCGGGTAATAAACCCCCAGAATTCAATTGTCTTTCCGGGCTTGAGGGTGGAACGGGCCAGGGCAGGCACGATCAGCGTTAGCTGTGCATCTGTCGTCTCATCCCGGAGCGTATCATAGTAGAATCCGCCATAGGCCATTCCTTTCCCCGGTTGGTAAATGCCCTTAAGCTGCAGCATTTTTTTTGAAGCCGGTGGGGTAAGCGCATTGTTGAAAAGTTGCAGGATCGCCGATGGGGAATAATTTATTTCCGAAGTCAGAACGGGTAGTTCTTCAGCCATAAGTAAACTTTGCCTCCTTTGCAAATTTACGTTCTTCTACGTCCCGATGTTGGTTTCTTCTATGATGGACTGCATCAGCTCCCCGGCTTTTGTATGTTTCAATACCGGTGCGATCTGACCGCCCCAGAATAAGATCATATCCCATTTTTCCTGTTCCATGGCCGCCTCCCTTAGCGTATAAGCTCCGTAGCCTCCAAGCCCGCCGGCGTTGAAGACAGTTGCTGCCAGTGCGACGGATGAAAGGTTGCCGCCGAATGGCCCTTGCAGGATGGGATAGGTAATATTCAGTGGTTCAGATGCCTTTGTTTTGTATCACATAGGGGGGAATTTATTTTAATTCAGGTGGTGACCGGCGGCCATACCGCCGTCCACATTGATGATAGCGCCATTGATAAACTTGCTTTTTGCAACGGTAAAGACCATTTGGGCGATGTCTTCCACTTCGCCGACCCGGTTCAGGAGGTGCAACCCGGCGCTTCGATCGGCGTCATTTCCATGCATAGGCGTGCGGATAACGCCGGGCGCCACCGTATTGATCCGGATATTATCTTTTCCGAACTCGGCTGCCAACTGGACTGTGAGCGAATGTATCGCTCCTTTGGAGGCGAGTGCCGCGGTGGTAGGGGAGCCTCCCAGCGCATGATTTACCAGAGGGGTGCCGATGTTGATCACTACGCCGTCATGCTGCCTGAGCATTTGAGGGATAACGGCCTGGGTAGTAAAGAAGGTCCCTTTCAGATTCGTATTAAGAAACCGGTCGAGATAAGCCTCATCCACCTCCAGGAAAGGCCTGGTCCCGAAAATACCGGCATTGTTCACCAATACGTCTACTGAGCCGAACCTTTCGATGGCGGTCGCTGCCAGTTTCTCTCCGGTCTTTCTATGCGCTATGTTACCTGCCACCATGGCGAGATTATCGCCTCCCCCCAGTTCCAGGAAAGCCTGCTCCAGCTTTGTAGCAGTTGAAGAATTGATCACCACATTGTCGCCATTGTGTAAGAATTGGCGGGCTATTTCTTTTCCGATGCCTGACGATGCGCCGGTGACGATGATTGTTTGCTTTTCCATTTTCCTTGTGTTTTTAATTACAACACAAAGTAAGCACGGCGCTCTCATAATACTGTGTGATCCAGGTCACTTTTGAATGAACCGGCATCTTATGTGAGGCAGGTCACTTATCAGGGATGGTACAGGCGGCTAAGCGTTTCTCTTGAAACGCCCAGGTATGCTGCAATCAGCTGCTTAGGGACGATGTTATAAAGCTCCGGGTATTGTTCCAGGAGCTCCTCATACCGGTATTTCACATTGTTGTTCATAAAGGATAACAGTCTCTTTTGGGCTGCAACAAACCCTTTATTGGTCCTCCACCGGAAGAAATGCTCCACATTATGGATCTCGCGACATAGCTTTTCCCGATCGTCATTGCTGAGGCAAAGCAATTCTCCATCAGTAATGCAGTCTACGTTAATGGTAGCTTTGGTACGGTGATACAGGGCGTTGTAATCGGAAGCCCACCAGGTAGGCATTGCAAACTGCAGGATGAACATTTTCATATCGTCATTGATAAAAAAGGATTTTAGACAGCCGGAAACGACGAAGTATTCGTAATCTACACGATCGCCCTCGGTAATAAGGGCCTGCCCTTTCTGAAACGCCTGTCTTTTGAAATGCGAATAAAAATATTCAAATTGCCCGTCGGTCAACATGGTTGTCTTAGCTATATGAGCTCTTAAGGTTTCTTTCCCTTCCATTGTTGGTTTCAACGTTTCCTGTGACCGAATTTCGTGGGATCTTACAAATGTAAATGCCATTGGCAAGATGGTAAAATTAAAAATAGTTTGCAATTAAAAAGCGTACCTTCACTGGATATCAAATATTAAAGAGATTAATGGGAAATTTTGGAGAAACCATAGGTAAAAAAGAAAGAAATAAGAAAAAGGCAAAAAAGCGCCAGGACAAGCGGGAAAAGATGGAGGAGCGCAAGGCAAAGAACAGCAAGGGTAAGACCCTTGAAGAGATGATGGCTTATTTAGATGAAAATGGCAACTTGTCCGCCACCCCTCCTGATTTGCGTAACAGGAAAAGGGTAAGAGCCGAAGATATGCAGATAAGCACGCCTAAAGCTGTAGAAGGCAACCCGGCTGACCTGATAAGAACAGGTGTAGTTACATTCTTCAACGAGTCGAAAGGATTTGGATTTATTAAAGACATGCAATCGCAGGAAAGTGTATTTATGCATGTAAATCAGCTCTCTGAAAGGATAAAGGAGAACGAAAAGGTAACTTTTGAAGTAGAGAATGGCCCCAGAGGGTTGAATGCTCTCAATGTCAAAAAGGTTATTTAATTCATCTTCAATATATTATACATTATTTTATTTGTATATTACTTCTAATATACAGCGGACCGGGGGTCATCTTCCGCATATATAAAATTTCCGTCATTTTACGGCATATATTTTGAGTAAGGGGAAGTACAGGTGTTAGTTATGTACGTACCAAGGCTCGCGGTTACTTTATTTTTACTGATCACAGTCCTCCCGTTTTGCTCCCCCAAAAGAGTTCCGCCTGCTGAAAAGCGCAAGGTATTTATCGATCATAAAGCTGGGAAGTTTACCTTATTCCGGAACGGCCACCCTTTCTTTATAAAAGGCGGCAGCGGGTATACGCATCTGGCTACGCTGCACGAATCCGGGGGAAATACCATCAGAGTATGGGATACGGCGAACCTGGGGCGGATATTGGATGAGGCAGAAGCGAACCATCTGGCAGTGGTAGTCGGTCTGCCTTTTCATTATGCTGACGCATTGAGCTTCTATGATGCCGATAGACTTCTCAAGCAGTATAAGGCCCTTCAAAAGGTAGTGCATACATACAAATATCATCCGGCCCTCCTCATGTGGTGCGTAGGCAATGAGCTGTATTTCCCTTTCAATCTCCGGTACAATGATTTTTATAGCGCATTTGGCGATATCGTCGACATGATCCATGTGGAAGATCCGGATCATCCTGTGACTACGACCATCCTGAATGTGCATTCCAAGTACATTTTTAACGTTTTGCGTAAAAGCAATGTCGACCTCATCTCTCTCAATGTTTTCAACAAGCTTCCTGACATGAAGCGCCAGATCGACGGCCTCACCTGGTTTTGGAAAGGCCCTTATCTGTTAACGGAATGGGGTATCGATGGTCCATGGAGCGGCACGGCATTCACCGCCTGGGGAGCCTATATTGAGAACAGTAGCACCAAGAAGGCGGAAATGTACCGGGAACGTTACGAAAAGGCTATTGCCCCAACAGATCCTCGTTTGCTGGGGTCGCTTGTTTTTTATTGGGGACAGAAGCAGGAATATACCCACACCTGGTTCAGCATGTTCGACGAGGAAGGGAACAGGTCGGAGTCCGTTAGCCTGATGCAATACCTGTGGACCGGAAAGTTCCCGGATCATATGCCTCCGCAGATCAACTATATGCTTATCGAGAAAAAGGGGGCGCCATCCGATCTGATGTTCAATCCGGCTGTTACGGTTCATGCTGAGGTTGTCCTGTTACAGCCTGACAGCAATATCACCAGGGTAAAATGGGAGCTGCTTCCGGAAGACTGGTATCATACCAAAGAGGAGGACATCAAACCAGTGAAACCCCCTCCAATAGAAGAACATATCAAGGCAGGGGAGGGGTTGACCGCCGAGATCCTCACACCTTCTGTCGGAGGACCTTATCGTCTTTTTGCCAAGCTATATGATAAATTTGGAAATTTCTCCACCTGTAACATCCCCTTTTATGTAGTGAAAGACCCATGAAAGCGAATAATACGATACGCGCCCCTTCCCGTACCGAGCTTCTTTCCATCAGAATAATGGTCATTCTGGGGCTTGTTGCCATGGGCTACTTCCTCTATACCGTCTACCAGGCGGGACATGATCGGCATACGGTGCTATATTGGTTATTACTTTTCACCATTGTATTTACCTGCATCAGGATCGTATTGGAATGGGTCCACTATATCTTTATTACAGTACCTCCGACGCCGCCGCTGGAAAGAGAATTTACGGTCGATATTTTTACGACCTATTGCCCGGGTGAACCGCTGGCTATGATCGAGGAAACGTTGATAGCGATCACTCAGATCAGGTACCCGCATACAACTTACCTCTGTGACGAGGCCAACGATCCCTACCTTAAGGACCTTTGCGGGAGGTTGGGCATACAACATGTCACCCGCAATAACAGGAAAGATGCCAAGGCGGGAAATATCAACAATGCCCTAAAGCAGTCTTCCGGTGAATTGTGTGTCGTGCTTGATCCGGATCACGTTCCTTTTCCCGAATTTCTTGATCCGATCGTGTCTCAATTCAACGATCCCTCCATAGGATTTGTCCAGATCGTACAGGCCTATAAAAATTCCCGCGCGACGCTGATAGCGAAAGGTGCGTCCCAGCAAACCTACCAGTTCTATGGCCCGATGATGATGACAATGAACAAGTACGGCACGGTGCAGGCGATTGGCGCGAACTGTACATTCCGCCGGACGGCGCTGGACTCCATTGGAGGGCATGCCGCGGGCCTCGCCGAGGACATGAACACGGCCATGCATTTGCATGCAAAGGGATGGAGGTCCGTATACGTGCCCCGTGTCCTGGCCCGGGGGCTTGTTCCTTCTTCCTTGTCGGCTTATTACAAGCAGCAGCTGAAATGGTCAAGGGGTGTCTTTGAACTGTTATTCACTACCTACCCAAAGTTATTCCGGCAGTTCACCTGGCGCCAGAAACTACATTACGGTCTCGGCTCTTTCTATTATTTGTCCGGGATCGTTTTTCTGATCAATCTTTTGATCCCGATGCTTTTCCTTTTGGACCTGAGCACCACCGCGGTGGGATTCGAAAGGTTTATGATAAGCATTTTTCCCCTGATCGTCGCTATTTTTCTCATCAGGCATTTTGTTCAAAATTGGGTGATGGAAGACGAAGAGCGAGGTTTCCATGTCGTAGGCGGATTGTTGATGATCGGAACATGGTGGATCTATATATTGGGGTTCGTGTTCGCGGTCTTCCGGATAAAAGTTCCATACGACCCGACACCAAAAGAGGATGAAAAGTCAGACAGCTGGCGCCTCAACTTTCCTAATATCCTGGTAATCCTGCTGTCGGCATTGGCCATCATTTATGGCCTTGTCTATGACTGGAATCCCTACTCCATCGGCATGGCGGGCTTTGCCGCGCTCAACTGCCTGATCATGCTGTTTACAGTGGCAGCGAGCAGACAGCAGCGTTTCAGGGCTTTCAGGAATAGGCACCCGGGCATGCAATTCATCATGCGGCATGTGGCCACATTCAAGCTTCATTTCTGGAGACTGAGACGCCGGATCTATTCAGGAGTACGCATTGCCGCCTTGCCGCTCCTTGCCGTCACGATCGGCATAACGCTGTATATCCTGGAGCTGGAATGGAACAAAGGCCCCGGGGCCATGAGTGTTCCGGGCCGGAAGGATATTTTCCTTACCGGCATCTTTTCGCCGGGGGCGAGGGGGAGCATTACGCCTGCCGATACTGTCGCCGCCGTTAGAAAAAGATATCAGCGGCAGCTGGATATTGTATCCCTGTATCTTCCCTGGGGGGATAGACGGGAATGTGACCTTCCTGTTGGCACAATGGACTCCATCTACAGACAGGGTTCCCTCTCCATGATCACGTGGGAACCCTGGCAAACGCTGTTTGATGGACCGGAAAGACCGCCAACCGCCGAAAAGGAGAAAAAAATATTTCAACGGATCGTACAGGGGAAATATGACGGCTTTCTCGATAGATTTTGTAAAGAACTGAAAACCTTCGCGCGGCCCGTTTTCCTGCGATTTGCCCACGAGGCGGACAATCCTTTCTACCCCTGGTCGCCAACGGGGGGCAATACCGCTGCGGAATTTACCGCCGCCTGGAAGTATGTGCATGATTACTTCGGCAGCAGGAATGTCCTTAACGTGATCTGGGTATGGAATCCCTGGAAGGCAACCGCAGCCGATGATTATTTTCCCGGCGCCGCTTATGTCGATTGGATCGGTGTGACCATTCTTAACTATGGTCGTAAGAATCCGGATTCCACCTGGTACGCCATGCGCGAGTTGTACGATCCCTTCCATAAAAAGGCCATTTTTCAGTCAGGCCTGCCAGTGATGATCACAGAATTGGGTTCCCTGCCTTCGGAAGGCAGGCAGCTCCAATGGTTCACAGAGGCCTTCCATGCTGTCAAAACCTACTATCCCGAAATAAAAGGGCTCGTCTTCTTTGATAACTCGTCGGATAAGAACACGCCGTCAGGGGATGGCAAATCGCCACTTAACTGGACGGGTATAGACCGCGACTCGGTCTTCCTGCTGACGCCGCAACATAAGCATTTCTCCGGGTTAAGCTACGGTTCTGCATTGACGCCGATGCCGGAAGATACCTCCCGTGTATTTCAGCATATCGATGGTAAACAGCTGTTCACAGGACTCAGGGGGATCGGGTATTCCAGGGGGCAGAATTGGTATGGCAACCGGCGGGCGTTTAGGTGGAACGAACTGGTTAAAGACTTCACAGAGATAAAACAATTGGGCATTAACACCATAAAACATTACGGCCCCGGTATTTATGATCACAATATCCTACGTGCCGCAGGTAAGATGGACATTAAGATCCAATATGGCTTTTGGATACCGAACGGGATCAGCTTTACAGGGGATAATGCAGCAACACTCATGCAGTTGCGCAGGAAGATCGTGGCGACGGTGAGGAAACTGAAGGAAGATGGACAGATCATATCCTGGAACATCGGAAATACTACTTACCAGAGCCTGGGATCGACTTATTATAAACCCGACGTTAACTACCAACGCGACGCTTATCTGTCCTGGCTTCAGGAACTGATAGCGGATGTCCGGAAAGAAGATTCCCTAAGGCCGATCACCATAGACGTAGCCGCTACCAGCAGTATGCCCGAAGCTGTTGAAATGATCCATGCCCGTGTCCCCTGCATAGCAGGCTTTGGCCTGGTCATCAATGAAAGAGACACGTCCTTCTCTCTTATCGGAAAGCTTAAGCGACCATGGTTCTATGGTAATGTAACCGCGGCTGCTTACCTGCGCCTGCCGTCGTCACAGGCAGGCACTTTTATCAGCAACTGGAAGGATGATGAAGCTACAGACATAGCGACCTTGGACGGCTTACTCGACAGCCACGATCGAAGGAAGCCCGATTATTATGAACTGAGGCAAAGATGGACCGGCAGTCCGGGGCCGGACACGCTCCCTGAAATTAAGATCCTGCGGACGGCCAGCCCAACGGAGAAAGGCGCCGATCTGGCATATAGTGCAATTGTTCCCTCGGGCAATGGTTGGCGTATTGCCTCTCCTCAGGCCATGGGCCTGCGATTCGAATGGTACCTCGTTCTGGAAGATGCAATCGGGACACCGATAAACATATCATCCGCCGGAACCGGCGCCCGGGTGGTCATTACCATACCACCTAACCCTTCCCTGTATAAGGTGTATCTCTATACAATAAAGGGGACGGATGTAAAAGTAGTCCACACTTCACTTAATACGCCTTTGCAAAATGACTATCGATGATAATGTTTTTTCTTCCAAGCACGAGCCGGAAAAAAAATCAACGCCAACCTAATCCGGGTGCAACATGCTTCAAAATGGAAGACAGCAAGTGTACATTGTAGTCAACTCCTAATGTATTGGGTATCGTCAAAAGGAGCGTATCCGCTTCCTGGATGGCTTCGTCCTGGGCCAGCTCCCTGATGAGCTGATCTGGTTCCCCGGCATAGCTCCTTCCGAAAATGGCACGTTTGTCTTTTTCAATAAAGCCGATTTGATCGACTCTATTGGTTTCCTGTCCAAAGAGATATCTGTCCTGGTCAGTGGTCAGGGCAAAGATCGACCGGCTCACCGAAACCCTTGGCTCGCGCTGATGTCCTGCTTTTTTCCATGCTTCTTTGTACAACCTGATCTGTTCGGCTTGTTGTACATGGAAAGGCTTACCGCTTTCGTCGAATTTCAAGGTAGAACTTTGCAGGTGCATACCGTGTTCGGCCGCCCAAATTGCTGTAGCATTAGAGGCCGCTCCCCACCAGATACGGTCCCGCAATCCCTCGGAATGTGGTTCCAATCGTAATAAGCCCGGTGGATTGGGAAACATTGGGGATGGGTTAGGCTGGGCAAACCCAACACCTTTGAGCTTATCCAAAAATTGCAACGCTTTATTACGCCCCATATCAGCATCTGTTTCTCCTTCAGCAGGTGCATACCCAAAATAACGCCACCCATCGATCACTTGTTCCGGCGAACCCCTGCTGATCCCCAATTGTAATCGCCCGCCAGAAATTAAATCAGCGGCTCCGGCGTCTTCCACCATATAGAGGGGATTTTCATAACGCATATCGATAACACCTGTTCCAATCTCTATGTTGCTTGTTTTGGCACCGATTGCCGAAAGCAAAGGAAATGGAGATGCCAGCTGAGCCGCAAAATGATGCACCCGAAAATACGCACCATCCAGACCGATCTTTTCGGCGGCAACGGCCAATTCAATGGACTGAAGCAATGTGTCACTCGCCGTTCGGGTTTTATAGGCTGGATGATTGGACCAATGTCCGAACGATAAAAATCCTATTTTCTTCATAAATCCTTTTTCGACTGTAAAATAGCCCTTGCAAAGATAGAAATTATATCGTCGCCTGAAGCGTGAAGGACGTTTTTTCAAAAGAGCCTGTAGGTTTAATAACACCTGCTTCTATCAACGACGTAATTTTCCCTAATTGGCTTCCTTCTGCCCTCATAAATAAGAATAGAAACCTGGTATTTATTTTTTTTGCTTTCTTCTTTGCGCCGGAACTTAAAAGCTTTGTTACTAATTTTAAATACCAGGGTAAACCAATTTCTTCTGCAAACTCCGGAGCAGGAGGCCCAACTAATGAAATTAATTGCTCGCCGGGTTTCAAAATATTGAACCGTTTTTGTTTTTTGTAATTTATTCGCCTAACCAATAGGACCAAGGCAGAAATTTCTTGTCTTATGCTTGAAAACGCATCTCCCCCATCCAATTCCGACCCCTCACCCCAACCGTAGAAAATAGCAACAATCATTCAAGTTGACCTGATTTTTGCTTATAATTAATTGATTATTAGTATAGTGGTTGCTTGGGGAAAATTTCTAATATCTTTGATTCAACCTTTATGTGGAAATCACTAAATCCCGGTGAAAAGGTTCACGCGGGCGACACAGTTCGGTATCGGTCCAGTTCACTGTTTCTTATGTCCTACCTTAATAAGATCTACGATGTAGTGAAAACCGATAGTCACTATTTCGAGATTAAAATAAGGGATGATAAGGCAGACAGCGATGAGCCGGATCGGAGGGTTATAAAATATATGGATGTTGGCTATCACATAAGTTTGGAAATATGGTCAGGCAATGCCCCCTTCGTTGCCTGAAATGAAAAAGGAACGAAAGGATATGTTAAGGCTTAAATAAACCCATGCAATGACCGTCGGATATTCGCCTGCCAGAAGCTTGAAAGTTGCTATTATAGGTCAAACTAAATTGTTTCTTATCGGCCTCGAAAAATGTGCGTCCGATGAGATGTTAAGTTTAATTCTATTGGATATTAAAGATAAAGAACTTAGACTTATTAAAGAGAAAGGGGTGATGCTGGACCCTGAAATGTGGAAATTCCTGCGATACCGGTTTGCAAAGAGAAAGGTCAAGGACATTATTGATACAACTGATTATTGACTTAAACACGAGTACATAGCAGCTCATGTAAGCTCGCTCCAGTTTAGGCTCAGCGAGAGCCAAATTTTTACATTGAAGAATGCCTTCAGATCGTCGATTCTGAAGGCATTTCTTTGGATTCCCATGCTTTGCGTGCCAGGAGGGATAGTTTCGAACCTGTGCACTTAAAGCTTAATAAAATTCTGACTGTTTAACGGCCAATTAAACTGCTGTAATCTGCCACCGGCTGCAAGCGTGCCGAGGTCGATGGGCGCAAAGCCGATTTTACTGACAATTCCGCTCACGATGGCCTTCGCATCTTTATCGTCGCCAGAAATAAAAAGAACCCTCTTTCCGTTTGCAACACACGGATCTGCGGCAAGTATTTTGGCAGAGAGGGTATTCATCGCTTTAACGACCTTCGCGCCCGGTAAATAATTTTGCACAACTTCACTTGATGCCAGTCCTCCATCTTCAATTCCGGCACCGTATTCTATACGATTGGTGGCGTCGATCACGATCTTTCCGTTCCAGTCTGTGAGTCCGCTGAGATCCTCGACCTTAGCCCAGGGTACTGCTACTAGAATAATATCCGCTGCGGCAGCCTCAGCCGCTGTTACGGCTTTTGCGCCGGTGCCCAGTTGTGAGACAATATCGGTAAGGGTTTCAGGTCCCTTACTGTTACTGATCAGGACCTGAAAATCGTTGGCCAAAAATCGAGTAGCCGCGGCTATGCCGATATGCCCTGCTCCAAGGATACCTATTAATTTCATAGTTTTATTCTTAATAAAAGTATTATATGGTTGGGTGAAACCGCCGTCAATCAGTGATATTTCTAATTGAGTTTCATTTTTGGAGATTACGAATTTAAAAACCGTACATACCACCCGACACGGAAATTTGCTCACCGGTGATCCAGGCTGCATCATCTGAAGCCAGAAATACTGCTGCTTTCGCAATATCGGCGGGCTGGCCTCTACGGCCAAGCGGTGTTTTTTCTACAAACATCTTTTCATACTCACTGCCGGCAGTGACGCCCGCGCTGGCTGCGCCTTCCGTGTCCGTAGCGCCCGGCAAAATAGAATTGATACGAACGTTTTTAATACCTAATTCCTTAGATAAAGCAATCGTGAAGGCATCCAGTGCCGCTTTGGTTGAAGAGTATAATGAGGCATTTTGAAGAGGGTATTTACTTGCACCCGAACTGATGTTGATGATGTTTCCGCCCCTATCCCCGAAAAGTTTCAGCGCTGCCTGAATAGTTAATACAGGCCCTAACACATTAACGTTGAAACTTTTACGAAATTCTTCTGCTGAAATTTGTTCAATAGGCGCATACCCCTGATGTACTGCGTTATTTACTAAAATATCCACCGTGCCGAAAGCATGCTCAGTTTCTTTAAACAGCCTGATCACATCGGCTTCGTTCGATACATCGGCCTTTACCGCAATGGCTGTGCCGCCATTATCGGTTATCGCTTTAACCACTTTGTCCGCTCCTTCTTTACTGGAAGCATAATTTACAACAACCTTTGCGCCTGCAGCAGCAAAATGTTTGGCAATCGCTGCACCTATTCCTTTGGAAGCACCGGTAACTACCGCTACCTTGTTTTCTAATTTACTCATGATTTCTATTATTAATTATATTCAAGTCCTACGGTTTTTTTCCGTTCTGAATTACACTTCAAAATTGGTGCATCTTAACGAGCTGCATGTTGACACGGATCATTAAATACACACGAAAAATGTCAAGTTGAAGTGGTGACTTAAATCAAGAGAACATGGTAACTGTTTATAAGACAACTATTTAATGCATCGGTTAGGGGTCAAAATGCAGGATTCCAGAAAGACCACAACGGCATATATTCCATTGTTGAGCGCCTTTTTCTCATCCGGGGAAGTATAAAATTGGCCAATAATGCATTGGAGTCTCTGGCAGAAGTAGGAGACAAGTACCTTTGCAAATCCAGACATTGATCAGTCGGACTATTTTAAAGCGTTTTTCTTTATCCTGCTTAAAGTTTCAGGGGATAAACCAAGATAAGAAGCGATCATATTTTGCGGGAACCGCTGCAGAAAATGAGGATAATTACTGACCAATTCCTCGTAACGCTCCTCGGCTGAATAGTTAATAGCCTGCATTCTTTTCTGGGCTGCAATGGTGTTGTTTTGACTGATTACGTTCGACATCGCTAAAAAGGCAGGGATCTTCTTAAGAAACTCTTCAATTTCCGCGTTGGTTGATTGCAGGATCTCCAATTCCTCCAGCGCCTCAATATTAAAGCGGCTTGGCGTTAATAGATAAAAGCTTTCAAAATCTGTCAGCCACCAATTTTCCACGGACAATTTCAGTATATGTTCATGTCCTTTTTCATCTACCGTAAAGGTCCTGGCGGACCCTTTTACAATAAACCCAATATATTTGCATCCGTCCCCTTCCTGTAAAAAATATTGCCGCTTTCGGAGTTTTCTGGTTTTGAAATGTGCCGTCAATAAATGCTTATCATCTTCGGATAGAAGTTTGCCTGATATATTTTGAATGTAATCGAAAAACGTTTCAAAATTGGACATCGTTCGAGTCTAAAATTATGCGTAATTTACTCAAGCTTCTGCTAAAAGACTAAAATATATTTAGGGGCATTGCCTGCCCGATATGGCCTTCCAGCAAGCGATAAGGGAAAGAGATTGGTAGAACCATATCTTAATTTGATAATTCTGATGGTCAGCTTGAAAATCAAAAGAACTTTTTGAATGAAAGGACAGGAAAAAATAAGAGAATACAATTTGATGTTGAAAAAACACATCAACAACAAATCCTTTGTAAAGATTTTTAGGACGGTATGCAACGAGGAGGAGGATTTGTCAGGATTTATTCTTGGAATGTCGAACAACTTCCTTTTTTTGCAACTTGACAACGAATTCACTCTTGACGGATATGCAGTGATTAGACTTGACGACTTTAATAGCATAAGGCATTCCAGCTACGAACGGACTCAACGGAAAATATTTTATGCTGAGGGACTTTTGGCCAACGGGTATGGATTTGAAAAGCATTTGCCATTAACATGCTGGGCTGATATTTTAAAGACGCTAAAAAATTATGACATACACGTTGTCATAGAAAATGTTAACAATGGCTCGCTTGACTTTTGGATTGGGCCAATTACAAGAGTTGCGGAAAAAAGTATGAGTATTCACAACTATGATCCCGATGGAAACCTTGATGAAAAACCAACTGTGATAAAACTGGATACTATAAGCATCGTAAAATTTGGAGACAGATACTCCACCACATTCAGGAAATATTTAAGAAAAAGAAGAAAATAAAGTACAGCCCAATGGACTATAGAAAATTTTACCTAGAGGCCTGCATTGCCAATCATATTCAAAATATAGATAACATAGGTGAAACGAATTATTTGACCTAATCAATAATCAACCAATTAAGAATATTTAGATTGCAGCGAACAACCGAAATAGTGAATTGTAGTACCCCTGACTCACTTCCTTCCATTGAGCGGATTTCGCTCATTCCCAGGAACATCAAACTAAAAGTAGTATTCGGACGACACATTCAAAATCTAAGAGAATCTATAGGGAATCAATGGAAAAAAGCGCTTCCCGATTTTTTCATAGGCATCCACACGGTTGAGCCGGAAATTAATATAGCTAAATTAATAAGTGACGAGGAAATTCTTGAGCATCAAATTTTCTTTGAAAGATGTGCAAAGGATTATCATAGTTTAGCAACAAAATTAATTACTGACCTGGCAATTCATTTAAAAGTTGAGATCAATCTGGACAGACCTATGGACACATTCGGTATATTTAAAATGGGGAAACAGAGAGGGGTAATGAATCCATGGGAATATTTTTTTCATGGTGGTCACTGTGCTTTTTTCAATACAAAGACAAATCAGGAAATAGAGGTGTCTCTTTTAAGCGGGGCAGAATTTGGAGCATTAGATGCCTACTTTTTTACCAAATATATTTTGTCAACAGTAACTTATAGTCCGTTGCCCGTTGAGTTGTATGAAGAGTACGGAGACGGAACGAGAATCCTTGAAGGGATGATAAAATTGGGAAAGTTTGAACGAGTATACTCAGATGGAGGGTGGCAGCGCGATATAATAGTCAAAGGGAAAAATAAACCGAACTAGACAAATACAATTTATTTTTTATTGTCCCTTAATGTAGGTGCCCCTATCCCAATCTGATTTTCTCTCGATCTTTGTAATGAAGTTAGTTCACCTAAAATTATAAAGCATGAGCAAGATAAGAGTGTACTGACCCCCTAAATAGCTGGACTAAATTATTAAATCAATTTAGTCACTTAAATTTAGGGTATTATGGCAAAAGGTCGCAGGAGTTTCTCAGTGGAACAAAAGCTTCAGATCATCCAGGAAGCGGAGCAGCATGGGATCACCCAGACGCTGCGCAAGCACAATCTTTCCCATTCCGTTTTCCTACGGTGGAAGCAGCAGTTTGACCAGGGCGGGGCTGGGTCCTTGAAGCCCCAGTACAGGAAGGTAGATCCGGAGCTGAAGGCCTTGCAAGAGGAGAACGCCCGGCTTAAAAAGATCATCGGCAATCAGGCACTAGAGCTCGAGTTCAAAACGGAGTTATTAAAAAAAAACGAGGCCTACGAGCGGAGGCGCAAGGGCTCGTGAGAGTCTATGCCCTTCGGAGTGTACCGGTTCGAAGCCTGCTTAAATGGGCTGGGTTGGCCCCCAGCAGTTTTTATTACAAGGCGTCTGGCGCCCGCAAAGGCATCAAACCCAGCACCCACAGTCTTACGATTGCCGGCGAAAGGATAGAGAACAAGATCGTAGTTGTACAAATAGAAG
>NZ_JAUOTO010000005.1 GCF_030546645.1 Flavitalea plasmicola
CGAAGAATGCAGCTTCGACGAAGGCCGTACGATCGAGAAGGACCGTGTGAAGTACCCGAGGATACGAAGGGTACGAACGAGAAGGACTGTGTCGAAGTAACCCTGGGTACGAACGAGGTCTCTGAGAAAGGGCCCAACAGTGTTGGAACCAACGAAGGCAACCGAGCGGCAGGCGAAGGTTGCGACCAAGGTCTCAACGGTGTTGAGACCGTAAGCCTGGCGACGCCCTCGTGACGAAGCAGCCCTGACGAAGTTCTCCGACGAAGATCAGGGCAGCTTTCTGAAGGACTACAGATATTAGCCATTTGCTGGAATTGGACTAATTTCTTTCAAAGCACAATTCCGGCATAATTCCGGGAAAATCCAAATATGCAGTTGAAAAGAGTTGTTGTTACGGGTATCGGTGCCCTTACGCCGATAGGCAATAATTTAAACGATTACTGGAAGGGACTCCTTGGCGGCGTTTCTGGCGCCGGGCATATCACCCTATTTGATGCTTCCAAGTTCAAAACGAAATTTGCCTGTGAGCTGAAGGGGTTTGATCCGTTGCAACATCTTGACAAAAAAGAGGCCCGCAAACTGGACCGGTATACCCAACTCGCGGTGGCGGCCAGCGACGAGGCGGTGAAAGATGCTGCCATCGACAAGGACTCCATGAATCCCGACCGCATTGGCGTCGTTTTCGCCAGCGGCATCGGCGGTCTGATCACCTTCCAGGAAGAAGTGATCAGTTTTGCAAAAGGGGACGGCACTCCCCGATTTAACCCTTTCTTCATTCCCAAGATGATCCTGGACATTGCCGCCGGGCATATCTCCATGCGGCATGGATTTCGCGGGCCGAATTTCGCCGTCACCAGCGCCTGCGCCTCTTCCACCAATGCGATTATGGAAGCCTTCAACCTTATACGATTGGGTATGGCCGACATCATTGTCAGCGGAGGGTCGGAGGCGGTAGTGAGCGAGGCCGGGGTAGGCGGTTTCAACGCCATGAAGGCGCTGAGCGAGCGCAATGACGATCCCGGCACTGCCAGCCGTCCCTACGATAAGGACCGGGATGGATTTGTCATGGGAGAAGCTGCCGGCGTCCTGATACTGGAGGAGCTGGAGCATGCCAAGGCGCGCGGCGCAAAGATCTACTGTGAGATTGCCGGCTGCGGCGCCACGGCGGACGCCTATCATATGACAGCCCCTCATCCGGAAGGCCTGGGCGCCAAGAATGTTATGCTGGCTGCGCTGAAAGATGCGGGTCTACAGCCCACCGATATCGATTATATCAATACCCATGGTACCTCCACGCCGCTGGGCGACGTTGCCGAGGTAAAAGCCATCATGGATGTCTTTGGAGAGCAGGCTTACAAGGTCAATATCAGCTCTACGAAATCCATGACAGGGCATTGCCTGGGTGCTGCCGGCGTGATCGAGGCCATCGCCTGTATGATGAGCGTGGTGCACGACGAAATACCGCCCACCATCAACCATTTCACGGACGATCCCGAACTTGACCCCCGGCTTAACTTCACTTTCTGGAAACCACAACAACGAACTGTCCGGACCGCCCTGAGCAACACCTTTGGCTTCGGCGGTCACAATGCCTGTGTAATCGTTAAGAAATACCTGGCCTAACCGAGCTTATTGAAGGCAAACGAGCTAACTTGCCCCCGAGCGGTGCGAAGGGAACGAATGTAGCGGAGTATAACGGAGGCTACGAATGTAATCGAACGAAGTGAAGATTACGAACGAGGAGAGGCGTGTCGAAGCAGCCTCGACGAAGTTCTGAGCGAGGAACACGGCTTTGCCCAAATGCCAGGCAAGAGAAGCAACTTTCCTGATATTCCGGGTAACCGGGTAACACGAAGACGGGTGAGCGAAGCGTAGCCGAGCGAAGCAAAGGTTAGGAACGTACCTGAGGAGCGAAAGATACGAATGTAATCGAACGAAGTGAAGATTACGAACGAGGTATCCGAGAAAGGGTCCAACAGTGTTGGAACCAACGAAGGATACGGGCGTAGCCCTCGTGTCGAAGCAGCCTCGACGAAGTTCTGAGCGAAAAACGCAGCTTTGACGAAGTTCTGAGCGTAGGATGTAATCGAGCGGAGCGAAGATTACGAGCGAGGTATCCGAGGAGGGGTCCAACAGTGTTGGAACCAACGAAGGCAACCGAACGCAGGCGAAGGCGACCAAGGTCTCAACGGTGTTGAGATCGTAGGCCTGGCGAAGCCCTCGTGTCGAAGCAGTCCTGACGAAGCTCTCCGACGAAGTTCGTGCTGGCAAGGTGTCAACGGTGCTGAGACGGTAGGCCTAACGAGAAGGAGCAAGGGGCGAGGTTGCGACGAAGTTGTAACCGACCCTGACAAAGTTGCCTGGCCCCATCCGGGAATGGGCTATTCTAGGGACAGGTTTTCCGGACATATTTTTATCAGATCAAAAAAAATTGTAGCTTGTTAATGTGGGAATCTTCGAACGTATCATAAAGGGCGACGCTGCGGGCAATTCGTTTAAGAAACAACTTCGTAATGTGCTGGGTTTTGTGCCCGGCAAAGCGGTGTTATACAGGACCGCACTTACACACCGTAGTGTAAAGGACGGTGCGGACGAGAACAACGAGCGGTTGGAATATCTCGGGGACGCAATCCTCAGCGCCATCATTGCCGATTTCCTGTTTAAAAAATACCCTTATAAAGAAGAGGGCTTCCTCACGGAGATGCGCAGCAAGATGGTCAATCGCAACCAGTTGAATGACATTGCCATTAAAATGGGGTTAAAAAAGATCAGCAATTTCAATAAGTTCGACAGCTCGCTGAAGATGAGCCAGATCTTCGGCAATACCCTGGAGGCCATTGTAGGTGCTATCTACCTCGACAAAGGGTTTGATAAGACGCGCCAATGGGTCATGGAAAGGATCATCCAGCCCTATCTGTTCATGGACGACCTGGAAAACCTGGA
This sequence comes from Flavitalea plasmicola, assembly GCF_030546645.1. GTDB lineage: Bacteria > Bacteroidota > Bacteroidia > Chitinophagales > Chitinophagaceae > Puia. The sequence continues at coordinate 2,944 of NZ_JAUOTO010000005.1, forward strand.
GATCAATCATAAAAATAAGCTTTACGGCTGGGCCAATAAGAATGGCAAAGTCCTTGAATTCGAGACCCTTGACGAAAGGCTCGAAGGAGGCCGGCGGCTCTTTACCGTGGGGGCAGTCGTAGACGGAGAGATCATCGCCCAGGGAAAGGCCTATAATAAAAAGGACGCCAGCCAGATCGCCGCACAGCTGGCGCTGGATAAGCTCGGGCTGGCCAAAGAAGCGGGCGAAGAATAAAGGTCATCTCCAAGTCCCTGATACGGGCCGAGAATGAAGTCATCCTCCCAAGTCCCTGATACGGGCGGAGAATAAAGCTCATCCTGCCAAGTCCCTGATGCGGGCGAAGAATAAAGGACATCTCCAAGTCCCTGATGCAGGCAAAGAATAAAACTCATCCCCAAGCCCCGATGCGGGCGGAGAATAAAGTCATCCTCCCAAGTCCTTGATAATGATGCACTCTAAATTTTTTTACTGAAGGGCTTGCATAATCGTAGTTTTCTTTCTACTTTTACTCCGTCGAACGCCTCAATCCTCGGAAAATTTGCTTCTTCCTAAGTGTAACACCCCGAACCCAATATTCCTTCTTTAATTATTGTCTTTAACCTTCACCTGGCAACCCCGGGATAAGGATCTCATACTTCAGTCGTCCAATACATTCTGCGAAAGCTTACGATGAATCCATTGTCTATGGTTTACCACAAACCACATTCAATCAATTAATTATTGTGATCATGAAAAAGCTTTACCCTTTATCGGCTTTAGTGTCTGTAATCCTTCTCACCCATGGAGCCCAGGCTCAAACAGGCGGCACCTACACTGCCGTACGTGACGGCAACTGGCACGTCACTTCCGGTCCTAACGTATGGGATCCCAGTGGCGAACCCCCTACCAACTGTAACAATTGTGCTGTCATTATCAATTCCGGCGTAACAGTGACCCTGAACACGCACGTGGTCCTCTCAGGCAGCAGCACGCTGCAGGTGGGAAGTGCGGGCTCCGGCGCCATCGCCAATCTCCTGATCCCTGCTTCCGGCGGGACTGATTGGGCTACTGGCTACAATGTCATCCTTCCCAACGACGGATCGAGCCCTGCCAACAGGATCCTCCTGATCCGGGCCAGCGACAAGATTAATGCCAGCAGCGCTGGTACCTATGACGGTGTGCTCACCAGCTTTATCACCAGTGGTGTCACCACTTATTTCAAGCAGCTGGGCAACGCTCCCTCCGGCTTTGTGGAAACCACGGTAGCCAGCAACAGCCCTGCGGCTTATGGCACCACGCTGGCGGGTGAAGTTACTCTCAGCGCCAACGGCACGCTGCCCGTCACGCTGGAAGATTTCGATGCCGCAGTGAGCGGCGGTGAGGTCAGCCTGACCTGGAAAACCGCCATGGAGCAAAATTCCAGCCGATTTGACATCGAACGCAGCTCCAACGGCGGCGCCAAATGGGAGGTCATCGGTTCAGTGGCGGCCAAAGGCCAATCCATTACGGTAGTGAACTATGCCTTTACGGACGCCAACCCGGGTTCCGGCACCCTTCAATACCGTTTGCATGAGTATGACCTGGACGGCCGCCCTGCTTTATCCGATATCAAAGTGGTCCGTCTGTCGACCCTGGCTACGGTCAGCATCTTCCCCAACCCGGCTAAAGACTATGTCAATGTCTCTCTGCCTGTAAGTGAAGCTACTGCCGGTGCGGTGAGCGTCCGCCTCTTTGGACAGAGCGGTCAGCTGCTAGCTGAAAAGAACGTAAAGGGCGCAGGTGGCACCATCCTCTCTTTCCCTGTAAGCAGCTATGCTCCAGGCAACTACCTGGTGCAGGTGGTTACGGCGGACGGCGCAAGGCAGGTGAACAAGGTGGTTATTTCGAAGCAATAAGATCTTTCGTAATAAAATGCAGCGAGCCGCCCATTCGGGCGGCTCTTTTTTTTATATATGTGAAATAAACCGCTGACAACGGAGTTTAATAGACAGATCCAATCCCCCCTACCATGATGAACCGCAACCTTTCCCTTTGGAAAAACGCCTGTCTTGCGCTCTGCGCGGGGCTCCTCCTGCACCATAGCGCCGGGGCTCAGTGTGCGAATAACCTCTCCTCCCGCACCTACGACACGCTGCTCACCGGGCCGGGCTACGGCACCTACCAGCTCAGCTTCCCCAAATGGAGTATCGACTCAGGCCTCCTGGTGTCCGTGAAGGTCAGCGCCGTGGTGAATGTCCAATATGGCTTTTCCCTGAAAAATGTGGACGTAATGGCCGGCACCTATGGCCTTTGGGTTGGCCGGGAAGACATGATCACCAGCCCGTCCCTGCCGGCGACCTACGACAATATCACCGAACAAAAGATCGGCTCCTATACGCTGAACCCGGGGGACCAGGTGGCTGTCCCGCCCTTTCCTTTCCTGAGTAATTATGCGAATGTGGACAGCTTTTCTGCCGGGACCGCCCCTTTCCTGGGGGCGGGGAATGTAAATTTTACTTATTCCCCCATCACCTATACCAATATCCATGCTTCCAATAACGTCAGCTACAGCTATCATGCTACGGCCTCCGACGTGACACGCTTTTCCCTTACTTATATCTTTTGCAGGGATGGGGTTGTCCTGGCCAGCGGCCTGACGGCCTTTACGGCTGTGGCGAAGGACCCTGGCTCCGTACAGCTGGATTGGAGCGCGGCGGCAGGCGCCGCCAGCAGGGTCTACGAGGTCCAGCGCAGCAGGGATGGTACGGCCTTTGCCACCATTGGCTCCCGGGCATCTGTGGCGGGTGAGATGGACTATACCTATGCGGATCGTCCCGGTGCAGGCGGCAAATGGTATTACAGGTTGCGAGTCGTGACGCCGGGTGAGATCGCCTATTCTCCGATCAAAGAGGTAGTGCTGGAGAAGGGTGGTGGAGGAAAGCTGGTAGTTTATCCCAACCCCGCGGTGGACCATATCAACCTGGTGATGCCGGGTGATGCGGACGCGCCTGGTGACTGGCGGGTGGATATCTGTGCTGCCGACGGCAGATTGGTACAACGCGCCGACTTCTTTCACACCAATAACTTCTTTATCAATTTCAGGCAGCAGCTGTCGCCCGGGATCTATTTTGTCCGCGCTTCCCATCTGCAAAGTGGCAGTGGACAGGTGACGGCCTTTAGCGTGGATGCCAGGTAAGGCCTGTTCACCCCTGCCATTAAAGTTAAGGGTGCTCTTTAAAGTTAAGGGTGCTCTTTTAAGTTAAGGGTGCTCTTTTATGTTAAGGGTGCTCTTTTATGTTAAGGGTACTCTTTTATGTTAAGGGTACTCTTTTATGTTAAGGGTACTCTTTTAAGTTAAGGGTGATCTTTATAAGCCTTTTTGTTTCGGCTGATTTTCCGAAATGAGCTTCATGGCCAATGCTTTTGCCGGATCTTTTCCCGCCAGGATCTCGGCAATTTTCGGATGGACTGGATAATCCGGCATGACGCCATGACCGTCATTAGAGCCTGCGGTGATCCGATAGGTGGTGGTGGAAATTTCGATCTTGATCTTTGTTCGGGGCAGGATCAGTTCCACCGGATCGCCGCTGATAACGTGTGGATTTCCTCCTGTCTCTTCTCCGATGAAAAGGGCCCTTCGATCTCTTTTCAGGCAGGCGCAGACGATGGCCGTATTGGAGAAGCTCCCTCCATTCATCAGCACAAACAGCTTTCCTTTAAAGCGGTTTGCCCTGGGTTGAATAATACGCGCCTCTTTCCCGTCAAGCAAGAATCGGCAGGAATGCAGCGCTAAGAAGGATAGCAACATTCGCCCGGGAGGAAAGTCCCCGCCCTGGTTGTCCCTAAGGTCCAGGACCAGGCTCCTGATCTGATGGCGGTTGATTTGCGTAAACATGCTGTCAAACGCCTGTTTGTAGTCCTGTCGGTACAAAAGCTGGAGTAGATCAGGGTCGAAACTTTTAATCGTAAGGACCGCAACATGCTTTTCCTTTTCTTCCTGCAAAGAAATACCCTGGCCTTCCTTGTCAGGCGGATATTGGGCCGCATAGCGCATCTGACGGTAGCAGCGGATGCTATCCTTTGTCAGGGCTGTGACATATTTCGTATATGGCGCACCGGTGCCATCTCTGAGGCCCATGGCGAATCCGGCGGGCTGCCCGAAGATAAAGCTGTAATAGGCCGAAAAATAATGGTTGAGGATCCAAACGGGATAGGTGCGGTTATATCCATCCCTGACTTGTCTCACCAGTAATTGTTCCATGATGGAAGAAACGCTTAGCCCATTGACGCTTAGAATTTCCGATCCCGCCTGAAGGGTGCTGTCCGCCGAGTAATTTTCGACGATTGTCAATTTTCCATTTTCAAAATAGACCCCTAAAGGGAGCAGCCTGCCGCTGCGATTGAAATAGGCCATCGCCGAATCTTCGGGTAAGAACATCGTGTGCCCGTTGTTGATCCTGGAATGCAGTAGCGTTAAAAGCCGGTAAAATTCCTGCGCGGTCAATGGACCCGTGATGACATGGTCCACGCTGTCAAAGAGCCGATCGAGAGAAGCCCTGGTACTATATCGGTATAGTCCCGGATGCATCTTTTTCAGCTTATCATGTACGAAGTGAAGGTCCGCTTTCAAGGCTTCCTTCGAATACCGTTGGTTGGGATCATAGGGCAGGACCTGCGGGTGCCCGGTCCGGACATGGAATAAGAAGGTCAGGAGAAGCAAACACCGGTTGGCTATGTGCATCACAGTCGATATTGAGTAAGTAAGATAGACACAATTCTAATGTCGACCCGTGGAAATACCGGGTCTTTTCACCCATGATACGTAGTGCGTGCGCCATAAACGCTGTAGTTCTCCAACTACATTGAAGGGTAATCACTTGTAGGGGTTTTACTAACGGCGGATGGATTAATTACCTATTAAAATCGGTAAACCTACTAGGGGACATAAAATAAAACGGCCCCGTTTGTAGTTATATGCCTTGCAGTATTCCGGTATCCGTATCATTTAATTTATTCCTATGCGTCCTCTGAAAACCTCCGTACCCCTGGCGACATTCCTATTGTCGCTGGTCACCCTATCATCGTCTCCCTTATTGTCTGTCGCGCAATGCACGGGCGCGCTTCAATCCACTTCTTACAGCACAACTTTTACTGGCACAGGTAACGCAGTCTATGGTGTGACATGGCCCCAATATGCGCCGCCGGGCGGCTACTCCCTGGTGTCGGCAGTATTGAAGTCGGTGGTGTCCATCACGGCATCCTACCAGATCACCAATAACAACGGCGCCGATGCTACAAATGTCAAGCCGGGCGTGACCGGGGAGGACATCCTCCAGGTGAACGGCAATGACCTTACAGATGAGGATGGCAATAGCATCTCCGACGTGACCTTTCTGAAGAACCTTACGGCCGTCCCGGTGATCCATGCCGGGGAAACCTATAATTACCCGGCGACGGTGGTCTACAACAATTTCAAGATGATGAATGACTCCATCGCGACGAACAATGGCATGCTGAACGATTTTGTGGGGACGGGCGACCTGAATATCACCTATTCCAATACTCCGGGCTACAATATCAATGCCGCCGTGCAGGTGACCCCTTCCTATTCCATTACCAATAAGGTCTCGCTGACCTATTATTATTGTTATACGGGTGCGCTGGCATCGGCTATTCTAACGTTTACAGCTACGCGTCAGAATGACGGGACGGTGGCCCTCAACTGGATCAGCGCGGAAGCGCAGTCCAGGCGGCAGTATGTCGTCCAGGTGAGCGAAGGCAATAACACCGATTTTTCGGATGTCAACGCCCAGCTGAGCACCGGCATCGCCGGCAATGCGGCGTACTCCTATAGCTATGTGCTCTCTCCCAACGACGGGAAGAGGCTATATTTCCGGATCAAAGTGCTGGATGCGCAGGGGGATGCGACTTATTCGCCGTTGCGGATCATCGACCTGGATGCGGCAGGAGGTGCCGGGAATTTCCTGATCTACCCTAATCCGCCCAATGACTTTATCAATGTGGTCTTTCCTTTTGCGGACTCGGAATGGCAGGTGGATATCCTGGCTGCTGACGGCAGCCGTGTACAGCGGAACTACTATAAGAATACGGCTTCGGGCCGGGTGAATTTCATCCACCGGCTGCCTTCGGGCACATATTTCGTGCGGGCCACGGACCTGCAGTCGGCTAAGTCGCGATCGGCGTCGTTTATCATCCGGTGACACCGGCTGACAAAAGATTTTTCTGGCCGGGCTATTGCAATCGGCGATTTTTTTCGCTACCTTATGGGTATGATTGCCATGCCATCCCTCATCCCCACCCATGTGTGGAATGCGCTTTCCCTCGCCATTGCCAGGGGCGCCACCGACCAGGTGCAGCACCTGGTTGAAGAAAACAATCTCGACGTCAACGCCTGTCTGAGCGACGGTTTCTGGATGCCGGTGCTGATGGAAGCGCTGCTTGCCAGCGGGTTTTCGTCGGGGCAGGAGCGGCTGGAACTGCTGCGGTATCTGCTGAAGAAAGGCGCCAATCCCAATACGTGCTGCAGCAAGGGTTACAACTGCCTGCATATCGCGGTGCAGCAACCACAATATTTTCGTGCGCTGGACCTCTTCCTCGACTTCGATGCGGATGTCAATGTGACGGACGCCGATGGCTCTAACGTTGTGTACTGGGCTATCCAGGGCTTTCTTTTACGGAAGGAAGAGGCGGAAGACCGGGCATTGTCGCTGCGCGTGCTGGAAAAGATCCTGCTGCACGGGGCTGACCTGGATCAAAAGAACCGGTATGGCATGAATGCCCGTGGATGGCTGGGCCATGCGGCACCGGAGGTAAAAGCGCTGGTAGCCCGTTGGGAAGCGGGCAGCCCGGCTGTCCGTCCGGCCTACACCTTGCAGCCGGCATTCCCGGAACAGATGGCAGTGGTTCCCCGAAAGGAGCAACTCCGGCCGGGGCTGGCGCAAAAAATATGGAGGATATTCCGTGGGTCCCCCGCTGCTGCAGGCGGGTAGGTTCATTTTGGTCCAACATAGTAAGGGAATGGAAAAAGAGTGACTTTGATTGCTAAGCTTTTTCTATTATTTTGGGCCCAAACCCAAATAACTATGAAGCCCCTGTTAACCCTCACACTGGCATTGACCTCCTTTGCCGCGCTCTCCCAGTCCAAAGTCTCCTGGGGAGAAGAATTCAAAATGCATAGAAGCAGCACCGACCTGTCCATCGTGTATACGGATAAATCCGGCGTCTACATGGAAGAGTCACATGACATCGCAAAGGTGGGACTGTTCAGCGGCAGGGTGCGTAAATCCAGCATCCTGGTGAAGCTGGACGCCAATATGGCGGAACAATATCGCAATGATTTCGACAAAGAGCTGAAAGGAAAGGATTTCGACAGGCTGTTCCTCATCCGGGACCGTCTCTACCTCTTCGCTACGGACTTTACTAAAAAAGACAACACCCTGCACCTGTATGCCGCAGAGATCGACAAAGGTTCCGGCAACCTGAAAGGTGACTGGCAGGAGATCTATGCCTGGCAGAAGAATGACAAAAAAGAGGAGATCGACTATAACATCACCCTCAACGAAGACAGCTCCAAAGTGGTGCTGACGGGTACCTATACGGGAAAGGAGCAGAACAGGTACGAGATCAAGATGATGGACGCCAACCTGAAGCTGATTGGCAAGCCGTTGAATATTTCCAACGAGTTTGATCCGAAGACCTTCCAGGTGCAGGATTTCGTCTATACTACTTCCGGCAATGCGATCCTCATCGGCCGGATCTATACATATGAGGAAGGGAAGAAGAAAAAGGATAAGTTCCTCCTTTTTTCAAATTACAGCATCCGCATTTACGATCTGCAGGGAAAGATGGTAAAGGAGCTGTCGACGGACATTGACGGGAAGTTCCTGGTCACGGGCAAAATGTTCCAGCTGAAAAACGAGCTGGTGCTGGCGGCTTTCTACAGTAACGAGAAGAAACGAAAGGAGATCAACGGTATGTTGGTGCAACGTTTCGATCCCGCGACGGGCAAAGTGCTGATGACGGCGAAAAAAGATCTCAACACCTCCCTGATCTCCGAAGTGGAGGACGATGATGGCGATGATAAGAAAAAGAAAAAAGATAAGGATGACGACAATGAGGAAGGGCTCACGGCCAACCTGGTCTTCCGGAATTTTTACATCGCGCCGGATAATGGGCTGGTGATCCTGGCCGAGAAATACAGCCGGCGCCTGATCGAAACATCCTCCTATTCTCCCGGATTCGGTCCCAATGCGGTGGGCACCTGGAGTCATAATACGTATGTCCGGTATGATTGCGGGGATATTTATATGAGCAAGGTGTCGGCGGCAGGGAATATTGACTGGCTGCACGTGCTGCCGAAGAGCCAGGTAGAAACGATCCAGATCGGGCACGCCAGCTCTCCGGGGATGGGTGTCGGTTTCTGGGGCTTTTTCGATCGCGCGGATGGCCGGCCATTTTATGCGGGGTTCAGCAGCCTCGCGGGTAAGGGCACTATCCACCTCTTTTTCAACGATAATGACAAAAACGCCGACGTACTACAGCCCGGCACGAAGATCAAACAGGTCACGCGCTTTGGTATTACGTCCTGCTACCAGGTGAACCTGGATATGGTGACGGGTAAATACACCCGCAAGGCCATTTTCAGCAATAAGGACATCCCTACTTCCATGCCCAGGCTGGGATCCGTGATGAACAATACCTTGTGGGTAACGGGGAAGGACGACCGTACGTTTGCGAAGTCCAAGATCGCCGTGGGCAAGATCGTGTGCGCGGATTAGGTCAAGGCTTTTCCATGCACAGTTCGATGAGCATGGAGTGGGTGTCTTTGGGATGAAGGAAGCAGATCAGCTTATTGTCGGCCCCGGGCTTGGGCCGGTCGCTGAGCAGGGTGAAGCCGGCATCGGCCAGCCTTTTCATTTCAGCATGGATATCGGCTACCTCGAAAGCAATGTGGTGCATCCCCTCGCCTTTTTTTTCTATGAAGCGTGTGATGACACTGTCGGGTTCCTGCCCCTGCAGCAGCTCGATCTTCGTCTCTCCTTTTTTAAAGAATGCGGTGGTCACTTTTTCGGTGTCCACTGCTTCCGTTTTGTAGCACTGGGTGTCGAGCAGCGCCTCGAACAAGGGAATGGATACGGCGAGGTCCCGGACGGCAATGCCGATGTGTTCGACTTTCTTCATGGGGATTTTTTTCAAAAGTAAGGGGATCATCTTTTAAATCGGTAGAAGAATTGTTTTTCATCTCCGATGAGGATCAGCGTGTCCTTTGTATGCAGCCTGACCTGGAACCTTCCCTGGTAGTCATCGTACTGGATGACGAGGGTGTCCCTGGATAAAAAGAAAGGAAATGTCCTGAACGATTGGGGGTAGTTGATTTTGGACCCTTTGATGACAAAGGCAGCGTTGTCCTCTCCGACGGCAGCCCAGATCCCCTGAAGCATCGCCGGGTTGTTCAAACGTTGTTCAACGACCCTGGGAGTCGTGTCCTGCGTGGAAATATGCGATACGCAAGACCCTGGGGAATGGCTGGCGGACGAACAAAGGGACAGTATGACCACGGCGGCGGTGAAGGGGGAGAAGTTCATGGGATAAATGTAAGCAGTTCCTGGTTGAGGGCAAAGGTTATATAGTCCGGAGGATGTTCGTCCACCGGAGACCTGCGAGATGGACATAATCGGTAACTTTGTACCTCATTCACCCGGAGGACCTCATGCTCAAGCTGCCTATCTACTTCGACAACAATGCCACTACCCCCTGCGATCCGCGGGTGGTGGAAGCGATGCTTCCCTATTTCACGGAAAAATTCGGCAATGCCGCCAGCCGGACCCATGCTTTTGGCTGGGAGGGGGAGGAGGCGGTGGAGCAGGCCCGTGAGCAGGTGGCCAGGCTGATAGGGGCGGAGCCAAAAGAGATCGTTTTTACTTCGGGCGCCACGGAAGCGGATAATCTGGCGATCAAGGGGGTATTCGAAATGTATGCGGCCAAGGGCAGCCATATCATCACGGTGGCCACGGAGCATAAGGCGGTGCTGGACACCTGCCATCATATCGGGAAGCTGGGAGGTGAAGTGACCTATCTGCCTGTGAGCAGGGAGGGGCTGGTCGACCTGCGGACGTTGGAGGCGGCTATCCGGCCGTCGACGGTGCTGATCGCGGTTATGTATGCCAATAACGAGATTGGGGTGATCCAGCCCATCCGCGAGATCAGCGGGATCGCCAGGAAGCACGGGGTCCTTTTCTTCGTGGATGCGGCCCAGGCGGCGGGCAAGGTGCCTGTGCATGTACAGTCCGACGGCATCGACCTCCTGGCGATGAGCGCCCATAAATTATATGGCCCCAAGGGCGTAGGCGCCTTATACGTACGGCGGAGGGACCCGCGGGTGCGGCTGACGGCGCAGATGGATGGGGGTGGCCATGAGCGGGGTATGCGAAGCGGGACCTTGAACGTACCGGCCATCGTGGGCTTTGGGAAAGCCTGTGAGCTCTGCCGCCTGGAGATGGCGACGGAGGCGGTGCGGGTATCGGGACTGCGGGACAGGCTGGAGGCGGGCCTGCTCCAGCTGGAGCAAGTCTTCGTCAATGGCAGCAGGCAACATAGATTGCCCGGGACGGTGAACCTCTCGTTCCGGGGTGCCCCGGCCGAGGGACTGATCACGATGATCAATAAGAACATCGCCCTTTCGTCAGGATCGGCCTGCACGTCGGCCTCGCTGGAGCCAAGCTACGTATTGAAGGCGCTGGGGCTGGACGATGACCTGGCGCACAGCAGCCTGCGATTTGGATTGGGAAGGTTCAATACCGAAAATGAAGTAGATTATGCGATCAGTCAGCTAAGGATGGGGGTTGAAAGGCTGAGAGCGCAGAGCCCGATGTGGGAGACGTATAAGGAACAAAATGGGGTTAAAAACAGGTAAGTTATTGATATTCAGTTAAAAATAATGGAATTATATTCATATATAAATTATTTGTTCTATAATAATGTAAATATTTTGTAATATGATTGACGGCCCGCTTCTTTGAACGGGTGTGGAGGTGTTGGAAGGGTGTGTTGGGGCAATTGAAAGGTGCAGGGAGGCTTTAAAAAATAAGAAATGTGGTGGGAGGGCTGAATGCGGCTACCGGCGGATTGCAGGATGGGCTTGGGTTAAAAGCAAAAAACCGCCTATGAGGGCGGATCTTGCTTTGCAGTTGGTTTCGGTTAAATCTTTTTTAGTTACCTAACCATAATATTTTTTCGAAGGAGGTTGGTTCTTATTGAGTATGCGAATATAAGTATTCCTTTCGTTCTGACGCGTTTTTAGCAGGATCTAATTTTACTTTTTTTCCACATTTCAATATTTTATAATACGACTTTGCCTAGCCGGAAAGAGCCGGATGTCCTGGAAAGGACAAAAAAAGTTGATCCAATAAAATGTAGGGTAGAAAGGGTGCTGATCATAAACGATGAATGTCAATATATATTGTGTGAGTGAATTTGAACATGGGTCATACTCGTAGCGCTGATTACATCGTTATATCGCTTATTTTCGCGCACATGTGGGCAGTCTGCAAAAAAGAACTTCGTCAAAGCTTTAGTAATCTAACGGGTTATATCGCTATCATCGTCTTCCTGTTGTTGAATGGGCTCCTTCTGTTCGTGTTCCCGGACACGGATATATTGGCAGGGGGTTATGCGACCCTGGACAAGTTCTTTGAGCTGGCTCCCTGGATCTTGCTGTTGCTGATCCCGGCTATCACGATGCGCAGCTTGTCCGAAGAGTTCCGGACGGGGACCTTCGAGATCCTGCAGACGATCCCGCTCAGCCGGACGCAGCTGGTGGTGGGCAAATACCTGGCGGCCCTGTTGGTGGTGGTCATCGCCCTGGTGCCTACCCTGCTTTATTTCCTTACTATCCAACGGCTTTCGGGCCAGGGCGGCATCGACGTTGGCGCCACTATCGGCAGCTACATCGGGTTGGTATTCCTATGTGCCGTGTTTACTTCCATCGGCATGCTCTGCAGCAGCTGGACCAGCAATGCGGTGGTTGCATTCATCGCGGCGGCTTTTGCCTGCTTCCTTTTATACAGCGGGTTCAATGCGGTGAGCCAGCTGCCGGTGTTTGCCGCGGGGGCGGACTTCTATATCGAGATGCTCGGCATCGATTTCCATTACAGGAGCATCAGCAGGGGGGTGGTGGACAGCAGGGATCTCATCTATTTTCTCAGTATCATTCTCTTGTTTTTGAGATGGACGAATTGGAATCTGGCACGGAAACAAGCCACGAGCCACGAGCTACGAGCTACGAGGGGAGGACCTAATAAGGCCCTGGCTCACAGCTCACAGCTCACAGCTCGCAGCTCAAAGTGGGCTCGCAGTTGGCTAGGGGTCATCGTCGTGCTGCTGCTCATCAACCTGGGCGCCAGCCGCTTCCACTACCGCCTGGACCTGACCCATGAGAAGCGCTATACGCTGAGTATCTCCACCAGAGAGCTGCTGCGCCACCTGGATGACGACATACAGGTCGACTTCTTTCTCCAGGGCGATCTGAAGGCCGGTATCCGCAAACTCTCGAAAAGTACGCTGGAGCTCCTCCAGGAATTTTCTGAATATGCCGATGGACGTATCCGGGTAAGGGTGACGGACCCGCTGGCGGGATTGGACGATACCGCCAGTATGCGAACGCTGGACTCCCTCCAGCGCATGGGCATCCAGCCGAAGACGCAGGTGGCCCAATCCAAAAAAGGTGATGAGCAAAGCCAGCGCATCGTCATTCCGGGCGCCCTCCTCCATTATAAGGATAAAGTATTCCCTGTCGATCTGCTGAAAGGTGTGCAGGTGGCCAAACAGGACCAGCCGGAAGATCAGCTGTATACCAACGCGGAAACCCTGCTGGAATATAAGTTCGGCAGCGCCATCGATAAGATCACCCGCAAAAAAGTACCTACAGTGGGCTATGTGGTGGGCAATGGCGAGCCGGTGGATTACAGCGTGTATAATCTGATAGAGGATATGCGGTCCAATTACCGATTTGGTATCATAAAGCTGGACAGCATGCCGGTGATCCCGCAGGAGGTGAATGCGCTCATCATTGTAAAACCTACCCAAAAGTTCACGGACCGGGAAAAGCTGACGCTGGACCAGTATGTCCTCCATGGGGGCCATATCATCTGGGCGGTGGACATTCTCCATGCGGAGACGGACAGCCTGCGCCTGGACAGGGAGACGCTGGCGTATGACAGGGGTTTGGAATTAGAGGACCTCTTCTTCAAATATGGCGTCCGTGTGAAACAGGACCTTGTGGAAGACGCCGGCCAAAGCGCCAGTCTCAATATGGTGGTCGGCACCATTGGGGGCAAGCCGGATATGCAGCTCATACCCTGGCCCTATTACCCATTGTTGAACGGGAGCCTGTACCACCCCATTTCCAAGAACCTGGACCCTGTCTATGCGCGTTTTGCCAACTCCATCGATACGGTGAAAGCGCCGGGCATTCAAAAGACGGTGCTGCTCCAGACCTCCGCCAATGGCCGGGTGGTCAGTACACCTGCGATCATCTCTTTTGAAAGCGCGAAGCAGGCCAGCGATCTACGGCTCTTCAATACGCCGAATATTCCCGTGGCCTACCTGCTGGAGGGCAAATTTAGTTCTCTCTTTGCCGGCAGGATAGGTACGGCTGTAGCCGATAGTTTGGCCAATGATTATCATCAGCCATTCCTATCCGAGGGAGACAAGCCTGGCCGTGTCATTGTCATGGGCGATGCAGATATAGTGATGAACGAGGTGGTCCAGCAGGGCCGGCAGCCCCTGCAGATGGGATACAGCAAGGACATCAATTACAAGTTTGCAAATGAGGACTTCATCGAGAACTGCCTGGAATATATGACGAACCCCTCCCGGATCCTGGAGACGCGCAGCAAGGATTTCACCCTAAGGCTGCTGGACCCTGCCAAGGTGGAAACGGGCCGTCCTTTCTGGCAGTTCATTAACATCGGCCTGCCCATTCTGCTGGTGATCGCGGGGGGGTATCTCTATCAGTTCCTAAGGAGGAGAAAATATACTTAGCTGCAAGCTACAAGCTTCAAGCTACAAGCTACAAGTGGCTTAAAGGTACGTGCTTGTAGCTTGCAGCTTGAGGCTTCAAGTGGCTTAAAAGTACGTGCTTGTAGCTTGTAGCTTGAAGCTTGCAGCTCTAATTCAGTTTCCCGTCCTTCGCCTCCTGCTTCATCTGCTCATTAGCCGTAATGGCCACTTCCACGCGACGATTCATGGTGCGGTTGGCATCCGTGGTGTTGGGAACTTTCGGCTGTGACTCTCCATACCATTTCACGTTCATACGGCTGGAGGACACTCCCTTTGACTGAAGATAATCGCTGACGGAATAAGCCCTCTTTTTGGATAGCTCCATATTGTATTCGGGCGTGCCGGTGTCGTCGGTATGTCCTTCGATGAGGATATTCGTTTCGGGATATTTTACAAATACGCCGGCGACTTTTTCCAGGTTGGTTTTCGCAGCTTCGCTGAGGGCGCTGGAATTGATCTGGAACAGCAGACCGGAATTGAAGGTCATGTTGATCCCCTCACCCACTCTTTCCACCTGGGCGTCGGGTACGGCCTGTTTGATCTCTTTGGCTTGTTTGTCCATGTGATGCCCGATGACATAACCGGCGCCGCCGCCTACCGCAGCTCCGATGAGGGCGCCCCATACGGAGCTTTTGCCTCCGCCCCCGATGAGCGCACCGGCGCCTGCACCGGCGGCGGCGCCGATGGCCGTGCCTTTCTGGGTGTTGTTGGCGCTTTTACAATTTGTCAGGAGAACGGCGAAGAGGGCGGGTATGAAGATCCAATTTTTACGCATGGCTACTAGTATTTTTCGAATGTTTGAATAGTGGTTACTTTTTGACGGCTTCTACTGGCTGGGTTCATTTACATTTATTGGCTGGTGCCTTTATTCACTGGCAGAAGATCATTGGCAGACGGTGGCCTGTACGAGGTCGACCTGGACATCCCTGAGGCCCTTGCCCTGTGCGGTCCTGATGCTGCTGCAAAGGGTCTGCTTGTCGGATGCGCTGATCTTCTTTTTCAGCCCGTCGGCACTTTCGGTGCCATATTTTTTCTGGTATTGTTTAATGACGGTGACGGTGCGGGCCTTCCAGGTTTCCGCGTCGTCCTTGCCTTTGGCGATGGTCTCGTCATAGTTGGCGATGGCGGCTGAATAGTTGCCGGCGGCGGCGTTGATGTCTCCCCGCTGGAGATAGAAGTTCAGGTTGCTGCCGTCCAGGGAGATGGCTTCGCCGATATGCTGGAGGGCGTCCGTATACATTTGCTGGCGCATCTCCGTCTCCGCGATCTTGGCGTAGATGGTGGCGCGCTGGGTCGTGTTGCGATTCTTCTCCGTGAGGTTGGTGATGGTGGCCAGGTCGGCCTTGGCTTCGCCCGTCATGCCCAGACCCAGCTCGGCATTGGCCCTTTCGAAGAGGTTGTCCAGGCTGCTGGCGTTGATCTTCAGTCCGGCATTGGCGGCGGTAAGCGCGTCATTGTACTGGCGGAGGCCGTTGAGGGCAGCTGCTTTGCCGGCATAACCTTTCTCTTTGGCGTCGTAAGCGTCGCACTTGGATAATACTTTGTTGAAATTGTCCAGGGCGGAGGAGTAGTCGCCTGACTTATTCTGGGACTGGCCAGTACTGATCAGGTTGTAACAATTGTTGGACATGGTGACGAGTCCGCTCTTGCATTGGGTAGCTGTAAGGGACAATACGATTAGTCCCGTTGCGATCAGGTGATTTTTCATTGGTTCAAATATTCTTTACGAACGTACCGTTCGCGTTGAGGGTGTAAAAGTAAGGATTTTTACATTAACTTATAAAAGCCGGCCGTAGCCGTATCCGTCATCTCTCCGCCTTCACGGTGATAGATAAAATACGCTTCCAGCCCGGGGTGCCGCCGTAGAAAAGCAAAAGCTTTTTGCAAACCCATCCCCATCAAAGCATTGTCATAGCCATCGGCGGTGATGGCGTCATGAGCGTATACTGTTACGCTAATCAATTCATTCTGGAATGGATAGCCTGTCCTGGGATCCATCAGGTGGGATATTTTTTTGCCGTTGATCTCGTAATATTTCCGGTAATTACCGGAAGTCGTGATGGCGCCATGGTCGACGTGTACGATCTTTTCAATGACCGGCGCGTCCAAACTATTTTGCGCCGGGGCTTCAATGCCTATCTGCAGGGTGGTGCCTCCGGGATACTTTTTCCCTTTTACCCTCAATTCGCCGCCCACCTCCACGATGTAGTTCTTTATGCCCCTGCTTTCCAGGAAACCGGCCACCACATCCACGCTATATCCCTGGGCAATGCTGTTGACATCGATCTTTACACAAGGCTTGTCCTTTAAAAGCCAACGATCGCGGATATGAATTTTGTCGGAACCGACGCAGGCCATGGTCGTACGGACCATCAGGGAATCCGGGTGTGCCGGGGGATGCGGGGTTGTTGGTGTATCAGTGACCATCGAAGAATTCAGGTTTGTCGGGCAATCCGGCGCTGTTGATAAATCAGTGACTGTCTGATAATGCGGGGTTGTTGGTGAATCAGTGACTGTCGAAGAATCCGGGTTTGTCGGGGAATGCGGGGTTGTTGGTGAATCAGTGACCGTCGAAGAATCCGGGTTTGTCGGGGAATCCGGCGCCGTAGAAGCATGGCGGGGGCCGAATCCCCATAGGTCCATCAGTGGATAAACCGTGATATCCGAGATACCCCCAGTGGCTTTGTATATTTCCAAAGAACGCCGGACCACCTTGTTCAAATGCTCATCCATTTGTATGCCTTCTGCGGCGCTGTTAAACCGGCTGATGATCGAATAGGGCTTATAGATGGAGAGGGAGCTGTCTATATTATCCAGCAGGCTGTCGATCTGTCTTTTAACCACCAGGCTGTCATGGGCGAAAAATGTAATATGGTAAGTTGTTCCCTGGGCATATCCGGAAATGTAGAAGGCCGACAAGGGATCTGCGGTATCGTTTTTAAATGATAGCATGCCCATCAGCAGGAAGAAAAATATGCATACACGATGCTTCGGGTTCATGTAAGGATCATCTTGAGCGTCAAAAATATCGATGATCTACCAATCTATGTTAACTTTTATCCCCTCCGGGCTGTTGTCGAATCCAAGGTAAAGTGTACCCGAGGCTGCGTCCCATGAGGTATTTACGTCTGTAAGATTTTCTCCTTTGCTATTGGTGCATGTTGTCCGGGCCGGAGCGGCAGGCAGCAGCATCCGCATGCTGTTCCTCGTGTTCAAGGGGCTTTTGGCTATGAAGGAATAGGTCTTGTCCTTTATGGTCTCCTCGTAGATCCTGCACGCGGATGCCAGTACCTGCGGTTTCTTTTTGTCGGCGACCCTGCCTATGTTGTACAAGAAAGCTTGTGTGCCTGGCTGTACGGTCTTTTGGGTCAGCGCGGGTAATTGCGGGTCGAAGAGGTCAATGACAGGCCCATTGATGACATAAGGTTCGCTGCCGGCGCCTTCATCCATGACGGAGACAATGTCATAGGGTCCCCTTTGTAAGTAGAAATTGTTTTTTATCATCAGCTCGCCGGCTTTGGCGTCGTTCTTATAAGCGTTTTTCAGCAGCCCGATGTAGGCGGCGTCGTTGTTGGGCTCCATTACAAATTCCTTCGGGTTCTGGCGGACTACGTAGACCTTGCCCTTGCCGACGGAGAAGGATTGGGTAAAGCCGGCGGTGGAGGGATTGGTGCTGCCGGTGGATGTTTGATTGGTGCTGCCGGTGGATGTTTGACTGGTGCTGCCGGTGGATGTCTGACTGGTGCTGCCGGTGGCGGACATTTGTTCCGCGCTGACAGTAGATGTTTGATTGGCGATACTGGCCGGCCTGATATGCAATAAATGGAACAGGTGCTCCGATGGAGCGGCGTAATGGTTGGCGCCGGTATTCCACCATTCCATTACTTTCTGGTAAGGGTCGTCATCCTTGCCGCAATAAATCAGCACGCCGCCCTTGTTCACCCAGTCGGCGAGATGTTGGTGCACTTCAGGGGACAGGGGCTTCATATTGGAATAGCTCATCACGAGGATCCTGATGTCTTTCAGGGTAGCCGGATAAGCCAGATTTTCCATATGCACGGTCTCTACGGGGACGCCTCTTTTCACCAGGGGTAATGTCTGCCCGTAGAAATTGGAGAACTGGGGATCCTCAAATCCTTCATGGGTGGGGAACCGCTGGAACATGAGCGAATTGCCCATCAGCACGCCGATGCCGCCGGAGCCGCTGATCCGATGGGATGACACCTGGATATTGTTGAGGGCATTCACCATCACCTGCATCTGGGTGGAATAATATTTCGGGATCAGCACTTTTTCATCGCTGTTCGCCAGCTTGTAAGGCCGGGTATAGATCCGCTCCGGCCAGGGCATTACTTCATAATCGGCCACCATGGGATACAATATTTCGGCCGTGAAAGTAGCTTCGTAGTTCCGTTTGTAATCGGCCCAGTCCCTTGGCCAGTCTTCGATGGGATCCGTGAGAAAGAATAACTTTCTTTTGGTGGGCGCTGTCATGGACACCATGGAGCCGTATTCCAGGAAAGCGTTCTCGAAGACTCTTTCTTTTTTGACGCCATTGAAATACGTCGGCTCGCGGGAGGTCCCCGTCCACACCTGTGCAATATAGCCGTCGATGCCGGGTAAGCTGGCCAGGCTCGCTTCGGGACTTACGATCTTCCAGGAGGAATAATTCACCAGGGAATGCGTGGGTATATAGACCTTTACATCCAATCCTTTTGTTTTGCCATATGCTTTGGCGTAGGAGGACACCTGTTTGATGGCATTATAGTATAATTGATATTTTAATTTACTGGAGAGATACGTATTCTCGGGCGATTCGTGCTGTGCGCGCCAGGGAAAGCCATAGAACTTCTGCCACTCCTGTTTGAAGACCTCGCCGTAGCCGGCCCTGGCCCAGAACTCGGGCTCTTCCAGGTAAATGGAAGTGACGCCGGCATCGATGACCCTTTTCACCACGCCTCTTTGCATGAAATCAATATAGGAGGCGACAGGCACTATATAAGGGATGTTGTGTCCATGCCAGATGGTATCGCCTCTTTCA
Organism: Flavitalea plasmicola; assembly: GCF_030546645.1. Taxonomy (GTDB): domain Bacteria; phylum Bacteroidota; class Bacteroidia; order Chitinophagales; family Chitinophagaceae; genus Puia. The sequence goes on from NZ_JAUOTO010000005.1 coordinate 22,023, forward strand.
GTGACCTGTCCCTCTCCCAAATGATTCTTGCCATCCCACTTGCCCAAAAAATAATCGTCATACTGTCCCCAGGCGATGCCTGTCATGAAATGGACCTGGTATCCTCTGTCGCGCCAGCTCTTTACCCTGTCTTCGAAGCTGACATGTCCCCGCTCGCTGACGCCATAGACGATGGCGATGTCGGAGCGTACGTCTATTTCCGGTATCCAGGCATGGCTGGTCTGGAAGGCCGTTTTTTCGGGCGGTGAGGAGGGGCGGTCATGTCCGGAGGATTGGGTTCGGCCGGAGGATTGGGACTGGTCTGCAGATTTAGTCCGACCGGAAGGTTGGTTTTGGTCTGCAGATTTAGTCCGGCCGGAAGGTTGGTTTTGGGCTGCAGATTTAGTTCGGCCGGAAGGTTGGGTTTGGTCTGAAGACTGGGCCTGTCCTTTAAGTACGAAGAGGGTAAGCGCGCAGAGGATTACGATCCATTTCATGTTGACAGCGATTTACTAGGGAAGTGTGATTTTCTTAATATCGGTGTAATTGTATTGCTTTAGTCCATAGGTGGTCCTGGCGCCAATCCGGAGCCAGTAGGACCGCTTGGGCGGCAGCTTACCGGTGGTCGTCAGGACGATGGTCTGGCCCAGCAGGGCATTGCCTGCCGATCCGCTGTACGTCACCTGTCTGGAATACCGGTTGTCATAATTATTATTTCCTACGTAAGGGACAGTATTCAGATAGAGGAAGAGATCGCTGACGTCATTCTGGAAATCGGGATTGCTGGTGCCCCGGCTAAAGCGCGCCTGCACGGTGATCGTGCTGTCGGCATTCACGACGGGGTCGCTGACCCATTCCACCCGGAGAAAGGGCTCCACTTCGAAAGTGATGTTCTGCGCACTGCCTCCCAGCACGACCTTCTGGCGCTTATCCACAGTGATATTGCCCGCGTTGTCGTATTGCACCAGGGGCACAAAAGCGCCTTCCACGCTGATCATGTTCGTGCTGGCGAAAAGCTTGGTATTATTGAAAGTGCCATCCTGCATGCTGTAAAAATAGAATGGCGTGGGATTGTCGCTCCAACTGATCTCCTCCAGCTTGACCCTGGTGCCACCGCCGCCCGTTTCGGTCTGGATAGTGGTCTTTCCTCCGCCTGCATCGACTACACGTCCTGTGAGGGTGGCATTGGGTTGGGGAAAATTATCCAGCTTGGAACATGATACGGTGGCGATGACCGCCAACGTAACAAATGTATATAATAGTTTACGCATCTTTTTAGATTTTGTGTTAGTGTTTGGCGTCAGTAACCGGGATTCTGTTTCAGGCTATGGCTTTTATTGATCTCGTCGGTGGGGATCTGTTCGTAATACCATTTCGGATCGAAATTGTAGAACCTGTTCTTCTCATCCTTCCTTACATCAAAGAAGTACTTGTAATTCTCCGCCACGTAGAAGGGCATCATCACCCTGTATAAGGAATTGTTCTGCTCTTTGTCGAGGATCCTCCATCTTTTCAGGTCCCACCAGATCTTGTTCTCGAATCCCAGCTCTTTACGCCTTTCTTTCTGGATGATCTTCAGGTCGCTGAGATCGGCGGCGGTTGCCAGCAGGTCCGCGCCGGCCCTTTCCCGCACGAGGTTGATGGCGGTGAATGCCTCCTGCTGATAGTTGGCGCCCGTCTGTCCCGCGGAGAAGAGTTCATAAGCGGCCTCGGCCTTGTTCAGCAGCACTTCGGCATAGCGGATCTCGATCCATGTCTGGTCCTCGTTGTTTTCCTTCACCTGTGATTTGTCGAGGCTTTCATCCAGGTATTTCCGGATGAAAAAACCGGTCTGCGAGCAGGTCTCTTCGCTGAAGAACGTGCCGCTGGCCCCGGCGGGATTCATCTTGGTGCCATTGGGCAGGGTATAGGGCGTTTGCGAGCCGTTGGCGGATTGGACGATATTGGTGGTGGGATATTGTATGGTAGAGCCGGCGGGGATGAGCGGGCTGATACCGCCCGCTGCGCTGCCCGTGTAGATGCCCCGGCGGATCTCGATGCTCTGTCCTTTGAAGTTGTCGCCGGGCAGGATAACGGTGGCTCGCAGCCTGGGTTCTGCGCCCGCGAAAATATCCATGGTATTGTCGTAGAGGATATATTTCCCGGAGCCGTCCAGGTTCTGTATGGTGCCATCGGGGTTCTTCGGCAGGCCGTCGAACATTTCCACATAGTTCAGCGTGGGGGAAACTTCCGAAGAATATCCATTGGGACCCATGCATTGGAGGGGGACCATGTAGGCGTCGTAACCATGTACGGACTGCGGGTAGGAATATTGTTTGACGAAGATATTCTCGGGGCTGTCGCCGTCGAAGAACAGCTTCACATAATTCTGGTACTGGGCTTCCTTGTCGCCCGCGGCCCATGCTTTCTTATAGAGGCTGAACTGGCCATCCAGCAGCACCGCTGCATCGTAAGCGGCCTTGAAATAAGTGTTGGCCTTCTCGGGCGGGAGACCGCAGAGCCTGTTGTGGCTGTCATCGAAGAGGGATACCTGGTTGTATTTTGCGATCGAGCCGGCATACAGCATGGCCCTTGACTTGAATGCGGCGGCGGCATATTTGGTGGCCCGTCCCTGCTGGTTGCTGCCGGACATTTTCGCGATGGCAGTGTCCAGGTCGGCGGCGATGAAATCATAGGTCTTTTCTTCCGAGGCACGGGGGACGTCCAGGCTGGTGACATTGTCCGTCGGGTACTGGAGCACGTCACTGACGATGGGGACGCCGCCATATCTTTTGGCCAGGGAGAAATAGGTGAAGGCCCGGATGAAATGGGCTTCTCCGATCCAGGAATCCACGTCGGCGGCTTCGAAATTGGCTGCATATTTTGGCAGCGCCTGGAGGAAATAATTGGTCTCACGGATCAGCTTGTACGCGTCGCCCCAGTAGAGGACGGCCTCTGTCATGGCGCCGCGCTGGTCGCGGCTGAGCGCCTCGCCCGTGACGGCGGGGAAGGGGCTGATGATCCAGAACATGTTCAGGCCCCGTTGGGGAGAATACCGGAAGTCCTCGATGGGCAGCTCGCTGTACATCCTCGCCATATAGATCTGGATACCGCCGTTGGTGCTGAAAACGTCGTTGTCCTGTATGATGTTCATCGGGGCAAGGTCCAGCTTGGTACATGCATTCAGGCCGCATGCAAGCGCAATTATGATAATGAGATATCTAAGAATTTTCATGGTGCTAGTATTTAAAAATTAACAACTACGCCTCCGCTGACGGTCTTGTTAAGCGGATAGAGGTACCCGTAAGTCGCGGAGGGATGTTCCGGGTCGACATACTTCAGTTTGGTAAAGGTCAGCAGGTTGTACCCGTTGATATAGGCCCTTACGCCCTTGATGCCCATCTTCGATACGATGTTATACGGGATGGTATATCCGATCTCCACTGACTTGAGCCGCAGGTAAGCCCCGTTCTGCGTATTGACGGCGGAATTGGTGGGCGGTACGGTGCCGGTGTAAGGGAAATGCCCGGAGACCCAGACGGTGTTGGGATCATATGGGTCGGCAGTCGGGTCTACGGGATGATAGTTGTCCAGGAACTGGGATAGGGCGCTGCTCCGGTTGGACCCCCACAACGGGGTGTTCAGCTGCTCGAAATAAGCGATGTCATACTTTGCGGCGCCCTGCAAAAGGAGGTTGATGTCAAAGCCTTTGTAAGCGCCGCCGATGGTCAGGCCATACTGGATCAGGGGGTCGCCCGAATACGCGTAGGGATGTTGGTCGAGATCGTCTATCTGCCCGTCGCCGTTCCAGTCCTGCAAAGCATAGTCGCCCGGCAGGGTGTTGCGGCCCAGGGCAGTTTGACTGTTGTAGATGTCATTGAATGAGCCGTACCTGCCTGCGTCACCAAAACCCCAGTAGATGCCGCTGTACCGGCCGTTCATATTATTCCTCCAGTTGAGGTAGGAGTTGCCTGCCTTGGCCTGTTCCTGGTACCGCAGCATGGTGCGGGAATAGGAGAACATGCCTTTCAGAAAATAGGAGAATTTTCCGAGATGGTTGCGGTGGGTGACCTCCAGGTCGACGCCCCGGGTCCTGTCGGTGTTGAGGTTCTCCTGCGGCAGGTTGGCCCCTACGACGCCGGGGAGGCTGAGGACCCTGGTGGTGAGGAGTCCGTTCCTGTCCCTGTTGAAGAAATCCACCGTCACGCCCAATAAACCCTTCCATGCTTCGGCATCGATGCCGATGTCGAAGGTTTTGGAGGTATACCAGGTGAGATTGGGATTGGGGATGCCGGTGCTGGACAATGCATTGACAAAAGTGCCGTCAAAGACGGACCCGGGCGGCAGGCGGTTGTTATCTCCCGTGGTGGGATACTGATAGCCTGTGATGTACTGGTAGTTGGCGCCCTGGTCATCACCCAGCTTGCCATAGGAAGCCCGCAGCTTGAGGCTGTTGATAAAGGCCAGTGAATGACTGTTCATCCAGAAAGGTTCTTCGGAGATGCGCCATCCCACGGAGGCGGCGGGGAAGAAGCCCCAGCGGTGCGTGGGCGGGAAGCGGGAGGAGCCGTCATACCGGAAGCTGAACTCGGCAAGATATTTTGAGTCGAAGCCATAGTTCAGGCGGCCGACAAGTCCTTTGTTGGCGAATTTGTACAGGTCATTGGGATAGGTATTCCCCTGCTGGTTGAGGGCATTGCCGGCCAGCAGCTGATCCACGGGCAGGGATAGTTGCCGCGAAGCATAGAAGTTATCGCTGCTCCGGGTACTTTGCTCGTACAGCACGAGGGCCTCTACGCTGTGAATGGCCGCAAACGTATGGTTGTAGTTCAGGGACAGCTGTGACAGGGACCTGGGCAGCGAAAAGAATTCACGGGTGATGGTGTTGGGCGAATTCTGGATGAATTTATTATAGGTCCCGGTGGCGCTGTTGTACGTGTACTGATTGTAGGACTTCTGGAAGAACTTATTTTCCACGACGTTGTAGTCATAGCTGTACATGCCTTTCAGGTTCAGCCCATCCACATAAGGGATCTTATAGGTGAGGGCAATGGAGGACTGGAACCATTTTTTATTCCAGATCTTATACCCGGAGACATCGCTCCTGGACAGGGAGATGGGATTCGTCCCATCCACGGAACCCTGGAAGAGGTGAGCGGGATCATCGTTGGCATAGAAGGGGTCCAGGGGATTTTGCCGCCAGATGCTGCGGATGATCCACCAGGAATCGGAGTTGGGCTGGTTCTTGGTGTCCAGGATGCCATTGACATTCAGGTCCAGGGTGATCCGGCTGGTCAGCCGGCTGGTGATATTGCTGCGGACGTTGAAGCGTTTGTAGTTCAGGTCGCCGCTCTTCAATATGCCGTCCTGGTAAAGATATCCGGCACTGAGGAAATAAGTGGTGTTGTCATTGCCGCCGCTGGCGGTGAGCGTATGCTGTGTCTGGGGGACGCTGTTGGCGATGGCGGCATGATACCAGTCATAGCTTTTTTTCGAGCCGCTCTTATAGGTGTCGAAATCTTCGGGCTTGTATACGAGGACGCCGCCATTGACATTGTGCAATGCCTGCTGGTTTACCAGGGTCATATAGCCGATGGCATCCAGGGGTTTGGGAAGGCCCGAGGGGAATTGCCAACCCTGGTTACCGGAGTAGGTGAGGGCCAGCGTTCCTTTCTTTCCTTTTTTGGTGGTGACGAGGATGACGCCATTGGCGGACCTTACGCCGTATACGGCGGCGGAGGCGTCCTTCAGCACGGAGACACTCTCGATGTCATTGGGGTCCAGGCGGGTGATATTGTCTCTGGGCACCCCGTCCACTACGACGAGTGGCGAGCCCAGTCCCCGGATATTGATGGAGTTGTTGAAGTCACCCGGTTCGGCGGTGTTCTGTATGACGCGCAGACCCGCCACTTTTCCTGTGAGCATATTCTGGACGTTCTCATTCTTCGTGGTGACGATCTCAGCGCTGGTGACGGAGGTGACGGCGCCGGTGAGGGCTTTCTTTTTCTGGCTGCCGTAGGCGATGACGACGGAATTCTCCAGCTCGGAGATCTCCATCTTCATGGAAAGATGGATGGCCTGTTGCAGGCTTCCGACCCTGATGGTTTGTGTCTGGTAGCCGATGGAGCTGATCTCCAGCTGATCGCCTTCCGCGGCGGTGATGGAGAATTTTCCATCTGTGTCGGTGGCGGTGCCTTTGCCGGTGCGTTTGTTCTTAATGGTGACGCCGGCGAGCGGCTTGCCGTCGGGGTCTCTTATCACACCGGTGATCTCGGCGGTGGGCGCCGCTTCGACCCCGATGACGGGCGGCATAATTTTTTCCTTGACGATGATGGTCTTTTCGATGATGCTATAGGTCAGGGGCATATCCTTGAAGCACCGGTCCAGCACTTCTTCGACGGACGCGTTCCTGACGCTGATGTCGACCTTCCCTGCCAGCCGCAGCAGCTCGTCCTTGTAAAAGAAATGGAATCCGGATTGTTTCTGGATGGCCCTGAAGACTTTTTGCAGCGGCGCATTCCTTTCATTCAGCGAGATCTTCTGGGCATGGCCTTCTGCGTGCATCTGCAGGCCGGCCGCGATCAGCAAAACAACCGTAAGTCTCATAATCAGAAGCATTTGTGAGAGCGAGGGTCCCGTGTATGGCGGGATCCTGCATGAATTCAAGCTCAGTTTAATCCAATCGTAATATCTTTTCAAAGGATGGATTGAACCTCGTAGGGCTCTTTTTCCGAAATTTGTACTCGGTTTCATACATTTGCAATGTTTGGGTTATGAAAAAAGAAATCCTTCCACCGAAGGTGTAATTGAGTAACCCTTATATTATCCAGGGGCGCCGCAATCGCCTCTGGTTTTTAAGGTCAGCTATTTTGAAAAAATATTTTCTATAATACAGTTAGGTCCTTTCCTTCAATTTTAAATTTCAGACCGCCTTCTTCCAGTATTCGTAAGACTTTCAGTAAGCTTTGCTCCCGTCCTACCGTCCAGCTGTAGTGCCCTTCGGGCGCTTTGCCTGCGTAATGAACATCTACGTCGTACCATCTTTCCATTTGCCGCATGATGGTCTGTATATCCGTGCTCTCGAACTGGAACATCCCATTCTTCCATGCCACGACGACTTCGGTGTCCACCGGGTTGACGATGATGGAGGCGGACCCGTTATAGATGCTGGCCTGCTGTCCGGGAGTGAGCCTGGTGCTCTCGCCAGGTTTACCGGCGAGCGGCCCGACCCGCACGGCGCCATCCAGGAGCGTGGTGGTAAGCATCGCCTCATTGCTGTAGGCGTTTACGTTGAACCTTGTGCCCAGCACTTCTATTCTTGTGTCATTCACCCGCACGGTGAAAGGCATATTCCTGTTGGGGACGATGTCGAAGTAGGCTTCTCCTGTGACGGTGACGGCGCGTTCCCTGCCTACGAAGGCGGTGGGAAAACGCAGGGAGGATGCTGCATTGAGCCAGACCTTGCTTCCATCCGGCAATACCACCTGGTATTGTCCGCCGCGCGGGGTGGAGATCATATTGTAAGCCGGAGCGCTTGTAGCTTGCAGCTTGTAGCTTGCGGCTGCTTTATAAGCGAGCTGTCCATTGTCAAGCTTGAGGATCTTCGTGCTTCCCTGCTGTGCCAGCATGCCCGTGTCCGAGTCGTCTAATACGATGGAGGAGCTGTCGGCCAGTAGCAGGATGGCCTTATTACGTCCGGGAGCTACGTCGTTGGATTGAGCAGGCCGCATCCGGACGAGCTCGATGGCCGGGCGACCGGGGGTTTTCAGAAGATAATAGCCTGCTATGATCAGGATGCATGCCGCCGCCGCAGCTATGCTGCGCCATAGCCGGGCATTCCTTTGTTGGAGACTGTGTTCGCTTCGTCCGACTACTGGCGGAACTTCCGGGGGAGCCATCCGGATGACGCTGGCCGCGGGTGGGCGCTCTTCTCCCGCCTGCTGCAGGATCTTGTGGAATATAATGTCCGAGCGGCTTTTGTCCGAGAGATCCTTGTAAGCATTGCTGGCCAACGCCTGGTCAATGGCTGCTTTGAGCGCTTCGGTATTTTCAGGTTGCCCGAGGCGCGCCAGCAATTCGTGCAGCTCTTCTGCAGAAAGGGAGTCGTTGAGGTATCTGTTCAGCAGATCTGAAAAGTCGGCATTACTCATATGGCGTCGTTGAGATGGTATTGTCCATCCGTAGTAAAGACGCACGAAAAAAGGCCAGGTATGAGTGGGGAAGGGAAGTTTTTGAGAAAAAAATTATAGCAGATTATAGCAAGCCGAGGATGATGCAGTAAAGGATGGCGAAAGCTTCCACCTCGGCATGCATCCGGAGGTAGTTCCGGATAAACAGGAGCGCCTTGCTCATGTGGGATTTCACGGTGTTCTTAGAGATGTCCAATTTGGCGGCGATCTCTTCCTGGTTGAGGCCCTGCTCCCGGCTGAGGCAATAAATAAGGTGCTGCTGAGGCGGCAGCTGCTCGATGGCTTTATGCAGCAGGTGTTCGGTCTCCCGCAGCATCAGCTGATCTTCGGGGTTGCTGTCTGTCTCCCGGAAATAGTTGAGCAGGTGATCCGGGAAGGACGTTTCTATTATTTTTTTGCGGAGGGTGCTTAAGATATGGTTGCGGGCGATGATGAAGAGATAATCATTGAATTTTCTCACCTGGGGAAGCTCTTCCCGCCGGAGCCAGATCTTTACAAAGACATCCTGCGCCATTTCTTCAGCTATGACGGGGGATTTGGTGAAGGCAAAGGCTACTCCGTAGATATTGTCCCAATGATGATCAAACAGCTGCCGGAAGGCGACCTCATCACCTTTGGCAATGCAAGCCAGCAAAGAGATCTCATCGTATGATGTGATAGCAGGCAATCTAAGACGCAGTTGCAGTTTTGTGAATAAAATTATACAAAAGGATCTTAATATTTGTAAAATTTTTTATGGGCGTGCGCCAAATTACCCTAAATTTAGGATAGCTGCCCTTTAGGACCCCACCCTAAACTTTCTGCATGAGAAAAGGCTTGATTGCTGTCGCCATGGCCGTCTGCTGCGTCATTCGCGCATGGCCTCAATACCCGGACCTTTCCCGGTATGAGGCTGTTTCCGCAGGCAAGGTCACCTTTCATTATCACTGCAATGACTGGCAGAATCTCACGCAAGGCTGTAATTTCGAAACTAATAAAATGAAAATGGAAGTGCCCCCCTGGATGATCCCGGGCGGATGGCATTCCTATTTCATGGTGGATGGCAGCAACAGTTATGTATGCTCCTCTCCCGCCAGCCTGGTGGTTAACAGCGACCTGGACATCAGGAGCGATGGTGCGGGGCCTTACAATGTCTCCACGCATTCCCTTGGGGGCGCAGGCGGTGGCTGCAGCGACAGGGTACCGGACTGGTCCAGGGTCTACTACGCCATTTACAGCGCTGAATATTTCCGTCATCCGGCGGCGGGCACGGTCTCGCTGGGATTCCTCCATGCGGAGAACAAGGATGTATGCGACGGCGGCAATGATTGCCACAACACGATCAACAGGGACCCATCCAATGTATGTCCCTTCAAGGGGGACTTTTGGCCCCGCTATAATTCATTCGTCTGTGCTTCGTGGATACCGAACAATGCGGCTACGAATTGGGGTCAGCAATATTTCTCCAATGAGATGGGGCCGATCGTCTGGCCCTGTGCGGGCTATCTGCAGTCCGACGGGACGAAGGCCAGCACGGGCGTGAACCACCCTTCTTCCATTCAGTATAACGGATATGTATATGTTTTTTATCACGATGCGGGTCCCTTTGCGGGCCTGAACCCGCATAGCGAGGAGGGCCGGCAGGAGGGCATCAAAGTGGCCCGCGCTCCTCTGGATAATGCCCTCGATCCCCGTGCTTACGAGGTCTATTACCGCGATCCGTCCGGCGTGGAGCATTGGAGTCCTGGTCTTCCGGCAGGCTTTGACAAAGACAACCTGCAGGCATATTTGCGGGTGCCCGGGCCCAGGAGCACGGACCTGATGGAAGACGAAGATAGCAACCAGTACAGGGACCTCCGCTTCAGCGTGGCCCGGGTACGCGACCGGGATTATTTCATCGGGGTGGAGTCCTATATAGATCATACGGATGGCCGCAAGTATAAGACGGCCCTGCGTTTCTCCACGGACCTGCTGCACTGGACAGATCGGCGTATGATCATTGACGTGGCAACGGATTTCACCACTTCTTTTATGAACTATCCGATCTTTTTGAGTGCAGACGGATGGTCCAATAGTGTAGTGGATGAAAAAGACCTGTATGTATTGGGGACGGGCGCGACCATCACCAACGTGGTGTACAGGAAGCACATCACTGTGGCGGGCCAGCCCCGGGTGCTGTCTGCAGGCGGTCCTGTCCTGTCCGGCGGTACGGCCGGCTCCCTGCAGGTGATGGAGGCGGCTCCCAATCCGGGACATGGCCTTTGCCGGCTGACCTACCAGCTCAATGAATATGCCATCGTCCGGGTGAATGTGCTGGATATGGCCGGCCGGATGCTGGCGAAGGGTATCCCGGTGCAGCGGGCGCCAGGTTCCTATACGGAGCCGGTGGACCTCAGCGGCTTTGCGGGCGGGATATACCTGCTGGAACTGGTGACGGGCAAAGATAGGCGGGTGCTTAAAGTGATAAAGGAATAGCAGGACTGGCCACATTTTTGCAAGGGTATCACCTGTATGCAGCAATCAGCCAGCAAAAGACGGGGGATGGCAGGTGTCGACCCGCTCCTGTCGAGGGATACGGTGGGTAGAAGTCTTTCCCGGAAAGAGCAGTTACTTTATTGGCTCTCGGCCGGCTTCTTCTGTACTCTCTTCCTTCCGGGCATGCCGGTGGTCAATAATGTGTTTACGGGAGGGCTCTTTGTTTTCAGCTTTTTTTATAATACACTGGCGGAGAAGCGGCAGCTCCTGGTCCTGCGTAAGGAGGTGCTGCTCATGGTCCTCTTTTTTTTACTGCATATCATCAGCGTCTTTTTTTCGCAGGACAAGCGGGAGGCCGTCAATATGCTGGTCCTGCGTATCCCATTGCTGCTCTTCCCGCTGTCGCTGGGGCTGATCCACATCCGGCCGGCGTTGAAGAACAGGATATTGTTGTCCTATTGCTGTGTGGTGACGGTGGTGGCCCTCATCTGCCTGGTATGGGCGCTGGCGAAATATCTGCGGACGGGGGACGGGGTGTACCTGTATAACGACTCCCTGACCTTGCCGATCAAAATGCAATCCTCCTATTTTGCCCTGGTGGTATCGGTGGCGGTCTTCAGCATTTTTTATCTGCTGGAGAGTGGCTATCTGGTGCGGCTACCCAAGCGCTATGCGCAGCTGAGCATTGTTTTCCTGCTGGTATTCCACTTTCTGCTGGCAAGCCGGATCTCCCTATTCATCCTTTATGCAGGATTGCTGATCCTGGCGGGATCGTATATGGTGAAAATGAAACGCACGGGGCTGGGCCTGCTGCTGGTGGCGGGACTGCTCATCTGCGTGGTGGTGTGTATCCGGGCCTTTCCCAAGACGCTGAACAGATTTCGCGAGCTGGAATATCCCACTTATCATTTTAACAGCGAGGCCGCGGAAAGCCATTACAATGGCACGTTGACCCCCGACCAATGGAATGGGGCGAACATCCGGCTGGCGATCTGGAAATGCGGATGGCAGGTGGGGAAAGCGCATTGGCTGACGGGCGTCCAGCTGGGAGATAAACAGGCGCGGCTGATGGAAGCGTATAAGGCGAACGGGTTTGAATTTGGCGTCCGTAACCGCCGTAATATGCACAGTCTCTACCTGGATATTTTTTGCTGTTTTGGGATCATCGGCCTGGCGCTCTTCCTGGCGGGCTATCTGGTGCTGCCCTTGCGGACGGCCTGGCGTTCCGCGGACTGGATCGGGCTGGCGATACTATTGACCTTTGCCATCGGCATGATCGTGGAATCGTATTTCGATCGCAGCGCAGGCTGTCTGCTGGCGGGGTTCTTCTTCAGCTTTATCGCAGGGTATAAGGACGGAATCCCGGGGAAGAAGCAATGGAATATGTGGGTGGTGGGATAGGGGCGGTCAGGCATTGTCTTCCACATACATGCTGATAGCCTTTGCCGTGTCCCCGAAATACACCAGCTCCCCTTTACGCATAAATGCGGCCCGTGTGCAATACTTCTGTATCACATCCATGCTGTGACTGACGAGGACGACGGTCTTTCCCTCTATCCAGCTGGACTCGAATACCTTCACGGCTTTTTCCTGAAATTTCGCATCTCCCACGGCAAAGATCTCGTCGAGGAACATGATGTCGGCGCCGGCATTGACGGCGATGGAGAAAGCGAGCCTGGCCATCATCCCGGATGAGAAATATTTCACTTTGGTATCGACGAACTCCCTGATCTCGGCGAAGTCGACGATCTTGTCAAACAGCCCGTCGATGGCTTTGATCTTCAGGCCCAGCACGGAGGCGGAGACATAGATGTTCTCCCTTGCGGTGAGCTCCTGGCTCATGCCCACGCCCAGGTTGAGCAGGAGGGTGGTGCCGTAGATGTCTATATTCCCCGTGTCGGCGGGATAAACGCCTGCCAGCAGCTTGACCAGGGTGGATTTGCCGCACCCATTCCTTCCCAGCAGTCCCACGCACTCGCCCCTGCGGACCTCGAAATCCATCGGCTTCACGGCCTGGACATTTTTGCCGCGTGGCGGATTGAAGAGGTTGAAGAGCCGGTGCTTCACGGTGTTGTGACTATCCTCCGATATGTGGAAGGTCTTGCTGATATGGGTCGCCCTGATGGCGGCGGGTGTGGTGGTGGTCATGATCATAATTTTTCGGCGGCTTTTGAACCGAGGCGGTTCAGCAGCATCAGGCCAATGAGCAATAGGATCAGTGCATAGATAAAGTCGAAAGCCATGAGCTTAAAGCCGGGCCGGGTATGCTCCATCATCACTTTCCGGGCATTGATGATAATGCCTGCGATGGGATTGGCATATTCGAAGCTGGGCAGCGCCTCCTTGAATGTATTGAGCTTGTAAAAAATGGGCGAAAGGAAGAACAGCATGGATACGAACACGGTCCAGATCTGGTGGATATCCTTTGCCACTATGTATATATTCGACAGGATGAGCGACATGCCGAGGGCCAGCAGGAAAAGGTTGACGAACAGGGGTATGATCCAGAAATTCTGGAACGACAGGCCCGTGGATTGTTTTTCTATCAGGCTGTAGAACAACAGGAACATGAGGAAGTTGAAAAAGAAGCCGATGGAGTTACTGACGATGGTGGAGAGGTAGATCTCCAGCTTATTCATGTTGCTGTATTCATACAGGTATTTTTTTACGTGCAGGATCTGTACGGTGCCTGTGGTGGACTCTACGAAGAAGTTCCATAATATGAGGCCGATGAACAGGTAGGATGCAAACGCGGGCACGCCTTGTTTGAGGATCACCTGGAACACGGTGTAATATATGGCTATATCCATCAGGGGCTTGATGAGGGCCCATAAGAGGCCGAGCTTATTTTCATAATAGCGAAGCTTGAACTCTATCTTGGCCAGCAGCCAAAGTCTTTCCAGTTTGTTGCTACGGTTTATCCAGTCTTTTACAATGCTCGCGATCATCTTTAGAAGTTCAGTTTGTTTTTTATGGTCAGTGCGAATCTTTTCAGCCGGGGGCTTTTCTTAACGGCTGCTTTCAAATGCTGTACCAAACGGTTCTCATGCTGCACGACGGTGGAGGACCGCACCCCGAAAGTGGGGTTGTCGAATTGGTAGCCGGGTCCGTTGGCATTTAATATATTGATCACCTGCGTGGCGAATTTGGCATAATAGTCCTTGTTTTTTTCGGTGATATACCGGTTGGAGTACAGGATCTTTTCAGTTGTAGCCTGGCGGAACATGGAACCTTTCCGGATACGATAGTGGAACAAGGGCTCGGGAATAACGACGCCATTGAAGCCATGCCGCAGCATGCTGAGGACGCTGTCATAATCTTCCATGCAGTAGTCGACCTTTTTATCGTTGAGGCCGCCGGCGAGAAATGCCGCCCGTTTGTAGACCAGGCTGCTGCTGTTGATGGGGTTATGTACAAGGGCATAGGGCGGCTGCGGCGTAAAGGTGGGCCAGAGGCGATGGCCGTCGCCGAAATATTGCACCCAGGAGCCGGCAAAAAAGACATTGTCGCTATGCTGCAGCGCATGGATGCACTTTTCATAGTAAGTGGTGGAGACCTTATCGTCGGCATCGAGGAAGGCCAGCCAGGCGCCACGGGCTCTTTCGGCGCCCTTGTTCCTCGTATATGCCAGTCCGTGGTTTTTTTGCCGGATGATGTTGATGCGGGGGTCGGTGGTCAGCTTGTCCAGCTGCTGGATGCTGACGGGATCGGTGCTTCCGTCGTCGATGATGATGACCTCCAGGTCCTGGTAAGTGGAATTGAGCACGGAGTGGAGGCATTCATTGATATAGCGGCCCATGTTGAAATAGGGGATGACGACGGAAAGAAGATGGCCTGTTTGGACGGTGGGGTTGGTCAACGGGACAGACGGGTCGGCCGATGGCTGATCGGAAGACAGAGACGGGTCGGTCGACGGCTGGTCAGCGGATGTGGGCAGCGCGGCGATGGGTTCCTGGTGGACGAAGGGGAAATGGTGGCGGGCCTTGCCGGCCGGGGACGGACTTTGTCCGGCGTGCGCGCTGTCCGTGGTTTCCTTCAGCAGGGCCAGTTTCCGCGGGCCGATGTTGTCGAAGCCGTAGCATGCATGGATCTTCCTGCTGGCGTTGGCGCCGATGCGTTTGATCTCTTCTACGGGCAACGCCAGGATCCTATGCAGCTGGCGGGCAAATGAGGGCGGGTCCCTGTGATCGAACAGGAACCCTGTCTCTCCGTCTTCGATGATCTCGGGCTGACCACCCTGTATGGAGGCCAGCACGATCTTGCCCAGGGCCATGGCTTCGATGACGACATACGGCATATTGTCCACGATGCTGGGTACGATGACCAGGTGGGCATACTGCAGCGTATCCTTGATCCAGTCGGGCTGGATCTGGCCTTGCAGCAGCAGCAGTCCTTTTTCCTGGTAGCTTTTATATTTATCGTGGATCAGCTGGCCCATGGTGCGTTGCTCGGGATGGAATACGATGTCTGTTCCCCCGACGATGTGCAGGGGATGGGGAAAGCCTTCGTCCCATAGGGCCGTGAAATATTCCATCAGCTCGAAGCTGCCTTTCTGTGGCGAGAGCTTGCCGTAGTAAATGATCTTGCCGGGAATATGGGCGGGTGCATCCACGGGCGGCTGATCGGGTTGGTAGGGATTGGGGAGGATACGGATGGGCCTGCCGGTGAGGTCGATCTGCCGGCCGATGGCTTCCACGAGGAAGCGGGTGGGCGAGATCAGGAGGTCTGCGCCGACGATGGCCTGCTTTTCCATTTCGCAGGTCCAGAACTCGGGGAACCTGTACAATGGCACCCGATTGTAGTCCAGGTAAATGAATGCGGGACTATGCAGGGTCAGCACGAGGGGTACGCCGGCCAGGAAAGGATAGCCGAGGTGTTTGAACTGCACCAGGTAGTAGGCGATGCCCAGGTAGTCCTGCGCCTCGATGTAGTCGGGCTTGCCGTCTTCGAGGATGAGGGCCCGGACGATGCCGGCGAAGGCATAGCTGAGCCTGGCGGTATAGCCCAGCGATCCGGACAGCCGGTGCCTGTCGCTGTTGAAGCGGATGATCCGTATGTTATGCTCTTCGGGCAGGTCTTCGCGATCCCGGACCTTGTCGTCGGCCACGAATACGGTGACATGACAGCCTGCCGCCGCCAGCATCCGGGCGGTGTAATGGCAGTAGGTGCCGATGCCTCCTCCATAAAAGGGAGGATATTCCGTTGTTAGTAGCCAATAGTTCACGTCCTATCTTTTTTTTGATGACCGTTGGGGTTGCGCGATGCGGTGTGGCGATGCAGCCGGCGGCGGATGGCCAGGACCAGGCTTTTCGCGGTCCTTTTGCCTGTCAGCACTTTTATCACGTGGCCCAATCTTTTGTACCACAGGGGCAGTGCCTCGTATTCCTGCTGGTACCAGGAAAAAAGGGTGTCATAGTCGTCTTTGTATTTATTGCGAATAATGTTGATAGTGGTCTCGGCATTGTGCATCCGCTCCTGCAATACCCGGTGCTTATTTTGGAGGTTGTCCAGTGTTTTTTGCAGCTGGTGCTTTTCGGTGAGCAGGGCTTGTAAAGGAGGGTTGTCCTGTAATAATGCTGCACAATGACGGTGAAGAGCTTCTTCGAGGGCAATGGTATGGTCGGGGTCTTGTCCTTCGATGAAGACATAGGGTTGGCCTGAGCCGGTCCCGGCAAGAGCCGTGTGTGGCGCTCCTGAAAGGATGCTGTCTGCGAGCCCGGCCACCTGGTGGTAGCCGGTCAGCCAGTGCGCGTGCCGTGTATTCCATTGGCGGATCTCCGGCCAGCCTTGTGCCTGCAGCCTTTGAATGAGACTTGCAGATGGTGCGGCCTGCCCTGCCAGGACGGGCCTGTCTTCCATGCGGATATATTGCCTGCCGAACATACAGAGGGCGATGACCTCGAACAGGCTGTCATCGGGTGTTTCGGGGAGCAGGAGAAAAGGGTTGTCCCCTGTTATCAGCCGTTGCAGGGCTTCATGGCTGGCGGCTGTTGGGTGGGTGTTTTGTGCCGCCGGGGCGACGGCCGGCTCGTGCGTTCCCGGGCGGGTGGTTGGCTCGTGTGTTGCCCGGTCGATGGCTGGCTCGTTCGTTCCCCGGTCGACAGCTGCATCGTGCGTTCCCTGGTCGACAGCTGTATCATGCGTTGCCCGGTCGACGGCTGTATCGTGCGTTCCCCGGTCGACGGCTGTATCGTCCATTCCCAGGCGGAGCGCCAGGCCGATGGCCGGATCTTCCGGTAGCCGGCGGTCCCGCAGGTCTGGTGGCCGGACGACCAGCAGCGGGCGATAGGGCCTTTCGGCGGAGATGTTCGTCTCCCGGGGGGCGATATGTTGGGTGCTGATCATATTCCTTTTATCGTGAGTCCCTGGTCCTCTGCGAGAAAACACAACAATCTTTCCCATGAATGGGTATAGGTGCCTGCCGCCAGGTCCAGCACATTACCTGTTTCCAGCTTCGCGCGCGCGTCGAGCGGGGAATGGGCCGAAAAGAATTGCTCGAAGATGCGGCTTCTGCCGATGAAGATGGTCCCGGCAATGAAGTCGTAGATCCTGCCATGGAGGCGGTAATCACGGATCATCTCCATCAGCAGCTGGTGATTGGTGGTGGTGAACGTTCCTTCGGAAGGCATGAACTCATTCTTTAAAAATGTTTTTGCCCCTACAATGCCGACGAGCCTGTCCTGCTCCAGCAACCGCAGCGCTTTATGCAGTCCTTCTTTGCTGAAGAGGCCATAGAGCTGCTGTGACCAATAGTCGGCATTGATGCTCTGGGGGCTGACTTTGTCGTGCAGCAGGGCGATGTATTCGGTTTTTTCACAGAAGTTCATATAATAGGAGAAGGCGGCCAGCTTGCCTCCGATGTCCTTCCCTTTATTGGGCACCTTCAGCCGGACGAGGGTATTGTCTTTTTTCGGAGGCTGTATCTCGTCCAGCACATCGTCATGGCACGCCGTGACGATGATGCGACTGGCTTTCCGGAGCACGGCCCGGCACCTGTCTTCCAGCAATGGCCAGGAGCCGGGATAGTAAAGGTGTATGAGTAAGGTCAGTCCTGGCATAGTAATGTTTTTTCGGTCTGTGATGGGCGTTCGGATGCGGGCGCCGGGTCCAGCAGGGTCAGGAATCGCTCTTCGAAGACTTCCATGGTCAGGTGTTCCTGGTACAGCAGACGGGCGGCTTTTCCCATGGCGGCAAGGAGGGCGGGTTGCCGCAGCGCCTGCTGGATCTTCATGGCAAGGGTCCTGCTGTCGTCATTGGGTATGACAAAACCGTTGATGCTGTCGGTCATCAATTCGGCAAATCCTGTGTGGGTAGAGACGATGCAGGGTTTGCCAAGACACAATGCTTCTACAATGACGACGGGAAAAGGGTCGTCACGGGATGGGCATACAATGACATCGCTGCGGCGCATCAGGTCGAGGCATTGTTCATGATCCCGTTCGCCTGTGACCTTTATATGGGTGGCGGCGGGGCCGATGTCCTGCAGCAGCTGCTGGTAATAGCCGGCATCGTGTGGCCGGCCTACCAACCATAGCTCGACCTTATCCTGCCACAGCGGGTCCAGCTGCTGAAAGGCTTTGACCAGGATGTCCTGTCCTTTCCGGGGCTCGATGGAGCCGATGATGCTGAAGATGATCTTCTCCCCGGCAGCCGCGTGATGGGCGTCGGGTGGCAGATCGGGATACCCGTAATATATTCTTTCGGGATGGGCGTTGTATTTTTTTGCGTACTGCAGCGCATAATCGCTGGGGACTATGACGGTGGGTGCATTTGCCAGGGTGTTGATGAATTGGGCGTCATGTGAAAAGGTCTCCAGGACCTTTGCCTCATGCAGCCACCAGAGGGTATGGGTGAGGTCGCTCAGCTGCCGCACGACGGGCCAGGTGACCACGGTATTGCAAATGACATGATCGAAATTGCGGGCAAACCGGGTGAGGGTCTCATGCTGTCGCAGCAACAACGAATCGATGATGACGGGCGCCCCGGCTTCCAGGAAAAGGGCGCCTGCAGGGCCTTCCCTTTCGCAGATGACGGTGACAAAATAGCCGTGTCGGATCAGCAGCCGGCAGAGCTGCAGCAGCATGATGGGGGCGCCGCTGAGGCTTAGGTCGTGGCTGACCAGCAGAATGTCTTTTTGAGCTACAAGCTGCAAGCTGCAAGCTACAAGTGGAGATCGCTTAGGCGGTGAGCCAACGGCTGTAGGCTGCGAAGTCTTACCAGGTCCTTCGCTTGCAGCTTGTAGCTTGAAGCTTGCCGCTTCTCTCCCAGCTGACGGTGCATAAATGCGATAGGGTTCCGGCGAGTCGTGATACAGGTGGTTCCGCATGGACGCGGTGAAATAGGGGTCTTCGGCTACGCGCTGCGCCCACCGGCGCAGGAGGTAGATGTCGGCCTTGTCCTTGCGGCGGCCGGCCGGCGAGGTCTCATATTCCTTCAGCGAAAGATGCCCGATGTGGCGAAGGGTGGCGTACGGGGTGTATACACAGCGGAACCCTGCGTCGAGGATCTTAAAGGACAGGTCCACGTCGGAGTGCGCGCTGGGCGTGTTGACCGGATCGAAGCCGCCAATGTCGTCGAACAGCTGCTTTCTTATGGCGAGGCAGGCCCCGGACAGGATGGAGACATTGCGCACGGACTGTGGGAAGTTGATATAATCGGTTGAATCTTTCCTGTATCCATGGAAGGTCGTGCCGGTGAGGCCTCTTACGCCTGTGGCCATGCCTGCATACTGGATGGTGTCGTCCTCATAGATCAATTTGGGGGATACCCCGCCGACGCCGGGAACAAACAAGTATTCGATGGTATTGCCGAGCCAGTTTTTTTCAAGGGGCCGGACGTCGTCGTTGAAGAAGAGGAGGATCTCACCGCGGGCATGGGCGGCGCCGGCATTGCATTTGTCGGAGAAATTATAGGGATGGTCGTAGGGGACGGCTGCAAGCTTCAAGCTGCAAGCTACAAGGGGAGATCTCTTAGGCTGGGAGCTATCGGTCTTATCAGGTCCTTGGCTTGTGGCTTGTAGCTTGTAGCTCGCAGCTTCTCTCGCCAGGCGCGAATGGGTGACAACGATGATCTCGAAGTTGGGGTAGTCGGTTAGACGGTAGAGACTGTCGAGGGTGTCCCGCAGGTTGTCTTTTGAATCCGTAGGTATGATGATCGACACCAGCGGTTGGGCTTCGACGTGCAATACGGCCCTGTTGGCGGTGGGCAGTGCAACGACCCCGGCAGCGATCTCCCTTCTTTTCATGGCATCGGCGAGGGCGGCGATATTCGTGATCCTGGCATGCGGCTTCCCGCCCTGGGAGGAAGAGCCGGCAGTCATCCGCCAGTGATAGACGACCTTTTCGATATGCCGGATACGGGAGGTCTTCTCCACGGCCCGGAGCATGAGGTCATAATCCTGGGACAGGTCATATTCTTTCCGGAAGCGGCCTGCCTTTTCCAGCAGGAAGTTTTTATGGTAGACGGTGAGGTGACCGGGATACATCATATTCAGCAACAACTCGGGACTGTAGGCCGGCTTGTAAAAAGGATCGCTGAGCCGGCCGTTCTCGTCCACCTTACATTCGTCGGTGTAGAGGATATCGGCGTCGCCGTGGAGATGCAGGTCCTTTACCACCTGGTACAACGCATCGGGGGTGAGCTCGTCATCATGGTCCATCAGCGCGATGTATTCCCCTCCGGCCACTTCCAGGGCGGCATTGGATGCTTCGGATATGCCGGCGTTCTTTGCAAGCCGGATCAGCCGTATCTTATCTTCTTTTTCGATCCGGTGAAGTACCTGCTGCGTGCCGCGGTCCGTAGAGCCGTCGTCCGCGATGCATAGCTCCCAATTGTCATACCACTGGTCCCTGATGCTGTCGACGGCCCTTTGCAGCCAGCGGGGATCTGTGTTAAAGACGGGCATGATAAAGGAGATCTTCGGCCGCCGGGTGAAACCTGCGATCTCTTTCATGGCTTTCACCGGGTCTTCCACTTCGCCGATGGCGGCGCCCGCGCCAGGCGGTGAGATCGCGGGCATACGCATCAGGGGTAGCAGGGTCTGGCGTGGGTGAAGTAGTCCCTGCAGTCCTTTTGAAAGTAAGGTTTTGCCTATCAATGACACGGCGCCCGTCACTCCTTTTTCCTGCATGGTCGACAGCAGGAAGGCGGTGAGATATTTTTCCCGGTCACGGGCAGCCGTCAATTGCCGTTGGAGGATCACGCCGGGCAGGCTGCGTTGTTCATACGTGCGTTTGTACCAATCGAGGTGCTGGTGGAGCAAGCCGATGTGCGCCTGGTGATCCTGTTGAAGGCGGGCTAATTGCTCCTGTGTCTTTATTTGCTGGGCTGCCTGTTCGCGGAGGGCATTGTCCAGCCGGGCATGCAGGGCGGTGACTTCTGCCTGATATTGCTCACGGGTGTCCTGCAGTTCCCTGGAAGCCTGCTGGTATTGCGTCCTCCAGGTCTTTTTCAGCCGGATGCCGCCATGTGAAAAAGGGCGGCCGGGCAGGAGCGGGACGGCCCCGAAATATTTTTCTTCCAGCCGGACGCAGGATGCCAGCTCCTCGTCGCCAAAGGGAAAGAACGTATTGACCAGAGCGGTCACGAGGGGTATCAGGCCGGTTGGCGTGCCGTCTGCCGGAAGGGCATACATGCTCATCTTATCCAGGCTGTAGACCAGCCCTCTGAAAAAAATAAAATAAAGCGGAACATTTTCCGGGGTCCTCCATTCCTGGTCGAATACGGTGGCCTTGCCTTCCCCCGTGATAAGGATATTAAAGGGAGTAAGGTCGAGATATTGTCCGGGGAGGATAGGGTGGCCTGTGCCGATGGTGGCATCGCCGCCAGGATGGCTATGGTCCAGCAGGACCTGGTAATACCGGGCTGCCCAGTCATGCAGTCCGTCAACGGTCCATCCTTCCCGGGTGATGATGTCGAATGCGCCGGCGGAAAGTAACTTGCCCGGGATATATGCTTCGTCAATGATGAGGTGTTCCATCGGTTGGCCCGTGGGACAGGGTGCGTCGGGGTACAGCCGCTGTCTGAGGACCTGGATGGCGCCGGTGTCTCCGCGGGTGAAAATATTGCTTTTGCAGTAACATTTCTGCCGGGCGCTGTTATAGGAATAGACGAGGGCCTCGTCAGGAGCAAGGGTGGGTTTGGAAGAGGGACTGGGGTTGGAGGATAGGTAGTTATTAGATGACGGGCGATTGTCGGATGACTGGCCTTTGGCTGCCGGCTGCCTCTCCGGCCCGGCGATCACCAGGAATGAGTTGGAAAGGTCGGGCATCAGGTGGTTGTTCAGCAGGGCGGTGGCGGTGCGGGTGGGCCAGAATTCCGTGGCCTGACCGTTGCCGTGCGGGTAGTCGAACTTTTCATGCAGCAGACCCGACAGCTGCAGGTCCTCCGCAAAAAATGCCGCTTCCTTTACGATTACGTCGGGCAATTTATAATCGGGGAATGGATAGAGGAATTCGCTGCTGGCAAAGCCTGCGTTCGAAAGGAGGAGGATGAGCTCCTGCCTGCCGAAGGTGACGGCGGTGTTGGAAGTGTACCTGTCTTCGATGCCGTCATATGGGCGGCCGGTATGATCTTCGGGCGCACCGGCCCAGTATTTCAGTCCGAGCTTGTTCTCGATGGCGACGATCAGCTGTCCATCAGGCCGGAGGCAGCTTCGCGCACGGCGGAGCATGTCGAGGGGCGGGTATTGTCCTTTTATAAAAAGGTGGCTGTATTCCAGCACGCCGATCAGCAGGACGATGTCGAATTGTTCTTCGCCGTTGAAATGGTCGAAATTGTCACAGACGACCCGGACATTGTCCAGGTCTCTGCATCGTTCGCGGGTGATGCGCGCCCTTCTTTCGCTGCCTTCCAGGGCGGTGACGATACTGCCGAGCTCACCGAGGTAGCGTGTCAGCGCGCCGCATCCACAGCCTATCTCGAGGACCGACGGAGCCGGAGCGCCTGTCTTCGCGGAGTTTTTTCCTTGCAGCAGCCCGGACAGGGGCCTTAATAAATGTGTCCGGGCCGGGCTCAGATGGTACATCGAAGGCCAGTCCCTGATGGCGGCGGCCAGGTCTGCCGAGCCGATGGAAACATCCGGGGCCTCCCTGATCTGCTGCAGCAGACGGGTTTCCACGGCGTCCCCGTCGGAATAAGAAAAGTGCCTTGGCCCGGGGGGAAATAATATATTATCTATGAGGATATAGTCTTTCATGCTTTCTCCTGCTGGATTCAGTTCCTTTTTCTCCTGAAAAGCTTTTGCCAGATGGTGCCGGGCAGGCTACGTTGTTCGTAGGTGCGCTGGTACCATTCAATGTCCTTCCGGTAATTGTCGATGTCATTGAGGAGCTTGTTGATCAGCTGGTGCGTGCCTTCGCCGGCCTGCCGGCATTGCTGCAATTGCTCTCTCAGGGCCAGGATCTCGGCGTCTTTTTTTTCGGACAGGGATTCCAGATATAGGAGGATATCCTTCAACCGCCGATTGACTGCATCCCAGTGCCGCGGATCGTCCTGGTCTTCAGGAATAGTGTCGGGGATTACATGCGTTCTCATGTTCATTTAACTTTTATACAGCTCGCGATACGAGTTGAATGTTGTATGGACGTCAAATTGCTGCGCACATACCTGACGGGAATATTCTCCCATCACGCTGAGCATCTCCCTGTTGTTATGATAGCGCAGGATCTTCAGTATCGCCTCCTCCTTGTCACGGAAAAGGTCTCCGTTAAGCCCGCCGTGGACGAGGTCCCTGTTGCCTATACAGTCGGTGACGAGCACGGGCTTCTTCAGCGCCAGCGCTTCCAGCACGGCGAAAGGCATGCCTTCAAAATGAGAAGTGGAAAGGTAGATATCGGCTCCTGCGATATATTCGTTCGATGCTGCCGGCGATACCCAGCCGGTGACGGAGATATTCCTGGCCGTCAGCCGCCGGCGCTCCTCTCCATCGCCTACCCAAATGAATTCGAAGTCGTCGAATGTTTCGAAATACTGTGCGATGGCATTAAAGAAGGCGGGGTCTTTCTGGTCGACGATCCTGCCGCTGGTGACGATACGGAAGCGGCCGGACCTTGGTATGGCGGTAGCCGACGCCTGTGCCGCGGGACCTTCGAGGGTCACGCCGTTGTTGATGCAGGTGGCCTCGATGCCCATGGCATGATAGGCCTCCCATTCGCTGGTGGAGCAACAGACGGTCTTGCCGCCCAGGAAGGAGGCAAATCGTTCCAGGCTTCCGTAGATGTATTGCATGAACCTGCTTTTGCCGACCAGGAATGGCGCCCCATTGGGTGTATAGACGACGGTGGTGATCCTGGCAAGGCGGCATGCAAGTCTGCCGAGAAAGCCGCTCTTCGAGGAATGCAGGTGCACGGCGTCGATGCGGTTCTGCTGCTTCAGCTGTTTGAGAATGGTATATAGCTCCCAGAAAGCGGCGGTGTCCTTGCGTACGCTCAGCGCTCGCTGCGCCGAAGGCCAGGGTATAAAGCGGGTATTGGAGGCGGGAAAATAACGTTTCACGTCGGCGGACCGCATGACGCTTTCCCTTTCCCCATGGATGATGATATGCAGATCATCCTGCAGATTCTCCACCAGGGATTTGACAAAAGTGGCTATGCCCGACGCAAAGGGTTCGACAACATGTATAATATTCATGACGGCGTTAGATATTACGTAATTGCTTTTTGATCTTCAATGCCCATTCTGCCGGTAGCAACATCAACAACCGAAGCCGGATCTCACCAAGTACACCGAACAAGAGGCTGTTCCGGTATTGCCGGACGACCTTTATGCGGCTTCTCAGCTGCTGTTTTCGATGACTATGCGACAGGCCCTCGGGGTTGATCTCGCAAATCATCAGGTAATAGGGCAGGATGGCCGCTTTCCCATGCTGGAGGAGCTCATAGAAGAACCCGTAATCCTCCGCATGGGGAAAGGTTTCAGGATACGCCGGCAGCCTGGCTGCTACGCCGGCACGCCACATGACCGTGGGGTGTATGAAAACATTCTTAAAATGCATTTCCCGCATGATCTGCTTATGCCGGGTAGGGATCGTGTACGTATAGGCTTCCCCCGTGGAGAAATCCTTGAAAACACACCAGCTGCCTACCAGGTCGACGTCCGGATGCTCGTCCAGGAAGGCTACCTGGCGGTGAAACCGGTCTTCGGAACACAGGTCCCCGCAATCCAGGCGGGCGATGAACCGGTAATCAGTCCTTCCCTCCAGGTAGTGGAGACCGGCATTCAAAGCTCTGGTAATGCCGCTGTTCTGTGGCAAGCGAATAACGCGCAGGTTTAGTAAGGGGGACAGGTGGTCGGTCAGGTCGGAGAGGGTCAACGACTCGATGCTGCCGTCGTCGATGATGAGTACAAAATATTTAACAGGGTCATAACAAATGCTCTGAAGGGACCGGAGCAGACCGTCCCGGTTGTTGTAACAGGAAATCAGCACACAAAAGTCCTTCTTCACGCCTATCGGTTCCTTCATGGACAAATAGTTTACCCTTTTTGATAATAAGCAAAGTTCAGGCCTAGTTCTCGCCGAGGCTGGGAGGGGGGTGAAAATTCCACACTCCGGTGGCGGGGCCGCGCGGACAGATTGGGGGCTAAACCCGTACCTTTATATTATGAGCCCATCGAATGTTTCGTATCTCACATTTGGCGTTGTTTTATTATTGGCTGTGATTTTTGACCTGGGTTTGCTGAGTAAGAAAGGGGCGGAGGTCACCATCCGGCGGGCGTTATTCCAGACGGGGTTCTGGGTATTGCTGGCCCTGGCGTTCTTTGGCTTTCTGTGGTATGAGAACGGGCATAAGATCGCCCTGGAATACCTGAGCGCCTACCTGATGGAATGGAGCCTGAGCATCGATAATATCTTTGTTTTCATCCTCATTTTCACCTTCTTCGGCGTGAAGCCTGTTTATTATGGCCGGGTATTGCTGATCGGTATCCTGATGGCCATTGTGCTGCGGATCCTCTTTATTACGGTGGGTATCGCGGCGGTGACATGGCTGCATGAGCTGCTGTATGTTTTTGGCGGCTTCCTTGTCTATACGGGTATCATGATGTTCAAGGCGAAAGGGGAGGAGGCGGTGAATGTGGAGGAGAACAAGGTGTACCGGTTGCTGAGGCGCATCGTTCCCCTGACGAGCACGGACGGGGGCGGCCGGATGAGTGTGATCATAGACGGTAAAAAGCGGTTTACCAACCTGTTCGTAGTGGTCGTATTGCTGGCCACGACGGATGTGCTGTTTGCACTGGACTCCATTCCGGCAGTATTCGGCATCAGCCGGGAGAAGATCGTTATTTATACTTCCAATATATTCGCGGTGCTGGGGCTGCGCTCCCTCTTCTTCCTCCTGCGGGGCGCGGTGGAGCGTTTCAGCCACCTGCAGCAGGGGATCGCGGTGGTGCTGATCTTCGTGGGGCTGAAAATGGTGGCGGAGATCGTAGACTTTTATCTTCCCGTGTACGTTTCCTTATTGGTGATCCTGCTGTGCATCGGCACGGCCATCGGATATTCTATGTATACTTCTACAAGAAAAAATAAATGAGTTACGGTATTCGTCATATAGCCGGGATCCTACAGGGCCATTTTCTGCAATTCCGGGGGGATGACGGGATCGAGCACCTGCTGCTGGACAGCCGGCGCCTGATCTTTCCGGATACCTCGCTGTTCTTTTCGCTCAGGGGTCCCCGGAGGACGGGGGGCTTGTTCATGGAGGAGCTGTATAAGCGGGGGGTGCGGAACTTTGTGGTGGAGGAGGGGGTGAGTGGGGAGCTGCAAGCTGCGAGCGGCGAGCTACGAGCTACGAGTGGGGAGCGGGGAGCTGCAAGCTACAAGCTGCAAGCTGCAAGTGATGAGGTAGGAGTTGGGAGTGATGAGGTAGGAGTTGGGAGTGATGAGGTAGGAGTTAGGAGTGATGAGGTAGGGGCTGGGGGTGGGAGCGATAAAGTTGATTTCTCGGGGGCCAATATCATTGTCGTGAAGGACACGCTGGCGGCCTTGCAGCAGCTGACGGCTTTTCATCGCCAGCAGTTTACGCTGCCGGTGATCGGCATTACGGGCAGCAACGGGAAGACGACGGTCAAGGAATGGCTGAATCAATTATTGGAGGATGCGTACCAGATCGTGCGCAGTCCCAAAAGCTATAATTCGCAGATTGGCGTGCCGCTCAGCGTCTGGCAGCTGAATGACTCGCATGAGCTGGCGATCTTCGAAGCGGGGATCTCGCGCCGGGGGGAAATGCAGCGGCTGGAGAAGATCATCTGCCCTACGATCGGTGTATTTACCAACATCGGGGGGGCGCATAGCGAAGGGTTTGCCAGCAGCGCGGAGAAGGCGGGAGAAAAGCTGCAGCTTTTTAATGACGCGGATATCCTGGTATATTGTAACGACCAGCCGGAGACGGTGGCGGCGGTGCACAAGTGGGTGCAGGGAGGGGCGAGCGCCCGGCCTTTTGCCTGGGGTAAAGGAGAAGATGTTGCCGTGCGGGTGGAGCAGATGGAAAAGAAAGCCGGCTGGACGTCTGTCACGGGCCGCTACCTGGGACAGGAGCTGCTGCTGCATATTCCTTTCACCGACGATGCCTCTGTCGAGAACGTCCTGCATTGCGTTTGCGTCATGCTGATCCTGGGACGGGGCGGCGAAGACATCAACCTCCGGCTGCAGCAGCTAACGCCCATCGCCATGCGCCTGGAGCTGAAAGGCGGCATCAATCACTGCTCTATCATCAACGACAGCTATAGCGCGGACCTGACATCGCTGTCCATCGCGCTGGACTTCCTTTCCCAGCAGCGGCAGCATCCGAAACGCACGGTGATCCTCTCGGATTTCCTGGAGAGCGGCCTGGATGAAAAAACGCTCTACACGACCATCGCCCGGGCGCTGTCGCTGAAAAAGGTCGACAGGCTGGTGGGCATCGGGGAACGTATCAGCGCGTTTGCGCCGGCGATGGTGGAAGTGTTCCGGGGCGCTGCGTCGTTCTATCCGTCCGTAGAGGCGTTCAGAAAAGATGTGCACCAGCTGCATTTCCGTGACGAGACCATTCTCCTGAAAGGGGCCCGTGTCTTTGCGTTCGAGGAGATCGACCGGCTGCTGTCCGAGCAAATTCACCAGACGGTGCTGGAGATCAACCTCAACGCCATGACGAACAACCTGGGGCAATACCGTCACCGCCTGCCGCCGACCACGCGGCTGATGGCCATGGTAAAAGCCTTCTCGTACGGCAGCGGGAGCTTTGAGATCGCCAACCGGCTGCAGCGGGATGGGGTCGACTACCTGGGGGTGGCCTATGCGGATGAAGGAGTGATCCTGCGGAAATCGGGGATTCATATGCCGATCATGGTGATGAATACGGAGAACAGCTCATTCGATCTGCTGGTGGAATACAACCTGGAGCCCGTGATCTTTTCTTTTAATTTACTGAACGCTTTCGACAAGTGGCTAAAGAAAGAAGGGGTGCTTACTTTTCCCGTGCATGTGGAGCTGGAGACGGGGATGAACAGGCTGGGCTTTTCCACGGACGGCGTAAATGATATGGACGGCCTCCTGCGTGCTTTGAAAGGGGCGAACTTCAAGATACAAAGCGTCTTCAGCCACCTGGCTGCGAGCGAGGAAGCGCAGCAAGATGACTATACGCATCTCCAGGCGGGGATCTTCCGGGCGGCGGTGGCCAGGCTGCAGGAGGCGCTGCCCTACTCATTCCTGCGGCATATCGCCAACTCGGCGGCCATTATCCGTCATCCGGACCTGCAGCTGGATATGGTGCGGCTGGGCATCGGGCTCTATGGTGTCGACAGTGCGGACTCCCATCAGCTGGAGCTCCAGGACGTCTCAACCCTGAAGTCCACCATCGCCCAGATCAAACGGCTGAAAGAGGGGGAAACGGTGGGTTACAATCGAAGGGGTATTGCGGGAAAGGACACGGTCATTGCCACGGTCCGGATCGGGTATGCGGACGGCTATCCGCGCAGTTTGGGCAATGGGGTGGGTAAAATGTGGGTCAAAGGGAGGCTGGCACCCGTCATCGGGAGCGTCTGCATGGATATGACGATGATCGATATTTCGGGGATGGGGGACGTGCACGAGGGCGATGAGGTGGTGGTCTTTGGCAAGGAGCTCTCTGTCAATCAGTTGGCGCACTGGGCCCAGACTATTCCCTACGAGATCCTTACGGGGGTAAGCCAGCGGGTGAAGCGGGTGTATTTCGAGGAATAGGATGTATATTTGTCCCTTTAGTTTAAATATAATATTGTTATCGTGAAGGCTAGAACCGTATTTCTCATCGTGTTGCTGATCATCGTGGCCGACCAGTCCCTGAAGGTCTGGGTCAAGACCCATATGCCCCTGAGCCATCCTCCGGAGATCTTCCGGGAGCAGGTGTCGCCCTATGACAATGGCATCAAATTGCTGGGCAGCAAGGCGCAGATCTATTTCGTGGAGAATGAGGGCATGGCCTGGGGCTGGAAATTCGGCGGCACCTGGGGTAAGATGGCCCTCACCCTTTTCCGTCTCGTGGCCGTCGTATTCGGCATCTATTATATACAGACGATCATCAAGAAAAAATATCATCGTGGCTTTATCATCTGTGCCGGCCTGATCTTTGCCGGCGCCCTGGGCAATCTGCTGGATAGTATGTTCTACGGCCTGATCTTCGAAGAGAGCACTTTCGACCATGTCGCCAAAATATTTCCTCCGCACGGCTATACTTCCTTCCTGCATGGCAGGGTAGTGGATATGTTGTATTTCCCGCTGGTGAAGACGCATTATCCTTCCTGGTTCCCCTTTATGGGCGGCGAGGATTTTGAGTTCTTCAGCCCTGTCTTCAACCTGGCAGATGCATCCATTTCGGTGGGTGTGATCACGATCCTGCTGTTCCAGAAGAAGTTCTTCCACAAACCTACCGATACGCCCGCTCCTGCGCTGGAAGAGCAGACGAAAGTGGACTCGGTACAGGCGTAACAGAATCTGCAACATTTTTCCCGGCGGCCTGTCAAATGTCAGTAAGTGGACCATAACAGCATAAACAGACAGGCGGAAAAACAACTTGTTGAAAGAATATTGCAGGGTGACAGCCGGGCATTCGAAGCTGTTATAAAAAGCACGGAGCGCCTGGTGGGACAGATAGTCGGCAGAATGATCGGGAACGCCGAGGACCGGAAAGATATCATACAGGACATTTACCTGAATACGTTCAAGCATCTCCCGGGCTTCCGGCATGCTGCCAGGCTTTCTACCTGGATCGGCCATATTGCCTATAACACCTGCCTCAATTTTCTCGAAAAACGACGACTTATTCTTCCGGGCGAAAACTTCCTTCCGGAAGAGGAGGAAAATGCGCAGGCATCGAATGCCATTGAATCCCTTATCGCCCATAAGCAGCTGACGGCAATATTGTCGGAAAAGCTGGCGCTGCTGCCACCTGTCTACCGGACCCTCATCGTCCTGTTCCACCAGGAGGCAATGAGCTATTCGGAGATCGGGGAGATCACTTCCCTGCCGGAGGGCACCGTAAAAAGCTATTTGTTCAGGGCGAGGAAGCAGCTGAAGGAACATGTGCTGACAGCTTATAAAAAAGATGAACTATGAACCATCACCATCTTTCTGACACGGACATACAGGAATATGTGCTGCACAGGGAAAATTGCAGGCAGGAGGCCATCGCACACCTGGATGCATGCGATCTATGCATGAGAAAGGCGGCCAATTACAGCCTGCTGATCGAAGCGATGGCGCTTATGCCAGCAACTGCCGTGGACATGGAAACCACCGCATCGATCATGGCCCGGCTGCCTGCGGGCCGCAGGCGGAGCCGGCGGGACAGCGTATTGGTTTGCCTGCTGGCGATGGCAGGAGGGGTCATCGTCGTACCCGGCTATCTTTTCCGGAGGTCTTTCCTGCAAGTCCTGGAAAATGTCCCGGCCCTGCTGCTGTGCCTGGTAGTGGCAGCCAGCCTGGTCATCCTGCTTTTCCGTGGACGGGCATTGCTGAAACATTATCAGCGCCGGATGAAGATGCTGGAATTTTCCTGATCTTTTTGCAACTATTTACAGCAGTAGCTGTCTGATCCTTTATACGCATAATATAATGAAAAGAATAATCGCAACTTTCACGGTGTTTCTCTCTGTCGCCGCTGCATATGCCCAGGACCGTAATGAGCCGTTGATCGACAGGGGGATGATCCGGGATACATTGAATATCGGCGGTATTTTGATGGTGATGTATATCATTACCTATTTAATACTCGAGATCCTGCAACGGAACCTGGATCATCGTCTAAAAAGCAAGATCATCGAGTCCGGCACCCAGGAGGGTATCGTCAGCCGTCTGCTGGCCAATAAAAAGAGGGACAACCGGAAGGTCATATTGCAATGGATCTGTGTATTGCTCAGCATCGGGGGCGGCCTCAGCATCATCAATTTTGCCCAGCCCTTCGGACTGCATTCGATTGCTATCATGGCCTTTAGCCTGGGCGCGGGCCTGCTGGCCTACTACCTCATCTCGGGCCGTGCGGGCAAGGACGACCTGTAAGTAAACAAGCATTTATGAAACTCACCTTTTTTCTGATCGCCTTCTGCCTGGTATTCCTCCGGGTGTATTTCAAGACACCCTGGACGGGAAATGGAGATAAGAACCATGTCTCCATCACCATCAAGAGCGGTGACGATTACGAGCAGATAAAATACGCAGGGAAGATCGAATTAAGCGAGGATGAGAGGGCCATCCGGAGCATCTCTCCCGGAGGCTACATTAAATACAGGCACAATGAGGTGAGGCTGCTGGCGGAAGGCGGGATCCAGGAGAAGATCAGCTATGAGATCCGGGACCATGGCGAGGAGCTGGATGCGGATGCGGAAGGCAGGCGGGTGGTCCGGGAAGCGCTGAGGGAGATGATCGCTTTTGGGTTCGGCGGACGTGACAGGATGATGCGCTTATATGAAAAAGGGGGCAACAGGGCATTGCTGGATGAGCTGGATCATCTGCGATCGACTGATGTCAGCCGCAGGTACCTGGACTTTGTGCTCAGCAGCCACCCGCTCCCACAGGAAGATATAAGCGCTGTCATCGCCAGGGTGGGGTCGATGGGTTCCGATGCGGACAAAGTGCATGCGCTGGGCCTGTTGATCGATGCGGACAGTATATCAACCCATAACTGGATAGGCATTCTCTCTGCTGCCGGCAAGCTGAATGCCAATGAGGAGAGGCGCCGGCTGCTGCTGCCGGCGGCTGACAAGATCCCCGGGGACAGCCTGGTAAGATCGGCTTACGAACAAGCGATTCATTAGTAAAACCCATCAAATGCGAACTATTATTGTCGTGCTGGCCGCGCTATGCGTCGCCGGCCTCTCCCGCCATGCCGTGGCGCAACAGGGATATTTTGGCCAGCCGGCCCTTGCGGGCTACCGTGCGACACCCGAAAGGATCAATGACCTGGTACACACCAGGCTGGAAGTAAGTTTTGACTATAAGAAACGCTACCTCTATGGCAGGGAATGGATAACGCTCCGGCCGCATTTTTACCAGACGGACTCCCTGCGGCTGGATGCAAAGGGAATGGACATCAAAAGGATCACTTTGCAGGAGAAAGGCGCTGATATCCCCCTGGCCTTTAGCTATGACAGCCTGACCATCGCCATTACATTGCACAGGATGTACAGGCATACGGAAAACTATACCCTCTGCATTGAATACACCGCAAAGCCGAATGAATTAAAAGGCAGGAGCAAGGGGGAAAAGGGTCTTTATTTCATCAATCCCGACAGCAGCGAGAAGGGCAAGCCTGTACAGATCTGGACGGAGGGAGAGCCGGAGAGCGCCTCCTGCTGGTTCCCGACCCTGGACCAGCCCGGCCAGAAGACAACGCAGGAGATGGTCATAACGGTGCCTTCCAAATACGTCACGCTTTCCAATGGCAGACTGGCATCACAACAGCGTAATGGGGATGGAACACGGTCCGATACCTGGAAAATGGACCAGCCGCATTCTCCTTACCTGTTCATGATGGCAGTGGGCGATTTCAGGATCCACCGGGAATACTGGCACGGCAAGGAGGTGGCTTATTACCTGGAGCCGGACTATGCTGCCTATGCCAAAGATATTTTCGGCAATACCCCGGAGGCGATGGCGTTCTTCTCGCGGGTGCTGGGAGTGGATTTCCCCTGGAATAAATATGCCCAGGTCGTTGTGCGGGATTATGTCAGCGGTGCAATGGAAAACACTTCCGCCGCCTTGTTTGGGGAAGCCACCCAGGGTACCCGGCGGCAACTGATGGACAGGTATTATGAGGCGGGCATCGAGCATGAGCTTTTTCATCAATGGTTCGGCGACTATGTGACTGCTGAAAGCTGGAGCCATCTCACCTTGAACGAATCATTTGCCGACCTGGGCGAGATCCTTTGGCTGGAGTATAAATATGGAAAGGATGCCGCGGATGAACATGTTTATGATGGCTTACAGGGATATTGGAACAACGAGGACAATGCGTCGAAAAAACTGGTTGAATTCAATTATAAAGAGGTCAAAGAGGTTTTCAACGGAGTGACCTACCAGAAGGGTGGGCGCATCCTGAATATGCTGCGCCACTACCTGGGCGATGAAGCATTCTACCGGGGGCTGCATATCTATCTTACGGAGAATGCCTATAAGCCCGCGGAGGTGCCGCAACTCCGGCTGGCAATGGAAGCGGCCAGCGGCAGGGATCTTAACTGGTTCTTCGATCAATGGTATTATCGCGCCGGCCATCCCATCCTGGATATCACCTTTCGTTGGGACCAGGATGCCGGCAAAGAGGTCGTTGCCGTACGCCAGCTGCAGGAGGGTCCGCCTTTTGTGCTGCCTGTATCCATCGATCTGTATGCCGGCGGCCATAAACAGCGCCAGCGGGTATGGGTGGTCGGTAAGGCCGACACCTTCAGCTTCCCGATGCCTTCCAGGCCTCAGCTGGTGAATTTCGATGCGGAAAGGGCGCTGGTGGCGCGGGAAAAGGATAATAAAACATTGGAGGAATATGTCTACCAATATTTTAATGCCCCTCTTTTTGCCGACCGTTCGGAGGCTGTCAAGACGGCCGCATCGCACCAGGAAGACCCGGGGGCGCAAAGCGTGATCCTTTCGGCCCTGTCGGATAAATATTCAGGCATACGGAACCTGGCCATCAGGATGCTGAACAGGGATCATGAAGATATCAGGAATGCCAATGAGCAATTACGCCATCGCGCCTTGCCGGTGCTGGCGAAGATCGCGGACGGGGATAGCAATACCCTGGTTCGGACGGCTGCCCTAATCACGCTGGCGATCCTGAAAGACCGGCGTTATTTACCTGTATTCGTCCGGGCGCTGGATGGCGGATCCTACAGCGTGCAGGGTGCGGCCATCACTGCCATTGGAGAAATAGACTCCATAGCCGCCATGAAATACGCCAAGACATTGGAGAAGGACAACCAGGGGCCGCTTACCCAGGCGATTGCGCGTGTGTATGCGAAGTACGGTGGGGAGGAACAATGGGCATTTGTGTTTCACCGGTATGTAAATGGGCGGTTACAGGATAAGATCCATCTGATGGAGGTGTTTGCGGCCATGATCGGCCGCATTGAAAGCCCTTCCCTTGCGCAGGACGGTATCAGCGAGCTGAAGCGGATAGCCATACAATATAAGAAGGATGGCGCCGGGAGCTATGTATCCAAGTTCCTGGATGTCATCAAAGACCAGCGTGCCGCAATGAGTGACGCTGCCTCTTCCCGCGCTGCGGCGGATGCCCTGGCCGAGATTGCGGCGGCGCCATAAAACTGGAAGAGCAGGGCGCGGGTGGATTCGGTGCAGGCTTAGGGAGTTTTAAGGAATTGAATTTCTCTTTCCAATTCTGCTTTCAATTCCTCAACTGTGGGAAGAATTAATTTATACTTCGAAGCGAAGATTTGTTTGCTTTCTTCCAGAATGCTATATTTTACTAATGCCTGATTTTTTTCAGCGCAAAGAACTATGCCTATGGTGGGATTATCGCCTTCTGTAGTATGCAAATCCTCGAACATGCGAACATACATATCCATCTGACCGATGTCCTGATGCGTCAGCTCATTTAATTTCAGGTCTTATGTTGCGTAGACGGTTATGTGGTATTCCAATAATATTGAATTGATTTTTAATTGATTATATCATATGGACGTGACATAAGGTTTAATCGTTGAGGTCGCTTTCGTCAATTGAATTTACAAGATTTCACCCGCTGGAGGTTCAGTCGCGAAAATAACTTTCTCTCAAAATCAGTTCGAATGCGAATCTCCTTGTACGTAAGTGGTTATTATAATTTACTTTGCTCGACTCTGGCTATATAATATTCAAACTCGAGATAATTGCCTTTTAAGGCAACACAACGATTTAAATGCTCTTGATATTCTTCAGAATTGCCACTTTGCAATCCTTTGGCAGCTTTATAAAATTCAACTTTGCATTCCTTTCTATTTTTCAAAATTTCGTGTGTTTGCTCTTCCCACATTTTATTAAGGTCCAATTCTGATATCTGACCGAGGAGGAATAAGGGGATGGTTGTCTTTCGTTTTTTGAGTTCTTTTGTCGCTATTTTTAATATATCTAATCGGTTTAGTTTAATGGCCAGGTAGAAAAGAATAGAACCAGGAACAGATATGTCACTTGTGTACATCTTTAACTTTGGATTTTCAACGGGGTATTTAAAATACCCAAGCGCCTCCTCGATTTCCTCCATTGCATAATAGCAAAGCCCAATATTCAGATAGGTTCCGTCACTTATCCGATTTACGTTGTGCTCAATGTCGTTCAATAGCAAATAATCCTTAAGAGCCTTTTCATAATTACCCCGCAAAAACGCAGATATTGCCCTGGCCCTTAAATCAAAAGTCTCATTTGTCTTGGAATAGTTCTGATCGGCAATTTTGTAAGCAGATTCAAAATCGTCTATAAAAATTGAGTCCCAAGGGTTTATTGTCATCGTTCTTTCCAGTTATAATTGGGCACAAATACCCAATAATCCCAAATATAGGCAACATAGAGTGGTTAGTCAATCCTCCTTTTTATCTTTTATAAAAAAAGGAGGTCAACCATGCTACATCAAGTGATCAGAAGGGCTTACTACTTAAATAAGCACCTGGAAGCACCGCTACTCAACGAGCGGGAAGAATATCTGGAATACCTGGCCGGTAGAGGACTTTACCGGGAAACGCTGAAGATTATAGCGGAGTATCTATTACGAATAGTTGAGTTTCTTCATTTGGAAAAAGAAAGGCTTGTCTCGATTGATGATATCGAAAGGGCTGCATCGGCCTGGGCAAGGTCGAAACACCATCATCCAATGAAAAAGACATTCTCCAAATCGGGAGCCAAGAAGTTTGTCGTGCTGTCAATAGATTGGCTGAAAAGGATCAATCGTTTAGGGGAACTTCCGGAAGACCGAATCCCCTTATTTAATCGGCTGTTTGAACGAAGGCACACTCGCAAGCGCCTTACTTCCGCACCCCTTTTACAGGAACGCCTTTTGTACTTACAGTATTGGGACAATCTCAAAGCCAGAGATGGCACCCTGCGTAGAATGGCACAGTATCAATTGCTCATTATGGATTTATTGCGCTGCCATACCATCCGGAAGATATCTATCCACGAAATTGAGAAAGCTGCGGAAAGATGGGCTAAAAATGAAAAGGTGCGCCGAAGGGACAATACGTATTCCAGGTACTCCAAAAGACGATTTATCTATGACGCCGTAAGCTGGTTCAAGATGCTGGATTGCCTAACAGCAGAACCTGAGCCGCTCATCCCGTTCCAGGATTGCCGGGACAAATATCTTGATTATATGGTGCAGGAGCAAGGTCTTGCAGAGGAAACCGTCTACGGCAGATCCTGTTTGCTGAAAGACTTTCTGGCGAACATTAACGAACGGGTGCAGACGTTTGCGGCAATTTTGCCCGGTACGATTGATGACGTACTGATAAAGAAACATGATAGAGACGGATTATCCCGAAGGTCCGTTCAATCCTATGCGTCCGTGGTCAGGTCGAGCTAAAGCGTCTTTTTGATGGGGCGTTGAGCTATCAAACGAACAAATGCCATATCGAGCCTTATATGGTTCGCATATCCCTGATCCTGACCTATACATTCGGGCTGAGAGTCCATGAGACTTTGTCTATTACACTCGGAGATATGGATATGGATAACCTGGTGATCACCATCCGGCAGTCGAAGTTCTATAAATCAAGGCTAGTTCCGTTCAACCAGCTGATCTTGTTTTCCACAATTTTATCCTGAATTATAGCGCCAAGGTACTAAATAAAGTAGTGAATACTAAAAAAAATAGCTATTCGATGGAGTAATAAACCTGGTCGATGCGTCCATTTCAATGGGCGTGATGGCGATCCTGCTATTCCAAGATGTGCAGAGCCAATAAAGGATATCAAAAAAGAATATGAATGGAATGATAAAATAAAAAACTGACCGGAAAGGCTCCGGTCAGTAAACTATAAGGGTACGGATCAACTCATTTTCATTTCGCGTACTTCACCATCTTCTGGGTGAAGATCTTATCTCCTGTCGTCAGCTGCAGGATATACGTCCCGTTGGATAGCCCGCCCAATCCCCGGATCTCGAAATTGTTCAACCCCTGGGTCAGCGTCTGCTGCTGGACTTTTACCACCCGGCCATACATGTCCACCAGGCTGAGGCGCAGGGTGGCATTGCCGGGACTGGCCAGCTCCATGGTGATATGGTCGGTGAATGGGTTGACCAGGCTGCGGATGGCCAGCTCGATGCTGCCGTCGCTCACCATTACCTGGCTGCTATAGGTGCTATAGGTTCCGGATGTCAGGCGCAGGCGGTAGTAACGTGCTCCTGCCAGCGGCGTGAGATCTGTAAACTGGTAGCTTGCCCCCAGGCCGGCCCCGGCCTGTCCATGTACGGTGCCGATGGACGTGAACCTGCTGCCGTCATCACTGCTCTCCACGGTGAAGATCAGGTCATTTGTCTCTTCGGTGGACACCCATTGCAGGAAGCCATAGCCGCCTTGTCCGTCCCCCGGCGTATTTTTCACCTGTCCTTTAAAGCTCAGGAGCCTGACGGGCAGAACGATATTACAGTTGACGGCTTTGATGATCTTGGGCGACAGGGTGATGAACGAGCAATTGGGGTTGCTCAGGTTGGCGGTGGTGCTGGCGACGGTGATCCGGTATTTGATCAGCGTGTCCACCAGGTTCAACCTGAAATAGCGGGTGACCAGATATTCATATTGGCCAGTGCCTGCGTTGTACACGGGCGTTCCGCTGCCGGAAGCCGGCTTGCCTGTCGTGTCTACGCCGGTGGTCGTCCAGGTGACGCCATTATCCATGCTCTTCTCCAGCTTCCACTCTGTATAGTTATTAAAAAAGGAGTTCACTTTAAAACGGACGGTGTCGTCTGTTCCCTGGCAAAGCGTATCGGGTTTGTTGGGGGTGAGGACCATGCTGGGGTAACAGGAGGCTACGCCGATGTCATCGATCGCCCAGTCATTACCGCCGCCGCCGGGGGCATTGTTACGGATGCTGACGATCATCGTGGTCTGCGTGGGGCCCGTCAGATACGTGAATCCTTTCTGCACCCATTGCCCGGTGTAAGGCATATTACCCGTGGTATAATAATCATACCCGTTGATATTAAAAGTGAGGTTGGGTTGGACGCCGGATGAGTCGCCGGGCCCCGTGGGAATATACCCGCTGCTGGTGTTGCCTGTCCCGTTGGAGTCGCAGCCGCAATGGGAACAGATGTTGCGGAACCAGGCGGTATACTGATAATAGGTGTTGGGACATAAGTTATATACGGTATCCAGGAAGGCGGTGTCTGTCCGGTAAGCGGCGTTGACGACCACCATATATCCTCCGCTGGCGCCGTTGAGGTCATCGGTGGGCGGATTGCCCAGCAGGGGATTGGTGGCGCCTGTGTGGTCGCCAATGATATCCCATACGCCGAAGATCCTGTGATTGCCGCCGTCGGGGATGGAGTAGGCGGTGTTGGAGGTGGCATAGCCGGTGGCGAGGGTCGTGCCGCCGCTGGTGTTATTGGACACGCCGTAATAATAGTCCTGGGGCATGGCGGCACTGTTGGAAAAAGCGGCATAAGTATAATTGGCCGGCACTTTATTGGAGGCCGTCCTGTCCTTTACATTCCCGGAGCCGAAGGTTCCGCCGTATTCATTGATCAGGGCATTGGTGCCTACGGAGTTGGCGCAGAGGCCATAGTTCTTAAACACCATGATAGTGTTGGAAGGGAAGATGATGCCGGCGGGCGCATTGCCGGTGTTGTAGCTGATGGTGCCGTTGCCCACGTCGATCTGCGAGCCATAGCCGCCGGTGACGCGGATCCTGTAAGACACTACCATGATACAGGTGGTGCCATAAAAATTCGGTTTGCTGGTGTTGGCGATATAGCCTCCGGTGGTGCTGGTGGCGGCGGCACCCATATTGATGGTGATGGCGGACCCGCTGATGCTTGCGGCATCGCCGTCAGCGGCGTCGGTGAACTGCTGGTATATCTTTCCTTCATTCGTCAGGATCCGCAGCGTGCCGGGAACATAGCTCGCATTGGTGGGAATGGCGTCGGTGAAGGTAGTGTTGAAGGTTGCGTTGGCTTTGACGACCATGGTGGCGCGTATCTCCAGGATATCGCCTGTCTCCACGGTACCCCCCGTGGTGCCCTTGGTGATATTCACATAGCTCTTCCCATAGTCGACCGAGGAATTGGAGGGGTTGGTGACACACATGGAGAACGTCCAGCTATTGGTGGTGATCGTGCCCGTACTGGTGTTCGTGTATACCCGTACGTAATAGGTATTGCCGACGGTGAGTCCGCTGCCTCCGACGGTGTTGCCTACATTGAGGGAGAGGCTGTTTGAACTGGCGGCGGGATTGCCTGAAACGCAGGCGATGGACGTCATCGATCCGCAGGCGCCTGACAGCAGCTGTATGACGGCGGTGGCGGCCTTCAGATTGGAGCCCATGCCATTCATGTTGATGGTCGGCCAGGGGTTTGTCGCGACGAATTTAAACCAAACGTCGGCGGAGCCATTATTGCCGCATCCGGCAGGGTTACCTGTGGACGGGGTCATATTTTTCAGGTTGCCGACGGAGGCAGAACAGCCCGCGCTCACCGTCAGGGCGGGTGCGCCCGAACAGTTGTCGGATGCCTGGGCAAGACCTTTTTTCGAATACAGGAAAAGTAGGCCGATGGCTAGAAAAACCTTTACGAACAGGGTAGGTGTAAAAGTAGTTTTCATAAGAATGAATGGTAAGGATCGAAATTGATTATAAAAGTACCCTTTATTTTAATGGTGGTCAATCGTATAAATACCCGGGCAAATGGAAAATCTACTATTCCAAATGCGGCGGATAT
This sequence comes from Flavitalea plasmicola, assembly GCF_030546645.1. Taxonomy (GTDB): domain Bacteria; phylum Bacteroidota; class Bacteroidia; order Chitinophagales; family Chitinophagaceae; genus Puia. Next base: position 61,980 of record NZ_JAUOTO010000005.1, read on the forward strand.
TACATTTATTTGCAGATCCTGTCCCGATGAAAAGCTATATCCTATATGCTTACAGCCTCGCCGCGTGCCTGTGCTCAACCCTCTGCTCTTTTGCGCAACTCACTGTTACTTATTACGGTCAGACCTTCAAGGTCGACACTTTGTACCCTGCCAGCGGCCTAGCGGGAATGAATACGCCCTGGGAGATGGTGTATGGACCGGATGATTCCTTGTGGGTCGCGGCGGCCCATGACTATAAAGTGTGGAAGATCCACCCGGGCAATAAAGGCGCCCGTCTGCTGCTGGACCTGGGTGGCAGCAAGGATTTTACTAACCCTGCTGCCTGGCCGCAAGGGGGGCTGATGGGCCTGGCCATCCACCCGCAGTTCTATTCCGGGAAGCCCTGGGTCTATATCGCCTTTGTCTATCACAAGGTGAGCTGCGGCGTCGCCAGCACGGGCGGAAATTATTGCAGCTATAAGACGAAGATCGCCCGGTACAGCTATGGATTTTCCACCGGCGCGCTGACATGGGTGGACGATGTCGTGAACGACCTGGATGGCAGCAGCGACCATAACTCGGGAAGATTGCGCATCAGCCCGCTGGTAGAGAGCGACGGGCGGTACCATCTCTATTACACCATTGGCGACATGGGCGCCGGCAACCTGGCGAATGTGGACCGTATCAACTATGCGCAGGATACGACGGTCATCCAGGGCAAGGTGCTGCGGCTGAATACGGAGCCGGACCCTGCGCTGCCTCTTGCGCAACAATGGATACCGGGCGACAATCCCTTTCCCGCCGGCGCGGCCCCTTCGGCGAAATCTCCGGTGTATTCCTTTGGTCACCGCAATCCGCAGGGGCTGGTGTTCGGGTCCGTGAATGGGGGTGCGAGCTATATCCTTTACAGCAGCGAGCATGGCGACCGGAGCGACGATGAAGTGAATATTATCCTCCCGCATACCAATTATGGCTGGCCGAAGGTGGCGGGGCTTTGTGATGACAACTATACTTCCGTGGCAGGCGACAGCATGTACCTGGCCAATAAGGCCGTGATCAGCGAGACAGGATTTTGTCTGACTACGCCGACTACCCTGCATGAACCGATCTTCTCTTTCTATAACTGGAACCGTGCGACCAATAAGACGGCGCAGGGCAAGCCTTCCAATATGTACTGGCCTACGATCGCCCCAGCCTCCATCGCCTTTTACGGCCAGGGCGCCATCCCGGGATGGAACTATTCCTTGCTGGTGCCTTCCCTGAAGAACGGGCTTTTCCGGCTGAAGCTGAAGCCGGACGGTCTCAGCATCGACAGTGCCGCCTTGCCTACCGATACGCTGCATTATCTGCCAGGCCTTCGTCTCCGCAACATCACGGTGGCGCCATCGGGCGATACGCTGTTCGTGTCAGTGGATAATTCCTGCTGTGCCATCGACTCTTCCGGCACGCTGGGGACCTCCGTCTCCAACCCTCCCTACAAAGGATATATTTTGCGGATGATCTACCTGAAGACACTGTACCTGGAGGAAGGCGGCGCGGGGCCCGGGCCTCCGGCGAAGGCCCCTGTCTGTAAGGTCTATCCTAACCCGGCGCATTCGACTTTATACGTGGAGGGGACATCGCATGAACGCAAGCCCTGGGTGGCGACGCTCTATGATATCACCGGCAAGGTGATGTTGCAGCGGGAGACTACGGAAGATCATTTCACGCTGGACATTCATGCCTTTTCCCCGGGGGTGTATGTATTCAGGCTGCAAAATGGCTATGCGGTGCCATTAATGACGGAAAAAATACTGGTGCGATAGATTTAATTATGTTTGCAAAAACATAGCCTTTGAAGCTGGTGGTCATTGGGCATTTAATGCTGATTTCATATTACCTGGAATTTGTTTCCTTCCTGATAGGATGTATTGTTTACCGCAGGTCGTGGCCGCTGCCCTATCGGTGCCTGGTTTGGGTAAAGGGCCTTAAGGCCGTTGTGGAGATTGGGGGCATGCTCTGGTCCAGTTTCACGATGACCAGTAATCACTGGATCTACAATCTGTATTTCCCTTTGCAATGCGCAGGGCTGCTGTTCATATTTTATAAATGTTCCGTCCAGCCTGGGGTCAGGAGGTTCGATGCCTGGCTGCTGGGGGCGATGCCGCTGGTGTGCTGCATCTTCTGGTGGAAGGGCTCTTTTTATGAGCTCAACCTCATGGCGACGGTGGCCTTTGCCTTTCTCCTGCTGCTGTCTGCCTGCGCGGCCTTTGTCGACCTGCTGCTGGAACAGGGGTATGGTCATTTACTCTGGCAGCCTTTGTTCTGGCTCTCCTCGACCATCCTGGTCTACAGCGTCGGCTCCATCTTTTATTACTCCACGTGGGAGTACAGTAAAAAAATGATCCTGGACTATCTCTTTTCTCTTCTCTTTGTATCGACGGAGTATGCCATTAATTTGGGGATCATCGCCTGTTTTATTTGCCTGTACCTGCAAAAGCGGATCAATCGATCTTCCCCACCATCCCTTCCGGCCTGACCCACTGATCAAACTGTTCCGGAGTGACATGTCCCAGCTTTACGGCCATTTCTTTCAGGGTCGTCCCTTCCTTATGCGCTTTCTGGGCGATCTCGGCAGCCTTGTAGTAGCCGATGTGCGTATTGAGGGAGGTCACGAGCATCAGGGAGTTCTCCACGTGTTTGCGGATATTGGCCTCGATGGGCTCTATGCCTTTGGCGCAGCGTTCGGAAAAGCTGACGCAGCCATCGCCGATGAGGCGGGCGCTGTGGAGGAAATTATAGATCATCACGGGTTTGAACACATTCAGCTCGAAGTGTCCTGTCGCACCGCCGATGTTGATGGCGACGTCATTGCCCATGACCTGGGCGGCGATCATGGTGAGCGCTTCGCATTGGGTGGGGTTGACCTTACCGGGCATGATGGAAGAGCCGGGCTCGTTGTCGGGGATAAAGATCTCGCCGATGCCACTGCGGGGGCCGGAGGACAGCATGCGGATGTCGTTGGCGATCTTCATCAGGCTGACGGCGACTGTCTTCAGGGCGCCGTGGGCTTCCACGATGGCGTCATGGGCGGCCAGGGCTTCGAATTTGTTTTCGGCGGTGATGAAGGGAAGACCGGTGAGCGCGGCGATCTTTTTCGCCACGTTGTCGGCATAGTCCGGGGGAGTGTTGATGCCGGTGCCTACGGCGGTGCCGCCGAGCGCCAGCTCGGAGAGATGGGCGAGGGTATTTTTGATGGCCCTCAGACCGTGGTCCAGCTGGGAGACATATCCGCTGAATTCCTGACCCAGGGTGAGGGGCGTAGCGTCCATGAAGTGGGTACGGCCGATCTTGACCACTTTTTTAAAGGCGGCGCTTTTGGCTGCCAGGGTATTTCGCAGCTGTTCGATGCCGGGTATGGCGATCTCCACCAGCATCTTATATGCGGCGATGTGCATGGCGGTGGGGAAGGTGTCGTTGGACGACTGGGATTTGTTCACGTCGTCATTGGGATGCAGGGCCTTTTCCTTATCGGTGAGCTTGCCGCCTTTGAGAACATGTCCGCGGTAGGCGACGACTTCGTTGACGTTCATATTGCTTTGGGTCCCGCTGCCTGTCTGCCAGACGACGAGGGGGAACCAGCTGTCCAGCTTGCCTGCGAGGATCTCGTCGCAGACCTGGCCGATGAGGTCGGATTTTTCCTTGGGGAGCACGCCGGCGTCGAGGTTGGTGAGAGCCGCGGCCTTCTTCAGGTAGGCGAAGGCGCGGATGATCTCTTTCGGCATTCGATTGATGTCCTGGGCGATGGCGAAATTTTCTATACTGCGTTGGGTCTGAGCGCCATAATATGCGTCGATGGGCACTTTCACTTCGCCCATGGTATCTTTTTCGATCCGATATTCCATAGTTGTTGAGTTGTTATTTTGGAGGCGTAAAGGTAAACTAATACGGCCAGATAGGGAAGGGGAATTGGTCCTGTACTGGTAATCGGGGGGTCTGTCCTGATGAAACCATTGTTCGTAATGGTTTTTATGAACGGCAGGGCAGGATTGTGAAAAATTATTGTACTTTATCGGATATTCTTTAAACACGCTTTTATATATGCAACTACGGAAGATCTTTTTCTCGTTTGTTCTGGTGGTAATATCCCTGGCATCGCAGACGCTGTTGGCGCAGGACAAATATGTGTGGAAGCAGGTCAGTGCGGCGGGCTACACGTACAAGTATGTCACGGGCGATCCCATGCAGGCGCGATTTTATACATTGGCCAATGGACTGACGGTGATCCTCAGCCCCAACCATAAAGAGCCGCGGGTGTCGGTGCGGATCGCGGTCCGTGCAGGCAGCAATACGGACCCCAGGGACCATACGGGTCTGGCCCATTACCTGGAACACCTGCTTTTCAAGGGCACGGACCAATTCGGCTCCCTGGACTGGGCGAAGGAAAAGCCCTACCTGGACCAGATCGACGGCTTGTATGAGCAGTACAACTCCACGAAAGACTCTGCAAAACGCCGGGTCATCTATCACCGGATAGACAGTGTCAGCGGGCTGGCCTCGAAATATGCCATTGCCAATGAATATGACAAGATGATGGCCAACATCGGGTCTACGGGCACCAATGCGCATACGGCGGTGGAAGAGACGGTGTATGAAGAGGACATTCCTTCCAATGCCATGGACAAGTTCCTGGTGGTGCAGGCGGAGCGTTTCCGCGATCCCATCCTCCGGCTCTTCCATACGGAGCTGGAAGCGGTGTACGAGGAAAAGAACAGGACCCTGGACAATGACGGCAACAAGATGTACGAGGCGATGCTCCATTCCCTTTTCCCTACGCACAACTATGGGCAACAGACGACCATCGGCACCATCGAGCACCTGAAGAACCCTTCCCTGAAAGCCATCCGGGACTATTATCATAAATATTATGTACCGAATAATATGGCGATCATCATGGCGGGGGATATCGATCCTGACCAGCTGATCAAAAAGGTCGACCAGGCTTTTGCCTATATGAAGCGCCAGCCTGTGCAATTGTATAACCCCGCCCCGGAAAAGCCGTTGACGGCGCCGATCGTCAAGGATATCTTCGGGCCCAGCGCGGAGAACATGCGGATCTGCTACCGTACGCCCGCGGCCACTACGCATGACGCGATGGTGCTGGACCTGATCTCCAGCGTGCTCTCCAACGGTAAGGCGGGCTTGCTGGACCTGAACCTCAACAAGCAGCAGAAAGTGCAGGGCTCGCAGGCGGGACTGCTCCAGTACAAGGACTACGGCGTGTTTATTTTGGTGGGCAATGCGCGGCAGGGGCAGACCCTGGAAGAGGTGAAAGACCTGCTGATGCAGCAAGTGGACCTGCTGAAGAAGGGCAATTTCGACGAGAGCCTCATCAAGGCCATCGTGGCCAATGCCAAGCTCTCCCTGCTGGAGGAGCTGGAGAAGAACCCTACCCGCACAGGCGCGCTGGTGAATGGCTTTATCAAGCACCGGGGTGAGAAATGGGATAAGGACGTTTCGGACCTGGATGACCAGGCTAAGGTCAGCAAGGCGGAGATCATGGCGATCGCCAATAAATATTTAGGGAATAACTATGTGCTGCTGTACAAGCGGAAGGGTGAGGACAAGAACATCGTGAAGGTGGACAAGCCGGCCATTACGCCGGTGGAGACCAATGCGGGCAAGCAATCTCCTTTTGTCAAGAAGATCGAAGGTATGTCTGTGTCGGACATGCATCCTCAATGGCTGGATTTCAGCAGCGGGATCGTCCGGGCCAAGGCGGGTATTGCGGACGTGCTGTATGTGCCTAATAAGGAGAATGAGCTGTTCCATTTATACTATCGCCTGGAGATGGGCAGCCGTAATAACAAGCTGCTGCCCCTGGCGGCGCAGTACTTCCAGTTCCTGGGGACGGATAAGTATTCTTCGGAGCAGATCAGTAAGGAGTTCTATAATATCGCCTGTAATTTCAGCATCAATGCCACGGCGGACGTGACGACCGTGAGCATCACGGGCCTGCAGGAGAATTTCGACAAGGCGGCGGCGCTCTTCGAGGACATTCTCGCCAACTGCCGTCCCGATACGGCGGCCCTGGCTTCCCTGAAAGGCAGGATCCTGAAAGCAAGGTCCAATGCGAAGCTGAACAAGCAGGCCATTTTGCAGGGATTGATCAACTACGCCCGCTATGGCGAGAAGAACCCGTATAATGATGTGCTCACCACGGACGAGCTGAATAACCTGAAGGCGGAAGACCTGGTGAATATCCTGCATGGGTTGCTGAGCTATAAACATTCCATCATTTATTATGGCAAGCTGCCTGTGGAGTCGTTTACTTCCACGATTGCCAGTGTTCATAAGCTGCCGGCTGCCTTTACGACCGCGCCGGCCCGGAAGGAATATCCATTCACCAGCCAGACGACGAGCCAGGTGCTGTTCGCCAATTACGATATGGTGCAGGCGGAGATCTGCTGGATCCGCAATGCGGCGCCTTATGATGTCAATAAAGAGCCTGTGGTGGATGTATTCGATAATTATTTCGGGGGCGGCATGGGTTCTATCGTTTTCCAGACGATCCGTGAATCGAAGGCGCTGGCCTATTCGACCTTTGCTACTTACGGTACGCCGGCCAGGAAAGAGGATCCCTATTATATCCTTGCCTACATCGGCTGCCAGGCGGATAAGATGGCCGATGCGCTGAAGGGGATGAACGATCTGCTGAACGAGCTGCCTGTCTCTGACAAGGGTTTCGAGCTGGCCAAGGTCAGCCTGAAGAAAGACATCGAGACGGAACGTGTCACCCAGGATGGGATCGTCTTCTCTTACCTGGCGGCGAAGGATAAGGGGCTGGATTATGACCAGCGTAAGACGGAGTATGAGGCGCTGGATAAGCTGTCGATGGAGGATGTAAAGCGGTTCCACCAGGACCAGCTGTCAGGAAAGAAATATACGTATTGCGTGGTGGCTTCGGATAAGAAGGTGAATATGGATGACCTGAAGAAAGTGGGAGAGGTGAAAGTGCTGAGCCTGGAGGAGGTGTTTGGATACTAGCGGTGCTTTCGCCTATTGGTTGCCGTACTTTCCTTTGAAATGGATAAGTACGATCAGCATTTCGATGCGGTCGATCTGGAGGGTTTCGAGCGGTATATATCCATGACTGGTTTCGTCGTCCGCATGGGAGATGGTGATCAGCATGTAGCCGGAAGGGGACTCGCCGTCTCCCCGCAGGTATTTCCATTCCGCAATGTTCCTCCAGGGGACGATCACACCGGGGAAATGGAGACCCTGCTCCGTAAACTGAAACTCGTCTTCCCCTTTGGGGTGGATCTTGTTATCCTGCAGGAGCTGGGCGGTGGGATAGGGTGGCCGGTGGATCTCATCCAGCATGGCGTCTGTCAGCGTGATATCCAGTCTTTGGGTCTGCTTCATTTCTTCCAGGATGGCGTATAACACGCCGGGATATTTGCTGGTCCTAAGGGCCAGCGACACCATGATGCTGCGGGAAAAGAATAGCAGGACCCCGCCGCCTCCCAGGCTGAACTCCAGGGCCAGCGCGCGACCTTCCCTGGACCACGACAGGATGGCTGCAATGGCTGCGACGATCCCCAGGAGCAGGAGGAGTTGGGCGTTCGTGATCAGACGGACAGCGGTCTTTATGCGCATAATGATAAAACGCCGGGTCAGTACAGCGGATTGCGAAGTGTGGTTATTTCCCTGAAAAGTGCGGCTTCCTCTTCTCCAGGAATGCTGCCGTGCCTTCCTTCATATCTGCTGTGCCGAAGCATTCGCCGAAGGCTTCCTGCTCGAAGGCAAAGCCGTCTCCCAGTCCGTCTGTTTCGGCAATATTGGCGCATTCGATGATCCTGGCGACGGCCAGGGGCGCTTTTTCTCCAATGATGGACAGGATCTCCCGGGCCTTGGTGAGGAGTTCGTCAGGTTCGATGATGTAGTTGACGAGTCGGAGCTGCAGGGCTTCCTGGGCGTCGACCATGCGGCCCGTGAGCATCAGCTCGATGGCTTTCGCTTTTCCCACGATGCGGGTGAGGCGCTGCGTGCCGCCATACCCGGGGATGAGGCCGAGGTTGACCTCGGGCTGGCCGAAGCGGGCGTTGGGCGTGCAGAGTCGAAAATGGCAGGCCATGGCCAGCTCGCATCCTCCGCCCAGGGCAAAGCCGTTGACGGCGGCGATGATGGGTTTGGCCGCGCTCTCTATACGATCGAATATTTCCTGGCCTCTCTCTGCCAGGGCCTGGCCTTCTTCCGCGCTGAGGCCCTGAAATTCGGTGATGTCCGCCCCGGCTACAAAGGCCTTGGGGCCGGCGCCGGTGAGGATGGCGCCTTTGATCTCTTTATTGACATAAACCTCGCTGACCACTTCGTCCAGTTCGGCCATGACGGTCTTGTTCAGGGCGTTCAGCTTGTCGGGGCGGTTGATGGTGATGGTGAGGATATTATCCGTGAGATAGGTGTGTAAGGTGGTATACATGAGGAAGGTTTTAGCTGTTTAAAAATCGCGATGGGTCCGGACCCAGTCGGTGATATAGGTGGCGATCTCGGCGGTGGGGGTACCGGGGGGGAAGAGGGTGCCTACGCCCAGCTGCTGCAGCTGTCCCCTGTCTTCTTCAGGGATGATGCCGCCGCCGGTGAGCAGCACATCGTCCATGCCTTTTGTCTGCATGAGCTGGATGATCCGGGGGAATACGGTCATATGGGCGCCGCTGAGGATGCTGATGCCGATGGCGTCCACGTCTTCCTGCAGGGCGGCATTGACGACCATTTCGGGTGTCTGGCGCAGTCCGGTGTAGATGACTTCCATTCCGGCGTCCCGCAGGGCGGTGGCGATCACCCGGGCGCCTCTGTCATGTCCGTCCAGGCCGACCTTGGCTACCAGCACCCGGATGGGTCTGCCGGGATTCGTTGTTGCGTGATTTGACATGGCCAAATGTAAGGATTTAGGACTGCAATTGTGCCAGCACCGCTTTGATCCGGGCGATGGATTCTTCGGGACCCAGCACGGTGATGATGTCGAAGACGCCGGGGCCGAACTTACCACCTACCAGCATGAGGCGAAGGGGCAGCAGCAGGTCGCCGGGTTTGATCTCGGCAGCGGCGGCCATTTCCTTGAATTCTTTTTCCAGGGTGGGGGCGTCCCATGTCCGTATGAGTTGGAGCTGCCTGATCCATTCCACGAAGAATAATTGTTTGGCGTCGTTCCATTTGGGTTTGACGGGGCTGAGGTCGGTGTCTGCGGCGTTAGGGGCCCGGAAGAAGAAGCTTGCCTGCTGGACAAATTCGGTCAGCAGGTGGCAGCGGTCTTTCACCAGCGTGAGGATCTGCTGGAATTTCTCTTCCTGCTGGCTGGGGGCTGGCGTTTCGTCGTAGGTGGGGATGGAGGCGGGTCCGGTGATGCCGGGCGCTATTTCGCTCAATTCAGCGACGGTGTCCAGGGCGGTGGCGGGGCTTGCGTTGGTCGTGCCGGTGGTGCCTGCGTTGCCGAGGGGGTCGATGCCTGCGGCGCGGAAGAATCCGATCACCTGGTCCTGGTAGGCGCTGACGGGTAGCCGTTTGATCCATTCCTGGTTGAACCATTTCGCTTTCTCGAAATCGAACTTGGCCCCGCCCTTGTGGACGCGGTCCAGGGAGAATTTTTCTATCAGCTCGTCCAGGGTGAACAGCTCCTGTCCACTGCCGTCATTCCATCCGAGCATGGCGAGCATATTGAGAAAGGCTTCGGGTAAGAAGCCCATTTCACGGAATCCTTTATTGATTTGCCCGGTCGCGGGGTCTGTCCAGTTCATCGCGAAGACGGGGAAGCCGAGGCGGTCTCCGTCGCGTTTGCTTAATTTTCCGTTGCCATCGGGCTTCAGGATCAAGGGCAGGTGGGCCCAGCGGGGCATTTTATCCTCTCCGAACAGGTGACGCCATAGTAATATATGTACGGGGGCGCTGGGGAGCCATTCTTCTCCCCGGAAGGCATGGGTGATCTCCATGAGGTGGTCGTCGACGACCACGGCGAGGTGATAAGTGGGCATGCCATCGGCCTTGAGCAGGACCTTGTCGTCGACGCCGTCCGTGGAAAAGCGGACCTCTCCCCGGATGAGGTCGGTGAAATGGATCTCTTCTTTGGGCATGACCTTGATGCGTACGACATAGGGCGTTCCGGCGTCGAGCAGCGCTTTTACTTCCGCGGCGGGCAGGCTGAGGGAGTTCCTCATCCGGGTCCGCAGGGTGTGGTTATATTGGGGGGAGGGGTTTTCGGCCGATTTGTATTGGGTCCGCATATTCTCCAGCTCTTCGGTGGTGTCGAAAGCGTAGTAGGCGTGGCCCTGGTCGATCAACTGCTGGGCATATTCGGCGTAGATGCTTTTGGCCTTACGTTCGCTCTGGCGGTAGGGGCCATAAGCGCCGGGGTGGAAGGGGCTTTCGTCGGGGATGAGCCCGCACCAGGCGAGGCAGTCGAGGATGTATTCTTCGGCGCCGCTGACATACCGGCTCTGGTCGGTGTCTTCGATGCGGAGGACGAAGTCGCCTTTGTGCTGGCGGGCGAAGAGGTAATTATAGAGTACGGTCCTGACGCCTCCCAGGTGGAGTCCGCCGGTGGGGCTGGGGGCGAAGCGAAGCCTGACTTTTTTGCTCATAGGGGGCAAAGGTACAAACATTCTATTTGGAAGCGGGAGAGGGTGTTCCGTTTGCGGTGTTTTGCCGATGTTGCCGGGTGATGCGTGTTTTGCAGGGCGGAGGAGAAGTATTTTTTGGGGGAGCATACTGGAAACTTTTCGGGGTGGTTGATGGCGAAAGTGTTCTAAAAGTTTCCAGTATAGTCGGGGGGTCTCTAGGGGACGCCGGAGGAGGGGTGCAGGAATTTGCAGGAATGCGTCTGTTGCTGCGTAGGGCGTTGCGGTACAACTGTGCGACGCAAGGATGTACGATAGTAGTTGGGTGGCTGGGTCCATAGAAATTGTAGAACGGGTACTAATCCTGCTGTTCCGCCGTTATTCTAATGGACTAATGCTGTGAATGTGAAATGTTTTTTGACGCTTTTGCTCGGTTGCTCGCTTGTCAGTGCATCTGCCCAGCTGACGTATGAGACATTATACGTGGATTATGATAGTGCCTGGACGTTTAAGAATCTGAAGATCATTCCTATCCGGCGGAAAGGAGGTGGGCCGGGACCCGGTGCGGGCCTGGCGGATGTGGTGCCGTTGAACCAGGCGCTGAGCCAGGGTTTGGTCTCGGTGTCGGAGCGGGGTACGACTTCCTTTGAAAATGTGCATTGGCTGCGGATCAACACGCATTCGGATAAATCGGTGTACATCGCGGGTGGGGAGATCGTTGCGGGGGGAAGGCAGGACAGGATGGTGGTCCGGGATACGATCCTGCGGCCTTCTGCCAAGGACCAGTATGTGCCCGTGATGTGTGTGGAAGAGGGGCGTTGGAGTGATAAGGAGAAGAAGTTCGGCTATGGCGGCTATGGCAATGCGCATCTGCGCAAAACGCTGGATTCCACGCCCAACCAGGTGTTGATATGGCGGGAGATCGACAAGCAGCTGCAGTCGGGGGCTTTCAAGAACAACACGCAGGCTTATCTTTCGCGCAACCTGGACAAAAAGTATGTGTCGGGCAGCGACGACTATTTCCGCTATTTCCTCGATAAATTCAAACGTTCGGACAGTACGATCGTGGGCTTTGTGGCCATTTCGGGGGACAAGGTCATCGGCAGCGATATCTTCGCCACGCGGGACCTGTTCTATCATCAGCTGGAACCTTTACTCCATAGTTATATCGACGACGTGATGCTGTTCGGCAAGCCGGTGTCCATGAAGGACGCGCTGATCCGGCGTTATATGGATAAATTACTAAAAGACGAGCCGAGCCAGACTGAGTTTTGCCGCAAGAACGGGAAGATCTTCCGGGAAGGTACGCAGGTGGTGCATGTCAACACCTTTCTGAAGGAGAGTATGTAACTTACGGGCCTATGTTCTACCTGGTAAAGACGCCCTGGTGGCTAAAGAAATGGTATGGCAGCCTGGTTTGGGACCTCCCGCAAAAGGCGGGAGACAAAGTGCTTTACCTGACCTTCGATGACGGTCCGCATCCTGTGGCCACCCCCTTTGTGCTGGACGAGCTGCGCCGGTATGCCGCAAAGGCCACTTTCTTCTGCATCGGCAAGAACGTCCGGGAGCAGCCGCTGATCTACCGGCGGATCCTGGAAGACGGGCACCGGGTGGGCAATCACACGCAAAATCACCTCAACGGGTGGAAGTCTTCGGACAAAGATTACCTGCACGACATCGGGGAAGCGGCCCGTTATATCGATTCGGCTCTTTTCCGTCCTCCTTACGGGAGGATCAGCGCTTTCCAGGCTTCGCTGCTGCGAAAGGCTCCTTTCCAGTTTGAAATCATCATGTGGGACGTGCTCAGCGCGGACTTCGACAGGGCGCTAAGCCCCGGGAGGTGCGCCCGCAACGTGATACGGCATGCCCGCCCGGGATCTATCATTGTCTTCCATGACAGTGAAAAGGCATTTCCAAGACTCAAGGAGGCGCTGCCGGCGGTGCTTGCTCATTTTGGGGAGAAAGGTTACCGGTTCGAAAGTATCCGGCCGGTGGCGGTCCGCTGATTTGGCATGATTTCAGTAAACAACTTCATGGTTAGCCGAATGGCTGTATACATTGCGGAAAATACGGTGGCAATTTTGTGACGGAAAACATCATTTCCGGCGTGATCAAACAGTGATAAGTATGCGCTGTACAGGGCAGAAAAAGGGGCTGAAAGGCCCGTCAATGCTATAAAATAAATTGGGCCTGGGTAGACACCCTGGCCCGTTTTTAATCCGTACCCTATGAAAACTGGTTTAAAGGTAAATCTTTTTTTGATTTATCCAAAGTAATTTACGGGGGCGGCACAATAAGGTTTTTTATCTGCAGCAGGAATATTCGCTGCGCCCGTCTGGATAATAACGCACTGATATGCTGGTTTTTGGGGATATTTGCGACGGACAAGTCTCTATTCATATGCAACTGATCGACACGCATTGTCATTTGTACAACAAGGAGTTTACCCGGGATATCGATGAAGTAATACATCGGGCTGAGAAAGAAGGAGTTGAGAAATTCTATTTACCTGCCGTGGACAGCGAGTCCCACGATGCGCTGCTATCGCTGGAGCAGCAGTACCCGGGCAAGTGCATCGGCATGATGGGGCTACATCCGACATCCGTGAAAGAGGAATATGTGTCGGAACTGAAGCGGGTGGAAGACTGGTTGCAGCGGCGCGCCTGGGTGGCAGTGGGCGAGATCGGCCTTGACTTTTACTGGGACAGGACGTTTGAAAAGCAGCAGTACCAGGCTTTTCACCAGCAGATCGAATGGGCGCTGCACTACCGTATCCCCATCGTCATTCATTCCCGGGAGTCGATGCAGGAGAGCATCGGCGTGGTGCGGGAGCATCAAAAGGGGGATCTCCGTGGCATTTTCCATTGTTTCACCGGGGGGTATGAAGCTGCCCGCCAGATCATTGACCTGGGTTTGTACCTGGGCATTGGGGGCGTGCTGACGTACAAGAATTCCGGCCTGGGGGAGGCGCTGAAGGATCTGCCCCTGGAAAGTATGGTGCTGGAGACGGATGCGCCCTACCTGAGTCCTGTGCCTTTCCGGGGAAAACGCAATGAGAGCAGCTATCTTAAGTATGTCGTGGCGAAGCTGGCGGAGGTGAAGGGGGTGACGCCGGAAGAAGTAGCCCGGATCACGACGGAGAATGCTCAAAAAATATTCGGAAGCTAAGCTGGGAAATTGTATTTTTGCGGCCCTTCAGGAGAGGTGTCCGAGTGGTTGAAGGAGCACGCCTGGAAAGTGTGTATACTCGAAAGGGTATCGCGGGTTCGAATCCCGCCCTCTCCGCAAACTTAAGAAAAGAAGTGCCCCCGATAGGGGGCATTTTTCGTTTCCGGCAGCGTGGCAAGCGCGGCTACCAGAAGATTGAAGAAGAGAAAGCATTTACCAGGGCTTGGGCAGGCTTGCCAAAGCGGACGGGGGCGAAAAAGGACGCACGCAGTGCGGCACTTCTTTTCTTTGTTTGACACCCCCCACCTGGGATCACCGGAGTCGTCCGTCGAGGGCGCGTAGGTAATCCCGCCCTCGGCGCCTGGTCCGAAAGGAGTAGAATTAGGCAGAATTTTGCTTGGTTCTTCCTTTTTTTTGTTCGATAATGTCGTATTTTACTTCCTTAGTTCGCTTAATTTATATATAGTAAACCATACCTATTTCAAACGATTCATTTTCTTCATGTCCATCGCAACGACCTATTTTATAAAGGCTCAGATTCCAGGGGCCGACATTAACCGCCTGTTAGATTTATATAAACGCGAAATATTGATTCAAGGCGCCGAGTATGCACAAATAAATGGCAATGTTGTAGAATTCTCAGGAGGATCAAGCATCAGAAAATATGGGAATAAATTTGCTGGTTTTTCTCAAGGACAACTGGTCATAGAAGAAACGGAATCAGAATTTGAAATTCATCTCGAAGCTGATTCCCCCAAATGGATTTTGCTATTTGATGTTTATTTTACGAAACTCAGAAATGACCTTGAGAGAGAGCTACAAGAAGGGTAACTTAAGCCTCACCCTTACGGGATCACGGAGTCGTCCGTCGAGGGCGCGGAGGTAATCCCTCCTTCTCCGCAAAACATGGGATCCATCGAACTGCCTTCACAGTTATCTATACTGAAGGTATTTTTCGATTTAAACTTCTGACTTTCGCCGATCTAAATTGTAGAGATCTTAAAGCTCATAAAGAATTGCTTACAGAAATCGATTCACTCCCCGATGGTTGAATCCTACGGGTTTTTGGCCAGTTCACGTCCCAGAATATGATTAGCTCCTGGCACTGCCGCTTGGTACCTTTAAAATCTACATCCTTCTATAGGCCGTCTATTGCCTTCTTCTAAGTAGTACTGATAATTATTTACCGATAACTTTCTTACGATGAACCAAACCCCATAAATGAAGCTCATCTAATAACTTTTCAAGCGACAATCCATGTGGCGTTATTGAATACTCGACAGTCGGTGGAAAAGTATCATAAACATCTCGGCGAACAAGCTTATTTGCTTCCAAACTCTTTAACTCTTTGGACAACGTTTTATCCGTAATTCCAGAGACTTCTTTTGCTATCTGCTTAAACCTCTTGGGCTTTTCTGCCAATGAAAACAAGATCAGTAATTTCCATCTTCCTTCTAGCGCTTCAAGAGCATCTTTGATAGAAAGCATTGTTTTGGGACAACCAGCTTTTGACAACATAACTTTTAGTTTCTGCATTACTTCCAAATTGGATAGCGCTTTCCAAACAGGAAGTAATATCATTTGGATAGTAAAGGTATCTAAGTTTGCGGCAACCAAAAAACAAGTTATGCCAACAGAACAAAAGATATCAAAAAAGATAAACATTATCCTATGGATTGCACAAACCCTTTTAGCTGCTGTCTTTATTTGGGCAGGGTTCATGAAAATATTTCTACCCAGCAATTTGCCGTTCCCCTGGATAAGAGACAATGCCAATCTTGCTCTAATTACAGGTGTCGTTGATCTATTGGCAGGAATTGGAATAATGTTGCCCGCCTTAATTCGCATAAAACCCGAACTAACAGCATATGCGGCATATGGAACGATCGTCTTGATGATAGCGGCAAGCATTTTTCACATTTCAAGGGGTGAAGCAAAAGATATTGGCGTTAATATTTTTGTTATTGTCCTTGCGGCATTCATTGCATGGGGCAGGCAAAAGAAAGCACCACTAAAACCCAAATAAAGTTGACAAAATATTGGCTGGGGGCCTCTTCCTTATTTGTTTTTTTCCAGGAAGTCTAAAGTGAGCGTTAAATGGTAAAGGCATTGATTTGACGCCCTTCCCCTTGGGATCGCCGGAGTCGTCCGTCGAGGGCGCCGAGGTAATCCCGCCCTCGACGCAATCCATGGGAATCCATCGGATTCCAATAGAATCCACGGGAATCCAAAGAAATGCCTTCAGAATTGACGATCTGAAGGCATTTTTCTATTTAAATGTTATACTCTTGGCTGGACCTAATTTGTGGGGAGCTTACAATATTCTCTTATGGGCACCTGCAAACTTCACGGCGTTAATCCTTTGACTGGCTTAAGAATGTATTGGAACTAGTTTCCGCGCACCCCATCAACAGAATCCTGGAGTTACTCCCGTATCATTGGAAGTCCAATACTCTTGACATAGTATAGCCTTCGCTGATATTGACACAAAACAAAGAAGGGGCAAGCGGATTTCGGGTCTGTCATAAGACGCAAAGTTTACTCCCGTTATAAAGACACTGTATGCCAAACACAGTCTTGCCTTAAAGTCGTAATCTTGAATTGATTCCGTTTATGTCGCTTAAAGTTGGTAAAATCAAAAAGATAAACTCTTGCATTTTTTTCGTCCCAATACGCAGATTTATATCTAATGGTCTTATTTGGAAATAACTCCTTTGAAATAATCTCCCAGTTTTTTTTAAGCCGGAGAGAACAACTATCCCAATTTTCATCAGGCTGTATACTATTTCCATTCAAAACAACGCCTAAAAGTTTAGAGCTATCGGATAATTCAATTTTTTGGCAATGTAAAACTGAAAATAATAGTTCATCAATAATTTCACCTGCAGTTCCAATTGTATCGTTCAAATTTAGTGAATCTAAGCATGTGTTTAATTCGTTTTCGAAAGTACTGTTTATCCTTTTTTTGTTAGAATTTACGCTGTCAAATGAGAAGTTCCAATAATCGTAAAAAGTATTTGAGAAGAAAGGTATTCCGTAATATTTAAAGTCGGAATTTGAAATTAAAATTATTTGTTGCTTGTCATCTACGGCATCAGGTTGGGAAAACAATTCGATGGATACTTTTGGTCTCCCAAATGAAACACTTCTTACAAGATGAAAATTATTTGACTGATTTTGAGGGTGAATTTTTAGTTGTGGAAATCTATTAATCAATCCCGAGAATATTTGTGTTTCCGTCTTTTGCTGTCTGCAACCGAAAGTAGACAGAAAGAAAAATAATGTAATAAAAGTCTTAAATAATTGCGTCATCTTTCTTTTTCAAATAAGATTAAAAATTACCTTATTTCCATAATTTGATTAGGTACTTCACCGGGAGGATACGGGACGAGTAATTATGTAAGAAAAGCATAGTGCAGATATGCTACGATGAACCTTTTGAAGATCCGGTGTATGACAATATCAATGGCTGAAAATGAATGGGTTGACGACAAACGTTGGTGTAGAATCATTCGTCACTAATTCAAATGGCAGTTCACCGTTGGCTTACCTTTCCCGGCTATATTCCAACATGCCTAGCTTCAGTTGCTTCCTTAAATTTCGGCATCCGAGCTAGTCCAATGGGCAGGTTTCGATCGACATAAAACTTTTAGAGGACGAGATCGTTCAGAAATCGAGCCGATTTAGTATAGATTACTTCATATAGCCAACGCTAAATCACTTAATTGCTATGTTCTCGACCGAATGAAGAATTGTCTCGTTCTGCAATATATTCCTTTATGAAATTAACATGTTCCTGCAATATCCCATTTGAATTAGTTACTGCCAGATCAAGAAGTGATTTAGCCTTTTCGTCATAAGGCATTTCTTCCCCCCATAGTAGTTTGTCTAAAACACCTAAACCCCACTCAATTACGTTTGGATCATTTAAAAATTCCTCAATCCAGGAAATAGAAATAGGGTTTGCCATTTGCTTGATAAACCAAACAGCCTGCGATGCCCTTTCTCCTGTTGACGACTTGTAAATTTGGTATGCATATAAGACGGCCTTTTCAGATCGCAGCAGCCGAAGACAATTCATTGCCACTTCCTGACCTCGCTTCATAGATATGCTATATTCTACAGTGGCTGTTATCCATTCATCCCCTAAGATTGTTTCAAATGCTGCTGTGGCATAATCATCCCCACCTGCTTCGCCATCCTCTCGAATTGATCCAATTTGCCTTCCTATTTCAGCCCAATCTGTGATCATGACTATTTTTTGTTAAATAAATTTTGAAAATACTTGGTTCGAATAGCCATAAGGATGACCTTATTGAACTTGAACCATTTTTCAGTTGATCTTGAATTGGTTGAAAAGATAGGCAAAATATATTTAAAAGGGAAAACTCCAAATCCACCCAAAAGGCCCGGTTTTTTTTACATGGAGACCAGCATTGTTATAAGCCCAAAATTTTAAAAAAGCCATTTTTATAATTGCTGCCTAAAGGAATTTCCTTTTTACCGATAAAAACCAGGTTACCCTGCAAACGGGTGATTTTTGACGTGTTGACAATAAATGACCGGTGTACCCTCGAAAACAGGGCTGCGGGCAATTGTTTTTCTATGGCGGATAAGGGCATCGTGGACAACAGGGCCTCTTCCATCGTAACAACTTTGGTATTATTTCTGCTGGCTTCTAAAAATAAAATCCGGTCGAAATTTATTCTATGGATCATCCCTTCTGTACGGACGAACAGATATTCATGCTGATTCTCCGATGGCTTGATTGAAGCAGTCGTTTTCTGCTTACCGATATTTTCTGCCACTTTATCTATAGCCATAATAAACCGATCAAGAGAAAAAGGCTTGACAAGGTAATCGCATACGGCCAGATCGAAAGCCTCCGAAGCGTATTCCTTATAAGCGGTCGTGAAAATTACCTGGGGGGGATTTTTAAGTGTTTTCACCAGGTCGAGCCCGCTGAGGACAGGCATATTGATATCTATAAACAGCAAGTCAACCTCTAGTTGCTGTAAATTCTCCCGTGCCTGAAAAGCATCACTGCATGTTCCGACAACCTGGAGGGTAGGAAGGTGTTTACAGTACTCGATCAGTATCTCCCGTGCAACGGGAGCGTCGTCGACAATAAGGCAATTGATCATACTTCAGCTGCTTTTAAACGAAGGTCAACAGTATAAATCCCGTTTTCATTCTTTGTATCGTAAAAATAGTCGTTTCCGTAGATCAGGGCCAGCCTTTTCAGCGTATGGCTTAGACCGACCCCCGATGATTCTTTCAAGATTGTTTGCGGCTGGCCGGCTGGCTGATAGGAATTTTTTAGGGTGAAGTGAATCCACCCCTCTCTGATATGTAAGGTAATAGCGATAAATACCCTGGACTCACGGGTGTTTTTTGAATGTTTGAAGGCATTTTCTACAAAAACGATGAGTAACATAGGTGCAATCCGTAGGTGTTCGTCATCAATAGCTTCCAGATCCGTTTCCAATAATAGCTTGTCGCCTGTTTGAATTTTTTCAAACTCAATATAATTATGAATGTACAACAGTTCATTTTTAAGCGGTATAAACCGTTCTCTCGTCTCATAGATCGAATATCGCAGGAGTTCCGATAGTTTGAGCAGCAATGATGGAACTCTTTGGTGCTGGGTGATTGAAATGCCGTAAATATTATTCAGTGTGTTGAAGAGGAAATGCGGACTCAGTTGGGAGAGCAACAGGCGGAGTTCGCTTTCTTTCTGTTCCTCCCGGATCCTGGCCTCGGTCACCTGTCTGAGTATGCTGTTCCGCACAAGGGCGATAGATAAACCCAAAAAAATGAAAAGGACGACCAGCGGAAAGCAGACCGCGAGGTATTGTACGAAATAATGGGGGATACTGCCCCTGAACAACCAAGCCGCACCAGTTGCGCCCATTATGGACAGTATCAGAACACTTAAAAGCAGACTTCTCAGGAACGGAGCCCGGATGCCCCCTGATAACCACCGTTTACCGCTCCACCTGCCAGCATAGGTACAGCCTAGAATAAAAAGACAGGTCAACAAAGCTGGAAATTCGATACCCCTGTTGTCACTTAATACGACCGGGATGGCAAACAATAGCACGAACAACAGACAGAAGAAAACATGCACCCCAATTTTGGAGGTGATTAACTTACCGATCAGGAGTTCCAGCTCTTTCATGGTATAAAGATGCGAAATCAGTGATAGAATCAAAGCGTCGATGCTCAAAAGCGGATTTGCCGTGCTGAATCGTCAAAATAACCGGATGAGCCTTTGAGCGCCTGAGACAGCTTTTCGGACAGCTGAAAACTGCCTTCTGTCCGCCTGAATTTTGAGAACCGGTTTTACCATGAATATTTGTCGTATCAATCAAGTATAAATTATGCAAAACAGCGACAAACTCATTATTGAAACCAACCATTTGTCTTTTGGTTTTTCAAAAGATAAGATTGTATTACAGGATATTAACCTGCAAATTCCGCGGGGCTCGATCTATGGATTCTTAGGACCCAATGGGGCCGGAAAAACCAC
Source organism: Flavitalea plasmicola (assembly GCF_030546645.1). Classification (GTDB taxonomy): domain Bacteria; phylum Bacteroidota; class Bacteroidia; order Chitinophagales; family Chitinophagaceae; genus Puia. Next base: position 82,248 of record NZ_JAUOTO010000005.1, read on the forward strand.
AACCATCCGGCTATTGTTAAACCTGCTGAAACCCGACCATGGTTCCATAACGGTTTTGGGGGAATCCGTCAGAAATGCCTCCGTCAATTTATTTTCCCGGATCGGGGCCCTGATAGAAACGCCTTCCTTATACGAACACCTGACGGGGTTTGACAATTTACAGGTGACCGCGGGCATCCGGAATATTCCGAAAAGCAGGGTATTGGAAGTGCTGGAAATCTTACAGCTTAGCCGGGACGCTGACAAGCACGTAAAAAATTATTCGTTGGGTATGAAGCAGCGGATCGGCCTCGCGCTGGCCTTGCTTTCATCACCCGATTTGCTGATTTTGGATGAACCGACCAATGGATTGGATCCTAACGGAATTATTGAGATCAGGGAGCTCTTGCTGCATTTAAATAGGGATCGAGGAGTCACGATTTTGGTATCCAGCCATCTGCTTTCAGAGATTGAAAAGCTGGTTACTCATATAGGCATCCTGGATCAGGGGAAAATGGTTTTCCAGGGATCGCTAAAGCACCTGCAAGCCATCAGGCAGGAGCAATCTGTTATTGAGATCAGCACGGATCGAAACAATGTGGCGATGGAAGTATTGCTCAACAATAAGCTAGTTGCTAAGATAGGCAAAGAGTTCCTGGAGGTGCAATACCTGGATCAATTCCAGGTGTCGGCTATTATCGGCCTGTTGACAAAGGCAGGGGTGGCCATTTATCGTATGCAGCTCATAGAAAGTAGCCTGGAACAGACTTTTCTTTCATTTATCAACAAAAACTAAACGTTTATGAACCTTTTAGATATCGAACTTATTAAGTTAAAAAACACATTTGCCTTATGGCTGACCTTTGTGGGTGCTTTATTTTTGCCGTTGCTATTATTTACAACTTATCTTTTTGAATCGCAGGAGTTTCTTCCCGCGCCGCGGATAAATCCCTGGTATGATTACCTATTAAGGACTTTTAACGGTTGTTGCTTTTTTTCCTTAGGATTTATACTACTTATCATCGGACTCATCCTTAATATTGAACACAAAGCCAACAGCTGGAAGCAACTGTTCACCTTGCCGGTGCGTAGAGGACGTTTATATCGCGCCAAAACCACCCTGATATTCTCGGTAATCACAGTATTCTTTCTGTTGTACTTTGTTTTTGCCATAACGTCCGGTCAACTGCTTGGCTTGATCAAACCTTCGTTGGGGTTTAGACAGTATAGGGTACCTTATGACTATATTTTCAGGTTTCTGCTCGACCTTTTTGTTTCGATCATTCCGATGATTATTATTCAGTACTGGATATCCTTTCGCATGAGAAACCTGATCACTTCATTGGGGATGGGGTTGTTCGGTCTGTTGATGGGGTTGCTATTAAAAAACTGGGATCATATTATTTACCTGCCCTATGCCACGCCATTCCAGATGCTGAATTATAAAGAAACGGACGTCCTAAACAGGCAACATTTTTATTTGGTTAATGCGGGTTACAGCTTGTTGTTTATTGTGTTGAGTTACAAAGACTTCACTAAAAGATTTCAGGGATGATTTCCAGTTTTGAGCATCTTAGCCAATTTAGAGGCGTTGCCTGGTTTACAGACAAAAATGTCCTGAACAATGATCATTGATTATGTTTTTTAGTGAATAAGCAAATTATACGGCTCACTAAATTTAGCCAAAGTTTCTATCCTAAAGAATTAACAAGATTACGTCCGACCTCCCGGTATTCGCCCTGATTGTTTAATGGCACAAAGAGGTCGCCAAAACAAAAAAGTTTGTTAATTCATTCAAAGAATGAAGCCGGTCACGCCTGTCTAAACTTAATGAAATGTTATTCAATCTTTTCCTGGTTAAACTGTATATCATTTGCCGCTTCTAATAAGAGTGAATAAAATTTATGAAAATGAAAAAGATATCCAGCATACTTATGACTTGCAGTTTATTGCTTGCAGCATTTGTTGCGAATGCTCAATTTAGCGTCGACGTAAGTATTAGAGCAGATATAGCGCCTCCTCCGTTGCCTTACTATGTTCAACCCCCTTGCCCGGAGGATGGATTTTTATGGATTCCAGGATATTGGGCTTATGATGGAGATGATGATGACTATTATTGGGTTCCCGGTGTTTGGGTGAGTCCACCTGAGCCCGGTTATTTATGGACACCCTGTTATTGGGGATATGAAGGTGGGATTTATGCGTGGCATCCAGGATACTGGGGTACCCATGTAGGATTCTATGGTGGGGTCAACTACGGCTATGGCTATTGCGGAACTGGCTTCGTTGGTGGCAGGTGGGAAGGAGGAGAATTTAGCTATAATACGGCTGTAATGAATGTAAATACGACTATTGTACACAATACTTATATAAATCAGACGGTAATCAACAACACCACGGTAACTAATTCACGCACCTGCTTCAACGGAGGCCCTGGAGGAATTGCGGCCCGTCCAAACAGGCAGGAACAAATAGCTATGCGTGAATATCATCAGCAGCCGACTAATGAACAAATAAGCCATCAGCAATTCATGAGCCGCGATCGAAATCAGTTCGCTTCCATTAACCATGGTCGCCCGACTACGGCAGCCATGAATGTTGTCAATGGGAACCGCTATAACCTGCAAGGGCGCCCAACCGGGTTGAATCAATATCCCCAACAACGGCAAAATGAAGCCAGACAACAGCAGTTCAATCAACGGCGGGCCGGACAAGAACAACAGATCATGCGCCAGCAGCAGTTTAATCAACAACAGGCTTTACAACGGCAAAGTGAAACCAGGCAGCAACTGTTCAATCAACAGCGGGCTGCACAAGAACAACAGATCATGCGCCAGCAGCAGTTTAATCAACAACAGGCTTTGCAACGGCAAAATGAAGCGAGACAACAGCAGTTCAGTCAACAGCGGGCCGCACAACAACAACAGCAGATCATGCGCCAGCAGCAGTTTAATCAACAACAGGCTTTGCAACGGCAAAATGAAGCGAGACAACAGCAGTTCAATCAACAGCGGGGTGCACAACAACAGATGTCGCGCCAACAACAATGGGAACGTCAACCCGCCATCCGCCCTCAACAATCTCCGACTCAACACAACAGTAATCAAAGGGAATTTTGGCGTCACGGATAAAACATATCCAGTAGGCCTCACCAGGCGCGGGGCTTTGTACCCTCCGCTGGAATATATTTAATCCGGTCCCTTTTGATCAGATCCTTGATAGATATACCGGCTTCCTGCTGCTTTAAGATCGAGATGATCTGGGTCTCCGTAATGTCATGTCAATTTGTTGGGTGACCTTCCGAAATGCTTCTTAAATGCAAAGCAGAAATGTGAAAGATCCTCAAAGCCCAAATCCACAAAAATTTCCATTGGTTTCTTCCCTTCCTTTTCCATCAAAAAACGAGCCTCTGTTAACCGTCTCTTTAATAGCCAACGGTGTGGCGTATCATTATACGTTTGTTTAAAATCCCGCTTGAAAGATGACAGACTTCTTCCCGTTAGAAAAGCAAAGCGGTCAAGATTTACATTAAACCTGTAATTTTGATTCATAAATAGTTCCAGGTCGATTTTGCCGGGAATGCCATAATCAAAAAATAGACCTGAAAGTTCAGGCTTAGACTGCAGCAATATAAGCAGCAGTTCCTCGCGCTTCAAATCAAAGAAACTTTTGCCCATTCGCCCGTCACTATCGTAATAAGGGTTTAACGATCCAATGAACTTTGACAACAGATCATTGCTGGCAATCTTCACAAAAGCATCAGTAAACTTATTTGATTTTATTGATGACCTATGTTTTTCCTGAAAAGTTCTCAGAAATGGTTGATCGAATATAAAAGTGACTTTAGTTGCTTTTATGGCTTCATGAACGTTTAAGTATTTGCCCAATTGGTTTTTACGGAGGATACAGCATTCACCAGATGACAAACAATAATTATTTTCGCCATAGCGTCCTTCGAGTCTGCCATTACTGAGATAGAGGAAAAGGTGTTCAGCAATGAACTGCTCGGCCGCTAACTCAGGTCCGATTATTAGCGTTTTTGAAACGGGTTCTTTCATTGTATTAACGAAGTTAAGCATGATGCCTGTTAAATCAAACCGCTGGCATAAGAGCGACAACACCAAAATATAATTTATCTTTTGATCAATCCAAACGCGAACAAACTTTCCGCGGTTGCTAATACAGCTTCTTCATTGCTTCCTGGTGCCCATTTCAAAATATCTTTTGCCTTTTGATTACTTGCCGCAGGATGTTTTCCTAAACCTGGCACAACAGATTTTAGTGTAGGATCTAAAAGCGCTGCAAATTTAACTAACCAGTCGGGCAGTACACGGGACGGAACTTTTTTTGCGGCATCACCTAAATGAGACTTGAGTATATCTGCCATTTCTTTGACACTCAATGGCTCGCCCGTTACAGCCAGGAAACGCTCGCCGTTAGCAGCCGGACTGAGCATAGCCCTGATATGAAGATCTGCAACATCCCGAACATCAACCACACTAAAAGAAATATTTGGTACTCCCGGCATTCCTTCGAGAAGCTTCTGGATGCTTTCCGTAGATGTACTTGTTTCGGGGCTTAACACCGGACCTAATATACCAACCGGATTGATCACGGCCAGCTCCAGCCCCTTTCCTTGTTTGGCAATAAAGTCCCATGCTTCTTTTTCCGCGAGCGTCTTCGATTTCTGATACGCCAATACAGGTACTTCACTATTTAGCCTCGTCCAATCCTTTTCTGTGAAAACCCGTTTTTTTTCAGCATATCCATATCCTACAGCTGCAAAAGATGAAGTGACTACTATTCGTTGAACTTTTGCATCACGAGCGGCAAGAAGAACGCGTCGTGTTCCTTCAACTGCCGGCACGATCAACTCACGCTCATCTTTTGGTACCGTCGATGGGAAGGGGGAGGCGGTATGTAATACATATTTACAGTCCTTGACAGCAGCGGGCCAATTGTCGTCCTTTGTTAAATCTGTTTCTATGAAGCTCAGATCCTCAAATGTCGATATACCGCCATTTTTTAACTTCTCAATCACCTTACTCTTTTGATTTATAGAGCGGACGGTAGTCTTCACGCTATAGCCTTGACGTAATAACTGCAATATACAATGCGCACCTAAAAAGCCGCTGCCTCCAGTTACTAAAACGTTCGTCTTTTGTTCCATGGTTATTTATATATATCACAAAACTCGGACTTATAGGATTTAATAACTGTGTTAAAAAGGTCAAATACGCTGTGTAAATCAGTCCATCAAGGTGACAAATTGATCCCTTTTCGGCAGGTGATCTCTATTATAATAAAGAACAGGATAAGTTCCACTTACCTTTGTCGATCCGAACTCGCCCAGGTAACCCAATAAACTGTAAGTCAGGTCCAGGTATCCGCCAATCGGTTCGAAAGTTGTAGCCGGGTGAGGCAGGGTGAGGCAGCCAGCTTTCCGCAAGGCATGGTAATCCATCGAAATCCACGGGAATCCAATGTTATGGTTTTCAGGAGGCCTTTTTTGCCGCCAGGGCCCCTCCCCATAGCGACCCCGGGTTGGCGCGGTCAGCGTACAGCAATAACATCTTGTTATATAGTTCGAGGTTGGTGGCACTTTCGTCATTCAGGCGGTCGAAATCTTCCAAGTATTTACGGGTCATCGCCAAAATAGCCGGATCGTCTGGAAGGGATGGTTGTTTATGACCCGCGACAACCGATTTCGGGTGCAATCCCGCCAGCATGTCGAGGCTGCTTCGCCATTCTTTTCGGGTTTCCCGGGTGGTTTCTGCCAGGTATAGATGAACACCATTGTACGCCACATCGCCGGCGACAATCAATCCGATGGATGGCACATAGAGGCTGGTCGAATCGTGCGTGTCGGAAAAGCCTGTCGGGAGAACCACCAATTTTTCTCCTTCCAGTTCGAACTCATCGCTGTCCATGGCCTGAGGAACAGCAAGTTTCTCGGGTATCTGTCCGGGAAATCTGGGAGCCCAGAAGCCGTTTATGACTTCTGGCCGCACCTGTTCGGCACAATCTCTTGCGACGGCCGGGGTGGCTATAGCAATCGCATCCGGAAAGCGATCGAGCAACAACTGGAGACCGTAAAAATGATCACCATGCGGATGCGTAATGTAGATATATGTAAGATTCTTTCCGGTAGCGGCGATGGAATTGGCAAGGTCCTTTGTATGTTCGATGGCGAGAAAGACGTCCACCAGTACCGCATCCTTTTTACCATATATAAGCGTGGCGCTGTTGGGTACCCATTTGAGGTCCTCAAGACCGGGTGGGGTATTGGGGTCGCGGTTCAGACCTGGCCTCGTGGACGTAAATACCTGGTAGGCCAACGGATCTTTGGAGCTCTGTTGTTGTTTCATGCCATCAAAACTACTGCCTTTTATGAATGGCTGCAATACGTGGATCAGTGTAAAATGTACCTAAATCAAAGAATTTGCTTTGGTTCTGTATGCAAGCGGCGTCAATCCGGAATTCTGTTTGAAAAAACGGAAGAAATGATTAGGGCAGTTGAAGCCGAGGCCCTCCCCTATAGCCCCAATGGTGAAATTACTGTGGCGAAGGAGGGCCTTTGCCTCGGCGATTTTCGCTGCGGCGATATGTTGCGTTGTCGTTTGGCCAGTCATGTTTCGAATCGTGGTGTTCAGGTGATTGACATGAATCGCAAGCCGACGGGCGAAATCTGCCGGCGTTCGGAGCTGCATCGGCTGGTCGGGGGACTGGATAGGAAACTGCTCTTCCAGGAGTTGCAAAAACTGGCGGGTGATCCGCACCGCAGCATCCGGGTGCCCGGCAGGCGCTGATTGGGTTCCCCCTTTCATCGCCTCGAATATCAGGAGTTGGATGTAGTTGAAGATCATTTCGTTACTAAAAGCGAACCTGGCATTGACCGCCACCGTCAATTGCTCGAAGAGCATCTTGACCACCGCCAATTGTTCAGGTTCAGGAAACAGCAGCATTGTACTGGCCGGGGCCAGTTCCGGATAAGCCCGGAACCGCCCCAAGGTGTCGTTGACCGCCAGAAATTCCCTTGTAAATACACACCAATATCCCCATCGCTTGTCCTGCAAGCTGTCGTATGCGTAGCTAACCAGGGGATTGGCGAAAAACAGGACGGGGTGTTTGCAGACGATCAACTCGTCATTGATGACCAATCGACAAGGGTTCCCGATCAACCAAATCTTATACCATCTATTCCGATTCAAAGGGACCGTCACCCGGTGGCCCGCGAAGGAATACTGTTTTGCGTTGACGGAATAAGAAAGCTTTTTAACGTTGTGGCCAAAAATTTTTGTCGGCATGGCCAAAACTACGAGAGAAGGCTCCACTAACCAAACTGTCAAAGCAAGATGCCATAGGCCAGACCATTGAGCGCAAGTAAACCCGCGAGAAGGTGCCTGCCAGAATATCTGACTTCTGTGTTCGCTATCTTTAACCGGACCTGATTTGTGGGGCTTACAGAATAATTAAAATAAATTTGCGCAAGTAAAACCTTGCGCATATATTTGCAAGCAATTACTTGCGCATTAGTAGAGAGGTAAATGCCATTGAAGGCGGCAAGCAGACTTTACATCGACTTGAAAACTATATTAAAATATTAAAAAGTAACAAACATAAATAATAACTAAAAAAAGAAAATATGAGAAAAATAATTTCATTTATGCACATATCGCTTGACGGTTTTGTAGCAGGGCCTAACGGGGAGATGAACTGGATCAAACTTGGTGAAGAAATTTTTGATCATGTCGGGAAGCGGATCGGCGAAACCGATACGGCATTATACGGACGAGTAACTTACCAGATGATGGAAAATTACTGGCCTACCGCAGGAGACAAGCCGGATGCGACCAAGCACGACATTAAACATTCAAAGTGGTATAAAAAAGCTCACAAAATTGTTTTATCGAAAACAATGAAAGACACGGGTTTGATTGATTCAACAATTATTAGCGACAACCTTTCGGATAAAATAAACGAAATAAAACAACAGGCAGATGGAGAAGTCTTGCTTTTTGGTAGCCCGACGGCCACACATTCACTTATTCAACAGAACTTAATTGATGGCTACTGGCTATTTGTTAATCCAATTATTCTTGGACGAGGCGTTCCTTTGTTTGTAGACATTAAAGACAAAATAAAACTAAACCTATTGACTACGAGACAATTTACTTGTGGGGTAACTGAACTGAATTACGCGGTGGACAGACAATAATGACGAGCCTCTAACAGGATATTATCGGTCATTGAAACAAACGAAAATATAAGCCAAAAGAAAAAGACAACAGCAAGCCGTTTATATTGGGGGTAATTTAAAAATTCACAGACAAATTGCCCATTCAGAATTAGCTATCATTCCAGGTGTACACGGTGAATATATTGGGGGAATAACAACATTACAAAATGGATCTAACGAATCAAGTTTTGTTATACCAGTGATTGAAAGTTTCCTTAACAAATCATCAATAGATTAATGATCCGGACTGATATATAAAAGTTAACGGTCGGCAAATTCAAATCCACTATATGAAAAATATAGCCATCACTCTGTTATTTATAACACAGACTTTCCTTGTAAAATCGCAGTCCGTCCTGGATTCCGTAAGGCGACTAAATTCAAATGAATTCAGAAATGACATTGCCATACGCGGGTTAATTGACAGTTTTGCATATTACGCGGACAGGACGAAAGCTCAACGGCAGGCGGCTCTTTTTGTTGAAAATGGTACGTTGGAAGTTTATCGGTCAGACCCCGATACAAGTAAGCCTATTTTCGTATTGAAAGGGCGCAAAGAATTAGAAAAAGCGTTCAAGGGCCTGGAAAAATACAATATGACGTTTCACCTTAACGGGCAGAACTCGATCAAATTCGGGGATGATACAACCGGGACTGTCCAATGTCTTGCTCATCATATCTTTTTTGAAGATGGGAAAAGAATATTACTAACCGAAGGTATTCGCTATTATGATACTTATACCCGTCAAAATAATCAATGGCTATTTGTAAAAAGAAAGCTAATTATTGATTGGGAAGACAAAAGATTGTCAACACCTTAAATTCCTATTTAGATGAGATGTGATGAGTGTTTTCGACTGGAAAGAAAGGGGGGCATACATAAGGTGTTGAGAAAAATTGCCAATTAAGAGCAAGTATTGCTGGGGTTTCGTCAGGTTACTGCTGATTTTTACTGAAAAACGGACCTCCACAGGCATCAGCGTGGGGAAAGAAAGGAAAAATATTCGTTGAGTTCACCGAGGTAATCTCCGCTATGCACGCTGTTGTAAGTTTTGGCGATAGGCCTGCCTTTGCCTGAGAGGATGAAACCATAGCTGACTGAATCACGGTCGATGATTAGCGGTCCATCTTTACAGTCTTTAATGCTGACGTATCTTTTGGTAGTTGTCAGGACCTTGATGTCTTTATATCGTTCGTTTTTCTTCATACTGTCTCGGGTGGCACTAATGCCAACACCAAAATCAGCGTCTCCATCGCCCGCTTCGTCCTCAGCGTCCTTTTCCAACTCCGCATATCTGGCCTCATCAGGTTGAAGGAAGAGAATAAAGTTTCCGGTTACGGATAGGGTGTCTCGCAGATGAGATTTCAGGACGACTGGTGAGTCATTTTTAGCGTGAGGGGTCGGACTGCTGACGGTTTTTGTTGTATCTATGACAGTGAGGGGTTCAGGAGCAGGTTTATTAGCAGGTGAATGACAACTCATTGAAAGGACAAGGAGGCAGGGCAGGCATTGGTTGATTTTCATATAGAACTAATTGTAATGGGGCGGCTTAAATTTACAAAATTCACTTGTAATTCAAAAATATCGCCAAGGGATATCCTCTATTACAGGAGTGGGGATGGAAATGAAAAAAAACCTTCGGAATAAGTCAATCTGAAAGCTTTTAATATTTGAAAAATCTGCCATGGGTGGGCCTAAATCGTCAGTTCGCCCTAACTTTTTGTTGCAATAATATGCGTTGCTTTTTCTCCGTTTATTTTTTGGACTTGATTGAATCCTAAGGCAGACATATCTATTCCTGAAAATAATTGTTCTCCGCTGCCAAGAAATATCGGGGAGAAGACCAGGTGCATTTCATTAATATAGCCTGCTTGTAAGAATTGACGGATGGTCGAAACTCCGCCACCAATGCGTATGTCTTTACCATTCGCGACCTTTTTGGCCTCTTCCAGGGCGGATTCAATACCACCTGTAATAAAGTGAAATGTTGTTCCACCTTTCATTTTAAGTGGTTCTCTTGCATGATGGGTTAAAACAAAGACAGGAACATGATATGGCGGCTCTTCACCCCACCAGCCTTTCCACTCATTATCCGGCCAGGGGCCGCGAACCGGCCCAAACATATTGCGTCCCATAATCCACGCGCCAATATTCTCCATTGACTTCTCAGCGAAGTCGTTATCCACTCCCTCAGTTCCGCCCTCTTTGCGGGTCATACGATGAAACATCTTTGTGGTTACGATCCATGTATGAAGCTCTTCGCCTCCTACGCCGAGTGGATTCTCTAATCCTTGGTCTTGCCCAGCTCCAAATCCATCCAGGGAAACTGAAAATGCTGCTACTTTTATCTTGCCCATGCTTTCATAATTTTAGGTGAACTGACTCCATACAAAGATCGGGAGAAAATCAGATTGGGATAGGGGCTGTATATGACAAAATTTGGGAAATGGTCTTCCCAAATTGATATACTTGTTCCAAATCGGACATCAATTCATCTGGCTCTCCCAACCTTGGGATCACCGAGCACTGCGTAGCGTAAAGGCAATCCCGCCCACTCCGCAATTGTTACATGCAAAGGAAATTTTTATTATATAGTGAAGGTAATCTTGGCAGGTGGCAGTTGGAATAATCCCTTCCCCCTCCGCATCTCAAGCCAGCCCTGAAATTGGCGGAGGGCTCCTGGAAATTCCTTATAAAATATATTTAAAACCAAAGGTTATTGAAAGGAATAGGCAAAATAGAAAAACAGGTTATTGCTGCAAGGTAATTTCTCCTACATCAGTAGCCTTCTTTTCTTTGACAACCACTCCTTCCTTTTCAAAATTCTTATAAGGAGCAATGGCTTCTATCACTAGTTTGTAAGTGCCAGGTTTTACTTCACCAATTTCAAAAGCGCCGTTTTGAACATTAGTTCTCATCGTGTCCATTCCCGAAACCACGTAAGCTGAAGTTGCGGCAGCTGAAGGGCTCACTGTTCCTTTGATGGAGCCATTCTTAAAAGTAGTAAAAGCAAATAGAGAAAATGCCATTACTAAGCTTGCAGCAAGGACTGCTATTTTATTCGTTTTCATAAAAATGTTTTAAACGTGAGTGAATTAAGTTGACTACTTAAACGTCTAGCCAGCCGCTTATCTCTACGAAATTCAATAACTATGCCAGCCCCCGGCATAAATGTTTTTACAGTACTAAGGAGCTGTGTGGGGTTTTTAATGCACATTTTGTGCTACAAAATCCTGTTTCTTCTAAGGCTTTACAGTAGTGGCCAGATTACAGGACATAATGGTACGATATGACGCACATCCATTTGATGAAGGTTACAGGATACTGCTATTTGAAGCCTATGTCCTTTGCCCTAAGTTTCGCTGCTAATCTTCCCATATTCCTTATTCTAATTTTTTGCCCAGGTTTCCAGTTCCCGCCTCCGAAAGGTTGGATAAAATTAATATTTCTTAATGCCCTTAAAATATAATGGTAGTCACTATTTCTTATGAAATCACCTGGCACTTCAACATCCCTGCCTTCTACTTCAATTTGGTTGTATATTCTACTGAATTCCTTCCTTTGCTGTTCTGTAAGCGTAGCTATTGCTTCATCTATTTCATTTAAAATAGGTTTTATGAAAATCTCGCTTGTTTGCCTGGAGGACGTTAGTTCATATTCTCCGATCTTAATTTTTACCTCAGTGGCATCTTTTGTCAATTTAAGAATATAAGGCCATAATTTATATAAAGCAATTAATACGGTAATCGGCCATAAAAGGCTAGCGATTGATTTAATTAGTTCCGGCGTCATATGGCTTTCAGCATTTCTTTCCAACCTATGAAAGATTTTTGATTTGTGAAACGTGAAAAACACCCGAAATGGAGAAACGTGTATTAAATGACATTTCAGAAAGTCATTGATTCTCAATAGATTTTGATCTGGCTCCCCGCATTGGGATCAACGGAGTCGTCTGTTGAGGGCCAGAATCGGATCGTGAAGTTCAGCGAAGGGTTAGAAACGGCGGTAGATAAAGCGGAAAGAATGGACGGAACTGATGATCGAGTACAATGTCGGTGTTGAATGGTTGCTACTGCGAGCAGTCATATTCATAAGTATTCTTAAATACCTGGTTGTTGTACCGGTACGTTGCAGTTGCGATCTTGCCGGTGTTATCAAAGGTGTAATTATATTCGGAAATGTACGTGCCGGACTGAGACGAACGGAGCAGATGCTTGTTTCGGATAATGACCATTCCGTAGTCACCGATACTCTGGAAGCTCTGATAGTCTCCATCGGCGGTGGGTTTGTCGGTATAATAGGTAAAGTTGGTGGTAGAACTCCCGGTCCCGTCGGTGTAAGTTTTACTGACACAGTCGCCATTTACAAATTTATAGGTGCTGGTTGCGGTACGACGATTGGCTCCTGAAATGTCTGCCTGGACATAGGCGATTGATTGCAACAGACCTGCGGCATCATAGGAATAGTTGGAGAGATCATAATAGTCATTGGCGACATAGGTGCGTTTTATCTGTACAGGCATTCCCTTGCCGTTGATAAGAATAGTATCGGTCGGGCTTTGGAGATTGGTCGGCGTGATCACAATGGCGCTGTCATGATGGATGAAAACCCGCGTGGACGAACCATTCAACGTATTGAATTGGGTATAGGCAACCCGGCCATCGTTGTCATAGAAAATCCGGGTAACGGCTGTTTCCATTCCACTGGGAACGAACAGTGTATCATAATTAACAGCTATCCTGCAGGCATTGGATGTACGGGAATTACCTTTTTTACACCCCAATGTGCAAGCCAGGCAGAATGACAAGAGAAAAAAAGAACGGATAATCGTCATAAAATGGCCTTTCTTCGAAAGTAGCGGCTATTCATCCGTAAGCGTAAAAGCATTTATCAGATGGCGGGATTGGATGAGCGGCTGACGGCTTAAAGGACGCTGCGGATGAAGTGAGAAAGTGTAGCGGTGAAAAGACGGGCATTATTTCCAATCATTACCTGGAAATCTTTCCTGATCGCACCGCCATCTCACACTGACCGGGTTATCTGCAATTGCTGATCGAATTATTTGCAGACACTGATCGAGTTGATTATCTTATTCAACGTATCCTCCGGATATTTTGCGTAGTTCTTGGGGAATCTGATCAGGAATTGATACATGAATCCTTTGGAGATAACCAAGCATTTCAACCAGGTGGATAGTTCCGCTGCTCCATTCCAATGACCGGTCATTAAGAACACCAGCACATCCTGGCCGTTGATCTTCCGGATCTCGTTCTTTTGTATGGTCCCGTTATAAAAGGATGCTGCCATGGATTCGCCCAATTGTTTTGCTTCATCCAAGCTAGCCCCTTCCTTTTTCCGCCGGATCATCACGTCGACGCTGTCCTTTTCGTTGTCGTAAACGATTATCTCATAGGCTTTCTCCGCTTTTGGTTCGGAAGTCCTGGTGAGATTATCCGGCAGGTCGAAAGTGAAACAATTAAAAAAGGTCTGCCGGGAAAGTGTAACCACTTTTTTGTCCGATGTCTGGGCGGATACATTCATAGTTTGAAACAATAAAATGAGCGGAAATATCCCTAACAGGCTTTTTCCCGAGCGCATGAAATGTGTTTGCATAAGAATTATACTTGGGTCTTTTATTTACCTAAGATAGGAACTTTGTTCCTTACTTCAGGGAGCAGGGTTACAATATCCAATGGGGACCCAGAAGCGACTGATAGCGGGTATATTATGATCGCAAATAAGTGGGAAGCAGGAGAATAATTTCACATTGTGAGCGTTACGCCCTTCTGAAGCTGCAGAATGTAAATGATTGTATCGTATGAAACGGCGTTTCATGCTTTTCATCAATGCACCTTATTTTTTCAAAAGAAGATTGTAGTATACTTGTTAGCATTCTTTGCGAATATCGTTTTACTGGAAGGCCACTGCATTTTTCCGGCCCATCTTCTGCAAAAGTTCCTATGATCAATGCTCCGTGTGGTTGAATGCTGTCTTCCATCAGTCGGGTATAGCGCCGAATATTGTCTGGCTGCGTTACAAAGTGAAAAACTGCCCTGTCATGCCAGCAATCATAATGCCTGGAGGGCAAAAATTCTAATATGTCACCTACTATCCATTGTACACGATCAGCGTCTTTTCCCAACCGTTCCCGGGCATTTTGGATAGCAGCCGCAGAAATATCCAGGACAGTAATGTCGGTATAACCCTTTTCCAACAGCGTATCCGCCAAACGGCTGTCTCCACCGCCCACATCAATGATCGCTGCGTTTTTGGGAAGGTTAAGCTCCTCTATAAATGCCACAGAGGTGGCTGGGTATGGCTGAAACCAACTCTTCTCGTTATCATTCTTATGAGCGAATATCTTGTCCCAATGCATCCGTTTGTTCATAAAATCGTAATTTACGGTTATGAAAATACAGCCTGGATGAGAAAATATGCCACTACTGTAAAGATCGCATTATTAACAGCTTCCGCAGTTATTTTGTTTCAGGTAATCAGCCTTTTTGCTGTGTATCAATACATCCGGCTTGACCTTTACCTTAGTCTGGTTGCCGCCTGTTTTTTGACAACCGGAATGTTAATAGCCCGGCGGCCGTCAGTGGCGCCAGCCCCCAAACCCGTTGACAACCCGGCCCCCTCTCTCCAAACGCTGCTCACTCAACGGGAACTGCAAATCCTCCAGCTTATCGTCGACGGCAAAACCAACAAAGAAATTGCCGCTGTCCATTTCGTAGAGGTCAGCACTGTAAAGACCCATATAAATAACATTTACACCAAGCTGGCTGTCACTAATCGCGTTGAAGCACGCCTTAAATATGCCGAAATGGCAGGAAAGCTGGCGTGATTATAAAAATCCATCCTTTCTCCACCCCCGGTTTCTTGTTTTTTGATTTCCGAAAGCCCAAATTTGCTGCGGCAATGACATTTCCCTACAAATCAAATCTTGAATGAAACCTTCCGTAAAAACCGGCTTGTATACCGGCCTGCTTTCCGGCCTTTGGGTCTTATCCTGCTTTACTATTGTGAGCTGGTTTAACAGTTCTCTGCACCTCGAGATCCCTGCCTGGCGGATCAGGGCGTATTCTGGTTTGTTCAGCATCATCATATTGGTGGTAGGCATTTACCTCGGAATCAGGGAGGCCAAGCACCAAAACGGCTCGCAAATAACTTACGGCGGCGCTATCAAGACCGGCGTTATTGTCTCGATCATCACGGGGGTATTGGTCGCTTTTTTCAGCTTTTTGTATTGCACCACCATTAATCCCGGCTATGCCGCCTATATGGAAAAAGAAGCAGAAAAGGCAATGATCGCGGCCCATGACAGCCCCGAAAAAATCAGGCAGCAGCTGGACAAAGTAAAACAGGATTTCAGCACCTCATCGCAGGTGCTAATGGCACTGGTTGGGCAAATTGTAATCGGCACTATCAGTTCCCTAATCATTGGAATGTTCGTTCGAAATAAGAAGCAATCTTAAATAAGCAAGCAATGAAAATGTCTATTCTAAAGCCGTCTTTGACCGGCATCGTCCTTTGCCTCTCCGTAGCACTGCAGGCACAGCAATCTGCGTCAGATAATTCAACCTTGAAAAAATTCGCTTTTCTTATTGGTGATTGGGTGGGTGAAGGTAATGGCCAACCCGGGCAGGGTACAGGCTATTTCAGCATCAAGCCTGATCTGGATGGAAGGATATTGGTAAGAAAAAATCATACGGACTATCCTGCCACTGCGCAAAAAGCGGCTTTTACGCACGATGACCTGATGATAATATATGCCGACAAACCCGGCGAATTGTCAAAAGCCATTTATACGGACAATGAAGATCATACCATTCATTATGCGATCACCTTTTCCGACGATCAAAAAACAATCAGTTTTACCAGTCCTGTGACGGCCGGTGTGCCCACCTTCCGGCTATCCTATACCCAGGTCGATGCATCTACTTTAACGCTCAAATTTGAAATTGCACCACCGGGCAAACCGGATGTCTTTAATTCCTATCTTGAAGGTAAGGTTCATCGAAAATAATGAGCAAAAATGCCGCCCAAAGCTGGAAACATGACAAAGAATAAATAGTATCAAAAAGAAAATGGTCCGAGAATTGTGTCGTACGGCCCGCAAGTCTTTTCACTGCACCCCGTAGCCATACGGAAAAACCTGGTCTACTGGCTGACGTTATTGCCAGATCTCAAACTATCTTCTATACGCAGGCTTTCTTCATGAATGGCGTTCAGCAGTTTGGTGATAAATTCAGCTGACAACCCTTCTTTTGTACCGGCCTCAATGCTTCTTTTCATGACTTCCTGGAAACGAGCCGGCTGTAACGAGGCGATGTTGTGCTTTGCCTTATAAATTCCGATCTCCTTTACGGCACGTTCCCGGGCACCCAATGTAGCTATAAGTATTTTATCCAATGAATCGATCTTCCTACGTTGAATTTCCATAGGATTGTCTGTGTTTTGCTTTGAATCAGTCTGAGCCTGGCAAGTTGCAAAAACTCCGATAGAAATTACCAGCGACGCCAGTACTTGAATAATTTTCATGGTAATGTGCTTTGATTAATGATAGGTCACAAAGATACAGCTCTATTTTATGCTTACGAATCCCCGCTTTGGGAACTTTCAAGCTCATAATCACCGCACTATCAATAGATAGACCTACCTCAGGACCCTTCAAATAGAATTTCATGCCATAGGGAATGCCTGTTATTATCCCGACAGAAAGAAATGTTGGTCGCGCACAATTAATTCATGGCTTACTCGCCCAATTTGGATCGCCGTGTCACACGGAGGGTGCCAGTAGTCCCGCCCTAACCGCTAAGTCTTACGGGTTAAGGTTAAAATTTCTACCTTTGATCTAAGGGTACTTATATGAGAATTATTTTTGAGGACTTTTTCGTGTTCGAATTTTTCCAATCGATTTTTGTGTCCTACTCAAGAGAGCTAGTTTCGAATCAACAAAGGGTTTGAATCCCCCTTGGAAGTTCATTACTTCGTAATACAAGGAATATTAGGGGAATTGGCGGATCGCAAAATCTTTTAATGGATTTAATTGGAAATTTAAAATTAGCACCGTATGAACTCCATTGCCTCAGTTTCATAGTGGTGATCAGGAGGTTCGACCTGTAAAACGAATCCCAAGGCCGAAGAAACCACCCCGACACTATTATATGAATTATAAAGACGTTTAATCCTCAACAATGCGATTCGGGGAAAGGTGGGTTGTAGTGCAAAGCGCTCCTCAATCCGCAGGCCGGAATTTACCAGGCCCTTCACTATTGTTTAGGACGGCGGCGACCAGCAGCGCCGCCATACTGTAAAGCCAAATCCAATACCCGACCTTAAGTGTCACCGCCCCAACCATCGCCTCCGACTTTTTACCAGGAATCTTATCTATGAGCAGAAAACTAAGGGAGAATAGGAAGGCAGCAGATGCCGTGTAAAGGGCTGTGCGACGCCATATGCTCTTACTACGGTGAAAAAATAAGAGCAAGGTAAAAATAAGTAATGGGTTGGCCAGCCAGGACCAACCAAACGATCTTCCAATGCCGACCCATCCGTAGATCAGCGCTCCAAGACCAATTACGGCAGCGTCTCCTATCGCAAAAGCAGGCAGCAGCAATGAGCAGAAGAACAGAATGGCAGGAAGATACCTGAGAAAACGTCGAGTCATTGAATAAAGATAGAAATATCTAGAGGCTTTTTCATTCTAAAGTAAGTCAACCCAATTTGGGCCATATTATGTGTTTTTTTTGCTTTATTTGCAAAGACTAAAGCACATACTCTCATCAATTTCATTCAAATGGACCGATTCGAAATAGCTGAAAACCCTTCCATTTTGGCCGAACGAGAAGTTCCAATAAGTGAAGTAAAACTTTTTGGGTTCAAGCTCTTTGATGAATGCTTTTTACTTAAAATCGACGAAGTTGATTCCATAACCTTAGTAAAACTCCCTGTCAATGTGAAGCAACTGTTCGGTGGAGACGGGAAAAACTGGCTCTACGAAATAGATGGGCATCGGCAAACCTTTACATTTAAACAACAATTTGATTCGGTTATGAGACATGGAGGATGCTTGCACATGAAAAATAAAGTTACCTACATTATTGATGAACAGAAGATAACCGGGATGAAACTGTACAACAATGTGCATGGATTTTACAAAAGCACCCCTAAAGAAAAAATAGAGAATATTTTTGGCAAGGCCGACAAAATTGAAGAAATATTTTTTGAAGTAGATGGATCACTAGCCAGTAGTGAGTTTACATATTTTGATAGGCCGATGAGCATAAGCGTTGAAGCATGGAATAATGAAATATCTACAATTCATATAGGACGGCTTCCATTTAAATTAAGCTGGCAAAAATAACCTAACATATCGCTGAATTGAATACTTCATTCTTATATCTCGTGGGTCGAAAACAAGGGGAGCTTACAACCTGTTGAGTACCGAAGGAAATATAAAATATAGGTTTTCCTAAAGGCCGCTGATTTTCCTCATAAGGATCTCCTTGTCATTGTGGGTGGTAGCCAGCGCATAGGCCTTTTCAAAACAGGCCTTGGCATTTTTATCGCCGATGTTTTTGTACAGTTCGCCCAGCAATGTAAAATAAAAATGGTTGTTATCGAGCTTCAACTTCATTGCCTCGATTAACGCAGGTTTTGCACCTTTGGCCTTGAATAAGGCATACGTTCTGTTCAGCGCGACGCTGGGCGAGTAATTAATTAACAGCAACTGATTGTATAGTTGCAGAATTTTTCCCCATTTTTCAGGAGGATCATTTTTTTGACAATGCCACCAGGCGATCCTTGCTTCCAAATGATAGGAGGTCATTTCCGGTCCCCGGGCAGAGAGGGCCAGAAAATACTCGCCTTTATTGATCAGTTCATCATCCCATAGATCTTTATCCTGGTCCTCATATAGGATCAGGGAACTGTCACCACCTTGCCTGGCCCTGAACCGGGATGCGTGAAAACACATCAATGCAATCAACGCATTGGTCTGCGGAAGATTGGTGGTTTCCAATCCCGTGAGGAGAACGCCTAAATGCAGGGCCTCCACACATAGATCCTTGCGGAGAGTTTCATTTTTCGTCGTGGAATAATAACCTTCATTAAAAAGCAGGTAGATAATGTGCAGGACATTATCCAGGCGATTATTGATTTCCGGCCCCCGGGGCATTTCCAGGAGTACATTTTCTTTTCTTAGTTTCTCCTTGGCCCGGAACAGTCTTTTATTGATCGTTTCTTTGTTCGTCAGAAAGGCTTCTGCAATTTCATCGATGCCAAAACCGCAAAGAATACGCAGGGCAAGTCCGATCTGCGCCTCGCTAATAATAGCCGGATTGCAGATGGCGAATAACATCTTGAGCTGGCTATCCATGATATTCCCGTCGGAAAAATCAGGATCCTGTGGTAGGGCCGGGCCCTCTTGTCCGGTGATCAGCGCGGGAACTATTTTCCGGCTGAAGGTCTTATGGCGTTTGAAATAATGGGATGTCAGGTGTTTGGCCACCGAATAAAGCCATGCGGTGGGATTGTCCGGCATTCCTTTGATACTCCATGATTCCGCGGCTTGTAAAAAGGCTTCGCTGACGATGTCCTCGGTAAGGTCAAGATGTTGTAAGCCAAAAAGGTTGCTGATCACAGCAACCATTTTTGAGAATTCATTTCTGAATAACCGCGTTATAATATCCGGATCATTCCCCATTTTCCATCGCAAGGATCGCCTGATTAGTTGCGGCAAATGGCCTGACTTCGACAGTACCTCCTATATCGAATATAGGGCAGCCGTGGGCAAGCGTAATAGCCTCATCAATATTTTCAGCCCTGACGATCATGAATCCGCCCAGTTGTTCCTTAACCTCGACAAAAGGACCATCTGTTACCACCCCGCTGGCCTTCAATACCTTCCCGCCAAAGGCAAGACGCCTGGTGGTGACAAATTTTCCCTGGGCGGCGATGCCGGCAGCCCAGTCATCCCATAGCGGTAGGTTGACTTTCAACTGCTCCGGCGTGGGCAGGTTATCTCCTGCCAGATGTCTGAAGACGAGTGCAAATTCTTCCATAGTACTATAATTATAACGAATGTAAACAATTCAGTTAAGCCAGCCCGAGTTTGGGTTTTACCCATTTGGCATATCTGGCAATAGCGTCGTTGGATTCGGGAGCGCGGCCGGCAGCCATATGGAAAGTATGCTGCATGCCGGGAAAAATATCAAAACTGACATCCACCCCTGCTTTCCTGGCGCGTTCCGCCAACAGGGTGCTGTCATCCAATAACATTTCATTACCACCCGCCTGCAAATAGATCGGGGGAAGGCCTTTGAGATCGGCGTAGACCGGGCTGATGCAGGGGTCTTTGGGATTGCCTTTTTCCCCGACAAACATGCCCGCCATATCGTTGATCCACTGCACGGTGAAAAGGGCATCCTTATCGGCATTATATATCCTGGATTCCCCGGTGCCTGCCATGTCGAACCAGCCACCAAAAGGCATACTTGCCGCCGGCAAAGGCAGGCCTTTGTCACGGGCAAGCACTACGGTAGTAATAGCAAGATTGGCGCCGGCCGAATCTCCGGCAAAGGCGACATGGTTTGCCTTAATACCCTGGTCGAGCAGCCATTTATACGCTGCCAGTCCTTCATTTACCTGGGTGGGAAATTGGTGTTCAGGTGTGCGGCTGTAATTAAGAAGCAATGCCCTGCAGCCAATGGCCTTGGCAAAATGACCGAAGAGCTTTCTATGGGTATACATGGAGCCGCTAAAAAAACCTCCTCCATGAAAACAAAGGATGACACGATCGGTTGCACATCCTTTCGGGACAGCCCACATTGCCTCTACGCCACCCGCCTCGGTCTCGATATAATCCACCCCCCGTGGCTCGGCCGTAAGACGTTGCCAGTTCTCTCCATAGTCACGCGCCGCCTCGAGGGATTCATGACCAGGTGCGGCCGCAGCGCACTCCAGCCAATATTTGCGTACCTCATCGACTTGTTTGCTTGGTTTTCCAGTTACTTGTTGTTCAGTTGCAGTTGCCATAATCGGTAGATTTTTGATTGTCTACCTACATGGGGATCGAAATGGCGTGAATTGGACAAATGGACGGTGGTAATTTCCCTTTTTATCTCAAAATTCAGGAAAGGTAGAAAATTGTCCAATACTGGTCACTGATGTTATTGCCAGAAACCGGCTTTAAGGAAGCCTGGGGAACTATGCCCTATGACGTCGGATGCTGTTTAAACCCAATACTCTCCCGGTTTTTGCCCGAAACCTGAAAATGAATTTTGCTCTGGACCTCATCCAAAGAGATAAGATCGTCGGTATCTCCTAATACTTCATCGATGAGGCCGTACTGTTGGGCTTCAATGCTGTTCATAAACCGGTCGCGGCGGAACATCTCTTCTATTTCTTCCCGGCTGTGACCGGAAAATTTGCCGATCATGTAAAAGATCTGATTTTGCAGTCGTTCCTGTTCTCTATAGGCAATACGTACGTCCTCCGTATATCCCTTGGCGCCCCCGCCGGTGGGATGCATATGAATGGTAGCATGCGGCAGGGCATAACGCTGCCCTTTTTGCCCCGCCGTCAGCAGAAAGGTGCTCATACTGCCGCAAAAACCCATAGCTACCGTGGCTACCGGTGATTTTAGCTTCCGCATGGTATCATAGATGGCAAAGCCTCCATACACGATGCCGCCCGGACTGTTGAGGTAGAGCATGATGGGGTTGTGATTCTCACTGTCCAGGTAGAGCAGCTGAGCCACGATAAGATTGGCTACGTTCTCGTCTATGGCAGTTCCCAGGTAGACAATCCGCTCTTTCAGCAGCAGGCTATAGATATCGTACGCCCCCCTGGTCGAGCTGTCGATGACGGTTGGAATGATCATATCAGAAGAATATAGTTTTTAATTGATGGGCAAATGCGGGTTCCTCCAACAGTTGCCGGTGAATCCCCTCTAGTCTGCCACGTTCTTGCTTTCGGCTGTACAGTCGGATCAACCGATGAGCCAGGCGCTGTGCCTCCACTTTTTCAGCCAGTGCATCATTCATCAATAGCTGCGCTTCAAAGCGCTTTCCTTCCTCTTCGCTTAACTGGCAGAAAAGGTATTGATCGATCTGGGCGATCTCATTCAGGTCACTGCGCATAGGTTTCAGTTATTTTTATTTCCTCCCGGACTTTCTCCAGGCATTTATATTTCTGTACCGTCGCTGATCTTCTCCCTTTAAACCCGAATCGGCCGGCGATATGATCCATCGAGCAATGGTCGTAATAAAAAGCTTTTAAAAGCTCCAGGCATTTCTTCCCGCTCTTTTGAAGGGCATCCAGCAATTTTTGCTCCCTTTCTTCTGTGTCCGGATCCTCCGGCGTTGCCGCTTCGAACCCTTCGGGCAGGGACAGCATCGCCCCCTTCTTCCGGGTATGCAGCCAGCAGATTTTCGCTGTGCCCAGCAGATAGGCCTTGGGGGAGGATTGAAGCTGCAGCTTTCCAGTCTTCCCTTTTTCCAGGTAAATCAGTAAAGCATCATGGAAGCTGTCTTTAGCCTCTTCAAGACTTCCACCCATCCGCCGGACCATCCGTGCGAAATCGGGGAAACTTTCTCTGTACAGCTCGACGATGGGGTCATCATATTGTAGGGTCATACAAGTACCTTTTTTAATAAAGTGTCTAAAAAGGTAGGATAATCACCCGAAAATGGGATATATTTTCTAAAAAAAGTTATCAAGGTTTCGTCGGGCAATAAATTTTTTCTATCTGGAAAGATTGCTTGCCTGGTTCGAATGTCCTTGCCCTTTCTATTCTTCAGTCTCCAGGTCTTCCATTATTTTTTTCAGTTCTGCCAGTTGCTTGCCGTATCGGGTCCGGACATACAGCTTGAAAAGAAAAAAAGAAATGATTTGAGCAACCCCTAACCCTATGAGAATAACCAATAAGGAGGTCGACATACTGCCAATAATGATCAGAACAACTAATGGCCAAATAGAATAATTAAAGCCCTTATATATTTCAATATTTAGCTCCAGTTCATAGGCGATGTGATAAATGCTTTTTCTCAAACTAAGGTCATAACGACCGATGGCTTTATAAAAAAGATAAAATCGGGAAAAATAGTACATCGTCTGTGCCAGAAGAAGAAATATGGCTATGCTGACAATAAATACTGACCATGTATTTTTGAAAGACCGAAGGGCAACAAGGATCAGGAATACAAAACCTATCGCTTGTGAAATGAACTCCCGCTTCATGTTTCTCCTCAGCTTCGAAACAATAGAATGCGTTTCACTTAGTGGAACCTTTCTAATTGGCAAAGGGATGTCGCCTGCCTTATCATCTGCCCAGGCGCCCTTCAAGCTGTCAAAATTCATAACCCAATGTTTTAATAATGTACTTTAATTTATCCTTGGTACGGCCCAACCTTACCCGCACATTCAAAGGAGTAATACCTAAAATAGCTGCGATCTCTTTCCCTGATTGCCCTTCCATAAAGAGGAAGATCAATGCTTTTTCCACCTTATTTAACTGGTGCACAGCCATGTAAAATATCCTTAATTGTTCGTCCTGATCACTCACTGTATGTAATTCTTCCGGGAGCTGGTGATATGGAGCGGTGGTAAAAGTATTTTGCCGCCGTTTTTCCTTTTTGAAGAAGACAATCGCTGTATTGAACGCTACACGATACATCCAGGAACTGAACTGGCTGTCACCCCTGAAGGAATCATAGGACAACCAGAGCTGCAACATGATCTCCTGTAATAAATCATGCTGATCAGCTGGATTATCCTGATAAATGCGGCATATCTTATATAATATCCCGCTGTGCGCCTCCACTTGCTGCAAGAAACGGGCTTCTTTTGTACTCAACTCTTCAGCTTATTGAATTAATGATGAAGGCTTTGCTCATATTGCTCGATGGCCTTTTTGATAGCAAGACTCGTTTCGTCATCTTTCGCGACCTGGAATCCGCTGTCACTTTCGTTTAGCCACTCCCCTTCCATTGTTCTTAGCAGACGATATAGTTGTCCCTCTGCAATTTTGACAATATAACCCCTTCTTTCTTCCCTTTTAAGGCCGTTCCTTTTCAGCAGGTTAAAAGGATTGATCGATATAAGCTTTCTCATTACTTTTCCAAATCTCACTTCTCCCTTTATGTTGCCGGGAAGGTCAATTGTAAAGTACCCCATAAGATGCAATTAAGTTAGGAAATTCAAGATACACCGGGTAAGTATCTAACGCTGGGCGATTGTTACACGCAAAGGCAAACTTTCTTATATAATGAGGGTAGTCTTGACAGGCACCAATAGGAATAAGCCACTTTAATTTAATAAGTTATTGATTGTCAATAAGGAATAAGCAGATCGGTTTGAAAGTTGTCGCCCGCTGTATCCATCGGATACCTTCATTTCTCCATCTTTACGTACAATGTCAACACTGCCCGGTCGCCTTGCGGAACATTGGCAATGTAGTCGGAAATGCGGAATAGACCTTTTTTGCCACTCTTGTCAGTAAAAGCAAAGATCTTGTGGATGGCAACATCGTTGTTGCCATTGGTTATGTCGATGGCATAATTCCTGATAAGCGGTGTTTTCGCCAGCAGCACATCGATATCGGCGGGAGTTTTAAGAGCGTCAAACTCGGAGATTGTCACTGAGTCGGCGGCTGCCAGCAAGCTATTGGTGAGCGTCGAGAATGCATAGACGTACCCGGTACGGGTCGACATCGATTCCACATTTTCGAAAACACGACAGCTGGAGCAACCCCCACCGTGGTAGTTATAGGCAAAATCGATCTGGCTGGAGTTGGCCGCTGCCTGCGGCTGATTGAAGGTCTTGCCATCATAGAGATCTATCCAGCCGAATCTGGTAGGGTCCAGGTCATCCGTTCCAATGATGGATTCCACAGTGATGGTGTCCTGCTTCAAAGCGGAGCTGGCAGGCGCACTGTTTTTCTTGCTGCAGGAAGTGATGGTGATGCCGAGTACGAGCGATAACAAAGCTGCTATTTTCAATTTGTGGTTAAGCATGGTCATGAATATTAGTGCTGATGAGCGGCTAAAGTAAGATGCGTGCAAGTTCCGGATGGGCCTAGTTATCAGGCGGCGGAAACGGGTGAGCGTGTAACTGGTTCTGCCCATTGTCTGTGGCAAAAATACTGAACGTGGGAGTATCTAAAGGCTAGCGATCAGCGGATTATGTGGACTGCTGGTGGAGGGAAAGTAGCTATATACCTGGAAGGATAGGGCTATAATTGAGTAGTTGCCGGGAATGATCCAGCGGATGGCAGGATTCGACGAGTCGCTATCCAGCTATGTGTTGAGATTGATTTTCAATAAGTTTTATAATTGAAGCTCCTGTCCTACCATAAAATGTCTGGAAACGTTACCTAAAAACGTCTTAGTTATGGGCGTGAAGGATTCACCCCTGATTTGTCAACGATCTTAATGTGATAAATAATTATTCAAAGTGAGCATCAAAAATTATGACTAAAATAATTTCCGATAACCCGTCTTCATTGACGTCAGAAAAGAATTCTAATACCAAACGAAAATCAGGCTTTTTCAGCTCGCCAGTTGCATTGATCCGCGTCAGTTCCATCCTGATTGTTTTGGAGACAGCCGGGCATATGACGGGATATCCCTGGACCTCCAGCCATGTTCTTGAGGAAATTCAACTCGTTCATTCGATGAAAGCTGTCGACTTTATATTCTTTGGCGAGCGTTCAAGCTATTGGAACCTTTATTCAGGATGGGGTCTTTTCATCGCGATACTCCTGCTCACATTGGCGATCAGCCTCTGGTTTTTGTCGAACCTTGCCCGGCTTGCCCCAAGACAAGTAGGTGTCATTACAGGAATGATCTCAATGAGTTTGCTGGCCTGCGCTTATTTCTCTTTTCGTTTTTTCTATCTACCATCGAGTCTATTATTGTCTGCGACCTTCGTAATTTTATTGGCGGCGACCGTGCGGTTAAGGTGCCGGTGAGATGGTGGACGTGCCTGCTGGTGAACCTGGCTGGCTTTTCTGGTAGATAATGCGACCTTGTCTGAGCGTCAATGCCACATGATAGAAAGCGCTTTGATCTTTGGCAGGATCGCCATCCAGAACCAGGAGGTCTGCATCCATGCCCCGCCTGATGGCGCCAGTTGAGTCTGCAAATCCTAATCGTGCCGCAGGGATCGTGGTCAATGAAGCGAGGATCTGAGAGAAGGTCAGGCCGGCGCGCGCCAGATAGCCAAATTCCTTGGTCAATGAGGGGTAATCTGGTAGAAATCCTATGTCTGTGCCAAACATAATCTGGCCGCCGATGTCTGAGTAATTTTTTACTTCTTTCAGTATCCCGTCGAAATCCTGGTCCTGATCGAAAAGTGTGAAAGTAGGTATAAGCGTAACATTGGCTGCCTTCAACCGGCGTGCCACGGTGCTATCCCATTTCGACGGCTCTTCGGACGTATGTGCCAGAACATCCACGTGGGCGGCAAGGACAAGCTCAATACCTTCCATATTCGTAGGATGTGCGAAGACCAGTTTTCCTTTACGATGCGCCTCGGCCGTAGCTGCTTGAATAATGGGTAATGGCATTGGCTTAAATTGGAGACGACCGTTGGGGCGCATGATACTGACCGCCATAACCTTGACAACGTCTGCTCCCTGTGCCAGTTGTTCATCGACGATTCGAACGGCGTCGGCCGGGGTCGCCGCTTCATTCATTCTGACTTTCGCCACCAATTCCGGCGGCAAATAATCCGTAACATAATAGGGCAGCCCGTCTTTTGGGAAAATAATCATTCCCGCTGTCAGGATCCGGGGTCCCTTCACTTCTCCGGTGGTCACCCTGCGCCGCAATGCAAGCGTGTTCTGCAGTTCAGAGCCGATGTCCACTACAGAAGTGAAACCATATCTGGTCAGCATGTCCTGCAATTGGACGGTGAGCTGCGCAGCGGGGAGTTTGGCTGCATCATTCCACTTGGGTTCCATAAAATGGACGTGTGTATTCCAAAAGCCGGCAACCACCGTTTGTCCTGTGCAGTCGATAGTCTGCATATTCCGGGGGATTGATATTTCCCCTTTCTTGCCGACGGCAATGATCTTACCGTGGTTAACAATGACCACCCCATCAGGGATGGGCACTTCTCCCGGCGCCGGATAAATCAAGGCGCCAGTTAATGCGAATGCATCGGATACAGCAATTGGCTGCGCGGGAAGTGAGATTTCACACAGGATGAATAGGGTAAGTAACAGAGAATAGCCTGGTCTTCTGGTTAACATCATTGTTTCCGTTTTAAACATGGCAGTAGCTGTTGATTTTTAATTCCTGCAGTAAAGGGCAATCACCTTGCCAAGCAGTAAGCATTTTATAATCAATTGATTGTATTTTTATATTGCTGGTGGGCGTGTTCGTTAACGGTACACCAGGTGGTTGATTTCGATACATCATTCCGTATCGGTCAATAGCCTCGTTGTGGGTTGTAAAGTTGCCTGGGCTTGTGAATGTTCAGGATAAATTCGTAATATAGGATATGGAAATATCGAATACGAAACCGGAGCATTTCAAGATCGAGATCCAATGTCATCGTGCTAAAGAACTACAGCAAACCAGCTTAACCACAGACCGCCTGGTGATCAATATTGGCGAACCAAAGTTGGTTGAAATCAAACGACGTGGCGTCTGGGAACGAAAAACGTATGATACCGGAAATTTTTCCATCGTACCCTATGGGCATGAAAATATCGTTCGCTGGTTCGATAGTATCAAGTTCGTTGTGATCCAGATTGAACCTAGCTTCATTCATGAATTCCTGCAGCTAAAAAATCTCTCCTTAGGAGAGTATCGTGGAATCAGCGACAAACTGGTTTATGATATTGCATCCAGTTTTAAGCGGGAAATGGATCAGGTGCAATTGCCCTCAAAAATTTATATTCAATCTCTGGCCATTGACATCGCTATTCATTTAGGAACCCAATACGAAACGTCCGGCAGATCTGTATATGCTCCTAAAGGTAAATTCTCCTCTGTTCAGCTGAACCAAGTATTAGAATATTGTCACGCTTTTTTAAGCAATGATCTGGGAGTAGATGACATGGCCGCATTGATTCATTTAAGCCCGTTCCATTTCGCCCGTTTGTTTAAGAACACATTAGGAATTGCACCTCGCCAATATGTTTTACGATTGAAGGTCGATCGCGCCAAACAATTGATAAAGAAAAATGAACATAGTTTATCGTCTATTGCATACGATCTGGGTTTTGCAGATCAGGCGCATTTTAGCAATACTTTCCGGAAATTTACGGGAATATCGCCCAGCCAGTTTATGCAAGCATAATTCAGCAGAATTTTACAAGTTTTGCATCGTGTCCCGGCTTAGTTTAGCCTAAAAAAACTATGCAAGATCACAAAGAACTGTCGGGTAAAGTTGTTATTGTAACCGGATCCTCTCGCAATATGGGCAGATTGTTTGGTCTTAGCCTGGCCCAAAAAGGTGCTGATATCGTTGTGCATTATCATAATAAACAAGCACTGGCCGAAGCACAACAAACAGCGAGCCTGATCAAAGAGCAGGGCGTGAATGCGCTGTTATTTGAAGGGGACCTTTCTAAAACGGCTATTGTAAAACAACTTTTTGAGGAAACGATACGGGAATTTGGCCGGGTTGACATCGTGATCAACAATGCAGGGAAAGTAATCAAAAAAAAGATTACCGAAATTACGGAGGAAGATTACGACAGTTCGTTTTCCGTCAACGCAAAGGCCGCCTTTTTCGTGATGAAGGAAGCTGCCAGCGTCTTGGAATCCAACGGCCGCATTATCAATATAGGAACTACCATTTTAGGAGCCACCATTCCCAACTATGCGGTATATGCGGGGTCAAAGGGGCCGCTGGAACATTTTACCAGGGCCTTGGCAAAAGAAATCGGGGACCGTGGTATAACGGTCAATACAGTGGCCCCCGGTCCCATTGACGACTCTTTTTATCATGGGCAGGAAACACCGGAATCCGCAGCCAGAGCATCCATGGCCAGTGTAGCCGGGCGGCTTGGTCATCCGCAGGACATCGTGCCCGTGATCGAATTTTTAGCATCTCAGCAATCACAGTGGATAACAGCGCAAACGATATTTGTCAATGGTGGGTATTTAGCAAGATAATGGCACGGGGTTTAGATCTAAGTCGTTGCCAGTAAAAATATTTCTCCGCTTGCCGGTCTAAGCTGATCCATCCTGCCCGAGAAATATAACCGCTCTATCTCTTTTGTACCTACTATTCTTGCGTTTTTAAGCCCCGCATTGTTGGACATGGCGACGACCTCACTGGGATCAAAGAAACTGATAAATGGCGTACCAGCCGCTTTTGCCCCCTTTTCTGCCATTTCCTGCATCGCTTGATCTTCTTCATCAAGCAGTGTTACCGGCAAGTAAAATGCCATGGCGAGTGTCGAGCCTGCTGCCAGTTGTGAGATCTCCTTTAGGGTTGCGCTGATGGCGTCTTTTGTAAGATAAAGCGTAACTCCTGTGGATACGATAACCGCAGGTCTACGATTGTCAAATCCCGCTTTATGTAATTGGTCCCACCAGGAAGCGGTTTCAAAATTGACGGGTACGAAATGTAAATACCCAGGGAGTTCATAGCCAATTTCAGATAATCGCAGCTGTTTCCAGGCTAATGTATCGGGCTGGTCAATTTCATAGATCTGAAGCGCGGAGGCAATATCCGGTCTTCGTATCGCAAAAGTATCCAATCCGGCACCTAGAATAACATATTGGCTGATGCCTTGTTGACTTTGCTCAATCATTAAATCTTCAATAAAGCGGCTGCGTGCTACAATAGATGCCCGCAGTCGCTTCGTAAATTTCATGTCGGGGCGCTGCTGCCAATCGTCAGTTGGTTCGACCAATTTAAGACCGATCTCATCTTCCAATATATGCGGCGCTGCGTCTGTTTGAACATGCAAAGCCCGCCATAAGGCAGTTCGTACCGCACTGGAATCAGGCTTCGGGTGGGTGGAGATTTCAAAACTGTTCAACGCTTTTTTCATAGTATCTGGTTTTTTGCATATTTTAATCATCAAAGTTAACCGCGATAAGGAAGAAAGCACTTGCCATAGGACAAGAAATGTTAACCGGCGTCTGAATGCCCGGTGTGGGGGAGGGGTTTTCTTGTTTAAGTTTTTTTGTTATTTTGGGTACATGAACTTCTTCTCCCGTCTCCTAAAACGATCCAAAGTAGCGTCTCCGATCACCTGTCCAAGATGTCTGGGTAAAGGCCATGTCGATAAAGATGATATTATCCGGCTGAAACAGCAAGGTAAATGGAAGGCTGGCGCTTGCGCCTATTGTAAAGGAGTTGGCACTGTAAATAAAGAGATATTGTCAAAAGTACCGGCAAATGCCTCCTATTTAACGACCAATCTCTCGGAAGCAGAAAGGGAGGCAATTGTAAATAACACCCAGCGCGAAGACTGCCCGGTTTCGGAACATAGCCGGCTCTGGTTGGAGGACGCATTGCTTATACTGTTGGACCTTTTCGGCAAAGAGAATGTGCAACAAAGGCGGGTGCTGACACCACATCATTCACATTTTCCTATATCCTATGATGGAACCGAAGCGTCTGCCTATGAAACGATGAAAATTGTTGCCGCGCAAATGGATGTCCCCTTTGAATCGATTACACTTGATTATTACGATGGGCACGTACAGGAAGTATCGACAGGCAGTCCTTTTGGCGGGCGAATTTTTCTGCAGTCCAGGGAAGATGATAAAAACGCCTCTGGCCTTTATTGGGGTCAAACAGAGGATGGCAAATACGAAATTTGGCTAAATCGCGAAAACCTTACCAAACCGGAAAGTTTGGTCGCCACGCTAGCCCATGAGATCGCGCACATAAAATTGCTTGGTGAAAACCGTATAAATGTCAACAACGAACCTTTGACAGATCTGACGACGATCATTTTTGGACTGGGTATTTTCAACGCCAATGTGGCTTTTCAAACTTTTAGAAATTTTGATTCTTATGGCTGGCAATCCAACGGGTACCTGTCGCAAACGCAGTGGGGTTATGCATTGGCATTATACGCGTATGTGCGCGGGGAAAAATCACCTGCCTGGATCGATCATTTGACGCCAAATGTAAAACGCGATTTTTCGAAAGGGCAGCAGTTTATTCTGGATAACCTCAGGATCGTGTTCCAAAATATGCCTTTGACGCCCTGGTAATCTATGCCATCGATGAAAATGGCAACAGGTTTGAGATCATAAATGAAGAACTGGCTTGATTACATTGTCTTCCTATCTTGGGATATGAAGACGCTTATATCTTCAAACGCAATGCAAGCAAAACTAAGGGAACATATAGAAAAAATAGTATCGCTGACTGATGATGAATTCACATTTGTTCTCTCTCATTTTTCGTTCAGAAAAGTAAAAAAGCATCAGTTTCTGATACAGGAAGGCGACCTCGTTAACTACTCTTACTATGTGGTTTCCGGATTGTTAAAGCTATCGCATACCGATGCTAATGATAAAGAGCACATTCTGCATTTTGCCATGGAAGATTGGTGGGTAAGCGATTACAAAGCTTACTTCAGCAGAACCAAAGCTACCCTGTCGTTGGACTGCCTCGAAGAGGCCGGTGTCTTTTGTCTTTCGCTGGCAGACAGCGAAAAGTTATTTGCCGGTCTTCCAAAGATGGAACATTTCTTCCTTAAAAAATCACATTTTGGTTATATAGCGTCTCAGCAACGCGTACTTTCTTTACTTACCACCAGCGCGAAAGAACGTTACGAACAATTTCTCATGCAATATCCTTCGCTTATGCAGCGTGTAAACAAATCCCTTATTGCTTCCTATCTGGGCGTTTCCCGGGAAACGCTGAGCCGGCTGTCTTCTTAATGTGACATACATCACACCGAAATTGTGATGTATGTCCGACTAAAATTGCCCTGTTCTTCCCAGCTTTGCAGTGTAGATCTTACACTGCAATCATGAAAAAAACAGCAAAGATTTTGGCGTTGGCACTATTAGCCAGTGTACCAGTATTGGCACAAAATAAAAAACAAAATAAGATGGAAAAAAGAGTTATCAATCCCTGGCAATGGCAGGATCAACGTAGCTATGTGCAAGCCGTTGAAGTAAAGAACGTAAAGGGCACCCTCTATTGCTCGGGGCAGGCGGCGGTAGACGCTGACGGGAAATCAAGCACAGCAGACATGAAAACCCAATTAGCTCAAGCCATACAAAATCTTGAAAAAGTGATCAGCGAGGCTGGATACGAATGTAAAAATATTGTGCGATTAAATGTGATCACCACTTCCTCCGCAGCGTTTTTCACCTGCTTTGATATTTTCCAGGATTGGATAGCTAAGCATGGTATTAAGCAAGCGACCACCTTGATGGAAGTGAAAAGCCTTTTTGAAACATTGAAAATTGAATTCGAAGCAACAGTAGTCAGGTGAAAGTGTATCGAAACCGCACAATTGCTACAGCAAAAACGTACAGGTTAGCAGTTTATTGATTGCTAATATGCTATATATCAATTACATACTATTCAGGCACACGGTTGGTGATTTTGGCGTATAAGCTGGCTTTAATCGAAAATAGATTATCATGCTCAAAAACTATCTCACCATTGCCTGGCGCAATCTATTAAAGAACAAACTGTTCTCCTCCATCAATATCATCGGTCTCGCTCTCGGTATGGCCATCGCCCTGCTGATCGGCCTGTGGATAGCAGACGAGCTTCAGTTCGATCATTATTACCAGCGCCATGACCGGCTGGCAAGGGCCGCTGTGCTCCCCTATATTCATAAAGACACTATTTATACCAATCTGACCATACAGATGCCCCTGGGCAACGAGCTTCGTACGAAATACGGTAAGGACCTGAAATACGTATCTCTTGTTGCAAGCGGGGGCACTCATATACTGGCAACGAGTGAAAAAAAAGTATCGGGTACAGCCATCTATGCGGAGAAGGATTTTCCGGAGATGTTTACGCTTGATATGGTGAGAGGCGGCCGGGACGTGCTGAAAGATCCCACTACCTGTATGATCTCACAATCCATGGCGCTGGCGATCTTCGGGCATGCGGACCCGATAAACAAGGCCATTCTTATCGATAACGAGGTTCAACTGAAAGTGGGTGCGGTGTATAAAGACCTGCCGGAGAATACTACTTTCTATGAGATGGCCTGTATCATGCCCTGGGAGAACAAGGCAAACTGGTGGAATTCGAAGGACCCGCAAAGCAACTGGTATAACCATAACGGGTCATTATATGTCCAGGTGAAAGACAATGTCAGCATGGAACAGGCCGCCGCCTCCGTAAAGGAGGCTCCTACCAGCCATATACAGGGATATACGGAAAACGCTACCTTGTTCCCACTGGACAAGCTCCATTTATACAATGAGTTCACCAACGGAAAAATGTCCGGCGGCCGTATACAAACCGTCTGGCTGTTTGGCATCATTGGGATCTTCGTGTTGCTGCTCGCCTGTATCAATTTTATGAACCTGAGCACGGCCAGGAGCGAGCGGCGGGCGAAGGAAGTCGGTATACGCAAGGCCATCGGCTCTCTGCGTACTCAACTGATCGCACAATTCATCAGCGAATCACTCGCTGTATCATTTTTGTCCCTGGGGCTGGCGCTTCTCCTGGTGGTGATCTCACTTCCCTTTTTCAATGGGCTGGCTGACAAACACACGTCCCTGCCCTGGGGCAATGGTCGTTTTTGGGTACTGCTGCTCACGTTCACGTTCCTGACCGGCCTGATCGCCGGTAGCTATCCGGCCTTTTATTTATCGGCTTTCAAGCCGATCAAAGTGCTTAAAGGCACCTTCCGGGTCGGCCGTTTGGCCGCAATTCCGCGAAAAGTGCTGGTGGTGGTGCAGTTCACGGTGTCGGTCACGCTCATCATCGGGACGATCATCGTTTTCCGGCAGATAAAATACGCGAAGGACAGACCTGTCGGCTATGACCGGGAAGGGCTTATTGCCGTTGATATGAATACGGACGATCTGCACAAACACGACGAGGCCATCCGAACCGCGCTATTGCAATCCGGCGCTGTCATGGATATGGGCGAATCCAATAGCCTCCCCACCGAGATATCTTCCGGCAATGGCGGCTTTTACTGGAAGGGGGTGGGCCCGGACAATTCCTATAATTTCGGTACGCTCAATGTGAATTACGACTATGGACATACGGTGGGCTGGCGGGTGGTGGAGGGGCGGGATTTTTCCAGGAATTTCCCGGGGGATACGGCGTCTGTCATGGGCGGGTTGATCGTGAATGAATCTGCCGTGAAGCAAATGGGACTAAAACATCCCGTCGGAGAGATCGTCAACTATAAAGGCACCATCTTCGCCAATGTCCCTCACGTTATAGTAGGGGTAGTAAAAGATATGGTAATGGAATCGCCCTATGATAAACCGGCCCCGGTGATGTTCTTTTGCGGGGGTTGGGTGGGCAATATGGTCATCCGGGTCAATCCGACAATGCCGATGCGGGAAGCATTGACCAAAATAGAGCCCGTATTTAAGAAATATAATCCGGGCAGCCCCTTCGATTTCAAGTTCATCGATGATATCTATGCAAAGAAATTTGCCGCCGAAGAGCGCGTCGGCCATCTGGCGGCTTTCTTTGCCGTGCTGGCCGTCTTTATCTCCTGTCTGGGCTTGTTCGGCCTGGCTTCTTTCATGGCTGAGCAGCGTGTCAAGGAGATCGGGGTCCGGAAAGTGCTTGGCGCGACGGTGTTCAATCTCTGGACGATGCTGTCAAAGGATTTCGTGATGCTGGTCATTCTTTCCTGCTGTATCTCCATTCCCCTTGCCTGGTATTTTCTGCATGCCTGGCTGGCGAAATACGATTACCGGACCGCACTCTCCTGGTGGGTATTTGTGGCAACAGGCGGCGGAGCATTGTTTATAACGTTATTGACAGTAAGTTTTCAAAGTGTCAAAGCAGCGATCGCAAATCCTGTAAAGAGTTTGAGAACTGAATAGCATTTTTCCCGGATACCAGTTTTTCCTGAAGGCCGTTAGAACTTACGATTTGAAGGCAGTTTAAATTAATCGGCCGAATTTGCTATTTTCACTGCTAAAGTCCAGGGCGATGAAGGCGAAGTATACGATGAAGAAGGCTATCTCGATTCGAGCCTGGAGAATGGTAGCCGCAAAATAAAACAGCCGACAAAACCTTGGTGGAAGTTCTGGTGAGAAATTTACAGAATTCCGTTACCGCATTAAAAGCATTTGACAATGAATCATCTGGACGCTATGTTTGAGCAATATTCCGAGGCTTTTTTAGGCACTATGACAGGGGAGGGTGACATTGTGCACAGAGAAAAAATTGACACAGCAATTTTAAATTACTCGCTGGAAAGTTTGCACGAAGTCGATCGATATTTGAAATTCCTTTATGAGCACCCCATAGAAACATCATGTATAGAATATCAAAATGTGGTTGTATGGTGCGGTGCATATATAGGAGAGGTTATTCGAAAAAATGCCGCCATCGTTTATCATTGGGTTCATTATGAGGAGTACATGAAAGGTCAGGGGGCAAAACTAAAGAATATGATACCATATACGTTGACAACCCATGCGCTTTTAGTGGCAGATGATTCAAGCTACGTAACGATGCCTATGAATAAAGTCGCCCGCTGGCTTGAGGAAGGAGAAGCAAATAATGTTCACTTCTATGCAGGGGCTGATATTTCAAGGAAAAAGCATAATGATGGTTTCGACTCTTCGTTGAAAAAGAGTGCCTCTGCTGATGGCAAACCATGGTGGAAATTATGGTAAAATTATTCGAGAAATACAGCGTATAGATTTGAGCCTTCAGGCCTAAAAAATTGATACGCCCTTTGCTGTAAAACGACACACCACACGCAAAAATACAGGATGAAAAACTCAAAACAAGAAGCAGCAATACCGAATCCTGCACTCAAACCTTTTGAGAGGTTGATTGGAGAATGGGAAACTATTGGGACACATCCATATTTTCCTGGCACTACTTTTCACGGACATACATCTTTCAAGTGGATTGAAGGAGGTGCTTTCGTGATTATGCATTCGGAAATTGAGGAAGAAGGTATTCCCAGCGGCATTGCAATTTTCGGGAGTGACGAGGCTACCGGGGAATATTTCATGCTCTACTTTGACGAAAGGAAAGTTTCAAGGAAATATGATGTTTCATTCAGCGAAAATAAATTGAAATGGTGGAGAAATGCTTCCGGATTTTCACAACGATACACCTGGGCAATTTCTGATGACGGCAACTTCATCATTAGTACGGGAGAATTATCCAAGGACGACACGACGTGGGAAAAAGATCTAGAACTAACATTCAATCGTATAAAGTAATAGAGAACTATGCACTTACTCGCTGCGCAGCGCGCTTACCGGGTTCATCATTGCCGATCTCACCGATTGGAAACCCA
This sequence comes from Flavitalea plasmicola, assembly GCF_030546645.1. Taxonomy (GTDB): domain Bacteria; phylum Bacteroidota; class Bacteroidia; order Chitinophagales; family Chitinophagaceae; genus Puia. The sequence goes on from NZ_JAUOTO010000005.1 coordinate 118,890, forward strand.
CCGTTATCGTCGTAATGACCAGCGCAAGGACAGCCGCCGCAACGAATACCACCGGGCTGATGGTGATCCGGTAATAGTACCCCACCAGCCATTGATGCAGGAAATAATACGCCAAGGGCGCCGCTATCGCACAGCTGATACCCACCAGCAGGATAAAATCTGCCGACAGTAACATCAGTACCTGACTCACTGAAGCCCCCAGCACCTTGCGAATGCCGATCTCCCGGGTACGCTGTTCGGCTGTATAGGCCGCCAACCCGAGAAGTCCCAGACAGGAGATAAAGATCGCCAGCGCAGCGAACACCCCCGCCAGCCGCCCGATCAGCATCTCGGTGGCAAGCTTCGACGCATAGGTCTCGTCGACGAAAGAATAGGCAAAAGGATGATCCGGTTGATATTTTTCAGAAATGGTCTTTAGCTTTGCCAATGCCATGGACGTGGATACCGTTGGCGCCAACCGCATCGTGTACTGCCAGGACCAGCTGGGCCGGAAAAGGAACATGGAAGGTTCCGCTGCAGCAAAGGGATTCTGCGTCAGTGCGTCCTTGACCACGCCAACGATCCGCAACCGGTGAGGGGCGCCGTGGAACGAGCAGTGCAGGTATTGGTTCAGCGGCTGTTTCAACCGCATCCGCCGTACTGCCGTCTCGTTGATGATAACGCTGCTCGAATCCGCAGCTTCAACGCCCTTGAAATTATCTCCCTTAGCAAAGGCGATACCCAGCGTCCGGAAATAGTCAGCATCGCCAACGGCATTCACCGCAAGTGACAGCGGTTCGTTCGGCAGCCGCCCCGGCCAATTGTCGATCGTCAACTGTTCATGCGGGTCCGTCTGCAGGTTTGCGGAGCGCGTTAGGTTGCTGACTACCCCTGACCCCATCACCTCCTGCTTGAAAGCAGCAAACGCGTCCGAATGAGCCCGTGATACGATCAGCCGGTTTGGGTCATACCCTCTCGGCCGGTCCTTGGCATATTGTATCTGCTGGTAGACGATGATGGTACTGATGATCAGGGCGATGCTGCATGTGAATTGTAACACCACCAACGCCTTCCTCGGTAGGGATGCCGCCTTTCCGATGCGCACCACTGCTTTGAGGACCTTTACAGGCTGGAAGGAGGAAAGATAGAAGGCCGGCCGGCTCCCCGCGAGCAGCCCCGTCACCAACACAAGCGATAGCAGGATCAGCCAGAAATACCCGCTGCCATACGGCACACGAATAGCATCTCCGGTGAGTGCATCGAACGCGGGCAATACCGCCTGCACCAGGACAAGCGAAAACAGAAAAGCCAGCCCCGTCAGCAGCAGCGACTCTACCAGGAACTGCAGGATCAGCTGTCCGCGCAGCGACCCCATCACCTTTCTCACACCTACCTCCCTGGCCCGCCGCTCACTTCGCGCCGTCGATAAGTTCATAAAGTTGATACACGCGATCAGCAACACCAGTATTCCTACAATACTGAACATCCGTACATAGTCGATCAATCCGCCTTGTGGCTGGCCGTCCTTGAAGCTCGTATACAAATGCCAGTCCTTCAGCGGGAAGAGCATGGCTTCGCGGTGGAAAGTCGTATAAGACTGCGGCGCATACTGCCTCACCAACTGCCTGGCCTTGGCTTTCGCCCTCACGGCGTCGGCGCCCGGTCGCAACGAGACATACAATTGGAAGTAGGCGTCGTTCCAATTGGTCAACGCCTGTTTTATCCCGGGGTCCTGGGCAAAATCGCTGAAGGGCAGCAGGACGTCGAAATGAAAGCTGTTGTTTCGCGGCATGTCCCGCACTACGGCCGTCACCTTGAGTGGGGCGCTCCCGAAACGGACTATCTTGTTCAGCGCATCCTCTTTCCCAAACAGGCTCCTGGCCATTGATTCGGTGATCACGACCGACGGGCTTGCCCCTTTCAGCGCCGTCGCAGGGTCACCTCCCACCAGCGGAAGAGGGAATACCTGCAGGAATTCCTCCCCGGCATATAGTACATCGCCATAGATGCGCTTGTCTTTCACGACCATCACCTGCTGCCCTATATCGAAAGCCGCCGCCGCATGCGCCACCTCCGGGATATCCTTCTTCAGCGCGTCGCCAAGCGGCAAACAGACCTCGGCCTGGTTCCGGATAACGCCATTATCGCTATAATTGAAGCGCACCTGGTAGGCCTGTTCATAACCAGGGACAAACCGGTCATAGGAAAGCTGGTAATGCATCCAAAGCCCAATGAGTAACGCAACGGCCATCCCCATCGCCAGCCCCAGTACATTCAATAAGCTGTAAAGCTTGCCGCGGACGATATTGCGCCACGCGGTCTTGAGGTAGGTAATAAGCATACCAACAGGCCTCTAAAAAAATGCCGGTTCTTAAAATCCTTAAAAATCAAATGATTGCGGCGGCATCCCCACCCCTCCCTGTACGCTATCGATACACCGCCTGTCCGCGGGCGCGCCATTTCATCAGGCAATCCGTTCTATCGATGAAGCATACATCAAGCGCCACTTTACTCATACTTTAGTCCTCTCTATTTAAAACTATGGTTATTTTATTGCCCTTGCCAGCGGATGTATCGATGGCAAGCGTGCCATTGAGCCTGTCCAGGATCTCAATAACAATTTTATATCCCCAGCCATGTCCCGAATCTGCCGGGTTATAGGTTTTTTCAACAATACTCTTCACCAGCGCCTCATCCATGTTCTGGCCCGCATCAGTGATGGTAATGTGGGTAGCCAGCGTATGCTGTGAAGCCTCTATTTTTATTTCACCACCTTTGGTATATTTATTGGCATTGTCTACCAGATTTCTTATCATCACACTCAACAGGCCGGCGTCCGTATCCAGTGTAAGGTCCTCCGGGACCAGATTTACAAATATATTTTCCTGCAGCCGGGCGCCCACTCCATACAAGGTGAAAATATCCTCAATCATTTCTTTCAGCACGACACTTTTCCGGCGGACGACAAAGCCTTTTTTCTGCATATTTATAAACACAAAAAAGCCTTGGGTAAAATCATATATATCGTTGGTCGCATCCCGGAATTGAAGCAATAAATTGGATAATTTATCATTAACCTTCGTTTTATGATCGTCATACATAAGATTGGATAGCATTTGCAGAAACCTGAGCGGCGAGCGCAGATCATGCAGGATAACAGATACCATCAGCTCTTTTACCCTGTTGCTTTCGGACAGCTCAACCGTCCTCTCTTCTACTTTTCGTTCCAGTAATTCGGCCTTTTTTACCTGCAAATTATACCGCACCCGGAAGAAAAACCAGCATACACCCACCCCCAGTCCTGCCAAAAGGCACCTGAACCAGAAGGTCTCATACCAATAAGGCAGTATGGTCAATTGCACGGTGCGGCAGGTGTAATGCGCATAGCGATCCAGTTTTCTTACCGCCAGCGTATACTCACCTTTGCCCAGTCTCGTCAGTATCAACCGGCCGTTTTCGGACAGGGGATACCATTGTCCACTGATCTCTTTGATGGAATATTCTAACTGAAGGTTGTTTTTACTGCCAAAAAAGGGGGAGCAAATGTCGAAACTCAGCCGGTTGGAATCCTGCCTTTCCACCAGTTTGTCACGTAACGGTGTTTTTTTATCATCGGCCATCACTCTGTCGATGAATATGGGCTTATCGGGCAGGACTATATGCAAGCTGTCGGGATCAAACCCTACCAATCCGTCCAGCGAAGGAAAGAAGAAATGGCGGTCCCCGGTGACGATCCCGCAGGGAGTGCAACGGCCATTAAACTCATTGGTGCTGAAGCCCCAGGTTTTATCGATATAGTAGTAATATAGCTGCCCGGGATTTCCGGCGGCGTAATTGTCGAGCTCATGTTTGGTAACCCTGAATAACCCTCTGTTGGTCGTGATCCAGAAAAAACCTTTCCTGTCTTCCTTGATGCAGTGCACTATGGAAAGGCTTTTTTGCCCGTCCATCGGCATCCGCACAAAACGGCCGTCGTAATACTTATAATACCCCTGCCCATAAGTACCCATCCAGATACTGCTGTCGCCTGCTATAAAGACAAACGCCACGGAGGAATTAGCCGTCGAAGGCAGACTTTGCAGCAAATGAAGCGACAGGTTGTAAGTAAACAACCCCTTTGAGGTCCCGATCCAGATGATATCCTTACCGATCTCGCAAATAGTTTGGATCTCCGCCCCCTGCAACAAAGAGGGGTTGTTGCATAAAACGGTATCTCTCCCATTGCCCCGCTCCAGGCATAGCTGGTGGAGCGTGCTGTATAACACTTCCTTGTTTTTCCGCTCGATAATACCGGTGAGCGACCCCTCAATATGGCTCATGCTGATCACGGTGTGAAGGCCGGTGTCGGCCCTTTTTAAGAAACCGTTCTCGGAATACCAAATGAAACCGTCTGACGCCTTCAGCCACGCCTGCTTATCGGGATTACTTGCCGCCGCAAACGGCCGGTGGCCCTTGCCGGTCCGGCTCAGCAGGCCCGTACTGGTCAGTATGCCGTCAGGGACCTCAATCTGTGCAAACTGGCTATTGGCCATAAACCGCGGGCTCTCAAAATATAGCCGTTGGAACTGGTGCATTTTCAAAACATACAAGCCGCTGGTTATGGTGCCTATGAATAAAGCCTGCATTTTTTCATCATATACCATGCATTTGATATCCTTGATCGGGGCTCCGGCTGCCAGTATCACGTCCTCCAGCACGTTGTCTGCCATCCTTATCAGCCTGATGGTGTCATGACATACCATCAGCGTATGGCTGTCGTCCCTTCTTATTTTTAATGACGCCTGCACCGGGTCCGGGTCTACGGCCGCGGCTTCCCTGAGCAGCCGGTGCAGCCCCGCGCCGGCGGTTATATTTTTTTGCAGTATGCCTTCTTTATAGGCATAGAGGCGATACAGGCTGTCTATATAAATGAACGTATCGCCCACGGCAAATTGCAGCTTTAGGCTATGGCCTGCTATGTCTGGCAGGCTGCTGATGCTCCCGGTGTTTTCATTGAGAAAATAACACTGGTCGCCGTCTTTAAAATAAGCCTGTTTTTCATTGATCGTCACCAGACCTTTCGAATAGCCCAGTTTATCCAGCAGGGCTGCATACTTACCGGCGCTTTTTTCAGACGCCTGCGTTTTCCGGATGTTATTGCAGTAAAACAGGTGGTTGTTAGACGTGGTAAACTGGTACGGAATGCTTGAAAGCAGGCTGTCAGTCTCAATCTGGCAAAGGTCGTTGACCGCCAGGATCAGGTGATGGTCGTTCACAGGTTTGATCAGTATTCTCCCGGATGCAGCTACCTGCGGAAGGGAGTATTCATTCCCGTGCAAAGCGGGGCAGTTGTCCTGGTTGTATTCCCTGAAATTCCTGCCGTCGAACCGGACGATGCCCATTTTGGTGGCCATCCACAAAAAGCCATTCCTATCGAAAGCCATACCATTGATGCTGTTCTGGGGCAGGGCATTGTCACTGTTATAGTTAACAATATTATACCGGCCCGCACCGGTCTGTGCATTGGCCGGCGTAAATGCCAATAGGTAAATAAAAGTAAGCGATAAAAGCCTTAACAAATTTATCAGCATAAGCAGTGGCGCGCGGCCTCTTATCCGGCCTGTACAATATTAGCTTTATTTGCGGAACAATGGGCGCCTCTGCCCGGTATTACGACAAAACTCCAACTATTACTAGGTGCGGACTGCCGAAAATCGCTGTTTTTTCAGCGAAGGCTGCAATTTATTGTGTTATCGTCAGGCTGCCGATCGATCAATTTACCATAAGGATCAACACCAGCACTGACGGGGTCCCCCTTGACGGTGATATCAAGCTCATGTTCACCGGCCGTAAGCCTGTATCTCTTAAGATATAATTCATTTGTTTGCGTACGCCCTTCCTTATCCCGGCTACCCGTTCCGAAAATCCCGATATCGACATAGTCGTTCACCTGGTTCGCCGCCATCTCCCTTCCCGAACTGTCGCAATAGCGCTTCCCCACGCTCACCCTCAAATGAACTTTGTACTTCCCGCCCCCGATGGCCGAAGCCGTAGCCGAAATCACTTTATTATCATACAGCGTGATCCTCCCCCACGCATCATCCAAATAATACTGCAGCGAATCGGGCACCATTTTCCTGATGTATCGTAGTAAGTCGCCGCTCCCGGCATAGGGAGGATGGTCCCGGTAGGCATACCCGTCCAGGAATCGTTTTAGAGCCGCATTCAGGCTATCCTCGCCCATGAAGTCCTGAAGTCCATACAGGATCAGCCCCGCTTTCGTATCCGAAACAAAGTCGTTCTTAGAATCGATGAGCGGGTTTTCATTTCCAAACGCAGCGTTGTGCCGATCCAGGTAATATTTCATCTCATCCCGAAGAAAGTCCCGGACCTTATCCTTGCCCATCTTTTTCTCATACACCATTAAAGCCCCATACCTGGCCAGCCCTTCCGGTATTTCCTGTGACCCAAGGGTATAGTTGCCGGCTACCTGGAATGCCCACCATTGTTTCGCAAGCTGGAAGGCAGTGTTGAAATAACAAAAATCAAATTGATCCGGAGCGGTGAACCAGGTGGTCCAACCATTATTTTCGCCAAAGGTCATGCCGGTGGGAAAACTGTTCTGCCAGCCCGTGACTGTTTCGAGCAACCGGACCTCTTTGAAGGGATAGTCTCCAAAAGCACCGGAATAATACCGAAGCCCATCTTTGCATCCATCTGAAAAGCGTTTCAGGTTTGCTTCATGTTCCGGATGATGATAGATGTCGATCCCGACTTTTTTTCCGTCCGGCAGGGTGACGCTATCCCGGAGGACCTTATACCTTGCCGAAATCACCGGAAAATAGAAATAATTTTTGGGGCTGTCCAGCACATAATGGTAGTAATTCCTGCCGTTGTCGACCCAGGCTCTTTCGAGTCTTCCGGGCGCAACGGCAACCTGATCCGCCGAAGTGCTGATAATAGCTTCGAAGCTTGCGAGGCCGGTGACATTCGTAAGGAGCATTCGGCGAATGCCTCCTGCATCCGTCCGTGGCGGAAGATTTTCCCTTCTCTTCGGCAACCCGAATCGCGCCCGGAGTTGCGGGTCTCTCAGTTCGTCGTTCTCGTCATACCCAAGGTCCGGTAGCCCCCCGCCAAATACCGTGCCGTTGCCGAGGATATCGAACGGCGCCCATTTATTGGCAAAACCTGCCAGTTCTTTGGTGGATCTCAACTCCAGCAACGCGGTATCTCCGGGCGCAAGCGGGCGGGGAAAGGTATAAACCCGGTACATGGACGTATCCGCTGTGGATTTGAACGGGCTGAAGGCGGCCCGCGGAAAGATCAGCGTATAGGTCACCGGCATTTCTTTTCCATTACAGCGCAAACTATAGTCGGCAAGCTCGTCTCCATCCAATAAAATGGTATGGATCGGGGTCATGGTTCTGTTGACGATGGTAAAGTCAGCCCGGGTTGCCGTCCTTCGTTCCGCAGGAAAGATATCGGTATAAAGCTGGTAATTTACGATACTGGGCAGCGGATCGCCCGCGTGTTGCTTTAACTGCCGCTCATACATTGCCGCTCTCCGGATGTTTTCTCCCCCCGTGAGATAAGTGCCCTGATAGCTGACTTCATAGTAGTTGTATGCTCCGGTGGCCAGAAAGCCAATCAGCAAAACCGCCCCCGCCAGTTTTGCGCGGATCCCAAACCGCTGACGGGCCAATCGCAGCCGCTCGCCAAAAGAAGCCATTACACCCCTTGGATACAGCAACGAGCCCATGAGGAGCAACAACCCGCCGCAGAAAAGCCAGTACATCGCAAACCAAAACAGTGGTTTCGTCACTGGGATGATCCCGCCCATTTCCGAAAAAGCATAAGACGGCGTGAAGGAATAAAGCAGCAGGTTATAATTCATCACAGCGCCGTTGTTGCCGAGCCACAGCAGCCACCAGACCAGCAGCGCTACGGCATGTCCCGCAAACTTGTTATTGATCAGTACATGGACGGCAAAGACGAACATCAATAATTCAAGGCATTTCGGTAGTAAGATCCCGAGACAATAGGAGAGATACAGCGAGAGATGGAAATGCGGATACCCTTTTGCCAGCTGCACGCCGACGCCGACTAACATCGGCAATAGCGAAAGAAGAAGGGGGAGCATCAGCAAAGCCAGTAGCTTTGAACCATACAACATCCGGTCGGTGGGCGGCAGCGAGTCGTTGATGGCAGCAAAACGGGTTGCCTTTTCGCGGTGCAAGGCCTCGCCGGTGAAAAATAAGATGATAAGGAAGTGGAGGTAGAAAAAATTGTGATCGTAATTGCCAAGGAAACGCGTAGTTCGTGGCGCATCCAGCACCCCATACGCAATGGGACCCAGTGACCAGAAAGAAAGGACCATGCCGCAAATGCCGGCTAACAGGATGATCCGGAAATAATTGTCGCGAAGTATATTGGTCAGCTCCGTTCTTGTCAGGGAAACGACAACGGGAAGCCAATAGCCATGGTCGAAATTCGCTGAAGCAGCAGGGATGGATTCGGAGGTGATACGCTGGACCTTCGCCTCAACCGTATCCTTTTGTCTCTTTTCCCTTCCGCTGAAGAAGCGGGTAAAACTAAATCGCAGCCAGGTGCCGAAAAGGATCAGCAATCCGACCGCCGACCAAATGACCCGGTTGACCAACAGCCAGCCTTCGAGCCGGACCAGGGAGCTTTTGTGTTGCTCCGGCGAGAAAAAGCTGACTTTAAGCCGTACGGAATTAAAGGCGAAAGGATCTATCAGGTATACCCATGTCTTGTTGGGAATGTCTTGCAGGATATGTTGGGCAAAGCCGTAGCCAAAGAATAGTACAATGGCTCCCGCATAGATCACCCGGGTGTTCCGTACATAGGCTACCAGGCCAAAGAAAATGGCCGAGGTCACGAACAAATTGGGTACGACATAACAAAAGAATGGTTGCAGATAGTTGACCCAATGAAAGGGGGCGACCATGTCCGGGCCGAGCCAACCCAGCCGTACACCGATGAAGGGGCCTGCCAGGGCGCCCCAGATCAGCGAAGACCCGATGATCACCACAAAAAGAAAGGACCCCAGGAATCGGCCCCAGAAATAGCCATTCCGGCTGACAGGCAATGTAAGATAAGACTCGTATACGTTGAATTCGATGTCCCTGTACAGTGAGCCGCTCATGATCACTCCGCTGACCAACATCATGACGGTGGTGCATCCCGTGAATATATCGGCGACGATGGCGGGGCTGTTCACGAATACATTGCGAATGCCCGCCGGCGGACTCAGGGCGAACCCGATGGTTATGGCGAGAAAGAAAAAAAGGAAGAAAAGCCAGGTATCCAGTTTCCTGAGCCGGTATTTTATTTCGAAGCGGAAGATCTCGGAGAACATGATGGCATTGGTTGAGTCATGAGTTAATCCCGGCAACATCCACCTGCTCGCCGATGGCCTTAAAATAAACATCTTCCAGGCTTGCCTGGCCCGGAATGAAACCATCTCCGGGCGCCGTTTCACTGAATATCCTGATATACAGAACCCCGGACTTCAAATGGGTGGAAAGCACCCGGTGCTGTTGCTTATACCGGGCAAGCGATTCCCTTCCTATTAGTTTCGTGTAAATTTTACCGGTGAGCTCCATGACTGCTGCATCGGGCTCGCCCAAATACATGACCTCGCCATCACAGATGATCGCAAATTGTGAACACAACGTACTGACATCTTCTACGATGTGCGTCGACAGAATAACAATGGTGTTTTCTCCGATCCTGCTGAGAAGATTGTAAAACCGGTTGCGCTCGGCGGGGTCAAGACCTGCCGTAGGCTCGTCCACGATAATGAGTTTTGGCTCACCTATCAAAGCTTGCGCGATCCCAAAACGCTGTTTCATGCCGCCCGAAAAACCGCCCAATCTTTTCTTTTTATCCCTGGTGAGATTGACATGCTCCAAAAGCGTAGCGACCAGATCCCGGCGTTTGGCCGCGTCGTTCACACCTTTCAGCCTGGCTATGTGATCCAGCATTTCCTCCGCCGTCGTCCTTGGATAAACACCAAATTCCTGCGGCAGATAACCCAGAAGCCGCCTCAAGGCAGTCTTTTCCTTTAACACATCCAGACCGTCGAGGCTGATGGTACCCTGATCGGCATCCTGAAGCGTCGCAATGGTTCGCATGAGCGTTGACTTTCCCGCTCCATTCGGGCCAAGCAGCCCGAACATTCCTTTGTGGCAGACGAAGGAGACGTTTTTTAATGCTCTGACACCATTCGGGTAGGTTTTAGAAAGCGAGTTAATGACAAGTTGCATGAAAATTGAATTGATGTTGGGAATAGAGACCAAAGTGGCTTCCAGAAAAATGCCAGTTTATATGGCCTTGCAATTCAATTGATTAATATTAGAGTTGGCAAAAAAAATGACCGTTTTTGATGCAACCATGTGCGTTATTGTCTTTGGATTGACCAGGGCGCTTACTCCCTCTGATGCACAGGAATTTGTCACTATATATCGTGAAATCACTAACCTTTTCACGAATATTAGTGAATCTATTCGCCCCTCTTTGCAAAGGCCTGCGCGAATCAGGAACTTTCACGCCTTGGAGAGCGGGGGGAATGCAATTGGCACGACCGTTGTGGTCCCATATTCATCTATCGCAGCGGAGATATTCTTAACCTTTAAAAATATAAAATATGATGTTCAATGTGGAAGTCAAAGACACGGGCGCCATTCTATCGGACCTGTTAACAACGATACGCGATTTTCAAGGGGGAGAAAACGTGTTTGTAAGTCGCTTACAGGGCGACGACCGGTCAGGTCCCGCTACAGCCGGCGTATCATTAAGTTCATTGGGTATCAAGGAAGCGCAACTGCCTGAGCCATTAAACATTTTGGGAATCCGTAGCCTGACACTAAGTGCTCCCCATGACCTTGAGGCGCTGTCAAGGCTTAGTCTCACCCTTCCTGCCGGGCAATCTGAAGAACGTGCACTGGCCTTTTTTAATAACGAGGCTGTTATCGAAGCGCTCCGGTCCCTATTCCGCGATTGCCACACTGTTGCGTTTGACGACTGGGCATCCCTCCACGGCGCCTCTGCTTTGTGGGATGGTTTGCGTACCAAGGTCATCAAGCCCCTTGGCAAGAATGATCTGGAATTCATTTTTTACCTCGGCGACTCCGCAAGAAAACACACTTTTGAAGTGGACGAGGCCATTGATATCATCAACGATTTTTCAAAGCATGGAAAAGTCACACTTGCGTTGGATGAAAACGAAGCGGTTAAATTATGGATGGTGCTGAATGGGATGGATAACGACGCGCCTATCACAAAACAGTCGCTTGCCGACCGGAAGAAGAATTATTTCTCCATGTTCAGAACCCTGAATGTAGCCCATCTGCTGATATGGTCGGAGAATGACGTAATATTTTTTTCCAACGAGCAGCAATTTATGCTTTCGAGACAGCAGGGCGATCTTAGCATAGAAACGGCCCCGGATGCCAGGCAAAACTTTATTGCCGGCTATAGCCTCGGTCTGCTAATGCAGCTGGACGTTGCACATTGTATCTTGCTGGGCCTTGCCGTATTTGCCTCCATTGGCGAGTCGAAAAAGTATCCTGAACAAAAAGACCTTTCCAGATATATTCAACAATGGATCGAAGACTTGCAAAATACGGAATCCATCCATTTGTATCAGGACTAAAACAAGTGAAAATTGGTGATAACGGATTTCATTTGTAGTCATACATTTGTTAAATTAAATTTTGTACTTTTTGCGATAATCAACCGGAGGCATTCCTGCATACTTTTTAAAAACTTTTCTGAAAGCATTAATGTCATTGTAACCAACTTCAAATATTATTTCATTGACTGTTTTGCTACATATTTCCAGCTGCTTTTTTACCGACTCTACTTTCACTCTCTGCGAGTTGAAACCACTGTCAATGGCAATAGCATAAACAGATTTTTAGCGATAAAAGATCAGCTTCCTGAGCGCTCTTTCGAGGCGTTTGGTCATTTTGACAAATACTCCATTGACCCTTTTAATGCCGAATTATGGAGCGATAAGTGTTTATTGACTGTTGGTAATTTTCCTGCTTCATTAAAATAGAATATTTTTTACTTAAAAAATGGCGCAGTATCAATGGACCGCACAGCAACAAGCCATCGGATCGGATGGCGTCCCTTTTGGAATTCAATCTTCACCGGCCGTCGTTGCGACGGGAAATCAGGTCTTTATGTTCTGGAATGGAGGCGGTGGCGATGGTATCTATTATTCTATTTTCGATCTGTCCCAACTGAAGTGGACCCCGCAACAACAAGCCGGAACAAGTGGGAGTCCTTTTAGCGCGGGCGTACCTGCCTTAGCTGTGAGTAACAACACGCTTGCGATAGCCTGGAACAATTCTGGTGCAATCCTATATTCTTTTTATGATCTTGTTACCCAGGAATGGGCAGATCCGAAGGTTGCCGGTGGAACGGATGGGATAACGTTCGGAATCATGGGATCGCCAGCCATCGGATTTGCTGACAACCAGCTCTTCATGACGTGGTTGGGTTCCGGCAATGACGGAATTTACTATTCAGCATTCTACAACGAACGTGCTCAATGGCTGCCGCAACAACAAGCCGAGGGAATCGACGGAGTAATCTTTGGCTCCCTATCCTCGCCGGCCATAGCTGTTTCTGGCAGTCAGATCATGATGACCTGGAGCGGCACCGGCAATGATGGAACCTGGTTTTCGATATACCAATCCTTTTCGTTGGTGAATACATGGGCGGCTCAGCAACCTGCTCAGCGTGGCGTCCAGTTTGGCGCGAACGGCACCTCTACCGTGACATGCCAGAACAACACTATTTTTATGGCCTGGAATGGCGTTGGTGGTGAAGGGGTCTGGACTTCTCAATACGACATGAATGGCGGTGAGTGGACAGGTCAGCAAATTGCCTTTGACAGTAATGGAAAACCATTCTTTATTGAGAATTCACCCGGGGTAACGACTTGCGGAAACGGATTTTTTATGGCCTGGAATAAGGCCGGCACTGATGCGATCTATTATTCCAGTACCAATGGGTTGGCTATTCCCGCTTCGGAGTAGGGTTATGAATCGTCCCAATTGCATTGAAACGGTGGTTTTGAAATTTTCACATTACAGCGGCTTTGGTGAGCTGTATTTGCCTCATTTGGCGAATTGAAAAAGCATTTTAGAAATTGACAGAAATGCCTATATAGAGCATTCTTCCAATGGAAGGTATGATGCCGGGCCCGGGATATTCATCCGTACGGCGCGTGAAATACGCCTTATCTGCAAGGTTGTTTATTCCTCCTTTTACAGCAAACTTTCTTAACCTATAGGTGAGGCTCATGTCATAAACAGAGTAGGCCGGTATATAGCCCGCCACGGGATCATCGCTTAATTTGGCATTGGTAGCATCCCCGTATGCGTCCCCGACATTGCTCATCTGAATAGTTGCTGATAACCTGGTATCAAAATAAGTGATCCCGACCCGGTTGATGTATTTTGCCGCCGCCTCCACGCGATTGCCTTTAAATTCACTGCTGGTATACTTCGCATCAGTAAATGCAAAGGAATTAAAAATGCTTAGCCCTTTTTTAGACGAAGGATGGAGATACCTTAAGAGATTGAACTCGACATAGCTTTCTATCCCTTTATGTACGCTGTTGGCGACATTGGTGCGGAGGGTATATTCGTCGGCAGTCCCGGGATTGATGAGCACCGTTCCCACCCGCCTGTTGTAGGCCATGTAAAATAAGCCAATGTCAAAATTCAGAAAATTATTGATGGTGCCGCGATAGCCAAGATCGCTGTTAAAACCGCTGGCGTCCTTGAGATGGGGATCTATTTTTGAAGTTACGCCGATGGGTTCCAGGGAGGAATAATCCATTGGCCTGTAGGCCTGGCTGATATTAGCGTATATATTGGTGTTTACCCCGATCTTATATTCGGCGCCCAATCCAAATAAGGGAATATACCGGTTCCTGCCTTCATTGGCCGGCAACTTGTCGTCGTCGACGGTTTTATACCCCTTGGCGGTGCTCCTAAGGTATTCAAATCGAAAGCCGGGTGTGATGGTGAGACGGTCATTGATCCTGAAAATGTTCTCAGCAAAAGGCGCGACATTGGTGGTGGTAAAGTCAAGATCATATTCGTAATCGCCTAAAACTGTCAGATCGAAATCTGATCCCGTAGTTCCTTCTCCGCCTCCTTGCCTTTTGAACCAGGCGTAGGCATATCTGACCCCAGTTGCCAGGGTATTATTCATCCTGCCCAACCTGTAGTCATGCAGCAATCTCAATTCCGTCGTGCTGTTGTGCATGTCCTCGTTTTCTACTTCCCTATGCACATATTCTTTTGTCACCGGGTCCTTTTCGTCCAAGGCACCGGCGCCGCCATCTTCGTTACGCCACACGAGCGCCCTGTTGCTGAATAACAGCGATGTTTTAATGTTCAAAGATGTCTGAGGTGAAATGGCGTAATTAGCATAGGCGGTGATGATATTCCAGGGACTTTTAAGCCAGTTCCTGCTGCGAAAGGAGGCGCGGGGATTGGCATGGAACATGCTGTCGGTAAGCCCTCCCGGCATTTTGATCCTGTTCCTCAGTAAAGAGTACTCCACGCCGACCATCAATTTATCAGAAGCCGCATACTGGACCCTGCCGAATCCGGACACCTGCCATTGATGGCTGTTGGGTCTCCAGCCGTCCAGGGTTCTGTATTGAACAAACCCATAATAGCTCCATTTTTTAATGGTCCCGCCAATGGAGTTGAATGTATTGAACATCCCATAGCTGCCCCCTGTCTGGGAGGTGGTGCATTCAAAAGGCCTATTCTTAGGGCTTTCCTTGAGCACATAGTTTACCATCCCGCCGAATTGGGGCCCGAATTGCAAGGATGCGGCTCCTCTGACCATCTCGATGCGATTGACAGCCTCCATGGGCGGAATATAATAGGATTCATTGTATCCGTAAATATCGGCGCTGATGTTATAACCGTTCTGCCGGATATTCATTTCAATGCTTTGCGTGGGGTTGAGACCACGGGTGGCAATACCATTCGCCGTAAATCCCCCGCTTTCGGTTTCCACAATATTCAGTCCGGGTATCCTGCCCAGGATCTGACGGGTATTATTAATAGCTTTGTTGGCGTCTAAACTGTCCACCAGGATAACTTCATTCTTTTTGCCGGCATAGATGACTCCATCCTTCACTTCAGGCATATGACCTGTGCCACGGACCGTTTTAATGGCGGTGACGGTTACTTCCTTTAAGTAGCTACCTTTAGTGGTATCTTTAAGTTGTTGGGCAGACAGGGCAATGGGAAATACAAAAAGAAACAAAAGGCAGTAAGTTTTCATCACAATTCCTGGAGATTTAGCTGCAAAGAGAGCTAGTTATCCCCAACCCGGGTCCCAGAATTGGGAAAAACTGTTTCGAAATCCGGAATTTATAGTGTCGCTAGACGTAAACAGTTGATTTTTAAATCGTTTTTCACCGGTGAATCTGGACACGGGCTGCGGGTCAGCTCCCCTGAAGGCATTTATGTCGCTGTCTCAATTAATCGGCTGACACTATTTGTTCTCAGTGGCGATCGGCATGCCCCTTCTGGACCATTCACTCCAGGAGCCCACGTACAGCTTCGGTTCTGTGATATCAGCGCTGGCCATGCCCAGCAATGTGTGACATGCGGTAACTCCTGATCCGCAATGTACAATTACATCTTCCGGCTTAATATCGCCGATGGTATCCTGGTAAAGCTCGGCAAGTTCTTCCGGAGACAGATATTTGCCATCTTCACCCAGATTTTTGGCATAAAACAGATTAATCGCACCTGGGATGTGCCCGGCTACCAGGTCAAGCGGCTCGATCCGGCCAAGGTAGCGGGCGTTCTCACGCACGTCAATAACCATGCGGGCAACACTTTCAGCGGCATTGGCAACTTCTTTAATATCGGCCATACCTTTATATTCAGCCGGAACGGGATAGCCTGCGGTTGGTTTGGGTTGATAGTCATCTGTGCTTAATTCGATGCCTGCGTCGATGGCGGCCTTTAATCCGCCGTTTAAGACCTGTACATTTTTATGGCCTATGGCGCGCAGCATCCACCACAATCGGGCGCCCCCCATCGCAGCAAATTTGTCGTCATAGACAATTACATGGCTGTGGGGTGTAACGCCCCATCTGGTTAAGGTGGCAGCAAAGTCTTCTAAAGCCGGTAATGGGTGTCTTCCGCCGTAGGCAGGGTCGGTAGGTTTACTGGCAAGGTCGTCATCCAGCGTTGCAAAAATTGCGTGGGGCAGGTGGCCTGCCAGGTAGCGCTGGTGCGCGTCGGCACCTGCACGAACATCTATCAGTATGACTTCCGGATCATACAGTCCCCCATCTGTAATTTCAATAAGCGGCGACATAGCGTTACATTTTTTGTACCTCAAATATATTAGGTAAACAGCTTCCAGTTGCCCTCGGAGACAACTTCGATGGTGTCGTCTGTCACTTTAATGGCAGTCTGATCGTCAATGGCATATGACGGCACGGATATCGTGGCGGCTAACTTTTCCAGGTTGGCTAAGGAATTCTCGGGAAACCACTCATGATCCAGATGCGGATGCAGCGCAAAATCAACCAGTCCCAACGATTTATCGCTTTCTGCCGGCAGCGTATGGCAACCGTAGGTGGTTCCAAAGCGAGTCATTATCATACTCCCGGCGCTGAGGCCTACGTAGACCGTCTTGCGCAATAGCGACGGCAGGAGGGCTGCCAATCCGGAATGTTGCATCCAGTAGGACAGATACTGGCAGTCGCCGCCTCCTACCAGTAGTGCGTCAGTCTCCTGAAGCATGGGAACCCAAAGCGCTTGTTTGATGCTGGGCAGCGCGGTGAGTTCCAGCACTCCCAATGACTTCCACCCCAATTCGCAGAAAGGGTCACCTAATGATCCACCAATCACCTTCCTCGCAATGTCAGCACCGCCGGACAAGGCGTATATCGCAGTGGGAACGAAAAGTGCACTCGCCTCGGCAATCGGTTTACCCAGGAGGTCAACCAGTGCATTGCGAATGCTCGTGTTGCTGATGCCTGCGGACGTGAGAAGAAGCTTCATATTTTTTTGCCCATTATGGACAAATATAAAAAAATATAAATGGGCCGGGAAGATGGGGCTTTACAAATCCATATAAAAAAAGGGTTCGCTGTCGTATATTGCAACTGTCATGAGTATCTTTAAATGCTGGGCGCTTGGGTTCCTCTTCTATTGGGGCGTCCCTTCCTTTGGGCAAAACATCGTTCATCCACTGGGCGCGTTTCACCTGGATTCCACCACCCGGTGGCTGGAACAGGCATTCGATGCCCGGATCACGGACAGCGTGACCCTGATCGGGCTGGGAGAGGTTGTCCATGGAGGCAGGGAGGTGACCCGGTTTAAAGCAAAAATGGTCCAGTACCTTATCGAGAAGAAGGGTGTCCGGACGTTCTTATTCGAATATCCGAATGCGAAGCTTTCCATGGTGGATTATTACCTGGGCGAATCCCAATACAAAAACGAGGATACCTTAAAGTTGATGGCTGGCTATGCTTTGGCGGGCTCTTTATACGACCGGTCGTTCCTGGATCTGCTTTGCTGGATAAAGCGCTACAACCTTGCGCATGCCAGTGACAGGGTCGCCCTGAAGGGGGTGGATATCTCAGGGGCCGCCGGCAGCTTTAACTACTTTTTTATGCTCAATTTTGGCTCCCTGCTGGACAGCGGGATGCGGGTGGATATTGAAAAGGGTGGTGATAGCGTCACCCATAAATTGATCAGGTGGTTTTACGGCCATACGGGGTTTCTACAAAGCAAGGTCAAACAGTATTATGGCGAGCTTTTGTATAACGTACAAAGCGCCGAATGCAATCTGGCACATGATGCACTGCAGCAACATGACTTCTACGGTAGTGCTTACTACAGAGATACCGTGATGGCACGGAATATAGAGGCGCATCGCGGAACCAAAGCGGTCTTTTGGGCGCATAACATGCATGTCACCACCGCGGACTATGCGGTCAATGCGGGGAATATCCTGAAAGCCGATCTCGGCCAGCGCTATTATGTGATCGTTACGGATTTTTCCGGGAACGCCAGGGTGTTGAGGGCTGAAAAGACCGGTATGAAGGAAAACAGCTTTACACCGGATAAGCGGACCTTGGTCTACCAACTGTCCAGGAAAGAACATACGGACCAAGGCATTGTTTTTTATGACGAACTGGGGAAACGTCCGGCGCTTTTTGGATCCGTAGGGACATATGGAGATTACATGATGCTGGGAAAAGGGAAGGGATTTGACGCTTTGGTAGAATTCAATGAGATTACGCCGGATAGCCAAAACTTCTGACACCAACGAACTTTATTCATACCAAAAGGGAGCCACTCCAATCAGCCATGCAGATACAGCATCACCTTCCAAAATTTCCGCTGTCAAACTTTATTGAACACATCGTTTATGTATCTGGCTCATTGCCTGTGGCTTATATCAAAGAACTCCCGCAGGGCGGAATAAACCTGGTGATTGAGCTGAATGAAAATACTGTCAATACAGTGTATCCGGAAGCCGGCAATAAGAAAGTAGTAAAGAATGCCTGGATCACAGGTATGCAGAAACAGGCCATCATGTATAAGAACAATCCCCATTCCAGTATTATAAGCATTCGGTTTACGGTGGGTGGGTTTTTTTCGCTTACCAAGATCCCTGTAAACATACTGGATCAGGTGGGTATTGAAGCAGAGGAAGTTTTTGGCAGTTCCTTTACACGATTGTATGAGCAGCTGCTCAATGCCGCCGCGTTTTCAGACAGGGTTACATTTATCGAAAATTATTTCTTACAATATTCAGTTGTCGAGAACATGGGTGATCATATTGTGAGATTTATAAACCAGCATATTGATCAGCCCATTGATTGGTTGATACAGAAATCCGGTTATTCTCAGAAGCACGTCATACACCTGCTCAAAACGTATACAGGTTTTTCACCCAAATATCTGCAAAGGATCCACCGGTTACATCAGGTAGTGGCTGAAATTCAAAAGCAGAAAGACTATATTGACTGGTTTGCCATCATTCACAGGTATGGCTATTTCGACCAGGCTCATCTTATAAAGGACTTCTCGCATTTCACCGGACTAAAGCCGACGGACTATCTGAAATCTCAATTGGCTTTAGATGAAAATAAACTGGTCCCCGAGATGATCCTGCAAATTCCTGATAAATAGGTCCGGCGCCAGGTAGTTTTACGATCGGCGGCCAGGCTGTCCAGGTAAATTTTTTACAATGAAAGGAAGTACCCGCTGTCTATTTTTGTATCAACAAACAAATAAAACAGTTATGAAACCTTTTAAAATCAATGTACCACAAGAGGTGTTAAACGACCTGTCGATAAGATTGAAGCAGACCAGATGGACGGATGAACCGGAAAATGGCGGATGGGATTATGGCACCAACCCCGGTTATCTGAGGGAGCTGGTGCGTTATTGGCAGACGGAATACGATTGGAGGACCCATGAGGCGGCGATCAACCAATTCCCTCAATTTAAGGCCGAAATAGACGGGGTCACCATTCATTTTATTCATATAAAAGGCCAGGGAAGAAATTCCGCTCCCCTGATCCTGAATCATGGATGGCCTGACTCCTTTTATCGGTTTATCAAGATCATTCCTATGCTCACCGAACCTTCGGACAATGGACGCTCTTATGACCTTGTTATTCCTTCCATTCCCGGATTTGGCTTTTCCCAGCAAACGGCTCTAAACAGTGATAAGACGGCCATTCTGTTTAACAAACTCATGACGGAAGTATTGGGTTATCCCACCTATTTTGCAGCCGGGGGCGACATGGGTACCTTGATTGTGAAATCACTCGCGGTGCAGTTCCCCGCCAATGTAAAGGCCATTCATTTAACAGATGTAGGCTACCCTAACGGAAGCGAAGACTGGAGCACAATGACGCCTGCGGAACAGGCGTTTGGGCAGCAGGTGCAGCATTGGTTCTTTACGGAAGGAGCGTTCAATATGATACAGTCCACTAAGCCGCAAACCCTCGGCTATGCGCTCAATGACAGCCCGGTGGGCCTGGCTTCCTGGATCATTGAAAAATTCCATGCCTGGAGCGATCATAATGGAAATCCCGGGGACTGTTTCACCATGGATGAATTGATTACCAATATCATGATCTACTGGGTAAGTCAATCCATCAATTCCACTATCCGGACATATGCCGAAAATGCCCGTGCCGGCTTTATGGGAGGCCTGCAGTCCTCCCAACGGGTAAGCGTACCAACGGGGGTGTCGCTGTTTCCCAAGGAAGCTCAGTTCCCTAAAGAATGGGCGGAAAGGATGGCCAATGTCGTAAGCTTCCGTATAATGGAAAAAGGGGGGCATTTTGCAGCGATGGAGCAGCCAGAGGTCTATGCCAGGGAGCTCACCAGTTATTTTGAAAAAATATGAGGTCCGACGATAAAAAGAGGCTGTCTCCTATGTTTGTATCAGTAAGGAGACAGCCTCCATTGTGCAGACGATCAAAAGAAGACCATCCGCGAATCTTAATGCTTAATGAAGACCTTGTAGCTGTCCTTCGACCCGTCCTGATAGAATATGGTCAAAATATAGATGCCGGAGACCATAGCCTTAACATCTATCCTGTTATCATTCGATAGGAGCGGGACGGTCTGTAATGTTTTGCCATTCCAATCGCTCAGTTTTGCCACCCTGACAGCCCCGGGATGATTGGTTTGGATGTTGATAACGTCCGAGGCAGGGTTGGGATAAATAAATATTCCGCTACTTCCGTCCATGGAGATCGCGCAGACCTGGCTATAAGTATATTTCCCATCCAGGTCGATCATTTTCAGCCTGTATAAATTTACTCCTTCGGCGGGATCAGGGTGCGTAAAGGAATAGGCATTGTTCAGGGTGCCGGCTACGCTTATGGGGACAGTCCCGATCACGGTCCAATCACCCTGCATTGGAGTACTATGTTGGATCTCAAAGTGAGAGAAATTAACCTCATCCGTCGTTTCCCAGTTCAGTTTCACTCCGTCTGACGCCCTAATGGCAGTAAAGGAAAGGAGGGTAACCGGCAGGGCAACGCCGGTGTAACCCAGCGTATAAGCAACATAACTATTCGGCGTTATGGTTGCGCTGGTCGTGATGCTGCCTGCGGTAAGGCTGCTTGATCCTCCGAGAACGGAGGTCGCGTCGACGGTGGAAGGGATGTTTACCCATTTGCTGCCATCCCATCCCACGATCGTCAGTTCTGACAAGGTGTTGCCCGTGAGTGTACCGACCCCGCTCCCCGCATTCCAGGTCAGCGTAAGATTGGTAGCACCTGAGCCATCGATATCCCAATATTCGACGGGGCTAACGGAGGTCACCCCGGCACCCTTGCTGGAGGTGGAGAACGGAGCACCTGCCGGGAGAGGCGGATAGTTCCCGCCGGCAGGATCAGGGATTACTGCTGCATTGGGGTCTGCATGGAAATAGGCTCCGGTCGTTCCGTCGGCTGAGGCGGCGAAGGGGCCATAGTGACCATTGTTCCCCACTGGAAAAATAAAAGAGGCGGTTCCTGATTTGCGGATATATCCTTCGACATAGTTAGCATTGTCTGCTCCGGTGTAGCTGCTAGCGGTGGAGGCAAAGTTCAGGGTACCGTAAGGGGCCGTACGAACGGTGCCGATGATGCCAGGTTGTACGCCGCTCCCTCCCGTGAGAAAATTGTGGCTGCCGAAAAATGTCATCGTGGTCCCGCTGAAGATAACGGTATTGCCTTTACTACCCTGTTGGGATTTGGCCAGGGAAGGAAACAGCACCATGAGCAGGGCCACCTGAGGAAGGATGCGCATGGGCAAACCAGATCGGTGTGTTAATATCTTTTTCAAGGGATCGTTTTTGAGGTGAAGAATCAACGGATCTGGGCAATGGTCATGAAGGTACGGCTGGTGGTACCGTCGATGGTGCAGGTGCCTGTGGCAGGACCATACCCTCTGGGATATACCACATCGCCGGCGTTCAACTTGATGGTCAGTACAATAAAGACAGTATATGCGCCGCCACCCGGGGGAGAAACGTACATGACGCTTCCGGCATATTCCTGGCTATTGACCCGGAGGAGCACAGTGGGATTGATAGGGCCGACGTTGCAGGTAGCCAAGTTATAACAGGTCAACACATACGTGCCAGTCCGGGAGGCGGTAAACTTCCCCGTAGCCGTGCTGTATTCGTTGTATGCATCGCCTGCCGCGGTTTGAAATTTATAATCCCAGTAATTACCGGAATTTGTCATGGTGGTGGGGTTGGTAAGCGTGATACTGGTCAGGCCTGAGGCAACAGAATCAAGCTTTGTCCAGCCGGAGCCATTATTATAATAGATCCCCGGGGAGACATTGAAAGGCGCCGAACCTGCCGTGGCTGTGTTATACACTGCCATGCCGGCTGTATGGGCAGAAAGGGGAGAGGCGGAATTGGTAGCAGTAAGAGCGATGCGTGGCAGGAGAAAGCCCTTGTTCGTGGTTTCGGCTTCCAGTACTGCATCGGCATTGATTGTGGTGGGATTGTTCCCGATCTTGACCTGGCCGAAAGTCTTCGCGGATTGGCATAAGAAGGCTGCAACCAGGATTGGTAAAAGTGGTTTCATATATAACTTGATTTAGTGAAAACAATAACTTTCAGGACATTGATGGATAGACAACCAATGCAAGTACTGAAGGACTAAACAGAACCGTGGGAGTAGGGGGAAATAGATCTTTGTAGTTACTGAATAGGAGCGTATATACCTTTCAGTTGATCAATAGATTAAAATTACGAAATAAGTAGAAACATGGATGCCCGGATGGTAGAAATTTAGCAAAAAACAGATATAAAAAAATGGTTAATGCATAATTGAATGATTTCATTCACTGATTGGGGGAGTGGCGTAGATCTAAGCCGACAAGTCGACGGCTGGCGAGAGTAGACCATAGTCGATTTCGAAAACACCTGTTTTGTACTCAGGATC
This sequence comes from Flavitalea plasmicola, assembly GCF_030546645.1. Classification (GTDB taxonomy): domain Bacteria; phylum Bacteroidota; class Bacteroidia; order Chitinophagales; family Chitinophagaceae; genus Puia. The sequence continues at coordinate 141,859 of NZ_JAUOTO010000005.1, forward strand.
TCCTATTCCAATTGAATTAGTCCTATAAATCGTTCCATCAGGTGTGATAAGTAAAAAGGGGTATCGACCAGTAAAGTCAGCAATTACGGTTTCCATTTCAAATCTCTTTGCAGCAGAGATCGCCAAGGGCAATTCACTAAATTGATCTTCATTATATATTTCTCCTCTGAGAAAAGTCTTAAAGCCCGTACCGGCATACAAAAACTCGTACACAAAACAACATATTCCCGGCGGGCACTTCATTTCTTCATTGTAAAATTGGGCATGAGGATAAAAGGCTAAGGTGCTTTCAGGATAAAGCTCCTTAATCAATGGAAAAATATCATCTTCTGATACTTTGATGCGAAAACTAAATTCAAAAAATATCATAATTCTTCGGCTGTAGTTTATTTCTTTCTATATTTTAGGTATTTCCTAAATATAGTTGAGTATCTGTCTCCAAATTTTATGATGCTTATTGTGTCCATCTTAATTACTTTTGGTTTCTCGTCAAGGTATCCGTCAGGGTCGTAGTTATGGATACTCATACTTTTGTCTGCGACTCTTGTAATTTTTCCTATCCAAAAGTCAAGATAGCCATCATTAATATTTTCTATGATTACATGCAAGTCATAAGCTTTCAGGGCTTTTAAGATGTCTGACCAACTTGTCAACGGCAAGTGCTTATCAAATCCATATTCGGTGGATAGAAGACCTTCTGCATTAAATATTTTTCGTTGAGTTCGTTCATAGCTGGAATGCCTGATGCTATCAAAGTCGTCTATTCTGATCACAGCATATCCGTCCAGCATAAATTCATTGTCAAGTTGCAAAAACAAAAAGTTCTTTGACGCTCCTAAAATAAACCCTGATAAATTTTCTTCTTTATCGCAAACAGTTCTAAATATTTTAATATAATCTTTGTTGTTGATGTGTTTTTGCAACATCAAATTATCTTCTTTTATTTTTTCTCGCTCTGTCATTTCAAAAATATTATACCAGGCCGTAAGGGTATCTTAAAACTCAGTTATGGACAAATATAAAAAAATATAATTGTCCAGAACTATATGCTTTAACAGGCTAATGACCTGCCGATCCGTTTTCGGTCCGGGGCTGACCTGGCGACCGCTCATTCGATCCCGCCAACGGCTAATTGCTTTCGTTTTGCAGGTGATAAAAGGAGATTTTAGCAGTGGTGGTATTTTTGCCCTCAGACGGAGGGTGAAACATGGGGACGAACTGATACAAAAATATATATTAAATGAAGAGAATTATCGCGCTGTTCCTGATGGCAAGCATTCTTTTTTTAGGAGCCTGTAATTACAGCGCGGGCTTCAAAAAAGATTTTGGCACTGGCTTATCCTTCAATTATAATGGCTTTCATGTGCAGAATGTTCTGTTAGTGGGCCCTGGCAATAAGGTAATGGACAATAACAAGGTACAGCTCAATACACAAATGGCTATTGTAGCGCTGGGTATTGCCAATTATGGGCTGAAAGAAGAGAAAGTTTTTCCGGGAATGATGATCGTCGTTACCGACAAACACGGGTCTGAGGTCCTCAAGGGGACCGATCTATTTTTGGGCACTGAGGGGTATACGCCGGCCAATGCTACTGAACTGCGTGGCACTATTACCATTGCGAAACCCATGATAGCTGGGGAAACCTACCATTTGAAGATGCACGTGTGGGACAAGGTAAAGCCTGAGAATGTGCTGGATGCAGAAACAGATATCGTTGTCCAGTAAAAATCAGGATGCCGGACCCTTGTTCAGGCGGCCAGGCGGTAGATCAGCATGGCAATGCTGATAAGGAAAATGATCGAATAAATCAGCTTATTATACTTTGCCAGCCATTCGGGCAGAAAAATATCAAAGTTATCCCGCGTCGAATCGGAATACCTGCGGGCAACTAATGTGAGCGGGCATTTCATTTTAAACAGCAGTAATACGATACTCTCCAGCAATACAAGTCCGATGCATATCCAGACACGGAAATCAATTTTGTTGCTATATACGGCGTACAACAAGTAAAAGATAACAATATTGAAAAACACCCATATCGCCGTATGAATCAGCTTGACGATCCAAAGTTTCGATATCTGGCTTTTATTCTTCACCTGGCAAAGTTGCAGTTTGTGTTGTCTTTAAAGTTTTGAAATCCGGGCGGAAAAATCTATGATCTTGCTCATAATAGTCTATGATCAATGGTGGAATGCTATGGCCGGTGGCCGCTCCCGCATAAGCAGCTGCTAAATAATCTCTTAATTGAATGTAATTGTTTGTTAATTTGCGGCTCTTTCAGCAAATAATAGTAGTAAAATGAGCATAAACATTACATTCCCCGATGGCAATGTGCGCCAATACGAAGCGGGCGTAACGGGTCTTGAGGTGGCAAAGTCGATATCGGAAGGGTTGGCCCGCCATGTGCTGGCAGCAAAAGTAAATGGCGTTGTAAAAGACCTGTCGGCTGCGATAACGGAAGATGCTACCATTCATTTCCTGAAGTGGGACGATGCGGAAGGCAAGAACACCTTCTGGCATAGCAGCGCTCACCTGATGGCGGAGGCGGTCGAATCGTTGTTTCCCGGAGTGAAGTTCTGGGTAGGCCCGGCCCTGGAAAAGGGTTTTTACTACGATATTGACCTGGGCGATAATAAGCTGTCGGAAGAAGACCTGGCGAAGCTGGAGAAAAAAATGAGCGAGCTGGCTAAAAAGAACGAGGTTTTTGTTCGTAAAGCCATGCCAAAAGACGAAGCCATTGCTTATTTTACTGAAAAAGGCGATGAGTACAAACTCGACCTGTTGCAAAACCTGGAAGATGGCACCATTAGCTTTTACACGCAGGGCGACTTTACCGACCTGTGCCGTGGTCCGCATATTCCCCATACTGGTTTTATTAAGGCCATCAAACTCACCAATATTGCCGGCGCCTATTGGAAAGGCGATGAAAAGAATAAGCAATTAACCCGCATTTACGGCGTCACTTTCCCCAATCAGAAAGAGCTGGATGAATACCTGATACTGCTGGAAGAGGCGAAGAAGCGTGACCACCGTAAGCTGGGCAAAGAATTGGAGCTGTTTGCATTTTCCGAAAAAGTGGGCCTGGGGCTGCCGTTGTGGTTGCCAAAAGGCGCCATGCTGCGGGAAAGGCTACAGCAATTTTTGCAAAAAGCGCAAATTGAAAGTGGCTACTTGCCGGTGATCACCCCGCACATTGGGCACAAGAACCTGTACGTGACATCCGGCCATTTCGAAAAGTATGGCAAGGATAGCTTTCAACCGATTAAAACGCCGCAGGAAGGAGAGGAGTTCTTGCTGAAACCAATGAACTGTCCGCACCATTGCGAGATCTATAAAACATCGCCAAGAAGCTATAAGGACCTGCCTTTGCGCCTGGCTGAGTTTGGTACCGTCTACCGCTACGAGCAGCATGGCGAACTGCACGGGCTTACCCGTGTGCGTGGCTTCACCCAGGATGATGCGCATTTATTTTGCATGCCCAGCCAGGTGAAAGAAGAGTTTAAAACTGTGATCGACCTGGTTTTGTATGTGTTTAAATCGTTGGGTTTTACTGATTACACCGCACAAATTTCGCTGCGGGATAAGGAAGACCGGACCAAATATATAGGTAGCGACGAGAACTGGGAAAAGGCGGAACAAGCCATCATAGAAGCCGCTGCCGAAAAAGGATTGACCACGGTGACGGAATATGGCGAGGCTGCATTTTATGGTCCCAAGCTTGATTTTATGGTAAAAGACGCCATTGGCCGCAACTGGCAGTTAGGCACCATTCAGGTGGACTACAATCTGCCGGAGCGCTTTGAGCTTACCTACATTGGCGAAGACAATGCCAAGCATCGCCCCGTCATGATACACCGTGCGCCCTTTGGCAGCATGGAGCGGTTCATAGCCGTACTTACCGAGCATTGCGCCGGCAAATTCCCTCTGTGGCTTACACCGACCCAGGTTAAGCTGCTGCCTATCAGCGATAAATTTCTGCCTTATGCCGAAAGCGTATTAAAACAGTTGAAAACCGCCGACATACGGGCAGAAATTGACGACCGTAACGAAAAAATAGGCAAGAAAATTCGGGATACGGAGCTAGCCAAAATACCCTACATGCTGGTGATCGGCGAAAAAGAAGTGGCTGAAGGCAAGGCTGCCGTACGCCGCCAGGGCAAGGGCGATATAGGCACCCAATCGATCGAAGAGATTATTGCCGATCTCAAGCGGGAGATCGAAGAAAAGACAAGTGGTGAATAATTTCTTTATGCTATTGCTGCCCGAAGCTCCCCAGGTTATATCTATTGTTTCAGGTAGGTCAGGGGAGGGCCAACCACTTCGAAACCATGGTCTTTCCTGAACTGGGCGTTCTGTTCTGATGTCATGCCTTTTGTAGCACCTTTGCTCATAGCTGTGAAAAAAGCTTCCATTTTTCCGGCCGGGCTGAAAAGCATCAGCATTTTTGCTTCTCCTTCGCCGACCTTCGCGAAACAATGTGGGACTTTCCGGGGACCGAAGACACTGTCTCCTGCCTGGACGTTATAGACCTGATCGCCCACCTTTATCATGAACTTTCCCTGAAGTATATACCACCATTCGTCCTGGTCATCGTGCACATGAAGGGGTGGTCCGCCCGGATTAATACGGGTGGATTCATATACATAGAGGGAGCCGTCAGTGTCGCCCGTGGATATCTTCGAGTAAAAGGTATCGCCCTCAAAAAGGACGAGCGGGGCGTCTGCACGATCTTTACCGGCGGCGACAAAGAAGCCTTTTCCAATCCGGCGCAACACAGGGGCAGTGATCGCTATCACCGGTGCGGCCAGCGCTCCGAGTGCAGAGAGGGTTAGCTGTAGAAAGGATTTGCGTTTCATGAAAGAAATATAGATATTCATCTGAATATTCTACCCTTCAATGAGTCGTTGGCGGAAACTAATGAGCAAAAGCCATTGAGCTGACCGGGCATGTTTTGTAAAAAGGGTATATTTATATATTACCAACCATCCACCATTATGCCTGTATATGTTATAAATGCCTACGACATACATGACTTCGACACATTCAAGGATTATCCACCTCGTGTCAGGCCGCTGCTAACCAAATATGGAGCTAAAGTCCTTGCCATGGAAACCAATCCCAAGGCGCTGGAAGGCCGTCCGAGAACAATGAATGCCATCATCGAGTTCCCGTCGGAAGAGGCGGTGAATGGCTTTTATAATGACCCGGAGTATCAGTCATTCATTCATCTGAGACACGATTCGACCTCGAACACGACCATGATCGTGTTAAAAGAATTTAGACCGGAGTCGGGGAAAAATTGAAGAAGCATGCTGCTGATCAACTGCCTGCCTCGCTGGGATTATAGCCGAAATGCTTTTTAAACACATGGGAAAAATGGGACAGGTTCTCAAATCCCGCATCGACGAATATCTCGGAAGGTTTATGCTTCTTAACAGCAATTTGGTAATGAGCATGCTCCAGTCGTTTTGTCGTCAGCCATCTCCCCGGGGTTGTCCTGAAGACCTTTTGAAAATCTTTTTTAAAGGTAGTAAGGCTACGGCCCGTGAGGTAGCCGAATTTTTCCAGCGGAAGGTTATACTGAAAATGCTTCTCCATAAAATCGGCAAGGTCGACCTTTCCGGGTTCCTGAAACATACTAAGCAGCTGTTTGGCCTGTGGGCAGCAGGCTTCAAGGACTGTCAGGCATTCCATTACCTTGATATCGACCAGGTCCGGCGGCAATTCATCCTGCATTTCAAAATAAGGTATCAGCGAAGTAAACAGGCTTTCCAGCAGCGGATGCCCCGTCAACGCTACATGGCCTGTCCGTTTCCCTTCAGCTACATTTTCAGGACGTGGGCCATAAAACTTACGCAGCAATTGTTCGGGGAATAAGATCGAAATGGACCGGAACGGCTCTCCATTTGCAGGTGATTTGATCATTCGTCCCAACTGGTTCCTTGGAATGATCACGGTGGTTCCGGGTCCGAAGCGATGCATCTTGTCCGCATAATACAATTCAAGGGTGCCCGCAAGTACATAGACCAGCGCATGCTGGTCCAGTATTAATTCCCGGCTATAATGTTTCTGCTTTTTGCAGGATACAAATATCCGCCCTTTTACACTTGCGTCTGGATATTCCATAAATAAAGTTAACAAATATTGTCAATACCTGCCGGGAACCATGTTCCGTGTAAGCGGTAATACGGCAGGCTTATATCCGTTGACTTCGATGCCGCCATGGTGAAACATGCGCCCCGCTTCGCGATATTCGGTTACAAAAGAGGCCGGCGGGTTTGACAAATCGTCCAGTGATCTTATTTCATCGGTGGAAAGATCCACGTCAACAGCGGCAATGTTGGCTTCCAGTTGTTCCTGCTTGCGTATGCCGATGATAGGCGCGCTAACTCCAGGCCGGCTGAGGACCCAGGCCAGCGAAACGGCCGCGACAGTGGTGTCATGCGCATCTGCAATTTTACGCAGTTGGTCCAGCATTGCGATTTCCCTCCCTGAGAGCGTAACTTTACGGCCGGTGTCTCCCATGCGGGTTCCTGCGCTTTGATCCTCCATGGAAGGATTGTATTTTCCAGAGAGCAGGCCTCCTTTCAATGGTGACCAGGGTGTAATTCCCAAGCCCAATTCTATCGCCATTGGAACTAATTCGTCTTCAATGGTCCGGGCCAGCAGGGAGTATTCAACTTGTAAGGCAATAAACGGTGTCCAGTCTTTTAAAGCCGCGAATGTCTGCGCCTGCGCTATTTTCCACGCCGGCGCATAGCTTACACCGATGTAGCGAACCTTTCCGCTGCTGACGAGATTGTCCAACGTTCGCATGACTTCTTCCAATGGCGTATTCCAATCCCATTGATGGATAGAAAAAAGATCGATATAATCGGTCTGAAGGCGTCTAAGCGACTGATGACAGCTGGCTACGATGGCTTTGGTTCCTGTGCCGCCTCCATTAGGGTCGCCGGGATATATATTACCGGAGAATTTTGTACCGATAACTGTTTTTGTGCGTAGGCTTGACTGGCTGCCTACTACGTCACCGATGATCTTTTCAGAATGTCCGTTGGTATAAACGCTGGCGGTATCAATAAAGTTTCCGCCGGCGTCGGTGAAAGTCCTGATGATCTGTTCCGATTGTTTCTCGTCTGCGCCCCAGCCCCAGTCTTCACCAAAAGTCATGCCGCCCAGGCAAAGCGGACTTACCCGCAAGCCGGATTTACCCAGTGTTCTGTATTGTTGCATATATTAAGTTTGCCTGCAAGACGCAGCTTGTATTTGGAAAACAGCCAACCAGGATTATTTCACCAGCCCCAGCCTGATCAAGCTTTCCGCAGTTGCGACAATGGCCTCCTTATTGGTTGTAGGATGCCAGTTGAGCAGCCGGGTAGCTTTCTCGTGGCTGGCATCTTTCACCATACCCAGGTGCGGGAGAATCATTTTCACCTTTGGATTGAACAATCCCACCAGCCTGAGTATCCAGTTAGGCACCTCTTTTTTCGGGACCTTTGCTGCCTTATTGCCCAATGCACTTCGCAGAATAGTTGCTATATCCAATAAGGAAACGGATTCTCCGGACGTGGCCAGAAAACGCTGACCACGGGCTTCCGGATGGGTCATGGCTTTGATGTGCAGATCGGCTACATCACGAACGTCGACATACACTGATTTAATCCTGGGGACGCCTTTAAGCTGGCCGTTCAGCATCTGGCTGATGAACTGGATCGAATGTGAATAATCTGCGCCAAGCACAGGTCCTAAAACGCCCACCGGGTTAACAACGGCAAGCTCAAGGCCTTTGCCTTCGCCGTTTACATACTCCCACGCTGCTTTTTCAGCCATGGTTTTCGATCTCTGGTACGCTGGTATGTCTTTTGACAAGTCGGTCCAGTCTTCTTCCGTGTAAGGTCTTTTCCTGTCAGTCCCATAGCAGATGGCGCCAAAAGCAGATGTTAATACTACCCGCTCAACGCCGGCTGCTTTTGCTGCGCGCAATACATGCATTACTCCATTAACAGCCGGCACAATATACTCGTCTTCATGCTTTGCAATGAAATTCGGCGTTGGTGAGGCGGTGTGTATTACATAACGACAGCCTTCCGCAGCCGTTTTCCAGGCTGCCGCATCGGAAAGGTCGGCCTGAACAAAGGATAATGGTTCAAAATTGGTAACGCCGGCGACGGACAGGAACTCTTTTACCTCGGGTATACGGTGTAAAGAACGCAAGGATGCTTTTACACGATAGCCTTTTTTTAGGAGTCCGGCCATACAATGACTGGCTATAAAGCCTGATCCCCCGGTGATCAGGACCTGATCTGATTGAATCATAATTTTGACGTTTGACAAGCCAAAATTACCCCATCCATCAACAGGGCCGTTTGTTTAAAAGGCGCAATTTGTTTGTTCAAAAGGCGCGCGGGGAATCGATGCCAACGATTCGCCTATTGTTTTACGATTGGCAGGGTCTTTCCCCCGGCACTCAAATAATATACGCCGCTGGCAAGGTCGCTGATATCAATTGACGTGGAGATGACTCCGCCTGCCGATGGTAATCGAATCGCCCTGACCAGCTTGCCTGCACCATCATGCAACTCCAATTCGATGGGTCCCTGCTGGGCGGGCAACTGAACGTATAATACATCGTTTGCCGGATTGGGGAAGACGGTGATGCCCGTAGCATTATCAAATGCGACCGCTATGGTTCTGCTGTAAGTATAGCTGCCACTGCGGTCGACGATCTTCAGCCGATAATAGTCTACCGAAGGCAGGGGCCTGCGATCATAATAAGAATAGTTCCTTTCCAGACCGGCATTGCCGGGTATGGTCGCAGTAGCGGCAACCGTACCAATGGGGTTGAATGTTACCCCGTCAGCACTCCTTTCAATATAAAACGATATTACCCCAGGGTCGTCGCTGACCGTAAAATCCAACCGAACGTCATTACCTTCTTTCACTGCCGTCAGGGAAGTAAGGCCAACTGCCAAGACCGGTAAACTGCCCGTCAGCTGCAGCGAGCTGATCGACAACGGCGCCAGGGTCACTTGCACGCTGGTATCGCTGGCCGGCATTATGGTGGAGGACTGCAATGCGTTGTTGGTATGCGAAATAAACGTTTCGGTTCCTGCCGGAAGGTTAGACAAGGTGAGTACCTGGACTGGCTGGTTGGGCAAGGTGAAATGAGCAAGGTTTACCGTAACGGTTTTGGAGAGGGTAAGCGACCGGTTTACCAGCACCACCGTAATCGAATCATTGGCATCACTGGCCGTGGCGTAGGCGGATACATTAAGCTCGTCGTTGGAAAGTGCCTGAATGCTGGTTTTTTTATTATACCTGCTGTACAGGTGAAGTGTTTCCCACATGCCCTTTTCCCAATTCCAGGGCGAGAAATATTCCACGCCATGCTTCATGAATTCACCTAAGGTGGAACCATACCACACCGCCTGGGCATTGGGATTGTTATTGAGATTGACCGCCGTTTCCGAAACGCCAAAGGTCACCCCGTTGCCCGGCCCCATATACTGGTTCAGCCAGTTTTGGCACCTTCCGAATACATCTTCAATTTGTATGGAATTATCCCACCCGCCATTGACCAGATGTACGCCGTTGGCTTCCGGATATGCATAACTGCTGTCAAAAAATACCCGGTGATACTGCACAATGTCGGCGGGGTTGGTGCTCCCGGGATAAAAATGCAGGTCGATCACGTCCAGCAGACGTATACCGGTTCGTTGCTGCTCTTCGGCCAGCCGCTTGATAAAGTATTGCAGCCAGGGATAACGAAAGCCGTCGGACCCTGTCACCGGCCCTGCCCCAAAGGCATACCATTGCCATTCGTTGGGACTCACCGGGCCGCTCAGCTTAATACCAGGGCAGAGGGCCCGCGCCTTTTTCGCTACGGCGAAAAAACGCTGCATAAACGATTCCGCATCCAATTGAACGGGCATCACGTCATCATGCGTACCGGACCATATTTCCACTTCGTTGTCCATGTTCCAGTAGCGGAGATGCGTAGAATCCAAACCTTGTCCGCCGCTGCCAAACCAATGGTTCAGGATGCCTGTGGTGGAATCTTCATTCCAGTGTTCCAGATACAGGCTGGTATCGCCATTGACCAGGGCCTGGCTTCCGCCGGCGGGGTTAAGGGTTCCGCCGCCCGCGAGGTTCTGGCCCAGGCCCGACCAATATTGCGATTGGTTATAGGCCCAGTCATTGAAGTTATTGGCAGTGGTCAGCGCCGCCTGGCCTAAAAGCTGGAACCCCCACATGCCCTGTGCCGAGGGAATATTTTGTTGCAACGATGCAGCGGCAAAATCCCAATCGTGCTTGTATACATTATTGTACCAGTCGGGATGGCTGGCTAGTTTAAGCCGCCAATTGTAGGTGGATAGATTATTACCGCCGTTTTCACGGTAGAAGTTCAGGCCTGCATCTTTATACAGCTGCCAGGTGGCCGGGCTGGTCGGGTTGGAAGGGTCATCTGATATAGAACCATTCCTTCCATAAATAAAAGGGGAAACCGGCTTTCGGTTGGACTGCAGGTCTACATTTACCTGTACATTCTGGGCTAAAAGCAACGAATACGTTAAAACGAGTAGTAGGGACACGGCTATTTTTCTCATAACAAAAAGATATTGAGATCCTGCGGCAGCACTAATATTTACCCGAACGGGCAATAGCACAGCCAAAAAAAGATAAAATGACAGGGTGACTCTCCGTCGAGCATGCGAAGCAAGTGAACGAGGTAAAAAAGGAACACCGCGCTCAATGACACGGTGGCCAAACCTGCAAATTATGTTCCAAAAATGTCAGTGTCTAGGGTATCATTCTGTTATTTCGAGGGATAAAATGTTCAATTACATTAGCGCAGAGCGATAATCAGTTTTTTTTAGTCATGATTCACTATTTAGTCGGGATTCCCAGCGTGTATATCCACAAGGCAGCCTCGTCTTTTCCGCTGGCGGGGACAGCCAGCAACAGCTGCCGCTGATCCGGCAACCAAAGGCTGGTGCGGGCTCCTTTTCTTGTAGCGATATGGTTGATCAGGACATTGTTCCGGAACACATCCACGAAGCCTTCCCCTCCCGAAACAAAAAGCAGGCTGTCTTTTGCAGAATAAAACAGGTCATCAGCGTCCCCGACACAAGGCAGCGATTGCAGGAGCTTCCCCGTCCGGGTATCCAGCACCCGCACCTGGGCAGGATGGCGATAGCCAATAAAAAGCCGATTGCCTTCTTCATCCAATGCCATCGGGAAATTGGCGGACGCCCCGCTGTTTTTCCAGGTGTCGGTGACCTTCATTGTGCCCATCTCTGCGGCCACTACCATCCCCGCCTCCGGAACATTGACAAATAATCGCCCTGCACCCGTCAATTGAAAGGATTCCGGGTGCCCTTTCAACAGGAGGTCTTCCATCTTCTTCATTTGCCCGGGGTCGATCGTTGCAATGGCCCCACTACCATATCCGACATACAACCGTCCGCCACCATAGCGGACATTATCTGCATCGTCACCCAATGTGACCCTCCCCCCTTCTGTATAATTTTGGCCATTGTAAAAAACGCAGCTGCCGTCTGCACCATTGGCGACCACCAGGCGCTGTAATGCAGGAATATACAGCACTCCCTGGGGCTCATGCAGCCCGGGGATCGTATGTGCCCGGGTCTTGCCGGCCAGGTCGACTACCTCCACCGTGTTATTTCCCAACGCCGCTATGAATCCACGGTGTCCTGCCGGGTCATAGGCCAGATGATCAATCCTTCCTTTTACGCCCGGCAAAGGGATCTTCGTTTCCAGGCGCAAGATATCTTTTTCCAAATGCGTCGTATCCGGCCTGTTGTTGCATGACAGCAGGACCAGCAATATCGGGATGACCGCCATGGCTTTCATTTTAGTAAAATTACAACAAGGGATCGAACTCATCCCGGCGATTTGCGCAGTGTTTGGCCCAGGAGAACATTGTCCTAATCCTTTTCCGGCAAGTATTCTCCAAATAGTTTCCAGTCCATGCTATTTCCCCAACCTTGTCCATGGTCGCTTGTATTGACGGCTTTATGGTTGTCGCCAATATGGTACTTGCCATAACTTAATAATGACAAGATATTTCCTGGTCGTAAGTGCTCACTTGCCCAACTCAAAGGTGAGTCGCCATTAGCATCTTTGGCTGTTTTGTCTGCGCCATGTTCTATTAAATAGGAAATTGTTTTTTCATCCGCGTAAGCCGCCGCTCTGTGTAGCGGCGTTTCTCCTTTGGTCCTTACGTCACGCATAAAAGCGCCCGTTTCTATTCCCGGAATTGTTTTGGCGTTGACATTTGCTCCCTTGTCAACCAGCAATTTTACGGTGTAGAAATAGTAAGGCCTGCCGGCTTTTGAAAGTGCGCTATGCAATGGAGTTTCATTGGTAGTGTCAACATGGGCATTTACGTCTGCACCATTGTTTATTAAAAAGTCGCAAACTTTCCAATGTCCGAAGAAAGCCGCATGTCCTAATTCTTTGTGTAGATTAATGCTATCGAGCGTACCACCTGCTTTTAAAACTGCTTTCAGCCCCGTTGTGTCATTATAATAAACGAGCCACTGCAAAGGTTTTACTTGCCCTTCCTGTAATAGTTCCTTCCAGTTTGGTTGATCGAAAAGATCGAGAATAAGATCAGTGCGTCCCCTGCTGATGCGTGCCAGAATTTGTGCAACTTCCATAAATCGGTCTTTTAAATAGTTATGAATTAAAATTTAAGGTTACCAGGTATGTCGCGGAAAGATCCCAGCACCTCTTTTTTATACTTTTCACCAATAGGGATCGTCTTTTTGTTTATTTTCAGGGCATTGTTATACATCTCTGTGACGGCTGGCATAGCGACGATAAAGGAGCGGTGAACCCTTTTAAACTGATCTTCTCCGAGGAGCTCTTCGATGGATTTCATGGTCATATGCTTGATATAGGACTGGTTGGCCGTGTATAGCATGACATAATCTTTCCGTGATTCGATGTAAAGAATATCTCTGCAAAGAACTTTATTAAGCTTGCCGTCTTTTTTTACCAAAAAAAACTTCGTCTTTTCCAATGCGTCGGATGAGGTGTCGTGCAGGAATTTCCTGATGCTTCGTTCAAATCTTTCGAAGCCCACAGGTTTTACCAGGTAGTCCAGGGCGTCAAGGTCATAGCTTTCAGCTGCATATTCGGTGTAGGCCGTGGTAAATATGACTGCCGGTGGATGTTTCAACGACCGGAGCAATTGCAGGCCATTGATCGCCGGCATTTGAATATCCAGAAACAGGAGGTGAATAGTTTGTGTATGCAGCAGCTGGAATGCGGCTATCGCGTTTTCTGCTGACCCCCATACTTTCAGCTGCGGAAAGGACTGAAGGTGTTTTTCAATAACCTTTCTTGCCAAAGGTTCATCATCTATGATCAGGCAATTGTACGTCATGAGAGCATCAACGTTAAATTTACTTCAAACTGATGCGCTGTCTGCTGCACCAGAATGGTATGTTTGTTTGGATACAGCAGCTCTAATCTTTGCCGGAGGTTTTCAAGACCGATGCCGGAGTCGCCGGGAGGCGTACTTTGGGTATGGCTGTTTTTTACCTCGAAAATAATTTCATTGTTTTCTATGAGCATTCCGGCCTCCATCCATGGATTATGGATGACATTCAATCCGTGTTTAAAGCCGTTTTCCATTATGGGCATAAAAAGTAGCGGCGGAATGCATATTCCACGAACATCACCCTGTACAGTAAAGGATATCAGGCTGCTGTTGTCATGCCGGATGTTTTCCAGCTGTACGAAATTTTGCAGGAATTCAATTTCCTTTTGAAGCGGTACCCTGTTTTCTTTGCCATTGTAAACGATGTAACGCATCAGCTGGGATAGCTTATCCACCATCGGAGCGGTTTTTTCTGACTGGTACAAGGCAAGGCTGTAAATATTGTTCAGGGTATTAAAAAAGAAATGCGGGTGCAGTTGCGCCTTCAGGTAATCCAATTGGAGTTGAAGCTGCTGCTCCTTTAGCCGTCGTATGATACGCTCTGCCTCCCACCTGTTCAGGAAATAGGCAAAACCGGCAAGGGCAAATAGGTTGATGAAGGTGAAGTGCAGCGACTGCCGGGGGAAATGATAGTTTTTCCAGGTAAGCATGGGATATTTGCCCGGCATACCGGATGGGGAAAGAGCGTTTCCTGCTAACCAATCCGTCAAATGAAGATAGATATCAAAAAGGACAATAAACAGGAGGACTGACAAAAGAAACCTGCCTAACTTATTTTTTAATAGCAAGGGTACCTGCCACCTGTAATATAGATAATAAGGCAGCATTGTAAGGGGTATGGTAATAAGACGATATCTAAAGGTTTTCCAGGGGTCGCCTCCATCCAGCATAGAACGATACTGCCAGTCGTTGGCCAATTGCAGCAGGAAGAAGTAGAAAACAAAGAATCCTGCAACCGTCCAGGTCATTCGCAGTCGCTCCATGACATTGAAGTTAATTTAAAAAATGGATGTATGAAACTATACTGTAATTATCATTCCGCATTTTAGACAAACGCCCTTTTTTCTTAGACTAATAGGGATGGGCGGCGGCTTGTCAAAAATAACCGGGCGCCCGTCTAATTATTTTGCCGAAGGTCTGGAGGGTGCTGATATTGCATTGCAAATTTTATTATCAACGAATTTAAAAAGGATGCGTCATGCACAAGATTGTCGTAGTAATAGGCCTTTTTGTATGTAGTAATTTAAATGGCCAGCATTACCTAAAAGATGCTCGTAGCCCGGCGCAGAAGGAGGATCCCTACAATAGTTATCAGTCAGACTTTATCAGCAAAACGGATTTATTAAAGGCACTGGAGTTGGCCGGGGTCCAGGTGTTTAAATTTCCGCTTGCTTCATTTGCGAAGGAATATAAGCTGTCCGTCACCGTTGATGAATATGTTGACGGGAAGAAAGGCCGTTCAATAGATTTGTATGCCATCGGAAAGAACACCTATACTTATTTCAAGGACAGTAGCCTGGATATTCATCATGGGTTATTTACTGATTTTATTGATCAGCTGACCTTTTTATCGAGAAATGAGAATGACAGCTCGATAATTTTAGCATTAACTACTTATGCAGGGTCTGACAGAATAAGGCTTGCGAAAAGACAGACCCGGAAGTTTCAGTATTACAATTGGCGCCGCTTTAGTAAAACGGATTGGGTGCTCAACCGCGAAACCCCTCTTTTAGTCTGTGCATCTTCCTGGTATGACCCAAAAAATAATGTTGAACGATTTTGCGGGGTGGTTGACTTATCCCGCGATGAAAAAGAAACCAGGAAACTTCTAAGCGCTTCCCCCCATTACTACCTGATCAGCTACAAGGTATCTGAAAAATAGTATTTGAGACAGGGTCTGTGCGTTGGACTATGTTTTGTCTATGGGTTGATCCGCTTCAGATAGGCGTCCCGCAATTGACTGATTGCCAAATCGTAATCTGCGCGGTCAGAAAAGGCTTCCGGACGATAGCCATCCTCCGGCGCATGCTTTTTGTGCAGGTCGAACTGGTTGGCGTGCGCGGCAACCCAGATATCAAATTGCAGGCCTTTCATCGCTTCCAAAGTATATGCATAATCCTTTCCCACTTCGGGGTACGAAGGCATTCCGGGAAATTTTGTCTCTTCGAGGATCGTTGGCATATTAGCGATCAACACGCGATAGCTGCGCGCCTCATCCTTCACATCGAAAAGGAAGCTGCAGGACCCCTTGGTGTGGCCGGGATGGTGCAGTAAGACAATCCGCATCTCCCCTAATTTTACGGTATCCTGATCGTGCAGCCGTCTATCCACCTTCACTGGTTGGAAGATGGGGCCTTTGCCTCCCATGGTATAATCCGAATTGCCGCCATCTGCAAGCACGGGGGCATCCTTATCATCTATCATTATGCTGGCGCCCGTCATCTTTTTTATGGCAGCCATGGCGCCTACATGGTCGAAATGTGCCTGGTTTGTCAGCAGGATCCTGATATCCGAGAATTTGAATCCCAGCGCTTCCACATGTCTGCGGATCATGGTGTCAGATCCGGGGAGACCCGTATTGATGAGGATATGGCCCCTGGACGTCGTGATCAGGTAGCTGCAAAGGTCATAGGAACCCACGTAGTAGAGGTTACCTGCGATACGGAAAGGTTTGTAATCCTGCACCCACTCCTGTTTGAAATTGGGCAGCGGGATGAGTTTTTGGCAGGAAGAAGGTATAGTGACGAAGGAAAGGATTGTGATCAAGAGGAGTGTTGCCAGGGTCAAATTGAATTTTTGCATAAGATGAAAATCGAGGTTGAGGGCTAAAAATACAATTTTGAAAAGGTCAGGCTGCCGGGGAGATGAAAATAAATTTGAGCAAGCAAATACTTGCATATATATTTGCAGGCACATACTTGCATATCATGAAAGCCAGACGCGATGTATTCCAGGCAATAGCCGACCCCACCAGGAGAGAGATCATCAATATGATCGCTTCCCGGCCGCTTAATGTAAACGCCATTGCAGAAAAGTTCGATGTCAGCCGCCAGGCTGTATCGCTGCATATCCAGATCCTGATTGATTGCGGCCTTGTAACTGTTAAGCAACAAGGCCGGGACAGGTTTTGCGAAGCAAGGTTAGATCAGCTGAGCGAAGTTTCGTTGTGGGTAGATCAATACAAGCAACATTGGGAGAATAAACTGGACAAGTTGGAAAAATATATAGAACAACTAAAAAAACAGAGAAATGAAAAACATGACAAATGATACCAAAGACAGGGAGATCTTTCTTTCGAGGACGCTGAACGCTCCGGTGGCATTGGTTTGGGAGGTATGGACACAGCCCGAACATATCGCTAACTGGTGGGGCCCTACCGGGTTTACCAACACCATTTCCACTATGGATATGCGTCCCGGGGGCGAATGGAACCTGGTAATGCACGGTCCGGACGGAAAGGACTATATCAATAAAAGCATATTCAGGGAAGTAGCCTTGCACAAGAAGATCGTTTACGAACATGTCTCGTATCCAAGATTAGTTGCCACCATTACGTTCGAAGAGCAGGGCGACCAAACGGTTATCAACTGGCACATGCTTTTTGAATCCCGTGAACAATTTATCGAGGTGGCTAAGGCGCATAGGGTAGTGGAAGGACAAAAGCAGAATGTCGAAAAGCTGGAAGCTTACCTGGCTGGATTAATTACCAAACAATAAATCTGAAAACATATGGAAAAGATCGTAGCAGCAGATGTCCGTTATCCTGATCTTGCGGGCAAACGGTTCAATAAGCGTTTTACAGGGAAACCTGAATACATCTATATGCCACAGTCTGCCGATGAGGTGGTGGATGCCGTA
This sequence comes from Flavitalea plasmicola, assembly GCF_030546645.1. GTDB lineage: Bacteria > Bacteroidota > Bacteroidia > Chitinophagales > Chitinophagaceae > Puia. The sequence continues at coordinate 159,189 of NZ_JAUOTO010000005.1, forward strand.
CAGGAGGCAGTCAACAGTAAACGGAGGTTGGTGGTACGCAGCGGCGGCCATTGCCTGGAAGGTTTCGTTTCAGACCCTGCCGTACAGGTACTTGTAGATATGTCGCTTATGACAAACATCTGCTATGATACTGAAAGATCGGCCTTCTCGGTCGAAGCTGGCGCTACGGTGGGTGAAATGTACCGGAGACTGTTCCTGGGTTGGGGAGTCGTGCTGCCGGCAGGCGAACATCCGGACATTGGCGTCGGCGGTCATATACTAGGCGGCGCTTTCGGTTTTCTTTGCAGGGAACACGGGTTGGCCGCAGACCATCTTTATGGAATAGAGCTGGTGGCCGTGGATGCGTCCGGGAAGGCACATCGTACCATCGCCACCCGCGAAGCAAATGATCCTAACCGTGAGCTTTTGTGGGCCCATACCGGCGGTGGCGGCGGCAACTTCGGTATCGTAACCCGTTACTGGCTCAGGTCTCCGGGCGCTGCGGGGTCTGATCCGGCGCTCGCGCTGCCCAAAGCGCCGGCAACGATCACCACTTTTCGGGTTTCATGGGAATGGAAGGACATTACTGAAGCGATATTTTCCCGGTTGGTGCAAAACTTCGGTGAATGGGCACTGCAGCATAGTGCGCCTGATTCCCCGTACAAACAGCTTTTTAGTTTGCTTTTCCTTAACCATCGTAATTTGAGTAAGTTGGAAATAAAGGGTGTTTCTACAGCTGGTGCAAAAGCCAATGAGCTGATCATGGGTCATTTGAACGCAATAACAGCCGGCACGGATCTGATTTGTACACCACAGATCGAGGAAAGCCCCTGGCTGCGCTTTGCACTGAACCCATTTCCGGAATTGTTCCAACCCGGCTTTGATAACGTACAAGCGAAACTAAAGGATGCGTTCTTTCGACGGCCTTTTACAGACAGTCAGATCGCAACCATTTACAAATATCTGAATACGAGTGACCCTGTAGGGGGCGGCTTAGGTATGGCAACTTATGGCTGTCAGGTAAATAAAGTAGCGTCGGATGCGACTGCATCCGCTCAAAGGGATTGTATCCTCGATGTTGCCTGTAATACAGGATGGGGAAACCCTGAGGGGGAAATTGCCAGTCTGGCCTGGGTGCGGGAGTTTTATCAGGAGCTTTTTAAGACTTCAGGCGGTGTCCCTGTTCCCAATGAGCAGACTGCCGGCAGCATGATCAATCATCCTGATACCGACTTTGCCGATCCGAAATGGAATAAGTCGGGCGTGCCTTGGCATAGCCTCTATTATAATGGCAATTATTCCCGTCTGCAGCAAGTTAAAAGCAAATGGGACCCTTTAAATATATTTTATCATGCCTTGTCTATCCGGCCATAGCTTTTAAAGCATGAAGATCATTACTCGTACAGTCTGGATACTTTCCATGATAAGCCTGTTTACGGACATCGCCAGTGAAATGCTATACCCCATTATGCCTTTGTACCTGAAGAGTATTGGATTCTCCGTTTTACTTATTGGCATATTGGAAGGGGTTGCTGAAGCGACAGCGGGACTCAGTAAGGGCTATTTTGGCAGACTATCCGATCGTACGGGCAGACGTATGCCTTTTGTGCAATGGGGTTATGGACTAAGCGCGCTCTCAAAACCGCTGCTGGCCTTTTTGGTCACTCCTTTATGGGTGTTCTTTGCCCGCACTATTGACCGCCTGGGCAAGGGGCTGCGCACAGGGGCGAGGGATGCGGTGCTGTCTGAAGAAGCTTCCCCTGCAACGAAGGGCAGGGTGTTTGGCTTCCATCGTTCAATGGATACATTGGGAGCAGTGATCGGCCCTGTGTTGGCATTGATCTATTTACAATGGCATCCACAGCATTATAAAGCATTGTTTGTTCTTGCGCTTGCTCCCGGTGTGTTGGCAGTGGGTTGTTCTTTCCTGCTAAAAGACAGATCCGAAAGCGTCAAGGCCCCTTCCGGAAAAACGCCGTTCTTTTCTTTCCTTCATTATTGGAGATCCAGCCCTGCGGCCTATAAAAGATTAGTCACCGGGTTATTAATTTTTGCGCTTTTCAACAGCTCTGATGTTTTCTTGCTCTTAAAAGCAAAGCAGGCAGGGTTAAACGATAGCCAGGTGATTGGGGTTTATATCTTTTACAACCTTGTTTATGCGGCATTTGCCTATCCTATGGGGATATTGGCTGACAAGATCGGATTGAAATTTGTATTTCTGTCAGGACTGCTCCTTTTTACGATCGTATACATTGGAATGGCTTTTTCACCCCCGGCGTACCTGTTTTATGTGCTGTTCTTCCTGTATGGGATGTATGCGGCAGCCACGGAAGGCGTAGCCAAAGCCTGGATCAGCAATATCACCCCGCATAAAGATACAGCTACGGCCATTGGTACCTATGCAGGATTCCAAAGCATCTGTAGTTTGCTGGCAAGTTCCATAGCAGGGGTAATTTGGTTCCAGTTTGGAGCAAGCATGACCTTTCTCTTGTCTGCCATAGTGACCTTCATGGTATGTATCTATTTCCTGGTTGTCAAACAATATAATTTCGGAGCAAGGCAATAATGTGCTATTTTAGAGATACTTCATCCATCATACCACAACCTATAAGCCATGCAGATTGCAAAAGCCATCTTAATCACCTGCCTTTTATGTAAAGTCTTTCCGGCTGGCGCACAAAACAGTACACTTTGGAAAAATAAAAAATGTGCTGTTGCGCTTACATACGATGATGCACTGAATATTGATCTGGACAAGGTGATCCCGGCATTGGATTCAGTGGGATTCAAGGGTACTTTTTACCTGATTGGTTCCTCTGATGCTTTCACCAAACGTATCCCTGAGTGGAGACGAGCGGCAGCCGAGGGGCACGAACTGGGCAATCACACGATGTTTCATCCCTGTTATGGAAAGCGACCGGGCCGTGAATGGGTAAAACCCGATTATGATCTGAATAGTTATACCATGCAGCGGATGACGGATGAGATAAAAATGAACAGCGCCTTGCTGGAAGCTACTGATGGCAAAACAAAAAGGACATTGGCCTGTCCCTGCGGTGATACAAAGATTGGGGATTCTTCCTACCTGTACCAGGTGAAAAATAATTTTGCAGCAGTAAGGGATGCTACACCAGATGCAAATGATGTAAATGGTTTTGGCAACGTGGTTATCCAATGGATGGGGCCGAACGGAAATTCCGGCGATCAGCTGATCGCAGCTGTAAAAAAAGCAATGGAAAGCCATGCACTGCTGGTCTTTGTTTTCCATGGAGTGGGGGGAGACCATAACATCAATATATCTTCGGAAGCACACCGTGCCTTGTTGCAGTTCTTAAAACAAAACGAATCGCAGGTGTGGGTGGCGCCTTTTATTGAAATAGCTGAATATATAAAAAGAAGATAAATCCTGCTTCAGGATTCTCTACAGGTTTACCTGTATCAATTGCCCAAATTGGGAATGACATTCCAATCCTGAAACAATATTCCCAAAAAAAATCTTCATTATTGGCTGATAATCATAAGAATACAAACTGGCAACATTTTTAAGCCCTTTATTCCCAGAATAAAGAAATCCAGTGTATTCTTATGAAACAATCCCTTATTTTTTCCTGTCTCCTGATGTTCACGATCGCTTCTTTCGCACAGAATACCGTAGCAAGCGGTAATTGGAGTGATCCCACCATCTGGTCCGGCGGAGCGACGCCGGCAGCAAGTGGAACGGTGAATGTAAACAATCCCCTTACCCTGGACGCCAGTCTTTCTCCCACGGGCAAATGGACTTTTAACAGCAATGCCATCGATCAGCCAGGTGGAACAGCTTACACGTTCAACCCGAATGCGGGGGCCGATACGATTTCGATCGACTCCGCTATGACAGTCAGTTTTGAAGGAGGTACATCCGGAACGCCCAACCTGTTCAGCGGCGGCACCATCACCGTATACGGCACCCTGATCCTTGGTTACACGCAGCTGAACAACAGCGGGAGTCTGAATGTGATCGTAGAGCCAGGCGGCATCCTCATCATCAATGGCGACCTCATCAATAAGAACAACTCCGGCACCTTCGATATCAACGGAGCGCTGATCGTCAATGGGAATTTTACCAACCAGACGGGAAGCATCACTGTCGGGGGCAGCGGGACGATCAATACCACGGGCTCGCTTACCTCCAACGGGGGCTCTACGATCTTTGGCACAACTAATGATTGTAACACGGGTCCCTGCTCCGCCACTGCCCTGGCTTGTTCTTTTACCAATACGATCACTCCTGTCAGCAAGAATATTTGCAGCGGAAGCACGGCTGGTACGTTGACGTCCGTCAACTCCGCTACTTCGCCGACCTATCAGTGGCTGAGGAGCACCGACGATGTCACTTACGTCAATGCGTCGGGCGTCAGCACCAATTCCACTTATGTAACGCCCGCGTTGACGCAAACCACCTGGTACAAAGTGAAAGTGAAATCCACCAGTGGCTCCTGTACCAGTGTTTCCGCGGCCGTCAAGTTCACTGTCCTGCCGGGCGGCGGCTGGATAGGCGGCACCAGCAATGATTGGGGTACTGCCAGCAATTGGTGCAGCAATGTCGTTCCGGGCAGCACCACCGATGTTGTCATCACGAATGGGGCCGGCATCGCCAACATGCCTGCCGTCAATGCCGGGACAGCGGCCCTCTGCCGGGATCTCACCATCAGCAACACCTCTCCCGTCTCGTCGGTGACCATCGCTGCCAGCGGGACGGCATCCTTAAGCATCTTCGGTGACTTCACCAATAACGGGAAGTTTACGGACAATTCGACTGCCGCCACGGCCGGCGTCATCATGGCCGGAAGCGCTACGCAGGACATTAAGGGCCTCACCTCTAATGTTTTTAACAACTTTACCGTCAACAATAGTTCCGGGGTGCATGTCAGCGCCAACAACCTGGCCGTGAGCAGCAATCTCGCCCTGACCTCGGGGCTGGTCAACCTGAATGGGTATGCGCTTACGCTTGGAACTTCCGCGTCCAGTACAGGGGCGTTATCCCGCTCGACCGGCAGCTGGCTTTACGGTGGCAGCATGCAGCGGTGGTTTCCCACTTCGGCAATTACCCTGGGTTCGACTGCCAGTCTTTTTCCCATGGGAGATGCCGCCAACTACCGGCCCCTGTACCTCGGCAGTTCGGGCCTCACTTCTGCCGGGGGCACCATCAAGGTAAGCCATACCAGTATTTCGGGCGCCTCCACTGTATCGTTTTCGGATGCAGGGACTCCTATCCAGGTGAGATCGAACTCCTTTTGGACGGTTGCGACAGGCGGAGGGATCAGCAGCACCGGAACGCCGTTTGCCATCCGCACCGAAGGCACGGGCATGGGACTGGTATGGTCAACTGCCGACCTCCGGCTGACACTGGCGGCAGCTGCAGCGCCGGGCGCCGCGGCAACCAATGCCGGGACTCCTGTCAATCCCCAGGTGAACAGGAGCACACTCTCCGTGGTCAACCTTTCCAATAATTTTTATTGGGGCTCTACCAACACCACGCAAACCACGCTGCCTGTGCTGGCGGCTCCATCCAACGGGCGACCGGCTGAAGAGCAGGGCCAGGGGCCGGGGTTCATCCTGTTCCCCAACCCCTCGGACGGAAGATCGATCACCATCAGGAGTAATATTGCGTCAGATAAAGGATATGCCCTTACCATTTTCGATAACCTGGGGGTGGTGGTAGCCCGCAGTAATTCCGTTCAATCGGGGGCTACCATTCATTTCGCTCCGGCACTTCCTCCGGGCGTCTATTATGCACGGTTGTCCTCCACCACTTCCCGGGCGGTGCAGCGTTTTGTTGTGTTAAGATGACATTAACGTCGGGGTTAAACGATAGCTAATTCCCGTCCCGGGGATTAAATTGTATAAAATATTTGCACGCTATGGCTAGCTTAAGTAATTTACTTCCTTAACCACGGCAATCCCATACAATAACTATCGTTTTTCCTTAACCGCATTTATGAAATATCTTCCATTGCTTGCCCTCTGTATCGGGCTGGCTGCCACCTTTCCTGCCATTGCTCAACGGACAGTACTCCATCCGAGAGAAGGATTCAAAGAGAATTGCTCCAACCTAACGACCACCCGTGTCGAGCTGCGTGACTCGGTAACTGTCCTTTACTTCAGGATAAAGGCCGCTCCGGGTAGTTGGATAAGGATCCCTGCCAATACCTATATCCAGCCCGCCGGCGACACGGTGAAATACTATGTTCAACGAACAGAAGGCATACCCTTCAACCAGCAATATTATATGCCTGACTCCGGCGTAATCAGCTATGCCGTTTGCTTCCCCGCCATCCATAAAAATACCGCTGTCATTGACTATGGCGAAGACGTATCCGGCGGCTGGAAAATATACGACATACAGCTGATTCGTCCCGCCGCCTCTCTCGTTCCCGACTTTTTAAGCACGGAATGGTATGACCGCAATTCCGGCGAAACAACCTATGCCTTCTATGACAATGTTGCTATATCGGGCGGGATGATCTTTCACTATGGCAGCTTTAGAAAAAAAGATAAGAACAGTTACACGGTCACACTACGGAATGAACAGCAGCAAACAGCGCTGCTCATCAGCCGGCTGTCGGATAGCGCTATCCGGATCACGAGACATGGCCTGTCCGCCGTATACGTCAACAGCAAAAAAGGCTGCACGATGCGGCACGATGATGCCCTCTATACGGCGCCCGTTCTCAAAGAGGGAACAGCCCTCCTCGGCGGCTATGTCAAGAACTATAAAGAGAAGCGTTGCCCGAAGAATTTGATGGTGTATGTGAACAACATTTTGACGGGCCAGCAGGAAAATGTCCTGATCGAGATTGCGCCGGACGGTCATTTCAGCAAGGAAATTCCCCTTTATAATCCGCAAGAGGTCTTTACAGTATACGGAAATTCACATGATCAGGTGTACCTGGAGCCGGGAAAACGGCTGTTTGTTATCCTCGGAGGGGAGGAGGCGCAGTTCATGGACGATCTGGCAAGTATCAACGAGGATCTGCAAAAGTTAAAGGACCTGCGCCTATTCGATTACGACCGGGTGTCAAAAGCACCAGTGATGGCCCCTGATAGCTTTAAGGCCTACGTTTTTAATTGCGGAGAAAGAGAGCGGCGGATCATCGATTCTTTTTATGCACGGAGAGAGATAGGCGGAAAGGCCTTGCAGGTTAGACAAACAGAAGCACGCTATAATTATTTAAACGTCGCCATGGAGTACCATTATATCTACCATGACGCTCCGGCTTATCCCGCCGGTTATTTCAATTTTATCACGCCCGCCATCGCCAACGACCCTTTGGCATATATCTCCACTTCCTATTCTACCTTTATCAACCGGGTTAAGTTTGCTGAGCCATTACGTCCAGAATTCCGGTATATTTATAATTATAGAGAAATGATTGACGCGTTGAAAAAATCGGGCATACCACTGTCGGACAACGACAGACGGATATATGAGCGGCTGACCCCGGATGGTATTGGGGTCCGATCGGACTCAGCCGACATGGATGCGAATACCTTATTGAAAACATTCTTTTCCTCGCACCATGCTTTTGTTCAAAATTTTGTACAACAGCGTTCTGATGAATTCTTTTACCACAAGTTTGACTCTGCCTTGTCTCTATCCAGCGGCCAGCAGACGATAGATATTTTCCGGTCGCAGGATATACTGTCCGCCATAGTGGAAAGGCTGACGCCGAAAGACGACAGTTCTTTAAAGATGGAAACAGCCGCCCTTAAAGATCCGTTTATCAGGAACTACATCTTTGAACAGAACGGAAAGACCATCCGGCAGATAGCTGCCAATAAACATGCCAGCGGCTATTCCGTCAATACGACACCCTTGGTGGCAGCCGATAAAATATTCGATTCGATCATGGCGAAATACCGTGGGAAGCTGGTATATGTGGACTTTTGGGCTACCTGGTGCGGCCCGTGCAGGGCTGGAATAAAGGAAATAGGACCTTTAAAAGATGAGCTTAAAGGCGAGAACATCGTCTTTGTCTATATCACTAACGAAACCTCACCGGTGGAAACGTATAATAATATGATCCCTACTATAAAAGGGGAACATTATCGACTGAAGCAGGACGAGTTCAACTACCTTGCGTCCAAATTCCAGATAACGGGCATTCCCCACTATGTATTGGTTGACAAAGAGAGTAAGGTAGTAAACGCCAGCCTGGGTTTCAACACCAATGAAAACCTAAAGGAGATCTTTAAAAAGTATCGATAGCAAGGCCCTGGGGTTACATTTCTATGCTTTGATTGAACGATCTGACGGCATCCAGCAATCCGGCGATATGCTCTTTTTTTACGGCATCGCTGTCCTGTGACAAGGCTGCTTTTTTGGCCGGGTCGGTCTCTGCCAGGGCTTTCTCCTTAAGCACGCGGCCATCCGTCGGGGAGAGCTGCCTGAAAATCCATCTTCCCGGCAGAAAAACGATGTCGGTGGAAGGCCGGAGCAGGTCACCGGGAATGTTGTCCATTATTATCTGGCCATGCCCGGACGCGTCAGGAGAGGGCGCGCATACGATGAAAAAGAACAGTTTTTTTTGCTCAAGGCGATGTTTGTTCCCTTTCAACCAGGCTTTCAGCAGAAGATCTCCCAGGTAGACGGAAGTGCCGATGACCAGGAAGTCACACCCTGCCAGCAGCTGATCATTGAGCATGTCGGGATCAATGACGGGTAATCTGAGGTCCGTCCCTATCCACTCCGCATATTGCCGCGTGGCGCCATACCTGCTTCTGTAGAGCACTAAGCCATTCATGACAAAAATTTTGCAATAATACTACTTTATATTTCCTGTAGTATAACGACTGTCATGGGGATGGCTGATCCTTATCACCTCAAACCTGGCAGGCTGGCTAAAACGGTGTCGCTAGTGCAAGTAATCCTGTCTCACATTACTGCATCTAAGCCGTGCATTGGTAATAGGTATGACATTATTATTCCCATCCAGCACCGTCCCATTAAAAGTCATAACATCCGAGCAAGGCATGATATTTACGACTGCTCCGACGGCCTCCGTCTTATAATTTGCTGCAAAGTGAACGGGCGGATCCGTGGAAAAACGGGACGTTGTAAAGTCGAAGGAATTGTGCGCTATGTTAACACCGCCTGACGTTGGACGGAAGCAGGCATTTACCGTATCATACACCGAGTATCCAATATTTATCGTCAGCGATGTATCCGAGTAGCCCTGCATGGATCCATAGTAGGCAGTGGGATCGTCGCCTCCGGGTAAGAGAAGCGCAACGCCAAAGACTGTACCGTGATAAAAATGTCCTCCTGCCGTGAACTCCCACGTATTGTCCGCTATGGAAAGAGCCGCGCTATCGTGTATCGGCACCCTGAACATACAGCTGGTGCTGTCGAAAGAGGTGGTGAAATCAGCGAAAGTGTGTTCGGTAAACATACCTGTGGCCTTGAGGTGTACTGTTGCCAGGCCCGTATCCCTGAAAACCCCGGAAGCTGAAAAGGAAACCCCTTTCTGCTGGTCGGTGGTGACCTTGTAAGTACCTGGAGAGGTGACCTGGACAAAGATCTCGACGTAATCGCTGTCCGTCGCCTTTACCCCGTTGTAAAAATTCCCATGTATACTATAGGGATAGCAGTTGCCACTCTCCGTCACCAATGACCCTTTCGCGGGCGGCTCCGTGGGATGTGGGTCCTTTTTACAGGCTGTAAAAGCAAATAGAATGGAGAATGTCAATACGGAGATAGATAAGGCGCAGTGGATGCGACGGGGCATGCTTTTCATGAAAAGGCGTTTATAAAAAATGAATGATCAAGTACAGGAGACCGTACCTGGCGCGTCGAAAACCGGCTTGAAGAAGTTATTGGAGTTTGGCAGGAATGTAAAAATATACAATTTTCATGCCGGGAATCTTACATTAGTTTTCAGCATTTAGTATTTTATTGACATGGTCAACCCAGCCATACTCGGGAACGGTGCTGTCAATAAAATAGTCGGGTTGTAATCCTATATCATCAATGGCGAAGTCAGGGATCCTGAAGCTTTTGGACAGGCCATAGTACAACTCAAAATCATTGCAGGGCGAAGGGATAATATTTACATTGGAGATATCAAGCATTCCATGGGTCGTTTTGCCAAAGAGTTTTACTTTTTTGCTTTGTTTGGCCAGCAGCAAAAATTGTTCAGTCGTACTTCCGTTGCCCTGGTGGATGATAATCCCTATATTTTTCGGATAGGGGAGGATCTTGTCCCTTTTTTCGATATCGACCTTCTCTTCAGACAGGTTGACAAATTCTCCCGGCGATTGATCCAGCTGGTCGTAGTATTTCCTGAATGTTTTTCTCGAAGCTTCATCAAAATCCATATTATTCGACAGCTCCAGCATCCGCTGGTTATTCAGTTTTGTAGACAGGAATGCTGTCCCCACTATTCTGATGGGATTTGTGTATAAGAATGGGATCAGCTGCTCATACGTCGCATCGCTGCCACCGGGATTATTTCTTACATCGATGATCAGGTTCTGCGTACGCAGGATGATATCCCTGTTCTTTGCGATGACGCTGTCGATCAGTGGCTTTTCGGTAATCTCGAAATCCGGGATCCTTAAGTAGGCGGTGGTTTCGTTTAATTTTTCAAAGAACGGTTTTTTGACATGCAGTTGCGCATACCCTTTTTCCACTTTTTCGTCCTCCTTTGTTGCAGGATAAACTTTATGCAGCGTCGCTTCCCCCAGCTTCAGGTATGTATTGCCAATGCGTTTTACGGACGTAACTTTTTCTTCCGTTTTGTCTCCCGCATAGTAGCTCCCGCCTTTGTCATTAAAGACGATTTTTATCTCATTGGCTTCCCAGGCTTTGTTGGGCGATTCCAAAACAAAGCCCACATAATCGATGCTTCTTTTCTTAATGCCGATCTTATATCCATTGATCGTCCAGACGCCTTCTAAAGTATCGTTGTTGTTTTTCCGGTCGAGGTATTGCATGAAATCATTATAGTTGGGACCGAATTTTTCAAGCTTGATCGGTTTTGCCGGTACGTCTTCTTTTAAATAGTTAATACCAATATGTCCATTCCTGAAAAATCTAATCCAACTATTGATCGCATCCGCACACGAGCGATCATTGGGCAGGTGTTTTATTTTATCCAGATAAAGACGATTGTGGATCTCATAAGCGTCTTTCCCTTTTTTATTGATGATATATTTAAAGCCGGCATCATTCGCTTCGAAGGTCGCTTTCACCCATTGAAAATTGCTCTCGCAGCTGCAGGTCTGGGAATAGTTTTTTTGGATGGCCGATAAGGTGAATAACAAAATCAGAAATAAAGCTCTCATAAATTTGTATTATTGTAAGGCGGGGATAACGGGTGAGGGGAAATGGGATCTCATTGCCTATTGGGTGTCCTGTATTACATTAAGGCCGGGGGCTCGTAAAAACGTGATAATAATATTTCAAGTCGTCGCTTTCCCCAAAATGGAATCTTTTAAATGCCTTAGCGATAGGGTCTGTGATAGTGCCATTCGGCAGTTTTATAACGAGCGGCATCATGGTGACCCCTTCCGGAAGGCCGGCTTCGGCCTGTGCGACCCAAAGACCTTCGTTATTATTGACCATTACCTGCCCAACATAGCTCCCGGCAATGAAAATGGTTTCTGCGAAGTCGTTCACTGACAACCCTTCGTCGCTAAATCTTTGCAGGAATTTGTCCACAAAATCTATTGTATCAACAGAATAGTCAAGCTCGATGCCTTCGTTTTGCTTTACAGCGCCTACAAATTGCTGTGCGAACAGGATGCCATTCTCAGGAGAAGGTGCGAAGGAGAGACGAAGCTCCCGGGTCGGCATAGGGTCAGTGTCTGGCACCGGTTTTTTGCCTTTGCCGCCAAATAGGGATTTAAGAAAGCTCATGGTCAAATAAGGGTTATATGTTCAGATATCCTATGTGTTACTTCAGCAATTGACCCTGTTCCATCTATATCCACTACCCGAAGCAATAGCTTCATGTATTCTATTGCAGGACGGGTGGAGGTTTCAAAAACCTGAACCCGCTTAAGGTGGATCTGCGGGTCCTTGTCATCTTCTCTGTCAGAAGCTTCTGCCCTTTTACCTGCTCTTGCCAGGAGCTCGGCTTTGGGCACTTCAATGTTGATAACCAGGTCTATCGTTTCTTTTTTGGAATTTACCAGAGCTATCAGGTCATCCACTTGCGCCTTTGTCCGGGGATAGCCATCTAATACGATCCCATTTTCGTTCCTGTTTTCGTCAATGATCTGACTGAAAAGATCCTTCATGATTGCGTCCGGCACCAGATCTCCTTTTTCTTCGAACCTGGATATGATCAAGCCGATCTCCGTTCTATCCGATCTCTCCCGCCTGCATCTTTCGCCTGTTGAGATGTGCATACAGCCTATTGCCTTGCTTATGACCTCGCAATGGGTACCCTTGCCGGAATAAGGAGGGCCAGTTACAATGATAATTTTCATTACGCCATTTTGTTCTTGCTAAAGAATAGCCAATCGTATAAAAGCTGTTTTATCACAGGAGATCAAATAATAAGCCTCCGGTTGATCCCCGAAGGCTCTTGCATTTCTTTTTGCCTGCGCGATACGAATGTACAAAAAATGCCTTACCCTGGTAACAATTCAATGCATTTTTCCTAAGGCTGCCGGCATCTTATATTTTTTTAGAATGTGAAGCCAATGGAGATATAAGGAAGCGATCCCTCCCGGGAAAATCCTATTGCCGCCTGGATGAGCAGCAGTTCTGCCGGGATAATATAAATGCCGCCGCCGTAGCCATCGTGCCAGTCATTCGAAGTGTCATTTTTCGACCATACGCGACCGATGTCGTTGAACCCGATCAGCCCTATGCTTCCCGGCAGGAGATAGGAGGTGAAATCAAGGACTTTCAATCGGACTTCCAGATTGTTGTACAGTGTGCTTCGCCCTGTAAAGCGCCATGTGTGGTAGCCTCGTAAAGTTTGCGGGCCACCCAGCTTCACCTGTTGAAAATAATCCGCCGTGCCGAAGTAGGTGGCGCCGCCCGTGCGGTTGGCAATGATCAATACCGCGTTCCTGTCAGGGTTGAGCAAAAAACTGAACTCTGACGACAGCAGTCCGAAAGTACTGTTCGAGTGGCTGACGCCCTGCATACCTGTAAACGTGGTATTCCAATATAGCCCGTGGGTACTGAGGGTGCTTTTGTCCCGGGTGTCGTAGTTTACATCCGCAACAAAGCCGGCATACCATTTTGTTGCAAATATGTCCTCGCCGGCGTGCGTCGAGTCATAGAACTTAAGAAACCTGTTTGCGTTGCCTGCAGCCCGGCTGGTGTAAAACTGGAATCCGGGGCCGGCGCTGACATGCCAGTTGCCATAATCATGATACAGCGATACATCACCCGTAATCCAATCAAATTTGTTCCGGTAATAACGGATGTCCTTGTCGCCCTTGTTGACAAATGGAGCGCCGTTGCCTATCCCGAAAAAGTTACTGACATTATTGGGGCCGCGGGAAAGGGCATTTATCCTAATGCCGTTGGCGCCGATGGCGTTCTTGAAATCGGCGGTGTATGTGAACAACAGCGACTTGCGCGAGATGGAATAATTTGTCAGCAACTCTGTCCTGAAAGCATACGGTTCACTTCGAAAGCCATGCTTTTCGTAAGAGAAGCCGCCGACCAGCAATACGCCGATGTCTGTGTTATAATGTGCCAGGATGATCGGCTCGAAGCGGTCATATTTAAAGCTGGTTCTATCATAGCTGTTCACCAGGGGGTCTGTAGCGGTACGAATTTTGGCGGCTCTTCCTGACGGCAGCATATTTAACGAATCGGAGCGGTCATAAATGTAGATCCTTCTCCGGCCATGCAGGTTCCTGTCAATATAAAAACTGTCCATTCCCGCGCCGCCGATCATCCTGACCTTGATGGAGGAAGGTTTACTCCCGCTGACGGAGAAGACGTCATCACCATCGAAGCCATACAGTCTCACCTCCCTGGTGGTCCCTGGCTGAAACACGCGATGATAGATGGTTCTTCCTCTTTTTGAACTATCCTTCCTTATTTTCTCTATGGTAACTTCCAGGTCACCGTCATCCTGTTCCGTCAGGCTGAAATGTTCTCGCTTGTCAGTTGCCGGAATGTCCACGTAGATGGAGATGAACCGGTAATATTCCAGTGCTTCTTTGAGCAGGTTGTCCCTCCTCGCTCTCATCTTCCCGGTGATCTCCCGGGCGCAAAGCTTCACTATGGGAGCGGGCATTTTGTCCATGGCGGCTGTAATCAGGCTATCCGTCAGTGTCTTTTGTACCAGGGCGATCTGTTCACGCCAGTCGGCTTCACTTAGCCCGTTTAGGAAATAGCGGTCGAAATACCTGGCATTGAAGTTCCATCCCTCTATGTCCCGTATGCTTTTGCTATAACCCTGGAATTTGGATTTAAGCCATTGATGGGACACTATCCATGGAAACACCCCGGACGTTTTGTAATACACCTGATCACGATCGCGGGGGACAGGCAGGTATAAGCTGCCTTTTCCTTCGTTGATCTTTTCCCATCGCCACTGATCTTCATGTCTGTCCCAATCCCCCAGTATCATATCGAGCAGGCGGGCTCTTAAAACCAATTTTTCGTCCAGGTGATTGTCGTTGTCTTCCGCTAGTTTTTCCTGTACTTTTTCGGTTTTTTCGGTCTTTTCAACGTCCACTGGCTCGCGTTCCTCGAATAAAAAAACCTTTCCTGCAAAATCCTTCGAATAGGTACCCAGCGCCGGGTCATCTGCGACGTAGACGATCTCAGGGTGAGAATGCGGAATGCCCAGCGCCTCCGCCATCGGCGGAACGGTAAGGGCGGAAAAAGGATGAGCTGCCGATACCTGGTCTTGCAGGATATCCTTGACGACAGTGGGCCGCAGCCCGGGCGGCAAACCCCGTTCGGGGTATTTTTGTATGGTACGTAAGACCCACTGCTGCCCGTCCGGACCCTGCAGGCGCAACGAGAGGGTTTGGAGGCCGCCGCCTTTTTGGAGTATTTTCAAGCCGCCTTTTTCATTTTCCAGCCTGAATACCTTCAGTGTTACCGGCGTAGCCCATAAAATGCGGTAATTTTCGCCGAATAAAACGCGGTGTACCCTGCCGGACCTATTATATTCAGGTTCGATGGCCACGGTGATACTGTCGCTTTTGATTTGTTGTGCGAATGAAAATAAGCAATGGAATGCCAGCGTAATTATAAGAAGGGATCGTCTCATAAAGTTAGCGTCAGATCCTGGAAATAAATGGTCAAATTTACATCATGAGGGATAGACTTTCGCGAATATGATCCATAATTATTGAAACAAATGTTCGATTGTGAGCTGGTTTTGTATCAACTCGCTGCTATACATGTTTTCCTGGAGGCCAAAACATGTGATCATTGTCAAGAGAATGCTTTTTTTGGGTGGGGCCACCTGCTTTATGGCATTCCTCTTTTCTTGTAATTCCTCCGCGGTTTTTTTATTGACAGTAAATGGCACATCATAAAATTTCATTTCGCAGACATTTATAATGCCATCAGCCCTATCGATCAACATGTCAACCTGGATGCCTTTTTTCTTTGTATTACCTTTCTGGATGTAGCTGCTTTCTTCAGTATATACGGCTCCTATGCCCAGGGATGCTTTTATCTGGGGTATGTGAGTAAAACAAATGTTTTCAAATGCATAACCGCACCAGACTTTCCACGACTGCGAACGTTCCAGGCTCAAAAAACTACCTTCACTCCCTTTCTTTTTGCCCTCCATAAATTTCAGATAGAAAAGGGAATAGTTATCAACCAGCCGGTATAACATATCTTTTTTCTTCTTGTGAAATGGCGGAATGGAAATGATAAAATCAGATTGCTCCAACTCTGTAAGTATACGGGAAAAGCGGCCCCCATCCTTCATGCCTGTCAGTTTTAACAATTGGGAGCGGGTAAGCCCCATCCATTTTGAGGCTAAGGATCTAATTAGAGCAATATGATTTTCTGGTTTATCATATAGTGAAGCATATAATTTATCAAATTCATCCTTCAGGAGCCCGTGACCCGAGAAGCAAAGTTGGTCGATATTTTGCGCAACGCTTTGACCTTTTTGTATTTCTTTCAAATAGTGAGGGATGCCCCCCGTAACCATATAAAGCTGAACAATTTGAAAGTGATTGAGTGCGATTTTATTCACTTGAAGGAATAGAGCTGTTTCAGCCAACGTAAAGGGTTGTAAATGAATTAATTTTGTAATTCGATTATGTAAACTCCCTTTGTGGTGGACCACTTGTTGTATCATCCAGCTGGCGGCTGAACCACAAATAATTATTACTACCTGGTTATAGGCGGCCCAGTCGTTCCAGAAATGCCCGAGAGCTTCCAAGAAACCTGATCTTGATGTTGCAATCCACGGCAGCTCGTCAAAGAAAATTATTCTCTTCCGGCTTACATTTCTCCGGGATAAGTATATCTGCAATTGATTAAAGGCTTCGAGCCAGTTTTCCGGAGTTTTTATAGGAAATTCAGGTTTTGCATATTGGGTTATCTTTGTCGCGAAATTGGTCAGTTGAGTCGACATGGCTGTATGTTGCATACCAGTCATCTCAAAATCCAGGACAGTATTATATACTTGTCTTATGAGATGAGTTTTTCCTACACGCCTCCTGCCTATTACAGCAATCAGCTCGGACCTGTCCGATTTAAGCGTATTTTGCAAAATCTCTATTTCCTTAGACCTACCAACGAATTTTGGGTTCATTATTGAGTTATTATATTTGGCGGAATCTAGCTAAAGTTAGTGCTATTCCGCTAAAATTAATATTTATATTTGGCGGAATCTTACCTAGTATCTGCCATTCATTGACCGGCATCGGGAGCTATTTCAGGACAAGACAAGGATGACTATCCCCGGACACCCCCTGTATCATTTCCGGACAGCCACCGCCGGGCGGATCTTTATAATCTTCTGATGCTGAATTGCTTGAAATTCCGGAAATGTTTTTGCGCCTGAAGTACCAAAGAATCCTCCAATGCTAACGAACTACCTGAAGATGGCCTGGCGCAACTTCCTCAAGGATCGTCAATTCTCCTTGCTCAATCTCCTGGGTCTGTCCGTCGGACTGGCCTGCGCACTTTTCATCGGCCTCTGGATCGCCGACGAATATGGAATGGAGAAATACAATCCCAACGACGCGCGGCTCTATCAGGTAATGACCAATAACAAGACCTCCAATGGCCTCCAGACAGGCATGTATACGCCGGGGATCCTGGCCAAGTCACTGAGGGCCGAGTTCCCCGACGTCGAAGATGCGTCTACGGTATTGCCGGCATCCTGGTTCAATGACCCCAATACGCCCAGTGGAGTGGTAAGCATGGGCGACAGAAAGTTGAACACCACACCCCAGTTTGTCGACAGCAGTTACTTCCATCTGTTCAGCTGCCCCATCCTGGAAGGGGACCGCGGCCGCCTTTTTGCCGATAAGCAAGGCGTATTTATGTCCGCTTCATTGGCACAAACCTTCTTTGGGACCACCCATGACCTGGTGGGAAAAGTCATCCATTTCGACCAGTACGATTTCACCGGCGACTACGAGATCCGTGGCATTTTCCAACCCAACCCGCCCAATGCCACCGAAAAGCCCGGCCTTTTATTCAATTTTGATCTTGCCCTGGAAAAACGTCCCGGACTTCAACAATGGTATAACGCCGACCCTCATACGTTCGTACTGCTCAAACCTGGCGCAAATCTCAACGCCATGAACCGCAAGCTCGACCATTATATCCTGGCAAAACAGGGCGGTAAGGCGGGCGGCTGGGACCCGCAGCTCTTCCTCAGCAGATTTTCCGATCGCTATTTGTACAATCACTATGAGAACGGCGTTCAAAGCGGCGGCCGTATCGTCTATGTAAAGCTATTTACCATCATTGCCGTCTTTATCCTGATCATCGCCTGCATCAATTTTATGAACCTGTCCACAGCCCGGGCCGCACTACGGGCCAAGGAGGTAGGGATAAAGAAGGTCGTAGGCGCCGGCCGTGGGACCCTTATCCTGCAGTACCTTGGGGAGTCCGTCCTGCTGAGTTTCTTCTCCCTGCTGGCGGCCCTGACCATTTGTGCGTTGCTGCTGCCTGTCTTCAACAGCGTCACCGGCAAACAGCTGGCGCTTCACTTAGCGCCAACGCTTATCCTCAGCCTGCTGGGCGTCACCGTGGTGACTGGCCTCTTCGCCGGCAGTTATCCCGCTTTTTATCTTTCTTCCTTCCGGCCCGTGGCTGTCTTGAAAGGAACGCTGAAAACCTCCTGGAGCGAACTGTGGGCACGGAAAGGCCTCGTCGTTTTTCAATTTACGCTGTCGGTCATTTTTATCGCCGGTGTATTGATCATCTACCGGCAAGTGTCCTATATACAATCCCGGGACCTGGGCTATAACCGGGATCACGTCATTGATTTCAATATCCCCATCAAGATGGATTCGACCTATCTCGTCCATGCGGCCAGCTTTGTGAACGAGCTTAATAATATTCCCGGCGTCCTGAATGCCGGCAGCCATGCGCACAACCTGACCGGCGATCATGGCGCGATCAGCGGCGTAAAATGGACGGGGAAAGATCCCACCATGGACATCGAATTCGCCAACATCGAAGTTGGCCAAAATTTCCTGCAGACGATCGGGCTCAGACTGAAGGCCGGTCGCCATTTCTCCCGGAATATGCAACATGAGATCATCATGAATGAAACGGCCATTAAGGCGATGGGCCTGAAGAATCCCATCGGGACTGTCGTGCGCTTCTGGGATGAGACGAGGGAGATCGTCGGGGTGGCTGCTGACTTCAATTTCGAGTCGCTTTATCAACCGGTGAAGCCCGCCTTTTTCCGCTGCTATCCCGTCACCAATTCAGTGATCGTACGGATAAAGACCGGCAACGAAGCGCAGGCAATAGCCGGTGTCCGAAAGGCCTTTATGCGCTTCAACCCCGGGATGGAATTCGCCTACCGATATCTTGACGAAGATTACCGAAAATTATACTCGTCGGAGATCAGGATAGGCGTTCTCTCCCGCTATTTTGCCGGTCTCGCGATCCTCATTTCCTGCCTGGGGCTTTTCGGCCTCGCGGCCTTCAGCGCCCACCGGCGGCAAAAAGAACTTGGCATCCGCAAGGTGGTCGGCGCTTCCGTCGCCCACCTCGTTTATCTGCTGTCCAAAGAATTTTTATTGCTCGTCGCGCTTGCCCTTGCGATAGCATTTCCAATAGCGTGGCTGGGGATGAACCGATGGCTGAATGAGTTTGCCTACCGCACCCGCATCACGGCCGACCTTTTCTGGCTGACGGGGGCTACGGTTATTATTATTACGCTATTGACCATCAGTTATCAATCCATCTCGGCGGCCTTGGCCAACCCTGTCAAAAGCCTGCGGTCAGAGTGATCCATTATAAAACTCAAACCCTTAGCGAGCCGCGGAACCCTCTTGCGGCATAGTAAGATTGGGCCCCATTGTGATACACGAAGACTTTGCCGTAGCGGAAATCGGCAAAGAGGGCGCCGCCGAGCTTTCTGATATCAGGAGGCGTTTTCACCCAGCTCGATGTTTTCATATCGAAATTTCCCAGTTGCTGCAGTTGCCGGTATTGTTCTTCCGTCAGGAGCTCAATGCCCATGGCTGCAGCCATGTCGATGGCGTTGTTTTCCGGTGGATGTTCTTTCCTTGACTCCAGCGCTTCGCGGTCGTAACAGACGCTTCTGCGCTCTTTGGGGCTTTCCGCCGAACAATCAAAGAATATGTATTCGCCTGTCTTTTTATCATAGCCAACCACATCCGGCTCCCCGCCCGTTCTTTCCATTTCATGCAGCGACCACAGCTTTTCGGCATCAGCCTCCAGCTTCGCCTGTACTTTGGTCCATTCAAGACCCGTATGGCGGTGTTTATTTTTCTCAAAACGGGCTTTTAATGCGCTGAGCAGCGCTTCACGTTGTTCCGGTGACGGCTTCTTTTTGTTGTTGGATACCTTGCTCATATTTTTATGTTTGCCGGTATTTTTATTTCATACCGAGTAGGTTGCTTCAGATCCCCATTGTTTAATCCCGTGGGTAATGTCGGGATCGTAAACAAAATTGACAGCAATCTGTGTTCCATTTTGGCTGCGTATGGTCAACCTGGCCCCGATTTCTTTACTAAGCCCCCGGATGAGATTCATCCCCAGGGTGTCCTGTTTGGTATTATTAAATCCCGGGGGTAAACCTATTCCGTTGTCTTCCAGGGTCAACAACAAATGATCGGCCGCGCTCCACTTTAATGAAATGGATATGAGTCCTTCCCTGTCGTCCGGAAATGCATGTTTGAAGGAATTGGTAATTGCCTCGTTCAGTATAAGCCCCAGCGGGATACAATGTGAAAGGTCCAGCTCAATTCTTTCAATTTGCAGGTGGAAGCGGATGCGATTGTTGATCGTAAAGCTGTCGCGTAAATAATCGACTAATTCATTGACGTACCCGGGCATATTGATGGACGACATGTTTTCGGCCTGATACAGTTTTTGATGAATAAGGGACATGGCATTGATCCGGTGCCGCCCCTCCGCGATCGCGTCCAGCGCCGCCTCATTCTTGAGGTAGACGGATTGGGTGCCAAGCAGGCTCATCACCGTTTGGAAATTATTTTTTACGCGGTGATGAATTTCCCTGATCAGCCATTCTTTTTCACTCACCAGGTGACGCAACGAGATGTTTTGTTGCTCAATCTCCTTTTGCTGCAGCCCCAGTTTTTTATTTGTTCTTTGTTTGAGTGTAATATTGTATACCAGTAAACTCATTATTATCAGTAACAGGGCCATTCCGCCCAATATCCAATTGCGGGTGTACCCTGCCTGTAATATCTCATTTCGTTGCAGGGCGCCTTCTTTTTCCAGCAGCCTGATATTCTGTTCTTTTTTTTCAGATTCGTATTTTACCTCCAATTCTTCTATCTGTTTTAGTTTCGCTACGTCAAAAATAGAATCATTCAACGCGTGATATTTGTTCAAATGCCGGATCGCAGAAGCATAATTTCCCAGGGATGAGTCTGTCTTATACAGCGCTAAATTAATATCTTTGATGGCATTGGCGGAATTGTTGAGCATGGCTTCCTCCAGGGCTATCTGGAAATGGGCTGCTGCTTTTTGAAATTGTTTTTTGCCGGAGTAATACTCGCCGATGTCGTACTCCACATCCCTTCTGATCTCATTATTTCTTCCCAGTAAACCTTCCAGGCTGATCATCTGCCGGGTATATCTGTCCGCGAGGGTATAGTTCCGGACGGCGTTATAGTAATACGCAAAGGTTCTCGCTAAGCTGGCTTTGCCATATGGATCGGCAGGCGGATATTTTTTTGAGAAGTCGAACAGGAATACGTGTGCTTCGCCCTCTTTCTTTTGTTTTATGAGATCACGAACAAAAACACCTGCTTCCCGGATGTAATAGAAGTCGACGGGGTTAGGGGGACTTAGTTTAAAAACTATCCTGAAATATTCAATGCTTTTTTCAGTCTGACCCAACTCATGATATAGATTCGCAACATGGCTATAGAGGATGATGGGCCAGCTGCCGCCGGCGTTTTGCATACTTTCAATGGCCTGTAATGCGTAATTGAGTGCTTTATTATAGTTGCCTTTCAGATGGTGGGTTACGGCAAGTAAATTATAGGTATAGAAAAGATGGTAAGATCCGTTAGCTTTGGATAAAGCCAATACCTCCAACAATTCCTGCTCAGCAAGATCCAGCTTCCCCTGCTTCATATGGGTGTCTGCAATGTCCCGTTGGGTGTCTATCTCTTTTTCCTTATTATTTAATTGTGCGTACAGGGATATCATTTTTTCAAAACAATCTGTTCTTGTCATTCCGATGGTATCCAATTCCTGGATATTCCAGGCAAGCTCTTTCCAGCGTTCAATCTGCCGGATGACAGGGCCGACATGGTTAATGGCGTTGGCTGTTCTTATAAAATAGTCGTTCGCCTGGCCTATCTTCCCAGTCTTGTAATAGTATTTCCCCAAGAAGCAGAGGATCTCGGGCTGCCATTTGACTGAATGAATTTCGTCACTCAGTTCTTTCGCCTGCTGCAGGAGTGTGCGCACGCTGTCCAGGGCTTTGGTGCTGTCGGCACGTTGGAAATAGTAATAGAGGGACAATTGCAGCAGATATTGCACCTTGATAGAATCAGGGTTTTTTTTCTGTAAAGAGGAGATCAGTTCCGATGGGGATGCATTGGTTTCCAGTTGTGCAAAGGAGGGAACCTCCAGGCAAACCAGGCTGCATATGATAAGGAACTTAATCATCTTTTTAAAGGGATGATTAAATATACTGTTCTTTTATGACTTGACCGAAAAACCGTGCGTGCTGCCATGTTTATGGTACGGCAGCCTCATTCATGCTGGTAATTTACCATACCTATGGGATTGATCGCCTTTTTTCGTTCCTATACATTTGTCAGTGATATCAATTGTAAAAAAGTAAAAAATAAAAAAAATGGCAACGTCAATCAGAAAACCAACGTCAACAATCGTCAATGGCAATCAGACGATACCAGGTTTCACCAGACAGGGGTCCCCTGTTTTCTATCCTGATAAACCTGTAGCGGAACTTCCTGCAACCACTGCGGCACGCAAGATCGATGAAAAATGGGCTTCATTAAAGGGGACCCCGGGATCTCCCAAAGTGCCGGGCCGCGCCGGCCTGGTGGCGGCGGGGGATGGGTTTTACAGAGAATATACAACCAATCACTCGAGCATTTATTATTCCGCCCTGGGCGTTTATCTCGTTTACGGTGCGATCGGACAAAGGTATGCCGAACTTGGCGGGCCCAACAGCTGGCTGGGATGGCCCTTGTCAGACGAACAGGATTTTACGGACGGCGGACGCGCCTCCAAATTTCAAAATGGCAGCATCTACTGGTGGCCGGATGTCGGCGCCATCGAGCTGGGGGAGGTTAGCGTCCGGTACGCCGGGATGTATTGCACCACCGAGATGGACTGGGATCAGGGCTCCAATTCTGACGAGCCTTATGCGATCTTTGGGGTGATAGGGGCGGATCAAATGCACACTGCGACCATCCGAACGACGATCTATGAGGACGTCGATTCGGGCGATTCAAGGCCTGACAATATTGAATTGTACAGGGGGGAACCAGAGGGGCTGAGTATATCGGTGCTGTTGATGGAACACGATGACTCCGATCCGGATAAATATAAAGAAGCGGTCAGGGCGGGCGTTGAACAGGCGTCAAAAGGGGTTGTATTGGGAATTGGCCAGATCCCGTATGTGGGAGATTTTTTGGCGCCTGTGGCCGAGGCGATCCTTAAAGCTGCTGCGCCGGATATCACCGATGCTATTAATTCGGGGCTGGATCTCAAAGATGACGTCATCGATTCCAGGACTTTCTTTATCTCCGCCAAGGACATGATCCGGATGACGCGCGTACCTGTCGGAAATCAGTATGGTATATTCTGGCATCTTGCCTCTCCGTTGCTTACGGGGGGTGGTGCACAATATACGGTTTACTTCAGCATGTCGGCCGTTTGAAACGGTCCGGGGCCGCTACTCCGAACGCAGGCTCTCCACGGGATTCATGGCCGCCGCCTTGAAGGTCCTGAGACAAAGGATGGCCAGGGCGATGAACAGCAGGGCGCCCCCTCCAGCGGCGAAGACCCACCAGCTGAGCTGGGTGCGATAGGTGAAATTCTCCAGCCATTTGCGGCTGCCCCACCAGGCGATGGGAAGGGCGATGAGGATGGCCAGCCCGATCAGTTTCAGAAAATCGCGGGAGAGCAGGAATATAAGCTGGACGACGGTGGCGCCGATGACCTTGCGGATGCCGATCTCCTTCGTGCGTTGGTTGGTGATATAGATGACCAGGCCCAGGAGGCCGAGGCAGCTGATGAAGATGGTGAGGCCCGTTGCCCAGGCCAGCAGGCGGGCGATGTTCTTTTCCGCGGTATAGAATTTGGCGATGGTGTCGTCGATGAACCGATATTCGAAATCGTCGTTCGGGTACACTGATTTGAAAGCCTTTTCCATCGCCGCGATGGTTTTCGGCCAGGCGCTGGGATTTTGTGGTTGCAGGGCGATGTTAAAAACGGTGGCCTTCCGCGTGCCGTTGGCGATGACGAGGGGTATGATCGCGTCATGGAGGGAGCGTTGGTGGAAGTCGGCGACGACGCCTGTGATACGGACCTTACCGTTCCAATTGATCTGTTGCCCGACGGCGTCCTCCGGGTGCTGAAAGCCCAGGAAATGCATATAGGACTCGTTGATCACCACCGCGTTGGTGGTGTCGCTCTGGGGAGCGGGGGCGCCGGCCAGCAGGCGGAATTTATAGATCCGGAAGTAATTGCTATCCCCCAATTTTACCTGTACATTTTTCTGGATCTCTTTTTTGCCATCGTTGTAGCTCATCCCGCTCGTCCATGTGCCGTTGGAGGATGGCGCATCGCTGGACTGACTGACAAGCACAATACCCGGCAGGGCTTTTAGCTTGCTGAGCAAGAGCGCCCGTTTTGGGGTTGTTTCAGCATAATTCGTGCGGAAAGTGAGGATGGCGTCCTTTTTAAAACCAAGGTCTTTATGGAGGCCATAGCTGATCTGTTTGGTAACGAGGAGGGTTGCGATGATAAAGACCTGGGCGATGACAAACTGGGAGACGGTGAGGGTCTTCCGCAGCCAGCTGGACCGGGTCTGGGCAGTGCTGGCATTGGCCTGGTTCTTCAACACCAGGACGGGTTTGTAAGCGGAGAGCACGAAGGCGGGGTAGAGGCCGGAGAGCAAGCTGACGGCGGCGACCAGGGCCAGCAGAAAGCCGATGACCTCCGGTTGGTGGAAGACATTGATATGAAAGTCTTCGGGGATAAAATCGGCGAAGACCTTTAGCAGCCAGGGGACCAGGGCGATGGAAAGGAGGGTGGCGATCAGGGTCAGCAGGAAAGTTTCCGAAAGGAACTGGAGGGCCAGTTGCCGGCGATGGCCGCCCATGGTCTTGCGGATACCGATCTCTTTTGCCCGCAGGGAAGCCTGGGCGGTGGTGAGGTTGATGAAGTTGATACAGGCCAGCAGGAGAAGGAAGGCGGCTACGGCCAGCAGGCCATAGAGCGTGGGTTTATGGGCCTGCCGGCTCTCATCGAATACGCCATAGTGTGGGTTGAAATGAAGATCGGCCAGGGGTTGCAGGTGGCAGTTTATGCCGCCATGCTCGTTGGGAGGGTTGTATTTTTTCAGGAGGCGATCCAGCTGTACATTGACTGCTGCAGTTGTTGTTCCCGGCGACAGGCGGACGAAGAGCTGGTCGGCCGAATTGATGCTGCCCCAATTGTTTATATCATCGGGTTTCAGGCGGCTGGTGTAAAGGGTCGATAAGGAGATAAACCCGCCGAAGTAGAAGTCCGAGTTGTCCGATAAGTCTTTTACAATACCGGTGATGGTGGCCTGGATGGTATCATCGAAGGCGATGGATCTGCCGATGATGTCCCCATAGCGAAGGCCGGGATAGTAGATCCGTGCATTCTTTTCCGTCAGGACGACCTGGTAGGGCGCCTCCAGCGAGGTGGCCGTGGAACCCGCGAGCCAGGTATAGTTGAGCAGCTTACAATAACGTGCGTCGGCATAGACCAGGTCTTTTTGTTTTTTCAGGACCAGTGGGCGGCTGGCGTCGGCGCCAGGGATGGTCACTTTAAGTTCGTCTAATGTCCGGAAGGGGGCCACCAATTCTATGCCCGTCAGTTCTTTTTGGATGGCTGGCCCCATGGGCACTGGCAGGCAGTTGTTATAAGATAACTGGCCATCATTTTTTGCGTCCAGGACCACCCGGTAGATGCGGGCGCCGTCCTTTTCAAATTTATCGAAGGAGAAGTCGAAATGGACGAGGAGAAAGATGATGAGGGAGGCGCTGATCCCGATGGAGAGGCCGAGGATGTTGATCAGGGAAAAGGTTTTGTTGCGCCAGAAGCTGCGGATGGCGACGAGGAAATAACTTTTAAGCATAGCTGTCGGAATGGTTGTCCGATTGGGCTCCAAAATAAATGCCATGAAATAGCGTGCTGGCTGTCAATTTCTTGTGGGGGTGCCAGCCTCCCTGATGTACGGTTTCGTTACAGCCGGTGTACCAATATGGAATGTCAGTCATTTATTGGCCAATTGAAGGTATCTTGCTATGTTTTAGCAATCATGTGGGATAAATGATACCGATCAATGGAGAGTCATAAGAATCAAAATTCCGGCATTTATTTACTTCCTTTCTGCCTGGGTATGACCGGTGTCCTTTTAAATTTGACTGCGTATTATCCTGGGTTCATGTCCCCTGATTCATTAGATATTTATGGACAGTCCATCAGCGGGCATTATGGAGATTGGCATCCGCCTTTGATGGCCTGGTTCTGGAGCCTTGCGAACAAGCTTTATCAAGGGCCGCAGGTGATGCTCCTGTTTCAGCTGGCTTTATTGTGGGCCAGTTTTTATTTTCTGGCTACAGGTTGGTTTTCATCCCGGCGCAGCCGCATCTGGTTGTTTTTGGGATTTCTGCTGGCGCCCTTTGTACAGAATTTTGCGGGATATATTATTAAAGATGCCCAGTTGGCTTTATCGTGGCTGGCCGGCGTCAGCATTATTGCCAGGGCTGCATCCAAGGACCGGCGCATGACCCTGGCGGAGGCGGTATTTTCATTTTTGTTCATTCTTTACGGAACAGTGGTTCGTATAAATGCCTTGCCAGGCGCAATACCTTTATTTTACCTATGGGTCGACCAGTCCTTCCCATGGAAAAGAGCAAGGTTTTGGAGAGCGGGGGCAGTCCTGCTGTTATTACTTTCCGCTATCGGCTGCCATTCCCTTTTAAATTATATATTAAAGCCGCAAAAACAATATCCCGAATACAAACTTTATCTGCACGACATGGCAGGTGTTTATGTAAGAACAGGGGAGAACTATTTTCCAACTTTTATCAACAGTTACCCGGGCTTTGACACCGTCTATCTGCGATCCAATTATACAACGGCCACTTTCGATGACCTCTATTGGAACCAGGAAAAAAAAATTTCCTTTCTCGCCTTGAATGACAGTACCTCGCATATTATCCGAAAAGCCTGGGTTCAAAGCATTTCGAACAACTTCGGCGACTATCTATATAACAGATGGGATGGCTTTCTCTATTTTTTGCGGATCAAAAAACGAACCTGGATAGTCACACTCAACGCTGTCGTTCCTCCCAACAACTTCGGAATAACTTTTAAACCGAATTTTGTTTCCCGGGCTTTTATATGGCTTATCAAGCTCCAGTCGGGCGCGCCTTATATGCGGCCATGGTGCTGGCTTCTCCTGAATGTCAGCATTTTCATTGCGGGCTTCTATATTTATAATGCCAGTATCAGGAAAATTGTTTTTGTATTAGCCTCCTCGTCATTATTGTATATGTTGTCACAGTTCTTCATTTTCCAGGTGGATACTGAATTCAGGTATTTTTACTGGAACTGCCTGTCTCTTTTCATTTGTATTTTCTATTTGATAAAAGACTGGCAATTAAAGAAAAACGCCTCCCTTCCTTCTTTTTTATAAAAAAATTTGCGAAACCAATTGGGTGCGCATATATTTGCAACCGTTCGGATGCATATTTTAACTTTCACTAAATGAGATGGGAGGTTAACTAAATGAGACGGGACATTTTCCAGGCCATTGCAGACCCGACGAGACGGGCTATCATCGCACTTATCGCTTTGCAGGCGATGACCCCCAATGCCATTGCCGAGCATTTCGATACGACGCGTCAATCCATATCCAAGCATTTGCGCATTTTGTCGGAATGCGATCTGCTGACAAAAAAACAGGAAGGCAGGGAGATCTATTATCAACTCCAGGTTGATAAAATGAAAGAGATCGACAAGTGGCTGAACCAGTTCAGGAAGATCTGGGAAAACCGCTTCAGCCAGCTGGACACCTTATTAGCTACCATCAAAAACACTAAAAAATGAATTCGAATTTGCTGTTTGATTTTACTGTAGACAAGGAAAAGAAAACCATCCACGTAACGCGGGAGTTTGCGGCCAACCTTACCCTGGTCTGGGATGCCTGGACGAAGCCGGAGCTGCTGGACCTTTGGTTTGCGCCCAAGCCCTACCAAACCAGGACGAAGTCGATGGACTTCAGGGAAGGCGGTTTCTGGCATTACGCCATGGTCTCTCCCGACAATGTCGCTCATTGGAACCGGACCGACTATAAAAAGATCGAATACCAAAAAAGCATTTCAGCGTTGGACGCCTTCGCCGACGAGGCCGGGAATGTCAATCCCGACTTCCCCCGCTCGCAATTCACCAACGTGTTCCGCGAGGATGCATTTACCACCACCGTCAGCATTACCATCGTCTATCAAAGTCTTTCCGATCTTGAAAAAGTGGTCCAGATGGGATTCAAGGAGGGACTTGCCATGACGCTGAATAACCTGGAGCAATACATCGAGGCGCAATTCAAATTAAGGAGCGCCTATAAGAAGGACAATGCACCCAGGGTTTGCACTTACCTGAACTTCCCCGGCAATACGGAAGAGGCTTTCCTGTTCTACCAATCTGTATTTAAGTCGGAATTTGCGGGTGGGGGGATCCAACGGTTTGGCGATCTGCCGGCAGACGCCGATCATCCGCCTGTTGCCGAAGCGTTGAAAAAAATGGTGCTGCACGTTGAACTTCCCATTACGGGCAATCATATTCTAATGGGAACAGATGCCCCTAAAGAAATGGGATTCACCCTGGTCCAGGGCAATAATATGCATATCAGCATCGAGCCTGAAACAAGGGAGGAAGCCACCAGACTTTTTGATCAACTATCGGTGGGCGGTAAGATCGACATGCCCATGCAGGATATGTTCTTTGGCGCCTATTTTGGTTCCTTTACTGACAAATATGGCATAAATTGGATGATCAATTTTCAAACCAAAAAATAATCCTACATGAAACCCAAAACGCTCAACATTCTTTACTGGGTCTTTACCATTCTTTTTGCATTGTTGATGGTGTTCTCCGCCGTGGGCGGCATAAAGCCCACCGCCGACGAGATCAAGATGATGCATGACGGTCTTGGCTACCCGATCTATTTTATTCAATACATCAGTATTGCCAAAGTGCTGGGAGCCATTGCTATTTTGATCCCAGGCCTCTACAGGATCAAGGAATGGGCCTATGCCGGATTGTTCTTCGACCTGGCCGGCGCCATTTATTCGGGCCTTGCCGCGTCGGGGAAATTCGATCCTATGATGCTCGTCATGCTCGTCTGGATCATTCCGGGCATTTTATCTTACTATTACTGGCATAAAAAAACGGGCTATGACGCAACAGCCCTCGGGGGCCAATAAGTCCATAGTACCGCAACCAGGCAGGCAATCAGCAGAACGCTGTATTCCATGCCGTTGGCCCCGGGACCGACGACATACCAGCCATGCGGGGCATGTTCCAGCCAGACGCCGGCGACGAGAATGACGAGATGGCCTATGCAGGCGGGCACCACCAGGCGGCGCAGGATCAGTAACACGCTGCTGGCGATCTGAATGACGATGATCGCCCAGACCCAGCCTACGCCAAAGGGAAAACCAATGGAGCTGAGGTAGCCTCCAAACCCGCGCACGCCTTCGGGGTCGAACAGGCCGTGCACACCGTGGGCCATGAGATTCAGCGCTGTCATTACACGAACAATATCCAGGCCGCGGGAGGCATCGCCGGGGACTGCATCGAACCATTTTTGTATCATCATAGATCTGTGTTTGCCCAAATCTATTTTCCCGGCGGGAGGAAGCATGTGCAGAAATGCTCAATTTTATCAGCTGGCTGCCTTGAAGTCGAGGGGTGGCAGGCCATAGGCGGTCCTGAATGCACGGCAAAAGGCGCTGGTATTCTGAAAACCGCACATCCAGGTGATCTCGTGCACGGGCATGGAGGACTGTTGTAATAACCTGGCCGCATGGGCGAGCCGCAGCCTGATGAGATATTGATGGGGCGTGGTCCGGAATACCGCCTTGAACTGCCGCACCAGCTGGGGGACTGACATACAGGCCAGGTGGCTGATGGAGGCCAGGTCCGGCTGCTCCATAAAATTGGAATGCAACAGGTCTTTGGCGATGCACAACCGTCGGTGGATCTCATTTCGGGTGGCTGCTTTGACGGCGCTTACCCGGCGGGCGCGTTCCGCCTCTTTTTTGTGGGTGCGGATCAAATGATGCAGCAAAAAGACCAGGCGCTCATCCACCATGTTGCTGTCATAGCCATTTTCATCCAATGCGTTTACAAGGCCCAGTAGCTTTTCCTCCAGCGAGGGGTCCGTGTCGTACAGCGTCTGGAAAAATTCCAGTGGCTGCCCGCCTGTTTCGAACGGGGTGTCCAGCAAATTTTCCTCCCTGCACAGTGCGTCCCTCAGTACGGCGGAAGCGAATTCATTCCTGAAAAAGACGGATACCGCCCTGACCTTAACGGCGCTATCCATCCTGCAGGCATATTCCTGGTCGTCGTTCAGGATGAGGAACTGCCCTGGCCTTACCACCAGCTGATGACGGTCTATGCCATACCATTCCTCTCCGCTGAATATGGTCTTAATGGACAGACAGCCTACGTGCCGCTGGCAATGGCTCTTGTAAGACGAGGCATTGAATATGATATTGCGCTGTTTGAACCTGCTGAAATGCAGCTGTTCGTCGAACGTGGGGTCAGTGTGATCGGGCAGCGTGGTGAAGTACATGGGTCCTTATTTTATTTAACTAACCATCTATTTTGGTGTCCACCGCCAGCTGCTCCCACGTCGCAAGCTCTTTCAAAAGATTTTCGCTGTGCTGTTTAATGGAACTGACCGCATCTTCGCCCAATTGCAGTCTCAACGGTGTGCTGGCGGCTGCCAGGGCCTTGTCGATGGCGGCGGCAGCTTTGAAGGGATCGCCAAATTGTGTGCCGTGCATGCTTTGGGCGAAATTCCTTATTGGCCCGACCGTATCTTTATAAGCGGAGATCTCCGGCATGAATCGCATGGCTGCGCCTGCCAGATCTGTTTTGAACTGTCCCGGCTCTACGATCAGCACTTTTATTCCCAGGGGCGCCAGCTCGGCGGCCAATGCCTCCGAAATGCCTTCCAGCGCAAATTTTGAGGCGGAGTAGGCGCCAAATCCGGGATAGGACAGCTGCCCGCCCAGGCTGCTGATGTTGACGATGGCGCCTGACTGCTGCTGTCTGAACAGGGGAAGGAGGGCGCGGGTCACGCTTACCGCACCGAAGAAGTTCGTTTCCATTTGTGCCCGTAATTCATTTTCAGGCGTTTCTTCCACTGCGCCCACGATACCGTACCCGGCGTTGTTGATGAGGACGTCCACCCGTCCAAACCGGCTCGTCGCCGCCGCCACTGCCCCGGCTACTTCGGTGCTGTCGTTGACATCCATCCGTAATGCTTCTACCTGGCCGGGCGCCAGCGCCTTGATACTTTCCAGCTTATCCAGCCGCCTGGCGGTGATCACTACGTTGTAACCCTGTTGAATGGCGTATTCTGCGAATGCTCTTCCAAAGCCTGTCGATGCACCTGTGATAAACCATACTTTTTTCACATTATTTCCCATCTTGGTATTTTTTGTGAAAATAGTAATTATTCCCGGTGCAACCAGACCCGCATTAAAGACAGCAACAGGTCCATATCTACCGGCTTTGAAATATAATCCGACATGCCTGCTTCCAGGCATTTTTCCCTATCGACCTTCATCGCCTTTGCGGTGAGGGCTATGATGGGCAGCTTGCCGAACTTATCCATTTTCCTGATCTCCCGGGTGGCCTCATAGCCATCCATTTCAGGCATCATTACGTCCATGAGAATGATGTCTGTATCGGGGTGCTCATTCAGCAGGGTGATAGCTGCCCTTCCATTTTCTGCCGTAATGCATCGCAATTCATCTTCCTCCAATGCATTCGTCAACGAGTAACTATTGCGCAGATCGTCATCAACGATCAATACTTTCCTATTCTTCAGCACTTCGTTTGATCCTTTGGGCTTTCCGGCGACCTGTTGCGTGTCGCCGGGCGGTGTGGATCCTCCGCGATGAAGAAAGAGTGCTACCTCATCCAGCAGCCGTTGTTTCGAATTAGCGGTTTTCAGGACGATGGTATCTGCCAGCTTGTTCAGGTAGGCGATCTGCTCTCTGTCCAGGTCTTTTCCGGTGTATACGATAATGGGCATTTTATCGAGACCATCGGTTGCTTTGATCTTTTCCAGCAAGTCAATGCCGCTCATATCCGGCAGGCCCAGGTCGACGATCGCGCAATCGAATTTTTCCTTTCGCATTATTTCGTATGCGTCACTCCCTCTGAATACCGGGAAGGACCGTATATCTCCGTTGCCGATGAGCTCACAGATCGCTTTGTTCTCCTGCTCGTTGTCTTCCACCACCAGCAGTTTTTTCAGCTTCCGCCGGATGAACTCCTCGATCCGGCTAAAGGCGGCCTGGATCGCTGGCTCCGAGGCTGGTTTTTTGATGAAATCAAAGGCCCCCAATGCGAGGCTTTCTTTTCTCCCGTCATATTCCGAGAATACCTGTACGGGAATATGCCTCAGGTCGGGACTGTTCTTCAACTGCCTGAGCACTTCGTAGCTGTCCTGGAGGGGGAAACACAGATCCAGCGTGATGATATGGGGCTGGTAAAACCTTGCCAGGCTTGGGCCGATGCCCGGCTGGTGGGTGAGTATACCCTTATAGTTCCTTTCTCTCAGGGAATCCAGGAGTAATTTTGCAAAAGGCTCGTCCTCTTCAATGATCAGGACGATCTTGTCATTTTCCCGGATGACGGACCTGTCATCCCCGGTGTCCGGGGCGGGAGGTAAAGAGGCTGGCTCAGACGTCATTAAAGAGGAGGCGGACGTTAGAGGAAGATAGCAGGTGAACCGGCTTCCCTTTCCTTCTTCACTTTCCAATACCAGCTCTCCGCCCAGCGCATGGGCCAGCTCCTGGCTGATGGAAAGCCCTAAGCCCGTGCCGCCATATTTCCTTTTGGTGGACCCATCCGCCTGTTGGAAAGCCTGGAAAATAATTTTCTGTTTGTCTTTCGGTATCCCGATCCCCGTGTCCGTAACGGAGAACGCTATTTGATCGCCCGGCGGGGCTACACTGATATTCAAAGTGACTTTACCGCCTTTGCCTGTAAATTTGAAGGCATTTGAAAGAAGGTTCCGGAGGATCTGTCCCAGCCGTTGTTTATCCGTATACAGGGAAGGAGAGAAGTTTTCGGTTGGTTGAATGATCGCAAAATCGATGGATCTGTTGTTGGCTATTTCAGTGAACATGGAACGAAGGTTGTCCGAGATCTCGTCGATATTTACCTGTTGCATATCCAGTTCGATCTTTCCCGCCTCTACCTTGGAGAGATCCAATATCTCGTCAATGAGATTCAGCAGGTCGGTGCCGGAATTGTGGATGTTTTGAGCGTATTCCTTTTCTTTTTCGACCGACATGGTATGCTTCTTATCCGCCAGCAGTCTGGCCAGAATGAGAATGCTGTTGAGCGGCGTTCGCAATTCATGTGACATATTGGCCAGGAACTGTGATTTGTATTGGGTGGTCAGCGCCAGCTCCCCGGCTTTTTCTTCCAGCACTTCATTCGTCTGCTGCAGTTCTTCCTGCTGGGCCTGCAGCTCTTCCGCCTGACGCTGGGTTTCCTCCAGGAGCTCTTTCAGGTGGGTCCTTGATTGCGATGAATTAAAGGCAATGGCGATATTCTCGGACATCAGGTCCAGTAGCTGCGAATCAATGTCTGAAAATGGATGGATGGATCCTATTTCAATGACGCCCTTTACGAAGCCCTCATACAGGAAAGGGTAGACGATGATATACTTTGGGGGAGTGTTGCCCATGCCGGAATTGATCTTCACATAGTCATCCGGCACCTCGCTGAGGAGGATCGCTTTTTTCTCCAATGCCGCCTGCCCTACCAGGCCTTCCCCGATCTTTATGATCCTTTGTTCCTGTTCCGCCTTGCTAAAGGCATAGCCGGCGACCCAATGGAGCTCATTGTTTCCTTCCCTCATGTAAACGGCACCTATTTGCGCCTTGAGGACCCGGGTGAGTTTGTTGATGATGTCCTGGGCCAGGGCTGGCACATCCTGAATGCCTCTGAGCGTATCGTTTATTTCTGAAATGCCTGTGAGCAGATGGTTCTTACCTTCCAATGCAACGGTGCGCTCTGCCACCTTTTGCTCCAGTGTCTGGGTGAGATCGTGCAAGTCCTGGTTCTTCGCCTGTATCTGGCCGAGCATGTAGTTGAAGGCATCGGTCAGCGAACCCAGTTCATCCTTGCCTCGTCTTGTAGCGCGCAGAGAGTAGTCACCCTTGTCGGAGATCACTTTAGCCGTCGCCGCCAGGGCAAGGATGGGCTTTGAAATACTTTTCTGGAGGATACTGGAAAGCAGGTATGCCAACAAGATGCACATGGCTATCACCGAGGCAACCACGATGCCATAGAGGCGGAACCGCTCATACATGGCTCCCAGGTCGGATCTCAGATAGAAGGTGCCCAGCTGCCTGGACTCCTGCATAACGGGCAGAAACAATTCCAGGTTCGAACGTACAAAACGATATCCTTCGGCTCCGGGCTTATCCGGGAAAGTGTCGCCGGCGGGGCCGCCGCGGTATTGGGAAAAGAGGCCACCGTCCTTATCATACAGGCAGGCGGCTGCGATATGTGGTTCGGCTTTCAGCGCGGCTAAAATTTCCTTTGCGTCTTCATGGTTCTCAAAGGCCAGTGCAGCTGAGCTATTGGCGGAAATTAATTTTCCTATCGTAGTGAGCTTCTCGATGGTCGTTTTCCGGAATGTGTAGTATTCATAGACAAAAAATGTTATGCAGGTGACCAGCAGCACGACGCCGCTGACGAAAAAAATGAATCTCATCAGCTTCTTTTGTATCGGTATGTCCCTGAATGGCATCGTCAGTTGTTTTTTACAGGGGAATAAATTTCGGCCAACCTCAGCAGCTTGGAACTTATGACCAGGTTGGCTTCTTTAGAGGGCTCGAGATTGATTTTTAGCTGTATTTTGTTGTTCCTGGTAAAGAACCGGATCATCCCTCCATGTTGTAAGAAATAGGGAGCATCGCTCACCGTAAGGGTGTTGTGCCCTTTTAAGCTTTCGACGACCTGGTCCAGCCTGGTTTCCGGCAGGTTGATGTACAGGATATGGCAGGTCTTGATCTCTTCCACCGTATTGTAATGCTGAACAAGGATGGGATGACCGTTCACCTTTTCGCCCAGCACAGTCTCTTTCAGATAGGAGCCAAAGGGGTCTTCTCCTAAAATACCGATGACCAGCGGGGCCTGCTCTGCAGGGAAAGAATGGGCAGGCCATTGGACAAACTGGCTAAAGTTGAAAAGGAAAACGGCTTTTATCTCATATTCAGGGCTGGCCGCAGATTGAGCGGACAAATGGGTCATGCTGTACGCCAGCAGCAACGAGATAGACAGAAATCGATATGCCGTGATCCTTACAACTGACATATGACCCTCCCGTAGATGCTGCGTGGTATTTGTGAAGAGCCGGTCTCCTTATGCTGGTCTTTCGTGAGATTTTGCCCGACCAGTGAAATCTCGAAGCGTTTGTATTGCCATGCCAGACGAAGGTCAAAAGTAAAGTAGGCCGGAATATGGGCCGTAAATGTCGAGCCTGGCAACTGGTCTGCATAACGGGCTACCAGGTCCAGCTGCAGATGACGGGGCAGGTCCATAATGGATTGAAGCAGGCATTGGTGCCGGGGATCGACCCCTTCGAAATCGACGCTTGCCGGGAGGACTTTCGGACTGGTGGGCCAGATGTTCTTTGAAAAATAGGTATACCCGCCGCGGAGGCGCCACCATTCCAATGCCTGGAAACTGCCGGACAGTTCGAATCCCCAGGATTCGGCACGCTGTGAGTTGGCCAATACCAATGGAACGGTAGGACTTGCATTCGAATCGATGCTCCGGATGTCATGATAGCGATTGTAAAAGGACGCCAGGGAGAGCGAGAGCCTGTCCAAAGGACGGACGCGATAGCCCAGCTCATAGGCAATGACTTTTTCCGAAAGGAATTTTAAGCGCCTTCTTATAAAGTCCGTGTCAAAACGCGTCGGCGTTCGTACCGCGCGCGAAACGGCCGTCCAGATGGTTTGTCGGCGATCCACCGTCCAGGTGATGCGTGCGCCGGGTTGGGTTTCGAAGCCGGAGTAAATATTATGGAGGAATTTGCTGCCGATGGTCAGCTTCAGGAAATTGGGAACAAACGTGATCTCGTCCTGGACAAATCCGCTGTACAGCGGCATGTTCCGGCTCAAAGGAAGAAGAGAGGCGGCTGCTTCATCCTCCTGCAACCTGTAACCTATGCCATACACTATATTATGCAACTTGCCGGCTGCAAAACGGTGCTGGATATCGATATCATAGGTGTTGATCCTATAGGAGAAGGGGGTGGCGGAGTGGGGCGTCGTTCGCCAGGTGCGGTCGAAATATGCCTGTATTTTCAGGTCCGAACTCCCGGAAAAAAGATGTGTAAAGCGCGCCAGCACATTCTGGCCATTCGTGACGGTGTGCTTTAGCAGGCTGTCTTTGTTGGCAACACCACTGTACAGATCGCCCTGCAGGGTAAAGGTGTTGGTTGCCGAGGGGTAATAATCCATACGGAAACCTCCCTGTGTCATGTTCCATGCGTCTTTGGCATTTATTCCACCGGCAAGCTCCGTATTTCGCTGGTCCAGGCGCTGTCCGTAAATGCGCACAAAGAGGGTGGAGTCTACGCGGGTGCCATACCGGACTTCGCCAAGGTCCTGTAGAAAAGAGCCCGCGGCCCCCGACAGATACCACCCCTGGGTTTCCCTCGCACTTTTGGTGATGATATTAATGACGCCATTCACGGCATTGGCGCCCCACAGCGTTCCTCCCGGGCCGCTGACCACTTCAATGTGGTCCAGGTCCTGCAGCAGCGTATTCTGCACGTCCCAGTATACGCCGCCAAAAAGCGGGGAATAAATACTCCGGCCGTCGATCATCACGAGCAGTTTGTTAGCGAGTACGCCGCCGGCCGAAGGCAGGCCGTTGAATCCCCGGGCGGTGATGGCCCAGTCATGTGAATTGGCCTGCTCCATCTGCAGATTGGAAACGAGCCGTAAGGCGCCGGGAAGTCTCGTTACGCCTGACCGGTGTATATCTTCTCCTGTTATTACCTGGACGGCCGACGCGACCTCCGCCAGTTTCTCCGGCCGCATGGAAACAGAGATCACCTCGGTGTTCATCAGCTCTTCCAGGCTCATTTTTTTCAATCGGGACGAGGACAATAAACTTTCCTGTCTTTGGGCAAAGACGGCATTAGACAGGAACGTAAGACTGAAGGTTAAAAGCACTGCAAATAAAGAGCGATTATACCAGGCTCCTTTTTTAGTTAAAGAGGTTGGCATATTACGGGTTTTTGTGGGAGAGGTAATAAGCGCATTCAGAACGGCCAAAGCGGTGATGTAAGGCCCGGAAATGCTTCCGAGCCTTTACCTCAGACCTTCGGGGGTTTTTCACAGTAAATTATTTCCATGAATGAGGTCCCGGGTAATAAGATCTCAGCTCTTAAAATAGCATGTAAGAGAATGTTGCTGACGGGCAGTGTTAAAAGTCAAAGTAGACCAGAGCGTTTCATCTGTGCGGAGAAAACAACAGATTTATTTAAGGGGGATAAAACTATAGATAAAACAAATATATGATATTTAAAGGTCAGTTACAAATCAAATCGTCGGAATATACACTTTACCGGGTCCATTAGTTGGCCGGCAGCCTGACGATGTTGAACCAGAAATCCTCGATGCACGTCACCACCGCATCGAACGAGTCAAATCCGAACGGCTTATTCACAAAGCAGTTGGCGTGTAATTTGTAACATTGGATGATATCCCATTCCGCCTGGGACGTGGTGAGGATGATCACCGGGATCACTTTCAATCTTTCGTCGCTTTTAAGGTCCGCCAATACTTCCGAGCCGCTCTTTGCCGGCAAGTTGAGGTCCAGCAGGATCAGGTCGGGCGTATTGGTGCCGGCAAACTTTCCTTTTTTATAGAGGAACTCCAATGCCTCCTCGCCATCGGTGGCCACCTGAACGTTGACGTCAAAACGGCTCTTCTCGAACGCTATCTGGGCCAGCAGCACATCCCCGGGGTTGTCTTCAACAAGAAGGATGTTGATCGGTTTCATTTATTGGAGGATTTAAGGTGAAATAAAATGTTGTTCCTTTTCCAGGTGATGATTCGAACCAGATCTTTCCACCATGTCTTTCCACGATCTTCTTGGCAATGGCAAGTCCGATACCTGTGCCCTCGTACTTTTCGTTGCCATGCAATTTCTTGAAGATGACAAATATCTTTTCCGAATATTGCTGATGGATGCCAATTCCATTATCTTCCACGGCAAACAGCCAGGAAGCATTGTGTTTACGGGCGCTTATGTTTATCACCGGTGTCTCGTCCTTTTTCCTGAATTTGATGGCATTGCCGATCAGGTTTTGGAACAGCTGGAGTATTTGACCGGGGTCTCCGGCAAGTACAGGCATGTTCTCGAAATGGATGATCGCACCGCTTTCCCGGACGCTGGCCGCCAGGTTTTGCAATGCGTCCCGTACGGTGGCGGCGATGTCCACCTGTTCGATGAGCCATTCCCTGTTCGTCCGTGAATAATTGAGCAGGTCGTTGATCAGCCGCTTCATGCGGGCGGCCCCTTCGACGGCATAGTATATATATTCATTGGCTTGCTCGTCCAGCTTGTCCTGGTATCGTTGCTGCAACAGTTGCAGGAAGCTTCCCACCATGCGCAGCGGTTCCTGCAGGTCATGCGAGGCAAGATAGGCGAACTCCTCCAGCTCCTTATTGGAACGTTCCAGCTCCCGGGCATAATTGGCCAGCTTTTCTTCCTGCTCCTTTTTTTCCCTGTGTTCCCAGTTCTCCTTCAACGCTCTGTCGATCTTCGGCACTACGGTGAACAATTTATCCTTCAGGACATAATCGGTAACGCCGGCCTTGATCAGCTCCACTGCATTTTCATCACCGATGGTGCCGGAGACGATGATGAAGGGCGTATCGGGAGCGATCTCTTTCTTGAGGTAGAAGGCTGCGGCGCCGTCGAATTCCGGAAGGACATAATCGGACAGGACGATGTCGGGCTTGAAATCCCTGAGGGCCTGCTCGTAACCTGTCCGTTCCTGCACCACTTCCGATGAATAATGCAAGCCTCCTTTTTTCAGCTGATATTGCAGCAATTCGATATCGTCCGGCTCATGTTCCAGGATCAGAATTTTTACGTTATGGTTCGATACAGGGTCCATGGCGCACCTTTATGGTTAATATGGCAATTGATTCATCATCAGCCAGTATAGTCCCATACCGGCTACGGTCTTCACGAACAATTCGAATTCAACGGGCTTTACGATATAACTGTTTACGCCCAGCTGATAGCTTTTAAGGATATCCTGCTCCTGGTTGGACGAGGTCAGCAGCACCACCGGTATCCGGCAGGTGCGGGCATCGGATTTCACCTGCTTCAGCACTTCGATCCCGTCTACTTTTGGCATTTTCAGATCCAGTACGATCAGCCTGGGCAATATTCCGAAGACCCGCTGGGAATAATGCCCCCTGCAAAAGATAAAATCGATCGCTTCCTCACCGTCTTTTAAGTGGATAAGGGAATTATTGATGCCATTTTTCCTCAGCGCCCGGATGGTGAGGCTTGCGTCATCCGGGTTGTCTTCCACGAGCACGATATCAACGCTGTCCAATGCCATAATCGGTCTAAATTTATTCAGTGATTGGTTTGGGAAGAGTGAAGAAGAAGGTCGCACCTTCATCCGGGCGTCCTTCCGCCCATACCCTGCCTCCATGTTTTACAATGATCCTTTGGACGATGGCCAGGCCGACGCCTGTGCCTTCGAACTCTTCGTTATCGTGCAAGCGCTGAAATACGCCAAAGAGCTTATGGGCATAGTCCATATTGAACCCTGCTCCATTGTCCTTCACAAAATAGATGCATTTCTCCTCTTTTACCAACGCGCCAATGTTGATCTCCGGCGTTTCTTTCTTCCGGGAATATTTGATGGCATTCGAGACCAGGTTCATAATGACCTGGTAAAGCAACACGGGATCTCCCTCCGCCGGGGGTAAAGATCCTACGTGGATCCTGGCTTTGCCCCGATCGACCTCGTCCAGGTCATTCAGGACCCGCTGGGTCAATTCCGTAAGGTTCACCGGGTACTTTGTCACCTTGCGCCGCCCTAATCTTGAAAACTCCAGCAGATTGTCGATCAAAACGCCCATTCTGCTGGCATTACCCTGGATCTTACCCAGGAGGCGGTGCAATTCATCGTTCAATTGCGTCTGATGGTCTTCCAGGATGATGCGGGAGTAACCGTTGATGCTCCTCAGCGGCGCCCGCAGATCGTGGGATACGGAATAGGAAAATGACTCCAGTTCTTTATTGGTTGCCTCCAGCAGGGCTATATTCCCTTCCAGATCGGCATTCAGCTGTTTGATCTCCCAGTCGGACTTTTTCTGCTGGGTGATGTCCCTGGCATTGGCGAACCAAAGACCGTCCTTATTCACGATATTCCAGTTGAGCCACCTGACGGACCTGTCTTTGCTATGGATCCGGATCTCAAAGGAAAACTTCTCTTTATTGGCACTGGACAGCCTTTGTATGGCCAGGCTATCTTCCTGTTCCAGGTAGGAAAGGACGGAAGTGTTCCTGATCTCGTCCACTGTATAGCCGAGCATGGGAGCCACTGCGTTGTTCACCTCTTCGAAATGCAAGGTCCGGGCATTGATGATGCAGATCAGGTCAGCCGAATTATTGATCAACAGGGCATATTTTTCAAGGATCAGGTTCTTCCTGATCAGCTCTTTCTTCTGGAGATGCAGCTGGAGCAGCACGGACACTTTTGCCTCGGTCACCGCCGCGTCAAGGGGCTTGTACAGGTAGTCTACCGCGCCTTCCTCGAATCCCTTTATCATGAACCGATGTTCTTTTTTTTCGGCTGAGGCGAATATGATGGGAATTTCCCTGGTCCTCTTATGGGATTTAAGTATCTGGGCCACCTCGAAACCATCCATATCAGGCATCTGGACATCCAGTATGATGAGGTCTATATCGGTATTAAGCACCGTCTTTAGCGCTTCCTTTCCGTTGGTAGCCTGGAGTATGTTCCTGCCGGGCCGGGACAATATCTGTTCCAGGGCGAATAGGTTATTCGCTTTGTCATCGACGATCAGGATATTTGCTACTTCGTTGTTATGCATGGTCAGTCCGGTTTTTCGCCAGCTGCAGTAAAAGATCTTTTATTTTGGCCGCGTTAAGAATGTGTTGTACGCTGCCCGTATCGATTGCCGCGCGGGGCATATCCGGGAAAAGAGCGGTCGCCGGGTCCTGCGCGATCGTCAATCCGCCCCGTTGCCTTACCGCCCGTATGCCTTCGGCCCCGTCCCGGTTGGCCCCCGTAAGAATGACCGCTACCAATTTATCCTTATACACTTCGGAAGCCGTCTCGAACAGCAGGTCGATGGATGGCCTGCTGAAATTCACCGGGTCATCGCAGGTCAGCGAAAAAGTATGGTCCCTTTCAATCAGCAGGTGGTAATCGGGAGGAGCGAAATACACCTTACTCCTATCTATTCTTTCTTTCTCGTTCGCCTGCCTGATGCTGATGACGCATTTGTCCTGCAGGACCTCTTCCAATAATGTCCTTTCGTCCTTCGACCTGTGCTGGATAACGATCAACGGCATCGGATAGTCTCCCGGCAACTCTTTCAGTATCCCTGAAAGGACCATGAGGCCTCCCGCGGATACGCCGATCACGACTGCTTCATATTGCATATTTCCTTTCGCTTTTTTATTGACCGGTCTTGATGAATATTCTTTCTTTCCTGTCTACTTCCTCGAAGTTCTTCCTGCTTTCGGCAAAGAGCAGCGATTCCTTATTGCCCAATGCAAGGAATCCAAACGGGCAAAGGCTTTCATAGAAAAGGTCGATCACCTTGTTCTGCAATTGCTGATTGAAATAGATCAGCACATTTCGGCAGCAGATCAGCTGAAATTCATTGAACGATCTGTCTGCGGCCAGGTTGTGCGCCGAGAAAACGATATTTTGCCGGAGCGATCTGTCCAACAGGGCGCCATCGTATTGCGACACGTAATAGTCGGAAAAAGAACGCTGCCCGCCCGCCTTCATATAATTGGACGTATAGCCCTTCATCTTCTTTAAATGATAAACGCCTTCCTTTGCCGTCTGCAGGGCCTTTTGATTGATATCGGTGGCATAGATGACGGACCTTTCCAATAGCCCCCTTTCTTTCAGGAGGATGGCTGTGGAATAGACCTCTTCTCCCGTAGAGGACCCCGCTATCCATATTTTTATAAAAGGATAGGTGGCCAGCCGGACGAAAACATTTTCCTGCAGGCTTTTGTAAAACGACGGGTCCCGGAACATCTCCGTTACGTTGACCGTCGTCTCCTGGATGAATTGCTCGAAAACATCCTCTTCTTCCAGCAGCGTTTTATTCAGCGCCCTGATGGAATTGAAATTATTGGCGCTCATAAAATGACGTATCCGTCTTCTTATGGAGGCTTCCGCATATTCCGTGAAATCATATCCGTAAACAAAACGGATAGATTCGAGCAATTCCTTTAATTCTTCGTTATCTGTCGCCGGGGTCTTATTCATCCTGGTGCTTATTATCTGTATAGCCAAACTCTCATCAGCGATAGCAGCTGATCGATGTTTACAGGCTTTGAAATATAGTCCGACATGCCTGCCTCCAGGCATTTTTCCCTGTCGCCCTTCATGGCCTTTGCCGTGAGGGCGATGATGGGCAGCTTCCCGAATTCCTTTGTCTTCCTGATCTCCTGCGTGGCTTCATATCCATCCATTTCCGGCATCATTACATCCATTAATACAATATCCGTATCCGGCTGTGCCTTCAGCGCGTCGATGGCGGCCCTTCCATTCTCCGCCGTAATGCAGCAGAGGCCCTCTTCCTCCAGTGCATTGGTCAGTGAGTAGATGTTCCTCATGTCGTCGTCCACGATCAGCACTTTCCTGTTCTTCAGCACTTCATCTGTCCTGTGCAGCTTCCGGATGATCTGCTGTTTCTCTTTGGGTAAATTCGATTCCACGCGGTGGAGGAAAAGGATGGTCTCATCCAGCAGCCTTTCCTTGGAATTGGCCGTTTTCAGTACTACCGTACTTGCCAGCTTGTTGAGCCGGGCGGCCTCTTCTTTGTTCAGGTCCTTTCCCGTATAGACGATGATCGGTACTTTATTCAGCTCCCCGTTGGCCTTGATCTTTTCCAGGAGCTCGATGCCGCTCATGTCCGGCAATCCCAGGTCGATGATGACGCAATCGAATTTTTCTTTTTGCATTATTTCGAAGGCTTCCATTCCTGCGTAAGCGGAAAAAGATTTCACGTCCCCGTTCCCGATGAGCTCCCGGATGGCGTTGTTCTGTTGCCGATTGTCCTCCACGATCAGCAGTTTTTTCAATTTTTTCCGGATGAATTCCTCCATTTTATCGACTGCATCCTGCATGGTCTCCCGGGTCACCGGCTTTTTGACAAAATCGAAAGCGCCCAGCTGAAGGCTTTCCTTTCGCCTGTCATAGCCGGAAAAGATCTGCACGGGGATATGTCGCAGGGAGGGATCGTTCTTCAGCTGCCTTAATACTTCGGAGCCATCCATCACGGGCAGCTGCATGTCGAGAATAATCGCGTCCGGCCGGTAATACCGCGCAAGGCTAAGTCCTATGTTTCCCTGGTAAGCGATGATCCCCTTATAATTCCTTTCCCTGAAGAAGTCCAGGAGTATGTCTGCAAAGCGTTGGTCATCCTCGATGATCAGCACGATCCTGTCATTTTCCTGTATGGTATAGCGGTCATCGATGACATTTTCCCGTGGGATCGCATCCTGTACCTGTTCTTCGGGCCGGGCAGGCTTTTTTTCGGGTATTTTGCCTGCTGCCGGCTCCCGGGGCGGTCGGTCGGCGATGGTAATTGCAGGATCGTATTCCAGGGGAAGCGAAAGGGTGAAAGTACTTCCTTTCCCTTCCTCACTTTGCAGGCGTATGTCGCCGCCTAATGCATGGGCCAGCTCCCGGCTGATGGAAAGGCCCAG
This sequence comes from Flavitalea plasmicola, assembly GCF_030546645.1. Lineage (GTDB taxonomy): Bacteria > Bacteroidota > Bacteroidia > Chitinophagales > Chitinophagaceae > Puia. Next base: position 203,326 of record NZ_JAUOTO010000005.1, read on the forward strand.
GCCTGTGCCGCCGTATTTTCTTTTCGTCGAGCCGTCGGCCTGCTGGAAAGCCTGGAAGATGATCTCCTGTTTGCTTTCCGGTATCCCGATGCCCGTGTCTGTGACGGAAAAGGCGAGGGTCTTATCCTGTCTTTCAATCCGGAAGGTGACCTTTCCATTTTTCCCGGTGAATTTAAAAGCATTCGAAAGCAGGTTGCGCAGGATCTGCGCGAGCCGCTGTCCATCTGTATGCAGCTTGGCGGGGAGCTCCGGATCGATGATCTCGAAATGGATGGACCGGGTATTCGCTACTTCGGTGAACATGGCGCGCAGATGGCCCACCATCTGGCCGACGTCTGCTCCCGCGAACTCCAGGTCCACCTTCCCGGATTCAATTTTTGAAAGGTCCAGGATCTCATTGATCAGTTCCAGGAGGTCATTGCCTGAGCTATGGATATTCTTCGCATACGTGATTTCCTTTTCACCCAGCGCCTTGCTTTTGTTTTCCACCAGCAGCTGTGCCAGTATCAGGATGCTGTTGAGCGGGGTGCGTAGCTCATGCGACATATTGGCCAGGAATTCCGATTTGTATTTGCTGGTCAATTCCAGCTCCCTGGCCTTGCTTTCTACTTCCATCGAGGTGGCTTCCAGCTTCTCTTTCTGCTCTTCCAGCAGATTGGCTTTTTCCTCCAGCTCTTCGTTGGTTTGCCGCAGCTCTTCCTGCTGCGTCTTCAGCTCGGCCTCCGAACGCTCCAGCAGCTCAGTCTTCTCGTGCAATTCTTCGTTGGTTTGTTTCAGCTCTTCCTGCTGCGCTTCCAATTCCTCGCCCTGGCGTTGCGTCTCTTCCAATAGCTCTTTTGCTTTTTCCCTGGCCTGTGACGAGGAGATGCCCACCGCGATATTGTCGGCTACCACCTGCAGGTATTGGTGGTGGAGCGCGGAGAAGCCATGGACGCTGCCCAGCTCGACTACCGCGATCACTGCCCCTTCAAAGATCACCGGTATAGCTATGATATGTTCAGGCAGTATCTTCCCAAAGCTGGTGCTGATGTCGAAATGTTCCGCGGGGATATGGGAGATCAGGAGGTTTCTTTTTTCCGCCGCACATTGACCCACCAGTCCTTCCCCGATCCTCACCGACGGGAAGTCGTTCTTTTTGTAAGCCAGTGCATAGGCACCTGCCATTTTGAAGTGGGCTGCGTCCTCCTCGACGAGGTAGATCGCGCCTCCCTGGGCGTCCAGCCAGGTCGCCAGGTGATTGATAATGGTTTGCGCCAGTTCCGTCACTTGCTTATTGCCCTGCATGCCTTTGGCCAGCTCGCCGCTGCCCGTCAGGGTCCAGTTCTTTTGATTGGCCTCCTGCTGGGCTTTTTTAAGCGCTTTCAGGTTGTTGATGATAATGAAATAGACGCTGATCAGCACGATGGCCATCACCAGCAGGAGGGTGATGAAAATGAGATTGAAATTTTGTGCGTCCTCTGTAGTCGCCTGTTTCCTTTGGGCCAGCAAGGTTTGTTCTATTTCCCTGGCGTTGTCAATGGTTGCCCTGACCTCGTCCAGGAGCCGCCGGCCTTCCCCGGTGGCGACCTTCTCCTTCGCTTTTTCAAAACCCTGCGTTTGCCGTATCCGGATACAAGCCGTCATGAACCTGGTCAGCGTGTCGGTCAGCGCTTCAATATGCGCCACGTTCTTTTGCTGGGCGGCATTGTCTTTTGTCAGCTCTTTTACTTTGTCAAGGGAACCCGATACGCTTGCCATGGCGCGGTTGAACGGATCGAGATAGGCCTCGTCGCCCGTGATGACAAACCCCCGTTTGCGCGTCTCCGCATCGAGCTCATTGACCAATGTCTGTTCCAATGCGTTCAGCACCTCATGCGTATGGGTCACCCGTTGATTGGAGCTTACGAAGCTTTCACTGTTCCTGATGGAAATAATAGCCACAAAGAGGAGGATAAGGGAACAGGTAATGAAGGAGATTAATATCTTTTTTTCCAAGGTTAGTTTCATATCAAGCCGGTGCTACAGGGAGGGAATGAATAGGTTTTATAGCAATTCGTACGATGAATTGAAAACGATTTGCTACAAAATGAGCCAGCATCGGCAGCGTTGAAAGGGAGGGCTAACGGAAAACGATTGTATGTTTACGTAAATTACGAATTTTTCATATAAATACAATAATATATTCTATCCATAAACGATGCTAATATTGTATAAAATTGGAGTTATATGAACCCAAACAAAGCGTTGTGGGAAAAAGGCGATTTCACCAGGATCGCCGAAAGTATGCGGGAGAGCGGCTCGGCGCTCGTCGATCAACTGGGTCCCCTCAAAGGCCTGAAGGTCCTGGACCTTGGCTGTGGCGATGGCACGACAGCGATCCCTGAAGCCCGGCTGGGCGCCGAGGTCCTGGGAGTCGACATCGCAAGGAATCTCATCGCAGCGGGAAATGCACGGGCAAAGGCGGAGGGGCTTACCAATTGTCTCTTCCAGGAAGGCGATGCGTCGGATCTGCATGAGCTGAAGGACGGGACTTTCGATCTCGTTGTAAGCATCTTCGGCGCCATGTTCGCGCCAAAGCCTTTCGACGTGGCCAGGGAAATGGTGCGTGTCACCCGACCGGGGGGAAGGATCGTTATGGGCAACTGGATACCGGGAGATCCCACTCTCGTGGCGCAAATACTTAAGATCAGCAGCGCCTATACGCCACCACCGCCCGAGGGGTTCATCAGCCCTATGACCTGGGGGATAGAAAGCCATGTAGTAGAACGATTTAGCAAGGCGGGGGTGGCAAAAGAGGACATCTCATTTGCCAAGGATACCTTTACCTTTATGGCCCCCTGCACGCCTTCGACATTCGTCAGCCTGTTCAGGCACTACTATGGGCCTACCATGAGTGCGTTTGAGGCTGCTGAAAAGAATGGTAAGGCGGAAGCGCTGCAGCAGGAGCTGGAAAGGTTGTTCAACGAACAAAATCAAAGCGCCGACAGTGATGCCACCGTCATCACGGCGAATTTTCTGAAGGTGACCGTTTTACGGAGATAATAGATGGATATAATATACAGAGATAATATATGGAACTAACGACCGTGTCAGGCATTACGAAAGCGCACTTTGGCGAGGCAGACCTTCAGCCAGTGTACCTGTTCACCCTTCGCAACCTAAAGGGGGACGAAGTCAGGATCACCAATTATGGCGGCATCGTCACCTCCTGGACCAGCGTCGACCGGCGGGGCAATCGCTCCAGCATCGTGGCGGGATTTGAGACCCTGGAGGGTTATCTGGCCCGGCCGCCCTTCTTTGGTGCGTTGATCGGCCGCTATGCCAACCGGATCGCCGGGGGTAAGTTTACGTTGGACGGCATTGCCTATACGCTGGCTGCCAACAAAGGCGGCAATCATTTGCATGGCGGCAACAAGGGTTTCGATAAGGTCGTGTGGGAGGCTGAAGTTTTGCAAGGTGAGGTCCCGACCCTCGCTTTGAGCTACCTGAGCAGGGATGGTGAAGAAGGCTATCCCGGCAACCTGCAGGTGGGGGTTCAATATAGGTTTAATGATGAAAATGAGCTGGAGATCGTTTACCAGGCAACGACTGATAAAGCCACTCCAGTCAATCTGACCAATCATTCTTATTTCAACCTGACGGGGGATCTGAGTCGTTCCGTCCTCGATCATATCATACAGATCGATGCGGATCATTATACGCCGATCGATGACAACACGATCCCTACGGGAGAGATAAAGTCCGTGGAGGGCTCTCCGTTTGATTTCAGGTCGCCCCGGAAGATCGGGGAAAGGATCATGGAGACGGCCTTCGGCTATGACCATAATTATGTCCTGAACGGCAATGGGCAGGGCCTGCGACGGGTGGCGACCTTGTCGGACCCGATCAGCGGCCGGCGGCTGGAAGTGTTCACGGATCAGCCGGGCATGCAGTTCTATTCGGGGAATAATTTGGATGGGTCTTTTGTTACCAGTGAGGGGAAGGCTATTGGGAGGCAATGTGCGGTGTGTCTGGAGACGCAGCATTTTCCTAACTCGCCTAATGAGCCGGGGTTCCCGTCTACGATATTGCGGCCGGGGGAGGAATTCAGGTCTGTGACGAAATACAGGGTTTCGATATGAGGGTTGCCAGATTATTGCTTTTAGTCTTGCTATTTGCATCCTGTTCCTATTCAGCCAGGGAATTTAACCTTTCGGACCAGGAGAAGAAATGGTTTGCTCCGTTCAGGAAAGGGGATACCCTATATTATGAAAGCTCCGCAAAGGAGATCGATACGGTACTCGTCCTTGGGCTTGATAGTTTTCAGAAAAAGTCAATGGGGTGGATAATGGCCAAGCCAGCTTATAATGGAATGGATGTTTTCGTAAAATGCCTGCCTGCGGGTAAGTTCGATTTAGGATACCATCTGCTTATCACTATCATCAAATATCCACAAGCACATAAAACTGAATACATTTTTTCTTTCCGGGATTTCTTTGAAAGCCGTGAGGCTGACCTGGGCAAACTACATCAGGATACGCTGATGCTTAATGGATCGAGGTTGACCGATTATTATGTTATCACCGAATCATCCCTGGGCGATGCTGCCCATTCGTCTATAGAATGTCTCTATTGGACGGAAAGATCCGGCTTGGTTGCCTACAAATACCGGAATGGGGTGTGTTGGGTACGAACAAGTAGAATAAAGTAAGGAAGAGTAAAAAAATTACCAATGGAAGACAATTGGCGTTTAACAGCAAGATCAGTGACAAAGTATGATCCTGTTTTTAGAGATGAGAAAGGCCATTATAAGAGGAATGATTGGATTGGGTTCGGACAGATTGGAGGCAGCTATGACGACGGAATGCTTACGTTCGAGTCATATTTTTACATTGAACAAAAATATATACAAGCTGCTATCTGGTTTTTTGAGTTCCATTGTTGCAATGAAATCGTATTAAGATCAGTTGAAAAATATGATGCGTCCGACTACACATATGAAGATCGAGAGGAGGTTTTGGCGCTTTATAATAGCATTGATGAAGGGCTCGTTATAACTATAAATAACGTTGGTAATATTGTAAAATTGATATTGCGGGAATTGCTTTGGGCAGAATTGTTTTCTGTTGTTTCTGAGAAAATAGCACTGCGTTTTGGATATGATTTTTACATGTATTTTAATTCCAATGGCAATATGGATGAGTTGTTTGGCAGGGTTAGAAATTTAGGTTTGTATATTTATTAATCGCGATCAGCCACAAAAGACTGTCTGTTGGCATTCGTCCGAAACTGTTCAGGCGACCATCCCGTTTTGTTCTTGAATAGCTTCGAAAAATGACTCGGGGATTCGAAATTCAATTTAAATCCAATCTCTTTGATCGTCTCGCCGGGGTCCGCCAGCAACAATTTCGCTTTTTCGATCTTCAGCTGAAGGTGGTATTGGTTCGGTGGTATGCCTGTATACTCTTTGAACGCCCTGCGAAACCAGGAATAGCTTACGTTCAACTCCTCCGCCAGGCTTTCCACGCTGATGATCTTTTCAATATTCGCCCGAAGGATAATTCTCGCCTTATTAATGATCAGCTCGGTATGATTCAGCTCCGTGATGTTCTGGCCTTTCAAGGTGGAATAGATGTGTCCCATTAAATGAAGCACGATGCCGGAGATCAGCGCCTGGTATCCCGTCTTTTCTTTTTTGGCGTGTTCGATGATCTGCAGCAGGAGCGACATGATCTCGTCGTTCATTCCGATGTCCAGGAGCGCGTCGTTTGAATGGAAGAACCGGTTGATAACGATATTATCTGCAATGGTCCCTTTGAAGCCCACCCAGCATTCATTCCATCCGGAACTTTTATCGGGCTTGAAACGGTGCCACTCATTGGGGAAAAGTACAAACACCGAGCCTTCTTTTACTTTGGACTCCTTTACACTGGCCGATTGAAAAGTGCCAGTTCCCTGTGTGATATAAATGATCTGGTATTCATCGAGTGTTCTGCCTTTGTTCCAGTTGAAGTAATGGTGAGAGGGATGGTCACGTGAGGGATAAGAAGCGTTCCTGCCTATGATGTTGCAACCTGCATTCAACACATGCAATCCCCACTGTTGATCTTCTTTGCTGACCGGAAGGTATTTATAAAAATTATCCATTGAAAGAAGTTTTGTCAAAAAATACAATTGAATGATCAAATCAGGTATTTCCTTTCGGTGGCAGGTAAGATATTTTTGGCAATCAAAGTAATCAAAATTGCTGGCATATGAAAAATTATCTACCAATGGTACAGCCGTGTCATGTCAGGAAAAGGCAGGACCACCTTGCTTCCTGGCTGTTCTCCTTTTCAATTTTATGTTTGATCATTATTTTCAGCAGCACTGCAGGTTATGCCCAGGCCAGGGCCGTCAAAGGAATGGTGAGAGATGAGAATGGTGCGGGATTGCAGGGGGCAAGCATTGTGGTCAAAGGGCGCTCCAAAGGTGTCAGTTCGGGTGCTGACGGAAGATTTGTCATTGACCTTCCTGGGGGTGCAGATACATTGATCGTTTCCAGCATCGGGTATGAAACGCAGGAGATTGCCGCGCCTGGGGGCAGCATACCGGAGATCTGGATGAAAAAGGGGGTCAATGCTTTGAACGACGTGGTGGTGATCGGCTATGGGTCGCAACGAAAAAGGGATGTCACAGGATCGGTGGCCTCTATTGACCTTGCCTCCACGAAGGATGTGCCGGTGGCCAATCCCACCCGGCTGCTGGTGGGGCAGGTGCCTGGCGTTGTTGCCAAACAGAACACGGGCCGGCCGGGCGGCGAGTTCAATGTTACGGTACGCGGACTGGGTTCACTGGGCGCCGGCAGTCAGCCTTTGTATGTGGTGGACGGGTTCCCCATCGGTAATTCGCTTGGGCAGAATTTCAATCCCAATGATTTCGAGAGCATCACTATCCTGAAAGATGCCGTTTCAACCGCCATCTATGGTGCGAGGGGATCTAATGGCGTGGTGCTGATCACCACGAAGAACGCGAAGATGGGGCAGTCTACCTTGAATGTCGTCTCGAATTACGGGATCCAGAATATCCCTTCCGGAAGAAGGGTGAAGATGTTGAACGGGCCGGATTTTGCGCAATTCCGGAAGGACATATTCATGGACAAGATCAGGTATTTTGAAGGTCGTGAGCCATCGGTGGATGAAGTGCCGCTGGATTTCCGTCATCCCGAGCAAACCAAGCGGACCACGAACTGGTTTGAAGCGATCCTGCACAACAATGCTCCTTTCCAGAATCACAATATCACCCTGGCGCAGGGGAATGGCAATTTTCATTCGCTGTTATCGGCAGGATATGTGCGGCAGGAAGGTATCCTCAGGGGCACCGGCTTTGACAATTATTCCGTGCGGGCCAACATCGATGGTAAAGTAAATAATTTCATCAACGTCGGGTTGAAAATAGACGGTTCCTATGCCACCAATCACCTGGCCAATGGGACGGAAGGACGCGGTGCGCTGGTGGGATCTACTTTGCTGATGGATCCCCGGGACCCCATCTACAACGATGATGGGTCTTTCCATGCCTACGTCGGGGGGCATGATGGCTCCTTTGGTTTTGCCAATCCCGTGCAAAGCCTGAAAGAGGTGAAAATTACACAGCAGAACGGGCAGTTGTTGTCCAATGGTTTTATCGAGATCAGTTTCCTGCGGAATTTTAAATTCAAAACTGCTGCCAGCGCTTTCCTGAATTACGCGAACTACAAACAATTCATCCCTTCCACGATCGCAGGGCAGAATGCCCCTCCGCCCAGGGATGCCTTTGAATCCGACACGACTGCCCTTGTCAGGAATTATTCCGTCGATCAGTTGCTTACTTACAGCAATAGTTTCGGCGAGCACAGGATCAACGTGCTGGGGGGTTATACGGCACAGAATGAAGTCACGAAAGGTTTGAAGGCGACGGGCAGCCAGTACCCCGATGACCTTACTCCTTTCCTGGGGTCCGCCGCCCAGAAGACGGCGGGGTCGTCGGAATACGGATGGAGCACGACCGCTTTTTTCGGCCGGATCAACTATGCCTATGGTGAAAAATATCTTTTGTCCGGCACCTTTCGCCGGGAAGGAAGCTCCCGGTTTGGAGAAAAGAACCGCTATGGGAATTTCCCGGCTTTCTCGGCGGGATGGCGTCTGCTCAACGAGTCCTTTATGCCAAAGATCCAATGGCTGACGGACCTGAAATTGCGGGGAAGCTGGGGTATCACCGGGAACAATAATATCGGTAATTATAACAGCCTTGCTTTTATGAGCAGTAATAATTACATCATCGGCAATACTTTCGCCCCCGGCCAGGTGGTTGGCTCCCTTGCCAATCCACTGCTGGGATGGGAAAAGTCAAAACAGGTGGATATCGGCATCGACCTTGCCGCCTTCCAGGATAAATTGTCTTTTACGGCCGAATATTACAACAAGATCACCAGCGACATGCTCTTGCCGATCCAGATCCCTTCCATCTCAGGATTTACCAGCTACCTGGCGAATGTCGGCAAAGTAAAGAATACGGGATTCGAGTTCTCTGCCCGGTATAAGACGAAGGTCAACACGGTCGGGCTGTGGACGAATGCCAACGTGTCGATCAACCGGAACAAAGTTCTTGAGATCCGTGGCACCAACGATCAGATCCTCAATGGAGAATTTTACAGCGGTTATAATATTTCGCGGGTGGGACGACCCATCGGTATGCTTTACGGGTATAAAGTGCTGGGCATTTTTAACACCCAGGACCAGATAGACAAGGCGCCCAAGCAGGATGGTGCGATCCCGGGTGTGTACCAGTACCTGGATTACGACAAAAGCGGGACGATCTCTTACGACACGAAGGATATGGTGGAGATCGGCAATCCCTGGCCCAAGTTCACCTATGGGTTTACCGTGGGGGGCGATTACAGGAATTTCGATTGCAGCGTGTTGCTCAACGGCGCCTACGGCTACGACATCTACCGGAATATCGAATCGTCCACGATGAACATGGACGGCGTTTTCAATGTGCTGGAGGCCAGCAAACAGCGGTGGCGGTCACCGACGAATCCAGGCAACGGAAAGTATGCAACGACCAATACCTGGAAATGGGAACGCGAAAGCAATACGAGGTATGTTTACAGCGGCAGCCATATGTGGGTGAAGAATGTCAGTGTGGGATATACGCTTGCCAAAAAGAATGTTGTATTCAAGAGTCTCCGCCTTTATGCCAGCGCGGACAACCTTTGGCTGATCACCAAATATCCCGGCGCTAATCCGGACGTCGACAACAGGGGCGGCATCAACCCGGGCAATGATGAGGAAGCTTACCCGCTGACAAGGACGTTCACCTTTGGTGCGAATTTCACCTTTTAAATTTTTACAGATGAAAAACATTATACAACTTTCGTTCATTATATTGGCGCTGTTGCCCGTGGCATGTAAAAAGTCTTACCTCGAAAAGACGGACCCTACGTTGATCAATACAGATCTGTTCTACAAAGATCAAAAACAGGTGGAACGGGCGGTGAATGGGGCATACGGAACATTGCAAGGCATTGCCAATAGTCAGTGGCTATTCAATGAATTGCCCTCTGATAACACTACTATCGACTTCAATCCCGGTGATCGCGGGCAGGCTCCGCGCCTGGAATCCTTCGAATATTTTTCCTGGAATTCAGGTACGCCCAATATCAATGACATGTACGTTGCACATTATAATGCGATCTACAATGTCAACAACGCGCTGTTGAGGATGGGAAAGGCCGACCTTACGGATTCGGCACGGGGGCAATTTCAAGGAGAGCTGAAATTCATGCGGGCATACCTGTACTTTGAGCTGGTGCAGTATTTCGGGGACGTCATTCTGATCACCAAGCCGCTTGACCAGCCGGCGGATGCCTGGACCTACCTCCGGGAATCACAGGACAAAGTATATGCCCAGATCATCAGCGATCTGAATGATGCGGCCGCCGGACTGCCGGCCCAGTATGCCGCAGCCGCAAAGGGAAGGGCGACAAAGGGGGCGGCGCTCAGCCTGCTGGGAAAGGTTTATCTCACCAGGAAGCAGTACCCGGAATGTGTAGCGGTGCTGCAGCAGGTGCTTACCCTGGGCTACCAGCTTGTACCCGAATATGCGGATGTCTTCGACCCGCAGAAAAAGAATGGGCCCGAGTCCGTGTTCGAGATCCAATACAAGGGGGAGGATGAAACGGGGGAATGGAGCTCATTCATCTATACCTTTGCGCCAAGGTTATCTAAAGGTGCTGTCACCGGTTGGCCGCAAAGCAATCCGGGTGGCTGGAATATCCCCACCAAAGACCTGATCGCCGCCTATGAAGCGGGTGACAAAAGAAAGGCTGCCTCCGTGGGCCTTGATTTCAACAGCCCTATCACGGGCGATATGGTACCCTATATCAAGAAATACGCGCACACGCATGCCACTTATGGAAGGACGGATGATAACTGGCCGGTGCTGCGTTATGCGGATGTGTTGTTGATGCTGGCCGAAGCGATCAATGAGCAGGGAGCGCCTACGGCTGATGCTTATACGTATCTGAACTCGGTGAGGAGCAGGGCTGGCCTGGGTGATGTCAGCGGACTGACGCAGCAGTCTTTCCGCGATACGATCGCACATGAAAGGCGGGTGGAGCTGGCATTCGAGAACTGGCGCTGGCTGGATCTCAAACGGACCATGACCCCTGCGCAGCTGACCACCTTCCTGAATACCTATGCGGCAAAGGAAAAAGCCAGCCCCACTGTGTCCAGGCAGGGGGTGCCTTATTCCAGCACCGATTATATTTTCCAGGAATTTAAATACGTGTATCCATTGCCGAGTCCCGAGATCCTGTTAAATTCCAAGCTTACGCAGAACAAGGATTATTAAAATATAAACCGTTAGCAAATGAATAATAGATCTTTTTCATTTTTGATGTTCTATTGTGCTTGTTGCATTACCTCCATCTATGGGCAACAAAATCCGGTCACGCTGGATGTCAGCTGGGATAAGGTGACCCACGTTTCCAAAACGGCTTCGACGCTACAGCTCGTGGAGAACCCGATGGTCCGTCCCAGCTCTTCTATTCATAAGCAAACCTTCGCCGCATTAAAGGACCTGGGAGCCGACTTTGTCCGGTATGTGCCCTGGTTCCCTTATCCTAAGATGGCGGTGGCGGAGCTGAAGCCACCTACAAAGGATAGCACCTTTTGGGATTTCACGTATCTCGACAGTACCATGGCTGCCTTTATGGAAGCGACCAAGGGGCATTCGGTGGTAATCAATTTCAGCACGACGCCTGCCTGGATGTGGAAGACGAACGGCACCGTTGGCTACCCGGCGGATCCCTACCAGACTGCCTGGGACTACAACCAGGGCACTGCTTTACGCGACACGACCTTCCAGGAGGTGGCCGGCTATTATGCCCGCTTGTTGAGCTGGTATACCAAAGGCGGATTTACCGACGAACGGGGTAAGTTCCACAGCTCCGGTCACTTTTACAAAATACCCTATTGGGAGGTGCTGAACGAGCCCGACCTCGAGCACAATATCTCCGCGGAAATGTATACCAGGATGTACGATGTCATTGTGAAAGCGATGAAAAAGGTCTCGCCGGGAACGAAGTTCATCGGGATGTCACTGGCCTTCGCCACCCAGCCACATTATTTCGAGTACTTTTTGAATGCCAAAAACCACCTGCCGGGCGTGGCGCCTGAAGGGATCTCTTATCATTTTTATGGTACGCCCTCATGGGAAGACCAGGATCTGTCGGGGTACCGCTATACTTTTTTCGAGAAAACGGAAGCGTTCCTGGACCGGGTGAGATTTATCGAGAGCATCCGGAAAAGGGTTGCACCCAATACGTTTACCACTATCAATGAGATTGGGACCATCCTGCGTTCGCCCCAGGTGAATAAACCGATCGACCCGCAATACTGGAATGTATCGGGCGCCATGTACGCCTATATTTTACTGCAGCTCACCAAACAGGGAATCGACGTGGCGGGTGAATCGCAGCTGGTGGGCTATCCTTCCCAGTTCCCCGACGTCAGCATGATGGATTGGGAGAACGGCAAGCCCAATGCAAGGTACTGGGTCTTGTGGTTGCTGCACAGGCACTTTGGCCCTGGCGACAAGCTGGTGGAAACAGGGTTCAGGAATGGCCGGCCGGGAGGGTTGACCGCGCAGGCTATGATCACCAAAAAAGGAAAGGAAGTGCTGCTGATCAACCAAGGGCCATCGGCAATAGAATTTTTAATACCTTCATCGGCAAAGGGCGGACGAATTACGGCCGTCGATGCAGCGAGCGGAGAAGCCGAACCACAGACCCTACCGGTGACTGACGGACGCATTTCATTGAAACCATTTGCGGTGGCCGTGCTCCAGCTGCAATAGGCCGATCATTTAAATTAAACAGGATTTATGGCAATGCCGGATTCAGCGCGATTCAAGATTGGTTTTTTTGGAATAGGATTGGACACTTACTGGCCCCAGTTTTCAGGCTTGAAGGAAAGGCTGGAGGGATACATGGAGGTGGTGGCGTCGCAATTAAAAAGTCATCATCCCCTTGTCGTCAATGCGGGGTTGGTCGATAATGCTGATAAAGCTTTTGAGGCCGGCGCATTATTCAGGCGGGAAGATGTCAGCATCGTATTCTTATATACCACCACGTATGCGTTGAGTGCGATGGTATTGCCGGTGGTTCAAAGGCTGCATGTTCCGGTGATCATTCTCAACCTTTCGCCGGAAAGCGCCATCGACTACCAGGCTTTCAACCAAATGACCGACAGGACGAAGATGACGGGGGAGTGGCTGGCCTATTGCGGCAGCTGTCCTGTCCCGGAAATTGCGAATGTGTTCCACCGCACCGGGATTGATTTTCACCAGGTCACCGGGATGTTGACCGGGGATCAACAGGTGGAGGATGAAATAAAGGAATGGGTGCAGGCGGCAAGGGTAATGGTAACGATGCGGTACAACCGGATGGGATGCATGGGCCATTATTACAGCGGCATGCTGGATATCTACACCGACCTTACGCGGCAGTATGCCTGTTTCGGCGGGCATATTGAACTGCTGGAAGTGGAGGAGCTGGTAGATTTGCGTAAGGAGGTCACTGAGCGCCAGATGAAGCAGCGGCTGGAATTGTTCCGTGAGTCGTTCGATATTCAGCCTGATTGTGCTGCAGAGGACCTTGCTGCTGCGGCCACGACCTCCGTTGCATTGGATGCGCTGGTGAGCAGGTATAAACTCGGGTCGATGGCCTATTATTACAAAGGCACGGGGAACGCGGAAAATGAGCTGGCCATCAGCTCGATCATCCTGGGCAATTCACTGCTGACGGCGCATCATGTGCCTGTTGCGGGGGAGTATGAAATAAAGAATGCGCAGGCGATGAAGATCATGGACAGCTTTGACGCCGGCGGCTCCTTCACGGAATATTATGCCATGGATTTCAGGGATGACGTGGTGCTGATGGGCCATGACGGACCGGGGCATATTGCGATTGCCGAAGGGAAGACAAAGGTAAGACCGCTGCAGGTGTATCATGGGAAGGTCGGCAGGGGCCTTTCCGTTGAAATGATGGTGAAGAACGGACCGGTGACCTTGCTGAGTGTCGTTGAAAAAAGGGATGGGGGACTGTTGCTGCTGGTGGCCGAAGGTGCATCCGTACCGGGCCCGATCCTGGAAATAGGGAATACCAACAGCCGATATAGATTCCCGGTCGGCGCGCGATCGTTTGTAAATGGATGGAATGCCCACGGGCCTGCCCATCATTGTGCGGTGGGGGTGGGGCATATTGCTTCGAAAATAAAAAAATTGGGGGCCATGCTGCATATGGAGGTCCGGCAGGTTTGTTGATGTTGGTCGATGTTGGTCGATGTCGGTTGGTGTTGGTCGATGTTAGGCGATGTTGGTCTCAGGCTGATCGTCTGCTCAGCGGGCGAAGATCGCTGTATACCAGCAGCAGCGAGAGCAGCCCTATGACGAAAAAGCTGCAGACCAGCGAGAAAACGCCGGTGACCATCCAATGACTGATGACGGACCCCAGCGTTGCCCCGATGAAAAAGAAGCAGGTTCCATAAATAGAGGAAGCCATCCCCGCCATATCGCCCATTGGTTCCAATGCCAGGGCGCTCGTATTGGGTTCTATCGCCAGATTGAGCGCCATCAGCAGGGCAACGGCGCTGAAGAATAACAGCATCCCCGGCGGATCGCCCAGCATAAATGTCAGCAGCAGTAAAATACCTCCTACTATCGTGTAGATGACGAGCAGTCCCCTGATGGATCGCCGGGCGCCATACCGGGAAGAAAGACGGGAATTCAGCAACGAGCACATGGACATCAACAGTCCGATGCCGGCAAAGATCCAGGCAAATAATTCCGGTCTGCCGTAAATTCCTCCCACGATGTGTTCCGAGCTGGCGACATACGAGCTTAAGGCAGTGAAAAGAAAGGTTGCGACCCCGGTGTACCGGAGAAAGACCCGGTTGCTTAGAATTTTCCTCACCGACTGACCGATGTTCATCCAACTGAGCGGGATGCGTTGTTCCCGGGGAAGGGATTCTTCCAGTCTGAGCGACCAGAGGAATACAATCACTGCAAACAAAGGCGGGGTGAGGAATACCATCTGCCAGGATGCAACGGACATGATCGCCAATCCTAAAAAGGGTGCGTAGATGGGCGTGAACAGGAAGATCGTAAAGATCAGGGACATGATCCGCGCCATCTCATCTCCTACGAAGCGATCCCGAACGCCCGCGATCGTGGCCATGAGGACTGCTGACGCGCCCATGCCGGCCAGGAAACGTGCTGCCAGCATCAGCGCCAGGCTGGGAGCAAAGGCCGCGGCTATTCCACCGATGATGTAGAGGGGGAAACCGATCCGCAGGATCGCCAGTCGTCCGAAGCGGTCCGAGAGGGCGCCGAATATGATCTGGGCGATCTGGCCCATGAAAAAGAATGAAATGATCTGGGCGGTGGCTGTAGAGTTGGGGCTGAGGCCGAAGTGGTGGCGTAGCCCGGCGAATGCGGGGAGCATGATGTCGATGCCCAATGCTGTCAGCATCATGGTGCAGGCCGAGAGGGAGATGAACTCGGCTGGTTTCATCTTCATATGGTGATTCCTGGTGATTTGGTTATTTGAGTTTGGTCAAATCTATCGACTAAAGTTGAAAGTGGGAGGGGGGAGAATAGACATTATAAGGGGGTTGAACTGGACGGGGGATAGTTTCGGTTAGCTCAATTTTTCTTCCGTCTAAGTCCTGAATGGTAGCCCCATAGCCCCATTCATTTTGAGTGGGTCTGTAAAATGAACTGTGTCAGATGGTGATTTTTGTCAAGTTTTTTGAAGGCCAGATTGTTGTGATATTTGCTCTTCAACTATGTCTATGTCTTCATCGTTAAAGCCATCGCTGGTATTAAATGTATATGCCAACTTGTTCTTATAAAAAATATTTAACGACTTATTCTTGTATCCCCTATTTTCGACAATTTTGCCTACTTCTGCCCTGATGTTTTTGATATCAAATTCTAATAGCCTCCTGAATCCCCATTTGTAATACGCAATAACGATATTATTTTCGACAACCGATATTTTATCAGTAAATCTCCTAGATAGAAAGACTATCTCAAGAAAAATAAATAAGCCAAGCGATACTCCAATATTTTTCGGTCTAACTATAAGCAAGATTGCCAATCCTGCAAGCAATATTAGTGTGACCAGGAAAATATACTGCTTATAGCTTTTGTTATTATAAATTTCTATCATGAGCAGGGCGGTTGTATTGTTACAGTTACATGCAAGCTAATTGAGTTTAAAAGAGGCGGTGTCGCTCCATTCACAGAGCAAGGCGCCGCCTCTTTTTTACGGCGCAGTATCACAGGTCCGTTTTCATTCTGTCCCCAAATATAATCTTTAGCTGCGAAGCTGATACAGCCCACCCCTGCAAGGGCATGGTCCATTTTCTGGCGATCCGTTCGGTAGCCAGGTAGATCAGCTTCAGCAAGGCCATATCGCTGGTAAAGACACCCTTATTCTTAGTCACTTTCCGGATCTGGCGGTGATAACCCTCAATCGTGTTGGTCGTATAGATTAGCTTACGGATGCCAGCCGGATATTTAAAATAGGTAGAGAGCTTAGGCCAGTTATTTTCCCAGGAGTTGATCACCATCGGATACTTTTTCTCCCACTTCTCCTTGAGTTTAGCCAGTTCATCTAGGGCCTGGCCTTCATTGTCAGCCCGGTAAACGGGCTTTAGTTCAGTCATGAATTGCTTCTGGTCCTTACTGGCCACATATTTCAGGCTATTACGGATCTGGTGAACCACGCAGGTCTGTACTTCGGTTTCGGGATATATAGTCCGGATTGCTTCATCAAAGCCCTTTAGGTTATCTATACACGCGATTAGGATATCTCCAATACCCCGCTGCTTTAGATCATTGATCACCCCCAGCCAGATGTTCGCCCCTTCGCTCTGTGACACATACATGCCCAAGACGTCCTTTTGGCCCTCTTTATTGATGCCGAGGATATTGTATACACAACGCGTTTGTGTACGGCCGTCCTCTTTGACCTTGTAATACATTGCGTCCAGCCAGACGATGCAATACAGTGCTTCCAAAGGCCGCTGCTGCCATTCCTTCACGAGGGGGATTACCTTGTCTGTAATGGCGCTTAATGTGGCCGCGGAGATGTCTGTGTCGTAGGTCTCTTTGATATGAGCGCTGATATCCCGGAGGCTCGTTCCCAGGCTGTACAGGCCAATGATCTTGTCCTCCAGCGTTTGGGCCATGATAGTCTCCCGCTTCTTAACGATCTCGGGTTCAAAACTGCTTAATCGATCTCTGGGAGTACTGACTTCAATGTTGCCGGAGGATGTCTTCAGAAGCTTTTTGCTTTTGCCATTTTTTCGGTTCCCAGTGTCTCGTTCTTCTTCATCCAGGTGACCCTCCATCTCTCCTTCCAGGATGGAATTGAGCATGTCCTGCAGAAGTGGGGCAAATGCCCCATCTTTGCCGTACAAGGACTTACCAGTGCGGAACTGTTCCCTTACCTTTTGCTTAGCTAACTCATAATCGAATGGTTCTGTGGGCGGTGGTACTTTCTTTTTCATTTTACTGTCTTTAAAGTTAAGAATTTAACTTCTGACACAGTTCATTTTACACTCTCGAGTCGGCTCTGAAATGATAGTGACACCCCGGGATTTAAGCTCTTGTATAAGCAAGTCCAGGCTTTCTACAGAGAACCCCAACCTGGTCGTATTATCCGGCTGCGAAATACTTTTAGGCAGCGGGTATATTTCAATTGTTGGATTTCCTGTAGTGCTGGCATAATGGTAGGGGCCGGTACCATGCCGATGGTTGTGAAATTGTATTCCAAGGGCAGTTATACCGAAACACTGGAGTTTCATGCGTTGCATCTAGGGGTCATGTTGACGCATTCAAAAGAAATGCATTATAATCAATTTAGTTTCAAATGTCTATCTTCTTGAGGGCTTTAGCCTAACCCATTGTATGACAACTAAAAGTTAATTATATTTGTATCATGGCTCTCTCCACACATGATACAAACCTACTTCAGAAATACTTTGCCGGTAAGCCGGTGAAAAGGGCCTATTTATTCGGATCATACGCGCGGAACACTGCTATAATGGGCGCCAGTGACATCGATTTATTACTGGAGCTGGATTATTCCAAACCCATAGGAATGAAATTTTTTAGCTTTCAGCGCGAGCTCGAAGATTTATTACATAATAAAGTAGACGTTGTCACCAGTGATGGGATTTCTCAATACGTTCTTCCGTACATTGAAAAAGATAAGATCCTGATCTATGAAGCCACCGCTTAGCGATGAACTGCGAGTCCGACATGTACTGGATGCTATTAAAGAAATCGAGTCCTACCTTCAAAATGTATCGCTGAATGACTTCCTCGCTAACTCAGAAAAGCGCTTCGCCACCATTAAACAACTTGAGATCATCGGTGAAGCATGTGTCCGTATTACGCCAACAATAAAGGAGAAGTATCCCGAGATAGAGTGGAATAATATCATTGGCTTCCGAAATATTTCCATCCATGAATATTTTGGCGTTAATTTCCAGATTGTTTGGCAGATAACACAGAACGACCTTCCTGTACTGAAACAGCAATTTTCAAAAATACTGGTTGGATTGGGGTAGAAGCAAATGGGAGAACTTAGAGATGGTTGGATTAACCATAGCTAAAACCCCTTTACCTGATCTGCGAGTTTCTTAGGTGCGACTGCGCAATAGGCTTTTATCAGTGCATCTTTGAACAGGTCTTTACGAACTTTTTTCATTTCAATGATAGTCCAGCCCTGTTTGCCCCATTTGTTGTCGACGGGATAAATGGTTGTCTTGCCTGCCGAGGAGAAGACGCTCTGGTCAATTTCAGTTAGTTTAATGCAGGCTGTTTTGAGATGGTCGTCATAGGTGGCGAAGATCTTCTTTTTCACCCTGAACGATGTCTTTTCAAAGTGAGGTTCTTCCGTCACTTCGGGAAGTGATAGGGCGATGGTTCGGAGGGTTTCGAGGGTTGTCATGGTATGCCAAAATTATTGAAAGTTGTTTCGTAATTCCCTTTTTATAAACTGCTCCAATTCTTTCTTGTCAGGAAGTGCCACTAAATATTGAGAAACAAACAATTTGTCATCTAAACCCGCAGTGGCAAATTCAACGTGTTCCTGGTCTTTGTCGGTGCAGAGTAAGATCCCTACGGGAGCATTGTCTCCTTCTGCCATTTCATATTTTTTGTAATATTCCAGATATAAATTTAACTGCCCTGCATGCGAATGATGAAATCGTTCTGACTTTACCTCGATCAGCACGGTGCAATGCAGCAAGCGATGATAAAAAACAAGGGCTACAAAATGGTGCTCATTATCGACTACGATGCGCTTTTGACGTGCTTCAAAACAAAAGCCTTTACCCAGTTCCAAAAGAAATTGTTATAAATGTTCCAGTAACGCTTGCTCCAATCCTTTTTCAGGTAATACTTCTTGCTGTTTCAATCCTATAAATTCAAAGATATATGGATCGCGAATGAGTTCAGGAAAAGAATTTGACTGTAATTTAGAATGTGCCATTGCCATTAACTTCTCTTTGTTTTTGGACAGGCCCGTTCTTTCGTACAGCAAGCTGCCTACTTGTCTTTTAAGCTCTTTTACGCTCCAATTTCCTTTCAAGCATTCTAATTCATAAAATAATCTTTTCAAAGATTCATCAATCCGGATTAGTTCGGCAAAATGGGTATAAGAGACCTGGTTGAAAAGGTTAATGTATTGTGTTTCAGGTATT
Source organism: Flavitalea plasmicola (assembly GCF_030546645.1). Classification (GTDB taxonomy): domain Bacteria; phylum Bacteroidota; class Bacteroidia; order Chitinophagales; family Chitinophagaceae; genus Puia. Next base: position 222,588 of record NZ_JAUOTO010000005.1, read on the forward strand.
TGTGATTCAAGAAGTGGAGTTTTCAAGTGACTGTCACTGATTTTCACCAATTCGGGGGGCAGCAACCCCCGAATCTGACCATTGGCTGCAATGAGTGAGGCTGCCGCCGGATAGGCCAGATAAAACTGTCGATACCTGCGTAACTCTCTCTCATCAGTATTTGGAATAGACCGACTTTTCATTTCGGTGGAGATGTTTGCCAATAATGCTTTCCCATACCCTGCCCTGTCTCTTCCATTTTGCTCAAATTCGACAATATAAAAACCAAAGAACCAGTTACGCATGGTCAGTGAGATGTTGACGGCACGTATGCTTTGTTCTCTTAGCTCTTCATTAATTTTAGAGAGGGATAGGATAAGATCTGAAAAATCCATGCCTAATTATACTTATTGCCAAATGTAGACAAAAGTAAAAATCAGGAAAAATCAACTTCAATTTTTGCCCGCCATCAGGATCGCCCTCTTACAACTTGATCAACTTCCTCAAATACGTCTGCGTTCCCGTCCTGATCTGCACCACATACACTCCTGCCATCAATCCGCCGCAGGATATGGGCAGCGAGGAGCCCCCGGACCTGTTCAGCATGTTGACAAGCCTTCTCCCGGACACGTCGAACAGGCTGATGTCCTTGATCGGCTCTGCGCCGGCCACAACAGTGAAGAATGTATTGGCTGGATTGGGGAACATCAGGGGAGCATTCTCCCTGCTTAGCCGGACGAGTATCACGGGAGAGTAGGTAAACCTTCCGTCCATATCCACCTCTTTCAGGCGATAGTAATGGATGCCTTGCCCCGCCTCGTGATCTTCTGCGGTATACTGCTGTAAGGTGTGGCTATTGCCCACGGCTTTCCTGATAAGCGCGGTGGTGAAATGCACGCCGTCCTCGCTTCTTTCGACCTCGAAATGATCATTATTTTCTTCCGAAGCTGTCGCCCATTGCAAGGCAATGTACTGATCATCCACGCTCCTTCCGGAAAAGCGCACCAGCTGGATGGGGAGGGGTACCACCTGCAAATAGTTATCGGCAGTCGCAGTAGACAATACGGCGTTGTTATGGCTGGTGATCGCCAGGCCGGCGGATACGGGGCTGCTGTTGGCGCCGAAGCCCAGGTCGACGGTGGTCCCTACCTGCGTCCAGTTGAGTCCGTCCGGTGATGCATAGCCGCTGTATTGTGATCCACTCCTCGCCAGCTTGACCCAATAGGGCGCCACAGGTGTTGCGAGGGTGGTGGCAAAGACAGAGGTGGTATTGCCCCCTGTGGTATTGCGATACTGGAAGGTCGCACCCTCTCCGCTGGTGATCGCCATGAAAGCATTCCGGGAATCGGGGGTGAGGCTTTCCCGCATCATGATGCCGGCCTTATTCGCGGGGTTGCTGTTGTCCTGCGTGGCTATGCGTACGATGAGCTGTTCGTTGGTCGCCAGGGTGATGTAGGCAAAGCGGAAAGCGTCGGCGCTGCCGCCGATGTCGGCGCCCGATCCCGAGAGGGAGAAAGTGGTCCCGTTGTAGCAGGCATTTCCCGCCAGGCCGATGGCCCCGATGTCGGAGCTGGTCCACCGGGTAGGGAGGGGGCCGCAGCCGCCGCCGCATGCGGAGGTGGTGAAGGAGGAGGAAGCAGAGTAAGCGCTTTGCTGTCCCTGCGTACAGGTGGTGGCCACCTGGTACAAATAATCCGTGCCGCAGGAAAGGGCCTGTAAGCCCACCGAGTTGGTGGTGGTGGCCACGGTGGTCCAGCTGGCGTCGTTGACTGTTTTGTATTGCATCAGGTATCCCGTCGCATTGCCCACGGCCTGCCAGCTGATGCTGGCCCCGTTGGCGGAGATGCTGCCTGCCGTGAGACCCGAAGGAGGGAAGCAGGTGATGGGCGTTGTGCCGTAGACTTCCATTTCATTGATCGAATAGCCATTGGCGGTGCCCCGGGCGATGCCTTGCATCCGGACGAAGCGGCCGGAGGCATGGAGGTTCATCGTATTGAAAAGGGTACTGTTCGACGTTACATTTTGGGCCGTCGTCCAGTTGACGCCGTCGGGGGAGACGAGAATATTGTATTGCCTGCCATAGGCGGCTCCCCACTGGATGTTCAGGCGGCAGAGGTTGTATGTCACGCCGAGGTCGACGGTGAGGGATTGATTATCCGTATTGCTGCTGGTCCAGGCCGTAGCGGTATTGCCATCGAATGCCGCAGCGGGCGTGCCGGAGGTGGCCGTCGCCGTTTTGTTCAAAGCGATGTTGGGAGAATTGCAGGTGTCGACCCCGTTGTTCGTCAGCCCGTAGACAAGCAGGCGACCGGAAAAGGTGGCGAGATAGACCTTTCCATTTGCGACCGTTGGGCATACGAATTTGCCAAAACCGCCCACGTCATCGGTGGGATTGATCTTAGAATTCCACAGCTCCTGGGTTACATCATTGGCATTCACGGCGCGAAGGATGCCGGGACAGACGGATTGATTGGCATCGCAATTATTGGGATGGCTGACCCAGAGGATGGCGGTGGAGTCCACGGACCCGTTGGAGCTGACGGCCATGAGGGCGCCGCTGTTGCCGATGGGCCCCTGGATCCCGCTGTTGACCACATTCACGACACTCAACGTGTCGGCGGTCTTGTCCAAAGGGAAAGCCTTCAGGGCCGTATTCTCCGACCAGGTATATATCCATTCACGGGTGGCGCCTTTATAGTAGCCGAATGAAGAGTGGAGGTGCGCCAGCGGTCCGAGGTTGATGGTCTGCAATATTTGGTTGGCGGTGGCATTATAGCCGCCAAGATGGTTGACGTCGGCGAGGTATAAGCGACCGTCCTTGCAGCCTGTCAATGCACGGGTGGTGCCGGGTATCAGCAGCACTTGCGTGACACCGAAATCCAGGTCCGAGGCTTCAAGGTCCGGCCAGTTATAGGGCGTGAAGAAATCCGCCACGGTGAGCGTGGTGCCGGATGGGACCAGCTTCAGCAGGCTTTCCCCCCTGTTGGTAGGGTCGGAGAGATTGCCTCCTTTGCCCACGGTGCCATTACCGGTGGAGAGATAAATATTCCCTGCCTGGTCGGCAGCCGGGGCCGCGCCGCTCATCCAGATCCCCGCCTCGATGCCATCCGGCGTCGTATTGTATACCACTTTCTGCTGGAGGGTAGTCGCGTCATACCCCAGCAACCAGCCGTGATAGGGCTGCCAGTCGCAGTGGGAAGCATAGCCGATGTATACGATCCCGTTCAACAGGAGGAGGCCGGGACGTTGATTTTGTTTTTGGGGATCGAAATGGACGACACCGTTGACGTTGCCGAGGCCAGTTCCATTCACCTGTGCGATGATGAGCACAGGGCTGCCTGCCCTTTCCGCGCCCGTCGTGATATCCAGGGCATGCAGGTATTGCGAGAAGACGTTCGTGCCGTCAGTCGTCACACTGCGGGTGACGAGGTAGATGGTCTGTGCCGTCTTACTGATCACCGGCGTTCCGACGATCCCCATATTATTTGAAAAATCCCGGTAATTACCGTTGCCTCCGCAGGCGCCCGTCATATCCGAATTTTTGGGCGGCCTCGATCCGGAAGGGGTAAGATTGACCTGCCAGTATGGGTTGGTTCTCAGGCTGTCGGCGTCAAACGCGTACACCGTATTGTTTACGGTGGCCGCTAAGACCACGTCCCGCACACCTATTGCCGGAATATTGACACCCGTGACTACCAGGGGCTGTGCATACAGCTGGTCATCCACGGTGTAGCTGAATAATTTCGCAAAAGGGCCGGCTTTGACATTCTTTGTGTTAAGCCTGGTCTCGTGGTCATTCCATCCCGTGCGCTGAAGGTCGTTGTGCTGGGTCAGGACATCCACCTGGGAATAGACGGTTATTGCCTGGAGTAGAAGAAAACACCATAGGCCTGCAATGCTGATCTTTTTCATGCAGAAGGGTTTAGTATTGTCTGTCAAACCAATGACATAGGGGGGAGATCAGAATATTGTAGAATACGGGAGAAAGGAGGATAGTGGAAACTTACAACATAACAGAGGGGGATAGCACAGGTAAATAGAGCCTGGTGGTTAGTAAGCTATAAAAATATACATTTTTTTAATATTTCAGCATAAATAAAAAATGGGCAATGGGGCAGTAGCAGTATTTATGGATAGTGGCCTTCCCATTTCAGGATGGGATACTGACGGGAGTATTGTCAGGCCTTCTTTGAGATATAATCAAAGCAATCCCGCAAAATGCCATGCAGGTAATTACCCCCACGAAATTTTCCCCTTCTTTCCACTGCGGGTATAGTATGGCGTAATACATATGCAGCGAGAGTAGCCAGATAAATAATACTGCTGCTATCAAAAGCGTTATTTTTCTGGTCTTATATCCGGTGAAAATCGAAATAGCTGATCCCATCAACGCAATTCCTCCTATAAATGTCCAGAATTTGGGAAACGGGATATATTTCGGTACCAGGTGGCTTACTCCTGTCAAATTCACCATGTGTGCCACCGAAAAATTATATAACATCATGGCGAATAAATATATACCTATGGGAGTCAGCTTATAAAGGGAGAGCAGGATCCTGTTCCGCGGCCTGGGAGCATTGATGGTCGAGACCAGGAAAAAGCCTCCGCTCAATGCCAGGACCTTATTCAATTTTACCCAAAGATCGCTGTTGTCAGGGCCGGCGGCTAAAAATACAGGTAAGTGCGCAAAGAGAAATAGGGCTAAAAAGACCACTCCCATGATTAAGGAGAGGTTATGAAACTTTTTACCAATGATAATCAGCAGGCCTGTAATAATTAATATCAAAGCCGTCAGATAGACAATCCAGTATAATCCGGAAGGTATATTTGTCAGATTAGGTACAATGATCGGCCGGATGCCGGGGTATAGGAAATGAAGGATGCCGATACCTGCTATACAAATGCCGAAAAATATGCGGCCGGTGGCTAATAGATGCTTCACGATTTGAATGTTTAATTTAGAAATGATTTGTGGAGGCTGAGTATGAATCCATTGCAAATAAGCATATGGGGCAGACCGGTGCAAACTAAAAGCCCGACAAAAGCCTGCAAAAGCCAACAAATTCGAATTTCTGTGGGTCTGATGGGGGATTTTGGCTAAATTGAACAGGAGGTATCCATATCTATTATCATGAATGAACGCGACCTGGTAAAGGATGTTATTTTGGAGGTTTTCAACAAAAGCGGCTATACCGACACCGCCAAAATGGTCCAACGCGACTTTGACTATATCTCGTCCGAGATCGAAAAAAAGTCGGGCATACTGGTGAGCGGTACCACCATAAAAAGACTTTCGCTTGGAGATTTTAGCCGGCTCCCCCAGGTAGCCACCCTCAATGCGATCGCCAACTACTTCGATCACCAAACGTGGCAGGATCTTAAAATTTCCAGGACTAAAGTCATAGAGCCGGAGGCAGTCATAAAACCGGAGACAATCATTATGCCGGAGGAAGATATCTCTTCTCCCATTGCCAGGAAGCATGGATCCAGGGTCTTCAAGCACAAACTGGTTTATTTTACAGCTTCCATACTCGTCATCATTGCGATCTTCGGGTTTTTTTTACTTAAATCCAGGCCGGGCGGTGTTTCAAATGCGGAAAAAGCTACATTTTCCTGCCAAAGAAGTACCCGTAACGATTTGCCCAATACGGTCATATTCAATTATGATATAGACCATGTAGACGCAGATAGTTTTTTTATTCAGCAGTCATGGGATAAACGCAGGAGAATAAGGGTCTACAAGCATACGCATACCCTTACTGATATATACTACGAACCTGGCTATCATATCGCCAAGCTGATTGCCAACGATTCAATTATCAAGACAATTGATGTGCATATACCCACTGACAGGTGGTTTTTCTATGCCATCGATAATATTGCCAATTACATACCGGAGTATATAAATACAGACAAGTATTTAAATAATGGCATATTGGGACTATCTGCGCAACAAGTAAAGGAAAACAATATAGATATCACCAAGGACAAATTATACGAGTACACCTATTTTCCCAGTGAAATGACGGTGAAATCCAATAATTTCAGGTTAAAGACGAAGATTCGAATGAATGAAGTAAGGAATAGTTTATGTCCTTACATGACCATTGAACTATTTTGCCAGGGCTATTTCATCGTGATGAAAACGACAAATAGGGGATGTGCCAACCAGGCTTACCTGTTACTTGACCGGGAAATAAAGGGAAATGAAACAGATCTGACGGCATTGACATTTGATGTAAGCCAGTGGACGGATGTGGAAATTGCGTCAACGGACAATATTGTCCATATATATATTAATAATAAAGAAGTTTTTTCTGCGCCCAGCTTTGATCCTATCAAATACATCTCAGGCTTCGCTTTTATTTCAAATGGGTTGTGTGAAGTGGACGACCTTGAACTAACCGGGATGGATGGGAAAGTTGTATATAAAAAATGAATTTGCGGACCGCAGGTCAATGTTACTATCTTATCGGATATGGTAAACAAACAGATCATTCGGCCATTGGCCAGGTCGTCACACTGAGGCTTCTCAAATCATTTTATTGGAGATCTGGGTCGATCGGCTTAGCTAATATGTTTAGTTTAATAATGCTATTTATTTTAGTTTTGAAAGCTAAATATGATTGCTATGCTACAGGAATTATCGATCAATAAACAATACACAAAATGGCTTGTTGACATTAAACAAAAAATCCAGGTAGCGCAGATTAAGGCCGCCGTCAAAGTAAATCATGAATTACTGAATCTATATTGGGAGTTAGGGGAAGAGATATGTGAAAAACAGAAAAATACTAATTGGGGGGAGGCGTTGATTGATCAGCTATCCAAGGACCTTTCTAAAGCCTTTCCTGGGGTAAAAGGTTTTTCCCGCACAAATTTATTCTTCATGCGTAAATGGTTCCTTTTCTACCAAAATGCCGAAAAAGTCTCACAACTTGTGAGACAAATTCCTTGGGGGCATAATCGGGAGATCGTTATGAAATGTACCGATATCGAAGAAGCTATATTTTATGTTCAGGGTACGATTCAAAATAATTGGTCAAGAGCCATCCTATTAATCCAAATCGAAGGTAATCTATACAAGCGTCAGGGAAAAGCTATTCATAACTTTCAGGAAACATTACCAGATCCTCAGGCTGACCTAGCTAGGGAAGCTTTAAAAAATCCTTACAATTTTGACTTCTTGACTATGGGCAAACAAGCTCATGAGCGAGACATCGAAATAGCTCTTACGGATCACATACAAAAATTTCTTCTGGAACTTGGCCACGGATTTGCTTATATGGGTAAACAATATCATATTAATGTAGCAGGCGACGACTTTTTTTTAGATATGCTTTTTTATCATACCAGACTACGGTGCTATGTAGTAGTTGAATTGAAAGCAACGGAATTTCAACCGGAATTTGCAGGCAAGTTGAATTTTTACCTGAATATTGTCAACGCGCAACTTAAACATCCCAACGATCAACCCAGTATTGGCATTCTTCTCTGTAAAACACCAAAAAAAGTCATAGTGGAGTATGCGTTGGAAAATATTTCAAGCCCTTTAGGGGTTGCCGAGTATCAAATAATGAATTCTATTCCAGACAATTTGAAAGGAGACTTACCTTCAATTGAAGAGCTGGAAGAAGAACTTGTTAAACCGTCGAATTAATGTGAATCTATAGGCACCGATTTTCGCCATAATTTCCCTGCCTATTTATTTTCATGTATTGCTTTTTCCATGGATTGAATGTCCTTTTCGGAGTAATCGTCCAGCATAATGTTCATGACCCCTTTGCTGATTTTTGCACTGTTGTCTACAACGTATAAAAGCTTATTTGCGATGACCAGGGCTAACTTAGGATGTGCCGGATCTCCTGTTCCGTCTTGCAAATCTCTGGTCCCCTTTGCATCAAAGGTCAAGCATAAAGAGGTTATCGTTTTACCATTGTAGTCTTCTTTCTGAACCTTAGCACTACTTATATTATCAACGGAAGCAAACGGGGTTCGTGCGATAGAGAAAAAATTATTTGTATTTTCTTCCCGCATTTTCACCCCGTCCTGCGATGGTGCAAGGTAATAAAAGCCGGTTCGCATATATGTAGTATCCGCCGGACCGGATTTGACGGAGTCTACGGGACTGACGGAATCTAATTTTTTTGCATACCGGGGCATGTTGTTGTTGCAGGAGGCGCTTTGTATCAGAAATATCAAAGCGAGGTAGTTCATATGCTTCATAAGATTGATATGGTCTTGGGTTTGGGGGCTGTCAGTTGCATCTATCGGTTAAATATAGGCAGGATTTTTTAAATTGGACGTACGGTAGCTGCGAGGGATGCTACAACCGCCTGGATACCCTTACGCTGAAGGCTAAGAAGCCCGGACCGCCATTCATGCTAACGTCGGAACCGCGTGGCTCCCAGCTGGATGAGTTCCATCCGAAGAGGCCGAAGCGTAGCTCTGGCATCAGCACCCATTTGTCCCATTTGTCGAAGGACAGGTCGACCCCGATGGAGGAGGTAAAGAGGATCACTCCTTCGTTCCAGCCGTCCGTGTAGTTATAGCCTGATTCGGATGCGTAGGGTCCTGTGCCTTTGCCATTATTATGGAGGAACATGTATTGGGGACCCAGGCTGACAAATGGATAGAAACGGACGGCGCCTGTCTGGGATGGCGGCATATACACCGCACGGCCATAGGCATTGAGGCCCGCCGACCAGCCGCCGGAAGAGATGACGTCGTCGCCGGGCAGCCAGGCTCCTTTTGCTTTGCCGGTGGGACCCAGCAGCAGCTCGCCGCCGAGGTCGAATTGGAAAGCGCTGACCTGCCAGGCGCCTTTCTTTTCCAGACTAATGGACACGATGGCGCGGTTGATGCTATGGACGGGGTTGTGGTCATGCGGACTGGCGGAGCTGTGGTAGTACCAATAGGTCTGGTAGTGAAAATAGCCTAGTGACAGACCTGCATAAACCCCTTCCCTGTCGCCGGACTTTTGGGCCCGGGCAAAAAATGACAGTAGGGGAAAGAAGAGTAGAATAGTGAGATGTCGCATAATCCAGTTTTGAGTTGATAGTCAAAACTAGTGAGGCAAGGCCGGGCGCGCAATAGAATAAAGGTTATAGTCAGTGTGTGCCGGAGCCAGGTCCCCCGAAGAATTTATTGATGGCCTCGGTGCGATTTTGGACATGCAGCTTGTCGTAGATGTGGTGGATATGCTGGCGGACGGTGCCGGTGCTGATATCCAATTGCTGAGCGATCTCCTTGTACAGCAATCCCCTGGCCAGCAGCGTCAGTACTTCCTGCTCGCGGGTGGAGAGGGTCGCGGCGGCGGCGGGGCGCTGGAAGGAGGACACGACTTTGCGGGCGATGCTGGCGCTCATGGGTGAACCGCCTGCGTAAAGATCCCGGAGGGCCGTGATGATCCGGTCCGGCGGCGTATCCTTCAGCAGGTAGCCGCTGGCGCCTGCTGCCAGGGCTTCGAACACCTGGTCGCTGTTCTCGTAAATAGTGAACACGACAAACTGGATAGGGCTGTCGGCCGCTTTTAGCCTGCGGATGCAGTCGATGCCGGTGGATCCGGGCAGCGCGATGTCCATGATACAAAGGTCTGGGACATCCTGTACAAGACCGGTCATGGCCTCTTCCGCGCTGCCATAGGTGGACAGGCAGGTGAGGTCGGGCGTTTGATTTATGATGAAACGCATGCCTTCCCGGATCTCGGCGATATCTTCCACGATGCTGACGCGAATGTTATTCATTTTATAAAGGAACGTCCAAAAGGGCGATTTTTTAATATAACGAAAGTTATACAGGGGCCTGCAAATGGAGACGGACGCCATTGTCGATGGTCCATTCTATCTTTCCGCCTACCTGCTGCATCCTGCGGGACATATTCTTCAGCCCATTGCCAAAACGTTGTCCTGCCGACGGATCGAAACCTTTCCCGTTGTCATGAATGGTGATGGCTAAAGTGCTGCCGGTGACCGATATATCTATTTGCACGGTGCTGGCGGCGGAATGCCGTACGATGTTGTGCACTGCCTCTTTTACCACGAGGTAGAGGTTCCGCCGGAATTCCTGGCTAACAGCCAGCTGCGGCAGCGGGTCCTGCACGGAATAATGGAAGTCGATACCGGCGTTCTCCAGCATTTCGGCTGCATTGGTCCTGATATAAGCGACGAGGCTGTCCAGGGTGTCCTGCTCATCGTTCATGGTCCATATGATCTCATTCATTTTATGGATAAGACCTTCCGCTGTCTGCTGCATTTTAAGGGTGGTGGCTCTGCCCTGTTCGTCCGGAGGATGCAGGCCGCGGCCCAGGAATAGCAGGGATGTCAATCCGGAACCCATGTCGTCATGCATTTCCTGGCTGATGCGTTGCCGTTCGTGCTGCTGCCCTTCCAGCTTGGCTTTCAGCCGGACATTCTCCTGCTCGGCCTCCAGGGCACGGATGGCCCGCTGCTGCAGCTGCTGGCGCTGGCGGCTGAACCGCCAGGTGAGAATGAACAGGACGGTGAGCAGGGCGACAACGATGATGGCCGTGATCAGCCATGCCCGCTGCCGTATGGCCGCCTTGTCCTTTTCTTTCAGCTGCAGGTCTTTCTTCAGCAGGTCATGCTGCTGCTTCTCCACCGCGTATTTTGTTTCCAGCTCCTGGATATTTTTGAGAAGGGATGCATTCAGATAGGCTTCGCTGACAGAATCATACTGGTCCCGGTACTGGCGGGACAGGTCCGGATGGCGGAGCGCTATCTGGACATCCGACATCAGCAGCAGTGCATCGCGCCACATTTTTTTCTCACCATGCGCGCTGTCGAAAGCGATCGACTTCAGCAGCAGGCGTTGCGCATCATAATAGCGGGCGGTCTGGAAAAGCCCAATGGCAAGCCCCTGCGAAACGTGGGCCTGACCAGGGACGTCCTTCAGCGCTTGTGCAAGGGGAAGCGCTTTTTGAAATGCTATAATGGAAAGCGCAGGGTCATGCATCTTCTCATATGTATCTCCAATGTTGATCAGGGCTGTCTCCTCCATAACGCTGTCATGCAGCTGGCGGGCGATGGACAAGGCTCTTTCGATGTTTTTAAGGCCGCGGGACAGGTGGTTAAAGTCTTTTTCCAGATTGCCGAGGTTGATACGGGCATTGCCTTCCAGGTTCAGGTCGCGGCTCTTTTCTGCCAGGTCCAACGACTTTTGGGAATAGTCCAGCGCCTTTTCCGGCTGCTGCAGATCGCGGTAAAGGCCACTGAGGTTGTTATAGAGCGTAGACAGCATCTGGGCGTCTCCCATGCCTTCCGCCGCGGGCAAGGTCTTTAAATAATAGTCGACGGCGGTGGCATAGTCGCCCTTGTATTGATAGGCGGCGGCGGTATTTCCAAAGGCACGCACGTAGTTTACGCCGCTCAGCCCGTACTTTAAACAGGTGTAGACGGCCTGAAGGTTCAGCTGTATTGATTCATCGAATTTGCCCCTGGTGTTCAGCACGGATGCATAGTTGCTGACATACCGTATAAATCCGGCAGGATAGTGCAGCTGTTTGCTCAGCTGGCCGGCCCTTTCATAATAATACAGCGCTGAGTCCGGTTGATTATACTCGTACTGATTTCCCAATTGGATCAGCACGGGAACTTTCAACGTATCGTCAGGTTGGGTGGCGAGTAAATGCCACACGCTGTCCTTATTAAAACCCGGGGTCATCTGCGCGGTTGCCGGTCTGGCGACGAGCATCAACAAGATCAGCGCAAAAAGACAAGGTCCCTGCCGGATGGCGAGGTAAAACTTACGGATCATGGGCCGCTATTTCATTCTAAAATAGTGTTTTTCCCTGAGGACTAACTTTTGTTCTATTGTGGCGGCGCGCCGCCTTCGGTAGTTTTATAAAAAAAGACCATGCGCACTATTATCATCCTGCTTTTCACGGTGACCTGCGTCCTTTCCTGTTCCAAAAAAAATGACGGGGGCAATGCCGGAGGTAGTCCCATCGACGATATGGACCTGGCAAAACGTGCTGCTGCTCATATCCAGCGTGTCACCAACCCCGTCATCGCCGGCCTGGCGGGGAAGGACAGAACGGTCCGGGATAGCCTGATCAACGGGCCGGGATCCGGCTCCGTATTGTTGAATGCCGTCGCCAACGTCACCAACAGCGGGTCGGCCACCAGCACGCTTTCCGTAAAAACAGTGTCGGCATATCTGCAGTTCAATTCCTACAAGGATACTGCCGTCACCCTGAACGGTAGTTTGCAATATTATTATTATGATTATTACCGGATGGCCTGCAGCACTTCAGGTTGCGCGAGCTCATCAAAGACCAGCAGGAGTTATGATTCGAAGTATGTGCCTGCCGGCGGCGGGACTGAGGTGGAACATCCAATTGCCATCAGCTTTTCGTACAACGGGCGCAGCATCAAAGATACGATCGGGGTGTTGGTCTCCATGTCGACTGAGCGGAGGTCGACATACGTCACGGTGACGACCGCGGCAGGGAAGACCTTCAAATATTCTTATTAGTGCGGGGAGTGATGTCAATAGGGCATCTATTAGCGCCGGGAGTAATGTCAATAAGGCATCGGAAATCCATTCAGTCTTAGATAGATCAGGTAAGCGATCGCAATAATAGGGATCAGCAGTACCCAGTTCCTTCGTTTGGCATTGGTGGGAACGTTTTTGCTTGTTTGTATCTCATAGAGCGCCCAAACAATAAATCCAATCAGCAGGGGACCGCAGATCAATGTTACTATCTTATTGGGCACGGTGTACAAACAGATGATCATTCCAATGGCAAGGAAGGCGAGTGCTGCCCGGAGTTTCCGGTTGCGTGCGTCCTTCTTATTTTCCGCCACCGGGGCCAGTTGCTGCAGGCGCTCTTCCACCAATGCCGGGTTCTCTATCCAATGAGGTATAAAGATCATGTCTGTCCTGTCCACTCCTTTGACTATAAAGCTTCCTTTTTTTGTTTTAATGATCTCCCGTATTTCCAGGGAGCTGATCGACAAAGGCGGGGTGTTCATTTGTTCACGGGTTACGCCGTTTTCTGAGATCGTCACACAGTAGCTGTGCAGGAATTTCTTTTGTTTTTTGAAGCTGCGGTAGATATTGAAGGCAAACAGCACTGCCAGGAAAGGGATTACATAAGGTAATACGTTGATATCTCCCGGATTGGCTGTGTAGAAGTTGGTTGCAACGATGATGCCGGTGGTTATCACCGTCAGCGCCGCGGTGAGGATCAACCATTTCCTGACGATTTTTTTATGGCCGTCTTTGTCCATCCTGAATTGCTGCATAGTGGGGTGCTGCCGGTGGGTATGGCCGGCAGGACAATATAGAAAATTATATTCGGATCGGGAATAGGCTGCGAGTAGTTACATTTAAATAATTGATTTACAAACGCTAATTCGCAGGTAAAACTATGTTGTTCGCTGATCGCGATTTGCAAACAGCAAACACATTCAGCCATTGTATGGGTCTGTCGTTAAAGCCGTCAAACAAGACGAAATATTATATAAATTGCTCGCGAGTATTGACATAATCAGAGTAGGACGTACAAGAGAATTAAAAGTTGCCATAGAAGAACTGCAAAAAATTATCCTATGAGTCATCGCGATAATATAACCAGGATCAAAGCTGCCTATCTGGCTCTTGAAGAACATGGAAATACAGAAAGCTATCAACCAGTACACCTAAAAGAAAACATGAGTCATAAACACGAACAAAAACAGACAAAGCATTCGTATTGAAAAATTTCAAATTAAGAGCCGATCAAATTGCAACACTAATAGAGAAACCCGGAGCTGCTACGGCTACCGACATGATAACAGTCGAAGGAAGGGATGTAGGCTATATGTATCGGGAGAAAGCCTTAGCACAAGGCGATACAGGTTGGCGTTTTTTTTCCGGAGATGAAGACGAAAATTATATTAAAAATAATGACAACACTGGCATATACAACATCAACACCATCGCCAATTATGATCCATCCATTATGGCATATCTAAACGAGCCACCCGGAAGTGCATGGGAAAGAATTCCCGGTACGAACAAATTTGAGCGGGTGGACCAAAATAGGTAGTGCTTTGAATGGGCAAGAAGCTATTTCTTCCTGATCAGTTTCCACTTCAGTTGACCAAAATCGACCACACCGCAGCTGTTGTCAGTGCTGTCATAACCTTCCAGGCAATTCAGCTTGTAAAGGAGCAAGGTATCGCTGATGAATTTGAAAGCATATTTCGGCGATTTGTATACATCCGAATCCATTCCCAACCAGAGCTGATCCACGTCCAGACCAGGCCCAATATAGTCCACGTTGGGAGTAAAATATTTCATTGAATCCAACCCATAGACCCGGCCATCACCCGAGAAACTAACTTTTGCTCCATTCTCTAATTGATAGTTCCCGGCAAATAACAATTCTTCCACGATGTTGTAATCATACTTTTCGCGATCAGGGTGCTTAAATCTGACGAAATATTGATGGCCGATCCTGATTTCCTCCGGGGAAAGGGCCATGATTTCGCCCGAATCACCCATCGTGTATTTGCCGCCTTTCTGCAAAATCTTTTCATCTTCACCTTCATGAAAATTAAATACGATGTGAGCATATTTGTCAGTGTCGCTTCGAAACTCTATGCACGGTTCCCTCGCAGCACTTATCGCAGCCCGTGGGGAGCCGGTGGCCAGCAGCGTATCCAGATAGGCTTTGTTCACCCATACCCCGGTCAGGGAAAGGGCGGTGTCATTCCTTGTCTTTATCAGGCTGTCACCGCCTGATCTTTGGGCAGCGGAGCTATTATTCCCGCCGCAGGACAGGTTTAAACAGACTAACGATAGAATTGACAGCCAAAATAAGATCCGTCTTCCGGTGAGGAGTTCGATTTCCATACGCCTGCGAATATAAAAGAAAAAGGTATCTTTTCACATACCTCGCAGCGACGCCGGCGGGAATGACTGCGCTGATCCCGATACCCCTGCGAGGGGTTGACCGGATTGGACACTTTTCAAACCGATTTCCTGGCGATTTGAGGTTAATTGCTGATATAAGTGCTTGATAATCTCGCTGCTCCTGTGGGCGACGGGTTACATTTGGGTAACTACTTGTTTGGTCTTCTCACTTCCGCTATTTTTAAGCATGGTACTGGAAAACAAAAAAGTGTTGATTGTCGGAGGCAGCCACGGGATGGGTCTGGGCGCCGCCCGCACTGCAGTCAGATCCGGGGCGGACGTCGTTATTGCCGGGCGTGATGTAGAGCAGCTTCGCCTGTCGAAGGAAGTGTTGGGGCCAAAATCCCGGACGATTTGCTTCGATTTGACTGACGCCACGACCTATGTTGGATTTTTCGAAGCAGTGGGCAATTTCGATCACCTCTTTATTTCTGCCTCCCCAGGAGGGGAGAGCCGGTTTGAAGCCGAATACCAAAACATCCAAAACTCTTACCTCTACGGTAAATTCTGGCACACTTTTATGTTCCTTCAACAGGCAGTCCGACGTATCAACACCGGTGGGTCCATCACACTTATGTCCGGCGGCTACGCGGTCCGGCCTCATCCGGACTATACCCTGGTCACCGTCGCATTCGCGGCAACCGAAGGGCTGGCCAGGGCGATGGCGGTCTCGCTGGCTCCAATCAGGGTCAACGCCATCCGCCCGACCTATATAGACAAAGAAGGTAACCATACTTCTATCGACAAAAACCTGGTGGGTTACCAAGGGACCAACGGAGACATAGGTCATGCGGTAGTCTTTTTGATGAGCAATGCATACATGACCGGGCAGGTCCTCGAAATAGACGGAGGAGCAAGCATAAAATTATGAAGCTGCTGCTACTTGCCTTTCGCGCGGCCCTTCTTTTTGCGCAAACTAGCGTTCAGGCCCAGGGCAACGCCATCGCGCATGATTATCCGGAGAACAGAACCAGGATCAGACATTAAACACGCAAAAAAATGGACAGAATCCGCTATTTGAATGCCCTACGGGAACAAAAGAATTCTCCACGGTTTGATCACTTCCTGTCGATGGTGCAACAGGCAGGCAATTGCCCCGTGAGGCTGACCAACAATATTATCGGCGGCAAATGGAAGCCAGTGATCCTTAATCTTATCGTCCACGAAGCAAACAGATTCGGCGAGATTCTGCATATCGTTGAGGGATTGAGCAAAAAAGTTCTTACTACGCATCTTAGAGAACTCGAAGCGGCGGGCATCGTCGAGCGGAGAGAGTATCAACAAAAACCTAAGAAAGTAGAATACATCCTTACAGAAAAGGGAAAGACTTTTATCCCGGTGATCGAAGCGATGTGCAAATGGGGAATAGATTCAAAAAGCATTACAGCCGCGGGTTAAGCCTTTTACGCTTTGTGTGAACAAACTCCCACGCTATCGCGCCCCGCACATACGTGCGAGCCTTTGTGGAATTTCCACACGCGGTCGCTCAGGACCCGAAAATAATTCGCCGATCATTCGCTGCAAGAGGACGCGATAGCGTCCGAACCTAGAAGGGACAGCTTCTGCGCGTGGCTCTATTCAGCCCTTAAGGATTTTATGGGGTTAGCGAGGGCCGCGCGGACGGTCTGAATACTGACCGTCAACAGGGCAATGGCGAGGGCAACGGCGCCGGCCACGAGGAAGATCCACCAGCTGATCTCCGTACGATAGGCAAACGTCTCGAGCCATTTGTACATGGCCCACCACGCGACGGGGAAGGAGATGAGCGCAGCGATCCCGACAAGCATCGTGAAGTCCTTGCTGAGCAGACCGACGATACCGCTGACGCGGGCGCCGAGGACCTTGCGGATCCCGATCTCCTTGGTGCGTTGTTCGGCAGCATAGGTAACCAGGCCGAAGAGACCGAGGCAGGCAATGAGGATGGCGAAGACGGCGAAGGTGATGAATATCTGGCCGGTCTGCTGATCGGCATGATACAATTTATCAAAGTCGTTATCCATGAAGGTGTAGCTGAAGGGCAGTCCTTGCTTAGCGGCATGGAACTTACTTTCCACCTGCCGGACGAGACTGAATACATCATTCGAGTGGAAGCGGACGGCCATGGTGCTCCAGTTATACGTGTTGACCACCATAACAAGGGGATGGATCTTGTCATGCATGGAGTTGTAGTTGAAATCCTTTACGACGCCGACGACATGATAGGTGATAGTCTTGAACTCATCATCATGATTGTAGAGGATCAGGTTGAGCGGGTCCTTCACGCCGAGCATCGCTACGGCGGCTTCATTGAGGAGGATGGCGGTGGAGTCGGTAGGAAATTGCGCGAGGTCGATGTTGCGGCCTTTGACGATCTGCATGCCGAGGGTGGGAACATAATGGTCGTCGACCCTGAGCGTAGTCATGATGATCGCCTTCCTGGCGTCGAGCGAGGCATCCCGGAACCAGCCTTCCTGCCAGTACAGGTCTTGGACGGTGAGGATGTCGGGGGTGGCGGTTGCATCGGTGACCCCGGCAAGGGTGAGCAGGTTCTTACGAAGATTGGTCGTGCCATCCCGGCCGAGTGGCCAGGTATTATGGAGGACGAGTACCTGATCCCGACGAAAGCCGACTTCCTTATTTCGAATATAATGCAGCTGGCGATAGATGACGAGGGTACTGACGATGAGGCCAATGGAAATAAAAAATTGAAAGACCACCAGGCTGCTGCGGAGCCAGCTGCTCCTGAAGCCCGCGGCTATCTTTCCTTTCAATACATCCATCGGCTGAAAGGAAGAAAGGTAGAAGGCTGGGTAGCTGCCTGCGAGACAGCCGACCACCAGCACCAGGAGGATGAGAATGGGCAGGAACCGGCCGCTGAAGAGCGCGTCGGGATGGAGCGATTTGCCGGCGAGCTGATTGAACATCGGTAGCAGCAGGACAGCGATGCAAAGGGCGAGGACGAGGGAGAAGAGGCTGAGCAGGATGGACTCGGTGAGGAACTGCATGATGAGGTGTCCTTTCGTCGAGCCGGCGACCTTGCGGATGCCCACTTCCTTGGCGCGGTTGGCGGAGCGGGCGGTGCTGAGGTTCATGAAATTGACGCAGGCGATCAGGAGGATGAGCACGGCGATGACAGAGAAGATGTATACGAACTGGATATTGCTGTTGGCTTCGAGCTCACCAGACTTATTGGAATGGAGGTGCACATCGGTGAGGGGAAAGATGGGGCACCGGAAATGATTACCCGCTTTCTCGAGGTCGGCGCCCGAAGCGTGGAACATTCCCTGGAGGGCCGGGCTGATATGGAGGTTGACCACTTCGTTTACATCCTTCTGGACCTCCGCTCGCGTAGTGCCGGGTCGGGCAAGGATATAGGTATAATAAGCATTGCTTACCCAGTCGTTGTCACTGGGGTCATTAAAGTTGTAGGCTTCGCGGATGGGACGAATGAAGCTGAAATGGAACTGGGACTGTTCCGGCATGTCCCGGATGACCCCCGTGATCTTGAGGGGGGTATTGTTACCCCCTACCTCCAGGGTGCGGCCGATGACATCGGTGCTGTTGAAATAGCGGCGGGCGGCACTTTCATCGATCACGATGGAATGAGGGTTGTTGAGGGCGGTATTGGGGTCGCCGGCGATCATGGGCAGCGTGAAGACTTTGAAGATCGTCGAGTCGGCGAAGGTGAAGTGATGGTCGAGGACGTGGTCGTTGCCCTTCCTCACCAGCAGGTTGCCCGTGTTGCGGAACCTGACCATCTGCTGGATCTTCGGATAGGAAGCGACCAGCGTGGGGCCGAAAAATTTGGAGGTGGTGGCAGCGTCGTACTGGGTGTTATTGAAGTAGAGATCCTCATCGATCCGATAGATGCGGTCGGCGTTGACGTTGTAGCGATCGTAACTGAGCTCATCGGTGACGTACAGGACGATCAGCAGACAGACCCCGAGGCCGGCAGCGAGGCCGATGACGTTGAGGGCGGTAAAGCCCTTGCTTTTCCTGAGGCTGCGGAAGGCTATCTTGAGATAGTTGCGGAACATGGGATGGTCAGTATTATATGACGAGTAAAGCGGCCGGGACATTTGGATGATCCCAAAAGAGTGCCGGGTTTATAAAGTATTGAAGACCACTATTCTGTCAAGGCCTGTGAGAGAGAACGATGTTCGGTTTCGATACAGCAATCGTGCAGAAACGAGCATCGGCGGGGGATGCGGGGAATTCGTACAAACTGCCTATACCGCGAGAATTACTAATTTTGCACGCCATATAATATTATAATAATGAATATAAAGGAATTTATTGAAGCTGCATTACTGGAAGATGTGGGACCAGGTGACTATTCCACATTGGCCAGCATACCTGCCAGCGCCAAGGGCAAAGCGATATTGAAAATAAAAGAAGACGGTATTATTGCGGGTATAAGCCTCTCCAAAGAAATATTTTATCACATAGAGCCCAACGCGGTTTTTACCCCTCACAAAAATGACGGCGATAAAGTAAGCAATGGCGAAATAGCCTTTGAAGTAGCTGCCGCCGTGCATACTATACTGAAGGCCGAACGATTGGTGCTTAACTGTATGCAGCGCATGAGCGGCATTGCTACGCTTACCCGGCAGTATGTGAACGCGATAAAGGAATACCCGGCAAAAATATTAGACACCCGCAAGACCACGCCTTTGTTCAGGGCTTATGAAAAAGAGGCGGTGCGTACAGGTGGCGGCACGAACCTCCGCATGGGGCTGTATGACATGGTGATGCTGAAAGATAACCATATAGATTTTTGCGGCGGCATAGAGAAGGCGATAGAGCAAACCAATAATTACCTGCGCGCCAATAGACTTGACCTGAAAATAGAAGTGGAAACTCGCAATATAGATGATGTAAAGAAAGTGTTGGCTACCGGCAATATACATCGCATAATGCTGGACAACTATACTCCCGCGCAGGTTGAAGAAGCGGTGGCATTAATAGGCGGCAGATACGAAACAGAAGCTTCTGGCGGCATTACGCTTGATAACATCGTGGATTATGCACGCACTGGAGTGGATTATATATCTGTTGGCGCCATCATTAACCATGCTGTAAGCATGGATCTGAGCCTTAAGGCGAACATACTATGAGCAAGAAACACCTTGGTTTTATCATTTTATATTGAGCGATGCCGTGGGCCATTAGTCAAGTAGAAAGGAAAGAACTGGTAAGATTGAGTTTTCTCTTTCCCATTCCATAACGGAAAGGCTCAATATCGGCCATTTTTTGATTTGCTGCATAAAGCCGTATAGTGGCAAGTACGGTGGTCGCAATAAAATGAGTTTTCTATCAGTTTATCATATATTTTGGGGGCAAAGGTTTTTCAAGGCGACCTGGCTGTACGATTTTCGAACTCATTTCTAATTGATTTAAGACGTGTAGTGAATCTAGCTTTCTGAAAAGGAGCAATTTATTATATTTTCATTTAGAGGCGGTTAGGATTGAATTAATTTACAAATTTTAATCATATTATCCGGGTGTGAAATCCACTAGACTTTTTAAAATATCTTAGTTATCTAATTTGATGCCTGGTATGAAAATAAGTGACCCCCTTATGCTCGCAAAGACATCCCTTCTCGGTTTGTCACTCGGCGACGCCTTTGGCGAAACATTCTTTGGTGAAGAAGAAAAAATTACAAGTAGAATACACCTAAGAGAGCTCCAGGAGGGCGATTGGTTCTTTACTGATGATACCGTCATGAGTATTGGGATATTCAACATACTATCAAAACATAATAAAATAGAACAAGATCAGCTTGCCAGGGAGTTTGCAGATAATTATTTGTTAGACAATTATCGGGGCTACGGGGGCACCGCACACTCTATTTTAAAAGACCTTGCAGGAGGTAAGCATTGGAAAGAAGTGAGCAGTAGAGCATTTGACGGGATGGGTTCAATGGGAAATGGCGCGGCAATGCGTTCCGGTCCGATCGGAGCTTATTTCCATGAACATGTTGAGAAAGTGATCGAGCAGGCTACGTTGGCAGCTGAGGTTACTCATTTTCACAACGAGGCAATTGCCGGGGCTATAGCTGTCGCTTTGGCAGCCTGCATATGTACGCGGGCCGGATTGAGTGGCAAATCCTTACCTGCAAAGGAGTTTTTCGAGTTTGTAATGGTAAATATGCCCGAAAGCGATGTAAAGTATAAAATTAGGAAGGCAGCAACGCTTCCCCGAAATTATGATATCAGAACGATCGTCTCCATTTTAGGGAATGGAATCAAATTAACTGCTCAGGATACCATACCTTTTGCGCTGTGGTGTGCTGGTTATCATACAGATAATTTCGAAGAGGCGATCTGGACCGCCGTAAGTGGACTTGGCGACAGAGATACCATTGCTGCGATTGTAGGAAGTATCGTTGCGTTAGTAGCTGACGAAAATACCATTCCTGAACAATGGGTAAAACAAGCGGAACGATTTGATAGTTCTGTATTTTTCAAATGATATGGAAAGCTATTTACAAGTCCTGGATATTTTATTCACAGAATTTTGACAACCATTTCGAGTGAGAAATCCCTGAGGCTGTGTAGAAGCAAGAAGCCAGTCTGGAGTTACAGAAAAATGGGATTTGTAATGCAGATCTATTTTGTTTCTCAAAACCACTTCAAAAATACCTAAAACGGCGAGAAAGGCTTGTGACATTCGAATGTTTGCTCGATATAGACTGAGCGTCTTCCGGGTTTTTGTTTTTTAGCCCTTAGTGTTCCATTTGCCCTTTCTCAACCCGTCGCTTTTAACTCATGTCTATCTTCAATAACGGCCCATTTAAAGACTGTCAAATTGCTCTTTAGTAATAGCTGGAATAATTAACCCTTTTTACTGGTATGGGTAGTTGATAAAATCAGCCCCATTAATTTAGAAGCCATCATATTGGCCATATGAAAAGGCAACGCGGAAGGAATGCAGGACTTATGCAAAAATAAAAAATAATAACCTTCTGGAACTTTAAGAAAATGGCAGGTACAGGAACCACTGGCAAACTGTGAAAATGCCGGAATGGATTCAAACCCGCATAGTTTCATTATGAATCATTTGCAAAAAACCGTGTAAGAGCTACATCTTGTCAAACACAAAAAACCCGCTGCCAGAGCGGGTTCTAAAAATTGAATGTTGGATAGTGACCCGGATTTGACAGATTTCAAACCGCGCATGGAATGATTTGATACTGTTATCCGATTTCTAGCATGACGTCCATCACCTTTAGTCAATTTCATCCCCTCTGCGGAAGCCAATTCGGGGCCTTGGTTCCTGAGGAGGTGGATTGATCAACTTCTCCAATGCTGAATATACCTCTTCGAACTGTGCATCATATAGGCTTCTCATCTCCATCAGTATCTCCATGATCTCTTTGTAGTTAGAAGCAACTTTTCGTAATGCTACAAACGTCCGGATTATCGCTATATTCATTTCCACAGCGGCCTTGCTTTTAAGCACACTCGATAGCATGGCTACCCCTGTTTCCGTAAATGCAAAGGGATTGGCGCCACCCAGGTATTTCCTGTGTGGTATCACATTTTGTGATACCACTGCAGCTATCTCATCCTCAGTTAGTTCGAACATAAAATCATCGGCCGGGAATCTTTCTATATTCCTTCTGACCGCTTGCTTTAAAGTCCTTGTTTCCACCCCGTACAATTCCGCCAGGTGTACATCAAGGATTACTTTTTCGTTGCGTAGAACGACTATTTTTTGGAGAATTGCCTTCTCGACTATCGTTACTGTATTTTTTTCTTCTGTCATAAGATTGGTTTTTGAAGTGTGTCAATTGCAGCGCTATAATGGCGGTAGGCAATTTTAATTATTGTTCAATAAATTGGGAGGAGAGAGCAAGAAGGTATTCAAAATTAGTTAAAATATTGGCTTTGAATTTTCAAAAAGTTTACTGATTCTGGATTATTTACGCCAAACGTATTCAAACCGGGAACCCGGTAGTTATGAGGACTTTACAGATAGCGTGACTTAAGAAGCGAAAGGTTCAAACACAAAGAACCCGCTACCAGAGCGGGTTCTAAAAATTGAATGTTGGATAGTGACCCGGATTGGACAGATTTCAAACCGGATTTGGGAAGATTTTAAGCCTTTGGTCGGCATCTTCATTGGCGAAAACATAATATAAAAATGCATTGTATGCTTATGTATTTTGTATTATCTTTAATGCATGAAAAAGAAACATCTTGCCTGTTTATTTCTCCTCATCCAATTGCTGGCGTCAGAACAGACATTGCCTTGCAGCATGTTCAAGATCACCTTATATGGAAAAACGATGGTCGGCAACAACGAAGATGCCTGGCGGGTGAATTCCTGCATCTGGTTCGAGACAGGCCGGCAAGGGCACTATGGCGCTGCCTATGTAGGTCATAATGACGGTTTTCCACAAGGAGGTATGAACGAAGCGGGGCTGGTCTTCGACGGTTTCGCCGTATACCCCCGGACCTTACATCCTCAGACCGGAAGAATGAAGACGGGTGCTGCCGGTGATTTTCTCAAAGGTATATTGCAAAAATGCGCCACCGTGGAACAAGTACGGGACTATGTCAATCGGTATGACAGGAGCATTTTTAATAACAGCATGCTCCTGTTCGTCGATAAGGCGGGAAATTATCTCGTCGTGGAAGTCGATACGACCATCATTGGCCTGAACGCAACCTATGTTCTGTCCAATTTCTGCCCATCCCTCACACCTGACCCCAGCCAGGTCACCATCGGCCGCTATAGAAGAGGAATAGCGTTCTTACAGCACCAGGAAGATACAAGCCTTTCTTTTTGCCGGGCCATGATGGACACCATGCATGAATGCAGAAAAAGGCTAGGCGACGGCACTACCTATACTTCTATTTATGACTTGAATGCAGGGTTGATTAACCTGTATTTTTATCATGACTACGGGCATACCACCTCTTTTAACCTGCAACAGGAACTTGCAAAAGGAGACCATTCTTTTCTCATGAGCTCCCTTTTTCCTCCCAATGCGGAATACATTCGTTATCTAGGTTTTAAAACACCGTTTAACAATCCCATTCTGAATATAGCGCTGCAGGCACTCCGGCTGGGGCTTCTGCTAACACTGCTTTGCCTTCTCCTGCTCACACGCTCCGCCTCCCTTAAGATAAGACTGCCTTTGGGCCTCCTGAACCTGGGATTGATCTACTATATCAGCAACCTCCTTTCAAATAAGGCGATCTTTTATTTTGATGCTCCTTATTCGGAGGACGGGAAATTCCTGCTTAACCTGTCTTCTTATTTTCCGCTCACGCTGTTGTTGTTGTTCATTCCGCTTATAGTCATGACCGTCCGGACCCTGCGATCCGGGCATTGGGGAAGATCCGGAAAGACTATCCTGACGACAAATATATTTTGCTACGGCTTCTTGCTCCTGCTTTTCGCCTATTGGGGATTGTATGTTTAATAATAAGCCCTTACCACCAAAAATTGCAGGAAAAGAACCCCTGTCAAACGATGAAAATACCGGAATGGATTCAAACCCGCATAGCTTCATTATGAATCATTTGCAAAAGGCCTTGTAAGAGGGACTTTTTGTCAAACAAAAAAAAACCGCTGCCAAAGCGGGTCTAAAAATTGTGTGCCAAAATGTGACCCGGAAATTGGACGGATTTCAAACCAGGTATTGAACGACTTGGAATTTTTGTCTGGAAAAATGGGTTACTTTGAGATCGTATAGAATACCGTATCAATAAAAAATAGCGTGTTGGAATTGACAATGATGTTTTCGTCATGCATATCTTCAAGGATCAATCCAAGGTCCTCATTGAAATAATCATTTCTCTTAGTGTTATTGAAACCATTGAATGCCAATAGTTTTTTAACATCATCCAAATCGACTGGAGCATCAGATGTAATAAATGGTTGCTTCAATACTGCTACGAGATTGCCTTCATTTTCAGCGAAACCCAAAAAATCATACGCTGTTTCTTCAAATAGGAGATTGTGAATAACGAGGCTGTTGAAGAACTCCAACCAGGTTGCGTAATAGACGGCGTCATTCATTTTTATAACATTCCGCCGATCCGAGGCAAAATAAATCTTGGCTTCCCCGCCTCGTGTTAGAAAAGTCTCTTCACCCGGCAACTCACGTACCCACCAATTTCTGAGTGAACAGTGGTGTCTTAAGAATTCGGCCTGCTCCTCTTTAACACGGGACTGACCTTCGAAATCTTTTTTAACCGTTGTACTTGTTCTAAAGCTTGCGCATAGGAGATTTCGGGCTGCAGTGCAATTATTTTCTTTTCCCTTAAGGACAGTTCCTTTAACGATATCAGTAAGTCTTTTTCGGGTATCATCGTCGATGAACATTTGATGCAAAAATAAATAAAAACAATCTACCTTCAAATTTGCTTATTCTACTGAAAACCAACTATATAATACGTTGTGCAATCGGCAAGAAGATAGACAATGAGAATTTTATCGTGGATTTGGCTTCGATGCCGCACCTGTTGATGGCTGGCGCTACGGGTCAGGGGAAATCGGTGGGGTTGAATGCCTTGTGTATCGAGATGGACAACCGGTATGACCTGTTGAAGGAGGCGAATGTCCGGAACATCAAGGAATACAATGAAAAATTCATCAAACGGAGGTTGAGTCCCCAGAAGGGGCATCAGTACCTGCCTTTTATGATGCTGGTGGTGGATGAGTTTGCGGACCTGATCATGACGGCGGGTAAGGAGGTTGAAATGCCGATTGTACGACTAGCAGCATCGGCACGTGAAGTCGGAATACATCTGATAATTGCTACAAATCGTCCGTCTCCTGAAATTCTTACAAGAAATGTAGGACGTAATTTCCCGGCTCGGGCATCATTTAAAGTCGCTTTCGAAGAAGATTCGATGGCCATTCTAAACGATGGCGGAGCCGAAAAGCTAGAAGGTAGCGGAGATATGCTCATTTCATACGATGGCGCAATCACTCGTGTGCAGTGCGCTTTTCCTAACACTTCTGAGGTGGAAGCGATCACCCAGTTCATCGGTGAGCAGCGTGGATATCCAGAGGCATATAAATTGCCGGAGTATGTGGATGAGAAGGAAGCGGAGGCCCGGGAGCTCGATCTGGTTGACAGGGATCCATCGTTCGAGGAGGCGGCCAGTCTGATCGTACAGAATCAACTGGGATCTACCTCTCTTCTGCAGCGCAGGATGCAGTTGGGATATAACCGGGCAGGCAGACTGATGGATCAGCTGGATGCGGCGGGAGTGGTGGGGCCGGGAATGGGCGGTAAGCCGCGAAATGTGCTGATCAAAAGCGAAATAGAACTAGAACAATATTTACATCCATAACAATAACTTGTCTATTTGGGTAGGTGGTTTGAATTACCATAATGTTGATCCAGTTGGATTCAAACTATCCAGCGTTTGATTATTAAAAGTTTACAATATTCATGAGAGTTGCAAAAAAACAAAAAGCCCTCAAGCTCATTGATTTGAAGACTTTAATTTGTTTTGCGACCCGGATTGGATTGCCTCCGGCGATCCGTACTCCTGCGAGGGCCTTACCCGAAGCCTCCCGGTCCGCTATAGAACTTCGTCGTAGCTATCGCTCCTCCTCGTTCGTACCCTTCGCTTTACTCGGGTACCCGCGGCTTTTTTGCTTGTCCGCGCCTGCGAGCGAGCTCGCGCGCTCCCAAACAAAAAAAGCCAGGCAGACTTCGTCTGGTCGGCTTCGTGACCCGGATTGGATACTTTTCAAACCATTTTCTAAATAATTTAAGGTTAATCGTAAATCTAAATGATTGGCAATCAAGCTGCTGAAATTTAAACGCGCGGTCACCCTTGTTAAACATTTCGCCGATCATTCGCTGCAAGAGGACGCGATAGCGTCCGAACCTAGAAGGGACAGCTTCTGCGCGTGGCTCTATTCAGCCCTTAAGGATTTTATGGGGTTAGCGAGGGCCGCGCGGAAAGTCTGAATACTGACCGTCAACAGGGCAATCGCGAGGGCGACGGCGCCGGCCACGAGGAAGATCCACCAGCTGATCTCCGTACGATAGGCAAACGTCTCGAGCCATTTGTACATAGCCCACCACGCGGCGGGGAAGGCGATGAGCGCAGCGATCCCGACAAGCATGGTGAAGTCCCTGCTGAGAAGGCCGACGATAGCACTGACGCGGGCGCCGAGGACCTTGCGGATCCCGATCTCTTTTGTGCGTTGCTCGGCGGCATAGGTAACGAGGCCGAAGAGGCCGAGGCAGGCGATGAAGATGGCGAAGATCGCGAAGGTGATGAAGATCTGGCCGCGCTGCTGCTCGGTGTGATAGAGCTTGTTGAAATCATCATCCATGAACGTATAGTCGAACGGGATATCTGGCCTGATGGCGTGAAACTTGGCTTCTACCTGACGGACGAGGCCGAAGACGTCATTGGTTTGAAATCGGGCGGCGACGGCGCCAAAGTCCTGATCGTACCGTGTATTTACATTGAGGACGAGGGGGTGGATGGCATCGTGCATGGAATTGTAGTTGAAATCCTTTACGACGCCGATCACGTGAAAAACGCTCTGTTCGATTTTTTCTTTGGTCGACCGCCACAGCTGCATATTTAGCGGATCCTTCATGTCGAGCTGTCGCGCCGCCGCTTCATTGATGATGACCGCGGTCGAGTCGGTGGGGAATCGGGCCAGATCAAAGTTACGGCCTTTGACGATCTTCATGCCGAGGGTAGGAACATAATGATCGTCGACCCAAAGGGTCGTCATTGACGATCCCTTCCCGCCAGAAGCATCGCGGAACCAACCTGGGGTGGCATACCGGCCGCCACCGACGGTAGGAAGGTGGGAAGTGATCGTTGCGTCGGAGATGCCGCCGAGGGCGAGGAGTTCTTTACGGAATGTTTGGGCGCCATCCGGACCCAAAATCCCGGTGCTATGAACGACGAGTACCTGGTCGCGGTTGAACCCAACCTCCTTATTGCGGATATAATTCAACTGGCGGTAGATGACGATGGTGCAGACGATCAGGCCGATGGAGATAATGAACTGAAATGTCACAAGGACGCTGCGGAGCGCGCTGCTCTTCATCCCTGCGGTCATTTTGCCTTTGAGCACTTTGCTGGGCTGGAAGGAGGACAGGTAGAAGGCGGGATAGCTGCCGGCGAGGAAGCCTACGACGAGGGCGAGGGCGGCGAGGATGGGCAGGAAGCGGGCGGAGAAGAGCATGCCGGATTGGAGCTGTTTGGTGGCGAGGTTGTTGAATAACGGCAGGAGCAATCGAGCGATCCCGAGAGCGAGGACCAGCGAGACGAGGCTTAGCAGTATTGACTCGGTGAGGAACTGGGCAACGAGGTGGCCCCGAGTGGACCCCGCAACTTTGCGGATGCCGACTTCCTTTGCCCGGCTGGCACTGCGGGCGGTGCTGAGGTTCATGAAGTTGACGCAGGCGATCCCGAGGATGAGGACGGCGATGATGGAAAAAATATAGATGTAGGTGACACTGCTGTTGGGCTCGATCTCGCTATCCAGGTTGGAGTGCAGGTGGATATCGGTGACTGCCATAATGGGGTATCGGAAATGGTTACCCGACTTCGTCAGCTCATCGACGGAGACGTGAAACTGTTGCTGGACCACGCGGCTCACGTTGGTATAGGCCGTCCGGGTGACGTCTTTCTGGACTTCCGAGGCGGTGGTGCCAGGCTGGACCAGGACATAAGTATAGAAGTCATTGGTGAGCCAGGAGTCATCATTGGGGGCAAACGAGGCATCGCGGAATGGCAGGATAAAACTGAAGTGGAAATGGGATTGTTCGGGCATGTCACGGATGACTCCGGTGACCTTGCGGAGGGTATTGTCGTTGCCTACTTCGAGGGTGCGGCCGACAACATCAGTGCTGTTGAAGTAGCGGCGGGCGGCGCTTTCGTCGATGACGATGGAATGGGGATTATTAAGGGCGGTATTGGGGTCGCCGGCGATAAATGGGAACGTGAAGACCTTGAAGATCGTGCTGTCCGCAAAGACCTTATGATGGTTGAGGACGTAGTCGTTCCCTTTTTTGACCAGGATGTCGCCCGGGCTGTAGAGCCGGACCATCTGCTGGAATTTGGGGTAGGAGGCGACGAGGGCGGGCCCGAGGAATTTTGACGTATGGGCATTGTGGATGGAGGTGTTACTGACGTAAGTGTCGACGCTGATGCGATAAATGCGGTCGGCGTTGACGTTGTAACGGTCGTAACTGAGCTCATCGGTGACGTACAGAACGATGAGAAGACAGACAGCGAGGCCGGAAGCAAGGCCGATAATGTTGAGGGCGGTAAAGCCCTTGCTTTTTCTGAGGCTTCGGATGGCGATCTTGAGATTGTTGCGGAACATGGGATGGTCGGTTTTATGACGAGAAAGGCGGCCAAAGCGTTAGGATGCTCCCAAAAAAGTGCCGGGTTTATAAAGTCTTGAAGACCATTGTTCTGTCAAGGCCTGTGAGAGACAATGATGTTCGGTTCCGATACAGCAATCGTGCAGAAACGAGCATCGGCAGGGGTATGCGCCAGTCATTGTATCGGCAATCTATGTTTCTGCGAACAGCCGTTTTAATGTTCTCGTCTCAACGCGGTAAAGCTCTGCAAGATCTCTATCCAGTACATGCCCCGAAAGAGATTCAAACCGCGAATCATTAGATATGAATTATTTATAGAACATAGATTTCAAGGGCGGAAATATTCAAACACAACAAAACCCGCTGCCAGAGCGGGATCTAAAAATTGAATGTTGGATAGTGACCCGGATTGGACAGATTTCAAACCGGGTATGGGAGGAGTTGAAGCTCCTATCAGGTTTCTAATGTAGCGCCGAATAGCGTCAGTCTCTTTCGTCCGCTCTGCGAAAGCCAATTCGGGGTCTTGGTTCAGTTGGAGGATTTAGCAACTCCTTTAATGCGTCGAGGATCAACTTTATCTCTTCTTCGTGCTTATTCGTCCTGCTATCCTGTTGGAGCATAGCTTTCTCTATCTGTTCCAGTTTGATAAGGAAATCTTTGTGCGTTAAGACCATTTCCCGCAGCCTTGTGAACACCCTAATGATCAAGATATTAATCGATATAGCTCTCTCGCTATTCAGGATGCAGGATAACATGGTGACCCCTTGTTCCGTAAAACAGAAGGGTGCCTACCGTAAACCTTGCCTGTCCTGCCTGGAGGTCACAAATTGTGACCTCCAATTATCCAGTTCTTCCTCGGTCATTTCGAACATAAAATCTGGAGGGAAACGGTCTATATTCCTTCGAACGGCCTGTTTTAATGCTTTCGTCTCAACGCCATACAGTTCTGCCAGGTCTCTGTCCAGCATTACTTTCTGTCCCCGGATGACGTAAATTTTACTAATTACAGCTTCTTCTGCTATTACAATTGGTCTAATCTCCTTTGGCATAAGATAGGTTTTTAGGTGCAGCTATTTGCTATACCTTAATAATTAAAAAAAATCAATTGTTGTTTGTTAATTCGGTCTGGAGGAGGCAGAAGGGCTTCAAAAGTAAAAAAATAAATATCTCAAATTTCGAAAACTTTTTGCTGTCGTTGCCGGCATCAATAACCCCGATTGGATTCAAACCAATGACCCAGTGGAAAGAGGGAAATTACAAATGGAAATTTTAAGATCGGAATGATTTGTCGAAAACGGCAGGTGCGAGAATATGCTCTCTGCTCCATTCGGAAAGCAGCGTCATGACATTCGTGAGGCTCTGCCCCTTGGGGGTAAGCGAATATTCCACTTTGGGGGGCACCTCCGCAAATACGGTTCTTTTTACGATGCCGTCCGCTTCCAATTCCTTTAATTGACGGGACAGCACTTTCAACGCCATTCCGGGAATGATCTTGTGCAGCTCTCCGAAGCGATGGGTCCTCTCCATCAACAGCCAGATAATAATGGGCTTCCATTTGCCTCCGATGACATCGATGGTCGCGGTGATAGGGCACTCGGAAATGCCATGATATTTTTTTTCCATTTTTTATTTCCCCTGATAGTCAGGCTGGATAAAATTACGACAAATTTGTCAATACTATACAATCAGGTAACTACTTGACTTTTATCCAGCATTGGGCCATCTTTGCTTTTCAAACGACTATTATTATGAAGATCATTATCATCGGTGCCGCGGGCACTATTGGAAGGAAAGTTACGGCGGCACTTGAAAAAGAGCACGAGATTGTCCGGGTCGGAGCAAAAAGCGGGGACCTTCGGGCGGATATCACCTCGCCCGCCTCCATTGAAGACCTGTTTAAAAAAGTTGGACCTTTTGACGCCCTTACCAGTACAGCAGGCGATGCGCATTTCGGGCCATTGAATACCATGACGGATAAAGATTTTCGCAAGGGCATCGATAGCAAGTTGATGGGGCAGATCAACCTGGTGCTGATCGGTCAGCACTATATCAGGCCGAAGGGTTCTTTCACGCTTACGTCGGGAAGCGTTGCTGATGACCCAATAAGGCTGGGCGCCAGTTTGAGCGCGATCAATGGGGCGTTGGAAAGTTTTGGCCGGGCTGCAGCACTGGAGTTGGATAATGGCGTGCGCATCAACGTGGTCAGTCCTACCATGGTAGAAGATTCCCCTGCTTATTTTCCGTTTTTTCCGGGACAGGTGCCGGTGACGATGGAAAGGGTAGTCAATGCCTACATCAGGAGTCTTTTGGGCGCCGGGACGGGTCAGGTCATTGCGGTGCGCTAGCCTGGGGTGACCTTCCGGGGTCGAGCACGGTTGGGTGCAGTGAGGCGAAGACATTAATGAGCTTTTAACGAACGGGATGCGTGGGGCAACGGAAAATTTCATGAAATTTATAGAAATCTTATTCATGCGAAATTTTACCAGGCTCCTGCTCTTATCCTGTCTGCTATTCTCCTGCAGCAAGCACAATGATGGTCCTGGCGGGTCTTCCGGGCCTTCGCCAGCGCCGCCCGCGGTACCCGCCGCGCCCCAGACGACAGTCACGGTGACGATTAATGATACGGTAATGAAAATCACTTCGTTGTCCTATAGCCGCTATGGCAGCGGCGAAGGAGGAGGGATGACGATCACGGCCGCCAACGCCTTCCAGAAAGTAATGGCGAAGACCTTCAATTGGTACCAGCGCAGCCCCTGGAGCATGATGTATACGATGGAGGTGAGCTATTTCACCCGGGCGGATAGCCTGGCGGACTGGGGCGAAGACTATACCCGGCCGGCGCCACGGGATGACGAGGTGAGGTATGAGAATTTTCTGCCACTGTCGGACAGTGTGGTGAGGGGCGACTTTTCGGGGACTTTTAATGGCAGCGGCGGGATTGTGAAAGGCGGGGGAAATGGCATCAAAGTGAAGGGAAATTTTAAGCTGGTGTTTATCAAGTAGGCGATCTACGAGGCATAGAACGACTCAAAAACCATTGCTGCGCCGCAGAGGACGACCACCCATCGGTCTTTCCTGCAGAAGAAAAGGATCAACGCGGGCAGGGCGACCGAAGAAAGCACGATGGCCATGATCTTAACCGCCTGGGCGAGTTGTTGCGTCGTGCTGACAGGAATGAGGGGACTGATTTCCTGCGTATGAAGGACATAGAACGCGATCCAATCACAGGCCACTGAAAGTAAGACCATCCCCAGGAGGATCATTGCCACGATCCGTATGTTGTTGTAGGGTTTTTTTGTTTTCATTGAGATGCTATCTCAAATGTAAAGAAATTTATCCTTGATCGTGAGAGCTAATCGAATGAATACACCCAGGTGTGGCTGTAAAATGTTGTTTCAATCCTGGAGACGGTGGTTCTGACAAGATGTATCACGGTGTCATAACTTTTGGTTATTTGCAGCGCTAATCCGTCGCTCCCCAAATCCGCATATTTTCCCCGTATCGGGGGCAAGACGAATGCCGGATCCTGAAACTCAATATCGATTGAGCTGTCCTGGTAGTTTACCGTCCATTTTCCTCCGGTGAATTGTCCGGGAACTTTTTCCGGTGAATCCGGTTTGTACGGCCTGGAAGATTTATATATGATCTTACCGCTGCTGAGCAATGCTGATTCATCTGTGCTGTCCAGCCAATATCTCACTGTGCCATTCCTTTCCAGCTCGAAAACAAGTGCTTTTTCCAGAGCGGTAAAATCCTCGCCGTACGATACGAGGACGGAGTCCTTACAACGTATGGTAATGTTTTTGCCTTGGTATGGGGGCTTCCAGGGGCCGTAAATGAGGCAGCCCAGCGGTGTCAGATTATATCCGCCTCCATGCCCGTCGGGATGCTCCAAAGCCGGATCATAACACGCCGCACATCCCGGCAAAACCATCAGTGAAAGCAAAAGAAGTTTAAAAGTGTGTTTCATGCACACGAAATAAGAGAAAAGCAGCAGGCAGAAATTTGATATTTGTCAATTTTTTAGTAACCTAGTCTGCTTAGTGTCTCCAGTGTGAGACCCAGATAGCTGGCAATGTCCTTACGTGGAACTCTTGCCAGCAGATCGTCTAAATTGGCTTTGAACCATTCGTATTTGTCCCTGGCTTTTAATTTGCGGAGTAAATAGTTCCTGCGCTCGCTTTGGACGTAATGTTCGGTGATCAACTTTCTTCCCACGACATTGAACTCTATGAAGTCCTTATACAGGGATTCCAGTTCATCGTACGTCAAATACCATACGGTGGTCTCTTCCAGTGCCTGAATAAATTCATAGCCCGGGACCCTGTTGAAAAAGCTTTCGACGGAAAGGGCCATGCCGCCTTCTGACAGAAGACCGGAGCAAATTTCAGTTCCATCATCCGTGTAATAGATCCTCACAAGGCCTTTTTCAATAAAATATATGTGATTGGAGGTCTGTGATTCCCTCAGCAGGTAATCTTTCTTTTTGAAAGTCTTTGTCTTAAGTAAGGAGAGCAGTTTTGCTTTGACCAGATCGGTCAGGGGATAAAACTTTTGTAGGAATGCAAAAACCTGTTCGATCATAGATAAGGGTTGTCAGTTATGTAATATTTCTGCTATTATAGCGCATGTGTCTGCGAATATAATTCATCCCGGAGTACATCGGACATCAGCAGCCGCGCCCAGATCCCCGCATACCAGTTGAATGGCGTATGGATGTAAAACCGGCTGTATAACAAAAGACGGGTGCCGCCATTCGGCAAAGGTTCGAGCCTGTATCCGTCCTCTCCCATTTTTATATGATCGCCGCCTATGACGATGTGTTCATCCATGATGGCTTTGGAAATTTTGGAGGGGTCTGTCGTGATCTCCAGGGTCAGCGAGCGACCGGGCTCGATCTTTTTGATGGCCTCCACAAATTCCAGTCCTTTCTCATAGGTAGCAATCCTGGTCCCTCCTACGGCAGGGGTCTGCATCGTTGTGCTCAAATGACGGGGGAACCCCATCAGGCCTGAAAGGGTAGTGCGACGGGGCCCTGCAAGGGTCCGGCTGCCTGCGATCAGCGCATTCCATACCGCACCAGGAGCCGCCCTCAGCTCTATTTGTTTCTCAATGGTCAGCGCTTTGGAGGAGGAAGTGCTATCACCTTCAATGGCTCCGGCCAGGAGGGGGAGTAAAAATAAGAAAGAGATCTTGAGACTGCCGGGCTTTTGCCAATCTTCCTTTTCGAAATCCCAAAGCGCTTTGGCCATCGCACGTCTTTTTTTTCTGTTAAAAGCCATGACACCCCCAAAGCCTGCAAATATGATGATGATGGGAGATGCCATGATCCAGCATATCAAACCTTCGACATTCAACGCAAGGGTGATCGCCATGATGACCATGCAGGGTAACAGCGCCTTGAAGAACGCGCCAGTTGCGGTGTGGTTTTCTTTGTAAGGAAGCAGCAAGACCGTAAGGTATCCCACCAGGAATGGGACGAGGAAGAAAAAGGAAAGGCTCATGATCCCCAAAGAGCCATCGAAGAAATCAAACAGGAGGCGAATGGTCAGTCCATAGAAGGAGGCGAAAAAGACGGATAATAAAAGTTTCATGGTGAAAGGTTTATGGTGTGGGTGGTTCGGATGCACCCACTTCTACGAGGATGGCATCTTTCTTACAATTGTATCGAATGGGTAAAGTGTCGCCCAGTCCTTTGCTGATCAGGTATTGGCAATTCCCGAATTGGGCGGAAAGCCTGTTCCATTTATAGATCAGCCTGCCGGGATATAAGCCGTTCCTGGTGCTCCACAGGACGGCCTGGCTGCCGTGTAAATGGCCCGCAAAGATCAAATGATACTGATGGGCGAACTTCGCAACGTCGACGGGTCTGTGCAAACACAATATGGAAAGATCGGCTGTGCCGGACGGCGCGGAGGGAGCGCCCCCATCAATTTGGATAATAAGACCACCTGCTGTAATGGTTGCGGAGCTGTTGTCCAGCCAGGTACCATTGCAGGCCTCTATGATGTTCCGGGTTTGCCGCTCGCGCGGCCTGTCGTGATTGCCGCAGATGGCAAAGATGTTTGGAAAATGAGCGATGGCGTCCATCATACCCTGGAAATAATACAGGCCCATTCGCGAATCGGTGTAGTCGCCTCCCAAAAGAATGATGTCCGGATGGATCTGCTCTATCTCTTCACAGAGGGTTTCGGCGAGCCGTTGGCCACGCCGGTTGTAATGGAGGTCCGAAAGATACAGGATCTTTATCCGTGCGGCCTTTTCGGGGAAACAGGAATATTTCCGGATCTCAAAGGGATGGTGATATCCTATTTCTAACTTCATGTTTATACCAGATTAAGATGGACAGACAACCGATGTACCAATGATGAAAATTATTCTTTCTCCGGAGGAGGCCTGTCATCATGAAAATGGAAAGGGGGATCACCGTCAGGAGACAGCGGATCACTCCGATCCTCAGGACTTCCCGGATGCCGCTGAGGATGGGCTGCTTCGCCCCATCGATCAACAGCGGAAATAAGAAAAGAAATTGCACTTCCAGCAAGTAGAAGACCAGGATCGACAGGGGAAGCAGGAACGGGTCGTATTGGAGAGACCACCAGCATGCCAGGGAAGCGCCGGTGAGGCAAATGCCATATTTCAGATATCCCATTAACGTATAGTTTATTTCCGGATCGAATGGCCGGATGGCGCCCCCGTCCAGTTCATTCAGCCTGTCATACATCCACCTGGCGCCTCCGGGGAACATGGTCATAGGACCTGACACGGGCGCAGGGGCCGGATATTTTGCCAGGTGCGCCCTGCTGGCTGCGATGAGATGCCGATGATTCATGCTGGGATGAGATGTTGATGGTTCATGCTGGGATGAGATGTTGATGGTTCATGCTGTGAAGGGATGACGATCGTTCATGCGCAATAGATAAAATGAAACCAGCAGATCCAGGCAAGGCCATTGCCGAAGACCAGCATACGGTGATACCTGTTCTCCTGCCGTCCGCATCGCTTGATGTGAAAAACGAATTCATCATAGCTGATCTCAACGACGGTGTAGATGAGGACGATGATAATAGGCAGTAAGAAATTGGCCGGATGTGCGCTGAGCATGGCAAACCACATCAGCAGGAACATGGGTATGCCGCCAGTGCCCAGGGCAAGGGCTTCCGCCGCACGTTCCTTTTTGGGGATCTTCATATTCAGGGGGTTCCTGTGGTATCGCCAGTCGAGCACGCCACCCGCCGTCGCGATGGTCCCGAATAAGGCGATGGCGTAGAACTGCCAGCTTGCATAAGGGAAATGCGTGCTGAACCTGAGTTTCAGGTGCGTCCTGTACAGCAGGAGCAGGATGCCGAACAGGATGGCCGGAAGAAATAGCAGGATCAGGGACAGGTGATCTCTCAAAGTTTTTTTCTTCATACGGGGTTGAATAAGGGTTTTAATTTGAATTTAGAAGTACTTTGAATTACAAAGTAAATGGATAAAATTTAATTTTCCAAATGGGACGATTGGTAACGGTCCCATAATATACCCGACATACATTTGCTGCCGGGAATGCCGCAGTATTGTGCATAAAAGTGCATAAAACCGCAGTGTCTTCCACTACATTTAACACCAACAAAACGAATGCTTTATGAATCAGCAATGCCTGCCGCGGTCCATGGGCCGCGCCCAAACCTATTTCCGAAGATCTTTATTGACGATTGTTTGCTATTGGGCCATGACTGCCGCCGCCCAGGACCTCCGCTCCGTAGAAGGAGTGGTGAAGGACGAAAAAGGCATAATCCTGCAGGGAGTAACCGTATCGGTTGAGGGCAGCAAGGCTTCCACCGCCACTGACAAGGACGGTCATTACAAGCTTACGCTCCCGGCCATGGCAAAAATCATTCACTTTTCATTTGTAGGGTATGAAACCAAAAAGGTCGACATCGGCGGCCAGACTACCATTGACATCGTATTGGCGGTGCAGTCCGGGCAGCTGAGCGATGTCGTCGTCACCGGCTATGGTAAGGCCCTGAAAAGGGAAGTCACCGGCTCCATCTCTTCGGTGGCGCCCGAGAATTTTACCCAGGGGGTCATCAGCTCACCGGCCATGCTGCTGGAGGGCAAGGTGGCGGGATTGCTTGTCAGCAAGAGCGGCAACCCGAACCAGGCGCCTACGGTCATTCTGCGGGGGCCTTCCACTTTGCGTACGGGGTCGGCACAATCCCCTTTTTATGTCGTGGACGGCGTACCCGGCGCATCCATCGACCTGATCGCGCCGGATGATATTGAAAGCGTCGATGTGCTGAAGGACGGGGCTTCCACGGCCATTTACGGCTCCCGGGCGGCCAATGGGGTGATCATGATCACCACGCGTAAAGCGAGGGTGAATCAAACCCGTGTCGTCTACAGCGCTTACGTATCGACGGAGAAAGTGGCCAAACGCCTGGAAATGCTTACTGGCGACGAGCTGCGGAAATACCTTTCCGACAACGGGCAGAAGCTGGCCCCGGCCAATAACGACAGCGTCAACGGCCGGGCTGTCAATACGGACTGGCAAAAAACAGTGGAACAATCGCCCGTGTCCACCAATCACAACCTCTCGGTGCTGGGTAATTCGAAAAACACCGCTTATGGGTTTTCGATCAACTATCTGCACAATCCCGGCCTGATAAAGGGGACTTCGCTGGACAGGTTCATCACCCGTTTTAGCATCGACCACCGGGTCCTGAACGACCGGGTACGGCTGGGCCTGTCCGCCACCAACACCTATACGAAACAGGAGGACGTGAATTCGGGCGTATACAGCAATATGCTGAACTACCTGCCCACTGTTCTCGCTCAGCGTCCTGACGGATCTTTTACAGAGGACTTTACGGGCAATGTGCGGGGCGGCAGCAATCCGCTGGCGCTGATAGCCTACAACACGAATGAAACGAAAACCAACCTCTACCTGGTGAATGGCCTGGTAGAAGTGAAGATCCTTCCCGGGTTGAAGTATACGGCCAGCATTGCCGCGCAAAGGCAGCAGGCCAATAACGACCAGTACAACGATGCATTGTCCACCCTCAATAAGGGGACCAGCGGTCATGCCTATCGCAACACCTACACCAGCACGAGCAATATCATCGAATCGTATTTCAACTACGACAGGACTTTCGGTTTACATGATATCAAGCTGCTGGGCGGCTACTCCTGGCAGGAAACCAACAACGGGGACGGCTTTGGTGTGAACACGCAAGGTTTTGTCAGCGATGCCCTGGCGTACAACAATCTAAGCCTGAGCAATCCGCCGAACGGGACGATCACCTTCGACAACAATAACCTGACACCGCTGCGCCTCATCTCTTTTTATGGCCGCGTGAACTATGCTTTCGATTCAAAATACCTGTTGCAAGGGTCGCTTCGTAAGGACGGCTCGTCCGCCTTTGGCGCCAACAACCGCTGGGGATATTTCCCTTCTGTTTCGGCGGGCTGGAGGATCAGCAGCGAATCCTTCCTCCGGGATGTCAGGAACCTGAACGACCTGAAACTAAGGGCCAGCTATGGCATATCCGGCAACTCGCTGGGTTTCGATCCCCTGATCGCGCAGCTGCAGTACGGTCCGGTGGGAAGGCATTATGAGAATGGTCAGTACATCAACTCGATAGCGCCCAATCAGAATGCAAATCCCAACCTGAAATGGGAGCGCACTTCCATGCTGGACATCGGCGTCGACGTTGCCTTATTCGGCAACAGGCTCAGCGCTTCAGTAGACTATTACAATAAGAATACCTCTGACCTGATCTGGCAATATCCTGTTTCTGTCACGCAATTCATATCGACTACACTGTCGGCCAATGCGGGCACGATCCACAACAGGGGCATCGAGCTGGTGATCAACGCGACACCCGTGAAGACGCCCCGCTTCACCTGGAATACCAGCATCAATCTTGCACATAACAAGAATGATATCACTTCCCTGGCCAACAGCCAGTTTAAGCTGACTTCCATCCCTGTGGCGATCCTGGGTGGGAAGGGACAGTCGGGCAATTGGAGCCAGCTGATACAGCAGGGTTCTCCGCTGGGGACCTTTGATCTCTGGCATTATCTCGGCAAGGACAGCGTGGGTGTGTCCACCTATCAGTCGGCAAAAGGCGGTAAGACCACCTCTCCCAGTACTTCCGACCTGATGGTCACCGGCGCCAATGCGCAACCCCAGCTGATCTTTGGCTTTAATAACACGTTCAACTACCGGAATTTCGATCTGGGGATGTTCTTTCACGGCGTGACGGGTAACAAGATCCTGAATGCCACGCTGGCGGCCCTCAACACGACGACGGACGCCGCCAAAAGTAACCTGGCGAAGTTCTCGCTGCACGAGGCCTATAATGATAAGAATGCTTTCCTCTATTCGGACCGGTTCCTGGAAAGCGGGTCTTACCTGCGTCTGGAAAACCTTTCACTGGGTTACACCTTCCATTTCGATGACGTCAACTTCCGCCAGATCCGCCTGTATGGCAGCGTGAACAATGTTTTCACGGTGACCTCCTACAGGGGCATCGACCCGGAAATAAACATCGGCGGGCTGACCCCGGGCATCGACAACCGTGATTATTATCCCAAGACACGTTCGTTCATTCTGGGGATGAACGTACAGTTCAAATAAATTTAAAATTCAATCTAGATGAAACACTATAAGATATTTTTCGGGATGCTCGTTCTGGCGGCCGCGTCCTGCACCAAACTCGACGTGGATGTAAAATCACGTTATACCTCCGGCAATTTTCCGAACAACAGCAGCTCTTACGCGGCCATGATGGGCGCAGTGTATGGCCAGCTGGCCAACAGTACGCTGGGAGACAGCAAATACTGGATGAATGGTTCCGGCTACAGCTATGGCGTGGACTATTGGCTCTTCCAGGAGCTTTGTACGGACGAGGCCATTATCCCTGCCCGTGACGGTAATTATGATGATGGCGGTAAATACCGGTTCATGCACCTGCATACCTGGACCAAGGACCATCCTTATGTCATCTCCACCTGGCAGTGGGGTTTTACGGGGATCAACCTGGCCAACCAGGCCATCAATGTATTGAATAGTCCCAACGCGGGCGCTACGGCCGGGACATCGATCGCGCAAATGAAAGCGATGAAGGGCCTGTTTACTTTCTTAATGATGGACCTTTACGGCAATATCCCGATCCTCGATACTTTCCCGCAGGTGACCCAGCCTGCCACCAGGCCCAGGGCGGAGGTTTTCGACTATATCGAGCGCACGATGAAATCTGCGTTGCCCGGCCTTCCGGCGAACGTGGATGGGAACAGCTATGGCAAGCCGACCAAATGGATGGCTTTTGCCCTGCTGGAGAAATTGTATTTGAATGCCCAGTATTATGTGGGTACGGACCGTAACGCGGATGCGGTGGCGATGGCGGACAGCATATTGTCGAATGCGCCGTATACGCTGGATGCGAATTACAACGATGTTTTCGCGCCCACCAATGGGCCGCAGGTGAAAGAAACGATCCTGGCGATTCCCTACGATGCCAACTCGATCCCCGGGGATCACTTCGAGCGTTTTGGCCTGCATGCCTGCTTTGTCAAGAAATACTCGATACCCTTTGGACCGAGCGTCGCCCTCAGCACGATACCGGATTTCCACGCTTATTTCAATTTGAACAACGACGTGCGCAACGCGACCTGGCTCTCAGGACCCCAGTACAACTGGGATGGCTCGCCCTTATTGTATGCGACGACAAAGAAGGCGCTGGATGCGACGTATACGGGTCCGGACGGTCCTGTCAACTGGCCGGTGGTGGTGTCCGATACGCTGAAGCTGAAACCGGGCTTCCCCGATAAATTGGACGTGGGCAATGATGTGCTGGGCCAGCTGATGGGCGCGCGTTCCATCAAGTACTATCCCGATCCGAATGCCAATCCTTCCTCCCGATTTGCCAGCAACGATATTCCCGTGTTCCGCCTTGCCGACGTGATCCTGATGAAGGCGGAGGCGATCCTGCGTGGAGCTGCGGCCACGACGGTGAAAGGGGAATTGCAAACGCCCGATGTCCTGGTGAATAAGATCCGGACCCGCGCACATGCGGACCCTGTCAGTAATGTCGACTTGCAGGGGGTATTGGATGAGCGGGCCAGGGAGCTGGCCTGGGAGGGATGGCGCCGGAATGACCTGATCCGTTATGGACAGTTCGAGAACAAATGGGGCTTTAAGACGGATGCCAATGTACTGAAGCGGGTGATGCCTGTGCCGGCTACAGAAATTGCGCTGAATCCGAAGCTTGTGCAGAATGAAGGATATTGAGCGTGGAGTGCAGACTAAGATCAAAGAAGGTGTAGGTGGTTGCAAGCCTTACATATGCAAGAACAGTATAGAGCCCTGCTAAAAAGCGGGGCTTTTTTTATTTAGAAATACCGGGTCTGGATCAACCAGCGTATATCTTATCAGCACATCAAATCCGAACAGGCCACGGGCTACTGCCAATTCAACATAGCTATATGCTTTCTCGTTGGTCGTACAACTATATACCAGCCGTTTTTCCACTTCATTATACTTGATGACAACGTAGGGTCTTTTACAGGATCTATTCCTATCTGTCATGTGTCCTCTTGAAACAATGCTGGCGTCGACCTTGTATTCTTTCGCATCGGCAAAGGTTTTGTTGCTCCACATAAAGAAGAATAGCACGAGGCCGCCCCAGGTAACAGTATTGTAAGCGAACTGTGTTGGAAGACTGGCTGCCGGAGACAGTGTCAATACGAATTTGTTTAACAAGGGTGTAGTTATTATTCCTGGAAGGATCCAGATGCCGAACGCCAGGCCAAAAGAAATGAATGTTTTTTGATAGATCGTCATTTCCCAGACCGTCAATAACATGGCGGTAAACGTAATAATGGCAAAGAGGAGGTTCAAGCGTGGTGAGCGTCGAACGGTCTTAGTGGATTTAGCGCGCATCAAACAATAATAGTACATTCCGGTCTATCCGACAAAAATCGGATGTGCTCTCCTGCATCAATATTCCTTCACCAGCACCAGCACCTCCGCCGGCTGCACTTGCCGGATGGCCAGGTAGGCCGGCTCTCCATTCGCCGCCCCCTGCACCTGTACGGTTGAGCCGACGGGATGCGTACCGGTGTAAAGGACTCCCTGCGCATCGGCGGCTGTCTGCGCTGTGTTGGCGACGACGGTGAAAGCAGCCCCTGCTTCCCAAAGTTCCGAAGACACGACCACGTCCCCTCCCCGGACGGCGCCATTGCCCCCATTGGGATTCACCAGGCACACGGCTTCCTGGTGGTCCAGGATGCGGCTCCAGGCTACCAGCTCTCCCGCTGTCGGGTAGGCGAAATCTCCGAAGATGCGCAGTTGCCGCCTGTATTGGCGACCGACCCTCAGCACGAGGAATTGCGCGCGTACTTTTGTCAGGGCGGCTATCCGGATAAAGGCGGGACTGGAAGGATCGAAAACATGGCGGCCGCTGGTGCCGAATGCGCCAAAGCCGGGCAGGCTCTGGTCCTGCGTATCCAGCTGGGTGGCGAGGTCCTGGCTGTGATTGCCCCTGGGATGTTCGGGGCCGAATAGGGCTTCCCGCAGATAGCGATCCGACTTGCCGAATTCAGGAAGAAAAGGCTGCTGGCTTTGCGGCGGGCCGGAAAAAGCCTGTTCGGTCCCATAATAGATGCAGGGTATACCGAGGGTGAATAATTGGATCGCAGTGGGCACCACTACCTGGTAATCCTTCACCAGGGACAAGTCCGGTATCCCCACAGAGAAACGCAATTTCTCCCCTATCACATGGTCATGGTCATTCAGGATGGAGACGTGACGGTTGCCGAAGCTGCGATGAGAGGCAAAACCTTTGCTTTCTTCGGCGAAGCCGTCAAAATAATCCTTTGCATCGATGAGTCCTTTCCCCATGTTGCTCAACAGGACACGGTCGCTTCCGATGTCGAGGGCGGCTTTCAGGTTGCGTTGCACCAGCTCCATATAATTCATGATAAAATCCTGGTTGTCGTCGCCGCCTGCGATCTCGCCCACGAGGAGGAAATTGCGTTTGCCGATGCTTTCGGTAAATTCCAGGATGGCGCCGCAGAAGTTACGGGCGTCTTCCTTGGAGATATGCTTGACGGTGTCGATGCGGAACCCATCGCAATCCGTGAGGGCGATCCAATATTTAAAGCAGTCGCAAAGAAAGGCGAAAGTGTGCCCATTGTCCAGGGCGAAGTCTTTCAGGTCTTCGAAGTCCGTGCGTTTGTGCTCGGCATTATCATTGTCCAGGTCGTTGTCATTGAGGCTGCCCTTGCCGGCGCGTGTGTAGGAATGGACGTCCTGCAATTCCCTGGGCCATGCGGCTTCATCCGGGTTGAAAGGGGTATTACCCGAAGGATGAAAGGGCTGTTCCTGCGCATTGCGCCAGGCGGTGGTCCACTCCCGCATGACGGGGTCGCCGGGATTGCCATAATAGTCGGGGAAGGGTTTGTAAAAAGGATTGCGCACCTCCTGCCCGGGCCCGGCGCCGGGAGGGATATAGGCCCAGTTATCACCGCTGTGATTGATGATCACATCCAGGATGATACGGATACCCAGGTCGTGCGCTGCGCTGATTAGCGCTATCAGGTCTTTGCGTGTGCCAAACCGTGGATCGATGTCTAAAAAATCCTGGATGCCATAGCCGTGATAGGTGTCTTTGCGGAGGCGTTGTTTATAGAGGGGCGCTATCCAGATGGTGGTGATCCCCAGCTGGTGCAGGTAGTTTAGTTTGGATTGGATGCCACTGATGGTGCCGCCTTGCCATCTCAGTGCGGACGTGGCCCATTGTTCCCAGCTGATGTTGGGAAAAGCGTTGGTTTGCCGCATGGTGTGGATCTCGCTTCGCTGGAGTAAGGGCCTGTTGGCTTCTTTTCCGTCGCTGAAGCGGTCGGGCAATAAAAAATACAGCACTTCATCCCGCCAGTCCACCGGGGAAGGGAAATAGGTGACGGCATCTTTGCGTGCCTGGTTCAGCAGCAGGCGGACGGAAGGGATCGTGTCCGGCCGCTGCGGCCGGAAGAGGTCGATGGGTGTTGGCATGATCGTGATTTTTGGGTGGCAGCAGGTCGTTGAAGAAAGGCCGGTTCTATTAAATGTAAGCGAATCGGAGAAGAATAACAAAGGTAGTTCTACGTATTTCCTGCCCCGGCAAGCCCGGAGAAATGTCTATATTGCAGTTTCCAAAACTATATCGATCGGCGATTGGGGGAAGAAAAATTATATGATGTGCGTGCGCTGTTGTTACGAATAGCCGGTGGTGATAAGCAAGCCTTCAATCAGCTATTCGAAGTATACTGGGACCAGGTGTATGGCACGAGCCTGCACCTGACCAAATCACCGGAGCAGTCGAAAGATCTTGCGCAGGACATTTTCTTAAAGCTGTGGGAACAGCGGGCCGCACTGCCTTCCGTGCAGAACTTCAGCGGATTTCTCTATACCATTACCCGCAATCTCGTTCATGATCATCTGAGAACGAAGGTCTTTCGGGAATCCAACCTGGCCTTCCTCATCCATTATTTTTCCGGTGACGGCATTTCGCCGCAGCGCCAGCTGGAGCAGAAGGAGCTGACGGGTGCGCTGGAGCAGGCGGTCATGGGATTACCTGCGCAGCTGAAGCGGGTGTTCATCCTCCATCGTTTCGAGGGCCTGAGCCATGAGGAAATTGCGCAAAGACTGCATATTACGCCGCTGTCTTCTAAGACATACATGGTGCGGGCGTTGATGGCGCTGCGGGAGCAGCTGGCGGAGAACGCCGATAAGCTGCTAATTATCATTT
Organism: Flavitalea plasmicola; assembly: GCF_030546645.1. Classification (GTDB taxonomy): domain Bacteria; phylum Bacteroidota; class Bacteroidia; order Chitinophagales; family Chitinophagaceae; genus Puia. The sequence goes on from NZ_JAUOTO010000005.1 coordinate 267,583, forward strand.
TCTTGTGCCGTTGTTTTTTCTTTTCCTGATTTTTTTTCAAAAGGATGTTCTCTTTTTTGCGGGCCATCCGTCTTTCCTTTCAATAACCTTCTTATGACTATACAGCATTTGTTTGCCAGATATCTTGACGAGTCCATCAGCCCGGAAGAGCTGTTGCAGCTGCATGCAATGATCAAAGCGGGCTATGATGAGGGGGCATTGGACGGGATACTGGAAGGGGCTTTTTCGGACCCCGCTTTTGCGGGCAGCGCGGGGGACCATGATAAAAAGGAAATATTTGCTTCTCTGCTGGCCCGGATCGATTCGAAGGAGAAGGAGCCTGCGTCTCCGGCGCCCGTGGTGAGGCTGTACCCGTGGCGGTGGAAGGCCATCGGGGCGGCAGCATTGGTCTTATTGCTGGCGGGAGGTATTTACCTGTCCCGGAGCGGCAAGGGCGGCGGAGGTGAGCTGGCCGGCGGAAGAAGTTTGGCCAGGATCGATGCGCCTCCGGGAAGGAGCGGGGCTATGCTGACGTTGTCGGATGGGCGGCAGGTGCAGCTGGACAGTGTGCAGGACGGGCTGCTGGAAAAGGAAGGAAATGTGTCGTTACGGAAGGAAGAAGGACAGATCATCTATGGTGGAAAGGCCGCCGGTGACGCTGTCCTGTACAATACGATCACTACGCCAAGGGGGAGACAATTCAGATTGGTATTGGCGGATGGCACGCAGGTGATGCTGAATGCCGCCAGCTCCATTCGTTATCCCACGGTCTTTGCGGGCAGGGAACGCCGGGTCGTCGTCAGCGGGGAGGCCTATTTCGAGGTGGCGCAGGATCGGAACAGTCCCTTTATCGTGCAGCTCGGCAGGGGCGAGGTACAAGTGCTGGGCACACATTTCGATGTGGCGGACTATGACGACGAGGACAATATCAACGCTACCCTCCTGGAAGGATCGGTGAGGCTGAAGGCGGAGGCCGGGGCGGTGGCATTGACGCCGGGCCGGCAGGGGAAGATCGACCGGTCCACGGGTAAGCTATCTGTCCGGCAGGTGGATACGGCTGCAGTGACCGCATGGGTACGGGGCAGGATGGACATCGGCAATACCGACTTCGCGGCGCTGATGCGCCAGATCTCACGCTGGTATGATGTCGACATTGCGTTCACGGACAAGGTCCCTGCCGTCCGGATCGGTGGCGTCCTCCACCGGGATGTCAACCTGGCCACCGTATTGGGCTTCCTGGAAGACAATGGCGTTCACTACACGATGAAAGGAAAAACCATCTTGATATCGCCGTAATTATTTTTTAACCCAAACCCACAGCATGAGAAAATAGAAAAGAACGAATGAGGGAGGCTTAAAAAAAACCGGATCCTGTTTGCGGCAGAACCCGGGAAATATTGGGCCATCCTGTTTAAGATCAGACACTGCAAAATGACTGTTTAACTTTCAAAACCCAACTGCACAAAAGTATGGAACTGCTAGTACATGGCAAAGCTCTTGCCCCAGGGAGGTCTTTGCCCGCCAAACTGCTGTTTATTATGAGATTAACTGCAATTTTCATCCTGGTCGCTTCCCTCCATGTCAGCGCCTCCGGTTATTCGCAGGAGGTGACGATCTCCTCGCGGAATATCACGCTGGAAAAGGTCTTCAGGCTGGTGGAACAGCAGACGGGATTTTCTTTTCTCTGGAACGAACAATTATTGGATAAGACGCCCGCGGTCAGCATCGATGTGAAAAAAGCCTCGCTCACGCAGGTGCTGGACCTTTGCCTGCAAGGGACGGGACTTGCTTACAGGATCAGGGATAAGATGGTCCTGATAGAAGCGGCCCCGTCTATCCGCGCCGAACCTTTGGCTTCGCCGCTGCCGCCCGGAGAGATCCGCGGGCGGGTGGTCAACGAGAAAGGAGAGCCTGTGGAATCGGTGAACGTCCTGGTGAAGAATACGGGCAAAGGAGCTACTACCAATGCCAATGGCGAGTTTAAGCTCTCCAACGTGGATGGAAATGCGACGCTGGTATTCAGCGGCGCGAACATCGAGACCTATGAAACGAAACTGAGCGGCCGCGTGTCGGTGACCGTGACGGTAAAGACCAAGGTGAGCGCATTGGACGAGGTGCAGATCATCGCGTATGGCAGTACCACGCGGAGAAAGTCGACGGGCGCCGTCAGCTCGGTCACTTCAGACGATATCTCGAAACAGCAGATCACCAACCCTATCACTGCGCTGCAGGGCAGGATACCAGGCGCTGTCATCACGCAGGACAATGGCCTGATGGGCGCTGCCGTAAGAGTATCTATCCGGGGCGCGGGGTCGGGCGTATCCATGGCCGGCTATGTGCCGCTGTATATCGTCGATGGCGTTCCGTTCACGCTCTTCAATGGCGGCTTTCCCGCAACGGATAACCTCAACGCATTTGGGATCAGCGGCGCCAATGGCGGTATCAGTCCCCTGAGCATGATCAATCCCGACGATATCGAAAGGATCGATGTCCTTAAAGACGGGGATGCGACGGCCATCTATGGATCGCGGGGAGCGAATGGCGTCATCCTGATAACGACGAAAAAGGGCGTGCAGAACCGGACCATCTTTTCGCTGAATGCCAACCACGGCATTGCAAAAGTGAACCATTTCATTCCTATGATGAATACCCAGGAATACCTGGCCATGCGCACGGATGCCTTCAATTATGCCGGCGTGACGCCCACCACGTCCAATGCCTTGGACCTGAAGGTGTGGAACCAGACGGCTTATACGGACTGGCAGAAATGGGCCATTGGCGGCACTGCCCATACCACCAATGCCACTGCGTCGGTGTCGGGGGGTAATGCACAGACGAAATTTTTGTATAGCGCTACGTATCGCACAGAAGGAACGGTGTACCCCGGATCCTTTAACAACAATATGTTCTCCAACCGTATCAACGCGGGGCATACCACCAGGGATGGAAAGTTCAATATCAACCTGTCCGCCAGCTATTCCACTATGAAGAACAATCTGCCCAGCGTCGATCTGAGCGCTATCTATAATCTTCCTCCCAATTTTCCTTTATACAACAGCGACGGATCGCTGAATTTCACCCTTGCGAGCCCCCTGTCTTACCTGATGAGGAAATACGATGCATCGACGTCGAACCTCATCGGCAACCTGGTGCTGAGCTACGAGCTGATGCCCGGCTTGAAAGTAAAGACCAACCTGGGTTATTCCACCACGCGACTCAACCAGACCTCGACGAATCCCGCCTCGGCCCAAAATTCGGCTTCCTCGACGGTGAGCCAGCTGCTGTATGCGAAGAACGACAACGACAATTACACCATCGAGCCGCAGGTGGAATACACCCGGACCATCGGCAGGGGCCGGCTGACGGCGTTGGCGGGGTCCACCTTCCAGCAGAACAAGTCGACGGGCATCTCCATGCAGGGCACGGGCTTCAGCAATGACAATCTGATCACCTCCATTGCCGCGGCCAATACGATCGTCATCAATTACAATAACTATTCGCTCTATAAGTACAGCGCGGTCTTCGGCAAGCTGAACTATGCCTGGGGCAACAAATATTTCCTCGATGCCACGGGGCGCCGGGACGGCTCTTCCCGATTTGGATCGGGCCACCGCTTTGGTAATTTTGGCGCCGTCGGCGCGGCATGGATCTTCACTGAAGAAGATCTCTTCAAAAGCCTGCATGTATTGAGCTTCGGGAAATTGCGGGGCAGCTATGGCATCACGGGCAACGACCAGATACTCAACTACCAATATTCTTCCCTTTACACGGCCTCGTCGGGCAATAACTACAACGGCGCCTCGATCCTGTATCCTTCCAACCTGGCCAACCCGGGACTGCACTGGGAAAAAACGACCCAGCTGGACCTGGCCCTGGAGCTGGGATTCCTGAAAGACCGGGTCCTGCTGAAGACGGATCTCTACCGCAACCTGTCGACGGATGTGCTTACCTTTATTACCACCCCTACGCAGAGCGGGACCAACAGCTATATGGGCAACCTGCCGGCTGTCATCGAGAACAAAGGGTTCGAGCTGGAGCTGAACACGGTGAATATCACCCAGGGAAAATTCAGGTGGACGACCTCGTTGAACCTGACCATTCCCCGCAACAAGCTGGTGTCCTACCCGAACCTCGCCAATTCTTCCTACAGCTCGAGCTTTGTGATCGGGCAGCCCGCCAACCTGCAAAAGTTCTATCAGTACAGGGGCATCGACCCCAAGAACGGTCTGCCTATGTTCAAGGACCAGAATGGCGACGGCCAGATGACCTATGCCGCCGACAGGGTTCCCGCGAGCGTTGGGCATCCGCTCTACGGGGGGATTGGCAACAGCCTTTCGTATGAAGGGCTGCGGCTGGACTTCCTCTTCCAGTTCAATCACAGGATGGGGTATCTCAACAGCACCATCGGAACGTATCCCAACACCAATCCCTTTGGATACACCTATGCCAACCAGAGCAAAGATGCGCTGAACAGGTGGCGGGCGAATGGCGACCAGGCCCTCTATCCGGCGGCGACGGTGGCCACCAGCACGTCGATGTCGGATTTTATCTATTACTCCAGCTCGGCCTGGGGAGATGCCTCCTTCATCAAGCTGAAGACGGTGAGCCTGAATTATTCCCTGCCGGCGCGCTGGGTGAAAAAGATCAATTTCACGGCCGTCACCTTCTATGCACAGGGGCAGAATATCTTCACCTGGGCCAAACAGAAATACACCTATGATCCCGAGACGGGAGTGTCGGGCGCCGATCCGGGCGTCGGCACGGGCAGGTATATGAACTTCCCTCCATTACGGACGATGGTGATCGGTGTTAATTGTTCATTCTAATACTTACTATCATGAAAGTTAAAAATATATTGAATCGATATCTTCTCGTGGGAATGGTGCTGGCCACGGGCCTGTCATCATGCGAGAAATATGTCACCATCGACGTGGCGCCGGGGCAGCTCTCTGCGGAAGATACGTATGCTACGCCGGCTTCGGCCACGGCAGCAGTGCTTGCCTTATATTCTTTTTACTACACTACACAGAGCAGCCTGCCGTATCTCATGGTGACGGGCGCCCTGCCTGCCGATGAGCTGCAATACAACGGTACCGCTGCCGATAATCTGGGGTTTGCGCAGGGGTTCGTCACGCCTGGCAATGCCACGCTGGCCAATAATTTCTGGTACTATCCTTATGTCGTGATCCGCGAGGCCAACCTGGCTATCAACGGGATCTCCCAATCCACCACGCTGCCTGATTCGGTGAAGCGTCAGCTGACGGGGGAGGCCAAATTCTTCCGGGCCTGGTATTTTTATTTTCTCGTGAATTATTTTGGCGATGTGCCCCTCACCATCAACACGCTGGAGCTGGACAATGCGAAACTGGCCAGGTCTTCTGCCGACAAAGTATGGGCGCAGATCATCAGTGATCTGAAAGATGCGGAAAGCATGCTGCCATCGGCGTATGTCAGCAGTGCGGCATATCCCAGGACAAGAGTGAACAAATATGCGGCGGCTGCGCTGCTGGCCCGGGCCTATCTCTACACAAAGGATTATGCCAACGCCGAGTCGGAAGCGACGCGCGTGATCGGGGCGGCGGATGTCAGCTATAGCCTGCCGGCGCTCAATTCCACCTTCATCACCACGAGCCCCGAGGTCATCCTGCAATTCTCGACGCTCTATGGCTATTCCACTTTGTTCGGCTCCAGCTACCGGAGCTCGTCGGCCACCGCGGTCCCCCTGTATACGCTGTACCCGGGATTCGTCAATTCCTTCGAGACGGGAGACAACAGGGCAACGCAGTGGGTGGATGCGGTGGTGTCCAACGGGGCCACCTTCTATAAGATCAATAAATACAAGCTGGCGACGGCTACGGCAGGCAATGAATACAATGTCATTTTGCGGCTGGCCGAGCAGTATCTTATCAGGGCGGAAGCCCGGGCGGCGCTGAATACGAATCTCACGGGGGCGCAGGACGACCTGAATGCTGTCAGGAACAGGGCGGGCCTTTCCAATACCACGGCTGCGACATCGACGGAGCTGCTGGTTGCCATTGCGGCCGAAAGAAAAGTCGAGTTGTTCGGGGAGACCCACCGTTGGTTCGACCTGCGGCGCACGGGTACGGTGAATGACGTGATCGGCCCTATCAAGCCTTCCTACCGGAGTGCGACCAAGGGTCTCCTCCCCATCCCGACGGCACAGACATTGGTGAATCCCAGCCTCACGCAGAACGAGGGGTATAATTAAGAAAATTTTCATACCGAGAAAAAAGACAACATGAACTCCTATATAAGCAACTATAGCTGTACCATCCTGGCGGTCTTCTGCCTGCTGGCAAGCTCCTGTATCAAGACGGCGGTGTCGCCGGACAAACCATCCGCCGGCAATGCGCTCACCTTCGTCACTTACCAGTACAAGTGGTATGATACTACGCATGCGGGCGCCGCGGATCAGAAGATCACCTACAATGAAGCCACCCTGAACAACAGCATCGTGATCTCAAATGACACGATCTATTGCAGCCCTTCGCTTCCTTCGTCCTTTTCCGTGGACCAGGTGTCCCATGTCAGCCTCAGCAAGCTCTGGGCATACGCCACGATCTCGGATATGGCCATGGTGGCCCCTGTAGACAATGCGCCGGCCTTCGGCGATGCGGGCGATTATTCGGCCCCGCGGTACTATAAGGTGACCGCCGCCAGCGGCGATTCGAAGACATATGTCATCGTTACCGCCACGATACCGGAGCTGAAAGTGAATAAATACATGGGGAACTATGCGGAGACGGGATATTTTACCCATCCTACGCTCCCGCGCGCCCTGGACAGGACGAAATTCCTCTCGTACGTGGACCCCAGCACGGTGAGCTGCGACCTGGCCGACCTGGGCGCCAGCGGCTATACGATGAATATCAAGGTCAACAGCGACAATTCCTGCGAGGTCACGCAATTCCTCGGCGGCGGTCCGCTCGCCAACAGCCAGATGGTGCCAGGCGCTACCAATGCATACTACCCGGATACCAAAACCTTTATCCTCAATTATGAATACCAGGGATCGAGTGGATGGAGGATCATCACGGATACGCTGCGGAAGCAATAAAAGATGGGGTCACACAAAGGTTCGGACAAAAAGCTTCAGACAAAAAGCTTCGGACAAAAGCTTCGGACAAAAGGTTCACACAAGAGGTTCACACAAAAAGGTTCACACAATAAGCATATGACTATGAAAGAAAAGATCATTATACAGACCCTGGCGCTGACGGCCATTCTTTTTGGCGCCCATGCGCAGCAGGCGGGAGATACGACGGCCCGCTTCTACTATCGATTGGCAACGTCGAAGGCGGCTGCGGACAGGGAATTGCTGTCAGGCAAGCTTTATGGCTTGTTGCAGACGGATAATGAAAAGGATTGGATGATGGCATGGCAATACTTTTACACCATGAAGAAGAACGCGGTAGCCGACAGTGTCGAAGGCGTTATCAAAACAAAATTTCCCGGCGGCGAATACTGGCGGGGAAAAGAGGTGACCGCGGTCTATGATGCAAAAGGCGCGGCGGCCAAAGAGGCGGCCTATCTTGCCTGGAAGAGCAAGTACCCGCCAGCGCGATTCCCAGGAAGCACGATCTTGTACGATTATGCCTCCAACGATGTGGCCAGGACCTATGCCGAAGAAAAAAATGTGCAGAAGGCGTTGCTGTACGCGGACATGGTGACCACCCCGGCCTGGAAGGGAGAAGGATGGGCCGGCGTCGGCATGGAACTGGAAAAGAATGGCTTTATCGATGCCGCCATGGGGCTTTACAAAAAGGCCATGGAGAACGCGTATGCATTCAAGACGAGCCGCAAGACGGAGGAAGGGGCAGATTTCGCTGCGCATGGCTACCGGGGTTATTGTAACTATTACGCCAGTGGGTTGTTCAAGCAAAAAAAATATGACAGCGCCCTGGTATATATCCGAAAGGCCCTAGCGGAAGGAAAGCCCGATGACCCGTCGGTCAACGGCAGGTATGCGAAGATCCTCGCCGCAATGGGGAGAGACAAGGAGGCTTATGCCAAGGCGGATTCAGTCGTGAGAACAGGACTGGCCGACAATGAGCTGAAAAGCCTTCACCGGGACCTGTATACGCGGCTGCATCCGGGTGGAAAGGGTTATGATGCCTATTTGGCCGGCATGCAACGGGAGATCACCCGAAACGTCATCGCCAACCTGAAGAACACGATGATGAACCAGCCTTCGCCGGCATTCGTGCTGAAGGATGTCAATGGTAATACGGTGTCTACGGAAGAGTTGAAGGGAAAGACGGTAGTCCTGGATTTCTGGGCCACCTGGTGCGGACCCTGTAAGCGATCGTTCCCTGCCATGCAGATGGCCGTGAATAAATACAAGGATGATCCCAGTGTGCGATTCCTCTTCATTCATACCTGGGAAAAAGGCGAGGATGACCCTACGGCGGCAGCTAAAAAATATATCGAGGACAATCACTTCAGCTTCCAGGTGCTGATGGACCTGAAGGATGCGGAGACGAAAAGCAATAAAGTAGTGGAAGCTTTCGGCATCCAGGGCATCCCCACCAAGTTCGTGCTGGACAAGAACGGCCGGATCCGGTTTCGCATCACTGGTTTCTCGGGCGGAGATGAAGCGGCAGTGGAAGAGCTTTCAGCGATGATCGAGCTGGCAAAGGGGTCCTGAGGACCTGAAAGAAAGCACCGGGTGACCGGGGCTTCAAGACTACCGGATCCCAAACTTTGCCTTATACTCCTGGGGTGTAATGCCTGCTACTTTTTTAAATGTACTCCTGAACGCTTTTACGTCTGTATAGCCGACGGAGTACATTACTTCATTGATGTTCTTTCTTCCGGCTTCCAGGTTCCTTTTGGCGGCCTCGATCTTCACCCGCTGAATATATTCTATGGGGGAGGTCTGCGTAGCTTTCTTGAATCGCCTGGAAAAAACCACCCTGTTCATGTCGCACTTTTGGGCCAGCAGTTCGACGGTGATCCTTTCATCAATGTTGTCCTCGATATATTCCTGCATCGTCCTGATCTCTTCATCATTGTGCTCTTTTTGGCCTTTGAAGATCATATAGGGCGATTGGGAATCCCTGTCTATGTCTATCTGAAGGATCTTCGAACAATAAAGGGCGACCTCTCTTCCATTGTATTTTTCCACCAGGTACAGCACCAGGTTCAGGCTGGACATAGCGCCCCCGGCTGTATAGAGGCCCTTGTTGTCCGTGATCACCTTGTCGGTGCACAGGTGTAGGTCGGGGAACATGGCCTGGAATGCCTCCTGCGCCATCCAATGGGTGGAGCATTTTTTTCCTTTCAGCAGACCGGTGGCGGCCAGCAGGAAGGCGCCCGTGCACAGGCTGGCTATTTCCGCCCCTTCTTTGTACTGCGCCACCATCCAGGCGATGGCATCCCCGCTTTTTTGGATCGCAAATGCATCATTGCCATCGAAGCTGGGTATGATGATACAGTCCGTCTTTCTTACACTTTTGATATCCTTTATGTCACTGATCACAAGAGAGGTGTTCAATAAATGCTGCCGGAGGTCGGACCCTACGATCTGAATGTCGTAATACGGCCCCATGCCCTGGGTGCTGTAGAATTCATTGGCTTTCTCGAAGACCTCGATAGCGCTGAACAGGGAGCTGGGTTTCAGCACTCCGTCGGCCAGTAAAAAACTGATTTGTTTCGTCCTGCCTGGTTTCATGGCTCAAAGATAGATCGAATTACGTGCACAAACGACCCCCTAAGTTGTAAAATTTGCACCCCTTTGAGGTGATTTGTAACAGGTAGCTTTGTGAGAAGAAATGAGCAATTGCTTATAAAAATTTTAAAACACTTCAATAATCAACTATGGGAAAGGTAATTTCATTGATCAATGTCACGGCCGATGGATTTTGCGGCAGTGAATACGTGAACGCAGATGCGGAGTTCCACGAATATGTCCATGGCATACTGAGCCATACGGAGAAGGTGGGGTTTGGCCGTAATACCTTCGAATTATTTCAGGGTGTCTGGCCGCCCATCCTGTCGGGTGACAACCAGCCGGCGGCACAGGTGAAAATGGCGCAGGCGCTGAACGATATCGATAAGCTCGCGTTCTCGGGCACCCTCAGCGGCACCACCTGGAATAATTCCACCATCGTGAAAAAGATCGAAAAAGAGCATGTCGATCATTTCAAGCAGACGAGCGCCCGGGACTTACTGACGATCGGCAGTCCGGGGATCGTCGCCGCGCTGACGCAGATGGACGTGGTGGACGAATATTATTTCAGTGTGCAGTCGGTGATCGCGGGCAAAGGGGTTCGCCTGTTCGATCAGCTGCAGCTGGATGTCAGGCGGCCTTTGAAGTTGGTGGACACGCGGCAATTGAAGTCGGGCGTTGTCATCCTGCATTACCTGAAAGGGTGATAATGGAATTGCGCGTTTTCACCTTTACCGGCACACTACTCCGACCTGAGGTTTTCCGTAGGGTTGGTACGGGCGGCGCGGAAGACGCGCAAGCTGATGGTGAGGACGCTGATGGCGACGATGATCAGTCCGGCCAGTACGAAGATCCACCAGGAGATGGTAACACGATAGGCAAAGTTTTGCAGCCAGCGGTGCATACCCAGAAAGGCAATAGGGGACGCGATGACGAGCGCGATCCCCGCCAGCATCAAGAATTCCTTATTCAATAAGAAGACGATGTGGGCCACGCCGGCGCCCAGCACCTTGCGGATGCTGACCTCTTTCTTTTTACGTTCGACGATGAAGAGGGTGAGCCCGAGCAGGCCGATGCAGGAGACAAAAATGGTCGTCGCCGTGGAGATGCCCACCAGCCACGATAGCTGCCTGTCTCTTTGGTACAGCCGGGCGATGCTGTCATCCAGGAAGGTGTAGGTGAAGGGTAGGTCCGGCAGAAGGTTTTTCCAGAGAGTCTCCAGCCGGGAGAGCGTCTGATGGTCGGTCGATGCGATGCGGAGGCCGACGCTGTTGTCCCGGTCGGCAGCCCGGACGATGACAAGGGCGGGAATGGCCGTATGAAGCGAGCTGGTGTGGAAGTCGGCCACGACGCCGACGATGGGAAGGGTCTTGCCCTGCCACGTAAGGGTGTGCCCCAAGGCATCGGCCGGCTTTGAAAAACCGAGCGCTTTTCTGTAGGTGTCGTTGATGACGAACGCTCTCAGACTATCGCCGGACGAGAGGTTACGGCCTGCCAGCAGTCGAATATGATAGAAGGGGATGAATTGCCGGTCGCCGGGCTGGATGTGCACCTCCAGTTTATTGTCAGTGCGGTGATCCAGCTGCAGGGGATTTTGTATGGCCTGCACACCGGCGGGGGCGTGGCCTTGCAGGGTAGTTTCCTGTACTCCCGGAATGCCGAGGGCCTGCCGGGCGAAGAGGCGGATCTGTTGCGGAGAAGCGTTGAGGCCGGCGACGGTGACCACGGCGCTGCTGGAAAAACCCATGTCGGCATCCAGCATATAATTGATCTGGCGGCCGACGACGAGCGAGGTGATGATGAACAGCAGGGAGATGGAGAACTGGAAGACGATGAGGACACGGCGAAGCGTGAACCTCCGGGTGTTTTGCGGCTGCAGGTTTTGGGAAAGTTGAAGGCGCACGAGGCTTATCGCCGGGTAGAGACCGGCCAGGAAGGTGGTGACGATACTGCTTCCAACGACGAAGAAAAGAACGGCAGGGCTGAAGGGGTTAAAAGGGAGGCCTTCCGGAAGGTAATTATGAAAGAGCGCCAGCGCCGGACGGAAGAGCGCCAGGGCGATGATGGCGGATAGGGTGGTGAGGATGGCCGTCTCGGTCAGCGATCTCCCCATGAGCCGGCGGCGGGTAGCACCAAGGATGCGGCGGATGCCCATGTCCTTTGCCTGTTGGAGGGCCTGAGCGGTGGACAGATTGATAAAGTTGACGATCGCCAGCAATAAGATGAAGACCGCGGCGCCCATGAGGCCGTAAAGGGCTGGCCGGTTGGCCTTGCGGATGCCATCGTTGTCATAGGCTGCGTTGAAATGGACGTCGCCGAGCGGCTGGAGGACCATATTGAGTTTAAGCAGCCGCAGAAAGGCATCGTTGGCGATGTGACGTTGCAATATCGTGTCGAACAAGGCAGCAGTCTTCGTGGCATTAGCGTTCTTGGAAAGCTTTACGAACGCCTGGATACCCGGGACGCCCAGGTTGAAGCGCCACAGGTCGTGGCGGAATATATCCTTCAGGAAACTGTGGCTGATGGTCGGGAAGGAGATGAAGTCGGTGTTAGGGAAATCAGTGTTGCCTTCATAGTCGCTGATGATGCCGGATACACGAACGTGCAGGGAGTCATCATAAATGAGCGCACGGCCGATGTATTGGTCGGCGGGGAGATGGCCGAAGTAGTCGCGGGCGCGGCTGGCAGTCAGTACCACGCTATAGGGTTGGCTGAGGGATTGGACGGGGTTGCCGGCGAGCCAGGTGTAGGGGAAGATGTTGAAGTAGTCCCCGGAGGCAATGATGGTAGTGCTGATGAAAGGGTTGGCGCCCTTAGGTTCCAGCCGAACGGGCGCGCCGGAGCCGCCGGTCGGGGGGATGGTGATGCTGACATTATACGGATAATAGGCGGCAAGGGTTTCGATGTGGGGGACTTCGGCAAGGAGGGCTGCAGGGGCCGGAGCGGGAATGCTTTTGCCATAGCCTTCGTTGATGACGCCGTTGCCATTGTCTATCCGGATGCGACAGCCGACGCGGTAGATGCGGTCCCGGCCGGGATAGGCGCGGTCAAAGCTGAACTCGTAGCTGACGATGTGGTAGATGACCAGGCAGGCGCAAAGGCCCAGCGTCAGACCCAGGATGTTGATCCCAGCATAGCCTTTGTGACGGGCGAGGAACCGCACGGCGGAGCGAAGCTGATGGTTGGACATAATTCCCCTTTAGATGCAAGGCAGGAAAAATTCCACAGCAATAAAGCAAGCCCCGGGGTGACCGGGGCCTGCTGTTGACATCAGTATCCCGGATTCTGTTTCAGCTGCGTCGATACATTCAGCACATTTTGTCCGATGGGGAAAACATCGGTATGGTCGTCTGCATCGGGCTGTTTGTCCCACCATGCGCCTGTGTGGAACACGCCCCACCGGACGAGGTCGGTACGTCTTCTGCCTTCGACCAGGAACTCACGCCCCCATTCGTCCAGCATTTCCTGGTCTGTCAGCTGGCTGCCATCCGGATTGTACAGGCTGGGCGAGCCGGGAGGATAGTTCCGTGCCCGTACGGTATTGAGCAGGACGGCTGCCGCGGCCTTGTCTCCTGCCCTGTATTTGCATTCGGCCAGGGAATAGTACACTTCCGCCAGCCTTATCTCCGCATAGGCGGATCCGATCTTATTGGGGTCGTCGCTGGGATAGTAAGGGTATTTGACGGGAAAGACGCCGGAGTTGTGGTCCGCATGGTTCATATTGGACTCTTTGTCCGCGATGGGCGTGCCGGGCTTTGTGTTGAGGAACATGCCCACCTGGTCACGGAGGAACAGCGGGTAGGGCCCCTTGTTGCCTCTTACGGTGTCGGGGTGCCCATCGGAATTGATATAAGGCAGGTAGTCAAAGAGGAACATGCCTTGCCTTTTGCTGTTGCCGAGGTTCTTATATTTCAACAGCCGGAGATCGTCGGGATATTTATGGAATTTGACAAAGGGCTTGCCTAACGCAAAAGGATATTCGACGCTGTCCACATCCCTGCCGGGCTGCAGCGCATATTTGGGATTGGCGTCACCGAAGTCGGTGAACCCGAAGTACCGGGGCGCCTGGTAGGGCAGCATCCAGAAATACATGCCGCCGTCGTATTGCCAATGCGTAAGGCCAAAGCTGCCGGGGAAGCCGAAGATGGTCTCTTTCGAAGCGGCGTTGTTGTAATCAAAAGGAGCGTCCCATCTTGTTTCCAGCGCATACGCGCCATATTTGCCATCGATGATATCCTGGCAGACCGTGGCGCAATCGGCGAACTTATCCACCCCGGTGTAGACCTTGGCATTCAGGTAGAGGCGCATCAGCAAGGCGGCCGCGCCTGCCTTGGTCCATCTGCCAATGGCCGCGTCACCCAGGTCGGCGGCGGTGCGGAGCTTGGGGATGGCTTCGGTCAGCTCTTTTTCCAGAAAGGAGAAAGTTTCCTGCGGGGTGGCCTGGGGCCCTCCCTTTGTCTCTCCTTTGACCTTGGTGACGAGAACGATATTCCTGTAAAAGTCGAAGGCTCTCAGAGTAAGCCAGGCCCTGAGCACTCTCAGCTCCGCCTCGAAATCGTCGATGTCCGCCTGGGTGAGGGTGAATTTGCCGGGATCCTTGATGGACTCCATATCTTCCAGGGAATTGGTGGCCAGGTTGATCCCCTGGTAAAAGGCGTTCCAGGCGTCGTTGGTATAGCCGTCATTCGGCGTCCAGGTATGGTAGTGCACCCGCTGGTATTGAGCGCCGTCGTACCAGTCGCCCTGGCGGTTGGGTGTCATGCATTCATCGCTGCTGTTCTCCTGCATCATGAAGGTGGACCCTCCCTGGATGCTCCAATAGGAGTGTTCGAAGGCGCGCAGGAAATCCCGGGTCACATCGTCCTTTGTTTGCAGGAAATTCGCCGACGTGATCTTGTCATATAGTTGTTCGTCCAGCTTGGTGCAGCTGTTAGCCAGGAGAAGCAGGAAGCCTGGCAAAATAAACCTGGTACAGGTGAAGAATTTATTCCGTGTCATGGTAGTGGATTGATCTTAAAAATTAAGTTGGAGCCCTAACAGCAGCTGAATGGTGGAAGGATAATAAGACAGCGTGTTGTTCACGCCGGGATACAGGCCATTCACGGGTATCAGGTCCGGGTCCCCGCCCGTGAAGCCAGTGAAGGTGTGCAGGTTCCTTCCGGTGGCATACAGCCGCAGCGATCGCAGGTATTTTGAATTAAACGGTTTCGTATAGCCGATGGATACATTTGCGAGCTTTACAAAGCTCCCGGATTCCAGGAAATAGTCCGACAACACGGAATAAGTGGAGGGATTGGTGAGCTTTGCATATTTGCTGCCATTGTAGGCTGAAGTAAGTACGTTGGCGTCCTGCTGTGTGGATGGCGTGCCGAGATAGAAGGCAACGGTGTTGAATATTTTGTAGCCGAAAGCGCCCCGGAGGAAAATGCTCAGATCCCAGTTCCTGTAGGAGAAGCTGTGGCCCATGCTGGCCGTAAATTGGGGAAGGCCGTTGCCGACGAATCGTTTGTCGTCGTTGTTGGCCTTGTCGCCCGTGATGACGGTGCCTTTTTTATCGTATACCAGCAGCGCGCCTGTAGGGTCCACGCCGGCGGACTTTTGCGCATAGAAGCCGCCGATCCTTTGGTCCTCCTGCAAACGCTGGAGATTGCCGGGGCTGCCGGGGCCGGGCATGGAGACGACATCGATGTATTTCTGGCCTTTGAAGAGGTCGTTGGAAAAAGAGACGAACTTATTGTTATTCGTGGCGCCTGCAAACGACACATTGTAAGCAAAATGCTTTCCTCTTAACACGGTGGCGTTGAGCTGGATCTCGAAGCCGGAATTCTTCATGGTGCCTACATTGGCATAGGTCTGATTTTGTACGTTGGGGGGATTGGGGACATTGTACCAGCCCAGCAGGTCCTTGTTCGTGCGGGTGTAGTAATTGATGCTGCCGTAGAGGGTGTTGCCCAACGCGGAAAAGTCGAGACCGACATTGAAGTTGGACGCTTTTTCCCAGCGAAGGTCGTAATTGGTGTTCTGGCTGGGGCCCCACACCTGGTAGGTGGTCCCGTTAAACACATAATAGCCATATCCGCTGTAGGTGTCGAGGGAAAGGTAATTGCCAAAGTCCTGGTTGCCTGTCTCGCCATAGTCCGCCCTTAGCTTCAGCTCGTTCAGCCACGTGATGCCAGTCATGAAAGTTTCGCGGGTTATCCGCCAGGCCACGGAGGCGGCGGGGAAGTTGCCCCATTTGTTGTTCACGCCGAATTTGGAAGAGCCTTCCCGCCGGATGCTGGCTGACAGGTAATATTTCTGATCGAAATCATAGTTGAGCCTGCCGAAAAAGGCTATCAGCTTCGAGCTGTTCCTGTAGGAGCCGACGCCATTCTGTCCTGCCTGGAGGTTCCAGATGCCCGTGCCGAGGTTATTAAAGGTGAGGACATCGGAGGGGAAGTCCTGGTTGGACGCGCTGAAGCCGGATGAGGTGAAGTACTGGTAGGAATAGCCCGCCAGCAATTTTACCGCATGCTCTTTCACCTGTAACGAATAATTACCCAGCCACTCGAAGCTTTTCTGGTCATTCTCGTCCAGGGACTGGGCGCCATAGCTGCGACCGGTGCCGCCGTTCCTTTTCAGGACGTAGCTTACGGTGGAGGGCGTGAAGTCCTCATTCCGGAACGAGGAGGTGACTTCGCCCAGGGTGACGATGGTGTTCAGGTTGGGCAGGATGTTGACCTTCATGGACCCGTTGATGTCGAGGTACTTTATTTCCTGCGGGGCCAGGATGGACTTTGCCACTTCCACGGGGTTGTTGGCAAAGAAGCCGGTGGTGATATAGGCATATTTACCTGTGCTGTCCAGGACAGACAGCGTGGGGTTGAGGGTGAGGGCGTAATTAAACCCGGAGTAGTCCGCGCGGTTGGTCTTAGCATACCGGGGCGCCACATTCAGGGATATGTCGAAAAGGTTGTTGGCAGATCGGTGGTTGAGGTTGATACGCCCGCCATACTCCTGTTTCGAGGCCCTGAGGTCAATGCCTTCCGCGTTCCTGTAGTCCAGGGAGGCCATGTAATTGGTCCTGGCGCTGCCGCCGGAGAATTGCAGGGTATGTTTCTGGGAAAAGGCGGGGTTCCTGCTGACGGCTTTCAGCCAGTCGGTGTTGCCGCCGAAGTCGACGCCGCGTTTGTGCGCCAGGAACTGGTCTTTTGAAAGGACGGACAGCTTGTTGGTGGCAAAGTCAAAGCCTGTATATCCATCATAGAATACCCGGGGTTCGGCGCTGCCTTTTTTGGTGGTGATGAGAATGACGCCGTTGCTGCCCCTGGTGCCATAGATGGCCGAGGCGGCGCCGCCTTTCAGGACGTCGATGGACTCGATATCATTCTGGTTGATATTATCGAGGTTGCCGCCCGGTATGCCGTTGATGACGTACAGGGGTCCCAGGCCGGCGTCACGGGAGGATACGCCTCTCATCTGAATGTTGGGGGTGGAGTTCGGATCGGCGGAGGCTGTATTGGTAATGGACAGCCCGGCTATCTTACCCTGCATGGACATCAGGGGGCTGTTGGAGCCCACCGTGAGCAGGTCTTTCGCACTGAGGTGCGTGACGGCGCTGGAAATCTCCTTATTGCTCAGGGTGCCATACCCGATGACAACGATCTCATCCTGCTGGGAAGCTTTTGTCTTGAGCGAGATGCTGAGCGTGGTCTTGTCCCCCACGACGGCTTCCTGGGTTTCCATGCCGATCATGGAAAAGATGAGCACTTCCCCGTTGTTGGCATCAATGGTAAACTCTCCGGCGGCGTTGGTGGTGGTGCCTTTCGTCGTGCCTTTTACGGAGACGCTGACATTGGCCAGGGGTTCGCCTTTTTCATTTTTGATGGTGCCGGTGATGGGTTTCAGCAGGCCTTCCTTGCCCGAAACGACCAATATGACCAGGTCTTTTTTATTGACGCTGTAGGTCAGACCCGTGCCGTCCAGGATCTTTCTCATCACTTCGTCGATGTTGGCATTGTTAAGAGTGAGGGTGATCCTGTTCTTTTCGAAAACGGGATTGTCATTGTATAAGAAACGGTAGTCGGAGCGCTCTTCGATCAGGGCGAGCACATTGCCCAGGGGTTCTTTCTTTACAGAAAAGGTCATCGTCTTCTGTGAGTAAGCGAATGCTGCTACCTGTAAGCTGAAGATCGTGGTGATGAAGAAAGAAATTCTCATAATCCATCTCATTGCGTTGGGAAAAAGGGTCCCTTCCCAACCGCAGTTAGCTTTAAAAAAAATCATACCTTTAAGATTGTTAGGTAATAAATAAGGGCCTGCTTTCCACGGGAGACCCTGTTTTCCTGACATACGGGGAGATGCTTTTTCATCTCCCTTTTTTTATTCTTTGAATTTGCTCATGTTGTGTTTTTGGTTAGTTAATAGGGTTAATTTTTTTGCTGATGGTCACTACGCCACCGTCTATCTTATAATTAAAAGGAGTCAGCTGCTGTAAGGCATCCAGGGCTTCCGTGAGGCTTTCTTTCTCCAGCGATCCTGTCAGGGACAGTTGCTCCGAGATCCTGTCTTTGAATTTTATGCGGACCTGGAACCATCTTTCCATTTTCTGCGCGACGCTGTAAAAGGGCTCTTTGCTGAAGACGAGCTTGTCCTGCACCCAGACGATCTCGTTGATCGTGCTATCGATGGGATTGGGCTTTATCCTGTTCATCTGCACGAAGGTTTGGGCTGGCTTACGGGTGGCCAGGGCCTTGCCATCGCCGGACGAGGGGAGCGGAGAGGGCTCTTTTCCAAACACTATTTTTTCATTTGGCCGCATGCGGATGGGTCTTTCGGGGTCATCAATGGAGCTGACCTCTATGCTGCCCCGGATCAGGGAGGTTTCGATGGTCGAATCATCGGAATAGGCCCGTACATTAAAGGCCGTGCCCATGACCCTGATCCTCACGGCGCCGGCTATCACGGTGAGTGGAACGGACTCATTCTTCGAAATATCGAAGAAGGCTTCTCCTGTCAGGCTGATCTCTCTTTTGGTCGCGCCAAAATCCTTGTTATACACCAGCTTGCTATGCCTGTTCAGCATGACGATGGAGCCATCGGGCAGCTGGACCTTGGATTTCGACAGGCTGGTGGCCACTTCGTTCTGTTTGTTTTCGATGAGATGGAGTGGGTTTTTCAGTTGATACACCCAAACGGCGCCTACGACCAGGCAGCAGCACACAGCGGCCCAGGCCATGACCCTTTTGAGGACACGGGATGGGGGCGGGAAGTCTTCGGCGGCGGAGAAGTCCTGCTGATCTGGCTGGGCGGACTGGGGCGCTACTTCGCCGGAGGCATCGAAGCGGATATCATTGGGGTGGATACCATCGGGACGGATTTGATTGGGGCGGACTTCATTGGTGTGGGTATGATCGGGAAGGATATCATCGGTGCGGATCTCATCCGGACGGACCTCTTCCGGGCGGAGGGGGGCCAGCGCTGCGATCCTGGCGGCAATCGACTGCCTGCTCTTTTCCTCATCCGCGGGCGTCGTGAGCTTTTTGACGTCCATATCCTTCAGCCGGGAGAATGTTTCGTTCAGTTCGAATACATCCTGGTGCAGCCGTAGCAGCTGGTCCAATTCCTCCTGCTCGTCTCCGGAAAGTTCGTTGTTATGTTTTCGGGCCAATAATTCCCACAGCCTGCTTGCGGACATATTTGATAACGATGTTGTGTCTCCAGGAAGGAGACACGCGCGGGGCTGTTACCCCCAAAAGGGAGAAAAAGATTTTTTGGCGGGGGGGACGGATGAGGTGGTTGGAGGGGATGGAACGGATGGAGGAATGGGCGGGCGGGGTATTTATACGAGCTTGAACAGGATGGAGGCGCTCAGCTTTTTTAAGGCAATGGCCATTTGATTTTCCACTGTTTTTTCCGAGATCTCCAGTAGTTCGGCCACTTCGCTGTATTTCAGGTTGTTTTCTCGCGTCAGGCGGAAGACCATCCTGCATTTGGGAGGCAGGGCGTTGATGGCGTCATTGATACATTTGAGCATTTCAGAGCTGATGAGGATCTCGTAAGGGTCTTTTTCGAGGATGCATTCCAGCTCCGGGAACTTATCCAGGGACTCGAAGACGGGGGATTTCTTTTTCAGGTGCCGGAGCGCTTTGTTCTTTGCACAGATGAAAAGATACATCTCGGGTTTTCTGACATCGGCCAGCAAGTGCCGCTTTTGCCAGATGTCCACAAAGATATCGTTGGTGATCTCCTCGGCTGCCTCTTTCTGCTGGACGATGGAGAATATATAGGCGTAAAGACGGTGAAAATAGTGGGTATGTAATTGCCATAAGGCGGCCTCATCCGGGTTGCCCGACAGGCGTCTGAATAGCGAAAGGATATCTTTTTCAGATGGTGCAGGCATCAGCAGCAATCAATTTAGCGTTGGAAACGGGATTAAAGTTATGGAGATCCGGCCTATCCAACAAAGTAAATTTGGGCTGCTGCCCAGCTGCTGTCCTGCAAAGATATTTCCCGCCAATGCCTGGAAATAGCCTAATTTTAGTGTCCTAATAAACTTTCCATGGAGATCCGCATACATAATATCAGTCTCAATACGACGGACACGGAGATACGAAAATTGTTCTCCCCTTATGGTAATGTCGACTCGGCGATGGTGAACAGGAATTCCCTGAATGGCCGCTCGTTAAAGAGCGGACTTGTCAGCATGCCGGTGGAGACGCAGGCCAGGCAGGCGATTGCTTCTCTCGACAAAACCACATTCGACGGAAAGATCATTTCCGTCAGCGAGATGCCGCCGGATTTTTACTGATCTTCCGCTCGTCTGGCGTTTGGTCAGGTGCCGTTATTTTTGGCTGAGCCTTGTAAATTCGGCGCCATTAAAGATCCTGGACAGGTTGATATCCTTTGATTCTTTGTAATCCGTCAGATTCTTCGACGATACGATACGCCAGAAGTTCTTCTTCTTCAATTCCAGGAAGTCGGAAGTTCTGATAAAGATCCCTTCCACGGTCCCTCTTGTCTTGAAAAAGATCTTTGCCGGTTCCTTAAGATCTTCCTTGTTGCCTGCGATGAATTTTTCTATCTGTTCAATTGTCATAATAATGTTTTTCGATCAGCGACTTATATATAGAGCCTGGGCAATCCTCAATTGCACCCATAGCATATTGCATTTATGTTCATGCCTGCGCCGACGGACGCAAAGATAACGACATCGCCTCTATTCAGCTGAAATCCTGTCATTTTACCTCTGCTGACCAGGTCGAACAGGGTGGGAATGGTGGCGACGGAGCTGTTGCCCAGCCACTGAATGGTCATGGGCATCACATGGTGCGGCACTTCTGTGACCCCGTACAGTGCGTAAAAGCTTTTTACGATCGCTTCGTCCATTTTTTCGTTGGCCTGGTGGATGAAGATCGCTTTCAGCTCGTCAATGGCTATGCCGGCGGCGTCGAGGCAGTCCTTCATGGCTAGCGGCACATGGCGTAAAGCGTATTCATAGACTTTCCGGCCTTTCATTTTGATGTAACGCTGTTCGTGTCCGGATGAAGGCTTGTATGTGCCGTTGATACGAATGAATGTTGTCTCTTCTCCGCAATCGGAGCGGACTTTGGCGGAGAGGATGCCTGTTCTCCCGTGTTCCGGCTTGTTGTATTCGAGGGTACAGGCGCCTGCGCCATCGGAAAAGATCATGCCGTCCCTGTCATGCTGGTCTACGACGCGCGACAATGTCTCGGCGCCGATGACGAGGGCTTTTTTAGCCATGCCTGCTTTAAAGAATGCGTCTGCCTGTATGATACCCTGCAGCCAGCCGGGACAGCCGAATATAAGGTCGTACGGAATGCAGGAAGGATTTGTTATGCCCAATATTTTTTTTACCCGTGATGCCAGTGAGGGAACGAGATCTGTCCGGCCGGATGTGCCGCAGATGTCCCCGAAATTATGTGCGACGATCAGTTGATCGATGGATTCTCTGTCTATTTTACTGTTCAGTATGGCCTCTTCCGCTGCCATGGCCGCCATTTGGGATGCGGGTACCGAGGACGCGCTGTAGCGACGTTCCCTGATCCCTGTGATCTTGCTGAACTTGGTGATGATCTCGTCTGTGGGACTATCCAGCAATGCGCCCTCTTCCGAATAGAACGTGTTGTTTAAAAAATCGCTATTCTTTACTATTAATTCAGGGATGTAAGATCCGGAGCCTGTGATAATTGACCGATGCATAGTTTACTCATTAAAGGAAAGTAAGTTCATTGGTATTTATTTTGCTTACCTTTAATTATAATAATTTACATGATTAAAAAAATTTCCGGCATTGAGCTGTTAAAAAAGAATTTCGGCAGCGTTGAAGTGAAGTTCATCGAATTTTTCGAGAAGGGTGAGCCGCGTTGGCCAATGGAGAGCCGCGACTATCTTCGAAATCATCATCAAAGCCTTGATCAGTTTTTCCCGGCGACTATTTCCTGGGAGAAGTTGAAGTTCAACGGACTCCCGGATAATATCATGCAAGAAGTTCATGCCGCTTATGAAGCTTTCGAGCGGGGAGAAGAATACAACTGATCCATCTGATACGGATAGTTTAAAGCCTTCAGATCCATGATCTGAAGGCTTTATTTATTTACCAACGGTTACTTCTGTCTCTTGAAAAGGACCCGCCGCCCCTGTTGTCTGTCTTAGGCTTAGCTTTCGATACAGAGATTGATCTGCCATCCAGCTGGGTGCCGTCAAGGTCTTTCATCGCCTCTTCGGCGGCCTTGTCTGCCATTTCCACAAATCCGAAACCTCTCGACCTTCCGGTCTCTCTTTCCATTACTACTTTCGCGGAGGTGACTTCTCCATATTTGGCAAACATCGATCTCAGCTCTTCGTCGGTGACCTGGAAGGCCAGGTTTGAAACGTACATGTTCATAAATAAAATTAAATAGTTTAAAATGTACTGAGCCAATGCAATAAAAAGTAGAGGAAACGGGATTCTGGAAGGGAGGAAGCAAAAAAGCGAATCAATTACTTAATGTTGTACATCTCAGGCAATGAGGTCTGAAGATACGCATTTTCAACGGGGCGGCCTAATAAATCTCGTAAAACGGAGATTTAACACGTTGGAAACAAGATAAATTAGCTTTCTCCGGATTTATTCGTTAACTTACCTAACGTAACTCATATGGCTGCCTTTATAGTCTGATCTGCCTGTAAGCCCTATCAACAGCTCGCACGAATAAATTGCCATTAAACTTGTTTTTATGCAGATCCTTATCGGCAATTTAAACTCGAATACAACGGCAAAGCACCTGACAGACCTGTTCCTTCCTTACGGAGCAGTTTATTCTTGTAAGATCGTCAGCGACACGGCGACGGGCCATTCAATTGGCATTGGCTATATAGATATGGAATCCCATTATGCGAAAGTGGCGATCCAACAGTTAAACCGACTACAGTTCATGAACTATTACATGGAGGTGAGTGAAGTGCATTAGTTGTTATGATGCTTTTATGATCCTCGCTGCACGGAGCTTGACGGGCAGTGGATCTTTATTTATCAGTCGGTAAACAATCTGAAAGTTATAATGAAGAAGCAATTGAAAGTCGGCGTGATCGACCTTGTTTGTAAGGGCCCCACCCATACCCTTTGGGGAAAGATCATGCATGCCAACCTGGCGAGCATTATGCCGCAGGTGATCGCCACCTGGTGTGAGCAGGAAGGGCATGACGTTAAACTGATGTGTTATACGGGCCGCGAAGATTTCGAACAGGAGTTCGCCGAGAAATTCGACATCCTGTTCATCAGCTCTTTCACCCAGGCAGCCCTGTTAGCCTATTCACTAAGCAATTATTTCCGGAGCAAAGGTATCATAACGGTGTTGGGTGGCCCGCATGCGCGGTGTTATCCTGATGACGCGTTGCTGTATTTCGACTATGTCCTGGGATTTACCAATAAGGAGACCATCGCCGAGGTCCTGGCTGACCGGAGTGTCTACAAGCCGCACGGGAGATATCTCGCAGCGGGCAAACAGCCGCTGGAGCTCCCTGGCGTGAGGGAGCGATGGAAGTTCATAGAAGCAACTTTAAAGAAAGCGCCGCTGCTTAAGATCGTGCCGATGATCGGCAGTATGGGCTGTCCTTATACCTGCTCTTTCTGCATCGACTCGGTGGTGCCTTACCAGCCTTTGAATTTTCAGAGCATGAAGGAGGACCTGCAGTTCCTGCTCACCCGGTTTAAACAGCCGATGGTGGCATGGCATGATCCCAACTTCGGGGTGCGTTTTGAAGACAATATGGAGGCCATCGCTTCGGCGGCGCCCCGCAATAGTTTCCGCTTTATTGCCGAGAGCAGCCTGTCCATCCTGACGGAGAAGCATTTAAAAGTATTCCGGGAGAATGGCTTTACGGCCCTGCTGCCGGGTGTCGAGACATGGTATGAGCTGGGTAATAAGTCCCGGACGGGGCAAAATACCGGCGGCGAGAAAGTGAAGCAGGTGGCGGAGCATGTCAATATGATCCTGGACCATGTCCCCTATGTCCAGACGAATTTCGTGCTGGGGCTGGACAGTGATTCCGGCGATGAGCCGTTCGAGCTGACGAAGCAGTTTATCGATCTGGCGCCGGGCGCTTTCCCCGGATATTCCCTGTTGACGGCCTTTGGGGCCGCGGCGCCACTGAACCTGGGCTATCAGAAAGAGGGCCGCGTCCTGCCTTTCCCTTTCCACTTCCTCAACAATCACCTGGCGATGAATATCAAGCCCCGGAACTATGACTGGGTGGATTTTTATGACAAGGTGATCGATCTGACGAAATATACTTTTTCCCCCAGGGCGATCTATCGCCGGGCGAAGGCGACCCGTAACAATACGGCGCGCTGGATGAATGTCATGCGGGCTATTTCCTCCGAAGGGTATGGACGGATACGATTTTTCAAAAAGGTGCGGGAGCAGCTGGTGGGCGACAAATCATTCCGGCAGTACTTCGAAGGCGAGACGAGGGAGTTGCCGGCATTCTATAGTGACATTGTTCGGAGGGACCTGGGGGAATGGTGGAAATGGCTTCCGGAAGGAGCGATCAATCATGATCCGAATGCGTATATGAAGAAGAGCGTGGGGCTTCAGGAGGCGAAGGTGGTGGCTATGTCGTAATGAAGCGGGGGCTATAGAGACGGCTATCCTTTTTCCTGTGCTGCTTTCTAAAGTAGGCACCCATCGGCGGATCAAGGTAAGCGACCTTAAATAAATACCTTTTTATATGGGACGTATTGTCATTGTAGCTTACCGGCCAAAGCCCGGGAAAGCAGATGCGTTAAAGCGGCTATCGGCCACACATGTGGAACGGCTGCGTAAGAAGGTCTGGTGACGGAAAGGGCACCTGTGCTGCTGGAGACGGGTGATGGGACGATCGTGGAAGTATTCGAATGGCTATCGGCGGAAGCTATCAGGCAGGCGCATATGAATGTTGAGGTACAAAAGATGTGGGGGGAATATGCGGAGGTCTGTGATTATGTACCATTGAACCAATTGCCGGAGTCGGCCAGCCTGTTTGCGGAGTTTACGCCTTTGGACTGACGTGGATGCCGGACATCGTTGGTCAAAATAAGAGGTACGAAGACGGTATAATTTTCTGATGGCTAGCGGCGAATGATCACTGCATCGTCAGCGCATACACGGCAAAGGAGGCCAGCCAGTGCTCCCCCATATAATTGCCGCTGGCGACATTTGGCAGGGCCACCGTAAGATGTCTGTTGGCCACCCTATACAGTTGTGTCTTATTGGCGGGGAAATGCCTGGCGATACCAAAGAGGTCCCAGGCGCGGCTGAGATTCAGGCCGTCCAGGTGGACCAGCTTGCCATCGGTCCTGTCCTTTACCACACCGGGCTCCAGGTTGAAATTCTTGTCCGCGATGACCGGAAGGAATTTGACGAGCCAGCGTTCATAGTCTGCTGCCGGGAGGATCCTCCACATGAGATCTGCCTCTTCCAGCGCAGGGCTCAGGAAGTCATTTCCACCCGGCTCCCAGGAGAGCGGATAATTTATGTCATTCCTGTAAAAACGCAGGGCTGTCTGTATGATACTTTGTTTGAGCGCCGTATCTTTTGCCTGTTCGGCATAATCGAAGGCCAGCCGTAAACCAAAGGCCAGGTTGGAATGTTCCCCGACCCTTATCGGATATTGCAGCCTGGGCAGGTATTCAATATACATCCTGGAGAGCTGCTGGGCCAATGGCGCCACGTGGTCCCGTAATTTTTTCGCAAAGGGGTCGTCCCATTGTAATAATTCATTTTGTAATTGAAGGAGCCAGGCCCAGCCATAGGTACGTTCGAAGCTTTTGTTGTCGGGCATGGTAAATATCTTCATCTCTGTCGCGATGTTCGCAGCAGTCAGGTTCTCTTCCAGTTTTTGACGAATTTCCGCCGCCCGGGGCATGGAAGGGAATAGTTGCAGGAGCCGGATCAACATCCAATGGCCATGTACGCTGGAATGCCAGTCGAAACAACCGTAGAAGGCCGGATGATAATTTTGGGGGTTTACGATCAGGGTACTATCGGCGAAGGTGACTCCTGTCTTGTAAGGGAATTCGCGTTGCATACAGCGCAGGGGCAGGTCGGCAAAGTGGGAGGCGCCTGCGACGGTCAATTCGATCTTGCTTGCTTTTGTCGTGATTTGTGGGGTGTCCTGGGCGACGGAGCTTGAGGTATACAGGATAAACGTGATGGCGGTGAGGAGAAGCTTGGTCTTGATCATGAATGATTGTTTTTCTTAATGGCTTCTGCCTGGCAAGTTACTCATTGCTACAGGTGGATAGACATATCCTATTAAAATAAGAACAATTTTGATATCTTCAATGGAGGATGCAATTTTAAAATGATCTGCAAGCAATTAGTTTTGATCCTGTTACTGGCGCTCCAGCTGCATGCCTTCGGGCAAAAGAACTGCGACTGCAGGATAGATAGTTCGAGGGTCCTATCGGACAAGAACCTGGATGTCTTTCTTGCCGGTCTGAACCTGGAGCCGTTTCAAACCTTCAAGGATAAGAAAGAAATCCCTGCTGCGATCATGCAGCAGCTGCGCTGTTTGTCATACGACAGCTTCTCTTTGGGAAATCCGGGCGAGGACTACCGCTGTTGCTGCACGTCGTCCTGGAAATTACCTTCCCGGCAATTGATCTTTCTTTCGAAAAGCGAGCATTATTTTGTCATGGCCTATAAAATGGGGGGCATCGCCACCTGGGTCAATGTGCTGATGCTGAAATTGGAGAACGACAGGATCGTGGACCTGTGGTCAGGCTTGGGAAATTATGAATTAAAGTCTGCCGGGGATGTATATGAACTTTACAGATTGTATAAAAAAAGAAAGAAAGGTGAGCTTCATGCCGTTTTCGATGTCGTGGTGATCTAGCGAATACCCGCTGTGATAATAGTGCGACAGGCGTATTTACTCTACCGTACTACGTATTGTTAAATGGCTGATTGTTTTATAACGCTCAGAGAATAAGGGTGAACCCCCAGCAACCAAGGGATTTCGCGGCGAGCGTGGCCTATAAGTTTTAACGGGAAAAATAATAAATGGTTACACCTATATAAAGTCTCGGGTTTTTTTGTATTTTGTAAGTGACGATCCCTAAACTTACCCCTACTATGAAAGCCAAACTGCAATTATTGGTTGCATTTATGCTCCTGTTTTCCTTTGTTGCCTGTCGCAAGGCCATCTCGGATACTTCCCAACAGGCCTCCGCTTCGACCCATATTGATTCCCGCAGACCCACCGTACAGACTGATACGGCTGGTGGCTCGCGAGTTGCTTATCCTGCGCATCCGCTGACGGGATGTTTTCCTGCTCCGTTGTACGGGGACAGCGTGATCTATCCGCAGCCCACTGGCGGGGCGGATAATATTGTCAGCCTTGTCAACGATCCCGGACCGGGGCATTATTTCTCCTGGCCGGCCGGTCTTTCTCTCAATCAACATACCGGAGCCATCAATATTTCGAAAAGCGAGACCGGCCAAAGATATGCGATCGGCTATGTGAAGGATGGTACGCATGACACCTGTCTGAGCACGCTGATCATCGGCGGCGCGGACTATATGGATAGTGTGTATGTCTTGGGGAACGGGGCTACCATCGCTGTTCCTTATTTTGATGCAAATGCTTACCAGGCCTCGGATTGCAGCGGCCCTGGCAACAGCGGGCACTGTTCCTTTGACGTCAATGGTTCAGCGACCAGCCAAAATATATTTATCGATAAGTTCAGCGGTGAGATCAATCTGGATAAGACCTTGAATGGCGATGCGAACACGCCGGGCGCGTTTGGCAGCGCTCCTGTGAATGGCGCTACCGTCGATGCCGTCATCACCTATAGCCTTAAGAAGCATAGCAACAGCGCGCCGCAAAGCATCCATGTCTCTTTAAGATATTATGACAGCATGTCGCAGGTGGACCCAGCTATCATGGCGGTGATACAAATGAGGATGATCAATATCATGAGCGGGAATCTCCTCAGTTATAGCTATAATCCAAGGCCGCCGCTGATTGTGATTGTGAGGAGATGACCCTTCCTCCAATTTACCGTGGACGTTGTCTAAAAAACTGCATTGACAACCATCGTCCTATCAGCTTGCTGTTTTCCTCCCGTGATATTTATCAAGCAAATATCACCTTGCCCGTCTGCGCCGCCGAATGCATATATTTTACCGGAATCCATTACCACCAAGGTATAGGCGCCGGGATCGATCTCCACCTGGAAGAAACCGTTGTCGTCCGATGAAAATTCTTTCAGGAGCCTGGTACTAAAGCTGTCATACCACCCCTTCTCATTGGCGGGCGTCGCCTGGGCCGTCGTAGTACGCTCATAGATCCGCATCGTCCGCTTTACAGGGCAATTGCTACAGGATGTTTTGTTTGGCGAGCGCAAGGGCATGCAATCTCCGGTCAACAGGGAAAGGGTTCCCCATATCCCATTGGTGATGGTGACCTTGGACGCATTGTCGGCGCGGGCCTTTTCAACGTCGCAGACCACGGCAGGCGTTGGCTTATCGCTCTTGCCACAGCTGGCGCACAAGGCCGCTATATAACAGAGCAGGAGTGCTTTTTTCATTTGAAGAAGGGGTTTTACTACCTGACAAGGGAATGTCACCATCCGTTGCATCGGGTTCACTATCCCTCCTCCGGCCTGTTCTTTTCCGCCTCTTTCATCGTGAGATAGTCGGACGGGGTCATTCAGAACTGCCGGAGGAAATTCCTTCCAAAGTTCGTCTGTGGCGCATAGCCCACCATGGTAGATACTTCATAGATCTTATACGTGCCTTCGGCCAGCAGCTCGGCGGCCTTCTTCAGCCTTGTCACATTGATGAGGTCATTGGGAGAAAGATCGGACAAGGATTTGATCTTCCGGTAGAGGGTTGGCTTGCTCATGTTCAGGGTGAGCTGGCGAAACATATCACGACCTTTGTACGCCAAATTTCTCAAGGAGCTCACCGAGCTCCATTTTCTTATTATTCATAAAAACATCCCGGTGAGCTTTATCCAGCTTTTGCAGCAACTCTAAGAGCCGCAGCCGCTCCTCCGCCGAAAGAGGGGCCATCACCATATCCGTGACGTCATTGATACGGGAGAGCGTTTCGTAGAAGGCTGTCCTGCCGGCATCCGTAGCATGTAAAACCTTACTGCGTTTGTCGCTGCCCGAGGGTTCCTGGGTGATCAGATTTTTGCGCAAGAGCCGGCGGATGACCTCCATGCCTGTGGGTTTCAGCTGTACATGTCTTTCTATCAATTGTGATTGGGTGTAGGGACCAGCAAAAACGAGGCTCAGCACGAATACAAATTCATCATAGGTCTCGAAAGGGGTGCCTTCCAGCGCAAGTTTGACATAAATCATCTTATAACGTGACAAGGCGGTGATGAGATTGGAAGCAGTATAGTGGGGTTTGCCGCCATTCCCTTTCCCATTCCAAGCCAGCCGGGATTCCAGCTCCCCTGCTGTTGAGCTGACGGAATAGCGCTTCCCCAGCCATTGTGCAAAGCTTTGAATTTCAGCTGGTTTCTTACCTGTCTCTGCCTCGTAGGCCTGGAGTTCGGGCAATAATTGAAGGAAAAAGCTATAATCGGACATTAAAATAAATATAAACTACGCGAAGGTAGAAAACAAATTAGTATGAAAAAATACTATTAATTTTATTAAAACATTTTAAATTACTATAACTTAGTATTAAAACATACTAATTTGGGTAAGATTGCAATTATTGGGTCAGGAATATCAGGAATGGTAGCTGCCTGTCACCTGCAAAAGCAGGGTTACCGCGTGACGGTGTTCGAAAAAAGTAATATGCCGGGAGGAAGGGCCCGGCAATTCCGGGACGCGGGTTTTGTTTTTGACATGGGGCCCAGCTGGTACTGGATGCCGGAGATATTTGAGCATTTCTTTAACGAGTTCGGTAAGTCGGCGTCAGACTATTATTCGCTGATAAGACTGGATCCCTCCTACCGCGTTTACTTCAAGGGGGATGAGATAGCGATCCCCGCCAGCATGGAAGCATTGGGTCAGGTGTTCGAGCAGCTGGAGCCAGGCAGTGCAAAGCGTTTGAAGATCTATCTCAACCATGCGGCGGAGAAATACAGGATCGGTATGTACCGCTATGCCACCAAGCCTTCTCTCCGACTATCGGAGTTCGTTTCCAAGGACGTGTTGTCCTTATTGAAAAAGCTGCAGCCATTCCGGAACATGCAGGAGCATGTGGACCATTATTTCAAACATCCTATGATCCGGAAGATCATGCAGTTCCCGGTGATCTTTCTGGGCGCCATGCCGGAGCGTATCCCTGCGATGTACAGCCTGATGAACTATGCGGATACGGCGCTGGGCACCTGGTACCCGGAGGGCGGTATGTTCGAAGTCCCGCGGGCCGTGCATCGTGTGGCGGAGGAATTGGGAGTGGAATTCCGGTTTGAGCAGGACATCGATGGGATAGAAGTGCTGAATGGGAAGGCGGTCTCGGTAAGTTGTGCCGGGCATAAAGAGAAGGCGGACCTGGTCATCGGTGCGGGGGACTATCATTATATGGAACAATTGCTGGATCCGGCACATAGACAATACAATAATAAGTACTGGAATGCAAGGGAGATGGCTCCCAGTTGTCTGCTGTATTTCCTGGGCGTGGATAAGAAGCTGCCATTGGATCATCACAATCTCTTCTTTGACACCTCCTTTGACGATCATGCCCGGTCACTTTATAAGGACCCGCAATGGCCCGAGGACCCGCTGTTCTATGTTTGTGCGCCCTCTGTCACGGATCCATCGGTGGCGCCGGCGGGTTGTGAGAACCTTTTCATCCTGATCCCGGTGGCGTCAGGCCTCGAAGGAGACTGCCAGGAGCTAAGGGAGATCTTCCTGGAAAAGGTGATCCGGCGGCTGGAAGAGAGGATGGGCACTTCGGTGAAGGATCATATCATTTATAAAAGGAATTATGCTTTGAAGGATTTTAGCGCGGACTACCATGCTTTCAGGGGTAACGCTTATGGGCTGGCGAACACTTTGAAGCAAACGGCCTTTGGAAAGCCAAGGATGCGGAGCGGGAAAGTAAGCAACCTATTTTTCTGCGGGCAGTTAACGGTTCCGGGGCCGGGGCTGCCTCCCGCATTCTTATCCGGCAGGACGGTGGCGATGGAGGCCGCGAAATATCTCAAGGAACATAAGTTTTTCCCTAATCCCTTAAACTACGACGCAAATGAATACCGTCTTTCTTTTTAACCAGGCAAGTCATGACTGTAGTCGTTGCGTTACGGGCAGGTACAGCACGTCCTTCTCATCCGCGATAAAACTACTGCATCCTGATCTGCGGGACCCTATTCATGGCATTTACGGCTTTGTAAGATTGGCGGATGAGATCGTGGATACCTTTCATGATTATGATAAGGTGACGCTCCTGGACCGATTTGAGGCGGATACCTGGTCTGCCATCCGGGAAGGGATCAGTCTGAACCCGGTGCTGCAAAGCTTTCAGCTGTCGGTGAACCGCTTCCATATTGAAGAGCGGCTGGTGGCGGCTTTCTTCAAGAGCATGCGAACGGACCTGGAGAAGAAGGAATGGAGCAGCCGGGAGGAGCTGACGGAATATATCTACGGCTCCGCGGAAGTGGTAGGACTGATGTGCTTACAGATCTTTTGCGAAGGGGACAGCCACCTGGCAAAGGTCCTGTCAAAAGAAGCCACGGCTCTGGGTGCCGCCTTTCAGAAGATCAATTTTCTCCGGGACCTGCGGGATGATGTGGAAGGATTGAACAGGCAATATTTTTCGGACGTTAATTTCACCCGGTTCAGCCCCGAGACAAAAGCGTTCATCGAACAGGATATCTTACAGGATCTTAGAGTGGCGTACAGAGGGATCCAGCGGTTGCCGTCAAAGGCCCGGTTCGGGGTGCTGGTGGCATACCGGTACTATCTCTGCCTGTTTAGAAAGATCAGGAGCTTGCCGCCGGAGGTATTGATGCGAAAAAGGGTGAGAGTACCAAATTTGCAAAAAGCATTGCTCTTGCTGAGGACGGCTCTCGGTGTGGGTCAAATAAAACTGATACCATGATATACATTGTATACGTGCTGGTGACGCTGGCGGTGTTTGTGTTGATGGAGCTGGTTGCCTGGGCCACCCACCGGTGGGTGATGCATGGCTTTCTCTGGGTGCTGCACCGTGATCATCACGAGCCTCATGACGGAAAGCTGGAGAAGAATGACTGGTTCGCCCTGTTCTTTTCCATCCCGAGTATCGGCTGCTGCTATCTGGGGAACCGCTCTTCCAACCCCTGGCTCATCTGCGTGGGACTGGGTATCCTGCTCTATGGCATCGCTTATTTCCTGGCGCATGATGTCATCGTGCACCAACGGGTGAAATGGTTTTGCCGCAGCAGGAACAGGTATATCCGGCAGCTGCGCTGGGCCCATAAGATGCATCATAAACACCTGGAGCGAAAGAAGGGCGAGTCGTTTGGTTTTTTGTTCGTTGAAAAAAAGTACCGGGATAAAATTAAGAATGATGAGGAGTTGCAGCAAAAGTCCTGAGGACCATTTTGACTTTGCCATCGTTGGCGCCGGCTTATCCGGACTGATGCTGGTGATGGCGTTGCTGGAGAACGAAAAGACATCCGGCAGCAGGATACTCCTGCTGGACAGGTCGCTGGATGACTATGCGCCGCGCACCTGGTGCTTTTGGGAAAAAGAGGAGGGGCGTTTTGAAGACCTGGTGGAAAAGAAATGGCAGGCGGCGGATTTTTTTTCGGAGCAGGAGCAGCTGCGGATCGATCTCCGTCCGTATGCGTATAAGATGATCAGCGGACAAAGGTTCCGGGATAAGGCATGCGCGACGATACGCCGCCATCCTAATGTGCGGTGGGTACAAGAGATGGTGGAAGGGCTGCATCCGATGAGCGAACTTGTCTCCATCAGCACAGCCACTGAGCATTTCACTGCTTCGCTGGTCTTCGACAGCCGGTGGCAATTGGCGGCGCTCGAAAGAGAGACGGGGCCTGTACTCTATCAGCAATTCGAAGGATGGTTTATCCGGAGCCAACAGCCGGTGTTCGACGCGGTGGCGGCGCGCCTGATGGACTTCAGGATGGAGCAAAAAGATGCCGTGGCCTTCTGTTATCTGCTGCCCATGGATGAACGGACCGCACTGGTGGAATACACTTTGTTCACCGGGAGCATCAGGCCGCAGGAAAGCCTGGAGGCCGCGGTTGCAGATTATCTGGGCAGACAGTTCCCGGGGGCCGGCATACAGGTGAGGTCGAAGGAGAAAGGCATCATCCCCATGTGTGATCTTTCCATCACAAACGAAGGTCCCCGCGTGATCCCCATTGGCACTGCGGGCGGTTGTACA
The DNA here is from genome assembly GCF_030546645.1 of Flavitalea plasmicola. Lineage (GTDB taxonomy): Bacteria > Bacteroidota > Bacteroidia > Chitinophagales > Chitinophagaceae > Puia. The sequence continues at coordinate 301,078 of NZ_JAUOTO010000005.1, forward strand.
AAACCTTCTTCCGGTTATACATTTATGTTCGTGCAAGAACACACGGAGCAGATGATCGCGGCGCTCAACAAAGGAGAATGGCCAAAGGATTTTCCCCATTCTCTACCGGCCCGCAGAGGTTTTTATGACCGGGTACTCCTGCGGATCTTAGAGAAGTATCCCGATAAAGGAGCCGGGATCTTTTTTAGTTTGTTTAAGAACAACCCGGCGGTGACGGTGCTGGATTTTATGAGAAATGCGTCCACCTTGCAGGAGGAGATGGCGATCTTCAGACGTCTTCCCCTCTTCCTCTTCCTGAAAGAGGCCTTTCGCGAGATGAGGGCCAGCGTGCGTCATCGTAAGGAAATAGAGACCGTTGTGTGAGTGGCATCCACATCGATGGCTGCCTCTTCGAAATCCGGCGCGCGGAACCAGGGATGACGATTGCCCGAAAAGCCATATCTTTCTTTGGGTATTCCCAATATATTCTTATCGATCTGCCCGTTGCCATTTTCATCCAGGAATAAAGCGATGGCATATCTTCCGGCGGGCAACTCTCCCAGATCGATCAATACGGTCTTAACATTTTTTACAGCTGTGATCTTACTCCGGAGGCATTTTTGGGGATCCATATAGGTCGCAGCTGAGTTATACACGGCAAGATAGATGCTGCCGGTCCTGCCAGAGAGCTTGTCTACCTTGACTTTCACAGGCAGCTGGGTACGGCCGGCGAAAGATAATGAAAGGGACAACATGGATAGCAAAAGCCGTCTCATTGGTTACTGCCCTCCCTCCGGCCTGTTCTTTTCCGCCTCTTTCATCGTGAGATAGTCGGACGGGGTCATGCCGAACTGCCGGAGGAAATTCCTTCCAAAGTTCGTCTGTGACGCATAGCCTACCATGGTAGATACTTCGTAGATCTTATACGTGCCTTCGGCCAGCAGCTCGGCAGCCTTTTTCAGCCTTGTCACATTGATGAGGTCATTGGGAGACAGGTCGGACAGCGATTTGATCTTCCGGTACAGGGTAGGCTTGCTCATGTTCATCAGCCTGGCAAGCTTCTCCACGTCGAGGTCGGGGTCTTCCAGGTTCTTCACGATGCAGTCGTTGATATGCTCCAGGAAAAGCTCGTCGGCCTTGGAGTAGGCGATGCTCTTGATGTGCACCAGCGGGGAGCTGGCGAAATATTCCTTGATCTTATTCCTGTTGGTGAGCAGATTGGCTATCTGGACCTGGAGGTATTCCGGTGAAAAGGGTTTTTCTATATACGCGTCGGCGCCCAGTTCGAGCCCTTCGATCTTCGACTGCAGGGTATTCTTTGCCGTCAGCAGGATGACGGGTATATGGCTGTATTCGAGGTTTGTCTTTATGAGCCTGCACAGCTCGAAGCCATCCATCACAGGCATGACGACGTCGGAGATCAGCAGCTGTACGGCATGCTCCTTCAACAGCTCCAGCGCTTCCTGCCCATTCAGCGCCTTTATCACGGTGTATTTTTCGTCGAGCTCGTGTTCCAGGAACTCCAGGATCTCCTCATTGTCGTCGGCCAGTAAAAGTAGTGGCTTGTTCATTTGATACACTTTGTCTTTTCAATGGTCAAATGGAATGCGAAGCATTTCATACGGCAACCTGGTTTAGTGGTATGGATACAAGAAATACGTTCATATCGTCTTCAGGTTCTTTCAGGATCAGGTTCCCTTTATGCAGCTGTGTCAGGGACAGGGATAATGCGAGGCCGATGCCGGTGCCTTTTTGCTTTTCCGTTGCTTTCAGCCGGAAGAAAGGTTCGAAGATCTTGTCCTTCATTTCCATGGGTATCAGGTAGCCGTCATTCTTTACTTCGATGACGAACGATCTGTCGCCGGACCTCAGGGGAAATATATGCAATGCTACTTTGCTTTTCGCATATTTCACCGCATTGCTCAGCAGGTTCGCGAGGATCTTGTTGAATGCGTCGGTGTCGATAAAGGCGTAAATGTCTTTGGTGCCCATGTACAGGCTGAAAGCTAATCCTTTTTGTTCGGCCAGGGGTCTGAAGCTAGTGAAAATTTCTTCCACGATCCCCGAGATGTTGGCTTCGGTGAAGCTGAGGCTAAAACCTTTTATCTCGGTCTGCCGGAAGTCCAGCAATTGATTGGTGAGATCCACCAGCCGGTCCGTATTTCGCTCCATGATGCGGAGGCTGTCCTTTATCCCGGGGTCATCGCCGGCCTTCCTGATCACTTTTTCCAGGGGTCCTTTTATCAGGGTGAGGGGTGTCTTGATCTCGTGGGCTACGTTGGTGAAGAATTGCATTTTGGCTTCGTATAATTCCTTTTCTTTTGCGATCTCCAGCTGCTCGATCCTTCTTCTCTCCTTGTCCTTCAGCCGCAGGCGGTAGGCGCGTGTGATATACCAGGTCAGCAGCAGGGCGAGGGCTGTGTAGCCTGTATAGGCCCACCGGCTTGCCCACCAGGGCGGCAGTATATCTATGACGAGGCGGGTCTCCCTGCTGCCCGCGGCCTTTACTCTGAAAGTATAGTCGCCGGGGGCGAGGTTGGTGAAGTATACCTTACGGTTGGTCTTCAGATAGGTCCAATCGGCGTCCAGCCCTTCCATCTTATAAGCGTATTCTGACATTTCGGGCGCGGTGTAGCTGAGCGAGGCGAAATCGATGCTGAAGGTGGACTGGCCGTGCGCAAGGACCACCTTATTAGTGAAAGTGATGGACCGCCCCAGGGGCGAGCCCTGCTTGTTGATCACCAGCTCCTTGTTGTTGACCTGGAAGCCTGTGATATAGATGGGGGAAGAGAAGTCTTTTACCAGTAGTTTACCCGGCTGGAAGGAGATGAGCCCTTTTACGCTGCCGAAGTACATGTTGCCATTCCTGTCCCGGAAGGCCGAGCTGAAGTTGAACTGGTCGTTCAACAGGCCATTGGCTTTGGTATATACGGCGGCCACCTGCTCGGTGCTCCTATTAAAACAGACAAGGCCTTTGGTGGTGCTGATCCACAGCCGCCCTTCGCTGTCTTCGGCGATGCTGAGGATAAAATTGGAGGGGAGCCCGTCTGCCGTGGAAAATCTTTTGAACTGGCGGGTTTGGGGATTGAGGCGGCAAAGGCCTCCTTCCGTCGCAAACCATAAATGATCCTGGCTGTCCTCGAAGATCTTGTTCACCCTGTCGTGGCTGAGGCTGTTCTTATTTCCTGCCTGGTAGCTGAAGTTGCCGCCCGTGCGTGTCTTTGTATCGTAGTAATTTACGCCGTTGCCATAGGTCGCCGCCCAGATAACGCCCTTTTTATCTTTCACGATGCTGGTGTACCAGTTGTGCAAGGGCATGCCGGGCAGGAGGGCGAAATCGTCGGACTTGCGGGAGTAGAGATAGGCGCCGATGGTGGTGCCTACCATTATCTCGTCATCCGCCGTCTGGTAGAGGCAATAAATGAAATTGCTGCGTAGCCTGTTGCTGTCGTTCCCTTTGGCATATTTACGTATGACCTTGCCTGTCCTTATGTTCATGACATCCAGGCCATGCTCGAAGGTGCCGATCCACAGCTCGTCCCCGGTGGCCAGCAGGCCATGGATATTGGAATAGGAGATACCGTCCTTTGTGCCCGTGGGCAAATAATTGGTGAACTGCCCGGTGGCGGTGTCCAGTTGGTTCAGGCCGGCGTCCTCAGTGCCGATCCAGATCTTTCCATACCTGTCTTCGATGATCTCCCTTACCACGTTGCCGCTGATGGAGTTCCTGCCTTTCTCCGGAAAGTATTTGGTAAAGGTGACAGGCTGCTGCGGGAAGTAGTTGATGCCGCCAAAGTAAGTGCCGGCCCAGATCCCCCCTTCCTTGTCCCTGCAAAAGGAATAAACGGCATTGTCGGAGATGGAATAGGGGTTGGTGTAATCTTTATGCAGGTGGGTGGATTCCCGGGTATGGAGATCGTAGATATAGATGCCGGATTCAGTGGCGATCCAGCATTCACTGGGGGAGGTTTGCAAAAAGCTTCGTGCGAAGATCTCCGTGTGGTCGGGGTTGTAGGTGAGGACGTCCTCATAATCGGCGCTGGCGGTGTTGAATATTTTTACGCCCTGGTTGGACGTGCCTACCAGCATGTTGCCGTCGGTGGTGGCGTAAAGATTTTCGATCCAGTTGGAGACAGACCGGGGTGAATGTCTGAATAAGTCGAAGCTGGCGAACCTGCCCGTGCGGGGATCGTATTTTTCCAGGTGGCCTGTGGACGTGGAGACCCATACAGCGCTATCAGCCAGGGTGCAGATGGATGTAGCTTCGAAATAATTTTCCACGTTGAATTGCTGCAGCCTGCTGGTGGCGACGTCGTATCTGAAGAGGTTGAAGTTGGAGATGAACCAGAGGGCGCCTCTGGTATCCATCTTTATGCTGGTGACCTGGGCGGTGAAAGGGGTGGGGAGAAGACTGAAGCTTTCATTGGATTCATCATATTTGTACAGGCCCTTGTCGGTGCCTGCCCACAGGACATGGTTGTTGTCCATATAAAGGCAGTGGATAAAATTATTGCCAATGGTCGTCTTGTCCTCGGGGTCGTTCCTGAATACTTTGAATGTGTAGCCGTCGAACCTGTTCAGCCCGTCCTTGGTGCCAAACCAGATGAACCCTTTGCTATCCTGCAGGCAGCTGAGCACGGCATTATTGGAGAGCCCGTCCTCCACCTGGTAGTGCCGGAAATAGTAGGACTGGCCGGCCGCCCCCGATGAGAGGAAAAGGAGGATGGCAAGTATAAAACCATTGTAAATCAATCAGATAGAATTAGTTTTGGACTATAAATATAGCCAAAGGAAAGTAAGATACCGGAATGAACCGTAAAAAATGAGAAGTTTTATCGAAATGTTGAGACGATCTGGCGAGCCCGGGAAAATTATTCTTACCATCTTCACATGGTATTTGTCAGCGCAATCGGAACTGTGAAAATTTAGTCCCATTGCGCCGACATCTAATGATGAGCCTTCGGCTAACGAACCGGGGTTCGTTTTTAACGATTGCCAAAACGCCAGCTTATGATGCAGCTCTCCCGCACCAGCATTTACCACAAAGATGTCTTTCCGGCATCGGTTTTTTCCAGATTAGCATTTTTCCTCAGTCAAGTAACCAATGGGGGCATTCTTTTGCCCTGCCAGATAAACGTAAAAATGACACGTATTAAAACCCCAAATATTGCTATATGAAATACGAAGTATTGACAGACGGCGGCGGTAGACTTTCAAAGGAGTCTGCCGAACTACGTTTCATGAGCTCCGCTGAAAAGACGGACGATTGCGCGAGTAATAAAGTAACAAGAAAATCCCCGGGGCGGCAGATCGGCCTTTTGATCACTATGGTCATACTGCTATTCGCCCAACTGATGATCGCCCCATCCGCATTTGGCCAGGGGAAGGTCTCCGGCCAGGTGAAAGATTCGGCAGGCAACCCGGTGAAAGGGGCTACGATCAAGGTTAAGAATAAGAAAGTGTTCACCACCAGCGGTGAGGACGGCGGCTTCAGCATTGCGGCTGCGACGGGTGATGTGCTGCAGGTGTCTTCCGTCGGCTTTGAAGGTTCCGAGGTCACCGTGGGCAGCAGCGGCAGCGTAATGATCGCGCTTACCTCGAAGGTCACGGCATTGGATGATGTGGTCGTCGTGGGCTATGGTACACAGCGGAGGAAGGACCTGACGGGCGCGATCACGGCGGTGAACGTCGCCGATGCAAAAAAGTATTCCACCAGTGACATGTCCCAGCTGTTACAGGGCCGGGCCGCGGGCGTGGTGGTCAACAGTGATGGTCAGCCGGGGGCGGTGCCCAGCGTGCGGATACGGGGTTTCAGCACGTTCGGCGCCTCGCAGCCCTTTTATGTGGTGGACGGCGTGCCGGGCACTGCTATCAGGGATTTCAACCCCAATGACATTGAAACCATGACGGTGCTGAAAGACGCATCGGCGGCGGCCATTTATGGTGCGGCGGCCGCCAACGGGGTGGTGATCATCACTACCCGGCAGGGCAGGAAGAATACGGCGATGAAGGTGGGCTATAATGGCTATTATGGCGTGGACAAGGTGTGGCAGCGTCAGAAGGTGACGGACAGGGTGCAATACCAGACCCTGAACAACGAATCCCGTGTGAATGCCGGCAAGGCTTTATTCCCGGCCAACGATCCTTCGAACCCGCAATATGTGACGATCAATACGGACTGGCAGAAAGAAGGACTGAAGACGGGCATCCGGCAGGACCATAATGTCAGCCTGTTTGGCGGCGGCCCCACCAGCACGTATAACCTTTCCCTGGATTATTATGACCAGAAGGGGACCTATGTCGGCAACGGGCCCGATTATAAGAGGTATACGGCCAGGATCAATACCAGCGCCGAAAAAGGGATCCTTAAAGTAGGGGAATCGTTCAACTATACACACTCACATGAGAATTCGCTGACTTTCCGCGACGACATTTTGCTGGGAGGCATACCGCCGCTGATTGGTACTTTGGTGGTTGCCATTCCCACGATGCCTGTGTATGATTCTACGCAGCTGAATGGCTTTGGGGGCAGCAATTCGGAGTTCAACGGCGCCAATTCGTTGAATGGCATCGGGATCAACAGCATTCTGGTGAACTGGGTGGATGTGGACAGGACCTTTGCCAATGCCTACGCGGAGCTGAAGCTGCTGAACAACAACGGTCATCATCTGAAGTTCAAGACGAGCGTAAGCTATGACAAGACGAGCACGAGAGATTACACCTGGCAGCCGCCTTTTTACCTGGGCAAGTTCTTCAGCAAGCCGGATGCGGAGCTGTTCGACAATTCCCGGGTGATCACCAATGCATCCATCGAGAATACGCTCAATTATGATAAGTTATTCGACAAGCATGCGGTGGAGGTCCTGGTGGGACAGTCTTACCGGTATGGCAGCTTTGTCTTCAGGCAGGCGGAGGCCAAGGGTTTTACGGCGCCGTATTACCCTGTGATCAACAACGGGGCCACCAACTCTTCCAAAGGAAATCAGACTGAAAATGCGCTGAGCTCTTATTTCGGACGGGTCAACTATTCCTATGACGACAGGTACCTGCTGTCCGCCTCTATTCGCCGGGACGGCTCTTCACGGTTTGCGCCGAAGCACCAATTTGGTTATTTCCCCGCCGCCTCCGTCGGCTGGAAGCTCAGCAGCGAAAAGTTCTGGCATGTGCCGGCGTCCATCGTCTCTTCCCTGAAGCTCCGGGGCAGCTATGGCAAATTGGGTAACCAGGAGATCGGCGACTACCTCTTCCAGGGTACGATCAATTCCGGGATCGTCTACAGCTTCAATGGAACGTTCTATACGGGCGGGCTGCAGACGCTGGTGGCCTCCCCTGACATCAAATGGGAGTCGAAGGCAATCACCAACGCGGGTTTCGATGCCGTGCTGTTGAATGGTCACCTGGATTTTTCCGCCGAATATTACAATGCGAAAAGCACGGACCTCCTGGTGGGGATCACGATCCCTGCCAGTACGGGATATGAGAACCTCCTTCCTGTTGTCAATTCCGCCTCCACGCGGAACTCGGGAGTCGAGTTCACCCTCGCCTATCATAAGAATAAAGGAGAGCTGACCTATGATATCTCCGCCAATCTCGCAACGGTGAGCAATACGACACTGGCGGTGGGCAGCGATGGCCGCCCCCTGTTTGGCGCCGGGTCCAAGACGGATGTCGGACATCCCGTGGGTGCGCATTATGGCTTCGTATATGAAGGTATCTTCCAAAGCCAGGACGAGATCAACAATCATGCAACGCAGGGGACGCCCCTGAAACCAGGCGACGTAAAATACAAGGACATCAGTGGTCCCAATGGCAAGCCGGACGGCGTAGTGGACGAGGCTTACGACCGCACCTACCTGGGCAGCGGCATTCCCAAGTTCAACTACGGCTTCAGCTTCTCGGCGGCGTATAAAAAATTCGACTTGTCCATCTTTGCATCGGGCAGCGCGAAATTCCTCATCAACAGCAGGATGTACAGGGATCTGCACCATTCGTCCGGCGCGCTGAACTACAGCACGGACATGCTGAACCGGTGGACCCCCACGCACACGAATACGGATATTCCCCGGCTGAATGACGACGATGCCAACAACGGGAAGGATTCCAACAGGCCGGGCTGGCTGCAGAATGGCACCTACCTCCGGATCAATACCGTGTCGCTGGGCTATTCACTGAAGGAGAACATCATCAAGGGTGTCGCCAGCGCAAGGGTCTATGTCACCGCTCAAAATCTTTACTCTTTCCAGGGTTACCAGGGATACAATCCTGACTTTACCTCCGGCGTGTTGAACCCGGGATTTGATTTCGGATCCTATCCCAAGCCAAGGACTTTACTGGTGGGCGTACAAGTGACTTTTTAAAGAATCCTAAAACAAGCAATCATGAGATCGAAGATAATATATATGATGGCGGGCCTGATGCTGATGGCAACGGGCTGCGACAAGAAGCTCAACCGGCTTAACCCGAATGCGCAGACGACGGACGTCTTTTGGAAAACGAGAGAGCAGGCTTATGCGGGCTGCACGGCTATTTATAATGCATTGACGGTGGATGGGACCTATATGCGTAGCTTCCCCGGCCTGACGGACAGCCGTGGAGACGATTTTACGGGAGACAGCCCCTGGCTGGACCTGGTGTTAACGGGAGAGTTCATCATCCCCACTACTTCCGCCCCTGTCTTCTGGATCTGGAGGGATTTCTACCTGGTGGTGAACAGGGCCAACCAGGTGATCAAATATGTGGGCGCCTATGATGAGTCCGTGCTCTCCAAGACGGAGAAGAACCGGATCCTTGGTCAGGCCTATTTCCTGCGCGGCCTGGCTTTCTACAACCTGGCCACCACCTTCAAGGTGATACCGATCATGACGGAGCCGTTTACGAACCCGTCGGAGTTCTTTACTGCGACTGCCAGCGAAGACGATATCTGGAGCCAGATCTATTCGGATCTCCAGGCTGCCGAAGCCAACCTGCCCATTTCGTATGACAATGTCGACGGGCTGGACAAAGGCGAGAAAGGCAGGGCTACCAAGGGCGCGGCCGCAGGTTTATTGGGTAAGGCGTATCTCTATAGAAAGGATTATGCAAAGGCGGGGACGCAATTCGAGAAGTTCTTCGCGGGCGGCCCTTTGAACAATGTGTATTCGCTGATGCCCGACTACAGGGACAATTTCAAGGATGTAAATGAGAACAACAGCGAGTCGCTGTTCGAAGTACAGTTTACGGAAGGCAAGGGTACGGACATCAACTGGTGCTGTGATCCTACTTCTTCCTGGAAGCAGGTGCAGGCGATCTCCGTCACCTATGGCATGGAAGGGGCCGGCTTTTCCGATTATCTGCCAACGCGGTGGATCTATGATGAATACAAGTTGGAGAAGACGGTGGACGGTAAGGACGACCCCCGGCTGCTGGTGACCATCGCTTCCTATGAGCCCGCCGACAATTCGGTGCTGGCGTATGGAAGGGCCTGGTGGAATCCCCAGACGTCTATCTATCCCAGGAAATATACCAACGATGGCGTGGGCAATGGCAAGACGGTGGAAGTGGCTGCCGAATCGGGGATCAACTACAGGGTCCTCCGTTATGCGGACATCCTGCTGATGTATGCGGAAGTGTTGAATGAGACGAACAAGACGGACCAGGCTTATTCCTATATCCAGCAGGTGCGGGCGAGGGCCAATCTCCCCGACCTGGCCACGGCCAAGCCGAATATGACCCAGGCGCAGATGCGGGACCAGCTGGCGCATGAGCGGGCGTTGGAATTCGCCATCGAAGGGCAGCGGATCAATGACCTCATCCGGTGGGGCTGGTTCTATGACCCCGTGAAGCTGGCTGAACTGAAGGCGCATGATCCTGATTTCAACACCTGGACGCCGGGCAATGAATACCTTCCCATTCCCCAGCAGGAACTGGATGCGAACAAGAACCTGAAGCCTAACCCGGCCAACTAATGGGGGATGGGAGCAAGATAATATGGGTGTTGTTGGGATGGGTTCTATTGGGTTGCAGGAACAAGGAAGCCATAGCTGACAAGCTGCATTTTACCAAAATGGATGCGGGGCAGACCCATATTGGCTTCAGCAATACGATTACGGACAGCGACTCGATGAATGTGTTCATCGACGAATATATGTACAATGGCGCGGGGGTCGGGGTAGGCGATTTCAACCAGGATGGTCTACCCGACCTGTTCTTTTGCGGGACCATGGTCAGCAGCAGGCTGTATATCAACAAGGGAAATTTCAGGTTCGAAGATGTCACGGTGGCGGCGGGACTGCAGACGGAAAGAGGGTGTACAGGGGTCAGCGTGGCCGATGTCAATAACGATGGCTACCCGGACATTTATATCTGCGCCTCGCATTCGAAGGACAAGGAGCGCCGGAAGAACATGCTGTTCATCAATGACGGTAAGCTGCACTTTACGGATCAGGCGGAGGCTTATGGCCTGGCGGATACCGGCTATTCCACGCAGGCGGCTTTTTTTGATTATGACAAGGACGGCGACCTCGACATGTACCTGCTGAACCATGAGATCTACAGTCATTCCGCCAATAATCTCCGGCCGAAGGATACCAGCGGGCATGCGGTGGCCCAGGACCGGCTCTATCGCAATGATGGTGTGCCGGCGGGTATGTCGCATCCTGTCTTTCATGATGTGTCCATGTCCGCGGGGATCAAAGAGGACGGATATGGATTGGGGTTAGTCGTTACAGATGTGAATGGAGATGGCTGGCCGGATGTGTATGTTGCGAACGATTATATCGCCAACGATCTTTTGTGGCTGAACAACCGCGATGGGACTTTTACCAATGTGATCGGCACGGCATTGCGCCACCAGCCTTACAACAGTATGGGGTCGGATGCGGCGGATATCAATAACGATGGGCTGCCTGATCTGGCGGTGGTGGATATGCTGCCCGAGACGAATGAGCGGAAGAAGATGATGGCGAGCGCCACGAACCAGAGCAAATTCGATATGCAGCAGCGGTTTGGATACCAGCCTTCCTATGTGCGGAATATGCTGCAGCTGAACAACGGCAATCGCGGGCCGGGCGCCGGGAGCCGGCAGGCCGGTGGGGGGCAGGAGCCTTTCTTCAGCGAGATCGGCCAGCTGGCAGGGGTATTCCAGACGGACTGGAGCTGGAGCGTCCTGATGGCGGACCTTGACAACGATGGCTGGAAGGACCTGCATATTACCAATGGACTGGGGAAGGATATTACGAACAACGATTACACTACGTTTGCCAGCGCGGAGGGAGGATATACGGGCAATTATGGATTTGCGGAGGGCGATGGGTCGGACAGGCGCACCGGCAAAAAGAATATTGCGGCGATGCGGAAAAGCCTGGATGCGTATGGCAGTGTCAAAATGGCGAGTTATATTTTTCATAATAATGGCGACCTGACTTTCAGCGACCTGTCGAAACAGGCGGGGATCGATGTCCCGGCTATTTCCAACGGTGCGGTGTATGCGGACCTGGATAATGACGGGGACCTGGACCTGGTGACGAATAACATCAATGCGGAGGCGTCCGTGTGGAGAAATGATCTCCGGGCTTCGGCCGGGGACAGCACGCATAATTTTCTCTGTGTGGAGCTGAAGGGACTGTCATTCGGCAGCAAGGTGACGCTGTACGATAAGGAAGGCCGGCAGTTCCTGGAGGAGTCGCCGGTGCGGGGATTTTGTTCCAGCGTGGATCACCGGCTGTATTTTGGCATCGGTGGCTTGCGGGTGGTGGATTCTCTTGTCGTGCAGTGGCCGGATCTCCGGGTGCAGGTGCTCAGGCAGGTGAAGGCGGATCAGTGGTTGACGGTGCGACAGGAGGATGGGATCCGGCCCGGTGGGCGGATGGATACGGCGGATGCCTTATTCACGGATGCCGGCGATCCATACGGCCTGGATTTCAAACACGCGGAAAGCTCGTATTATGATTTCGGCGAGCACCAGCCTATCTCGCAGAAATTCTCTCAGCTGGGGCCTTGTATCGCCACGGGCGATGTGAATGGGGACGGGTTGGAAGATGTTTTTGTGGGTGGTGCGGCTAACCAACCGGGTAAGATCTTTATACAGCTTGCCGGGGGAAACTTTTCGGCTGCCGACCTGGTGACGGGTATCAAATCCGGGGAAGACCTGGGAGCCGTCTTCTTCGATGCGGATGGAGATAAGGATCTGGACCTGCTGATCACGGGCGGGAGCGCTGAGTTCATGGTGCTGAAATACAATCAGCCAAGACTGTACATCAATGACGGGAAGGGCCATTTTACATGGGATGAAGGCGCCCTGCCGGTGATCAATGATATGACGAAGGCCCTGGCTGTGGCGGATATCGATGGCGATGGAGACCTGGATGTTTTCATCGGCGGGCGGCTGGCTCCGCAGCGCTATCCGCAGACGCCCCGCAGCTATATTTTGCGGAACGATCATGGGAAGTTCAGGGATGTGACAAAGGAGGTATGCGGCGCATTGGAATATGCAGGGATGATCACGGATGCGGCGTTTGCGGATGTGGATGGGGATGGCGTGACGGACCTGGTGGTGTGCGGCGAGTGGATGGGGGTGCGATTCTTCAGGAACACAGGGGGTAAGTTGGCGGAGGGCAACCCGCTGTATGCCAATCACGGCCTCTGGCGTTGTATACGTCCCGTGGACCTCGATAAGGACGGCGACCTGGACTTTGTGGTAGGGAATGTGGGACTGAACAACAGGTATGGCCCTTCCGCGGAAAGGCCCATGAAGCTTTTTGCCAAGGATATGGATAAGAATGGGATGGATGAGCTGATCCCTGCTTATTATATCAAGGATGCCAGGGGCGGCTATCAATTGTTCCCCGCGCTGGACAGGAACCAGCTGGCGCAGGAGATCCCTGCTGTCAAGAAAAAGTATTTGCTGCATAAAGATTTCTCGATGGTGACGATGGCGCAATTAAAAGGTGATTTTGGCGCCGGCGGGTGGACGGAGCTGACCTGCGAGACTGCGGCTTCTGTATGGATCGAAAACCTGGGCGGCGGAAAGTTCAAAGCGCATGTGCTGCCTGTGCAGGCGCAATTTTCGCCGGTGAATTGCATGGTGGCGGAGGATGTGGATGGGGATGGTGCGATGGACCTGGTGCTGGCGGGCAATGAATACCAGGCGGAGTCCAACAGCGGGCGGAGCGATGCTTCCTATGGATTGGTGCTGAAAGGCAATGGCAGGGGCGGATTTGCGCCGGTGAGTTTTACGCGCAGCGGGCTTGTGCTGGACGGGGATGTGCGGGATATGAAAATGATCGGCGTGAAAAATAAGGGGAAGGTGCTGCTGGCAGCCCCGAACGATAGTAAACTAAAGACATTTACCTTAAGAAAGACCACATGAAGAAAAATGTATGGATGCTGGGGCTTGTGCTTTTTGCCGCGTGCAGCAAGAGCGGTTCGGGAGGGAACGGGGGAGATCCGCCGGTGGTGACGCCGCCGGCGACGCCCTTCGATATCAATTCGATAAATGACACGTATGCTTCGGTGGCGCCTTTTGCAAATTACCAGCAGTGGGGACCGTACAACGTGCATGACCCTTCCATCATCAAGGCGGGAGATTATTACTATTGTTACAGTACGGACGTGGGTTATGGCATCGACGTGCGTGCGGGCCTGCAGATCCGGAAGTCGAAGGACCTGGTGGAATGGACCTATGTAGGATGGGTATTCAACGACCTGCCTGCGAAGGGGAAGGCATTTATCCAGAATGGCGGTGGTACGCCGTTCAATTCGTTGTGGGCGCCATCTGTGGTGAAAGTGGGTTCGGAATACCGGCTGTATTATTCGCTGTCCTGTTCATTGCCCAGGCTCAGCGTCATCGGGCTGGCCACGGCCACGAACCCCGAGGGGCCCTGGACGGAGAAGGACCTGGTCGTCGTCTCGAAGAATGACAATACCACCCAAACGAATGCCATCGATCCATCTGTCCTGGTGACGCCCGGGGGCGAACATTGGATGGTGTATGGCTCCGCATGGGATGGGATCTATTCGTTAAAACTGGACCCTGCGACGGGGCTGGCATTGACGGCGGGGGACAAGGGCAAGCGGATCGCCAACCGGGGCTATACGGGTGGTAAATACAATGGCAATATCGAGGGTCCGGAGCTGCGATACAACCCCACGCTGAACAAATACTTTTTGTTCATCGCTTACGACTGGCTGGAGACGAAATACAATGTGCGGGTGATGCGGGGCGATAAGCCGGATGGCCCATTTTATGACTACAATGGAACGGATGCGAATACCGATGTGGATCATGGACCGATGATCATTGCGCCGTACAAATTTTCCGGCCATGGAGGCTGGCAGGGCGTATCGCATTGCACGGTCTTCGACGACGGCGCGGGGCAATATTATATCGCGCACCAGGGAAGGCCGGGCGTAGACAAGTATTATATGGACCTGCATGTCCGTAAATTGTTCTGGACGGCGGATGGCTGGCCCGTTGCATCGCCGGAAAGGTATGCCTGGGAAAAGGATTCGCTGATCTCGCAAAATGACGTGGTGGGCAGCTGGGAAAGGATCGTCCTCCACTACAATGTGGTGCCGGGCTATTCCGCGGAGCAGACCTCGCCGGACTTCCAGCTGTCCGTGAATTTGTCGATTGACGCGGCGGGGACATTGAATGGCAGCGCCGGGGATACCTGGACCTACAGTGCGCCCTGGCTACAGCTGAAATGGAGCGACGGCACTACGGAGAAGGTCTTCGTACAGAAGGGCAGGGATTGGGAAAACAAGAAAAATAGTATCATCTTCACCGGTCTGAACAATGTCGGGACGGCCGTATGGGGTAAGAAAAAGTAATAAGCGTTATATGAATATAAGTAAATGGTTAGCCGTACCGGTTCTTGCCGCAGGCCTGTTCACTCCTTCACGGACGGATGCACAGCAGAAGAACGAGATCGTGATCAGGGCGAACACGCCCGTTGCCGAAGTGCAGCCCACGATGTGGGGGATCTTTTTCGAGGACATCAACCTGGGAGCGGACGGAGGGATCTATGCGGAGCTGGTGAAGAACAGAAGCTTCGAGTTCAACGAGCCTATGATGGGCTGGAAGGTCCGTCAAAGCACCTTTCATGAGGGCAGTGTGCTGGTGTTGAACCGTAAGGAGGAAACGCCTGCCAACCCCAGGTATCTCAGGGTGACGAGACAGGAGGCTGCGGATACGCTGGGTATTTCGAATGAGGGATTCCGTGGTATGGGGATCAAGAAAGGACTCCGTTATGATTTCTCGATGATGTACCGGCTGCCGGCGGCGGGTGTGCGGCTGCGGATCGAACTGGTCAGCAGCGGCGGCCAGGTGATTGGATCGACGACGCTTGCGCCGGCCGTTACGCCGGGGCAGGAATGGCGGCGGGCGGCTGTCAGCTTCAACGCTACCGACTCGACCTTAAAGGGGCGCCTGAATATCTGGTTCGAGGGTAGTGGAGTCATCGACATGGATATCGTTTCCCTTTTCCCTACCGATACCTGGAAGGGGCGACCCGGCGGGATGCGGGCGGACATGATCCAAATGCTGGCGGATATGAAGCCGGGCTTCATCCGATTTCCCGGGGGCTGCATCGTGGAGGGGCATGACCTCGCGCTGCGGTATCAATGGAAAAAGACATTGGGGGCCCTCGAAGACCGGCAGCTCATCGTCAACCGCTGGAACTATGAATTTGCGCATCGTCCCACGCCGGATTATTTCCAGACATTCGGCCTGGGCTTTTATGAATATTTTCAGCTGGCCGAAGACATTGGCGCTTCGCCCTTGCCGATCCTCAATTGCGGCATGGCCTGCCAGTTCAATACGGCTGAAGTGGTTGCCCTGGACGAGCTGGACCCATATGTGCAGGATGCGCTGGACCTGATCGAGTTTGCCAACGGCGATGTAAATACGAAGTGGGGGAAGGTAAGGGCGGACCTGGGCCATCCCGCTCCGTTCCATTTAAAGATGATGGGCATCGGGAATGAGAATTGGGGACCCCAATATATCGAAAGGCTAAAGGTGTTTACGAAGGCCATCAAGGAGAAATACCCGGACATCAGGCTGGTGAACAGCAGCGGCACCGATCCCAACGGGGACCGGTATGAATATCTCAACAAGGAATTGCGGGGCATGCATGCGGACATCATCGACGAGCATTATTACCGGCAGCCGGAATGGTTCCTGCAGAATGCACGCCGTTATGATTCTTTTCCCCGTAACGCTTCGAAGATCTTTGCGGGCGAGTATGCTGCGCAGAGCGATCATACTGTCAGCGTAAAAAATCAGAACAACTGGCAGACGGCATTGTCGGAAGCGGCTTTTATGACGGGGCTGGAAAGGAATGCGGACGTGGTGGCTATGGCCAGCTATGCGCCATTGTTTGCCCATGTCGACGGATGGCAATGGACGCCGGACCTCATCTGGGTGGATAATCTCCGGGTGAATGGCACGCCTAATTATTATGTACAAAAATTATTCTCCGTCAATAAGGGAACGAACGTGGTGCCGGCGCTCCGGAACAATAAGACGCTGGCGGGCGAGGATAGCCTGTATGCGTCGGCGGTGATCGATCAGGCGGCCGGGGAGCTGATCGTAAAGATGGTGAATGTGTCGGCGACCGCGCAGACGGTTCAGCTGCGGATCGAAGGGATAAAGAAGCTGTCGGGCAGTGCGACATTGACGGTGCTGCAGAGTCCGGCATTGGAGGCAGTGAACAGATTGGGGGAGGCGGCGGTTGTACGGCCTGCAGATAAGGAGGTGGCAGTGAAGGGTGGAAAGGTCAATGTGGATGCGGGGCCTTATTCGTTCACGGTGTTCAAGGTCAGGATGGGAGAAACGCCGTCCGGGCGTATAAGCGGGGCGAAGTAAAATAATGAAACGGAATATTTTATTGCTGTGTTTCCTGCTTTCGCAGGCGGCAGGGTTCGCGCAGCGGGTGGACGAGGGAACGGTGTTCCCTACCCGACAGACGCCTGTGCATGATCCCGTCCTGATCCGGCAGGACAGCCTATATTATCTTTTCTGCACGGGTTTCGGCATCACCGTGTATTCATCGAAGGACCTGTTGTCGTGGCGGCGTGAAAAGCCTGTCTTTCATCGGGCGCCAGAGTGGGCGGTGAAAGCCATTCCGGGTTATCGCGGGCATACCTGGGCGCCGGACATCAGCTATCACAACGGGACGTATTACCTGTTCTATTCGGTGTCTGCGTTTGGCAAGAACACATCCTGTATCGGGGTGGCTACGAACAAGACATTGGACGCTACATCGAAGGATTTCAAATGGGTGGACCATGGGAAGGTGATACAGTCCGTTCCCGGCAGGGATCTTTGGAATGCCATCGATCCCAACCTGATCATGGATGAGCAGGGGGCGCCCTGGCTGGTGTTTGGATCCTTCTGGCAGGGGATCAAGCTGGTGCGGCTGAATGCGGACCTGACAGCAGTGGCCAGTCCTGAGGAATGGTATACGGTGGCCAGCCGGGCGAGGAATCCTATCCTGCCGGATACGGTGGCGGGGGATGGGGCGATAGAGGGGCCGTTTATTTTCCGGAAGGACCATTATTACTATCTCTTTGTCTCGTTCGATTATTGTTGCCGTGGGGAGAAGAGCACGTATAAGGTCATGGTGGGAAGGTCGACGCAGGTGCAGGGTCCTTATGTGGACAGGGATGGCGTGCCGATGAACCTGAGCGGCGGATCACTGGTGATAGAAGGGAATAAGGAATGGAATGGCGTGGGACATAGTGCGACCGTCAGTTTTGACGGCGTGGACTACCTGGTCTTTCACGGGTATGATGCGGCGGATGGGGGGAGGTCGAAGCTGAGGATGGAGAAGATCAGTTGGGTGAATGGGTGGCCGGTGGTGGGGAAGTGACCGGCTGTGCGGCCAGGAGAAAACTGGCGGCGCTTAACGTAAACACCGAATAGCCCAACGGCGACTCGATACCAAATGCGATCGCCATGGAGAGGGCGAAGCAAAGGCTTAATATCCCGCTGGCGATGGCTGCCGGCCTTGTAAACCGCCCGCCGAATAGTAGCAGCAGCCCGCAGGCGCCTTCGCCCAAGGTCGCGACGACAGCCAGGGTGGGGACCCATCCCGGTGGCAGGAAGGACATCACCTGGCGGGCGTACGATACAAAATGACCCCAGTCGCCCCAGCCTACATGGGGTTTGCCATTAGCACCCAGGAGGCCCAGGCGATCCGCCACTTCCCAGAGGTAGGCGGCAGCGATGGCTATACGGAGATAGATAATGGAGATCTTAAGCATGCCCAAAAGTACCTGCTTTGAAGATAGCTATGGTCATCCACCTGGAAGAAATCAGCTCATCCAGATAATATAAAAAGGAAAGCCCCGGGTGATGACCGGGGCTTTCACATGAATATCTGACTGCGTTAATATCTATTCTGATTATAGCTATTGGCATTGTTGAAACGAGCGCCGCCGTCGTCAAAGGCGCGGGCTGGCCTGCTGTTGCTTTCCTTGGCTCTTGCTTCATTGACCTTGATGGTCCTGTTGTCGACAGAGGAACCATCCAGCTCGGCAATTGCTTTCTGGGCAGCGGCGTCATCGGACATTTCGATAAAGCCAAATCCGCGGGATCTGTTGGTTACCTTGTCCATGATAACCTTGGCGGAGCTAACGTCTCCGAAGGAGGTAAAAAGTTGTTTTAGTTCTTCATCCTGGATGTTAAAACTTAAATTAGAAACATAAATGTTCATACGTAATAATTAATAAAATTTAAAAGATGCTGAGAGAAGCAAGGAGTGGAAAATTAACCAAGACCGATGGTGAGGCGGGAATCAATTAAAAGAAGACTGATGCTAAAACTCAATTAACAAGGCTAAGATAGGCTTTATTATTGATATAGGCTGTTTATATTTTTTTTTCATAAATTGCCTGGTATCAATCCGTGTGTATGAGTAATAAGCAGCCTCCGCCATTTGATAGTGAGTTCTACAGAAATATTTTGGAGAGTCTGGAAGATTATGGCGTGTTCACGACGGATAAGTCGGGCATTGTCACCAGTTGGAACCGGGGCGCCGAGCATGTACTGGGCTATACGGAGGAAGAGATCTGCGGGCAGGAGGCGGCTGTGATCTTCACGGAAGAGGACCGTGCCAATGGGGTGCCGGAACATGAGTTCGCGGAGGCGCTGGAAAAGGGAAGGGGTGTGGATGAGCGCTATCATCGAAAGAAGAATGGGGTTTTATTCTGGGCCAGCGGGCTGGTATTTCCCCTCTTCGACGGAGACAACCAGCATATCGGGTACACCAAGGTGCTGCGCAACCTCAGCCGCAGGAAAGAGGCGGAAGACGAAGCTTTGGAGGCGAGGCGATATGCTCAAAGTATCGTGGAGACGTCCAAGGAGCCCATCCTGATCTTAAATGCGGACCTGACGCTGAACTCTGCGAGCAAGGCCTTTTATAAATTATTCAATGTCGATAAGGCCGAAGCGGAGAATACCAACCTGTTCGAGCTCCTGGGGAAGCAGTTGCCTATCGATCCCTTAAGAGAGGAGATGCAGCACTACGACAGCTTTGAGAATTTCGAGCTTATCTACCCTGGCGATCATAGCCGGGAAGACATTGTGCTGATGGTTTCCAGCCGCAAGGTATTCCAGACATTCAAATCCATTGGCCAGATCCTCATGTCCTTCGAAGATGTGACCTTGCGGCGTAAGCTGGAGCAGGCGAGGGAGGATTTCATCAATGTGGCCAGTCATGAGCTGAAGACGCCTATCAGTGTGATCAAGTCTTATGCCCAGATCCTCGGAATGGAGCTAAAGGATACTTCCAACGAGGTGGTCAGTAAGACGATCGATCGAATCCTGGTGCAGTCGGAGCATCTCATTAAGCTGACGTCCATGCTACTGGATGCCTCCGCGATCACGACGGGGGATATCAAGCTGCGAAAGGAGCCATTCGTGCTGCTGGGCCTGATCCTGGAAGTGGCGGAGGAGGTGAATCTTTCGAATACGAAACACCATGTAAAGATCGACGATGTGGTGGATGCCGTTGTCTGTGCCGACAGGGACCGCATCGGGCAGGTGCTGACGAACCTGTTGACCAATGCTATAAAATATTCGCCTGATGCCGACCTGGTCACCATTACCATTACCATTGACGAGACGGGCCAGAAGGTAAGGACCTCGGTGATCGACCATGGCATTGGCGTCGCGCCCGAGAACCAGGCGGGTTTGTTCAAACGATTTGCCAGGTCGGAGAATGTGAAGACCCGGAAGATCCAGGGCTTTGGCATGGGGCTGTATATTTCGGCCGAGATCGTGAAATTGCACGACGGGCAGATCGGGATCAGCAGCTCCGGGCAGGGAGGCAGCACTTTCTTTTTTGAGCTGCCCTTATTCAGGCCGTCGGATGAGGCGGCGCAATGAGGCGGTGCGATGAGACGGCTTGATGAGGCCGTCCGATGAGACGGTGCGATGAGTCCGTCCGATGAGGCGGTGTGATCCCTTTACTTTACCAGCTTCACCACATAATCCATTTTTCCATCGACGTACACGGCCAGTATCCGCGTAGCCAGGTGATGACCGGCTGTTCCGGCCAGATAGAAGGAATTCAAGCCTTTGTTAAAGTGTACGGGCTTTCTCCAAAGCATTTCTCCATTGATGTCGTAGCAGGCGATCACCGCATTGCGTTCCCCTTCGCTGTTGGCGATGAGGGAGGTGGCGGCGGATGCGGGGACATTGCCCGTGAGGTAATATTTTGGACGGTAGCGGGGGTCTGCGGCGGACAGGCCTGCCGGCTGCGGGTCATTGGCCAGCAGCACGATGAAATTCGCCCTGCTGACGGACTGGCTGGCCGTGCGGGTGCAACCATTTCGTTTTTCTGTCACCGTTAGCTTGTAAGTCCCCCAGGTCGTATCCGCTGTCCTTGGGTTCTGGATGGTGGAGGTAAATGCGGCCGGGCCGGTCCAGTCATACAAGAGTCCCTTTGACCCTCCGAAAGGAGTGGCATAGTTGCTGGCCGTCGGATTGCCTCCGTACAGCTGCAGGTAGCTGTTGCCCGGGGGCATGAGAATATTGACGGAAGCCACGGGCGGGAAAGTGTCGATGGGTATGACGATGGTATCCTTCCGGGTAGCAGGGCAGCCCTGTGCCGGCGATGCGGAAAGAATATAGGTGCCTGGCTTATCGATCTTCAGCTGCGAGCTGTCGCTGTTGGCGCTGACGATGTCGCCATTGGAAGTTGCCCATGTGTAGTAGCCGGTGGTGGTGCTGTTATTGATCTGGATGGTGCCTGTTTTATTGTTGCAGCGCAGTGTATCGGGCACCAGCGCATAGTCCATTACAGGAGTGCGCAGGAACACCAGGGGAATGACGAAGTCCTGCATGTTGGAGGTAAAGGAGTTCGACGACCTGGACTTGAAGAAGATATTGGAGAACAGGGATGCGCAGGCGCTGGGGCCCAGTGCGGTATACAGGGCAGGGTCCAGGCCGATGCGGGTGACGTTCAACCCTACTTCTATGAATTGCAGGGATTCGTATTGTGTCGACCAGCCGGAAGTGCCATTGTTGCTGCCCCAGGGGGTGGCGTAGGTGGTGTCCTGCGTGGCTGTTGCGGAATAATTGGAGAGGCCGGCGCCGAAGGCCGTGCTGCCTGTTTTGGAGACGATGGAAGCATAACCGTAGGTGGACCCGCTGAAATTCGAGTTGAAGCTGAAATGGGCGGGCGACACCGTGCTCCAGGTGGTTTGCTTCACCCAGATCCTGATATCCACCACCGGGGCGGAGCCAGGAGAGAAGTTCACCGCCACGATGATATCTCCTGTCTGGGTGATATTGCCGGCTGCGTCGAAAAGCCATTGGGTATGGCCGGCATCCGGACCGGCAGTAGAGAAGACCCCGGTCGCTGCGTTGTACGTGAAGCTATTCTTGTATAATTCTATATCGTAGTAGCGTGCGCCGGAAGTACCATAGGTGGATACGCCGGTGAACAGCCATAATGAATCATTTACGGTGCTGCCGTCCCTGCGCATGTGGGCGTAGCAATCCAGCAGGTCGTCCTTCGCGGGGAAGTTGGTGATACCGCCCGTCCAGGTGGAAGGGTTGTCGCCGTTCTTACAGGCGGTGGTAAATGCGGTGCTGTCCTTCAGAGAGGCGGTGGCGACAAAGTCTCTGCCGTAGGCGGCGTCCAGCCACAGCTTCCCGTTGACCTTCGTATAGAGGGGCACGGACATCCTTTGGCTGAATGATATATTGTTGCCAGCCTGGAGGAGGGATAAATAGGCCGCGGCGTTGGTGGTGTCAATTACATTGTATCCGGAGGCGGAGGGCGAGAACCAGTCATCGCTGGCGATGGGGACACCGTACTTCATGTAGTTGGAGCGCGTGTCCGCATCGATGCCAAATGCTGCGTACAGGCCGCCATTATTCAGCTGCGCATGGGTCGGGAAAGGGATCAGTCCGCATAGCAGGACATAGAGGGTAACGAAGGGTTTCATTGACACGGATTAAAGGGGTTAGGGGGCCGGCAAATAATTACCTGGCTTATACTTATCATTGGTACGTCCCGGGAACCTTTATGTAACCGAGAGGGTTATATATTTTCTTTATTTTTTCAACATATTGGATTTTAATCAGTTATAGGATGATCGCAACGGCTAGTCGACGAATACGGGCCTGACGGCCTTTCGGGCGCCCTGGACGTCATTCAATGTGATAAGGTAGAGATGGCCGGCGGAAAGGCCATCGATGGTGGTGCTGCCCGTGCCGGGCACCTGCAGGCGGCGAATTAACTTTCCCTGGGTGTCATGGACCAGCACGTCATATCGGCGGGCAGGAGCAGGGGAGGGAAAAGAGATGATCACCTGGCGGCCGGCGGCATATATCAGGGGCAGGCGGGATACGCCATTCACCAGTGCCGTGGCAATGCTGGAATAATCATACTTTCCGTCCAGGTCAATCTGCCGGAGGCGGTACCTCACTTCCTCGCCGGATGGAATATTATTATCAACGAAAATATAGTCCGTCTTATTGCTGCTGTTGCCGCCAGTATTGGCCGATGGAACGAAGCCGATGGTGACAAAGCTGCCATCTTTCTCCTGTCTTTCTATGTCGAAGCCTTTGTTGTTCTGCTCCTGTGCCGTCTCCCAGGCGAGCCTGACGGTGGACCCCTCTGCTTCCGTTATTTTAAACCAGGAAAAGGTGACCGGAAGCGTAGTGGGATTGGCCACGACCACGCAGTTGCTGTTGCAGGAAGCATCGTATGAGCAGATGCCCCATACGACGCCTGTCTGGGGATTGGTGAGCTGGAGGGACAGCGTGCCGGCAGAGGGCAGGTTGGAACCATAAAAGCAATAG
Organism: Flavitalea plasmicola; assembly: GCF_030546645.1. Lineage (GTDB taxonomy): Bacteria > Bacteroidota > Bacteroidia > Chitinophagales > Chitinophagaceae > Puia. Next base: position 324,353 of record NZ_JAUOTO010000005.1, read on the forward strand.
TTGACCAGGGTATTGCCACCGCTGACCGTAGGTACGCCGGCGGGGCCGAAGGCCACCGACTGGACGGTGCTGCCGGTGGTGGTGAGCCACACTTTGGTGATGGCATAGGGGGTAAGGGAAGCATTGGCGCCCGTGTAGGTCAGCTGGAAATTGCCTGTTTTCGCCGTTACGGGGACCGTTGCATACGAAGTGCCTGTGAAATTGGATGCATAGGGGGTAGCGCTGACGTTGGGGCAATTGTTGGCCTGGCCGTTGCTGTTCGCCCTGGACCCGACGCCGGTGCAGGAAGTGGGGTATTGCGCTTTTGCCGAGCCGGAAACTGCCATACATAGGACTCCGGCGAGCACAGCGATGCCGGTGGTTGTTGTAAAACATTTCATGACCGTGATTTTAAGATTTATCAGTAAAGCGAGGGTCTGATGAAACCTAAGGTGTACCTAGGTATAGCGGCAGGTATTGCAATATATGAAAAATAGTAATATATGAATCTCTCTATTTAGGCACTGTGAAATAGAAACAGGAGCCATTGGGAGGGGATGACTCGACCCAGACCTGCCCGCCACCCTGTTCGACGATCTTTTTCACGATGACCAGGCCGATGCCTGAGCCTTCGTATTCATCCTGCGAATGCAGCCGCTGGAACAATTCAAACACCCTTTTGAAGTTGCGGGGTTCAATGCCGATGCCATTGTCCCTGACGCTGAACTGCCAGTAATCTTTGGCGTCGGCGCATGCGATCTCTACCCTGGGCGGCTGCCCTTCGGTGTATTTAAGCGCATTGCCGACCAGGTTCATGAGCACCAGCTGCATTTGATCTTTATCGAAATAGATCTCGGGCAAGGGAGATAAGATCGATAGGGTGGCATTTTTATCAGCGATGCTGAGGGAAAGGTCCTGTAAGACATCCTGGACGACGGCTGTCATGGACAGCTGCGCTTTATTTCCCGCGGCCCCGGCCCTTGCCAGCTTGAGCAGGCCCTGAACACGGACCTGCATCCGGTCTGCGCCGTCCAGTGCAAAGCTTATATACTTCCGGGCATCCTCATCCAGGCTGTCTTTATACTTTTTCTGCAACAGCTGCAGGAAAGCGCTCACCATCCGCAGGGGTTCCCGGAGGTCATGGGAGGCTAAATGGGTAAATCGTTCCAGTTCCTGGTTGGATGTTTTGAGGAGCTGGGTCTGGTGCAGCAGCTCCTGTTCGAGGAGATGCTCCCGCGAGATGTCGCGTGTGACGCCCACGGTGCGGATATTGCGGCCAGACGTATCATAGATGGCAATGCAGCGGACATCCACCCACACGATCGTCCCGTCTTTCCTTATGTACCGGTGAATGGGGCAACGGAACAGCTCTTTTTTTTCCCGGTAGCATTCGGCAACAAAATTGATGACCATCTCTCTGTCATCCGGATGCACCAGTTTGTTCATCACCTGCGCCCAGGTCCATTTTTCAAGGTTGTCATAACCAAAGTTGTCCATCAGGGCTTCGCTGAAAAAATAATTACCGCTGGCGAAATCCCTTTCCCAGATCATATCGTAGCTGGCGAGCGTGGCCAGTCTGTAGCGTTCATTACTTTTTATCAGGGCATCTTCCATCCGGACATGTTCGGTGATGTCCATCAGCTTTATCAGCAGGCCGGAGAATCCCTTGGCAGAGCTGAAAGGTTCTGTTGAAAATTGATATACCACAGGCGTTTCCGCCAGGAAGGAGCGCTGCCAAACCAGGGAATTGCCTGTTCTTACAGGCCCTTTAGCTGTCTTTAGCTGATCTTTCAGCTGCTGATCGTAATAGGAGAAAACGGAGCCTCCGGGTGTGAGCTGCTTGCCGAGTACTTTCCGGACCATGGTGTCGGCGGTAGCGTTGAAGCAGACAATGTGATAATTTTCATCTGTCAGAATGGCTCCCTGGTCCATGTAGTCCAGGAGATCCTTCATCAACGGGAGATGGATCTTTACGGGTGGATCGCTGGTAATTTTCATTGAATAAGATTTACAGCAAATTTGCCGGGAAAATCGTGGCGGCACGACGATAGGAGGTTCTTACTTTATGAAATTAAAAAATCGCCGCGCTTTTTAGTAAGTGGATGTACTTAAGCAAAATAGTACGTGCAGATCCTGGCCGGAGGAGTGAAGCTTTTTTTACAGGAAAGTATTTATTAGCAGGCGAATTAAGATGTAAAAACAGGAATTACCCGGGACCGTTTGATCGGAAAATATATTTTTCGCCTTTCCTTTGTTGTGTCATCAGCGCTCTTTTATTTTATCCTGTAAAAATCAAAGTATGAAAAGCCAATCCATCTCTCTCCACCAGCTCGTCAACCAACTGATGCAACGTTTGCAGCCTTTAGCGATGAGGCGGGGCAATGTGATCCTGAACGGGATCCCTGACGGCATTTCTTTTTTTGCGGAGGAAAAAATGCTCACCGAAAAATTATGGGACGTGATCACCAGGGCTGTGAACGGCACAAAGAACGAGTGCCTTCATGTCATCACCCTCATAGCCGACGATAGCACAACGGTGTGCGTGAAGGACAGAGGCCATGGGGCTAATGCATCGTTCAGCATTTCCAACCATTTTCTAACGGCCTGATCCCGGGCGTTGCATACTGCAGGGCTGCGAAGGAAATTCGTATCTTGCCTTCATGTTGTTTCAGGGGATGGGCAAACTCTCGCCCGGTAAGTATAATATAGCCACGGTAGTCGTTTATTTTATTGTGCCGATCTCCGGCTTTGGTACGGATATCTACCTGCCTTCGATGCCGGCTATGGCGCATGATCTGCGTGTTTCGGATGGCGCCGTGCAGCTGACGCTGTCTTTGTTCCTTGTAAGTTATGGTTTATCGCAATTGATCTCGGGGTCTTTCCTGGATGCCTTTGGCAGATATAGGATCAGCATGACTGCGTTGCTGGTCTTTTCAGCTTCCTGTCTGGCGACGGCCTGGAGCAAACATATTGCGCTTATCTATGCCATGCGGGTCCTGCAAGGGCTTTGCGTAGGATTTATCGTGGTGGCGGCCAGGGCTTTTTTCTCAGACATCTATGAAGGTGAAAAACGAAGGGGATACATCAGCCTGATGACCATCGTCTGGTCGGTGGGACCGATCGTGGCGCCTTTCGTGGGCGGCTACCTGGAGCATAGCTTTGGGTGGCGATCGAACTTTTATGCGCTGGCCATTTACGGGCTGTTGCTTTTTACCCTGCAGGGTATTTTTTCGGGAGAGACGATCCGGATCCGGGCTGCGCTGCATTTTCGGACGGTGCTGGGAAATTACCGGAAGATCCTTTCCGCGGCGGATTTTGTGGCGGGCCTTCTGATGCTGGGATTGTCTTATGCGATGATCATGTTCTTCAGCCTGACGGGCCCTTTTGTCATCGAGCATACCATGCATTATTCACCGGTGGTGGCGGGCTATGTATCATTGTTGCTGGGTGCGGCCTGGATGTGCGGCGGCTTTTTTGGAAAGGGGTTGATCCGGCGGCCCTTCCTTCCGAAGAACAGGGTGGGGTATTTGATACAGGGCCTGCTGGTGTTGGCGATGATGGCTGCCTCGTTCTGGCTGAGCAATGTCTGGACGATGGTGGCTTTTGCGTTTGTCATACATGTCACGGCGGGATTTGTCTTCAATAATTATTTCACCTATTGCCTGGCCCGATTTCCGCAGGCGGCCGGGACGGCCGGCGGGCTGGCCGGAGGGTTGGCGTATACGATCACTTCGTTGCTGAGCTACGGGATCGCGGCTACCATCAGGCCCGTGTCGCAATTGGAGATAGGGGAGGGATATTTTTTAATTACTTTAATTGGGGTGGTGGTGTTGTGGGTGAGTGGGAAGAGGTATGGGGTGAAGTGAACCGAGCTGCCTTCCAGAAGTCAATTATCGCCAAGATCAATAATTCAGCAACGATCGTCTCCAATAACAGGCACAGTCATATGAGAAAAGGCTGCTGCTGGCCGGCTGTTTCATTACTCACATCATGATCACTATTTTCCCCCTAGTATGCCCGGTCTCCAGCTCCTTGTGCGCCAGGGGTATCTCGTGAAAGCTAAAAGTCCGGGAGATATGGCTGCGAAGATGGCCTTTTCCCAGCAGCTCCGCGATGGCCTGCATATCTGCGCCGTCGGATCCTACCTCCATCCGGTAAAGGAATTTTCTGCTCATCAGGGCTAACCGTGATAACCGCTCGTCCGGGAATACGACCAGGCTGATCAGCTTGCCTTTGCGCTTCAATGCCTGTAGCGAGCGTTCGAGGTGATCTTTTTCCACTACACTGTCAACCACGACGTCCGCATCATTCACCCACTCTTCAAAACGCTGTTTCGAGTAATCGATGTGTTCATCAGCTCCGAGGCCGAGCACAAAATCCTTGTTGACGGCGGAGGAAGTGCCGATGACATAAGCTCCCAGGTGCCTGGCTATTTGTACTGCATAGTGCCCAACCCCGCCGGCCGCTGAGTGGACCAGCACCTTGTCGCCGGCTTTTACCCCCGACAGATGTACCAATGTTTGCCAGGCCGTCAAGGCCGCGAGGGTGGCGGCAGCGGCCTCCGCGTGTGTGACCGATGACGGCTTCAGCGCCACGTGGTCTTCCCGGGCGGCGACATATTCCGCATATGCCTTGCCATGGCCGGTGAAGTTCACCATGCCGAACACTTCGTCGCCTTTGCGCAGGCGCGTGACTGCGCTGCCGGTCTGTTCTACCACACCTGAGATATCCCATCCCAGAAGCACTGGATTTTCGTCTTTTTTCAGGTGCAGGACCAGGCGCAGAAAATCGCCATTCCTGCGCAGTGTCGCGTCCACAGGGTTTACGCTGATCGCTTTTATTTTTACCAGGACCTCATCGTCTTTGATGGTGGGAACGGGTATATCTTCCAGTATCAGGTTTTCGACGCCGCCGGGGCTTTTTAAGACCATTGCCTTCATAAATAAACTGTTTTAATGATTGGATGGCACAAATTTCCTTATGATTGATAGGTTTTCCTTGTATAATCCACGGTTAATTATGTAAATTCGGGGGTATGTTCATCCACAATCTGTTCGAGCCATACGAGATCGAGTGCCAGGAACTCGAAGAGTGTCCGATGGGAGACCACAAGAACACCTTCTTTGAGCTGGTATACATCGTAAAGGGGGCAGGCACGCATTTCATCGACGGAAATACCTTCGAATATGACGAGGGCACTCTTTTTTTACTGTTGCCCCAGCATGTGCATTCTTTCGAGGTAAAGGAGCTGACCTCCTTTCTGTTCATTCGTTTCAATGACATTTATCTGAAAGCGCAGAAGGGAAAGCATCAGCACGGTAACCTGGGAGACTGGATACAAAAGCTGGAGTACATCCTGGAAAGCAACTATCACCTGCCCGGGTGCATCCTGCAGAACAGGAATGACAAGCCGCTGGTTGCCGCCCTTATAGATGGCATCATCCGGGAATATGCAGACCGGCAGGAGTTTCACACGGAAGTAGTTCAGCACCTCGTTAATACCATCATAACCATCGTAGCCAGGAATATCTGGCTGATCGGCTCAGCCAATACCATCGCGGAGCAGGGTCATTCGTCGAAGATCATCCGCTATATCCATGAGCAGATCCATCTCCCTGAAAACCTGAAGTCTGCGGTGATAGCCGGCCACTTTAATATCTCGCCCCGTTATATACACGAGTACTTCAGGAAACATACGGGCGAAAGTCTGCAGCAGTACATCAACGGCTACAGGTTAAAATTGGTGGAAACACGCCTCCGGTATAGCAACATGCGTATGAGCGAGATCGTGAATGAGCTGGGTTTTACAGATGAGAGTCACCTGAACCGGGTATTTAAAAAACACAAAGGGTTGAGTCCTTCGGCGTACAGGAAGAAGATGGGCGTTTAAGCTGGTGCAGAGGCATCCTCTTCAAAATAAATTTGCTTATATAACGTTAGTCTACTAATTTAGTAGACTAAATAAGAGATATGAGTAAGAAAGCGACCGGTGGATTTTATTTCGGCGATACACTCACCCATGAGCAAACCCGTTATTTCGACAGACACGGCATCATTCAGTTCAAATCCTTTATAGACAAAGCTACGGTGAAGCTACTCCTGGACGAGATCGCCGGGACGCAGCGTTACCTCCTGGATCATGGCATTTCCAAGGTCAATGGCATACCCCTGAAGTTCGGACAGGACGTGGACGGATCCGCTCTTATTCAACGGATCGCTTTTGCCTCCCATTACAACCTTGTGCTGAAGAAATTTCTACAGGACCCGCGGCTCGCGGCGCTGACTTCGCTGCTGGGAGATTACCAGGGGCGTATCGGGGAAAATGAAAAGGACGGCCTGGTTGTCAATCACTATGTCAATACCCCGGACAGCGCATTTCGTCAGCTGGGATGGCATACGGACAGTCCGAGGGACCTGTTCCTCGGCAGGCGGATCCGGCCGATGCTGAATGTCGGACTGCACCTGGATGATTGTCCCTTTGAAAATGGCGGGCTGAGGGTATTGCCGGGCACCCACAAGCAAGGGTTGTTCCGGCTTCTGTTCCGGAAAAAATATTTTATTGACAATAATGCGGATGCGAGGGAGGTGGGCTTCGACATTGCGGCCGGCGACCTTACCGTTCATGACGGGCGCATATGGCACCGGGTCCAGCAGTCGCCTCTTCCGGGAGCAGCCAGCAGGAGAAGGGTGATGTATATCCCCATTATCACGGGCGATTATCAGCCGAAATCGGCTGCGAGCCCCACGCCATTCTATCATAAGCTAGCGCAGCTTAGTCTGAACCCGTCGGGGCGTAAGATCTCTTTGGCTGCCTTACAGGCTAAGAGGCAATCGTAAACACAAAAAACCTTATGATCATGAGTAAATACATCACGAGAGTACAGCTGAGGAATGCCGAACAAGGCGATTATGAAAGATTAGACATTGAAATGGAAAAAGGATTGTTCGTGCCGGTACGCGAAGGAGAGGCTTCGTCATCCGGCACGGTGGAGACCGCCAGGGAATACAATTATCGCGGCGTAACGACGCTCCAGGAGGTGATCACCGCAGCCTATACCGCCGCGGGCAGGATAGGCCGGCAATATTCACTCACCGTAATGAAAGAAAAGCGTGCCGTGCCGGCTTAGTTTTTTCACTTCAACATTGAGATCATGCTCCGTCTTGCAACGATTCCGATGATTTTTTGCATCCTGTTGGCGCAGGCCGCCTTTAGTCAAAATCCTTCCCGAACTGTGAGTGGCATGCTGACATCCGCGGAAGATGGTACGCCCCTGGAGGGTGTCCGGGTCATTGCCAAAGGTTCCGGATTGATCACCGGTACGATGCAGGACGGCATGTTCTATCTTCCGGTGACCGACAGGGACTCCTGTTTGCTGCTGAGCCGCGAGGACATTTTTCCCATGAAGATCAGGCTGACATCCGCCACGGACTATAGCGTACGGCTGCATACAGGCCTGGATCGCAGGTGGCTAATGATGCCCATAATCTTTTTCGCCTGCGGTAATTTCCAGATCCAGTACATTTTGGTTGGGCGGTAGGGGACAGGTGGCATAGGGGGTGAAGGCGCAGGGTGGATTGAATGCCTTGTTAAAGTCGATGAAAGTGGCGCCATCTGCGTCCGGCTTATTTACGTACAGGAACCTGCCGGACGGGTAAGTGGTCTTGCCGCTGGTGGCATCGGCAAAAATGATAAAAAGATGGTCGCCTTCTTCCAACGCATCCAGCGAATATTGTTTGCCGCCGATGGTAAAGACCAATTTGCCCGGCGTCTGCTGCTGGCTGGTCTGACCCAGCACATTGGTAATGGCGATCGTTTGAGGATACGTTTCTTTCCGCAGGGTAACGACGATCCTCCAGGTGCTGTCAACGGGATACCGATCGATGTCCTTAAAGCCGAGGGCCAGCGGGCTCTCTACATCCCTCAACCGGACGCCTATCCTGTCATCCCGCCGGATGATGGTCCAGCGCAGGCTGCCGTGGGATACCACGGGAGGGCGACCGGGATCTTTGTCGTAGATCACCGCTTCTTTCACCGCAATACCGTTTACTTTAATGTCGACATTATCCTGGACGACGATCTTCACGGTATTGCCGTTGCGCTCGAAATAACCGGCTGATCCTGCGATGGAGGCTTTTGGGAAGACGATCTTATTGCCCGGATCGCTTCCAAAACTATTCTTCCCTTCTTCGAGCCAGTAAAGCCCTGCCAGGTTAAGCCACCCGTCGGCGGACCGCAAACTGTTTATTCGTGAAACGTGCCAGGCTTCTATTTCCCGGGCGTAGCTCACTGTGGTCTGTGCAAGGAGGTCACCAGCCCACAACAGGCTGATGATGGAAAGCAGGAGTCGATATAGACGTAGCATAGATTATGTAATTAGACCTGATTTTAGTTTGGACTTAACAGAAATTGTATTACTTTAGTCTACTAAAATAGTAGACTAAAGTGAAATATGCAAATATTTCTTTCAGCAATAAAGTATCGATATTGATCGTACTGACCATCCTGGCGACCGTGGGGGTGTTTATGGCCGGCGCCATACCCGAGTCAGGCGTCTACCATGATTTTGCGGACAAGCGCCCTTTATGGGGCATCCCCCATTTTTTCAATGTCGTCAGCAACCTTCCTTTTATAATAACAGGCATTGTCGGGTTGATAATGGTGGGAAGGTCATCTGCCCCGGGACCCGTGCCTTCGATCTATGCCGTACTGTTCGCAGGGGTATTGCTGACTGGCCTGGGGTCCGCATGGTACCACATTGCTCCGGATAATAATACGCTGGTATATGACCGCATACCGATGACCATTGTCTTTATGTCTTTGCTGTCGGCTACCCTGTCTGAGTTTGTAAATCCCAGGCTGGGTGGGCTTCTGCTGGGGCCCCTGGTTATTACAGGAGTGACCAGCGTATGGTGGTGGCATTACACGGAGTTGCAGGGGGCAGGCGATCTGCGGTTGTATATCCTTGTTCAATATTACCCGATGTTGCTCATTCCGCTGATCTTATGGCTCTTCCCTTCGGCTGGCAGTAGAAGAGGGGGGCAGCAGCTGGCCGGGGTCGTCATCTGGTATTTCATTGCGAAAGCATGCGATATATTCGACCGGTTCATTTATGCTTTTACCGGCTTTGTCAGCGGGCACACATTGAAGCACCTGGCTGCCGCGGTGGCTACCCTGTATCTTGTCCGTTTGTTTCAGTTCAAACATTTTTCATATGACGCTGTATAAGAAATTTTTGCCGGGCATCGTATTCCTTTTGACGGGCTTGCATGGCCATGCTGACAAGGGACTGTTCCCGGATCTTCGCTTTGCGGACTCTCTTTTACCCGTGAGCGCCGGGCACATGCAAAAAGCGGACATCGCGCCTGATCTGCTGGAAGCAGAGGCGGACTATCAGCGGACAAGGGACGACCGGAAAGGGCTGAAGCGATTGCTTAAGGTAATAAAAATAAAAAGGCTGATCCCTGATAGCAGGAGGGGGTACAGATTATTCACTAACCTGGCCCGGTTTTCCGCCAGGCTCAAATTGTATCCGCTGGCGATGAAATTTTACAACAAAGCCGGGGAGTACAGGAAGAATACGCTGCTGTCATGGTATAGGGCGCCTGCCTTTGCCCGTTCGGAGATTGCCCACGCCGACATTGAGGGTGATGCCGCCGCCGAAGGCACAACCCTGGTGGATAGCGCTACCTTTTCTTATATGCAAAACGTGGATTCCTTGTCGTCCCTTGCTGCAAGCCCGGGGGTGAGCTCGCCGCCTGTGGAGGTATGCGACCTCCGGGAATCGTTCGATGATGGTAAGACGGCGATATCCTATGCATTGATCCTGCATGCCAAACAACCGATCCCGGGTAAAAGGCGCTCATTCACCCATATCAACAATGTGGGGCACACGTTCATTACCTTGATAAAATATAATTCCGACAATAGCTTTACAGCGCGCTCATTTGGATTTTATCCGCATAAAAAGAATATCTTTTCGGCTACGCCGCTGCATATAAGGGCGCCCTCCGTATTCAAGGATGACGCATTGCATGACTGGGATGAATCCATTGGTAAGTTTATTTCAGCGGCACGGTTTGAACGGATACTGGACTTGCTGGCAAGATATGACCACGCGACCTATAATCTCAACAGGAACAACTGCACCGATTTTGGCCTGCATGTCGCTGCCCTGGTGGGGATCAGCATCGCCGATACGCGGGGGACCTGGCCGCTGGGCAGGGGGAACAATCCTGCCAATGCAGGTCAGAGCATGCTGGAGGGGAAATTCCGCGATACGGATGGCGGCGATCGGGAGCCTTTATTTGTATGTAATAATGTCCCGCATTAATGCGGCAATTGGATCAGTAGCGCGTATCCCCGTCCAATAGGAGTCTACACAGGCTTTGATCTCAGTGTAAACCTTTATAATTCCATAATCAGGCATGAAAAATGTGGCTTATTTGAGCCTATATTATATTATGCTTTCTATGATATATCATGTGCTGAATGGAGATAGTCTTGCGTACAGCTTTCCTGCCGCGGCCATCACGGGTGAGGTGATCGTGGATAGGGAAGGGCTGATCGATGGCGACCTGGGAGGGGACGATCTGCCGGGTTTCTGGCATAGCCGGGCGGCCTTTATGGGATTGCCGGAAGATGAATACCGTCGGATGGTGGTGGCGGAATTTGAAAAGATACTGGCGGCTCCTCCGGGTGCGGAGTTCAACCTTTGGTTCGAGTTTGACCTGTTTTGCCAGGTCAATATGTGGTTTGTGCTTTCCTTATTGGCTGGGATGGCGGTGGAGAAAAAGGTTTATGTGGTGTATACGTCCTGGCTTTCCCGGGAGGATAAGCATTTCTGGAATGGGTTTGGACCGGCGACGACAGCGCAAATAAAGGAAGCTTTTGATAACAGGATCTTATTGACTGCAGCGGATCTTCAATATGGGCGTGATCTGTGGGCCGCTTATAAAAATGGCGACCTTGCTGCATTGCGGCGGCTTTCGCAGAGCCGGACAGGCGCCTTTCCTTATGTGCAGGAGGTGATCGAAGCGCATATCGAACGTTTCCCGGCGAATGGGCAGAGGGGCAGGCCGGAGCGGGTGCTGGCGGCGATCATGCAGAATGGGCAGACTGATTTTAAGATTGTTTTCAGGGAATTCTGGAATTGTGAGAGTATTTATGGGTTTGGGGATCTGCAGCTGATGCCTTTGTATAAGAAGGTGTTGATGGAGGGGGTGTAAGCGCAGTATACTTCGTATTTGGCTGTTATAAAAGCTTAATTATTGGAAAAACGCCTGAAAGCGAAGTTTACTTCGCTTTTTTTGGTAAATGAGCCTTGGCGTTTCGATTACAAGCCGGACGGGACCGGCAAATACCAGGTGGAGGATTTTGCCAGCCTCCTGGCAAAGACACCCGAGAGAGAAGGAGATGATTTTAAGTACAATGCTTCTTACCTGGATATCGCGCAACAGATCCGACGACATGTGGCGGCAGCGCCGGTTGTGCTGCTTGAATTTTTCCGCCTCCTGGTCTTTAATTACCTTATTGCTAACGGAGATGCACATCTTAAAAACTTCGCGCTTATGGAAACCGAGCAGGGTGATTATGTGCTCTCACCAGTTTATGATCTTTTATGCACAGCGCTGCACGTCGATGACAGCCGTCTAGCCCTGCATGATGGCCTCTACAAAGGTGACTATAATGAAAAGGCTTATTTGAATTTCGGGACCTATACCCGTGCGTCCTTCGTGATATTTGCGGAAATGACAGGTATCAATCCAGGTCTGGCCGGGACTGTCGTGGACGCGATCATGAGAGGGACCCTGAAAGCCATGGAATTGGTGGAGCGTAGTTTTTTGAGTGATGAGGCAAAGAAAAAATATATAGACATACTAGGAGAAAGGCATAGGAGTTTAGGGCTCAGGTAAGGAAAAAAGCACATGACAATTGTTATGACCCGGGGTGACGGCCGTCATATCCATCGGCGGTCCTAAGGAGTAGATTTGCTGAAAGTTCCTTATATGAGCACTGAAAAATTTTGCCAGAGCTGCAGCATGCCGTTGGACAGCAAGGCTGTGCTTGGCACGGAGAAGGACGGGTCGGCCAGCCTTGAATACTGCAAATTTTGCTACCAGCATGGCGCGTTCGTGCATCCCGAGATGACACTGGCCGGTATGGAATACAGGGTGAGGGCCCGGATGGCGAAGCTGGACCTGCCCGCCGACCTGGTGAATCTGGCTGTAGGCCGGCTGCCCTTCCTGAAACGTTGGAGCGGGGCTGCGCCCCGGCAAAACATGGGTCCGGTGGGTGCAGCGCCATCGGACAAGGACCATTAAATGTATGTTTATGAACCTGATCACCTTCTGTTTGTGGTTATTGGCCACCGGCCAGGCCCCGAGCCATGCCGACACAGTAAAAAAGCCGACGGTAGAGCTGGAAATGACAATGGTGAGTCCCATGTCAATCCTGATGATCCGCGATACGGCCGCAGCGATTACAGATATAAGCCGTGTCCTGGGCGATGGCTACGTAGAGATCTTCACTTATATCAATAAGAATCACCTGAAGCCGGGGAAAGTGATGGCCTTTTATCATTCATCCCGGCCGCCAATGATCATGGATGTGGCTGTTCAGGTCGATAGTCCCGCACGTGTAACGACCGGCAGGATAAAGATAAATAAAGTCCTGGCGGGGAATGCCGTTGTGGCGCATTACCAAGGGCCGTATGAGCAGATTGGAATGGCGTACGCCGCCATTACCAAATGGCTGCAGCAGCAAGGCAAAATTGCGAGTGATGCTCCATTTGAAGTTTACCTGAATGATCCCATGTCCGTGAAGGATCCTTCGGAATTACGAACGGACGTCTACCAGTTCGTTAAATGATCCTCATATGACAAAAATACTCAAGCCCGCATTGGTGGCGGGCGTCATTCTCTTTGTAGTCAGCTACGGTGGACTGTACCTGGCCATTCAATTCCTGCCTTTCCTTTTCATCAAATACATTAATCCCATGTTTACTTCCGACAGTAACAGGGATATCCTGTTCTATGCGCATGCTTTTGTGGTCAGCTTTGCCTTGTCCTGGTTTTGGGAAAGGTTCAAGAGTCTTTTCAAGGGCAATTTCGTCATGAGGGGATTGGAGTTCGGGCTGGTCTATGCAGGGGTAGCGCTGGTGCCCGTGATGTGGATCACCTTCAGCTCGCTGGATGTCACTTTGATCATGGTGGCCAGTTGGTTTGTGTATGGTCTATGCCAGGCGGTGGTGGCAGGTGTTGTGTTTGCGAAGATGAACCCGTGACCTGTCTGGTCACGGTCTCCCTATTTTTTCCCATATTCCAGCAGCGTGAATGTTCCCGGTACAATAGCCGGCTTGGGTTTCGGGTTATCCGCCGTGGGTGGCGGCGTCTCTCCCAGCTGTGCGGTGACGGTGAACAAATGCCCTGTCCTGTTGTCAAAAGCCAGGGTCTTTGCGCCGCGCTGGGTATTGATCGTATCGATGACCCCGAATTTGCCGGGACCGTATTCTTTTACCACTGTCAGGGTGCCATCGCTGTTGGAGCAGACAGCCCATCCGGTATGATCGTCGAAGATGGCGCCGTCGACTCCCTTTCCAATCGGCAGCTGGGCGACGATCCTGCCATTGTCGGCATCCAGCACCATCATCAGCTGGCTTTTTCGGCACACACTAAAGAGCCTGTGGTTTTTTTTATCGAAGGCCAGGCCTGTCGGCTGCTGGCCGGGGGACAAGGCAAAGCGATGTTGAATGGCCAGCGTCCTGCTATCAAATACCACGATCTCGTTGGCATCTTCCAGGTTGACATAGATAGTGCCATGACCATCTGTTACGCCTGTCTCCGGGTTGCCGCCCACGTCGAAGGTCCGGATGATGTTATTGGTCGGGGCATCGATGACCGTGATATTCCTGCTGTCGTTATTAAAAATAAAGACCCTGTTGGAGTAGGTGTCATATAACAGCGCATCGGGGTTTTCACCCGCAGGCAGGGTGGATATGGTTTTCAATGTCGTGAGATCGAACACGGTGACATTATTCGTTTTTCCGTTGGTAATAAAACCCTTTCCCAGTGATGGGATCGGGCAGATGCCGTGCACGCCTTTGGTGCCGGGAACGATGCCGATCTTTTCATGCGTATCCGCGTTCAGCACTTCCACCTGCGTGGCATGAGAAAGATATAACCTCCTGTCGTCCGTGCTTACGGCGATATAGTCCCATCCGCCTTCCCCTCCGATGAGGGTCTTTTTCAGCAGGCCGATGCCGGATGCATTGGATTGGGCAAGAAGGGAAAAATGGCAGGATAAGGCTGCCAGGAGAAATGCGAGCGTATTTTTCATTTATTTATTTTAATAGTATACAGTGCTGCCGGATGGGTGGGGGTGGACTCACAGCTCAGGAACATCGTCCCCGCAGAGAGATAGGCAAGACCTTCTGTCTGCCAGTCAGACGAACGGCTTGCGATCGTATAACGGGCGGTATCGCCTTTGAAGAAGTTATCACCCTGGTAGTTTTTAAAAAACCAGATAAAGGAATCGTTCTTTTTATCCATATAGCCCAGCAAGGCCAATGTCCTTGTTGCGGGATCATAGGTCGCGTCCGTGATCTTTCCCATTGTATTGAATGAAGCAACGGGCGATAATGCATAAGTGCCGGGATCCCTGGAAAGATGGTAGCAGCGGGTTTGCAGATCGCCCCTGTCCTTGGTAAAGAGGTACAGGCTGTCCCCGATGCTCACCAGGGCTTCACAATCGAAATTGGTATTGCTGTTGGAAGACAGATCGAGCTGGTCCGTGTAGGAAAAATGGATGGCTTCGGCCGTTACGCTGATGACGCCTGCGCCGGCCGGGATATCGCTTTTTTTAATGCGCAGGATCTTAAGGTCCGTCCTGTCGCCGTCATTATTGCCTGTATCGCCAATGTAGATATAGGATGCGTCGGCTGTAATGTCTTCCCAATCCGAGTTCGGATAATTGGCGATGATGATCGTTTGCAGGATCGCGCCTGTGGCCGTATCTATCTTATAGATCGCGTTTGGATTGCCGCTGTCGCCAAAGCTCCACAGGGCTCCGTCCGTGTAACAAAGACCGGAGGATTCCTTTAACTGAGCCGGCAATTGGTGCGGGGGCCCCAGGGTCAACGGTGCGGTGGATGCAGGAGGCGATGTTTCGGCGCCTGTATGTTTTGTGCAGGCGCTAAGGAAACCATGGGCCGCCAGCGACCAGGTGAAGAGTCGTTTTGTCAATACAGCTGTCGTCATGTTGCGGGGTAATAATCCCTGTTGGCAACAAAGTTGCCAACAGGGATCGGTAAATCAATGCTGGTTGCCTGTGCCGTCGGCCTGGTAGCAGCCGATGTCCTTGCCGGGACCCGTGATGCCGCTGGAGCCGAAGTTCGGATCCACCGGTACGTTGGCTATGGCTGAAAAACCCTGGAAGCCTTTCCCGATGGCGGGGGAATTGCTTTGTAAATGGAAGTTGTAGGCATCCACGGAGGCCTGGGTCTTATAGTTCAGGTTGGGCAGCGGATAGCTGACGAACATGGGGTTATTCTGTCCTACGAGTGAGGCGCCGTCGTATTGCATGCCGAAAGTATAGGAGGCACCCAGGAAGGTGGCCATATTGGGAACACCCGTTGCCTGGGGATGGGTAACCACGGCCTGCGCTACATTGGTCGGTACGAACTGGTTGGTGATGCTTACGTCGTCGCCGTAGAAATAGTTATAGCCGTAGGCGGTCTGTGTGATAGGGTCGCCTGCGTGCGGACCGGTGGTATCGGCCAGGTAAACTTTGGCGGTGACATTATTACCCCCGGCGATCCTGACGCCGAAAGCACAATTGACGATGAGGTTGTTATACACCAATGCCCTTGAATTATTTTCCACTTCGATGGAACCACTTCTCGCGCCAAAGGTGCCCGTATTCCTGAAACCGTCATTGACGTATGTGTTATTGTACATGGCGATCATGCACTGGGGCTGGATGCCTCCGTCGTTGGAGGATTTGGTGCCGTTGGTAGCGCCGCCGATGATGAGGTTGTACGCCATATTGCCCTGCGTACCGCCTTTGGCGTTGAAGCCGTCGCCGCCAGTGCCGCCACATTTTTCAAGCGTATTGCGCATGATGTTCACATGGCCGCCGTAGAAGCGTACGGCATCGTCCGGGGTGCCGTAGATCCAGGAGTCTTCCATGATGAAATTGCCATTGGGATTGCCGAAGTAGATGCAATACTGGTCGCCAACGGAGGGGCCGGTGAAAGGAATGGTTTGAATGCCGGCACCCGCAAAATCCAGGTGTGTCCATTTGATGACCAGCAGGGGACAGGTGGGGCCGCAATAGATGCCGGACCATCCGCCTGCATAAGCGGAATCAGAAGTGGCGGTGGAGGAACCGGTGGCCTTTGCACGTGAAGGGTCCGTGATGGTCACGGGAGCGTCTTTTGTTCCCAGGCTTACCATCGTGCCGTTGACGATGAGGGCGGCGGCATTTTTTACGTTGACGGTCACGCCTTTCTGGATCAGCAAAGTATCTCCGGCATTCACCGTCACGTCGCCTGTAATAGTATAGGTCTGCCCGGTGAGCATCGTGCCTTTGATAGACCCGGTGAGGGGTGCGGCTGAACTTACAGGCTGACCTACCTGGATCTGCGCCTGCGAGACGTTGGAACTATCACTTTTTTTACAGGAAGCTATTGCCAGTGTCAGTACGACACCGATGCCTGTGAGCTTTAATTGTCGCATATTTGTTTGTGTTATGTTTAAAATTTAAATCTGAACCCCATGGAATAAGTCGCATAGAATTTATCATACTGGACCGTTATGTAATGGGGGCTCTCCTGGAAGGGAAGCCTGAACTTACCGCTGTAGCTGCTGTTGTTCTGCTTGATGACCAAATGGAACGGCGTGTTCAGGATGTTGTTGACCTTTACATACAGGATATAATGTTTGCCGAATTCCTTTTGAGCGGAGAGATCCAGGTTGACCGTAGGCTTTTCCCAGTTGTCGAGGCCTTTGTATAAGGACAGGGTGTTGATCCTTTCGCCCGTGTAGACCAGCGCGATCTGGGCATCGATCTTATTCCGACGGCTTTTATACAAAAAGGAAAAATTACCGATGTGCGCGCTCTGTCCCTGGAGGGGCCTGTGCTCATCGACCCTTACGTTCAGGGCCTGACCGCCGGATGACTGATAATAGAAGTTCTTTGCGGCATTGATGTCGGAATGCGTGTAAGTGTAGTTGCCGGATACTCCGAAATTGCCGATGTATTTCCGGAAGACCAACTCCACGCCGAAATTATTGGCATTACCAAAGTTGTTGGGCGAGAGGACGATGCCTCCGAATCCACTTTGTGTAAAAGCGTATTCGATGGGGTCAGTGATCATCTTATAGAAAGCCCCGATCATGAACTGGTCCAGTCCTTTTGGGAAAATTTCATAACGGAGATCGAAATTGTCTATCGTCGTGTGCTGAAGATGAGGATTCCCCTCTGTCTCATAGCTGTCATTCGAACTGCCCCGTTCTGGAAAGGCGATGAGGTCTGCAAAAGCGGGGCGGAAGATGGACCTGAAATAGGAAAAGCGCAGCGCTTTCCGCTCGTCAAAGGAATATTTTGCCTGCAGGCTTGGCAGCAGATCGATGTATTTGATATCTGCCGATTTGCCGTCGACGCTGACAGGCAGGGAGGATATATACTGCTGATGGGTGCTTTCCATCCGGAGACCGCCCAGTAGTTCCAGCGCAGGGGAGACGTTGTATTTCACCTGGCCATAGGCGGCGCCCACGTCCTCCTTGAAATTATATATGCCCGGATTGCCGGCGGCATTCCCCAACGCTCCGTTGGCGGGAACGAAGGTGAACTTTGAAGCAGGGATGGATATATACTGCTCATCATTGGAATTGGGATCACTTACAGGGGTCAGATCGTAAGCATTGTCATAGTTGTCCCTTTGTTTATGCCGGTACATACCGCCGAGGCCGAAGAGGGCATGATGACCGGCGATGTCTTTGGCGTAATGGAAGTTGAGATATCCCGCCAGGTCCTTGTCGGTGTTGCGGATCCATTCCCGGGATTGGTTCCTTACCACGGGTGGCGAAATAGTATAAGTGCCGGTGTTTGTATTGGGATTAACGCCCCTGGCGGTGGAGAACTGTGCGTTGTCGGGCACTTCCCTTTTTGCCCGGGAGGCCACCAGGGACCAGTCGGTGGTGAAGCCGCCACTCAGTTTGTGCTTACCCTGCAGCGTGGCATTATAGATGCTTTGCAGATCGGACCTGGTCTCCGCCTTATCATAGATCGCATAGGGGCCCACATAGTCGTTGGCCGTGGAATAGCCGCCCAGCAAGGAATCGCTGGTCAGACGGGTCCTTCTTTCATTCAGCTGAAGGTAAGTGGCGAATAAGCTGATGGAGTTGCCGGCATTGAGGTCATAGTCGATCTTGGTCTCGACTCCGGACCGGTCGATGCGGGAGCTGTAACGGCGCGCATAGATGTCTGAAAAAGCCGGCAACTGCGGATGGGTCTCATCTGCCGCGGGAGGGACGGTGGGGCTTTGCAGCAACGTATTGGAATTGCTGCCCCTGTAGGCATTTTGGTAGCTGCCGGAGAATATGATGCCCAGCTTGTTTTTCAGAAGGCGATCGCTTACCGTGAGGTTCGCATTCTTGTTGATAGGCGCGTGGCCGCCGGTGGTCACGACATTCTGATAGGGGAAGGCCGATAGGGGTGCAAAGACACCTGGGCCCGTGATCTCTGCCGGTGACTTTACATTGATGGAGCCTTTCATGTAGGAATAAAAGTCACGGTTGAAGTAGAGGTCGCTATAACCCGTCCCCACGTTGCCTTCAAGCCGGAATTTATTGCCGGCATTCTTCATCACCAGGTTGATCACGCCACCCGCGGCATCTGCTTCCATGTCAGGCGTGAGGGATTTTATGACTTCAATCCTGTCGAGCAGTTCGGCAGGAAAGATATCCAGGGGCACATACCGGTTCCGGTTGTCGGGGCTGGGTATTTTCACCCCGTTGACCAGGGTGGTATTGTAGCGTTTGTCCATTCCCCTGATGATGGCGTACTGCCCGTCGCCGGAGCTGCCCCGCTCGATGGAGACCCCGGAAATGCGCTGCATGACGTTGGCGACGGTGATGTCAGGCGATATCGCAATGGCGTTGGATGAGACAATGTTCACGATGCTATTGGCCGACATTTCCCTTCGTTTGGCGAATTCGTCGGAACCTCCGTTGAGGGCGGAGGTTACCATGACATCCGAAATGCTGGTGGCTTGCCTGGTCAGGTAGATGTTGACGGTGGTAATGCCATTCTTCCGTACGACGATGCTGGTGTCCATCGCCGCATAGCCGACGTAGGAGACATGCAATTGGTAGGTGGCTTCGTCAAGGTCCTTGAACAGGAAGCCGCCGTCCAGCGATGACGTGCTCTTCAGATGAGAAGGCTGCAGCGTGACCGTGGCCCCGATCAATTGCTCTTTTGTATGCTTATCGTATACATAACCTTTGATCCCGCCGGCGATGGCGGAAGCAGATGCCGTAAAGATCAAAGCCAGGGCGGTAAAAATATTTCGGTGCATTGAATGATGATGCATGGATGATGTACAGTTAAGTCCTGATGAGAGGCAAAAATAGAGGGGCGGTTTGTTAATGGACGGGCGGCCGGAGAGAGTTAATGTAACGATGACGTTTACCTAATGATAAAGTAAGAATATCTTCAGAAAAAACACAGAAAGCAGATTACCAGCTCAACATAAAGGAATGAAGGCCATCGGAATAGGCGTAATCAGTATGGATGGAAGACACTTTGGAGATCTGTTTGACAATGGACAGTCCCAGTCCATTGTGGTTGCTGTTGACCGACTCTTTGTAGAAGCGGCGGAACAGTCTTTTTTCATCCAGCGCACCGGTGGAGCTGGTGTTGCTGATGATGAGCAGCTGTTGCTCCAGCGTAATGGAGATCGCCCCGGAGGGAATATTGTGATTGGTGGCGTTGCTGAAAAGGTTGTTCAGCAGGACGTCCAGCAATTCAGGGCTTATCAGCAGCTGACTGTCCTGCAGTAAGTAGGAGGACCTGATATCGCGGCTGCCCCATAATTCATGGAACTGCGCTATTTTTTCTTCTACCTTTTCTTTGAGATCGATCTGGTAGGAATTGTCGAATTGCCCGTTCTCTATTTTGGCCAGCAGCAGCAGCGACTGGTTCAGGCGCGAAAGTTTTTTCACCGCGGAGTAAGCGCTTTTTGCCAGCTCGCTTTGCGACCTGGAGAGCCCTGTTTCCTGGATCATCATATCCAGCTTGCTTCGGATGATGGACAGCGGTGTCTGGATCTCGTGCGACGCATTCTCGGTGAATTCCTTTAGCAACAGGTAATCCTGTTCCGCCTTTTCGGTGGCTTCCAGCAGGCTCTTGTTCATAAAGGCGAACTCCCTGATCCTGGTTGCAGGAAAGACGGGAGACTCTGTTTTGCCCAGCTTGAAATTCCGCATGACATTCATGGCGGCATAAAAGGGCTTCCAGAGCCGTTTGAGCACCAGCCGGTTGATAACGATGGATAGGAGGATCGTTATCAGGATAGTGATGATCGATATGTTGATAAGTGCGCTGGAGAGATGGCGCATGCCTTCCAGGGGTTTGGCCACGGTCACCTGGTACCAGCTGTCATGGAAAAAAAGAGGGAATTCAAGCTTCCGGAAATTGTGCATTTTCTTTTCCCTGTTGCTGTACATCTGCAGCAATTTGAAATTCCTTTCGGGCTTTTGCGTGCCTGTGGCCTTGAAGCTGATCTTTTCCTCGTCCAGCGGGTAGAGGTCCGGCAGTGCGTCGTGCCGGATGACGTAGGTGCGCAGGTTTTCTTCGATGCCCCCCAGGTCGCCGTCCATTTCACGGATGAGGATCACTTTCGTGGATAGATAAAGGACAAGGCTGGAGACGAGGAAGGTGCCCACCAGGAGGGGGAAATTGATCAGCGAATACCTGGTCAGCAGAGCTATCTCTTTTTCACTTCTTTTTTTCATTGCCGCCGACATTGAATTTGTATCCCATCCCGTAAATGACGCTGATATGGTTGGCGCAGCCGGCCTGCATCAGTTTTTTCCGCAGGTTTTTCAGGTGCGTGTAGATGAAATCGTGATTGTCGTTCATGTCGATCTGTTCGCCCCAGAGGTGCTCGACGATCGCCTCTTTTGTCACCACCTTATTCTTATTGCTGACAAAGTACACCAGCAGCTCGTATTCTTTTCGTGTCAGGTCGATGGTCCCTTTTTCCCCTTTTACGATCTTGTCCTGCAGATCGATGACAAAGTCATCCGCCACCAGCTTATTCTTTCCATCGAAGCATTTGCGGCGGATGATGGCGGCTACGCGGGCGGAAAGCTCCGGCAGGTGGAATGGCTTGGTGAGATAGTCATCCGCGCCGAGATTCAGGCCTTGTAATTTATCGTTGAGGGAATTTTTTGCCGAGATGATCAGTACGCCGTCCGCTTTGCCGAGCTGTTTTAATTCATTCAATATGTTCAACCCATTGCCCATTTGCCCGTTGTTCTTTGGCAGGGAGATGTCCAGCAGGATACAATCGTAGTCCCTGGCTTTCACCCTGTCCATGGCATCATTGAAGTTGAAAACGGGGTCACAGAGAAAATTATCCCTTTTAAGATAGGAGCAGATACTTCCGGATAATTCTATTTCGTCCTCTATGACCAGGAGCTTCATGCTTGCGCCGTTTAGATTTGGTATGGGAACTGCAAAGGTAAACGGCTTTCCGGGTTCTGATGCGGAAACTAAAATTTAATGATTTGGTAACAGTGAGGTTACTGGGGGGAAGCCGCCTCATCCGGATGATCCGCTCTAAACCGGGCATTGGTAATGGGTACGATGTTTCCTGCCGAATCGCGGGCCGTTCCATTGAAGTAGTAGAGATGGCTTGAGCAATGGGTAATGTCTATCACTGCGGGGAGGGTGGACGGAGACGCAGTGAAAAATACCTTCGGGTCGGCGGAAAATATTGATGTGGTAAAACGGAAGCTATTGGCATCTCCGGTTGTTGGATGAGAGCAGGTAACAGGGTCGGTGGGAAAAGTTCTGTATCTTATGGTCAGCGAAGTATCCGAGTAGCCTGCCATGGATCCGAAAAATGTAAAATAGAAGGAACCCCCAACAAAATTGGCATAGACGGCATGGCCAGGGCCATGATAAAGGTGGCCTCCGGCGGTGAACTCCCACGTATTGTCCGCTATGGAAAGTTCTGCACTATCCTCTATGCTGACCCGGAAAATACAGCTGGTGCTATCGAAGGAGGTGTGGAAATCAATAATAGTATCGGCGAGAAAGGTCCCTGTGGATTTCAGGTGCACTACATTCAGGCCTGTGTCAGTAAAGGTCCCGGAAGCCGAAAACGAGACCCCATTCTCCTGTTGGGTGGTGATCTTGTAAGAGCCCGGGCTGGTGACATCGACATGAATTTCCACATAATTGGTGTCCGGAGCCGGGATCCCATTATAATAGGTGCCATGGACAGTGTATGGATAGCATCCTCCTCCCTCACCCACCAACGACCCTTTTGCGGGCGGCGGCGGAGGGGGTTGCTTCTTGCAGGCCGTAAAGGCGAACAAGACTGAAAATATTATTACAGCGATGGATAATACGCGATGAATGCGTTGGGGCATATTTGTCATGAAAAGGTTGTTTATAACATTAACGATCAGTAAATAGTACTGTATTGGACAATACGTCAAAGGCTGGCTTAAAAAAAGTTACTGGAAATTGGCGGGTTATTGCGGCTGATCATCACCGTGAAGTAAGGATACCGTACTTTATTTTCCGCAAATCTTATGCCTGATTTAGCTTGTACTGCTATCAGCTGCATTATCCCGATCATGTCTGTGCACAGTTATAGCCGAAATCTGCACAGTTATCGTCGAAATCTGCACGGTGGGAAGAAAATCTGGTAAATACATGAGTAAATGAAGAGGCCGCCCTTTTGGGACGGCCTCCTGTATGGTGCGCTATGAATTAGTTGCCCAGTGATGGCGGGCCCTGCGAGTTCATGTCTTTTCTCTTGAACAGATTCAGGTCCATCTTTCCGAAGCGGTAGGCGAATACGACCCTGAATAGCTGAGGATCTTTCAGCCGATCGTATTGCTGGGCGAAATAAGGGCTGTGGCTATACTGGTTCGACCACCGGTTGCGGAAGATATCGCTCATGCTGGCAGTGATGCTGGCCGCATTGTTCTTCAGGAAGGTCTTCTTCACCGCCATATCGAATCCATAGAAGGCCTTGATATAACCCTGTGCAGCCGTTTGCGTGGTGGCGCCCGGCGGGCCGAATTGATTTTGCTGCTGATTAGCGGGGATATTGGTCTTCGACTGGTAGATGAAGGTGGCCTGGATGCTGAAGTTGGCCGGCAGCTTGAAGTTGCTGTTGAACTTGCCAAACCAGCTCCAGAGTGCGTCCTGCGAAGCCTGTTTCAAATTGTCGGTATTGATATGCGAATTATAGATATTGAAGTTCGCGGTGATATCCCACCATTTGGTGATATTGTCTGTCGACGTGATCTCACCTCCTACGGTGTAGGCGTTGTTGGCGTTCTCGTAGGTATTGATCAGGACGGGTTTGCCGATGGGGTTCACGCCGCTGTCCTGGTAGCGCGTCATCAGGTTCGAAGTATATTTATAGTACCCCGAGATCAGCAGGGTATTGCTGTGGGGGAAGGTCTTCATATACGACATCTCGAAGCTGTTGGTAAACTCAGGCACGAGATCAGGATTACCGCGGGTGATGTTCAGCGTATCGGAATAATCGGTGTAAGGGATCAGCTGAAAGAAGCCCGGGCGGTTGACCTTACGGGTAGCGCTCAGCTGCAGCTCCTGGTTATGAGCCAGTTTCTGGCTGAGGAACAGGGAGGGGAAAAGGGTGATAGGATAGCTGTTGTGGAAATGCTGTTTTGTGTTCAACAGATCGCCTGAATAATTGGAGCTCTCTCCCCGGAGACCCAGGGAGTAACCGAATTTACCGATGGTGCTGGACAGGTTGATATACGCGGCATATACCCTGCTGATGCTGGTATAGTTACTGGTCCCGTACGGTGTGAGGGTGGAGTCGCCATCCTTACCAATGACGTAGGTATCATTGTAGTTGGTCAGTTTTTGGAAGGTAGCCCTGAGACCGGCTTCCAGTTTCACTTTGCCGATGGGATTGGTATAATCCGTCTGGAAGGTGGTGAAAGCGGGGTCTGCCGTACCGAGTACCAGCTGGCGGGTGGTGTAATTCACAGCAGAGCCAGGGGCGCCCGTGTAATAGTCGGTGGTATAAAGGGAAGACGAATGGGAGGTGACCCAGAAAGTGGAACCGTCGGCGGTCAATTGCTCCCCTTCTTTGGCAAAGAGATGTTTCATTCCTACCTGGACGCCGTTGACGTCGAAGGTGCGTTCTGAATTGGACCTGCGCTGGGAATAGGTAGTGGGTTTGCCAAGGTTCAGGCTGTCCGTCTGGATATCTGACACATCCGTGGGTTTGAAAGTGCCATGCACTTTGATAAAAGAGGCCGACACGGTCGTCTTATTGGTGACAAAATAATCCAGCCCCACCTGTCCGAACATGAAATGACCTATGTTACGCTGAAGATCATTTTGTAAGAGGTGGGTGGTGGTATCGGAGAGGTAGGTATAGCGATCGGTATTGCCGACAGTTTTTCCTCTCATGCCATTGTACATGCCATTGAGGCTCAGGTTCACTTTTCCCTGCCTGGCATTGAGGCCGACAAGGGAATTGACCCCGCCGCGGGAGTCGACGCCTGCGGAGATGGAGCCGTTGTAGCCCTGCTTACGATTCTTTTTCAGAATGATATTGATGATGCCGGAGCCACCGCCGGAAGCATCGTATTTGGCGGAAGGATTGGTCATGACCTCTACGCTCTCGATGGCATCCGCAGGGATCTGATCCAGCGACAGGGTAGTGGGGCGTCCATCCACGAAGATGGTGGGTGAGGCGCCGCGCAGAGAAACGTTCCCATCGATGTCCACGTTTACGGAGGGCACATTGCGCATCACGTCCTGTGCGGTACCGCCTGTGCTGACGATGTTCCTGTCCACGTTGAATACTTTTTTATCCATGTCCAGGCGCATGGCGGGCGTTTTGGCCGAGACGGTGACGGTGCTCAACTCTTTGGTGTCGGTGGTGAGCTTGACGATGCCCAGGTCCTTGCTAAAGGAGGGAAGCGCTGCCATCGGGTTGCCCTGGTCGCCGGGTTTGGCTGCTGCGGCGGCGGGGATGATCATAAAATTGATATCCTGTGGCTTGTAGCCTGTAGCCGATAATTTCAAGGTCAACTGGCTGGCGATGGGAAGATCTTCCAGGTCAAATTCTCCATTGGCCTTGGTCTCAGTGCCTTTGATCAGGACCTGTTTCTTTTTCTTGGTCGTCGGGTCGACAGTGGTTTTCAGCACCAGGGCCGACACCTGACCCATGGGCTGGCCCGTGGAGTCGGTGATCTTTCCATAGGCGCGGCCAATGGAAGGGGGCGCCTGTGCGCCGGCTCCTGGTCCGCCGGGACCGGCTGGTTTGGCGCCGGGGGCTTGTCCGGAAGGAGTCTGGGCCATCGCGAAGGAGGCAAAAAACAGGAACAGTGTTAGAGTTAAAAGCAGTTTTCTCACTGGAGATATTATTTAGATCGCAAATTTACTCCGATCTCCGCTGCCCGTCCAGTTGATTATGGCCAAAAGGCCTAAAATGTCGGTAAATAGCCTGAAATCGGCTGCGAAAATTTTTGTAAGCGGCGGTGATTCGTGGTGATCTGGGATGGGCGGTGGAGAGGGCGGATGACCGGGGGGAAGTGTATGCGATCAATGGTGCAACGGTATTGGTGGGAAAGGGTTTCAGCGATGAATAGCCGGATATACGCGAAATAAAAGATGGCGATGGCGACTAGTTCAATTATCCAAAGGGTACCAGTTTTTTTTCATCGAGAAAGGGGGCTTTCCGGAAAACGCTTCCGACGAGCTGGAAATTGTCTCCGGCAACTGATATAGTCAAATATTTTGAATCTGCATCTGTTGTGGTGTTTTGGAATGGACCAACTTTGCAATATGAAAAACAATATAGCATCTACGCCCTATTATCACGTCGACGTATTTTCTGCGGAGCCATTTTCGGGCAATGGACTCATTGTATTTACAGAGGCGGATCATTTCAGCGATGCAGTCATGCAGGTGTTGACGCAGGAGATGCGGCAGTTCGAGAGTATCTTTTTACAGGATATCCGCGGCCATGTCGTGCGGGCGCGGATCTTCACGTGCGAGGAGGAATTGAATTTCGCGGGTCATCCCGTGCTTGGTGCGGCCGCTGTTTTGCATGATCTTTTGAGAGGCGGCGATGTTTTTGCGGATTGGGTATTTGAGCTCAACGAAAAGACGGTGACGGTGACGACAGAGCGGAAAGCGCACGGATATGATGCGGTGATGAACCAGGGCAAGGCTGTATTTGGGCGGGAGTTGAATGCCGACGAGGCGGGGGCGCTGCTGACCTGTATCGATGTGAGGTTGGACGATCTGTACCCCGGACTGTATCCCACGGTGGTTTCGACGGGACTGCCTTACCTGATCGTGCCTTTACGTGATAATGGATTCAGAGCTGCCATTGGCGCGCCCGGGCTGGAGGAAAAATTGCATGCATTTGGCGCTCATTTCATTGGATTGTTGGATGTGGATACGCGGAGTATCAGGACGGGGAATAATGATGGGTTGGTGGAGGATATTGCTACGGGTAGTCTGGCGGGGCCTTCGGGCGCTTTCTTAGTGGCACATGGGTTGGAGCAGGCGGGTGCGGTGATTGAGTTCCGGCAGGGAAGGAATTTGGGAAGGGATAGTAAGTTATATGTTACGCTGACGCCTGGTCCGGATGGTTCGATGGATGTGATGGTGCGGGGCGGGGTTTGTAAGATTGCCAGGGGGGTGATGGAGGCGGGGGTAGACTCCTTCGTTTAGCCATTGATTCATTGTCTCATTCGTATAACCTTTTTCGTCCCAGATCTGATCGGCTTCTCCAATAGCTTTATAAGCGAAATATTTAGCGAGATAGCGTTTAATATGCAGCAGATCCTCTTCCGAAATGTCGGAAGAATAGAGTTTTAATAACTCCTGCTGAATATTACTTAATGGACGCGCTGCAGACATATGGCTAAGTTATTAAAAATACCAGACTTTTTAACGGGTCAAAAGTATATGTATGATAATCAGTTAAATAGAGAGATAAGCCGCAGGCAGCCCGATCGCCATTATCAGGATCACGACATTGATCACCACAAACAACCAGGAGAATGGCCGGGGCGTTGCCTTGGAATAAGGCACGATGATAAGGTTCATGATGATCCAAACAAGGGAGCCGAATATTACGGCGGCGAACAATGGATGGCTGTCCAGCCAGGGAATGTGGGTATGGAGGAAGAAATAGACCGCTACCCAGCTGATGGCAATAAGGAAGTGAAAGAGCAGGCCCATGAACGGCATGAACCCTTCTCCCGCAAAAGCGCGCTTCCCATATACTGCGCTGGCGATGTATCTAAATAACATTCGGGGGTCTTTATTCCCTCCTGCAAGGAAGAGCAGGACGGCAGCGATGGCGTCAAGCGTGCCGGCGAGTAATCCGATGAGCAGCAGATGCATATCTTTTTATATCAAAAGTACTGTCCGAAAGACATGCCTGTTTTGTAAAAACGCGACAATTCCGAAGGAAGGATACCCGCGTATTTTTTGAACGCATTGGTCAGGTGAGCATGATCATGGTAACCCAGCTCGAAAGCGATACGCAGGAGGCTTTCACGGGGAGCGATGTCGGGGACTGCCCGGTCGCGATGGATGGTTTCGGGGGCGGTGCGATGAGATGCGCCTGCATGACCTTCGCGTAACCGCCGCAGCACTTCCTGGAAGCGGACGATGAGAATGAATTCCTTTGGCGGGATGCCTACATTTTCTGCAAAGACACGCTCCATAGTCCGGGTGGACATATGCCATTCTCCCGCCAGGGCTTCCACGGTGATTTGTCCTTTGGAAGCGTAGATCACCTGATAGATGGCGCTGAAATCATGGCGGGTATTGATTTTCTTAGCGCTGAAATAATTATCCAAATGTAGCGCCAACGGTTCCTTGCGCATCAGGGAATGGAGGTCCGGTTCGGAGAATGCCAGCAGGCTGTCCACGGCAGGCGCCATGGGTTGCTGGTATAGTGCATAGAAGCCACCGGGCCTGAAGCGTATGCCTGTGAGTATGCAGCCGTCGGGAGCCGTGACTACGCCGTACGCGGTCATTGTACCTCCCAGGTACATTTGCCCGGGCTGCAGGGGAATGGCCTGGCCGGCGATGGCCATGGGATGGAACCAGGCGGTTGTGCTGCCTGCGTTGACAATGATGTCGGCGCAGCCGTCAGCATAGACACGTCTTCCGGATGAGGCGGTGTCGGATGAGGCAATGTCGGATGAGGTCTTGCGGATCCAGTAGGCATCGATGTAGTCCGCGAGAGGCCCGGCAGGTTTGAATTCGAGGTGTGGCATGGTGTAATGTCCAAAAGTAGAATTAATTTTCTTTTTACCTGGAAACACTTAGCGACCCTCTCTTCAAAACGCTTATGCAGTAGAAATGCCGTAGGGATACTGCTGCATAAAATACTGGTAGTCACGTCAATGCGCAAACGTTTTCGTAGATAAGTTATGCACATACTTGGCGAACGGCATGGTGCTTGGATATCTTTGATCCAACCACAAAAAGAATTCTATGAAGAAAACAAAGACTCCGCCATGGCTGATGGGTATTGGCCTGGTGGTATTATCCACGAGCTTTTTCCAATGTGAAAAAAAGGCAGCGCCTGTTGCCGGTGAGAACCAGACCGCTGCAAGGGCAGCCACCATCACTTCCTTTGTCCATCCCGGGGTATTGAACACGCAGGCGAGCCTGGAGCAGGTGGCGGGCGAGGTGAATGGGGGCGATCCGGGTCGTCTTGCCAGCTATCAGAAAGTGCTTGATTTTATCAACACTCATGACTACCCTACTACTTTCTATGCTACGGTAGTGGTGGGCTCCAATGGCGCCACCACGCCGTCAAAGAGCCAGATCCGAAAGGATGCGGAGCTGGTCTATGCCCTTGCGTTGCGCTGGACCAAGACAGGGAATTTCCAGTATGCTACGCAGGCTATCGGGATCCTGAACGGCTGGGCGTACACTTTTCAGAACTACGACATCCTGGCCGGGGCCAATCCTAATCAACCGGCCCTGGAGGCATCCTGGACCACGCCGAGCTTTGTGGCGGCTGCCGAGATCATCCGGTACTATAAGGTGAACGGCCAGGGCGCCGGCTGGTCCGACGCGGATATAGCGCAGTTCTCCAATTACCTCAACAACGTGAAGAACAACTATATCAATAATATCCCGCAATACAACAATAATTGGAACGCTTCTGCCGGCTATGCGAAGATGGCCATCGGCATCTTCCTCAATAGTACGACCGTATACCAGAATGGCTATAATGCCCTTGTGGCGCTGATGCCTTCGGTGATCAATGCGGATGGCACCTTGCCTGAATTGTGCGACAGGCAGGATTGTGTGCATTATCAGTATACGTTGACGGCTTATGCCTATGCGGCGGAGCTGGCCCGTATCCAGGGCGATAATTCGCTTTGGACAGTGAACTCCAGCCGGATCAGGGCGGGGTACGATTTTATGAGGGCAGCTTACAACAGGACCACAGGTTGCAATTACTGTACTACCTCCAGTCCAGTATTCCCCGGTACCGAAGTGGCTTATAACTATTACAAGACAAGCAATCTTCAATACCTGAGGGAGCTGCAGGACCCTCTGGGCGTGCCGAATGACAATACATTCCTTGGTTTTACTACCTATACTCATTTTAATGTTCCCGGTCTTTAATGTTTCAAACCTTTATTATGAAGAAAATTTCCAAGTTAATTACATGCGCATGCGCGCTCATGATCCTGGCCAGCTGTCACAAAGAAGTCAGTCCCGGCCCGTCATCGCAGACGGCGGCAAGGGCCGTTACGAACTTCAAGGTTGTCGGTTATCTGCCCACCTGGGCGGGGAGTGTCAGCCAGATCCAGTTCTCCAAGCTTACGCATATCAATTATGCCTTCCTCATCCCCACGTCCACCGGCGGGTACCAGCCTATCGAAGACCCCGGCAAATTAACTTCGATGGTCACGGCGGCGCATGCCGCGGGCGTGAAGGCGCTGATCTCCGTGGGCGGTGGAGGCGGTGGGGACGGTTTTGCCGGGATCGTCTCCAGTTCTGCCAATCGGACGGCCTTTGTCAACAGCATGATCAGCTTTACGAACCAGTATAACCTGGATGGGGTGGACATCGACTGGGAGTACCCCAGCGCGGGCACGCAAGCGAACAATTTTCTCCTGTTGATGCAGCAGCTGAGCACGGCCATGCACAATAGCGGCAAGTTGCTGACCGCGGCAGTCATAGGAGACGGCGGCGACTATATCGTAGATGGTATTTTCAGCATAACGGACTACCTGGTGATCATGGCGTATGACGACAATAACTTCCAGCACTCTACTTTCGAAGTGGGCACGCGGTGTATGAATTACTGGCTGAACAGGGGATTGCCTGTCGCCAAAGCGATCCTGGGCGTACCCTTTTACGGACATGATTCGTCCAAGGACCCGAATTCGGCAGATGCGTATGTCAATTACAATACCATCCTGTCCGGCGGCGCCAATGCCCAGCTGGACGTGAATGGCAGCATTGGCTATAATGGTATCATCACGATGAAAAGCAAGACGAGCTATGCGATGGCCACCGGCGGCGGCATCGCCATCTGGGAGCTGTCGGGAGATGTGACAGGAACCAATTCCCTGCTGTCGGCCATCAACCAGGTGGTCGTGGCAGGCGGCAATCTGAGCACGGGCGCGCCCGTGGGGACGACGGTCACCTTTAAAGGGTTCAACAACCTGTATGTCAGCAGTGAAAATGGGACGAAGGCGATGAACTGCAATCGGGCGACTGCCCAGGGATGGGAGCAATTCACCGTGGTCGATGCCGGCTGGGGCAAGGTGGCCCTGCAAGCCATGAGCAAATATGTTTCATCGGAGGATGGGACGCAGTCGATCACCTGTAATCGTACGAGCTACAACACCTGGGAGATCTTTGACTGGATCCCCACGGCGGACGGGAAGGTGAGCCTGCGCAGCACGAATGGACTTTTTATATCGAGCGAGAATGGCACGAAGCCTATGACCTGTACGCGGACAGCGGCACAGGGGTGGGAGGCTTTCGGCATAAATCAGTAGCTGGACCTCTATCCTATGGAAAAGCGGCAGGGCCCTCGCGATTGCGGGGGCTTTGTTATTTTTTAGGTGGGGAAGAGATAAACCACTTCACATATTCAGATAGCTGCGTACTTAAATAATAAGGAAGATTCATTAAGAAATAGGGTTTCTTATTGGGAGTCACAGCTTTTTCAACAGAGAAATTTCCACCATAGATCCTGATCGCATAGGGATGGTCCGCAGCGTCGATGAATTGATGAAGCGATCGCAACGTGCCGGTGGCGCCTGATTTTACCTCTATAGGTATTAGCATATTGTGGTACATCACCACCAGGTCTACCTCTGCATTGGACTGTGTTTTCTCCCTGACCCAAAAAATCGGTTTATTACTGGAAAGGGTTTGCAGCGAGATCAACTCCTGCGTGACCAAATGCGGTATGACGGCGCCTTTGTAAGTACTGTTCAGATCATCCATTGTAAGCATTTGCGCCTGTATGGAAAGCGTATAATTCACCAATCCCGTATCCAGAAATTGAAGCCTGGGCGCTTTCTTTATGTCCGGTCGCGGAGGTGGTTGCACGTCTGTAGTAGGATAGATCAATCGAATGATTTTCGCATCTTCCAGGGTCCTGAATGCTTCCCCTACTTCCCTTGAACGGTAAGTGGAGTTGCCGAAACCCTGGAATTTTACGCGTTGATCGAGATACAGTGGGGCATTTTCCATTATGTGTTTGATGATCTTCCTTTCTGTATCATTCGTTGTATATTTTTCAACGTCGTTTTTGTAAGTGCTCCAGATGCTTTCATATACTTTGGTAAGATCAGAAAGACTATTTTTTTCAATATCCGTTTTAATTATTTCAGGCATACCTCCAATAATAGCATACCTGTGGAAAAGGTCCATTAGTATTTTGTGTGCGGTGGGTCTTACAGGTATTGTCTTCAACTGTGCTACTATTTCCGACCTTCCGGTTGCTCCCAGGTATTCAACGAAATTAAAAGGATGCAGGTATAAGAATTCTACTCTGCCAACGGGGAAGCTTTTTACTTTTTGTATCGCAAATTCCAGCAAAGATCCTGCGCTGATAACATGTAGCGCAGGCAACTCTTCATAGAAGTATCTTAGTAGCTGGATGGCCTGAGGGCTTTCCTGGATCTCGTCAATGAATAGTAATGTTTCACCCATCGCGGACAAGGGAATATCATATGATAAAAACAATACCTCGCATAAAGTTTTTACATCATAAAAGCCTTCAAAATAACTTTTATCTGCTTTTTTTTCGAGGTTCAGCATGATCGCATTTGAATAAGACCGCGCAAAGTCTTTTACCAGGGTTGTTTTTCCAACCTGTCTGGCTCCTCTGATGATCAGGGGTTTTCGCGTGGAACTTGCTTTCCAATTCACGAGATATTGTTCTGCATTTCTCTTAAAATCCAAAGTGATCATTTTTATGGTTGTAACAAAACAAGCCCAATTTTCGGTGTTTTTTGTAACAAAACAAGCCCAAATTTAGCGTAGAATTGTAACAAAACAAGCCCAATTTGGAGAGATGGCTAATGTTTAAAGAATTAAAACATTGAAAATCAGCATATTATTGCTCTATTGGGAGTTTCGTGAGAATGGGGGGCGGCAGCCCATTCGGTGGGGCAAATGGAAAGGCATCCGGCTAAACGTTCACAACGCACCGGATGCTTCGATGGAACCTTTGGCTCGCCGGTTATTCGTTCCCCGCCTTGGCTCCGGGCAGCCGGCTTTTCAGGAGTTTTATCTGTCCATTGTGATTGGATTCATGCTCGCAAACATGGAACCATTTGCAGTAATTATTGGTAGGACCCCAGGGCCATTGCTGGTCCACGGTCATCAACCATTTGTCGTCTCTTTTTTTAAACTCGGCGAATGTTTTTTCTCTTGTCTCCTGCAGAATGCTGGTGTAAAAATCCAGGTTATGGCCTTTGATCTGTTTGCGTCCGGCATCGCCCAACCCCATGGCAACGCCAAATTTATCCTGCAGGCTTTTATCCCATTTTCCCCAGGGGGTGCCGTTGAACGTATGTTCGTGATAAAATGCATCGGTGGCGGCCAGGTGAAAGAGCATGGCGCCGATGGTATTGGCTTTGTCATCCAGCAGGAAGTCCAGCTGTTCTGTCGTCATTCCCTTGGAAGAATGCAACATGATGGTCCGCATCCAGGTCATCATGGACACGAGGGTTCCTATCTGGGGCGAATAACCTTCCTTGGGGCCGATGATGTTCATTTCATCGGCGAAGGGAGCTGCGGTGTCAGGGTGAGGGGGCAAAAAGGGATGGGCGAACGTCGTTGAAGGGAAGAGGCTCAGCCCGGTGATGCCGGCAGCTAGTCCAGCTGTGGCTTTCAGGAATTTGCGCCTGTCGGCGGGTGTGTGTTGTGAGGACATGTCAATGGTTATTTTCCCGAAGCTAGTTAAAAGCCAGCTGAAAATATCCCCGTTGGGAAGTTTTTCCCCGGGGGATCGTACACGCAGGTAGCCCGCTGCTGTCCACTCCTATTTTGTGATCAATCCCACCATATTTCCCTCGGGGTCGGAGAACCATGCGAATTTCCTGTTGTCCGGTAGGGTAACGGGGCCTACCAGTTTCCTGCCGCCGGCCGCAGCTATTTTCTCAAGACTGTCATTGATGTCGTCCACCCGGATATAGAAAGTGACGTAGTTGTGGGCTTCGTGTCCCAGGGAGGTAATATGACCCTGGACTCATTCGGAAGAATTGGTATTCAATAAAGAAGCCATGGGGATAGGGGTGGGGCTCCATCCGAAAAGTCCTGTATAAAAAGCGGTGGTTTTTGCAAGGTCTTTACAGCCTACCTCGAAATGGATAACAGGGTTGCCAATTGGGGGTGTCATAATCGTAGTTTTCCAGGCAAGATAGGCTGGCTAAGAGGAAATAAATTGTAAAAATGTTTCCCGCGATAATTGCTTTATCTTCAGATGGATCAGTTTAATTTTTTACATCCAGAAATCACCTGCTTTTATGGAAAAACTCGCAAAGGAAGTCCGGCTGCTGAAGCTCTATTCGTTAGTGTTAACCTGTATGTTTATCGTGTTTATATTCATGTCTTTCCGCCGGAACAGCGACAAGGCGAAGTTCCAGGAGATTGATGTGGAAAGGATCAATGTCGTTGAAAAGGACGGTACCCTGAAGATGGTGATCTCCAATGCTGAAAGACAGCATCCGGGCATGACGGAGGGAAAGGAGGTGCGAAAAAGGGAGCGGTCCCCGGGGATGATCTTTTTCAATGGCGACGGGGATGAGTGCGGCGGGCTGGTGTATGAGGCCAATAAAAAGGAGGCGGGCATGGTGTTCTCCGTGGACCAGTACCGCAATGACCAGATCATGCAGCTGCAATATGAACAAAATGTGACGGGACCTGATAAACAGCGGACCTATGGTTTGCGGCTATGGGACCGCCCTGAAGAATGGACCGTCACCCGTCTCAATAAGGTAGTGGATTCCCTGCAGGCTCTGAAAGACAAGGCGGCGCTGAAGCAGGAGCTCGGTCGTATGAGGAAGGCGGGGAATTTAGGGGCAGAACGTCTTTTTGTCGGAAAGATGCCCAATGGGGAAGTAGGATTATTTATCAATGATGAGAAAGGGATCACGCGGATCAAGATCTATGTGGATAAGGAGGGGCATACGTTCTTTAAAACCTTTGATGAGACGGGGCGGTTGGAGAATTAGACGGAACGAAAACGGGGCGATAGACTGTTCATCGATTGACAGGCGGCTGGTGTAGCAGATCGTGTACGGTGTCTCCCGGCAGCAACCGGCGGACGGGGATATTGATACTATATTTTTCACACTGATCCCTGATGGCCCGGTCGATCTCCTCCGGGGAATAGCGGGAAGAAAAATGTCCCAGGATCAGCTGTTCGATGCGGATGGAGCTGACCATCTCCATGACTTCTTCCAGGGTGCTGTGGTGATTTCCAAACGTCCTGGTTTTGACGGGCTCGCCGTTGTCCAGGAAGGTGGCTTCATGGATGAGGATGTTGGTGTTGTCCCATTTGCTTCCATCTTCCACGGGAGTGTCGCCTGAGTAAGCCAGCAGATTGGTCCTTATTTCCATGGACAGGCTGTCCCTGCCCTGCTTTTCGGAAAGTTGCCGGAGTTCCTGTCCGGAGAGGTGGGTGAACTCGGGCTTTAATTTTTTACGCGTCTGGACAACCATGTATCCCAGGCTTTTGATGATGTGTGTGTCGACAGGCACATGACCGTTGCGGAGGGGTTTCACCAGCAGGTCTTTGGCAATAGGTATTTCGTCGCCATCCGTGACGGGTGTCCAGACGGTCTGGGCTACTTGCGGATCGAACTTTTTGGAGAAGGCTTCGAGGTTCGGGAAGGAGCCGGCGTCCTTTGGATAGTACATGATGGGGTAGCCGGGGCGGGCGTTGAGCTGATTGAGCTGTAACAATCCGGTGAGGTGGTCCCTGTCGGCATGGGAGATGAAGACGTGGTCGATCTTGCGGCTTTTTTGGAGGAGTGCGGAGATGAGGCCATCGCCCGCGTCGAAGAGGAGGCCCCATTCTTCTATGAAGTACCAGGTGGAGAAGAGGGCAGTGGAGTAGGCCGTGATGGTGAGGTGCATGGTGCAATTTAGTGAAACATTTCCAGCAGGATGATGGGGGCATTCGAAGTGCCGGTCCAGAGGCTGGCGAGGTAGCCGAAATTGCCGGGCAGGCTTTCAAGGTGGATGCTGTCGGGGTTGTTGATGATATGATCGTGCAGATCGGTCTTGTAGATCTTATAACTGTCTTTGATGGGCAGCCAGTTGAGTTTGTTTCCCAGGTTTGCAATGATGAGTTGCACGGGCCCGCTTTTGAAGAGAGCCCGTATTTCATGCTGATCAAGATACCTTTCCCTTTTGATGTCAAGAAGCCCATTGTCTGTCCAGAGACATTCCAGGGGAATTTGAGAGACGACTCTTAGAGATATGTCCATCAGTCACTTTTTATTTTAAGGTTATCTTCCAATATTTATGCTCGTAGGTTTTTGCGAAGAGGGCGTTTCTCCCGATACAATTAATGTCACGCAGAAAAGCATATGGTTTAATGTTAATATATGCTCTCGTGTGAGCGGCACCATTGATGATCTCGCAGATCTGTATCCGCTGTTGTTCATCTGTACCGGGATTGTTCAGGCAGGCGAAATCTTGCATATTCTTTGAAAATACAGGTTCTCCGATGAGCGTGTCGACTGCGCCGGTGGATCGGTTGATCAGATAATAGACTTCTTCATTGGGGCCAAGCATCTGGACAAGGGAGAGCTTTGTGTTTTTGATGTCACCCAAGTATTTATATTCTTCGAATTCGGGATTGTCGACGAATACCATTGATTTTTTCCCTTCGACAGGCAGTGTTATTTTTTTTGATCGTGTCTTTATCAGTGTATTTGTATCAAGATATTTTATTTTTTCGCAATCGTTGTATTGTGAGCCGCTGATCTCCGTATGCCTATATGGGATCGTGGTTTGTGAAAATGCCTGGGGAGAAATGAATAGGAGAACGAAGATAATATAGTCTTTCATCGGTATAAATATCTGCAATTATTATCGTATTTTATCATGACTCCTCGATGCTGATGGGTGATAGTTTTTGAATATGCCTGAATGCTTCCTGCAGATCCTCCCTGGAGATATTCACCGATATTTGTTTCTTATGCCCGTCATGGTATTTGATGGTGAGCGTATTCTCCATGCTGGTTCTAAATGAGTGCCGGTGCCTGAGAAAGTCGGAAATGAAGCCGGTCTCCATTGCCTGGGTAAGTGGAAGGGAGGCCTCGATGCTGCTGATCTCGGCAAAAAGAAATTCTCTTGAACCCGAGAATGCCGGGATGAATCTCTTGTACAAGATCCTGAATCTGTCGTCCATGACAACGCATATCTTCCTGCTATTGCGACCTATGGCGAATGCTATGAGCACCATGACGACCCCTACTACAGGTGGGTTTTCTTCCAGGTGGAGCGCCAGGTAACCGATGAAGACCAAGCCTAATATATTCGCAAGGTAGAAGTCGAAGACCTTGCTTGTCGAGGAGGATCTGAATATAATAGGGTCTTTCATGCGTATAAACAACTACAACGTATAACTATCTCGATTATTATCATCTCCTGTCAAGGGACTTTTTCCCATGCACCGTAAAGACCCTGGAGAGATTGAAGCCGAAGCGGATAGCCCCTTTCCCGAAATTGTCGGTCGTCTCCGTCAGGAAGGCGCGCTCGTTCATGCCCAGGCTATTGGAGAAGTGCAGTTGGAAGACATGTCCGCCTGTCTCTATGTCGAAGCCGATGGCCAGCGGATCCTGGTAAGTGCCGGGCCGCAGACCGGAAATGATGTGATGATAGTCCACCACGAATGCCGTCCGCCTGGATAGTTTGAATCGGGCGCCGATGCCCAGTGCGAAGACGTCATTGTGATCTTCCGTCAGGGAGACGAGATTGCGATGCACCATCTCGGGCGTTAGCTGCAAGCTGAACCTTTCACTGAATTTCCGGCCCAAGATGATGGCATTGTAGTAAGAGAGGCGGGAGCTATAGAAATTCTTGCGGGTGGTGTCGGACCAGGGGGCGGTGGTCAGGGTCATGGAAGTCACCAGCACGACGGAAAGGGGCCATGCGTGTGGACCGGTGGACTGCCAGATGGGCCGTAATTTAAGGAAGCCATCGATCTCTTTATTCACGTTGCTTCTGCCGATGCCGATCATCACGCTGTTCAGCAGCCCATAGTCGAAGCCCAGGCGCATATTGGCCTGATCCAGGCCATACAGGTTGCGGGCCCCGGAGTTCACCAGGCCAAACCGGTGCAGGATGCGGGTGTCCAGCACGCCCTTGCCCAGGAATTCCATGGATTGTCCGTCAATCACGCGCGTGGATTTGAAAGCGTTGGTCACGTGCTCTTTCTTCGGGGTCTTGTCCTCCACCAGGCTCAGCAGGTCCTGTTGCTGCGCGAGCAGGCGGCTTTGTCCTGCGAAGAAAAGGGAAGAGAGGAGGATGGCCGTCAGGATAGCTTGCTTCATGTGCGTCACATTTTTAATGGTTCCAGCAGGCAATCGACGCTGATCTTCGCATGATCGGAGACCTTATCTTTCACCAGGCCGGGGATGGTAATATTGAATTCCGACAGCAGGACGTCAAATTCGGCCGTCGCCTGTATCTTCCCGTTCTTCACCGTGATCTTCCCGTTGGCAGTAACCTCCTTTGTCTGTCCGTGAATGCTGAGCAATCCCTTTACCTTCAGGTTACTGACCCCATCCTTCGTATAGGCGATTTCGTTATTATTCAGGAGCTGTCCCCTGAAATCCGCCTTGGGATATTTATCGCTCTCCACATAGTTCTCGTTGAAATGTTCCTGCATGAGGGCTTTTTCAAACTCGAAGCCTTTCAACAGCGCCGACAGCTGTAGGGCGCCTGTGCGGCTGTCCAGGACGCAGGTGACGCTCCTGTTATTCGCCGCGATCTTTTCCATTCCGCCGGTGGCGTCAAAACTGATATGCCCTTGCCTGGTGAAGAATTTGTCCTGTGCCGGGGCCTTGGCAAGGCAGATGAGGCAGGAGCCCAGCAGGAGTGTGATGATCCTCATAATATATATTTTAATGATTGGGTGTTCCTCCCGTGGGGACCCGTACGCATCGGACGAGCTGTACCTCCGACCCCAGGATCCCTGTCTCATCCCTGCTGAAGCCGATGAGCAGGCCTTTGAGGATGATGCTGCGTCCCGTGTCCATGAGGGCAATATCTTCCCCGTGTGTGCTGTCGATGGAGCAGCGGATGGCGGCGGCGCCGGTGTTCCCTCCCAGGGCCACCGTGTAGTGGCCTGTCCCGTCTGCACTCCTTTCCCTGATGATCCCTTCTACGGCCACCAGCTTGCCGGTGTATTTCCTCGCTGCGGCAGGTTCATCGGCAAGGAAAGCATGGATGAGCTCTTTGTCACGCACCTGGTAGTCAGGTGCGGCGCCGGAGAGGTCTTTATTGGTGCGGTGGTATTCCTTGTAGCCATAGATGACAGCCAGGGAAATTCCGGCGGCAAGCGTTATGAGCAATAGTTTCTTAATCGACATGGTCTATGATGTTTCAGTTATTCAACATGCCATTGGTCACCCAGCAGTTGATGGTCTTTATCTGGGCGGCAGTGAGCGAGGATCCCAGTGGCATTCTGCCGGCCTTAACGGAAGACAGGACCTGGGTTCCGGCATTCTTTATCTCATTGAATGTGGTGAGGGCGCCCGGCCCGTTGGTGCTGCCGGCCCCATGACAGCCCATGCCCTGGCTGCAGCTGCCGGTGATGAGGGGCAATACTTCAGTGGAGAAGGAGGGTGCGGTACCGTTGCAGTTGAAACTTACCGGGTACAGCATTTGTTCCTTGTCATAATAGCATGCATTCATCGCGAGGACGATGGCGGCGATGAATACAAGGACGATGGTCTTTTTCCTGTACATTTTTTATAGCTTATCTTAATTATTAGGTGCGCCTGCCTTGATCCAGACCCTGATCTTGCTCAGCTCACAGGCCGGCAGGGGCTGTCCTCCCAGCGGCATGGCGTTGTATCCGCTGAGATGGCTGATGTCTCCCCATAATTTACCGGAGTTCACCTGCGCGAGGACATTGCCATAGGCTGTCAGGTCGACACCGCCGCCGGAGGGGGCGCTTCCACTGTGACATCCTGTGCACCAGGTGTGCAGGATGGAGGTGATGGTGACAGACCATGTGACGGCCGACGTGTCGCATGCGGCGGCGGTACAGCCGTTGTTGCGGGCCCCCTGGTTGATCCATTTTGACAGCAGGGCGACCTGGTCGGCTGTCAGGCCCGCATAACCGCGGGGCGGCATCGTGCTGGAGGAAATGACCTCGATGAGCTTGCTGCCGCCGGCATTGCCCGGCCGTACTATATTCCGGATACCCGCATAGGTATTCAGGGTATATTCACCTGCATCGCCACCTGTGAGACCATTGTGGCAGCCGCTTTGGGCACAGGAGGAACTCAGCAGGGGGAGTACGGACTGGGCGAAATACACGGTATCGGCGCTGCAGCTTTCTCCGCTGCCGCCGCCCGAACCCGGGACGGTATCGGTGCCGCCTGTGTTTCCGCCACTGCCGGGCAGCGGTATTTCATGCCGGCAGGCGGGAAAACCTATCAGGACAATGATCCCTGCCACGAGGAGCGCGGCATAAATTAAATTCTTCATTTTCATAAGTTTAAATTGGATCGCGGCCGGCAGCTTAAGCGCATCCGCCTGCCTGTCCTATCTATGACAAAGCATCGGGCCGATGGTCGAGGTGGTGGGAGAATTATTTTTTGGGATGACCTGGGTCATGTAAAATCTTGTGACTAAACTATAATATTGTCCGAATGCAGGATGAAGCAATATTATGGGAGCGGATAAGGCTGCGGGATGAGCTGGCCTTTGAAGCGTATTATAAGGAGCATCACCAGGCTTTCTACCTGATGGCCTGCCGGTATTTGCATGATCCTGCATCGGCGCGGGAAGTGGTCAACGACGTTTTCATGAACCTTTGGCAAAAGGCGGATTCCATCCGGATAGAGACTTCTCTTAAGGCCTATATTTACAGGGCTGTCATCAACCGATGTATCAATGTACTGAACAAGCGGAAGAGGGATGCGGCGCAGATGAAGGCGGTCCGGGAACACCAGGCTGTGACGGAAGAGCATCGGCTGATGGAGGATAACGAGATGTGGCTGTTGATCTGCGAGGCCATCGACGGATTGCCCGAGCAATGCCGGAATGTATTCAGGATGAGCAGGTTCCAGAAGATGAAACAGCAGGAGATCGCTGATAGGCTGGGCATTTCCATCAAGACCGTCAAGTACCATATCACGCAGGCGTTGAAGCAGCTGTATCATGTCCTGGTGAGCCATGACATGTTGGGACTGCTGCTCCTGCATGGATTTATTTTTCACCTGGCGCCCCGACTGTCGTCCTTTTTGATTGTCTAAATAGTAGATACTATGCATTCATCGCCTGAATATGACCATATACCCTGGCACCTGGTGTCCGCAGCGTTCCAGGGCTCCCTGACCCCGGAAGAGCAAAGGGGGTTGGAAGAATGGCTTGCACTGCCCGGCAATCAGGAAATGTACCAGCGGCTGCAGCGGCTTTGGGAGCAGGGAATGGACTGGCATGAGCTTTACCGGCAGGCTAATACGGATGAAAGCTGGCTTGCCCTGCGGCAGCGGATGCATGCCTGGCAGGCGGGGCCTTCGCATGAAAAGACCTGGGGCAAGACCCTTTCTATCTGGCTCAGGAGCAGGATGGCCCGGGGGATGGCGGCAGCGGTGATTATCACAGCGATCGTATTTGCGGCCGACTGGTGGTTCACGACCCATCCATCCGGCGCCACGTATGAGAATACACTTCGTGCGGCGATGACAGTCAGCCTGCCCGACGGAACATCCGTCATCCTGCAGCCGGGAACAAAGATCCGGCTGGATAAGGGGTACAACAGCACGGGCAGGACGGTGCTGTTGGAAAAAGGTATGGCTTTCTTCGGGGTGTCGGACAGGAGCAACCTGGCATTCGAAGTGAGCCTGGACGGCTTGCGTATCCGTGACATCGGCACCCGATTTTCCGTGCGGCAGACAAGCGACAGTATCCTTGTTGCCGTGCTCAGCGGTAAGGTGGCTTGTATCCAGGCCGCTACGGGCCAGTCCCGGCAGGTGGGGGAGGGCATGTCCCTGTCCTATGCGCTGGCAGGCAAGCGTTTTGGCCAGCCCGTGCTGACGGGGTTTGTCCGTGATAGCAGCCGTAACGTCCTCCGGTTCCAGGAAGCCGCCCTGTCCTCCGTGGTGGATGTCCTGGAGAAGATGACAGGCAGGACCATCCGGCTGGATGACCCTGCCCTTTCAGGGCTGAAGCTCACTGCCCGCCTGGATGGAGAAACATATGAAGATGCGATAAGGATCATCTGTATATCCCTGGATCTGACATATACAGAGGAGGGCGGCACAGGGGTATTAAAACAGCGCGCGGGCAAATAAATGAGGTGGAAAGTATTCTTACTATGTTCCTGCCTGCTGGCAGGAAGGACGTCAGCTGTGGCGCAGGACGCCCCATTGTCCGGCACCACCATTACGCTGACCCTGAAAGATATCCCGCTGCGCGAAGCGCTGTTGCAGCTGGCGCGGCAGACGGGGTTGCGCCTGGACTACAGTCCAGACCTGTTGCCGGCGGAAAAGCACGTGTCGCTGAGCGTCGTGAACATGCCATTGAACCAGTTCCTGGACCTCTTGCTGAAGGGCACCGGCCTGGAGTATACGCCGGTCGGACACGGTGTCGTCATTCGCCGGGAAACAGCGCTGTCCAGGATCACGATCAGCGGATTTATCAGGGATGGCCTGACGGACGAACGGCTCATCGGGGCCTGCCTGTACCTGCCGCAGCTGCAGACGGGCGTTGTCACCAATGCATATGGATTTTATTCCATGACGGTGCCTGCGGCCGACTCGCTGGACATTGACCTCAGCTATGTCGGATACAAGCCCGTTTCCAGGCGGCTGGGCGCCCGACATGATATCGTGCTGGCGGCGGGGATGGAACACAACGATCAACAGGAAGAAATGTCCGAAATGATCGTTTCTCCCAACGAAGGGGAGGGCAATATCACCAGGAACCGCACGTCGTCGGTGGACCTTTCTTCGGACATGCTGCGGACGGCCCCATCGGCGGGAGGGAACGGGGATATCATCCATTCGGTGCAGCTGTTGCCGGGCGTACAGGCTGGCATAGAGGGAATGACGGGGTATTCCGTGCGCGGCGGTAATACAGGACAGAACATTGTCCTGCTGGATGAGGCGGCTATATATAACCCCAGTCACCTGTTCGGCCTGGTCAGCATTTTCAACCCCGGCGCAGTGAAATATGCCAGCTTCATGAAAGGCGGGTTCCCGGCCTCCTACGGGGACCACATCAGCTCCGTACTGGATGTTGCGATGAAGGATGGGAGCAGCCAGGCGACGGGCGGGTCGGTGGAAGCAGGGACCATCGCTTCGGGAGGCATTTTGTACGGTCCGCTGTCCAGTGGGCGGTCGTCCTATTTTATCGCGGCCAGGCGCAGCATGATCGATGCCTGGCTCCATCCGCTGGCCGCCGGAAATTATTTCAGCAACTACTATTTTTATGATATCAATGCAAAGCTGAACTTCAGGCTCACGGGCCGCGACCGCCTTTTTGCGGGCATTTACAGGGGAATGGACAGGAACGACTATTCACATGATGGGTCCGTGGATGATGGTATCCGCTACCATATGGATTTTGGCAACTTCGCGGTATCCCTCCGGTGGAATCATCTATTCGGAAAGAAGCTCTTCTCCAATACTTCGGTCATTTACAATCACTATCATCAGCAGCTGTCGGCTGTCCAGCAAGGTTATTTCGCCGAACTCTATTCCGGCATCAGGGACATGAACCTGCAGAGCGACGTGACCTGGTACCTTTCTCCGCGGCATAAGCTGGGGACGGGCGCGGACCTGTTATACCAGACGTTGTTCCCGGCCTCCGTCTCCGACAAGGTGAGCGCTTTCAACTCCTACTTCCCCATCCATCCCTCCGAAGTACCTCAGAAGAATTCCCTGCGGGTGGCGGTATACGCGGGCGACGAGATGGAATGGGGACAGCGCTGGAAAATATACGCAGGCATCAGGGCGCCTTTTTATCATACGCCGCAGGTGCAATATGCTGACCTCGAGCCCAGGTTGTCCGTGTTGCACCTGTTCAGCAGCGTCACCAGCCTCAAAGTCTCTTATTCCCGCATGCACCAGTACAACCACC
This sequence comes from Flavitalea plasmicola, assembly GCF_030546645.1. Classification (GTDB taxonomy): domain Bacteria; phylum Bacteroidota; class Bacteroidia; order Chitinophagales; family Chitinophagaceae; genus Puia. The sequence continues at coordinate 368,421 of NZ_JAUOTO010000005.1, forward strand.
TCGTGCAAAGCTACAATGCCTCTTTCCCGGCCGAGATATGGATTGGCAGCAGCGTGCTGGTGCGTCCGCAGGTGAGCGATGAATTTACCGCGGGGTTCTTCCGGAATTTCAGGGAGCATACGATCCAGGCCAGCATGGAGGTGTATTACAAGCGGATGGGCCATCAGTCCCTCTTCAAGGGCGCCACCAGTCCTGTCATCGACAACAGTTTGGAAGACAAACTGATCTTTGGAAAGGGGTGGAGCTATGGGGCGGAATGGATGATCCGCAAGAACAGGGGGCGATGGAAAGGCTGGCTGGCCTATGCATACGCCTACGCATGGCAGCGTTTCGATTCGCTGAACAGGGGCAAGGCTTTCCCATTCGCGCTGGACAGACGGCACAGCGTATATGCTTCCATGTCATATGACCTGGATCCGAAATGGAAGCTGTCGGCCGACTTTTTCATGACGGGCGGGCGGGCTTTTACCCTGCATTCCAGCCCCGCCAATGCTTCGGGCGGAACCAATCCCCTGTATGAGAACGAGCACGAAGATGACAACCCCGGTACACCCCCTGTACAGGACGAAACGAATAACTACCGGCTCAGTCCCTACAACCGCCTGGACCTGGGTATTTCTTACAAGCGGACGCACCTGCGGCCCCGGACTTCCCGTCCGAGGGAGTCGCTGTGGACGCTGACGGTGTACAACGTATATGCACGCTATAATACATTGTTCGCTTACAGGGCCATCGACCCCGTTACAAAGCAGGCGACAGCCAGGCAGGTGTCATTTATTCCTGTCATTCCCAGCCTGAGCTACAGGCTGTCCTTCTGATAAAGCCATTTTCATCAACATTTGTAAATGTTTACTTCTTCGAGGCGTCCTACTTTTGCCTTGTCAAATAAATATTCACCTTTTCAAACTTAAACAATGGCAAGCAAGATCTTTGTAAACCTGCCGGTGAAGAACCTCAGCAGATCGGTGGAATTCTTTACAACGCTGGGCTTTAGCTTCAACCCCCAGTTCACGAGCGAAACCTCCACCTGTATGGTGATCTCGGACAGCATCTTTGTAATGCTCATGGAAGAGGCGCGGTTTGCCGAAGCGGCAAAAAAACCGGTGTCCAATGCGGCTGCATCTACGGAAGTAATCATAGCTTTAGATGCGGAAAGCCGAACGGAGGTGGATGACCTCGTAAAAAAAGCGGCGGAGGCGGGCGGCGCGGTGTCGGATAACAAAATGGATCACGGCTTTATGTACCTGCATGGCTTCCAGGACCTGGACGGACATCTGTGGGAAATATGCTGGATGGACATGCAGGCGTTCCTCAATAATAATTAAAAGACGATGCAACATTTCTGGGATAAGATCAACACCTACGGCAAATTGTCGGACGAAGCGAAGCTGGCCTGGGAGGGCATCCTGAAGGAGCGTACCTATGACAAGGATGCTTTCTTCCTGCAGGAAGGCCAGGTGCCAAGGACGGTGGCGTTCGTGTCGAAAGGGCTCTTCTCTCAATACTTCAGCGCCGAAAATGGGGACACCGTCATCAAGCGGTTCTTCCCGGAAGGTTATTTTGTGGCCTCCACCAGCGCGCTGTTGATGAATGCTCCCAGCATGTTTACGATCAAGGCCCTGGAACCCAGTGTCGTCATAGAATACAACTTTCAGGAATTTAAAAGGCTTATAACGCAGTTCCCTGAAATAGCTGGATTCTATATCCGATATATGGAACTCCATTGGATCATCGAGAAGGAGCCGTTGGAGGTCTCTTTCCGATATGATACGGCAAAAACAAGATACCTGAATTTCTTAAGAAGCTATCCCAAGCTCGAAGCCCGGCTGAAGCAGCACGAGATCGCCGCTTACCTCGGTGTCACACCTACGCAACTGAGCAGGATCCGGAGCGAGCTGCCATAAGGACGGCAAATAAAATCATTTTTATGCAACAACAAGATGCACTGCAAGACGTGCTGGAGGACCGGTCTGTCGTCGTGCGACCGGACGAAGGCGAAAGTATTACGTTCAATGGAGGAAAGATCACCTTAAAGGTCACCAGCGACCTGACAAAGGACCAGCTGGGATTATACGAGATAAGGCTGGACCCGGGCGTGGTTGGCGCTCAATTACACTACCACCGCTTCATGGACGAGCTCTTTATCGTAAGCAAAGGGAAAATGACCATCCAGGTGGGAGAAAGGGAAATAACAGCGGGAGCGGGGGCCGTTGTTTACGTGCCCCGCTATACCCCGCATGGTTTTCGCAACAATTCGGAAGAAGAGGCGGTGATTACGCTGCTGTTCAATCCCGGACAAAGCAGGGAAGGGTTTTTCCGGGGGCTGGGGGAAATTTTGAACACCCAGCCCGTCGATCCCGCAAAGTTCCTGCGGCTGTATCAGAAGTATGACAGCTACCCGGTGGATACGGGAAATTTCATGCCCGAACGAAAGGGATCGTGACGATCTTCTTCGACGTAAAACAGGGGCGGCACCGGCCGGCTCAGGCTGTTGTCGCCGCCTTGTCTTTTGTCTTTTTATCCATGAACTTATCCAGCATGTCCGGAAGTTTTTCAAAGACAGAGGAAAGGCCTTTGGCATTGCGCGTGGGCAGGAAAGAGATCTGGTCTCCGCGCGTGACGAGGAAGCCGATGGGTTCTACGCCCACCCCTCCGCCGGCGCCGCCTCCCGTGCCTTCACCGGCGCCTTTGCCTTGTGCATCGCCTTTTCCTTCTCCTCCGCCGTAGCCAAGCCCCATGCCGAACTTGATAACGGGCACGCAGGTGAATTCTCCTAATTGGAACGACTGGCCTACGACCGTCTCGGTCTTTGCTTCCGTCTTGAGGAATTCGGTCAGCTTTTGAACCTGGTCATCAAAATTGAAAGACATAGTTGTAAGATTTAAGTGTGAAGAATCAGATACCGCGCGCTGTCCAGGCTTTAAGCATACGCCAGGGCGTATTGCTTAACCGAAGCAGCAGATAGTTCTCTTCCAGGAAATTGATACGGACGGACCTTCCGGGGGGGTAGGGATAAAAGTTCAGGGGGTATAGTTGGGCGTTCATCACGGGGTCGGAGGTGTCGAGCGCTATTTCCATCCGGACGATGCGGAAGGTCCTTAGCACCCGCAGGCCTTTCAGGAGCAGTTGCTTCGTCTTTCGCCGCCGGCGTGTCCGTGGTTTTTTGCGGGCCCCTGGCTTTTTTTTACCGTCTGCTGCGACCTGTTTGTCGCTGCCGGCCTTTGCCGGGTGCGCTCCCAGGCGCCAGGTGTGTTGATAGAAGTAAGTTTTTACGCTTATCCAGCCGACCCCCTCTGCATAGGTGATGCGCAGGGTGACCAGCCTTTTCCATTCCATTCTTATTTCCGGCAAACGCGTATCCGCTTCGATGATCAGCGGCGACAGGAGCAGCCAGCCCAGCATCAGAAGGAAAAGGAGAACCAGCGTAAGAAGGATTGTCATACGCAAAATTAAGCAACGGCCCTGGCGGGAGAATGATGCCCGTCATCATCGACGGTGATTCTCGTTGGCTTGGATGGTTGCAGGGCGATGGTGGTTAGGTTGCTTAATGGGCACTACTCCCGGTGGGCGCCCTGCCGAACTTCTTCTTATAAGAATGCGAGAAATGGGAAAGGCTTTCGAATCCCAGGTCAAGGTAGATCGCAGATGGTTTTTTATTTTTATTTTCTATCAAGTGCCGGGCTTCCGTCAGCCTTCTTTCCTGCAGCCACTGCCGGGGCGGCATGCCGAATAATTTCTGGAAGTCACGCTTGAACCCTGCAAGGCTTCTCCCTGTGAGTTGCGCAAATTTTTCAACCGGGATGTTGAAATGAAAATTACCGAGCATGAATTTTTCCAGGTCGATCTTATGGGGTTCGGAAAAGTCGAACAGGAATTCCCTGAGAGCGGGCATGGTATACAGCAGCAGCTGTATCGCCTCTCTTACTTTTAACATACCTACCGCAGTGGTGATCTTTTCCTCCGAATGACGGACATAAGGTATCACGGACTGGAAAAAGCCACGCAAAAAATCGTTCCCGGGAATAAGAATGTTGCCGGGGCCTGTATACTTTTCCCCTATTTCGATCTGCTCCTCCAGGGCAAATTTCCTGAGCATATCTTCCTGCAGGCAAATGACAATGGTTTGGTAATCCTCACCGTCCAGCGGCATCTTGGTAATTTCTCCCAGTTGATTTTTCCGGATCAGCAACATTTCGCCGCGACCCATGGAGATCCTCTGGTCAGCGGTCTCCAGTGTAAACTGGCCTGACACCTGTAATACCAGCGTGTTGTGTCCAAAAAATCCCACCTTCTCCTTTCTCATGGCCGAGAGATAGGCGTAAAATATCACGCCGGGGACTATTTCAGTTGGATTTGTCATCAGGCAAAGGTATTAAATCGACGAGGCATATTTGCAGGCCCCCTATCGCTGCAGATAGGTGGCGCCCAGGATCGCTCCCGGCCTGAAATGGGTCTCAAGGGTATTCATCTCGTCCGGCGTGAACTTGATCTCCATGGCTTGTATGTTTTCCGGCAGCCGTGATCTCCGGCTCATGCTTACCAACGGCATGATATCATCGCCCTGCGCATTTACCCAGGCAATCGCCAGCTGTGTCGGCGTGTATCCTTTCTCCTTTGCCATTTGCTTCAATACTTCCACCTTCTCCAGGTTCTTTACCAGGTTCTCTCCCTGGAAACGCGTGAAGTGATGCTGGTAGGCATTGGCCGGAAGGGGCGCTTTCATCTCGCCGGTGAGTAGTCCCTCGGCCGTATTGGCAAAGGCTACCACCCCTATACCCAGTTCTTTAGCCGTGGGAAGCAAATCGCTTTCTATCTGGCGATCGGCCAGTGAATAACCTATTTCCAATGTTGTCACAGGATATACGCTGTTTGCCTTCCGCAGTTGATCTGCCGTGATCTCGGATACGCCCAGGTAACGCACCTTTCCTTCTTTGATGAGATCGGCGACCGTCCCAATCACGTCTTCCACCGGAACACTGTTATCCAGTCTGCACGGCTGATAAAGATCGATGGTATCTATACCCAGACGCACCAGGGAATAGTTGATGAAGTTTTTGATGGCTATGGGCCGCAGGTCCAGTCCCAGCCATTGGTTGCCATAGAAGATAGCGCCAAATTTTACACTGATGAACGCATCGTCCCTTCTGCCTTTGATGGCTTTGCCTACCAGCAGCTCATTATGCCCGCTGCCGTAAAAGTCCCCGGTATTCAGGAAATTGATACCACTGTCCAATGCCAGCTGGATGGTGGCGATACTTTCGTTTTCGTCACTGGCCTTGCTTCCCCAGACGGGCGACATGCGCATACAGCCTAATCCGAGTGTAGATACGAGTGGTCCATTTTTGCCCAGGTTTCTCTTTGTTATAGTCGTCATGCTGCTTTTGGTTTGATTAAGGGCGTAAAGGTCCGCCTTTACACCGCTAACCGGTTGCCTTCGCAGCTCAATTTACTTGCCTGTACGGCTCGCCTTACTCTGACCGCAGGCTCTTGGTTTTGCGGGATCGACCCTTGATGAAAAATAGGTCTCCCCGCAAAACATCTAATTATTGGCCCGTTGGGCCAAAGAGCCTGATCACTCCGTTCTCAGGCTCTTGGTTTTGCGGGATCGACCCTTGGCGAAAAATTGGTCTCTCCCGCAAAACAGCTGATGATGGGCCTGGCGGCCAAAGAGCCTAATCACTCCGTTCTCAGGCTCTTTATGGGATTGGCAATGGCCGCCCTGATCGTCTGGAACCCTACCGCCAGGCCAGTGACGCACAGGATGGACAGTACGGCCACGGCAAATACCCACCAGCTCAGGTCTGTCCGGAAGGCGAAATCCCGGAGCCATTTGTTCATCAGGTACCCGGCGATGGGGGCGGCGATGAGGAAGGCGAGTATGATCAGGCGAACGAAGTCCTTCGATAAAATGAACGAGATATCTTTCACCGTCGCGCCCAGCACTTTCCGGATGCCTATCTCCTTGGTCTTTTGCTCGATCATAAATGAGAGCAGGCCGATGAGCCCGAGGACGTTGATGGCAATGGACAGCAGGGTGAAAATATAGAAGAGCTGCTGGGTCCGCCGGTCGTCCTTATACAGCGTTGCCACATGCTCGTCCAGGAAATCCGTTTCGAAGATCTGTTCGGGATAGATGGAAGACCAGATCTTTTCCATGGCGGCCAGCGTGGAGGTGGAAATTCCGCCGGCAAATTTTATCCCTATGTTGTAATAGAGGCTGGGGTATTGTACGATGAGCACAGGCATAACGGTCTCGCGCAGGGACGCTACATTATAATCCTTTACGACGCCGACGATGGGCGCGGATAGATCGTTGAGCCCAAAGGAGACATATTTGCCCAATGCTTCCTGCGGGGAAGCAAATCCCAGGCGGTGGACGGCCTGCTCGTTCAGCACCAGCGCATATCTGCGCAAGGAATCCGGCATGGTAGGCGCGGTGAGGCTTTCGTCTTTTTCATCAAACCATCTTCCTGTCAGCATGTGGAGCCCATAGGTCTTCAGATAGGAACGGTCTGCCGTGATGATCTTCACCGGTATGGGATCCGTCTTGAATTTCTCTTTCAGGTTGAATCCGGAATTGAAATGGTTATTACTGATGGGCGCCCCGATGGAGAGGCTCGCGCTGCTGACGCCCGGCAGGGCGGACAGGCGATCGATCAGCATGTGCTGCCGCTGGTAGTTGTTGTCGGAGATCGACAGATCCAATACTTTTTCCTTGTCGAAACCGAGGGGTCTGGACTGGATAAAGGCCATTTGTTTGGCGACGACGATGGCGCAGATGATGAGGATCTGGGCGGTGAGGAACTGGAAGATCACCAGGCCTCTTCTCAGGGTGACGGCAGATGCCCTTGGCGTGGAGATCTTATTCTTCAAAGCCGTGATGGGGTTGAAGCCGGAGAGGACCAGGGCCGGGTATACGCCGGATAGTAAAGAGACGGTGATCCAGAGTAAAGCGAGGAACAAGGCGCTGCTGAAATTAAACCAATGCAACGGGATATGCTTATCCAGGAATGTATTGAGGCTGGGCAGCAGGAAAGAGATGGACAGCGAGGCTGCTACGATGACGGCTCCCGTGAGGAAAAAAGTTTCCGAAAAGAATTGTTTCATCAGCTGGGAGCGGGTGGCGCCCATCGTCTTTCTTACCCCCACTTCCCTGGACTTCTTAATGGCCAGCGCCGTGGAAAGATTGGTGTAATTGATACAGGCCGCCAGGATGAGGAACAGGCCGATGGCCCCGATGAGCGAAAGGTATTTGTAATTGATGGTATAGGTGATGTTGCTGTCTGCGTACAGCTGGTTGAAATGAATGTCCTGCGAGGGTTGCAGCGAGAAGCGGGCTTTCACGGACCTCCCCTCCTCGGATAGGTTGTGCGCGGCAATTGTCGCAAGCTGGGATTCCACGTGCTTTACGTTGTTTTCGCCAGGCAGTCCGATGTAGGCATAACCATTGGCTGTCACGGACCACGAGTCAATGGGAAAGCCGCCGATCAATCCTCTGTTCATGCTGCGGTAGGAGGCCAGCAGGCTATAAGGCATATGGGTATTGGAGGGCGGGTCTGCTACGACGGCAGCTATTTGCAAGTCGACGAGGTTGGCCACCTTTATACGCTGGCCAATGGGGTCTGCATTGCCAAAGTAGCGATGGGCCGCCTTCTCTGTCAGGATGGCAAAGCCGGGCTCTGCCAGGGCGTGCTGCAGGCTGCCCGCTTTCACCTGCATGGGGAACAGCCGGGGGAATACGGAGTCGGCAAAAATGATGTCATACTCCATGAATTTCTTATCTCCCACTTTCACTATATCCCTCCCCTGGTAATGGATCTGTGTGATCAGCCGCTCATCCGGCAGGGCTGCCCGCATGGCTGTGGCAAGCGGGTAGGGAGTGGTAGCGCTGTACACTTCGCCGGTGGCGGTGCTGCCTTTGGCCACCACCCGGAACAGCTGTATTCCCTTGCCATCGGACTTGTCGAAGCTGGTCTCATGCAGGATGATCAGTGCTATGAGCGTACAGACTACGATGCTGACATAGAGGCCGATGAAATTGAGGGCGAAGAACCCTTTATTCTTTTTTACGTTGCGCCAGGCGGTCTTGAGATAATTCTTGAGCATGAAAGGATGATTTCATGCTTGTGGGAACTAAAAAAATGCCGGGTTTATAAGTTTTTATAAATCAATTTGATATGTCGGCGCTATGCGCCAGGCTGTCCGTTAATGATACAGTGCCTGTCACGTTTTTTTAGCTACAAGCTTCAAGCTGCAAGCTGCAAGCCGTGAGAGAAGCTACAAGCTTCAAGCTACAAGCTGCAAGCGAAGGACCTAATAAGAACCAGGCTTGAAGCTTGTAGCTTGCCGCTTGCAGCTCAGATGATTCCCAGTTTCTTTTTCACCAGCGGGAGGATGTCCGTGGAAGGCGGATAGGCATGCAGGTTGTCCTTTTCAAATACGAACGCATAGCCATTGTCTTTTGACACCTGCTGTATGGCATCCTCGGCTTTCTTTTGGATGGGCTGGAGGAGGGCCGATCTTTTTTGATTGAACAGGGTGCCGGCCTCTGTCTCGAAGCCCTGGATCTTGGCGAGCAGCTCATTCAGTCCCTGCCTTTTGATGACGAGCTGGGGAGCGGTGAATTTTGCCGTATCCTTAGAGGAAAGAAGATTTGCCTGTTCATTGTATTCATTCTTCATCGCGTCAAATCGTTGTTCCAACGTTGTCCTGTACTCGGCCAGGGTGGTGTCGGCTTTTTTGAACTCGGGCATGGCGCTGAGGAGCTCGTTAAAGCTGATGCAGGCGAATTTGGCGGGCGCATTCTGGGCATGGGCCTTTGTTCCGAAGGCGAAGAAGGCGCCGATGAGGAGAAATGAATAAATGATCTTTTTCATGGTTTTTCAGTTTTTTTAAATTTACGAAATGGATATTACCAAAAGAATGCCGGATTTATACAATTAACAAAGCATAAAGTTTAGCACTTTTGCATCATTGTTTGGCAGATCGTAAAATTTTTTTAAGCGATGTCTCAAACCGCCCATAAAATTGGCGCATTACCCCCCCATTAAGAAGGGGCGATGTGTTTACCTTCAGGGTCCCGAAAATGAGAAAGCTGAAATCATGATCATACCCAATCAAAGACATCTTTTTTCCATACCCGAAGACATTACCTACCTGAACTGTGCGAATATGTCCCCTTTTATGAGGTCGGTGGAGGAGGCGGGCGGGCTTGCCATTGGGCAGCGACGGCAGCCATGGACCATCAGCGCCGGGCAGTGGTTTGGCCCGGCGGAGGAGCTGCGGTCGTTGTTTGCGGGACTGATAGGCGCGGGGAAGGATCAAATTGCCCTGGTGCCTTCTGTCAGCTATGGCATCGCCATCGCGAAGAACAATATCCAGCTGCGTTCCTCACAGAAAATTGTGGTGCTGGACCAGGAGTACCCGTCCAATCTGTATGCCTGGCGTGAGCTGTCGAAAGCTTCCGGGGCGGAGATCGTGACGGTACAGCGTGCGGGGGATGGCTTTTGGACGGAGGCGATTTTAGAGAAGATCGATGGGGACACGGGCCTGGTGGCCATCTCTAACTGTCATTGGACGGATGGCAGTCTCATCGACCTGGAGCAGGTGAGCAGGAAAACAAGGGACGTGGGCGCTAAGCTGGTGATCGACGCGAGCCAGTCGCTGGGCGCCTTTCCGCTGGATGTGCGTAAGATCCGGCCTGATTTCCTGGTGACGGTGGGTTACAAATGGCTGATGGGTCCTTATAACCTGGGATACCTGTATGCGGACCCGAAATATACGCAGGCCGGCGAGCCCATCGAGTTCTCGTGGATGGTGAAAGCAGGCAGCGATGACTTCACCCGGCTGGTGGAATATACGGACGACTATAAGCCGGGGGCGCGGCGATTTGATGCGGGGGAGTTTGCCAGCTTTATTCATATTCCCATGGCGACGGCGGCCCTTTCGCAGATCGCGGCGTGGGGGGTGGAAAATATCCAGGAGACACTGTCCCGGCTGACCGGCGTCCTTTCCGCCGGCATACAGGAGCTGGGTTGGGAGGCGCCTGTACGGGAAAGCAGGGCCGGACATATGGTGGGGATCCGCTTCCCGCCGGAGAAGATCGACGGGATCCGGAAGAAGCTGGTTGAAAGCAATATCTATATCAGCTTCAGGGGCAGCAGCATGCGGATCGCCCCTCATTTGTACAATGATGAAAGGGATGTGCAAAGACTTTTGGAAGTATTGAAGAAGGAGGGGTAAATATCGTGTTCACAAAAACTGTTCAAAATGGAAATTTTATCACCTGGTGGCCGGAATGTAGTGCGGATGTCCCTCTCCCGGGACGAGCGGGAATTTGCGGGCGAATATCTGGCATTCACGAAGAGATTGCTGCTGGACAGTGTGACGGGACTGAGCAACGCCCTGTTGGAGGCCCGGACGGGGCCTTTTGCGTGGAGCATTGCCGAGTGTATGGGACATCTCGCGCAGAGCGGTGAGCTTACCTGGAAAGTGCTGCAGGATCTGTTGCGGCAGCCTCCCACCCCTGAAAAAGGAGTGGAAATAAGAGTGAGCGTGAAGCAGATGATGGTCATCATGACAGACCGGAGCAGGAAGCTGCAGACCTTGTCCGCCCTGGACCCGGCCGGGAAGGTGACGGACTTCGACCTGGTGCGGGACCGTTTTACTGCCTGTCGCGACAGGCTGATCGCCTTTGCGTGGGAGACGGAAAATGAATTGAAGAACCGGCATACTTTCCATCCTGCCACGGGCACGATCAACCTGTACCAGTACCTTTTACTGGAGGGGGCGCATGCCGCCCGCCATGTCATGCAGATCGAGGAGATCAAGCGGGAATTATAGCACCAATGTCCCTGCGACCTGGTAAAACAACTGGCGGTATTTGTCAAAATCCTTCGACAGGGCGACGAAGGTCAAAATATAGGTCCGGCCATCCTTATAGGTAATAAAATCATAGTTATGCATGGCTGAGCCATCGGTGTTCTTATGTGTCTCGATGAGCCATTTGTAAGGCAGGCCATGAATGGTGAGGTCCCCTTTTTCCAATAATGTAAAGTCATTGGTGGATGCCAGCGCATCTGCCAGCTTGCTGTATTCCCGGTATAGCACGAGTGCGCCTGTGATGAGCGCTCGTAATAGTTGGAGCCGCACATACGCTCTAACCCTTAAACGCTACCACTGGTGGAAGAAGCCTTCTATATTTGTCGTAAGTACACTTAGAGTACCGTAATTCATTACCCCTAAAATCCAACCTCTTGAAAAAGTATACTTACATCCTGACAGTGGTCGCACTCTTATCCAATTTTGCCTCGGAAGCGCAAACTTGTCCGTCCTCTTCGACGACAACCATCAGCAGCTATGGCAACACATACTACCCCGGCGCCCAGGCTTCTGTGAGTGCGGGCGCCACTACTATTACGTTGGGTAATGCCAGCACATCAGGATACGGGACTGTCCCCATCAGCGCCTTCGATGTCGTACTGATCATCCAGATGCAGGGTGCGCAGATCAACTCCACCAATGGAACGGCCTACGGCGACGGGACGGGCACGGGCAGCGGATACCTGAACAATGGTCAGTTGATGGCCGGGCAAATGGAATATGCGGTAGCTGCCAGCGCGGTGCCTTTAACAGGCGGGACGCTCACTGTTCAGTCAGCGCTTAGCAATAGTTATAAGAATGCCAATTACGGCACGGATGGTCAATACCGTTACCAGGTGATCCGGGTGCCTTTGTATTATAATGCAACCCTGGGGGCCGACATTAAGCCGCCGGGATGGAATGGTACGGTGGGTGGGGTCATCGCTTTATTTGTCTCCTATGCCCTTAACATGAATGGACACAAGATCGACGCTTCGTCGATGGGATTCCGGGGCGGCGGCGGCAAGGCTTATTCCAATGTGGGTTCGGGCGCCAACACGGATTTTGTGGCCGTGGCGTCCAACAAAGCCGGCGGGTCCAAGGGAGAGGGCATCGCGGGAACACCTCTGTACCTCGACTCTTTGAACAGCGCCGCATTGATATCCACCGGTGTGGAAGGTTACCCTGGGGGCAGCTATGACAGGGGCGCTCCGGGCAATGCCGGAGGCGGCGCAACGGATGGCGCACCTAATCCCAGCAATAGCAATAACGCGGGCGGAGGAGGGGGCGGCAATGGGGGAGCAGGCGGGATCGGCGGAAACAGCTGGTCTTCCAATCTTACCACCGGCGGAAGACCGGGCGCCGTCTTTGCGCAGAAAACTCCTTCCAGGCTGGTGATGGGAGGAGGGGGTGGATCGGGAAGCTCCGATGGCGGAACGGGTACTCCTTCCGGTGGCTACGCCAGCAGCGGCGCACCGGGTGGCGGCATCGTGATCATCATCGCAGGCTCCATCACGGGCACGGGCAGCATTTTGGCTAACGGGGCTCCTCCCAATACGACGCTGGCCAATGATGGCAGCGGCGGCGGCGGCGCAGGCGGCAGTGTGCTCATCGTAACTGGGGTGGCCGCACCCGGGCTCACGGTAAACGCCAATGGAAGCGCGGGGGCCAGCAATACGGGCGGGACACCGGCCCCAGGGCAAAAGCATGGAACCGGCGGGGGTGGAGGAGGTGGTGTCGTTTATAGTAATAAGGCTTTGGGGGCTGTCTCCGTTGCGGGCGGTGCGGCTGGGGTTACCACTACCTTAGCGGTGACCTATGGCGCCGCGGCCGGTGCGGCAGGCGTATCGTCACAGTCGATCACGATCAGCCAGACACCGCCTTTCCCGATGATCTGCAATGGCTTGCTGGCAAAGGAGTCCCTGTCCGGCTCGGCCATCAGCGAAAATGGAAAGATCACCGTCAGCTGGCAGGCGACCACTGAAGAGGATATACGGGCATACACCGTGGAAAGAAGTTTCGATGGCACTGTCTTTTCACCCATCTCGACTGTTGCACCGGCAGTATCCGGCAACAACACTGGGAGCTATAGCTACACCGATGAGCAGGCGGGGGACCGCAGCGGTTTGATCTACTATCGTATCGAGGCCACGGATATAGACGGCCGCAACCTGTTCAGTAATATTATCCCGGTGGACGGGTCTGTACGCTTCGTAACGTTGAAGGTAACACCGAATCCTGTCGCGGGATCCGCCACCCTCAGCTTTACCAGCGATCACAACGCCAGCGTATCCATCCGCCTGATCGATATTACAGGTAATCCTGTCTGGAGCAGGCAATGCCAGGCCGGGCGGGGGATCAACACCGTGCAGCTCGACCATGTGAGGGAGCTGCCCAATGGCATCTATGTATTGCAGCTGTATGATGGCGGAAATTATGAAAAGATAAAAATGCTTATACGGCATTAGCGCCATGTCAAAATATTGTTGAACTTTAGTCTGATAGGAACTATAATGACCCACTGCTTAAGACTACTTGTACTGCTCTTCCTTTGCTTAACGCAATGCCTGGCATCGAAAGAGCAGGCAAGCTTGCCCGGGTATAGCGCTATCAATTACAACAGCGATAACGCCCTTCCCCAGAACAGCATTAAGGGCATGGCCTTCGACAGGAACGGCTTTCTCTGGATGGGTACGGAAATGGGGCTTGTCCGTTTTGACGGGAGGCATTTCCGGGAGTACAATATGGGCAACTCCCCTGCCATGTTGAGCAACAGGTGTTTCCTGTACGGTTTAGCGGATGGGTCAGGGAAGGTACTCATTCACCAGGTGGCCGGCATCCACCGTATCCTGACGGTTACAGCCGATTACCAGTTGGCCGAAGACAGCTTCCTTTCCACCAATCCTTATGAAGCCCCCCGGTTGAACAACCGGATATTTTCTTTTGCCAATATCTATAAAAAGTGGGGAGGCGCGGCCGGTCCTGCGGCATTCAAGCGTCTGCTGAAAGATCTGGACCACAATGGCGACCTGTTCACCGTCGATGAAAAAAAGGCTTATGCGACAAAGGATTCCGTCTGCTATTTTCTTGATGAGCGTACAGCCGGCATCCGTCTTCTTCCTGAAATTTCCCCTTCTACGCCAAAGCTCCAATTCCTGGTGGGAGATGTATTCATATCTGTAGACAAGTGGAATCGTCTCTATGCATACAAGGAAGGCCGGCTGCAAAAGAACATCGGCGTCAGCGCCCCGCTGCAGCAGATCTTTAGGCAGGCTGGCGTGGCAGGCCCTTATCCTGTACAAGCCACCTTTAAAGCGATGAGGGATACCAGCCACACCTTCCTCGTCTTTTCAGGAAATATTCTGCAGTTACATTTACGGAACGGACTGTTGGATGTCGATACCTTGGCTGCCAATACTTCCATCAGGGATATCAGCTGCCTGATATATGACGAGGGGAACCGGATATTATATGTTGGTACAGCGACAAGTGGATTGTACATTCTCAAAAAATACCAATTCAGGCGGCTGGCATTTAACAGCGACAACTATGCGATCAATAGCCTGTATGGGCAGGTGGAGTTGCCGGATGGCAGGATATTGACTTCCTCCGGCGTCCTGGACAGGTATAGTCCGATAAATAAGCCGTCGCCAGGGATCTATGACCCGAATTCCTTTCTCCAGTCATCGGATGGTCATATCTGGTATTCTTCTTATGATTCATTAAGAGGGACCGATCCCTTGCTGCATGGAACCGTCAGTGCTACTTACATGGGCGACTACCTTACTTCCATCTTCGAGGCCAGTGATAAAGATATCCTGTACAGTAACCGGGATAAATTATTCCGGCTTCGGGGAAAAGACGTAACTGTTTTACTGGACTTTTCGACATTGCTGCGGGGAGCTTCTATACAGGTGATCCGGGAGATATCCCCCAATGAGCTATGGGTCGGGACCTCCTCCGGATTGTTTTCGTATGACCTGTCCCGTGGTACGCTCAGCCGTCTGCCGGGGCTGGAAAATGCTGTCGTGAGGGTCATTGGTAAAGCCAGGGATGGGAGTATCTGGATCGGCACATACGGACAGGGGTTTTATAAGTATGAGGGCGGAGATTTTATTAAAATGCCGATGGATCCCGGCAACAACCTGGCCACCGTCCATTGCTTTATGGAAGACAGGCAGGGTTATTTCTGGCTGCCCACGAACAAGGGATTGTTCAGGGTGGCAAAGGAAGAGCTGGACAACTATGCATCCGGCAATAAGGAGAACGTGTTTTATTATTATTTCGACAAATCCTCGGGATTCGCCAGCAATGAATTCAATGGGGGGTGCACTCCCTGCGGGATCGTCACCCGGGACGGTCATTTCTCTCTGCCTTCCCTGGATGGGTTGATCCAGTTCGATCCGGACAGCATCGTTATCGCGCCGCCCGAGCACCCTATTTTTATAGATCACGTCACTGACGATAAGAAAGTATTGCCCGGTGATCATTTCGAGCTGGACCAGGGGGCCGGTGCGCTGGTCTTCGCGGTGTCTTCTCCTTATTACGGTAACCCGGCCAACCTGCACCTGGAATATTCCATACCGGAGCTGGACAACAAATGGCACCCGGTGAATGATGACGGAAGACTGGTCCTGACCGGATTGCATAAGGGCCGGTATACCCTCACCGTCCGGAAGCAGGATAGTTATGCCCAGTACAGCTGCAAGACGGTGGGCTGGAACATCCGTCCATACTGGTATGAGACCCTCTGGTTCCGGCTGCTGGTCGCCGCGGCGGCCATCAGTATCCTCCCGTTTATTTTCTGGCTGCGTTATAACCGCCAGGTGAAAAGAGCGGAGCAGCTGGAACTAAAAGTAGCCGAAAGGACGCAGGCGCTGTCCGATAGCAACCGGGTAAAGGAAAAAATGATCGCCATCATCCTCCATGACCTGCGGTCGCCCCTGCGCTTCCTTCACATGCTGGCCATTCATATTTATGAGCATTATCAGAAAGTCGACAGCCGTGAGCTGGGTGAAATGCTGATGAAGTTCCGGAATGCAACGCATGACCTGTTTGCATTTACCCAGGATTTCCTCGTCTGGACCAATGCGCAGAAAGAGGGGTTCGTCGTGCGGCAGGAAAGAATCGTCCTGCGCGAGATCGTTGAGGAAGTCGTCTCGCTGTATGAGCCGGGCGCAGACATCAATAATAACACCGTCCTTAACCTGGTCCCCGCCGCTGTCACGCTGGTCTCCGACGTCCATATACTGAAGCTGCTGATCCGCAATCTCGCGGATAATGCCAATAAATATACGGTCAACGGAGAAATAAGGATCGAAGCGGCGAAGGATGCCGCAGGGCTCCGCATCATCATTTCCGACACCGGCAGAAGCATGGAAAAAGACCTGATCGATGCGATCCTCACCCATACCTATCAGGCGGAAAATGACAGCCATGGCTTTGGCTATAAGATCATCCTGGAATTATTAGCCAGGATACAAGGACAGCTGGCTATCGATACCCCGGAGGGCAAGGGCAACCGGGTGACCCTGCTTTTCAGGAACGCTGCAGGTGCCTGAACACATCGTCCAGCAGATGATATTGCCTGGCGTGAAGCCTGGCCTGAAACGCCCCTTTTGAAAATATGTGAAAGAAATCCGTCGGCGCTTTCAATGCGTTGTAATCAGTGGAAGTTATCAGGATCGTTCTACCCATCTGCTTTAAGGGATGGATTATTTTGTACAGGCGGACCATGGACGCCAAATCCGCGGGATCGAATATATTATCGAAGAGGTAGACCAGTTTCCTGCTGTGCTGATGGGGCCTGGGCAATGCCGCCCTGTTGTAATAGACAACATCGGCGTGATCCAGTCGCTTGCCCTCATACCGGATGATGCCAGAGCTGATCGGAATATTTCCTGTCAGCAGCTGCAAGAAGCCCGTGTTAACGCTGTCAGCCTCATTCCAGATGCCATGTATCCGGCCCGTCTCGAATGAGCTGTTCAGATTGGTGAACGATGTGCCATTATCATTTCCGGAAGCCGATATGTTTTCCAGCGCGATCATAGGATGAGTGGTGATCACAAAGATGGATCATTGGGGAGAAGGAGACCCTAGTAATAAGTGGGTTTTCGATGGAGTTATCATGTAGCCGCTAGAAATAATTGGACCGGTAATAAGTGTTATTGTATAGATGTGGTTGGGGAGATTGGAAGAAATATCCACTACGGCATACGTTAAATTATCTAAATCAGTTATATTTATATACCCTTAGACAATTATGAAAAGATTTCTTATCGTAGACGACCATTTTATTGTTAGGACAGGCCTCTGCGTTCTTATAAGAGAAGAGTTCATGCAGGTGGAAATAGAGGAATGCCGGGATGGGGACAGCGCCTGGACGAAGATACAAGGCAGCGCCTATGATCTGGTGATCCTGGATATATCCATGCCTTCCACAGACACCTTCAGCCTGCTGAAAAAAATATTCTTGCTGCGGCGGGGCCAGAAGATCCTGATCCTGACCATGAGCAGTGAAGATGTGTATGCAAGAAAATACCTGGACCTGGGCGTGAAAGGCTTTATTAACAAGGAGGCGGGTCCGGCGGAGATCCGTAAGGCCATGGTAAGCATCCTGAACAACAAAAGGTACCTGAGCTCCAGGATGCAGGACAAGCTCACCACGGAAGTCCTTGAAGGAAAGACGCAAAATCCATTCGAAAGTTTGTCTGCCCGGGAACTGGAGATCATGAATCATCTGATCGATGGAAAAAATGTTTCGGAAACCGCTCATATCCTATCGCTCCATATTTCAACCGTCAGTACGCATAAGGCGAATATCATGCACAAGCTGGGCGTTTCCAATATCATTGAGCTGAGCAAAATGGTGCAGATGTTTTAGTACCTTGGGGAATGGAAAATCTAAAAGTCGCCACCGCACAATTCGAAAATCGCAGCGGTGATAAGGAATACAACCTTGGCAGGATCGAAGCGCTGACCGTAAAGGCCGCGGCAATGGGCGCGCAGGTGGTCGCCTTTCATGAATGCAGCATCACAGGCTATAGTTACATCCGTCATTTGTCCAGGGAGGAACTGTGGGAGCTGGCCGAGCCGATGCCGGATGGTCCCAGCGTCCGGCGCCTGACAGCCATTGCGCGGGCTTCGGATATCGCCGTGCTGGCGGGCCTGTTCGAGCAGGGCGCTGACGGGAAGATCTACAAGGCCTATGTCTGCGTGGACAAGAATGGAATGGTGGGCAAGTTCCGGAAGATCCATCCTTTTATCAACCCGCATATCACACCGGGCAACGAATACGTGGTCTTCGATCTGTATGGATGGAAATGCGGCGTCCTCATCTGCTACGACAATAATATCATTGAGAATGTACGGGCTACCACCTTGTTGGGCGCGGAGATCATCTTCATGCCGCATGTTACGATGTGTACGCCTTCCACCCGGCCGGGCGCGGGATTTGTGGACCCGGCGCTGTGGGAGAACAGGGAGGCGGACCCGACATCGCTGCGGATGGAATTCGACGGGCTGAAAGGACGGGGCTGGCTGATGAAATGGCTGCCGGCCAGGGCCTATGACAATGGCATCTACGCCGTTTTCTCCAACCCCATCGGTATGGATGACGATCAGCTGAAGAATGGCTGTTCCATGATCCTGGATCCTTATGGGGATATTATTGCGGAGTGCCGTACGCTGGGCGATGATCTTGTCATGGCGACGCTGACACCCGATAAGCTCCTGAAGTCGGGCGGTCACCGGTATAAGATGGCCCGCAAGCCGGAACTGTATAAAGACATCGTGGGGCAGCCGAATGCGTCTATGCAAAAAGTGGTCTGGATGAAATAGGGATCCACTGCAGCCAGGGTTCATTGGCGAAGCGTCGGAATTTTCTTAACTTACTTATCGTTAAGCCGACGCCAACCATTAAACCTATCTTATCTATGATCAGTCTCGATGCATTGCTCGACGAAGTAAACGTGCTATACCAGGGCAACCGGTACCCGGAAATGATAGCACTTCTGAATGATGCCATCCTGGAGGACAACGCCCATCCTGAGTTATATTTCTACCGGGGTATCGCCTGGAGCAGTACCAGCAAAGCCTACGACAAGGCTATCAATGATTTCACGAAGGCCATTACCCTGAAGCCGGATCTTTACCGCGCCTACCAGAACCGGGGCATCACCTGGGCGCTTATCAAAAAATATGACAAAGCCGTCGAGGATTTTGCAAAGGTGATCGCGCTGAGGCCTGAATATGGCTCGGCCTATCATCATATGGGCAATGCATTGCGGGAGAAGAAAACATACGTCAAGGCCATTCCCTATTACGATCGGGCGGTGGAATTGAAACCCGGGCAGGCACAGGTATATCTGGACAGGGCGACGAACTATTATTCCCTGGAGGAATATGACAAGGCGATCGAAGATTGCGATACGGCCATCGCGCTGGAGCCGGACCAGGCGACTGCCTATACGGACAGGGGGAATGCCTTATACAAGAAGGCAGCCTATGATCTGGCGATGGAAAGCTATCACCGGGCTATCGGGATAAGACCCACCAGCGGACGGGCGTATTTTGGCCTGGGGCGTGTATACGAGGCCGTAAAAGAATTCGACCGCGCGTCCATCCATTACAAACGCGCCTATTACCTGGGGTTCGATAAGGCCAGGATGATCGAGGTCTTCAGGGAGAAGTCCCCGGCGCCTTATATTGTCAAAGAGATCGTGGCCGGCATGGCTGATCAGAACCAGGAGCTGAATTTCGCCGTCGTGGCCTGGCTGATGGCAGCCTGCAAACGCTGGGACGGCCTGCTGGATCATTTGCAGCAGTCCGGATACCCGGAGACGCATCCCGAAGCCTGGTACAGGCTGGAGGCGATGGTGCAGTATTATATGGGTAATTCAATCGCGGCGTACAGGATATTCGATACGCAGTTTGATTCGGAGGCGCATCCCTTCCCCCTGACCCTGAGGGACCAATACTACCTGGTGCTGTCCGCGGCAGACTTTTCAGAGCCGGATAATGGACTGGCCTATGCCCTCGAGCAGGCCAGAAAGGAGGACGGCAGTGATCCTGTCAATACCTATTATGCCGGCTGGTTATTTTTACTGTCCAATGAGGTGGACAAGGCTTTATGGTGTTTTAACAAGTGCCAGGATTTTTTGCCGGCCCTGTATGGGAAGATAGCGGTGTATGATTTGCAGGACAACGAAGCAGGCTTATTGCTGACGGCTGAAAAGATCGCAGCGGCGGAGGCGGTTGCTGACGGCGGGCTGCGCTTTTTACAGGGGATCAGGCCGCTGGCGATGACGACGGAAATGTCATTCGATGAAATATATGAGGAGATCATGCGACTGGTGCATTATTACGAATTGACGGAAGAGATAGCGGTGGTCAGGCGGCTGCTGCATATTCCATCCGGCTTTCAGCACCTTGAATTTACGGCGCTCCCGGAATGGAGCCGTTCAGTCGTTTAGGATCAGCTCCTCGATATTGCCGTAATTTTCATAGCTGGAGGTGATCACTTTGTCCCCTGGAGAGAGGCCTTGCAATACTTCATAATAGTCCGTGTTCGCCATGCCCAGCTGAATATTTACTTTGTAGGCTCTTTTGCCGTCGGCACTCACCTTGAAGATCCAATTGCCCCCTGTCTGCTGGAAGAAACCTCCTTTGGGCACCAGCACGGAGGTTCTCTCATCACTCAGCGCCAGTGTGATCTGCAGCGATTGTCCGCGCCGGAGGCCCTTGGGCGCTGGTCCGACAAACTGCATATCCACCTGGAAATGCCCGTTGGTGATCTGGGTAAACACTTTCGTGATCTTCAGGTTGTACGTGGTGTCCCGGTCAGTATAGGTGCCCGTGAGCCCCGGGAAGATCCTGGGGCTGTAATGGTCATCTACGTCCATCAGGCTGACTTTAAAGCTGCCCATGACATCTATCTGTCCGAAACGATCGCCTTCTTTCTTTGTCTGCCCTATTTCCGCATCCAGCGAGGTGAGCTGGCCGTCCACCGGCGCGCGGACGATCAGGTCGCTGACCCTTCCCCTCAACAGGTCCAATGCCTTTTGCGATCCCTGGTAGGATTGGCTTATCTGCTGCAGCTGCCTGGCATTGGAGGTGGAATCCTGTTTCATGATCTGGTCATTTATCTTTTTCTTCTTCAAATAATAGAAATAATCATGCTCCGCCTTTTTGAATTCCTGGGACCCGATGACCTTTTTTTCAAACAAACGTTTATCCAGCACATAGATGCGTTCGGCATCGCTGAGCGCACTTTCCACGTCTGTCAGGTTGTTCAGCTTGGAGCTTGTATTCTGTTCGGCCGCAATGCGTGAGATCTGGATCTGGGTGAGCAGATCATATACATTCGTCTGCTGGGTGACGAGGCTCAATTCCAGGGCTTTGTTGGACAGCCTTACGATGGGGTCGCCCTTTTTCAAAATGACGCCTTCCTCCACATATTTATCTTCCACCTTTCCTCCTTCCGTGGCATCCAGGTAGATGCTTTTCATCGGCTGAGCGGTGCCGTTCTGCGGGATGGTTTCCCGGAAGCTGCCTCTGATAATGGTGCCCATGGACAGCCGCTCTTTGTTGACTCTCAGTTTTGACTTCCCGGAAGTGGCATAAATGCTGCCGCCGATGAGTGCCATCAATGCGGCAATACCCACCCCTGTCAGGACACGGCGACGTGTCCATCTCTTTTTTTTAAGAATGATGTCCATATGTTGTGTCTTGCAGATATTTTTGAAACTGGGCGGACGAGAAAATACCTTTCAGCACCTCATTAAAGGAAGCCTGATTTGCCTTCATTTTCATTTTTTTCGCGGCCTCGTCCGGAATGACGGAAATCTCATCGACGGATTTTATGTTTGCCAGATAGGCATCATATACTTTTTTTGTTTGCGCAGCATCCAAATGAAGGGTTGCTTTCAGACGACCGGCGTAGGCAGCGGAGCGTTGAAAGACATCCGCAGGCATTTTCCACTCATTGCCTGTTTTAACGGGCTTAGTGGGCTGCTGGCAAAATGAGATAGTGCTGGCAAAGGCCGCTATCATCAGCGATAACAGTTGTTTCATATATTATTTGTTTTTGTTGAATACTTCCCCGGTCATTCCGTTCTTAAGACGACTGCCGGGTTGGCGCGGGAAGCTTTTATGGATTGAACACCAATGGTTAATAATGCCGTCATCAATGTGAGCACGCCGGCCAGCCCAAACATCCACCAGGATATATCGATCCTGTATGCAAAATTCCCCAGCCATCGATGAACCGCGAGTAAGGACACCGGGATAGCCAGGATCAAGGCTATTGAGACCAGCTGCATAAGATCTCCGGAGATCAGTCGCACTATCTGCCAGGAGGAGGCTCCGAGCGCCTTTCTGATGCCGATCTCCCGGGCGCGCCTTTCAGCGGACAGCAGCGTGAGGCCGAACAGGCCTACACATGAGATCAGGACGGTTAACAAGGCGCCGAAGCTGATGATCTGCTGCCATTTTGCATCGGAATCGTAATATTTCCTGTTCAGATCATCTTTGAATGAATATTGAAATGGCTCTTCCGGGATCAGGACGTGATAAGCTTTTTCCAGGGCAGCAATCGTCGCGGGGATACTTTTTGACCTGATGCGGACAGTGACCCTACCCATCGGCAGATGTGCGTCCATTGTAAAGACAGTGGGCTTGATCTTTTCTCTCAAGGATTCGGCATGGTAGTCCTTTACAACTCCGACGATCGCTGTCTTTTTATCGCCCCAGTCCGGGATGTTCATACAATCAATTGTTTTGCCGACGCCCTCCTTCCAGCCGGCAGCCTTTATAAAGGACTCATTCACGAGCACTGCATGAAGGGAGTCCGAAGGGAAGGCCCGGGAGAAATTCCTGCCTGACACAAAGCTTACCTGCAATGCTGTCAGATAGTTTTCATCGACGCGCTGGTAGCTGGCTGTAAATTCTTTTCCGCCGGCTTGCGTTTTGCCCCCGAATTTTCCAATGTTGCTGTAGCCGGCACTTTCGACACCGGGGACTTTGGATAATTCAGATCTCAGGAGGTCCATCAATGGCTTGTTCATGATCGCTTTACCTGATATGAATTCCACGAGGTTCTTGTCCTGATAGCCCAGGTCGGCCTTCGTCAGAAAATTAAATTGCGCATACATGAAAAATGTGGCGATGATCAGGAAGGCGGCCAGCGAGAACTGCAATACCACCAGTGATCTGGCGAGATAGTTCCTGAAGCCGTGACCAGAGCGATCAGATAATGTTCTCACGGGGTTGAAACCCGATAATACAAATGCCGGATAGCAGCCTGCCAGAAGACCCGTGAGCAGGAGCAGGCTGAAAAAGGCAGCCGTCAGCGGGAGATCGAGCAGATAATCCAGGCTCAGGTGCTTATTTACTAATGAGTTGAAAAAAGGCAGCGCCAGTCCTGCCAGCCCTGCGGCCAATAAAAAGGAAAAAGAGCAGAGTAAAAAGGATTCCCCCAGGAACTGTATCATGAGCTGCGCTCTTACCCCTCCTATTATTTTCCTGATGCCTATTTCCTTGCTTCTTTTTAAAGAGCGCGCCAGGGTGAGGTTGATAAAATTGATGCATGCGATCAATAAGATGAACAAGGCTATTCCTGTTAAAATATAGGTATACAAAGGGTTGCTGGATGCGGGCGTGCCGGCGTATTCGGTGTTAAGATGCATTTTCGTAAAGGGCATAAGGTCCCAGGTAAATGTATCGTCATACCCGGCCCGGTGATCCATATCGATCTCATCTTTGGCTTGCAGCCTGTAGACGGCATCCATTTTCCTTTTTACATTTTCCAGGTTTGCTCCCGGGCGTAAAAGAAAATAGGTGGGATAGGATACCCACATCCAGCCATTGTCCGGGCTTGTTTGCGCAAGGTATTTGAATGGAAGCAAGACGTTGAATCCGATGGTTGAATTAGGCGGCGGTGTTTTCGCGATGCCGGTGATGGTGAAGGGTTCAAACTGCCCGTTGATCTCCATGTCCAGCGTCTTGCCTATTGCCTCGCCGTTGTTGAAATATTTTTTTGCCATCTGTTCAGTCACCACCAGGGAATGAGGGTCGCTCAGCACGGCTGCCGGGCTGCCCGCAACCAGGGGAAAGGAAAAAATGGAAAAGAAATTGTCGTCGACCCAGGTCGCACTTTCGGTATATACCTGGTTATCTTTTCTGATGGTCAATTGTTGCGGGTCTACCCGGACAAAGGCTTCCATTTCAGGGACGGCCTCTTTAAATGCGGGGCCCTGGACCATCGCTGAAATGGCAAATTTTTCATGCCTGCCGTCCTTACCGCTCCTTTCACAGGTGAGCTGGAAGATCCGATGCTTCTTTTCATGGAACTGATCATAGCTCCATTCATCTTTGACGTACAGCAGGATCAGCATACTGCAGGCTAGCCCCAGGCTCAACCCGCCCATGTTTATTACGGAGAATAGCAAGCTCTTCTTCAAACCACGCAAGGCGATGTTGAAATAGTTCTTAAACATATAAAAACTGTTTGGCAATACTTAATGCACGTGTAGTATGGGGGATAAAACCCTATATAAAAGTCCGGTAGCGATATCTTATAAAGTAAGTATGGGCTGACAAGGTCGATGTCGAATGTGCGTTCTCCAGCGTCCTTTTTTCATCCAATAGTTTTTGTTCTCTCTCCATTTGCTGTAAAATCCGCGTGCCGTCCTTTGCGATGCTCTCCTTAAAGGAGAACAGCAACAATAGCGATGCGATCAACGGGAGCACCATGAGTTTTCGGGCATGTTTGTAGTGGATGTTCCCGGAAGCCGCGACCATATTCAATCTTCTGACCACGGGCGAGCGGAAAAAGTAGTGGGAGGGGTCCAGGTATCTCCCATTGTCGTGGGATTGCAGCAGCATGAGGGCAAAAGAACCGGTGTCTCCCTCCTCGATACAGGCGGCATCCGCCAGGAACTCATGCACCACGTTCAGCTCCTTTTGGATCAGCCAGTAGAACGGGTTCACCCAGCATATACAGGCTATTGTTTGTATGAACAGCTTATCACAGCTGTGTTTTTGCCGGATATGGGTCATTTCATGTATAAAGATCTTATCTCCTTGTCCATCGCTGGTGGACATGCCATCCCGCCAGAATAGATTGTTGAGAAAGGAAAAAGGCGCCGATGGGTGCCGGGTCTGGATGAAGTGGACCTTTCCGACCTTTACGGATCCTTCCTTTCGCCGGATCCTGTATACCCAGGAAATTTTCGAGAGCATGATCATCAATAGAACAAAGGCGATCGCTGCCATGCAGCAAAATAAAATACAGGTCGTTGCAGGAGAGGAACCCGGGCGTGCAACCACCAATGCCAGGCTCCCTGGCTTTTCGATGGCATACAAATTGAAATTTACCAGGGGCAGCACCAGGCTGACCACTACGGTCGCCAGCAGATAGCACCTGTTATAGACATGGAGCCGCTTATTGCGCAATGCCAGCTGGTAGTAAGCATACAGGATGCCGCTGGCCAGGATGGATTTGATCATATAGGCAATAAGGGTGGTCATATCACTTCTTGTTTTTCTTCAGCTGCTGCAATAGCATTTCCAGCTCCCTGACAGAAAGTTTCTTTTCATCAACCAAAAAAGAGATGACATCGGGAAAGGAGCCTTCGAAATAGCCTTTGGCGACATTGACCAGGGCGGATTTGGAATATTCTTCCTTTGTAAGGACAGGATGATACCGATGGATCCTTCCGATGTTCTCGATCCTCACAAATCCTTTGTCGACCATGGTCTTCAGGATGGTGGCCACCGTGTTCTTATGCGGTTGGGGAGCGGGCATGCCGTCGACAATTTCCATCAACAAGCCATTGCCCATCTTCCATAATACTTTCATTACTTGCTCTTCCGCCTTTGTCAGGGATCTCATTTAAAACTATGTTTGTAGTTTAAAAGTAAAACTATTTTTATAGTTTTACAAAATAATTTTTTTAGAACAGGCGATTTTCGCCGGCGGCTGGATCAGTTATGGGCTAATTCCACGCAGTTATCAAATATAGTCTCCGGATCCAGCGTTTAAGGGAAAATAGTGCTTATTTTAGGTTCATTTAACCTTAACAAATTGAAAACCATGATTCGGGCATACATATCCACCTTATTCTTTGCCGCACTGTTCATCTTCACCGGATGCAAAAAAGAACAGGTTGATCTCGACAAACCACCCGTCGTCGAGGCCGGCAGATCTCAAACCATTACATTGCCCGATTCAGTCGTTCTGACTGGTACGGCCAGGGCTGTTGACTCCGGCGGCCGTATTCTGGCTTATTTATGGAGCCAGGTTTCAGGCCCCGACGCAACGTCTATTATCAATCCCGGCTCGCCTTCCACGGTTGTCAGATTTGGTGTAAAGGGAACATATCTATTTCAGCTGGAAGCCACCGATGATCATGGTAACACCGGCGTAGATACGGTGAGTGTAATTGTCAACGCCTCCATAGCAGAGCCAGCCACTCTTGTATTGCAGCCCGCCAATAATCCGAATGAGTATGCTGTGGCTATTTATAACGGAGGTGATATAAGCGGCGTGTCCGGACCGGATATCCCCATTTCGGCATGGACCATCAGCAGCCTGCCAATTACCGTAAGGAACCTGATGAAATTTGATCTAAGCAGCATTCCGTCCTCTGCGACCATCGTAAGCGCTAACTTGTATCTCTACTCTTATCCGGCGCCTACGCTCAACGGTAATTTCCAGGATGCCAATTATGGGAGCGATAACACGTTGCTGGTACAGCGCGTGAGCTCCAGCTGGTCGCCGGTCGACCCGGGTAAGACCACCTGGTCCAATCAGCCATCTACCGATACCACCCACCAGGCGATTGCGCCAAGTACCACCCAATCCCAGCTTGACCTAAATCTTGATGTAACGGGTATGGTAAGAACGATGGTACTTGGTCATGCGAACTATGGATTCCTGTTGCGGCTGCAAAATGAAGTGACCTACACCAGTCGCATATTTGTAGCGAGCCACAATACCACGTATACAACCAAATATCCCAAGTTGGTGGTGACGTACCAATAATTGGTAACATTCCGGGATGGGTTTGGAGAGGACTATTATACGGGCGTGACGCCTGATGAGGCTAGGGTCCCTGTCTTTCTGTATAATGCGAAGGGGCGCCGGGGCTGGATTATTTTACGGATAATTATAAGCTGGCGGCGTGGTTGTTTCAATGACGGGGGCGTCGCGCTAATCGATGGTCAGCTCGTGCACCAGCCTGTCGTGTTCGTGATACCAGTCCGCGGTGCGGCTGCGCTCGGACTGCTCGTACATGTCGAAGACTTTATTGATCGTGCTTTGCAGCCATGTTATGGTGCGATCTACTTCTTCCTGGCGCCGTTTGAAATGGGTGTGGAACAACAGCCCGTAGATGCCGAAGGTGATGGCGAAGCGGGGGCTGGGGTTATCGATCTGTTCCACCGTGATCCTGGCGCCATGGATGTTTTCCAGGTCGGCGAGGATGATGCCGTCTTCCGAGCCTTTTTTGCCGATGGTCCTGCCTTTTTCGAAAATGCCCCAGTCTTTTTCCATGCCCATAAAGATACGACCGGCAAGCTTACTCTTTTACTATCTTCCCGTCGCAGCCTACTTCTGCGGGTGATAGGATGGGTACGGTCACCGGTGCGGACGAAATTTTGTCAGCACTTTTATCCAGGGGATTGACGGTGGTATATCCGCTGGCGGGCATGCTGCCGGCGCCATTGGTATGGAAAAGTATATTGCCCGACCATATCCCGCCCGTGTAAGGTCCGGCGATAGTGGCCGCTGGCCCTCCGCCCTCGATGACATTGTTGGCAATGGTGATGTCCGTAGCGCCCAGTCCATTGGTACGTCCGCTCTGGATAATGTTGGCTGTATTGTTCACCAGCGTATTGAAGGCGATCAGCACATGGTCGGGACGATCGTGCGCCGTCAGCGGCGCGCCATCCGCCACTTCTCCGTCGCCATTGCCCACCAGGATGGCGGGGTGGCAGCGCTCGAAATGGTTGCTGAAGATCGTGTGATCATCCCCGAAGATGCGCAGACCAGGGGTGTTGACGAAATAATTGCCGTAGATGGCGCTGCGGTTACCATGACGAAGGGTGAATTGGGCGGGGCAATCCCGGATGGTGTTACAGCGGATGGTCAGCTGGGATGCTTTTACGGAGATCAATTCATTTTCCCCTTCGCACTGCTCGAATAAATTGTATTCTACGATGCTGTTGCTGTTGGAGAGGCTAAAGCCGCTGAGACCGAACTGCAATGTCTCGGCGCCATTGCCTTTTTGCGGCGGCTGGTCGAAGAAATAGTTGTGGTGGATATGGATCCGCTGGGCTATCTGGCTGCCCGTGCCCCGGACGGCGACAAACCGGCCCATTGCATTCTTATGCTGGAAAGTATTGTAGTCTACCTCCTGGTCGTTGCCATTGATCAGCAGGTCTTCTCCGGGGCCTGGTGTTTGGAAGAGGCAGCGTGTCCACCGGCAGAAGCTGGTGCCGGCAGCCATGGTGGCGTGCGAAGCGCTGTGCGTAAACTTAAATCCCTGGATAATGATGTGGGTGGCAGGGCTTACCAGGCTGAACCCCGCGGCGCCTGCGATCTCGGCGCCGCCGATGCTTTGCGCCCTGATGGTGATGGGCTGCGATGCGGTGCCTTGCCTATCGATCGTGATGTCCGCGCTGGCGGTGTAGACGCCGTCGGCCAGGATGATCACGGCCCCGGGGGCAGCGTTGTTGATGGCAGTCTGCAAGGCGGACAGGGAAGAGACGGTGGTTTGCGCAGATGCGGCCAGGGTTCCTGCCAGGAACAAGGCGAGCCATGTACCATTTTTCATGTGTCAGGGTTTGGTAATCCCCTGTAAAATAGCGCTTCGGGTTGCAGGACGGATCAGAGAGATTGGCTGGTTTATAAGCTATTTTAGCGATGCCGCAAAAGCAAGCGCCTGGGATCCTTTCGGTCCCAGGCGCGATGTTGCATGATATCAGCTTTAGTTCATTACTGTATATTTTATATTGGACATTTTACCGTCCTTTATGTCTACCACGATGTCCCCGGAGGTCATGTCCCGCAACGTTGTCTGGAACGTGCCGGAAATGATGTGGTTCGTGCTGTCACAGGAACTGAGGTTGAAGAGCCCTTGTTCATTGTATACGTCCGTCAGCCATCCGCCGCCTGACATCTTCGTGCTGTAAGTAGTGAAGCCCTGAGTGGTGGCGCTTTCATCAATATTGGGCGTACTGGGATCGTCTTCAGGGAAAGCGTTGAGCACATAGGATTTCACTGTCATTCCATTACCTGTGGCCGTCTCGATTCCCAGTGTTATGATGAATTGTTTGCTGCCATCGGTGGACGTTCCGGCGATGTCCATCCTTTTCTCGTTGTCGCCCGTCGACCGGAGCAGGGTTGCCTGGAATACATTGAAGGTGGTGGCCTGGCCATTCACGGAAGCGGTGAACGTTGAGCTTGTTTTGGTACTACTGTCCTTCTTACATGCAGTGAAGAACAAGGTTGCGATTAAAAGGACCGATGTTGACTTTTTCATAGTTTTAGTTATAAAGGGGATAATTTGTACAAGATAACGTTTAAAACAAATTATTGGTATACGGCCCGGCGGCCGGAACAGGACAGGAAGTGTATCATAAACGGACAATGGTCCGTGGCCTGCCCGCTGCAATTTGCTGATTATTAGCTAATAAAAACAGCGGCATTCTTTTTATTGAATTAAAACGGAGCCTTTTAATTCCGATAAGCCATGTTCAAAAATTATTTTCTCATCGCCTGGAGGAACCTGAAGAACAACAAAGCTTTCTCCTTTATCAATATTTCGGGTCTGGCCATTGGCCTGGCCACCTGTCTGCTGATCCTGTTGTATGTGACGGATGAGCTGAGCTACGACCGCTGGAATAAGGAGGCGGACAGGATCTACCGGATCGACGGAGACCTGCATTTTGGCGGCAACTATTTCAACCTGGCGACGGTGCCGGAGCCCATGGGTGCGGCGATGAAGCGGGATTACCCGGAAGTGCAGCAATTCGTCCGTTTTCGCGGGTATGGTGGTATGCTGGTGAAGAAGGGACAGCAGAACATCCAGGAGAACAGGGTGACCTATACGGACTCCACTTTGTTCAGTGTATTTACCTTGCCGATGATACAGGGAGATCCCGGCAGGGCGCTGGCGGAGCCCCGGTCCGTGGTGATCACGGAAAAGATGGCGCTGAAATATTTCAATTCCACGGATGTCGTCGGCAAGTATCTCACGGTGAACGACACTGGTAATCTGAAAGTGACCGGCGTGATCCGGAACATCCCGGAACAGTCCCATTTTCAATTCGACTTCTTTATTTCGTCCAGGAACAGCATCCAGCGCTGGGAATTGGACGACTGGCTGAGCAATAATTTCAATACCTATGTGTTGTTGAAGCCGGGCGCGGATGCCAGGCGGCTGGAAGCCCGGCTGCCTCAAATAGTGGACCGGTACATCGGTCCGCGTGCCCAGGCGGTGATGAATGTGAATCTGGACCAGTTCCAAAAGAGCGGCAATTATTTACGGTATTCGCTGATGCCCCTGACAGCCATCCACCTGTATTCCAACAAGACTGCGGAGCTGGCGGGCAATGGCAGCATCCAGTACGTGTATATCTTTTCCACGATCGCCGTCTTTATCCTGCTGATCGCCTGCATCAATTTTATGAACCTGTCGACGGCTCGCAGCGCGGGCAGGGCCAAGGAAGTAGGGGTGCGGAAGGTGCTGGGCTCCACGCGGCAGAGCCTGATCCGGCAGTTCCTGATGGAGTCGATGCTGGTCTGTTTCATTGCGCTGGCATTGGCGGTGATCATTGCGATTTCTTTGTTGCCGCTGTTCAACCAGCTGGCCTCTAAATCGCTGACGCCGGACCTGTTCGGCAAACCCTGGCTGCTGGCGTCCCTGCTGCTGCTGACGGTGGTGGTGGGTTTACTGGCGGGTAGCTACCCTGCGCTCTTCCTTTCCGCCTTCCGTCCGGCGCAGGTGTTGAAAGGCAAGCTGGCCGCGGGCTTCAGGAGCGGATGGTTGCGAAGCAGCCTGGTCGTCTTCCAGTTCGCCATCTCGGTGGTATTGATGGTAGGGACCATCGTCATCTACAGGCAGCTGAACTATATACGCAATAAGAACATCGGCTACAACAGGGACCAGGTGCTGGTGCTGCAGAATACCAACGCGCTGGGGAGCCAGACGGCCGCTTTCAAAGAGGAGATCCTGAAAATGAACGGGGCGGAGCGCGCTACGATGACGGGCTATCTGCCTACGTCCACCTGGCGCAACGACTATCCCCTGTTCCCGGACCCGGGGATGGATGCTTCGAAGGCGGCGTCCATGCAGATCTGGAACGTGGATGAAAATTATATCCCCACGTTGGGGATGCAGATGGTGCAGGGGCGGAATTTCTCCCGGGATTTTCTCACGGATTCTACCGGCATTATCCTGAATGAATCAGCGGCGCGATTGTTAGGGTTCCGGGATGCCGTGAACAAGGACCTGTATTCCCTGGACAATTTCCCTGCCCGCGACCTGACGCACCTGCATGTGGTAGGCGTGGTGAAGGATTTCAACTTCAATTCGCTGCGGGAGCAGGTGACGCCGCTGGCGATGCGATGGAGAAAGGAGAACGGTAGTATTGCCGTACGGACGACCACAAAGAATATTCCCGGCCTGATCAATCAAATCGAGGCAAAATGGAGGACGATGGCGCCGGGTCAGCCTTTCAATTATTCATTCATGGATGATGATTTCAATAACAAGTACAGGACGGAGCAGCGGACAGGGGGATTGTTTATTGCGTTTGCATCACTGGCCATTTTCATCGCCTGCCTGGGCTTGCTGGGACTTGCGATGTTCACGGCCGAGCAGCGGACCCGGGAGATCGGGATCCGCAAAGTTTTGGGCGCCAGCGTGGGCAGTGTCATCACTTTGCTGACGCGGGATTTTCTCAGGCTGGTGCTGCTGGCGATCGTGGTGGCGTCCCCGCTGGCCTGGTGGGCGATGCATCACTGGCTGCAGGATTTTGCTTACCGGACCAGCATCAACTGGACGGTGTTTGCGATGGCGACGGGTGCGGCTTTGCTGACGGCGCTGGGGACCATCAGCGTGCAGGCGTTGAAGTCGGCGATGGCGAATCCGGTGAAGAGTTTGAGGACGGAGTAGGTAGGGCGGAGGCGATTCAGATCAGGCAGGCGCCACCAGATAATAAGCCGTGGTCGTCACGAAGTTCCTGAACCAGGGGATGCGGGCGATGACGGTGGACTGAACGCGCGGCTTCCAGCCGAACTTATATTCATAGATAGGGTTGATCAGGAACAACCTTCTATGCAGGACGCGATATTTTGTTTTCCGCAGGATGCGTTCGAACTTTTCCAGGGAGAGCCGGGTATCCCTGATCTCTATCAGGTCTTTTACGGGCTGATCGAATTTCCTTAAAATATACTTATACAGGGGTTCCGGCAGGAGATGGTAATACGGCATTTTCGCCAGGACCTTATTGGTGCAGATCTGCTGGTGTCCGCCAAAGGGCATTTGCCAGGGAGGAAAGCCGAAGAAGATAGCGCCTTTGGGGAGGAGGAAGGCATGCAGCCTTTCCATCAACCGTGCCTGGTCATAGATGTGCTCGATGACATCCTTGAGGACGATGAGGTCGAATTTGCCACCCAGGTCGCGGTCCACATCGACATCGTAAATATCGCTGATGATATAGGTGAGCTTTCCGGATGCGAGTTCGGGTTCCAGCCATTTGCGGCCGTTGACGACCCGCTCTTCCAGCAGTTCCACGCCTACGCCGATGCATCCTTCGTCGATGAAGGCTTTCAGGACACCGGCTTCGCCGGCGCCGATCTCCAGCACGCGGGCGCCCGGCTGAAGCGGAATATGTTCCCGGATGAAAGGGATGACATATTTTGCCGTATTCGAGACCTGTATGTCGAAATATTGTTTACGGTCCTTATGAAATTCGAACATAAGGTTTGCAAGGTACGACAATTTTGCGGTCTCATCTCAATTGCCGGACCATGTGGTGGTGCAGCATCTGGCGATAATATCTGGTATAGATCTTCAGTAATTTCCAGTCACTGAGATAGAAATTCCCTCTTTTGGTGACCTTGTCTATCCAGATCGTCGAATGGTTGTTTTTCTCCTTATACAGACGGAAACGCACCGATTGCAGGGTATCGGAGATGCCGGGGAAAGTGACATTATCGATGAGGTAACAGGTATTGGGTGTCTGGTGGCAGGCCGTATCCGGCATGGGGGTAAGCCCTTCTTTCCGCATGGCTTCCAGCACCTGTTCAGGGGGCAGCTTCACCGTGTAGTATTCCCCGATGTAGATGTCGCCATTGGGCGGATTGTGCGCGAGCCGGTAGGAGAGGGGCGGGGACGTGGACATAAAGGCAAGGCTGCAGGGAATGATCAGGTAGGGGGCTGCCAGGCCGGGGCGCGGGCGCCGGAACATCCTGTAGCGGTCGATATGCCGGATGAGATGAGAGGACAGGGGAAGGACCGCCAGGGCCAGCAGGTCGGAGTAGTCGACGGTCCGGGTGATGCCGATGGGCGCGAATGTATTATAGGTGTCGATACAGGGGGTGGACAGGGGAGATTTCCAGAAAATAAAGAACAGCCCAGTCAGCCATGGCATGGCGCTTGCGCGGTGCGGAAAGAGATAAGCCAGGAAGAGGGGAAAGATCAGCAGACCGGCAAAGTCCGAGAGTTTGCCTGTCAGCCAGCCGGGATAGGCGGCTTTTAGATAGTGGTCGTTCAGGGCGAGGACGAGCAGACAGGGCAGGAAGGCCCAATTAAGGAGGAGGTGCTTATTGCGGGGCGTCATGGTTAAGGTGTCGTTGGTGTGAAGATAGCCATGGAATCTTGTCCGTACAGATTTCTTTTATTATTTTTATAGTTCCCCGACCAATCAATATTAAATGAAACACGCCTTACTGCCTTATTCTAATGATGCAAAAAGGGTATTTTTCGTCCTGCTCCTGTTTGCCTCCTGCAAGAAATCAACGGACCTTCCTCCTGTCAACCCCTCTGCCATTGATCTGGCGAAGAATTACGTGGGAACGTATCATGTTACAGAGGACGCCTCTGTATTTTACCCTGAAGGTGCGCATACCATATCCGAATTTACGGGACATATCATACGGGATTATTCTTACCGGGGATCTCCGATAGTGCCGGATGGACGCCTCTTTCGGGATACGATCAACGTGATCGCATTCGTGCAATCGGGAAGGAACCCTGCCCCCAACTGGGCTGCACCGGGAAGGGATGTCGATCTTGGCTCTGATACGATCACATTTAAAGTCTTTAAAAGTTCTGTTGATCCTTTGAGAGATACGATCATGGGGGTATACGGGGGCCTGGCCGACGCTCAGGTCCTGGGGAAGGACTCGTTGTTATTTAACTATATGTATGGGTGGGGCGCCATCGCCTATGTCGTAAAGCAGACCTGGGTAAAGCAATGATCAATCTTAAAATGGATGGGATATGAAAAAGCTAATGGCCTTCGGGCTGCTGTTGACGGCTGTCTGTTATTCCTGTAAGAAGGATGCGTCTTCGGCTCCCCATAGTTCCGGAAATTATATCACGGCTACGATCGACGGTGTGCATGTTTCATTCGATAGCCTTGCTGATGCCTATGTAGATACAGTCACAAGCGTTGTAGTATTGTCGGGTTTTGTAGGCGTGCCAAAGACGGATACGCTGATGTATTCCGGTGGTTTTCAACAAACCTTGTCAGACTATATTTATTTGTGGATCGGGTATGAGTATGGTAAGCCTATTTCCACCGGAGAATATCATGATACGGCCATGCATTATTGGGTAGACCTTAATTATGCAAAATATATCAATACCACGTCCCGGCCGAATTACTACCTCTATGGTGATGTTACTTCGAGGAGTTCTGCTATGGCGACGGTAACCTCCGTTGCCGACAGCGTTATCGAGGGGACTTTCCAGGGCACAGTATATGCCCATGATGATCCATCAAAGATGGTGATTATCAAGGATGGAAAATTTAAAGCGAAGATGTGGCATCAATAGGCATTTACACCTATATTTTTTATCGAAAATTGTAATATTCCCCCATTTAGTACGTTTTTCGCGTGTAATTTCTGATCCTGACCTGTAACCTGTATGCGCACTGCTAATAAGATTATCATCAACGCCGATGACTTCGGCTATAGCGACGTTATTAATTCCGCCGTCCTCCGAAGCTTTCAGCGATTCCTTGTCACCAGTGCTTCTCTCCTGGTAAATATGCCCGGCTTTGACCATGCCGCGGGGCTCGTGCAGGAACACGCCTGTCTTTCCGGCGTAGTGGGTGTCCGGCTTAATTTTTCCGAAGGCTATTCCCTGACGTCCGCCATCCGGGACTGCGAACGTTTTTGCGATGGCGGGGGGCGTTTCGTCCTGCAGGACGGGCGGCGGCTGCTGCTGCTGAGCAGCCATGAGGAGCGGGCGGTCTATGAGGAGATGAAGGCCCAGCTGGAAAAGGCGCTGATGGCCGGGATACGGCCCTCGCACCTGGATATACATCACTCCCTGCATGCGCAATGGCCTGTCGCCTGTCTGATGGCGAAGCTTGGCCGCGAGTATGGCGTTCCCCGGATGCGATTTTTCAGGAACCTGGGGCCGCACATGCGTGGTGTGAGGGGAATTCACCGGCGGTGGTTCCTCCGCGTGATCTGGCGTTATATGGGTGTCACGGGGC
Organism: Flavitalea plasmicola; assembly: GCF_030546645.1. Classification (GTDB taxonomy): domain Bacteria; phylum Bacteroidota; class Bacteroidia; order Chitinophagales; family Chitinophagaceae; genus Puia. The sequence goes on from NZ_JAUOTO010000005.1 coordinate 404,022, forward strand.
CGGACCTTTCGGGTGACGCGGACGATCTTCTCGGGTTGCCTGCAAAGCGGCGCCCCATGGGTAAAAATATAGAGATCGGGGTTTCTCCCCGGGTGGACGAATATGGGGACCTGACGGATCGCAGCGGGAAGGGCCTGCAATGGAAGCTGCGTCCCGTGATCGATCACCGTCATACGATGTCTTATACGGGTCTGCCGGTACGCGCTGGCGGCTGGCGGTTAGTGGACATGTTGAATAAATGGACCATCCCGGTCGAGGGCGTTCAGGCTAAGTTTCGTTAAATTGCGGTCATGCATATCACCGCTGAGCATGCCTTACTGGTCGGTTCCGTTCTCTTACTGCTGAGCATCATTGGCGGCAAGACCACGAGCCGCTGGGGGGTGCCCACGCTGATCTTTTTCCTGCTGGTAGGCATTTTGGCGGGATCGGAGGGCATCGGCGGCATTCCATTCGATGATATGCATATGGCGCAATTCATCGGTATCACGGCCCTCAATTTCATTCTTTTCTCGGGAGGGCTCAGCACGGATTTTCAAACCATCCGCCCTGTATTGCGGATGGGCCTGGCGCTGTCCACGCTGGGCGTGCTGCTGACGGCTGTTTCCGTAGGGGTCTTCGTGCATTATCTATTGGGGTTTACGTTCCCGGAGGGGCTGCTGCTGGGTTCCATTGTCTCTTCCACCGACGCGGCGGCCGTGTTTTCCATCCTGCGTGGCAAGGGCATCGGTTTGAAGGGCGCGCTGCGTCCCGTGCTGGAGCTGGAGAGCGGCAGCAACGATCCGATGGCTTATTTTCTCACCATCTCGCTGACCGCGGTAGTAAAAGAGGGGCATTTCCCTGTCGGGGAGCTGCTGCTCCTGTTCGTCAAAGGGTTTGTCATCGGAGGCGCCATGGGATATTGCACGGGGAAGCTCAGCTTCTGGCTGATCAACCGCATTCATCTGAACAACCAGGGATTGTATCCTGTTTTGCTCATGGCCCTGGCCATGTTCAGCTATGCGGCCACGGAATTCCTGGGCGGCAATGGTTTCCTGGCCATCTACATCTGTGCCGTGATCCTGGGTTCTTCCAACTTTATACATAAGCGCAGTCTTATCCAGTTCTATGACGGGATCGCGTGGTTGATGCAGATCATCCTGTTCCTCGCCCTGGGCCTGCTGGTATTTCCGTCCAGGGTCTGGGCTGTCGCATGGGATGGCCTGTTGATCTCCGCTTTTTTGATCCTGGTCGCAAGGCCTGTCGGGGTCTTCGGGAGCCTGCTGCTCAACAAAGCGAACCGCCGGAGCAAGCTATTCCTTTCCTGGGTCGGGTTGCGGGGGGCGGTGCCCATCGTGTTTGCCACTTATCCCAAGATCGCGGGGCTTGCCCAAAGCGATATGATCTTTAACCTGGTGTTCTTTATTGCCATCACCTCCGTCATCATCCAGGGCACTACCTTGCCGGCGGTGGCGAAAATGCTGCATCTGACGGTACCCGGTAGGGCCAAGCGGCGGATCGGCAGCGACCTGGAATTCATCGATCCCACCATGTCCGTGCGGGAAGAGATCCACCTGCCGCATCATTCCATCGTCAACGGCAGGAAGATCGTCGAGATCGGCTTCCCGAAAACGGCCAAGATCCTGCTGATCATCCGTGGCAAGGATTACATTACGCCAGTGGGGTCTACCGTATTGCGGGGCGACGACCGATTGCTGCTCCTGGCCGAGAATGAACGAGCTTTTTCTTTGGCAATCGCTTCTTTGGGGATAGCCAATCGGTGATTTTTTAGTAAATTACCCCACCCTGCCGCAGCATTACCTTATTTCTCCCGGCCTCACCCGGGGGGAGAAGCCATTATGAAAGGAAAAGGAACCATCGAAAAGACTTTGCTTACCGGCATCATCATTGCCATTATTTGCGTACTGGCCATCCTGCTGATATCTATCTGGCAGTCGCGGCGTCTGCAGGATACTACATCCCGCGTAAAACATACCAACCAGGTGCTCTTCGCAACGGAGGACATCCTGGACATGAGCCTCCGTTATGAGCTGGGGGTAAAGAATTTCCTCATCACAGGCGACAGCGCTTTCCTGGACTCCCTGGACGTCCTGTCTAACCGTCTGCAGCAGCGGCTGGCGGAAGGGAAACAGCTGATCCGCGATAATCCCGAACAGCAGGAACGCATGGAGACGCTGTACCGGTATATCGACAAGAACAGGGACCTGCTGGACCAGGCCATCCGGATGCACCGGGGTAATAATGTTGGCGGGGCCGCTAAGCTCATTGCTTCCAGCGCATCTTTCGGATATTCTCACCAGATCAGCCTGATGACTGACAGGCTGAAAACCGAGGAAAGCCGGCTGCTGAACGAGCGCCGCCGGGCCAACCAGCACAGGGCATCGGAATTGCAATATGTCCTCTGGGGCCTGATCGCCGCAGTAGCTGTCCTTGCTTTTGTCGTCATCAAGAAGATCCGCATCGACCTGGCCCGCGAACAGGAAGTGAAGGAGCAGCTGAATCAATTCAACAAGGTACTGGAGGACACCGTCAGGTCGCAGACCAAGGACCTTCAGGCATCGGAGGAAAAATATAAGACACTCTTCTATAAGAGCCCGCTGCCTAAGTGGATCTATGACCAGGATACCCTGCAGTTCCTGGAGGTCAACGAGGCGGCGGTCCGTCTGTACGGCTATAGCCAGGAGCAGTTCAAAAATATGACGATCAAGGATATCCGACCGCAGGAAGACATTGAACGTCTCCTGGAGGATATCGCCGGCCTCAGGACTTCCCGTGAGACTTACCGGGACAGCAACTGGCGGCATCTGAAAAAGAACGGCGAGGTCATCGATGTGGAGCTCACGGCCCATCCCATCGAATACGAGCGGAAGCGGGCGCGGATGGTGATCGTCAACGACATTACGGAACGGAAGAAGGCGGAAACGTTGTTGCAGCAGCTGAATCACGACCTGGAAGCCAGGGCGGCGGAGCTGGCGGCCTCCAACGCGGAGCTGGAGCGCTTTGCCTACATTGCGTCCCATGATCTGCAGGAGCCTTTGCGGATGGTGAGCAGCTTCCTGCAGCTGCTGCAAAAGAAATACAAGGGGCAGCTGGACGATAAGGCCACGCAGTATATCCATTTTGCGGTGGACGGGGCTGAGCGGATGAAGACCCTGATCCTCGACCTGCTGGAATACTCCCGCGTAGGGTCGGGAAAGGGATCTTTCACACCGGTGAAAATGGACGATGTGATGAAGGAGGTGGGCGAAACTTTCCGGGAGAAGATCATCGCCGCCCGGGCGAAGGTGGAGATCGGGCACCTGCCGGATGCATACGGGGACAAGGTGCAGCTGGTGCAGTTGATGCAGAACCTGGTGGGCAATGCCCTGAAATATCACAGCGGCGACCCTCCGCTGATCCGTGTACAGGGGAATGAAGTGCCGGGAGGATGGTTGTACAGCGTGCAGGACAATGGCATCGGCATCGACCCCATGTTCTTTGAGAAGATCTTTATTATTTTTCAACGATTGCATAACAAAAGCGATTTTTCCGGTACCGGCATCGGCCTGGCCATTTGCAAGAAGATCGTGGAGCGGCATGGGGGCAGGATATGGGTGGAGTCGTCGCCGGGAAAAGGCAGCTCATTCTTTTTCACTATTGCCAAACAACCATAAAACTTACCTTATGCAAGAGATCCATATTCTCCTGGTGGACGACAACGAAGGCGACGTCCTCCTTACCAAAGAAGCGCTGGAAGAAGCGAAGATCGTCAACCGTATATCCGTAGCCTATGACGGCATGGAGGCGCTGAGCTTCCTGAAAAAAGAACCTCCTTTCCGGGACCAGGAGTCGCCGGATCTCATCCTGCTGGATATCAACCTGCCGAAGATGGATGGAACGGAATTGCTCGGCATTATCAAGAACGATCCCCATTTGAAACGGATCCCCGTGATCATGCTGACCACTTCTTCCTCGGAAAAAGATATTATGACCTCTTATAACAATTATGCCAACTGCTATATCACCAAGCCGGTGGACCTGGACCGCTTTATGGATGTGGTAAGGACCATCGAGGATTTCTGGATCAGCATTGTGAAATTACCTAAATCGGCATAAATGTCCGGTATCAACGCATCACTCAGCATCCTGATGGTGGAGGATAATCCGGGAGATATTTTCTTACTAAAGGAATTTCTCCGCGCCACCGATATTTCCATTCAGAAGCTCTTCGAGGCGAGCCATCTTACAGCGGCCAGGAAGATCCTGTCGGAGGAAAAGGTCGACCTGGTGCTCCTGGACCTCTCGCTGCCGGATAGTTTTGGACTGGAATCCTATACGGGGCTGGGCGTGCTCGTCCAGCGGCTGCCTGTCATCCTGCTGACGGGGCTTTCCGATACGAACGTTGCGTTGCAGGCGCTGGCGATGGGGGCGCAGGATTATCTCACCAAGGGGGATTTCGATGAGAAGTTGCTGTCCCGCGCCATCCGCTACAGTCTCGAACGCAAACGGAACCTGGAGAACCTGCAGGAAAGCGAGGAGCGTTACCGGGAGCTGTTCAATAACAATCCGATGCCCATGTGGGTCTTCCATATGGATAGCCTGCTTATCCTGGAGGCGAATGGCGCTGCGGTGCGGCATTATGGGTATACCAATGAGGATTTTCTCCACCTGTCGCTGGCGGACCTGCGGCTGCATGGAGACCTCGCGGCATTGAGGAAGGAGGTGGAAGACCTGGGAAAGGCCAGGGTCGTAGAGCAGAAGGGGTTGATACAGCATATCCGGAAGAATGGGGACAACATTTTTGTGGAAGAGGCCTGGCATAATATCAATTACAGGGGACGGAGGGCCATCCTCGTGCTGGCAGGCGATGTCACGGAGAGGATCCTGCTGGAGAACGAGCTTAAGGAGCAACAGATGATGCGGCAGCGGCAGATCACCGAGGCCGTCATCATTGCGCAGGAGAAGGAGCGGACGGAGATAGGGAAGGAGCTGCATGACAATGTCAACCAGATCCTGGGCGCCAGCAACCTTTATGTCAATACGGCCATGTCGGATGATGAGATGCGGCAGGAGCTGCTGGAGCGTAGTACCGAGCTGATCAGCAGGGCGATCAATGAGATCAGGAAGATCTCCAAGTCCCTGATCACGCCGGGTCTGCGGGAGATCGGGCTGCTGGAGTCCATCGAAGATATCACGGATGATATGAAGGTGGCCAAGGGGATCCATGTGCAGCTGGATATTCATAATATCGTGGAGGCGGAAGTGGATGAGCAGCGCAAGCTGACCTTGTTCCGGATCATACAGGAGCAGTTGAATAATATCATGAAGCATGCGAAGGCGACGGAGGTGATGATCAGGCTGTCGCTGGAAGGGCCGGATATTGTGCTGGCGGTGGTGGACAATGGGGTGGGGTTTGATATATCACGGCATCGCAAAGGCGTGGGGATCACGAATATCATCAGCCGGACGGAGCTGTTTAAGGGGAGGGTGGAGATCCAGTCGAAGCCGGGGGATGGGTGCGTGTTGACGGTGAGGTTGCCTGCGGCTTGATTTTCTTGTTGGCAGAGACTACAAATCTTGCGTGTTACTGAGAATCTTTTTTGCCCTTGCTACTTTTTTGGGAAATAAAGTATCCTTAGGAGCTATACGCGTTCTGACGGCCACCACAGTGGTAGAAGGAGGGCTTTTTTTCAGACTTCTTTTCGAGGTATTTTTCTTAGCCAATGGCATATTTCAAAGTTAATTAATTCTTTTTATTAAAAAGGCCAAATATTCAATGTCGGCTTTTGGGTGGAAGGCTATTCGTTTATTATCGTTTTCAGAACCTGTGATGCCTGAAATGGTAAATTCCTTGCTAAAAACTGAGTAATAAGTCCTAAGAATTCGAGTATATAATTTTGTACGTTCGATCGTACTTCCCGCAAAAAAGACCTCAACCTGGGGATATTCAGTTGTGAAATCTTTTAAGATCGCAATTACGGTTGCTAATACTTTTACGATGTCCCCATTGTTGGAATTGGCGGTGTCATCCACTGAACCATCTGGCAATAAATCTCCAAAACCCAGGTTCATTATATTTTTTACCCCAACAGGAACGAAGTCTATTACTTTTTCTATTCTTCTTTTACCAATGCTGGTAAAGACATAACGTTCTGAACGAGGACGTTTATAGGAGTAAGGGATGTGAGTCATAAAATAGAACAAGGGCACAAAAATACTAAATATATTAGCGATTTGTTTTAAGGATTTTTATGAAGCCAAATAGTGTAGCGGGACATTAACCTGCACTTCGTGTTATCTGTCGTGCAAAAGAGAAGTCGCCAACAACGCTTCTTTACAGCAATTGCAATCTATCCCGCACTGAATGCCCCACTTGCACATTGTATCTGCCAGGGTCAGCCCTGCCGCGGAGCCGCCTTACATTGGGATATTCGATTCAGTCACAACTGTCAAATAATTTATGTGTTGAATAGTGATCAAATGCGCAGAGGTACCCAATGTACAGCGGCGGAGCGGTTAGGGCTGCCCGGCGAAAAGAAAAGGAAAAATGCGCCTGAAGGCAACAAAGCTATGGCACATTAAAGGTCCCGCGTGAGGGATGGGAGCGGTAGCCCGCAGCCAAAGGCGAGGACTACAAGCGTACAGCCCGATCCGAAGGGGCACGCCCTACAATTTCCTCAACACCTTCACCAACTTCTTCGCAATCCATGCATTCCCTTTATCAGATGGATGAAGCCCATCGTACGTCATTCCGATGGCATCGGCGGGATAGGGGTATTCGTCTACTTCCGGATGGAATGGTATAGTGGTATAATCCGGATAGCTGTAATTCCTGTATTCGCCCGTGGCCGAGTCCCGGAGACGTTTGTATCGCACGGTATGGGAGACGGATAGGTGCCGGTCGTGATAGAGATCGACGACCTTAAAATGCTCATGCTCCCCTATGTCGCGAATTGCATCCACCACCTGTTCCAGGCGCTGACCGTCCTTGTCTTTGTAGGAGCCGAAGGCGTTGTTCTTCGCATTATTGATGTATACAAAATCGCCCCGCTGCAGCGGAGTGATGAGCACGATGGAGGCATCGGGGTTCAGCCGCCGTATTTTGTCGATGATCATACGGAAGGCCCCGTAGATGGTGGTGTCTCCCGAACCGGATGCATAATCTTTCCAGAACCCGACATGATGCCCTTGCCACCAGTCATTGGTGCCGAGAAAAATGGAGTAGACGTCGGCCCTGGGTATGCCCAGGCGCTCGATGGAATCGGCGATCTTTCTCGAAGTCCAGCCATTATGTCCCTGGTTGATATATTGTACATACGATAGTTTTTCGGTTACCCGGGACAGGTAGCCTTTCGTCACCCGGTTGCCCGTTTCGTCGGGGTGATCGTTGAGATAGGTGATGGAATCCCCGATGGCTACCCAGGTGAGGGGCCGGTGGGTAAAGGAAAGGATAGGTATGGCGATGGCGAGGATGAGGAGGTAAATGAGCTTTTGCATATGGGGCGTAAATATAACAAATGGGGGTATTCGCCGGAAAGAGAAGTCCACTAAAATTGCTAAAACGTTTTATTGTGTTCTTTTTACATAGGCAAAAAAAGTATAATATATTTCCGGATCCTTGTATATCTTTACTGTGCAATGAGACCTGATTATCCTGCAAAAGTTTTTTCCGATAAGCGCACCGGCTATTGTCTGCTTGTGCAGTCGCTGGCGGCTTGCTTTTCCAGCCTGATGGCTGCCGCATGAACAGGTGGGGCGCTACCCCTCCTGCGGCTTCCCTGAAAAACTCACGCTTTTTTTCTTTCGTCACCAATGCTTTTGCTATATGACCCAACCTATCTACATTCTGCCGCTGCGGCAGGTCGGCCTATCCGATATAGGGATTGCCGGCGGAAAGAATGCCTCCCTCGGGGAGATGATCAATAATCTCGATGATCTTGGGATACGGATCCCGGATGGCTTTGTGATCACGGTCTATGCTTACCGTGAGTTTATCGCGTCCAGCGGCCTGGATCAGGAGATCCGGCGGCTTGTGAAGACCATCGACTACGACAGCGTGGAGTCCTTGCGCAGGGCGGGTCTGCAGGTGCGACAGCTGATACGCAACAGCAAATTCCCTCCGGCGTTGAGCGCGGCGATCATCGAAGCGTATCACCAGCTGTCGGGTCAGTATGGACAGACGGATACGGACGTGGCGGTGCGTAGTTCCGCAACGGCGGAGGATCTGCCGGATGCGTCCTTCGCGGGTCAGCAGGAGACGTATTTGAATGTACGCGGACCGGCCGCACTGATGGATTCGGTGCGCAACTGTTTTGCCTCCTTGTTTACGGACAGGGCCATCAGCTACCGGGAGAGTTTCCGCTTTGATCACTTCGAAGTAGGGCTTTCCGTCTGTGTGCAGAAGATGGTGCGTAGTGACCTGGGCGTTTCGGGCGTGGCTTTTTCCCTGGACACGGAATCGGGATTCAGGGATGCGGTGGTGATCAATGGCTCTTATGGACTGGGCGAGATGATCGTGCAGGGCGCTATTTCACCGGATGAGTTCATCGTCTTCAAGCCTACGCTGAAAAAAGGTTTTTCCTCCATCATCGAAAAGAAGCTGGGATCGAAGGACAAGCTGATGGTGTATGGGGACGACCCCGACGAACGGGTGAAAGTGATACCGACGGATAAGAATCTTCAGCATCGATTTTGCCTGGAAGAACTTATGGTGCTGAAGCTGGCCCGTTGGGTCTGCCTGATAGAAGACTATTACTCCAAGCTGAAGCGTCGCTGGTGTCCTATGGATGTGGAATGGGCGGTGGATGGCCTTTCCGGTGAATTGTTCATCGTACAGGCACGGCCCGAGACGATCCATTCCCGCAAGGAGCACAACACGCTGACGGAATACAGGATGTCGGAAGCGAGCCGGCAGGTGAAGCCTATCCTGAAGGGCATTGCGGTGGGAGACAAGATCGCTTCCGGCAAGGTGAACATCATGCATTCTTTGGACAAGCGGGTGACGGACGGGCATGAATTTACCCCGGGAGACGTGCTGGTGACGGATATGACGGACCCGGACTGGGAGCCCATCATGAAAAAAGCGGCGGCCATCATTACGAACAAGGGTGGGCGTACCTGCCATGCGGCTATTGTTGCCCGTGAGATGGGCGTACCGGCCATCGTGGGCTGCGGCAATGCGACAGAGCTATTGTCCGACGGGCAGGTGGTGACGGCTTCCTGTGCGGAAGGGGATGAGGGGATGGTGTACGAGGGCACGCTGGAGTTCCAGAAGATAGAAACGGACCTGGGCACTTTGCCGGAGATCCGTACGCCCCTGATGCTGAACGTGGGTTCGCCGGCCATGGCTTTCCATTATTCCCATCTGCCGCACCGGGGCGTGGGCCTTGCCAGAGAAGAGTTCATCATCAATAATTACATTGGCGTTCACCCTGTGGCATTGCTGACGCACGGAACATTGAAGGATGCGGCGCTGTCGGAGACCATCCGGAAGAAGATCCAGGGTTTTGCCGACGAGGAGGATTACTTTATCCGCAAATTATCGTATGGGGTAGCCCGTATTGCGGCGGCCTTCTACCCGGAGAAAGTGATCGTACGTTTCTCGGATTTCAAGAGCAATGAATACTTCAATCTCCTGGGCGGAAAATATTATGAGCCGCATGAGGAAAATCCGATGATCGGCTGGAGAGGCGCCTCCCGCTATTACGCTCCCCAGTATAAAGAGGCGTTTGGCATGGAATGCAAGGCCATCCGACGGGTACGCGAGGAGATGGGGCTGGACAATGTCGTGGTGATGATCCCTTTTTGCCGCACGGTGGAGGAACTGCACAAGGTGAAGCAAGTGATGAAAGAATATGGACTGGAGCAGGGAAAGCTGCGAGCCGTGAGCGACGAGCGGGGAGCTGCAAGCCGCAAGCCGCAAGCTGCAAGCGGGGACATTCAGCCGCTGGAAGTCTTCCTGATGGCGGAGCTGCCTTCCAATATCATCCTGGCGCGGCAGTTTGCAGAGCATATCGATGGGTTTTCCATCGGGAGCAACGACCTTACCCAGCTGACACTGGGGCTTGACCGGGATTCTTCGCTGGTGGCGCATATCTATGACGAGCGCAACGAGGCGGTGAAGGAGCTGCTGCGTATGCTGATCCGTACGGCTAAACAGTGCGGGGTGAAAGTGGGCATATGCGGACAGGGTCCCTCGGATTTCCCGGATTTTGCGCAGTTCCTGGTGGAAGAAGGGATCGACAGCATCTCGGTGACGCCGGATTCGGTGATCAAAACGATCAAGGCGATCCATAAGATCGAGGAGGCGGGGGTGGTGGTGTGAGCGGTGAGCTGTGAGCTGTGAGCTGCAAGCTGCAAGCTACAAGCTGCAAGTGGGGAGTTACGAGCTGTGAGCGACGAGTAATGAGCTGCAAGTTTTTTAGGTGGGGCCGGGAATACCATTTCCCGGCCCTTTTCGTTAGATTGGGATATGAAATTCCCCTCCCTATCCTCCCTGACCCATCGCGCGGGACACACTTTTCTGCGTTTTCCCCTGGCCATTTTGCTGGCAGCGCTGGCAACGTCCTTCGCCATCAGGATGGTGCCCGTCCTGGATTCGTCTGACAAGGTGCGTGTCCGATGCACCAATGCCATCGTCAGCTGCTATCTCGGTATGTTGTTGTCCATTGCCCTGACGGTGTGGGCGGAGCGGAGGAATTGGGCGCGCGGGAAGTCAGTGATGCTGCAGTCAGTGATCCTGGTGCTGGTGGTGGTCTATTTTTTCACGATGCCGGATGAGCTTCAGAAAAAGACGGTGATCCGGTGGGTGCTGTATGCCCTGGGGCTGCATTGGATGATCGCCGTCATCGGGTTCCTGGGCGGCGAGCATATCAACAGCTTCTGGCAGTATAATAAAAAGCTTTTTCTCCGGATACTCACCAGTGTGCTGTATACGACGGTACTGTATGCCGGTCTTGCGCTTGCCTTCCTGGCCATCGACAACCTGTTTAACGTGAACCTCAGCTACAAGTGGTATGCGGACACCTGGCTGCTGCTGGTGGGTGTTTTCAATACCTGGTTCTTTTTGTCGGGCTTTCCGGCGGACTATGCGGATGTCCCTGTCATCGACGATTATCCCAAAGGGCTGAAGATCTTTACGCAGTATGTGCTGCTGCCGATCCTCACGGTGTATATGGTCATCCTGTATGCCTATCTTTTCAAGATCGTCATTACGGCGCACTGGCCTACGGGCTGGGTGGCTTACCTGGTGCTGGGTTTCTCCGTGGCGGGCATCCTGGCGCTGCTGCTGATCTATCCGCTGCGCAACGATGAGGGGAGTAGATGGATCAATGGATATTCCCGCTTCTTTTACTTTGCGCTTTTTCCCCTGCTGGTGATGTTGGGATTTGCCATCTGGAAAAGGGTGGCGGCCTATGGGATTACGGAGCTGCGTTATTTTGTGCTGCTGCTGGCGGCCTGGCTGTTTTCTATCGCCGTGTATTTTCTGCGGAGCAGGAACAAGAATATACGGCACATCCCATTGTCGCTGTGTCTGCTGGCTTTTCTTTCCTCATTCGGTCCCTGGAGCGTCTTCAATGTGTCGAGATATAGCCAGCAGGCGAGACTGAAGGGCTACCTGGAGAAATATGGTCTTTTAAAGGACGGGAAGGTGACGGCGGCGCAGACGGCGGTGCCGGAGGAGGACCGGAAAGAGATCAGCACGATCACCGACTATATTGTGGAAACGCATGGGTACCAGTCATTACAGCCCTGGTTCCCCCAAAACCTGGATTCTATGATGCGGAAAGATTCGCAAGTGGGTAGATTAATTCAGGGGGGGCAGGCAGAAAGAATCATGGCACTTATGCATGTCCCGTATAAGGGCCGATATGAGTGGGATGGAGCGGTCGAGCCAGTGGAACGTTTCAGCTGTAGCATGCAGCCGGAGGATGCGGCGCTTTCCACGGAAGGGCTGCCTTACCTGGTCCCGCGTTTTGACCTGATTGGGGACGTCAAGGATGAGTTCAAGTGCTTAGGGTATAAAATAGGAGATGTCAGCCTCACCGTCTGCCTGGACTCGACGACGAGCGAACTGCGTCTTTTGCCTTCGGGGGACAGCGCCCTCCATGTCCCGCTGGCGACTATTCTGCAAAAGCTGCCGCGGTATGCCACTTACGGTGTGAAACTTCCGCCGGAGGAAATGACCCTGCCTTTTAAGGGGCCTCACTGGAAGGGAAGGCTTTTCGTACGGGAGCTCTTCGGCATGAAAAGAGATGGCGTTCTGCATGTCACCCGTCTTATGGGCGACATGCTGATAGGACAGGCGGGTGGCGGGCAATGACGTAAAGTGTCAAGTCGTTGGTTCCCAGTGCCTGGCGACCGCCTGCGGGTTAAATTAAAAGATAATATTACCTTAGCCCGCAAATTCTGCCATAAGGGGTTCCACTTTTTCAACATGCAACAACAGTTAAGCGATGCGGGGCTATTACATGCCATAAAAGAGGGTGATGCCGCCGCATTCAAGGTGTTGTATGACAGGTATTGGGAGCGTTTGTACCTGAAAGCCTGCCAACGGGTGGACAAGGATGAGGCGAAGGACATGGTGCAGGAGATCATGACCACTGTATGGCGCAGAAGAAAAGATCTATTCACCTTCGAAGACGGCGAGATCGGCCGCTATCTCTTTACAGCCGTGAAATACCGTGTCATCAGCCACTATGCCTTTAGTGCGGCGGAGATCAGGAACAGCACATTCTTCGAAGTGCTGACCGACCAGGTCCCGGCAAATGAATTGGAAGTAAAAGAGCTCAGTGCGCTCATCGAAGGGGAGGTCAGCCGGCTGCCCACCAAAATGCAGCAGGTCTTCAGGATGAGCCGGGAAGAAGACCTTTCCATTGCAGATATTGCACGCCAGCTGAATGTCTCCGAACAGACCGTCAAAAATCAGCTGACGGAAGCCCTGAAAAGACTGCGGGCCTCCCTTGCCTCCCGGGACAATGGGGATTGGGCCTTTGTCGTCATCCTTCTGTTCTATTATTGCTCCCAATAAAGTTCGGCGGCCGGGCAGACTGTCTTGCCAGACGGTGAGGCCCTGGCAGACGGCGAGGCTCTGTCAGAAGGTGAGGCCCTGGCAGAAGGTGAGGCCCTGTCAGATGGTGAGGCCCTGTCAGGCCATGAGGTCCTGTCAGAAGGTGAGGCCCTGTCAGGCCATGAGGTCCTGTCAGAAGGTAAGGCCCTGTCAGATGGTGAGGCCCTGGCAGGCCATGATTTATAGCCCTCCAGGATGTATTTGATATTTTTTCAAAAAAAACCTTATCCGGACTAGTACTAAAACGCATTTTTGAAGATAGAAGGTAAAAGGCTCCGAATTGGAAGAAAAAAATATCAGACGCATCCTGCAGCGGTACCTGCTTGGCAACGCACATGGCGAGGACGGCAATGCGGTGGACAATTGGTACGATTCATTTGACAATGAGCGACTCGTGCCGTTGTCTGAAGAAGAGACCGCTGCCACCCGGCAGGAGATCTGGGATAAAGTAGCGCCCGTTCTGTCGGAAGAAAAGAAAGTATGGACATTACCCTCCTATCTCAAAGTGGCAGCGATGATCCTCGTCATTGCGGGCGCCGCCCTTTTAATATTACATCACAGACATGGCCAGCAGGATGCCATTGCATTTACCACCATCAGCACGGGCATAGGCGAAAAGAAAAAGGTCACGGCCCAGGACGGCTCGCTGCTGCTGCTGAACGCGGGAACGACCATCCGCATACAAAATGACTTTTCCAGCGACAGGAAGATAGAGCTGGTCGACGGGGAAGTGTTTTTCGATGTAAAGACGGATGCGCAAAGGCCGTTTACGGTCACCAGCGGAAGCCTTACTACCACGGTGCTGGGGACCTCCTTTAATATATCGGCGTATAAGGAGCTGAATAACCTCAGCATTGGCGTCGTCGACGGAAAGGTGAGCGTGGCCGGCGACTCGGCAGCCCTCAGCGTGCTGCTGAAAGAAGAGGAGCTGGTGTTTAACAAGACCAGTAAGACCTATAAAAAGATCCCCCTGGACGAATCATTGACGGCCTGGCAAAGCGGAAGACTGGTGTTGAACGATCTTTCCTTTAATGAGATGGCCACCATCATGAAGAAGAATTATGGCATCGATGTCGTCACCAACGATGAAGCAATCAGGAACACGAGATACACCACGGAACTGTCGTCGGCCATGTCGCCGCTGCAGGCCATCCAGGTACTGGCCGCTATTCACGAGCTGAAGGTCAGGGAAAAGAACAAACAATTTTACTTAGCTAAATAAACCCACCATTTACCAATAAAAGAAAAACAGACGCCATATGCTAAATCGATACAGCTCATGGCAAGGCGCTGATTGAAAACCAAACTAAAAGCTTAAAAAGTATGCAAACAAGGCTTGCCATGAAGAACGTTAGCAGGTGGAGAAAGATCACTTACCTGCTGTTCTTCCTACTAACGACGACCTCCCTATTTTTCCCGGCGTATGCCGGTGACGGTCAGATCCTGAAAGGTGTCACTGTCACGGCAACCATCAAGGACGGCACCCTCGAGACGGCCATCCGGGAGATCCACAAGATCACCAAGGTCTCCTTCGCTTATGACAAACAGCTGCTGAGCTCCTACAAGATCGCAGGCTGTGTATTTTCCAAAGAACCGCTGGACAACGTGCTGCAAAAATTATTGCAGAATAAATCATTGGGGTATGAGGAGGTGAACAATGTCATCGTCATCCGGAAGAAGGCGCAGCCCCGGGCGGTGCACACCGGCGCTGCCATTGCCAGGAAGGACACGGTGATCTCGGGTGTGGTGATCGACGAGAACAACAAGCCCATGGGCGGTGTGAGCGTGGGCGTCAGCGGTACTCCTACCATGACGTCGACGGATGGCAATGGGCGGTATAAGATCGTGGTGGACAGCGATTCTTCCGTGCTGGTGTTCAGCTATATCGGTTATGCCTCACAGGAAGTGCCTGTGGGCAATCAAAGCATTGTCAATGTACGGCTGAAGCCCGGCCAGGGTAAGGACCTGGAAGAAGTGGCGGTGGTTGCATTCGGCAAACAGCGTAAGATCAGCCTGGTGGGTGCGCAGTCGAGCCTGAACGTCTCGGAGCTGAAGCAGCCAACGGCGGACCTGTCGTCCATGCTGGCAGGCCGCATTTCCGGCGTCATCGGCGTACAGCGTTCCGGCGAACCGGGCAAGAGCGCTGCCGACGTATGGATCAGGGGCATTGCTACTTTTGGCAACGGCAACAGCACCACCCCGCTGATCCTGGTGGATGGCGTGGAGCGCGACTTCAACAACATCGATCCTGAGGATGTGGAGTCTTTCACGATCCTGAAGGATGCATCCGGGACGGCGGTATATGGCGTACGGGGCGCGAATGGCGTAGTCCTGGTGAAAACCAAAGGCGGTAAAATAGGCAAGCCGCAGGTGTTTGTAGATTACAATGAAGGCGTCAACACCTTTACGAAGATACCGAAGATGATGGATGGCATAAGCTATATGTACCTGGCCAATGAAGCAAAGACCACGCGCGGCCAGAACCCCATTTATTCGCAGGAGTATATCGATAAGACAGCATCGGGACTGGATCCGATGGTCTATCCGAATGTGGACTGGCTGGACGCGGTGCTCAACAAGACGGGACATCTTCGCCGGGCCAACGTCAATGTCAGCGGCGGCGTACAAAATGCGCAGTACTATGTCTCTCTCTCCTATTATAATGAGAGCAGTTTTATGAAGACGGGCGACCTGGAAAAGTACAACTCCTCCCTGAAATACAACCGGTATAACTTCACCACCAATCTTAACCTCAAGCTGACCAAAAGCACGAAGCTGGATGTCAACCTGAAGGGATATTTTTCCAACCTGAATGGCCCTGCATTGGGTACGCAGGCTATTTTTCAGAGCGCCATGGATGCCGCGCCCGTGATCTACCCCGTCATGTATCCGGGGGGCTTAGTGCCGGGGATCTCCCCCAATGGCGGCTTCAGGAATCCTTATGCGGACCTGACGACCCGCGGCTTCTCGTCGAACAATACGAACGAGATCAATTCTAATATCCGTCTGACACAGGACCTGTCCGAACTTACGCCCGGCCTGAATATCACGGCCATGGCGGCTTTCGATAGCCACAACGAGCAGAATATCAACAGGGGCAAGCGGGAGAACACCTGGTTCGTCAATATGAAGTACCCCTATTTGCCGGATGGCACGCTGAACCTGGGCACCACGCCCTCCTATACTTCTCCCAACCCTACCCTGGACTATAACAGGAGCAACAGCGGCAGCCGCCTGTTCTACACGGAAGGGGCCGTCAACTATGATCGCGGTTTTCAACGGCACCATGTGACAGGGCTGGCCTTGTTCTATGCCAGCAGCAGGGAAGATGCGTTCGGGGATTATCTCACCAGTATTCCCGAACGGTATGTAGGTCTGGCGGGCCGGGTGATGTATTCTTACGACGACCGTTACTTTGCCGAATTCAACCTGGGCTACAACGGGTCCGAGCTGTTCAGCCCTCAAAAAAGATATGGCACTTTCCCGGCCGGCGGCATTGGCTGGGTGATCTCGAACGAGAACTTTTTTGCCGGATTGAAAAGGTCCATCAACTTCCTGAAGGTCCGCTATTCCAATGGTATGGTGGGTTTGGGCAGCGTGAACAACAGCGACCTCCGCTTCCTCTACATCGATAAGATGAACAGCAACGCGCCGGGTTATTCTTTCGGCAATTTCACCGGCGTCACGGGCATCGGCGTCGACCGCTACGCGTCCAATGTCAGCTGGGCCACTTCCAACAAACAGGACATCGGACTGGAAGTTAAAACGCTGGATAATCAGCTGTCCATCATCGTGGACGTCTTTAAGGAGCACCGGAAAGGCATCTTCCTCCAACGTGCTTCCAGTGTTGCTTTTATGGGCCTCAGCTCCCAACCATACGGTAACCTGGGTGTCGTGGACAACAAAGGCATCGATGCCACGGTGGAATACAACACCAAGATCGGAAGGGTAAGCTTTGGGGTAAGAGGCAACATCACGTATAACAAGGACAACCTGGTGAAGAACGACATGCCTCCGCAGGACTATCCCTGGATGAACCAGACGGGGCACAACATCCTGGCACGGTATGGATATATCGCTGATGGGCTCTTTGTGGATCAGAAGGATATTGACGATCATCCTGTCCCTGGGGGTGAAAAGTCGGATATCAGGCCGGGTGATATCAGGTATAAGGACCTGAATGGGGATAATAAGATAGATAATAAGGACGTAGCCGCCATTGGGCGCGGTGATGTGCCTTCGATGGTATATGGTTTTGGTTTCAATGCCGGGTACAGAGGCTTCAACCTCACCGTTTTCTTCCAGGGCGTCGCCCATGCCGACCGGTACATCGGCGGCGATGGGATCGCACCGTTCACGGCCGAGCTGAGCAATGTATTTGCCATCGCCCAGGACCGCTGGACGCCCGAGCATCCCAATCAGCATGCATTCTACCCCCGCCTGGCCTATGGCAATGCTTTCAATTTCAACAATTACCAGACGAGCTCCTGGTGGGTGAAGGACATCGGCTTCCTCCGACTCAAGACGGCGCAGCTGTCTTACAATCTGCCTACTTCCTTCCTGAACAGGATGGGGGTGAAGAATGCGGCCGTTTATTGCCAGGGTATCAACCTGGTGACGTTCAGCAAGTTCAAGCTGTGGGACCCTGAGCTGAATACGAATAACGGGAACACTTACCCCAATGTGAGAACGATAACGGCTGGTATTAATCTCAAGTTCTAATCTTAAAAAAAATGCAAAAGATATTCTATACGATGCTGGCCCTTGCTATAGTGACCTTTCCGTCCTGTAAAAAATACCTCAGCCAGGTGCCTGATGAAAATTTAACGCTGGATGCGACCTTTGCCAACTGGCAGACGGCCAACCAGTTCCTCTCGGCTGTTTATACGCGCGTACCCGATGAATACGGACAGCGCGATGCAGGAGGAGATCATAACGCAGGACTCTGGACCTGTGCCTCCGACGAAGCAGAGCTGACCTGGCAGGACAGAAGGGCGAACAATATCAACAATGGCAGCTGGGATGCTTCTACCGATATTGTCAACAGTTATTGGTCCAATTATTACAAGGGGATCCGGGATGCCAGCGTATTCATTCAAAAGGCGGATGCCATCAAAGGGATATCGACGGAGCAGATCACCCAGCACAAGGCGGAAGCGCGTGCGTTGAGGGCCATTTATTATTTCTATCTCATGCGGATCTATGGTCCCGTGGTGTTGCTGGGGGAAACCCCGGTGGCAGTGGCTGCTGACTTACAGGTGCCCCGCAGCTCTTATGACGAGTGCACGCAGTATGTGGCCGATGAGCTGCAGAAAGCCGCAGCCGACCTGCCCGTGCAATATGCCGACATCAACCAGGATGGAGGGCGCATTACGAAAGGTGTGGCTATGGCCATCCGGGCACAGGCGCTGATGTATGCTGCCAGTCCCCTGTTCAATGGCAATACCGATTATGCATCGTTGAAAAATAAGGATGGCAAGCAGTTGATCAGCCAGACGTATGATGCGGGCAAATGGGCGACTGCCGCAGGCGCCTACCGTGATTTTATCGCCCAGTTCGTACCCTCGGTCTACGACCTCAACGTGGAAAGGCCCAATGGAGTGATCGACGCTTACATGTCCTGCAAGGACGCCATCATAAAAGACTGGAACAAAGAAGCCATTTTTGTCCGGGTGGCCAATTCCATCGGGCCCTGGCAATATGCCCTGACGCCTTTCCATGATGGTGCGCCGGGCGGAAATGATTCAAGGGGAGGTACTGCCATCGACCCCACGCAGAACATGGTGGACGCCTTCTTCACGGCCAACGGCAGGAGCATCGACGATCCCCTGTCGGGCTATCAAAACTCCGGCTATTCGGTGTTCCAGGCTCCCCTGGACGACCAGGCGCGGTCGATCTATAATCCCTGGGTCAATCGCGAGCCGCGTTTCTATGTCAACATCACTTATAGCAGCAGCCTCTGGCTGAACACCCAGAACGGTAAGATCTATACCGACTTCACCAATCATGGCAATTCAGGCCATTCAAAAACGGCCAATGACTATTCCAGGACGGGCTATGTCGCCCGTAAGGCCATGGGTTTTGGCAAATGGGATTTTAACAACCGGACCTTGCCCCTGCTGCGCCTGGCGGAGGTCTATCTGAATTATGCCGAGTGTCTCAATGAGTCGGATCCGTCGAACCCGGATATCTTAAAGTATCTCAATCTTATCCGTGAAAGGGCTGGAATACCCTTATATGGCTCCGCGGACATCGACGCGCCTGCATCGCAGGCTGACATGCGGACGGCGCTGCGGAAGGAACGCCGGGTGGAGCTGGCGTTCGAGAACAACCGCTTCTTCGACGTCCGCCGCTGGAAGATCGCGGAGCAGACGGATAGTGGTCCGATGTATGGCCTCAGCATCGATGCTGATCTGCCCGATTTCACCAAAGTGGTGGTATTCGAGAACCGTGTGTTCAGCAAGCAGCACTACCTGTTCCCGCTGCCATCCAACGATGTGAACAATGACAAGCAGCTGGTGCAGAACACGGGCTGGTGAGGTGTGATGGAAGACGGTAATAAGTCAAATTAAAAAACGGATAAAATTATGCTTACGTATATTAAAAATTCTTTCGTACTGCTTGCGCTGATCGTTGGCGCGGGGTTCATCAGCTGTAAGAAAAGCGACGGCTTTGCTCACAATCCTTCCCAGCCTATGGTGGTGAATAGTTTTGCGCCGGCTGCCGGTCCGCTGGGCACCGAGATCCTTATTAAAGGCAGTAATTTCACCACGGACACATCGAAGATCAAGGTCTCCATCAATGGCGTTCGCCTGCTGGTGGTAAGGGTGAAGGGCGATGAGATCATGGCGGTGATCACGACCAAGACGGGTTCTGGTCCAATCCAGGTCGATATTGACAAGGGGACGGTGGCCAGTGCGGATCCCTTCAACTACCAGTTCTCTTATTCGGTGTCCACGCTGGCGGGTTCGGGCCAGGCCGGGTACAGTGATGGAAAGGGTACGGGCGCCAGCTTTAACTTCAATGGGGTACGCGGTCAGCTGTGTGTAGATAAGGACCTGAATGTGTATGTGGCGGATGGCGGCAATCAACGGGTGAGAAAGGTCGCTGCTGACGGGACGGTCTCGACCATCGCGGGCAGCGGCATCAATGGGTATGCGGACGGTGCCGCGGCGGCGGCCCAGTTCAACAACCCTTGTGGTACGGCCGTGGACAAGGATGGCAATGTATATGTCTCCGAAAGGAATGGCAGGAATATACGGAAGATCACGCCGGATGGGGTCGTCTCTACGTATGCGCATGGCAGCGGCAATGGCGGCAATGAGCTGACCTCGGTGGTGATCAACCCTACCACGGGTGAGATCTACTGGTCCGACTTTTATGGTGACGGGATCTACTATCTTCATAATGGCAATGTGGAAAAGATCATCAATCATTCGCTGCCTTGCACCCTCACCATCGACGGACAAGGGAATATTTACGCTACCCATTATGATGACCAGCAGGTGTGGAAGTATACCTATGATGCGGCAAGCGCCACTTTCGATGGCGGGGTAGCCATCGCAGGCACTTCACATGTCGGCGGGATGGATGATGGGATAGGCCTGGCCGCTACTTTTGCCCGTCCCTGGGGGATTGCCATCGACAGTAAGGGTAATTTGTATGTCAGTGGCCAGGGCGGCGGCGATAAGAGCAATAATGTGCGGCTGATCACGGCGGGCACATGGGCGGTGACGACCATTGCCGGGGTAGGCGATAACACGGGTTTTATCGATGGACTCGGCTACGACGCCCGGTTTAACAGGCCCACGGGAATTGCGGTCGATAAGAACAATGATCTGTATGTACTGGATATGGATAACAACCGGATCCGGAAAATAACGGTGCAGTAAACTGTTGGAATATGAAGCATATGTCTTTAAGAGTACCCGTCTTTACCTTTTTGCTGGTGACCTTCGTCGTCTCCTGCGGAAAGAGCAATAACAATGTGCCTCCCATCGTGGATACGGCGGGAAACAAGGAAGTGTCGTTCACGTCGAACGATGCTACTTCGGCCTATAATAATTTCAATAAGTACCTCTACAACACGAACGCGAAATTGTATTATCGCGCTTCGGACAAGAGCGGTATTGCCGCCATCTGGACGCAGGCGATCTATTTCGACATGGCGATGAATGCGTACAAGCGGACGAATGACCCCCAGTATAAGCAATTGATCGAGGACCTTTACCAGGGCAACTATGCCCAGTATGCGGGATACAACTGGCGGAACGATGTCAGCTGGTTTATCTGGGACGATATGATGTGGTGGATCATTGCCCTGTCCCGTGCCTATGAAGTGACGGGGGACCAGAAATACCTGGACCATGCGAAGGCGGGCTTTGACTTCGTCTGGAACGGGGATGCATCCATTAATCGTATTGGCTCCTATGATGCGGCCACCGGGGGGATGGAATGGGCGTGGAAGCAGCGGGGAAAGACGGCCTGTATCAACTATCCTACGGTGATTGGCGCGATGACCTTATACAATATTACCAAGGATGAGGCCTATGCCACGAAGGCTATCGGCGTATATAACTGGGCCCGTACGAATTTATTCAACGCGACGACGGGTGCGGTGGCTGACAATAAGGTGGATAATAACCCCGCCGACTGGACGGTGCATACGTATAACCAGGCCAGCTGCATCGGTGCGGCAGTGATGTTGTATAAGAAGACCGGTGATGCCAAGTACCTGAATGATGCGGTGCTGGCGGCGGACTTTACGAAGAACAAGATGTCGGATGCGGATGGGATCCTGCCATTTGAAGGCGGAGAGGAGCAGGGCGTGTACAATGCGATCCTGGCGCAGTATATGATACGGCTGATCGAGGATGGTGGTAAGACTGATTATCTCGCCTGGTTGCGGAAGAACATCAATTATGCGTATGCGAAGCGGAGCTCTTCCACGGGGCTGATGGGGAAGGATTATAAGACGACGCCGCCGGCAGGTGTGGCTGTTTCGGCTTATGATGCCTGTTCGATCCCGGCGTTGATGCAGGTGGTGCCTCCGGAGAAATAATCTTATTTTGGTATCCTGATGATTAGTGGACCCGGTTGGTTTTATCCGACCGGGTTTTTTTGTGTTGCTAAAATGTTTTTTCGCCCCCCCCCTCTTTTTTTCTACACGCTGATGTGCGAAATCGACACGCTTTTTCCCGATTTCGACACGCTGGTGAAATGGTGTGGTAAAAATAGCGGCGCGTATTCGTTAGCAGAAATAATTTTCTTTATTTCGTTATAACAATCCTTCCCTATCCTTTCTCAAATCCTAAACTGACTTTTAATGAAACGATCCTGGACCTTGGTCCTATTAGTATTGTATTGCCTATCCAATACGACTCTCTCTGCGCAATCGGTGATCGGCCAACCGCAATTTGACTACTCCCCCAAGCCTCCAACGGTGGCAGCCCTGCAGAAGGCAATAGATATCCCTGTCAACAACTATTCAGGGAGCGCCAATATTACCATCCCGTTGCATGATGCCCGTTCGAAGAGCATTGATATTCCTATCGAACTCGGCTATGAAACCTCCGGGATCAAGGCAGAGCAGGATGCGACGGTAGCCGGGCTTGGTTGGGTATTGAAGGCCGGTGGTATGGTTAGCCGCAGTGTCCGTGGAAATCCCGATGAAGGCCTTGCTCTTAAGGTTTCCAGGGACACGATACTGGGGGTTCCGCGGTGGGCTTCAATAAAGGATTCCCTGGCGAATGCAAAGAATATAAAAGGAGGATACTATGTAGATGGAGGGAACAATTTGTTCATTGTCGACTATTCCAACGCAGTTAAGGACCATAATCAATGGGTGACGACGCATACGATACATGATCCTGTTCCTCAGACATCATCCGACTGGATGTTCTATGGGTTAAATGATGACGCGCCCGACATGTTCTATTTTAATTTCGGGACTTACTCGGGGAAGTTCTTTTTTGGAAGAGGGCGGGTGCCTATCCTGGTACCTTATAACAGGGATATCAAGATCGTACCGACGTTCGTTTCTTACGTAGACGCAGGAAAGCTCACCAATAATTATTTTTCAGGCTGGACGATTACTACCCCGGATGGTATAATATATTATTTCGGTGGCAGCAATGCTGCTTCCGGATGGGACAATTCTATGGCTTTCGACGGATCCCATGTCCGTCCCAATAGCTGGGCGCTTACGAAGATCGTTAATACCTCGACAAGGGACAGTGTCATGTTGGATTATTATACTGTTTCAAGTCAATTTAACCAAAATACCAGGTTTCAACGGTCTTTCAAACAGCAGGACTTTAACAACTGCATTGTCTCCGGGGGGCAGGTTAATCCGAATGGTCTATGCGAACCGCGGCTATCCAGTATCAGGACCCGCACCGAACAGGTGAATTTTTACTATGCAGGCGGCAAGATGGACTCCATGGTGGTGAGGGATATCAATACACAGTCGGCTTATAAGAAAGCCTTGTTGGGTTTTGGAAGGTTTAAGTCCGGGCGTGTCAAACTGCAGGAGGTATTATTAATGGATTATCAGCATGCACAGGTGCTGCCTTATACCTTTAAATATTACGACACTGCCTTTAAGAAGGTAAGGATCATGATTCCTGCCCCAGGCGATTCCATCAGTTTTAGTCCGTATGCACAGGATTTTTGGGGGTATTATAATGACGCGCTGATCAATGAGGCCAACAAATCGCTGCTGCTCTCGCCGTCGTCTACCTGCACGTACGGTACCAATCGTCAGCCTGCGTGGCCCCAGATGCAACGGGATATCCTTACAGAGGTGACCTTTCCCACGGGTGGGCGTACCGTGTTCACATACGAGCCTCACACAGCGTCATTTGGCAGGATGACCAATGGACAACTGGCTGATGTCGAATCCTTTTATTGTGAAACGCACCACAATTTCACGCTGGATAATATTATCGGCGGCCTTCGGGTAAAACGGATCGACCAGATAGACCCGTTGAAGAACGACACCCTTACCATGATCTATGATTACAGCAGCAAGGTGTTCGGTCCTGCCCGTTCATCGGGTTACCTGCATATTGCGCCATCACTGATGGTGGACGTTACCAGCGGATATGACTGTAATGGCAATATGACCAATGCTCCAAAATATCTATTGGCTGCATCCAATATGAACACCGGCTGCGGTGACGGGCTGCATGTTACTTACCGAAATGTGATGGTGACCCAGGACCATAATGGCGTGCGCAACGGGCGTACGGAATACGAGTACTATGACGATACGAATACAGACTCTTCCTTTCTTTTTAACATATGTGATAATGTCAATAATTCCTGTTCGGTGGTGGACCTTAACGTACTGTTACCCTGGCAGGAAAAAAGACCATATGAGAACCTGTTGGCGGGGAATGTTAAAAGCAGCAGCATATATAATAATGCCAATGTGCTGCTGAAACAAGAGAGGGACAGCTTTTTCTCTATAAAATACCCGGGTCTAAACAGGGTCACGGAATTAAGCATGGAGATAAAGACGGATTTTTGTGACGATGTCGGACTACCAGCTCCGGGGCAGACCGGCCGGGACTGGGTGCTCGTTCCACCGGCTAATTCCTACATGTTCATCCATACTTTCGCCATCGGTAAAATGTCGGTCCTCCCCTTGTCAAAGATCGTTGACAGCTATGATACGACGGGAACCAAGCTGTCTGACACTACGCGATTTTTCTATGAAAGTCCCTATCATATCAACCAGACCGCTGTAAAGAGCACTGCCAGCAATAAGGATAGCCTGATCATACAGACTATATACTCCTTTGACTTGCAGAATGTCAATGGGACCGACTCTATTGGTATGCAAATGAAGAATGCGTTTCTCAATGTTCCGGTTGCGAATTTCTCAAAACACAACGATAAGGTCGTCGGTGGAGGGTATGTTCGTTTCTCCAGGACATCCGCACTGGATACAACTATCCTTAAACGGGAAGAATACAGGCTCGTTACAGCTACCAGCGTCAATCCAGGGGATATCAACCTGACATCCACCTATCCGAAAACATTATCCTTTCCCGTTGCCCAGTTCCAGCAGGTGTCAGCGATAGGATACGATGGGGATAACAATGTCAGCCAGGTTGTCCGGATAGGGCAGGACACTTCTGCTTATATCTGGGGATATAACAGCACGGCGTTGGTTGCGTTGACTACCAATGCAGCGTCTGCCGGGGTAGCCTATACTGGGTTCGAATCTTCCGGCAACGGGGGCTGGTCCGTTCCTTCCGGCAGCAGGGTAAGCCAGGGAATTACCGGAAGAAAATCATATGCATTAGCGAGCGGGAGCATTAGCATTGTCCTTGCTCAGAACGGCAGGCAAAGAGTGGTGTCCTACTGGTCGCTGGGTGGATCTGCGCAGGTGAACGGGGCTACTGCCGCGGGGATCATGACGAGGCGTGGGTGGACCTATTATGAGCATATACTGGCCGCAACGGTGACCAACATTACCATAAGTGGTGGTGTCACGATCGACGAGCTGAGGCTGTATCCGTCTGGTAGCCTGATGAACACTTATTCATATGACCCGCTGCTGGGCACAACAGACCTGACTACCCCTGACGGGCGTACCACTTATTACGAGTATGATTCGTTGCAAAGGCTTCGTGCCGTGAAAGACGAGAATGGAAACATACGCAAGTTTGTCGATTATCGGTATGCAGGTTTCAATACGACGGCACCTGTCTGGCGTCCTTTGAGCTGGCGGCTCAAACCTTGTCCAGGCAATACGGCTTATACATCTGATACCGCTCAGCTCCTTTATACAGACCTCAACAGCAGGAGTCTCACTTTCAATAGTTCCATCTGGCAGGATACGGGCCGTTGTACCAGCTGCGCGAATCTGGTCGCATGGGTCAATACCGCTACGGCCCCACGCTGCCGGCTTGACGCTAATGGACAGAGTGTCGGATGGCAGGAGCAGGAACAGGTGGATGCCAATCCCTGCAGTCCCACCTATAATACCAAACAGTGGGTGACGGTCGGGACTTATAACACGGTGTGTCCTGTTTGCCAGGGGGCGGATGTTAAACTTTTGAGGGGTGTTTGCGAGACAGGAAAGCGTATCAATACTTCTTCGGCGGCCCAGACAGTTAATGGGGTGATCAAATACAAATGTACCTATCACCTGGAATGGAGCGATTGCAGCAAGAGTGCGGACAGGTTTGAATTCAACGCCTCCCCCTGCACAATCAATTTAGGCTGTGACGCTAACTAAACATAAAATATTACGTAAAATGAGTTCCCGCCTGTTAATAAAGCGATTTGGGCTGTTGGTCTTCACCTGTATGCGGTATGCTTTGCATGCACAGGTCATGCCGCCGGCTCCCTATACAAATAACCTGCTGACGAATTATACGAGGGAATGGAATCCAAGGATGCCTGTGCAGGATCCAGGAGGAATTATCGGTTCACCGGCGTCTGCGGTGGCGGTCACCACCAGGTATTGCGACGGTCTTGGACGCGTGATACAGACGGTGGATTGGCAGAACAGCCCGAAGGGAAGGGACAGGGTGACGCCGGTGGTATACGATATGTTCGGGCGGGAGCAGTATAAGTACCTGCCATTCGTGTCGAATAACAGCTATTATTCCGGGGATAATCCTTCTGACGGGAATTTTAAAACAGACCCTTTCCAGCAGCAGGCGGCTTTTGAGGCAGGGCAATATCCAGGTGAAGCCTATTTCTATGGGAGGACGGATTACGAGGCGTCACCTTTGAACAGGGTTCAGGCAAGCTATGCAGCCGGCAATAGCTGGGTGGGAGCTGGCAGGGGAATATCACATCAGTATCTGCTGAACGGTCTTTCCGACAGCGTCCGGGTCTGGAGGATCACTGCTACGCCCGGGGTCCTGCCTGCTACTGCGGCCGCTTTTGACGTTGGTCAACTGTATAAAAATGTAACGGTCGACGAAGCCGGTCATAAGCTGGTGGAATATAAAGATAAGCAAGGGCGGCTTGTCCTGAAGAAGGCTCAGCTTTCCACTACGGCGGGAGCAGGCTATACGGGCTGGCTCAGTACCTATTATGTTTATGATGATCTGGATAATCTCCGTTTTATCATTCCGCCCAAAGCCGTGGAGTGGCTGATCGCCAACAACTGGAATTTTGCAGCCGCAGGAGGAACGGGCGTTGCCTACGAGCTTTGTTTCCGATATGAATACGATATGCGCAATCGCATGATCACTAAAAAGGATCCGGGGGCGGCAGAGACCCGTATGGTCTATGATGTCCGTGACAGGCTGGTGATGACACAGGACTCGGTGCTGCGCGGTCAAAAAAAATGGCAGGTGTTCTGTTACGACGCGCTCAACCGGAAAGACACCGTGGCCTTGATGACGGATGTGAGCCATTACAATGACCTTGCCTGGCACATGGCGCAGGCTATGACCCAACCTTTCTATCCTGCCACCAGCGGCTATCCCACCGAGGTGGTGACGCAATTCTATTTCGATTCCTATGACTGGGTGGCTCCCTGGTCGCCCTTGCTCACGGCTACGATCGATACGACCTACAAGAATAACACAACCTACTTCTTCACGAATTATAATACCGCACCTTACTATGCCGTGCCTATGGTGCAATGCCCGATGGTGAGGGGAATGCCTACAGGCTATCGTACCAAGATCATCGACACTAGCCAATTCTTATTTTTTGTCCCTTATTATGACGACCATGGGCAGATGATCGGTACGAAAAGCACCAATTACACCAATGGGCTGGACCAGGAGTGGACGCAATTCAACTTTTCGGGCGTGCCATTACGAAAGCTGTTATTCCATAAGAAGAACAGCGCCCATTCCGAGGGTCACCTTATTGCCACCAAAAATTTTTATGACACTACGGGCCGGCTGTTGAGTATCCGTAAGATCATGGACGGCCCCGAGGCGCGTATAGATACCATGATGTATGACGAACTGGGGCAGCTGCGGGCCAAATATTTTGCCAACAACCTGGACAGCCTGGTATACGACTATAATATCCGTGGGTGGGTGACGGGGATCAACAGAAAATACCTGACGGGTGCGGTGGATAACTATTTTGGCATGGAGCTGGGTTATGATAATTCGTCATCGGGTATCACTACCTACGGGTCCCCTCAGTACAATGGCAATATTGCCGGGATGGTGTGGAAGAGTGCGGGTGACGGCGTAAGGCGTAAATACGATTTCTCCTATGACAATGCCGACCGGCTGACCGGCGCGGATTTTACACAATACAATGGCAGTACTTTTGCGCCTTCAACTGCTATCGATTTTACGATGCCGAAGATCTCCTATGACGCGAATGGGAATATTCTCTCGATGACCCGGCAGGGAACGAAGATCGGCGGAGCGTCGGCTATCGACCGTTTGAGCTATGGCTACTTCCCGAACAGCAACCGCCTGAAGTATGTGTACGACACTGCTAACGACGCCAATTCAATGCTCGCG
Source organism: Flavitalea plasmicola (assembly GCF_030546645.1). Taxonomy (GTDB): domain Bacteria; phylum Bacteroidota; class Bacteroidia; order Chitinophagales; family Chitinophagaceae; genus Puia. The sequence goes on from NZ_JAUOTO010000005.1 coordinate 432,534, forward strand.
GACTTCCATTACAACCCGGCAGGGAAGGATACGGCGAATACGCCGGACTATGTCTACGATGCCAATGGCAGACTGACGGGTGACAATAATAAGGGCATCAGCAACATTCAATACAATTTCCTCAACCTCCCGCAAAAGATCAGCATGGTCAGGCCGGACGGAAGCTCCAGGGGCAATATTGTTTACAAATACGATGCGCAGGGCATTAAATGGGCAAAGATCGTCACGGATAGTACGGTGAACCCTGTCCGGACGACCACGACTATGTACCTGAAAGAATTTCAATACCGGAACGATACTATTCAATTCGTATCCCATGAGGAAGGGAGAACGCGGTATTTCTGGCAGCACTATCTGAATGGGGACAGCAGTTTCAGGATGCGGTTCGACTATTTCGAGAAGGACCACCTGGGCAATACCCGGGTAATACTAACGGACCAGCGGGATACAGCACAGTATGTGGCCACGATGGAGGCTGCCTACCGGACGAAGGAAAACAAGCTCTTTTACAATATACCGGCCACTTCCTATGCCAGAAGCGCGGCCAGCGGCTACCCGGCCGATCTGGCCATGACCAATCCGAACGATAGCGTGATCAGGCTTGGTAACAATGGGCAGAAGACCGGACCGGCCATTATCTTAAAGGTGATGAGTGGCGATAAGGTGACCATCGGAACAAATTATTATTTCAATGCTTCGGGTACTGCAGGCAGCCAGCAACTAAACGCGCAGGACCTGATCAATTCATTGGCCAACGGCATCCTGTCGCTGACGGGTGGATCGCACGGTTCCTTCTCCGATCTTACGGGAGCAACAACGCCATTGACAGGCGCACTGACCAGCTTTATAAACGGCAACAATATCACGGGCGGCGGTAAGCCCAATGCTTACCTCAACTATATGCTGTTGGACAACCAACTGGCCTATGTCAGCACGGCTGGCCAGAGCGGTGCTTTGCAGGTGGCGACGGCGGGCACCAATGCAGGGTCGCTGCAATCGCCGCTGGGAACTACCATTAACGTGAAAACCAGCGGATATCTTTATATTTATGTCAGCAATGCCAGTCCGACCTGGGATGTCTTTTTTGATAACCTAAGTGTCATGCATTATGCGGGGCCGTTGGCGGAAGAGAACCATTACTATCCTTTCGGATTGACGATGGCGGCGATTAGTGATAAGGCGCTGAAGGGGGGGTATGGTCAAAATAAATACCGATATAACCGTAAGGAATTACAGAGCCAGGAATTTAGTGACGGCAGTGGATTGGAAGATTATGATTATGGGACCAGGTTCTATGATCCTACTATTGCGAGGTGGGCGACTATCGATCCATTGGCGGATAAATATCCTAACTGGACGCCTTACGCTTATTGTAAAGATAATCCCATTAGCTTTTTCGATTTTGAAGGTGCGGATCCGACACCTGCGCAATATCAAAGCTTCTTTATAAATTATGCTGTTGATCTATATCAACAGGCAAAAAGCAAGGGAGCTTCTACCATAGGGGCGCTTACTTTGGTATCACAAATTGCTTTGGAATCCGGATTTGCAACAAATCCCGGCGCCCTTATACATAATAATCCATATAGTTTAAAGCCAAATGGTAAAATGGCGGATTTCAAAGATTACAGCAGCGCTACGACGGCTTTTTTTGCCAATTTGGAGAAAAACTGGCCTACAGCAATGTCTGCTCTGTCCCAGCCTAGTCTTTCCATTGATAATCTTGACAAAGCCTATCACACAGGAAAGTATGAGAAGTTGGGCAAGGCTTACATGGTGAGAGATAGAGTAAACAATTATGATTATGCGGACAAAATATTAGGCACCAATAGAAGCCTTTCCCAACGGTTTATCAAAGCTCTTGATATGGAAATAGCCAGCTATGATAGAAGTATCTCAGCGAATAACAAGACGATGTCAGAAGATTTCTCACAGATTGTAAATTTGCTGGCTAGTGGAGATAATGACGGCGCAGCAAAATACGTTCAGGATTTTAATAATAAGGCAAAGGAAAACACGGAGTTTCAAAACAAAAGTGGCATATTGGGAGGAATAGGAAAAGAACTTAGACAATTATATTAAATGAGTAAGATGAAATTGATTATTTGTGCGATATTATGCTGTTATTGTTTGACCGCTTGCGTTCATGATGCGGATACTAAACAAACTTCCCCATCAAAATCTAAAGCGCATGAAAGCAGATCTATTAATTCTGATTTGCCTATAAATATATATACAGCAGGGGAAGATAGATATATTTTATTGGATACGACAAAAATTAAGATACCTATTGATGTTAATATCACTGCAGGCAATATCTACGATGGGATATATGAGTTTAAATCCGACTCTTTGAAAAGGCATAAATTGTTAGTAACTCCCAAGTTCGCTTTCTTAACGGTCTCCGAGGATTTAGGGTTTGGGCCCAGAGCGTATTTATATGCCTTTGATCTTGCAAATAAGTCTCTTATCAAAGACACTGAGCTTAAACATAGCTATCTATACAGTTCATCCGGCACTTTTGTAATTGAACCCGACAGCGGTATGATATTCTCAGTAGATAGGGAAGCGTGGTACGATTTGAAGGAAAAAGAGATTATTCCAGCATCATTATATGTTGCGAAGGGGGGGGACTTCAAATATATTAAAAGTGTTTATCAATATGGAAATGAAGTTCCTGGTGATACGTCTCTGCTATCGTTTTTTAAAAACTCAGTGACTGGCAGCAGCAGCGTTTTTACATTACCCGACAACTGGTGGAAAACTAAATGAAACAATTTTTGCCCTCCACTGAGTCTGGACCTCATTTCGGAATGAGAAAGCAATAGATGACATTAATAAAGGCTTGATCCTCTGCTCACCTGAAATCAAAATACAAAGCCCCGGTAAGCGGCGCGTAATTCATCTGTATATTCTTTTGGCTCTGCGGTCCCATTAATGCCGCCGCCTGGAATTTTGTGCCTATGGGGGAGATAGCATGCATGAAACCGATGTTGCCCTCGGGAAAGGGCGGACTGGTGTTGTCATTTTTTGCACCGTGGGGTTTTTCCGGATGCAGCATTTCCAGGAAGATGTCCTGGCGATCTGTGTACACGGTGAAATTGGACGCTTTATTCTGCAGCCGTACCCAATACATTTCCGCATGCCATCCTTTGAATTCGGGGTACACCCAGCTTTCACCCGTTATGGTATTGTTATAGGGTTTCTCCCAGACGCTCAGCCGCTGACCCTTAAGCCTGTTCTTCCAGACACGGTAGGGGCCGCGGCCCAGCCACTTCATGCCCGTGATCTGCTCTTCGGGGAAATGGAAGGTGATGCCCATGAAGTCGGCGGCTTCTTTTTGTGAATAGCTGTATTCCAGCCTGGGGAGCACGCCGCTTTGGAAGATCCATTTTACATAGAATCTCGCATCACCATAGGAGGGCTCGACGATGTACGTGTCATTTTGCCGATGGTGCTTCAAGCGCGACAGCTGCAGGGGGGCGCCGGCCAGGGCGGGGCCTCCGCTGAAGGGGATGTCTTTCCTGCCGTTGAAAACATTTTGCAGGAAGCCGGTGGCCGTATCGAACCGATAGGCGATGCCATCGCATTTGATGGTCAGGGTGCCGGCAGTGCTGTCCACGGTGATGGCGGGAGTGTTCGCGGGGGTGGCAGTAGGGGCTGCAGTGGTGGGGGCAGGGGCCGCGTCGATGGAGGTTTTTTTCGCAATGCTTGTCGCCTCTTTGGCAATCGCTTCCGGCTGGCGCAGGGCCCAGCTCCAGGTGAAAATAGTATCTCCTTTCGGAGCGTAGGCGGTGAGATATAAAGCATCGGCATTTGTACGGGCGGGGTAGTCGATGTTCAGCCAGCCTTTGCCCCCTGGCGCGATGGAAGGAGAGGGGCTGATGCCTTTTTGAAGCGTGGTTTCCTGCGTACCTGTTTGCCCTGCCTTGGGAAACGACACCAATCGCCATTCGAACCTGCATTGACGGAGGTTGGTGTACAGGAACCTGTTCTCTATCGCCAGCCGGCCATCGAAGGGGTGCGGCAGGGATCGGGCGCCGATGTAAACAGGCGACCATATTTCCTTGATGGTGTAATAGCTGGCTTCCTTTTCGCGGTGCGGGCCCACGATGCCATCCGGCGCCTGGTTGCCTGCCACATCGATGCTGTCGCCTTTATCCCTTCTGACGGCGCCCTCGTCATGGAAGGACCATAGGAAGCCGCCGGCGAACCCGCGCATCTTCATCATCTCATTCCAGAAATCATCCAGCCCAGCGCCGTGGCCGCCATCGAATAAGCCGTGCATGAACTCGGTGGGATAGAAAACATCCCGGCCATACAGGACGGCATTGGTGATATAATTAAAATCGGGATAGTGTTTTGCGTCGGTGCCGTTGAATTTTTCCCAGGGATGCATGACAAAGCGGCGCTGAGGGTCGTACAAACTAAAGTCGCTGTCCAGCGCACGGTTCCATCCGCCTTCGTTGCCATTGTCCCAGATGATGATGGAGGGATGATTGACGTCCCGCAGGACCATTTCCTTTACCAGCTTTCTGCCTATTGCCGTGTCATAAGATTTTTGCCAACCTGTGAGCTCATCCAGCAGGAACAGGCCGAGACTGTCGCAGAGATCGAGAAATTCCCTGTCCGGCGGATAGTGGGACATGCGGACGGCATTCATGTTCATGTCTTTTATCAGGCCGATGTCCAGCAGGTGCACGGCGCGGCTGAGGGTCCTTCCCGTTTCCGGCCATTGGCTATGCCGGCATACCCCTTTCATGATGATCTTTACCCCATTCACGTAGAAGCCATCCTGCTCCCTGAACGCTACCGTGCGAAAGCCAAACCGCTGGCGAATGGTATGGATCGTTTTACCGTTTTGGTTAATGGAGATGACGGCCTGGTAGAGCTTCGGCGTTTCTGGGTTCCAGGGATGGATGCCTTTGTAGGTTCCTGTCAGGTAGCTGCTGTCTGCAGCCTGTCCGGTGATGTTCTTTCCAACAGGCCTGCCATCGAGGTCCTGCAGCTGTATGTCGATCGTTTGGTTCTTGTTCGTGTTCTTCGCGAATACCTGTATGCCGAATACGCCATTGGCCTTTGCATCGATGGCCACTCTTTCGATGAAGACCTCCGGGACAATCTCCAGGAACACCGGGCGGAAAATGCCTCCGAAGAGCCAGAAATCGGCTTGTCTTTCAGCGCGATTGATAGAATTATCCGCCGACTTCTTGTGGACGGTGACTTCCAGCAGATGATCGTTACCCGGCTTCAGCAGGGAGGTGATGTCATAGCGGAACTGGTAAAAGCCCCCCTGGTGGATGGGGCCCGCCGCGTTGCCGTCTATCTTCACTTCGGTGTCCGTCATGGAGCCGTCGAAGACGATGAAAACTTTTTTGCCGCGCCAGCGCGGATCGGTTTTGAAAGGGTGCTTGTACCAGCCCTGCTCGTCGGGGTTGTCTTTGTCCTGGAAATAGTTGAAGGTGCCGAAACCCTGTTCTTCCCAGCAGGAAGGTACGGCGATGGTCGACCATTTACCGCTGTTCATTCCGCTGCTGCATTGGAAGTTCCATGATACGGTGTGGTCCTTGTCCGTACCGGAAAGGTATTGGATGATGGTCTGCTGAGCAGTCAGGGAAAGGTGGGCGAAAAGGAACAGGATAATGATCGAAAGAACTTTCTTCATTGGTTAATTACCTCCTCCATCTTTGTGCTGCGTGATCCTTTGATGAGGATGTAGGCGTCTTTCGGGTTGGTGGTCTTCATCCACGCTGCCGCCTGCTGGCTGTTGTCGAATCTTTTGTACGGATGCTGCAGCTTTTGGAAGTCGCCGCCCACGAGGATGACCTCCTTCCAGGGATACTGCCCGATGAGATCGACGATGTTTTTATGTTCGTTGAGGCTTTCTTCCCCCAGCTCGGCCATGGCGCCCAGGATGAGGATCTTGTTATTGGTGGGTTCCGGGCTGGCGGAGATGCCCGCCGGGACCAGCTTTGCGAAATTTTCGATGGCCGCCCGCATGCTGGAAGGATTGGCGTTGTAGGCGTCGAGGATGATATGGTTACTGTCTTTCTGGATCAGCTGGCTGCGGCTGTTGGAAGGCGTGTAGGATTCGATGGCCGCTTTGATGGCTTCATCGGCTACGTTGAAATGTTTGCCAACGGCCACGGCTACCAGGACATTGGGGAGGTTGTAGTCGCCGACCAGCTGGGTATGGATGGTGGGGCCTCCCGTTAGTGCTACGTGGAGGAAGGAGCTGTCTGTGGTTCCGGGTTTGACGGTGCCTGTCACGTCCGCATCGTGGGTGCCATACCTGATGATATGGGGGATACCCTGGCTCATGGTGCGGAGATAGTCGTAGTCCCACATGACGAAGGCGGTGCCGCCGGTGGACGTACCGGACGGGCCGGTGGCTGTAGACGTCGTAGGGCCTGTCAATGCAGGGACCTGGTCGCTGCGCAAAAAATCATAGAGCTCGCCCTTGCCTTTCTTCACGCCCTCGGGTCCGCCGAAGCCTTCCAGGTGGGCCTTGCCGGCATTCGTGATGATGCCATGCGTGGGCAGGGTATATTTACAATAGCCTTCAATTTCTTTCTGGTGATTGGCGCCCATCTCGATGACGGCGAACTGCGCATCTTTTTTGACCGAGAGGATGGTGAGCGGGATGCCGATGTGGTTGTTCAGGTTGCCCTGGGTGGTATAGGTGGTGTAGGTGGAGGCGAGGACCGTGTAGACCAGCTCCTTGGTCGTGGTCTTGCCATTGCTGCCCGTGATGGCGATGAAAGGGATATTGAATTGCTTTCTATGGTGGAGGGCCAGTTGCTGGAGGGTGGTCAATACGTCTTCCACCAGGATCAGCCGGTGCGAATGATCAGGAGGTAGGTTGGCGTCAGTAGGTGCTTCGTCGATGATGGCGTAGGCGGCGCCTTGTTCCAGGGCCTTGCTGGCGAAAGTATTGCCGTTGAAGCTGGGGCCTTTCAGGGCGAAGAAGAGGTCGCCTTGCCGGAGTTTGCGGGTATCGGTCTGCACGGAGGGGTGCTGGAGGTAGCGTTCGTAAAGTTGCGCGATAGTCATGGGACAAACGTAGTTCAAAATGGGGAATTGGCAAAGGGACTGAACCAGGCGCTTCAATTGGCGGAGGATTTCATATTTTCATCGTGTAATACCAGCCTTTTTTCATGACAAAATTATACGACTATATCTTCGCCCGCTGGGTCCGGGCTTTTGACGAATTGGGGTCACTTGGCAAGTACAGAGAACTTGTCAGGACGAAGAAGTTTGCCACAACCTATAGGTATGAGATCAAAGACTATACACCCCAAAAATTTCCCGCAGGCGGCGCCCTTTACAACGAAATGCCGGAAGATGCCTCGAACTCCCGGATATATGGATTTGATCAGGAAGGGCGCCCTGTTCATACATCGCAAGTGTATGGCGAAAACGGTATACCCTGGGAAGAAGGATTTTACAATTATTCAGAGAACGCGGTAGAGTATGTGGAATTTAGTAAGAATGCCGGCGCGCCGACCAGGATCCAGATCATGACCTTGAAAAATGGTAAAAAGACCGCTTTTCTGCAATTCATTGTGCAAGGGATCGGGAATGGCGTGCCTGGTGGAAATTTACAGGCGTTCATCGAGCAGACGCGGATTTCCTCCGATGGCATCATCTGTCACATAGAGCAATATATCTATAATGGTGAAAGGATCATGGGTGCGCATTGTTTTGATATTACACCTGGCATCGATGCCCGTTCGTACGAACAGGTATATACTTATGACAATGAAGGCGAAATGGATGAAATAAGAAATGTGTATAGCGGCGGCCATCATCGGCTGGCCTATGTCCGTGTCAGGGAAGGGATGAGTGTTGAGGCGTTGGTTGATGGGCTGTCGGTGCTGATGGCGGATGCGGTGGTCGGGACTTTATTGCGGAACAATGTTGAACAACCACTGGCATTGCTGGAATTAAGTTACCAGGGTGTGATCGAGTATCTGCCGTCCCTTGAGTTTAAAACGGTTGCCGACCGGGATGAGCTGATTGACGAACACGGGGATGCAGTGGATTTTGAGCTTATGTTCATCCCAACATATGAGAACATGATCGTCGTTGAAAATGCGACATTCGAAAGACCCTTGCAACAGTTGATGCAAATCATGGAGCAAAGGGAGGATTACGACCCCGGCACGAAAATGTTACGCAAAACCGCATGGTTGCTGACGAAGGGTAAGCTCAACGGAAAAATACCTGTCAGCGATGACTTTGTCGCCTATGCCATCGAATGGATGCTTGAATCGCAGGAGTTCGAGGAAATATTGAGAGACTGCGGCCAGTCGGAAGAGGTGATCATGAACTGGAAAGGGAAGCGCTGGATATAAGCTCCAGGATCCCTTCATTCCTGATGATCATCATTCCCTGCCGGTCTTCCGTCACACCCTCCTGTAGCCGATAGGTATACCGCGGATGCACCTCCTCCATGATCGTAGGCATATACACAAAATGGATATTGTCGCGATCTTTCAGCGCTTCACTCATCTCTATGATGTGCGTGGAGACGATGAACAGGCAGTCTGTGTAGCCCGCAAACGCGGCTGTCACCGCCAGGGTGCCATCGTACGCGTCCTTTACATTGGTGCCTTTGAACAGCTCGTCGAACATCAGCAGGAGCCTTTTCCCGGAGGCGGTGGCCACGGCGGCCTGCTTCACCCGCACCACTTCCGCATAAAAATGGCTGTATCCCAGGCTGATATTGCCGGCTACGTTGATGGATGAATAGAGACCTTCCCGGACGGAGAATTCCATTTGCGTGGCGGCGACGGGAAAACCCAAATGGGCCAGGTACATCGCTATGCCCACGGATTTCATCCAGGTGGATTTTCCGGCCATATTGGCCCCCGTGAGAAAAAGCTTTCGCGCGTCAGTCGACCTATCTTGTTATCTGTCAGCGTATTTTATTTTTTTTCGGGAAGAGGTGTCCATTTGGCGGCTTCAGTTGTCAGTTAGTGTTTGTCTGCTATTTGGCGGGGGCGGGAAGCCGGCCATGCAACATTTCCCGGACCCGGGTGACTTTTGGTGTAGGCCGCATGGCCTTTCACCAAAACCATCTCTATGTTTAAAAATTATCTCACCATCGCCCTGCGGCAACTGGGGAAGCAGAAATTCTATTCTGCCATCAAGATCGGCGGTTTTGCCCTGGGCATCGCCACCTGCCTGCTCATCACGCTGTACATCCGTCATGAGCTGAGCTATGACAAATCGTACCCGGATGCCGGTAGATTATACCGTGTCCTGGCCCATTATGACGACAATGGGAAAGTGATCCAGGGGACGGCGTTTGCGGCGCCCTTTGCCAAGGCGATCAAGGCGGAATTCCCCCAGATCGAGTTGTCGGGCCGGCTGATGCCTTTCCCTTTGTTCTGGGGCGCGGGGAGCAACGAGGTGATGCCGGAAGGGAAGATGGACAATACGTTTGAAGAGGGGTTCACGTATGCGGACCAGTCCCTGCTGGACATGCTGCATTTGCCGATGGTATATGGCGACCGGGCCAAGGCGCTGGCGGAGCCCAATACCCTGGTGCTGTCCCGGCGGAAGGCGGAAAAATATTTCCCTCATCAAGATCCCATCGGCAAGTTGTTCTACCTGAATAATGACAGGAAAAAGCCCTGGAAGGTGGGCGGGGTGATGGAAGACATGCCGGCGACTACGCATCTGCAGTACGATTTCTTTTTGTCGCTGACGGGGCATGAGCTTTGGAATGGCGAGCAGAACACCTGGTGGAACCAGAATTATGATACCTATATCAAACTGCAGTCCGGGACGGATGCGGCGCAGATGGGGGCCAAACTGACGACCATGATCAGGGGACAGCTGCTGCCGTTGTATACCCAGTCGGGGATGAAAGACCCGCAGAAGGTGGTGAATCAGATGGCTATTGTGCTGCAGCCCATCGGGGACATTCATCTGAATGCCGAGATCGGGGATGCGCATACACATGGGGATATCCGGTATGTGCGGCTGTTCGGCGCCGTGGCCGGGTTCATCCTGTTGCTGGCCTGTATCAATTTCATCAACCTTTCCACGGCCCGCAGCGCGGGCAGGGCCAAGGAAGTGGGGCTGCGGAAGGTGATCGGGTCCCGGCGTGGCGGGCTTATCCGGCAATTCCTGCTGGAGTCGCTGGTGCTCAGCTTCTTTTCTTTCCTGCTGGCCATCGTCCTGGCCTGGGGGCTGCTGCCCCTGTTCAACAAAATGGCGGCCACCACGCTGTCATTCCCCTGGGGGGAATGGTGGCTGTTCCCTGTTATGACGGGAGCTGCCATCGTGGTAGGTGTGCTGGCGGGGATCTATCCTGCCATCTATCTTTCCGGCTTCAAGCCTGCGAATGTATTGAAAGGGACGGTGAGCACAGGGGCTCGTGGCGGAAGGCTTCGCAGCGTGCTGGTGGTCTTCCAGTTCGCCACCTCTATTATATTGATCATCGCCACTTTTGTCATTCATGGGCAGATGGGTTTCCTGTTGAACAGGAAGCTGGGCTTCGACAAGGACCAGGTAGTACAGGTGCAGGGAGTAGGGTCGCTGGACAAGCAGATCCGCACCTTCAGGGATGAGCTGGCAAAGGTGCCGGGGGTAAGGAATGCTTCCTTAAGCGACTTCCTGCCAGTGGCGGGCAGCAAGAGGAATATGGGCACCTTATATAATGAAGGAAAGGATAAGGAGGAAGCGGGCATTGGAACGCAGATCTGGAATGTGGACCAGAACTACATTCCTACGATGGGGATACAGCTGGTGGCGGGCAGGAATTTCTCGAAGGACCTTTTGTCGGATTCGCTGAATATCATTATCAATGAGTCGATGGCAAAGAAGATGGGACTGAAGGATCCGCTGGGTCATCGCATCGGTCGGGGGACGTGGCAGAACAGGGTCATCGGGGTGATGAAGGATTTCAATTTCGAATCCATGAAACAGGAGATCGGCCCTCTTTGCTTCAAGATCGGCGGGTGGGCCAATACCCTATCCGTGAAAGTGAATGCGGCAGATATGAAGGCGGTGCTGGGCCGCATCGGCACCGTGTGGAAGAGCTATTCCCCACACCAGGAATTCCGCTATGTCTTCATGGATGAAAGTTTTGCCCGCATGTATGCGGACGTGCAGCGTACGGGGCTGCTTTTCACCAGCTTTTCGGTGTTGGCGGTGATCATTGCCTGTCTGGGGCTGTTTGCTTTGTCGGCTTTTATGGCGGAGCAGCGGAGCCGGGAGATCGGGATCCGCAAGGTGCTGGGCGCTACGGTGGCACAGATGGCGAGCCTGCTGTCCATCAATTTTGTGAAGCTGGTGATGATCGCTTTTATCATTGCGTCGCCCATCGCCTGGTGGGGGATGCATCAGTGGCTGCAGGATTTTGTTTACCGGATAGATATCAGTGGATGGATCTTCCTTGTCTCGGGAGCACTGGTAGGGGTGATCGCTTTGCTGACCATCAGCTTCCAGGCGATGCGGGCGGCGACGGCTAATCCGGTGAAGAATTTAAGGGCAGAGTAGGCCCTGGCAGCGATGCTTGTTCATTTCTAAATCAGGCGATATGCTGAAAAACTATTTTAAGGTCGCATGGAGGAACATCCTGCACAACAGGATCTCTTCTTTCATCAATATCAGTGGTCTTGCGGTAGGAATGGCCGTTGCCATGCTTACAGGTTTATGGCTGCATGACGAGCTTTCCTTTAATAAGTATCACGAAAATTATCACCGTATCGCACGGGTTTCCATCAGCGGGCGGGACGAAAAGGGGCCTTCTCTTAGTCCGACACTGTCCTATCCGCTGGTGAATGAATTAACGGCCCATTACAGCGATCGATTTCAGCGGCTGGTGAGGGCATCCTGGGTACAGGAATCCATCCTTTCTTCCGGCGACAGGAAAATATCCCGCGCGGGGCAATACATGGATGCCGGGGCTCCGGATATGTTCACCTTAAGAATGATCAGGGGCAGCAGGGAAGGGCTGCGGGACCTGCATTCCATACTCATTTCCGCATCCACTGCCAAAGCCTTGTTCGGGGATGCAGACCCGGTAGGGCGGGTGATGCTCATCAATAACAAGACCAATGTCAGCATTACGGGGGTGTATGAAGACCTTCCCTTGAACACAGAACTCACCCGGATCAAATACATTGCCCCGTTTGAGCTTTGGCTAACGGAAAATGACTGGGTAAGGCAAACCGCGGGGGAGTATTGGAATCATTACCTGAAGCTGTTCGCGGAAATAAAGCAAGGTGCGACCTTTCCATCTGTCAGCCATCAAATTGAGCATGTCGAGATCGATCACATTAAAAATTTAGATGACGAGAATCACCGGGGCGAGCTGGCGCAGCAACCCAAAATAGTGCTGGACCCTATGGAGGAATGGCATCTCAGCGGCAATGGCCGCGGGGGCAAACCCGATGCGTCGGTGCAGCAAATGGTATGGCTGGTTTCCATGATCGGGGCCTTTGTGCTGTTGCTGGCCTGCATCAACTTCATGAACCTGAGCACAGCCCGCTCTGAAAAAAGAGCGAATGAAGTGGGCATACGGAAAGCAATCGGTTCGATGAGAGGGCAGCTGGTCTTGCAGTTCTTCTGCGAATCGCTGGCGATGGTCACGTTTTCATTCCTCGCCGCCGTTGCGCTGACGGCGGCATCGCTGAACTGGTTCAATCAGCTGGCGGCCAAACAAATGAGCATCCCCTGGAGCCATCCTTCTTTCTGGATCGTCAGCATGGCGTTCATTCTTATCACCGGCATTCTAGCAGGAAGCTATCCTGCCCTTTTTCTTTCGTCATTCAAACCTGTCCGGGCGCTGAAAGGGACCTTTCGCCTGGGCAGGGGGGCAACCATCCCCCGTAAGGTGCTGGTCGTATTTCAATTCACCATTTCAGTTGCCCTGATCAATTGCACCATCATCGTCTTGCGACAGGTGCGGCATGCAAAGGACCGGCCGGTGGGATATACCCGGGAGGGTTTGATCATGATGCAAATGAGGTCCGGCGATTTTTATGGAAAATATGATCTCGTGCGGAGGGAACTGCTGAATACGGGCGTTGTATCGGAATTCGCCGAGTCGATGGGGAAGGTGACGGAGATGGCATCCAATAATGGCGGATTCGACTGGGTAGGAAGAGACCTGAAGAAAGAGCAGAATTACGGTACGCTGGCCGTTTCGCCGGAATATGGCAAAACGATCGGGTGGCAATTCCTGCAGGGAAGAGATTTCTCCCGGGCGTTGGCCGGCGATTCAATGGGTATGGTCATCAATGAGTCGGCGATGAAAGAAATGGGATTGAAGGATCCCGTGGGAACGGATGTAGTATGGACGTGGTGGCAGGACAGGACACAGGTGCTCCGTTATAAAATTATCGGGGTCGTGAAGGATATGATCATGGAGTCGCCCTATGAGAACACCAAGCCCATTGTGTTCTACCAAAAGGGACATAATGGCGGGGTGAGCTGGATGATCATAAAGGTTAAGCCGGGGGTGGCCATGCATAGTGCGCTGCCGAAGATTGAAGCTGTCATGAAAAAACTGGTCCCCAGCGCTCCTTTCGATTACCAGTTCGTCGATGAGGACTATGCGTTGAAATTCGCGGCGGAAGACAGGATCAGCAAGCTGGCTGGTTTTTTTGCGGCGCTGGCCATCTTTATTTCAGCCCTTGGGTTGTTTGGGCTTGCATCGTTTACGGCGGAGCAGCGTACCAGGGAGGTGGGGATCCGCAAGGTGCTGGGCGCTTCTTTGCTTAATATCTGGAGCCTGTTGTCAAAAGAATTCTTTCAGCTGGTGATGGTGTCCCTTTTGATAGCGATGCCGGTGGCCTATTATTTTATGCATAACTGGCTGCAGCATTACAGTTACAGAACGGAGATATCGAGGTGGATCTTTGCGACATCGGGGTTTGCGGCCTTGCTGATCACCCTGATAACGGTGAGCTTCCAGGCGATGCGGGCGGCGATGGCCAATCCGGTGGAGAGCTTGCGGGCAGAGTGAAGGAATAAGAAAGCCCCGCGGAGCGGGGCTTTCTTAAATTTATTGTTTTCTTGTATTCTGTCGTCTTTGTTTGTAGTTGATACCCGTCTGGCGTCCATTGCCTGCGGGGCTGCCTACACGGTCCATTGCGCAACGGAAACCGATGGTGCTGTTGGACTGATCTTCTTCCAGGAAGCGGCGGGTGCCGGGGCTCAGCCAGTAAGCGCGGTCGTTCCAGCTGCCGCCTTTTACTACGCGGGACTTATTGCTGATGAGGGTCGTCTTACCGTAGCCGTAGGCGATGCCGGAGATCGTGGAGTCACCGTCCAGGAAGTTGATGACGTCACCTTTCTGGTAGTTGCGGCGGGCCCTGCTCTCGGAGTCAGTTACCGGGCGCATCTTGATGCGTCCCAGGGAATCTCTTTCTCCCTTGCCTTCCTTGCCGAGGTCAACGGTCTCGAATTTATTACCGCGGAAAGGAGCGATGTCTTCCACGTCCTGGGTGTTCAGGGGACGATAAACGTCGCCTACCCACTCGCTGACATTACCGGACATATTATAGATCCCAAAACCGTTGGGGAAGAAGGAAGTAACGGGGGCGGTATATACGGCGTTGTCATTCAGACCACCGGCTACACCCATATTGTCACCGGAACCGCGTTTGAAGTTGGCCATGAAGGTACCTTGCCAGCTGCCGTGGCGGGTATCGCGCAGGCCGTTGACGTTGTTGCTCCAGGAATAAACCTGTTTATTGGCGATCAACTCTTCCCCACGCTTCTTGTCATTCTTGCCGGGGAGAGGGTTCTGATTGATGTATCCCAGTGCGGCGTATTCCCACTCGGCTTCTGTCGGGAGACGGTAGCCGGGAAGCAGGATGCCATCCTCGAAGGTCACCACCGTACGGGGCGTACCATTGGGATTCTTCAGCGCATTGCTCTTGGATTTTGCTTTCTTATCAGGAGTAGCCTGGTATTCACCCATGAGATAGGCTTTCGTATTGAAGTTCTCCTGTCCGAGGCCCTGCAGGTTCTTTACGGAATTCTGGTTGATGAAGCCCTTGTCCAACAATGCCTTTTCGTTGACACGGTCGCTGCGCCAGAGACAGAAATCATGCGCCTGTTTCCAGGTGACGCCTACGACGGGATAGTAATTGTAGGAGGGGTGACGGAAGTAGTATTCCACCATGGGTTCATTGTAAGCCAGTTCGCTTCTCCAGCAGAGGGTATCGGGCAGCGCTCCTTCGCGGACCGCCTTGTACTCATCGGCGTCGAAAACGACGTTGAGCCAATACAGGTATTCACGATAGTGGATGTTGGCCACTTCTGTCTGGTCGATGTAGAATGAGTTCACCGTCACGCGCCGGGGGACGTTGTTCCAGTCCCTCATCACGTCCTCCTGGGTAGCGCCCATGGTAAAAGTACCACCTTGCACAAAAACCAGCCCCGGACCGGTACGTTGCTCTTTTTCTTTCGAAACCTGGAATCCGCCCATCTTCGAATCGTTGTAGTTCCATCCCGTAACGCTGGATTGCTCCATCTTCTTGCTTTTACAGGAGGCTACCAGAATGAGGCCTGATGCCAGGATAGCTAGGTTTTTCAAGTTCATAAGTTGACGCATTTATTGGCGCTTTAGCCGTAATTTGTAACTGTATTAAACGTGGTCTCCGACCAATTATTGTATAATAATACGAGGCTTAGTTATCCACAGTTGCCCCGCTGGTAAAATTAGGGGATTTTCCTTAGTAACTGATTGTATGAGAGGGATTTGGCTAATTTTAGCAATATGTTCTTTCCAACTATTCCCCGCGGGGGCCCAACGGGTCTATACCCCCGCCAGCGCCATGGCCTCGGGCAGCTGGTACAGGATCGCCATCTCCGCCCCCGGCGTGTATAAGGTGGACGCTGCCGTCCTCCGCCAGCTGGGGATCGGCCTCAACGGCCTTTCGTCTGCGAGTATCCGGCTGTATGGCAATGGCGGCGGCATGCTGCCGGAGGCCTGCAAGGGCGTCCGCACGGATGACCTGCTGGAAAACGCCATCGATGTGGAGGATGGAGGGGATGGGATCTTTGGCGAAGGCGACTATTTTCTCTTTTATGCCCCCGGGCCGCATCATTGGGCAAAAGACTCCGTGAACCGGCGGTTTACACATATAAAGAATATATATAGTGAAGTTGCCTGGTATTATATCAGCATCGGAGGAGGGGCGGGGCGGCGGATCAATACCCGGGGCAGCCTGCCTAATCCGAATACGACGGTGACCGGCTTCGACTGGCGTGCTTTCCATGAACAGGATACCGTGAATATCCTTTCCAGCGGGAAGGACTGGTATGGGGAGGAGTTCTCGAATATACCCGGGGGTGTAGGTGCGCGAAACTTTACGCTGACCCCTCCTCATCCGGACGGGGGCAGCCCCCTGTTGCTGTCGACTACCTGTATTGCCCGCAGCGTAGGCGCTTCCAGCAAAATGGCGGTGGCGGTGAATGGGGGGGCGGTGGGAGCGATGGACATAGGGGCGGTGACGGATGGGGGGTATGATCTCTTTGGCCGGACGGGAGCGCTGCGGGCGGCGGTCCCGGCGGGAGGGGGCGGTCCGGGTGGCGGCAGTCCAGGTGGCGGCACGCTGACCCTGGGCTATACATTCACGCCCGGAGGCTATAATGCACAAGGGTGGCTGGACTGGTGGGAGCTGTCGGGGAGGGGCACGCTTTCCCTGGAGGGTTTTGCCCAGCTGCAGTTCAGGGACTGGAACAGTGTCGGCAGCGGGCGGGTGGGAGCATTTATGCTGCGGGGAGCGGATGCGGCTACCCAGGTCTGGGATGTGACGGATCCTTCGGCTGCTGTCAATGTGCAAGGGACCTTGTCGGGTGGGGAGTTTAGCTTTGCCGCGGATTGCAGCAGACTGCATGAATACATTGCGTTCAATACATCGGCGAAGGCGCTGGCGGTGACGCCCGGAAAGACAGGCGTGGAGGGGGCTGCGGCTTATCCGTATGGCGGGGTGAATGGCGACCCCAACGGGGCGGACCTGGGTGCATCGGGGCTGTTTACGCCGTTGGCGGTGGGTAAGGTGGGCAACCAGAACCTCCATCAGCCTGTGATGGCGGACCTGCTGATCATTTCCGACCCGGCGCTGGCGGACCAGGCGCTGCGGCTGGCGCAGTTCCATGGACAGCACGACCGGCTGAGGACGCTGGTGGTGACCTCCGACCAGGTGTACAATGAATTTGCCGGAGGCTGTCCCGATCCCGCGGCTTTGCGGGACTTTGCGAAGATGTACTATGACCGCAGCAATGGCGATTCGACTAAGCGGCCCCGTTATCTCCTGCTGTTCGGGGCGGGCTCTTTCGATTATAAGGACAGGCTCACAGGAAATACAAATAAGGTCCCGGCCTATGAGAGCGGCGTTTCGCTGGACCCGCTGAACACCTATGCTTCGGACGATTTTTTCGCCATGCTGCAGGATTCCGCCGACGTGAACGATCTCGATAAAAAGAATTTACTGGACCTGGGAGTGGGCCGCATTCCGGCACGCACGGTGGCCGAAGCCTCCGCCGTGGTGGATAAGATCCTGCATTATGCGGACGCGAAGACGCAGGGACCCTGGCGTAATGAGCTGACCCTGGTGGCGGATGACGGGGATCAGAACCTGCATTTCCAGGATGCGGAAGCTTTTGCGGGCACCATCGCTGCAACCGCCCCCGTCTTTGATATCGACAAGATCTACCTGGATGCTTATAAGCAGCAGAATACACCGGCCGGAGGAAGGTACCCCGACGTGAACCAGGCCATCAGCAGCGGGCTGTACAATGGCACCTTGATCTGGAACTATACGGGTCATGGCAGCAATGCCCGCCTTTCCAATGAAGTGGTCATGGATCAGTCCACGGTGGCGGGTTTTTCCAACGCCGATAAGCTGCCACTTTTTGTCACCGCCACCTGCGACTTTGCACCCTATGACAATCCCCTGGTACAATCCATTGGCGCCAGTCTGCTGGTGCGGCCCGGGTCGGGCGCCATTGGGCTGATGACCACCACCCGCCTGGTATTTGCCTTCAGCAACAAACAGATCAATAACAATTACTGGCAGATCGCAGTGACGCCCAAGCCGGACGGCACCTACTATTCCCTGGGGGAAGCGGGCCGGCTGACGAAGAATTACACTTACCTGACCCAGACGGATGCGGTGAACAACCGGAAATTTACTTTGATAGGCGACCCAGCGTTGACCCTGGCTTTTCCCGTATATAAAGTACGGACGACGGCGATCAATGGCAAGGCGGTGGGGGGCGGCGGGAGCCCGGCTGCGGATACGCTGAAAGCGCTGAACCAGGTGACCGTGTCCGGCTCGGTGACGGACGCGGGCGGGACCCTGCTCAGCAGTTTTAACGGGATCCTATATACGACAGTTTATGACAAACCGCGCGTGGCGACCACCCTGGGTAATAACCCGGGCAGCTCCCGGGCGGAGTTCCTCGTACAGGATAATATCCTGTATAAAGGAAAAGTACCTGTCAGCCAGGGCAACTTCAACTTTAGTTTCATCGTACCGAAGGACATCAATTACCAGTATGGTAAGGGCAGGATCAGCTATTATGCGGGCGCCGGGGGCGCTGGTCTGCCGGCGGGCGGCGCGGCGGATGGCAACGGGGTTTTCACCAACGTCGTGGTAGGCGGATCGGGGAATGGAACGAGCTATATGGGAGGGCCCACTATCCAGGCCTATCTGAATGATGAGAAGTTTGTGGATGGGGGGATCGCCAATGCAAGTCCGATCCTTTTGCTGCATCTGCAGGATTCTTTGGGCATCAATATCACGGGCACTGGTATCGGACATGATATCACGGCCATTTTGGACAACAACACGCAAAACCCGCTGGTGCTAAATGGATTTTATGAGGCGGACCTGAATACGTATAAAAAAGGGACGGTTCGTTATCCCCTGCCGCATATGACCGAAGGGGAGCATGTGCTGCTCATTAAAGCCTGGAATGTGGCCAATCATTCGGGACAGACCTCGCTCAGTTTTCGGGTGGTGGCGTCCCAGCGGCTGGTGTTGACGCATGTGCTGAACTATCCGAACCCGTTCACCACGCATACGACGTTCTGGTTTGAGCATAACCGGCCGGCGGAGGACCTGTCGGTTTTGGTACAAATATTGACAGTATCGGGCAAGCTTGTAAAATCCATGCGGCGGACAATAAATACACCTGGAAACCGTTCGAGTGAGATTGATTGGGACGGCCGTGACGACTACGGGTCGAAGATCGGGAAGGGCGTTTATATTTACCGGCTCAGAGTACGATGTGCGGATGGGTCGATGGCGGACGTGTTCCAGAAGCTTTATATTCTGTAAAACCCTATATAAAACTATTAATAACCAATAATTTAGCAGCCTATAACTTACATTTACTTTTCTTAAAAGAAGGGCCGGGCCATCGAGCGTCCGGGTGATTACAAAAGAAAATTAAACAAACTCATGAAACGATCTTACCTGGGATTAGCTGCTTTTTCAGTGTTATTTTTTGGGGCAACGCAAATTTCACAGGCACAGACTAATTTGCCGATTACGACGACGGCGGTGCCTTTCCTGCGGATCTCACCGGATGCCAGGGGAGGCGGGATGGGCGACCTGGGCGTGGCGACTTCGCCGGATGCCAGCTCGGGCTTCTATAATCTTTCCAAGACGCCTTTTGCCAAGAAAGAGATCGGCATTGGGCTGACGTATACTCCCTGGTTAAAGGACCTGGGATTGAATGATGTATATCTGCTGGCCGCATCTGGTTATAAGAAGCTGGATGATCTGCAGGCTGTCTCCGGTTCCGTCCGTTATTTCAGCCTGGGCGATATCAATTTCACCGATAATAATGGCGCTTCCATTGGCAACGGGCGTCCCCGCGAGTGGGGCCTCGACTTGGGCTATTCCCGTAAACTGGGCGATAAATTGTCCGTAGGCCTTGCTGCCCGGTATATTTATTCCAACCTGGCGGGCGGTTATTCCGCTCCCGGAGGACCTACCTATCAACCCGGAAAGACGTTTGCCGCGGATATCTCCTTTTTCTATCATGGCGTGACGGATGATGCCGGAGGATGGAATTTCGGCCTTGCGCTCTCCAACCTGGGTGGCAAGATCGGGTATACCAACTCTGCTACGGAAAAGGATTATATCCCTGCCGACCTGGGGCTGGGCACGACCTATACGGCGGTGTTTAATGAAGACAACAAAGTGATGTTCGGGATCGATATCCATAAGCTGCTGGTGCCAAGGCCGCCCAATTTCGGCGACTCGGCTGCATTGGCGGACTATCATAATAAGAGCCTCGTGAGCAGCTGGTTCAGCAGCTTCAGTGGTCCCAGCCAGTTCAAGACCCTGCAGGCTTCCATCGGCGCCGAGTATTCGTACCAGGATCAGTTCTTCTTCCGGGCGGGTTATTATTATGAGGACAGGAACCAGGGCGACCGGAAATATTTCAGCGTAGGGGTCGGCTTGAATTACAATGTAATGGGGTTGAACTTCTCTTACCTGGTGCCTTCAGGCAACGGGACGACGCGTAATCCTTTGTCCAATACGTTGCGATTCGGGTTGTCTTTCAACCTCGACAGCAATGGGGGGGATAGTACGCCGGAAACGACGACGCCGTAGACCTAGCTGCAAGCTGCGAGCTACAAGCTACAAGCTGTGAGATGTGAGGTGTGAGATGTGAGGTTTGAGCGAGGGATTGGTGGGTGAGAAAGGGATGGAAAGAATGAAATGATAAATTGAGTAAAAGCGAATAATTTTGAAGCGCTCCGGAGAGGGGCGCTTTTTTTATAATACCATCATTTATGTCATATCGCATCGGCTTTGGAGTGGATTTTCATCAACTGGCAGAAGGACGGGAGCTGTGGCTGGGAGGCGTGCAGATCCCGCATACAAAAGGATCGCTGGGACATAGCGATGCGGATGTGCTGCTGCATGCCATTTGCGATGCTTTGCTGGGAGCGCTGAACCTGGGGGACATCGGCCAGCATTTTCCCAATACCGATGCTGCTTATAAGGATATTGACAGCAAGGTGCTGCTGCAGCAAAGCTACGCATTGGTGAAGGCGAAGGGCTACCGGCTGGTGAACATCGACAGTACGGTGTGCCTGGAGGCGCCTAAGATCATGAAGTATGCGGTGGCTATGCGGGCGGCGATGGCGAATGTGCTGGAAGTGGAGGCGGATGATATTTCTATCAAGGCGACGACGACGGAGCTGATGGGGTTTGTGGGAAGGGGAGAAGGGTTGATGGCGTATGCGACGGTGTTGTTGGAGAAGGTGTGAGTTTGAGGTATGGATATGAAGTATGCGGTGTGGGTGCGAGGTTCGTCTACTAATGGAGGGACCTTTTTATTTCCAATACAAAGTCTTCGGTGACTTCGGCGAGGGAGGCGATGCGGGTGATGGAGAAGTCGGTGGTGCGAAGGAGGTATTTGACGAAAACACTTTTGCCTTTTGCAAGGCCTTTCTCTTCGCCTCTCTTATAGTAAGGATCCCTTTCTATTGAAAAAAATGTTGCGATACTTTCCATAACCTCGGAAATTTGTTCCTCTAAGTTACGCAATTGGGATAATATGCGCAACTGATTTATATGTCTGGCGGGGTCCAGCTGACCTTCACCAGAATCAATTATTTGTGTTATGATCTGCTCTATGATAGCAGCGGGAGCGTCACCTTTAAAATCTGCAAGGATCGCCAATATCTTAGCCCTTGGATCACTGGAAGACAGGAGAAGCTGGTAATCTATTTCGGAAAGGATGATAAGATCATAGTGAAACTGCATCTGTCTGCAATGCCAATGGGCTGACATCTCAGGCCTGCCCGGACCGATGTAGATTACATACTGCCGCACTTCTAATTTATATAGCCGGGACAGCATGACAAAATATTCGGCCATGCGACTTCATGAGGCCAGGGAGGACCCCGCGCAGCTTGCCAAAAGGTATTTTTTTTGAATTTCCCAGACTGCAGTGACGATGCAGTAAATGAAACCTTTCAAACCATTACCTTTGTGCGCATGAGTCTAAAAATCAACGTTCGCATCATCAACAAATCTTCCAACGACCTTCCCACCTATGCCACAGAAGGCTCCGCCGGGATGGATATTCGGGCCGATCTCTCCGGTCCCCTGGTACTGAAGTCCCTGGAAAGGCAGTTGATCCCTACAGGGCTGTTCATCGAGCTGCCATTGGGCTATGAAGCCCAGATCCGTCCCCGCAGCGGCCTGGCCATCAAGCACGGCATCACCTGCCTGAATACACCCGGCACCATTGACTCCGACTACCGCGGTGAGATCAAGGTGATCCTCATCAACCTTTCCGGCGAAGATCAGACCCTGCATCCCGGGGACCGGATCGCACAAATGGTGATCGCATCCGTGGAGCAGGTGGAGTGGCAGCAGGTGGAGACCATCAGCGAGACGGTGCGCAGCGCCGGCGGTTTTGGCCATACAGGGAAGCAATAGGCGCGGAATCCAATTCACAAGAAACAACCTATCTATAATGATGCATAAGCTTTTAGCGGTGATCGCCCTGGTAGTAGCCATGGCTGGGGTCATGGCGGGATGTCGCTCGACCAAGAAGATCCAGAAGGTGATCGCCACCCCGGGGACGAGAAAAGATTCGGCGGCGGTGACCGTCACACCTGTGGTTACGCCGGAGGACCGTCATGCGGACAGCCTGAGGATCATCAGCCAGACGGTGCAGGGGCTGATGCGGACCCACATCGATTTCCAGACCTTTTCCGCGCGCATGAAGGTCCATTATGAAGGCGGCGACGGGAAGGACTATGAATTCAACGCGTTCATCCACATAAAAAAGGACAGTCTCATCTGGGTGTCCATCAATGCTGCCCTCGGTATCGAGGCCTTCCGGATGCTGATCACCCCCGACAGTGTAAAGATCCTGGACAAGCTGAAGAAAATAGCCCGGCTCCGGAGCGTCAGCTTCCTGCAGGATGAGATCCACCTGCCAGTGGACTTCAAGACTGTGCAGGACCTGCTGCTGGGTAATCCTATCTACCTGGACACCACGAATATCCTCTTCTATAAAAAAGACCCTTCGGCCATCTCCCTGCTCAGTGTAGGCGATCTCTTCAAGAACTACCTGACCCTCAATGGGGACAATACCCTTCGCCACTGCAAGCTGGATGATGTGGACCCCTTCCGGGCCCGCACATGCGATCTGACCTACGGGGATTATGAGCAGCGGGATACCCTGCGCTTTTCCACCTATCGCAAGATCTCCGTGGCCGAAAAAACGAAGGTGGATATCGAGCTGGGATACAAGCAGTTTAAGTTTAACGAACCTTTAAGCTTTTCTTTTAACATTCCGAGAAATTATCGGCGGAGATGAGCGTTAGTGAGCGACAAGCGACAAGCTGCAAGCTACAAGCTTGTTTGTTTAGGTGAAATAGGGTAAATTAGCAAATAACCTGATTTTCTTAAGTGTTCTGACTTGTAGCTTGTAGCTTGAGGCTAAAAAATCGTGTATGCTGAAAATATTACTGGCCGGCTCTTTTCTGATGTTGATGGTTACGGTAAGCCATGCACAGTCGCCTACCCAGAGCCGTAGTGACCTGGAAAAGGAACGGGCTGCCATTCAGAAGGAGATCGAGGATGTCAAGCGCAGCCTGGACGAAACCCACAAGAACAAGCGGCAGACCCTGGGCCAACTGGCCCTGCTCCAGCGCCGGCTGAAGCTGCGGGAATCCGCTATCCGCAATATCAACGAACAGATCAATGTGATCCAGGGGGATATGAACGAATCCTGGCGGGAGATCCTGAAGCTGCGCCGGGAGCTGGATACCCTGCGGATCCAATACGCCGAAAGCATCGTTTTCGCCTACAAGAACCGGAGCAGCTACGACTTCCTCAACTTCATCTTTTCTTCCACCAGCTTCAATGACGCAATGAAGCGCATAGAATACCTGAAATCTTACCGGGCTTACCGGGAGGAGCGGGCGGAGAATATCATCCGCACGCAGAACCTGCTGCAGAGCAAGATAGACGGTCTTAAGGTCACCCGGATCGAGAAGGAGGAGGCCGTAAAGAAACAGAATAAGGAACGCACGATCCTGGAGGATGAGAAGAAAGAAAAGGATGCGGTGGTTAACCGGCTGAAATCGCAGGAAAAAGAGCTGAAAAAAGAGATGGCGGCCAAGCAAAAGCAGGATCAGAAGCTGGCCGGCGCCATTGCGGCAGCCATCAAGCGTGCCCGTGACCTGGCTATCAAGGAAGCGAAGACCAAGAATGCGGCGGCTGCGGCTGCGGACAAGGCGGCTGCCAAACCTTCCCGCTCGTCGGAACCCTCGGATAATACGGCAGCTTCGCTGACGCCGATCAAATCGTCATCCAAAACCGTGTTCTCCACTGACGAGGACGTCCACCTTTCCGGCAATTTCGAGAAGAACAAGGGGCATCTGCCCTGGCCGGTGTCGGGTACAGTGTCCATGGCTTTCGGTCCCCACGAATATATCAAAGGCATCATCCACAATAACCAGGGGGTGACCATCGACGTCAATGCGGGCGCGGCCGTAAAAGCGGTGTTCGAGGGGGTCGTCACCAGCGTATTCAGCGTCGGGGATGTCAATGCCGTGATCATCCGCCATGGAAAATATTTCACCACGTATAGTAATTTGTCCACTGTAAGCGTTAGTAAAGGAGACCAGGTGAAGACGGCCCAGATCATTGGCCGTGTAGGTGAGATCGGCCAGCTGGAGTTTGTCCTTTCTGACGAGAAGGACCATATGTTCGATCCGGAGAGATGGTTGACGCGTTGATCCCCGTTCGTCACGGGCGATCGTTTTCCTAGTATGATAAAAATATTGTATACAACAGCGACTATGCTGGTGATGGCGACGCTTTTGTCCTCATTGCCCGCTCACGCGCACGGGATGGACGACCGTAAAAAGAAGGACCGTAAGCTTTCTCACCGGGTGTCTGCCCTGGCTAAGAGATCGGCGCACCGGAGCAGCAGATCCAGCCGGGCGAAAGCAAGAAGACCGGATGCGTCCTTGCAGGCGCCGACGGACGCCCTGTCGCTGGCATTCTGGCGGCAGCGGGGGCATTTACCCTGGCCGGTGGATTCGCGGAAGGTCAACATGCACTTCGGTTTGCAAACCTATATGGCGGGTGAAAATGACCTGAAGTGCAACAACCTGTGCATCTGCATCGGGGCGAAAAAGGATGACCCGGTGAAGGCCGTATCCGACGGCGTTGTCGACGAAGTGATGGACCTGGGAGACGGGTTGGCCGTGCTGGTCCAGCACGGGAAATACTTTACGATCTATAGCGACCTCTCGGATGTCATCGTAGCGAAAGGCCAGCAAATAGGCGCGGGGGATGTGCTGGGGCTGGTCGGGGCCACCGGGCAGCTGGATTTCAGGATCTATGACGAGCATGATATATGGATGGACCCGGAGAAGTGGCTGGTGAAATGAGCTACAAGCTTCAAGCTTCAAGCTGCAAGCCAGGACTAATCAAACACTTGTAGCTTGAAGCTTGTCGCTTGCAGCTGCAATAGTGATTGGTTAAAGAAAAGATAAAAGACGGCATGCGCTCAGCCGCTGTCTTGGAGCATGGAGTTATTGATCTTATCTTAACTCCTATGTTTAAACCTGGCTGCGTCTTCCTTATTTTAATAGCATTTCGGGCTGACGGGTACGCCCAGCAGTTCCTCAGCGGCAAGGTAGAAAAAAGAGGCACCACGGAGATCATCATTGGTGCGAATATCCTCAACATCAAACAAGGGATGCATAATGTATCGGATATGGGCGGTAATTACAAGATCGCCGTCAAGCTGGGAGATACGGTGATCTTCTCTTCCGCCGGCTACCAACCTGACACCACTATCGTGGCCGGCTATATGCTCGAAGAAAATTACCTGGTGGCGCTGCGGCCGAATGTCGTGACGCTGAAAGCGGTGGAGGTGGATGAGTCGCGGAACTACCAGCTGGACTCGACGCAGCGAAGGGAAGACTATCGTTTTATTCTCGACAAGAAGCATCCTGTCAAGCTCTGGAATGAGAAAAGATCTGCTGACGGTCCGGGCCTCAGCTTTAGCCCCATCGGCTATTATTCAAAAAGAGAGCGGGAAAAGCGCCGTTTGAAAAAGAGGTTGAAGCAGGAGGAGGAAGATTACTACATCGATTCCAGGTTCCCGGTGGCACGCGTGGCGCAGCTTACGAGATTACAGGGAGACAGCCTGCGGCTGTTCATGTACCGTTACCGGCCTACCTATCAATTCTGCAGAAGCGCGACCAGCCAGGATATATTTATGTATATCAATGACAAGGTGAGGTTGTTCAGGAAGGGAGAGGTAAAAAAATAAACTTATGCCAGGAACCGGTTGTACAAAGCCTCATATTCCGGCACGATGGTATTGATATCGAACCGCTGCGCATGTTCGGCGGCGTTGGTTTTGAACTGCTGCAGTGTTTCGGCGTTCTCCAGGATCTTTATCGCCTGCTCGCTCATGCCCTGGACGTCGCCCACATCGCTGAGGTAGCCCGTGACGCCTTCCACGGCTATCTCGGGCAATCCGCCTGCATTGGTGGAAATGACGGGCACGCCGGCGGCCATGGCTTCCAGGGCGGCCAGACCGAAGCTCTCGTATTCGGAGGTGAGCAGGAACAGGTCGGCGATGGCCAGGATGTCTTCCATTTGTTCCTGGCGGCCGACAAAACGGATGTCCTCATAGACGCCCAGCTCACGGCCGAGGTCTTCTGCGCCGGGGCGCTCCGGTCCGTCGCCCACGAACAGCAGCTTGCTGGGGATCTTTTTTCTTACCTCGTTGAATATGCGTACGATGTCCTGCACTCTTTTCACCTTGCGGAAGTTGGAGGCATGGAGGAGGATCTTCTCGCCATTGGGAGCGATGACCTTGCGGAAAGCGTCCAGGGGCTTCTTGCGAAACCGGCGGGTGTCCACGAAATTATGGATGACGCGGATCTCTTTTTCGATGGCGAAATTCCGGTAGGTCTCGTCCCGGAGGTTGCGGCTGACGGCCGTAATGGCGTCGCTCTGGTTGATGGAAAAGGTGACCACGGGCGCGAAGGTCTTGTCCCTGCCCACGAGGGTAATGTCGGTGCCGTGGAGGGTAGTGATCACCGGTATATACCGACCCTGGGTCTCTACGATCTTTTTGGCCATATAGGCGGCGGAGGCATGGGGGATGGCGTAGTGTACATGGAGCAGGTCCAGCTGGTGGTTCATGATGACGTCCACCATGGCGCTGGCCAGGGCTGTCTCATAGGGTGGGTAGTCGAAGAGGGGATAGGTGGCCACCCGGACTTCGTGGTAGAAGATATTGGCGTTGAACTCGATCAGTCGCACCGGTTGCTGGTAAGTGATAAAATGTACCTGGTGGCCTTTGTCGGCCAATGCCTTACCCAGTTCCGTCGCTAAAACCCCGCTGCCGCCGAAAGTAGGATAGCAAACAATTCCAATCCGCATATTTGCCTGATTAATGGTGGTTTAATCTGTGGTCGAAGGGCCGAAGGTAAATCAATTTGGTTGATGTAACTTTAGCGGTAAAACTAACACGGATGAGCTATAAATTGTTGACAGCAGCACTCATTTTATTCCTGGTGACAGGCATAGGCCCGGATGTCAGGGCACAGGCTTCGGAAGATTCGGCTTTTTTGCGGCGGCTGGCGGACGTGATACTGACGGATGGCAAGGCTTATGAAGATCTGCGGGTGCTTACCAAGACGGTGGGCCCAAGGCTGTCGGGGAGCGCGGGATATTATAAGGCGGAGGCCTGGGGACAGAAGGCCTTTCAGGCGGCAAATGCGGATAAGGTATGGTTGCAGGAATGTATGGTACCCCATTGGGTAAGAGGCGGCAGGGATTCCGCGTCTTTTGAGGTGCCATCGGGCGCCGGTACGGTGAGCCGTGCATCCGGGCGCCATGGGCTGGACATCCTGGCGTTGGGCAATTCCGTTGGCACGGGCCCGAAAGGGATCACAGCGCCTGTTGTGCTGATCCATTCCTTCGAGGAGCTGCAGCAGCGTAAGGATGAAGTGAAAGGCAAGATCGTCTTCTATAACTATCCATTCAATCCTACGTTCGTGGAGACATTCCGGTCGTATGGGGATGCCGTGCGCTATCGTGTCTTTGGGCCATCCCAGGCTGCAAAGTATGGGGCGCTGGCGGTGCTGGTGCGGTCCATGTCGCATTCGGTGGATAACAATCCTCATACGGGCGCCCTGGTATATAATGATAGTTTTCCCAAGATCCCGGCAGCGGCGGTAGGCCTTCAGGATGCGGACAAGCTGGCGGCGGCTATCGGACATGGTGGCGAAGTGCGGGTCTTTCTCCGGACGCCGGCACACATGCTGGCGGATACGGCCGCGCATAATGTCATCGGTGAGATCAGGGGCAGCCTGAGCCCGGAGGAGTATATCACGGTGGGCGGTCACCTGGATTCCTGGGACCCTGCGGAAGGCGCCATGGATGACGGGACGGGCTGTGTGCAGTCCATCGAAGTGCTGCGGGCATTTAAAGCGATGGGCTATACGCCGAAGCATACCATCCGCGCCGTGCTCTTCGCCAATGAAGAAAATGGCGGCAGGGGCGGTGATAAATATATGGAAGAGGCAAAGGCCAAAGGCGAGCGGCATCTTTTCGCCCTGGAAAGCGATGCGGGCGGATTTACGCCCCGGAGCTTCAGCATGGGGGTATCGGATACCCAGCTGGCGGCCATCCAGCCCTGGTTAAAATTATTGCGGCCCTATGGCGTGTACGAATTTGCGAAAGGCGGCGGCGGCGCGGATGTGGATCCCATGCAAAAGCTGGGCGTGGCCGTGGGCGAGCTGCGGCCGGACTCACAGCGTTATTTCGATTATCATCATTCGCGGAAAGATGTGCTGGAAGTGGTGAACAAGCGGGAGATGGAGCTGGGGGCATTCAATATGGCGGCCCTGATCTACCTGGTGGATAAATACGGGTGGGAGGGAGGATTATGAATACATTCCTGAAAATAGCGACAGGCGTGGTCATTGCGGGGCTGGTGGTCTTTATCCTGTTCCGGTATTTCTTTGTTTTCGGCCGGGGGGTGAAAGCGGGAGAGCTGAACTATGTGGTGGAAAAAGGGTATCTGTTCAAGACGTACGAGGGCAAGCTGATCCAGAGCGGGATCCGGAGCAAGGCGCCGGGATCGGTGCAGTCGTATGAGTTCGAGTTTTCCATTGCAGACCCGGCTATTGCGAAGAAATTGATGGTCAACAG
The DNA here is from genome assembly GCF_030546645.1 of Flavitalea plasmicola. Taxonomy (GTDB): domain Bacteria; phylum Bacteroidota; class Bacteroidia; order Chitinophagales; family Chitinophagaceae; genus Puia. The sequence goes on from NZ_JAUOTO010000005.1 coordinate 461,747, forward strand.
CGGGAAGATGGTGCAGCTGCATTATAAGGAATATGTGGGGACATTGCCATGGAGGGGGTATAGCAATTTTGTGGTGGACAGTATTTTGTCGATCACGGATTTGCCGAGGTAGAGTGGCAGCCTGCCGGGCTCACCTGGCCATGAGGCAAAAGATCGCAGGCTGCTTGTGCAGGTTGGGGAAGTCGGCGGTGCCGGAGGATGACGGACCTGTTTGCTGGCCGGCGATGGCGGCCTGCGCCAGTTGCTTCCATTCCGCGATCGTGCGGGTGCGGATGAACTCTCCCGGTCCCGTGAGATTGGCTGCGATGCACAGCTGCGTAGTGGGCCGGCAGGTCTGGAGGATGGTCTCTATCAGTTGATTATTCCGGTAAGGTGTTTCTATAAATAGCTGGGTGCAATGCAGCCGTTGGGATTCGGCTTCCAGGTCCCGGAGGGCTTTTGCCCGGCCGGCATTGTCCACGGGCAGATAGCCTGCAAAGCGGAACTGCTGCCCATTCATGCCGCTGGCCATCAGGGCGAGCAGGATGGAGCTGGGGCCTACGAGGGGCCGGACGGTGGCGCCGGCCTGGTGGGCTGCTTCGGTGAGTATCTGGCCGGGATCGGCTACTCCGGGACAGCCGGCTTCGCTGATGAGCCCGATGGTCCTGCCTTCCTTCAGCTGCTGTCTGAAGATCGCTTTTACTTCTTCTTCGGCCTTATGGATGGGGTACCATTGGTAATGGTCGATGACCATTTCTTTCCACAGGGCTTTCAGGTAGCGGCGGGCGCTGCGCTCGTTCTCCACGAAAAAGACTTCGCAGGCTTTTACGGCGTCCAATATATAAGGCGGCAGGGGGGCCAGGGAATGCTCATCCAGGTAAGCGGGGATCAGATAGACGGTGGATGTGGAGACGGTAGATGCCATAAATGATCGTTGTTAGATGAATATAGGATATGGATGACCCGTCCTGCGCTATTCCAGGTTTTGATGATAAAGGCTGATGGTTGCGGCGATGACGGCATAGGCGGGCGCCAGCACCCAGCCCAGGATAGGAATAAAGTGCATCCCATAGAACACCAGTCCATTGCCGATGGCCAGCCCCTTGTGCTGACCGATGTAAGCGACGCTGGCGGGCGAGTCGAGGTTATGCCGCTGGCAGCTGTAGTCCAGCATCGAGAACCCATAATAATAGCTCTCCACGAAAATGCAGATGACGGGCGTGATCCACCCTACCAGGGGAAAAAAGGAAAGGATCAGCAGGGAGATGATGTACACGGTCTGCCAGAGGCTATTGCGGATGGCCAGCCGGATGCCCCGGCGCATGTCGCGGAGGACCTGGTCTGTCTGGAAGGAGTATTCCTTACCATTGATCAGCGCCTGGGTCTGCTGGCTGAGATAAGCGAAGACGGGGGAGCCGATGATCAGGATCAGGTATTTGAAAAGAGAGAAATAAAAGAAGAAGAGCACCAGCCGCACCATGATCTCGCCCATCACGAACAGGAAGCTCAGGGCAGCGCTCTGCTGGTGGTGCAGCCATCTTCCCACACCCGCGAGCTGGCTCAGCCAGGTGATGGCCTTGCTGGAGGACTCCAGGAAGAAGTACATGCCCACACTGAAAAGAAGGGTATAAAGAATGCCGGGGATCAGGATCCATTTCCACAGTTTGTGCTTAGTAATGAAATGATGGGCCTTGACGTAAGACTGAAAGGCTATAATAATTTCCTTAAGCAAGATGAGGGTCTTTTATGTTACTTTGTTCGTTCGTACAATGGTTATAACGCTTAATACCGTCAAACTTAAATTATTTATTTGGTGGGGACCATAAAAAAGCTGGATAATTCTTTCTATGACAGGCCGGACGTGGTGAGGATCGCGCGGGAATTGCTGGGGAAAGTATTGGTGACGGAGCTTGAAGGCGGGCGTACGTCGGGTCGTATCGTGGAAGTGGAAGCCTACAACGGCGTGGTGGACCGGGCTTCCCATGCATGGTCCGGCAGGAGGACCCGGCGGACGGAGGTGATGTACAGGGAAGGCGGCACCGCTTATGTATACCTGATCTATGGCATTCACCACCTGTTCAATGTGGTCACCAATAAGAAGGACATCCCTCACGCTGTATTGGTCCGGGCCCTGGAACCCCTGGAAGGCATTCCACTGATGCTGAAAAGAACGGACAAGGTCAAGCCGGATCATTCGCTTACCAGGGGCCCGGGCAATCTATCCAAGGCCATGGGACTGGCGACGCTGCATACGGGCTATTCATTGTATGAAGGGGAGATATACATCGGTGACGATGGTCACCGGGTGCGTCCCGCGGAGATCGTGGCTACGCCGAGGATCGGGGTGGATTATGCGGGGCCGGATGCGGCACTGCCCTACCGGTTCTTTGTGAAAGGGAACCCTTATGTCAGCGGGAAGAAGACCGTATAAGCATGATGGGCCCGGGCCATTGGCAAACTCTCCATTGCCATTCATCTTACAGGGACGGCCACAGGTGAGATGGCTGTTGCAGGCAAAAGCCTACTCCATAGATTTACTTTCTTATGAAGAAAAATATTGCCTTGATCGTGCTGATGATGACAGGGGTGGGCATGCTCTTCTCCTGCCATAAGAAAAATGACGCTGGCGGCGGCGCTGCCGGTCCCCTGCAGCTGACTTCGTTTGCTCCTGCCAGTGCTGCCAGTGATTCCATTGTTACCATTACGGGTACGGGCTTTAGCCGGACCTTGTCTGAGGATGTGGTGACATTCGGCGATAAGCCTGCGGTGGTCACTGCGGCCAGTGTAACCAGCCTGTCGGTGAAAGTGCCGGTGGGCGCGAAAGATGGAAAGATAACGGTGAAGGTGGGGGCGCAGGCTGTAAGTGCGGCTACTGATTTCAGTTATATCTATACAGTGACCACCCTTGCAGGCAGCGGGGTGGGCGGCAACATCGATGCGAAAGGACCGGATGCCAGGTTTTCCCACCCCCGGGGTGTGGCGGTGGACGGCGCCGGGAATGTTTTCGTGTCCGATGCGGGCAATGATTTCATCCGCAAGGTGGCGCCGGATGGTACGGTGACTTCTTTTGTAGGTATCAAAGGGTTAGCCATTTTCAATGATCCGGGGCAGATTGTTGTCGATGCCGCGGGCAATGTGTACGTGGCCGATGAGGGTTATCACCAGATCCAGCAGATCACGCCGGATGGCAACCATTTTGTCCTGGCGGGCAATGGGACGCCCGGCACGAAGAACGGGGTGGGGACCAATGCGCAATTCAACCATCCCACGGGCGTCGCGCAGGACAAATTTGGCAACCTCTATGTAGCGGACGAATACAACAGCGTGATCCGGAAGATCGATCCGAATGGGGTGGTGTCGGTGGTGGCAGGGGATATAACGCAGCTCTCCGGCTTCAGGGACGGTCCTGCCGCGAGCGCTAAATTTTTCTATCCTTCAAGTGTTGCGGTGGATGACAATATCAATATCTATGTAACGGATATGGACAATCACCGGATCCGGAAGATCAATGCCGCGGGGATCGTCAGCACGCTGGCGGGCACGGGCGAGGAGGGTTTTGCGGATGGGCCGGGCAATATGGCCAAGTTCGATTTTCCCAGGCAGCTGGCGGTGGACAAGGCGGGGAATGTCTTTGTGGCTGATTACGGTAATAGCAGGATACGTAAGATCACGCCGGATGGTGTTGTCAGCACGATAGCGGGGATCAGCACGCCGGGATTTGTGGATGGCGCCGGTGGCGTGGCAAGGTTCAATGATCCTGTAGGCATCACGGTGGATGTCGATGGCGCGATCTATGTGGCGGATTTTATCAACAACTGTATCCGCAAGATCCGGTGAATACAATGAGAAATTGCTTTATCATATTGCTGGCGGGCCTGCCGGGCTTCGTCTGTTCCTGCCGTAAAACGACAGACCCGCCCGAGGACAAAGTGTTGAAGATTACCGCATTCAGCCCGGACAGCGGCGCGGGCGGCGCTGTGGTGCAGATCTCCGGGTCCGGGTTCAGCAGCATTGTGCCTGAAAATAAGGTGAGCTTTAATGGTAAGCCGGCCATCGTCATGGCCGCCTCGCCCACGAGCCTGGCGGTGAAAGTGCCGATGACGGCGGGTGACGGGAAGATCTTTGTTCAGACAGGGGCCGCTTCGGTGCGTTCCTTTACGGATTTTAGTTATGTCTATACGGTGTCGACGCTGGCAGGCGGCGATGCGGCGGGCTTTGCGGAGGGCAAAGGGGCAGATGCGCGGTTTTCCGGACCTGTTGGCGTGGCCGTGGATGGCATTGGGAATGTCTATGTCGCGGATAACGGGAACAACCGGATCCGTAAGATCCAGCCGGACGGGACGGTGACGACGTTGGCGGGAGACGGGTCTGCGGCGTTGCTGAACGGGCCGGGCTCCCTGGCGCTGGATGCTACCGGTGATCTATACGTGTCGGGAGACGGCATCAACGGGGTGGAGAAGGTGACGCCGGACGGGGCCATCAGCATACTGGCAGGTGTTCAAAATGGCGGTTATAAGGAAGGCAGGGGGCCGGAAGCATTGTTCAATGGCGTGCTGGGTATTGCAATCGATAAATACGGGAATGTCTATGCCGCGGACCTGGGAAACAATGTGATCCGGAAGATCAACCCACTGGGCGTGACGACCGCCTTTGCGGGTAACCATGTCAGCGGGTATGTGGATACTTACAGCACAGATGCGGAATTCAGCGGTCCCATCGGCCTGGCCGTCGACGCGGCCGGGAATGTCTATACAACGGAGATCAATAACAAGCGGATCCGTAAGATCGACCCGGGCGGGCTGGTCAGTTCGGTAGCGGGCAATGGTCAATTCGGGACGGCCGATGGAGTGGGCGCCGGGGCGCGGTTTGACTTTGTCCCTGCCCTGGCTACGGACGCTGCGGGGAATGTGTATGCTGCGGACAGATTTAATTGTAATATCCGGAAGATCACACCTGCGGGCGTCGTCACTACGATCGCGGGCGGTACAAGCAGGGCGCGCGCTTTTGCGGACGGCGCGGGTCCCGACGCGCGGTTCAACAACCCGGCGGGTATTGCCGTGGATGGGAGCGGAGTGATCTATGTGGCGGATGTGATGAATAACAGGATCAGGAAGCTGCAATAAGTGTCACTGCCCGGATGTAATAGCGCATGATGTGTTTTTTTGGGGCGTATCTTTGTGTCTTATGAAGATCTATCAACGGTCGGTGACATTAAGGGAAAGAAGAAGAGGATTCCATCTCATTACGCGGGTAACCGAGTGAAACGAAGGTTACGAACGAGAAGGACCGTGTCGAAGCAGGTCCGACGAAGTTCTCTGGCGGCAATGCCGGAGATCGGGCAGATCCGGACGGGTATGTGCCAGGTGTTCATTCAACATACTTCGGCGGCATTGACGATCAATGAGAATGCCGATCCAACGGTGCGGCAGGATTTTGAGACCTTTTTCAACAAGGCGGTGCCTGAGAATGATCCGGATTACCGGCATAATGACGAGGGGCCGGATGACATGCCGGCGCACCTGAAGGCGGCGCTGCTGGGATGCTCTGTGCTAATGCCCATTACGAATGGGGAGCTGGCGTTGGGGACCTGGCAGGGGGTTTATCTATGCGAGCATAGGGATCGTGGAGGCGAAAGGGATATTGTGGTTACGTGTTGGGGGGAGTAGCTCATGGCTCGTAGCTCGTAGCTAAAAACGGGGACACGGAATATCATGATGCCCGTCCGAAGGCTTCTTGATATAGATCAGCGATAATTCGATCCCTCCGCGGCTTTGCGAAGCCGTCTTCAACGAAGATACGTTCACATCATACGTCAACCCCAGGCTGAAACTGCCGTAGTCCAATCCCACATAAGGAATGATGGCATCCGTTACATTGCTGAAGCGGCCCCAGGCGCCTGCATAAAAGTTGACGGGATTCTGCTCGTCCTGGCTGGCGCTGACGGCCCAGGCGCCACCGAAGACAATTTCATGGGCTCCCGCCTGCCTGTTGTACAATCCGCTGAGATAAAGTGTGCTGGGGCTGCCGGCCACAGGGAAATAAGCGCCCCCGTGGGCGGTAAAGCGGATGGGTACGTTGATGGTATCCACGCCCAGGAAGGATTCTTTCGGCCTGTTGAGGTGATAGGCTGAGACGCCCACATAATAGTTGTTATTACCGTTGGTAGAGCCATTGTACAGCACGCCCAGGTTCATATCAAAATAGTGTACGCTGATGTACTGGTAGTTGATGATCTCGGTGGGGCTGCGCAGCCAGGTGCCGTCCAGCTGCAGGCCGTCCTCGAAAGTAAGCTTGTTCCCGTCCAGGCTCCTGTTGGCATAGGTGCCCTGGAAGCCGACGCCCAGCTGGTGCAGGCCGTCTTCGTCCAGCGCTTTGTGGTAGGCGGTGGAGAAAGAGACGAAGTTGCTGGTGAGGACCCCGCTGGCCGTCTTGTCTGTCATGGCCATCAGGCCGAGCCCCCAGGTGTCATTTTCCGGCAGGCGGCCGCGCAGGATGGGTGCATCGACGGATATCGTAGAGGTGATAAAGGCATTATTGATAGAAGGCCATTGGTTGCGATAGTTGCCGGCCACCCTTACCACGCCGTTGAACTTGCCGGTGAGGGCGGGGTTCAGTGTCAGGGGAGACGCGAAGAATTGGGAGAATCCAGGATCCTGTGCTTGCAGGGATTGATGGGAAAACATGATTCCAAAAAACAGGAAAAGGCATGCACTGGTGGTGCGGAGGTTTAATTTCTGGTAGTTCCTGTGCAACGTTGTCTTCATAAACAGTTAAGGTCTCTCGTTTTACAATTTGGGCAGGGATAGTTCCATGCGCTTTCATTAATAGACGGCTAAATCTTTCTAAGGGTTGGTTTGACCAGGGATGGAGTCGAAAAATAATATAAATATTTGGCAAAACCAAGCCTACATCTGCACTTTCGTGCCAAATGCCAGGTCGCCGGCATCGCCGAGCCCGGGGACGATGTATCCCTTGGCTGTCAATTCGTCATCTATTGTGCCACACCACACTTTACAGTTGGGTTCGCTACGCAGGACATATTCTATCCCCACGGTGCAGGCGATGGCGACCACCACATGGATCTCGGAGGGATGGCCCTCTTCCCGGAGGAACTGGATGGTCTTTACCAGGGAGGCGCCGGTGGCAAGCATGGGGTCGGAAACGATGACCACCCGTCCTTCCAGCTCGGGGCAGGATACATAGTCCAGGCTGATCTCGAAGCTGCCGTCGCGCTGGTGCTTCCGGTAGGCGGAGATAAAGGCGTTATCGGCCTTGTCAAAGTAGTTCAGCAGTCCCTGGTGCAGGGGGAGGCCTGCCCGGAGGATGGTGGCGACCACGGGCTGGTCTTTCAGCGTTTTGCAGATGGCGGTACCCAGTGGCGTTTGCACTTCCGTTTCTGCAAAAGCAAGCCCCTTACTGATCTCGTAAGCAGCCACCTCGCCTATGCGTTCCAGGTTGCGGCGAAAGCGCATCCTGTCCTTCTGGACCTCTTCGTCCCTGATCTCGCTGATCCAATTGCTTAACAGGGAATACTGCTCACTTAAATTGACGACCATATGAAATTGTGTTTTGACCTGTACGGGAGCTTTGGCGGGACAAACCTACGCCAAAATCGGGAAAAATCGGCTGAGGGGCTTTGATGAAAAGGTTCGGACCGGGAAGGAAAAGATCGGGAAGGAGGGTGGGGGGGTGGTATGTATCGTTTTGAGGGTGGATTGAAAATGAAAAAAAATGGGATTGAAAAGTCCTAAGATGCATTGCGTGTGGGGAATAATGGGCTGGGGGGCGGGCCCGCCTGCCGGCTATTCGAGATCATCCAGCAAATCCTGGAACTCGTCGTTCAGATTGGGGTCTCCTTCATTGCGATCCAGGTAATCGTCTTCCCTGGCTTTGGCCACCTGGCAGAGATAATAGTAGATGTCTTCTTTCAGCCCGATGAGGGCGCTGTTCCAGTGCTGGATCATGGATTTCACTGATCCGTCCTCGAAAAGCAGGGTGCCGGCAATGGGATGCTGCAGCTCGTAGGCATCATTCTTCAGCAGTATCTCTGCAATTTTTAATTTCAGTTCATTTTCTTCCCAGATAACTGCATTCTTTGCTTCATAACTTAAGCAGTATTTTGCCATGCGTACGATTTGTGAATGAAGATAATAAAACTTTTATCTTTACGGCCTTATGGTGTATAAAGTTATCGGCCTCATGAGCGGCAGCTCGCTGGACGGATTGGACATCGCCTATGTCCATTTGCAGGAGAGTCCCTCTACCAAAAAAGAGGGGCTGAGAAAATGGGAGTATAGTATTCTGTGGGCCGATTGTTATCCTTATTCTTCCGAATGGCGGCAGACGCTCGCTTCGGCCGGGGACCTCTCCGCATTTGAGTACCAGGTGCTCCATACCCGTTATGGACATTACCTGGGCGAGCAGGTGCTTCGGTTTATAGAGGAGCATAACCTGCATTACCAGGTGCAGCTGGTTGCCAGCCATGGACATACGACCTTTCACTCGCCGGAGCATAAGATGACGGCGCAGCTGGGGGATGGCGCGGCATTGGCAGCCACCGCGAAGATCAATGTGGTCAGCGACCTGCGGGCCATGGACGTGGCCCTGGGCGGACAAGGGGCGCCCATCGTGCCGGTGGGGGAAAGGCTGCTGCTGCAGGACTATACATTCTTTTTGAATTTGGGGGGGATTGCTAATATTTCGGCGCATTTTGAGCGACGAGCTGCGAGCGATGAGCTGCGAGCGGGGAGCAATGAGCTGCAAGCTGCAAGCGACAAGCTGCAAGCAGACCAGGGAAGGGCGGGGAGTTTTGTGGCTTTTGACGTGTGCCCGGCCAACAGGGTGTTGAATGAGCTGGCGTTGCTGGCAGGGATGGAGTACGATGCAGGAGGGGAGCTGGCCTCACGGGGACAGGTGCTCGAGGGATTGCTGCAGCAGCTCGATGGATTGGCCTACTACGGCAAGCCCTATCCGAAATCGCTGCCCAATGAATTCGGGACGGAGACGGTGCTGCCATTGATCCGCGAGGCGATAGAGGGAAAGGAGGGTGAAGGAGTCGACCAGGGCGCCGAGGGGGGCATCTCCATCGAGGATGCGCTCAGGACCTATGTGGAGCACGTGGCGCGGCAGGTGGTGAGGGCGGCGAGTGGTCAGCTGCAAGCTGCAAGCGACAAGCTGCAAGCTGCGAGTGGGGAGGTGAGAGCTTCGAGTGGGGAGCTGCAAGCTGCAAGCTACAAGCTGCAAGCTGAGACAGGGGAAGCGTCAGGAGGCGGCGGAGGAAAGATGTTGGTAGTAGGAAATGAAAAGAAGATGCTGGTCACAGGCGGCGGAGTACATAATACGTTCCTCGTGGGCAGGCTCCGGGCATTGCTGGCGCCGTTGGGAATAGAGGTTGTCGTGCCGGACGGGCAACTGGCAGATTACAAAGAGGCGCTCGTTATGGCGCTGATAGGAGTATTGCGCTGGCGGGAAGAGAATAATGTATTTGCCTCCGTCACGGGTGCTTCCAGGGATAGCATCGGTGGTGCGGTGTGGATCGGACAGGAGGCTTGAGGAGGCAGGTCAGGAGAGATATGGCCAGGTGGCACGGGGTGGCAGGTCTCGTAGAGAGCCTGTAAGGAGCGGGCAGCCCCGGGATCATAACAGCTCGATCGTCTCTTCGTCGGATACGCTGTCTTTTTCCAAACCGGTATCCCCCTTCACTATTTTTAGCTTCTTCCTGCTGAGAGAATAATATCCTTCTTCTTTATTGTATTGGATGCGATAGGCTTTCAGGGCAAATGTCACGGGTGTCTCCCCTTTAAAGCTCAGCTCCTTTTCCTTCTCCGATTGCGTCTGGGTCTTTGCTTTCAGCGCTATAATCTTCTCGATGGCATCCGCGCTCAGCTCGCCGGAGAAAGTGAGGTCGGATGCGTCCTTCACGGTGAAATGCCGGGTCTGCAATACTTCGGTTACGACGAACAGGTGGCCTTTTTGCAATTTTTTCAGGAACCCGTAGGCTTCTTCGACAGGTGTCTTTGTATTCAGGTACTCCTCCAGCAGCACTTCTGTTTCCACGCTGAGATGCTGGACATCTCCGAATGAATAAAGCAGTCGGGAGGCCGTGGCTAACTTGGCCGAAGCGGCTGATTTTCCCAGCAGCGGGATCTTTTGTTTCGCCTGGACGGTGGCCTCTGACTTCAGGTCGAGCAGATCGAATCCTTTAAAAAAAGCGACCTTGCCTGGCGGTGAGATCTTGGGAACAATACCTTTCCCCTTTTTGGGGAACAGGGAAAAGACGGTGGCATTCATCGCCTCGGCCTCTCCGGGAGCGCCGATCAACCGCTGAAAGAAAGACTCTTTTGTTTTCTCGAGCAAGGTCAATGGCAATACGCCTTCGCGGGCCAGTGCCAGCCAGATGAAACCGTTTTGCCGAATGATGCCGGGTTGCATGTGCTTTTATTTAAGCGTTTTGTAATCTATTCGTTGTCCCTCCTTCCATAACGAGACATTCCGGATATTCCCTGGGTAGGCCTTGGCTACATTCGTGCAGCCGATCTTAATTGCTTTTTCGATATCGACGGCGCCATCCTGGACGCAAAACCCAAAATAGAATTTCTGGATCAGGAGATTGGCAACCGAAGGTTCGATCTCGATATTAAAGCCCAGCGTATAGATACCCAGCCTGGAGATCAGCTCTGCCTGTATCTCCGAAAAGCAGGAACTTAAGAATACCAATTGTAAATAGCCTGACCGGTCTTTAAAGGCGTCTGTTAATTCCGCATTCTCCAGCAATTCTGTTTTGCCCGTGAGGTCATTCTTTAAACAAATGCCTTCCTCTACGCCGTGTCCGGAAAAATGGAGGACATTGGGATGTTTTTTCAGGTTGAACAGCAGTCTTTCATAGTTTGCTTCCAGCACGGGCGGCATGATATAAATTTTGCCTTCCGCCACCACGTCCTCCACCATTTCGACGATCTTATCGAACTCCAGGTCCAGTCTGCTCCTGTCATAAGGCTGGGCAGAGAGAAAGAGGAGCTTGAGTGGCTGTGAGGCTGTCCGCTGGAGGGGTTGTACGGGAATGGATGCTTTTGGCGCAATGGGGTGCGGAGCGCCTCGCGATCCGGGACGCTTTGCCGATTCCTGTGCGGGCGTGGGCCTGGATGCAGGCGCAGGTGCGGGTGTAAATCCAGTTGCAGGTATGGGGGCAGATCCAATTGCAGGTGCAGGCACAGATCCAGGTGTAGGCTCGGGGCCAGATCCAGGTGTAGGTTCGGGGCCAGATCCAGGTACAGGCTCGGGGCCAGACCCAAGTGCAGGTGCAGGTGGTACCGGGACCGGGTCCAGGGGTCGAAACTCCTGCATCCATGCTCCCTGGTAAAGATCCGAGCCTTCCGCGCTGGCGCCAAAACCGTCGAGAACGGCCGTTTGGATAAAATAATGCATGAAGAACAGGTCTGATCGATCGAAATAATCCGGTTCCTCTGCGCCACGAACCAACTCGTTGTGCAGGTGTTGCGCGGCATTGTCGCCCCCCAGGATGGCCAGGGCTGCTTTGACCATAATACGTTCCAGCGATTTGGCGGATTCGTGGTAGAGGCTGGTCAGGGTTGGCCCGGCTTTCTTATCCTGGAGGTAAGCCAGGGAAAGCGCGGCCGTCAGCCGGCAATAGAAATCCTTTGACATCAGCCTGGATTCCGTATGCTCAGACGTGCATCCCAGTTTTGCCATCGAGACCAACGCCTCCGACCCCACGGAAGTTTCCCGGGCAGCGATCTGTCTCAGCGCCTGCAAAGCCGCTTCCTTGTCACTGGCCCTCCAGGCAACTCTTACGAGGTACATGTCCACCGGCTGACCTTTGAAATATTCTTCCAGCAGGATATCCGCCGACTTTGTGGAATCGCAGCGTTCGAGGGCATGATATAAATTTGTTTTGATCTGGCCGTTGGTCTCGCGGGCCAACCATTCTTTGACGGATTGCTGCACCCTTTGAAACCCCATGGCAGCCAGGATCTGGGCGCCAAAGCTCCGGACACGCCAGTTTCCGTGCGCTGACCAATCCCCGATGATCTTATCGGCAACCGCCCCCCGCCTCCAGCGCAGAAAAGAATAGTTCGCCGCGCTGCCGATCTCGTGTTCGTCGACGGCAAACCGCTGATAGGCTTCGGGATCGTTTGCTATCGGCGTCAGGCCGCTGTAATCGACCCATTTATGGGTGAGGAACTGTTCCAGAAACCACAGGTCATCCTCGTGCATGCGGCTGCTGGTATCACAAACTCCCCTGAAGGCATGGGTGGTGAGTTTTTCCCAGTTGAGGCTATCCCTTTTTGCCATATGCCACAGCACGCCGCCCCCGCCCCCTGCATAGCCCCAGGCCCGGAGGAAATATTCCCGCCCTATCAGATCGTTTTTCAGATCCAGGTGATCTCCTAATAACTGCAAAGCCGGCCGGTGGTCGCTGAATCCCGCGAACAGTTCGGCCAGCTTGTGTCCGTCCCGGTAATCGACCCTGCCTGACATACGACGGACGAGCTTTTCCGCAAGGCCGCTGCCCCGGGTGGCAATAAATTTATAGAGACGGCGGTATACCTGTTGTGTTTTGGGGTCCCTCATGGGTGTGGTGAGCAGCAACTCCTCTGCCTGTTGACCCTGCTCTATCAACCTTTGCAGGCTGAGGTTTCCCTTTATAGGATCACCGCCATAAAGGTCATTGATCCAGTTGTCCATTTCCCGGGAAGGCATGATAGGATAAATTTGGTGGGGAAATTAATTCCGTATTAAATATAGACAAAAAGTGCGGTTGGGAAGCGATGGGTCACCAGCCATGCCATATGTCGTAATGAAAATATTTGCTATCTTTTCGGCTGATTGATGAGAACCGCCCTGACAGCCCTTTTCCTGCTATTGGTGACCTTTGTCCGTGCCCAGACCTGCAGCAGCGGACTGGGCGATCCTATCGTCAATATCACCTTTGGCGCCGGGACGAATTTTGGTCCTCCGCTGGCGCCGGGTATCACCACGCTGGAATACGAGACACTGGCCTGCGTGCTCGATAATGCCTACACGATCGTCAACAGCACCAGCAATTGCTACGTCGGCGACTGGTTGACGGTGACCAGGGATCATACGGGAGATCCCAACGGGTATTATATGCTGATCGGCGCTTCGCACCAGGCCAGCGATTTTTATGTACAGACGGTGACGGGTCTTTGCCCTTCGACCCATTACCAGTTCGCTGCCTGGGTGCTGAATATGGCCTCGCATGCGGGTGAGATCCTTCCCAATATTACTTTCAACATTGAAAAGACCGACGGCACCGTGCTGCAGAGCCTGCAGACCGGCGATGTGCCGGTGACCAATGCGACGGCCTGGCTGCAATATGCCTTCAATTTTACCACGCCGCCGGGGATATCCTCCGTGGTGCTGCGCATGACGAACAACGCGGCGGGCGGATATGGCAATGACCTGGCGATAGATGATATTACTTTCCGGGCCGCGGGCCCTTCCGTCAACATCAGCATCAACGGCTATCCCGGCGATGCCGTAACCCTCTGCGCAGACCCCGCAGGCACCCTGCAGCTCCTGGGCACGGTGGGAAGCTGTTATGCAAATACTGTCTACCAATGGCAGCAAAGCAGTGACGATGGCAAAAGCTGGAACGATATCCCGGGCGCCGTGAGCGCTGCCTATTCAACCAGCACGACCCATGCCAGCGACTTACTCTATCGATTGACGGCGGCCGAGGCGGGGAACATCGGCGTTACCACCTGCCAGGTGGTGTCGGCGCCGGATTCCATCAGGATACTACCGGTGGCCCATCCCGCCCTCACGATAGCGGCTGACACCCTGACTATCTGCGAGGGGGCGCCCGTTAGCTTCTCTGCGATGCCTGTCGACGGCGGCGCCGCTCCGCAATACCAATGGATAGTGAATGGGTCACCCACGGGGGACAACGGTCCGCAATTCAACAGCAATGTCCTGGCCTCGGGCGACGAGGTGAGCTGTCTGCTGACCAGCGATGCCGTCTGTCCGGCTACTGCGACCGCCCTGTCCAATAAGCTTATCATGAATGTTTTGCCGAATATCACACCTTCGGTGGCGATAGCCGCTTCGGCCAATGGCGTCTGTGCCGACAGCCTGGTGGTTTTCAGGGCGACGCCTACCGATGGCGGCCCTCATCCCGGATACCAATGGGCCGTGAACGGTGATCCGGAGGGTGGCAGCTCCGCCGTATTTTCGTCCAACCACCTGCACGACGGGGATCTGATCAATGTTACCCTCACCGGGAGCCTGCCCTGCTCCCTGCCCGCGACATCCGATGCCATCAGCATGTCGGTGTATCCCCTGCCGACGGTGAGCCTGACGCCGGACACGGTGATCAAGGGAGGCACTTATCTACAGCTGGATCCGCATATCGGCGGCCTTGTTGCATGGTATGTGTGGACGCCTTCGGAGTCGCTGTACAGTACTATTATTCCCAATCCTGTGGCCAACCCCGTGGCTTCGACTACTTATAAGCTGACGGTGACGACCGCGAAAGGCTGCAGCGCCAGCGCGAAAGAGCATGTGACAGTCTATTATGACCTGGCTATGCCCTCTGCTTTCACTCCGAATGGAGACGGACATAATGACCTGTTCCGCATACCGCCAGGCATTTCGGTGACGAACTTCAGGCTTGCCGTGTTCGACCGGTGGGGCGGGGAGGTTTTCGAGGCTGTCAACAACAACAGTGGATGGGATGGGACCAGGAACGGGACGTTGCGGCCCGCCGGCACGTATGTCTGGTACATTGAATATTATAATCCGCTGCTTAAGCGCCTCGAGATGCAGAAGGGAACGGTGGAATTGATCCGGTGATCCGGAGATCAGGTGGCCGAATACTTCTTCGGCTTCATCCCTATGTGCGCTTCAAAGATCCGGCTGAAATGACTGAGGTTAGAAAAGCCTAGCAGGTAGCCCACCTGAGAAACAGTGTACTTGTGCTCTTTCAGCAACCGTGCGGCTTCTTTCATCCGGAAGCATTGGTAATAATTAAAAAAGCTGGCGCCGAAGATCTGTTTGAAAAGTCTTTTTAATTTGGAGGTACTCATGCCCGCGGCAGTTGCCAGCTCACTCAATACAGGAGGTGTATCCAGCTGTGAAAGTATCCTGTCCCTGATCTGATAAATTTTCCGGACATCATTTTCATCGAGGGAATGCACGGGTGCGTTCTCCCTTTTATACAATTCCGCGAATAACAGGCAAATCATTTCTTCCGCCTTGATCCTGCAATAAAAGTTTTGCAGGGATCCAGGTACGGCCGCCTCTATTATTTCCCTGGCAGCTGTATGTATTTGCGGTGATATCAGCTCTTCAAATAATGCAGGCCGGTTGCCCGTGGTGATGTTCTTCAGGATGGCATTGTCCTCTTCTCCCTGCCCCAGCAAGGTCTTCAAATAAAGGGTGTCAATGGCGATGAGAATGGAGCGGTATTTTGTTTTCCCGGGGTACACCGTCTCAAGATCGATATTTCCCCTGATCATCTGCACTGACGGCAGATCTTTCATGGAGTGCGGTCCGGCAACGTCCTCCTTGTTCTTAAAAACGTTGTTGAAAGACATGATGATCCTTTCGTTTGCACTGGGGTCATGCAGCCTTCTTGAAAGCAGATCCTGGTTCAATTCGCAATTGCGGATCATCATGCTGAGTGAAGGGTTCAGTAACAAGCCCCGGATGTAGCCATTCCCTTTGTCCTTTGGAACCTTTACCATGCCCTTTTCCACCTTGCTGCCTACCAGGTCGGCGAATAATTTTAAGAATCCTGTTTGCTCTTTTAATGTGATTTCAAACATGTTCTTTTAGGACTATTTATTGGCCAAAAGTAGCTATTTTGTCTTTGTTCGGCTATATAGCTTTGTGTCATGATACACAACAAGAAAATCGCCATCATTGGGGGCGGTCCAGGGGGACTGACACTGGCAAGGCTTTTACAGCTGAAAGGAGTGGATGTGAAAGTGTACGAGAGGGACGTTCATAAAGAGGTCAGGATACAGGGCGGAGCGCTGGACCTGCATACCGATTCGGGCCTGGCTGCCCTCGCTAAGGCTGGACTGATGAACGAGTTCAAGATCCATTACAGGCCGGGTGCGGAAAAAATGCGTGTGGTGGATAAGGTTGCCAGGATCTATTTCGATGACCACGCTAAGGAGTCCCCTGCTACGCAATTCGGTGACAAGGGTCACCGGCCTGAGATTGACCGCGGGCCTTTGAGGGATATTTTATTAAATTCATTGCGGGCGGATACGGTGGTTTGGGACAGTCATATTATGTCGTTGGAGGCTGTCGCAGGTGCCTGGAAGCTGGTGTTCCAAAATGGCAACAGCGTCATGGCTGATATGGTGATCGGGGCGGATGGGGCCAACTCGAAAATAAGGCCTTTCGTTACGGATATCAAGCCTTTTTGGACAGGTGTCACCCTGCTGGAAGGATCGATCCACGATGCGGAGAAGACGGCCCCCGTTATTCACCGGCTCTTAAAAGGAGGAAAGATCTTTGCTTTTGGTGATGAAAAAACTTTGATCGTCAGCTCGAAAGGCAATGGCAGCTTTGGATTTGCCACGGGTTGTAAGACGGATGAAAATTGGTTCCGGGACAGCGGGGTGGATTTCTCCAACCACCTATCGGTGCTGGCCTGGTTCAAAAAGGAGTTTTCGGATTGGGCTCCTGTCTGGCATGAATTGTTTGCCAGTGAAACAACGATCTTCATTCCACGGCCACAGTATTGTATGCCATTGGATCAAAAATGGGTCCCTCAGTCTAACATCACCCTCATAGGCGATGCGGCTCATTGGATGCCGCCGTATGCGGGGGAAGGTGTGAATATGGCGATGCTGGATGCATTGGAGTTGAGCAAGACGCTTACCGATGGTGGATTTGCGGAGACGAGGGCCGCCATTGGATATTATGAGAAGCGGATGTTTAAAAGATTTGCCAAAGTGGGGAGGGGAACGATGTTCAATATGCGGTGGATGCATGGGCCCAAGGCGTTGGATTGTATGATGGGGATGTTTGGGGGCAATTGGCTGAAGAAAGGTTTGTTTATGGGGAAGATGTGGGTGAATATAACTTTGAGTCCCTTGATGCGCAGGGCATTTAAATGAAAAAACCCCCAAGGCTAGTCGGAGGTTTCTCAGAGAAAAATTGGATCGCGTTTTCAGAGGGGCGGCAAACGGGCCGGGGTTACGGCAGGTTTGACAGGGTCTGCTTCGGACGTTGGATTTTCGGATATTGGATCAGGGTACGGTGGTTTGCTTTTGACAGAACAAAGATGCGGTGGAATGGCGCTCTGGCCAAAGAAAGGAGGGTTGGGTTTCGGTCTGTGATTGGTAAACTTACCGGCTTATAGGAACAAACCTTTAGTAGCGAGTATAGTCCGAAGGGGGAAGTCGTATATTTACGACATTTGAACCTTTCTTCAACCCCTCGATTATTTTCAGATGAGCTTCTTTAGAAAAATAGCATCCCTATTTTGGCTCCGCCCGACAACGGACACTTTAACCGAGGCAGAAAAAGTGCTCCGCTGGCAACAATTGCAAGAAGATCCGGGAGAATTTGTCTTCGAGGAAGACGGATTTCAGTATCCTTTCAAAGAACACGACAGAAAATTGAAATGGTCCGCCATTGATAGGATCGTAGGTTATAAACTGGACATGATTACGACTGATGAGATCTGTTTGGATATTTTCTCCGGCGGCTGGAAAATCACTTATTCAGAATCGTTGCCCGGGTGGTATCAATTGCTCAGCAAACTACAGCAAGCTTTGCCCTCTATTCCCGAAAATTGGGATGGACAAATCATGCATCCGCCCTTTGCCACGAATTATACCGTACTGTATGAAAAGGAAGATAGCAAGGTGCCCGAAGAAGGGAATTTCTACGCCTTTTTTTATGATATCGATCCGCTGGCTATTGTAAAAATGTTCGAAGAGCATGGCTGGGCCACTCGCAAAGCTGGCTGGACAGAATGGGAGCTGACTAATGTCTGGTCGGAGTTAAACGTAGAACCTTCCAGTTCGGGGGTATTGTTAGACGGCGCGGTGGTTTTTCATCCCGATAATATTGCGATCCTCGACCGATTGTTAGACGCACTGGCTAAGGCTTATCAGTACGAATTTTATGATGCCCAAAAAAATCTGCTGCTGGAAAGAAGCCACCCCTGATCGGGTATTGCCCCGTACATTCAGGATTCTATATCCAGGACCAAATAGATCCTGCCTTCTGCATTCCGGTAAATGTTTATCGTGCTTAATTCCAGGTCAGATAGATCATGGCCCCAAATTCCGTATTTTCCATTCGTCTCGTTCCTGTTATACATTGTTTTTCGTTGTTCAACAGGGATCGTTTTGATAGTTGCCGTCCTTTCCTCTTCCTCGTACATTTGATGATATCTTTTACTTATCTCAAGTATGATCTGCCGCCTGGTGAACCCGCTTGAATGGCTGGCGAGCTCCATAAATACGGGCTTTGCCAAAGGGTAAGCAATCACGGATGGATGCCTCTTCCCGATCTGCCACCACATTATGACTGGTGTCGGCTTTCGGAGCAGGTATGGTTCCGACTTGCTCTGGGCGGGATTGACAGCCGAAAATGAATAGTACGGCAAAGATGAGTATGGCGGGGTGGCTACGATGCATGTTTGTCATTAAGTAAACAAAAGTGTCACGCGAAGCTAAAATAATATATTTGCCTGGCGCTGCTGTCCTTCAAATGATAAAAATAATTTATGAGAAAACTTATCCTGCTGTTTGTCCTTGCCAATATGGCTCTCCTTGTTCATGCGCAGTCCTTGTCCTGTGCAGACCTCAAATCCGGCGAATTCTATTATTATCCCAAGAACACGCTGGTCCAGTATCATATCTATGTCACAGGCAACGTGGAAAAGGTAGTGAGCATGAATAAGAGAAAAGGCGCCGCCTTTTATGATTCCTCTTTATATAAAATAGAATGGAAGGACGACTGCACCTATACCCTGAAATATATGGAAGGCAGCGGGATGACGGATGAGGAACTGAAGTTTGCGACAAAACATAAGATAGCTTACCGGGTCGATACCATCGCAGCTGATTATTATGTTTTCGATTCGCACCTGGATAAGCTTTCTGGCGGATTTATGGGGAAGGATACCATGTGGAAGCATCCCCAATCGCATTTTGAGGACAATATGCTTTTTGTACCCACCGATCCGAATGTCATCAAAAAGCACCATTTCAGTGATACGTCCCGGGTGGCCCTGTTGTATGTCTACCGGCCGGGTAAATTAAAACTGTCCTTTTCCGACCTGTTCTTATCCTACCAGGAGATCCCGATGGGTGTCCTGAAGAACAAGTCGGCGCTTGTCTTTGCCTTATACAAGGAAGGGACGTTCAATTTACATTCCTGGATCAACGGGAATAAGGAAGTAGGCAATTTTCCCCTGGAGGTTAAATTCGGTAAAAAATATTACATCCGGGCGGAGATGATCTGGGGTCTTTATATGACGGGCAATACGAAGCTGCAATTTACACCAATGGATCCCAAAGAGGGGAAGGATGAGTTCGAGGCGATCTATCAGCAATAAATTCGTTTTTTCGAAGTGTACCCGCTGCTCATAATCCCAGCACCGCCTTCAGCTTCACGTATCCCGCTTTGCTCACCGGCACCTGCGCCCCGGACTGCAGCACGCAAAGATGGCTATCCTTTTCATACGGATCGATGCGCGTCACCTGCTGCACGTTGAGGATATAGCTGCGGTGGGTCCGGACGAAATGATTGGGGTCCAGCACCTGTTCGAAATAGTTCATCGTCTTGTTCTTCAGGAAAGCGCCGTTGTGCGTGTGGATCTTCACATAGTCGTCGGACGCTTCCAGGTAATGGATGTCCTCCACGGGAATGATCTTGATCTTGCCGCCTGTCTTGACCACTACGCGTTGTTGCTGCGAAGGTGAATGGGCTGCGGTGTCCAGCAGCTCGCGGGTCTTGTTGCCGGAAGAGACGGAGGGGCCTTCATCGGGCGCTGTTCCGGAGGGCGCGGGCATGCTGGTGCTGGTGGGCGCCGGTGTTGCAGCCTGGGTAACTGCCGTGTATTGATCCAGCCATTTGCCGACGGCCTTGTCGAAACGTTGTTTGTTGAATGGTTTCAGCAGGTAGTCCACGGCATGGTTTTCGAATGCGCGGATGGCATATTCATCAAAGGCGGTGGTGAAGATGACGGCGGGCGGATCTTCCACCAGCTCCAGCATTTCGAATCCATTGATCTTGGGCATCTGGATATCCAGGAAGATGAGGTCGGGATGATGCTGTTGGATCGCTTTGATCCCTTCGAAGCCATCGCCGCATTCCTGTACGACGGAGATCTGCGGATACGATTGCAGGTATTCCTGGACGATCATCCTGGCCAGGGGTTCATCATCGATTATAATTGCCTTTATCATACTGTGGGTGTTATGAGTTGTTGAGGGATTTTTACTATGGCGGTGAACAGATTGCCTTCGATGCGCGTCTCCAGGAGGTCGCCCCGGGCGAACAACAAGTACAGTCTTCTTTGTATGCTGCTGAGTCCGAAGCCTGCGCCCTGCCTGGGCCGGGAGGTTTCGGGATCGAATGGGTTCTGCACGGCAATGACCAGGTGGTTGTTGTCCGCCCTGGCATCGATGGTGATGGTCACGGTCCCGGTGGTGTCATACAATCCGAATTTGATGGCGTTCTCCACGATGGGTTGCAGCAGCATGGGGGGCAGCATCATGACCAGGCTGTCTTCGTCACGTCGGATGACGGTGGTGAGGCGGTGGCCAAAGCGGACCTTTTCAATATCGAGATAAAGTTCCAGGTATTGCAGCTCTTCGGCGAGCAGGACGGACTGCTGCTCCTCTTCCTTCAGGTTGCTGCGTAGAAAATCCGAGAGCTGCTGGATCATCTTGCGCGCCTGCTCCGGATGGCTGCCTGTGAGGGCGCTGATGCTGTTGAGGCTGTTGAACAAGAAATGCGGGGCCAGTTGCTGGCGCAGCTTGAATAGTTCGGCCTCTTTCGACATGCGCTCGGCGTCCGTCTTGCGCTGGATCTGCTGAGCCTCCTCCTCGGAAGAATACCAAAGTACGCTGAGGATGGTCATACAGCCCACCTGGAGGAAGATGATGTCAAAGCGGACGGGCCATGACTTCGAAAAGAAACTGGCGTACCCCGGGTCGCCATACTGGTGGCTGAGCAGGGGCACCAGTATGCCTTTGCAGGCGATGGTGATCAGGATCGTGAGACCCAGGCTGAGGAACAGGATATACCAATATCGCTCTTTTTTAGGGAGGTAATACTGGAGGTTGTTGCTGACGAAACCACATGACAAGGCGACGAGGGTATTGGCGACCAGGCTGTCGGCCACGGCGATGCCCAGCTGCAATCCAAATCCCATCAGCAGCAGGGTCTGCAGGAAGGCCCAAATGAGCCACCAGGAGACGAAGATGAGGAGGAATTTTGTGATGGAGAGCGGTGATCTTGCCAATTAAAAACGGTTTAAAGTAACTCCAGCAATTTATGCGTCCCATTGCCCTGGATGTGGGCCGCCTTTCTATTCGTGAATTCAATATAATGGTCGGGGTCGTCCGTCTCGTGGATGCGGGAATACACTTCGGCGCCGTCCAGGAGACCGCTGAGCTTGTATAGTTCGGCTACATTGATGAACTTCCATTGCACGACCTTTTGCTCGTGATTGTAGAACCCATCCTGCTCTTTTTCGCCAATGAGCATGGCTTTACTGAATGCTTCCTCTTCGTCATTGGCAATGATCAGCCGAAGCTGCTCGTCAAACTGGGGGGTATGGTCGCCATCCCCGCAGATGATCCTGAAAACGATCTTTGAAAGATACCAGTTCATGACTGTTGCTTTTGGGTTAAAAATTCTTCAATTCAATGCCTCCGAAGATGGAAGTGCCATCAATGATCAGCACCTTGTCGGGATTGGTGATGGCCGGCTGCTGTCTTTTGTCTTCGAAGCCGGCGAACATGGCCGATACTTCGCAGCGGACCTCCCAATGAGGCGGTACGATGATCTTGGTGCCGCCCATCACCTGGGTGACGTCCAGGTGAATGACGCCCGTGAAGTCGGCCTGGGTAAGGTCGAGCTCGGTGCCGCCCATGATGCTGGTGATATCGCCGCCTTTGAAGTTCTTCGAGACGACCTTTTTATGGACGCCGCCGAAAATAGCGGTGGAATCCACAAAATCTTCGGAGGAATAGCCTTCCCTGGTGGAGGAAAAGCCCTGGGTATAGCCCTTGTTGCCCCATTCGTCCTTCCAGTTCTCCCTCCATTTGTTCCGCCAATGACGGCTATGGCGGCGGGGGGAGAAGATGATCACCAGGCCTATGAAGATGAGCGCGGCCGGCCAGGCAAACCGGCGGAGCGGTATATCCGGAAAAGTGTCCTGTAACAGAAAGAAGCCGCCTACCAGTATCAGGATGGCCCAGGAGCCGCCCCGGAAATTGTGCCGCAGCCCGAGGAAAAGGCCGACAGCGATCAGGAGCACGTGCCAGCTGAAAAGCCAACCGGGTAAGGGTACGCCCATCTGGTCCACCAGTAACACCCCCCCGATGAGGAGGAGGAATAGCCCTGCCCCCACCCGTCCGGACCGTCTGTCGACATATTTATCCTTATCGTCTGTCATCTTTTTGAATTTTACTCAAATCTAGGGGGTTAGGGGTTTCTCCACAAGGGGCATTAGGCAGTATTCAGGGAAATGGGCGGCGAAAGGAGGGATTTTGTCGGTGGAATGGCAGGCCGGCACGGATTTTTCTGGTGACCATTTATTATGCTGGACAAAGCTATTTCCGACAAAGAGCTGCTTGCCAGGGCGAAGGCCCTGGAACTGGATGGAGAGACTGATGAAGCCATCGAGGCGTACCAGCGGGTGTTACGCAACCAGCCGCTGAATGAGACAGCCATCGCCCGGCTGCTGGTGCTCTATCGGCGGGAAAAATTATACAAGCAGGAGCTGGCCGTACTAAAGGCGGCGATCAGCGCTTATGAGGCGGAACAGCTGGCAATGCAGCAAGCCTGGCGGAAAAAGCACCAGAAGGCGGCGCGGATCAGCCTGTCCCTGGCCCGGAAACTGGCTGGAGAAGGCACCGTAAAAAAGGGGGCTGTGATCTACGACGACCGGCTGGTGACCACCTGGCGTAAGCGGAAGGCGGTGGTTATGAAAAGGCTGAAGGGGTAGGCTGCAAAGACAAAACCCGCCAGGGGTTAGCCGGCGGGTTTTGCAATTCACTGTATAGGGTCTCTTTTTTGTGGTTACAGTGGCGCCTTCGGCGCTCGTAGTTACAGTAGTGGGTGAACCTTCGGTTTCAATAGGACTGGATCATCAAGCTTAAGGCACAGGGTAGATCATGGATACGGATGTTCAACGGGCTCATAGGAAACGGATGGGGTTTTTGGATATTGGACGGCTTACAGGATCAGGTCTACGGTTTCTTCGGACATTGGACGGATTTTGGATATTGGATCGGCTTCGGATAGTGGATCTTTTTCTCAGGATATCGGATCGGGTTTTCAGTAGTCTATTGGATGTTGTGGCTTCGTTGCTTTCAACAGAACAAAGATGCGGTGGAAATCCGCGCCTGCCAAGGATTTGCATGAAGCATTGCCATCATTTATTACTAAACTTATTGAGCATTAGGCACAAACACCTAGTACCGGGTATAACCCGAAGGAAGTATCGTAGATCTACGAACCCGGACGGGGCCCGGGAATAACCTGGGGGGCTATTGCAGCTGCGGAGAGGACGGAATATCCGGATAGGGCGAAATATATTATATTGCGGCATGCCTAATCATCACGCGCTGGATGTTGTCCTCGATGGACTGATGCGCCGCTATACAGAAAGGGTCCCCGATGTGCAAAGAGTGCTGGACGTCATGGTGTCCGAAGGGATCATCCGGTCTCACGGCGAAGTCGAAAATGACCATATCGCCTTCCGCAGCCTGGGCATCCCGCACCTGGGTATTGCCTCGCTGGAAAAGGTCTTCCTCGCCCTTGGCTATATAAAAAGAGATTACTATTATTTCTCCGAAAAAAAGCTGGATGCATACTGGTATTCGCCCCCTGCGGAGCGGTATCCCCGGATCTTTCTCAGCCAGCTGCGGGTGCAGGACCTGTCGGCCGGGGCCCAGGCCATCATCGGCAAGTACACCGGCGAGATCCATTCCGACCCTGTCGATGCGTTGGACCTGTCCGATGGGGCGGCACTGGATGCATTCTTGCACAGCAGCCTGTGGCCTTTGCCCACGCTGGCGGATTATGAAGTGCTGGCCGCGGAGAGCGAATATGCGGCCTGGGTAATTTACAACAGGTATTATCTCAATCATTTTACGATCAGCGTACACAATCTGCCCGCTGGATATGATACCATCGCGACCTTCAATGATTTCCTGGAGCGGCATGGATTCACGCTGAACAGCGCGGGCGGGAAGATCAAGCAAAGCCCGGATGGATTGCTGCTGCAGAGCGCGACAGTTGCGGGAAAGATCGAAGCTGCCTTTGCGGGTGGTGAGAAGAGGCCGATCGCGGGCAGCTACGTGGAGTTTGCGGAAAGAAAGGTCTTGCCGGAGTTTGCTTCGCTGCCTGCTGCTGCCCTGGGACGTCAGCACCGGAGAGAGGGTTTTGAGGCAAAGAATGCGGATAAGATCTTCGAGAGTACGTATCGTTCGCAGACGGAGAAGGGGTAGAGGGGATGCATTGCCTTTGTCCTTCAGAATAATTTTTTTTGAGTTCTTGTATTATTTAGCTTTGTAAGTATACTTTCCAACCCACTCTTTACTCAGACTACCTATTGATTCCCCTGCAAGTTGAACCTGGCGGTAATACAGTATTGCTAAGATCAACTTGACGTTATGCGACATAATAAGGACATCCTTTGGAAGGGATTGTTGGAATGGGTGTTTGACGACTTACTGAGATTCGTTTTTCCCGATGCAGATAAGGTGTTTGACATGCGGCGAGCATTTGCCTTTCTCGACAAGGAACTGGCGGAGATGTACCCGGAACCGGAGAAAGAATCGGATGTCCGGGTAGTAGATAAGCTGGTTAAAGTCTTTCGAAAGGATGGGGAAGAGGAATGGGTGCTGGTCCATATTGAGATCCAGGATAAAACAAAAGCCAGGGATCGGGCTCTGTTCCCTGAACGTATGTTCCGGTATTTTTACCGGTGTCTCGACCGCTATCGTAAGCCTGTGGCAGCCATAGCGATCTACACCGGGCCCGATGGCAAGCGGTTGCCGGATTGCTACGAATATCAGTTCATGAGAACAAACTTAAAGTACCAATATAATACCCTGTGCATTCTCGATTGTCCGGACGAAGAATTGGGAAGAAGTGATAACCCTTTTGCATGGGTGGTCCTGGCGGCTAAAAAGGCCTTGCTAAAGGGGAAGGACCTGGACAAGAAATTATTGGCCGGGAAGTTATTTGTTTTCAGGAAATTGTATGAAGGCGGTATATTCGAAAGGAAAAAATTGCAGGCCATTTTAACGTTTTTGGACAACTATGTGCGATTTGAGAAAACGGAAAGTAATCGTATCTTTAGAAAAGAAATTGATAAGATAACAGGTAAAAAGAATACCATGGATATTTTTGAACAAGTGGCGGAGTGGAGGTGGCAGGAAGGGCTCCAGGAAGGGCATCGTAAAGGAATTAATGAAGGACTGGAAAAGTCTGTAAGAGCACTGCTGGCTAATACCGAATTCTCCGTGGAGAAGATCGCCTCGTTGATTGGGGTTTCTGTGACGCGCGTCAGGAAATTAAGCAAAGAGGTCCGGTGTAAATAGCTTTTCTTGATTATTATATTGCAGGCCGCCGTCTTTTTGATCGGCGGTTTTTGTTTTTAAATACAAATGGGAAAGGCAAAATTTAATATATTCATTTTTTCCTTATATTTACATTGACCCTCCTAGTTAAACAACCTCCCAGGTGTAAGTTTTGATTGGTTCCGTTCTGCTCCCCTTATTGTTCCTGTCCTTCGCATATTCTTCCATTCCTGATCCTTTGCGGATCTGATTTCGATTGTCCATCATCGTTACAAAGCCGCTTGCCCGGCCATCCGGGTGATATAGGAGCATTTAAAACCAAAAACATATCTCATGCAAAGGGTCAATTACATTTTGCCGTTGGTGCTGGCTGCCGCTTTGGTGGCCATCAGGCCGGCGGCCATGGGGCAGGTGGGAATAGGCACGAATACCCCGGATGCCAGCGCACAGCTGCAGGTGGAGTCCACCAACAAGGGATTCCTTGTTCCCCGGGTGGCGAACACGGGCGTCATCAGTTCGCCTGCAAAAGGGCTGCTTATTTACCAGACGGATGTGCCGGAAGGCCTTTATTACAACATAGGATCGGCAGGCACGCCCAGCTGGGTCCAGATCTCTTCCTTGACGGGCACCACTGCGGGAGGGAGCCTGGCTGGCACCTATCCGAACCCCAGTATTGGAACCTTCGCTGTCCAAAATATAATGATACAAGCCAATGCCATTACGACGTCTAAAGTGGCGAATGGGACCGTGACGACCTCGAAGATGGCGGACAGTGCCATCACCGGCTTGAAGCTGCTGTCGTATGCCGTGCAAAACAAGCATGTCGCCGATGGCGTGCTGACGCCTTCCAAATTCAATGCGTCCGGATTGCTGCAGGGGCAGGTGCTGGGTTTCAACGGGAGCGTCGCCGCCTGGATGGACAATGGATATACGGTGGTCAGCAGCACCACTACGCTGCCGGCATCATCCCTGCGGGTGGTGATCACGGGCAACGTCACCGTCACGCTGCCGTCTTCGCCGGTGGCCGGTCAACGTATCGTCTTCCAAAGCCGCTTTGCGGGCGCCGGCCTCAACCTGGGCGGTAATTCCCTGTACATATTAAGCAACAATACGACCAGCGCGACCCAATCATGGACCTTTGACAATGTTACGGGATTGGCGCAGAAGTTCGAGCTGGTGTGGGATGGCACGTACTGGCTGTATAGTAATTAGCTCATTTTCTCACCGTTTAAAATTCAGCATATGAAAGTACTGTTTACCGCATGGGCGCTGCTGGCTGCCATGAGCGTGAGCGCACAGCTCAGTGTCGGCTCTTCCGGCATCTTCATTTCCGGCGGCACCACTTTCTATACGGAGGGTCTTACGCTTATTCCCACCTCGAACCTTACCATCACCAGTGACACGATCGCTTACTCTACCACGCCGCGCACGGGTCCGCTGGGCGCCTCCATCAATAAGGTATTTACTTTTACCACTCCCATCACCTTCACGGGTACGCTGGGGATCCGCTATCTGGCGTCCGACCTGAACGGGAATACGGAATCGTTGCTGCAGCTGGCCATCGGCAACCTGCCGCAGAGTGGCACCATTGTAACGACGACGAACAGCACTGATGGGACACCCGGCAGCTATTATGTCAGCAATGCCTCCATCTCCGGCGTAAGCCTGGGGCTGCTGACGGCGACCAACTTCGGCGTAACGTTGCCTGTAGCGCTGCTGGCATTCTACGCGACCAGCGATGGCGCCAGCACGCAGCTGCGCTGGCAGGCGGGACAGGCGACCAACTTCGATCGATTTATCGTGGAAAGAAGCACCGACGGCGCCGGGTTCCATGAGATCGGTGTTGTCAACGGAGCGGGCGAACCCTCTTATGCCTTCACGGATGACGCCCCCGCAGCGGGAATGAACTACTATCGTTTGAAAATGGAAGACCTGGATGGCAGCGCCAGCTACAGTGAGATCGTCAGCCTGAAGTACGGGGCTTTGCCTTTTTCCCTGGCGATGTATCCGAACCCTGTAATGCAATCCCTCACCCTACGAAGGACAGACGCATCAGGGGGCGCCGCTACGGTGGTGGTGACGGACCAGTCCGGCAGGATACTGATGAAAGAGCACATGGAGGGGAAGAAGCTATTGCTTGATCTGAGCAGGATGCCCGGAGGTATTTACCTGGTGCAGTTCAGGGACAAGGATCATGTGGAAACGATGAAAGTAAGCAAGCTATAGGGACAGCAGCAATATGCCAATGGCTGGCAAGGTAAAAGTGGGCCCGACGCCGTCCGAGCGCCGGGCCCTGATTTGAGAGGCCCTGGTTGCAGCCCGATGCGGAAGTGGGCTGACCATATGTTTGACGGACCGCGGGTCCGCTACTGTTTCAATATCCTGATCATTTCATTCCCCACCTGCATGAAGTACAGACCGGGACGCAGGTGACCTGCCGGGATCTGCCACTCGCCGGTGGGAGCGGCCGCCGCTGTTGTATAGAGCACACGCCCCTGCAGATCTTTCAGTGTCACGGTCCTCGTGTCAGGCGGTCCGGAAAGATGGATCAGGTCCGTGAACGGATTGGGCCAGCACCGGAAGGCTGTACGGTCATCCCTTACTTCGCTGACCGTGGAGTATACAGATCTTTTGCCTGCATCTTCCATCCGGATACGATAGAAATTAGCGCCGTTCAAGGGTGTATGGTCGATGTACGTATACGAGTGGTCAGGGGCGGATGCGGCGATGGTTGCAATGTCCTGCCATTCATGGGCATTGCCGGAACGTTGAATGACGAAGCGGGCGCCTGTTACGTCCGTGGCTGCGGTCCAGGTGAGGCGGTGTCCATCACCGTCCGGTGACCGGGTGGCCGTAAAGTTCTCCAGGCCCAGGGCCAGTACGGTGTTGGGATCGTAGATCACCATGATCCTTACCCGATCGATCTTTGCCGTCATGCCCAAGGCTACCAGACCCGTCGTTAATTTGGCTGAGATGGCCACGCCAAAATTGGCGCTGTTGACATCCGAAGGCTGCCAACTGCCTCCCCAGGTACTGGCCAATGTACCTATACCATAGGTGACGATGCCGTCGGAAGAGGGCCATGTGGTTCCAGAGGCAAGATCGCCGCCATAGAGGGTTCCGTTTTGCAGCAGCCGTATCGATTGATCTGTAACCTTACTACCGCCGATGCCTAGCCCCGTTGCACTTCTCTCTACCTCCACCCGGATCTCGCAAATGGTGGCTGTAGAGGGTATCGAGAATCCGAAGTTTTCAATGATCAAATAGTCCGAGTACGCGGAGGACAATACCCCTAATGCCTGGGTGGCGCTTGCATAGTTCCCATCACTGGCCTGTGCATTACCAGCATTGGTCCATGGAAAGCTGCCATATGCGGCAGTTGAAAAGCTGGTGGCATTGTTTGCGCCTGCAGATGAGGCGCACCCTTGTGCATTCGAGGTGGAATAACTGCAGCATAGCACTGCCATTATCAGGACCGCAACGGTCACAGATTTAGTTTTCATCGGTTTAAGATTAAATGGTATCTTAAGGACCAGGGTCCCAAGATCATGTTTTCAAAATAGTAACAAGTAAAAACACTCGCGTGAATCTGGTTCTCGTGTGAATCAGGTCTGAGATGAGAGGTCTGTTGCTGTTAGCAGAGCCGGGATAAGTGTCTGAAGCGTTAGAACAAATTCTACTGCATAGAAACGCTGATTTTTTTGTAATACATACTATTTAGAAAGGGAACATGCCACCATAAGGGTTTGCACCTATTTTTCATTACTTGATTATAGTTAAAAAACGACATTATGTTGAAAAATTTAATTATGACGGCGCTGCGGAATTTCCGTAAAAACCGGGTGTCTTTCTTCATTAATGTGTTCGGATTGACGGTGGGATTGACCAGCTGCCTGCTTATCACATTGTATATCAAGCATGAACTGAGCTATGATCAGTTTCAGACCAACGGCTCCCGGATCGCCCGTGTCATCATGGAGTATCATTTTGACGGGAGCGGGGACTCGCCTAAGGGGAACTTCACCAGCACGAAGGTGGCGCCTGCTTTCCGCAAAAATTTCCCGGAAGTGCAGTCGGCGGTGCGGATGACGGACCCTGACAGGATCGTAGCTTACCGGGACAAGCTGTTCAAGGAGACGCATTTTATGTATGCGGACAGCAGCTTTTTCGACCTTTTCAGCATGCCGCTGGTGCGCGGCGATGTCCGGTCGGCCTTATCGGGGCAAAATAAGGTGGTGGTGACGGAATCCACGGCTAAAAAGTATTTCGGTGGAGAAGACCCCATCGGTAAGGTGCTGATGGTGGGCGCCGACAGCGTACCCTACCAGGTGACGGGAGTAATGAAAGACTGTCCGCTGAATTCCCAGTTCAGGTTTGACCTGCTGGGCAGCTTCTCCTCCCTGGGGGAAAACCAGGAAGAGACTTATTGGGAGGCCAATTATACGACCTACCTGCTGCTGAGGGACGAGGCGGCCTTTGCGTCCTTGCAAGCCAAGCTGCCTGCATTCATGAAAAAGGAAATGGCGGGCAAGGGGGCGACCATCAACTTCTACCTGGAACCTTTCCTGCGCATCCACCTGTATTCGGATTACGGGAGTTTTGAGCCGACCACTTCCATCTCCTATATCTATATTCTCGCGGGCGTGGCCTTGCTGATCCTCGTCATTGCCTGCAGCACGTATATCAACCTGAGCACAGCGCGCAGCATGGAGCGGGCCCGGGAGGTCGGGGTGCGGAAAGTCATTGGCGCAGGAAGAGGCCAGCTGTTCTGGCAATTCATCAGCGAGTCGGCCCTTGTATGCGGGGTGGCAGTGATGCTGAGCCTCGTGGCGGCGGCGCTGTTGCTTCCGGCTTTCCGCCGGCTGACAGGCAGGGAGCTGGCGATGCATGAGCTGCTGTCCCTCCCTTTCCTGTCTTTCAGCCTGCTGACGGGCGTAGTGGTGAGCTTCCTGGCGGGCAGCTATCCGGCCGTTGTGCTCACGGGCTTTCAGCCTGTGAAGGTGCTGAAAGGCGCTTTTAAAAATACGTCTTCCGGCCAGGGACTGCGGCAATCGCTGATCGTCTTCCAGTTCGTCATATCGGTGTTCCTCATCGTATCCACCTTCATCATGCAGCAGCAGCTGAATTTTATCCAGCATAAGCAGCTGGGGTACGACCGGGATCATGTGCTCGTATTGCCGACGATCAGCAAGATCGAAGACATTCAGCTGCTGCGGACGGAGCTTCGCCGTGATCCCCAAATACTCAATGTTGCCCGCAGCGGCAACACGCCCATCAACATCGTCAGCGGCTATAATATGCGTAATTCGACCATGCGTGCCGGTGAGCAACTGGCCGTAAACGGCGACCGGATCGATGAATATTTTATTCCGACCATGGGACTACAGCTGGTGGCAGGGGAAAATATTACGGCGCAGGATATGAAAGACGCACATCCTGACATCCCTCCGGGCGTACCGGAGCACCAGGTGTCCCCCACCTTTCATTTTATCCTGAATGAATCCGCGGCCCGTGTGCTGGGATGGAGCCCGCAGGAGGCCGTCGGCAAGAAAATGTTCATGGATGAGACCCGTCCGGGCTATGTCAGGGGAGTGGTGAAAGATTTCCATTTCCAGTCATTGCACCAGCCGATCAAGCCCCTGGTGCTTTTCCCCGGGTACCGGGCCAATACCATACTGGTAAAACTAAGTGGACGCCGATTGCCGGAAACGATCGCAGGGATTGGCGCGACGTGGAAGAAGCTGATACCGTATATGCCCTTCGAATACCGGTTCCTGGACGAGGATTACAATAAGATGTACCGGGCGGAACAGCGGCTGGGGACGGTGATGCATTTATTTTCCCTGGTGGCCATCGTCCTTGCCTGCCTGGGGCTGTTCGGGCTGTCGGCCTATGCCGCCCGCCAGCGGGTGAAAGAAATAGGCATCCGGAAAGTGCTGGGCGCCTCGATCCCCCAGCTGGTGGTGCTGTTGTCGGGCGGGTTTATACGGATGGCGCTGGTGGCCATCGTCATTGCGATCCCATTGGCATGGTGGGCGATGCACCGGTGGCTGCAGGACTTTACCTACCGGGCAGGGGTCAGCGCATGGGTCTTTGCGGGTGCGGCCCTGCTGGTGGTGGCGATCACCCTGGCGACAGTGGGGATCCAGGCGGTGAAGGCGGCGTTGATGAACCCGGTGAAAAACCTGCGAACGGAATAAACCTGTTTATATATGAAAAAGAATTTCTTCTGCCTGTTGGTCTGCATGGCTTTGGTGAGAACCTATGCAGCCGAATATTTTATCGACGCGGGCCATCTCCGGGTGCATTGCGTTGTCAGCGGCACCGGACCGGCCCTCTTGTTGGTGCATGCCGGTTACCAGGACCTCTACATGTGGGATAGACAGGAAGCATACTTTAAAAAGCATTACAAGGTGGTGCGGATCGACATGCCGGGGCATGGCGCCACCACGGGGATCGACACCAGCCTGCTGGTGGCCGATGTCATCCGCATTGTGCTGGACAGCCTGCATGTGCAGCAGACTGCCGTGGTGGGGCTCTCCATGGGGGCGGCCTGCGCCACCGACTTTACGCTGGCTTATCCTCAGCGGGTGACCCGGCTGATCGTGGTCTCCCCGGGCCTCAGCGGGTGGCCGGCGGTGATGAAAATGGATACGGCGACGCGACGGACCTTTCAAATAATGGATAGTATTCATGCCACCGGCGATCACCGCCTGATGGCCGAATATTTTACCTCCGTGTGGTGCGACGGACCGTACCGTAAGCCCGGCGAGGTGGATACGGCGGTTCGCGGCTATATTTACAGGACGACGATGCAAAACAAGATGGACGTCGGCGCTTTCCCTGTTTTTAATCCCAAGGGCGCGGCCACCCGGCTGAAAGAGATCCATTGTCCCGTCCTCATCATCCAGGGAGATAAGGATATTCCGTTCATTCTACAGGTGACGAACTGGTATCGACATGAACTGCCGTCGGCCAGGCTGGTGAATTTTCCAGGTGTGGCGCATATGTTGAATATGGAAAGGCCGGAAGCGTTCAACAAGGTGTTGGAGGGGTGGATGAGCGGTAAGGGATAGGGGTCGATGACTGATCACCTGAACGTAATATCCACCTCCCCGCCCGGAGAGCTGTTGCTCACCACGATGGCCCGTTGCGGAGCGCCGCTGGCGTGTGCCGTTGTCCAGCCGATGCTGGCATTGGTGCTGCCTTTCAGGATCTGGATGGAGGACATGGCTACGCTGCTGTTGGGAGGATATTGTGTGCTGACATTGGTGATGCCATAGGCTTCCAGCGTCTCGGCTGCCCAGAAAGCCTGCGGGACATTGTTGACCTGGAGGGCAGAGGCGGCGGAGTAGCCAGTAAAGGAAGAATTGTAGCTGTAGTTACTACCGGAGACGGCCGTTTGCTTCATGACGCCCTGCAGCGTCGTGCCGGGATTGACGGTGACGAGACTGCCAAAGAATGCCTGGCTGCTGGATACATACCAGTTGGTGATGGCCCAGTATTTTCCGCCTCCCGCCGCCGAGGGACCCCATTGCAATACGGGTTGGATGATATAGGAGGTGGAGGTGGTGCCGTCCTGCATTCCATTGAATAGAAATAAGGTCTGGCTGGCTTTCGACGCCGGCACTGAAGGCACGACCCAATTGGTGGTGAAATTAGTGATGGCCGTCCCCGTGTTGGTCCAATAAGCATAAGCGATCCATCCCGAGGCAGGGGCAGGGACGATGGGCGCCGTTCTTTTTACTTCTCCAAAATCTTCCAGCGTTTTGCCTGTGCGGCCGTCGGTCTTCAGCAGCCGGCCTTTGTAGACGGTGAGCTGATGTCCTTCCCCAATGAAGTGGACCCGGGACTTTTCCATATAGCCGGCGGGCGTGAGTACCAGCTCTTCATTGCTGGTGGTGGCCGGTGCAACGGGTGCGTTGATGTCTTTCCGGCAGGCGGTGAAGATAAGCAGCGTGAACGCTACGATGGTCCAGTGGCGGGCATGATGATGCATGTTCATAACATTGTTTTTTTATGAATAGATATGGTTCCGACGGGGATGGGCTTGTGAGAATGTTATTGACAGTGAAAAAAGGAAGTTGTTAAATGTATTAAGTATTTAACGATTTAAATATTCGGTTACCCGAAAATAAAATTCAGTTAAGTGCAATCGCTGCATACATATTGGCCCTGCCATAGGCGGAGGGACGTTGCCCTAATTTTTTCACCTGCTTGTAGCCTGCAGTGATGAAGAGTTTTGTCAGGGAAGCATAGCTTACAGGATACGGCACCCAGGTGGAGACGGCCTGGTCCGTGTCGTATTCGACGATGAGCACCGGGCTGCCGGGGCGCATACAGGCGCTGAGCTTGTCCAGCAGGGAGGGTTTATCTTTGACGTAGTGGAGGGAATTAGCCATCAGTATGCCGTCGAGATCACGCAACGGAAGATCGTCTTTGACAAAGTCGGCTTTTATGGGTATCATGTGGGCGGTTTGTCGAAGCCGGGGGTTGGTGTCGACGCCGTAGACCGTGCTTTGGAGCGGTAGCAAATGCGTGAGTGCTTCCGTGAAGAGCCCGGTGCCGCAACCCAGGTCCGCCCAGTGTTGCGGATGTGCGGATGGCAGGAGTGGCGTGGCGGCGTCAATGAGGGCAATGGCTTCACGAAGTGTCATGGGACGTCAAAGGTATTAAATGAAAAACATTCCGATCAGGCATATTCAGGTGGCCCAGAAAGAGCCGGACTTCTTCGGAGGATTCAGTATCCGGGATGTCAGGACGCTGCTGGATGGGAAGGACATGGTCCAGGAACTTCACCGGCATGATTTCTTTTATGTGCTGGCGTTGAAAAAAGGCGCAGGTCGTCATGAGATAGATTTTACATCGTACGAGGTTTGCGACCATTCCGTCGCCTTCATGCGCCCGGGGCAGGTGCATCAGCTTACCCTGAAAGCGGGCGCCATAGGGTATCTGCTGGCGTTTGAGACCGGGACCTACTATCCGAATGACAAGGGATCAAAGCAGCTGCTGCGAAAGGCAGGTATTCGGAACCATTACCTTTTTGAGGCCGCCAGGTTTAAAAAGTTGATCGCCGGCTTGGATCACCTATTCCAGGAGTATACTGACAAACAAGAGGGCTATCAAAAGGTGATCAAGGCATACCTGGATATTTTCCTGGTAGAGCTGGTGCGGCAGCATCGTGAAAGCGCTCCGGGTGTCGTTAGCTATGCACAGGAAAAACTGGAGGAGCTATTAGAGCTTTTAGAGACGGATATTTCCCACCATAAGGAGGTGTCTGCATATGCTGCGATGTTGCACCTTTCCCCCTACCAGCTGAATGCGATCACGAAGGCGATGCTGGGTAAAACGTGCTCGGCGCTGATCCATGAATATATCATCCTGGAGTCGAAAAGACTGCTGCTGGCCACCTCCAACCAGGTGAGCCAGATCGCCTATCAACTGGGCTATGAAGATGTCGCTTACTTTATCCGGTTCTTTAAAAAGCATACAGGGCATTCACCCGAGGTTTTCAGGCAGCATTTCAGGTAAGTCCTGCTCAACTTTATTTTTGTCCTATCCTGCTGACGACTGGGAGAGCTACCTTTGGGGTAAATAAAATTATGATGGATCAGAAATGGGATGAGCGATACAAAGACCAGGAATTCGCTTATGGCAAAACGCCGAATTTATTCTTTAAGGAATGGCTTGAAAAATTTCAGCCAGGGTCGATCCTCATGCCGGCCGATGGGGAAGGACGCAATGGGGTATTTGCCGCCCGGCTTGGATGGAAAGTGACTTCATTCGATCAAAGCGCGGAAGGGCGATCGAAAGCATTGGCGCTTGCAAAAGAGCAGGGTATTACGCTGGACTATATCGTGGGAGACCTGGAGCAACTGCCATTTGAAAAGGAATCATTCGATGCCATTGGGCTGGTGTATGCACATTTTGACGCTGAGAAGAAGCCGGTCTTTCACCGGAAGCTGGATGGCTATCTCCGGCCAGGCGGGATCATTATTTTTGAGGCTTTCAGCAAAAGCCATCTGCATTACGTCCAACTGGATCCGAAGGTCGGGGGACCAAGGGACATCGATATGTTGTACGCGACGGCAGAAATAATGACCGATTTTCCAAATTATGACACGCTGGTGCTGGAGGAAGCCGAAATCCAATTAAATGAAGGGAAATATCACAATGGGAAGGGTTCTGTGATTAGATTTGTGGGAAGAAAAAAGAACTATGCGCAGCAATAATATTTTGATCGTGCTGGCCATGCTGATAGCACCAGCGGGTTTTGCCCAGGTACAGGTGAGTGAAGAGCCCATGCATCATAAGGTGTTTGACAACGGCTGGGTACGGATCCTGGATGTCCATGTTCCTGCCGGGGATACGTCCCGCTGGCATAAGCATTCGACGCCTTCTGTATTTCTTATTCTCAGTGATACCAAGACGGGCTCGGAGGTGCGGATCGAACCGAAGGGCAGACCAGCCTTTACGGACGGTCGCATTTGGTTCGAGGGATTTTATGACACGCCGCGGGTCCACCGGGTGTGGAATGAGGACGACCATGAGTTCCATGTCATCGATATGGAGCTGCCCCATCAGCCGTATCAGGAGCTGGGTGCTCCATTTGCGGATAGCGCTTTCCATCTTTTGTTCGATGAGCGGCCAGTAAGGGGCTACCGGATGACGATGGCTGCAGGACTGGTGCGGCACGCGGGTACTCGCAAGGGGCCCGTGGTGATTATCAGGGTGGGTGATGGATCGGCGGCAGTGGGGGTGGCTGGTGCAACGTTGGGAAAGAAAGGAGATTATGTATTTGTCGCGGCCGGTGGTAAGCTGGATTTTGTGAACATGGGACAGTCGGAGGCGAAGCTGGCGGTGTTCGAGCTGAAATAAAACAGGGAGATCTATTTGCCGTTGGTACGCGCAATCCCGCCGATGGGTAGTTAGGGCCGGGCGCGTACAACGGGGCGAACCGATCGGGTGTCAATGAGCAAAACGTTCAGTATGACACCTGTTCAGCGACAATGCACGCACGTTGCGGTGATTGGCCTCATGGTCACCGCCCTCCATATAGGATGTAAAAAAGGCAATCACGATGCCGGGTCCGACCAGCCGGATAAAAAAGCCATCGTCTCCACTATTGCGGGTGACGGCTCCAATGCCTTTGCCGACGGACCGCTGCTGTCCGCCAAATTCCGCAGCCCTGCCGATGTCGTGGTCGCTCCTGACGGAACGATCTATGTGGCGGATTTCAACGATCACCGGGTCCGGAAATTAGCTAATGGCCAGGTGACTACCCTGGCGGGGAGCGATATATCCGATGTCAAAGACGGTGATGGCGCCCTGGCGCGCTTCAAGAACCCCAACCGCATTGTGGTGGATCCGGCCGGCAATTGTTATGTGCTGGATGAAACTGACCCAAGGATCCGTAAAATCACTCCTGCAGGTCATGTCACCACGTATGCCGGATCCGATACCCCGGGATTTCGCGATGGTGATGCACTGGTTGCACAATTCCTGATCAATGCGGAAGGGCTTGCCGCCGATGGGGCGGGGAATGTCTACCTGGGCGATACTTTCAACGGTCGCATCCGAAAGATCAGCGTGGCCGCGCAAGTGAACACGATAGCCGGTGACGGCAGCGAAGGCCTGAGGAACGGCAACGGAGCTACTGCCAAATTCAGTTTTCCCGGAGGCGTCACCTGTGATCAGCAAGGCAATATCTATGTATCGGATCAGGGGAACAACTGTATCCGGAAAATAACGGCGGGTGGCGTGGTGTCTACGTTTGCCGGCAGCGGAACGATCGGGGACGCCGACGGGGCCGGTGATGTGGCTCAATTTCGCGGACTGTTGGACCTTGCCGCCGACGTCCAGGGAAATATCTATGTCATCGACGAGGACCGCATTCGGAAGGTGACGCCGGAAGGCGTGGTGTCCACCGTGGCAGGCAGCGTGGCAGGCTATGCAGATGGAGAAGGCACCGTTGCAAAATTCAAAGACCCCGTAGGACTCGGTATCGATGCACAGGGGAATCTCTATGTGGCTGATCTCAATAATTTCCGGATCCGGAAGATCACTTTTCAATAAAATATTATGATGAAAGCGAAGCTTCACGAACACCTTCAGGAGATAAAATTGAACGTGCGTAAAGCTGGAGTAAAATACGTCCTGATCGTAGTGCTAAGCATAGGATGTAAAAAAGGCAATCACTATGGCGGGTCCGACCAGCCGGACAAAAAAGCCATCGTCTCCACTATTGCGGGTGACGGCACGGATGCCGTTGTAAATGGACCCGCTTTGTCCGCGGCATTCTCTACTCCTGCCGACGTGGCGGTGGCCCCGGATGGAACGATCTATGTGGTGGATTATAATGATCACCGGGTCCGGAAGATAGCCGGGGGCCAAGTGAGCACTTTGGCCGGGAGCGATTCCACCGGCATCGTAAATGGCCATGGCGGGGCGGCGCGTTTTAAGGATCCTTATCGCATTGCCACAGACCCGGCGGGTAATTGCTATGTGATAGATGAGGTGGACCCCCGGATCCGGAAGATCACGCCCAACGGTGATGTCACCACGTATGCCGGCACCAATGCACCGGGGTTTGCAAACGGCCCTGCATTATCGGCGCAATTCCTTATCAATGCAGAAGGCCTGGCTTCCGACGAGCACGGCAATATCTATGTAGGAGATACTTTCAACGGCCGGATCAGGGCGGTGTCCCAGGCTGCACAAGTCACCACCGCGGCTGGCGACGGAGCCGAAGGCTTCAGGAATGGGGACAAAGGGACTGCCGAGTTCCGGTATCCCGGCGCCGTCACCTGCGATCAGCAAAATAATATCTATGTAATGGATGCGGGGAACCTCGTCATCCGGAAGATCACACCCGGCGGTGTCGTCTCCACGTTTGCCGGGAGCGGTGTGCGGGGCACTGCCGATGGGGATGCTACGACGGCCCAGTTCGATCAGCCGCTGGACCTGGTGGCCGACGCCCAGGGAAATATATACGTCATCGATGATCAACGGATCCGCAAGGTGACGACGCAAGGCAAAGTGTCTACGGTGGCGGGCGGCGTGAAAGGCTATGCCGACGGAGACGGGGCCGATGCAAAATTCAATACCCCTTTTGGACTGG
This sequence comes from Flavitalea plasmicola, assembly GCF_030546645.1. GTDB lineage: Bacteria > Bacteroidota > Bacteroidia > Chitinophagales > Chitinophagaceae > Puia. Next base: position 500,627 of record NZ_JAUOTO010000005.1, read on the forward strand.
GAATAGACGCCCAGGGAAATGTGTATGTGGCGGATGCCAATAACAACCGGATCCGGAAGATCACTTTTCAATAAAATAGTATGATGAAGCCTTCAGTAAAATACGTCCTGATCGTGGTATTAAGTATGGGATGTAAGAAAAGCAAACACGATGGCAACCCGCAGCCGCCGGAGAAAAAAGCTATCGTCACTACTATTGCGGGCGACGGCACCGATGGCTTTGCCAACGGACCTGCTTTGGCCGCCCAATTCAAATATCCCGTCGACGTGGCGGTGGCTGCTGACGGCACCCTCTATATAGCGGATTACACCGATCACCGGGTGCGCCAACTGGCCAATGGACAGGTGACGACGCTGGCGGGGGATGGCAATTTCGGATTCGCCAACGGGGATGGCCCGTCGGCCCGATTGATGGATCCCTATCGTCTTGCGGTGGATCAGGCCGGTAATTGTTATCTGATAGACCAGGTGGACGCCCGCATCCGTAAAATAACGCCGGGCGGCTATGTGACCACGTATGCCGGAATGGAAGCGGTGGGATTCCTGGATGGACCTTCTTTAACGGCCAGGTTCATGGTAAATGCCGGAGGGCTTGCCGCCGATGCGGCAGGGAATATTTATGAGGGTGATAGTTTCAACCACAGGGTCAGAAAGGTCAGCGTGGCAGCGATGGTGAGCACGATGGCCGGGGATGGTCAGCGGGGTCTTCATAATGGTGATGGCGCCACGGCGGAGTTCAGGTTTCCAGGGGGCGTCACCTGCGACCGGCAAGGGAATATTTATGTGTCGGACCAGGGGAATTTCTGTATCCGGAAAATAACGGTGAATGGGGTGGTGTCCACCTTAGCCGGAAACGGTGTAAATATCATTGTCGACGGCGATCCCGGCGTCGCTCAATTCCGTCAGCCGGGTGACCTGGCGGCGGACAGCCAGGGGAATATTTACGTCATCGATGGGGCGCGGATCCGGAAAGTGACGCCGCAAGGCGTGGTGTCCACCGTCGCGGGCAGTACGGAAGGTTATGCCGATGGGGATGGGTCGCAGGCAAAGTTCCTGGGACCCGGTGGATTGGGCATCGATGCGCAGGATAATGTGTATGTGGCGGATTACGCGGATCATAGGATACGGAAGATTAGTTTTCAGTGAATGTTATTGATTTGTGATCCAACAAGGGAAGAGCATGGCTATCAGCCGCCGCTGCAACGCTTCGAGTTCCCGGTTGTGCTGCTGCCTCTTTTGATCCTTTATGTCAAACTGGAAAAAGGAGTTCTCTTTTTGCAGATCGGATGACTGGCCCAGGCTGCCTGCTTTGTTCAATGCGCGGGTGAGCGCCTCCGGGGTGATGCTGTTGAGCCGAATGCCTGCATAGCTCCTGGCTTGTACGTTGCGCTGATGATAATACCAGGGCTGATCCCCTTTATAGCCAATGCAGACGAGATCATATTTCAGCAACTCATTTAACTTTTCGGTGTATTTGCCGTCGGCGCCGGAGACAAGCATAAAACTGCTGAGGCGGTCGGGCAAAAGATAGACATAGAGCCTGTCGTAGGTTTTCCAATCGGGGATCAGGAAACTTGCTTCAGCATATTTGATGATGGCCCGCCGGCCTGTTGCGGGGTCGGTTACGTTCAGGGTCGTGCGACTGGCCGTGGCTTCTATCACTGCCTTATCGATGTTGTACCAACCGGTGCTGGTGATAGTGGCGGTGTAGAAAGCAGGGGGTGGCGGATTGGGTACAAATTTATATCCCAATTGACGGTAAGTCTCTTTTAAGTTCACCATCAATTCTTCTCCATCATTTTTAGCCTGACGCTGGCCGGCCTCAACTGTGCGCTGAACCCTTTTACCCGTGGCGATGCTGTCCAGGTAGGCCTGGCGGTCCCAGTAATCATTTTCTGTTTTTTTAATGGCTGCGGCATAGGCGCGGGCTTTCATGGTATAGTATTCGGCCAGTTGGCGGAACTGCGTCGAGGATTGGTTGACCTTACCGTCATGCAGCCGCGCAAAGTAACCGAAGATCTCCTTTTGTTCTCCGACGGATTGGGTCGCTACCAGGGAATCGATGTCCGAAAGGTTCCAATCCAGGTGCGTCACATAGAGGTCCAGCATTTTGCCGGCATCGGCGGCCCGATGGAGCCACTGGAGGCGTTGCTCGAATTCGCGGGTGGCGATGATCGTGTTCTTAAATTCCGGGGCCCAGATGGTCTTTATTTTGGCAGGGTCGATGCCGCAAGGGCGGGGGTGGTAATAAGGGCCGCGCGAGGAGTCGTTGCGGGGGGCGGCAGTATCTTGTTGAGGTTCGATGCGGTCTTTGGGGCCTGCTTCTGCCTGTGCGGGCGCGGCATGAAAGCCGGCGGCAAGCGAATAGTACAGGCTATCCGTAAAATGCCTGTCCCGACTATTATATCCCCATTTGCGCAGCGAGTCCAGGTAATGCGGGGGGTAGAAGTCCAATAGGTGTGGGTCTACGGCCACCAACCCATGTTCCAGGGGACGTGGATCCACCCAGTCGATGGTGCTATCTGGCAGGCGCCTTCCTTTGTACAGCCGCATATCGCGCTGGTCGCCCGATGCGGGGACCTGCACCACGATGGGACGGGTGGTGTCCATGTGCAGGACATGATAACCCTGCCGGGCATCGACAAAGAACATGCCGCCCGTGGACAATGGCTGCGCGCCACTGCGGGTGGAGAGGCCTGCCGTCATGATGGAGGCGGGATCGAGGGCTTCTTTCAGGACCAGCAGCACCCTACCTGTTACCGCCCGATCGTCTTCATCGAGGAAAGTATTGGCAGGAATGGACAGGACGATGCCTTTTTTGGTTTCGATCACGGTGTCACGGGACACGTTGAGAAAAAAGGGCTGGAGCATGCTGTCTTTTTTCCCATGGGCGTCCACATAGGCGCTGACGATGGCGGCGCTATCGGCGGGCCGGAGAATAGGCAGATTGGGCACTTGCTGCGTGCCCGATGGATCCGGCTGGGTTGCGTTGTGGAAGATGGGGATGTGTTTATAATACAGGAGCGCGGCAATTACAGCGGCAACGATCAATCCACCCAGTCCCCATTTGAGGATGCGCTGCCGGATCGTATATCTTTTCTTCGCCGTCAGTACTTCTTCTTTAAGCCCAGCCCTGTCGATGCCCGTCATCAATTGCCGTTGCAGCTCCACTTCGGCCTGTAATGCGGGATCGCCTGCTATTTGTTCTTCGAACGTTTGTGTTTCGGCAGGACTGAGCCTGCCTTGGAGATAGGCTTCGATCTTTTCGATGAGCTCCAGTTCTTTGCGCATGGGGAGGGTATTAGAGGGTTTGGTGGATCTGTTGGAGTTGTTTCAGGCGGACCTTAGCGGCTTCCAGGCACTTGTATTTCTGGTTTTTGGCCGTGTTCTCCGCGCTATAGCCCATCCGGGTGGCGATGTCCTTTAGTTTCAGGCCGCCATGATAAAAGAGGAGGAGCAGCTCGCGGCAACGTTCGCCCAGCTCGTCCAGGGCTTTTTCCGCCAGCCGGGCCTGCTGCTCTTTTTCTTCGTGTAAGGCGGGTGCTTCCGGCCCGGCGGGGTCATGGGCCAGCTCATGCGGGATGGGGCGGTTGCGTCTTCGGAGCTCCTCTTTCCAGAGGAGGCGGCAGATGCCATATAAGTAGGTGCTTAGCTTAGCGGTGAGGGTAAAGTCGCGCTGGCGGACATTGCGTACGAGGAGGATCAGCGCTTCCTGGAAGATGTCTTCGGCGTCGGCGGCATTGCCTCCGTTGGTCCGGATCATTTTCCGGACCATGGGGAAGTGGTGATAAAGGGTGGCCAGTGCTTTGTCGCTTCGGCCGGACCGGATACGGAGGAGCAGGTGTTGATCGGGCATGGGGCAAGGGATTTTACTAATATATGGTGGAAATGGCGTAAAGGTCACCCTGCCCGGTAAACTTTTTTATAGCCCACCCAACAGCCCCGCCGACATGGCTTTTATAGTAATGGCTGCCAGGGTTCCTACAACCTCGGACACTTTCTTGATGGTGGCCGCCAGCTTGCCCAGCTTTTCACTGGTGTTTTCCATTTTGGCCGTAAGGGCCTCCAGGTCCGCATTGGCGGCGTTGATCTTATCCACCATGGCCTGCAAGGAATCCTGGATCAGCGTGTCCTGGAGATCCATCTGGTCATTGATGGCTTGCCGGATCAGCGTTTTTTCCTGGGGTGTGAGGGACGTGTCCTTGAGGGCATCCTGTAATTGAGCAATGAGGGTATTGACCTGTTTTAATGCATTGAGTGTTTCCGTATTCATATCCGATAAAGTTTATGGCCGTTGGATGATTCGTTAGATGGGGAGTTTGATCAGGCCGGACAAGGACGAGAAGGCGCTGCCGGCCGCCTGTACATCCTGGATCAGCTGTTGCGTCTCCTGGATGATCTCTTTCAGGTCTTTTTTCTCTTTTACATTCTTTGCCAGCTCGGCATGGGCCCTGGCAAGACTTTTCGATGCCTGGACCACCTGCTGGCGAAGCAGTTCCGTATTATCGTGCGCCGTCAGCTCGTCATAATAGAATTTGATGGCCCAGTAGTTGGTGCGGGTGCTATCGCTGAGGACTGACCGCTTGCAGCTCTGTATAAAAAAATCTCTTTCCACTGCCAGCAGGGATTTCAACGAGGGGAAGGAATTGCCGTGCGCATCGGTGAAGGTCTCTCCATCCAATACCGTAACGAGGTTGCGGGTCGTCACCTGGACCAGGGTGTCGGCTGCCAGGACGAACTCCTTGAGGGCGGCTGTCTGTTTGTGTTTGGTCAGCTGTTTGCCCACCAATAATATCACTTTGGAAATCGTGTTGGCGAGGCCGGAGGGCAGGGAATCTTTGGCTTTGCTGTTGTAGATCGATACGAGATTGCCCAGGTTCTCGCCCAGGGAAGTGGTGTTGGCGCTAAGGTCCGAGATATAGTGGTCGCTGCTTAGTTTGGTGAGGAGACCTGCATATTGCTGGATGAGCTGCAGGGACAGATCGAATTGTGAGGAGAGCTGGACGGTGTTGTTATAGCTTTTCCGGGCCGACTCCATCCGGCGGGCGATCTGCTCGGCATCTGCGAACTGGCTTTGACTGGCTACCACCATTTCACTGTGGAGGTGGAGTTCGGCGCGCTGCCGTACCACTGTGCCGGGAAAGGCGCTGTAGCTGTTGGCAGTGGCGGCGAAGGCGTTGATGTTCTTCACCTGGCTGTCGGTGAGGACGGCGCAGCTGGTGAAGGTCAGGGAGACGGCAAGGGCAAGAACGATAGTTTTGGTTGGTGCGATCTTCATTAGATAGGTTCCTTTTAGGAACCAAAAATACAATATTTACTGTATCTCCCCATCCTTCAACTGAGGGATCGTCGCCATCATGCCACCACCCGTACCGACAATCGTAATTTCAGCACCTTTTTTAAGGGTGGCCGCCTTCTGCCCATCTGTCAAATGGCATTGCACGCCCATGGAGACCTCGCCTCCTGTCAACTGGACATATACATCGTCGAGGATGTCTTTGTTGATGCTTTCCACCGTACCCGTGATGGCGACCTTCTTATCTTTGAATAAATTATCGGCGGCCACTTCATTGTCGTGGTATTTTTTATCATATTCGGTAGCTGTCACCTGGATTGCCTGCGCGGATGATGCAGTAGATTGGGTGTTGGAGTTGGCGGAAGTATCGCCACAGCTGGCAAAACAGAAGGAAGCAGCCGCGACTAACAAGATGGTAAGCAATTTCATAGATGATGAGTTTTGATCTTTAAAACACAGAGGTAGGAAAAAAGGACGCCTGAGCGGGAGAGGTTTAGGGGACAGTTATAATTAGTAGGTACAATTACTTAGGATTTAATAAGAGCATTTGCATATTATTTCTAACGTCGTATATTGGCTGCACAAACACATTATGCCAACCATCTTTTATCTCCTCATAGGACTGGTCGCCGGCAGTGCCCTCGGCTATCTGCTGGCCCGGCTGGCCATACAGGCCAGCCTCCTCCGGCTCACGGCGGAGGTGAACAGCCGCCTCACCCGGGAAGAGGTGGCCGCGGGGTACGTTGCGTTGGAGTCATTTAGGTTTGTCCAGGAAAAATTAGCGCTGGCAGAAGCAAAGCTGACCAGCCAGGAGCAGGAGCTCTCGGGGCTGACCAACCAGCTCACCGTGCTGGAGCAAAATGAAAAGCACCTGCAGGAGAAGATCACGGGATTTAAAGACGAGCTGCAAAGCATGCACGACCTCTCGCACGAGCAGTTCCGGAACATCGCGGCAAAGATCCTGGAGGACAGGCAAACGGCCTTTGTGGCCACCAATAAGAAGGAGCTGAACGACATCCTCACGCCTTTTAAGGACGGCCTGTCCGAGTTCCGCAAAAAAGTGGAAGACACCCGGAAGGAAGATATTGCCGACCTCACCTCGCTGAAGAAAGAGATCGAGTCGCTGGAAAAGCTGAACTCCCAGCTGAGCGAGGATGCCCGCAACCTGGCGACGGCGCTGAAGTCGGAGGTCAAGATCCAGGGTAACTGGGGGGAAGATAGATTGAACATGATCCTGGAGGCGGAGGGATTGCAGCAATACATCGACTTCACCCGGGAGGAACAGTATGTCGACGAAGACAAGGACCGGGTGCGGCGGCCGGACTATATCCTGCGGCTGCCGAACGGGAAGCATATCATCATCGACAGCAAGGTGTCGCTCACGGCCTACAGCAATTACTTCAATGCGGACACTCCGGAGCAGAAAGCGGGATTCTTAAAGCAGCATGTAAAAAGTATCTCGGACCATATTCGTTCCCTGGCGGATAAGAATTATCAATCGCTGGCGGGCCTTCATACGCCGGACTATATCTTTATGTTCATGCCCATCGAGTCGGCGCTGACCCTGGCGATGAACCAGAACGGAGAGCTTTTTACGCAGGCGCTGAACCGGAAGATCGTGCTGATCACGCCCACGACGCTGGTGGCGACCCTGAAGGTAGTGCGTTTGTTGTGGCAGAAGGAGAACCAGGTGAAGAACGTGGAAGAGATCTTTAAACAATGCGGGGCCCTGTATGATAAATTCGTGGATTTCATAGGGGACATGGACAGGATCGAAGAGGCCTTGAACGGGGCGGGGGCGGCTTACCGGGATGCGATGTATAAATTGCAGTCGGGTGAACGGAAGGGTTATACGATCATGGGAAGGATGGAGGCCATCCGCCGACTCGAAGCCAGGGTGAGCAAGGTGATCCCGGCGAAGCACCTGACGGACCTGGATACGCCGGAAGAGGAGGACAACAGCACATATGGAAAAACTGATCATAGCACTGACGGTCCTGTCGCTGGCTCTATCGCCGGGACGGACACAAACGCTCCCCATTAAGGGAGACTTCGCACTGAAGAACGTGCACACGGGCAAGTATGTCCGCATCAAGGATGCCAACGGCGCGAACGGCACCCCCATCGTTGCGTATTCGCCCGTGAACTGGAAATGCGTGACGTGGCATTTTCAGCCGGCCGACAAAGGGGGCTATACGCTGAAGAACCTCTTTTCGGGGAAGACGCTGCAGCCCCTGCAAGGGGAGGCAAAGGCCGGCGTGGCCATGGAGGAACAGCCTTTGAAGGATCAGCAATATGAGCTGATCGCCGCCGGGGATCAGCAGTATTACATCCGGGTGAAGGGAACGGACCTTTACCTGACGCCTGGTGACCCGGGCGGCGCCACCAATAGCTCCATCATCCTGGAAACGAAGCAGACGGGTGATCTTCAACGCTGGACCCTGGTGGAGCAGAATCCCACGATGTGAGCATTACTTCGCTTGGCCTAACAAAAAGATGCAAACGAGGATAACCAGGAACAGGACCTTTGCGCAGGTCTTCTTTACATTTCCCAGATGGTTGACAGCGGGCGTAAGCGAAAAAATGGTTACCAGCACAGAGAGGGACGCCAGCAGGATATCAGCGAGATCGGAAGCGCTGTTGGTGAACAGGGTGTAATAGACCAGAAGGAGCAAAATAAGCACTGCTGCATCCAGCGTGATATGCAGCCAGTCCAGGAAGCTCCTGGACGCGGACCTGACAGATCGGACGACGTTGCCCACTTTTAGAGAGTGTAGTTTTCGTACTATAATATTACTAAAAATAGTATTACATATGACAGTAGGAGACAAATAAATTTTTCCTTGGGACAAATCCCAGCGTCTGCCGTTTAGATTCCGTTAACAATCCATTTGATTTCTATTGACAGCCTGGAGGGGCGTTATAGGAGTAAATTCATATATCATTAAACCTTTTGATCCATGAGCAGGCCTTATCTCTTTGTTATACCCGTATGCCTTTCATTTGCAACGGGTTATGCTGATAGCATACTAACTGTCTAAATATGAGAACACAACTTCATCTGACGTCAACATCGGACCCTGCCATCGCGGGCCCGGAAGCAGAAGCCTTCTGCCTGATCTATTCGTTCTTACTGCATGCCTGCGGGCTCGATCACTACAAGCGAATCGACATTACCCTGGTGGGAGCCGACAAAGATGAAGGGGTGACAAAATATCCCGGAAAAAAGATAGCCGTCGCGACGCGTTATTCCTTGCCGGAGGACCTTGCTGCTAAAGGTCGTGAAGGTAGGAGCAAGGCCTTCCTGGAAGTGATCCATGCCGCCTTGTTACGGGTGGCTGCCCTGGAATATAAGCTGGATGCCGGCGTCCTCGAAAGTATCAGAAAACGCATGCTGCACAGTGAACCTTCCTTCGAATTTGCCTGCCAGTCGGTGACGAGGGGCGCCGTTCAGGCCACCCTGCGCGTACATGCGGACATGACCCGATTGGATTATTATGTGCTGGTCGTGGAAGGCGGCCGGATCAAGTTCAAGCTTTGGATCTATAGCCGCAGCACCAGCGGAGTGAATGTCGCCGATGTTGCGTTGGACATGACCTGGAAGGATGACAATGAACTGGTCATTTCCGGAAAATCGATGGACGTGGAGATCCACGTGCTGATCAATGAAGGGAGGGCGTGGTCGAGGAGGGTGCCCCGAAATGGGAGGGTGAGGACGGCGAGGAAGGTGGTGATGGCGTAGGGGGCGGGATCCTTGCCGGGACGATCACCCGGCAAGGTGTTATTCGCTTTTTTTGCAATGTTTTTCTATCTTAGCGGACGACCTCCCGGACATGACCAGACCCTATTCCCTGTTATTGTGCTTTATCCCCCTTTTGCTTTCACTTTCCGTCTCGGGACAGCTGCACGCGGATTTTACAGGTGACAAGACGGGTGGCTGCCGGCCATTGATCGTCCATTTTTCCAACCAAACGACAGGGGCGTCCTCCAATGCCGTGTACCTATGGGATTTTGGCAACGGCAATACTGCCAGCCTTGCTTCACCCGAAGCGGTGTATGTCGATGAAGGGAATTATACCGTTATCCTTACTGTAAAGGATGGGACGAATTCTGTCACGGCCACGCATACTGTTACCGTTTATCAGCCGCCTGCAGTCGATTTTTCCACCAGCTCCGGCTCCGCCTGTGTCTCCACCTCTGTACCATTCAGCAGCGCCTCCACCGCCGGCAGTGGCTCTATCAGCGCGTACTTATGGGATTTTGGCGACGGCGTCGTTCAGCAGGGGAGTGAAGTTCAACCGCATATCTACCAACATGCGGGTGATGCAACCGTCAGTCTCACCGTAACCAATAGCAATGGCTGCAGCAGCATCCTCACCAAGACGGGCATCGTGAAGATCCTGCCATCCGTGACGGCTGCCTTCACCACCGACAAAAAAGTGCTTTGTAACGTATCCGATCCCGTGCAGTTTACCAATACCAGCACGGGCGCCGGGGCGCTGACCTATCTCTGGGATTTTGGAGATGGCCATACTTCCACACAGGCTGATCCTTCCTATTCCTTTTGGCAGAAAGGCACTTATAGTGTCAAACTAACCGCCACCAGTGGGGACGGTTGTTCCGCCACTGTCACGCAGGCCGATTATCTCAACGTAGCCAATTATAAAACCGATTTCGATCTGCCGGCTACAGGCTGCCAGGGCGCAACGCTGACCCTTTCCGACAAGAGCCTGCCCAGTCCGGATAGCCGGGCCTGGGAGCTGGTGGGTGGGAGCACCGGCACTGCCCCTGTTTTCGATGCAAGTTTCCCCAGTCCGGGTATCTATACGGTGAAGCTGACCGACGCGTTCGGCGCTTGCAGTCAGACCTTGTCGAAGCAAATCACCATCGGGACGGCGCCTGCGCTCACCGACTTCGATGTCGATGTCCAGGGCAAATGCGGCGCCCCTGCTGCAGTGAATTTTACGGACCATACTGCCGGGGCCGTGGCGTGGGACTGGAATTTCAATTATGATCCCTCCGACCCTTTCCCCACCATCGTACACCAGGGTCCATCTGTCTCCAATCAATTTTATACCAACTACCGGGTGTATACCGTCCAGCTCACTGTCACTGGCGCCAATGGCTGCAGCGCCAGCATGACCAAGCAGGTGTCTGTCAAGCCGCCCGTCGTCTATATCGACGAACCTGTCGGCGCCCCCGAATCTTCCTGCAATGCCCCAATCACCAAGACATATGAGATCCAGCATCTCGAGCTGCTGCAATCATGGACCTGGGACTTTGGGGATGGAACTACCTCTACCGCGCCGACCCCCACGCATACCTTTAGTGCCATCGGGCAATACATCATCGTATTGAACTATGTCACCAAAGACGGATGCACCGGTGTCTCCAACGCCCTCTACACCATCGTGGCACGCCCCCTGAACCTGGATTTCACCATTCCATCCACCACGGTGTGTGCCAATACGAACCTGCTGTTCGAGTCACCGTCGCTGTATGCCTCCGACGCCCTCTGGTCCAGCTGGGAATTCGGCGATGGCAGCATCTCTTCTTTTTACCCGCAGCATGTGTACACGACCCCGGGCGTATATACCGTAACGCTGCATGCCCAGAATGCCGCCTGCCAGACCACGGTTGAAAAGACGGGGTATATCACCGTGCTACCCCCGGTGGGCGCGTATACAGGGTTCAGCAACACCTGCGACGGGGAACGCAATGTGGTGACCTTCCATTTCACGCCGGGTGGCGCCACTACCAGCCTGCTGTGGGATTTCGGCGATGGAAATACTGCCAGGTCGGATGGTACGGTGTCACAGTTGACGCATACGTATGCCGATAACGGCGTTTATTTCATGAGCGTCAGTGGAGGAAACGGCACCTGCAATATATCGGGCTCCGACCAAGTGGATATCTTCAAGAAACAACATCCCGTACTTACCGCTGACCAGGCGGCTATTTGTCCCGACGGCACCCTGGCCGTCAGCGTGTCGAATTATGACATCAACCCCTGGACCGGCATCTCCTCCAGCAATTATTCCGCGCGGTTCCAATACGGCGACAACAGGGATTTTCAGGGCACGGCAACACCGGATTATTTCCAATGGGGCAATGTCTATTCCGGGAAGCTTACGCATTTCGAAGGGGGAGAGAGCGGTCTGCGGCTTATCACTACCTCCGTTCATTTCGGATGTGCCGATACCACCAATATTGTTCCGCTGACCATCAAAGGCGCCGCCGCCGGATATGAGATCATCGCCGACGATGCCTGCTTTCAATCACCGGTGGTGCTGCAGGACACCTCGAAGGTCAGCGCGGGCAATTCCATCCAGTCATGGCTTTGGGATTTCGGTGACGGCCAAACGTCCGCACAGGGAGGGACTGTTTCGCATAACTATGCGGAGCCGGGGAACTATACCGTGAAGCTGACGGTGCAGGATGGTTCCGGCTGCAGCGCTACCACGCCTACCGCGATAGCACAGGTGACCGTCAACGGGCCTAAGGCAAGCTTCACACCGTCGGGAACGACGGTGCCACTGAATAGCACCGTCTCGTTCTCCAATACGACCAATAGCTTTGGCAGTAATCCTGACTGGACATGGGATTTTGGAGACGGGGGGACCTCCGCGGCTGATGCGAGTCCTTCGCATACCTATACGCAGGCTGGGACCTATTCGGTGACCCTGACGGCAAAGGACCCTGTGACGGGCTGCAGCTCGACGGCTACGGCGACCATCGTGGTAGACCCTTTCGGCGCCAGCTTCAGCGCTTCAGCCTCCTATGTGGCCCAAGGTCATTGTCCACCTTTGCTCGTGCAATTCACCAACCACTCCGTCAACTACACCAGCATTCACTGGGACTTTGGCGACGGGACTACCGCCGACGAGCTGAACACGCCCAGTCATGTGTACGAAAAGGCCGGTGAGTACACCGTCACGCTCACCGTCAGCGGCGCCAATGGACTATCGGGGCAGTATATCCAACAAGTGACCGTCGACCAGCCCACGGCGGCTTTGACTGCAGCCGCCACTGCCATCTGTTCCGGGCAGCAGGCGCAATTGAAGGCGACGGCTGTCAGCGCTGTGGAATATACCTGGGACTTTGGGGACGGTAGCGTGGCCAGCGGGACCGATGCTTCCATCACGCACGTATATACGGGAGGCGGCGCCTATCAATTGAAATTACTGGTCACTGATGTCGATGGCTGCACTGCCTCTGCTGATGCGGGCATCAGCCTACAGGTCCATCCGCCCCCTGTGGTGTCGGTGACGCCGGCAGCGGCCTTTGTCTGTCTTAACAGCTCGGTGACGCTGACTGCATCCGGCGGTCAAACCTATTCCTGGCTGCCCGTCCTCGGGCTGGACCGCGCGGATATCGCTGCACCCGTGGCCTCCCCTGCTGTCAATACAGATTACCAGGTGACCGTCACGGACGACATCGGCTGTCAGAACACCGGGCATGTTGCCGTCGAAGTGATACAGCCTTTGTCCCTTACCGTCACGCCCGTCACGGCATCGTTGTGCCCCGGAAAAAGCGTGCCCTTGCATGCTTCCGGCGCGTACAGCTACTCCTGGATCGACAATACCAACGGCCTCAGCAATACCCAGTCCGCCGAAGTGGTGGCAAGGCCTGACCGCTCCGGCGTTTATACTGTCACGGGTACGGATGCCCATTCCTGCTTTAGCGATACCGCGGAAGTTAATATTACCATCTTGCCCGTGCCCACTGTCATCGCCGGTCCGGATGTCGAGGTGCTGGCCGGCGCTTCCGTCACGCTGAATGCCAACGCGGGCAGTGATGTCACCTGGACCTGGAGCCCGGCACAGTATCTCAGCTGCGCGGATTGCGCAGCCCCTGTCTGCACGCCGAAAAAGACGATGCAATATATCGCAACGGGAACGAATGGCGAAGGCTGCAGCGCCAGCGATACGGTGGTCGTCAAACTGGCTTGTGACGCGGCCCATGTGGGGGTGCCCAGCGGCTTTACGCCGAATGGCGACGGCCATAACGACCGATTTGTCATCCAGGGGATCGCGGAAGTAGATCATCTCGTGATCTATGGCCGCTGGGGCCAGAAGGTCTTCGAAAGATCCCATTTCATCGCCTCGGATCCCTCCAACTGCTGGGATGGAACGATACAAGGACAGCCATGCCCTACCGGGGTGTATACTTATTTCATCGAGATGCGATGCCCGGCGGGGGGCGTGTTTAGTATGAAGGGGACGGTGGTGGTGGTGAGGTGATGGGAGGAGCGCCGGGAGTCGTTTGGAGAGATTGAAACCGAGCACCCTGGATATCTCGGATCCCAGAATACTTACCATGTCGGCAATATCAAGGGCGTCGGTCGCATTTGCAAGCAGACCTTTATCGACACTTACAGCCCGCATGGCTTTTGCCAAACTCTATGAGACCAAGCATGCTATTACCTCTGCAGATATTTTCAATGAGCGTGTCCTGCCGTTCTTTGATGACCATCAAATTCCATTGCTTCGGATCCTGACGGACAGGGGTACAAATAGATATAAGCCGGTGATTTGGGAAATTCTTGCCTGAAGCGGTCATAGTACTTGTCCAGCAATGTCAAGGTTACGATAGTATCACGCTTCCGGCTGACTCTAAACTCCCTGACTTGCAACCAATGCTCCCACATCCGTAAGATGAAATGAATGCCGCCGGATTGTAAGCCGGCAAACAGTGCCGTGCCGGGATACCCTCGATCCAACAGTAAAATGTCTCCTCGTTCCACCTTCGGCAAATGTTTCAACGGTAACTCCTGTTCGTTGCCATCCGTCGAACCTGTCTGTACATCCAATGTCAGATAGTTCACCGCATCATACGGCGCAGAGAGCAGACGCATGCTCTTCGGTAGGTCTTTCTTCTTTCCCTTTCCCATCCCCCGTCTGTCAAACTCCTAGTAGTCGACTTCCTGATAAAAGTCTTGCCAGATAATATCGGTGAGCTCCAAGAACGCCTTCAACATTAGAAGGAACAGGGAAGGATATACCGACCGGCCTGAAAGCCTATAAATCCAGATTCAAATTATAACTCACCCCCACAAACCATCCCACCTTAGGAAATACCGACACCGTCGGTATATCATCCGGCGAAGCCTTCACAGCATAAGATGTATTCATCTGTAACTGCTGATCCAGTACCTTGGAAGACTTCAAGGTCATCCCTGCCGTAAGTATAACCCGGTTCTTATTTCCCAGGATCAGCGAAGGCCCGATATGGAAATTGAGGTCATCGAAATCCGCCGTAGTGCTGGCGCCGATGCTCCCGCCTAATTTCACCACGCTCGGTGACCGCTTGTAAAAATGTACCAGTCCGCCAATTGAAAGCATCAGTCGTTTGCCCCGCTGTGCGGAAATAATCTGCCGGGTGGTGTCGGTCAAATTTTGATAGTAATAAGTGCGACCTAGGAAATCTTCACTTCCACCATTTACAAACAGGCCCGTGCTGAAGTCGATCTTCAGTCCCCCTGTTGCATTGAAAGTAAGCGTAGTACTCTTCTTATCGGGAATATCGCAATCAGTAAGATCCTGGGGTGTAAAAGTCAGCGTGACAGTCGTCTGGTCTTTTTTAGGAATATACACATCCGAAGTGTAAATGTAATTGGCCGGATTGGCGGTAACGCTGAATTGCTTGACAATCGTAAAGAGCTTATTGTCTTTGTCGAAATCGAACATGTCCGCCACCGTCTTTTCCGCCTCGCCAAGATTGTCCGTTAACTCGGACACTGCCTTCTTGAATCCTTCCTTACCCTGCACCTGCTTCAGCCTGTCATCTTCAAACCCCTTCAGTTTCTCTTCGAAGCTTTTCCTGTCATCCCTGCTAAGCCTCGGATTACTCAATTCCTTTTTAAGCTCCGCAATTCCCTTTTCATCCTCGGTAATGGCAAGATCAACCTGATGATTCACCGTCTCAATATACTCTGGGATGGCCTTCTTTAGCCATGCTACCAATTCTTCAGCCCTGGGCCGCAAGCCGAATAAGGTGTCCTTCATCTGTTTATAGAGCTGACTCCGCGTCTGACCCGCATCCGCTGCCGACAAATAGTTGCGGGCAAGAGTTTTTGCCATTCCCGGAACGTCGACGCCAGGGTCACAAACTTCGGCCAGATCGCTCAGTTTGTTATAAAAAAGAATAGCGCCGTTTAACTTATCAGCACAATGTTGAATCTCCTCAAAGGCAATTTCGATCGATTCTTTTGGATGGGTCTCCTTACCATGCGTTGCCTTGTCCTTGGCCGGCGTCTGCGCCAGTGCCGGGGCTGCCGGTAAGCCGTGTAAAAAAAGAAAACTAGGCGCCTTAATCCCTGTCAGGGCATCCGGCACGGTAGTATTCAGGTTGGCGTCCGTCTTCGCATCATCCACTTTCCACACCTTCTTGTTTACGTGGTTGACAATGATTTGAAACGGTTTATTGAATTTCACCGACTCGGTTTTTTCCGGAGGCAAATTAGTGAGATCATAAGTAAATTTTTGCTGTGCGCTCACTTGACTTCCGGCCAGCAGAAGCATTATAAGTCCGGAAAAATGGCTCTTTTTCATATCACTGGTTTATGGTTATTTTTTAATGGGATACCAAATACCGATATCTTTTTCATCGGTAGAAGAAAGGCCTTTCGGCCACGGGATGGAAAAGGTATGTCCGATCGTTAGTTCTGCCGGGACCGCATAGACCATAATTGAGGTAGAGTCAAACTCCTCATACGGCTTTTCAACGGGGAACTGGTCGAAAATATTCCGATAGACTTCCTCCCTGGGCCATTTATACAAGTCCTTATAGTAACTCACCACCGCCTCGGTGTCCCAGGGTATTTTTACCGTGGACTTTTGGAGTTCGTGCTCCAGGCCAATGGCATGCCCGAATTCATGCAGAACAACCCGAGTAAACTCGGCATCATCGGAAAGAGTGTCCAGACCTTCCAGGAACATACTTGGACCGTTGAGATAAGGAGACTCATTGGCCTCCTTGCCAACGGCCGAAGCATAGCCTCCGCTTCGGAATGTAACCCGGATATCCGAAAGGGGCTTTTTCTCGGTCAGCGTAAAGGTAACGTTACAGTATTTGGACCAGGCAGCCGCCGTCCGGAGCAACCTTGCGCTTATCGGCCGGGCGCTGTCCAGCAGAAATACCCTAATCTCTTTATGCTGGCCCCATTGCCGGATATAATTGGGTGCAAAAGCGGGCTGTCTTCCGGAGATCTTCACTTTTTTCAGCCGCGTGCAAAAATGCAGGACAGGCGTCTTTTTGTCCCGGCAGGCCACCCCAAAAACTAAGCAAATTCCCAACCCCCAAAGCAGATATCTGACCTTATTTACCATAGTTAGGTAAGTCTGAAGTTAAATGAGATAAATATAGCCCGCGTCTTCAGGAAACGCAACGGGAAAAACACCCTTTCTCAACAACTGCGCTTACTACAGGTTCTTCATTGATATTCTGCCGATATACAGGACACATCTTCCTTTTGGACTATCCAATGGATCTGCTTTGCCAGTAAAGGAATTGTTGACAACATTGCCTGTGATGGTGATTGCGGACTATTGTCCCCCCCGCTGAAACATCCATTTTGCTTAGATCAACGACATTAGTGTTTTCACGGGTATTTCCGAGCATGGAAAATTGTATCCTTATGAAAAATGGTTCCCGAAATGGAACAAGCCCCCTTTTTAAAGTATTGCCATTCATGAATACATATCCCCGCACCCCCTGGGCGCCTTACTGGATGGTAAGCGATTTTCAGAAACACCCAGTAAAATATTTGCCAATGAAAAAAGATTGCATTTGCCGGATGCCTTTTTTCTGAATGCCCCACCCATAGGCAAGCAAGGACATATGAGTTCCTGCGTGGGATCGGGGCGGAAGTACAGAATCAATGGAGAACCGACGGTAGTGAAAAAGATCTTTTTGGGCGACCTATGATTTGATTCGAAAAGGATGTTTCCACGAAGCGTATTTTCTAAATGTTCTATGGAAATCAGCCGTCTATTTTTATTATATTATGCCTGATGGCATAAATCACCATTCCCGTGCGGGACCTCACCTGAAACTTGTCGAAGATCATTTCCCTGTAGCCATCCACCGTCCTTGGGCTTACATGCATCTGATCTGCAATCTCTTTGTATGTTAGCTCGGTTGAGCAAAGCTCGAGAAAGCAAAGCTCGCGTGTACTTAGCTGTTTTTCCTTTTCTGATCTATCGTCTTTGATATTTCTCATTAGTCTACCTGAAATAAGATCATTGATATAAAATCCGGTGGCTTTTACGGATGAAATTGCGCGAACCAGTTCGTCCGCATTGGATTCTTTCAATACATATCCGCCGGCTCCATTGCGGAGCATCCTTATGATGCTCGATTCATCCTCATGCATGGTGAGCGCAATGATCCCGATGTCCGGAAAATTGCTCTTCAGCCAACGAGTGGCTTCATGGCCATCCATGCTGGGCATATTGATATCCATCAGGATGACGTCCGGTAAATTTTTCTTTTGAAGGTTTTCTTTCAATTGTATTCCACTCTTGGCCTGAAACAGCACTTCTATGAAATCATATTCTCTTAACAAGTTGACCAACCCGTCCCTGAAAAGTGTATGATCATCAACGATGGCCAGCGTTACGTTTTCCATACTTTTTGGTTTATAGAGGAATGTTTAAGGTTGCCGTGGTTCCTTTCCCTTCTTCAGAGGTGAGGGTTAGTTCACCTTCGATCATTTGCGCCCTCTTAAATAAATTATTCAAGCCCATACCCCGTGAATCGGCCACGGCCTGCCTGACGTCAAAGCCTTTTCCATTATCCCTGATCTGAATTTCGTAGGCTTTTTCGAGGTATTGGAAATCTACGTTGATCGCTGTTGCTTCCGCATGTTTGATGATGTTGTTCAGCAACTCCTGGATCAGACGGAAAGCAATCAGCTCTTTTTGGGGGCTTTGCATGGACTTTCGATCTCCTGTGCAGCGCCACGTGATCTCAAAGCGCTCGCTTTTAGCTAACCAGCCTAGTTCGTTCTCTATTGCTTTTTCAAGGCCCTCCTTCAGCAGGTTTTCGGCATGGACGACGGAGGCAAGCTGCCGGAGGTCTTTAATGGACATGCCTAGCAGATGCAGGGCGGTGTCGATCTTATGTTGCTCTTTAGGCGAGCCGCCGCCGATGGCGATAGTGCTTAAAGTCACTTTTGTAAGGCTTAACAGCTGGCCGATGTTGTCATGAATGTCTGAACCGATGGTTTGGAGGGTTTGCTCCTGTACTTCCATTTGTGATTTAACCAGCTCCTCTTCAAAAGACCGTTTCATTTTTTCTTTTTCTTCGGCATGCCGCTTTTTTCTTTTGTTGTACAAGCCGATATATAATATCAGGAAGCAGCCTCCCAAAAGGAAAATAAGCGTGATGATGCTTACTAAGAGGACAATTTGGTTTGTCGATACTTCCATCTGAACGCAATTATCCAGGACCCATAGAGGATGCCGTTTAAAACTGTCAATATTATATATCGAAGATAGATCCCTTTGGCGATGTTGATCTCCATCAATTCCGTGAAAAAAATATTGATAGCCGTGCTCACAAAATAAAACAAAAAAATACCAGTGACAAGCCAAAATGGCGGATGGGTGGTAAGATCGACAAAAGATTCTGCTTGCAGCAGCTGAAAAAAGAACAGCCCGGATGCAATTACAAAGATCACTGCAGCAAGGGAATCGCTGAGATCGATGTAAATTTCATAATTATAAAGGTATCCTTCCGACAGAAAGATGAAAGTGTAAAGGACGGCGGCCGCAGACAGCCAGAGTGTCTTGTGGAAGCTGCCTGTATATAATTTGTAAAATAGCCAGCCGATGAAAAAGACTTCCACCGGCTGCTCGATGTTGTAAACCCAATGATTGTGTCTTTTGAAAAAGACGGCTATCACCCAGCCCGCGCCGTCCAAAAGCGTCGTTGCCAACATAAACCAGATCAGGGCGTACCAATGAATGTCTTTATCCTTCCGTAAATATCGCACGGCTGCCAGAAAACAAATCAGCTCAATTAATAAGGTCGATGGGAACATACCAGGAATTTATACAAGTTAGGGCCAGAGGTGACCGGCATCATAGCCCGGAATAGTATTGGGGGTAAGGTTTACAGGGTCCTGCGCCGAATTTGTCCTTCGATATCTATGCGCACTGTCGATATAATCATACACTATGTGGTCAATAGTGTCATAGGCGGCAGGGATGACAAGAAAGTCCATTCTTTTGTGCGTGACAGAATCTATCTTTTTCATAAAATAGAACCCAACGACCCAGGTGCAATGATCGGGTAAGGTATATAAATTAGTAACACTGTCGTACGTAACGTTGACATAATGCAATATCTCTTCTTTCGTGTAATAAACACCATATGACCTTTTGGTGGTAACCGGAAACGAGGGGATATCACGGTAGTTCTTAACCATCTTATAGGCAGTAGCCGGGTCTACTGGGTCTACAAAGCTTGGTTTGTGGACGACGGAATATAAAAGCGCCTCCTTTCTGTATAGGTAATAAATGCTTATACCTAGTAAAACCAGCAATATTGCTATAACGATCAGCAGCTTTTTACTCAGCCGGCGGTAGAATTCGAGCGATACTTCAGCCATAGAATAGCGTTTAGAGAGTTAATAAAAGAAGAAAAACATGTTGCAGTAAAGGTATCGGCGTTTCGTTTTCGCGAATGGGGTATAAAAACTCATTTTTTAGGGTATAAATACGGGATAGGTAATATTTAAAGATGGCATTTTACAGTGGTGGACGAGGAGAAGGTATTCATTCTTCCCGGTCTGAAAAACGTGAAAAACACCCTAATTTCCTTGTCTCAAACCCTTTAAATTCACCGAATAGTCTGATATGTGCTCCTGTCATAACCGCTGTCATACGTCTGCCGTATCCCCCTGTGTAATTGTATCTGATCCAGCTCTGCCCGTCAGATGAATAATATCTCTAAACTCAAACCGACATCCATATGTTCCGGTACAGGATATTTTTATGTCTTTTACAGCTGGCCGTTTTGGCTGCCAAGGCCCAGGATGCTGACTACATCCGGGCGCTGAGAAATTATAGCACCGTCGACCTTTATTCCGGCAAAATGGCAGACATCGGCGGAAGTAACCACCTGGCTATTCCTGTTAAAATAAAAGCCGATTCCGTCTCCGACTCCTGGATCCTCTATGACGCCACGGCGCAGAAGCCGTTGATAAAAGACACCTTTGATTTTATTTTTGACTATTCCATCAGCAGCACTCTCTCCGGTGTTCTCTATAAAAAAACGATCCAGGGAAAACAAGCGCTATTCTATCGTACATGGCCCGGATATCCAGGTACAGCTGATGCTGCTACTACGATCGACATCGATGTGCTGCATCAAGATAAGTTTGTCCATGACTATATTGGAATAACCGAGACTGGGAAGCAGCAACCCTGCTACCTGCATATCAGTGGTAATCGCGTCCAATTACCCCAGGTACCCGACAGCGCCTACCTTTATCCTTTCAAAGATGATGTTTTCCAGGTTGTTGGCGTTCCGGCCGGCCCCCTGCTGTTGCTGGTGAACAAACTGAATTATACTACTTATACTTCCATCAGCGCCCAGCCTGATAATATACTGCTGGTGAACAAAAACAACAGGTATTGGTACCTCCGTTTTGCCGGGGGGCACCTGGATTCTATCGGCCCGTATACAGCCGCGCAGGATTTCGCTGAAGACCAGGATTACGGCATCGTCAAGGATGATAAGGGTGTTTACGAGATAGTTTCACTCAATAATTTCACGAGCTACCCTATTCCCTGGCAGGCTGGAGAAGAAGTCGATGCGTTGGTCAGGCTAAAGGATACCAATCTGATTGCCTGCAAGTACCGGACTCCTGCGCGTATCTGGAGACTGTTCAAATGGGCCGGCACCCATTTGGATACCGTGGATCGCGATTTGAAACTTTCGTATGACCAGGATATTTTCCCTGTGTACAAAGCTGCCGTAGTAGTTAGCGATCCCGGGGGAGACCCCTTGCTGTTACCAGCTATCGGCAAACCGGGGGGGGCGGCCGAATCCCTTCCCGGTGTCGCGTTCTCTTCTCTCGGCATATACCGGCACTATTATGAGATCCCACCCCCTATAAAGAAAAAAGGAAAACTCATGGCCGTGTCGATCGTCGTTACAGGGCAAAATGTCAATGACAACTCACTCAAAAATTTATATTTTATTCAAAACGGAAAGCTCCTGGCTCATAAGGACAGCGTCTCGGCGCTTTCTTTTCCGGGGGGACGTTTTTTGGTCTATAAAAGGCGGAATAACTGGCATTGGCAGGATGTCGAATCACCAACTACGAACCTGCGACAGGCGGGAACTTATAGGTGGATAACGCCCTTTATCGCCCTGGAAAGAACAGCCCCCAGATATTTTGCGACGGCGTTGAAAGACGATATTCCCGAACCCAAAGTCGTCTACCTGGACGAGAAGGAAGAACTGCTGGATACCAAAACCGAAGTAAAAAAATAACCCCATGCCTGGTAAACCTACTATTCATAGAAGAGCTTTCCTGAAAGGCATTTCGCTAACGGGTCTCACCATTTTGCCGGGTGCGAAAGTTATCGCAGGGCTTGTCGCGGGCGCTCACAAAGCCGATACTTCTAAATTCGTGCAACACGCTGTTCGTCTTATGCAATATGAGAACCTATTGCACCTGGAGTTCTATTTTATCAATGTCACCGAGAGCGAGGGTTGGATAAGCCCAAGAAAATACGGTTCGGACGATCCTTATTACGACCAACGTGAAAGTTATATGGTCGTGAGGCTGCCTCAGCAGCACATTGCCGAAGAATCGTTTAAAATCGACGGTCAGCATCCCCTTGCATCCCCTGTTTATGCGAGTACAACCATCTCCGGCTATAGCTTCCTGGTGTTCCGCATTTTCTTCGACCGCCTGCCCGCCAAATCCCAGGGCAGGCTCCGGCAGTCAGTTGAAGAGCTCATGAATTGGAACGCTGCGCATTTCAATCTTATCGTACGTAAAAATATAAGAGACTATATTTTCCAGTTGGATGGAACAAAGGCAGAGAATCAATACCCGCTTGGTTATACCAAGAATGCCGCCGGCGTAAATACGTTCGATCCAGAGAATATTCCAAAGGAAAAACACCTTTCCATTTCCTGGAAGGACCGGCAATTCGGCGATTCTTCTCCTTTTACGGCTATCGAAGTTCCCTGGGGACTTGTGCTCAGCCCGGCTTTACCCGACCAGACCCATTTCAGGTTTAGATGGAACTTTACGAGCAACGGCTTGAAAAAAATGCCGGCCGGCCCGGTGAAGGCCAGCGAGCTATGGATGGCCACCCTACAGGTGGAGCGAATCAAACAGGCAGCCTTGACCCTTGCAAAACCGGAAGTGAACAAGAATGCGCCCAACGCAACCAAGGAGAACCCTCTCGTGGCGGCGGAATTCCAAAACAGCGGCGACAACCTGATGCAATTGTTGCTTGTAGGAGTCTATTATGATGAACCGTTAAAGGGTCCCCAAGCCTTATACCTGCCCTCCAAGGACGACAGGAAAAACCTCGTCGATGCCTACCTCCGCTTCCACATAAAGGCCAGCACCCGAAAAATGGCATTTACACCCTTGGGTATCTCGACTGAAATGAAATTCCGGAATACCCATGCGGACACGGATAGCATCAATCTCTTCGGCTGGCGTCAATCCATTTCTTTTGGCAGAGACCAGGAGGTAAAAGTCGCCCACCTCTTTGTCGACTCGTGTTTTGGACTTAAAATGCTGGTCGTCTCCTGCACCAAGCGTCGCACCATACGAGGGGTGGCCATTCTGGAATACTATACGCTGCTGATGCCTTTGGAAATGGAGAAAGACTATTCACTTTATGACAATAATAAGAATATCAAGAGCTATCAGACCGACAATTACAAATACAACACTTCCTATAAAAAGATCACTTTTGGCAGTCTGACCCCCAAAAGGATACAGGACCCCAAGGATGATCGGATAAATAATGTACTGGATGGAGATACCGTCCTTGCATTTTGGGCCAAAACGCCTCAACTGCTGGACCTGGAATGGGATTTCATCGCAACAGACTGGCACGGCAAGGAACGTCCATTCAAAAGCAAACTGTTCTTGCTAAGTCAATCATTGGCGGATAAGGTCTCCGACACGCCCAAATACCCTCTTCAATTCGATAGGAACATTCTTGCTATGGGCGACGATATTAAATCCAGGATCGCCCAGTTAAGCGCCGGCACCCTGCTGGATCTTGAAAGCATTGACCATGCCATCACGGAGTATCAAGGCGCTATAGCAGCATCGGGCAATTTCTGGCATAAGATCGAGAACGCTTCCGGCCAGTTCAAACTTGGAATTGCAGACCAATACCGGGATATCCTCACGGCGCTGCTGGCGCAGATCGAGTCAGGTATCCGGGCCAAAGCCTGGCAGATCGAGGACGAGATCATGGAAGAGTATATGATCTTTAAGAAGCGCATTCTCGATATCGGCGCAGTCATTTGGGAAAACATCGGCGCCGCGCAACAACAGGCATTGGCGATCATCCAGGCCCTGCAAAATAGCCTCCACCCATTGCCTGACCCGGACGGGATCAAACGGTCGCTGCAGGGGTTGGCCGATGATATACAAACAAGACTTCGCACACTTGCAGACTGGGATGCCTTACAGACGGCTATCGATGATTATATAAAGAGGCTAAGCGACCAGATCAATGTCTTTCTCGCCAATGCCGATGCCGCCATCCGGCAGATGGTCGACGAAATGAATAATGTGCTTGCTGCCGCGAAGAGCTACCGGGTTAAGGATTATTTTGAAACGGAGAAACAACGGTTTCTACGTGCGATCCCGCTTGCCGTCAGGGGCAGTATTATCAAGGACTTTGACGCCAAAGGAGCGAAAATAAAAAACGCGCTGGAGACCATCCGGTCTACTGAAGCCGGCTTCAAAGGCCGAATCGATCTTTATGGGAAAGAACTAGGCTACGCCGTATACGGGGTAGAGGAGGAATTGGAGAAAATGAAAGCGGCCATTATCATTAAATTCCCGGATGACTGGCAACAACGATATGAAGATTTCCGGCAGGAATACCAAAAGGAAAATGCGAAGATCTCCAATCTGAAAACCGACTTTATTATCTTCCGGAACAACTATCGTCAGGCGGAAGGCCAGATCTTGTTCGATTTTCACCAGGACTATGCCTGCTTTCCGCAGATGCACACGGCCCAGGTGTATGTGCAGACCATCACGGATATAGTCCACAAGGAGATCCCCATCCGGATGAAGTTTGCCGAAGACTACTACAAAAACCAGGCAGACGATTTTGTACTCGAGACCAAGCATAATGTAGCCCGGGTGTTCGCAGAGATAAAAGCCGACACGAAAGAGCTCGTAAAAACCTCGATGCGCGAAATAGCGCATGAACTGGGCGGGCTGGTGAACCCCGAATTGGCCGCCGACTTTATGACCTATATGAAAGACGGTCGCGATGCCGCCACCAACATCCTGGCAAATGCACAGAAAGAAGGACGGCAGCTGGAAGACAGTGCAAAAGCGCAGCTGCAGGCTGCAGCCGATCATTACGCCAACAGTGAGGTGGTAAATAATCTGAAGCGACAATTCGGGGACCTGAAGTCCCTCATCGATGAGCACGGCAATGATCTCCGGCAGGCCCAACAGGCGTTGATCTTGATGGGCAAGGAGGCCAAAGAACAGATCAAGAGCAATGTGAAGGAGATCGAGATCCAGGCCCAGGATTATTTCAAAGGACTCGAGGCCAAGATCCTGGGGTCCATCCATCTCAAGGACATCCTGGGGGTGGGCTTCGAGTTGCCGAAGATAGACCGTCGAACGAAAGAAATATCCTACCAATTCATCACGGAAAAATTACAGCCCGTGTCTCTCGGGCCTTTTGCTTTCTACAACAAATCCGCAGGCAAAGCTTCCCGGCTGACGGCCTTCTTCAAAAAGCAGCTGACCACTGGCGGCCAGTTCTATTCCAGCACAGCGCTCACCGATTTCAGTGTCGGTATTTTTGACGACCGGCTGCTCGTGTCCTTTGAGAAGCTCGAGATATTGACGAACAACGATGTTAAGAACAAGGTCTCTGTGAAGATTGCCGACGTACAATTTCAAAAGGAATTGGCTTTTCTGCAGGCGTTGTCAAAAAATATCCAGGTACCCGGCACGGGCATCGTATTGAACATCACGCCTCAGCAGATCAGCGCGGAATATGCGTATACTTTTCCTGCCATCAGCGGCGGCGCTTTTACGATGGCCAATCTTAAATTCCGGGTGGGGGTGATCATTCCCCTGTCCATTGGCGGCAGCAAATCGACCACACCCATCATTGCTATGTTTGGAATCAACGGGCCGGATGATAAATTCGTCGTTGCGGCCGGCATCTATGGCGGGAGGGGGCATTTCGTTATTGAAACTACGCCAAAATACCTCCGGTCTATCGATACCGGCATTGAATTCGGGGGATATTTCGCTCTCGACCTGACCATTGCAAAAGGGGAGGCTTTTTTGATGGCGGGCATCCGCTTTGTATATACCCGGGATGATATCGGGAACACCACTATCGACCTTTATTGTACCCTTTCCTGCGGCGGCTCTGTTACCGTCTTCGGCTTTATTACGGTGTCAGTGCTCTTCATGCTTATTCTCCACTACCAGCAATACCAGGGTGGTTCCAGCCTATATGGCATCGCCAGCGTTTCGTATTCCATCAAGATCGGGTTTTTCAAGAAATCGTTCACGCTGAGCTATACCAAACGATTGGCGGGAACGGACTCCCGGCAGTCACCCTCCGATACCTCCCTGAACAGGCCGCCTGTCCGTTATGAGGCCTACCTGGTGGCTGGGAGGGACACTGACCCGCCTTTGTACATCGAGCAAGCGGACTACCGGGAAGAAGCGTGGATCAACAAAAAGCATGGGCTTAAGAAAACCTATGCCGGCAGCAGATGGACAAAATTCTGCCGGTGCTATAAATTAACCTGCAATACCAACCAGTAGTATGGGAAAAAATACAAAGATCATCGCTACAGCTATACCCACCAGGATGGGACCCAAACCGAATTGCATTACATTTCATGTATTTTTGTCTCCCCGGCTTCCGGACTCGGGTCTCCTCAGCGATTATTACGAGATCTATCATTGGCCAAAATTTGTCGATCATCTGAAAACGCGCCTCATCGGGCTCAACTTCTTTTTCCTTAAATACGTCGTAGCTGAAGATGGTACGGTGGGATATACCAATCCCATTGGAAGACCGCTGAAAGACGCCATCCATGTTGAAGTAAACCAGGATCCTCGCATCCGATACCGTTTTGATGACGGGTCTTTCTTTTATTCCGACAACGACGGCGGGTATCCCCTTTCAAAAGAAAATCCAATTTCCGAGGTGTTGTGGAAGCAAATGTTCCGGCCGGAAACTCCCGTCAGCGGATGGCTGACCAATGAGGTGGATTTCGAACTGGCTGATATCCTGGGAAGGAAACAACTAAAAAACAATATTTCGGCGGCCATCGACAGAACCATTGAAGAATTGCTCTCGTCCGGCGACTACAACGATACCCCGGACCCTTACCATCCTGACCATGAAGCTTTCCGGCAAACAAAAAGTGAGATCTCCTCGTTTATTTTTTACTTGCAGCAATTGAAGCAAAAAGAGCCGGAGGTTGTGCTGCAAGACCCCCTTTTAAAAGATAACCCGGTGAATAATATGCATCGCCGGCTGATAAAGAACCTGTCCGGCACGATGAATAGTTTAAACGAAGATTACCGAAGGCAGTTAATTGACCTTTCCATCCGGATCTCGGCGCAGGATCTGGAACAACAAAATAGTTATGAAATGGGAGAATTCCATAAGAAATTCTCCGCCTATTCCAATTATCCCTTCTTGCTGCGAAACACCGGGTGGATATGGGAAGTGACGGTCGACCTCGACAAGATACGCGACGAGGAACTCCTGCGTCTGCTTGACCGATCGGCGGATGATACCTTGAAATTCCTTCAGTTGGAGTTCGATGACAAGTTTCGGGACCAATTCGAAGTCGATGAAAAAACTGAACTGGATGTCCTGGATCCAAAGGACGTGCCCGGGCATATTCGCGAGGTCCTATTCGACCGGGAAATCGATGTCAAATGCCCGTACACTTGTTTTGAGCTCGACAGGAAAGAACAAGTATTTACTCCGGGGGTAAGTCCGGAATTTGGGCAGGAATATTTCCAGGTAGATCATGGATTTGTCCGGGTGCGAAACGATCAGAATAATGCCGGTGCTGATTACGGGCTGACCCCCTCCCTGGTGGATAAGGACCAACTTATGGCGAAGATCGGCGATATCGTGCGCAACAATAAGAACTTTTCCAAAGATGACGGGCAGCCTGCGGATGACCAGGCAAATTCCCAGGCGATGCAGGAGGAACTGAATACGATGGCGGGCCAGTCGCGAAGCTCTTCGGCGGGCAACGAATATGTATCCAACGGGATCGCCCTTTCCATCAAAGGGCTTAGGCACATTCTAGCCAGTCTGAAAAATGCCAACCCGGATGCCCAATCCGACCGTTTAAACGATGCCATCCGAAATGCCTTGATGGGAGTCAAGGAAGGACTGGTGTACTCACACAATTTGCACGTGGGCTACCGGGTAGACGTTGCTCGTGTCGAAGGACGAAAATTCCTGCTGATGGATTCGCTTTGCCGACGGGACGAGTTCTACTGTGTGTGTGCGAGTAAACGCCGTGTATGGGCCGAAACCCCCTTAGGCACTGCGGAAGGATGGCTGATGGAGTCCACGCAAGCCAGTCAGTCGGGTCTCACTTATGTGGATGAGGAGCTCTTCCGGTGGAATGACTGGAGTCTCGTCTGCCCCCAGATCGGCGATCATGAAGATGTCCAGCATAAGAATAATGACGACAGTGATCCCGCGCCGCTGGTGATCACGGAGGTGCCCCCCGATTGCAGCCTGGTTCCCCTACGGTTCGGCGGCTACTATCGGTTCCGGCTGCGGGTGGTCGATCTCTGCGGCAATAATTCGGGCTACCGGGAGGAGTACGTCATTCCGCAGGAAGAGATAGACAATTATTGGACTACCCCCATTCAATACCAGCGCCAGGATCCCGTCAACACGCCCATTCTTATCCCTGGCATGCGGATCTACAGCGGATACGAGCGCGTGGCCGGCGACCCGGAGAAAAAAAATCTCGTTTGGAATCATAAATGCTGGGGAGAGAGCGTCGAAAAACTAGTGATCCGGGCCTATTATAGCAATGGTAAATTAACGACCGAGCAGATCAGCATCCGATATATCGGCCCTCCGAAGGCCAACCTGCAATTTGTCATAAAACACGGCGTGCTGGATCCTTTTCTTGGCAACGAATTTAAGGCCGAGGCCATACGAAACGAATTATTCGAATACGCCGACCGGGAAACTATGCCTTCCGAGATCTATTACAAAAGGTCCCAGGAGGAGATCAATTATCTCTTCGACCCCATGGTAAGAGGATTTGAAATTCTTTACGACAGGAAACAATATCAAAAGGAAGTGACTACCCTTTTCCCTTTGCAGCCTACGGCTGACCCTTATTGGAAGAATTGGCAATATCTCAAGCTCAGCCTCCAGCGGTTGGACCCTGTTACTATAGGAAGCCCCGGGCCCAGGGTAATGACCGATCCTGGTGGTATCCGTAGCCATGAAATGGTTTTTGCGCTGAAACAAGGCGTCGAGACGGATTTCCTGCTGGGATGCCTCTACTTTCAACAGATGGAAGGCTGGCTGCATGAATGTGTGGACAAGGTCAAGAGATCACGGCTGCAGCTTGTGCACGCCGTGCAGAAACCCTGTCTTATCGACCATGATTATGGGCAGGGGTCAGGATCATTTAGTGAGCATATCCCCTGCCAGATCCTTAGCGATGCCGGAGCCCGGATGCCTGAGACAAAGGACTTTATTTTCCGGATGTATTTTTCCCTCTACCCGGTGTATACGGCCGAAGCTACTACGTTGGAAATACAGTACGTTGATATTGTCAGCGACCGGACCACGACAACGGGCTCCAAGCTTGAAATCGTGGAAAAGGTAGTAAAAAGCGGGCTGCAACCACCGGCCGGGGCCACGGAAAAGGACATTTTTTTCAATGGACTTGCCTTTACTTTCCCAGATACCAAATTCAGGCGGGTGAACTTCCGGCTCGAAATTCCGTCCCGGTTTAAACAATATTTTAAAAACGAGAATGACTTCAGCATTTTTGCCGGCGCCGCAACCTGGATAGAACCTAAGGGCTTTTCGTCGCCGGATATTCTGAGCGATGGGACGAGAGACAAATGGACAAAAGTGTTGAATACGAACCGCCCCGAACCTATTGTCATTGAACGCATCGTGCCTATCCTCTCCTGGGCCGTTGGCGGCGGCAGCAATACGATCGTCGAGCGGTATACGGATACCATCCGCATCTATTTCGACGGGGATTGGTATAGTTCGGGAGAGGGAGAGCAGGTAGCATTATTTTTCCTGGCCGAAGATGGCGTCAACAGTACCTGTGTCCCGATTGAATTCGAATCCATCATCAGCCAGTTTGGCGTCGACCCTGCTGCCGAACCCCAGGAACTGAGCGACCGGCTGGATATCCTGAATTTATTGAAGAGCCAGACGATGTTCCTAAACGCCGCCAGCTACCTGGACAATATTAAAACCGAAGGGCTGGAATTCGACCCCTCCCCCGATGCCAGCGGTCAGCTGTTTTGTCATCCTAAGGATCTTCCTTCTGCTGTCAGCGCGGCCATCTTTCCCGTCGACTTTGATCCGGCGGAAATACCAGGCCAGAACGGAAGATTCTTTATCGATGTAAAGATCAACAGGCTGCTGTCAGAAAACCTATATTTCCCTTTTATCCGCTTTGCCGTCGCCCGATACCAACCGAATACGGTGGAATCGCAGACCGCCCCGGACCAGACAACGAAAAATTACCCATTCTCGAAGATCACCATTACTGATTACGTGCAGCCCCTGCCTCATCGCAAGATCGAGATAAAAGACGGCATCCCTTTCAAATATCATGCGAAGGCGCGCAGAAAAAATTCTGATAGGGCCGGCACCAATAAGATCTATGTGTTTGCTGAACAAAACTTCGACGGTGGTGGGGAGCAGCTATTCGACCCGATGAAAGACCCTAAACTCCTGGTGATCTCCAAAGACGGCAACAGCCAGAGCAAAATAGTGGATCGCGACGCAACTGATATTGAAATCCAGCAGCCACAAGTGCGACCGTATAAATACATCGTTGAGGAATATGAGGAATATGAAACCAAGCTGACGGTGGACCAGAAGCCCGGACCCAGAAACGATTTTTCTCAACGCCTGGTGTTTTCTTATGTCATTGACCTATAAATCGAATATCGTGAAATCTTTTGTTCTGCTGATAGGGCTTTGTTCTTACCGATTGCTGCTTTGCGGCCAACCCGTCCAGCCTTCGCCGCGATTGGTGCTGCCCAAGCTAATGCATTGCCTGGATGATGTGACGGCAACGGTGGATCCGGCTCAGCCCGGCATACTTGTCCGAAGTGATGTCGACGACAGCAGCTTTGTAACTGATGGGGGCCTTCACTTCTACCTGGGACACTTGAAGGGGCCCGGGCTTTATACTATCCGGGAGGACAGCGTCGATTTTCATTATTTTGTTTTCAGCTGCCGGGATCATACGGCCAGCGATTCCTATTTCCCGCTGACCCGGCTGCCTCGCATTCAAAAGGATACGATCGACCTTGCCGGCGTCCTGGACTCGATGCGGGTGGAAGCATTGAAAGGAAAATCCGACTTTCTTTCCGATGTGGACAATGTTAATTCAACGTTGTCCAGCTTTGTCGATTCCGGGCAGGTGATGAAGCTCGCGGTTTTCTTCGATAAGGCCGCGGGTTACATCGGGGTGACGGTGGACAATTCGGCTTCAGTGGTCGTGCCGGACAGAGACAAAATCGTTGCCATCACCGACAGCTTTTTTATCCGGCTGTTCCGCCAGCGACACCCGGAGCGGGCTGATCTTAACAACCAGGAACTGGCTGTCTTAGATTTGGCTATGAACATCGTATTGCCTCCCGGAAGGGGCTTGGAGAGGTCGCCCAACTTCCGCTATTCGAAATATCTTGTTGACGATCTTCTTTCTTCCAGCCGACGCCTGCCATTGGACCCAAATTCGGCATTGGCGAGTGTGGGTTTCGACAAAAAGTATTTCGAGCAGATGGTTTTGTTAATCAGGATCTATCAAATTCCAAAGGTTCAACAATAATAACTAAATACATTCAACATGAAAAGTATCATTATCTTCTCCACTATCGCGCTATTGCTGTCCTTTTCGCCTGTTTCCAGCAGGCCGGATGACTGGCAGCAGGATGTCCAGTTGATGTTGGGCGAGTTCCTGACTTGCGGGGGGCCAACTCCGCCGAGCACTCCTTGCAATATGTTCCTGGCCAGGGCGCTTAAGCGGGTGTACAACATCAATGATTTCGATCGGCCGGGGGGCGGCTATCTCACCGCCAATGAAATGGCCGATTATGTGCTGATCCATACGGACCAGTGGACCTCGCTGGGAGATGCAGGTACACAGTCGGCACTGACCCAGGCACAAGGATATGCGAACCTGCAAAAGGCCGTCATTGCTGTCTTTAAAAATACAGCCGGAGTTGGACATGTGGCGCTGATCGTCCCGGGAGCGCTTCAGCATTCTGGCGCGTGGGGCCTCGATTGTCCCAATTCCGCCTCCTTCTTTTTGGACAGGCCGGCGAAATCCTATATATCGAAGCATCTTGGATATGCTTTTCAGCAACCCGACAACGTCGTCATCTATGGAAGGAATTATTAAGCGTCATTGAACCGACCAGGTGACCTTCAATGGCATGTAAAGAGTGGTTCGATGATAACATAGTGTTTTTTTCCGAATTTAAGTGTCACACCAACCTAAACCCATCCCCATCAAACAAACCCAGATCCCCCAGCTTCAAATGTGGGATGACTAGCAAAGCCATGAATGACAAGGTCATAAAAGGCGCCCGGAGCTTTGAACCCAGCTCCTTCGCCATATGATCAATAGCCGTGTAGGCTTCGGCTACGGCAAAGCCGTCATTCAGGCTCATGAGTCCCCCGACAGGGAGTGGAAGGATGAGCTCTTTGACTTCCGCGCCCGGGTCCACGCAAGCCAGGCCACCTTTCTGGGCGATGATGAGATTGACGGCTTTGCAAATACTTTCGTCATCTACACCGACGGCGACAATGTTATGGCTGTCATGGGCGACGGAAGAGGCTATGGCGCCCCGTTTTAAGCCGAAGTTTTTGACGAAAGACTTGGCGACGGGGGCTGGTCCATAGCGGTTGACTACCACTATTTTCAAGATGTCTTTTTCGACATTGCTTTCCAGCAGGCCGTCGTTGGGATTGACTTCCACCACGGGTGCAATGAGCTTATTGGTGATCAGCTGTCCGTCCAGGGCTTCGATGACGTAGACCTGCTCGACATTCTCCTGCTCCCCCCATTTATCCAGGGGGTAGGCGAAGTCGGCGACGGTGCGGGGCGCAGCATTGAAATTATTTATCGGATCAGCTTCCAGCATAGAGGGGCCTCCGAGAGGTGGGGCAGAGGGTACGAGGTGGGTAGACGCGATCCTGGGATTGCCGTTTTCCGCCACTAACTGGCCTTTGACAAAAGTCTTTAAGACTTTGAACTCCTTTAGGTCTTCCACCATGATGCAATCCGCCGGATCGCCTACGCGAAGGAGGCCGGAATCCAGCTTATAGTGCAGGACCGGGTTGAGACAGGCGGCTTTCAGTACATTGAATAAGGGGATGCCCTTGGCGATGGCCCGGGCACAGAGCTGGTCAATATGTCCCAGCAGGAGGCTGTCCGGGTGTTTGTCGTCACTGCAGAGCATCATCTGGTCGGAATGATCGTTTAACAGCGGCGCCAGGGCGTCGAAATTGCGAGCAGCGCTGCCTTCCCGGATGAGGATTTTCATACCGTATTTCAGCTTATCCAGGGCCTCCTCGGCCGTGACACACTCGTGGTCGGTGCTGATGCCGGCGTCGATGTATTGTTTGGCTTGCTCGCCCAGGATGCCGGGGGCATGACCGTCCACTGGCTTACCCAGGTCGCGGGCGGCAGCGATCTTAGACATGACTTCCTGGTCGTGGTTCAGCACACCGGGGAAGTTCATCATCTCGCTGAGGTATTTTATCTCGTTCCTTTGTAATAACTCCTTGACTTTCACGGCGGATAAGGCAGCCCCGGCCGTTTCGAAAATGGTGGCGGGCACACAGCTGGGAGCGCCGAAATTGAAGTAAAAAGGGACCGTATTGCCATTGCGGATCATAAATTCCACGCCGGGCAGGCCACAGACGTTGGCGATCTCATGGGGGTCGCTCACCGTGGCGATGGTGCCATGGATGGTGGCCATGCGGGCAAATTCAGAGGGTATCAGGAGCGAACTTTCGATATGGACGTGTGCGTCGATGAAGCCGGGGAGAATATAGGGGGATTGTTGGGAGTATCCTTCGTCACCGGGTTTCAGTGGGGTGATGGATTGGACTTTTCCGTCTGCTAACACTACTTCTGCGGGAAAGATCTTCTCTGCGAAAATGTCTACTAACTGGCCTGTGATCCGGATCATGTAAGTTATTTATATATATGTAGCTTTCTGAGTGGAAAATTAAAGAAATAATATCTTAGTGGCATAAATCTTATTACATGAGCGTGTTTAGAATATCCATAGCTTTTTTTGTATGCTTATTAGCAGTAGCGGCTAAGGCCCAGACGGCCGACGAGATCGTTGCCAAACATATGGAAGCCCTGGGTGGGAAAGACAAGTTGCTATCCATCAAATCCATCTACATGGAAGGAGTTGCTGTCATGGGGAACGGGAATGAGATCGATTCCAAAACATGGCAAGTGAAGGATAAGCTGTATCGGCAGGAGATCTCTTTCGGCATGGGCAATGTGGTGGTTATCGTTACGCCTACCAAAGGCTGGCGGTCCGACCCCAGGAATGGCGGCGCTTTTTCGCCTATCCCGGATTCAATCATAAAAAATATGCAGTCGCAGCTCGACCCGGCGGGTCCGCTGGTGGACTATGCGGCCAAGGGAAGTAAAGTCGAGCTGTTGGGTAAGGACACGGTGGGGGGCAAGGCCTGCTATAAATTGAAGCTGACTTTCGCCGCGGGCAATTATGCTACTTATTTCATCGATGCGCAAAGCTATTATGTGCTTCGTGTGGCTCGCAAGGGTGGGGGCATGATGGGCGGAGGCGGTGGTGGCGGCCGCCGGGACCCCAATGCAGAATTCAATATCGACTTTGGCGACTATCAGAAGACCCCGGACGGGTATATCTTTCCTTTTACCATCGTGGCCGGAGGGTTTGGAGCGAAATCGAGCGTGGAGAAGCTGGAGGTGAATAAGCCGGTGGATGAGGAGAAGTTGGGGAAGCCGGGGAATTAAGGAGCTTCTTTGGAACGGATATAAAAAAGGGTGTTTTTCCCGTTGTAGCAGAATAGGAAATCTCATAGCTTTCAGGAGTCACTAATTACTTCACCATTCAAATCAAAGCTATGAGCCAGTTAACGAATTTCCTATTGAAAATGGCTACCGATGAAACGCTAAGAAAAGATTTCAAGCATAATCCTGACGCTGTTATGGAAAAAGCCGGACTATCGGACATGGATAGGAAGGCTATTCTTTCAAAGAACAATGACGCCATTTCAAAAGCCGTCGCCAAGGAGAATCAAATGACGGAAGACGCCAGCGCCTTCAACTGGGTAATAGGAATATTTATTACGATCAAGTTCTAATTCTATTCTTATGCCATTGCAAGGAAAACTTACCGTCGTAGGGACGGGTATTACTTCTTTTGCTCATATTAGTGCAGAAACCAAATGGGCCATTGAAAGCGCAGATAAAGTATTTTTCATCGTTTCTGATCCCCTCACCCAAATTTGGATAAAACAATTACACCCGCAAGCGGTAAGCTTGAGTACGTATTACGCCGAGGATAAGAATCGATTTGAAACTTACCAGGAAATGGTTCAGACAGTTATAGATGCACTGGTGGCCGGAGGAAATATTTGCCTGGTCTCCTATGGTCATCCTGGGGTTTTCGCTTATCCTACGCATGAGTCAATACGACGAGCTACCAGCATGGGCTTCGAAGCCAAGATGCTTCCGGGTATTTCCGCGGAGGATTGTCTCTTTGCCGATCTGGGGATCGACCCCGGATCATCCGGATGTCAAAGTTTTGAAGCCACCGATTTTCTAGTTTATACAAGGAACTTTGATCCCTATGCCTCATTGATATTATGGCAGCTTGGCGTCATAGGCGTGCAGGAATATCGCTATTCCAATGAATTGTGGAATCGACGAGGCGTTCAAATCCTTACCGACTATTTGAAACAGTACTATCCTGGTTCTCATGTGGTCTATATTTATGAAGCTTCTATTTATATGGTAAGTGATGCGAAAATTGTTCCTTCGACCTTAAATGACCTGGCAATCAGTGATATCAGCGCGATATCCACACTCTATGTACCCCCGGCGGGCAAAAAACAACCTAACCAGGAAATGATGGATAAGTTGTTTGTAAAGCAAGGTGCTGCTTCAACGGTTTAGCTAAATATTTTTACGTGAGACTTCCCCATATCAGATTTGTGGCGACTCCATTCCTGCCGGAATACCAACCTGCCCTTGGGATAAGCAATTTGCTGTCAATCGTAAAAAGAAATGGTTATCAAGGCGATATTAAATACTTAAACCTGGATTTCGGTAAAAAATTCGGCTGGGATCTATAT
Organism: Flavitalea plasmicola; assembly: GCF_030546645.1. Classification (GTDB taxonomy): domain Bacteria; phylum Bacteroidota; class Bacteroidia; order Chitinophagales; family Chitinophagaceae; genus Puia. Next base: position 536,770 of record NZ_JAUOTO010000005.1, read on the forward strand.
AATTTCATCGCGGTGGAGACGCCTCCTGAACTACTCATTGGAGAATTTCTTTTCACCAAGGCATTGGGCATTTGTGACGACCATGCTTTTGAAATTTATTTTCAAACGCTTTTTGAGCAATGGGGATCGACATCGTCGCCTCGCATCCCTTTTTCCGAGTTGAAGATCGGAATGAAATTCTTGTTTGACGTATGTCCAAGAGTCGTTGAAAAGTGGGCCGATGAGTTGTTGGCGGACGACATTCAGGTGGTGGGTTTCACTTCTACGTTTCAACAAAACGTTGCGTCTCTTGCCGTCGCAAAGGTTATTAAGCAGCGTAAGGGAGACCGTGTCAAGATCGTATTTGGCGGCGCCAACCTCGAAGACATAATGGGGAAAACACTTTTTAAAGCATTCGACTTCATCGATTATGTCATCTCGGGTGAAGCGGAAAGTAGCATCCTCCCACTCCTTTTTCGATGTACGCAGTCTTTGGGGGGAATGGATCGAGCCTATATCAATGGCGAGATGGTAACGGATATGGATTCGATCCCCCTTCCGGATTTCGATGATTTTTTTTCATCCCTGCCCAACTCAAAAGTCGAAAGAGATGTTTACTTAAGCTTTGAATCCTCCAGGGGTTGTTGGTGGGGAATGAAATCGCATTGCACCTTCTGCGGTTTGAACGGGAATACCATGCAATATAGAAGCAAGAGCCCTGGTTTGTTTGTTCAACAAATAGAAAACCTAAGTACGCTTTATGGAAATAATAGTTTCATGATCACCGATAACATTCTTGATCTATCTTATATTAAGAATGTGTTTCCAGCCATCGCCGCGTCGAAACATCGGTATAGTTTATTTTATGAAACCAAGAGCAATCTCAGGAAAGATCAATTACAAATCATGGCGGCTGGCGGGGTCAACTGCTTGCAGCCAGGCATCGAAAGTCTGAGTACTTCGATACTTAAGTTAATGGGGAAGGGTACGACCAAACTTCAGAATATCCAGATTTTAAAGTGGGGCCGTGAGCTCAATATCAACATGATCTGGAATCTTCTTTTTGGTTTTCCCAACGAAGATGTTGAAGAATATTCAAAAATGGTGCAGCTCATTCCTGCATTGGTGCATTTGACACCTCCCGTGGGATATGGAAAGATCAGGATCGATAGGTTCGGCCCCTATTGGAAGGAGCCGGCAAAATATGGCATTCATCATTTGCGGCCTGTATGGTCATACGAACATGTGTATAGGAACTTGCAAACTGACTTGCATGATATCGCTTATTATTTTGAGTTTGATTATGCGGATGAGCAGCACAACTTATCCTATGTCACAAGGTTAGTACAGGAGCTCAACATTTGGAAAGAAAGCGGGTCTGACGCCGTATTAGAGCTTGTTCAAGAGAATGGAACTGTATACATATCCGACACAAGGCCATGCGCTTTGCATCCAACTTATTGTTTGAATGAATTGGAATATGCCATACTTCTTTGCCTGGATGCTGCTATGACGGGTGTCGCTATTACCCAGCATATTAAAATTGAACATCCTTCTCTGGCGGCCTGTGAAATGGAAAATGAAATATCCTTCGTGCTGACCCGGTTCCTGCGCTATAACTATATTGTCGCCGAAGGCAATAAATATTTCAGCTTAGTCTTGAATCCTTCTACAATATTTTTCACTCATTAAAAAAAACAATCATGGCACAGCTATTGAAATTTCTAAAAGACACAGCCGGCAATGCTGAATCCTTAACAGCATTCCAAAAGGATCCCGAAGCCGCAATGACAGCAGCGGGTCTTTCCGACGCGGAAAAGAAGGCGATTAAAAGTGGCGACAGGGCCCAAATTGCCAGCTTGATCGAACCTGGCGCACATGCGGAGGGCGCTTTTCTCAATGTTACAGTTCAACTTATAATACAAATTAGTTAAACTTCATTTAACGCATTTAAATCAGAACCAATGAATGGATCGATCATTGTTGCCGGGAGTGGTATCACTTTAGGGCAAATGACCATGGAGACTCAGAACTATATTAAAACAGCAGATGTTGTTTATTATGTACTTACGGATATCGTTACTGAATCTTGGGTGACTGAAAATGCCAGGATCGCCCACTCTATGAAAGAGTATTATGAGGAGGGGGTAGGTAGGATCCATACTTACATCAAAATGGCCAATACCGTTCTTGATGCAGCGCGTCAAGGACACAACGTATGTGCGCTGTTTTATGGGCATCCTGGCATATTCGTCACTCCATCCCATGAGATTGTCAGGATTGCAAGGGCAGAGGGCATTCCTGCGCGAATGCTGGCGGGTGTGTCTGCCGAGGACTGTCTGGTTGCAGATTTTGGATTTGATCCGGGGAAGACGGGTTGTGCTGCTTACGAAGCTACTCAGTTGCTTGCCTACCCTAAAAAGTTAGACACGGCTGCGTGGTTGATCATATGGCAACCTGAAGCTACTGGCGATGTAGCCTATACAAAAAATCGGCAGTATGCCCAAAAGGTTCAAATATTGCGGGATTACTTGTTGAAATTCTATCTGCCTGATACAAAGGCGGCTGTCTACGAGGCTAACACTTATTCAATTGGCGCGCCTAAAATTGAATGGAAGATGATCAAGGATCTATGTGACTTTGAATTATCGGGCATTAGTACGCTCGTAATACCTCCTGCGACCAAGGCCGAAATGGATTTGGAGAATGTTTACGCTTTAGGTATTCCGGAGGTTGTTAGCAACAGGCATACGTCCGACTATTCGACGGAGTCTGAAGCAGCCGAATGGAATACACCGTAAATTCAGGCCTAAAACTTAGGCAATAACATAAACTTATGAAGAAGAATACCAGATACCAGCTGAAACACTTAAGTATCCGTGTGCCCTGGCATGATAATGCCTGGAATGGAGCAGTGTGTACAAACCCCAAAGCCAATGGCGCCTGTCTTACCCTAAGGAATTGTGCTCTTAGCCGGAATGATGAGCAGGAAGAAGCAGTAAAAGGGCAATTGTTAAAAGACCTGGACGAAGAGCAGTATCCGGCATGTGTGGGTGAAAGAGCTACTTTTATGGCTCCCTTTCCTTTTTACAAAACCTTAAGTCATCCGTATGCCGAAAGTTCGCCTGGTACGCATGGCCATCTCAAACCCACCAAAGTACAGTTTCCCGCATTTTCAGCCGCCGCCGTCCCTTATCATTGGATGCTAAAGGAAAATGCAAAAGAGAAAACAGCGCTATATGCTCTGAACTACGAAGAAAGCAAAGAGCCGCAACTCGACTGGGCGGCCGATGGCAATGACAACTGGGTGCAGGAAATAAACAACCAACAAGCCCTTCTCAATTGCTTTTTTGAGCATTTGGAAGCAGAGAAGTCGCTGGTATTTTTCTATGCCAAGCAAACCCCGTTTGTAGAAGAATCGGGCAGGGTACTGGTAGGCGTAGGCAAGATCAATAAGATCATTCCTTCGGAAGCATACGATGGGAGCAACAGCCGTTTTGGGGCAGCTTATTGGGAACATATGATTCTACATTCTATTCGACAGGGGAATTCAAATGGGTTTTTACTACCTTACCACGAAGCCTTGGCGTATCAGAAGGAAAATCCCGGTTTTGATGTGGCGAATCTGGCGGTAACTGTCCCAAACGACAAACGGTTTGAATTTTCGTATGCGGCTGAACATGTAAGTAATGACAGCTCAATAAGAGTCCTATTGGAATGCCTGCGTTCATTAGAACGAGCTGAAGCATTGGGCATTGGCGAGAAAAATGTAGCTAAAATCCAGTGGATACATAATGAAGTCGCCGCGCTTGAAAAACTAAGGGGGGCTTATCCTGGAATGGGAGCCGCCCTTTGTGCATTTGGCATAGAAAAAGGGCATTTCGTGGCTGCCGAGATTATCAATCAGTTGCAGAACCTGGAAGACAATCCATGGCATTTATTTGAAAAGGCATTAGACGATTCTAAAGGCATCTTATCCAATGCGGTGGCGGCATTAATTCCTTTTAACAGCAAAAAACTATATCATCTTTTAAAGAACAAAGGTACACCAACTCGGATATGGTTTCTGCATTTATTGAGTCGTTTTGACCTTAGCATCGAGCAGACTAAAACCCTATATGTGCAGGAAGTAAGAGAAGAAATGGGTATTGAACGAAGTGATGAACAATATCTTGAAAATCCTTATTTGATTTATGAAGACCTGCGATTAACAGCGGATCCCATTGCACTAAGTACAATTGATTTGGGATTATACGTTAAAAATCCCCCTAACAATCTCTTGCCCAATGGCCTGGTATTCCAGGACCCGTTTGAATTTGCCCGTATCAGGGCACTAACGATCCAGCAATTGGAGAGGGCTTCATTGGCAGGACATACACTGTTGCCACGCCAGGAGATCATCAGGCAAATCCGGGAGCTTTCAATAACACCTGCCTGTGCTGTCAATAGTGATTATTTTGAATTGGCTGAAGAAGTGTTTGGCGGCGCTATTGTGTTGGAAGAAATGAAAAAAGGTGATCGGGCTTATCAGTTGCATCGGTTTTCCGACACACGAAAGATCATCAATGAAAAGGTTACTCAACGTATCAACGCCAGGCGACTTGAATTAAAAGCGAATTGGACTGCCTTAATGGATAAGGCATTAAAACCTTTTACGAAAGGAAAGCCTGATGAACAGGAAATAAAAGCCCGCAAAGAAAAAGCTGCAGCCCTGAAAGAAATTGCCGAAAGCAGGTTTTCAGTACTGATAGGTCCTGCTGGGACCGGCAAAACAACCCTACTTACCATTCTGGCAGGGCAGAAAGAAGTGGAAGAAAATGGAGTATTGCTATTAGCGCCTACCGGGAAGGCAAGAGTGCGTATGGAAGAAGTTGCAAAAGACCTTTCGGTAACAGCAAAAACATTGGCTCAATTCCTTTCCGGTTTTGGCAGATACGATGGGGATATTCAACAATATGTTTTCTCGGACCAACATTGTGAACAATATGAGACCGTAATAATGGACGAAGCTTCTATGCTTACGGAGGAAATGCTGGCAACAACCCTGGATTGCCTAAAAGGGGTAAAACGCTTTATTCTGGTAGGTGATCATAGACAATTGCCGCCTATCGGCTCAGGCAGACCATTTATAGATATCATCCATTTTCTAAAACCTGTGGGCATAGAAACAACCTTTCCAAGAATTGGAAAAGGATATGCCGAATTAACCATCAAACGTAGGCAAGGCGGTGGGAAAAGAGAGGATATGCAATTGGCGGAATGGTTTAGCGGTGAACCGCTGGAACCAGGGGCAGATAGTATCATAAATCACATTATCACTACTCCCGATTCTGCATATCTTCGGATCGAATATTGGGAAAATGAAACAATCTTCGAAAAGAAATTCGAAGAAGTATTGGTAGCAGAACTGGGAATGGAGTCGTTGGACGATGTGGAAACATTCAACAAAACATTAGGCTCTGCTGATGGTACGTATTTTAATTTCAAAGAAGCAGCCAATAAAGCAGAAAACTGGCAGATACTTTCACCGGTGAGGGAGAAAGCATTTGGTGTAAGAGCGCTGAACAGAAAAATACACAAGCATTTCAGGAAGACCAACGTGGAATTTGCCCGAAATCGGAATGGGAAGACCCCTGCTCCCATTGGTTTGGAAGAGATCGTTTATGGAGATAAGATCATAAATCTGTATAATAGCCGCAGATATTTTAAAGATGTCTATCCGCAGGAAGATGCATTGAATTTTGTTGCCAACGGTGAGATTGGAATGGTGATTGGGCAATTTAAGAAGCATTTTCATACATTTCCCGGTAGGCCTAAGAACACCGAGATTGAATTCACTTCACAGAAAGGATATAAATACACCTTTAAGAGCAAAGAGTTTTCCGAAGAAGCCAATAATCCACTGGAATTGGCTTATGCGCTCACGGTTCACAAGGCACAGGGAAGCGAGTTTGGAAAGGTCTTTATCGTCATTCCCAACCCTTGCTTCCTATTGTCAAGGGAGATGCTTTATACAGCCCTTACAAGACAGAAATATAAAGTAATATTGCTGATACAGGGCAATGCATTTGATATTAAAGGGTGGGGATCTCCCGCCAGATCAGATGCGCTTAAAAGACTAACCAACTTGTTCCACAAACCCGAATTGGTCGATGTTGACGGACATTACTTAGAGAGAAATTTAATACACCAGGCAAGCGATGGGAAAATGCTTCGTTCCAAAAGCGAATTATTGATTTATCAACGATTAGTAGATAAGAAGCTGAACCCCCTATATGAGAAGAAGCTGACGATCAAAGAAGTGGAAAAGCTACCCGACTTCACCATCGAAAATGATGACACCGGCGAGGTGTATTACTGGGAACATTGCGGCATGCTTTACGATATAGAATACCAACAACGATGGGAAGAAAAATATGCCTGGTACAGAGAGAACGACATACTACCATTTGAGGAGGGTGGAGGCAAAAATGGAATTCTCCTTGTTACTGAAGACAAGCCCATTGAAATTGAAGATGGCAGTATTCGTGGCGCCATCTCCGTAAAAGAGATCGATGAGATCATAAAAAAAGTATTTGATAGATAAACAGTTGAAAATAACTTCTTCCGCATTCTCATGCGCAATACACTTAGACCTTAAAAAAATAGCATGGTAAATATAACGGAAACGATCAGAATCAATTCCGAACATTCTATCGAGTTTGGATCAGCGCGTTGGGACCACAGTGTTGCGACGATAAGGAGAAGAAAAAATAGAGCAGATGGGTCTTATGATCCAATTAGTTCAAGTGAAATCCCTATTAATGAGGGCTTCCTTGATATTGGGAGATTGGTTTGCGAGTGCTTACAGAGGGATTTGATAACCGGAACTGATATGGCGGAAATTTTAAGAGAAACATTAGCCTCTGCCGTAAGGCAGGGAATGGTAATTTCTTTGGTATGAAGAGATTATATGGGATTCAGTGAAGCTGATTATTTACGGCTTTTTCCGAGAGTGTAAAATAAACTGTGTCGAAAGTTAAATTCTTAACTTCAAACACAGTAAAATGAAAAAGAAAGTCCCATCACCTTCGGAACCATTCGATTACGAATTAGCCAAGCAAAAGGTAAAGGAACAATTACGTAGTGGCAAATCTTTATTCGGTAAAGATGGTGCCTTTGCGCCGTTATTGCAAGAGATGCTCAACTCGATCCTGGAGGGCGAGATGGAGGGCCACTTGGATGAGGAAGAACGGGATGCCGGCAACCGCAAAAATGGGAAGACCAAGAGGCAACTGAAGACGTCCTCCGGCACTATCGAAGTAACGACCCCGCGGGACCGTCTGAGCAGTTTTGAGCCGGAGATGGTCAAAAAGCGGGAGACGATCATGGCGCAGAACCTGGAAGATAAAATCGTTGGCTTATACGGTTTGGGAACAAGCCTCCGTGATATCAGCGCCCACATCAAAGAGACATACGATACGGATATCTTTGCAGCTACCCTGAGCGCCATTACCGACAAAGTCATCCCCCTGGTGAAGGACTGGCAGCAGCGACCGCTGGAAGAGCTGTATTGCATTGTATGGCTCGATGCGATGTACTACAAGGTAAAGGAGGAAGGCCGTGTCCAGACGCGGTGCGTCTACAATATCCTTGGAATTAACAAGGAGGGCAAAAAGGATGTGTTGGGGATGTACGTTTCCCAGAGCGAAGGGGCGAATTTCTGGCTCGGGGTGATCACCGATCTGAAGCAAAGAGGAGTCATCGATATCCTGATCGCCTGTATTGATAACTTGAAGGGCTTTGAGGAGGCGATCCGGACGATCTACTCTGCTACAGAGGTCCAGACCTGCGTAGTGCACCAGATCCGCAATTCACTGAAGTATGTGGCCAGCAAGGACCAGAAGGTATTTATGGCTGATTTAAAGCCGGTTTATCAGGCGATGAATAGAGACCAGGCCGAGGCCAACCTGCTGGATCTGGAAGAGAAATGGGGCAGGAAATATCCAGTGGTGATCGATTCCTGGAGGCGTAACTGGGATAAGCTGACCACCTACTTCCGGTATCCAGATGCGATTCGAAAAATGATCTATACGACCAATACGATCGAAGGTTATCACCGCCAAATCCGGAAAGTGACTAAGAGTAAGGGTGCCTTTACCGGTGATATGGCCCTGTTGAAATTGATCTACCTGGCTACCGAGCGGGTTGCCAAAAAATGGACCATGCCATTACAGGGATGGGCCATATCCGCCTCACAGCTAAAGATTATATTTGGCGACAGAATGAGTACCGATCTATGATAAGGCTCCGTAAAAAAGAGGCGGCGACTTGCTCTTTGGATGGAGCCGTCGCCGCCTCAATTAAACTAGTCCCAGTTACAAAAGATGCATCATGAAATTTAAATGTCACTTCCCTGCTGGTTATACTGCAACAAATATTAGCAATGACAATATTGACATCAACGTCGTAACGGAGGACGAAAATGTCTATTTTGCTACCCTATTTACTTTGGAGAATATTCACTCACTGATGGCAAAAGACGAATCTCCTTATTTTTGGGCCACCAATATGCTGATCGTGAAAGATTTGAGTTTATATTCAATTAGATCAGCAATAGACCGTATTGTAAATGATGGTTATTTAGAATCAGCTGCCTGTAAAATTGGGGACACACAAAAAGTATTCGGTGAAACATATACCTTTGATTCTTTGCCAGATAAATAAGCTGACACAGTTTAATTTACACTCCCCTTTTTCCTCTCTGCAATTCCAATTATACAGGAAGCTATTTTACTGTCGATATCATCTGTAGTGGGGGCGTTTTCCAAAATGGCAGCAAAAATATCCGCTGAAAAGTCAATTTTTTTATACTCACTCTTCAAACTGGATAAATTTATTACTGTACGTTTGCGTCTGAGGTTGTCCCTTTTTTCATTGAGATAAGGTTGCAGGATCGAAATCCATTCGTCGGCCAGCCATTCATAGTCTATGGCAAATTGATTGTGAGGCTTAAGCAGCTCCAAATGTGATTGAATGATTCTTTTCGTAACTATATTTATTTCCCGTCGTCTTAAACTGCGTTCCAGTATGTACTTCGCTACATCCAGCGCCCGTTTCTTTTTGGGTGGCAAAAGAGCTCTTTCTTTGACTTTAAAATAGACGATGTACCTTTTTAGGGCTGCGTCGTTCCATTCTAGTCCCTTCGATTTCTTTGTGAGGTGTATTCTCAGCTGTGCACAAACATCCGAAAATTCAGTATGGATCGTGTCTTCATCGTCGATGAAATACCATTTGGGACTGCGATTTTTCTCTCCCCTTAGTGCAATGAAACACCAGTTTTTGTCGTTGCCCACGAAACTGACACGCGTTCGAACAGAAGCCTGCACCCCCTTATAGGCTTCATAGGTTTCCTTCCGGATAAGGGGATTGTCGCCCTCTTTCAATTCTATAATTGGCTGAAAACTATCGGTTAGACCTTTCCAGGATTCGTCTTTATCAATAAAATCCTTGTATTCCTGGATTATGCTGGATATATTCTCCACATTTTCAAAGTGCCGTTCCCGTAGTTCTTCCGGCACATTAAAATTTGACCCGTATATCTGATCTACCCAGGCGTTAGTTTGAACGAGCCGACGATCTGCCTTTAAGGAAAACTCTTCCGAGTCTTTTGGCCAATAAATGTCTATTGCTTCATGCACACTATCCATCCTGTCAGCGCGACCTATTCGCTGCTCCACAATACGTAATACGCTGGGCATGTCCAGGAGCATGACGCAAGACGCCCTTTGAAGGTCGATGCTTTCGGACATTTTATCGGAGCACAGGGCAATTGTCTTTACATTAGATCCGGAAGTGATGTTAAACGTATCCATTACTTTACGGCTCTCCTTGTCACTATCGCTTCCAGAGGCTACGAGAACATTTTGTTTCGGGTATTGGTTGGAAAAAAGATGACGGAGGTAGTGTAACGTGATAACAGTGCTATCGAACGCAAGAATGAATTTATGCTTTCGGGCTATTTGCTCTAGTTGCTTCACTTTACCCAGTTCTCTTTTACCTGAAAGTCGTTTGGCCAGCTTGCTGACATCTTCATAAATTTTCAGATCACTTGAACAAGCGTCGATATATTCCTTATTGTTAATAAGCCAGGAGGGAAAGTATTCATCTTTAAACAGTTTATTCCTTGAAGGTAGTTTGCCAGTCGCTATCAAATCTTGTAAAATCTTAATTTTATTCCCTGTTGAAGTTGTTTTCCCTTTGAACTTAAAAATGCGCATTGCTTCTTCCGTTCCTTCAATATGCTCTACCAGTGCTACATGAGAGGAACGAAGCGCAGACCGGATTATATAAATTGACAAGGCCTTGGCTGCGCTAAGACGTTTGTCGATATACCCTCTAATGCTCTCTTCGTTTGTCATCTCAAAACTCGGTTTATGAAAAGTGGTGAGATAGGTGACACCTTGCAAGCGTGACACTAAATTGCTAATTTCCATGACAATTTCTAAGTCTCCAGAAGTCTCTTCGGTGTCATATGTTCGCTCCACCTGACTCGGGAACTTACAGGTTTTGTTGAGTTTGTTTTTATACATCTCCGGTTCCTTGTCAATTTCTGCATTCAACGACTTTTTCGTTCTGCGGACCATGAACTGGCTGATGAATTTGCGTAGTTTTCTGATATGTTGTTCCTGGTTTCTCAATTGGGGATTCCGTATCAGGTCTTCATAGCTTTTAAAATCGCCATCCGACAGATTATCCAGGTCGAGTAAATCGATCAGCCGCAACAAGTCTTCTACTTTTTTGCTAATTGGCGTTGCCGTCACCAGTATCTTGTACTCCGCGCGATTGCCTTTAATGAGACGAGTGCGGTTTGAATTTTCCGACAGGTAATTATGAGCTTCGTCGACCGTTAAGATCTTAGCAATCTCGAGGCTTTCTTTTACTTTCTTTTTGTTTGGGCCACCGGCATTGCTCAATAAGCCCATTGATAACTGGGACGAATTGAGCTTTTTTAATGAACGGAACTCTTCTTCCCATTTCGACACTACTAAAGGCGGACAAATAACCAGTGAGCTAGTACTGTAGTTTTTACCCACTTGGTAAAGCCAATGTTTTAGAGCCAGAATCAGTGAGGTGCTGAGTTTGGTTTTGCCAGCTCCCGTGGGATCGGCCAGGAGTACATTATATTGGCTTTGCAGGATGGAAACTGCCTGTGCAAGCCCCTTCCACTGGGTAGGCCATAGATTGCTGCTTTTCAGCTTATCCAGGATTTCGCGATACTCGGCCAGCCATTCTCCGTCTAGAAGTTCCGCTATAGCCCGAGCAAGAGCTTCTTCCCAATCCGTGTGTTGAATCAGCTCCTTCAAGAGTTCCTTAATCTTATCGTTGTATTCATGGGCTTCTTCAAAATAGTTTTCAGCTATTTTCTTAATTGAATTATATTGGGTGTATTCATGCTCATTGATTCTACCAACTCTTATATTGGCTTCCTCCTGGATTGTCAATCCTGTTTTACTGAAATTTGAGGAACCTAAAACAACAAAGTCATCTCCAACATATAGTTTTGCATGTTGCTTATCACGATAACGAAATATTATCAAACCCGTGTCTATTTTTTGAATGAGCTTCATTACAGCACCACCGGACATTATGGAAAGCCCCTTTTTCAGCCAATATTCCTTAATTTCCTTATCTAACTTAACAGTCTGATATTTTCTTCGCCCTCTTATATTTGGCTCAAAACCTATGAGAATTCGGATGGTTTTCAACTTTGCAAATTCATTGGATCCGAAATAGTCAACCAGGTTGGAAAGAGAAGTGAAGCCGGTGATGATCAAATAATTTGTGCTGGTTTCTATGTCTGTGTAAATAACATCTTCGACGGTTGCATTCCCAACTTTCTTGTTAAGAGGGAAAGATGTATGTTCAGGCCATTTGACTGCTTCAAAGTCCAATGAAGTCTGTGAGGTATTAGGTGTCGCTTTCTTTATTCTCTCCATATGAATAAATCCATTACCGAAAGTGATGATTAGTCGAAGGATTACTCAACATATTCATAAATATAAAATCTAATTATACTACATTAATGAATCTTTGACCCATTTCCGGCCCTTGGGAAACTTTTGGAAGAAGCTAAGCAAGGCGTGTCCTGCTATCCCCCCGTAACCCTACTACGTAATTCCCCTATCTTTCCAACAATAGAACCACGCATTTTTCGTTTAAAAGAGTTCAGAGAACCCGGTGAGGGTGAATATCCTATACAAAAACCAAGACCCGTAGTATGAACACTGTGAAGTCCTATATCCTTGTGCGTCAAGGAAAAGCGATGGCATCCCTCCTGGTGGCCCTGGCGATCGGCCTGTCTGCCTCCTCCCAGTCCTTTATCGGCTACGGCTATGATAACTATTCGGGCGTCAACAGCATCATCCTCAATCCCGGCATGCTGGCAGGCAGCAAATACAAAGTCAATGTAAACATCATATCCGCCAGCGCGTATGCAGGCAACAATGCGTATGAGCTGGACCGGAAAAAGCTTTTTAGCCTCAAATTCGATCACCTTGAAGAAGGCAATGGGTATTATAAGTCCACCAATAAGGACTATAAGTATATGTACCTCAATACGGACATACTCGGTCCTTCCGCCATGTTCAACATCGACAGGAAGGATGCCATCGGCATCATCACCCGGGTGCGTAGCCTGGGGAATGTCTTTAATCTGAGCGACCCGGTGTTCCGCCTGTTGGGGAATACGGACCCGGCCTATTATAATACGGATATCTTCAACCGGAGCCTGCAGGTGAAGACCATGGCTTTTGCGGAAGTCGGGTTGTCCCTGGGCAGGATCCTCATGCAGAATGACCATAGTTTGTTTAAGGTGGGTGTCACGGGTAAATATATCTCCGGCATCTCCTATAGCAGCTTGTCTACGGGACAGGTGAATGTGAACATTGATCCTACTAATACCATCTTTAACCTCCAGGCGGATGTGAATGCCCGGTACTCCCCCAATCTGGATAACCTGGGTAATGGCGGAAGCATCAAAGATGCGCTGACGAAGCAGCAGGGTAAAGGATGGGGCCTGGACCTGGGAATGGTGTATGAGTGGCGTCCCAAGGGAGATAATTACAAGTTGCGGCTAGGACTTTCATTGACGGATCTGGGTTCTGTGAATTACAATAACTCACCTAATGGCAAGATCTATACGGTGACGGCGGACGGCCATAATACCAGCGAGCTGCAGAAAGTGTCCAATGAGACCTTCGACCAGTATTTCAATCGCCTGCAGACGGCGGGCCTCGTGGTATCTAAGGGTAATTCCTCGAAGATCAATGCAAAGCTGCCTACGGCAGTGCATCTGAATGCCGACTACAATATCTATAAGAAATTATATATCAATGCGGACGCCATGATCAATACGGTGGCGAATACCAACCAGGTCACGCCGAATTATGTCAGCAATTTCACGGTGACACCCCGGCTGGAAAAGAAATGGTTCAGCATTTATTCGCCCGTGTCCTATAACGCCAACGGGCAATTGGCCTGGGGCGCTGGGGCCAGGATGGGCCCTTTATTTGTAGGCAGCGGCTCGGTGCTGAGCAGCCTGTTCAAGAACAGGATCCAGCACGCGGATGTGCATATCGGTCTCACCATCCCCATCTTCCAGCATAATAAGGAAGACGAGAAGAAGAAGAAAGACAAGAACAAGACGGATACGCTGTATAAGAAAATTATTATCACCCATGACCGCGATAGTGATGGGGTGGTGGATGAGAAGGATCTCTGCCCGGATAGCGCTGGTCCGATCCAGCTGCTGGGCTGCCCTGATGACGACGGTGACATGGTGCCGAACAACAAGGATAAATGCCCGGGTGTCAAGGGTTCAGTGAATTTCGAAGGCTGCCCTGCGCCGGATACGGATGGGGATGGAGTGAACGATGACGACGATAAGTGCCCGCTGGTGAAAGGATCGACGGGGAACCATGGATGTCCGCCCATCCGACCGGACTTGATCATGAAGGTAAACCGGGCGGCCGACCGGATCTTCTTTGTACGAGCAAAGGCCAATATCGAGAAGAACTGTCTGCCGGAACTGGACCGTATCGTCACTATCCTGAAGTCGGATTCGAGCTTACGACTGGTGATCCAGGGCCATACGGATAGTGAGGGAACGGTGGAACGGAATGCGGCACTTTCTGTAAGGCGAGCCAAAGCTGTAAAACAATACCTTGTATCACAAGGCATTGCGCCTGACAGGCTGGAGACCCATGCCTATGGCGCCAACAGGCCCCTGGCGTCCAATGAGACGGCGGAAGGCATGGCCCAGAACAGGCGTGTGGAGATGGAGTTGAGGAACTGGCAGAAAAAATAAAATAGAACCTGAAGTTAGAATAGCCATAACACGGGCGGGGTCTTTTGGCCCTGCCTTTTTTTATATAAGAATTAAAATAATCTATAGGTTTTCTTCTAGACGGATAGTTCAATATCCTGGGATCCGTGTTTTATATAGACAATGTAGATAATGCCGGGAACGACCGTTTCCAACTCCATTAAACCTTCTCTCCGGAATTAGCAAACCTAAAAGTGATTTTAAAGTTCAACCAGATAAGTGGAACTTATCCTCTGTTGACCGGACCTTACTACCTGCTGACCGGGACAAACGATTGCCCTGCCTGTGAGCCGCCAACTGCCGGTTTGTGGCTGCGTGTGTCAATGGTGCAAAATCTTAACATTTATAACTAACTATTCAATGAGAGTCTCCTACCTGACCTTCGTAGTTGCATTCGCATCGGCCACTGCCATTTTCTCGTGTGAAAAAACGAAATACATTGCTCCACCAGTCAGCTTCGTCGTGATAAACGCAATGCCCGGCAGTAACGATATTGTCCCTAAATTGGGGGCGGACACAGCCGGAAGATATTTCAACAGCCCTGAAAGCGGCAGAAATATAGCAAGAGTCAGTTATGGTACGTCTCAATTATATTCCATCGGACCTGGTCAGACTTCGCTCACGGTGGTTCCCATTACTGACACTACGTTCAATATTTTTAAAACTGATCTGACGCTGGAATCCGGCACTATCTACTCTTTCTACCTCTCCGGCGATACGGCCCATGCCGACACGATGATGGTGAAAGAGAACCTTCCGCCTATCACGGACAGTAGCGCAGGCGCACGTTTTGTCAACCTGGCCTCAGGAGGTAAGTCCCTTACTATCAACCTGGCATCAGACAATACACATACACCGATTGCTTCGCTGGCTTATCACAACCTCTCTGATTTTAAGAATTATGACGCGGGGATGAACGTTGGGGGGCACTACGATTTCGAGATCAGAGACCAGGCTACAGGAGATTCCTTGACGACGTTTACCTGGACCTATGCAAGGTACAGATGCACGACCATTGTCATTTCCGGATCCACGGATCCTTTAAGTCCGACGCCACTGAATGTTTTCGCCGTAAATAATTTTGTAACTTATTAGCCCTCTAACTCTAAGTACCCCCTTACGGATTTTTCCGGAGGGGGCTTTTTTAGTACAATGGATACAAGAAAAAGTGAATGTTTTTGCAATTTGGGAAATGCCCCGAGAGGACATTTTTTTTGCCATTTCAGGAATATTTAGGTAGTTTAGAGGCACCACATCTGAACACAAAAATTTTGTACGATTGCCATCTTTGAAAAAGCCTTGATGGATTTTGTGTTTCTGCTATAATGATTATAAGGCCTTATTTGTAAACCTTCTATTAGATAAACCACCTTTAAGTGTAAGAACGAACTGGATTTTCCACCGAGGAGGATCCGCTGATAACAATCATTATAAAGTAGCTAAAACCAGAGATTACACATGGACCATCCTGAGTTAAATCCGGATCTCATCAATGAATTTCAAAAGGGTGATCCACATGCATTCACGTACTTCTTCCAGCTGCATTATCGCCCCCTCTGTTATTTTGCCAGTCAGCTGGTAGGGAGTCAGCAGGATGCCGAAGACATCGTAAAAGATACTTACGTGAAGCTTTGGCAGAAGCATACCGATTTTGCCACTCCCCAGAATATAAAAGCATTCCTGTATATTACTACCCGTAATGCCTGTCTCAACTTCCTCCGGCATCTCCAGGTGAAAGAATCTTCCCGTAAAGAGCTGCTGTACCTGGAAGCAGAAAAAGGCCAGGAACTGGTGGTAAATCAGATGATCCGGGCGGAGCTGATGCAGGAGATCTACACCGAGATAGAGAAGCTGCCCGAAAAACGCCGCATGGTCTTCAAGATGGCCTACCTGGATGGCCTGAAGAACGACGAGATAGCCGATCAGATGCACATCTCCATTCACACCGTAAAAGAACATAAAGGCAAGGCGCTGCAATTCCTTCGGCTACGCTTCTCCGACAAGAACATCATCCTGTTTATCCTGCTTTGTAGCCAATGCATGGAGGTGGTGGAAAAGCATTAGGGGACAGACAGCCAGGAGCATCAGCCCGAAGACTAACGGTTTGAACACCAGCCTGTAAAAGAGGAACCCGCAGCAGGTGAGCATGAATCCCCCGGTACAGAGGGCCAGGAACCCATAGTATAAAATATGCTGTGTTATGGTGGATGGGCGTGCCATGGATAAGGTGTATCCTAAAGTTCGTACTTCGTAATAATCCATCCGGGAAAAAGGATGGTCGCAATGGTAATGTTATTTTTTGACAGTAACGGCAAACCTTTTAGGAGGTCTTGTCGTTTTTTTATTACTTTTACGGCTCGTCGCAAATCAGTCAATCTCCTGTTACAGCACCGGTCTTCCGCCGGAGGTTTAGTTTTCTCTCGTCTTTGCTTTATGTTCCAGCTCAACCTTGTCCTGTCAGGTATTGACATTAGTAACCAGAACTGTGAATCAACCATGGAACAGGAGTACGCAGACCCGCTTTTGATCGAAAAGATCCGCAGGGGGGAAAACCAGGCTTTCAAGGTAGTAATGGATATGCTCAAAGACCGGCTGGCCGTCATGGCCTATGCGCTGTTGTCCCACCATCAGAATGCAGAAGACGCTGTCGCTCACGGCTTTTTCAAATTATTCCAACACCGGGAGAAAATGGAATCCATGCAGCATGTGGAAGGCTTCCTCCATGACACCGTACAGCATAAATGCCTGGAAGGGCGGCGTAAGGACCGGCGGCGCAAAGAGTTGTGGGCACTGCGGCCTGCCTGGATGGCCCGGAGTGAAGCAGCGGAGAAGGGTGGAGAGGCTGACCAGAAAGTGCTGAAGTCGGAGTTAGTGTATTGTATACAGTCAGCGTTGGACAGGATGCCGGCGCAATGGCGGGAAGCCTACCAATTATATATCGTGGAGGATCGCAAAGCTAGAGAAGTAGCTGACCGGATGGGGATCAGTGAGCAGACGGTCCGGCAGTATGCCCACCGCGCCGCCGGGGAAATATATGGGGAGGCCGTGAGTAAGGGATTGCATATCCTGCTGATCCTCTGGATCTTGAAGATGCTGTTCTAAAAAATTTAAAAAAAGTTCGTTTTTCCGTATCGTTTTGGTTCCGTCGCGCGTCTTTATCATCGTACAGGACGATTGTCTATCCCGTATGAAAGCTATCCATTAAACCATTTAAGATCCTCATGGCGAATGAATCCCATATCGCGAACCTGATAGCCAGGCAATTGCGCCGGGACATCACAGCGACTGAAGCGCAGGAGCTGGAATCCTGGCGGGACGCCTACCCTTCACACCGCACTTTCCTGGAGGAAGAGACGCGGGAAGAGGTGCTGATCGGGACGTTGCGGGAAGGGCGCCAGATGAGCAAGGACGCCACCTGGAGGAAGTTCGAAATATTGAGAGACCAATACCTGTTGTCTCAACAGCGGGCTCCTATAATACGCCGGTACTGGCAGATGGCGGCAGCCGTACTCATCGTTCTGGCTGGTATCGGCCTGTATCTTTGGCGGAGTGCTTCGAAAGATGGAATAACGGAAACACCCAATCCCCTCCTGGCAGCATTGCCAGTGACGGCCGACAAGGCTTCCTTATTCCTGGAAGACGGGACTTCCATCGGGATCGATCCGGCCCTGCAAGGTTGGGTAGCTATACAGAGAGCCACGGTTACTGCCGTAGGCGACAGCAACCGGGTAAGCTACTCTTCTGACGTCCTGAACCTGCCGGGTTTTCTTTTCCGTACTACATCGCCCTCACCTGCGATCCCGTACAATGTGCTGCACGTTCCCTATGGCGCGAAATATGAGCTGACATTGCCGGACGGCGTGCAAGTGATCCTGAACGCAGGATCAACCCTTCGATATCCTATCACGGGCGCCGGCCACCAGCGCAACGTGGCGCTCACCGGCCAGGCTTACTTTTCCGTACCGCATGACCCCCAACATCCTTTCATTGTCAGGACGGGTGGACGGCAGATAGAAGTATTGGGGACGGAGTTCGCCGTACGCAATTATCCCGGCGAACAATTGCAAACCATCACCCTGCAGAAAGGGAAGGTAAAAGTGCACAGCGGGAAACAAATTGTCGAACTGCATCCCGGCCAGGAGGCGCAGGTGAGCGACAACGATGCCGTAAAAGTCATCAACGTCAATCTTGATAATGCCCTATCCTGGAAAGAAGGCTACTTTAATTTCGACGACCTGGACCTGCGTGCCGCCGTCTGCCAGTTGGCGCAGTGGCACGGCATGAAGGTCCGCATAGAAAAAGACGTTAAGACCAAATCCTTGGGCATTGGCAATATCGCACAGGGTATCCCCCTGCCGAAATTGCTGAAGCTGTTAGAATTACCTGATTTGCATTTTGAGATTCGCGATAGTACGATCATCGTTAGAAAGTAATTTGGGGTTGCCAATCAGTTCCATTGCCATTAAACCTTTACTCGAACATTGACCCAGACCAGACCAACTCCTGTCGTAATTAGCGCATAAACCTTGGCGCTGTAATCTTATCCAATCGGAATTTCCTATTAGTAACCCAACTGCCAGGCTCGTCTCCGGTGAATTTACCGGAGCGCCTGGTAATTTTTGTAAACCAAACTTTAAAATGTCAGAATGGCGGCTACCGCCCAATGCACACCGTCGCGAAAGTATGGGTGTTGTATACTGGCTGTGTTAGTAGTGTCCATATGCTTGTCATCTTCCGTCAAAGCACAGATGGATCCTGCGCATGCCGTATTCACCATCAGTGAGCAGGATCTTACGCCGGCGAGGCTCCGGCGTGCCCTGGAGAAACAGTGTCATTGTGAAACGCATATTGCAGGGCTGGACCGCAGTCTTCATTTCCCCCTTCATGTTCGCAACGCCTCCATCGAGGTGCTGAACCAGCAGCTGAAACCTTACGGGTTGGTGCTGGTGCCCGAATATCCCATGATCTTCATCAAGCCGGTGGCAGTGAAGCCGGCAACTACGGCACCCCAGGGTGAGGCCGGCGCCGACAGCATCATCACCCTGCATGTCTTCAATGACCTGCGGGAACCACTGGCAGGCGCCAACGTGAGCCTCAAAGGTCCCGGAAAAGTCTCCCGTACCTCCAGGGATGGCGTCTTCATCCTCACCAATGTAGTGAGAGGCGACAGCATAGAAGTGACGCACATCGGGCGAAAGACGATCGACACGATCCTGGCCGACGCGGCAGTCATGCAGGTGGTCCTGCGTTCCTATCCCAGGGAACTGGGTGAGATCCAGGTCATCCACTATTACAAGGATTTCCCGCGCCTGTCCACGGGGGACATCGCTACGATGAAGGCCCATGAATTCGAGATCCAGCCTGTGTCGAATTTTTTGCTGATGCTGTCCGGCTGGATGCCCGGACTTTCCGTGACACAGACCAGCGGGGTGAATGGCGCCGGCGTGAAGATGGTGGTCCGTGGCCCCGGCTCCATCGCCAATATCACGGACCCTTTGCTCCTGATCAACGGTATCCCCTATGCGCCCAATAATATTAGTCTGAGCAACCTGCCCATCGGCAATGCAGCGGGATCGCTCAGCCCGGCGGTGGTCATCAACCCTGCCGATATCGAAAGTATCAAAGTATTGAAAGATGCGGATGCCACCGCCATCTACGGCTCCAGGGGCGCCAACGGTGTCATCCTGGTCACTACGAAAAAAGCCAGGAAAGGAGAGCCGGCATGGAACCTGCAATGCAGCATGGGAGCCAGCCAGGTGACCCGGGTCCCTGCGTTGTTGAATACGGAAGCCTATCTCCGTATGCGGCGGGAAGCCCTGGCCAACGATGGGATCAAGGAAGACATCGTTCATGCCCCGGACCTTATCGCCTGGGACACGAGCCGATATACCAACTACCCCCGACAGCTGATCGGCCATACAACACCGCGGGTGACGGCAGATGCCTGGTATGCCCATGCCGGCACGTACACGGGACTCCGGGCGGCCCTCCATTACCTGCGGGAGACGAATGTCTTCCCCGGCCGGCCATCGAATACGCAGGGCGCCCTCACTTCCAGCCTGGAACATTGTTCGAAGAATGGGTTGCTGAATGTGCAGGTGACGAGCCTTTTGGGCCTGGATCATAACCGTCAGTATATCGGCGATCCCAGCTCGCTGATCATGATGGCGCCCAATACACCTTCCCCGTATGATTCCACCGGACATCTGCAATTCGAACCCGGGGGCATCGCCGTCACCAACCCTTATGCCGCCATGCTGGAGACTTACGAGGCGAGGACCAGCAACGTGCTGATGAATGTCCGCATCCAATATGACCTTTCGAAAAGCCGGCGTTTCTGGCGGCATTGGTCGGCGCTGGTCAACGGGGGCGCCAACAACGTCCATGTGGAAGAGAACGGGATCATTCCTATCCTGGCCCAGGATCCCGCCTTTCAACCCACTGGCAGCAGCTATGCGGCGACGACCAACTACCGCAGCTGGATCATCGAACCGCAGCTGGAGCGGAAGGACACGGTGGGTAAGCTGGCCCTGAATTTCCTTGCCGGCAGCAGCTGGCAATGGCTGCGCAATACCATTTCCACGCTGGCCGCCACGGGCTTTACCAATGATGCGCTGCTGGGTACGCTCTCCGCTGCCGGTCAGACGTCGGATGACAAACAAGTAACTGACTACCGGTATGCCGCCGTATTCGGGAGGGCACATCTCAACTGGGACAATACCTATATCGTGAACTTCACGGCGCGAAGGGATGGCTCCAGCCGATTTGGTCCCGGGAGGCAGTTTGGCAATTTCGGGGCCATCGGGGTGGCATGGATCTTCACCAACGGGAAGTTCTTCCAGGAAAAGCTACCCTGGTTCAGCCTGGGCAAACTGGTCGGCAGCTATGGCGTGACGGGCAACGACGCCATCGGCGATTACAGGTACCGTACTGCCTGGGCTGCTACCAACACCGTGCCTTACCAGGGCGTCACGGGGTTTTATCCCACCACCCTGGCCAATCCCAACCTTGCATGGGAGAAAGTAGTGAAACAGGAAGTGGGGATGGAGATGGGGTTCTGGCAGGAAAGGGTCTTCCTGAAAGCGGCGCATTTTGTCAATACCTGCTCGAACCAATTGATACCGTATTCCTTGCCGTCGCAGACAGGCTTTGTATCGGAGATCCGTAATTCGGAAGCCGTGCTCAGGGTGTCGGGCTGGGAGCTCAGCCTGCGGGCGGACCTCATTCGTACGAAGAAAGTACAATGGACGATGGGGGTCAATGGCAGCGCGCCCAAGACCCGGCTGGTGGCTTTCCCCAACCTGAAATTAAGCGCATATGCCAGTACGTTGGTGATCGGGCAATCCCTCAACGTGCTGAAGACTTACCGGCTCCTGGGTGTGGACCGCCAGACGGGCCTGTACCAGTTCAAAGATGTCATTCGTGACGGCGAGATCAACGACTCGGACAGGATTGTTGTCGGGGATTGGGACCCGCGCTGGTATGGCGGCGCCTTCAGCAGTCTCCGCATCGGGCATTGCCGGATCGATGTGCATATAGAAGGCCGCGTCCAAAAAGGCGTCAGCTACGAAGCCTTCATTTATACCAATAACCCGCCGGGGATGCTGGGACCCGGCATGCTGACCAACCAGTCGACGGCCGTAGAAGACCGTTGGACCCATGCAGGGCAATCGGCGGCTTACCAGCAATTGACCACGAGCCCGGGCACTGCGGCCGGCGCGTTGCTGAGTAATTATACGGCCAGCAGCGCCATCATGACGGATGCCTCCTTTTTGCGGCTGAAGACCCTCGCCCTGTCATGGCAGCTGGCGGATGCATGGATGCGATCCGTGCACTGCTCCGGAGGACGGCTGTTCCTCCAGGCGCAGAACCTCCTTACGATGACCCATTATAAAGGAACCGACCCTGAAACGCAGGGATTGGTGCTGCCGCCCCTGCGAACCATGGAGGCGGGGATCCAGGTGACATTCAAATAAACAAACAATGCGCGCAAGATGCTGAAAAAATATATGGTATGGGCGATGATCACCGGGATGCTATTGCCGGGTTGCCGGAAGTTCGTCCAGGTGGGAGACCCGGAGACTTCGCTCGGGACAGCCACGGTCTTCTCCGGAGATGAGACGGCCACGGCGGCACTCATGGGCATGTATAGCCGCGCCATGACGGCACAAGGATCTTTTTTGAATGGAGGTAATAGCCTCTATCCTGCTTTGTCTGCCGACGAATGCGCGTTGACACAGGCATCTCCTGGCCTGGAAGCTTTCAGGGACAATGCCCTGGCCAGCAACAATACCTATATCGCCCAGCTGTACAGCTCCGCCTACAATACTATCTATAATGCCAACATGCTGCTGGAGAACGTGGACCGCAGCAAGCAAAAACTGTCCACCTCCGTATGGCGCCAGATCAAGGGAGAAGCCCTGTTCGTCCGGGCACTCGTGTACAGCCGGCTGGTGGTGCTATGGGGCGGCGTGCCGCGGGTGATCACCACGAACGCAGATGATAATGCCACCAAGGGAGGCAGCGTTCCCGACAGTATTTACAGCCAGGTGATCGGCGACCTGCAGGGAGCGGACAGCCTGCTGGATATAACGTATGCCTGGGCAGGGTCCGGACCGCCCGAAAGGACAAGGCCCAACCGGTGGGCGGCGAAAGCCCTGGCTGCGCGTATCTGGCTGACCATGGGCCACTGGGTGGAGGTGGAAGCCGCGGCCACCGCAGTGATCGAAAGCGGCGACTACCAACTGGAAGCCTCCCCCGACAGCGTATTCCTCAAAGGCAGCCGGGAGGCCATCCTGCAATTCCAGCCCGTCGGCAACAGTATCAACAGTGCGGAAGGCTATTCTTATCTGCCTGCGGACAACCCGCTGGCCAAACCCGCCTTCGTACTCGATCCTGTCCTGCTGGCGGCATTTGAACCCCAGGACATAAGATTGCCGCACTGGGTGGGGACAAAGATCATCAACGGAGTGACCTATGCCTATCCCGCCAAATACAAGGTGAGAGCAGCTTTTCCTTACCGGGAGTACGAAATGGTGATCCGCCTGGCGGAGGTCCTGCTCATCCGGGCAGAGGCAAGGGCGCAGCAGGGCAGGCTGGATGATGCCATCAGCGACCTGAATCGCATACGGAGCCGCGCGGGCCTGGCGGACCTGCTGACCGGCGTGCCACAGACGGACATATTAGCGGCCATCGCACAGGAGCGCCGCATCGAGCTTTTTACGGAATGGGGCCACCGGTGGGCGGACCTGAAACGCTGGGGACAGGCGGATGTCATTCTTGCCGCAGAGAAAGCAGGCTGGAAGCCATACGCCAAGCTGTACCCTTTTCCTTTGAGCGATGTCCTAAGGAATCTGAACCTTACACAGAATGACGGATATTGAAACAACGGCCTAGTGCGTGTAGAGCTTTTGTGCAGGCAGGATGGTATGCGGATAGTTGTTATTGGTATAGCCATTAACTATCAGAGTACCTCCGCCCTGTTGGGTATTCACCAGCAGGCCTGTGGCGTTTTCCAGGTCGTTGATCTCGGTGGTGGTGGAAGCCCATTGGTGGAACATGTCCGAATCCGCCCAATACCAATAGTAGAAAGTTTTTTTGGCGACGGGGACGTTGTGTGAGTGGGCAGGCGCTGTGCTGCCAAGAAACATCCATACACATGCGAGTACGCAAAGGCGTGTGAAGTAAAGCTTCATACAATAAAGTTTTATACCGTGAAGAATAGTGCCACTAGTCAATAAGCCTTAATGAGGAAGCTGTGGTTGAAATAGCGTAGGTCACGAATGTGGGAAAGGATATAACTAAAAGGATGGTAGCTAAATGTAAGAACGTATTCTAAAAAAAGATTATTTGGGCGTTGGACTTAGGTCAAAATACATATTTTCATGTAGGTTATGCTCGTAGTAAACCCGTAAAAAACTATAACATGCTATCGACTGGCACCCATGCTTTTTTCCGACAGGTGGAGGAAGGCGACCTGGCCTACTTTGCTCATTGCATTGGCGTAGGCGCCGGTCTGCCCTATGCGAAGTGGGAAAAGATCTTAGGAAGCCTGGAGCTCCAGTTCCGGGATAAGGAAAACTGCTGGCGTCCCCAGGCCTGGGTGATGGCGGTGGAGGACCGGCCTGTGTTCTTACTGGAGGACACAGGTGACCAGGTCTTTCTCACGGGGCCGCCCTCCTGGGGAGGGCATACCCGGCGAATGGCATTGGTCTGGCAAGCCGCGCTGGTACATTTTTTCTTACGGTTGCAGCGGGCCGAAGTGCGCATGGTCGTCCAGGCGAGTCGTGCCGCGGAGGTGAAAGCCTTGGAAAACCTCGGTTGCCGGAGGGAAAGTGTATATACCGACCGGAGTGGCACCCACTATTTTTATGTATGCCGGCCGGAGGACCTCCGGGCTGTAATTTGACGGCTGCGGTCTAATTCAGGTGTTTTCACGCTTTTTCGGTTATTCCTGCTGCGTTATATTTGGCGTCCATAACTAACCTGCATGAAAAATAAGAAAGGCGGAGGGGCCCAACTGTGGGGCATGGTCCTGTATGAAATTATTGGCGATGGCTGCCTGAATGGGGTTTGGACGAATACCCATACGGACAGCAGGAAGATGATGAATGAGATCGCCCGTAAGAAGAAGGGGGAAGAGAAGGATCCCATCGCAGGGGAATACTATGTTTCCTGGATCGAGGAAAAGGGCGGGCCGGTGTCGGGTACGCTGAAGGTGGAGTCAAAGATCACCCATTATAGTTTTGAATGGATCGTCAGCGGGAAGGTGAGCTTCAAGGGGGTAGGGATCCTGATGGGCGCAGATAAGCTGGCCGTGACGTATTGGGATGGGGAAGGGATTAGTTTTCCGGTGGGGTGAGACGCAATAGTATTTTTGTGTCATAAGCGTGTTTTTGGATAAAATTTCAAACATCAGCTTATGAAAAGGATACTCCTCGTTCTTTTTGTCATTTCCTCCTTTCAATGTTTACAAGCGCAGTCTGCCAATGCCACATCCGCTGAAATGCTGACCCGGCAGCGCAATGACAGCATCATCCTCGCTGATATCATCATGCCTTTAGTGGAGAAAAGTACTGCGGTTCCGGACTGGGATGGACTGGGCGCTACCGTCAAGGAAAAATATGGGGATACTTATGTCGACCGTTCAGTCACGAAAGCGCAGATCTACTATTATTTTAATAAGGACTGGCCGATGTTCTGCAAGGCGCTGGTGCATTATACTGAAGCTTATGAAAACAAGGATGATCTGCGCCGGATGAATAAGAACGCGAAAATGGTGCTGGAATATAGCCAGAGCCCCGAAGAGCTGAAGACTGCTGCGGGCTGGGTAAAATACGCAATGAATAAGGAGCCCGATGACCATGGCTATAAAGACACTTACGATGCCCTCACGACAAAAATAAAAGAGAAGGTATTGGGAGGGCAGTAAACATACTCCCACTACATAAAATATTCCCGGGCCGGCTAGTTCATCTTGCCGGCCCGGTTGTTTCTATTTACGACGCATTCTACCGATGCGTGTCTCATACCACGTTTTCCCACCTGCCGGGCACCTTCCACGGTGTCCATCTACAGCAATCAGATTACTGTCCAACGACAGCACTTTAAATCTCATGGTAAATGGTTTTATCAGTCTCTGATTTAGCGCAATTCCGGCTAGGTGATGAAATGATTTTTAAAAAGGCTTACGAGGCATATAAGTCAAGGATCTATGCAATGGCCTATGGGATGCTGCAGCGCAGGGCCGATGCAGAAGATGTCACCGCCGAGGCATTTTTTGAGCTTTGGAAAGTACGGGAAAAAATAAGGGAAGACGGCCATATCCCTGCTTTCCTCTATGTCGCTGCCCGTCACAAATGCGTAAATATCCTGCTTAAACGAAAGCGGGCGCCGCATATCAGTATCGAGATCATTGGGCAGCAGGAAGCAGTGGATACTTCGCATGAAGAGATCGATTATCTCAAAACTATCAAGGCATTGGAGATTGCTATAGAACAGTTGCCGGCTCAACAAAAGGAAGTGATCCGCCGGTATTATATAGAGGGGCTTAGTATGGCAGAGGCAGCCCATAAAATGAACATCGATATCAAGACAGCCTATACACACCGGAAGAGGGCGGTAGCGTTCCTGCTGAAACTAATGAAAAATAAAAGATCCGGGCTTTTCATTTCCATCCTTCTTACAGGCATTTGCGGAATTTTTTTAAAAATTATGCTGCGGATGTAAGAATTCTGAAGATCTGGTTGTGTAGATAGAGTAGGTGTTGATTCAATGGTATGAGACATCACCAATAAACCGTACAAAAATATATTCATATGGCCGAAGAAGAAAGGATCGCTGAGCTGATCCTCAAGCAATTGCGGCACAATTTGTCTGTGGAGGAAAAAGTAGAGCTCGATGCATGGACCTATGCATCCGATGCCAACCGGCAGTATATGGCTCACGGGGCGAGTCGCGAGCACGTGTTGTCAGCTATGAAAGCGCTCCTGACAAGAAATGACAAGGCCATCGATAAGAAGCTCAAAAAACTTCGAAGGAAAATTAGAAAATCGGCGGAGGCACCTGTTTTACATGCATGGAGCTGGTATGCCGGAAGGGTGGCCATATTTGTCCTGCTGACAGGAATGGTAGCGGTTACATTTTTTTACTTCCACCGGGATCGGGCGCCCGCGGTCAGCAAAACACACATTGCCCGGCAAGATCTGGACTCCGGCAGGATCACATTGACCTTGCTGGATGGTACTACCCTATATATGGATGAAATGCCTACCGGAAGTAATATTGAAGGGAAAGGCTGGCGCATCATAAAGGTCGACAGCCAGCATATTGCTTATTCAGATGTCCATGTTTCCCCTGCAAATGGGGCGGGGGAGGATGTGCCGTACCACCTGCTTTCCACACCATATGGGCAGGGCTTTTATGTGTCGCTGCCGGATAGAAGTGAGATCCAGCTGGGCGCAGGCACATCCATCAAATATGCTGTCAGGAGCGCCGGTGGTACGAAGGGAGAGCGGGCCGTGATGCTTAATGGAGAGGCCTACTTCACGGTAGCGAAAAATAAGGATGTCCCTTTCATCGTATCTACGCAAAAGGCAAAGGTCACCGTCCTGTCCACTGACTTTTGCGTGCATGATTATCCCGGGGAGAGCGGATACCTTGCTACTGTTGTGAGCGGCGCCATCGATGTGAGTGATGGGAAGACCAGCGTGCATGTGGTGGCAGGAGAGGCTGCGAAGATGGATAGCTCGTCGGCCGGCATACGGGTCAGTAAGTACGATGCAATGAAGGGATTGGCTTGGAGAAGTAATTTTTTCGATTTCGCCCATCTGAATCTCCGCCAGTCGTTGATGCAAATAGGCGATTGGTATGGCAAGGGCGAGATTGTCATCCATCCCGGCGTCGATACGGTAAACTTAGGTGTTTTAAGTACTGGCCTGATCAGCAAGAACGTAAAACTGGATACATTATTGAAAAAAATAGGGGAAGCGCGCCATCTTCATCTCCGGGCCGAGGGGAACAAGATCATTGCGGGACCCTGACACCATATCCGGGTCATCAGAACCCACCATGTACCATTAAGCCCATCCTTGCTTTATTGTAACCGGGGAGTAACCATTCTCCCCGGTTTGTTCACAACCCGTCAATTCCAACCAATGACTAATTGCAATCACCGGAGTCCGGTGGCGGTCTATCGAATGCTGTCATTCGTATTGCTGCTATTGATCTGCCTGTCTGGAAAAGCACAGCGGGATACCAGTTTGTATCTCCCGGGCGGAATAATGTCGTACGACGCGATCAAGGAATGCATCGCCCGCCAGACAGGTTACGGATTGGACCTGGAAAGTAAGGTCTTCGCGGGACGTTGTATCTATATGCCTGTAGGGAAGAGCTCTTTGCTTCGTATCCTGCGGTATTGTCTGGGGCGGCTGAACATGATCTTTAAATTCGAGGGCAACACTTTCTGGCCTATTCCACGTCCAGTGGGTCTGCCGGATGCACCTGAGCCAATCATTCAATTCCGGCTGGTGGTGATGAGCGACTTCGGAGAGATCCTGGCCGGCGCAACCGTGCAGATGGATGATGGATCGGTCTACCAGGTGAAAGATAATGGGACACTGGACATCCGGGCCTATCGGGTGCCTGTCCTGGTGGGCATCTCCTTTGTCGGATATAAGCCACAGTTATTGGAGGTGAATGAAAGCAAGGAGATCGTTGTCCGCCTGCAGAGGCAGGACAGGATACTGGACGAAGCCATTATAAGAGGATATTACGTAGAAACCCGTCGACTTTCCACGGGAAGCTGGAGCTATGTCGACAGGCGTATCCTGGACAGGCGGGTCACCAGCGATTTCTCCGGATCATTATCCGGCAGGATCGGCGGACTCCTATACACGCAGACCAGCGGCGTGGCCGGCGCCTCCTTCAAGGCATCTTTGCGGGGGCGTAATTCCATCATGAATGGCAACGACATGTTGTATATCATCGATGGCGTGCCTTACGGACCCGGCAATCAATCCCTTGGTAATAATCCATTGGGCAATTCCGCGGGATCGCTGAGCTCACTCTCATTGCTACCCATCGGTGACATTGCAGACATAAAAGTATTGAAGGATGCGGACGCCACGGCCATCTACGGGTCCAAAGGCGCCAATGGAGTGATGCTGATCACCACGCGCCGGGGTGCAGCCGGAAAGTGTCGCGTGGACCTGGACATCAAGGTGGGATATAGCCAGGTGACCGTCCGACCAAGCTTGCTGCATTTTTCGCAATATTCCGCCGTGCGCAGGGAGTATTTACGCAACATGGGCCTTCCGCTGGACGGAATACAAGCGCCCGATCTGAAATTGTGGGATACAATGCATCCTAAGGATTGGAGCAAATGGGCCATTGGCGGATTGGGATTCAGGGCTGACGGACATGTGTCGGTCTCCGGTGGGAGCAAAAACAATACTTATTATGCGGGAGTGGGTGTATTGGAGGAGACCAATGTATTTGCCTCCCATCCCGCGCATACGGCTTTGAGCGTGGATGGAAGGTTCAGTCATTGTTCGGGTGACCGGCGTCTCCATTGGGAGATCTCCGGACAACTGGTGCGGGATAAGAATGAGCAGCTGAATGAGGATGTCACGCGTGCCCAATTCTTTACTCCAGTGGCCCCGGATCTATGGAAGGATAGCAAACCCGTTTTCCATGCGCCTGGCGCCAGCTTCACCAGCCCGCTGTATTACACGGGAGGCACGTATGGGGCGCATTTACAGCATGCGCTTCTCAGCGGGGCCATCAGGCGGCGTTTCTTCGATTCATTGATGTTCCGGATAACCGGCGGCGTCAACAAGGTGCGGGCAAATGAACATAGTATTCATCCGCGATGGAACTTAAATCCCGATGAAGATACAATGAGCAGCAGCTCTTGGGCCAACACACGCTATCTCAGCTGGATCATCGAACCACAGCTGGAGTATACCCTGAAAAAAGGCGAATGGATTTTCAGCGGCCTGGCGGGCAGCACCTGGCTGGGGCTGCATACGGAAGCGTCCAGCGTCCTGGCGCAAGGGTTTGCCAATGACGCCCTGTTACCCTATCCTTCGCTGGCGGACACTATTATACCCGGCCATAACGGGACCGATTATCATTACACTGCGGTTTTCGGTCGGCTCCATGTCAACTGGCGCAACCGATATCTTTTCAATTTCACGGACCGACGGGACGGCAGCAGCCGATTTGCCAGCGGCAAGCGATACGGAAATTTTGGGGCTTTGGGCGTGGCGTGGGTTTTTTCGGAAGAGCACTTTTTCGATAGTCTACGCTCCGTCGTCAGCTTTGGAAAATTAAGGGCCAGCTATGGAGTCACAGGCAATGACCAGATCGGAGGAGGCAACCATTATTTACAAGCCTGGGCGCCCGGAGCGGCCATCACTTTTCAAAATACGCCGGGTACCCTTTCTCCCGGGCAACTGAATCCGGCTATTTCCTGGGAGCAGGTGAAGAAACTGGAGATCGCCCTGGAGGCTGGACTATGGGATAACCGCTGTTTATTCACGGCCAGCTGGTACCGCAATCGCAGCGATCATCAGCTGTTGCCCGACCGGTTACCCTCCTCTACCGACCTTCTGCGATTGCTACAGACATCCGTTGTCGTGGAAAACCGGGGTTTTGAGTTCAGTCTTGTTTCCCAAAACATAGATCACCGGGCGTTTGGTTGGACCACTGCCTTGAACGTCAGCTTCCCCCGCAATAAGCTGGTGACCTTCGGCGGGTTTACGGGGATGCCCTTTGTCAAACAACTGACACTTGGCAAGCCATTAAGTGCATTACGCACCTTCCATTACCTGGGGATCGATCCCCTGACGGGGCTGTATGTCACCAGCGCAGGCAAGTACCCGGCAGGGTCGCCAGACGTCACTTGTTTCGGGGGGATGGAGAATGTGATTCGTTATAAACAGTGGGAGCTGGCAAGCTTTGTGGAAGGAAGGGTACAGCGCGGCGTACGTTATGAGATGGGCATTTTGAGCGCCCAGCCGCCGGGCATCGCCGGGTCCTGGTACAACAACCAGCTGACGAATATCGCCAGCCGATGGCGGCATCTCGGTGACAATGGTGTTTACCAGCAACTTTCTTCCAGCGACAGGGCTATGGATGCGCTTAGTCGCTATACCGGCAGCGACGCGATGCTTACCAATGCTTCTTTCATCCGGCTGAAAACCCTGTCCCTATCCTATGAATGGCCTGCCAAGGCCCTGCGGAAGATGCCTGTCAAGGGAATAAAAGTGACGCTGCAGGGGCAGAATCTTTTTACCGTGACACCGTATGAGAATGGAGATCCGGAAATACAAAGTGCGGTGGTGTTGCCGCCGCTACGGACGGTGGTTGTCAGCTTGCAGGTGAGGTTTTGAGTGATCTTGCCAGGATTGCTGGTTATATATATGTAAGCCAACTATTTATGTAAAAATTCTGCAATCAAACCCTGAATTTCCTCTATCACTTATCTTAGTTTCATCTTTTATGCAACGGCATTTTTTACATATTTGTCTTTCTATGAAAGATATAATTGACCCTTGAATTTCATCAATTAGATTTGTAATTGCAGGCATGGCGAGAACCCTATCCCGATCGGGCTTTAAAACATGAATGGCTTTTCTTTGGTGAGGTACAGGCTGCACTTGGCTGCAGATTAACAGTCTCCGGATATCCACCATTTGTCAGGTATTCCTGGAAAGATGCAATTAGCGCACTATACGGGCAAAACAAGGGGCTACTCCTGGAAAATGCCCTGTTTTTGGAATTGTACCGCAGATTTGGAAACATATATAATCAAAGCATCTTCTATTATACTAATGGTGTAGCCGAGTGCGATTTTATCATTTATGCTGAAGGCGCTACAACGTTACCTATTCAAGTATCATGGTCACTTGCTGACCCAATTACCCGGCAAAGAGAGCTACGGGGATTACTAAAAGCCTGTGAATACAGCAAGGTTAAGGAAGGCTGGATAATTACTTCTGATGAAGAAGATGAATTTGATTTCGAAGGTGTGCAAGTATTGGTGAAGCCAGCTTGGAAATGGATATTGAGAAAATGAGATTGCAATAACACCCAATAAAATTACTTTTAATGACCCGGTTTGGATTCAAATCTCAATTGAATTAATACCTGATCTAATGGAGGAGTTACTAAAAGAAATTACAATAGTTGCCAGCTTCCAGGTGAAGTTCTAAGTGCCCGGAAGCCGGCAACCGGTTTAATTGTGCAGGTAGAGATAGGACGAAGGCCAGACATTATGGGGGACCACATTATTGGTGTAGCCCTTTGCCAGGATGGTACCCCCGAAAGGATTGGTGTCTACGTACTCGCCGGTGAGGGTCTGCAGGCGGGCAATCTCGTCCGCCACCGTATTGAACGCGTCGTAGGTGTCGCCGCTGGCCATGTAGTAATAGTAATGGGTGTTGTCCCCCGATACAACTGCGAATCTGTTAGCCTGTTTGCCAGTAGTGAAGGCGCTGAGCATGATGAGCCATGCGGTTGCCATAGCAACCTTTCTAAAGGATGAAGGTTTCATGATTGTTGGTTTTTATGAAAAAATAAAAAATGCAGCTTCGTCAGCAGGGGTCAGTTTCCGGAAGTGGGGCGGGTTATCGTTGAGAAAGATATATGAATATAAATTATTATTTGTATAGATAGAAACCATTGAGTGGTTTTTTAGATGGGGTACATGGTTTTGTTGATGATATGCTAAGGGTAGCCATGAACAAATGCCTCTATAAATAACACAAGGAATCCGGAAATATTCTTACGGACGTGTGAAAATAAAAGTTGATTATAAAGTGCCAAGGAGGGTTGTGAATACTTACGTTCAGGGAGAGACCGGGAATAAATCGAAGGTCCCCTACTGCCAATGATAACTGCGCTAATCGACAAATACGCTGCTAAAGGTCGTCGAACCTGCAGGCTTTTGCCAGTCATCACGAATATAAAGACCAATGCATACTTGAAAAAGGCCGCGGAAATATGCTGGATCAATAAGAATCTTACCAAATGTATCACCATTTTCATCATAAAAGATGGAATACCCTAATGGGGACAATTGCCGGGCAATACCCCTGGCGAGGAAGCGTTGTTCGCCGGCAAAAGTCAGTGCGGCATCATAATTGGGGTTTGGTTTCATGCTGTTAAGATATGAAGAAGAAAATCACAAAAAAACGGGTGTTTTCACCTTTTCGTTTCTCCATCCAAGACCCATTCACCGGCTATTCCTTTTGCGATGAATTTTTTTTTGGAAAAATCGAATAGTTAAGATAGATTCAATCGCGTTCGATTAAGAGCAAGTCCTTTTTGAGCTGAAATTTACCACTGACAAGGAATCAGTATGGGAACAAACATTTATTGATCCTTACATAATTTAATCGGCATTATATCTTGCTATGGCTCCGCATGAAGTGGCAGAAACCTGATTTGTATACAACGTTAGTTTAGCAGATCCAGGTCCAGGAGACGTGACATAATAACATTTTATCGTCTGTCCACCCGAACTGGCTCCGCCCTTTGTAGCAAAAGGAGCTTGCAGGCATTTGTGCACGTTGGGCTGCATGCCGGAATAGTACCATAACCTTGTTGAGGGGCTCCGATGTGCTCTTACGACGATCATACCAGAAATGGCGAGCAAAGTAGTAGTAATGCCTGAAAAAGCTTCTGAACGTTTCACAAAAATATAATAAATGTAGTGATTAAAGTTAGTTAGCCTTTAGTCCCATGATGACACGATCATTCCATCATGAGGCCTCATTTACAAAATAATGTACTTGCATATACCAATCAATCTACTTAATGTTCTGTTTCAGGAATTCCCGTCAAAATGGATTCAGTCCTCATGCCTGATCGTTTCAAGACGTTCGAAGAAGGTATACGTCTGTATCCAGCTATTTCCAACAGTATCCTTCGCGGGTGAATATCGGGGCCCTGGAAGATTGTGTGCGCCTTTGCCCTTTCCTGATTGTCTTATGCACTACTATTTTGGATTCCTCCAATTATCTTTATTTCCACTTGTCAATAACCCGCATCGTTTTGTTGTCCGGTTCAAATTGCCGCTCAATAGCTCCAATATCTATCATTACCGGAACCTGCGCAGACAGTCCGGCCAATATACAGGTGCCGGTGGGTAAGATGGGCAACGAATCAAAGGACAACCGATCTAAGTAGGAAACCGACCTTTCGACTGCATGGATGTCATTGTTGTTGATCAGCCGGTGCAAAAAGAAGTTGTGTAACTGGGATATGATCGTTGCAGAAATGTCATACGGCCGCTGGCTGGCTATTGTCAGGAATACGCCAAACTTTCTACCCTCCTTAATGATCTCTTCAAACGTCTCCAGTCGATAGTCCTTCCAGGTCTCACTTTCCCGATCGGATGTGGAAGACAGGATATTGTGTGCCTCGTCAATAATGATATTTAGATACTTGTCTTTCTGATTTTCCTCCTTTTTTGTTTCATACAATTGCTTACAGATGATCAATGGCAGCATTTTCCGCATATGAATGTTGACGTCCCGGAAAGAAATTACGGTAATATTTTTTTTGGGTTTTACGTCCTTCACCTCGATCACCTTTCGGAGATCGCTGATCCTGGGACCGATTCGCTTGAGCAGCGGAGCCAGGTGTTCGCTAGACGAAAAGCCGCTAATGATCTCATGGTGGTATTGCAATACAATCTTCAATCTTATCTGCGTCAATACATCGGAGTTGATTTCGGCGATATCCAATTCATCCAACACCTCACCAACGTAGGGAATGGCGTCTTTGTCCCAGTGTGCCGCTCCAAACCTATCCGTAAAATAATAGACATTGCTTTTCGTATGAAACTGCAACCTTTCCCGTAGGGTGCCCATCACTGCATTAAGATTGTTGCTTTCTATGCAATCCCCGACATTATTCAACAAGTCGATCACCACTCCGGACTTCAGGTTCTTATCTTCCTTGTCGATGACCTTGGCTATCAGTTCCTTTATAAATCGTTGCAATGCCTCACTCGACGCGATCTTGTCATCCAGCCACTCGTTGTTGATCGACCGCTTCAAGAAAGGCGTCTGCGTCTTCTCCGTAGCTTCCAGCAACAAGGCCCAGAAGCCGTAGTCATTAATAAGGGATTTTGCCACCGGAATCTTGTCCTTTGCCTTCCTTGTATTCAAGCTGTAGATATTCTTATACGTCTTGCCAATGATCGCGTCTTCGGCAACGTATTCGCCATTAAAGTCGAGAAAGTAAAATTGTGCGTTCTGTTTAAATTTCGCCTCGTCGCAATAGAGCTTAAACAGCTCCCGATACAGCTTTGCGAGCGTATACGACTTGCCGCTTCCCGTATTCCCAAAGATGCCGATGTGGCTGGCGAATAAATCGTTCACGCCAACCGTGATCTCCTGCTCCCGTTCATGGGTCAATGTGCCTATTGCAATCGGCACATCGCTGGTCTTTATGAAATTATGGACGGAGTCAAATTCTGCTTTCTCCAGCAGGAAACAATCGTTATTGATTAGTGGCAGCTCTTTTATGCCCCGTTCAAAGCCCTTTCGGCTCAAAAACCCCAGCAGGCTGACTTGTAGGATCCTCTTGATCTTTTTCTTTTCACTGGTATAATTCTTTTCTGCATACATCTTGTCTTCGATGATGAACTCGCCTTCTACTTTTCCAATGATGGAGGTAAATCCCTTGGTGATCTTTACATAGCTATTGACAGAAATGTTCCGGAGCAAGGTGCCATTATAAATCAGGTGGCTGCTGTTTTTGGTTTTATCCACTTCCACCTTCACCGTTCTTCCTTCTACGGAGATAACCTTTCCTACCTTAAAGATGGAGTCCTTTTGTATAGCAAGGTGCATGCGTTAGAATTTAAAGTCCCGTTTAAATGTAACCCGATCCAACAGCGGCCTGAACAGATAATCATTCGCTTTTCTCAGGTCAAACCCGTCTTCCGGATTGATCAACTCGACGTTTGGCAAATATTCTATATACCGCTGATCTTTCTTCAGATTTTCCTGGATATCCTTCGCTGCATGCGTATATGCGCAAATAAATACCTTCAGGGTAGGATTGGATTTAATCGCCCGAAAGGTGATATCCCGAATATGCTCGTCGGCCATTGAAAAGCCCATGACTACCAGAATGGAATTCTCCTTTTCCAGCTCATTAGCGTACATTCTCAGTATCTCATAGTAATTCTTATTGAAGGTCGTGTCTCTGAACTTGTCTTTTGTTGGATTAACGACCTGCAGCTTCTCG
Organism: Flavitalea plasmicola; assembly: GCF_030546645.1. GTDB lineage: Bacteria > Bacteroidota > Bacteroidia > Chitinophagales > Chitinophagaceae > Puia. The sequence goes on from NZ_JAUOTO010000005.1 coordinate 572,882, forward strand.
TATCTGTCTAAAAAATTGATAGCGTCTGGAAATTCCTCGAGCTTGTCAGCCTCACGCTGGATCTCCAGGAGGGTTAAATCCCTTTTTTTTCGCTTCCACATGTCGTCATTTAAAGAGAGAATATCCAGCAGATCAAGCCCTTCGAGCGCTTCTTCGACCTTCTTTATCCCTGCCAGACTGGTAAATAAGATATTTCCTCTTCTCAACTGCCAGGTTACCGAACCATGTATCTTGAGTATATTGAAAACCGGTATTTCCGAGATGTTATCATACTGCAGGCTCTTCTGGTAATACGACTTCTTAAAATTGCTTAAACTGAATCGTTTGGTAAAGATTCCATTAAAGCCATCGTTGTATTGAAGATCCAAATCCTCGATGACCTTCTCCATGAAAATGTCAATATTGGTGGTAAACAAATTAACTTGCTTGCTCACAGTGTTACTGCGCCTTAGATACAAGATGCTATTGAGAATGCTGATAAAATCTTTATACGCCTTATAGGTATTATTCAGGATGGCATCAGGATCAATCCCTTCGTCCAGATATTCGTTCTTATCCGGGACAAAGTCTCGTAATTGAATGTTGCCTTGCATAGATGCGTTGAAATACGCCTTGTATAAGGAGGCTTTAATAAAGGTCTTCGCTTCTTCTTCGAGGTCTACATTCTCCAGTTCTGTCAGCCAGATCTCAATCGATCCCAGTGTACGGAAGTAAGGACAGGACAACCCTGAACCGATCAGAAAGCTGATATTGGCGTCCTGGAAAATGTCTTTGAAATTATCAAGTTTAGGTAGTAGTGGGTTTTTAGGCTCTTCAGCCAACAGATCCTCCATTCAAGACTAGGTTTATGGGTTAATGGTTCTGGTTCTTTGCCAAATTTACATAAATGATTAAAATTACGCACCCGAAACATATAAAACACCGAGCCGGCCTATGATTTTATGGATGAAAGGACTCTTTCCTTGGTTTAAAAGAAAAGGTTTTTTATGCAGCATTTCTCCTTACTCCTCTTAGTGGGCGGGCTTCCTATCTATCTCCGTGTTCCCATCACATTGGACTGGCGCGTTATTTCTTCGTTTCACCGAACCCCATTCGGTCATCGCGTGAAAGATAGGCACAAGCGTGATACCGTCGATCAGTGGCTCAAGGCTTGCGGCCAAAACGGCGAAAGGCCTGGATGGTCTGGTAAAATCCATAGGCAATAATGATCCGGGAGACGAAATCGATGAAGTAAGAAATTGGAGATAGTGTGAGATAAGAGTTGTTATTACAGGGACGGAAAAGGAATTCGGTTTCGTAGAATCGAAGGGGGTTCATAAATTTAAGGAAAGAGGCTATAAGGCGAGTGTCGAGTGGCGATACTTCCCGGGGGAATTCTGTGGAGGAGAAGAGCAAGACATTATAAAAGAGAAGGCCCGTGCCGAAGGAAAATATGACGCCTCGTATCCAGCTGCGGCCGAAGTCATTCGACCATTTGTTCATCCAGAGACTGACTTTGGTGAAGCTAAATGTTCTAAAACCATCGGGAAACCATCTTAACTGATGGTAGTGAGCTCCGCCTCGCGAGCCTGGCACTCTACGGCCCTGGCCGTATCACCTTGCCGCTGGAAGGCGGTGCTGAGTTGACCAAAAACCAACTGCTCCTGGGGATACTTTAGACAATCTATATCAATCGCTGTAGGGAAGTCTGTCTGCGCGGCAAAGATCTTAGTCATTTTACTATTTTCAAAATGAAAAACTGCTTTTTTAAAATCACATAAAATGAAGTCCGTTTCTCCGAGGTCACATTCATAGAACATCAAAGCTCCGGCTTCCGGGATATGGATTTCTTTTAGCGAAATAGTCCCGGTATTAATGACTTGATGGAAGTCCATATAATCGAGAATAACCCTGCGAAGCTGGATGTTGCAATCCTTAGCTGTTTTGCCAATCAGGTGGAGAACTGCGAATTTAGTATTGGAGATAAGCACATTTTTGATGTTGGCTAAGAACAGGTCAGCGAACCTGATCTTACAATCTTCCATTTTATAAAGGTTCAGCTCATCAGTTAATCTTGTAAGTTTAAAAGATTCAACGATGCTTTTGGAAAGATGCAACAGGTGGTTCACCTTGGCGCGGGAAAATTCAATGTTTGCAATGTCGCTCTTGTCAATATAGATATCTGAAATAGAAACTTCAGAAAAAATAATACACTTCAACTTGCAGGATTGACAATTTAGGGCACCGGCGCCCCGTATTAAACGTATTTCTCCGCATCTTTCTTTCTCTTCTATGTTTAGGTGAGAAATGCTCATCCTGCATTGAGTGAAGAAACTAATATCCAATTTATCCCTAACCACAATATTCGTTAACTCCTGATCGTGGTCCATTGCCATGCTGCAAGAAGATTGAAACTCAATTTTTCCGCTGAATAGAATCTTTTCGGAAGATGTAAAGAATGCCGGATTTTCAAAGATGCAGTCGGAAAAATGAAGAGGTCTGGTGAGTCGCTTATTATCAACGTTGACAACTTCTTCAAAGATACAGTTTTTGAAAATAAGGACTGACAGATCATGATGTTGTACTGTTTTATCGTTTAGATTCACTGAATCTATAATGATCTTATCTGATATCAACACCTCATGAGCATCAACGGTTTCATTATGTTCGAATAGCATCTGTTCGATCCACTTAAAATTGACAAACTCTCTGTTTTGTGGCATAAAATGAGGGAATTATTTTGTCAAGGTTATGAAATACTAAGAATAGTTATCCGTGGCATCCTTCAGGATGGTATGCCGGCAATATAAGGGAAAATATGTATAAGAATTCTGGTAAGGTTTTTGCTATTCGAAAAACGATTAAACCTTATCGTTATGGAACAGCTATTTATCTTATTCAATGGTATTGAGAAAATGTCTCCCGAATTGATAGCGCATCTTAAGAAGATCCTTAAGAGAAAGCTAATCAAAAAGGGAGAATTCATGCTAATGGAAGGGCAGACCAGTAATTACATCTATTTTCTTGAATCGGGACTGGTGCGCATCTATCATGTCGAAAATGCAGAAGTTACATCCTGGCTTCTTCCTGAAGGGAATATTTTTATGTCCGTCTCTAGTTTCTTCCAAAAGCACCCGTCTTATGAGAATATTATCGCTCTGGAAGATTGCGTCTGCTGGTGCATTTCATACAGGGAGCTGGAAGAAACATTGGAACTCTTCCCGGAATTTGAGATACATCATGGTCGGATCCTGCGTAATTATTATAGCTTTTCGGAACTACGGAGATTCAGGCTTGCCAAGCAAGACAAGTTGGAGCGCTACACAATGCTTGAAGAAAAAGAGCCAGGGCTGCTGCAACGAGTATCTCAGGAAATCCTTTGTACCTACCTGCAGATGTCGTTGAATTCGTATAAACGAGCCCGGGATGAATACTATGCTTATAAAAGAAAAGGAAAATAATTCAAATAAACAAGGCCTCAGGGCCTTATTTTGTTTTTGGGCTTTATAGAATTTTATTTAATAGAATAAAATTCTCTAGCCAATGTTACACTTCATCACCTGGGCCGCCTTTGCCCGGACAGTCCTTGTTTTGACCATCGCATACTACGCCGCGATAGGCCTGGTATTTTACCGAAAGGAATTGCTCCGCTTTTTGCGTCGACGACGATGATGGTGGGCAATGCGTTAGTGTGAACCTATTCCTCTCATTTAAACTTTATTCTTATGTATTCCTTGCTTATAAAGCCTTGCAAAAGGCACTCCTTCTTTTTCCTTTTTCTTACCACGACAGCCCTGCTCTATCAATTCACATCGTATGCCCAGACAGCAGATGGAAACAATGGGTTGAGTCAAGCTAACACAATGATCCGCAGCTACTTCGACATATCTACCCAGTTGCTCTATGGGGTCGGGGCTCTTTTAGGGCTTTGCGGAGCCGTGCGTGTATTCACAGCGATGTTGGCAGGTGAGCAACGCTCCAGGAGTGAGTTAGCTGGCTGGTTTGGCTCCTGCGTCTTTCTCGTCATCGTCGCCTCTGTCCTGAAATCCTTTTTTGGCATTTAAAACAAGGGATATGCACACCTTATACCAGGTACACAGACGTGTAAATACCCCCATCGAGTTAAATGGCCTCAAAGGACAGTATATCCTTTACGCCGGAGGGACCGTCTTAGCCGATCTTTTCCTATTCGCCATTTTGTACATCGCCGGGGTGAGCAGCTGGGTCTGCCTGGTGCTGTGTTTTGGAATGGGCGTCTTAGGGATCGGGACCGCCTATCATTTCAGCGGCCGGTATGGCGTGTACGGATGGCGAAAACAACAAATGGCAAAGCAATTCCCCAAAGCTTTACGCTCCGCAGGCCGGAGCCTGTATGCACAACTAAAAAACAGACAATGCAACACAGTATAGAAGAATTCCTGCACATCGGGGAGGTGGCGAAAGATCACCTTGTCAGTAAGCTGGGGGATATCACTTATGGCTACAGGATCATAAAACCGGGACTGTTCACCCTATCGCCGGAAGGCTACCATCAATGGTGTAACCGTGTGTTGAAAGGACTGGAGGTCCTGCCCCCTGATACGATCTTACATTTTGTGGACAGATTCTGGCAAATAAGCTGGCAGGGTAATTTCGAAAATGGGTCGGATGGATTACTTGCCATCAGCAGTGAACGGCATCATCACGAGCGCCCCTTCATGGAGCAAACCAGCTATCTCTACATCACCCGGCGGCCGAAGCGCCGGCGGGTCATGACCCGGAAAATGTTGTTACGTAAGCATTTTTCCCCCCAGGATACCCTTTCTTCACAGGCAAAGCAGGAGCTGAGGGTCAAAGTGAACCAGTTCATCCAGATCCTGACAGACGGGGGCCAGGTGAGAGCGGAGTTGCTGGCAGCCGAAGACTTCACAGGCACCCCGGAGAAGCCGGGCCTGATTGAGGAATATTACCAGCTGATCAAGCCGGGGGAGCGGCGCGAGCTGCGGGATATTGAATTTGGGGAAAAGGTGCGCATCGGAAATAATTTTTGCATGTTCCATAGCATCGCCGATCCGTCCCATCTGCCTGCGCAGTGCAGGCCCTGGGTGGAATATGGTCCTTACTCTACGGAACATACTGCTTATCCCATCGGCAATGCATCCTGGCTGGGCGCATTGGTACCACGTAATCATATTTACAATCAGATCCTGATAAAGGAGGATCCAGCAGAGGTCCGGAAAAAACTGGAGCGGAAAAGGCGGTTGTTGCAGTCCTTGTCTGCCCATTCCCGCGAGAATGCCCTGACCTGTGAGGCTGTTACGAAATTCCTGGACGAGTCAATGGCAGGCGACAAGCAGATCGTCAGCGCCCATTTCAATATCCAATCCTGGACCAACGATATCAGCGATGTACCGGGAATGTCCGACGAGGTCAGCACTGCCATCGGAAAAACCGGGGCTACACCCTACCTGGAAACTGTCGGGGCGCCACAGCTATGGAGCGCCAGTGCGCCCGGCAATGCAGCCGATCTTCCGCCCGAAGAGACCTACTTTATGCTGGCCCACCAGGCGGTCTGTATGCTCCTGCCCGAGACGAACTACCTGGAAAGTCCTGGTTTCAGAGGGGTGCGGCTAGGTGACCGGCTCCATGGCCGTCCCCTGCAGGTGGACCTCTCCGACGAACCCAAACGGATGGGATGGATCGTTAACCTCAATAAGATCGTCATCGGTCCCTCTGGTAGTGGTAAATCCTTTGCGATGAACCTCCTGCTATACTGGTATGCCATGCAAGGGTTTCACATCGTCATCGTGGACATCGGCAATAGCTACCGGGGCCTTTGTGAGCTGGTGGGTGGATATTATTTCACCTATACGGACGCCCATCCCCTCTCGTTCAACCCTTTCAGGTTGGGACCGGGAGAGATCCTGGACACCGAAAAGAAGGAGAGTCTCAAGGCCCTGTTGCTAACCCTTTGGAAAAAAGAGGATGAGGCTTTTATCCGTAGTGAGTACGTGGCGTTGTCCAATGCTGTCCAATTGTACTATGGAAAGTGGGCGGCAGACAAGGAGTTGTTCCCCTGCTTTGATAGCTTTTACGAATTCCTTCGGGATGAATTTGTGGCAATACTGGCATCGGACAAAGTAAAGGCAAAAGACTTCGACCTGGAGAACATGCTGTATGTGCTGCGACCCTTTTACAAAGGAGGTGAGTTTGACTTTCTGCTGAATGCCCGGGAGCAACTTGACTTATTGCAGCAACCCTTCGTTGTTTTTGAAATTGACAATGTCAAAGACCACCCGATACTTTTCCCGGTCGTCACCATTGTCATCATGGAAGTGTTCATCGGCAAGATGCGCAAGTTGCCTGGGCTAAGGAAGGTGATCATCATCGAAGAAGCCTGGAAAGCCATTGCCCGGCAGGGAATGAGTGAATTCATGCGCTACCTCTTCAAAACAGTGAGGAAGTTCAATGGGGAAGCCATCGTCGTCACGCAGGAAGTGGAGGACATCATCTCCAGTCCTGTGGTGAAGCAGGCCATCCTGAATAACGCCGATTGCAAGATCCTGCTGGACCTGAATAAATACCGCAACAGGTTTGACGAGCTGCAGCAGGTGCTGGGACTGACGGATATGGACAAGGCGATGGTGCTGTCGCTCAATCAGCACCGCGACCTACAGCGGAAATACAAGGAAGTGTTCATCAGCCTGGGTACCAGCTGCAGCAGGGTATACAGGGTGGAAGTCTCCCTGGAAGAGCACCTCACCTTCACGACAGATGAGACGGAAAAAGTACGGGTGCAGGAGTTTGCCCGCAAATATGGAAGTCTTCAGAAAGGGATCGCCGTCCTGGCGGCATCCATCCGGGATGGGTCGGTGAAATGGCTGCTGATGGGAGCAATGATGCTGTTGTCCATACTGACACCCTCCAAGACCCAGGCGCAATTCCCCATTGCGGAGATAATCAATATGGCCGTCAAAAGAGTGATTGTCGCTACCGACCTGGCCATCCAGCGCCTGCAGACGCAGACCATCGGCCTGCAGAATGCCCAAAAATCCCTGGAGAACATCATGCAGCTGGAAAGGCTGACGGACATCGCGGACTGGGTGCGGCAGCAGAAGCAACTTTTTGCAGGCTATTATCGTGAGCTCTGGGAGGTGAAGAACGCTTTGACCAGCTACCACCGGGTGAAGGACCTCGTGGAACAGCAGGCACAGCTGGTAAAGGCTTACCAGAAGGCCCTCTCTCTCTTCAGACAGGACCCTCATTTCAGCGCGGAGGAACTGGAACATATGGGCAAGGCATATGGGATCCTATTGGACCAAAATATCCGGAACGTAGGGGAGCTGACCAGTGTGGTCACCGGCTTTGTCACGCAAATGCAGGACGGGGACAGGCTGGCCATCATCGACAGGCTGTGGGAGGAGCTGGATCAGCAACGACGGGATTTCCTGGACTTTACGCAAGACAATATCCTGCTGAGCCTGCAACGGAGTAAGTCCCGACAGGAAATCCGGTTTATTCAAATACTTTATAACATTCATTAAACCAATTATGTATGAAAAAGAAGGAAATTAATAAGGAGCTTCTAATGAAGCAGGTAACTACTCTGGAAGCCGCGAAAGCAGCTTTAAAAGAGGAATGCGACAACGACGAATCGACCATGGATCTGGAGGCGGTCGGGAAAATTTTGGAAGAGAAAGAGACAGATCTTTATCTCACCAGCTTAGGTAATGTCAAGCCCATTTATCTGAACAATTCGGATGCCCGGGCCGGATACGGGTTTGCAAAAGCTAACATAGAAATGGCGGCGGAGGAATTAGCTGCCTATGAAAAGAGCCCCTGGCTGAAGAAGGATGAGATCGTTACGCTGAGGTCGCGGCTGGAGAGGTTGCAAAGCACTTTGCAACAGACGATAAAGGATATACGGCTCCTGGTCACAGATGGGAAAGTGACAATGAACAATAACGACAGGCTCGACATGCTGGCGGGGATCGAGGAGCATGTCGAGATCGCTGGAAATTATCTGCTTGCAATATTCCGTGAGACTAATGCACTTATAGCAAAGAGACAGCAGCAGAAAGCCAGGGAGGAAAAGTTAGAAACGGCCTGAATTGAAAAAGGTGACCTTCTCAACTATTGTATAACATGTATTAAACACTTTTTTATGAAAATATTCATATTGATCACTATCTGCATTTGCTGCCTGGGCATTGGCGCTTACTGTCAGACTTTTTCGGAATGGTTCTTTCAGAAAAAAACAAGGATCCGGCGCTTGCAGCAACAAATAGCTGCACTGGAAACCTTAAGTGCCACACTCAAAAAGGGATATGCCCTGGCGGAACAGGGGGTGGATTCCGTCCGTATCCCGGAACGGGAAGGGTTGGTAATGGACGATGATTTCCTTACTCATCTCAGAACTGTAAAGCCGGCCTTTAAATATGGAGCAGAAGTAGTGTCATGCCATGAGTTGGTACGCGTCATGGAAAAGCGCCTGGAACGATGGAGTGAAACATACGCTCAAAGCCCCTGGCTCAAACCACGGGAAAGCGATCTCATTTGTGGGGTAATGACAGGGATTATCAAAACGGCGAATTATAGACTGGACCACCTGCATCAATTGATCAGCGACGATCAGATGGAAATGGAGGATGGGGCACGATGGGATGCCATCAAGGAGGCTGAAGTCGATATCAGAGCCACTTATGAGCTCAGTAACCGATGTATCGCGGCAAGCGGGCACCTCATCGAATTCAGGGAGCAGCAAGCTGCCAATGACGCCTACCTCAAATCCATTTTGCAATGAAACGGGTTGCCTTAATAGCATTGCTGTTCGCCGGATGCACGATGGCACCCTGCCATGCCCAATCCACTGCCGATGCCATCAAACAGCTGTTGCTGGATGTCCAGAAGTTGCGGGATCTAAAGTCTATTCTCCAGGAGATGAAAAATGGGTACGAGATCCTGGAAAAGGGCTATACGGAGATCAGGAATATTGCTAAAGACCGTTTTGACATACATAAGGCCTTTTTGGACGGACTTTTAGTCGTATCACCCTCTGTGCGCAACTATCACCGTATCGGGGCGATCCTGGATGCAGAGAACAACCTGGTGCGGGAGTTTGATCAGGGACGCAGACAGGCCTATGCCGGTGGGCTGTTTACAGGACAGGAACTGGGATATTTCGAGCGAATGTATGCCACACTCTACAGACACAGCCTGCAATCCCTGGACGAGCTGACGATGGTGATCGCGGATGGGGCACTGCGGATGTCCGATGCCCAGCGGCTGCGTAGCATTGACCGCGTGTATAGAGAGATCAACGGGCAGTTGAGGGCCTTGCGGCAGCTGAACCAGGACACTGCGCTGCAGGCGGCACAGCGGCAACACGAAAAAGATGAACTGAACTTTTTAAAACTATGGTATGATAATCCTTGATCTTCCTGCGGGCGGAGTGGCTGACGGGATAGGAGGCCTGCAGACTGTTCTGCAGAACGTGTACAGCACCATGATGGTGCATAGCAGCGAGTTGACAGAAATAGGACAGGGCATCGCGGGTTTTGCCGCCATATGGTTTATAGGGGTGCGGGTATGGCGGAATATAGCGCGAGCCGAGCCGGTGGATGTCTATCCACTGCTGCGCCCCTTCGTCATCGGGTATATGATCATGCTCTGGCCCGCTGTGCTGTCGCTGATCAACGGGGTGATGTCACCTACAGTGAGTGGCACCGCATCCTTAGTGAAAAATAGTAACCAGGCTATCACCACCTTATTACAACAGAAAGAGGAAATCCTCCAGAAGAGCAATGACTGGCAGATGTACATAGGGCCGGCAGGCAGTGGCGACCTGGACAAATGGGAAGCCCTGTCGGGACAGGCGGACTCGGGCGTATTCTCGGGGATCTCCAACAGGGTGAGGTTCGAGATGGCGAAGATGACCTATAACATGCGCAATTCCGTGAAAGTGTGGCTATCGGAGATCCTGCAGATGCTATTCGAGTCAGCATCGCTGTGCATCAATGTGGTCAGGACTTTCTTTCTCATTGTGCTGTCCATCTTCGGTCCATTGGCCTTTGGCCTCAGTCTATTCGACGGCTTGCGACATTCCCTGGACAACTGGCTGGCGAAATACCTGAATGTCTTCCTATGGCTGCCCGTGGCGAATATCTTCGGGTCCATCATCGGGCAGATCCAGCAGGAGATGATCAAACTGGACATTGCCCAGGTGAGCAGCACTGGACAGACCGTATTCGGACCTACGGATACCGCCTACCTCATCTTCCTGGTGATGGCCATTGCCGGCTATTTCACTGTACCCGCCCTGACCAACTATATCGTAAGGGCCAGCAGTGGGGGCGTCCGGTATGTCTGGGGCGGTATGACCCATCAATTCATCAGTAAAATGACATGATCATGTATGACAAAGCAAAAAACCTCGACACGGCCTTTCAGCAGCTGCGCCAGTTCTGTATCCTCTGGATGCTGGTGTGTAGTGGATTGTCACTGTTCGCCCTATATAAGACTTTCGCCATTCTGCAGGCTTCTGAGCGTAAGGTGTATATCCTTTCGTCCGGGAAAATACTTGAGGCCCTGGCCGGCGACCGCAAAGAGAACCTGCCCGTGGAGGCGAGGGACCATGTACGCAGTTTCCACCAGTATTTTTTCACCCTGGACCCGGATGAGAAGGTGATCAATGCGAATATCGGCAAGGCTCTCTACCTGGCGGATGGATCGGCGAAGCGGCTGTATGACAACCTGAAGGAGAATGGCTATTACGCGGGCGTGATCTCAGGGAACATCAGCCAGCAGGTGACGGTGGACAGTGTTGCGGTGGACATAGGCAGCTATCCTTATTATTTCAGGTGCCAGGCGACGCAGAGGATCATTAGACCTACAAGCATAACCACCCGCAATCTTATGACAGAGGGATGGCTGAGGAACTGCAGCCGCAGTGATAATAATCCACACGGATTCTTAATTGAACGCTGGAGAACCCTAGAGAACAAAGACCTCAAGGTCGAAGCCCGCTAAATAAAATCCCGAAGAACCGTAGGTAGCTATATGCCTGAAGCTCGCCTTACATTGGGCTAGCGCATTCAGCCACAAAAGCCCAATAGCACTTCACGCTCAGCACAGAACAAATGCTCAATGGTACCCAATGTACAGCGACGGAAGGCCATATAGCTACCGAAATAATCACTTAAATAATCCATTCTTAAAACATTTACTATGTCTTTCAAAGATTTAAAATTCCCCTCAAAAGAGGAAGCGGCGGAGCCTATGCATTCCCCGGAATTCCTCCGCAAACGCAAAGCCTTCATGATAATGCCCATATTTGGACTCCTCTTCCTCGCCCTGGCCTTCATATCCATGGGCGGCGGCACAAGCACAGGGGACAAACAACAGTCCGCTAGCCAAGGCTTCAACACAGAACTACCCGGTGCAAGATTCGACAAGAAAAAACCAGCCAGCAACAAGCTGGAGTTTTACAAACAGGCCGACCAGGACAGCCTTAAGAGAAAGGAATTCCTGCGGCAGGACCCCAACTATCACAGAATGGGAGATAGCCCCATCCTGGAAGATCCAAGACAGGGAGAATTGCAAAAGAAATTGGACCAGCTAAAAGAAGCAATAAACCAACCTGTGATTCATTATCCCGAGCCGGTCGCACCTAAAATAACTTCCTACACCCCTTCTTTACCCCTAGGACCCCGCCATATACAACCTCCCTCCGATGAACCCGAGCCCACGGGTACCACAACCACGGACCCCGAACTGGAAAAGCTCAATGGCATGCTGGATAAGATCATAAAGATCCAACACCCTGAAAAGACAGCACTGGAAGCTGAAGCCAAAGCCTGGGGAACAGCCGACACACTATCGGGGGCTGACACGGTGGCTAATAGTTTGCCTGCTGTTGTACAGGAAGATCAAATCCTGACTGCCGGTGCTACTATTGCCTTACGGCTAACGGAATTATCAAAAATCAACGGAATTTCATTCCCAAAGGATCAACTGGCCTATGGGGTAGTATCCATCAACAATGACCGGATGCTGATCACCGTCAATTCTATCCGGAGGGGGCAATCTATCTATTCCACCGCCTTGCAGGTATTTGATATGGACGGCCTACCCGGCATTCATATCCCTGGCGACCTGGGAAGGGAGACGGCCAAACAATCCGTTGACCAGAGCATCAATTCCATGGGATTAATGAACCTGGACGCCTCGCCTGCGGCGCAGGTGACCAATGCCGGGGTGCTGGCGGCGAAGTCCTTGTTAACCCGTAAAGTGCGGCTGGTCCGAGTGGCGGTGCGTGCGGGGTACCAGGTGTTGTTGCGCAGCACCAAAGCAAAAATACAGATCGCAAACACACAGCATGCTGCTGATAGTGTAATCATTGCCCCTGAACCAGGTACATTCATTCCTTTCCTCCACCGGACCATCAGGCATGAAAAAATGGAGCTGACGCTGCAGGGCGTATACCTGCGTGACAGTCTCTTATGGTTGAGCCTGCGGCTGGAGAACCATTCGCCCATTGGATATAAGCCGGAATATATACGCTGGTGCATCCGGGATCGCAAGCAGCAACGAAGGACAGCGATCCAGGAGTTGCCGTTGAAGCCAATGTATGTTTCGCCGGTGGAGGTCCTGGCCGGGGATAGCAGCCGGATACTATTGGCGGCTTTCAGGCCTTTTGCAATACCACATGATAAGGAACTGGTGTTGCAACTGGCGGAAGGTAATGGAGCCAGGGAACTGGTGATGGAGATAAGAGGGAAGCAACTTTTAAAAGCGAAAAATTATGACACGCCGTAAACGAAAGAAGGTGATTACCTATAGGCTGGAGGTCGCTGTGTCCAAAGAGGACCTTGAGAGGGTAAAGAAAAGATTGGCCAACAGCACTTGCCGGAACCTTACCGAACTTGTCCGAAAATCAGTGTTGGGGAAACCTGTCATTACTTTCACCCGCAGCAAATCCTTCGACGAATTTATCGAAGAAGCAATAGCCCTTCGAAAGGAGATGCAGACCGTCAGGCAAACCCTTCCATTTACGCCGGAAGGTGAAATGCGGCTGATCGCAATACAGGCAGAAATTAAAACTTGTATCAATAAAATATTCGACCATGTTAGCCAAAATAAAAGCAACTAAATTTATTCGGGCTGCGCTAAATTACAATGAAAAGAAGCAGGCATTAGCAAAGGCGCAATGCATTGCAGCCGGGAATTTTGTGAAGGATGTGGATGAGTTGACTTTTGAAGATAAGCTTTACCATTTTCGGCGTCTTACTTCTCTGAATGAGAATGTCGCTCACAACGGCCTTCATATTTCAATAAATTTTCATCCTGAAGATAAGCTCTCTGACAAGGATCTGGTACAGATAGCCACCACGTATATGGAGCGCATGAAATTGGGTCATCAGCCCTATCTGGTTTATCGTCATTCGGACGTAGCTCACCCGCACGCGCATATCTTGACAACCACCATCCAGAAAGACGGAACACACCTGAACCAATACTTGAATTACGTCCGAAGCAAGTCCATTACAAAAGAGCTGGATCAATCCTGGCATCTTGTCCAATCCCAGGAAAAACACACAGAAAAAAAGACTTTACGTCAGGCGCTGAAAGTAAAGTATGGCGAGACGGCGACCATGCCGGCCCTAAGCAATGTCCTGGACAAGGTGTTGCCACACTATGAGTATACTTCGCTGGAAGAGCTCAACGCCGTCCTGCGCCTCTATAATGTAGAAGCGTACCGGGGCAAGGAACAATCACATCTTTATCAACATAGAGGGATGATCTATTGGGTCTTGGATGAAGACGGACGCAGGACAAGCACATATATCAAGGCCAGTCTTTTCAACAGTAAGCCGACCCTGGACAAGCTGGAAAAGAAGTTTGAGCTGAATCTCGCAGAGGCGCAGCGCCAACAGCACCGTCAGCGGGTGACGGCCAATCTCGAATGGAATCTGGCTAGAAAGAACATGGACCTGCCTTCGCTGCAAAAAGCGCTGGAAAAGGAACGTATCACGATGGTATGGATGGAATCTAAAGAGGGGAAAAAACAGAATATTTTTTATGTCGACCACGAGACCAGAGCTGTTTTTGACGGCAACAAGCTGGGTGAGCGCTATGATGCCACTGCCCTCCATGAGCGGTTGGCACCCACGGCAATGCAGGAAGAAAAGCAGGCATTAAACCACCGGCAGCGGCATCATCACACCATCATGCATGATCTATGAATACCATCAACAATACCCGCGACTATCGAATGGTCTTCGATCTCTGTCTGGCAGTCAGCGTTTTCCTACTGCTCCTGCATAGCTATTATTATTGTAGCCATGCTTTTTTAATGTGGCAGCTAATGCCAGATGCAGCCGTAGAAATCCTGGTAAAGATCCAAAAGACAGGACTTTTTAGAAATATCTATTTTTCGAAAATAGGGTCCCTTGTTTTCATGGCATTATCGTTAATGGGTCGTACGGGACGGAAAAGTGAAAAGGTCCAATGGACCACCTGCCTGGTGTACATCCTTATTGGCGCAGTGATCTACTTTCTCAGTAGCACCCTGCTACAGGCAAAAGCTATTGACCCGGATATAGGCTATATGGTTGCGAGCGCCGCGGGATATATCTTATTTTTAATAGGCATATCCAGACTTGCACGTCTCTTACCTTCATACTTTCGGGGAAACGACCCTTTCGGACAAGCGCAGGCCGGATTCCCCCAGGAAGAGCGGAAGATCACGGCGCCTTTTTCCATCAATCTCCAGGCTAAATATACATTCAGAGACCGGGAAAAGCGAAGCTGGATCAATATTGTCAATGCCCGTAGAGGGATCCTGATCATCGGTTCACCAGGATGTGGCAAATCCTGGTTTATTATAGAGCCTTGCATCGGGCAATTGATGAAAAAGGGTGCGGCTCTGTTCATTTATGATTTCAAGTCGCCTGCATTGACGCGACTGGCTTACAACTTATTCCGAAAATACAAAGACCAATACCCGCCTGCGACCGCATTCTACTCCATCAATTTTTCAGATATCTCCCGGAGCCATCGTTGCAACCTGCTGGCGCCATCTACTCTGCAATGGATGTCCGATGCGCTGGGCGTCAGCAGGACCCTGCTCTACAGCCTCAATAAGACCTGGATCCATAAACAAGGGGAGTTCTTTGTTGAGTCGCCGATCAATTTCCTGGCAGCTCTGATATGGTTCTTAAAAAAATATGAGGGCGGGCGGTTTTGCACCCTGCCGCACGTCATCGAGCTGGCGCAGGTGAGCTATGATAAGCTGTTCAGTATCCTGTCCCTGGAGCCCGAAGTAAGGACCCTGATCAGCCCTTTTGTCGGGGCATTCCAGGATGGGATCATGGATATGCTGGATAGCCAGGTGTCTTCAGCTAAGATACCGTTGGCCCGGCTGGCTTCCCCGGACCTGTATTATATCCTCACCGGCAATGACTGCAGCCTGGATATCAATGATCCGGCGGCTCCCAAGGTCCTTTGTTTAGGAGGCGACCCGCCGCGGCAGGAGGCCCTGGCGCCTGTATTATCCCTCTATATCGACCAACTGAACAAACTCGTAAATCAGAGTGGCAAATACCCCTGTGCCTTGATCTGCGATGAATTTGCCACCGTGCGGGCCTTTAGCATGAATGCGACCATGGCTACGGCCCGGAGCAATAATATTGTGCCCATCCTGGCCATCCAGGACATCAACCAGCTACGTACCCAGTACTCCCGCGAAGAGGCCGATATGATACTCAATATTGCCGGTAATGTCATTTGCGGCCAGGTGGGTGGTGAGACGGCCCTGAGGATCAGCGAGCGGTTTCCCAAGATCCTGCGGGATCACAAGACCATCTCTACGAATAGCAATGATACATCCTTCAGCCATTCCCAGCAATGGATCGAAACCATCACGCCAGCCAGGGTAGCCACGCTTTCTTCCGGGGAATTTGTAGGCGTGGTTGCGGATGATCCGGATAAGCCGTTGGAGCTGAAGGCATTTCATGCGAAACTTATACGGGAGGCTACCTCGTCTAAAAATGACCCATTGCCTCTTGTCCGGGATATTTCTGTAGAGGAGATCTTGCAGTTATTTCAAGGGGTGAAATCAGACATTGAGGTACTGATAAGTGATGAAATGCAACGGATGGTGACAGATAATGATTTGAGAGGTTTCCTGGTAGGAAACTTTTAAGATATGTCTTTTTTCATGAATGCGACAGGGAGGATCCGGTGATCGTGCGACCATTCCTGGTTGTGCTGCCAGGTCTGTACCCTGTCGTTTTATTTCTAAAAAAGTGTCGTTTTTGTTTAATAAAATCTATACTCAGGCCCAGAACCTTCGTCACATATTAAATTCCAACATGCAACCTTCCCGTAAAAGATATTATTTCCAGCCCTCCTAGTACCAAACCCCCACCAACTTGTTTCTATTAACATAATATACTGGTAAATACCTATCATCATAAGTCTTACTAAGTATAGGCCCTAAACAGCCCCCATTGACCATTAAGCCCTTCCTTTTCATTCTATTATTACACCAGAGCTGACTGTTGCTATGCCATTAGTGAACACATAATCCTATTTATGTCTATCAATGATCAACAGTTATTAGAAACCATGCAGGACATCGGGGGACTACTCTTCCGGCGTCTTACGAATGAGTTAACCTTGCACGAGCAGATAGAGCTGGACAATTGGCTGAATCAACAGGATCCAGCCAGCAGGCAGTTCTTTGAAGATTGTTCCGACTGGGACCAGGTACATGCCGCCCTTTCTGAACTGTACCAATTTGACGAAGCGGCAGCTCTGGCCGACATCCAAAAAAAAATTCAACTGGAGATTCAGCCTGTTGCGCCAGTAATTGAGATGAATGAGTCCCGGAGCATGCGCAGGTATTATTGGATCGCAGCTGCAGTATTGCTTCTGATTGCCGGGGCAGCGGTCTTCTTCAATCTGAACAAAGCAAAGACGAATTTCGCTCAACTGCCTGTGGAGCAACGTTTTCATAACGATGTATCGCCGGGAGGCGACAAAGCAGTACTGGAGCTGGCAGACGGAAGCAAGATAGTATTAGATAATGCTTCCAATGGAGCCCTGGCCCAGCAAGGGGGGACCCAGGTGATGAAACTGGACAATGGGCAGCTGGCGTATCATGTCGGGAAAAAGGGGGCAGAAACTTCAAATACTATCCCTGAATCCATCAAATACAACACGGTCTCTACACCCCGTGGCGGACAATACCAGGTGGTGTTGCCGGATGGAAGTAAGGTCTGGCTGAATGCGGTATCACATCTACGATTCCCAACTTCCTTCACGGGGAATGAAAGAAAGGTTGAATTAAGCGGTGAGGCATATTTTCAGGTTACGAAAAATGCCGCGATGCCCTTTAAAGTACTGGCTAATAGTCAAGCCGCTGCCGACGGGGCTAAACCCGGTCAACTGGAAGTAGAGGTCCTTGGTACTGAATTCAACCTGATGGCATACCAGGATGAAAATCTCGAAAAAGCCACCTTGATCAGTGGCTCCGTAAGGATCAGAACAGGAGATAAAGAAAAAACCTTAGCACCTGATCAACAAGCCTTCCTGGATAAAAAATCTTCCTCTTTAAATCTTATCGATTCTATTAACGTTGAAGAAACGATTGCCTGGAAAAACGGCTTCTTCCAGTTCCGGGACGCCTCTATCGAGTCAATCATGCGCCAGGCAGCCAGGTGGTATGATGTGGAGGTGATCTATGATGGAAAGGTGAATCAGCAGTTCATCGGGAAAGTCCGAAGGCAGGTGAATCTATCCACGTTGCTGAAAATCCTTGAAGCCACCGGCTGGGTGCATTTCCGGATCGATGGCAAAAAAGTCACTGTATCACCTTGATATTCATTCTATTCCTTCCTGTTAGTTAAGAGAACTCTATTTTAGTAAAAGCTCAAGCCACCCACCATGAACAAAAGTTTACGTCCTCCGTCCACCGGCTAACAGGCCCTAATGGGGAATCTAAATAAAAACCGGCCACCATTGCACCGGAGCCGGCTTTTGTCGGGTTACCCCATTTCGTGAAATCTGCATCCCACCATTTCAAGTAACCCAAAACAAATTTATGAAATATATATTTCATGAACCAACTGCTTATTGCAGGTGGCGAAAATGCCTGCTGATCATGAGATTGACCTTAATAATGTTAGTAGCTTTTGTTTTGCATGCTGGGGCCCGCGGAACGGCCCAGACTGTGACGCTGTCCGTTTCGAACATGCCGTTGGAAAAGGTATGTAAAGAAATCGAGAAACAAACCGGGTATTCTTTCGTATATACCAGGGATATGAACAGAGTGACGCAATTAGTCTCCGTGAATATCGAACATGCGGATATTAATGAGACCTTGCGGGAGGTGTTCGACAAACTGCCTTTTACTTACCAGGTAATTGATAAAGTAATCGTTGTAAATACAGCAAAACCATCCATTTCTTCGGCGGCTGTCATCACAGCATCATCCCCCGAACCCTCCTTCAAAGTTTCGGGCGTCGTGCTAACAGAACAGGGCCAACCTTTGTCCGGAGCGTCTGTCACGGTGAAATCCACCAAGCATGTGGTGCTAACCAATACGCGCGGAGAATTTTCGCTGGTCGTATCTGATAAGGACGAGTTGATCATTACATATGTAGGCTATGCTCCCCAGACTGTACTCATCAAAGATGGGACAACCATCCAGGTGCGCTTGGCAATAGCAAAGAACGAACTGGATGCTATGGTTATAAAGGGATATTATTCCACTAATAACCGGTTGAATACAGGAAATGTTTCAACCGTAAAAGCTGAAGATATCCAGAAACAGCCTGTTACAGATCCTTTACATGCGCTAGAAGGACGTGTACCAGGTCTATATATTCAGCAAGCTTCGGGATTGCCTGGTTCTTACAGTACTATTTTATTGAGAGGTCAGAATAGTATTCCTTCTGATTTTAAGCCGGTGACACTTAATGATCCACTTTTTATTGTCGATGGAGTGCCATTTAATTCGGGAACATTAACAAATCCAAATATAGGAGGAGGACCTTTAGGCGGCGAACTATCGCCGTTAAGTAGGGGAGATGGATTAAGCCCATTTAATAGTTTGAATCCAGCCGATATTGAGAGCATAGATGTATTAAAAGACGCGGATGCTACAGCCATCTATGGATCACGTGGAGCAAATGGTGTGATTCTCATTACTACTAAGAAAGGCAGGGCAGGACCGACTAGGATCGATGTGGATATATTTACAGGATTTAGCAAACCTGCAAGACTATTCAAACTGCTAAATACTCAGCAATATCTTGAAATGCGTCATGAGGCTTTTAGAAATGATCAAGCTGCGTTACAGGCTACGTTTCCTGATTTTGTTTACACTCCTAACCCAAACTCTGATTATGATCTAACCTATTGGGATACAACTCGCTACACGGATTGGCAGAAAGTGCTAGTTGGTAATAATGCTCATTTTAGTAATGCGCAGGTATCTCTATCCGGTGGCAATATGAATACACAGTTTGTGGTAAGTGGAGGATACAGTAATCAAGGAACGGTGTTTCCGGGAAGTTATGGAGATACCAAGGTCTCTATACATTCCAACCTGACACATACATCTTCAGATCAACGGCTTCGTCTGCAATTGACAACAGGGTATACAAATGAGAATAACAATTTACCCCGTGGAGATCTTACAAGTTATATTTTCCTTCCCCCCAATGCGCCGAAGATTTATGATGGAAATGGTAACCTGAATTGGGAAATAAAAAATGGTGCAGGAACATGGAGCAACCCACTGGCAGAGAATTATAATAAAGCTAAGGCAATTTCGGACAATCTCATTTCCAATCTGGTATTAGGGTACCGTATTTTCAAGGATCTGCAGATAAGCAGCAGTTTTGGTTATAATCGCAGTCAAATGAATCAGTCTTTACTTACTTTCGGTGACCATATAAGGCCTCCTACAACGGATAATAATTATGCCAGGAATAATATATTTGCTATCAACGATCGAAAAACATGGATTGTAGAACCGCAGGTTAATTATCATCATCAGACAGGCGAATTAAAAATTGAAGCATTGATAGGATCTACATTGCAGGAAAGTATACAAACCGGCACTTCCCAAGCTGTAAATAATTTTATCAGCGATGCATTAGTCGTTAATCCAGCAGCCGGAGCAGATTTTTCTAAACCGCAGTATATTTATACTCAGTATAAATATACCGCTTTATACGGGCGTCTGGGTTTAGACTGGGACCAAAAATATTTACTAAACCTAACTGCGCGGAGGGACGGCAGTAGTCACTTTGGACCCGGGAAGCAATTTGGTAATTTCGGAGCAGCAGGGGTGGCATGGATATTCTCTAGCGAAAAGTTTATGGCGGGTAGAATGTCTTGGTTAAGCTTTGGCAAGTTAAGAGCAAGCTATGGTATCACAGGGAATGACAATCTGACTGATTATCAGTTTTTAAATACTTATTCTGTTAATAATCAGACTTACCAAGGAACTATAACCTTATCTCCCACCCAAATTACGAATCCTTATTATGCATGGGAGGAAAATAAAAAACTAGAGGGGGGCCTGGAGCTTGGTTTTTTTAAAGATAGAGTAATGACGACTGTCAGTTATTATCGCAACCGTACGGAGAATCAGTTGGTTGGATATCCCTTGCCATATATTACAGGATTTAACACTGTTCAATATAATCTTCCAGCGGTTATACAGAATACCGGGCTTGAATTAACATTGCGAGCGGAGATCGTTAAAAGTGCTGATTTCAAATGGAGTAGCTCTTTTAATATCAGCTTCCCCAAAAATAAATTAGTAGCGTATCCTGGTCTTGCAACTTCAAGTTACAGACGACAATACGTTGTTGGCCAATCTTTGTTTGTCCGATATATGTACACTTACTTAGGTGTAGATCCGCAAAGCGGAATCTATACTTACGCGTCTAACAATGGAAACGGGAAACCTCAGGACGGCATTGACTATATTTTAAAGCCTGTTACACAATCATTGTATGGAGGATGGCAAAATACATTCAATTATGCAGGGATACAACTGGATCTGTTTGTGCAATTGGTAAAACAGTTGGGGACAAATATTTTGGGTAGTTCTTTACCGCCCCCCGGAACGATGAACAATCAGCCTGTTGAAATATTGACAAGGTGGCAGCACCCTGGTGATCACAGTAATGTTCAACAATTCACTACGGGTTTTGGCCCTGCCGGTGATGCTTTCAATATAGTTGGTTTGAGCGAAGCTGGCTATACGGACGCTTCATTTGCCCGGATAAAAAATCTGTCATTATCCTATCAATTACCTAAAATATGGATAAATAAAACGCACCTGCAGGGCTGTCAGCTCTATTTCCAGGGACAAAATCTCTTTACGATTACACATTTTAGAGGTTCCGACCCAGAGACGCAGGGAAAGGCTCTTCCTCCTATGAAAGTATTTACTATAGGTGCGCGCATATCTATTTGAGTTTATTAAATATTCATAAAATGATTAGTATACATAATAATATTAAATTATCATTGCTATTTCTTTTTATTTTTCAGGGGTGCAGAAAATTTGTAACAGTAGATCCTCCGATCACTAAATTGATTTCAACCAGCGTATTTGCCAGTGATGCAAGTGCAACATCTGCACAGTTAGCAGTATACGCTTCTATGATTAATGAATCTTACAATATGGCCTTTAATTGTGGGCTTTTAAGTGATGAACTTAAGAATTATTCTAATAATCCGCAGCAAAAAAGAGTATACATAAACAACTTGGATGCAATTACTCAGGAACGAACTGGCCCTTGGATACGCGCCTACAATTATATTTATAATGAAAATGCTCTTATTGAGGGGCTTAGGTCTACAGAAGGCGTGAGTAATGCTGCAAAGCTGCAACTACAAGGAGAGGCTAAGTTTATTCGTGCATTCTGGAATTTTTATTTAGTCAATTGTTATGGTGATGTACCTCTTGTTACAAGTACCGATTATAAGATCAATAGTACAATGCGCCGTATTTCCAAAACGGACGTATACAAACAAATAGTCGCAGATTTGACTGACGCTGCAAGTACGTTAAACAGTCAGTTTGTAGACCTCACCGATTCTATGTCAACAGATGAAAGGGTAAGACCTACGAAGGCTGCAGCCCAGGCTCTATTGGCAAGGGTATACTTGTATCTTGGAAAATATGAGCAGGCGGAAGCTTTGGCATCGGCGGTGATCAATAATAGCGACGTTTTTCAGTTGTTAAATGATTTGAATTTGGTATTTCTGAAAAATAGCGCTGAAGCTATCTGGCAGCTTCAAATACCTTTGCCTTCGGGATATAATACTCCAGATGGAACTAGATTTATATTGAATAGCGCTCCACAAAGCGTATCGATAAGTTCAACACTGCTGGATAGTTTTGAACAAGGGGATTTAAGAAGGTCGTTATGGGTCAGAGATACTGTTTTTAGTGGTAAAACCTACTCCTATGCGTATAAATATAAGGTATTTTCATCATCCGACATCTCTGAATATGTGATGATGTTGCGCCTTGGGGAACAGTTTTTGATAAGAGCAGAAGCAAGAGCTGAGCAAGGAAATTTGACGGGGTCGAATAGTGCTCAATCTGATTTGGATACTATTCGTAAAAGAGCAGGCCTGCCGGTTTATTCGGGCGCTATAGACAGATCTTCTTTGCTTAATGCCATTTTACATGAGCGGAAGGTAGAACTCTTTACGGAATGGGGACATAGATGGTTTGACCTGATACGGGCAGAAAAAATAAATGATGTAATGGGGAAAGTTACGCCCTTAAAGGGGGGAGTCTGGAATAGTGACGGGCATCAGGCACTATTCCCCATTCCACGAAGCGAAATTATTAAGGATTATAATTTGTTGCAAAATCCTGGCTATCAATAAGTATATTTTTTAGCTACTTCTAGATTCGAAAGATGGCGTGAGTTATTTATACGAGATGAACAAACCGATGTGTTGACCAATAGTTTCAAAAGAAGAGGTTTCTCCTCTGGATAAGAAAAGAAACCTCTTGAGATCTACTTATTCATTGTTGTATCTTGCTAGGGTTTTGCAGTTTGTTCCACTCCCTTGTGTATACAGAGTCAACTTAGTTGTACCTGTGACTCCGGGACTTGTGATATAAAAACATTTTACCGCTTGGGCTGGAGTAACTTGGCAAGATGTTGCGAATGGCGCTTGTAAACAATGGTGTGTGGCAGGAGTAGATCCAGTATAATACCATAGTTGGCGAGGTTGTACACGGTGCGATTTTGCCGCGGCTATACCCGCAATAGCAAGCAAAGCAGTTGTAGCACCTAGGAATATTCTTGAACGTTTCATAATGATAAAATACTTTTATAAATCAAAAAGTATCAAAAACTTTGGTAAAAAAAATGGATGTTTAATATCGGCATTTATTGATAGTGCACTATCTGGGAACCGACAACTTATATGCAAAATAAGCTCCTCTGGTTTGCTATTCAATCCAATTTATATCCTATTTGTAGAATTTCGGACTTTAAGTCGGAGAATAGTTCATTGCGACAAGATGCGGTGGTAATTTATAGTCTATTCGGATAGTTTTTCTTATGAATTGGAGTGTTTCTTTTTATTAGGAGAAAAAATTTAGACTAATAGTATTAAAAAAGGAATTTGTATGAAATTGATCAGTTTGTTGTTAATTGGAGTGCTTCCATTCATTCATACCTTTAGCCAGGATAAAGAAGATTCTGAATATCCCCAGATTGGAAAATTGATGCCTGATTTTGAACTTACGAATATTGTCAATTTCGAAAAAAAAGAAATGCGAAGGGATGATTTCAAAGGCAAATGGCTGATTTTAGATTTTTGGAACCGAACCTGTGGTGCCTGTGTGGCAAGCTTTCCAAGGATGAATAAACTTCAGCAAGTGCTTGGAGATCACGTTCAGGTAATGCTAGTAGGTATTCAGGATCGGGAGAATCAGATACAGAAAATATACTCAAAATTTAAAGTTCACGAGGATCTTATATTGCCCTGCGCCTTTGATTCTTTAGTTCCCAGACGATTTGATATATTAATAGCTCCCCATATTATTCTGCTGGATGATAAAGGTATAGTTCGTTGTGTAACATCCTCGGTACGCATCGAAGATATGAAGGATTTTCTAGCGGGGAATAGTCCTGAAATGCCGAAGCCCCCTGCCAACATGGGGGAGGAAGAAAAAGAAACACGCATTCCTTACGATTCTGAAAAACCATTTTTGATTGCGGGCAATGGTGGGCGAGATTCTGATTTTTTATTCCGGTCAGTGTTTTCAGTCTTTAATGTAAAAGAACAACATTTTACTTTGGAGGGAGATATTGACAATCATAAAGATAAAGGATGTTTTCAGGTTTTGGGGGTAGATATACCAACGCTATTTAATTATGCTTATTTTGGCGCTTGCTGTGGATGGGATAGTAAGGATACGTCCCATTACGGGAAGGTATATCAACATCTAATTTTACAGATTAAGGATACCTCCCGGTTTAAGCCGATCTTTAAAAACGGGCAGTATACGGATTTATATTCATATAGCCTGATAATGCCCTCTGCCAGTTGTACAAAGGAGAAGTTACAGCAAGCTATGCAACGGGATTTAGCGACTTATTTTGGATACGAAACTATTCTTGAAAACAGGCCTTGCCCTTATTTGAAGTTAGTAGCAGCCCCAGGCACCTTGGAAAAGCTAAGAACTAAAGGAGGTGCAAGGTCATGGGAATCGATACGGCATGCCGGTTTTATAGCAAGAAACATATCCTTTAAAGACTTCCTTAGTTGGCTAGATTCTAATATTTCGGATAAGTGGTATTGGGAGGACGAAACAGGCTTAAAAGGGAACATAGACATTGATTTGGACTGTATCCCTTCTAATCTAGGGGACCTGAGAAAAGCTCTCCAGCGAAATGGATTGGATCTTGTAGGAGCAAAAAAAGATATGCAGGCTCTGGTGATAAGAGACGGAGGGAAGTCTCCGACTCAAAAGGATTTGGTAGAGGCTCGTTAACCTGGGGGTTTTCTTTCTATTCAGCGTTGTGTCTTGCTACGGTTAAGAGGAATTCTGCAGTCTCCTGTCGTATGTCAATCTAGTAGAGCCGATAGTTCCTAGGATTGTAATGTAAAAACATTTTACACCCGTCTCGTTTGGAGCATATGCGCAGGATGTTGCTAATGGGGATTACAGGCAATGATGTACGTTAGGAGTAGATGCAGTATAATACTATAATGCGCGCGGTTCTACACGGCGCGCTATTGCAGCAGTTACCCCTGCAATAGCAAGCAATGCGGCCGTAGCGCATAGGAAAATTATAGAACGTTTCACAATCGTAAAATATTTTTGTAAATTAAAAAATTTGGTGAAGTAATTGTTATTATACAGGCCACGAAGAATGAGGCCACTTATCAATGGTGTGACAACCTATTAAAAAGTATACAATACCAGCATTCCCGACGAAAAGATCTGCAGTAGAGAAGTTTGCGGCAGGGATCCATCGCAAGGAACCATCATCATTTGTTTTGACCATATGATGCAGAAGTCCCGTTATCCAATTGGACCGTTCCAGCCATAAGGACTCCTTGAATACCCGCCAGGCTTCCAGATAGACAGTTCCTACTCCAGCAAGGCCATTACCAAGGCTGAATTCCATGTGGACAAGGTGTGGTTGAATGCTTTGAAGAATTCCTTCTGCAGCTTCTTTGTAAGATAAATCCTCGAAAAGTTCATAAGCCTTTATGAAACATAAGGCGATGCCAACCATTCCGATGCTGCTGCTGTAGATATTCGTCGTTGGGTTCGATTCACTGATCCTCCACCATCTTTTTATGCCTTTCCTGCTTTGCCCAGCCTCCAAAAGCCAGTTGAGAGACAAAAGTGCAGATTTCCTGACACTTTCGTCATCATATTTTTTAAGAAAGGCCAGAAGGTAGAGCGTTATACCTGCGACACCCTTATCAAGACCTGTGAAAATATCCCTTTTCTTCCCTGCGTCGGTCTGTACAAACCAGGATCCTTTCTTTTCCTGGGTGCTTAGTATTTTATTGATAATTTCGGAATGCTTCGTAGTTACAAAACCTTGGTCAAGAAACGGAGCACAGTTAAAGAGTGCCATCCCTTGGCCTGCGCATCCATTTGCCAAGGTAACATTGTCGGCAATACTGTCAAAGCAGGACACCAGCAACTGGATGTTTCCATTTTCGGGAGGCAGCAATTGGTTATTAAAACCTTCCGCCATTGCCATAGCTATTCCGGCGCCGCCTGAATATAAGCCAACAGACATATTTTTGCTATTAGCAAAAAAATGGCCTCCGATGTATGTCCATCCGGCCCTATATGCCGGCAGGCAGTCCTCTATATCAAAACCAGCATCTTTTGCCTTGGCTATCAACCACAGCGGACCTGCCAGCCCTGTATGCCATCCTTCATAGATGGCAACCTCCATCTGGGCATTGCCGATATGGGCTTCCTCCCTTTGCATCAACGACATCCAGGTTTTATTTGGGGTCATCATATCCGGGTGAACAAGTCCTCGCAGGGCTGCCTTAATGGTGTTTTCCAGTTGTGTCTCAGAAAGGAATGGAATTGATTTATTACCTGGAACATTTACCTGCCGCCTTATCCGATCGATAGTATCATGCAATTCCTGCAGAGAAGGTCTCTTTCCGGAATCCTTTTCCAGGCAGGCACTTAACATCTGCGCAAGCAGTTTTTCCCCTGTGAGATAAAAGACGGCTTCATACAGATGTCTGGGTGATTTTTCATCAAATTTGTCTGCATAAAGGTTCGTGAAAACTTCGATGGACAGCGCTCCCAGGCCATAAATGTCTTCATGTATTGTAGGGATTTCCTCCGCCAACTGTTGCGGCGACATGTAGCCTTGGGTACCAAATGAGTACGGTGGGGTCGGATATTTTTTATCTATTGACCAGGCCAACTCCATATCGATGGCCCATATCTTCCCATTTTCATCGATGAGAAAGTTGCCTGAGGTGATGTCACGGTGCACATATCCTCTTGTATGCAGTTTCTGAATGATCCTGATTATTTCCAGCAGACGGCTTATTAAGGATTGTCTTGCAGGCACCGGAAGGTCTCTCCAGCTTGAATCCCTGTAAACTTTTTCCAGCCATTGCCGCAGGGAAATACCTTTTATGAAAGCCATGGCAAGATAGGTATCATCGTATTCCACGAAATAGTCAAACACTTCCGGCATAGGGATATCATTGTGAAGCGTCTGATAAAGTTCATATTGCCATTGGAGACGATCCTGTATGTCACGGCCGTGTGTATCCACATGCATATGGCGTCGCCCTTGCTTTATAAGGCAACTCCGGATGCTCCAGAATTTCCGGAAATACAGCGCTTTCAATACATCCCCCTTGACATCCGGCTTAAGCGTAAGTAAAGGGTAATAAGCAAAGTTCAACAACTTCCTGCGAGGGTGGGGGAGTGGGGTCGTTATTTCTGCAAAGGGCCAGCCGACATAGGAAGGGGCCTGAAATGGGACATAACATGGGTCTTGTGTCAGCTGCCCGGCTTGGTCATAAATATGTTTGACCGAGTCTCCCTGTAAGTTGGGAATCATTACGGGATTAAATGAACCATACCGCGTATAGACAATGGCGCCCAGGTGACGGTCTGTAGGGATCACTGGGCCTTTAAAAGCTTCAGTAAGACGGATCAGTTCCTTTGCAAGAGAGGGAGTATCCTCCTCATTTTCTTGGTAAATGCAGATCAGTTTTCCCAGATTGATATATCCAAATCCGCCCGTGAGTAGCTGGCTAATGGCGTACAGATCCCGGGGAATTTTAAAGGATGCGCCGTGTTGTAAAAGTGTGGGAATCACCGTCTCTAATATGCGGATAAATGCCTCTTTGGTTCCCGAAATGTGAATTATCCAACCCTGGGTCTTTGTAATGCTACCTACGCGCCAATAATAATTGTCCGGGACGTATTTCAACCCGAATGTTTTTAGTACTTCCCCGTAATCCGTTATTTCCTGCATAAGTGTATGGTTTTCCATAGTCAGAGGGTGTTAACAGAGGAAATGATCTGGCGGATGGGTGTTTCACCCATAAAAATTTCCTTTTTTATTCTGTCCGGGCCATAAGTGACAATATAGGGGGGCGACACTTTCTTAAAATGAGCCGGGAAAAAGAATTTTGTATCCCGGCCAAGGACAATATTGGAATAGTTATACAGTTGGAATTTCTTATTATACTCCCTCATGTTATCCAAGGGATCATTCGAGATAAAATAGAACCGAATTTGTTTCAGCGAATCCATATGCTGCAGGATTTCCTTTGTTTCTTTTTGACAATGTTCACAATCTGGACTGAAATAAATCAGCGCTATCGGAGCTCCGGCTGGAATTGCTGCTGTATTAAAATTGGTCACACTGTCGATCAGTTGCAGATCAAAGGCAGGTAATTCCTCTCCAGCTTGTTTTTTTTCCCTGGCGGCGCAACTGTATAATAAGATGAATAAAATAACAATATACCAGGATTTCATAATGGGTAATTTAAGATCAGGTGAATGATAAATTGTTATGACCCTCTTTTTGCTGCCGGTTGTTTAGCCAGATGGCCGCAAATACCAGGATGGTGAATAAGGTATTAAAGTACATATGCTGGTGCCAGTTCATCTGTGAAATAATGCCGCCACAGGTGCAGGGACGGTCTGTCCGGAGCTCCACCATATAGGTAATGTATACAGTAAATATGGACATTAAGACTGCTGAACCATACAGCCCCCATTTCTGCAAACGAGGTGCGTCTTTAAAAAATGATATGAGTAACAGCAAGGAAATTATTACTTCAATCGGGGGGATTGTATAACCTAATATCGCATAATACTGGCCAATCAACGGTGATCTTGAAAGTGCCCATCTGAAATGATGAATATCCAGGATTTTCGACATGCCTGTATAAAGAAACAGGATAATGCAAAGGCCGGAAACAATGTCAATAAAAAGTTTCTTTTTCATATTACAAGACTTTTATTTGAGGATGTAGATGAATAGATTTTTTCGCCCGCCAGTAAGGCGATGGAAAAGCTTAGCAGAACAGGAAACACCTGGTAGCGCAATACAATGGGAGAAGCAAAGATGCTAAACGCCGAATTCATCAACCACAAGGTAACGGTAACCAGCAGGAGGCGAGTACCAGCCTCACTCAGCCTGAACTGCCCGAAGAATATGAGACCTGCCAGATGGATCAGCAGAAGGAGGTTGGCAAGGGCCGCAAATATGGGATACCACTCCACGAGCTGAAAAGATGCGAACTTTTTATTATTTTTTTTGACCTGCTGACTCTTATAATGGAACCAGCTTTTTGCCATCGGCCTTACACTGTCGTCCCCCATATTATATACACCGAGAAATTCAGTAGGCGGTACCGCGAACTTCATAGCATTAGGACCAAGAAAATTTTCCATAAAGGACCAGGGGTACTTCCGAATCAGGTAGAAAGCATAATCCAGGTACAAGGGAGCTTCCGATGCCCAGCGGGTGAAATAGGGTGTCGTACTGTCTTTCTTATACTGCCTCTCCAGGTACTGATGCAAGGGGCCGCGGCCACTCCAAAGGTAGAAATAGCCGTTTGCTGAATCTTCCCAGGTGAGCTTCACTTTTTTAAGTGTGTCCATATGCTGCCTCACCATGCTATCCAGCCGGGCAAAACGTGCCGGAACGGAAGTCCTGGAAGATGGGGGTATATGTTCATACATGTAGAGCGCATTATTGGCAATCTGCCAGCCGCCGAAGGCAGAAAATTGCCTGGTGCCCGTCGTATCTGCCATTTTCTGGCTCGTGTACAGGAAGGAACAAAGCACCAGTCCGCAGCCCATGGCAATGCCGGCCATCTTCACTTTCCAGGATTGCCAAGAAAGGAGGTAGGCCAACCCTGAGATGAATGGATAATAAATGGCATTATAACGCAGCACAAAACATATCAGCAGCAAAATGGCTTGCAGAAAGATCTGCCAGCGACCCGGGCGGAATAAGATCCAGATGAGGGTCGTAAACCAAAGGAGGCTGGCGCCAATGAACAAGGCATCGGCTGAAATATAATTAGCTACATACAGGGGTATTGGGTTAAAAAGGAAGAATACAAGAAGGATATTACGGATGATCCTGCCAGGTCGCAGAAAAAACAACAGCGTAAAAAGCAAGGACAGGGCCGATATCTGCATAAAAATGTACTGAAAACCTACCAGGAATTTATCGGAATGAGAAAATACGCTGAACATCCGGAGGAATTTGGAATAAGCTACGGGCCACATATTCACATCGACATTGCTGAAGGCTGCATCCAGGTAAGAATAAGAGTCGGGCATATAATTGGCATAAGGGTATTGTATCTTAAAAAGGATAAATTGTACTATAAATGAAATGGCCGCCACGATGCAATACGCACGGTTCCATTTATTTCCCCATATATAATCAATAAAGGCAAGTCTTGGCCTTCGCCCGGGGATTGGAGGATTTATGACAGTTTCGGAAGCGGTCTTTTCTTCGTGATACTCCTGCTCTGTATTGATTGCCCACAAATTGTCTTTAGAGAGAGCCCCTGCGCAAATATTGTCTACAGCGACCATGGCGGTCAGCATACTATGGTCGGCATTATTGTACTTATGCATGCCGTTGCGACCTACCAGAAACAAGTTTTCGTACTTGTCGACAAATTCTCTAATTTCTGAAAAACGGGTATAGGTCCCAAAATAGGCGGGATAGGTCTTCTCCATCCGACGGACCGTAGCATCCAGGACATCCTCCACGCAGGCGAGTCCCATTTTTTCCAGCTCTGCAATCGCATGCTGCTGGATGGTGCTGTCATTCAGGGCCCAGAAATCATCTGCTTTGTTACAGAAATATTCCATTCCAATCCACACCGTATTGGGGTCTTTAATCATCCCTCCTCCCCAATTATTATAAATCATAAGCCGCCCCACTTTAACATCCCTTTCCTGGATATATATCCAGTTATCCTTCAGCTCAATCTTTTCGTATTTTCCATCTTTGCCTGGTGCGGACATGCGTTTCAGTAGGATACCGACGTTGATAAAGTCCCTGTACTGCAGCCCTGATGCTACTTCCTGTACGTTGAGAGGAACCTTTTCTCCCATTCCCGCAATCAGCTCCTTGACCGGCATTGAGGAAAAGAAATAATCGCCTTCGAATAACCTGCATTCGCCTGTCTGCGTGTCCAGGGTATGAATAGAGCAGACCTCATTATTTACCGTGTAGATATCCTGTACCTGTTGATGCAGATAGACCTTCCCTCCCATATCCTGTACCTGTCTCGCCACTTCTTCCCACAGCGATCCGGGGCCGTATTTAGGATATAGGAATTGTTCGATCAGGCTTGTTTCTCTGCCTTTCTGGCCCAGATCGGAGCTTTTCCCCTTACGCATTGATTTTACCGCCTGGGCAATCGCCTTGCTCAGCGATACGCCTTTAATGCGTTGGGCTCCCCATTCCGCCGAAATGTCCTGACAAGGAACGCCCCATACTTTTTCAGTGTAATCTTTAAAGAACAGAATGTAAAGTTCTTTGCCGAACTGATTGATGATGAAATCGGCCAGACTCACTGCCTTTCGGGGAAATAATCTGGCTACAAGGAAGGAGAATAATATTTTAATGGTTCTCAGGAACCCCAGGATTTTCAACGTATCGATGGAAAGCTGTATGGGGTAGGCAAAAAATTTCCGGAGAAAGTAGATCCTCGTCAGCCTTTGAATCACGAGCATGCGTTTATCCGGGTCAGTAGCGGTTGTGATACCCGGCGCAATGGACCGGGACTTGTTCTGGTAGCTTATCGTAAACGTTTTATCCGCTCCTTCCTGCAGAGGCATCATATTCAGCCACCATTCCATTACACGATCTGACTTGGAGAAAAACCGGTGGGGGCCCATATCCATCCGGTTGCCCTTATAGTCGATGGTCCTGGAAATGCCGCCTATATCCCCGCTTTTTTCCAGGATGATGGGCAGAATGTCCGTTCGTTTCAGGAGCTCATATGCAGCTGTCAATCCAGCCGGTCCGGCGCCTATAATGATAGCTTTTTTCATATGAAAATTTGAGAGATGTGGTAACTCAGGACAGGCAAATTACCCAGGCTATGTATTCCCTTCAACCTGATTTATGTTCTGTTCACCGATTGTTTTCCCATGAAGTTTCACTGCAGTGCCTGATAGTACATTTAGTCATTATTCCTTATCCAAATTTTAACGGTTATGCCATCTACGACATGGAAATTGCCTCAGCAATGGGTATATGCATCAGCGGTTCTTTGCTTTTTGATTATCTTTTATTTCTGGGCAGAACCCATTGTCTACCAGAATAATGGTATATTCATATACCCCCTGGACGAGGCTTATATCCGTATGGCCATTGGAAAGAACCTGGCGCTGCATCAATACTGGGGCTTATCGGGGCAGGAATATGCGCCAGCATCCTCTTCACTGCTGTACCCCATTATCCTGGCTCTTTTTTTCAAAATATTTGGTATACACGCTGTCTTTCCCTTTATTATTAATCTTGCTGCTGCATCGATATGGCTTTGGGTTGTCCGGCGATGGCTGCAAAAAGAGGGGCTGTCGCCTGTGCTGCAATTGCTGGCCCTGCTGATCCTTGTCATGCCCATCCCTTTGCCCGTCATTGTAATGACGGGCATGGAACATACATTACAGATTTTGTTTTCCTTCCTTTTTATTTATGATTTTTTCGACTGGTGGGGTGATGAAAATCCATTCTCCCGGAAGATGCCCTGGCAGGTATACCTGTATGGGTTACTGAGTGTCGCTATCCGGTATGAAGGATTGTTCCTGGTTGGCATAGCCTGCGTTTATCTTATGCTCAGAAAAAAATGGCTGACATCCCTTGCTTTGGGACTGATATCTTTACTGCCTATTGTCATTTATGGGCTGTATGGCCTTCGTCATGGTGGATATTTTCTGCCGAATTCCATCATACTGAAGGCGCTGCCCATACCTTTTGATGGGGAGCATGTAAGCCGGTTTTTTAATAATGAGCCGGTCAACAGGCTGTTCTTCCCCATGATTACGCCGGGAACCGTGGCGACCGGGCGATTGCTGGTCATTTTACCCCTGACTTATTGTATGATACTAAATTTCCCGGGGAAGCACCGGAAGTATCGCGCCATTCTTGTATTTTGCCTCGCTACTACCATTTTACACATGGTTTTTTCAAGTTCGTTTTTTTACTACCGCTATGAGGCCTATCTGTTTGCCTGCGACCTTGTAGTACCTGTATTACTTATTGTCCTTCGTGCAAGAGCTATATTCCTGCAAAAGGGGCCTGCAAAATGGGGCATCATACTGGCGGGAATCATATTTTTTTATCCCCTGGCTCATAGAGCATGGTATGCATTTAAGGACACAGCAACGGCCTGCAGGTACACTTATCAACGCGATTATCAGGCCGTGACCTTTCTTAAGAGGTACTATGACCATGTTGTTGTACATATGAACGATCTTGGGATCGCTTCTTTTTATACCGAGGCTGGTGTAGCGGATATTACGCAAGGATTGGCTAATATGGAGGTGGCCAACAGCCTGGAGGACGAGTATTTTAGGCCGGAATTTGTGGATTACCAGGTTTCCAAATTAAAGCCCGCTGTCGCACTTGTATCCGATGCAGGGCTTTTTTATAAAGTACGTCAGCACTGGACCAGGGTGGCAAGCTGGAGAGCTTATGATTTTGTGGCTACGAGGGATCCGGAGATAACCTTTTATGCAGTAGATCCTGCCGCGGCCTCCCTGCTGAAACGGAACCTGCGGCAATATGAAGCCTCCCTTCCCGGGCAGGTCCGGGTGACATATTATTAGTTTCAGGAGTGTGCGGGTTGTGCAATCATTCTAGGCTCTATGGACGTGAAAAGTTTCTGTCCTTTGACTCCGTCGGGATCTTTTGTCGCCCACTCGAGGTAGTCGGTCAGCAGCATGGTGAATGCCAGGAACATGATCATCGGGAACACCTGGTAGCGAATGACGATGATATTGGCAAAGACACTAAAGACGCAATTCAGCAGCAGGAATGCGCTGACGAGGACAATTGTGTAATTGAAGTTCCTGCCCGCCTTTTTCAATCCTTTTTTTCGCAGGTATAAGATCAGAGCTATCATAAAATAGAGGTTCAGGACGGCAAATAAGGCCGTATACATAAAGAGCAGGGTGCCCTGAA
The DNA here is from genome assembly GCF_030546645.1 of Flavitalea plasmicola. GTDB lineage: Bacteria > Bacteroidota > Bacteroidia > Chitinophagales > Chitinophagaceae > Puia. The sequence continues at coordinate 607,090 of NZ_JAUOTO010000005.1, forward strand.
ATGTCTTCGAAAAGACTTTAATCTTCTCTGATGGGAAATCAAACCAGTATACACCGATGGGCCAGATATCGTCCAATCCTAGGTTGTAAATTTCCAGCTTCTCAAGGGGTGGGAGGAAATAGTTTTTGGTGTTCACCAGGAGATAATACCGTGCATAGGCCAGCGGATGCCGTTTAATGAGAAATAAACCATATTGCCCGAACACGGGCGCCACTTTACCCCAATTCTCCACACTTCCCTGAGTCTTGTATACTCTTTCCATATATTGCTTCAAAGGCGCCTCCGGCTGCCGGATAAAGAAATTTGCGACATAAGAGGACAGCTGGTCCTGCGGACGGGAGGGCTGACCGAAGTATGCCCGGGCTATGCGATCCAGCTCCGCAGTCTCGGGCGTGGGGAATGCTGTACTGTCTTCTTCAATAAACCCCCTCATATACAAAGCATTATTGCCCCATTGCCAGCCCCCTAAAACAGGCGGAAACTGTGGGGTGCCTGTCATTTTCTTTGCTGCATTGGATGAAAAAATAATAAACGGGATGATGAGCAACGGTCCGGAAATGATGCCTGTAAGCTTATACCAGATGGATTGTTTTGACAGAAGAAAGGCTGCCGCGGCAATGATGGGATAATACATCGCATTGTACCTGAACGTAAAGGCGATGAAAAAAACCACCGCCTGTACGGCAATCTGATGAGGGCGCGGACGGTGGATGATCCACAGTATCTCCGTCAGCCAGATCAGGCTCAGCCCGATGAAAATGGCGTCTGTTGTTACATAATTGGCCAGATAAAGGTTTAAGGGATTGAAAAAGAGAAAAAGACAAAGTAATATCCGTGTATTTTTCCCCGTAGGATAGAAATATACAAGTGTATGGTAAAAGTACAGTGCAGATAATTCCAGGAAAATAAACTGGAAAAAGTTCAACGCCAGGGCTGAATGAGTGAACCAGTGGAAGAAAAGAAGGAATTTACTATAGCCGATGGGCCAGATGTTCACGTCCAGATGCCGGTACGCAGCGTCTATATAGCTATAGCTGTCGGAGAAAAAATCAGGGAAAGGATAGAGAAGCTTAAATATGATAAATTCGACAATTACCAGGAAGAGTATAGTGAAACTGTAGATTTTATTTTCCACATACAAATACGTGAAAAAGCTTTTTTTACTGGGCGCCTGTTTCAGCAGCGCATTTGGCAGATAGACTTCCGGTCTGGACTGACCAGGGGCATCGATGTTGGAATTGAATATCTTCATACTGGGAAGTTTTAACAACCTGCCGGACAGCCTGCAGGCAGGCTGCCCGGATGACAGGTTGTATATATGGGATTGCTAGTGATCAGAAAGCCTCAGCCTATACACAGATGTAGATGACAGAATTTAATCTAAGGTATAACGCGGCAATATTCATTTCAACCCGATGTTTGTTCTTTTCTGCTTTCGTTTCAGCTGACCTGCTGATACCTGTACTGTACGGGGCTAATGAGGTGCATCTTTTTAAAGACCTTACAGAAATGGCTTTCGTTTACAAATCCTGAGGCATCTGCTACAGACTTCAGCGGGTCATTAGTGTTTACAAGCAATTCGCGGGCATTTTCCAGCCTCACCTGCTGTATGTATTTGTGAAGTGTTTTGCCTGTACGGTGCTGGAGACCTGCCTGCAGTTTGTCTTTACTGAGGCCGACCTCCATCGACAGATGTTCGGCAGAAATTTTGTCCGAATAGTGCTTTTCAATATACTGTATCGCACAGTCGATACAGCGAAGATCATAAGGGCTAAGCCGGAGGATCTTATCAGCCTTCATACGATGGTTGCTGCTGGTGGTTTTTTCCATGATCTCATGCTTTTAAAGTGGATATAATCGGCAGGGTTATAGGTGGTCATGCGTGGCATTCTCCGGCGGTGAGCAACCGGTGACGAACTGAGGAATATAACAGTTGTAGAAAGGCGCAATCGCTCGCAATTGCATGGTGCTCTTTTTATGAGGCATAGTGATAAAGGTTTAACGGTGCATTTGTCCCACACGCGATGCTATCAACCGGAGCTCTGGCGACAATTTATCAAAAAGGAAATGATTTATTACAAATTTCTATATTCAGAGTAATCCTCCTTTCTTAAATAATATTCCTGCCGGTAATATTTAAGTTTTTCTGTTCCAGCAGGCTCCTGCATTTCCGATGCAGTGATCATGGATATCTTTCCGGGTGATTTTTCTAATGGGGTGCGTACGAAAATAAATGATACTAAACCTTTATCTTATATTCCAAAATGCCTGCTGGTGATTTTGGTTCTGCTGTGTATGCGCCACGGCACGCTTTATGGACAGACCTTTGTAACAGGCCGGCTGCGGGATAGCCTGTTTAGGAAAGATTGTTCATTTTGCGTCGTGTTGCTGTTGCGCCCGGATTCAACCATCGAACGTTTTGTCCGCACCAGGAAGGATGGATCCTTTAGTTTGACAGGGATTTCTGACGGTAGTTATTTGTTGCTGATGACACATCCTTCCTATTCGACCTATAGCATGCCGGTGGAAGTCAGGCAACAGGAGAAGATAGATATAGGCACATTGTTTTTGTCTCCCAAGTCGGAATTGCTGGCAACAGCTACCGTAACACCCAGGAACCTTCCACCAAGGATGCATGGTGATACTCTGGAGTTTAATACGTCAAACATAAAGACAAGGGTCAATGCCACGGTGGAAGAATTATTGATGCGTCTTCCCGGCGTAAGAGTAGACGAGAATGGTATCATCACCGTAAATGGCGTGAAGATCGAACGTCTGCTGGTAGATGGGCAGGATATTTTCAGTGGAGCGCCTGCTATTGTCACAAAAAACTTTAATGCCGACATGATTGCTAAAGTGCAGGTACTGGACAAAAAGAGCAGACAGGCAGAGTTTACAGGGGTGGCCGATGGAAAAACTAAGAAGACAATGAATCTCACGCTGAAGGAAGACAGCAAAAGAGGTGATTTTGCAAAAGCGGAAGCCAGCGCCGGCCCGGGAGGATACTACAATGTCAACGGTCTTTTAGGCGCATTCAATGTAAACAGACAGCTGGTGATACTGGGAATGACGGGCAACGTCGGCAGTACGGGCTTCAGCGGCAATGTCGGCTCTTCGGGATCTGGCCTGAATATTAACACCAGCAGTGGTGACGCATTAGGTGCATCCGCAGGAGCGGGAGTTCCCCGGGTAACAGGAGGGGGTATGCATTATGGCGACAGACTGAATGCGAATGGCGACCATATTTCCGGGGACTATACTTACGGCGGCGTCCTGACGCGCCCATTCTCCACCGTCCTTACCAGTCAGATACTCCCTGATTCCGTATATACCCAGGAGCAAAGGAGCAGCTCGGTAAATATACAGGACCGGCACGAGCTGAATACCTCTTTTGACTATAACCCGGATTCTGTGTCGGCCTTCAGCTTTTCCCTTGGTGGCAGTAGTCTGTGGGGAAAAAATAATCTACTTGCGAGTTCCGGCAGCAGTTTTAATGATACGGCGGTGAATAGCAGTCTCCGCTCCCTGCATTCGGACGTAGAAAACAGGGGTTTCCAAAGTTCCATTATGTGGAGGATACGTGCAAAAAGAAAAAAGGACCGGAATTTTTCTCTCCTGGCCGGTTTCGACAAGCAGGACAATACTACCAATGGATTTGTATATTCTCTGAGCAAATTTTACCAGCGGGATGGCGGATTGAAGTCCGCAGATACTCTGGACCAGCGTAAGGCCATTACTTCGGATAATCTTATTGTAAATAGCGGGCTTTTTTACACGGAACCATTTGGGAAAAACATGGGATTGAGCGCCAACTACGGTTTCACCTACAGCCGCAGTCAGTCCGTGCAATCAACTTACAACCGGGGAGACAGTAATAAATACGAAAAATACATCGACAGTCTTAGCAACCATTACCGAAGCGAAGTACTGACACAGGGCGTCACGGTTAACCTACAAGGGCAGGGTAAAGAATTTTCATATACCGTTGGGGGTGATATCAGTCATTATACCTATCGACAGCATGATGTGCTAAAAAAATCATTACTGGAATATCACTACCTCATTTTTTCTCCACGGATCAATGCAAGGCTGAATATTGACGGTTACAAAGGACTTACGCTTGAGTACAGAGGAAACACGCAGCAGCCATCAATCACTGAACTGCAGCCTGTACAGAACAACAATGATCCCTTGCATATCGTGATCGGCAATCCGGGACTTCACCCGGGCTTTTCCCATAGTCTTAATGTCGCTTTCTACAAACTACAGCCTTCAGTTATCAATGCAGGATTGAGCCTGGCAATGATGACAAATAGCATCAGTACCCGAATTGTGACGGATGATCAGGGCAGACAGATAAGCCAGGCTGTGAATGTAAACGGATCTGGTAGCACTGCGTTGTTTTTTTCCGTGAATCGAAAGTTAAAGTCGCTTGATCTCGATGCCGGCTGTAATACCACCCTTTCTTTTAGCAGAAGCGTCAATTATGTAAATGAGTATTTAAGCAACAATGATAGTTATTATGCTTCTGGAGGAATCAATCTCGGAAAGTTTGTCGTAGATAAATACAGTATCAGGCTTAATTCAACATATCTATATACTTACTCCCGCAGTTCTGTGAATTATTCAGCATTGACCCAATACTGGTCATCTTATAATGATCTTGCTGTGTCCATTTATCTTTTGAAGGGGTATGAGATCAGCACTAATGCCCAGTACAACTGGCGCCAAAAGCAGGGTGATTTTGACAAAAAAAATTATACATTATTGTGGAACGCGTATGTCAGCAGGAACTTCTTCAGCAACCGCCTGGCGCTGCGGTGGCAGATAAATGATATCCTGGACCAGAACGTATGGATTGGCCGTATTGTCAATGGTAACCAGGTTACGCAAACCACACTTAACACTATCGGGCGGTACTGGATGGCTTCTGTGAGCTGGAGATTTATACGGCACAGAAAAATAGGCTAGGCTCTTTTCCTGAAATCTCCTGGCGTCACCCCATACATTTTCTTAAATGCCTTGATAAAGCTGTTGACGCTGCGATAGCCCGTGAGGGAGGCGATCTCCTTGATACTTCGGCCAGACTCATTCAGCAGCTGGCGAGCAACCTGCATGCGCTCGCTTCGGAGGTATTCATAGACACCATTGCCAAACAGCTCCCGAAAGCCATTCTTCAGCTTGAACTCATTCATGCCCACTTTCTGCGCGATCTCCCGGATGACAAAATGGTAGCGTATGTTCTTCCGGATCATATCCCTGGCTGCCTGGATACTGTCGATCTCGTAATGATTGTAATTGCTGGCGGGCTGCTGCAGGACGGCCTGGTGGAGGAGATGGAATAAAAGTGTATTCACCAGGAGGGTGAAATATTTTTGATTGGATTGGTCTTCGAGGGACACATGGAGGAGCCTGTAAATGACATCCTGCATTTCCTTGGTGATCCATTCGGGGCGTGACAACAGAGCGGTAGGTTGACCCTCCTTCATTTTTTCCAGGAAAGTGGTCAGTACTGGAAAATAGGGCGCCCACTCCTCAAGCAATGCCATATCGTATTGGATCCCCAGAGTGACATATTCCCGAACGCCATCAAACTGATCCATCAGGTCGAATTGAGGGGAATAGATGAGATTGAACTGGCCTTCCCTGATCAACATTTTACCCAGTCCGGCAATCTCCGTAGGCCTGTCATGCTGCAGGGCCAGGTATGCCCTTAAATAGGGAACTTCATCACGGACGCGTAGGCTGGCTTTTTTATTCACCAGGTATACGGAATAAAATACTCTCGACCCGCCGGCCGGCATTTCCTGGATAAGAACCTTCAACTGTTCGTTGGTGAGAGCAGATGCGTCGCTGCCCGGCAGCTGGTACCGGGTCAGCTCCGTGGGAATTTCCCTGGACAGGCTGTAATCCTGTTGATTGAATGAGAAGACCATTAGCCTTTGGATAAGGTGATTTTAACAATGTTTTATCCAGACCAACCCGGCATGGGTCAGTCCATTAAGAAACTAATCAGGAATCTGCCTTCTTGTTTGTAGTAATAACTCTTTCGTTGCCGGGAGTAGAGAACGGGCGCTCCGAAATCTTTCATGAGCTTGATATATTCGTACGTGCTTCTCTCGGAAATTCCGATCTTATCGGCGAGCTCCGACGGCGTACCTGTCCCTTTTATCCGGATGAGCTGATCAATACGACCCAACCGGTGAAAGATCTCTTTCTGCATAGAATAAGGTTTAATTTTTCGAGATCAAATGAACTGTTAAATCTTCTACAAAGATCGGACAGCTTTTACAAGTTGCCTACTTGACCAGGAACTTTATACTATCCAATCAGGAATATTTTGCTAAAATAACCGATACTTTCTGTGTAGGATACACGAAGAAGGACTTTTTTTCGCACAGTGAGGCCAAAAGGATACAAGGACCCTGTATGCGGGTGTTTTTATAGATCGTCCATGGAAAGATCCATCCATCTATAAAAAATAGCAAATAACGGATGAAAGGTAATGCTATAGCAACAAATATTATATATGTTTGCCTTATCTTAAATATATATTTTAAAAAATCACTACATGAAAACACTGATGAAAGGGGCAATATTGGTATTTGCAACCCTCGGAATAGTAACAACACAGGCACAATCCGTCGATGAGATCATCGGTAAGCATATCCAGGCACTGGGTGGGAAAACCGTACTAAATGCTATCAAGTCCGTATATGTGGAAAGCACCGTCGAGATCATGGGGAACGAGGCTCCGTCTATTACGTATATCCTCAATGGCAAGGGATACAAGAACGAGCTGGATTTCAATGGCACCAAGATCATACAATGTGTCACTGAAAAAGGTGGCTGGGCGATCAACCCTATGGCAGGATCCACCACGGCACAGGCTATTCCCGCGGATCAGTTGAAAAATTACCAGCTGCAACTAAACGTCGGCGGCCCCCTGATGGACTATGCAACTAAGGGTTACAAGGCCGAGCTGATCGGCAAAGACAGCGCTGCTTATAAGATCAGGCTTACCACCACTGATGGAATCAATATTGTGTATTTTGTCGACCAGAAGACTTATCTCATCGACAAGGCTGTCAACAAGGTGAGCATGGGAGGGCAGGACATTGAGACGACCGCTGTCTTCTCCGATTACAAAAAAACAGATGCGGGTTATGTCGTAGCGTACTCCCAGCAGGTGATTTTGCCCCAAGTGACCTTAAACATCATCAACAAAAAGGTCGAATTAAACAAAGAGGTCGACCCGGCAATTTTTGAGATGCCTAAAAACTAGTCAATAATTGTTCGTAACAGGGGCCCGCCATCTACTATTGGCGGGCCCTTGTATTTTACCATAGGGAGTATAGATTATCCCAACCGGATCATTCCCGTCGTCGAAATTTATAGGACAACTTTGTCATGACATGGTAATCAACAGTACCGATCCGACATTTTTAAATGGCAGTTTCCGCCATTTTATATGGTCTTCCCGTAGAAACCGGAGCTATTTAATAATGGCCACAGTCTGTAGCCTGACCCTGTTTTTTGTATTCAAGTTGTTCTATCCCTATCCTAATATGGTAATGGATTCCTATGTTTACATTAAAGCCATGGCGCAGAACCTTGGTGCAAATTCCTACCCCATCGGGTACTCAAAATTTCTTCAGTTGTTCAGTTTGTTTTCAAGAAGTACAACCTTACTCGTGTGGTTTCAGTATTTATTCTTGGAATTTGCCTGTCTGCTGCTGTTTTTTTCGCTTCTTTTCTTTTTCCGGCCGGGGAAGTGGGCTTCTATTGCCTTATTTGTCTTTCTTTTTTTTAATCCGCTGTTGTTCTACATCAGCAATTTCATCATGGCAGATGCGCTTTTTACGACTTTAAGCCTGCTGTGGCTTGTCCAGCTGATCTGGATCGTCGGACGCCCCAAATCTTACATGATAATTGTCCATGCCTTAATACTGGTGCTGGCTTTTACAATTCGTTACAATGCACTGTACTATCCCATTGCAGCCACTTTTGTACTATTGCTCAGCCGCTTGCGACCCTTGCTAAAAGTGGCAGGCATCGCCCTGCAGTTTACATTGGTAGGGCTTTTTATTTTTTACACCAGCCTGCAGATGGAACAGCTGACAGGAGTGAGACAATTTTCTCCTTTCGGGGGCTGGAAAATGGCCAACAATGCTTTGTACATGTACGAGCATGTTTCCGTGAAGAGAAATGACCCTATCCCGGCGAGATTTTCAAGGCTGGATGAGATGGTCAGGAGAAATTTTCATGGCTGGCATGTGACCGACGATCTATTGGATTATTTTTCAAGACCAACGGGCAGCCTATATATGGTGGATTATCAGTCTTCTCCGTTGATACGTTATATGGATCAAAAATATGGATCTGATACCGTATTTCTGAATTTCAAAAAATGGGGCCCGATGGGCGCCTACTGTGGAGAATATGGATCATATCTGGTATGTAAATATCCACTTCAATATGTACGATATTTTGTATGGCCTAACCTGATCAGGTATTTTGCTCCTCCTACAGAAATATTTTGGTATCCAAGCCCCTACTATCTCCGGGATGATGCTATAGGCCAAATAGCCAGCCAATGGTTCAGACTACATACGTTATCTGTCGATCAATCTTATATTGATTTCCGGAATTCCGTACTGTCCCCCTATCCAATTATAATAGCGATTGTACATGTGATTTTTATTGCCAGCGTTGTTGGCTTTTTTCTTTTTAGAGGACATAAGAAGGTAATGAAGCCGGTCTTTAATATTGTACTCGCTGTTGCCTGTGTCTGGATATGCGACCTTCTTTTCAGCGTTTCAGCAGCGGCCGTTGTATTGCGATATCAGATATTCGTAATGATCCTGGAGTTTGCATTTGCGGTGCAGTTCATCGATTATATTTGCAGGAATGATGAAGGCCCGGTCAAGCAGTAGTATTGTAACAATATTTGCTAATGATAAGGAAATCCGGATTTTAAAATTTTGTTCTCCGGCAATGTCGTTGGTTACTATGGGCAGCCATTGCTATGATGATTCCTAATTTCGCGAGCTTAAGATTTTATAAACGAATGCCATTTCTCAGGGGGACTCCATTTTATATATCCATGCTGCCATTTAAAATTTCAATATTCATTTCAGACCTGTTGCTTATTCAAAGATGTTCCGGAGCCTACATTTTATATCTACGAGCGATTGGCCGGTCGTAATTTTACAATACGTGTTGTTGTTAGGGGCAGCGATCCTGCATTTTATTTTACGGTGTTATATCTCCTGATTCCCGCGAAATGGGTGCCAGACTGATCATTTTCTGCCAGACGATGAACCCATTAATTATGTCTACTACCAATTATATTTACAGTGATAGACATATTTGCAGCCCTGATATTGGCCTGGTTCGGTTGTGTGTTGTACCTTTTCATGTTTATGCGGACGAAGAGAATTTCTTCCATTATTTTCGGACCGAATGGAATCATAATCGAATTGTTCATATGCTTATGGTATATAAAAAGCCACTTGAACCGGTATAAAGGAATGCTCTTGATGTTCAGGATCATACTACAAGGGCTTAGGATTTTTCCAATAAGTTCTCTTGGGTAAGATTTTTATTTGAATAGTACTTTTAGGGAGCTTGCTTGTTTCTTTATTAGAACAATTTAAAATTATCTGAAAATTGGATTGTTTGTCATTTAAGATATAGAGCGCGTTGTCGTATTTAAAAATCATAGATTTAATATGAATCGAGAAAAAAGCGTTTTCGACACTGAATGTTCTATGCAGGGAAAGATAGTAATTTACTTCCGGATTTTGGTATAATTTGCTATTGAGTGTATTCTCAATGAGATATATTCTGCCGGCTATTTAGCCGCATTTTCATTTAATGAAAATATTAAAATAATTGTAGTTAGTCATATGAAAATTATTATTGGGAAATTATTACTTGGGCTAATAGGATTGCTGGTTTCCGGATTCGTGTCGGCTCAAAAGCCTTCAATTGACACCTCCATGCTTGACAAGTGGCCGTCAGTAAGAAACCCTTATATCACTGCCGATGGTCAGTATATGATGTATGAAATTAAAAATGTGCCGAAATGGAATTATACTTTGGAAATACAATCAACCTTTGGAAATTGGACTAAAAAGATTGAAGGTGCAAAAGACGCTCAATTTTCGCCAGATGGGAAATGGCTATTGTATAGAAATGGGCATGACAGCCTTTGTCTGTTTCTCCTAGGTGAAGAAAAGACTATATGGTTCAGCCATGTACATACCTATAATATTTTGGGAGATTTGGATAGAAATAGGCTTATATATTATATGGCAGATTCTGGCAAACCGGGTAAGTTAGTATTAAGGGGCTTGTCAAGCGATATTGAAAAAGAATGGGATAATGTGGTGCAATATTCATTGTCTCCTGGCAATGGAAAATTGGTGTGGGAAGAGATAGCGGAATCAAACAAAAAGGAACACCGTCTTCATTTAGTGGATCTAAATGGGGACAAAGAAGACGTGATTTGGAAAAGTAAAGAAGAAAAGGTGGGCGATATCTTATTTGATAGTTCAAAAGACGTGCTGGTATGGCAAAGTTGTAGAAAGGATACAGATCATAGAATTGCTAACCTTCATTGGCTGGATATGCAAAAAGGAAATGATGTCATAATCTGGCAAGGTTCTCACCCTATTACAGGTCAGTGTATGAATAAAGAAGGAACACAGTTAGCTTTTATTGTATCGGCACAAGTAGAAATGAATACTGTGAATACCATTTGGTACTTCAAGCCCGGGATGAGCGGGGCTCAAATTGCAGTAATGAATGAAAGTGTGGGAATAGGGAAGAATTTGAAAATAGGGAAATCCGGAATAGCATTTAGTAAAAATGGTGAGTATATTTTGTTTAATTTGGATTCATTAACTGAGCATTCTTCACCCAGCAAAGATGTTGCTGACGTTGAAGTTTGGAGCTATCGAGATGCCAAAGTACAGTCTGAACAGGTTGCCGATTTTTTCGAGACGTGGACATTTAAAGCAATCGTGAATATTCGCAGTGGAAAAGTACTGCAATTAGAGGATCAGAATAAAGTACTGATAACGCAACCCAATGAAGCAATAGGTAAAATGGTGGTTGTGACGCTTCGAGATAAAGTTGACGAAATTCCTTGGTGGAAAATATGGTCATGGAAAAGTATTTATGCACAACCTAAGCCTTTTTGGGTGGTCTCCCTAGAGGATGGATCTTATAACCTATTGGATAAGTTAACATATGGGGAGAGGGGAATTTTTGTTTCACCGTATGAAAATTACATCATTTATTATAATTCAAGAGAGAAAAACTATTTTAGCTATGAAATAAAAACATGTGATGTACGAAATATATCGAAATTTGGATCCACGCAATGGGAGAATGAATACCATTCCTGGAGTGATTCATCCGTTCTTGGTGTGTGCGGATGGCTTGAAGATGGTAAGGGCATACTAGTCTATGATAATTATGATATTTGGTTGCTGGATCCGTCCGGGAGAACACGAGCAATTAATATGACAAACGGTTACGGTAAATCACACAATATTAAATTAAGGTTAGTATTCGAAGATGCGGCAATGAAGGGCATCAATATCAAAATGAAGTTGTTGTTGACTGCATTTAATATAGAAAATAAATACAACGGATTTTATCTTATGTCCGGCATCAAAAGTAATCCTGTTTTGTTGACGATGGGGCCTAACGTTTGGTATAGGACTACAGGACAAGTTCCTGATATGAGTGATGCATTTAGCAACGGAATGCGCCCTATAAAGGCACTTGTAAAAAATGTGTGGGTGGTTAGACGCGAATCGGCGCATGAGGCACCCAATTATTTTGTTACTTACGATTTCATGCATTTCAGGCAAATTAGCCATATAAATCCCGAGGAAAAATTTAATTGGCTTACAACTGAACTATTTAAGTATAAACAGCTAGATGGCTCATTTACGCAAGGGATTCTCTATAAGCCGACCAATTTCAATCCTAATAAAAGATATCCGGTAATTATCCAGTTTTACGAAACATTTAGCTTTCGAATGTTTGAGTACCCTTCTCCTGAGTATACTACTGCCAGGATAAATATTCCATGGATCGTTAGTCAAGATTATTTGGTCTTCACGCCGGATATTCATTTCACTCGTGGTTCTGTTTCAGGAAAAGTTGCAGGTGAAGCCGCTTACAATTCCGTCGTGGCAGGGGCGCTATGTCTTGCAAAACTGCCTTACGTGGATGGTCAACGAATAGGTATACAAGGCCACAGTTTTGGAGGTGGGGAAACCAACTGGATAATAGCCAATACCGGTTTGTTTGCCGCAGCTTGCGAAGCCAGCGGTACAGTATGCGATGAAATCAGCGCTTATTTAAGTTTAATAGATGTAAATGGAAAATTGGGGGGAGAATTCAGGTCTCAACATTCGGAGATTTACCATGATCGGATTGGCGCAACCTTATGGGAACGCCCGGATTTATATTTTAAAGCATCGCCAGTATTAAGAGCTAATTTCATCAAGACTCCATTGTTAATAATGGATAATAGAGCTGATATTTATTGGCGGCAGGGCATGGAAATGTATTTGGCCCTGCGACGCTTAGGTAGAAAATGTTGGCTCCTCCAATATAATAATGGAAGACACGATGTACGAGGTATAGATGCCATTGATTTTACTATTAGGCTTGGCCAATTTTTCGACCATTACTTAAAAGGTGCACGACCTCCGAAATGGATGACAGAAGGCATTCCTTATTCAAGGAAAGGGGTCGACAATGGTCTGGAGCTTGATTTGTCGGGCAAACAGCCGTAAAAAGACCGGTATTGAATTGGAGCGATTATCAATCCTGAGATTGGTACAATCGTGGCGTCAGTTTAAAATTTTGTAAATTTATACTGATAACATGGAAAGAAAAGCTTTGGCTTTGAAGCTTTCAAGAAGGATGCTGCAAGTCGTCTAAAGAACGGGTGAAGCCTTATCAGCGAAGGCTACATGCACACCCGAGACTGGAATGGCACCTTTGAGCCAGAACTCGTTCCCAAACGCCATAAGACCTTGGGACTGGCTCTTGATCGGGAGATCATTGTCTTATACGCTCGTGGCGCCAGCTGCAGCGATATCCAGGCCCACCTCATGGACATGTACGGTCGGAAGGCATCAACAGCTACCATTTGCCGAGTGACAGACAAAATCCTTCCATTGATCCAGGATTGGCGTAATCGACCCTTAGAAGCGGTCTGCCCGGTTGTTTGGCTGGATGACATTCATTACAAGGTTCGTTACGAAGGGCGCGTCGTCAACCGGGCTGTTTACTGCATAATTGGACTGAACCAGTAGGGCTGCAAAGAACTATAGGCCTGTACATTGGCGATAACGAAGGTTCTAAGTTCTGGCAGCAAGTGCTTACTGATCTGCAAACGAGGGCGTAGAAAGCATTTTTATCGCTTTCGTTGACAATCTGCAAGGCTTTGCGGAAGCTATTGAATCTGTTTATCCGCAAGCCGAAGTACTACTTTGTATTGTCCATCAGATCAGAAACTCACATAAATAACTTTCCTATAAAGACACCAAGGCCTTCATAAAGCCTCTACTCGTGAGCAGCTGGAGAAAAACGTGGAACAACTGGAGGCTAACTAGGGCACTAGGTATCTCAAGGTTATTGAATCATGGCGCAAGAAGAGAGTATTCCAATAAGTGTGTCAGTTTAAAATTTTCGTAAATTTAAACTGATAAACATGGAAAAGCAATCATTCGATTTTGAAGCCTTTAAAAAGCAAGCTGCGAGCCGGATCAAGAACGGCGATACCCTGTTGGGCAAGGAGGGTGTGCTGACACCTTTACTGAAAGAGTTCCTGGAAGGAGCCTTGGAGGGAGAGTTGGAGGCGCACATTGAGGAGAATGAGGACGCCAACCGAAAGAATGGCAAGGGCAAAAAGAGGGTCAAGACACCTGTAGGAAGTGTGGATATCAACACGCCGCGAGACCGGAACGGCAGCTTTGAGCCGGAGATCATTCCCAAGCGGAATAAGACGCTGGGCGTCGATCTTGACCGGCAGATTATCGCCTTGTACGCCCGTGGCGCCAGCTACGGCGATATCCGGGACCATCTATCTGAGATGTATGACCTGGATGTTTCCCCCGCCACCATCAGCCGCGTAACGGACAAGATCCTGCCACTGATCCAGGAGTGGCGGAACAAGCCACTGGAAGCTGTCTACCCCTTTGTATGGCTGGATGCGATCCATTACAAGGTTCGTCATGAAGGACGTGTTGTGAGCCGGGCGGTCTACTGCATCATCGGTCTGAACCAGGATGGATACAAGGAACTCTTGGGTATGTATGTAGGTGAAAATGAGGGCGCTAAATTCTGGCTGCAGGTATTGACAGACTTGCAAAACCGGGGAGTCAGTGACATCTTCATCGCCTGCATTGATAACCTTCAGGGCTTTGCCGATGCCATAGAAAGCATCTTTCCCCAGGCTGAGGTCAAGCTGTGTGTGGTTCACCAGATACGTAATTCTCAAAAATATCTTTCCCACAAGGACGTCAAAGCCTTTATGAAAGACCTTCAGGGAGTATATCGGGCGACGACCAAAGAGCTTGCCGAGCGCCATCTGGATCAATTATCGTCCAACTGGGGCGCCCGTTATCCTAAAGTCATAGAGTCCTGGAAGAAGAACTGGCCTCGTCTCAGCAGCTATTTTCAATACAATAAAGAGATTCGCAGGATAATGTACACTACCAATATCATCGAGGGCTTTCATCGGCAGCTTCGCACCGTTACCAAATCTAAAGGCGCCTTCCAAAGCGAAGATGCCTTGATGAAACTACTGTTCCTCGTGCAGGAGACTATCGTTGCCAAGTGGAATAAGCCTGTTCATAACTGGAATCAAACACTTGCCCAGTTGTCTATTATCTTTGGGGATCGTCTAAAATTGAACATATAAACAACACCTCATTGCCAAATGACATTTTGCGCAGCATCTTTAGAATATAACCAGGCCTTAGATCGTCAAAATATCATTTACCAATGAGTCTGACACACTTTATGGAATACACCCCGCAAGAACTGGCCCCGGCTGTCGAATTACTTCCATTACAACAAGGATATCCGCAGGATCAGGTACACCACCAATATCATCGAAGGCTTCCACCGGCAGCTTCTGTCCATCACAAAGACAAAGGGAGCTTTCCAATCCGATGATGCGCTACTGAAGCCGCTGTTCCAGGCCCAGGAGCACATTACTGCGAAGTGGAATAAGCCTGTGTTTAATTGGAACCAAACACTGGCTCAATTAATGATTATCTTTAAAAACAGGCTGAAACTAAATCTCTAACAATGTTCCCTCATTGCCTCGTGATATTTTGTGCGGCGTTAGAATATCACCCGGTCTTATCAGACAAAATATCATTGGCTAATGAGGCCTGAAACACTTAATGTGATACATCCTCAATCTCTACTTCAGCCTGTAATTCTTAAAACTAAACAACTGCCTCCCTCCCAAAAAGTGCTGTTCGATAAAGGTCAGGATTCGGTATTTCATCCTTTCATGCTTATGTTTATTTAAGGGTTTGCCCTCTTTACGTGCCTCTTGGAGATGGTTTTGTTGACGTTCCAGCTGATCGGTCCAATTGCATAGCTGAATGCGCTCATCCATAACGGAAGGATGAGTTCCCGTAAATTTCGTTAACAGGCTGATGTCGCCAAAGTGAAATTCCGGTTTTTCCTGTTTAAACCGAGCTTCGGCTACGTCCTGCCCCCGATGAATGACCTCCATAGCCTTGCATTTGTTCTGCATGTATTGTGGTGGACGAACCCAGCCATAGTGGTTGATATAGGCGTCAACCCGGGCGACTTTTAGTTTATAGGTGCCTTCCTTTTGCCTGTAATGGATGCCGTCGAAGTTCGGGATACGCCGGAAGGATTGGGCCGATTCCCAGGAGTGAACATCCGGGTCGTTGCGAATAACACGGATCTCGTTGGCGTACCAGGCGTGAGAGGTAATATAATGGTCATAATCCCCCCAGAAATGTCTGTATTTGAAGAGCAGGCCTTCGATAGATCTGTCGTGAAGGAGTTCTTCACAGCGTTGGCGTATCTTGGGCAAGTCATTCTCATGCACCACTTCGTCACTCTGCACATAAAAGAGCCAGTCGCCCTTGCAGGCATTCTTGGCGATGTCCGTCTGATGGGCGTGTTCCATGCCCCGGGGATATTTTTCCAGGTCCCAAACGGTGTGAATAATTTTTATCTTGTCGCTGCCGATGCTTTGGATCTCTTCGAAGGTGCGATCGTCCGGATCACTGGCGCCCAGCGCCACTACAAATTCGTCGACAAGGGGGAGAATAGATGCGATTGCCTGTTTGATGGGGTAATAGTATCTGGTGCCATTGCGCACCATGGTAAAGCCGCTGAAAGTCATAGTCCAATTTTTAGGTCAGTTGGTTAATTACATGTTATACATGCAAAAGTTATGCACGGTTGCTTGCAAAGAATTAAGGCGAGATTAAAGCAGGTAAATGGCTAAAAGTTATCGGTGAATTGACGGGATCAACGTAAAATGTATTATCAAATTTGCCCTGCTGTTTTCACGAGCGTTTTTTCATGGCTTGACGGGTAGAAATCCTATGTGGAGAACGACTATTTGGTATTATTTTAGTATGGCTATAGAGGCTTAAAAAAATATCCTGTTACCTGCGCAAAAATCCGTCGCTATGAAGAAAACCATACTCATCAATCTGCTGCTTATCCTGGCATATTACCTGTTCTTACAATTGTTGGTAGCTGCCTTTATAAGAGGATGATCGTATCTCCCACGGAGATACTACTGGCTTTTACTGCAGGCACTATAAGGAGGTTTTGACCGAAATAGATCTTGTTACCTCGTTGTCGATACTTGCTGAGGGTCTTCAGCGGCTCCTTACCTTTTTCACCTGTAGCCATATCGATGGTCGTGATGACACATCGGGCACAAGGTTTTACGCCATAAAATGTGATCCCTGCAATATTAAATACCCTCATTTCATCTTCCTGAAAAGGAGTGCCTCCTATGAAAACAATGTTTGGGCGGAAGCGTTCCATAGAGAGAGTGTGGGACAGGCGGCTGTTTAAGTTATCCAATGATGCCTGGCCAATGAGGAGAAGAGGAAAGCCATCGGAAAAGCTGGTGATCTCTTCGCCATGGGCGTAATCAGGATCTACCTTACGCTGGGAATTTTCCGGCATATACACCAGCCGGCAGGATAGGGACAACATGCGGGAAAACCATACATCTGCATTTTCGCCCACATATTGGGCTTCACAGACATCTTCCCAGACCGTCACTGTACAAGCTTCGCCAGCGGGCACAAAAGGGACTAAAAAAGACTCCCCTGTATGCTTGTGCTGCACCAATAAACCATCACCCTGTAACTGCACCCGAAGCAACGCCATCTGCGGCAACTCCCGCTGCGTCAAAAACCGGTTCTGTTCATCCACCAGCATCCAGCGCCGGTCATGTTCTAACCCCCGGTCGGTGACCATGGCTGATTCGAGGGAAATCCCCCCAAGAGATTTGACGGGATAAACATATAATGCACTGACAGTCAGCATAATTAAAATTAAGGTTCCAGGAGGTCCGGTCTCCTTTCCTGCGTCCGTTGTAAGGACTGCTCATGCCGCCAGTCCTCGATCTTCTTAGGATCGCCGCTCAGGAGGATCTCGGGCACCTTGGCGCCCCTGAAATCGGCCGGACGGGTGTAGACCGGCGGCGCCAGCAGGTCGTCTTGGAAGGAGTCGAAAAGGGCGGAGGTTTCATCGTTCAACACCCCTGGTAGTAACCTTCCGATGGTGTCCACTAATACGGCGGCTGCCAGCTCGCCCCCACTGAGGACATAGGAGCCTATGGAAACTTCTAACGTGACAAACTGGTCCCGGATCCGCTGATCGATGCCCTTATAATGCCCGCAAATGATCAGGATATTCTCTTTCAGGGACAGCTGGTTGGACATGCGCTGATCCAGCAGGGACCCATCCGGGGTCATATAGATCACTTCATCATAGTGAGCTTCTTTCGACAGAGCTTCGATGGCATTGGCCAGCGGCTCGGGCATCATGACCATTCCGGCCCCGCCACCGTACTGGTAGTCGTCCACCTGCCCGTACTCATTCACCGCCCATTGCCGGAGATGATGGACCCGGATCTCCAGTAACCCCTTCTCCTTCGCCCTTTTAAGGATGGAATGCTGAAATGGGCTCTCCAGGAGCTCCGGGAGGACGGTGAGAATATCAATCTTCATGCGATAAAATTAAAAAAGTTTAATGCGGAAAGACTTTGTTATCGAAATATTTTCTAAATTTGCTATAGAACGTGTCCAACTAAGATATTTTTAAGGCGCATCTTAAACCTTCAGCGCTACTTCAGAACGCCGGTGTCCCCCATAGAACTGTGTCCTGCTATTCCTTTTTAATACTGACAGAATAACTTTTTCCATTCCGTGGATTATTATTCAGTCCGAAATTTATGAGCATGCTTTTTAAAGAATATGCTCATAAATGCTGAATTATCCCCGAGGACTGTGACATCTACTGGCAAGATGCTGACCTCCCTGTGCATCTACCTGTTCCTGCTATACGCCACAGCCGTCCTGCTGTACCCGGTGATCTTCACCAGGGAGTACTCTTTTTGCGTAAAACAGGACAATCTGCACCAGACCTATCCTTATTTCAACAAGCTCGCCAGTTCCTTGCACAAGGGCTATCTCCCCACCTGGGATGCCAATACCTCTGGCGGAAAAAGCTTCGTGGGAGAGATCCAGCCAGGGATCTTTTACCCCCTGAATATTCTCTGGTGCTTCCTTTTCGGCTCCGCGAGCGGCATCAGCGTTTATTATATCGACCTGCTTACAGCCCTGCACTTCCTCATCTGTCTCATTGGGATGTACAAAGCAGCCAGAACATTTCTCCTGCCGTCTTTCCCGGCCATCGCCACGGCACTGATCTTTACCTTCACCGGCGCCGTCGCCGCCAGGGCAGGGGGGCAGACAGGCATTTTTTTCGGGCTCACCCTCCTTCCCTGGAGCGTTTATTTCACCGCCCGGTACTATATGGACAGGAGGCATAAAAAATTCCTCCTCTTTTCCGGACTGGTCGCCGGCCTGGAAATCCTGGCTGGTCATATGCAGCCGTTTTTTCACACCATGATCATCAATGGGATCATCATCCTCTTTTTTGAGTTTAAGGATCGCAGGACCTGGAAAGCATTTCTGGTGGCTTCCGGCATCAACTTCTCCCTCCTCCTGGTACTTGCCTTTATCGTCACTCTCCCGCAACTGTATTACTCCTCCCAGTATCTGAGTGATGTGTACAGGTCGGTAGGCCCGGGCGGCATCCTTGCAGCGCCGGGTGGGAAAGTGCCCCTCGACATCTATACTCACCGGCATATCATCAACCTTTACAACCTGCCCAACCTGCTGGGACAGGATTTTACAAAGCCCGAAGATGATAATATCATTTACATGGGGATACTGCCCCTGCTCCTTTTTATTCTCTACCTCGTGCGTCACAGGCGGCTGACACTTTCCCCGGCACATGCAGCCATAACGAGATTGTTGCTCATCATCCTGGCTGTCGGTACTGTCTGCGTACTGGGCTACCTGACCTTCATCCCCTTTATCCTTCATCAGCTGCCCTTTGTCAGTGTTGTCAGACAACTGGGAAGATACATGATCCTCATTAGTTTCAGTGCTTCCCTGCTGGCCGGCCTGGGCATTGCCTATATTTCACAGATCAAAGAATGGTTGTTTCAACATCATACGAAGGTAAAGTTATATGTATTGGCATTCCTGGGCATTAATGCGCTGTACTGGATCATCGTCCAGTCCAATGTTATTCCCATCGCTGTATCCATCCCTTTCCTCTGCTGTTTCCTTTTTCTCATCGCAGGGATGAAAATGAAAAAGATCACCGAAATCACCGTGCTGGCAATTGCCGTCATCAGTATCGACCTGTATGTCAACAAACCCAGCTATTCTCCCATAGACAATGAGTTTTATGCCGACCGCTATTATGGCCGGAACAGGATCATCGACAGCCTGGAACACACCTACGGCCAGTACCGCGTGGCTTTTGATATGAGCAACTACGCCTTCGAAAGGCGTAACCTGGGCAATATGTACAATATCCAGACCACCTGGGGTTACAGCGCTACCTACAACAAGGAATACCTCGACTTCATCAATACGGACCCGCGCCCGGATTCCGAGACAGGAGATCTCCTGAATATCAGGTACATCATCTCGGACAAGACGCAGGGCGCCGGCTTCGTATTGAAAGATTCCATAGAAGGAATGAAGCTCTATGAAAAGAAGAACTATTATCCTCGCATGTATTGGCAACATCAGTTGGGGATGCCCGGTCCGGCCATCGAGGCGGCCAATAAAGGGACGATCCGGCAGACGGCGTACTCGGACCTTTACCAGCGGATAGAAATCGATTGTCCCGCGAGAGATACCCTGATCATTTCTGAAAACAGCTATCCCGGCTGGAAATGCTTCGACAATCGGAAAGAGATACCCATCCGGCCCGCAAAGATCAAAAATTACCCGCCTTTGTTCAGGTCTGTTGTCCTGGACAAGGGGCATCATATAGTAGAGTTCAGGTACAACAAAGTATTCTATTGGTTCTAACAATCTAAACCATCCTATTATGGAAAGTAGTCATGATACCGCAGGATTGGCCCCTGCCCGCAAAACACCCCGGCACGTCAGAAGGCCGGATGTCAACCAGCAGATAAAAAAACTCTCCGTCATCATACCCTGCTACAACGAGGCCGCCACCATTGCCGTCATCCTGGATAAGGTCACCGATGTGGAGCTGATGCACCACATCGAAAAAGAGATCATCGTCGTCAATGACTGTTCCAAAGACGATACGGACCTGATGATCCGGGAATACCTGGAGGACAATCCCCAGGCGCCTATCCGGTACATCTGCAAGGAAGTAAACCAGGGTAAGGGTGCTGCCGTCCACACAGGGATGGCAGCCGCCACGGGCGACTATATCATCATCCAGGACGCGGACCTTGAATACGACCCCCGGGAGTACAATATTATGCTGGCCCCCATACTATCCGGGGACGCGGATATCGTATACGGCTCCCGCTTCATGGGCGGCAATCCCCACCGCGTGCTGTTCTTCTGGCATACCCTGGGCAATAAAATGCTGACTTTCTTCAGCAATCTGTTTACCAATATGCACCTGACGGATGCGCACACCTGCTATAAGGTGATCCCCACCAGCATTACCCATCAGATGTCCCTGAAGGAACAGCGTTTTGCTTTTGATGCCGAACTGAATGTAAAGATCTCCTCCCTTCCCGGTCTCCGGGTCTATGAAGTGGGCATTTCCTATTATGGGAGGACTTTTGCCGAAGGAAAGAAGATCCGGTTCCGTGATGCCTTGCGATCCGTATTTTGCATCCTGAAATATTCCCTGGCCTCCCCTGCACCCAGGCTGCAGTCACAGCCGGAAGAAGTGGGAAAATAAGATTATGTGTACCGGGCTAGTACCGCCGGGGTGTTTTGTTGTTTTAAGGTTTACCAACTCTACAACTATGAACGACAATCCCGAAGAAAACCTCCGGAAGGAGCTGATAGAAGACTATTTTCTGGAGATAACCGAGCTCATCGGCGGTGAAAACCTGCGTACCGAAATAGATTTTAAGGATGATGATGTCTACTCTGCAAGATTACAGATAAACGTTTCCGGTCTCACCAACGAACAGGACCTGGATCATTTTATTGCCGGGCTCAAGTCTATTATCCGGAGAATTAATATCATTGAAAAAGATGTAAAAATAGGCCTTGCCATTGAACTGGAAGGTCTCAACAAGAATGGATAATATTACTTTTTCCATAATAAGGCTGCATCCTCATGCGCAGCCTTAACTATTGATAGCCAGCCTCATAACAAGTTATGCACATGCCTGCTTTCCTTAATGTGCGCATTTATCCAATTCTTCGATATTATTGTACTTTAATTCCATGGCAGATGTACATGATGCAGTAACGCGTAGTTACAATATGAGCCGGATCAAAGGCAAAAACACCAGGCCGGAACTGGTGCTGAGAAGGATACTGCATGCTTACGGGTTCAGGTATCGTCTGCATGTCGCCGGTTTGCCGGGCCGTCCGGATATCGTGATGCCGGCATACAGGACCGCTATTTTTGTCCACGGCTGTTTCTGGCATGGCCATCAGGAGTGCAGGTATTTTGTTATTCCCAAGACACGCACGGAATGGTGGACGGATAAGATCAACAGGAACATTGCCAATGATAAAAATGCAACGGAAAGACTCAAAAAACTTGGGTGGAAAATCGTGACGATCTGGGAATGTGAATTAAAGCCCGATAAAATTCAGAAAACATTGGCTAAATTGTTTGGCAATCTACAAAAAAGAAGGGAAGCATAACGTTATGAGCAAGATCGATAGAATTAAAAATGGCGGCAAACCCCGGGTGTTGGATCTGTTTGCCGGCTGCGGAGGTATTTCCCTTGGTTTTCTGGCGGCGGGATATGAGATCATCGGGTCCATCGAAATTGACCCCGATGCAGCCAGGACACATGCCATTAATTTTTACAGAGGCGCTCCGGAAGAGGTCATTGACACACACAGTAAGCCGGGCGATATTACACAACTGGAGCCTGCCGATTTTATGGCGGACCTGGGATATGAAGGAGATATTGCAGATCACGTGGACGTCATTGTCGGAGGGCCTCCCTGCCAGGCATTTGCCAGGGTTGGCAGGGCCAAGCTCAGGGAAGTAGCCGAGCATCCGGAAGCTTACCTGAACGATCCCCGGGGTAATTTATACCTGCGATACCTGGAATATGTGAGAAAGCTGAAGCCTCTGGCCATCCTGATTGAAAATGTTCCGGACGTACTGAACTACGGCGGGCATAATATTTCAGAAGAGATCTGTGAAGTGCTGGAAGAACTCGGGTATGATTGTAAATACACGTTGTTGAATTCAGTGTACTATGGTGTTCCCCAGATGCGCGAAAGAATGTTTTTACTGGCGTATCACAGAGATCTCGACGTCGAACTCAGATTCCCCACTCCTACGCATTGGGTCGACCTGCCGATCGGCTACCATAATTCAAGAAAAGTCGCCCTGAAAACATTGAATTTCGACCTGTTCACGGAGCATCCGGATAATTATTACGAGGCGCCCCCCAAAGCCGCTAAGTCATTACCCAAAGCCATTACGGCATACCAGGCAACGGCCGACCTGCCCGTCATAAAGGAGCATTTAAATGGGGGGATCAAAAGAGGGGCCAGGAGGTTTGATGAACTGATGCCCTACCCCAAAAATCAGAAGCTCAATGCCTATGCAAGACTGATGAGAAACTGGGTAGGGTTTGAAAACACCGGGGGGATAAAAGATCATGTCATCCGGAGTCTGCCCAGGGATTATAAGATCTTCGCTAAAATGAAGGCGGGCGATCAGTATCCGGAAGCTTTCAAGGTGGCCACAGCTCTTTTTCAGAAAGAGATTCAGAAGCTGGCAAAAAAAGGAATCACGTACAAGGAAGATTCGGAGGAATATAAAGCGCTGAAGGCAGAGTTTGTGCCTCCTTATGATCCGGGAAAATTCCCGAATAAATGGAGAAAAATGGAAAAGGACATGCCTTCCAGGACCTTACTGGCGCATCTGGGAAAAGATTCCTATTCTCATATTCACTATGACAGCGACCAGGCCAGGACCATCTCTGTGAGGGAAGCCGCCCGTTTCCAGTCATTTCCCGATGGGTTTGTTTTCAGCGGCACCATGAATCCTGCTTTTAAGCAGATCGGAAATTCCGTTCCGCCCCTGATGGCAAAAGCCCTTGCCGACCAGATGCTCGTAACATTAAATGAAACAGTACATGTCGAGGAAGTTAGCCATCAAGCGATTGACGTCATCTGATCTGACCATTTTCAAATGGCATCATAAAACATTGCATGAGGCCGGCAATCAGAAAGCAATTAATTTAAATGCCAACATTTTTATAGACAAACTTTATCCTGGCCTGCCCTATTCGGCGATCGGCAGACAGGGAAGGATACCGCTGGACCTTTTTATTTACGGGCCAGGCACCAATATATTGCTTAACCTGCAGCGGAAAATCATCAAGAATGAAACATACAAGAACTGGCGCTTAAACGGTGAGTTTATCGATAATCCGGAAGATAACCCGGATAGATTTAATCTATTGAAACCGGAAGATATTGTCGTTTTCGAATTCAACGGCAACGATGTACCTGTTTCGGCAAGGGCAATATTTATTTCGGATTCACTGGCGGACGATAAAGCGATATTCGACAGGCTGAATGCCAGATTACCTCCATCCGGCAGCAGGGCCGCCATGGTAACCATCACCAGCCAGGAAATGGATGAAATAATAGCTCAGGCCAATCCGTTGCCGGATCATCCGATACGCCGGTTGTCCGTGGATGTCGATCTGGAAGAGGCTGTTATCACAGGCGATGTCGATCCGCAAAAAATAGCCCGGAACCCCTCCCTGCGGACCATCACAAAGGAAGACTTCGAAAAAGCCAAAAGGAACGCTGAAGACAACGGGCAGCGGGGAGAGGAACTGATCAATGACTTTTTGAAGATGTTACAGGCTACCGGCGTGATAACTTCTTTTGAATGGACGTCCAATATCCATCCTGTCTATCCGTATGATTTTAAGCTGGAGAAGGACGGTGTGACAGCGCTCGTAGACGTAAAATCAACGCAGGGGGAATTTGAAACGCCCCTTTTTATTTCAATCAATGAATTAAAACAGATGGCTCAATGCAGGAGCTATGATCTTTACAGGGTATATGCATTGGAAGAAACCAGGGCAAAACTGCGGATTGCCAGGAATATGCAGCCCTTTGCGGAAGGAATCCTTGACATTCTTAGCCGGCTGCCCGAGGGCATACAATCCACCGTTATTTCCGTTGCGCCGGAAACACTCCCCTTTGGGGGGGAACAATCTATCGAGATCGACCTTCCCGAAGACTAGCCGGCTGATGTTATTTCTCCCGTGGAGATCATGTTTTATACCGGATGGATTATCCCAGGTAGGGAGCTTTGCATAAAGCTCCCCTTCATGAAGGCCTACAACCGGAAATATGCGGCGCTGGCCCTTGGTATAAGCGTAACGATGCTGGTGGTATTCAAGGTTTTATATCCTTTCCCGAACCTGGTTTACGACTCCTATTTTTATGTGCAGGCGGCAGTATTCAACTGGCCCGTCAATGCCTGGCCAATCGGATATTCCAGGTTTCTCCGGCTGCTGGGTTTCTTTTCCCATTCCCCCCTGTTGTTTGTCTGCGTGCAGTACCTGTTGCTGGAATTGTCGTGCCTGTTTTTCTTTTTCACCTGGCGCTATTTCTTCAGGCCTGGTAAGATAATTACAGCTGTCCTGTTTGCCCTTCTTTTTGTGAATCCGCTGCTGCTGATTACCTGCAATTTTTTACAATCCGATGCATTATTTATCAGTCTGAGCATTCTATGGGCAAGCCAGCTGTGCTGGATCATCTGCCGGCCCCGGCCCTATATGATCGTAACCCATGCGATCCTGCTTGCGTTAGCCTTTACGGTGCGGTATAATGCACTATATTATCCTTTGATAGGAGCGCTGGCTTTTCTCCTCAGCAGGCAACGCTTATGGCTGAAACTGGCCGGAATAGGATTGCCATTGCTATTGACGGCCGCCTTCGTGGTCTACACGGCAGGCCAGGTGGCGGCCATCACCGGCGAAAAACAGTTTTCGCCCATGGGGGGATGGAAACTGGCCAATAATGCTATATATGTGTATCCTTATATCACCCCTGTGGAAAAGCAGCTGGTGCCTGCAAGGCTCTGGCCCCTGGACAGCGTCATCCGGCAATATTTTTTAAAACCCTGCGGGGATGATCCTGCGGGATTAAATAAGATGGATTTCGCATATGGTGGCTATTATACCTTTGTTCCCTGTTCGCCCCTGGTCCTTTATATGCGCAAAGTATACGGAAGAGAGGAAGATCACATCAATACACAAGGATGGATGGCTGTGGGATCCGTGTACCAGGAATATGGCACCTGGTTCATGCGTCAGTACCCCTTGGCGTATGCGCAGCATTTCATGGCGCCCAATCTTTTCAGGTACCTGAAGCCCGTCCCGGAAATTTTTGAAGAAAAGGGCTCCTTTCACCTGGATGAAAGGTTTGGCGGGGGAGTGGTAGGCGAATGGCTTGGGTTAAATACATTGTCAGTCAGCCAGTTCCGTATTAACCTTTGGCTCCGCGTGCTCGGGCCTTTTCCGGCGCTTTTCTCCATTGTGCACTTACTGTTTGTCCTGGGAATGGCAGGGTTTGCCTTCAGCGGCGGCTTCAGAAATGTGAAAAAGCCTTTTTCAGTATGCCTGTTGATGATGGCAGCGCTATGGCTGGTGGATCTTATTTTCAGCCTGTCTTCGTCCGGAATCGTATTACGGTATGAGATTTTTATGGTCGTCATCGAGTCGGCCTTTGGCCTGTATTTCCTTGAATACGCCTACAAACATTTAGACAGGCCTGTATTGGCAAAGTAAATCGGCCCCTTCTTTTTATCCACTCAGGTGTTTGTACCATTTCCTTTGCTATGAAGCACTTGTTCCCTGTTCTCTTTTTCGCCCTTTACCAGCCGGCCATCCATGCGCAATCACCCTGCATCCCCGTTCAGCTGAAATGTGAATATTCCCTGCACCCCCTGGGCATCGACCGGCAGGATCCGCGTTTCTCCTGGCGGCTGGAAGATGGCAGGCAGGGTACTGCACAGATAGCTTTTGAGATCCATGTTTCCACGGACTCTTTGTCTTTATTAAAAGGGCATGCCGACGCCTGGCATTCCGGAATCAGGCGTTCTTCCAGGACGAATGGCATCGTCTATCAGGGCAAACCCCTTCGCAGCCGTACCCGGTACTACTGGCAGGTGACCGTATGGGATAAAGACAACAAGCCTTCACATCCTTCTGCCATTACCTCCTTTGAAACAGGCATATTCACCTATCCTGAATGGAAAGGCGAGTGGATCAGCGACGGCCAGGACACTGCCTACAGGCCGGCCCCTTATTTCAGAAAGACATTCACTGTGCAGGGCCGGCTACGTTCGGCCCGTGCTTACATCTGCGGGCCCGGATATTATGAAATGAGCATCAACGGGAAAAAGGTAGGGGACCATGTGCTGGATCCGGCCTATACCCGGTACGACAAGAAGTCTTATTACTGTGTCTACGACCTTGCACCTTATTTGCAAGAGGGGCAAAATGCCCTGGGCGTCCTGCTGGGCAATGGCTGGTTCAACGAGCAATCCAGGGCTGTCTGGTTTTTCCATAAAGCGCCCTGGCGTGACAGGCCCAAATTATTGTGTAATCTATACCTGGAATACGAGGATGGGACTACTGACTGCGTGGCCACGGATTCGTCCTGGAGGACTGCCGCCTCGCCCGTCATTTTTAATAATATCTACAGCGGAGAATACATCGACCATCGCGCCATCCAAAAAGGCTGGGACCAGCCTGGCTTTGACGATGCACAGTGGAAAAAAGTGCGATCCGTGGTACCTGCACCGGGTGAACTGCGTGCACAGCTGATGCCACCCATCCGGGTGAAAAAGGAAATAAAGCCCGTCTCCATGCAGAAATGGAGCGACAGCCTTTACGTTTTTGACCTGGGGCAGAATTTTTCAGGACTCAGCCGCCTGCGGGTATCAGGAGAAAGAGGAACCATTGTCTCGGTCAAACATGGGGAGGAGCTCAGCCCGGAAGGGCGGCTGAACCAGGAGAATATCAGCGTGCACTATCGTTTTGCAGATCCGGAGGAGTCCGCACAGACGGATAAGTACGTGCTGGCGGGGGAAGGCACGGAGGAGTTCACCCAGCATTTCACGTATCATGGCTACCGTTACGTAGAGGTTCGGGCTGACGGGCCGGTCCGGATAACCCCGGACGGGCTCACCGGACTCTTTATTCATACAGACGTCAGCCCGGTCGGATCTTTTTCCTGCAGCGATACCCTGATCAACAGGATTTATTCTGCGGGGATCTGGTCCTATCTTTCCAATATGCAGGGCATCCCCACCGATTGTCCCCAGCGGGAGAAGAATGGCTGGACAGGTGACGGTCATATTGCCGCGGAGGTGGGTCTGTATAATTTTGATGCTATATTATTCTATGAGAAATGGATAGCGGACTTCATCGATGAGCAGCAACGAAACGGAGAGATCGCGCCCATAATCCCTACATCCGGATGGGGATATAATTTTCACAACGGCGTCGGCCCTGTCTGGGATGCCGCCCTGTTATTGATCCCCTGGTATATTTATGAATATTATGGGGATGATTTTTTGATACGCAGCTATTATGACCAGTATAAGAAATATGTCGATTACCTGCGTTTCCGGGCCGACAGCAATAACATACAACACTTTGGACTGGGTGACTGGAGCCCATACAAATCCCGTACCCCTATCGAACTGACCTCTACCTCGTATTATTACCAGGTAACCCTGCTGCTATCAAAATTTGCCCGCATCACGGGAAGAAAGGATGACGCGGCTGCGTACAGGCAGCTGGCGGAAAAAATACGCAGTTCCATCAATACGCATTTATTCGATAAGGCCACGGGGCTCTATGCCAATGGTACCGAGACCGCCCTCAGCACCATGCTTTGCCAGGACATTGTGCCTGTGGCGGAGAAGCAGCGGGTATTGGACAACTTGGTCAGGGCCATAGCGCAGAATGATAACCACCTGGACGTAGGCATGATCGGCAGCAAACATCTGCTGAATGCGCTTTCCTCAAATGGAGTGGCCGACCTGGCGTTCACCATTGCTTCCCAGCGGACAAAGCCTTCCTGGGGATGGTGGTTGTTACAGGGAGAAACTACTTTCCAGGAAGAATGGGGGATCGGGCCTTCCCGCAATCATATTTTTCTGGGGGAAATTGTGGCATGGTTTTTCAAGGCGCTGGCGGGGATACAGGTGGATCCGGACAGGCCTGGATTTGAGCATATCATCATCAGGCCCAGTTTTGTGCATGGATTATCATTTGCGAATGCGTCGGTAGAGACAGTGCATGGTAAGGTGAGTACAGCCTGGAAACGAGTGGGGGGGGCGGTGATCTTTGATCTTGCAGTTCCGCCTAATGCTACGGCTACGGTTTATTTGCCTGGAGGGAGGGTACATGAGGTGAAGGCGGGGAGATATCACTTTACAGGGAAATATTAAGGAAGAGGCGAATGGAGCAGAGGTGTTATAGGCCGGATGCGCCGGGGAAGTAGTAGAAAAGCTACGGTTGATTTTGGCTGTGCTTTAATTTTTAGATTTAAAGAAGCGTTACGTTTCTATTAGCTAGGATTGTTCACAATGAAATGGGTGATTCAACGGTATCCTGTTCCGTTTTTATTTGATACTTTACCGCCTTGGTGGCTTGTGGGATCGAACCTGTGTCCATCCATATAGTCATCCATGCAACATTAATCAATCTCTAATTAAGAAAGAATGAAATTCGGACAATTTGAAATTTTAAACTTTAAGGGTATTGAAAAATTAACTTTTGATTTGGATAAATCTCCTGAAGCAAATATATATACGCTTGTAGGGCTAAATGAAAGTGGAAAAACAACAATATTGGAAGCTATCAATATTTTTAATTCAAATGACAATTTGAGTTTTCTCGATATTCCAGGTTCCATTATTAAAGACTTAAATAATCTCATCCCAATTTCTAAAAGAGATAATTTTAATGGTAAAATAACAATCAAGGTAAAAATACTAATTGATCAATCGGACTTAGTAAAGATTAACGAATTTGTAAAGACGAATACAAGTTTTAGGAAGGTCAGGCCGATATCGGCTCTAAACTATACTCGCCAATATGTATTCGTGAATTCGCAATATAAAGAATACAACTCTACCTGGGATGGCTTCTATGGAGTTTTGAAATCAGTTCCAATAGATTCATATATACCAATTTTTGGAAGCCCATATTTAGAAGAAAATTTAAAACTAGCCCGATTCTGCTCAACCCTAATTCCAAGTATCTTATATTTTCCAAGTTTCTTTTTTGAATTTCCCTCTAAAATTTTACTGGAAACTGAAAAGGAACCAACATTGAAAGAAACGTTCTACATCGAATTGATTCAGGATATTCTGTTTTCTTTGAATAATGGCACTGATGTAAAAACGCACCTGGTTGGCAGGATCAAAAGTAGTGAAGTAAGTGATAAAAGAAGCTTAGACCGGCTAATCCAGCTTATGGAGAAAAAAGTTAGCGAAGAGGTATTTAATGCATGGAATACCATATTTAGACGAAAAATTACTGATACAAAAATTATTATAAATTACGATAGGGACGAAAACGGATTCGCATATTTAGAATTTCAGATTGAGGCCTCTGATGGCATTTATCAAATAAATGAACGTTCTTTGGGATTTAGATGGTTCTTCATGTTTTTGCTTTTTACCCAATTCAGGCCCTTTAGGCAAAATGCTCCGAAAAATGTAATTTTTTTGTTTGATGAACCTGCATCCAACCTTCACTCATCTGCTCAAAAGCAACTTTTAGAGAGCTTTGAGAAAATAATTGGTGATTGCAAAATAATATATACTACCCATAGCCATCATTTGATAAACCCAAAATGGCTTGAAAGCACATATGTAGTGAAAAACGAAGGCTTGAAATTAGAAGACCCTGATATTTATAATATTAGAGAAACTAACATTAGAATTGAATCCTATAGAGATTTTGTTACCAAACACCCACATAATACCGCCTATTTTCAACCTATACTCGATGTACTGGATTATAGACCTAGTAATTTAGAGAATTTGCCCAATTGTATTTTCCTGGAAGGGAAAAACGATTTCTATATTTTGTCTTACTTTCAAAATATCATATTTAAAGCAGCGTTCACATTTAATTTTACCCCCAGTACTGGATCTGGAAATTTAGACACTTTAATAAGTCTCTATATTGGATGGACAACCAAATTTATGATACTCTTAGACTCAGATAAAGAAGGAAAAAAACAAAAAGAGCGATATGTAAAAAACTTCGGGATTTTAGTTGAAAAGGTAATCTTTACGCTGGAAGATATTAATCCCTCTTGGAAGGATTTCGAAATGGAGGATCTTTTTGAAAAGTCAGATCTTATCTCCTTTCAACAGACTTGTTACCCTGTATCGGTAGAATTCAATAAAACACATTTTAATCGCGCTATTCAGGAAAATTTAACAAATAAAATATATTTCCAATTTTCGGGAAACACCATTGCTAATTTTAATGTGATTTTCCAACATTTGACAAAAGAGATAAAAGCATTAGTATCGCAATAGCTAAAGAAGACCGAAAAGGCTGTTTGGGCGTGGCTAGTTCAAGTTCGGCAATTCCTATTGATTGATGAAAATGTGGGCGCTTTCTATCGAGGTTTGGACACAACTTTATAGTGCTACGCGCCATTAGTTCATGGCTCTTTCATCGCCTTGATCACCCCGATCTGCTCCCCGAAATACCGGGGCGTCAGCAGCCTGCCCTCGAGGCTGTGCGCGATCAGCGCCTCTTTGAACAGGCTGCCGATCTGGTCGTTGTTACACCCCTCCGTAAATTCCGCGATCAGGTCGATCAGGAAGGTCATGTAATCTTTCGTGATAAATGCCGGGTTCTCGGACACTTCACCTTGCAGGAGCGTATAGATCTCCTCGAACTCCCGCTCCAGCACCGTCTTCGGGCTGAACTGCAGATCGGGGACCGCAGTTCCGGCAGGCTGTATCTTGCTCTTCATCGACTCAAAACGGCCCGCGATGGCTTTGACCAGGGTCGTATCGCGTGGTTCCATCCCGCCTTTCTGCTCCAGCCCCTGCAGGAAGGTGAGAAACCCTGCAATTTCAGAACGCAGTTCCAGCTGCGCCGACTCATTTTTCAACCGCATGGCGATGGACGGGAACGTTGCAGTGATCTCGGAAAAGAAGGTATCGGAGATCTGCCGTTCCTGTCCGTCCTCCGCACTTTCCTGCCACGCTTTAAAATGCTTCATACAGATCTCCAGCGTAATGGCAACGATCTTATCGATCTTATAGTGCTGCGCATGAAGACTGGCCACTTTCTTTCTCGCGTCCAGGTCGGGCAGGCTGATCAGCACGCGCCGGAGCCTCGAAGGCCGCATCAGCGCCGGATCGATGTCCTGGATCCGGTTCGTCGTAGCGATTACCAGCACCCCATCGATCGGCCGGAAGCCGTCCAGCTCCGTCAGCAGCTGCGCCATCAGTGAATTGGCCACCATCGCCCCTCCCGTGTTCACGTTGGTCCTTTTCCTGGCAATACTGTCAAACTCGTCAAAAAGGATAACGGAAGGCGCATTCCGGCGCGCAGTTGCAAAGACTTCCCTGAGGTTCTCCTCACTTTTTCCTACCCACATTTCGATGATCTCCGGCCCGCTGATCATCTGGATCGTTGCATTGAGCTTATTCGCGATGGCCTTGGCAAACATGGTCTTTCCTGTCCCGGGTGGTCCATGAAAGATAAAGCCCTTGGGTACCGTGTCCTGCTGCTGCTCCTTTGACAAATTTTCCTCATCCTGCTGAAACAGCGACAGAGAGATCTGGATCTGCTGCTTGACGTCTTCATATCCGCCGATGTCGGCAAAACTGACCGTGGGCAGATCGATGTCGTTGCTGTTGGAGTGCTGTTTAAAGACCCGCAGTGTCTGGTAGATGCTCTGTGAGCTGGCAGATTCCTTAAAGACACTTTGGATATATTTGAAAGCATGCCGGAACTGCAGGATGTTGAGACCAGCCACCTGTTTGTAAAGTTCGTGCTCGTTGAAGTCATTAAAAAGTGCTTTCTCATCGCTGGTGATCAGATAAGGCAATGGATTGCGCATGACTCCGTTGATCTCTATTTCACGCGGGATACCCTGAACCCGTTCTGGCAGTGCAAACCTTCTCCTCAGCACCGGCTTGATAGGTGTGCTGGCGTCACAGAAGGCCATGATCTGCGGCAGATTGCCGGTCTTATCGGGCTGGAAAAGGATGCTGCTTCCCACCAGCGCATCGGACAGGACCTCCAGGGACCGAAGGATAAGGATCTCACCATCCACGAGCCGGTGCATCCGGTTGATAAAATCCTTTACATCGAAATTGAAATTATCGAGGATGGCCGTCTTGTTGGCGCGCCAGCAGACCTCTTTGTAAATAAGCTCGGTAATCACCTTGTCACAGATGATCAGCACCGACAGGCCATTCCGGATATAGCCCGTAATCCTTTCCAGGTCTTCGTGGTAGGCGATTCTGATAGCGGACTTGTCATCAAGCGTGGCAGGGAAGACGGGATTTTCACTCAGCAGGGGTATGCGCGTAAAAGCATTGGGTTTCTTTCTGGCCTTCTCTATCTCACCTCTTTTTGTGATCACATGCGGATCAGTTTCCAGGTGGATGCCCCCCTGCTCTTCTGTTTCCCCGAAAGAAATGTAACATTCCGCCACAACGGTTTCCATAAAAGACACCAGGATCCGGTATGTTCCTGGCCGCCAGAAGTTTTCCTCCCCTGTCCCTAACCGGCAGGAAACCGTGAAGTCAGTGTCTGTATCCCTGATTACCTGCAGCACCGACTGCTGTTCTTTCAGCTCGCCTTCTTCCGTATAGCAGGAGACAAAAAGTTCGCAGAACCAGGAACCTTCATAGATTTTGTTCTTCAGGTAGACTTCCACATCCACCTGGCCGGTCTCTGAGAGGGCAAACTGGCTGACGGATCTTTTAGAAATGCCAATGGTCGAGGTTTTCTCCTCGTTGTAGACCTTTACGTCATTGACAGAAAAATATGGGTTGTGATTGATCGTAACGTTCCCGAGGTTACTGACAAAGAATGTATGCGTCACCAGCGTCTGCTCCTCCACGGAAACCAGTACTGCATAAGGACCATGGGTGGGGAGCTCTTCGGAAACAGGAAAAAGCGGCATTTCGAAGTCCACAGACGGCATATCATGCCCGACCAGTTTCCTGATCGTGTTGCTCCCTATAACCTCCAGCTCTTCCGCGATCCTGACAATTTTGAATGTTACGTCTCCTATCCAGTTCTCTGCCCCCGCCTGCCCGTTGCCAAGCGTCACCAGGATCGAAGCGGACTCCACCCTCGACCGCTCGAATACCCGGCGGGCTTTCCTCCTGCCTTGATCAAATTGCTCATACATATAGTACGTAATAATACGCTGAAACGTAAAATGGTTCTCAGACATAGACCTCGTATTTTGTTTCCTCCAGCCGTCCGTTGGAGTCGTTTTTCTGAAAGCAGCGCAGCTCCCGGCCTGTCTTATCGATATTTAAAAGCAGCGCTGCCTGCCAGGGTTTCGTAAAAAATTGCCGGTGCAGGGACTGGTCCAGCTCCGAGAGCCCAAAGCTGTCGCTTGCTGCAAAAAGATGCGTATGGTACCAGCCCAGCAGCTTCTGCGTAGGGAAATCCCGGGAGATCGCCTGGTTGAGCTTGCTCCACGTCTCGCTGGTGAACAGCAGGAGCAGCGAATTGCCAAATGCGTGTTCAGCCGGCACGATCGCCGTGATTTCTATTATCCACCTGAATCCTTTTTCCTCCTCGTTCTCAGGTCCCTCCGCCTGCCTGTAGGCATTTCCTACCAGGTAACCTCCGTTTTCCTCGGACTGACTTAACGGAAGCGTTTCTACCAGCTGGTGATAGACGTCAGGCGTCAGGACAACCCGGCTTTCAGCATACCTGCCCCGGCCCCTGGTTTGCGCACCAGAGGGACCGGAAGGAGTATACAATGGGAGAACATCGCTCTTTACTTTACTGAAAGAAATTCTGGTCCTGTCGCTTTTTAGCCTGGGAAGCTCAAAAACATCTTTACCTGAAAAGGTTTCAGGCACTACCAGTGTGGCATCGCCATCCGGATCGGAAAATGCGGCATTGTCGTCCCTCGAGAGCATCAGCTCATAATAAACTATGGAACCACTTTTCAGCCCGGGACCATATGCCAGCGCCGCGACCTTATCGATAAAGTACATAAAAAGCTCCTCTACAGACAGGTGACAGGAATAGATCATCTCGTTCATCTCGTTGACTTCTAGCCGCAGCCATTGAATCGCCGCGCCGGGGCCGGGCAGAACAAGGGAAGAAAAACGGGCTGGTCTGTCAGATCCTTCTTCCCCATGGAAACCG
Organism: Flavitalea plasmicola; assembly: GCF_030546645.1. GTDB lineage: Bacteria > Bacteroidota > Bacteroidia > Chitinophagales > Chitinophagaceae > Puia. Next base: position 642,302 of record NZ_JAUOTO010000005.1, read on the forward strand.
GCGCCTGGCGACTGCGGGCGCCGCAGTTCACCCGGCGTGATGCCGGGTTCGGGGATAAGCATAAACCAGGCCTCTTTCAGCCGGATGCCCGCGGCCTGCAGGACAGGGCCTATCAGCTTGTCAATCGAGGTTGCTACAAAGGAATAAGGGATGAACGCAAAGCGTCTTATCTCCTGGTCCTGCTGTTTGTATACGATCAGAAACTGGTAACCGGTGGGGATAGGACTGATCATGAGATAGCTGATTGGTTAATACGATTGAACCGGATCTTCTGACGGAGCTGGTATTCTTTCCATTGCGCCAGCAGGTGCGGAGGTTGGGGGGTACCTTTGAAAAAAGCGCCTTTCTTTTCAGTATCCCCCCAATTCTCCGGGTTGATCAGCTCTTTATAAGGAACGGTGAACCTGATTCCCCCGATCTCCTCGATGTACGGCCAGTTAGCGGGTTTCATAGCCCATTCGGCTGCTTCCTGGTTATAAGGCTCCCAGAAATCATAATTCCTCCAATGCAACATCTCATCGAGCAGCAGGACGATGCGTTTCAGCCCAAGGCCGGGCAGGTAACGCTCGCGCAACGGGCCAAGGCATACCAGGCCATCTGTATTGACATTGGGATGGAACAGCTTCGTCATCCATTCCAGCAGCGGGGCTTCCCGCGGATATTCCCCTGTCAGCAGGATCTTCACCTGGTGAAGATCGGAGAACTCAGGACGTTCACCCTCATGGATAGGAGGGGCTGCAAAGCTCCTGCAGTTAAAAGTAATAGTATACTCATCCGGTTTATCGTCCCTGTTGGTCTCATAGGAAATATGCGGATAGCCGTCCGGAAGACCGCTCATATCCTCCTGGTCAGATTTCATCGCCGCCAGTCTTCTCCTCATATCTATCGACCCGGCAACTGCCTCCGGATAGATATACAGCATGGCGCCATCGGGCAGATTGGCCTGTTCAATCGACTGATCGGCACCCAATCGTATATTCTTACCGGTCCTGGGATCTACATATTCCACCACGGCTCGCTGGCCGCTGCCATAAGAGTCCTGCTGCGGCCAATCTCTGGCTTCAAAGAACTCGGCGGCAATAGTGCCGATGGTGGTGGCGGGATCTATCTCGCATTCGTACGCGCTCTCGGAGGTATCCCGGATATATAATTTTTTCCCTGGCATAAGGATGATTTATTGAATTTTTGTAAAAATGATTTTTTTCTTCTTTCCGTCATTCTGTGTGCTGGCCACATCGATCGATACCTGTCCCTCTTTTTGTACCTGTTCCACCACCTCCCGGACCCTGCTCATAAAATCAGGCGGCCCGTCCTGCGGAGCGCTTCCCGGGCCCATAAACAACAGTCCCAGCCATTTTTGCAGCAAATCGAGCTCCTTCGCTTTATCGGAAAGACCATTGAATTGCTGTTTCATTTCCTGGTGCTCAAGCTTCATTTCCTCATAGGCCTCCAGGTGTCGCTGACTGCTCTGCAATTTTCCCTTTGCGTCCTGCAGCTCGTCCAGCACCTGCTTGTACTGGCCTTCGGAGATAATCCTTTCCGGCAGGAAATCCCACACAGGATTATTCGGGCGGAGGCTCCATTCTTCGACACTGGCGATCTTCTTTTCCAGCTGCCTGCGAAGCTTTGCGCCGCCGGAGATTGTATTCTCATAAACAATCACCTGGTAGCCTTGCACGTCGAAGGGAACCTCGTGGATATCCTGGGCGATAACGATGGTATTGTTACCCAGGGAGTTCGCGATCCCCAGCTCAAAGAAGACATTGGGGTTCCTGTCCGTCAGGTCCGCAATGATCACCTTGGCACGCCTGATATTTTCGATGATCCGTTTAATGACACTGCCGGGCTGTTCATCTTCATCCACGCGGATACATTTAAGCCCTTTGTTCTCCACCGCTGGTTTGATGGCGTCAAAATAAACACCTGACAGCTCGTTGCTGAAAGGCATCATGACAAAACAGAAATCTTCCTTTATCATAATTTTCTATTTAGAGAGATGGCCATTGCGATCTTCCAATGACCTGATAAAATCAAGTAAGCTTACAATACATGTATTTTGCGAACGGTCATACTCTTCCCTTGGCAGAGAGGCCCTTTCTTTCCAGACTCCATTAAACCTGGCATGGATCATGATCCATTCATGCACCTCTACCTCTGAAAGCGCATGTGCCTTCAGGACCAGGTCCATGTGCCGGACTGCTTCGCGGACCTGACCTTCCTTAACCAGTTCCACTACTCCGGCAAATCCTTTATGGTCCTTTCCGTTCTCACCATACAGCAGCCTTTTCACCGACAGGTTCCTCCGAAGGGCCGGAATAAAGATCTCATCCCGGCCTTCCTCCTCGTAGATCGTCAGATCGTTAAAATCGATGGGGACCGTGCCCGTGATATAGTCTACAATAAACTCCCTGACACGGGTATTTACAAGCGTCCGGTTAATCCGGTAAAGCTGCTCGCGCAGGACCTCCAGCAGCAGCCGCTTCCCTCCCTTTCCGGTGATCTCGATGGCTATCCTCCTGGCCAGTTTATCCACCGTGATCAGCGCAGACAGGTGTTCGTTATTCTCCGACCGTACGTAGACGCAGCCCCCTTTCCAATACTGTTGCAACCGGTAAAAGTTGGTGACGATGAATCGCAGGAACACCTCTTCCGGCAGCAATGAATATTCGAAGAAGAAACGCAGACAGTCCGGCGATGTCACATAGCCCAGGATCGCCGGCCTGTCGGGTGGAAAATGAGAGGGGAAGTAATACGTATACCTGGGCATTCCGTTTTCAAACGTTTCTTCGTTGATCCGGTAACAGAAATTAAAATGGATCATCAGGTTGAGCACGATCCTCACATCGTTCACTGTAGGGCATAGGCCTTTATCCAGGATGGGCATCACCTCTTCTTCGCCGATCCTGCCATTCCTGCGCTTGAGCTCGTCGGAGCCCATGATCTGGTAGATTCCTTTGGTGATCCATTCCGGCTTCAGCACATGGCTATCCTCCAAATGGCGGTTGTTTGTTATGTTCACGATAATCCCCAGATCATTCAGTAGCCTCAGCAGGCTTCTCATGTCTTCATCGCTGAAGTCGGCATTTATTTTTTTACAAAGGGTCTTATACCGGGGATAGTCCACGTAATTTCTCCGGTTTTTTTCCAGCGCTTTTTTTACCCGGAAATAATGAGCAGGCAGCAGGTCGTCCAGGTGCGGCATACTTTTGATCGCCGCGGCAATCAGCTGCTGCAATGTCCCCATGCCCTTCCCGGTGGCACAGGAAGTCTCGACAAACCCGATGATCTGCGGATATTTTTCCCGCAGCGCATTTTGCGCGATCCTGATACTCTGCTCGTCGGATTTGTTCAGCGCAATTACCACCGGAGACCGCGGCGCAAAGCCTTTTATCAGCGAAAGCCAGTACTCTAGGTCCATCTCGCAGTGGTAATCATCTATCTGCAGTGAAGTGACAACCACATACGCTGTCCGCTCGGTGAGGAAGAATTTGTGTGTGGCATAATTGATCTCCTGCCCCCCGAAATCCCATACATTCACTTTTACGGGAGAATGTTCGTCCCGCAGGACCATCCAGCCGAGGATATCGATGCCCTCTGTTTTCATTGTGAGAGGGTCGAAGGTGTTGGTCCGTAACCGTTCGATCAGTGACGTTTTCCCCACTGCCCCGGAGCCAAGAAATGCCAGTTTGCATTCCAGCAGCTTATGCGCATGCCCATCCCGGTCCGCCCGCAGGATCTCCAGGTACTGTAATACAGGCCTCGATCCTTGCTGGATCAGCTCATTGGGCACTTTTAACAGTAACTCCGACTGGTCAAGCAGATCCAGCATCTCATCAATCGGCCCCCAGATCAGCGTTGCATTGTCTGGTATTTCTTCCCTTCCGGCAGGTGACACCGGGTTGATGATCTTACGGCTTTCCTTACAGAGGATGACACCGGAAGTAATAGGCCTTTTTTTATGCAGTTGAAGGGCGGCGCTTTCAATACTTTCATCCGGACGCAGCCGGATGGTATAGGCATTGTCCGGGAACGGGTCAAAGAGAGAGATCAGCTTGAGAAGGATCATAGCAGGCGCCGGAAAAATATCCTGGACAGGACGGCCCGGATCGCCCGCGATTGCTGCCGGGTAGATATGTAACATGGCTCCATCAGGCACCATGGCCTCCTCCAGCGACTGATCGTCGCGCAGCCTGATGTGTTGCCCCGTTACCGCATCTATATATTCGACAACCCCTCTATGCTCAAGTCCATTAGCCTTACTCATCCCCCGCTCGTTCGCCTCGAAAAATTCTGCCGACAAAACAGCTATCAATGTATCCCTGGAGACCTCGCACGCGTAAAGACTTCCGGCGGCATCCTTTATATAAAGCTTTTTTGTGACCATCTCAGTTTGGAAAAAGTTTTTTAATATCCCCTGTCAGCTCATAAAACCCTGTACCCCGGCCGGACCACACGGTTATCACCTCTCCCTGCGGTATGCCCAGCGCAGACAACGACCGCTTCGCCAGCGCATGGCTTAATCCCACCGAACCGACTGCGTTCTTCCTCCTTATCGCCCCGCAGGCAGGGCAATGGATTTTCTCTTCGGGCACCCTGGCAATCTGCTGGCTGATCTCCTCAATTGCCCCACAGCCCGTACAGCGCAGATCGACGAGGAAATGCCTGCCCAGCTCCAGGATTACCTCCGGCCCAAGCTTTTCGGCCGCCAGCCCCAGCAGCTCCGATGCGGAAAGATCATCCGCACGACGCATCAACGTCTCCACGGGATCGTAAGGCCGCGCCGGGTGATTGAGACAAGTTGGGTTTTCCGGGAGGACCGACCTGTGCAGACCCAGGTCAAGACCATTGTAGACGATGGCTTCACCCGGGTGGATCGCCCGCAGACCGGTGAAATAATAACAGGCCTCCTGCGCTATGATCCCCCCTACGATGGCGATCGGCGCAAGCGTAGTGGGTAAAACCTGTTGCATAAAGGGAGATGGTGAAGCAATAAAACCGGTGCAGGAATATCGTTCAGCCATATTATGGCGGTCGCGCTCGCTAAGCAGGCAGTCATAGCAGGCACCTTTTCCAGGAAAGAACCACTTCACCTCGCCTCCGTGCTCCCATACGCCCCCGTCCAGGTACGGCTTACCGGCCAAAGCCGCATAGGTGCCGGCATGTGAACGTGCCGCCAGGTTATCCAGCCCGCCGATGACCAGGTCCACATTCCTGTAAAAACCCAATCCCAGGTCGAATAGTACGTCCCCATTGATATAGCGGGACCGGATGGATGGATAAAGTTTTTTTGCAGCCCCGGCCAGCCGCTCCGCCTTATATTGGCCAATATCCGAAACCGAAAAAAGCGCCGTGCGGCTGAGGTTGGAAGGTTCCACTTTGTCGAAGTCTACCACCAGCAGGTTGCCTATACCCATCAGGGCAAGGTTTTTAACGATCTCGTTTCCCAAAGCGCCCGCGCCGATGACCATGACGGTTGCCCGTTGAAGACAGCCCTGGTCCCATCCCCTGATACGCGTCTGTCTGTCAAAGCGGTCGATTACATGGGTATCCATATCAGTGCTAGAATAATTTTTTGAATCTGGTTTTTACCTCGTACTCTTTGGAAGAGACCGGGCAATAATTTTTGCCCAATTCTCCGTTCCATTCATTCCAGCACGTGAGGTCCCTCAATATGTCACTGTGAAAGTATTCTTCGCAGCTGCTGCTGCAAGGGCACTTAACGACCCTGTCGCCTTCCCGGAATTTATACCGGCACATGTGGCACCGGTTGCCTATTATCAGGTCTCCCCGTCTGACGATCCGGATCGGGGCATTCCCAAACGTTTTCCAGGTGCTGAGCAGTCCGGTGAAGAATTGTTCCTCCATCAGCGGAAAAGGACGCCGCTCTGTCTGGGAAAAAAATTCCTTAGCCGGCAGGATACCGTTCCATGTAAATTCATGGCATTGAAGGCACGTATCGCCTGCAGAAAAATGGTTGCCCCAGCACCGCAGGTTGAACGCAGCATCGTCATGATAGGCTTGCTTGCATACCGGGCAGATCCTGACCAGGTCATTCTCCCGGAACAGATCGCGGCAAACCGGGCATTTTTTAACCCACCAACCGGACCTGATAGTCGTTTTCAGGAGTGCCAGGTCCGGAAGGATATTATTTTTCCGGTCCTGGGCTATCTTCTCGCCGCTCCTAATCTCTTCCCTGAACAATTGTACCAATACATCTTTTCTGAACATAGAGCAGATAATTGAATGAATGAAGCGAGGCTCATTGGCCCGGATCCTTACATAGCAATACGGGGATCGTGCTGCCCGCTGCCCCTTCCAATGCTATGGCATTTATGCCTGTCCGGAAAGCAAACGGGACATCATACCCCGCACCCAGCGCCCGATAGAAACCAGTAGCGAACAAAATAGCCGCATGATCAGTGATCGCATTGTTCATCCCAATCACATACGGAACATGCCTGGCTATAACCGCAGCCTGTGGCGCGGAACAACAGGCATTGAGGATCACGCATTTTATCCTGCCGGAAAAAAGCCACAATAGATTATCCAGCGCATCCTCAGTCACCGGTCTGGCACATCCATTCCCATCTTCCAGTACAATGCTATTTTCTGTCCCATGGCCTGCAAAATGCAGTATGTCTGCCTGTTCTGCCAGCATCGCCTGTTGAAGATCGGCAGGTGTGATGGCCCAACGGCTTTCCAGCACGTAGCGCTCCCGTTCCTTTGCTGCAGTAAGCGACTGTCCGATGGCCCTGAACTCCCGATCGACGCGGATCCTCACCTCGTCCGACGGCGCCGCGGCCAGGAAGAGTATTTTCAGCGGAAGGTTAGCGGCCAGGTTCTTTTCGTATGACTGCTCCCGTTCCGCCTCATCGATCAACGCGAGGACGGCGCTTCGTAGCCGGGCTTTGGACTGCGCCGCATCCTCATACCTGATGAGGCCCTGCCGGAATTGACGGCTTATATCCGCTAAAGAAGCTTTGTGCAACAGGATCTCATTGGAATAATGATCCTCTCTGCGGGCAGAAAGATCGCTTAGTAGGCTCTCCAGCGCGTTTTCCAGCTGGTCTCTTTCGATCAGCCGGCGGATAGTATTATATACCATTGTAATTCAATGAATGTTTATGTTTTACAACTCCAATTCCGAAAATGTACAGATGTAAATAGTAGTATTGCAGAGAATATTGGGATCCAGGATTTGCAGCGATGGAGGCGTGCTCATGAAATATGCTACATAGGATTGTCCGGGTCCTTCTTTTCCCTGTTGTGTATTTTCCTTTCCGGATTCCCGAATTCTTTGATAAGGTCTGTTAATAATATTTTTAATTTCTGCTTTTCGACCTGTCCCATTTCCTTGGTAACCTCTTCTTTTTGTTCCGGGGGCTCTTTGCTCTCTCTCAGCGATGCTTCCAGATTTCTTCCGGGGGCTGTAGGCGGTGCGCCACGACCGGTAAACCCTTCAGTCCCGCACCGTCGCGCAAGGATTATCCTTTCCGCATGGTAATGTTTCAGCTGCGCCCAGCATCTTGAGCACTGCAGGCTGCAAAAAGTAGTCACTACTCCTGTAAAGAGCAACAAGGGGGATTTACCGGCCAGTATGACTGAACATTCGGATAATGTCTTTGCCTTAAATTGAAGCGACAGGCTATAGATAACCCATCCCGTTGCTGCCCATGACAATACCGTGCAGGTCAGAAGTGACGCCACAATTATATTGAACATCATTATTTGCCGGTCCAGCAATTCCAGCCCGCCGAAATCTGATTTTTTGCTCACAATTATTGACGATGTTTAGGCAATAACCATCCGATATGCCACTCCAGGGCATTCCCGGGCGCTATAACACTCAGCACAGTACAAAGTACTATCCTGACCTGCCTGTTCAGGTGGTATCTGTGAATATCATTTCCAGGACATAGAGGGATAGAAAGACGATAGAATGGAGTAAGGTATGTAAGAGCGGAATTTTAAAAGTGACCGGATGATGCGAAAGGACGACCCCTAGACCCCTGCTATTGCTCATGACCGTTGTTTTAAAGTTTGATTGCTTCAATGGAAACACCAGGACAAGAAAATGGTACTAGCCTGTGCAGAAACAGGCATTCAGGAACCTGAGAGATTCCTCTGATCGGGGTAAACGTAGATCCCGGCTGAGACGCCGGGCCATATTATATAGTGAGGAAGCAGAAAAATTACCAGTGAGTTTTTGAAAAAATACACGAACCCCCTAAAAAAAAGGACGAATACTTTAAATGGACAAGCGGAGCTTTGATGGTGCTTCTTCCGGCAGAACCTCATTATTATGCAGGGATGCGCGGATTCTTTCTTTTGCCGCCGCCCAGTGAAAGTATACTGCCTTTACACTTATCCCCATCATGGCCGAGGTCTCGGCCGCGGATTTATTGGCCAGATAGTATGTAAAGGCCTCCCTGCATTGAGTGGGTAGCATATCTGCCTTACAAAGGAGCATCTGTACTAAAAGGTCTTCCAGCTGCTCGTTCTCTTTAATAGCAATTTCTTCGTCGGCAATATCCGAAAGGGCGTCCCCCACAAAAAATACAGCTTTACGTTTGTTTTCCTTGTTTAATGCCGACACTTTTTGCCGGGCAACGAGGTATAGAAAGTTTTTTACATGTTCATTGCTTATCAACTTCTTTTTATTCTTCCAAAGGGCAAAAAAGGCTTCTGCTGTCGCATCTTCCGCGTCCTCTTTCTCCAGCTGCCTGCGACAGTATAAATAGATCTTCGATTTATATTCATGATAAATTGTATCAAAGGCAGGGAGCATGCTGATTATTAAGGTGTGGTAAATTGAAAACCTTTCATCGGGATCCAGTGGGGTGTGCCACGGAACTTTAACGTAAATTATTTCCCGGTGCCGGCAGTTCTTTTCTTAATATGATGTGTTTCAATACCGCTTTTCCCCGACCAAGCTTATAACATCAACTAACCTGCATGCCCGACCAATCACGGATTTCCCAACTGAAGATGCTGCTAGAAAGAGATGACGAGGTCATTCTTGGAAAAATGGATGATAAGATCAAAGAGAATGAAAGGCAACAGGTAAAGGCGCCCCCCAGGACCCGCATGACCAGGCTGTTCAGGGGCGCTGCTGTTATTGTACTTGTCGCAGCGATACCCTATACAGTGTATAAATTTTCTATTTCATCTGCTGCACCGGGTGAAGATGCGCTCAGAATTTGCAATTTTGGGAATATGCCTGTCGGTGACACCTCGGTATATCCATCCGTTTTTGCCTGCCTCACCACTTTTGGTGACAAGAAGGTCCGATTGGACCAGGTGCCTGTGGGTGATTCGATTGAAAAAGACGGATGGGTCATAAAGAAAACGGACTTGCATGTTCTGACTTACATTGGTTGTAATTGTTCAACCTCAGGATTTGCGCCACCAGGTTCGGGCTATCATAGTATCTCCGTTCCATATGCCGAGTCCTGGCATGTACATCTGCCCGATGGTTCGGAAGTGGATCTTGGCCCGGGGTCGAGGCTTTCCTATATGTTGGATTTCCCGAAGGACATGCCTCCACAAAGAGTAGCTACGCTGGAGGGGGAGGCTTTTTTTGATATTGCGAAGGATGCCTACCGTCCATTTGCCGTCAGGACGGCGACAGGCGTCACTACTGTTCTGGGCACCCGCTTTGCCCTGCGGGATTATGCCAGGCAAGGTGGCTTGCAGGCAACCCTGATGTCCGGAGCCATCCGGGTATATTATGGGGGTAAGTCGATGTCTATGGGACCAGGTGTGGAGGCATGGATCAATAGAAATAATATAGAGAATTGTACGGTAGAGCACGTGGATACATTGGCGTCATTAGCCTGGCGATCACCCTATTTCAATTTCACCAGCAAGGATATTGAGCAGATAATGGATGAGATAGCTGGATGGTATGGAATAAGAGAGATCTGCTTCGACAATGTGCTGGACCCGATCGCTCCCGGAGCGCTGGGCGGGGGGCATGTAAGCAAAGATCTGCCGCTAGGGATGTTGCTACACCTCTTGGAATCGGGCAAAATACATTTGAGCACGGAAGGAAGAAAGATCATTATCAGGCAAGACCATTAAACAATATGAAGGTCCAGGCTCATATCATCCCGGTATTTATTATCCTCAACCTGGTGTGCGGGGATGTCTGCGGACAATCGAAGTTCCACCAATCGATTATCATTCCAGACAGGGCCATAACAGTCGGGGATTTACTGAATGTTATCGAGAAATCTACAGGCTTGTGCATACATTATGAGGATGGTACCCTGGATCCGCGCCGCAGGCTGACGGCTGGCTATAAAACACTGTCTCTTGAAAAGGCATTAGGCCTGTTATTCAACGACCGGGAAGTACAATATTCGATCCTGGGTAGTACCATCTGGATCGAAAGAAAACAGAACCTACCTGTCAGATATACAAGCCATTCGTTCCAGGTGATGGTCGTAGACGACGATGATGAGGTGCTGCCTGGCGCCAGCCTGCAATTGAAGGGCAATGGTCAGATATTCAAAACGGGCGCTGATGGGATAGCCGAAGTAGAGATCATAAAATTACCCGATACATTACTTTATACTGCTGTTGGCAGGGAGATGGGGACTATTTCAATTGAGGGGTATCAACCCATGCGGATAAAGATGCGGCACAGGAGCGAGCCGCTCCTGGAGACGGTGGTAACCGTAATTGATGATGGTTATATAAAGGCGCGGCCGGAAGTTGCCATGACAAAGATGGATCGTATAATACTGGCGGACCAGCCTTCATCAAACATACTTTCGGCATTGGGAGGACAAATACCTGGTTTACTTGTCACCCGATCCAGTGGCGTGCATGGCGCCTCCATGAATATTGTCCTCAGGGGTAGGACTTCGATCCTCAATGGCACCAGTCCGCTGTTTATGATAGATGGAATTCCTTTTGCTGCCGGTAACCAATCGGTCTCCAATATTACCACAGGTAATGCGGCCGGATCTCTCAATCCATTCTCCTTCCTGCTGACAGATGACATAGAAAGCGTTGAAGTGCTGAAAGATGCAGATGCAACGGCCATTTATGGCTCACGTGGTGCCAACGGCGTAGTCCTTTTTAAAACCAGGCATAGTGTGTCAAATAAACCGTCATTAAAGCTGGAGATGTCAAATGGTTTTTCTGCGGTGACTACACGCCCTTCTTTAATGAATACAAAGCAATACACTGCCATGCGGCTGGAAGCTTTACGGACGGATGGCCTGGAGCCCGACGCCATACACGCACCGGAGCTGATGCACTGGGACACCACCCGTAATACGGATTTTGGTAAATATTTTATTGGAGGTGTGGGGCGTAATACAAATCTGCAGGTATCCCGGACAGGAGGCAACGATCGGATGAACTATTTCTTAGGATGTCATGGTCTGTGGGAAACGGACGTATTCCCCACCCATCCGGCGCACGATGTATTTTCCACGACAGGGAATTTTAATTACCGATCGGGGGGCGGAAGCCTGAGTGTCAGGGTCAACGGATTGTTCGGGTTAGATGAGAACCGCCAATATATTACGGATATCACCCGCCTTCAGTTCCTGGCTCCCAACGCGCCTTCTCTGCAGTCAAAAGATGGTGAGATCGCATGGAGTGAAGGAGGTCTGACTTTTGACAATCCGCTGTCGTATATCAACAATCCTTATAAGGCCCGATCCTTCAATTGCCTTGCATCGGCCAACATTGTCTACCGGGCAGGCAGCAATTTTTTTGTGACGAATAATGTGGGCTATAGCAGTGTGCGTGTACATGAGAATAGCAAAATACCTGCCTGGACACTACCGCCGCCTGGCGATTCCATCGACCGTAATTATTTTGCCTCCTCAGGCTATAAGAGCTGGATCGTGGAACCTCACCTGGAATATCGCAGGCATACCGGCCCATGGCAGATCGGCGTACTTGCCGGCGGCTCCTGGCAGGGCTTGTACAGTGATGTCTATGTTTTTTCAAATATAGGTTTTTCAATTCGTGAATTAACCAATGAACTGCATGGAGCAGTGTTCACAAAGCTCAATCTGGAATGGAAAGAAAAATTTTCGCTCCGACTCACTGGCAGAAGGGATGGCAACGCCCGTTTCAGCCAGGGAATGCAATTTGGTAATTTCGGAGCTGTTGCCCTGGCATGGACTTTTTCAGCAGAACCTTTTGTCCGGCGGAACCTGCCTTTTATCAGCTTTGGCAGATGGAGGACCAGCTATGGCGTGACGGGTAACGACCAGTTGGGAGAGGGATATCGCTCTGGAAATTCCCTGGCTCCCATACAGAAGGTGAATGGTGGCATCACCTGGGAAAGTGTTGTCAAGAAGGAAATAGCACTGGACCTGGCGTTTTCTGATAACAGGTGTACTTTGACGGCGGCCTGGTACCGTAATCACAGCTTAAATCAATTGTTACCTGAAATGTACCCCGCGATAGGCCCGATGATATATAGCAATCATCCCATCGTCGTGCAGAATAGTGGTTGGGAATTCACCGTAACGTCAAGAACCATCGACAATAAGCATTTCAAATGGATCACATCCGTCAATGCCAGCTTCCCCGTAAACAAACTGATGGCCTTCCCGGACCTGGCCAGTTCTCCATTCAGTTGGAACCTGGCTGTTGGCCATTCTCTTACAAATTTCAACGCATTACGTTATCTGGGTGTCGACAGACAAACGGGTGTTTTCCAATTTAGTGATAAGAACGGCGATGGCAAGCTGACGGCTGCCGACCGGGAAATTGCCGGGAACCTGGACCCTGTTGCCTTTGGTGGGCTGGTCAATACGTTGGTATGGCATGGCTTCCGACTTTCAACCACAGTAGAATGGAGAATACAGCAGGGCATCAATTACCAGGCAACCTTGTATGCCCATAACCCGCCAGGCTCCATATCATCCGGTCTATACAGCAATCAAACGACTGATATGTTGAATGTGTGGCGCCAGTCGGGTGACGCGGCCCGCTACCAGCGCCAGACGACGCGGATCACTTCCATCGCGGGACAGGCCATTAACTATTACCTGGCGTCCAGCGCCATGCTGACCAACGCCTCTTATGCGAGACTGAAGTCTGTGTACTTGTCTTACCAGTTGCCGAAAGCACTGGTGCATAGGATGCCTTTTGCAGAGGTGAAATGCTTCTTACAGGGCGAAAATATGCTGACCCTGACACCTTACAGCAATGCCGACCCGGAGATCCAGAATATATTGATCTTACCTCCTTTAAAGACATTCGTCGCCGGCGTCCAGATGAGCTGGTAGTAACTACTCCATAAAATCATCCAGCTCCCTCCTTTGCTTCTTCGTCGGCCTGCCGATCTTGCTTTGCCGTTTGCCTGTATTGAAACTGGCAGACTGGAACTGCAGGCGTTCGATCTCTTCGGCAGGGGTAATATCGATGTAATAGTTGATGGCCTCGGAATATTGCAGCCGGTGGTCCAGGAGCCCCGTGACTTTGATGCGCCAGCGCTTATGTTCCGTCTTCACCTCGTACTCGTCGCCGACACTGACGGACTTGGAGGCTTTGGCGGCATCCCCATTGTATTTTACTTTTCCTTTGCCGCATGCGTCCGTCGCCTCCGCCCGGGTCTTGAACAGGCGGATGGACCAAAGGTATTTGTCCAGTCTGAGCTTTTCTTTTTCAGGCATAGTCTTAAAATGGGCGTTGGGCGCCCGGGAGGCAAATTTACGAAGAAATTGTGCTTGCGGCAGTTGGGATAAAATGGGTGTTTTTCCCCTATCGTTTCGGTTGAGGCAAAATTGGGTGTTTTCCCCGTTGTTTGCTCTGCAGGTATTGAGTAATTTGCTTTGCAAGTCATTTTTATGAAGTAATCAATTAAATCTTATAGTATGCGCGAACTTAGCCAGGAGGAATTGGAATATCGCAAGCAGCTTGCGAGGCAGCTTCTTTCGGCGGGCAACGCTTTGCCCGACAGTGAAGGGGCGATCGGGGGCACATTCCTACCAGAGGAGTTTGTAATTGCTGCAGCTAGTCCTATTCCGTTTCCGGGGGGGCTGACGCCTGTGCCTCAGCCGATCAACCCTGTTCCTGGATCTGATGCAAAATTGCCCAAGGCGGATATAGTGATTGTGACCTGGACGGTGGATGAGCAGGATGGGCTGGCTATGGTCATGACACCCAAACACAGCAGCGCGGCATGGTATAAATATGACCGTTTTTTTAAGGAAAAATACGCAATGCAGACACGCAAAGGGTCTCCAGCCTCCCATTCGCAAAGGCTGGGCAGTTATTTTATGACCAGTATCAAGGATAAAAAGGTGCTTTGCTTTAAGTCCGAGCTGCATCTGAACCAGGACGGCATTAAGAATTTTAATGGCACGCAAACCTCGCTGCCCGTCCGGGATATGTTCAAACAGATCATTGAGGAGACAAATTGTACACATATCTTTTCTGTAGGCACCGGGGGAGGTATCGAGCTCGAACATGACCTTGGCGATGTACTGGTGACACGGGCTGCCCTGTTTCATTGTAAACAGGAATTTGCTAACGCATCTTTTAATAATAAAACCTATAAATCTGACTGGAATATTCCGATTACCTATTTTGACGAGGCGGAAAAACTGATGAATATTTACGTTGACAAGCTGGACGATCCAGCAACCTTTGGGCCCCCGACACTCCGGCATACTGGCACCAATTGGCAACTGAAAAGAAAATTTGCGCCGAACATCATTCATGAAAAAGCGAGCGCTGCCAATGCAAAACTTAGACCATTCCAACCTATTCTCACAACGGATTATTTTGAATACGGTAATTCAAACAATGCGCAGGAGTTATGGAAAATTGGTTGTGGCGTAGAAATGGGAGATGCCGTCCTTGGCCTGGTTTGCCAGGATGACGTTACAGATCCTCCTAAATGGCTCATTATTAGAAATGTTTCCGATCCCCAGATAAATGGCACCTTCGTCGCGGATACGGGCAAAAAAAATATGCAGACGCATTGGGCGGTTTGGTATTACTCATGTTATGGCAAATGGACCAGCGTCATGAGCTCTTTTGCGGCATGGGCGGTAATAGCCGGTCTATGAAAGAAAAACTTTAAACAGGACAGAATGGAACTCATCACTGCAAAAGTATATGCACACGCCACTTACAAAAAAGACGAAGCGGCTTCGCTGATCTTCGAACTTACCAATCATTCAAAGGAACCTGTCCATATCTTAAAATGGAACACTCCCCTGGAAGGGATGAAGACGGATTGCCTTGCTGTCCAGCACAATGGAAAGAGGATTGCCTATGACGGAAAGCTTATCAAAAGAGGCAAACCGGGGCCGGAAGATTTCATTTCGCTTGATCCAGGCGAGTCAGCCAGCGCTAAGATCGACGTGGGCGAAAGCTATGATATTTCGAAGCCCGGCAGGGTAAAAGTTGCGTATAAGGCGGAGAAAATGGTGTACTTCCGTCAACCGGTGACGGAATCGCTCCTGCTCACGGCGTCCACCAGTAATATCAGTGGCAAGAACCTGAAGGTTCGGAGTAAAGAAGCCGCGTTCATGATTTTTGGAGGCGTAAAGCCCAGGCTTACTGCGGGGGAAATGGTGCGGAGAATGGAGCTCAAAAGCGATGCTGCCCAGAGACCTCAGGGTTTGATGGCGGAAGGGCTTGCCTTGTTGCCATGTACCTGCAAGGGTGGCACGCCCGCGCAGCAGGCAAAGGTCATTAAAGCGCATGAAAATGGCTATCGTATAGCGGTGAAGGCCCTGGAAGGAATGAAAAAAGGATCATTCTATAACACATGGTTTGGTGTTTATACCCAGGCGCATTTCGCACATGTAAAGAAGAATTTCCGGAAAATAGAAAAGGACTTCGAGACCAGGCATTTCATATATGATCTCAGCAAGGAGGGCTGCGGGAAGACCGATTATGCCTATACGTATCCACGGACAAGGACTATCTGGATATGTCGCGCCTTCTGGAGCGCACCGGATACCGGGGCGGATTCAAAGGCCGGAACGATGGTGCATGAACATAGTCATGCTTCGGCCCTGACGGAGGATAATGCTTATGGCGAGCAGGATTGCATGAAGCTGGCAGTGAAACAGCCGGGCAAGGCGATCAGGAATGCGGATAGTCATGAGTTTTTTGCGAGGGGGTGATTTGACTGATAGTACCTAAGGTTCGAGTAAGTAATCTGCCAGTTGTTTTAAGCTCTGTACTGCCTCTGCGAAGTTGGGCACCTTTCCAATGGCATAGGACATACCATGAACAAAACGATTATATTCAGCGGTATACTCAACGTCTTTTTCAAGCGTATCAACAAGAATAGTCATTTTGTCCTTTAGGGGCCGCCCAGAAATCTTAGGGCTCCGATAGTCATCCCGGGCGATCATTTCGATCGCGAGGCGTTTGAAATCTGGATGCGCCATAGCCTGCTGCTGCTAGGCTACCAGGTCGTGGATATGTCGGACGAGATCGGGGTCGTCGTGTTGGGGCCACCAGTCGAAAGTCGATGTCTTCGGAGAATCGTTGTAGAATTCGATGAGCTTTTGCAAGTGCGGTACCGCCAGTGAATATCAATTTGCCACCTTACAAATCCATGCCTGCTATTAGTTTAAGCATCTGCACCACATACCAGTCCTTTTCGACAAAGGCCGGATCTATGCCCAACTCCAGTGCTACTTCTTCTATGACGATCTTACTGGGAACGGCGTTCATAATTGACAGCTATATTGTTGTAGCCAATCTTGCGGCTGATGCGTTTATTCACGCCGATCAACCGACCAGTAGGTACCTGCGTAGAACGTCCTTGCTGGTAGTCGATCTCCGCCTGGGAGGGAAGTGCGGCGACCCCTAGTCTGTCTAATGCTTTTCTGGCCAGGCTAGGCAAGGGCTCTACCGGGATGGTATTTCCAGTTAGAGAAGAAACCTTTGCTTTTGCGTAGAGCCCGTAACCGATCTTGATCAGCTTTCCCTTTTTGGTAAGCGAAAGCAAGGCCCTTCCGACCTGGTCATAGCCGCCCAGATTATCAAAATCTTCACGTAGCAAAACCGACGATTGCTTTCGGGCAATCCGAGTGGCTATTTTCCCTTCTAATGTTTTGCTGTATTTCATTGATAGATAATGTATAATTAAGGTGAAAATAAGACAATTTTATCTTCCCGTAACACCAACATTAAAGCAGATTAACCAATAGTTTAACTCAAACAAATAAGTCATATTTGGGCTATATAAAAGAACCTAAAGGCGTTGATTTTGTAGTTGAACCCACCAGCAAGACAAAAAGCTCTTCAGCGAAGTCATTGCTAGGTACAAAGCCACTGGCAAGATCACCCGTGCACCCAAGAAGAAGACCCGGAGCATTGGTTCACAGGCCACGGCTAGGAAAAAGAAAGCAAATTAACCTGTTGCTAAACCGAGGGAAGCACTCGACCAACTATTCACAGATTATTATTCATCCCCTCGTCACCGACGTCTTTTCCACAATCACATAGGTATCCGTCCATTTGTCGTGCCAGGGACGGGGCCAGTCGCCGCCGAAGGCGGAGAACGGCTCGAAAGGCACCACGCGGGACAGGCCGCGGAGAAAGGCCGTCTTCATGGAAATGGGACTGCCATCCGGATTTACGGCACGCGTCCCGGTGAAAACCTTGCCCAGGGTCTTGCCTCTGAACAGACCTTCTGTCAGCCCCATGAAGAAGGCATACAGGAAGAGTGCATAGAGGAGGTTGATGGTTAGCGCGGTATAACGGTCCGTTTCCGTTTCATATAGCGCTATCCGCAGGAATTTACCCCAAAGGATATTGAAGGCCCTGGAAAAGAAATAGAACAGGAGCCTGTCCACAATGAAATTCACAAAACGCAGATTGCGATTAGCCGGGTCCAACTCCACTTCGAAATCGGATAATATATGTTCTTCTGGTTCCATCATTTTAATATTCCCCTCCGGCTCCGCCTCCTCCACCGGACCCGCCGCCAAACTGGAGTCCGGCATCGGCCGGCTGCTGTGGCTGGAAGGTTTCCGCAACGATCAGCCCTTCCACCAAGGGGGTGTCCAGAGGATGGGGCTCATCGGCAGGAGCGGAAGTAAAGCCGTTGCGGGGTATGCGCAAGTATCGGATCAGTAGATACGCCAGTACGATCAGCACCACTCCGGCAATGACCATGGCCAACTCCGCCGGCAGTACATGATAATAGTATCGGAAAGTGAAGACGGCCGCCGTCACTAGCGCCATGCCCACCCAAAGAAAGATCGGGTCTTTTTTTCGGATGCCCCAGGTAATATATACGAAAGGGGTAAGGACGGTCAGCGTCCACCAGAGCCAGGCCATTGGAATGGGGCCAGAGACACCGGAGATCAGCGCGTTCGCCTCCCGGACGACATAATAATTGCCCGCCAGGTAAAAAGTAACCAGGGTCGCGGCTTGCAGCAGGTGCAGGGTGTACCGCCAGGGAAGGGCGACTTCGCGCCTGACTAGTTTGTTCAGCAAAGGACGGGGCGCCAGCGAAGCGATCATCAAGATAAAAGGCAGCAGCGCCCGGCCCGTGTCGCCCCAATGTACGGCGTTGGAATAGATGAACCCCAGGAAGGCGCCATAAGCCACCAGCCCCATTAGTGCATCTACATAACGGATACTGCAGACCAGTGCGATGACCAGCAGGATCAGGCATTCAAGGGTGGGACCGAAGTTTTGGGTTTCGAAAGTTATGCCAAAGTATATTAGGCAGACGGCAGCGTACAGCAGTCCATCATCCAGCCCCGCACGAAAAGGGCTGCGACGCTGGATAAACAACTCCAGCGCCGCGATTGTGCCAAAGCCGGCAATGATCACCATCGCACGGAATGCTGTCTCACTACTTAAGCCCATCAGCGCCAGTAGCCCCGATCCGCAGGCCGCCGCCAGCACGGCCAGTAGGAAAAGCCCCATGCGAACAAAGAAGTTCGGGGTATAAAGCGTGTCGGGGTAAGCTTCGACAATACGATCATGCGTGGCCTTGTCGATGACACCTTTTTGCAAGGCTTCGGTTGCCTGGGAATGAATGTGGTGATGATCAAATGCTCCGGGTTTATAGGCGTTCATGGTTCTTGAGCTTTCGGTTTAGACGGATGAGTAATGAGCCCACTCCCACGGCGGACAGGATGAAATAAAGAAGTCCCAGGACAAGGATATTGAATCCGTTACCCTGGATATTTTCCAGCAACTGGACGACGACATAGCTCAACGCGATATAAGTATATAATACAATGAAGACGACAAAGTAAAAGGATCTGCGTGCCATGGCCTGCGTGTAAAGGAACCAGGCGATGGCTGCGAATACCAGGAACCAAAGCAGGTAGAGGCTGTCATGCGTGAAGAGCCCTGCCAGCGCCGCCACGAAATACAAATGAAAGCCAAAATTCGTATAGGTGGGCTCGAAATGCGCCTTGCGTCCGCTTTGCGAGGACCATCGGCCCGCGGCCATCAGTACCCAACCCAGCAAGATACCCGTGTAGATCACCTGGTCATTGGCAAAATTGCTGTCCTGCAGCAGGTGGAGGGGCGTGATGGCGATGCCCGCCCAGGCGGCGAGGTTGGTGACCGCCAGGCTCAGTACCCCCAGGTGATCGAAATAGTAGGCGCTGATGAAGAGCAGGATCATCGGGATAAAAGTGGCCAGCCCGTAATGGTGGCCGAAGACTTCGTAGGCATATTGCAGATAGCCCACAAAGGTCAGCAGGCTGAGACAGGCCAGTAGCAGGATGTAGTCGTAGACGGCATCGGCTGCTGCCATCTTTCCCCAGTGGAAGGAGGGCTTCTTGCGGGCGCAGTACAGGAAAGAACCTGCACTTACGAGTGCGATGAAGGCCAGCACGGCCTGGTGCCCGATGGTGTCGATGTGCTTATAGACCAGGATACCCAGTCCGCCGCTGAGCAGGACCACGCCCAGGTAGAGCAGCAGTTTCAGCTCCCAGTGCAGGGAAAAAAGTCGTTGGCTTTCCAGGGTCTCGGCCTTTCGCAAAGACTCCTCCGGGATCAGCCCTTCAACATGGAGCTTTCGGAACAGGGGGATTTCCATGGGGTTAATATAGGAAAAATATAACGGTTGCGGAAGGTAAATCTTCTCTGACAACATTCCAGTGATGAAATAGTACTAGTGATGCATGCGGAAAAATAAAAAATAAGATGCGACGTTTTGTTTGTGGAAGGCCGGAATTGTTGCAAATTTAGGTCGTGTAAAAAATACTGCATGAAATGTTGGACAGTTGCCACCCTTTTGCTTGCCGTAAGTTCACCCGCTGTCGCACAAAACTGGCATGCCGCAGGCGATACGCTCAAACTGCCTGAAAGTCCCGGTCACGTCTATTCTTCTATTGGCAGTTTGAAAAGTTATGATACGGTGCCGTGTACCTACACCGTATCCGGAAGCACTGCCTTGCGGAAAGGATTCAAAAAAGTGTATATCCGCCATGGGTTCTATACAGACAATGCCCGCACATTATATGTCTTCTTTGACGACGGCCTGCGCAGGGTCAGGCATGTAGATCGATTCTATTTCCATTGAAGCAGCGTCCCCAATTCAGCGCCCCTGACTATCAGGCTGTGGCTATTATCTTCACTGTTGCCC
Organism: Flavitalea plasmicola; assembly: GCF_030546645.1. GTDB lineage: Bacteria > Bacteroidota > Bacteroidia > Chitinophagales > Chitinophagaceae > Puia. The sequence continues at coordinate 662,871 of NZ_JAUOTO010000005.1, forward strand.
GATTGGATGCCGGCGAATTCAATCGTTCTTTTATGGGTGCTGTCTGACGTTATCATGAATATGGGGGCCCCGGAAAATCCCTCTTTGTAGGCAGGGCGGACTGCCATATAGGTCTGCCCGAGTGCGCGAATCCCGTCCGGCACTTCAATAGCGTGACTGGTATAGCCGCCCGGCATTACCCGGGCGTCTCCGTCTTTGGGAGGAAACTTTGCAGAACGATGCTGGGAGTATCCATAACAAGCGACGGTGTCCCCTTTAATGGCGACATCGGGTTTTTTCCAGTGATGAGGCGCCAGGTGTTCGATGGAATAGATCGCACCATCCCTGAACCAGGCAGTTACCTCCATGGTGTCCACATCCGGCAAAGTAACCGCAGACTTGCAAGGCTTTTTCAGATGTGCCGTCAATGGGAGCTTTGTGAATGTATACCTGCCCATGGTATCCGTGTACCATACTTTCAAAGTGTCTGGCCGGCGTGCCTGAAAAGTGTCCGGGTAGATGTCGCATCCCGTAAAGACATGGTAAGCGCTGACGAGAAAAAGCTTGTCTCCTGCGTCCCTGATAAAAAATCCCGTGGAATTAGTGATCTCCTCCCCGTTGTGCATACCAATGATGAGGTAGCTGTATTTTGCCAACGTGTCGTATAAAAGTCTTTCCGTTGCATGGACGCGTGCGCCGGGGTGGCAGGAAGTGAACAAGGATAATGATCCCAATAGCAACAGGCAGGCAGATCGCATTGGATAGGTTTAAGTTTGGCTAAAAAAGGAATAGGATATTTCGGGGGCTTAATATATAGCAAGTTTATTGAATTAGTTATTTTAAATATGTCTAAAATAAATATGTAAATAGAAGCACTTATAGGACCGATCAGGCATTGCATGTATTGAGGGGGCTACATCTGCACAGTTATTGCCCAAATCAACACACCTATAGCTATAACGACACGGATATGAACTCGTGCCCCGCCCTCCCGGGATCTTATCTATATTTATAACACCAAAGCTAATCCCCCCTTCGAATTCCTTTTTCCAAATTCACACTTTTCAAACGCATCAATAACCCTTAAACCGGCTTCTCATGCAAGAACCCCGGACCACAAATCCATTGCCTCCTATCCGTTCTACCTGGCGGATGATGTTAAGAACAGGACTTTTTTATCTATGCATTGCCTCCCTTTCGCTGCGACATTCGTTTCTTGCGGCCCAAACCGCTTATCCAAATCCCATGCTGGATGCCGGGCTCATTGCCTCGTCACCCAATACACAAGGCTTCGAGAACAATGGCAACATTCCCGTGTCCTTATATGAAGGCATTCCCGCCGTCAATCTGCCGGTGTACACGGTAAAATGCGGCTCGCTTTCCCTGCCTATATCTTTATCCTACTATTATAACGGCATGCGTCCTTTACAGGATGCCGGCTGGGTGGGGCTGGGGTGGAATTTAAATGTCGGCGGAGTGGTTAGCCGGATGGTGCAGGGGCAGGTGGATAGCTCGCAGCAGTCGGGGGTTAACTATGGGCAGTATTCGCTCTATGACAGCCTGTTCCGAAATAACTATGGACCGCAAAATTTCCTCAGTCACGCTTATTCCACCTCTTATACCGTAGGTCCTTATTTCTATGATATGGCGCCGGACATCTTCCAATGTAATTTTAATGGAAATTCCTTTAAATTCTACTGGTACAACGGTAAGGCCTATATCTTCCCTTATACAAAAGGCTTTTCCATCAACTGGCCGACCGTCACGGGCGGGCTTACGATCACCACCCCTGATGGCATTGCCTATGCATTCAATACGAATGAGACTACTTATACCTATTATTCGGGTAACGACATAAATACCGTGTTTACCTCGGCCTGGTATCTTACCACCATGATCTCGCCCGACAAAAAAGACACGATCTCATTCAACTACGGGTCGTATATGTGGAGCCAATATCAAACGCCCTTCGACTTTACTTATGTCAAGTCGAATACCACCGGTCAGTCAGACCTTGTAGGCACCACCTATATCAGAAGCCCCAGGGTCCAATCCCAGATCTTGCAATCCATCACCTGCCGCAGCACGCAGGTCAATTTTATCCAGGATGCAACGGCGCGCCTGGATCTCAGCGGCACTTACCCCAGTCTCCATGAGATAGATGTGATAGACAGGGCTACGGGAAACACTGTCAAAAAGAATGTATTCGGCTATGAATATTTCGGCCAAACTGCTACCGATGGCCGGACATATGCCCGGCTGAAATTAAAGAATTTCAAAGTATTCAATCCACAGGTAGCTGCAGATTCCCAGACCTATAAGCTCTGCTATATGCATGAGTATGAGACCTGGCCCTCGAAAGGCACCGTAGGTATCGATTACTGGGGATATTACAACGGCGCCGATGGGTCGGATGGATCGCTTCCCAACCAGTCGCTGATCAATACCACCAGTTCGGGCGTTGTATCGAATCGTAATCCCAATTTCCGATACTGTTCCCTGGGCGCTTTGGATACCATCTCCTATCCTACGGGTGGCTATACGACATTTCAGTATTCCGGAACTTCCGGCCCGGGTATCCATGTCGACTCCATTGCCAGCTTCCTGCCGGGGTCAGCTACTCCCGTATCTCAAACGAATTATTATTATGGAGGTGGAATTCTTTTATCTCCCCCTGACTTTACGGGTCCGGCCTATTCAGCCGGGGGAGTCAATTATACTACGTACAGCGCTTATAACCTGGCGTCGGGCCGAAGCACGATGAACAATGTGTTCTATTATGACAATGTCACCGAGGTAAGATCTTCGGGAAAAGAGATACAGCGATCCAAATATGAATATGCCTCTTTTTCGAACTTATTTCCTGATATCCGGCTGGCTAAAAAAACGCAATGGATCTACAACAGCGTTTCCGGCCTATATGTCCCCGTGACGTCCCTGACCAATACCTACGCTACGGTGAATGATACGACCTTTAATACTGCCACGGCTTATCTCCAAAGCTCCAATACCGTGGGGGGTGTAACTACCTACACCTACGGGGCTACTTCAGGGAGCTTAGGTTCTTACTGGACCTACCTTGCATCCCAGTCACGAACCCAGTATGACCTGCAGGGCAACTCAGTCACCAGCGTCACGAACTATAATTATAATGCGGCAAGGAATCTTATATCAACGGTAGATGTCCTGCCGGATGGCAGGACCTTCACCGAGAAATATAAATACCCGGAAGATTATACCAGTACTCTCACGGGCAATATGGTGTCGAAGAATGTGGTGGGCCCTGTGATCGAAAGGCAGACATGGCTGCAGAATGGCGCATCCAGTCCTAATCTCATATCGGGACAGGTGACCAATTATGATCAGAGCACTTTTAAACCCGTTGGCACGTATGCGATTGAAACCACAGCGCCCATCGCCAGCCTGAATAATGAGACACAATCCGGGAATCTCTTTTCTACGCTTTTGCCGGACTCGAGATACTTTATAAAGGAACAGTTTGCGTATGGCGGGGATGGCAATCTGAACCAGTACAATAAGGCTGCCGATGTGACGACCAGCTTTATATGGGACTACAATCATTCCTGCCGGATCGCGGAAGTGCGCAATGCGCTGGCCGGGCAGATCGGGTACACCAGTTTTGAAGCAGATGGCGGCGGCAACTGGACCATCGCTTCCAGCACCCGGGACCAGACATCCTCCGTCACCGGGACCCGGAGCTATAACCTGACAGGCGGCGCCTGCACGCTGGCAGGATTGACGAGCGCCAATACCTACATCGTCTCTTATTGGAGCAAGACGGGCAGTAGCTATACTGTCGCCGGCAGCACTTCCGTCAAGCAAGGGAAAACCATCAGCGGCTGGACCTATTTCGAACACACCGTTACGGGCGTCTCCTCGGTGTCCGTATCCGGCGGCGGGAACATCGATGAACTGCGACTATACCCGCAGGCTGCGCAGATGACCACTTTTACGTACAGTCCCCTGACAGGAATGACCAGTCAATGCGATGTGGAGAATAAGGTCACTTATTACGATTATGATGGAATGGGCAGGTTGAGCACGATAAGGGACCAGGACAGGAACATCGTCAAAACAATGGAATACCATTTTCAGCCACAATAGAATTTATACAGACCCATTTCAAAAAGGTGAAAAAATGCCACGTACTTTACAATATATCCTTTCATTACTGGTCTTGTCTTTGATCTCTTCTACGGACTATGCCCAGACCTATACCATTACAGGGCCTACCAAAGTGGATGCGGGAGGAACCTATACCTACGCCGTTCCGGGGTCGAACATTTTTTGCTGGAGCGGGAACGGGGGCACTCCATCTTGTACGGGGGGAGAGCAGCCCAGCTCATGCCGTTGTTCCGGCACGGTGTCCGTCCATTTCAATACGGTGACCTCGGTCACCGGGGGGTCTTTGGTTGTGCTGGATGCCAGTTCGCATTCGGGCTCGCTGCAGATCAGCATTATCCCGGCCCTGGTCAATAACGTTACCGTGAGCCCTTCCACACAGAGCGTCCTCTGCGGGAATACGCCGGGGCTGCTTACCGCCAGCAACCCTTCCGGGGGTGACGGCACCTATTCCTATGTCTGGCAAAGCTCGCCGGATAACGGCACCTGGACGACTATTAGCGGGGCTACCAGCAAAACCTACACGCCGGCGGCCCCGACATCGGCAGGTGTCATTTACTACCGTGTTAGAGTGATCTCTTTCGATTATACCGTCAGTTCTCCCGGTGTAACGGTGAATGTAAGTACGCCTGCTTTGTCCGGCGGCGGCAGCGTTTCGCCTTCGACACAGACCATCACTTACAGTACAGTGCCAGCCGCGTTGAACTGCAGTGTGGCCAGCGGCGGCGCCTGCGGTACAGTGACTTACCCTTACCAGTGGCAGCAGAGCACGGACAATGTCAATTTTGTTCCTGTAGCTTCCGGCGGCGGCGGGCAAAATTTCTCTCCGACCGCAGCCCTGACCGCGACCACCTATTACCGCAGAATGGTCACCATCAACGGGCAAACGGCTTATTCGGGGACGACCACGGTGACTGTCACGCCGCCTCTTCAGGGAGGCACTATCGGTGCACCACCACTCACGACAGTGAACTATGGCCGGAGCCCTGGAACATTCGTGAATACCCAATCCGCCACGGGCGGAAATTGCGGCGGGAATTATACCTATTTCTGGCAGCAGAGCACGGACAATATCAACTTCACCTACGTTGGCAGTGGGACGTCCGGTCCTGCCGCCGCCGACCCGGGCAACCTGGTCGCCAATGTCTATATCCGCAGGAAGGCCGTTTGCGGAACGGAGACCGCTTATTCGAATGCAATCCTCATCAATGTCAACCCGCAGGTGTTCCCCGGGACACTAACACCGGCCACCATTGCAATAGCTTCCGGAACAAGCCCGGGCATGCTGACGGCCAATGCGGCCAGCGGTGGGATCTGTGGACAGAACTTCTCTTATCAATGGCAGGTCTCCTCGAATGGAACGGCATTCAGTGACATTGCCGGCGCCACCGGCCTGGTCTATACACCCGGAGCGCTGACCGCTGCCACTTATTACCGCAGGAGGGTCATCTGCGCTACGGATACGGAATATACCAACAATTGCCAGGTGACCATCGGCGTCATCAATACAGGCCTCAACTATATACGGGTGAGGACCTTGCAGAAGCCTGGTGTTACGGATACGGTGACGGCCAATCATCTGACCAGTCTCCAGGATGTACAGCAGGCTACTTTATACTTCGACGGATTGGGAAGGCTTTCCCAGACAGTGAACAAGCAGGCAAGCCCTTTGCAGAACGATATCGTGACCTTACATGTATATGACCTGTTAGGCAGAGAGTCTCTCCAATATATGCCCTATGTATCCCCGTCCGCCGACGGCAATTATAAGTCGAATGCATTGTCGGAGCAAAATGCATTCAACAGTGCCCAGTTCCCCAATGAGCAGTTCTATTACGCGCAAACGGATTATGAGTCTTCCCCTCTAAGCCGCCCCCTGGCCACTTATGCTCCCGGCAGCAGCTGGGTGGGCGGCAGTAACGGGGTATCCGCGCAATACCTGATCAATACGGCTGCCGACAGCGTCCGGAGCTGGACTGTCAACGCAACACCGGGTAGCATCCCGACCACTACGACCCTATTCCCTGCGGGTTCCTTGTTCAAGACGATCTCGGCGGATGAGGCGAAGCACCAGGTGGTGGAATATAAGGATCTGACGGGCCGCCTGATCCTGAAAAAGGTCCAGTTAAGCGGAACACCGGGGACGGCCCATGCAGGCTGGCTTTGCACCTATTATATTTACGATGACCTGAACAATTTGCGGATGGTGGTGCCACCGGCTGCCGTCAATCTCATCAACAGCAGTTGGGTGATCAGTCAAACTGTTGCTAACGAGCTGTGCTTCCGATATGAATACGACCAACGGAAAAGGATCAACAGCAATAAAGCCCCCGGAGTGACGGCGTCGGTGATGGTATTTGACGCCCGCGACAGGCTGATCATGACCCAGGATTCGAATTTAAAGGCATCGGGCAAATGGGAAGTGGTCGAGTACGACAGTATGAACAGGTCCTGGCGGACAGGCCTGTTGACGGACGGCAATGATCAATCCTACCACCAGGGGCAGGCTTACAATAGTGTCAGCTACCCGAACACCAGCGGAGGGAACTACGAAGTGCTGACGCAAACTTATTATGACGACTACGCCTGGGTCAGTGGGGCAACCTCCGCTCTTAGCGCGTCGATGGCTACGAATTACACCAGCAACAGCAGCTATTTTATCACGACCTATAACCAATCTCCGACCTATGCATTACCGCTCACTCCATTTCCCATCACAAGGGGCCTGGTGACGGGCATGAAGACTAAAGTCCTGGGGACGGTCAGCCAATATTTATATTCCGTCAGCTTTTATGACGACTGCGGACGTACGATCCAGAGCAGGAGCGTAAATTACACCGGCGCTGTGGACACCTTGACTGTCCAATATAATTTTGCCGGCAAGCCATTGCGTAAGCTGAGTAGCCACCGCAAAGGAGGGTTCAATGCCCAAGGGCATACATTGCTGACGAAAGTGAACTACGATGCGGGGCTCCGGGTCAAGAGCATTTGGAAAAATATCGACGGCGCCTCCGCCGATCAGCTGATCGACAGCCTGCAGTATAATGAATCAGGCTTACTCCGCGTGAAATACCTGGGGAATGGTGTGGATAGCGTGGCGTATGACTATAATATCCGCGGCTGGCTTACCGGGATCAACAAGAATTACGTGAAGGGAACGGCCAACCATTATTTTGGGTTGGAGCTGAGCTACGACAAGACTACCTCTGTCACAGGGACAACCAGCTATGTAAATCCCGTCCTCAATGGCAATATGGCCGGCGAGATCTGGAAGAGCGCGGGCGATGGTGTTGGAAGAAAATATGATTACAGTTATGATAATGCCAACCGGCTGACGGCAGCGGCCTTTGTACAGAACACCAGCGGACAAGCCTGGGACAGCGCATACATCAATTACAGCGTCAGCAACCTCACCTATGATGCGAACGGGAATATTCTTACGATGAACCAAAGCGGCTTTAAATTGAGCGGTTCTGCCGCTGTGGATCAACTAACCTATAGCTATTCCGCGAATGGGAATAAGCTGTCCCAGGTGTCAGACGGCGTGAATGACCCGAATTCAAAGCTGGGCGATCTCCATTATAACACCGCCACGAAAAGCGGTACGGACTATAGCTATGATGGCAATGGCAATCTCGTCTCGGACAATAATAAGGCTATCAGCAGCATTAATTACAATTACCTCAATCTTCCCCAGCAATTGCTTGTAAAAGGGAAAGGCATTGTCACCTATATTTATGATGCAGGAGGCGGCAAGCTCCAGAAGATCGTTACAGACAGTACGGTCATACCCGTGAGGGGAGATACCACCACCTATATGGGAGGATTCGTATATCATAATGACAGCCTTCAATTCATTATCCACGAGGAAGGAAGAGCCCGCTGGGCGTCTCATAAATACCTCAATGGCACTACAGCCTATGGATTCGAGTATGATTTCATCCTCACCGATCATCTGGGGAATGCACGGGTGCTGCTGACCCAACAGAAAGATACAGCCCAGTATATTGCCACGATGGAGGCGGCCTACCGGGCTACGGAAAGGCAGCTGTTCTACAACATCGACTCCACGGCCTACCCAGCGGCTTCGGTGCCGGGGGGATATCCGGCGGATAACACCACCGTACCCAACGATTCCGTCGCCCGTGTCAATGGAAGCGGCCATAAAATGGGACCGGCCATTCTGCTGAAGGTGATGACCGGGGATTCAGTCGTCATTGGCGTCAAATCTTTCTACCGGTCTGGAGGCAGCGTAGGTAGCCCCAACAATTCTTTCACCGATGTGTTGAGCTCGCTGGCCAGCGGCCTGGCGACCGTCACCGGCGGAAGTCATGGCAGCTTCACAGAACTGAATACTTCCAATAGTCCTGTATACACGTCGTTGAATAGTTTCTTGCAGTCCAATGATACGGCTACGACCAGCCGGCCAAAAGCCTATCTGAATTGGATACTGCTGGATAACCAGTTCAAATATGTCAGCGGCGCTCCGCAAAGTGGCGCGATCCCTGTAGGGAGCGCGGACGTATTGAATCCCCTGGCCAATGCAGCGAAGATCACCAAAAGCGGATATCTTTATGTCTGGGTGAGCAATGAGACTCCCAACCGGGATGTCTTCTTTGACAACCTGACTGTAAAGCAGTTCAGTGGCCCCATGCTGGAAGAGACACATTATTACCCGTTGGGGCTGACGATGGCGGGGATCAGCGACAAAGCGCTGAAATTGAACTATGCGGAGAATAAGTATCGATTCAACCAGGGGTCTGAATTGCAGAATAAGGAATTTTCGGATGGGACGGGATTGGAGATGTATGCAACCGGGTTCCGTATGCTGGACCCGCAGCTGGGCCGTTTTTTCCAGGTGGATGCGATGGCGGGTAGTTTTAGCTCTTATAGTCCTTATACTTATGCAGCGAACAACCCGGTGCGATATGTCGACCCGATGGGGCTGGCGCCCAAGGATGACAGACCGCCTTCCGACCTGATGGCGGGATACTACCGTAATCCATTGATGGATGCTGTAGACCAGGCGGTGGCCGAATCCCATAATCGTATTATGGCGGAATTTGCGGCCGACCGGGCGGCGTATAACACGGGTGGCTATACCAACAGCGGCACTTTGAACCAGGTGATCTCCTTCCTGATGGCGAAGGTGGGTGATGATGGAAGGGCGGATGCGACGTTCTCTTCGGTGAATGGGAATCCTTCGAAGATCAGGATCGATTATGGGTATGGGATCAGTGATGGCGACGGGAACACGCTGAATACCTATGTCCGGGCGGTTGCCACATTTAGTTCGGATGGGACGTTCCCGAGTTTTGAAACTTTACTGAAAAACTATCCTATGCCTTATAGTCCGGGTCCCTATTCTCAGGATCTTTATATAAACCAATGTGCTATAAGAATGAGTATCGCGTTAATGAAATCGGGGGTAAATTTAAGTGGCGTAAGAAACAGGACAAATCCGGGAGGGCCTACTTTCACCAAGAAAGGAGAGGTTCTCGGTGCATATAATCTGGCGATGTTCTTGCGAGGACCTAACATGCTGGGCTCTCCTGAGGTTTATAATGGGACTAAACAGGATATACCGACTTTGCTAAGTGGACGAACAGGAATTATGTTTTTTCAAGGGTTTATAGAAGATGGAGCCCGTACCGATGAAGCAAGGCATATTGATCTGTGGGATGGAAGTGATATAAGGGCGCCTTTTTTTGAGCAAATGATGGACTCAAGAACGATCTGGTTCTGGCCTGTCAAATAAGTCAATAACATGAAAAAAGCTATTGTATATTCTGTAATTGCCGTCCTTTGCGCTTCTGTTCAAGGTCAAATTGCCCGTGCAAAAACGATAACAGGAGCCTGGATAAATGTTAATGTTGCCGGATTTTATGAATCCGGGGAAGGGCATGACTGCAGTATTAAATATTTTGACCATGAGAAATTTTTGCCATTATACCTGTCATTCGAAAATGACAACCAGGTCAAAGTAACTTTTAGAATCGAGCAAAGGGTATTTACATATAAAGTAGCGCACACCGGCCCTGATTCAATGTCTATCTCGAGAGAGGATAATGTTTACAGCCTTTATTTGGTAAAAGAGGCCCTTAAATTACGGTACAAGGGTGATCTGATCACCTTTAAAAAAGTGTCAGAAAATTATTCTGCGGACGTGTTTGGTGAATTTATAAAGGGCATTGTATTCAGAGATAATAAGACCTATAAAGTTGCATCATTTATAGAAAGCGGAAATTACGGCAATTGGGTGTTCGACAAAAGTAATTTTAAGCTGAAAATAAAAGCGCTCTTTAAATGCGACCATGTCGATGTCGTCCAGCTTGGATCCTTTAAGTTCCAGAATACCTGCCTACCTGAAATAGCGCTATATTATGATTCCAATAGTAAATGGAGCGGTCCGCGGGTATTGGGTATTATTATAAATAAGGATGCTATTAGATTTATCGACAATAAAGGGGGAGATGTTTTAACGCTTAAGCCAGGTTAGTTCTGCACGCCGGGGGCAAAACGCCTATTAGACTAACTGACATCCTCCATTTATTAATATCGATCCATTATGCTGCAAAAAGTGGCTTTGGGCATGCTATGTCTGACATTGCTGAGTGTCTGTTCGTACGGGCAATCCAGCGGGCCTGACGACCCGGTGCAGGGACTTCCCGGCAAATGGCTCAATGGGCTCAGCCGGAAGATAGCGGGCGCGGAGAAAGACCTCACCAGCCAGACGGAGAAATACCTGGAGCGCATGCGACGCCGGGAGCAGCGCATGTATAAGAAACTATACAAAAAGGATTCCGTGGCAGCAAAGGCATTGTTTGCAGGGTCTGCCGGGCAATATGCTGCGCTGGGTCAGCGACTGGCCAATGACACAGGCAATGGCGGCTTGCATCTTTCGGGAGAGTACCAGGCTTATACTGACTCATTGCAGGGCATGTTGAAGTTCATGAAGGATCCCCGGGCGGCCGGGGCTTTGACGCAATTGACGGCGCTGGAGGCGAAGATGCAGGATGCAGACCAAATAAAGGAATTCGTCCGGCAGCGTAAGCAACAGATCTCCCAGTATATCCAGCAGCATACGAATCTTGCCGGTCTCCTGGGTAAGGATTACCAGGGGCTGAACCAGGATGTCTATTACTATTCCCAGCAGGTGCGGCAGTATAAGGAGATGCTGAATGACCCGGACAAGCTGACGAAACAAGCCCTGGCTATCTTGAATAAGCTGCCCGCCTTTCAAGCATTTATGAAGCAAAACTCGCAATTGGCGGGCCTGTTCAATTTGCCGGGGAACTACGGCGATCCGGCCACTCTGAGCGGTCTGCAGACCCGCGACCAGGTGGCGGCGCTGATCCAGCAGCAGGTGTCGGCGGGCGGTGCTGCGGCCTTGCAGGCCAATCTTCAGTCGGCCCAATCCCAATTGGATGGATACAAGGATAAGCTCAGCAAGCTGGGTGGCGGCAGCGGTGACATCGATATGCCAGACTTCAAGCCCAACGATCAGAAGACAAAGACATTCTGGAAACGACTGGAGTATGGGACGAATTTCCAGACGACGAGGAATAATTACTATTTCCCTACGGTGTCGGACTTCGGCTTGTCGGTAGGGTATAAGTTAAGTGAGAAGAGCATGGTGGGTGTCGGCGCCAGTTACAAGCTGGGCTGGGGCAATGGCATCCAGCATATCGCCTTTTCCAGCCAGGGGATGGGATTGCGGTCGTTCGTGGATGTAAGGCTAAAGGGGAGTTTTTCTGCTTCGGGAGGATTCGAGTACAATTATACGAAGCCGTTCTCTTCATATCAGCAGTTGCGTACGTGGAATAACTGGACGAAGAGTGGATTGATAGGAGTGAGCAAGACAGTGTCCATGAAGAGCCGGGTATTCAAGAAGACGAAGCTGCAGCTGCTATGGGATTTCCTTAGTTACCAGCAGGTGCCGAGGACGCAGGCGGTGATCTTCCGCATTGGGTATAATTTCTAAATTTTCTAAGGGTTTGCAAAAAAGACATGTGAGATCAATACTGATAATTACAATGCTTGCAATTCTTTGTTCTTGTAATGCAGGCAAAACAGCCGCCCGAAAGTATTATTACGTCGAGGCATTTAAAGAGCAAGAGGTAATACTATTATTGAATGATGACCTGACTTTTGTATTCCAGGATCTGACGGGATGCAATCAATTTAAGTTTACCGGGAAATACAAACGGGAGGGTGATAGCGCTTTTATCTTCGATTCGGTGAAGTTCCAACAAATACATTGGAGTATGGATCCTGCCAGATTTTTCTCCATTAAGAGTGGCGATACTGCCTGTTTACTAAACCGGGAAAGGCTCATCATTCATCATGAGCCTTTTATATTGACAACTGCCAGGCATATCGACTTGCCGGAGATCAGGTATAAAAAACTGAAGGAGTTCTATCTCAATTTACTGGGGCGGGAGGAGTTCATAAAGATATTAGGGGGAGGTAAGAGTATGAAGGAGGCTAAGAAGAATATGATGGAGTGCCGGCTTCCGGATATCAATATAAGATGAAGTTTAGTTACATTCGGGGTTTCAAACCGGATCAACCTCCATGTTGCACCCCGTCAAAGCTGAACAATACCTCTCCGAGCTGGAAATGATCCGGAAGTCGAGGGCCGACCTCACGCCCCGGATGATCGCCCTGGCCAAGCTGTTCGACCGGCTGGTGAAGTCTATTACGGCTGACGAGCGGATGGTGTTCCGGAACTTCTATGCCCGTTTCAGGTATTTATTAGCCACCCTGCCCATGCGGGATGTGGAACAACGTAACCTGGAGAATTTCCGCCGGCTGGTGAATGAAGGGGATGAAAGCAAGGTGAATGAAAAGGCGCTGGAGCAAGGCATCATGCTGCTGAAGAATGTGGTAGCCATGTCTTTGGGTGGGGCTGTCGTAAGGGATGAAGGCTTCAGGGAAGGGTATTTTACAAGATTATATCCAAAAAGGAACTATGCGAAGCTGACCGAGTTGCGGCTGTTGTGTTCATCCTGGACGGAAATGGAAGATCTGGGTGGGAAACAGGGCTTTGTGCTGCATGCGTATGATCTGAAGGACCTGGAAGAAGCCGTGCAGGTTCGAGTGCGTAAGGAAGAACATTATGATTACACCGTCATCAGAAGCTGGCTGAAGGAAGACGCCGTTCTGCATGTACAGCATGTGCGGGCGTTGGGCGACGGGACGAATTCCTACGAAACGACCTTCGACACCCTGATCACCCTGGAGCCGGACTTCCTGGTGGATGCCACGGAGATAGGGGAGTGTTATACTTTCTATGGCGCGAATAGTGATTTGTTCTTCTTAAATAGATTGGTCAGCGATCTGACAGGGGCAGCGGCTTTAAAGGGTAGTATTATTGGTTACTATCTCGATGAGCTGGTGCGTGACCCCAACCAGGACAAGAACGATATTTACCGGGCAGCCATGAAGCAGCACGCCATGAAAGCCGCGCAGCTGGGCCGTACCGAGATGCTGGCCATCCACCGGAGCATCCACACCGAGCATCTGCCGAATATCGTGGAGCTGGTGCGGCGAGAAAAGAAAAAAGACATCTGGATAGAGCCTACCTATTTTTCCACGGATTATGGTTTACAAGGGCGATTGGATCTGCTCTGTAAGAATGAAGATACCCGCACCCAGGATATCATCGAATTAAAGAGTGGCAGCTCGCCGAATCCTAATCCCAACCGGCTGGCCTTTCCCAATCACAAGATGCAAGTCGTTTGTTATGACATGATGCTGGAAAGCACGTATGGCAAGGACAGGAAAGGCTTCAATGCCGTCTTCTATTCCAAGTGCCCGGATTCGCCCTATCGCAACCTGGTGAGTGAACACCTGGAAAAAAGGCAGGTCCTCCAGGAGAGGAATGAGATCGTGGCGCATATCTATCAATTGGCCGGTGGGGACTTCTCCGTTTTGCAACGGATCAAAAATGAAGGCGTACGGGGCCTGCCGGTATTCAAGGAGACGATCCTCGCCCAGTTCCGCGCGTCCTATGAGCCGGGAAGGATCGCCACAGAGTATTACCAGCAGATGATCGCTTTCTTGCTGCGGGAGTTCATCAATACGAAAGTAGGACATCAGTTGAAGGAAGAGCAGGAAGATCAGCTGAATGGATTTGCGGGTCTTTGGCTGGATACCCGTGAGCGTAAAGAGGATGATTTCCGGGTGATCTACGATCTTGAGACGGTAGAGATAAAGGAGGGGCTGGGGTATATTCGTTTGAAGTTTACCAAAAAGATTGATCATGCATTCCGGAAAGGTGACCTGGTCATTCTTTATCCGAAGATGGGCGAGCACTATGAAGCGCTCCACCATCATATCCTGAAAGGCAGCCTGGATGAGATCCACCAGGACAGCCTGGTGGTCTGCCTGAACAACAAACAGACCGATTATAATTTTATCAAGACATACAGCCACTGGGCCGTGGAACCGGACATTTTCGAAAGGAATTATTGGAGTGGCATTGCCTGCCTTTTCAATGTGCTGACGGCCAGTGCGCGCAAGAAGCGTGTTTTGTTCGGACATGAGCAGCCCGTGTTTGTAAGAGAGGCGAGGTATTCTAATGATTCGTTGACGTTGATTCAGCAGACCAGTATCCAGCAGGCATTGGACGCGCGGGATTATTATCTCCTGCAAGGACCGCCTGGCACTGGCAAGACCAGCACTTTCCTCGTGCATTATGTACGGGAAAGTCTGCTCCGGACTTCGGATAAGCGCGTCGTGGTGCTGGCGTTCACCAATAAGGCCGTGGATAAGATCTGCGAGCATTTCCGGCATCCGCGGCAGGGAGCGCCTGTGTCGTATTTGCGCCTGGGTAGCCGCTATACGGAGGATGAGTTTGTTTTTTCCCGGCAGATCCAGGGCGACAATCCCGACAATTGGCGGAAGGTGATCGACGGCCACCGGGTTTTTGTCAGCACCGTCACTACCTTCCATAACAACTGGCAACTGCTGCGGCAGTTCATCCCCTTCAGCGAAGTGATCGTGGACGAGGCCTCTCAGCTGACGGAGGCCGTACTCAGCAGCGTGCTGGTGCTTTTCGACAAGTTCGTGCTCATCGGCGATCACAAGCAATTGCCGGCGGTGATCACCCAAGATGATAGTCTTTGTAAGATCGAGAGTGTCTATTTGAATAAATTAGGGATTGCGGACCTGCGCAAATCGCTCTTTGAGCGCCTGGTGGAAAATGCCACCAGCAAGCAATGGTTAGAGGCTTATGGGCAGCTGCGGGATCATTACCGGATGCACGAGGACATTGCATCGCTGATCTCCCGGCACTATCGTGCGGGGCTGGAGGCGGCATTGGAGGCTCAGCGGAATGGCGGCCTGGTGTATGAGCTGCCGGCAGGGCATTTTTTGCGGGATTATGGTCATCATCGGGTGTTGTTTGTCGAGACACCCAGTGAAGGAGGGCCGAAAAGGAATGAGAAAGAGGCGCTGATAGCGGCTACGATAGCCAATGCGCTGGTGGGAGCAGGGGTGGTACAACCTTCGGAGATCGGTATCATTACTCCTTTCCGGGCACAGATCGCAGCCATCAAAGAACATCTGCGGGACGGCTTGCTGGAAAATGAAGCCTTTATCATCGACACCGTGGAGCGGTACCAGGGGGACGAGCGGAAGATCATCATATTCTCCACGACGATCAGCGATGCCCGGCAGATCCGGACGATCCAAAGTGTGGCGGAGGATGAGGTATCCGTGACGGATCGCAAGCTCTTGGTCAGCATCTCCCGCGCTGTAGATCAATTGATTATTTTGGGGAATTCGGCGGCCTTGGGGAGGTCGGAGCTTTACGGGGAGATGATCGGGCAGATCAAAGAGAGGGGTGGGTATTTTGAAGGCATGCAACGATGAGGAGTGGAGGGTTGTCAGTGCTCTTATGAGGCAATATATCTTTTCTATCATTATACTGGCCGTCCTTGGCACCGGATGCGGGAAAAGCAGCGAAGACGGCCAGGTTTCCATCCAAAAGAAGTGGGCGCTTGTCAGTGATTCCAGCTACAGCTCTATCGGGATCGTGTACCAGGTCGGCGGTCGTGCCGGGACGCTTACCGACTATTGGGATTTCAGGAAAGACGGGCATGTTTACGTGAAAGAAGGGACGAGTCTGGATACGATGGCCTATACATTGAATTCTCCTGGTTCCATCACCATCACCGGCTTCTCCTTTTCGTTCGACGGGCCGATCAGCGCCTGCACCATCAAAACCCTGACGGCGCATGAGGCAGTGATCCGTTCGGACGAGTCATTGTCTCTGGGAACGTCCGTTCTAAGGGTCTTGCACCTGAGACGGTAGCAAAAACAGGTGTTTTTACGGGTATTTTCTTCTTGCCAATAGATTAGATTTGATGAAGCTAAAGTCAATCTGTTATGGCATCCGAACAAAAGATCAGGCAGGTGCTGGATCTGCTGACCATCGCACCGGCAGCACAGGCCGAATCCCTCCGGGCCGTGCAATCCCCCGCCTCCAAAGAACATTCCAAAAATCTTCGGGACCAGATCCTGCTCCAGGATAACATCGTGGGCGTGGGCATCGCGGAAAAAGTGTCCAAGGGCAAGAATGTCAAAAAGCTGGCCCTCACCTTTTACGTGGAAAAGAAGATACCCCTGCAGGACCTGCGGGCAAGCGAGGCCATTCCCCCCACGGTGCCGGAATCCATCTCAGGCCCGAGCGCTATCCCCACTGATGTGGTGGTAGTGGGAAAGATCAGACCCCAGGCCCAGCCCTTCATTACACGCCACCCCGTTCAGCCCGGCTTCAGCATCGGGCATAAGAATATCACGGCAGGCACGCTAGGCGCCGTGGTCATGAAAGGGAAAGACATTTTCCTGCTTAGCAATAGCCATGTCTTTGCCAACAGCGGACTAGGCAAGAAAGGCGACGCCATTCTCTACCCCGGACCCGCCGACGGTGGAGCCGATCCCACCGACACGGTGGCCATCCTGGAAAAATTCCATCCTTTCGTCAATACCGTGCAATTCGTCAACGAAGTGGATTGCGCCATTGCAAAGCCGACGGCGGCAGGCCTGGCAAAGATCAACCGGCAGATAAAAGACCTGGGATTCCCCAAGGGGACCATCAAGGCGAAAAGGGGCATGAAGATCGTCAAAGTGGGACGCACCACCCGTAAGACGGTGGGTGAGATCAAAGATGTCAATTTCAGGACGCAGATCACCTATGAGGGGGTCGGCAAGATCGGCTTTATGGAACAGATCTTTTGTACCCGCTACTCCGAAGGAGGCGACTCGGGCGCCCTGGTCCTGGACCAGTCGACAGGAAAAGCCGTGGGCCTGCATTTTGCCGGGTCGGAAGAAGGCAGCATGTGCAACCCTATTGATACGGTGCTAAAGCATATGGGTGTACAGCTGGTCCTGAAAGATGATGTTGCCGTTGTGAAAAAGGCGATAGCAAAGAAGGTGGCTGTGAAAAAGACGCCGGTGAAGAAGGCGCCTGTGAAGAAGAAGGCCCCGGTGAAAAAGAAGGTGTCAAAAAAGTCTTAATTTCATAGGATGGCTACGGAAAAGGAAGCAAATCTCGCCCGCGACCTACACGCCGACACCCTCGCGGAGCTGGGTGCTCATTCCATTGGGGTGGATGAGTTCGAGCTCGAAGGCAAAAAAACCTTTGGCGTGGTGGCTTATGTGGAAAAGAACATCGACGGGCTTCCTACCCATCTCTCCATCAAGAGCGGGAAAAAAGAGACACAGGTCCCGCTGCTGGCAAAGATCGCATCCCCCTTCAAACCAGAATAATCACCGTTAAATCTTTCCATTATGCCTTTTATCGTACTGCCCAAAGCCCGATTGAGAACCGTCAGGGCTGAAGCCCTCACCGTCGTGGTCACCCCGGAAATGGTGCCCCGCAACTGTCACCTGGAAGCGCCGGCCCTGCTGAAAAATATTAAGGCCATCCCCTGCAGTGATCAGTTCATTGCCTATGCTTCTCCCGACTCAACGTATGCCGTCACCCGCAGGCTCTTCGACGCCGCGAAAAAGAAGATCCTGATCGGAATCTACGATTTTACCGCCACCTACATGAAGGAGTTGGTCATCAACGCCATGAACAGGGGCGTCAAGGTCTCGCTCATGCTGGATGTGGACAATACGGATGAGGAAAAATTGATGAAAGACCTCGCCAAGCTGGGCGCCCAGACGGTGAGCGCCCCTTCCTGCGCCAATAAGATGCCCACGCACTACTTCGCCAGCTCGCATGAAAAAGTGATCGTGATAGACGACACCTGGTGTCTCGTGCAAAGCGGCAACTACTCCAATAATTCGATTCCCTTCAATGAGAAGGATGGCGGCGACCCTACCCACTTTATCACAGGCAACCGGGACATGGGGGTCGCCATCAAAAGCGCCGCGCTCTCTGCTTTCTTTACGAAGGTGCTGAAGGCCGATATTAAACTGGAGCTCGGCATCGAGGCGGCCCAGGCACTGGTGGCACCGCAGCCAGAGCTGCCGGAACTGTTCGAGGCGGTGCCGGAGCTGTTGCCGAAGCAATTATTTCCCAGCAAGACGCTTACGCCCAAAAAACCGATTGATGTGTTGCCGATCCTCAGCCCAGACAATTATATGGATGTGATCCCGAAAATGCTTGCTGCCGCGAAGACATCCATCCTGATAGAAAATCAATATATCCGGAGCAGCCAGCCACTGATCGCGCAATTGCTGGAGGCTATCAAGACGGCTGTTAAGAACAATCCGAAACTGGATGTCAGGATCATCCTGGGCAAGCTGTTCAGCCAGGCGGACGTGCCCAAGGAGAAGGCGAACGTGGCGAATATGAAGAAGCTTTACAAGCTGGCCTTAGGGACCAACATCCGCTATATCGATGTTAAGCGTTTTGTGCATTGCCATAATAAACTCATCATCATAGATGGAAAGACAGTGTTGACCAGCTCTCAAAACTGGAGTGACAGCGCTGTCAGCAAGAACCGCGAAGCAGGCGTGGTGATGACCTATCCGGACCTTGCGGCGTATTATACGAAGATCTTCGAGTCGGATTGGAGTACGGCATCGAAGACCATTCCTATTCCGCCTAAGAACGTGGCGGCGCCTGAGACATTGATGACCGGGAAGTTTGTGAAGGTGGTGCCGGCGGATTATGAGGAGGTGTAAAATAGGCTTTTGAGGAGATCTAACTGGGGAAAGGCTATTTATATAGAGCGGATCTTGGTGTGATGTAATGAGATTGTTACAATAAGTATGTCAGTTTTAAAATCATGTAAATTTAAATTGATAACATTGAAAAGAAAACCTTTGCCTCATGTGACACGGGAACCTTCATCATAAACACCAACTGTTCGATAAGAGAATAAGTATCGATAGAGTGTAAGTACCCCTTAGCTTAAAATAAAACCACCTTGACACAAACACTTTAATTGTAACGAGATTAACGTCGCTAATCACAGTCACCTCTACTATATTGGTGGCATTATTTGGATATGCGATAAATCGACACGAAACACATAATATACACGACAAGCTTTTGATAATTTCTATCTGCGGGGTTGTTTACCTTTTAACGATGCAAGGAGGGACCTGTAGAGAGCTCTTATTCTCCTTTGAATGGGACTTAATCCCGCCTAACACGCTATCTTTGCGCTGCATTGCCAATCAGCACATATGAAAGATAAAAAGCTACAGGTATTCGTTTCATCTACCTATTCCGATCTTAAAGAGGAGCGGCAGGCAGCCGTAGAAGCCATCCTGTCCTCCGGACATATCCCCGCCGGTATGGAGCTATTCTCCGCCGGCGATGAATCACAACTTGCCGTTATAAAACGCTGGATTGACGAATCTGACATTTATTTGCTTATTCTTGGCGGGAGGTATGGTAGCATCGAACCTCTTTCCGGGAAAAGCTATACCCAATTAGAATACGAGTATGCCGTCATACAAAGAAAGCCCTTGTTTGCCGTCGTCATGAATGAAAAGGCTTTAGAGGAGAAAGTCAAAAGAGAAGGGAGTCATGTATTGGAAAGAGAGAACCCCAAACTTCTACAAGCATTCCGCGATATCGTTCTTTCCAACCTGGTCAGATTCTGGGACGACAAAAAAGATATCAAACTTGCCATCCACGAAACGATAAGCGAATTTAGTTACACAAAGGTACTCGTCGGTTGGATCAGAGGAGACAACCAGGTCAATACGGGCATTCTAGCCGAAGAAATAGCGCGATTAACAAAAGAGAACGGTGAATTGCGGGTAAAGCTACAAGATCCACAGGGAAGAGACACCGCGCTATATTCTGGCATGACCTATGAACAGTTGCGAGACCTGCTAAAAAAACAAACTTTCGAAGATAATGTTTATGCTTCTAATCTTTTTGATCTAATTTTTTACATCGGGGCCAAAATAGAGAGCGATCACAGGGTACACCTCCCCAAATCCAACAAAGGCGCACAAAAGTTGGAATTATTTAAAATAATTTATCGGACAGGGTCAGATCTTGAAAATGCCTCTTTCCTCTTTACCCCTGATGGACATAACTTTTACTTAAAAGCGCTTCTTTTAGACAGCCAAGGTCAAACCACACAGTAAAAGACCTTTCCCACATGAAAAGGCGCCTGTGCCTAGAACAGGGATCGAACCCGCACATTGTTGCCAATAGCAGATTTTGACCCTCACTTCTCCGCAAAAAACTGATGAAAATAAGGTATCGTTTCGATCCCTTTGTAAAAATTTGCCAGGTCGAACTTTTCGTTGGGCGAGTGAAGGTTATCGCTGTCCAAGCCGAATCCCATAAAGACAACTTTTATACCCAGTTCCTTTTCGAAAAGGGAGCAGATAGGAATACTACCTCCACCCCGTACAGGAACCGGTTCCTTCCCAAAAGTCGCCTTGATGGCCTTCGCCGCGGATTGATAGGCTTTTGAATCGATGGGGGTCATATAAGGTTCGCCGCCGTGGTGTTCTTCAGCTTTCACTGTCACACCTTTGGGGGCGATCTGCTGAAAATAGTTCAGCAGCTTTTCCGTGATCTTCACCGAAGACTGGTTAGGCACCAGCCGGGCAGAGATCTTGGCCGTCGCTTTGGACGGCAGGACGGTCTTCGCACCTTCGCCCGTGTAGCCGCCCCAGATGCCGTTGACCTCGATGGTGGGGCGGATGCCGGTGCGCTCGTTGGTGGTATATCCTTTTTCGCCCCAGAGCTCGCTTACGCCCAGGTCTTTTTTATATTCTGCTTCATTGTAAGGTGCTGCGGCCATTAACTTGCGTTCTGCGGCTGTCGCTTCCACCACATCGTCATAAAATCCGGGGATGGTGATGTGATTATTCGCATCATGACAGCTGGCGATCATTTTGGCCAGAATGGTAATGGGATTGGCTACCGCACCGCCGTATACGCCGCTGTGGAGATCGCGGTTGGGACCGGTGACTTCCACTTCTATATAGGAGAGCCCTCTTACGCCGATGTCGATGGAGGGATTTTCCAGGCTGATCAGGGCGGTGTCACTGATGAGGATAACGTCGGCCTTCAGCAGGTCCTTATGGGAGGAAACGAATTTCGCCAGGTTGGGGCTGCCGATCTCTTCTTCTCCTTCGATGATGAACTTAATATTGGTGAGCATAGTACCCGTGTTGACCATGGTCTCCAGGGCTTTTACGTGCATGTAGAATTGCCCCTTGTCATCGGCGGAGCCACGGGCATAGATCTTGCCGTCCTTGATCACGGGATCGAAGGGGCCGCTGTGCCAGAGTTCCAGGGGGTCGGCAGGCTGTACATCATAATGGCCATAGACCAGGACTGTGGGAAGGGATGCGTCAACGATCTTTTCACCGTATACAACTGGATGACCATCTGTGGGGTAAATCACAGCCTCATCGGCGCCGGCTTTCAGGAGAGACTGTTTTACGGCTTCCGCGCATTTGGCCATATCGGGCTTGTGCTCGCTGCGGGCTGAGATGGAGGGTATGCGAAGAAGGTCCAGCAGTTCATCGAGAAAGCGCTGTTTGTTCTTTTCCTGGTAGTCTTTCCAAGCTGTCATGAGGATGTGATTTTTGGAAAGGCAAATATAGGGGATTTAGCCAACTGTGACCGGGGAAGGGGGTACCGCCGGTGCGGGGCTGTCGGCATGGCGGTATATGTATTCCAGGAAGAATAAGGATAAGGATACCTCCAGGATGACGATGAAGATCTGGTACCGCATGACAATGGCGGCGGCAAAAAGACTAAAGCCAAAATCGCAAAGCCAGAGGAAGAGGATCGCCAGAAGGCAATAATTGTATGGTTTTCCAATGCGTGACCATCCTTTGTTCAACAGGAAGCCCAGCAGGCTCAGGATAAAGGCGAGGTGAATCAGCCCGAATAATATGGGATAGAAAGAAGATATCTGCAGGCGGAGGTTGATATATTCCGGGTTGACCATGAGGGTGGTAAGCCCAAACCACCGGGTGGCTTCCGGGCCCAGTTCATCCGGCCGCAGGAAAAAAGGCGTGATTGTCTCATAGATTTCCCGTGGAGGGAATGCATATCGTTGCAGGTTGGGCCATAGGAACCAGCGGGCAAAGTGTATGGGATATTTCCGTGCCAGGTAGGACCCGTAGGCCGTATATAGCGGCCCCATGCGCGACCACTTTTTGAAGTTGAGAAAGGAGGCGGTGTCCTGACCATACTGCAGGACCATGTATTGCATCAGGGGGGAATAGCCTCCGAACATAAATGGGCTGCCATGAAAGACATC
Organism: Flavitalea plasmicola; assembly: GCF_030546645.1. Lineage (GTDB taxonomy): Bacteria > Bacteroidota > Bacteroidia > Chitinophagales > Chitinophagaceae > Puia. The sequence continues at coordinate 685,709 of NZ_JAUOTO010000005.1, forward strand.
CGGTGTATTCAGGTCGCCCGGATCATGGGAGAGGTCAAAATACCGGCGCGCCATCCTGTCCAGTGTGCGGAACCGTGCCGGCACCGTATCAGACTTACCGGGATGTACATGGGCATACATATACATGGCATCATTCGCCAGCTTCCATCCGCCAAAAGGGGAAAATTGCCTTACCCCGCAATATTCTTCCATCTTGTGGCTGCTGTAGGTGATAAAGCCGGCCACCAGTAGAATGGGAAGGCCGATGCCGGCCAGTTTTAGCCGGATGTTTTGGCGGCTGAGCAGAAAGGCCAGGGCAGCTACGACAGGATAGTATAAGGCGTTGTAGCGGACTGTGAAAGTAACGAGGAGCAGCAGGGCATGAGTAAAGATCATGTAAGGCCGGGGTCTGTAGATGATCCATAGTAGCTGCACGACCCAAAGGATGCTGAGGCCATTGAACAGGGAGTCCGCCATAATGAGATTACCGGTATAAAGCAGGAGGGGATTGGCGAAGAAAAAGATGAAAAGGATATTGGAAGTAAGATTGCCAAGATTAAAAAAGAACCGCATGGTAAAGAAGAGGACCAGCAGGGAGAGCTCCAGGAACAAATACTGAAAGCATACCAGCACCAGCGGGGAATGGGTGAATAATCCCATCAGCTGCAGAAATCTGGAATACCCGATGGGCCATGCATTGACATCCGCATTGTTGGCGGCAGCCCGGATGTAGTAGTAACTGTCCATCACAAGGTTGGGATATGGGTAGAGGATCTTGAAAACCGCCAGCAGGATCAGGCTTACCCCTAAGGCGCTCCACAAGTAAAAGCGGTTTCTCCGCTGGCTCCATATGAAGTTGACCAGGTCAGGCATTGGACAAATATCTGCTGACGGGATGATCCTTTTGGGATCAATCCTGCGCCGGCCGGGAATATTTCCTGTAATTCCTGTTGATGAAATTCCGGCAGGGGTTTTCTAATCCATTGTATGTAACCGATGAGAGTATCACCAGGATAAACAGGTAGGTGAGTGTATAAAACAACCCCGGGAAAAATAATCCGGATTTTAGAGGAGGCAACACGGATTTTAAGCCGGGTAAATCCAGGAAGTCTATAAAAAAAAGCGTCACTATCGTTTGCATTAAATAAATAGAATAGGACACCTTACCGATAAACTGGGCCGGCCGTAGGGAGCATGTTTTATGAATAGCGCCACTGTTGGAGGCAAAAGACAGTGTCAATCCGACAAATGATGCAATAATTAACAGGTCATTTAAACCGTTGTGCATACAAAGCAGCGCTGCCGCAATGAAAAATAAAGCAATAATATCTTTACTGAACAAACTCCGGATTGAACTTTTTTTATATAATGCATAGGCCAGCATGCCCAGCGTGAAGCCTGCTATACCACGCAGAAATGCATAACTGTTGATGACATCTAATTTGTGTTGCACCGGCCTGTGCTGGTTTGCCCCGGATTTTGAAGGCAGCCAGTACACGAGGAATAAATAAGTGATGATGACGAAAACAGTCAGGATAAGGCGGGCCGGCTTTTCTGTCTTATGCATAAAAACAGCGAGCAAAGGAAAGACCATATACGCGGCCCATTCGGCACTAAGGCTCCAGGAGGGCGTATTCCACGTCACAGTATTGTGAATTCCAAAAGACTGCAGCAAAAAAATATTCGTAGGAATGGCGGCAGGATCGTTGGTCTCATTCCACTGCCAGGTGAAAATAGTTGTAACTACTAAAAACAACAGCGTGAAAATATGCAGCGGATAAATGCGGGCGACTCTTGCTACCATAAACCTTCTCAGGTTTTGCCTGGATATATTTTCAGCAAAGCTGTCGCCGTAAACATGCAGAATAATAAATCCGCTCATTATAAAAAACAGGTCCACCATCAGGTAGCCTTTTCTTAAAAGCATGACTGTAGTAAGGCGGGCAAAAATATTTCCATCATTTCTGAAATGAAAGACAGCCACCCATATTGCCGCAATGCCCCGCAATGGGGTGAGATTATTCAGATAAGGATGGTGCGCATTCGTCATCGTGGAGGAAAATAATAATATTGCACAGTGATGTCCCTGGACAGGTACGGTGCATAGTTTTCCAGGTTTCGTTTCAGCGTGATGGCCACACCTGAATCCATGCCATAGAAATTAAAAGTCTTTTTCCCGGACTGGTCATATGCGGGTATTTCCCAGCTGGCAGTCCTGACCCACCTTTCGGGCAATCCATGATCATACCGGTCAGTGATAATGGCCACCTGCGTGTTTTGTTCGTCGCTCAGCTGATGGACGAGCCGTGGGCTGAAGAAATGATGGACCTTGCTTCTGGCAACTTTTACACTGGCGAGTCCTGACAGATCAACATATTGCCCTTCCGCCAGATAGGACAGGACACTCATATCGTCAGACACAATGGACTGATGGTAGTAGTAGCGCCGGACAAACTGCCCCGCAGGATATTCCTGCCGGTAGATGCGGACGCTGGAACGGCTTGTCTCCCTGAAAGCATACAGGTTCCTTGTCATTATCAAAAGGGAAAAACACAGCGCTGTCAGCCCTGCAACCCAGGTGGTTTTCCGGTCCAGGCGTTTTATATGCCAACGGGACAGCAACGGCAGGGCCACAGCAAGGCCGCAACCCAGCAGCCAGTCGTAGCTCAGCATTGAACCTGCCGGCCCGACCATGAATGGATTGGGCAGGAAATAACTGCCTTTAAAGACGGAGACGATGCCAAAAGCAAGGATGGGCAACAGGCTCCATAACACCAGCTCAAAAGCTTCCAGCCATTTCCGGCGGAATATCAGCAGCAGGCTTGCACCTGCCACCAGAAGGGCGCCGTCATATCTGGAGGCAACCAGCAATGCGCCATATATCAGCGTCCGTCTTGAAAAGGCTGGCATGGTCCATTCATCCGACAGCCTGCTGACAAACAGAAAGGCGAAGAGCAACAGGAGGGGGCTTTCCATGCCGGAGATCACCATGAGCGGTAATGGCGTTAAAACAATTACTGCCAGCAGGACAAATAACTGATTCACCGGTCTGGTGCCCCTTTTGCTCAGCCATTTTTGTATGGCAGACAGAAGAATGATACCAATCACTGCATTGAGGATGGGGATAATCACCAGGTGAGCGCCGAAAATAAAAAAGACGGCTGCCAGCAGCAGGGGATAGAGCAGGGAGGGGGAAGCTGATTCGAAATTAAAAAGGCCGACACCCCATATATGCCGGAAGGCCAGTGCTTTGGCAGTGGACAGCTGCAGAAAGGATTCGTCGCGGGGCAGCGAAAAGGCACCGCCGGTCTTTTGCAGCAGGTGCCAGGCGGGGACCAATACAGGTAGGAGAAAGACCGCCGCCGCAATGACCAGGATCAGTCTGCCTTTGCCAGGATTGATAGCGCGCATATGGACAAGGTTTTGTGGAAAATAAAAATAAGACAACACCCTGTTATCACATTGCGGCGAACATAGAACTAATAAGATGTTTTACTGAACGGGAGATGACAGACAGACCCGCACAGGTCCCAGCAGTCCCGATTCCAACAGCGGGGAGTCTTTGTCGAAGGGTTTGATGATCGCAAAAGTGAATGGTTTTGTCACGCCGGGCTGCTGATCGCCGATCATGCGGTTGGGCCAGAGGTTGGTGATTTTTATTTCGATGTGATTCATCCCGGGTTTTAATACGTCTTTTGTGTTCACCCGGAAAGGGGGCTTCCAAAGAATACCCAGAGACTTTCCATTTATCGATACTTCAGCGATCTCTTTTACGATTCCCAGGTCCAGGATTAACCTGGTGTTCGAACGAAGCCATGAGGCAGGCACGGAGATGTCGCGGGTATAGGTAGCAGTGCCGGAGAAATATTTTACACCTGCATCTTTTGAACGGGTCCAGGATTGAAGGCTGTCAAGCCTGATCTGTATGGGCGCCCCCCAATCCGGCGGAAACCTGACTATCCATGGGCCGGCGATTTTAGCCAGCAGCGTCTCTTTAAATTTCGGGGTTAGCCGGGTAGTTACCGACGCCGGACGGCGGAATACCACAAAGACAGATCCACGCGGATCTAAATGTAGTGGAACTGTTGTTCCCAGGCTGTCGCTGGTATATCCGGCAGGTTCGGTACTACCGTCATCAGGATGCCATAGCTCAGGTGATTTGTGCGCCACACGGAACCTCGCTTCAAAGTCCATGGGGACGGGGCGTTGATTGGCGATAAAATAAATATCCTCATCATTTGTCCGGCGGTGGATCCAGACAAGCGTGTCGTCTATTGCGACCCGTCCATAGCGAAAATCAGGCAGAACACCGAGTGAATCGAGCACCTCCTGTACAGGCGGACCGGAAAATACTTTTCCTTTTCCGTACGGATGACCCACCGGTTCATGATATCTTCTGATACCTCCGGCCCTGCCCCACACCGCTTTGACGATGGCGCGGATGCTGTCGTCTCCTGCCGGGTAGTCTGCCAGGCTGGGAGATTCGCCGGGCCGGGGCGCCAGAATAGTTGCGCCCGCTGCCACCAGTTCACGCAGCCTGCGTACGACGGGCAGTGTCAGTCTGGTAACATCGGCAGGAATGACCAGCAGCCTGTAGCTCATCCCGTCAGGGAGGACCAGCTGTCCGTCTCTTACCGAGAGGCGGCTCAGCAACACTTCCGTATTCAGCCAGTCATAGTCATATCCTATGGGCGGAGCGGGTGTGATGGCCTTCCAGTAAGGCACCACCACGGGTGCATCTTCGCCATAATAGTACAGGAGGTCGGCGGCAAACTGTCCCCGCTGAAGGAGATAGGAGCTTCGCGCCAGGTAGGAATTAAATGCGAGGGATTGTTCCCCCCAGGTATTGTTGCGGGTATAATTCTGGCCGGCACCGCTCAGCGTTACACCGGGCTTGTGGCTGTCATCTGTAAAGGGTTGGTGAGCGGAGGTATGGATCACAAACTGGTTGATTCCCTGGGCCATGGCCCAGTCGGCATAGGGCTTCAGGTCGTAAGGGCCCTGTGCCCACGGGGTCGTTTCGGTTGTCGTGAAAGCCTCGGCCGCAGCCAGGTTTTTGCCATAAATATGTGCGGCGGAGGCGGCTTCGCGCATGTCGGCCCTGTTTGTCTCCCTTCCACCCGGCAGCCGCCATGGCTCCAGGACGAATTCACCCATGGGGATGGCAACCTGCCCTTTGGCCTGCAGGCCATCGCCTGTAGTCGGTTGTTCAACCCCGATAGCTTCGGCATAGACACCACGCAACCCTTTCATTTGAACATAATTGCTGATCACTCCAAAATGGTTCTCTGCTACCATGTCGGCGATGGTCCGGCGGAAGTCCCACAGGAAGCGGTCGCTTTCACCGGCACTGCCGGTGATAAAGCCGGCCAGCACAGGCAGGTAGGGTATGGGGTTATAGCCGCGCCTGCGCTGGAATTCCGGGATCAGCTCCTCTGTCCAGTTGCCAACGCCGACTTCCCAGCTGTCCATTAAGAAATATTGAAAGCTTTTGCCAAAGGCGGGCCCCAATGCGTCCGCGACGCGCCCCAGGTATTGGTCCAGGTAAGTTTCTGTATGTTGTCTGCTTAGTTTGTCCACTTCCAGGCCGTTTGATCCGGTTGAAGCAAAGCGGCTCTTTGTCCCGGTCAGGGCATACCCCATCCGCAGCACCACCCATCTTCCGGGAGGTATGGTCCATTGCAATGTCCCGTCGGTCTGCATATTTGCGGTGATGTCTGTTACACCGTGGGGATCGATTGCCTTTTCTGGTCTGACTGGCGGGGTCGCTGCCCGCTGTGCATCCGGTGCGCTGACCCTGTATTGCGCTTTGTCCAGCAATGCCCAGACCCAGTCAGAAGGAGCGTCTGTGGTATCAGGGAGGCGGAACGCCAGTATTTTTGTGTCTGCATACCAGCCCGTTGGCTTCGGCAATATGCCGGAAAAGCGCTGTGGCCCTGCTATCATAGTATCGCTGGATACGATCTGTTTCATTCCTTCTTCCGGCTTTACCCAGGGACTGCCGGACTCGCTCCAGCCGCCGCTGGAGGCAATGCCCAGGTCCAGGCCTAAGCGGTCTGCTTCGGCGCCTGCATAATGCAGGGCGTCTTTCCATCCGGGCGTCATAAAGGGAATGGGTTTGTCCACTACCTGCGGCGTTCGCAGATCCACATCGAAGATCTGGGCGCCACCGATGCCGACCCTTTTCATCCATTCCAGGTCTGCGGTAATACCGGATTTGCTGATATTGCCATTCATCCAATGCCACCATACACGGGGCCTGGCTGATGATGGGGGCGTTTTAAAACCACTGTCAGGGGGGATTGTCTGCGCAGAACAAAATATCCCTGCAGTTATGGCTACGGACAACATCATTATCCTCTGCATAATAATTTAATTATCAGGTACAAGAAACAATCGACAATAAAGAAAGTACTACTTGCCCGGTGGCAATTATTCCCGTAGTGCTACTGCCATCATATACCATGCAGCATGCGGCAGCCATTGCTCCGCCCATCGCCAGTCAGAGTCTTTGCCTGTGATTGCATAGGGAAGGTTCAGATCAATGTCTTCCTCATCATAAAGTCCGGATGTGATGCCGTTGACGATCCCGCCCGGCGCATTGGTATACTCGAAAGTGCCGAAGAAACCATAGGTGGGGTTGTTGCGGCCTGTGCCCTGAAGCATCGATGCGTCGAAGGGATTGAGGCCCAGTATCCAGTTCAGCTGATCCAGGGCGAAAGATTCTAATGAGTCGTGAAGAGGCTTGTCTTCCTTAAAGATGTTTGATGCCAGCCTGGCTGCCGCGGCCATGGAACCAAGCCGGGCATTCTCGCCCTGCCACCAGGGTGAAGCGTCGCTGCCGTGAGGAAAGAAAAAGGCGCTATGCCTCTTACCCAGCGTGTCCTGCGTCAATTGCCGGCTGTAGCCGAAGGGGTTGTTGACTTCGTTGGTGATGGTGAGCTCAAAGTTAATAGATCGTTTTACGGCGGCTTTGATCAGTTCCTGGACGGTTGGTTTTGCAAAGGGGTAGTAGGTCAGGAGACTTATCAGCGGGAGGCCGGCATCAGAGGGGTGGAAAAAGGGGCGATCGCCATCATCGGCACGCCAGTAGTCTTTGTAGTTTTGCCATTCAGTGAGTCTGGCCATAAGGTTTTTGGCTCTTTTTTCGGCGGCATTCTTGTAGGCTGGTTTATGGGTTGCTATGTACAGCTCTGTGGCCGCGCTGAGGGCGCAATAGTCGTCCAGGATATTCTCTTTCCCGTCATTGGTCATTCCGGCATTTTCTTTTTCCAGGAAGTTGAAAGCATTTTCGGCTGCTTTTAAGTAGTCCTGGGTGGTGTATTCTCCCGATATGCTGTCAGTTGAAGCTATGGCCAGGGCTGCAATGGCCATTCCCGCGCCGCTGCGGTAGCTGGATTGGTAGCTCCGCCAGGTATCTTTAACAGGGTCGTTGCCCCAGGAAGCGTCTTTGGAAACTTTGATCCTATAGCTTTTTTGTTCAGGTGAGATGCCTCTGTCTTTTGCCAGCTTGCCGGCGCCTGGAGCGCCGATGCTGCGATAGAACGATCCGTTCCTGGCCTGCACACGGACCAGGTAATCGGCTCCGTACATGGCTTCGTCCAGCAGTCGTCTGCGGAATTGACGAAAGTCCGTGCCTGGTCTTTCGCCGAGGAGCTTTTCGGTCTTTAGCAGGCTCCATACTGTCAGGGATACTTGCTGCGGATTGAAGTAAGCGGAGAAAGAGAGGTGGGAAAGGTGAATGCCATAGTCGCCTGTGGCGTCATACCAGCCACCGTGGACGTCCAGGGTGGCTGCGGTGATAGGGTTAGGGCCGGGCGCCTGTGGCGGAGCGGGCAGGTGATGGTCGGCCTGGTCGATCAGGCCGGCGCTGCGTTGTCCTTTAAAGTAGTAGATCACGTCAGAGAGGGTGGCTTTTTCCAGGACGTTCCTGCCAATGATGAATGGGTAGGAGGTGGTGGTCTTGCCTGGCAGGGAGAGCCGGATGGTGTAAGTGCCTTCGGTTTGCTGGCTGGTAAAGTCCAGGATCCAGAATGTCCAGTTCTTCCATTTGCTAACGGAGCCTTTATAGACGGGGATTCCCTGATAGATGGATTGGCCTGTTCGGGTGTCTATAAGATTGAAAGCCGTTATTTCCAGCTTTTCTTCGGCCATGATGACGGCGTGCTTGGGAAGCGTGGCTTCATAGCCTACCTGGTTGGTGAGAATGCGCTGGGCTTTAAGGTTAAAGGCGATCTGGAGAAGGCATATGACTATGGTGGAACGTTGAAATAGGTGCATAAAGAGGATGTTATAGCAAATATATAGGTGTTTTTGGAGGCCTGATTGTAATGTATGATGGCACGGGTTTTTAGTAGATTGCAGGATGATTTATCCCGAAAAGATAAAAAGCCGGAGAATTGTCCATGGGGCTGCTATTGCCGGCGCCCTGGCCGCTCTTCTTATGGCGCAGCTGCCGGCCAGTGATAATATCATTCTGGTGCCCATCGAGGTTATCATGGTCATCCGGCTGGGTGCGGTATTCCAGGTGGGTTTAAAAGATTCGATCTCGAAGGGCCTCTTCATCGGCAGCATTGCTACGATGATAGGTAGGGGTATTTCTGAATTCCTGATAGGATGGGTGCCGGTTGCCGGCAATATCATCAACGCGCTGACGGCAGCTTCTGTTATTGAGTTTCTGGGTTGGGCGGTGGTGAAGGATGCTATGAAAAATTATCGTCGATGAACAATACACCCTGGCGGCTGAGATGTCTGGCGAGTCTGGACTGGATCTCTGCAAGTAATGATTGCCTTACGCGGAACAGGGGGGTAAGGCCTTCCTGATTCAGCTCTTCAGGGGTGTCAATGGTATAGAAATATCTTAAATTTAAAACGAGCGCGTATACCTCATTGGCTATCTGAAATTTAGGCGAAATAAAAACCGCTTCAGATCTTTCATCGATATTTTTTATGAGGCCACCAGGTATTAAAAAGCCTGAAACGACTTTGATATTCACGGACTTTTTCTGCACCACATCACACAGGGGTGTCACAACCAGATGTAGCCTTTTCCACGACGATCTGATGGCATCTCTTATCTTGCTGCATATGCTTTCGAACTCTTTCTTCGGTGTGTCGGGATCCATTGCCTCTTTCACTCTGGCCCTGTTGAAAGAACTATTTAGTATTTCATTATACAACTTGTCTGCTGATGATCTGCTATTTTGAATTACCATGCCGGAATATTCAATAATATTACTGTCATCCGAGAGTAAAAGCTTTTTATTGACTTTGTAAATACTGTTGGTGGCAAACTCCGGGTTATAGGACATCTCCCCAGGAGATGAAATGGTTGTATTGTTAACCGAATATTCTAAAGTGTCCGCAAAAACGTTATTCAGCGTTTGAAAGGCACTTCTGATCATTCCTTCCGGGGTGTCTGTTAAAGAAGTTTTTCCCGCAAAGCTCTTTCCCAGTCTTTTTATCAGGTAATTGGCATTATTCTTCCAGTCGGTGTGATAAGTGCTGAAAATATCCTGCAAAGTTTTGTCGGCGGCATTGTGCAACAGATTTTCCCAGTCAATCAGATGCCTGTAAGCGGGCTCTTCCTGCAATTTCAGGGATATTGCCGCAAAGAGACCCTTTACTTTAGCGTCAAAATCTGGCATCCTGCTGCCGTCCATGGAGAAGTAGTCGGATTTATTCTGAGACAGCGTGGCTATCGGTTTCCTGTCAGACAGATCATTAGCGAAGATTTCATCTACCAGACCACCATGTTCTTCTTCGTGCCGGCTCCAGTAGATCAGCACCCAGGGGAAGTTCGATTTTGAAATAACTCTTCCCAGCACGCCCACAAGTGGGCCTTTCAGCTGTTTAGCACTATAGCTGGCATTGCCGAGTAAATTGATATCCAGAAAGAGGATGCGGATATCATTGCCTGCCTGATCTGGTTCCGGCAGATTGCGCAGCTCTCCTGTATAATGCATACAGGCGCATCTTTTTTGCGCAAGCACGTTCATCAATGGCTGAGCCTGCTCAACCTTATCATCAATAATGGCAATGCGTCCGTTCAGGGGGATGTTCATAGCTTATTTTTTGAAAGTCAACTGGATAATAGCTCCATTTTTAAAGTCCGGGGGAATGTCCAGATCTTCCGGGGACGGGAATAACAGTTTCCCGCCCTGCGAGGCCATGATCTCTCCCGCAATGTGCAGGCCCAGCCCCATGCCCCCCGGCTTGGCCGAGACAAAGGGCTCTGTGATATTCCCGGTCGGTATGAGAAACCCCGTTCCATTGTCAGCCAGAATAAGATGGAGATAGAGATCATCTTCCGACAGACCCAGGTAAATTTTCTTTTCAAAAGACTGCTTTATTTCCTCTGCCTTTACTGTCTGCTGCTGCAGCCAGTAGATGGAATTATCTATCAGGTTCAGCAGCGTGCCTATCAGCAGGTTCCTGGCCACTTTTATCTGAACAGTTCCTTTGTAGTTTTTATACTCTTTGACCACCTCGATTTTATGAGAGATCAGCCGGTATTCCGTATTGAAAAGGGACTGGTCGATGATCTCAACAATATTTTCACTGGTCTGCGCGGATCTCCTGACGATCTCCGCATATCCGTCTATCAGCGAAGACAGGTGCTGTACCAGGTGTAATGCCCTCTCTGTAGTGCCTTCCGACTTCAATACCTTCTCTACCTCATTGATGATCTTTTCTGCCTCGTGCACCACTACCGACAGGCTCAATCCTGCGCCGGCAGCCTTCAGCAGATTGTTATTTACGAGCGTATAGTCAGCCTCTATTTTGTCGAGGTATTCCAGGATGCGCCGTCTGACGGTGGGCTTTGACACATTTTTCTCGACATACTTTCTGGTTTCCGCGAGGAGGCTGGCCACAGGCTCGGACTTAGCTGTCGGGCCATATATCTCCTTTAACGCCTTTTTATCATCCGCCCTCAGAGTTTCTACCAGGCCAAGGGCATGAAGTATGGCTTTCTTAAATGCCTGATAGGCGTCATTGTCCACAAAACCTTCCCGGTTCGTCTTTTCCTCCAGGTCCATGCTATCCTTGCGGTCTATGTGAACGACGCCCAGGATCAGGTTGTTACTGACGGCCTTGGCAGGTTGCTGAAACCTCCGGTAATCCAGTCCCAGCCAGTCGTTCTCCGGCTCCCCGTAGTCATATACACGCAGCCCGTCACGGAAGACCTTTACGCCGCCATTGGTGCGCATATAGTCTCTGAACCCTTTTTTGTCAGAGACACCCAGCTTCAGCACAAAAGCATCCAGGTCGAAAATGTACCCTTCAAATGTGATTTTTCCTATTCTGTAGTCCGATAGGGTCACATAGGCATCTTTCTGGTCTTCGTCATGGATTTTCAGGAATGTTTCGATCAGCGGATCGCCATCATTGATTTTCCGGGGGGAGATTTTAGGCATAGTGGGCCATGGAGTGAACTGGTAGTCGAAGGATGTAATCGACGATCCTTCCATGTCCACCTTGAATCTGAACAGCGCATATTCCCGGATGTCCTCCCATTTCAGCAGGCCCTGGAACCAGCCGGGCTTGTCGATGATCGAAAAGGAAGGCCTGAAGGTATCTATTTCATCAAAGGGGGAAGCCAGCGCTGTGATGGCTCTTTTGACTTCCCTGGCCATCGCCTTGTCCCATTGCTTCCTCAGCCGCCGGATGACTATCCGGGTACCGGTCTTATCGCCAGGGAAATCCTCGGGATTCTCCCGCTCGAATATTTTTATGGGCACCTGTTCCAGGTACTTATGATTGTTGAAATCCGTCCAGTCTATGCGCACATAGACTTCCCTGCTGCCGGCGGACCTTGTGGTCATTTCTATGACGTTTCCCAGCTTATGGGCGCCAAATCTGCCGATGCCTTTTTCGCCGATGGGCAGCCTGTGGTATCTCGGCGAAACCTCCAAGTTCTTGATTTTCTGTGATTTGAAGTCGCTGCCCGGCTCCAGCCAGACATTCTGCACCGTGTCAACGGTCATGCCATACCCGTCATCTTCGATAATGATAGTCGCCTGATCCGGGATGTCCGGCTGGAACATAAGAATATCCACGATGGTGGCATCAGCATCATAGGCGTTTTTCACCAGTTCAACCAGCGCAATGCTCTCATTTTTTATCAGCTGGTCACCCAACTGAATCAGCAATCTGGCCCTTGGCCTGAATTGCGCCTTTATTTCCTTCCCGTGAGAATCCATTTCGTTTGCCATACTGCGTTACATTGATCGATCCTGCTGAAAATTTGCGACCAATCTACGATTTACCTGGTTTTATAGAGATGATTGTTGTTTTTTGGCGCCATTTAATACAGTACAAAGATTATAAAAATAAATATATATGCCGGCCCCTCGAATTTACAAAATGAGTAATTTATCATCCGTACCGGATTCCCCTTCAGGTGTTTTAACGGTATTTTCGGTTATGTACGCCATTTCTTCAATGATAAAAAGTAAATTCCGTTTTCGTCTCAAAAGAGTAATATTTGCCAAATTTTTTAAGAACAACTAAATCGCACCAGCTTGGCAATACCTGTGATTGACCTGTTTGCAGGTCCGGGCGGACTCGGAGAGGGGTTTTCGGCATTGCCGGACGCTAAGGGTGGCAACGCTTTCAAAATTGCCCTTTCAGTGGAAAAGGAGCTCAATGCTCATCAGACGCTGACGCTCAGGAGTTTTTTTCGCCAGTTTGATCCCGGCGATGTCCCGGATGATTATTATGAATTTTTGAAAGGGAAGCTTTCGCTTTCAAATTTATATTTTATGTGGCCCGAGCAGGCTGAAGTTGCCCTGGATGAAGCATGGCATGCAACATTGGGTGAAGGTAAGGGCGCCGTAGCAACTGCCGAAGTGGACAGAAGGATCGAAGCTGCGCTGGAGGGCAGGAAAGACTGGCTCCTGATTGGGGGGCCACCTTGCCAGGCATATTCCGTAGTAGGCAGGTCGAGGCGGCAGGAGAAGATGCTGGATGAAAGCAAGGATGAAAGGGTAGGGCTTTACAAGCAATATCTGAGGATACTTGCGGTTCATAGTCCTTCGGTATTTGTCATGGAAAATGTAAAAGGACTTCTGTCGGCGGAGACCAGGGAAAGTCCGATGTTTGATAAAATGCTTGCAGATCTTTCAGATCCGGCGTCCGTGGCATTACGGGATAAGTGGAGGAATGGCAGACTGCTCACCTGCCCGGGATACAGGATTTATTCCCTTGTAGTAAAGTCCGGGAGTGACGATCCGGCGGGCAATCCTGCATACGGCAGACAGATGGATTATGTGATCATGACTGAAAAATATGGTATACCGCAGTCCAGGCATAGGGTCATATTACTGGGCGTACGTAAAGACATCAGTGTGATACCTGATATCCTGGAAGATGCGGACGAGGTACCTGTTTCAAAAGTGCTGCAGGGACTTCCCAGGATCAGAAGTGGTATTTCGAGAGGCAATGACAGTAATGAATTGTGGAAGGCGGCGCTTGCCCAGGTTGCCCGCGAAGGCATTCTGGACGGTGTGGATAATATGGTATGTCAGGAAATATACAGGAACCTTGATCAGGTGACGCTGCCACAGAACGGTATGGGCGCGGATTATGTTCCCTATCCGGCAGTGAATGTCAGTTACAGACCGGATTGGTACTTAGACAAAAGATTAGGAGGGGTATGTAATCACTTATCCAAGACGCATATGGAAAGCGATCTTCACCGTTACTTTTTCATATCCAGTTTTGCGAAAGTCCGGAAGGTTTCGCCAAAGCTGAACGAGCTTCCTGAGTCCCTGCTGCCGGCGCATAAAAATGTAACCGAAGGCAAGGACCTTAAGACATTCTCAGATCGTTTTCGCGTACAGGTGTGGAACAGGCCATCGAAGACGATTACGAGCCATATTTCCAAGGACGGGCATTATTTTATTCATCCCGATCCCACTCAGTGCCGCAGCCTGACAGTGCGGGAGGCCGCAAGGATCCAGACCTTTCCCGACAACTATTACTTCTGCGGAACCATGACGGCCCAGTTCACGCAGGTAGGTAATGCGGTACCACCGCTGCTGGCGCATCAGATAGCAAAAGTCGTTCTGAAAATATTTAAATCTCCCCTGAATGAAAGTAATAAAAAGCATCCCCAACGCCTTAAGAACGTTTGAAGCTTTAAGGGCCATTGGTTATGACCTCAATTCCGCGGTAGCGGATGTAGTAGACAATTCGATTACGGAGAAAGTGGCGGCCGGGAATGTAGCCGTGACCTTCAGGTTCCGGAGCGGTAAGGTAATCTGCAGAATTCTGGATGATGGATGCGGGATGAATGAAAAGGAGCTGGAAGAGGCGATGCGCCTGGGTGTCGAGACGGAATATAAGCCCGGCGACCTGGGCAAATTCGGCATGGGTATGAAGGCGGCTTCCCTGAGCCATTGCAATGTCCTGACGGTGATTTCAAAAAAGAGCAGATCGCTGGTGTGCGGATACAGATGGGATATCAGTCATATAAGAGAGAAAGGGTGGGAGCTGATCCAGCTTGAGCCGAAAGAGATAGAGGAGATACTGCTGAAGGAGAAAGTGGTACTTAACCAGGCCGGAACACTGGTGCTCTGGGACGACCTTTTCTATATCGACAAGGAATTCAGATCATATACCGTTGACAAACTGGCCCAGAATTTTATTTTCAGGCTGGAAGAAGACCTGAAACTGCACCTGAGGATGGTTTACCACCGGTTTCTGGACGGCAGCCTTGGTAAGGGGGGCTCGGTCGATATAAAAGTCAACGGGCAGACATTGAAGCCCTGGGATCCTTTCTGCAGAAGCGAGCCGGAGACCGAACAGATTGTTTTAAAGAAGGAAGATGGAAAGTTTAAAATACCTGGTTACAGAAGCCCGATAGCTATCGAAGCCTATGTGCTGCCCACGCAGGAGGGTTTCTCCAGCGAGTCCGCGTGGAAAGAAGGAAGAGGACTGCTTTCCTGGAACGACGGCCAAGGTTATTATATCTACAGGGCCAACCGGCTTATACGGTTTGGGGGATGGCATGGCACCAAGGCTAAGGATGAGCATGACAAGCTGGCCAGGATCAGCATCGATATAGACCCCGGTCTCGATGAAATCTTCCGGATTACAGTGAATAAATCCAGGGTACAGTTTCCGGAGATGTTGTTCCAGCACCTGAAAACTATTGTAAACCCGCTGGTCGTAAAAAAGGCGAAGTCGAAGTATAAGAAATCCGACGATCATCTCACCGTCAGCAATACGATCCGGAAGAACACCGGCAATATGAACCGCATCTCCCGTAAACTGATCGAGGAGGCCGGCATCCGCACAAAATCTTCCAACGGAAAATCTGATCCCGAGGTGGAAGTAGTAAATCCATCCGGCTCGTGGATGTCAAATAAAATAAAAGAATTCCTGAAATACGGCGGCGAACAGGATTATGAAATTGTCTCGGGCAAACTGGACAACGGACAGTTGTGGAAGATCATTTGTAACGAGGGAGCAAAATTCAAGGTAATCGTCAATGCCGCGCACCCTTTTTATACAAACATCTATAAGTCTGCAGCAAACAAGGCTGCAACCAGTGCGATAGATGCGCTGATCTTTTCTCTTGCGTTTGCAGAGCTATACAACAAGACTGAAAAAAATGCGCATTTGTTCGAAACATTCAAGACTGTTTCCTCGCAGGCGCTGGCAAGGCTGACGAAGGAGAAAATCTTCTGATTATGAATGAAGCCGTCCTGAGAATAATTGATATCCTTGCTAAACGCTTCCGGCTGAAAGGCAGCGAATTCAACCTCGCGCAGGAACTGGAGATAAAGGACCCGGTTACTGAAAAGGGCCTGACGGAAGAAGAGAAAGTTTACGTGAAGAAAAACCTGCTTACCATCATCCAGTATAAGGAATCACATGATGGCACTTCCCTCGTTCCGGTGTCTGTGGTCACCGACCCAAAGAAGCATGAAGAATGGTACGGTGACTGGCTGCAGGAAAATAACAATCCCGCCGACAGCTATTACTGGCACAGGCTCGAGGACTTCCTTTCCATCGAGCTGACAGAAAAATACGGCTATGAGAAAGCCGGCAGGATCATCAGGTCCATCGATGAGGCGACCAGGGTCATCATGCGTAATCTGGCTAATCCGCACAGAACTGAATTTTCCTACAAGGGTCTGGTGGTGGGATATGTTCAGAGTGGAAAGACGGCCAATTTTACGGCGCTGATCGCCAAGGCTGCAGATGCAGGGTACAGGCTTATCATTGTTCTGGCGGGGATTCATAAGGTACTGCGCAAACAAACCCAGGTGCGGCTGGATAAAGAGCTGACCGGATACAAGGAAGTCGACACCGAAGAAAATTACATCGACCCGCCCGGAGCGGCGCATCGCTGGACACGGCTGACTACGGCCGAAAACGATTTTTCCGCGAAAAGCCAGGCTGCTTTTAATGTATTGGGCAGGCATGAAACGCCCACGCTGGTCGTGGTAAAGAAAAATACAAGGGTCCTCAACAGCCTGATCCGCTATTTTTCCAAGGCATCACCCGACCTCAGGGCCGGCATTCCCGTGCTGGTGATAGACGATGAAGCCGATCAGGCATCCATCGATACCAATGCCAATAATTCCGACGCGGATCTCAGCAAAACGAACGACAGTATCAGAAGGCTGCTCAAACTATTCAGCAAAAAGGCGTACGTAGGCTATACGGCGACACCTTTCGCCAATGTCCTTATAGACATGGGCAGCTTCCTTGATACGCATGAAGATGATCTGTATCCGCGCAACTTTATCGTGTCTCTTCCGGAGCCCCAGGGATATTTCGGCTCTTCCATGATTTTCAGCGGCGATCTTGCGGAAAGGTTTGTAAAAAACATACCCGACGAGTCCGGTCAGCTGATCCGCGAACGTGCAATGGGCGTCCATCTGTCGGAAGCTATCGACCTTTTCCTCCTTTCCTGCGCTGTCCGGAACCTGCGTGGAGACAGCCGGAAACCCATGAGCATGCTGGTGCATGTGACGCACATCGTGACCCAGATGTCGGCGATCTATGAGCTTATATATGACTATGTAAGGATGATCACCGGGCGGTATGGAAACAACGAGCACGCTGCTGTGCTGAAAGAGGAATATGCTCAGCTCTGGGTATCCTTCAGCGCCGACGCGGAAGCTATCAATAAAGGTTTGCATATTGACAGGTCGCTGCCGGCTTTCGATGAGGTCTGGGAGGAACTGGCGGACGTGCTTTCCGCCCTCAGAATCCTGGAGCTTAACAGCAGCAGTTATGACAAGCTGGACTACTCCACCGATGAAGAAGTAAAAGTCATTGCTGTGGGGGGCAACCAGCTGTCCCGGGGGCTGACGCTGGAGGGGCTGATGATGAGCTATTATCTGAGGGCCAGCAAACAGTACGACACTTTACTGCAGATGGGCAGGTGGTTCGGATACAGACAGGGTTATGAAGACCTGACAAGGGTATTCACCACTGGGCATATCTGGGAATCTTTCGAACACCTGTCCCTGGTGGAAAGCGAATTGCGGAGCGAGATTTACCGGTATGAAGACGATGGGCTGACTCCTTTGGATATGGCTGTGTCCATAAGAGCGCATCACACCCTCACTGTAACGGCTCCTAATAAAATGGGCGCCGCCAGGTTCAGAAAGATATCCTACAGCAAATCCATTAACCAGACCATCTGGCTGCCCCTGGATAATCCGGACATGCTGGAAGAAAATTACCGGCTGGGCGAAAGTTTTATCGCAGCGATAGGAGGGGCCGGCGGGTTCAGGACTGTATCCGGCAGTGGCGTTTTTCTGGCAGACAGGAAGGCCGACGGGCGCCAGGTGCTGGAGGATTTTCTGGCCAGGTACAGATTTGTCGGTAAGGAAGGCATGTATGGACCTGGCCTGGATCATGGACGGCTGCTGGAATACATCAACAGGAGAATCACCGGATTCAGCCCGGAGCTGACACAATGGTCTGTGGCGGTAGCAGGCAACCTGAAACCACAGTATAAGGGAGACCCTGTTCTTTATGGAGGACTCCGGATCAACAGGCCCGGAAGAAGCAGAAAGTATACGGAAAAAGGTTATAACATCGGCGTACTGACTGAGTCCGACCATTTAAAGATAGACTTAGGGCATGATGCTGCCGATCCTTATGATGGCAGGACGGCTCAGAACCCATTGCTCCTGCTATACCTGATTGCAAAGGATAGCAAATCATCAACTCAAAAGCCCAATCCCACTGTCAATGAGAGAATTGATCTGTTTCAGGGGATTGAGACGGAACATAAGGATGTGCTGGGCATTGCCATAGTTCTGCCGGAAAGTCCGCAAGAGCCCAGTGATTACATAGGGCAGTAATCGCTCCCGAATGGATAACAGTTGGGACAGGACAAGATAATCTGCAAGTTTAACTTTGTCCAAAACGCTTTCAGAATGACTACCTCCGGCTCTTTCAGGAACTTCATTTTTAAAGAGAACGCAGACCTGTTACTTTGGGCAGGCTGTCTGCTGATATTGCATTTTATCCTCCTTAAGATTTACTATCCATACGCTGTTATATTTGGCGACAGCAGCGAATATGTCCGGGCTGCATGGCATAATACACAACTGACGGCCTGGCCGATTGGCTATTCAAAATTACTCGGATGGATACATACGCTTACCAGAAAAGACTGGGCAATCGTGATTTTTCAATACCTGCTGCTGGAAGCCGCCGTCCTTTACCTCTATTTTACTGTATTGTACCTGCTGCGTCCGGGGAAATGGGTGAAGCTGCTTATTCTTTTTTTCCTGGTAATGAATCCTTTTATCCTGTCCATAACAAATTATATTTTATCGGATGCAATATTCGCCGCCCTGACGATTTTCTGGTTTTCCATAATGATGTGGTATCTGCATAAGCCGCGGCCAATCCTGGTGTACCTGCTCGTATTTGCTAATTTACTGTTGTTCTCTTTAAGATATTATGCCGCCTTTTATCCTTTGATTACTGTCCCTGTTATTTTGTTTTCAAAAGTGCGCTGGTGGGTAAAGGTATCCGGACTAGTCCTGGGTTGCCTGCTGTTTATCGGATTTATCTGGTATACGGCATCATTATTTGAAAAACAATCAGGCATCCGGGATTTTTCTCCCTTTTCCGGCTGGCAACTGGCAGGTAATGCGTTGATCATGTACCGACATATTTCTCATCGGGAACAGGATACACCACCGCCGGCCCTGCGATCATTGCACCAGCTGGTTTTGAAGGAAATGAACAATCCGGAATCGCCGATCAATGGGATTCCGGACAGGCGGCTGGTGATTTATTTCACCTGGGATGCACGTAGTCCCTTGATGCAATATTGTGGTATGAAGTTAAGTATCCATCCGCTGACTTCGGATCTGCCGAAGTGGTCCTCGGTAGGAAAGCTCTATCATGACTATGGCGTTTATCTCATAAAAAGACATCCTGTTGAATACATCAGGTACTATGTCGGGCAGGGCTTAGACTGGTTTATAAGCCCCAGAGCAGAATTTACCAACGTTTATCCACAGGGAGGATATGAGATCCCTGGTATTGTAAATGACTGGTTCGGATATAATTCAGACTGGCTGCCATGCAGCCCGGATTCCCTTTATTCAATTGCCATGTTTCCACAAATAATTACCATACTTAATGCGCTGGTATTAATCGGGGTAATTATTTTTTTCTTTCGCAGGTGCCATGTTGCTGAAGGTAGTTTAACTACTAAGGTTCTGATTTTTTTTATGACATATTGGTCGGGGAATTTTCTGTTTATTATATTTTCGGCGCCTGCAACACTCAGATATGCTTTATCTATCATGATCCTGGATATAGTGTTTGTGCCAATGCTTTTTGAGTTTATTTTGCGTTCGGCGAGGAAGAAAATAGCCCTGCAACACACAATCGGGGACAAACGCCGGTCGGAAATTTTTGTGTAGATTTGGTTCACAATACAAACAATGGGAAAGCGTCTCTTACTCCTGTTTTTAGCTTTACGGGAATTTGCCGCTATGGCGCAAAACCCCGACAGCGCCACGTTCCTCCTGCATAAATTCGCCCAGAACATCGGCAAGGAAAGCTATATCGTCCATCACACCGACTCTGGTCTCTTTTATGACGTAACATTCAAGTTCACGGACAGAGGCACCCCGGTGCCCCTGAAAGCCCGCCTGGGGATCACTGCTAAGTACGACCCCCTGAGCTTATGGATAAAAGGGAATACGTCCCGGTTTTCTACGATCAACGATAGCATCGTCATACACGGCAGGACGGCGTCTATCCGAGTGGATGACAGCACCTATAGTCGCGATCTATCGAAGCAAAGCTTTCTTGTCGCCGGCTATGCGCCTGGCACGGTGCAGATGATGCTGCTGAAATACTGGGAAAGCCATGGCAAACCCGACAGCATCTCCATATTGCCCAGCGGTACCGTGAGGATCCGCAAGGACGGGGCGGATGAGGTAGGACCCATGCTTCTGGACCGCTATGTCATCAGCGGCCTCGTATGGGGCAATGAGCTGCTGTGGACAGGCCCTGGCGACCAGCTGTTGTGTATTATCACCAATGACGCGGAAGGGGATAAGCTGGAAATAATGCAGGAACAATATGAATCCTTGCTGCCCCGATTGCTGAGATCCGCGGCCATGCATGGGATGCAGCTGTTTACAAAGGAAATGGCAGGCGCACGGGGCGGAAAAGCGTCCGGTGTGGGTCAGGATGTGTCTTCCTTCTTCGGCAAGGGCCCCTCTTCCCTTTCCGGCAAGTATGGCGCGTCCCTTGGCAAAGCACAGCCCACGGCCATTGTAGGCGGTACCCTGATAGATGTCGTGAGTGGGGTGGCGATGAAGGATGCTGTAGTGTTAATAGATGGCGGATTGATCAAGGCTGTCGGAAAAGCCGGGGAGTTGGCCGTTCCGGCTGGGTACACCGTCGTCCACGCTGAAGGCAAGACCATCCTGCCCGGCCTCTGGGACATGCATGCCCATTTCGAGCAGGCCGAATGGGGACCGGCCTACCTGGCGGCGGGTGTGACCACCGTGCGGGATTGCGGCAACGAATTCGAATACATCGATGCTATCCAGGGAGCTATCGATGGCGGGAAGGGGGTGGGACCGCATATCTTAAAGGCAGGCATCATCGACGGACCTGGCCCCATGGGCTTAGGGATCGTACGTGCGTCAACGGCTGAAGAGGCCGTGGCCATCGTGAGAAAATACAAGGAGCATGGATTTGTTCAGATCAAGATCTATAGTTCGGTGACCCCGCCCGTGGTAAAGGCCATCTGCGATGAGGCCCACCGGCTGGGCCTGACGGTGACAGGCCATATCCCCGAGGGCATGACCCTGCAGCAGGGCGTCGATTCCGGCATGGACATGATCAATCATATCCAGTATGTCTACCAGGTGATGAAGAGGAATAAGGACAGGAGCGTGGACCTCACGGACAGCACGAACCAGGAGGTGCTGCGGTTTGTCAAGGCGCACGGGACTGTGATCGACCCGACCCTAGGCGTTTTCGAGATGATCTTCCGCAATACAAAGGACGATATCACCCAGATGGAGCCTGCCTACCAGACCCTGCCCCTGCCACTGCAGGCGCTGTTCAGGAACATGGGCATGGCGCCGGATGTGGCGCCCCGTTATAAGCCCATCATGGCCAGTGCGGAAAAGATCACCAAGGCGCTGTTTGACGCAGGCGTTCCTATAGTGGCCGGCACAGACATGGGATTCCCCGGCTACAGCGTGGCCCGGGAGCTGGAACTCTATGTGGACGCGGGCTTTACCCCCCTGGAAGCGATCCAGTCCGCCACCATCGTTCCGGCACAGGTGATGAAGCTGGATAAAGTGACAGGCCGCATTGCGCCCGGCTTTAGGGCGGACCTGGTCATCGTGGAAGGAGACCCATTGGCCCGCATACGGGATATCCGGAATGTGCGTACGGTGGTGAAGGATGGCCGGGTGTATGATCCGGTGGTCCTTCATGGATTGGCGGGATTTGGAAAATAGGCCCCGGGCAATAAGCATGCGCCAACGGACGTTCTCTTTTTTTTTAATATTATGTTATATAGGGGACCTATTCTGTTAATAGCCTTATTAACATTACTATCCAATATCCCGCCCACCGACTTTGCGCTTTCCCTGACAACGACGGTGCGGCAAGCCGACTGTGGCGGCAATGGCGCCACGATCACCATCAATGCCAGCGGCGGCACGATGCCTTATGCGTATAGCCTTGATGGCGTCAATTACCAGCTAAGTAATCTTTTCAATGTATCGGTGGGGGCTTTCCAGGCCTATGTTAAGGACGCCAATGGGGTTGTCAATTCCACCAGTGTGACTATTTCCAAGCATTGTCTCCAGGTCATTGCCGACGGTACGGACCCCGACTGTACGAATACAGGGGGTAAGATCACGGCAGTGGCTTCCAATGGCGTCGAGCCCTATACGTATTCCATCGATGCAACGAACTGGCAGGCCTCTCCGGACTTTACGGGCCTGGTGGCGGGCAGCTACACCGTATATGTGCTGGATGGCGCGGGACAGGGGAGCGCCGGCTTTGTAACGCTGGCGGTCGTCTGTATCCAGGCTGTCGCGACGCCTACCGATGCTACCTGCGGAAAGAACAATGGCACGATTAGTGTTCTTGCCACGGGTGGCCAGGGCGCTTATCATTATTCGCTGGATGCCGTGAATTTCCAGGATGATCCTCTGTTTACGGGCCTGGCGCCGGGACCTTATTCCATCACCGTGAAGGATGATAAGGGGCACACCGGCACGACCAGTGCTGTTGTTGCTTCTGCTGTGGGGCCAGGTATCTCGACTTCACCCGTGACGGCTTCGTGTGCGGATAATGATGGCTCGGTGTTAGTGTCAGGGCAAGGAGGGGTGCCTCCTTTTCACTTTTCGCTGGATGGCGGTGGCTTTCTGAGCTCGGGCGCCTTTGACCATCTGCGCTCCGGCGATCACGTGGCAGCCGTAAAGGATGCCAACGGCTGTACTGCTACGCAGACGGTGAATATACCTTTGATCAATACATTGACGGTGGATGGGGGGGCAGACATACCCATTTGCGAGGGAAAGGGCGCGATCATCCAAGCATCGTCCAATGGCGCCACTTTTAGCTGGTCGCCTGCCGCAGGCCTGGATAATCCCTCCGTAATGCAGCCGAAGGCTTCACCTATGACAAGCACCACCTATTATCTAACGGCCCATGACGGGCCTTGCCAAAAGACCGCGTCCGTAAATGTCGTGGTAAGCCCCGCGCCCGTCGCCAGCGCGGCCGCTGTAGCGCCTATCTGCTATGGCCTGTCCACGCAGCTGCAGGGCAGCGGGAGCATGTATTTTAGTTGGAGCCCTGCGGACTACCTCAGTGATCCGACAGTTGCGGACCCCGTGGTGAGCAAGCCCGCTCAGTCCATGACCTATCGTCTGACGGTGAGGGATGGGAATGGCTGTCAGTCCCTGCAGTCGGCTGTGGTGACCGTCGCCGTTATCCCGCCGCCAAGGCTATTTGCGGGCAATGACACCTCCATCCTGGCCGGACAGCCCCTGCCCTTGCACGCGGTGGATGTCGATGGTATCGGCTTAGGCCAGTGGAACTGGACCCCCCCGGTGGAGCTGGACAATGCGTACATACAGGACCCGCTGGCGCGGCCTACGCAAAGCGTAACCTATACGGTGACGGCCTCGACGGCGGCGGGGTGCGAAGCCACGGCGAGCATTGCCGTAAAGATCTTCAGCGCCTCGGATATTTTCGTCCCAAATGCGTTCACGCCCAACAGGGACGGTCATAACGACCTGCTGCGGGCCCTGCCCGTGGGGATAAAGGAATTCCGTTATTTCGCCGTCTTTTCCCGGTACGGGCAGCGCATTTTCTATACGACAGACCCTTCCGCCGGCTGGAAAGGGGACATCAACGGGCAGTATCAGCCGGCGGGAACCTATGTCTGGATGTCCGGTGGCGTGGACTACAGAGGGGTGCTGGTACAGCGGCAAGGGACCGTCCTGTTGATAAGATGAGATGAATTTTCAGTCGCAGGATTATTTGGCGAACCGCTGAAAGCCCTATATTTGCTGATTCTATAACCATTTTAAAACATAAGGACACATGAACAAGGCCGAACTTATCGACAAGATTGCTGGCGACGCGGAAATTTCGAAGAAAGAAGCTAATGCCGCATTGGACTCTTTTACAGAGGCTATTGCCAAGACATTAAAGAAGGGTGATAAAGTGACCCTGGTTGGTTTTGGTACTTTCTCCGTATCTAAACGTGCTGCACGTACGGGCCGCAATCCTCAAACAGGCGCAACGATAAAGATAAAGGCTAAAAAAGTAGCGAAGTTCAAGGCTGGTAAAGAACTGGCTGGTAAGATCTAGTTACATAAGGCCATTAAGACATGTGAAGCAGCTGGTAAGACCAGCTGCTTTTTTTTATGCCTGGGATGGGTACCATACCCCCCAGGTAAAGAGAGCCCTCCCGGCATTGGGAATGATGTAAGAAAGATGCTTTCAGGCCGTTTTATTATGGTTGACTCAAAATGTGCTGGCTTCAATTTTATTAACAAGAAAATAGTTCTTTGGACGAATGAGATAGCCTGTAACGATCCAGATACCCTGCTAATTCGCTGGCTTGACAACAAGACCTTCATGACAAAGAGTACTCAGCGATATAGCGAGCATTGCCCCCCTTCAATTGATTTATATAGAGTTATTTCTTTCGACGGCCGGCTATTAACACTGAAGCGAATCTGGACAGGCTGGAGTAAGCGGGAAGATAATATTAACTCTGAAGACTATACGTTGCAGCTTGTCAAAAAAGGTTAGGGGTGGATCCACGGATTTAGAAATGCTTTCGAGACTGGCAATTTTCATAAGTGCGATTTTGATACCTTGGTAAGCCGTTATTTGGTATATTTCGGGGTAATAATTCAAAATATGTTTACAGCAAAGTGGTCGTTTTTATTCATAACCTGTTTTTTTTCGATGGTTGCCACTAGCCAGACTGTATCACATTCTGCCGTCGATACCTCCCTTTATGCGATTCTTGACTATGATTCAAGCGTCGATATGGCAATGATTACGGGGTTTTATAAGGCCAGGACGACTACTCTATCGATTGACGAGATAAATGACATGGAGCAAATAGTCGATAGTTCCTATCAGGAATATAATAGAAAAAATCCGCGCAGACAATTATTGGGACCGCTTTCCACATATAAAAGACAATATGTTGCTATTGTCAATGAGAAAGGGCAAAAGGAGGTATGGATCAACTTCTTTTGTTCTTCCTTTGGTGCTGGTTGGAAGCATCATGTACTCATAGTTGACGATGGTGGGGTTTGTTTCTTTCAATTGACAATCAATCTCTACAGCAGAAGGGCTGGCGAGCTTATTCCCAATGGCGTCGCTTAAAGAGAGATGGCGTCCAGGATGGCTAGACTGGTTAAGGGTAGAAATGCGCAATTGCGTTTTGGTTGCGGCTATGGAATGATTTTCGAAATGGCGAAGCGAATTTCTAACGGTCCTGCATTTTTAAAACCCCAGGTTTAGCTGGTTCTCTGCCACACCTTTCGCCACCCTTTCATGCTTCTTATTCGCCACCACATTCTGCAGGGTCCATTCGATCTTTTCTTCGAAAGCATGCTTGCGCACAGAGCAATTCTCTTTTGTACAGATGGAACATTGAAAATCCATGCAGGCGTCCGTATGGACGAAGAACTCGATGGACTCCCCGAACTCTTTGCGGATGAGGGCCGTCAGCACGTCGATCTCCGCATGGGCTTCCACGAGGTTGAGGTACCAGGGCAGGGTGAGGTGGCAATCGACGTGCAGGAGGCCGCCGTATTTGATCACCCGCAGGTTGTGCAGGTCTACCCAGTTCTCCCGGCGGTGGTTGTTGAGATAGGCCACCATATGGCGGAGCAGCTGCAGGTCCGCCTCGTCCATGATGCCGGCGATGGAGCGGCGCAGGATGCGATAACCCGTATAGATGATGATGCCCGCGAAGAGGAGGGAGACGAGGGCATCCAGGATGACGAGCTTCGTGTACCAGATAATGACGAGCCCGATGATGATGCCCGCCGTGGAATACGTGTCAGTCTGGAGGTGCCGGCCGCTGGCCTGCAGGGCCATAGAGCCGTTCTTCCTGCCTTTATAGATGCTGAAGGACCCGACGATGAAGTTGACAATGGCCGTGAAAGCCACCAGGTAGATGCCCTTGTCCAGTTTCAGGATGACATGAGGGTGGATGAAATCCATGATGGCCTCGTAGATGATGATCAGCCCCGCCATGATGACCAGGGAGCCTTCGACGGCAGCGGAGAGGAATTCGGCCTTGCCGTGACCATACGGGTGGTCTTCGTCGCTGGGCTTGGCCGCGATGTAGAGGCTATACAGGCCAATGAAGCCCGCGATGACATTCACCGTGCTTTCCAGCGCGTCGGTCAGCACGGCGACGGATTGGGTAAGGTAATAGGCCGCCAGCTTCACAAAGAAGAGGACGACCGAGATGGCAGCGACCCATTGCTGCATCCGGATATTTTCTTTTCCTTTTTCCAAGGTTCCTGAGAAATGGTTTAATTAAGATTGCGCTGTCTCTTTGCGACGAAGACGCTGGAAGAACAGCCGCACGGCCTTTGCCATGCGAAAATAGAATTCCTTATTGAACAACTGCGAATCATGCAGCGCTTTATACACGAGGAAGATCCCTATCGGGGTCAGGACATAAGTGGCCATCCACATGCCGCCAAACGGCGTCAGGACGTCCTCTTTGGCGAATTTCTTACCGAAATTGTTTAGCAGGAAGAAGATGACGAAAAAGACCACCGCAAAGATCAGGGGCATACCGATCCCCCCTTTGCGGATGATGGAGCCCAGGGGCGCCCCGATGAGGAACATCACCAGGCAGGCGACAGAAAGGGTCAGCTTCTCATGCCAGGCAATGCGATGGACCACCAGCTCATTCTCCTGGTTGCCATACAGGAAAGCAGGCTGGTCCAGCTGGATCTTGACGGAGCTCAGCGCTGAAATGGCGTGCTCTACCACGGTGCTGCGGGTACTGTCCGGTAGGTAGTCGCGGAGGGTGGGGTCGGGGGGAGGAGGGGGCGGCTTCGAGCTTTGAGCTGTGAGCTGCGAGCTGCGAGCTTTGAGTTTTGAGCTATCAGTGGGGTGTTTGGAGGTGTCCTTATGGTTGGCATTGTTATGTGCAAGGTCTTTGTGGGTGCTGTCTTTACGCGTGCTATCCCTGTGCGCAAGGTCCTTGTGGGTACTGTCTTTATGGGCGACGTCTTTATGTGTGCTGTCTTTGTGGCTGGTGTCGGGCCTGGCGGGAGGGATGGAGGTGCCTACCGGCGTCGTCACGGGAGGGGTTGGCAGGCTGGCCTTGGCCAGGAGGTAGCGGGATTCGATCTTAGGCAGCTTCTCCACTTCGGCCCAGCCCGTGGTGTCCAGCATCCGGGAGAATTTTAGACCATTGCTGAGGTCGGTGGCTGCCCTTTTACGATAGATCTCGTTCTGCTTTTTCAGGCTGTCGATGTTCCGGCCCAGCTGGGTCATGGTCAGCATCTGGTAGTTGTTCTTAAAAGCGCTGTCTTCGGTCTTGTTGAGCTTGAAGGAGCTAAGGTCCAGGATCTTCGTGTATTCCTTAAAGCCCATCCGGATGAAGTCGTTGGTAGTGGACATCCTGTCCCCCTTGCCTTCCTGGTAGATCCACCCGTTCTGGAGAACGAACATCAGCGAGTGTTTATCCGGGGTGACCACCATCTTGCCTTTTTCCGCGATGATGATATCGTCCTGCTGGCCCGAGTAGTTCTGCTGGTAGATCACCACGCTGCGGATGGTGGAGTCATCCTTTTCCTTTTTCCCGATCTTGATGACATACCCTTCGATCTTATCGTAGAAAACGCCCTCTTTGATGTCGAAGGCGGGCTTGCTGACGATGATGTCGTATTTCAGCGTATTCATCTTCAGGTTAGCCACGGGGATGATGTTGTTGTTGAAAAGAAAGGCCACATAGCAGATGACGAGCGAGATAAAGAACAGGGGCCGCATGAAACGCAGGAGGGAGATCCCTGCCGACTTGATGGCGATGAGCTCGAAGGTCTCGCCCAGGTTGCCCAGGGTCATGATAGAGGACAGCAGCACGGCCAGGGGGAGGGCCAGGGGCACTAAGGTGGCGCTGACATACAGGATCAGGCGGGCTACCGTGATCATGTCCACGCCCTTGCCTACGATGTCGTCGATGTACAGCCAGAAGAACTGCAGCACCAGCACGAAGAGGGTGATGAAGAACGTGGCGATGAAAGGCCCGACGAAGGCCTTTATGATCAGCAGATCCAGTTTTTTGAGCGGACTTTTCGGCACAGGAACTACGCTTGGTGAATTGATGGTATCTTGTGTAACGTATGGACGCCGCAAAAGTACAACTTTCAAAAGAGGAATTGGCGCTGGTGAGTGATCCCGGCTGGATTTTAACGAAGAATTCAATCATGGGGCGGGCGGTGGCGCTTTTTGCCGAGCTGAGCGGCGAGATGCAGAGAGCTGCAAGCTTCAAGCTGCAAGCTGCAAGCGTCTGGGAAGCTATCAGCAGTGAGCTGCGAGCTGCGAGCCAGGGATTGGATAAGTGGCCGGCGAATTGGGATACGCCTAAGATATCAAAAGGGGAGAATTATCTGGGGTTGCCTTACGTGATGCTGGACTATCCCCGCCTGTTCACCCGGGAGCATGTGCTGGCCATCCGCACCATGTTCTGGTGGGGCCATTATTTCAGCGTGACCTTACACCTGAAAGGACGGATGCAGGAGATGTTCCTGCCCGTTATACAGCGACATACGCAGGAACTGGCGGATGCGGGCTTTCATATTGCCATCTCGGAGGATGAATGGCGGCATGAGGTGGAGGGTGATAACTATCGCCCCTTAGAGGAAGCTACAAGCTTCAAGCTTCTAGCTGCAAGCGAAGGTCGTCCCTTCCTGAAGCTGTCCGCAACCTGCGGCCTCGATAAATGGAATAAAGCCCCGGAGATCCTGATGGGGCTTTATAAAGTATTGATCAACGCTTTGTCGGAATGACATTAATTCCCCAGGCGATGGAACAGGTCTTTTACCTGGTAGCTCCACAACTGACTCTGGTCTTTGATCTCCGTCTTGTTGGCAAAATCTTTTATAACGAGGATGGTCTGATTAGTGACCTCTGATTTTTCTATGCGGAACTCGAAGAACTCTTCCTGGGGCGCATGCTGCCAGTGGAAGCGGATGTATTTCTCTACTTCGCTTTCCATCACATCCGCCCTGTCTGTTGAACCATTCCAGGAAAAGCTGAAAACATTATCCCGTTCATCTACTTTATCTGCAAACCACTCCTGCAGCCCGGCGGGAGTGCTAAGGAATTCGTATAATATCGAAGGTGAACATCTTACAGGGTATTCTAACGTAAAAAGTTGTTTCTTACTCATCTATTGATCATATTGAATCTGTATACCAAACGCGGCATGTGCAATTATAGACAAATAATCGTACCGTCAAAATTTTTTTTAACCCCCTTTTAAGGCCTTAAATCGGTTGAAACCAGTACTATTTTGCCATAAACCACCTGATATCCAGCTTCTTACCAAAAAAAATTTGGTTTCGTGACCGAAAAATGATATATTGGTGTTTGCATCTACCTGAAAATAAAGTTGACGGCATTGGTATAAGAAAAGCACTATTTATTCGTTTCTAATTAGTTCGACACTTAAAACCTTAAACCTTAAAAAAAACCCTTTAAAAAAGACCTCTGCCTATGAGTATGCGTCAACTCAAGATCACGAAGAGTATAACAAATCGTGAGTCCCAGAGCCTTGAGAAGTACCTGCAGGAGATTGGAAAGGTAGAGCTGATCACTCCCGAAGAGGAAGTAAAGCTCGCTGTCCGTATCAAGCAGGGCGATCAACCGGCCCTCGACAAGCTAACTAAGGCCAATCTGAGATTTGTGGTATCTGTGGCTAAACAGTACCAGAACCAGGGGCTTTCCCTACCGGACCTCATCAATGAGGGGAATCTGGGTTTGATCAAGGCGGCACAACGCTTTGACGAGACCCGGGGTTTCAAATTCATTTCTTACGCAGTATGGTGGATACGTCAAAGTATCCTGCAGGCGCTGGCCGAGCAATCCCGTATTGTCCGTCTTCCGCTGAATAAAGTTGGCCTGACCAACCGTATTCAGAAAGCCTATTCCACCCTGGAGCAGGAATTCGAGCGGGAGCCGTCTGCCGAAGAGCTGGCCGAGCTGCTGGAGCTGGACATCGAGGAAGTTTCGTCCACCCTGGGCATCGCCGCCCGGCACGTGAGCATGGATACGCCCTTGTCCGAAGGGGAAGAAAACACCCTGATCGACGTCCTGGAGAATCCCAATGCAGAAAGGGCCGAGACCAACATCGAGCACAAGGAATCCCTCAAACAGGAGATCGACCGCAGCCTTAAAACGTTGACGGAAAGGCAGAAAGAGGTCATCTGCTTCTTCTTCGGCATCGGGGTGGACCATCCCATGAGCCTGGAGGACATTGGGGAGAAGTTCAACCTCACCCGGGAGCGCGTCCGCCAGATCAAGGACAAGGCGATCACCAAGCTGAGGAGCAACACCAGGAGCAAGATGCTCAGGAGCTATTTGGGAGTGTAATTGGCTGCAAGCGACAAGCTTCAAGCTACAAGTTGGATTGTTTAAGTAAAAGATATAAATATTGAGATAAAGATTTACTCTACAGAACGAACCGGAGGTTCGTTGTCCATACACGAGCGAAGCGAAGGGTACGACCGAGGAGGAGCGTGACGAAGCAGCTCTGACGAAGGTCTCAGATATTAGATTTTTCCGGAAAATGAGTTACATTTTTTTAGAACTCGTTTTCCGGACATTTTTTTGTAATTTTGGCATCCTATTTTAAGTGAATACGTGGTTGTATTCACTTTTTTCATTTTTACAGTCAAAGATGCAAAAATATGTTTGAAAATCTCAGCGAACGGCTGGAGTCGGCATTTAAGCAGATCAAGGGCGAGGGCCGGATCACCGAGCTGAATATTGCGGCAACGGTAAAGGACATCCGCAGGGCGCTGATCGACGCGGACGTGAACTATAAGATCGCCAAGGATTTCACCGACGTCGTGCGGGAGAAGGCCATGGGCCAGAAAGTGCTGACGGCCGTAAGTCCCGGTCAGCTGATGGTGAAGATCGTCAAGGACGAGCTGGCAGAGCTGATGGGCGGACAGGAGAGCGAGCTGAACGCTAAGGGCAGTCCCGCCGTCATTCTCATCGCCGGCCTCCAGGGTAGCGGTAAGACCACTTTCAGCGGCAAGCTGGCCAATTACCTGAAGACCCGTAAAGGCCTGTCCCCCTTGCTGGTGGCAGCCGATATCTACCGCCCGGCGGCTATCGAGCAGCTGAAAGTATTGGGAGGCCAGATCGGCGTGGACGTCTACAGCGACCCCGAGAACAAGGACGCCGTCAAGATCGCCCAGGACGCCATCAAGGAGGCCCGGAGCAAGAACAAGAATGTAGTCATCATCGATACGGCCGGTCGTCTCGCAGTGGACGAGGCCATGATGAAAGAAGTCGCCGCCATCAAAGGGGCCGTCAATCCCGGCGAGATCCTCTTTGTCGTGGACTCCATGACCGGTCAGGACGCCGTCAACACGGCCAAAGCCTTCAACGACCGGCTTGATTTCTCCGGCGTGGTGCTGACCAAGCTGGACGGCGATACCCGCGGTGGGGCCGCCATTTCCATCAAATACACCGTCAATAAGCCCATCAAATTCATCAGCAGCGGGGAAAAGCTCGATACTTTGGACGTTTTCTACCCCGAGCGGATGGCCCAGCGTATCCTGGGGATGGGCGATATCACCACCCTGGTGGAGAAGGCCCAGGCCCAATTCGACGAGGCGGAGGCCAAAAAGCTGGAGAAAAAGATCCGCAAGAACCAGTTCGATTTCGAGGATTTCAAGCAGCAGCTGGAGCAGATCAAGCGGATGGGCAATATCAAGGACCTGCTGGGGATGATCCCCGGGGTCGGTAAGGCCGTCAAGGACATCGACATCAGCGACGACGCTTTCAAGGGCATCGAGGCCATAATCAACTCCATGACGCCGTTTGAAAGGGCAAACCCGGACGTAATTGACCAGAGCCGACGGAAAAGGCTCGCCGGGGGCAGCGGCAAGGATCTCAACGAGATCAACGCTTTTCTGAAGCAATTCGACCAGATGAAGCAGATGATGAAAATGATGAATAAGATGCCGATGGGTATGGGGGGCAGAATGGGAATGGGGAAACGGTAGCCGAGTGAATAACTGGCGGAAAAACAGCCATTTTGGCGGTGAAAATGCCACGATCCGAAAGGTTAATTTTTTCCACCATTTATAAAATTCCGGGTTTAGGATTCGCAGAAAAGGTTTCGATGTATTATTTTTGAATTATTACTTGCAGATCGCTACATTTGCGGTCCAAAAAAGAAGAAAGCAACCTTATTTGTTCACGCATTTAAATTTCTATTTAAGATGCCAGTTAAAATCAGACTGCAACGCCACGGGTCTAAGAAAAGACCATTTTATTTCATCGTAGTAGCCGATGCCCGTGCGCCAAGGGATGGTAAATTCATCCAGAAGATCGGTACGTACAATCCCCTCACTGTTCCTGCTTCCGTTCAATTAGATCGCCAAAAAGCGCTTGATTGGCTGCACAAAGGTGCTCAACCCACTGACACAGTGAGAAGGATCCTCTCTTACAAAGGTGTTCTCTATTTGAAACACTTACTGCGTGGTGTCAAATTAGGTTTATTCGATGACGCGGCTGCCATGGAGAAATTCCAGAAATGGCATTCCGAACACGAAGTACAGATGAAGAAGCGCCAGGAAGAGAACAGGCGCGCCAAGGGTGGTCCCAGAAGGGGTCCCGGCGGTCCTGGTATGAGAAGGCCGGAGAGAAGGCCTGAAGGTCCTGCACAAGCTTAGGCTAAGTGTAAGAAGGCTTTCAGCTTCGATTCAAACATGTAATTTTTTCAGGAGGCCTCCCATGAGGCCTCCTGTTTTTTTCGTTTATCTATGAGCGATAATTATAGAAATATTGGCAAGCTGGTGGCTGTCTTTGGCTTGCAGGGCGAATTGGTGCTACAGCACCGCCTCGGCAAGAAAACGGGCCTGAAGGGGCTGAAAGCATTCTTCCTGGAAGAGAAGAAAGGGGAGATGCTGCCCTGGTTCATTCAGGGGGTGCGGCCGAAGGGGCCCGAAGATCTGTATGTGAAGCTGGAAGGCATCGATACAAAGGAGGCAGCCCGGCGGCTGGTGCAGAAAGAGGTTTGGCTGCCGGAAGCGGAGGTCCTGCAGTTTGCGGGTAAGTCGGCGCCTATTTCTCTGGTGGGGTTTCATCTTGTTCAAGGGGATGAGGACCTGGGGGAGATACTGGAAGTGATCGAGCAGCCGCACCAGGTGTTGTGCAGGATCGATCTGGAGGGCAAGGAGGCGTTGATCCCTATTCATGAGGAGACACTGCAGAAGGTGGATAAGAAGAACAGGAAGGTGTATGTGGAGCTGCCGGATGGGTTGTTGGATGTGTATCGGTGAGATGCTTATGGGTTATTGGGTTGGAAAGGTTTGGAATAGTTGGATAGGTCAAGTTGTCTGCGGGTAAAGAGCTTTGTGTTCTCAGATGCTCTCCCCCTTTTGTTTACAACAACGGAATATGGAATAAAGCAATCTGAGGTAATCTCAGTCAGTTTTTCCATTAAAGACAACCCTATACTTTCTTTATTCTCGTATTTTATAACTACGCACATTAAAAGGAATAGAAACTTTGTATTCGGGTGATACAGGTTCAGAAGGTCGATGCCGCAGCTAAAATGTAAAAGTATCGTTTATAGCGTAGGATTGATCGAAATCGAAATGGATACTTTGCCCATCGGGGCTGATTTCTGATGAAAACCCCTTTAGCAGTCTTTTTTACTATTTCTTACTTATTTTTTCAATTCTTCTGCCATTTTAGCAAAGGCCGTATATACTTCCTCATATTTCTTTGATCGATGAGCTTCCAGGATTTGATTGATCAACAGGCTATTCTCATTTTTGGTAAGTTCCTCCTCTATAATTTGCAGACATTCGGCCAATATTTCTACGCTGTCTGATAGGATCACATTAATATCCCTGCCCATTAATATTGCTCCGGCAACAAAAGTGGTGAAGCCGTCCTGGTCATAGATGTCATAGTGTTCATTTACAGCCCTTTCCAAATTTATTTCCAGGTATTCTTCAATAAGCAAGGCAATGTCTACAGCATCTTTGTCCGTCTGTCTGCTTCGATCACGCCAGGCGTACAATTTCAGGATCAGAATTGCGGGTATGGATGCGACAAGTATTTTAATCTTTCCATCTATTGTTACTGAAAGGGCTTGTTTTGCCATTTCTATAAACCCGGAGACAGACATTGCTGAAGTGCCGTCAGGAGGCCAATAGATGTTTTTATCAGATGCAGCGATTTCCCCAAAGGGGACAATATCTAATATCAGATCTTCTTTATAGATAAAGCGCTGCTTTTGTTTTTGTGACCTTGTAAATTCCGGCATACGGCATAGGTCTGTTGCTATTTCTTCAAACTTATGCCAATTGGGTATCATAATTGCGATATCCAAATCTCTGGTTACTCTTCCTATCCTTCGGCCATGAATTCCACCTAAGACAATATCCCTTGCTGCTGCGCCAATGACATAAAAATCTGTATCTATAGCTTGAAAGTATTTGGCTAAGACAGCCAAAAAATCGGCTAAGGATGGATTGTCAAAACGGTCACTGGAGATATGATAGCTCATTTTCAAGGATCATTTTTGCGGTCTCGATATTTCTACCAATATTACTCCCCATTAGATCTGCATAGACCAGTAATGGATGTACGACATATTTCTCCCTGGGTATTTCCGTTTCATTCCAAAAAAGCCTAAGTATTTCTATGGTCCCATTGTCATCGGGGACTATTTTTAAATCTCTTATCAGGCCTTGCCAGGAATTATTGGTATAAATTGTAAATTTCTCAGGAGAGAGGTAGTTTGTCAGTAACGCGGCAGCAGGCTCCCCTCCCCATAACACAACACCATCAGCATTTTGGATGGGAAGATGATCCCATTCATTATACTGCTCAGGATTCATGAAACGCATTTTCTTCATTAACAACCTGGGTCTAAGTATATCATGATAGGCAATTATCCACCGTTCCAGAAGCGATGGAATATTTTTAAGAACTTTTCTTTTGTTTGTTACCAGAAGGAAGTTAAGCTCAACGAGTTCTTGCATTATGCTGCCTATAGATCCTAATGATACGCCGGCTAATTTAGATAATTCCCGGTAAGTCAATTCAACATTTTGAGGATTGAGTAATAGCTGGAATAATAGTTTAATGCCCGCTTCCTGGAAAGCTCTTGATTGATTTACTTTCGCAACCTTTTCTCTTTTCTTCCCTTCAATCCGGATAACCAGATCCTTATATACTATGCTGCAATTGCCCGCTATATCAAGATAGCTGATGCCATTGTTTATGTACTCATTCGCGATCTCAGAAGGGATATATTGTGTAACAAGAATAACGGGTAGTCGACTTTCATCAGATAGATGGTTCAACTGGGAAAATATAGAAGCCTTGTTCCCTTTAGAAACGAGTGGTTTTACTTCTGCGATAAAAGCTTTTTTTGCTATGTTTAGATAGGCATCAGTTTGTTGCTTTTCTTCGCCTGATATTCCATCAATTTCTACAGGAAGTCCGGTGTATTCCTGCAACTTAGTAATCGCTTCCTCAAGTATTGCTTGTTCTTTTCTCATTTTTGTTCAGTAAAACAACATGTTCATTTTAAATGAACAAGCAAAAATAATGAACAAGTGTACAATAACCAAATTGTTCTTTTTTATTATATTGTTGATTGTTAATTATTTATGAAATTTTTTAATATCATTTGACCATGGATACCGCCTTCTCCAACGCCGGATCCTTCCCGGCCGTCAATTCCACCAGGTCAAATGAGATAGGAATATCCGGCGGAAATCCCTTCCCCTCATAAACCCGCCCATCCAGGTATTTGAATTCAGCGGAAGCCGTATATACGGATAAAAAACCGGGCACGGTGAATGGTCCCGCATTATAGACATCGTTTGCCGTGATAGCCCCGGTGGCGCCCCGGGTGGTCTCGCCTATCACTGTAGTGCCCGGCAGCGAGCGCAGGGCCATCGTCATTTGCTCCGCCAGGGAGGCCGAAAAAATATCCGCCAATACCATCAGGGGCAGCTGGAACTTTTGTGCGCCGGGTACAGGGGTCACGACGGCATCCACCCAGGGGGTGTAGTCGAGTCGTCCGTTGCCGCCTTTGGAGCGGGTATAGCCGAAATGCAGCGGTTGATCGAAGAGGTGGCCCGCCAGGAAATTAAGATCGCTTAAGTCTCCGCCGGTGTTGCCCCGCAGATCGATGATCATGCCTTTCAGGGAGGGATCGCTCAGACGGGAGAAGAAATATTGCAGGACGTCCTGGGCGGCGTTGTGCACCGGCGATACACTGGATTTGAACAGTGAAAATTCGTTGCACGTAAAATACAGGATGGTATGGTCGATGGTACCCGAAATAACATGCAGGAGATGGGAGGGGTACTCGGAGCTGTCATATCCCTCCTTATACCCAGCGTCGAGATAACCGATGTCGTTGGCGGCATAGGGAAAGAGGGGGTGGAAGTCGGGTCGCTTCCGGAGCCGTTCATAGCCGGGGGAGATCGCCGATCCCGCGATGAAGGCATTGCTGAAGGTGATCGAATAATGCCCGTCCAGCAGGCCCTGTGTCATATCCCGGAAGTATTGCAGGGAGGTCTTCACATCCTCGGAGCGCTGCAGGTCCAGCCGGGCGAATAAAGGTTGATAGCGGGTGTATACGGCATCCCACCGGGTGGTGTCGAGGTCCCAGAAAACATAATTCGTATTCATGTTGTTCCAGAACATTTCGAAGACGCCGTTGAAGTCTGACGGCGGGCCGGTGGATGAAGCACCCGGCGGTAGCTGTACTTTTTTGCAGCCGATGAAGAGGAGGGCGAGGATAAGAAAGATCCTGTTCATAAGCGGAATAAAATACCCATGGTGATATAATAAGTTTCGTTGTAGCGCGGCGCCTGGTTGGCCATATACTTTTTTTGCTGATCGGTGAGAGACTGGGTGTACCTGGCTTGAACAAAGAGACTGTAGTGGCGGGACATTTGATAGCTGATGCCCGCGCCGCTGACCCAGCCGGATTCGAAGCGCTGGTCCCTGCGGGTGTCGAATTGTTTTTTTGTGTCGTACTGCACCAGCCTGAAATATTCATCGATCTCACCGTTGGCGCGGACACTGTCGTAGATATTCAGGATGGCGGGGGTGGCGCCGTTGGTCCTGCCGCCGGACCAGTAGGCAGTGTACAGGCCAAGGTCGACGTAAAAGCCAAAGGCGGCAGCATGGGCGAAGGTGAAACGGATCATGACGGGCAGCTGCCAATAGTTGTTGATAGTGGATGCGTAGATGCCAGTGAAAGGCCCCGTTCTTTTGATGAGGCTGTTCTTTTGTGCAAAAGAAGGTTCGGCCAGCAGGGCGATGCGGCTGCTGAAAAAGTATTGTAAAGGGATGCCGGCAAAGAAGCCAGCTTTCGGGTGGTTGCTGGTGTAAGATCTGTTGGAAACGTCTGTATGAAGACGATTGTGATCATACCCCAGGTCCAGGCCCATCGAAAGCTGGCCTTTTGCAGTTATGATGGATGCAGGTGTTTGCAAGAGGGTAAGGACTATATATATGGCCCATGTGTTGTTCATTTATTGATATACTTCGGTCATATAGAACGTTTTTACGATCAAAGGACTGATGTTCGTGGGGTTGGTATTGGGCACGACGTTAAAGGATATCCTGACGGCAGTAGCGCCATGGCTCTGGTGCAGCGGAATGCCAGGGCCGAACCATTGATCGTTGTCGGAATAGGTGCAATTACTTTGAATGCTGACGGCGCCGACGGTCTCGGTGGTGCCATCCGCAGTGATCCAGGTACCGATGGGCCCTATTATCGGTCCGAAATAGATCAGCTCCTTTTTGAAATTCTCTATATGGGCGCCGGAGGAGCTGCTGTTGATCACGTCAGGATTGTAGACAACAGAAAAAGAGTTGTTGTCGATGCTGTAATTATGTCTGACGACATTTTGATGGTATCCCTGGTAGCTGTTGATCACTCCCCCTATCGCCTCTGTAATATTTACTTTAGGCTTGGCCGACAGGTAGAACACGCCCATTCTGCCGAGGTATCCCGGCACATAGCCCGGCGCGGTCTGGCTGTTGAGGCAGCCGGGAATCACCAGCGAGGGATTGCCAAGCCCGGAAGTGCTGGTGAGCGTGCCTGTCAATGTAACGCTGGCACTGAGGGATAATTGCACCTGCTGTACGGTGGGTGAACTGGAACCTCCGAAGATGCCGCTGAAGATATTTTTAACGATGTTGTTCAGGCCGCTCTGTATGGCGGACTTGCCGGCATTGAACATGGCTGTGGAAAGGCCCGCGGCGGCGGGGGTGAGGTTCACCAGCGATTGACCCATGCCCGTGTAGGCTGCGTTGATGGCCGAGGTCACCGTACCCGACAGATCAGGCGAGGCCGCCTGTTGCGAGATCGTGCCGGCAATGGTACCGTTGATGGCCCCTGACACATTGAATTGCGAGACGTCTACCGCCTGCATGTTCCAGATCATTTTCAGCTGATCATAGCCGACAGTCTGGATATTGGGATCGAAGGCGACCTCATACTGGCCCACTTGCCAGCCACCGGAAGCCTGGATCCTGAATGGTTCCACCTGCGTGGTGTTGCGCACATTATTATTGTAGTCGATGGCCTGCGCCACGCCGATGTAGTTCAACATCGGAGATACGCCGACGCCCGACAGGCTCAATCCATCATTGAGATAAGTGGAAGGAGTGGGCGTGCTGGGTGGAAGATAAAGATACAGGCGCAACAATCCCCGCCATTTGTTATACAGCGCAAAGAAGGCGGGAGAGGTGGTACCTGTGGTACTGAAAGTGTTGAACACCAGTTCCCAGCCATCTGAAACTTTATAATCGAAAGCGATGTCCGAAATGAATTCCTGGTTGCTGCCGAAAGCCCAGGGCGCCAGCAGCGTGGTGGGTGACGGCATGTACTGGTTGTTGGCGCCTTCCCAGTCCAAAGGGAAAGGAAGGATGGAGGCTTTGTTGGGCTTGCTGTCCACCTTGACGCCGGAAGGAATTGGGTGAATGTCTTTTTTGCAGCTGGAGAAGAACAGGAGGAGGATCATAGCCCATGATAGGCTACGCCCGGATAGATTTAAATGTGGCATAGTGATAAGGTTTGTGTATACTCCTAATTTATCACAATTGCAGAAAGAAAGCAATGTCCGCCACGATATATTTGTTTTTGTAATTTATTTTCCGCCTTACGTATCCGTGCTCACATCGTCCCATTCCTGGTCCAGGTAAGTGGTAAGCCAGTTCAACGCGTAGTGCCTTTCATATACGATGCTGGGATTGAGGTCCCCGGCCGGCTCCTGCTGTTGCAGGCGTGCCTCCACACAGGCCCAATGCATCCGGTAAATTTTGTCCAGCTCGTCGAGGATCTCTTCTTCATCCCTTACGACGGCTTTTTGCTCCAGGTCTGCGCGCGGTTGATCGATGACGTTACCCACGAGGGCGGGTACATCGCAGATCTCCGAGGGATAGGTCAGCGTATCGACAAATCCCAGGGCCCATTGCAACACATTCAGGCTTTCATAACGCCAGGTCATGATGGCTTTGTCTTTATCCGAAAGTTCCACCTTGGCGTATAATTTTTTTTCTTCTTCGGTGAAGCCTTCGATGGCATAGTCCCTTATGAAAGTGTCCAATCTTTCCAGCGGCACTCCTTCTCCCCTTGCCGCCAATATCGTGAGACAATACACTCTTTCGATGATGGTCTGCTTGTCCCGCAAAAGGCTGGTGCTGCTGTCTTCCGTCATGGGCAGATGCGGGTTGATGGGTATGCCCTTCAGCCGGAGGAAGGCTTCGGTACGGGCCTTCCGGTCCTGTTGCAGCCAGGTGGGAGGAGTGAGATCGTCATAATATTTCGACGCTATTTTTATTTCCACCTTACCGTCACCCGTATTGCCGCCCAGGTCCATCAGCAGGCGGAACGAGCTGTCCATGAAATGCAGGTCGGAGGATCTTGAAAGCGTAAGCTGCGGCGGTGCGAAAATGAGGGCGCCCAGGGATTGCGCCAGCTCGCTCAATGCGGCCTGCATTTCCGCTGTCAGCATGGGGTCGGCAATGAATACGGTCTCGGAGTTCACCGTCTCTATCTTTTTCAGCAGGAGCCTTTTTACATCGTTCTGCGGCATGGGCAGGGCTTCCGTAAAATTGTAGAGACCGCGGAGCTGTATGCTCACCGGGCAGTCATCGTTGTTCAGCCGGTAGGAAGGTGTTTGCCGTTGCCGGTATTTGATCGTCAGTGTCCTTGGTTTGGAGAAGAAGCCGCCGCCCTTGACGGAGACGACCCATTGCCTGGACCCTTCTACCTCCCGGAAAGAAGGAGTAGACTTGGGAAAATGTTTTTTCAATGCAAGCAGTATCGTGTCGTCCAGGTCGACATCGTGGGAATACAAGGTGTAGTTTTCCATGGTTAAGGTGAATGGGCCCACAATATCCGCAATAAATCCCAATTTGTAAAGGGCGTTCAGGACAGGAATTTATCGTATTTTGCAGGAAGTTTACCTGTTATAAGACTACAAAGAGAAGGATTGCGAGCCATAAACCCTTAAAAATGGCGACAGGTGAACATGATCTTTAATTGGATCTGGCTGGTGGTTTTGATAGCTGCCGGATGCAAACGTGATAATACACTCCCTGACAAGTCTCCTACCAAGGTAGTGATACAGGACAGCCGGCTGAAAGAGCTTTCCGGCATAGCCGCGTCTATTGCTTCTCCCGACGTATTGTATGTCCATAACGATTCCGGTGATTCTGCCCGGTTTTTTGCGATCTCCCCCCAAGGGCAGCTGCTGCGGATCTGCTATTTCAAAGGCGATCCCAAATTGGGAGCGCTGGGTGTGAAGGATTGTGAGGACATCGCCGTGAGCATCGGCCCCGTCGCCGGCGCTTCCTATGTATATATGGCTGACATCGGCGACAACGATCACGTGCGGAAATATATTACGATCTACCGGATCAAAGAGCCGGGAGGAATTTCTTTGGGTTCGGCGACGGCTGCGGCCTCCTCCCAGCACCTGGACGCCGACCCGCTGTTCCTGCGCTACCCCGATGGTCCGCGGGATGCCGAGACCTTACTGGCGGACCCCATCGACCAGCTGCTGTATGTGGTATCCAAGCGGGAGGACTCGGTGTCAGTGTATAGTACTCCATTGAATTTCAAGGCCCACGACACACTCACCCTCACCTGGCGGGCAAAACTGCACTTCGAAGGATCGGGGCAGGCTAAGTGGATCACGGCGGGGGATATATCGCAGGATGGGGGTAAGGTGTTGCTGAAAAGCTATTCAGCCGTCTATTTCTGGCAGCGGAAGGCGGGGGAGGCCGTGTGGCAGACCTTGCTGCGCTCCCCGGTGGAGCGGAATTATGAGGTGGAGCGCCAGGGGGAGGCGATTGGGTTTGCGCGGGATGGGAAGGGGTATTATACGACTAGTGAGGGGGTAAGGCCTTTTTTGTATTATTATGCTTTTTGAGGGATTTAGGTTTATTGATGTGCCGACAGCTATATG
Organism: Flavitalea plasmicola; assembly: GCF_030546645.1. Classification (GTDB taxonomy): domain Bacteria; phylum Bacteroidota; class Bacteroidia; order Chitinophagales; family Chitinophagaceae; genus Puia. Next base: position 727,429 of record NZ_JAUOTO010000005.1, read on the forward strand.
GTCTTCCGTCGCTGTAACCGGCGCAAAATAAGGCTCCTACAGGCATATAGCTGATCGGCGGGTTTTTGCCCCCGACAATGGCCATTGTGTGGCAGTGGAAAGGGATGAAGTTTCCATAAAAGTTTACATTTGCGATTTAGCTATAGATCTTGTCAACAGACCCCTCATATCATGAAGACAACGTCCTCTTTCTAGGGATCGCGGGCGGAGATGAAACGGCCTATACCCGGATATTCCACCTCTACACGCCCCGGCTGCTGCCCTTCATTTACAAGATCACCCGGGACGAACACCTGGCCCGGGAACTGCTGCAGGAGACGTTCCTGCGGCTGTGGATGAAAAGAGAGGACCTGCTCAGAGTGGAGCGGCCCGCGTCCTGGCTTTTTCGCATCGCCGCCAATATTTGCCTCACCTACCTGAGGACCCAGGCCACGCGCCATCGGCTGCAGGACAAAGTGGAAGAGAAAGCGGCTCCCCCTACGTACAGCTCCGCCGTGGAAGTGCTGGAAAGCAAGGAGATGGCCCTGCTGATCCGGCAGGCGGTGAACGCGCTGCCGGCCCGGAGACAGGAGATCTATCGCCTTAGCCGTGAGCAAGGCCTTAGCCATCAACAGATTGCCGATCAATTGCAGCTCTCCCTTTCCACCGTCAAAAATCAGCTGGGGTCGTCCATAAAGTTCATCCAGGAGCATCTTCACAACGCCACCGGACTCTCGCTTGCCGTAATTTCCGCCCTATTCCTCTGTTAGGCCCCAGAAAAAAAATTTTGGGACAGGATGGTACGATCCGCCTGTTCGATCATCTTATGGTAGATTATGACCCAAGCAACCAAAGAGCGTATTCAATTCTTACTGATCCGGTACCTGGAAGGAAAAGCTTCGCCGGAGGAGCGGCAGCTGCTGTCACAGTACCTGGCGGATGAGCGGGAGGACGACGTGTGGATGGAGCTGATGGAAGAGCTCATGGCCACCGAGGAGCCTATGACGGAATACGATCCGGCGGAATGGCAGTCGTTCGTAGAAGGCCTTCGAAGGAAGAATGCGGGTGTCGGAAGGCCTAAGGTGGTCATGTTCAGGAAATGGGCGGTGGCTGCCGCCGTGCTGCTCGTGCTCGCCGGCGGGGCATGGTGGTGGATGAAGTCGGACAGTAGCGTTCGCAAGGCACAGGCGAGGCAGGAACAGGGTATCGCCGACCTGCAACCAGGATCCAACAGGGCCATATTGACTTTGTCAGGTGGCCGCCAGATCGTGCTGGACAGCGCCGCGAATGGTGTGCTCACGCAGGAAGGGAATACGCAGGTGCAAAAGTTGTCGAATGGCCGACTCGAGTATTCAGCTACAAGCGACAAGCGACCAGCTACAAGCAACAAGCCGCAAGCTGCAAGTGATAGAGTAAAAGCTGCAAGTGACAAGCGGCAAGCTGCAAGTGAGGTGGTTTATAATACGTTGTCTACGCCCAAAGGTGGCCAGTACCAGCTGACCCTCCCGGACGGCACCAAAGTCTGGCTGAACGCCGCCAGCTCCATCACCTATCCCACCGCTTTTACCAATACCGACCGGACTGTGAAGATCACCGGCGAAGCCTACTTTGAGGTCGCGCACCATGCACGCCGGCCTTTCCGCGTACAAACATATGGTCAGCTGATAGAAGACATCGGCACTGCTTTCAATGTCAACAGCTATGAAGATGAGCCATGGTTGAAGACGACGCTGGTGGAAGGTGCGGTGAAGGTGAGCAAGGGCGCGGGTTTCCGCTTGCTGTCGCCGGGTCAGCAGGCACGGAGCCGGGCTCAGGGCGACATCGACGTCATCGCGCATGCAGATGTGCAGCAGGCCCTGGCCTGGAAGAATGGCGCTTTCTCTTTCCGCGATGCGGACCTGGCCACCGTCATGCGGCAGCTGGCAAGATGGTATGACATCGACGTGGAATACGAAGGGGCTGTGCCTGCGGGGACTTTTGACGGAGAGATCGGAAGAGGGTTGACGTTAAGACAAGTGCTGGAAGGCCTTGCACAAACAAGGATCCACTATAACATCATTAATAACCATAAAATCATCATTACCAAATAGAAAAGACTCCGGGCCAGCCGGTCCGCTATGAAAAACTAAAAGCCGGGTGTAAGATTGGACCCTTCCCCGGCTTTCGTTCAGATCAGGCATAAACAAGTTTTTTACGACTGCTTATTAATTAACCTAAACATTGTAAAGGTATGCATTTTACCAAAACGCTGTTAGTGATGAGATCGACCAACGGGAGATCCCATGGCTCAACTGGGAAAACATTGATATTGTCCATGAAGCTTACTGTCATTTTCTTTCTGGCCGGTATGTTGCAGGTGAGCGCCCGCACCCACGCGCAGACCGTGACCTACACCGGCAAATCCGTCCCCCTGACGGCTGTATTCTCAGCCATCAAAGAACAGACGGGTTATTTATTCTTCTATAGAAAAGAGGACCTTTCCGGCGCCGTCCCCGTCACCCTGCAGCTACGAAAAGTACCCCTGCAGACGGCGCTGGAGCAGGCCCTGGCGGATCAACCCCTGATCTTCCAGATCCAGGGCAACACCATCTTCATCACGCTGAAGCCGCCCCCGGCGCCCATCCCGGAAGAGGCGGCCACGCCGTCCGCCGTCATCAACGGCCGGGTACAGGACAGCCTGGGCACCCCCTTGTCGGGCGCCTCGGTCATGGTGAAAGGCAGCCGGCGGGGAACGACCACCGACGCCCGCGGCGACTTCGAGATAAAAGGCGTTGGCGAAAACGTGACCCTGGTGATCTCCTTCACGGGCTATGTCACCAAAGAATATAAGGTGAAGGATTTCGACAATAAATTCTTCGTCATCCTCAGCCGGAGCAACAGCCCCCTGGATGACGTACAAGTGGTGGCCTACGGCACCAACACCCGCCGATTTAACGTGGGATCTGTCTCCGTCGTCACCTCCGAGGATATACAGCGGCAGCCTGTCACCAATGTCATGCTGGCCCTGCAGGGCAGGGTGCCGGGCCTTACCGTGGATCCTTCCAGCGGGATACCGGGTTCCAGGGTCAATCTGCAGGTGAGAGGGCAAAACACCCTGCTGAGCGTCTTAGGCGATAGGGACCCTTTCGATGAACCGCTGTATATCGTGGATGGCGTCCCCTTCGCCAGCCAGAACAGGAACCTCAGCAGCATGATCTCTACTTTTTCGGGTACCACCAACACGCCCACCAGCCCGGGCATCTCCGGCCTGAACGCGCTGAACCCCTCCGATATCGAAAGCATCAGCGTGCTGAAAGATGCGGACGCCACGTCCATCTACGGCTCCCAGGGCGCCAACGGCGTCATCGTCATCACCACGAAGAAAGGCAAGTCCGGCGCCACCAACCTGGGTCTGCGCGTGAATACGGGCCCCAACAAGATCGCCCGTCAGCTGGAAATGCTGAATACGCAACAATACCTGGCCATGCGGCATAAGGCGCTGGCTAATGACGGTCTGACGCCGGACGTGGACCCGGGCATGTTCCCGGACCTGCTGGTCTACGATACGACGAAATACACCAACTGGGCAAAGAAATTTTTTGGCGGTACCTCTAATAACACCGATGCCTATGCGAGTCTGTCGGGCGGCACGCTATACACCACTTTCCTGGTGTCCGCAGGCTTCACGCGGAGCGTCTACAATTTTCCGGGGAACTTTTCCGACCAGCGGCTGACCCTGCACAGCGGCTTCCACCATAGCTCCCTGAACCACCGGCTGAATATCGACTTCGGCAGCGACCTCTCTTACGACCGCAACAATTCCTCCAGCGTGCCGGATATTACCCAGGCGCTGCGGCTTTCTCCCAACCATCCCGACATGGTGGACGCAATGGGCAAGCTGGTGTGGAACTACAAAGGCGTGAGTATGGGCAACGACCAGATGATGGCGTATCTGCAGCGGCCTTTCAGCCTGCAATCCTATGAATCGAACAACTCCCTGCGCGTATCCTACCAGGTGATGACGGGACTCAACGTGGGCGTCGGTCTCGGCTATAGCCTCATCAATACCAAGGAATTTGCCGCCAATCCCCTAGGCACGCAGGACCCGCATGACTATCCTTTCAGCTCGGCCAATTTCGGCAGAAGCGATTTCCAGACGGTGAATGTGGAGCCGCAGATCGATTACCGGCGGACCATCGGCAAAGGCGTACTGACGGCGCTGGCCGGCGGGACCTATAAGAAAAGGACCAGTTCGAACGATCAGCTGGAAGGGACCGGCTTCCCCGACGACGCCCTCTTACATTCCATCGAAGCGGCGCAGACGATCTCCGGCAGCAATACCTCTTCCATCTATAAATATGCCGGCGCCTTTGGACGCGTGGGCTTTATCTACGACAAGGAATATATCGTGAATTTTACCGGTCGCCGCGACGGATCCAGCAATTTCGGGCCTGGCCACCAGTGGGGTAATTTCGGATCCGTAGGCCTGGGCTGGATCTTCTCGGAGGAAGAGGCGTTCCGGCGGACCCTGCCTTTCATCAGCTATGCCAAGGTATCCGGTAACTATGGCACCAATGGCAGCGACGGCGTCGCGCCCTACCGCTATCAGCCTTTCTGGCGGGCGGGTAATCCATATGTATTCCCCCTGTTCCAGGGCACCCGGAGCTATATCCCTTCGAACCTGTACAACCCCGACTATGGATGGGCATCCAAACATGCGCTGAACCTTTCACTGGACCTGGGCTTTTTGCAGGACCGGCTGCTGACGAATGTCACCTGGTACCGGAACAGGACGGGCAACCAGCTGACCAGTTCCCCCTTGCCGGGCCAGACAGGCTTTACGTCTGTGGTGGAGAACTTCCAGGCCACCTTACAGGATGCAGGATGGGAGCTCAGCATTTCTTCCGTCAATATCAAGACAAAGGACTTTCGCTGGTCGACGAATTTCAATATCTCCGCCAATCGGAATAAGCTGCTGTCCTTCCCGAACATTGAAAAGTCCGCGTATGCCACGATCTATACGGTGGGTAAGTCAACGACGCAGACCTACGGGTTCAAATACAAAGGCGTGAATGACACCACGGGCATCTTTGAATATTATATGGGCAAAGGCGGCGTGGGCTCCACCACCATGAAGTACACGCGTGCCGAGCTGGGCGGCGACATGGTGCCTATCGCCGATCCGCAGCCGAAATATTTCGGCGGCATGGGGAATACCCTCTCCTACAAAGGCTGGAGCGTATCCTTCTTCTTCAATTTCACGAAAAGGGTGGCGCGTAATTACCTGGCTGGCGTATATGGAGGCAATCTACCGGGCAATATGAGCAATCTGCCCGTGCTTTTGACCGATAAATTCTGGGAAAAGGAAGGCGATAAAGCGCTGCTGCAAAGACTGACCACGGGATCCTATTCAGCGAATGCATCCGGCTCCAATGCGGTGCGGGCCGCGCAATATTTCGGCACGTCCTCTGCCATCTGGGGCGATGCGTCCTTCATCCGATTGAAGACGGTGTCGGTCTCTTATAGTGTTCCGGCCGACCGGCTGAAGAAGATAGGGTTGAAAGGCTGCAATATCTATGTGAATGCGCAGAACCTGTTCACCATCACAGGATATAAGGTCGGCGATCCGGAGACGCCGGGCACCTTGTATGCCGTGCCTTTGCAACGCACCGTTGTGGGAGGTTTATCTTTTGACTTTTAAAAATTATGATCATGAAGACATTCAATTCCATATATACCATCCTTTTGACGGCACTCGTGGTTGCATTGCTGACGGTGTCCTGTAAGAAACTGATTGAAATACCCGCGAATCCGCCGGACCAGATCCCCCAATCACAGGTGTTCTCCGACAGCGCGGATATCATGAGCGCCCTGACCGGCATCTATGGTAATTTCAAGGTCACCAGCGGCGGGACTACTTTTACCAATGGGGCTATCACACAGTACACCGGTATGTCCGCCGACGAGTTGCTCTATGCCTCCGTCTCTTCGCCAGCCAATAACCAGTTTGCCCTGAATGCCCTGACGACAGACAACGGCACCATCGTGAGCCTCTGGCAGAATGCCTATAATAATATTTACCAGATGAACACCTGCTTACAAGGTATCGGGGGCACCAAGGCGATCAGCGATTCCCTCCGGCGGCAGCTGCTGGCGGAGATCAAGGTGGTTCGCGCCTTGTATTATTTCAACCTGGTAAACCTGTTTGGCAGGCTCCCGATCATTACTGGTACGGATTACAAACTGAATGCGGTGGTGTCGAGAAGCTCGGTAGATTCGGTGTATGGGCTGATCAGGTCGGACCTGGCGGAGGCGCGCGCAGTGCTGCACCCTACCTATCCTTCCGCGGGCCGGGCCCGGCCCAACCTGCATACGGCAGAAGCCTTGTCAGCAAAGGTGTTCCTCTATCTGAAGCAATGGGACAGCGCCGCCCTCATGGCTGGCAACGTCATTCAGTCGGGCAACTATAGCCTGGAGAGCGATCTGAACCGGGTGTTCCTGGATGGCAGCAGCGAAGCCATCTGGCAGCTGCCGGCGAATGGCTCCTACAACCAGACCTCCGAAGGCGCCACGTTCGTACCTTATACGGGATCGAGGCCGATGTATACACTTACCAATTTCCAGCTGAATGCATTCGAGACAAATGACAATCGCCGGAGCACATGGGTAAAGGACGCATCCGCTTACGGTACGACCTATTATATCCCCTTTAAGTATAAGGAGAGGTCCGTTTCCGGATCGACGGTCGAAGATTACATGGTCTTCCGGCTGGGCGAGCAGTACCTCATCCTGGCGGAGGCGCAGGCGCAGCAGCAGCATCTCAGCGATGCGCTGGACAATCTGAATGTGGTGCGCGGCAGGGCCGGTCTCGCTGCCAGTACGGCAGCCACCCAGGAAGACTTGCTGGCGGCCATTATGCACGAGCGGCAGGTGGAGCTTTTCTGTGAGTGGGGAAACCGCTGGTATGACCTGAAAAGAACGGGAACCATCGATGCCGTGCTGGGGGCCGAGAAGCCCAATGCATGGCAGCCGTATGCCGCGCTGTATCCAATTCCGCAGGCGGAGATCCAGTATAATTATTTGTTGGCTCAAAACGACGGGTATTAACTAAGCTCCCAAACATATATCTCATGCATGAACAGAACGGTCAGACGCCGATCGTTAAGATCGAGCATTTGTCCCACCGGTACAGCAGCAGCTGGGCCATCAGGGACATCAATATGGTGATCCACCAGACAGGTATTGTTGGATTGCTCGGCTCCAACGGGGCGGGCAAGTCCACGACCATGAATATCCTTTGCGGGGTGCTGAACCAAACGGAAGGCAATGTATACATCGACGGTATTGACCTGCGGGAGGCCCCCGAGGCCGCCAAGCTGCAGATCGGCTTTTTACCACAGGCCGCGCCCTTGTACATGGACCTCACGGTGGATGAGTATCTCACGCACTGTGCCTTTTTAAGGAGCATGGAGAAGGCGAAAGTGCCGGCCGCATTGGAAGAGGCGAAGGCCCGTTGTGGCATCGCGCATTTCAGCAAGCGGCTGATCCGGAACCTCTCCGGCGGCTACCGCCAGCGGGTGGGGATCGCGCAGGCCATCATCCATCGACCCAAACTCGTCGTGCTGGATGAGCCTACGAATGGACTGGACCCCAACCAGATCATCGAAGTACGGGCCTTGATCCGGGAGATCGCCCTGGATAGGGCCGTCATTTTTTCCACGCATATCCTGTCGGAGGTGCAGGTGCTCTGCAAGGATATACAGATGATCGAGGGCGGAAGGATCGTATTTGCCGACACGATGGATGCCTTTAACAATTATGTGGCGCCGCACAGCGTGCTGGCCGTGATGCACGAGCCGCCGGTGGTGGAAGAGTTGCTGAAAGTAGAGGGCGTCGTCAAGGTGGATTTTTTGACGGAGCGGCAGCTGCGCATGTTCTTCAACGGGGACACGGATGTCACGGAAAGGATCATGGCGGCCAGTATCCGGCATGGCTGGCGGCTGAAGGAGATCAGCCTGGAAAAAAGCTCCCTGGACGAAGTATTTGCACAATTATCAAAAAAACAGCATTTTTCATGAAGAAGACAATACGGATAGCTAAGCTGGAACTGAGCACCCTGTTCTATTCGCCGATCGCGTGGTTCCTCCTCATCGTATTTATATTCCAGGTGGCGCTGGGCTATACGGAGACGATGGAGCAATACGAGATGTCCAAACAGATCTACAATGGCTTTGGCTTTCTTTCATACAATATTTTTTCCAGCGGGATGGGAGGGCTGTTGTCGGCGATCTTATCCAAGCTGTACCTCTACATACCCCTGATCACCATGGGGCTGATGAGCCGGGAGACCAGCAGCGGGACCATCAAGCTGCTGTATTCCTCTCCCGTGAAGGTGCGGGAGATCGTATTTGGCAAGTTTGTGTCGATGATGGTCTACAGCTTGTTCCTCATCGGCGTGCTGGTGCTGTTCATGATCGCCGGGGCGATCACCATTCCGCATTTCGAATGGCCCCTGATGTTCTCGGGCCTGCTGGGGATCTATCTTTTGCTGTGTGCGTATTCGGCCATCGGGCTCTTCATGTCCTGCCTCACCTCTTACCAGGTGGTGGCGGCCATCAGCACGTTTGTATTATTTGCCGCCTTGTCTTACGTGGGGGATATGTGGCAGGATAAGGACGTATTGCGCGACCTCACGTATTCGCTGGCGTTTCCGGGCCGCGCGGAGAAGATGATCGGCGGGCTGATCACGACGCGGGACGTGGCTTATTTCCTTGTGATCATTTATATTTTTTTGGGACTCGCGATCTATAAGCTACGGGGGGCGCGGGAGTCGAAGCCCGTACTGCTCCGGATCGGGCAATATACTTTTATTGTCGTTTCGGCCATCGCTATCGGCTATCTCACTTCCCGGCTGGGTTACATCGGCTACTACGATGCTTCGGCCACAAAGGCGAATACGCTGAGCGAGAATGCGCAGAAGATCCTGAAAGAGACCGGTGACGCACCGCTGGAGATCACGTACTATGACAATTTCCTCGACAGGACGTATAGCCAGGCCGCGCCCGACCGGCGGAATTCGAACATGGAGCTGTGGGAGCCCTACCTGAGATTCAAGCCGGATATGCACTTTAAGTATGTTTATTATTATGACAGTGTCGTGGATCCTTACCTGTATAAAGCAATTAAGGGTATGACGTTGCGGGAGCTGGTGGAGAAGCGGACAAAAGGGTTTAAGGTGGATGCGGCGAGCCTGATGACCCCCGAGCAGGTGCGGAAGATCATCGATCTGGGGCCCGAGCAGCGCCGGCTGGTGATGCATGTCAAATACAAGGACCGGAGCACCTTCCTGCGTGTGTTCAATGATAATCAGTTCTGGCCTTCGGAGACGGAGACGATGGCGGCCCTCAAGCGGATGATGATGCCATTGCCCCGGATCGCGTTCCTGGATGGCGGGTTCGAACGGACCATCGACAAGGTAGGTGACAGGGACTATGAGACCCTTACGACCAGGGTCTCATTCCGGTATGCCTTGATAAACCAGGGATTCGACGTTTTTTCCGTGACGCCGGACAAGGAGCTGCCAACGGACGTGGCTGCGTTGGTGATCGCAGATCCGAAGAAGGATTTTTCTTTGGAGGAGCTTTCCAGGATACAGCGGTATATCGATGCAGGGGGGAATTTACTCATCGCGGGCGAGCCGGGCAAGCAGGCCGTATTGAATCCGTTGCTGAAGGGATTGGGCGTGCAGATGACGGGCGGCATGCTCGTGCAGAAGAGCAGGGATTATTCGCCCACCCTGGTGCTGCCTTATTTGCAATCCGCGGCCGGCGCGTTTTCAAGAACGCTGCAAAATGATCTTGAGGACAGCGCGCGGGTGTCCATGCCTTCTGCTGCGGGATTGGTCTATGACAGTACCGGCCCATTTACCGTGCGGCCATTGTTGATGACGGATCCCAAGGTCAGCTGGAACAAGCAGGGACAGTTGGTCACCGACTCGGCAGAGATCGTGTATGCGCCGGAAGCCGGGGATGAGCGGCGGGCATTTGCCACGGCACTGAGCCTGACCCGGAAAGTAGGGGGGAAGGAACAAAGGATCGTCGTCACCAGCGATGCGGATTTTATCAGCAATGCCGAGCTGAACAGGAACAATGTGCGGACGGATAACTTCCGTTTTAACACCGGCATTTTTGGATGGTTTAGCTATGGGGTCTTCCCCATCGACACCAGCCGGCCGAGGTCGAAGGACAACCGGCTGAGACTTTCAAGCGGCGGGGTACTGGCGTTGAAAGTGATCTACCTGGGCGTCTTGCCTGGTTTTTTCCTGGTATTCGGAACGGTATTATTGATCAGGCGTAAAAGGAAATAGCATGGGGTTTATTACAGACAGCCAGACATTGGAGGACCTGAAGATATTGGGACGCGGCGAGCATTCCGTGATAGGGCTGTTCAACCGAACGCTCACCCGGGGCGGCGCGGAGCTGCTGGAAGAGATGTTCAGGTATCCCTTGTCGGATGCGGCGGCCATCAATCACCGGAGCCAGCTGCTGGCGTATTTTGCTGCGTCAGGCCTGCACTTCCCGTTTGCCGTGGAGCTTTTCGATGTGCTGGATCAGTATCTGTCGAATACGGATGAGCGGACAAGGCTGGCGCCGGAGGAGCATTCGTTGGGGAAGAAACTGACGAACTTTATTGCAGAAGATGTACAATATAAGAATATTTATAAGGGGGTGACGGCGGCGATCGAGGTGCTGCAGGGGTTGAGGGATTTTGTGAATAGTGTGGATGGGGTGGGGGGAGTGAGAGGAGGCGTAGGGACGGACGGTCACCCTTACCATGCTGAGAAGAACGCCATCACCAGCCTACTGCTGGAACCCGCGTTCGAGCCATTGATGAAGGAGCGGGCAAGCGTCAAGCTGTCGTATAATAAGATAGCTGCGTATGATGTGTTGTTGCGATGGCGGCACCGGGAGGATCTCCGGCGGATCCTGCGGCATATTTATTTCCTGGATGTGTATTTGTCCGTGGCCGGGGTAGCGACGCAGAAAGGGTATGTGTTTCCTGGTGCGGTCGCGGACCAAGGGGCTATGCTGGAGCTGTCGGGCGTATTTCATCCGCATCTGAAGAACCCCGTCCCCCATTCGATTTCTATGGGACCGGCCGGCCATGTCCTCTTCTTAACGGGAGCCAATATGGCCGGTAAATCCACCTTCATGAAGTCCCTGGGGATCGCCTTGTACCTGGCGCATATGGGATTTCCCGTGCCGGCGGCGCGTATGACCTTTTCCGTCATGGACGGCATTTTCACCACCATCAATTTACCGGACAATCTGGGCATGGGCGCCAGTCATTTTTATGCCGAAGTGCTGCGGGTGAAGAAGCTGGCTAAGGAGCTGGGGCAGGGCCGCCGGCTGTTCATCATCCTCGACGAGCTCTTCCGGGGCACCAATGTAAAGGATGCCTGTGAGGCAACGATAGCGGTGACGGGCGCTTTTGCGCAGCAGGGCAGCAGCATGTATGTGATCAGCAGCCATATCATGGAGGCCGGGGAGGTCTTACGAGAAAGGTTTGATACTATCCGGTTTGCTTATTTGCCGACGGTGATGGAGGGGGTGACACCGAGGTACACCTATGTGTTGAAGGAAGGGATCACGGCGGACAGGCATGGGATGGTGATCGTACAGAATGAAGGGATCATCGGGATCCTTCAAGGCGGGAAAAAGAAAAAATATTCAACATGAGCTTTACGGTGGACAAGCAGACATTGGATGATCTCAACCTGACGGGGAGGTATAAGCCTGACTCGATCTTCAGTCTTTTTAACCGGGTGAATACCGCTGGGGGCGAGAAAAGGCTGGACGCCTTGTTCAATGCACCTTTGAGGGATGCGGGCGAGATCAATAAGCGGAGCGGGCTTTTTCAATATTTTCAGCGGAAGGCGTTGGCCTTTCCGTTGGCGGGGACGGACCTGACAGAGATGGAAGGGTATTTAAGCGCCGGCCGGGGTTCGGGGCTGTTGGGCGTTGTGGTGGATACGGGGCGGAAGAAGTTGATGGATATGATCTTGCGGGATGAAGGTTTTTCTAAGATCAAGGAAGGACTGGGGGCATCGGTCCGAGTATTGAAAGCGTTGTATGCGTTGGTTTGCGGGCTGGAGGAAGATGCCCCTTTTGGCGAGCGGGTCTGTGAGGTGAAGACCATCTTTCATGACAGGCGGTTGACCTGGCTGCGTTCCGTGGATGTGCAGGGATTGTCGTGGTGGCGGGTCGCGCGGTATGACCATGTGTTGAGGAGCTTGTTGCATACGGAGATGGAGACGTTGATGGAGATCATTTACGAGGTGGATGTGTATATCGCTGTCGCGGAAGTGGCTGCGGCGAAAGGGTTTTGTTATGCGGAGGCTTTGCCGGCAGAGGGTGGGGTGGTGCGAGTGCAGGGAGTGCGGCATCCACGACTGGATAAGGGACTGGGGAATACCGTGACGTTGAGTTCATTACAAAATATGTTGTTCCTCACCGGGGCCAATATGGCCGGTAAATCCACGCTCATGAAATCAATCGGCATTGCCGTTTACCTGGCACATATGGGATTTCCCGTGGCTGCGGACGAGATGACTTTTTCCGTGCGGGATGGGCTGTATACTTCCATCAATGTGCCGGATGACCTCAGCCTGGGGCATAGTCATTTTTATGCGGAAGTGCTGCGGGTGAAGAAGGTGGCGCAGGAGGTGGCTCTCGGGAAGGACCTGGTGGTGATCTTTGACGAGCTGTTCAAGGGGACGAATGTGAAGGATGCGTATGATGCGACATTGGCGGTGACCCGGGAGCTGGCGGAGTACAGGGATTGTTTCTTCATTATATCCACGCATATCATAGAAGTGGGGGAGGCGTTGCGGGAAGGGGGTGATAATATCCGGTTTGTTTATCTGCCGACGGTGATGGAGGGGATGACGCCGAGGTATACGTATGTGTTGAAGGAGGGGATCACGGCGGACAGGCATGGGATGATGATCATTGAGAATGAGGGGGTGGTGGGTATGATTGGGGGGCGTCATTGACCTCATCCTCCGGCCGGAGCCGACGTTATTCTTTTAGGCGGCGCACAGACTCCGCAGGTGCCGCTGCCACTACAATATTTACATTGAATGCAATTGGAACAGGCCCTGCAATACGGTGATCCTGTGCATCTTGCCGCCAAAAGACATTTATTTCGGGTGTTTTCACTAATGTCGTTGACTTAGTCCAAAATGGGTGTTTTAACGGGGGAATAATACTTGAAAGTCAGTTATTTCCTATCGATTTCCTTTTTTATGTTGATATTAAAAGTCTTGGCGTTGCCGTCGGGGGCTTCCAGGCTGTCAGTTACACTGACAAAATACCTTGTGTGGTTGTCAGCGCCCAAAATCTGGTATTGAGATTTCACCACTTTCAGTTTCTGTTCCCTTAGAAGCTTTTCATAATCAGATGCCCTTAAAATTTTGCCATTTTGACTATTGAATTCGATAATTCTAGATAAGTCAGTATCGTAAAACAATATTTCGTCCCTATTAAAAACTAAATGCGGGTGCAAAACTTCAGAATCTCCTTTATAGTTGCTTAATGAATCCGAGCGCCAGATTAGAATCCCTGTTGTAATATCCAAACAATTTAATGTTCCTGAAGAGTCAAAAAAATAAAGTTTGCCGGAATTGGCGAATATTTTGTCACTGGGAATTTCTCCGATATTTTTTTGCCACAATGCTTCGTTGGTATTGGGTCTTTTGCAAACTGCATGCGCCCCTCTTATAGATGAGTCTTTGTCGATCTTCAATCCCGCAAAAACACTGATGTCTTTGTAAAAGACGGGCAAGGGTACACCTAAGGTATTTGCCCCAATGTGAGAAACGATTTTACCGGATTGTGCGTCATATTCGAAAACACCATTCGTTACCGTTGCAACAAGTAAATTGTTGTTGATACTATTTAGAGAATGTCCTCCGTAGGGGTTTTGCAGTTTTGATTTCCAAATCTGGTTACCTTGGGTGTCAAATTTATAAATATCGCCTACATAGCTACAATAGTAGATAAAACTATCGGTTACAATTGCCGGCATAGCAGCCCAACTATCGACCAACGTTGCCCATTCTACCTTTCCGGTCTTCAGGTCGAGACAGTAAAAATGATTTGGTTTTCCGCTGCCTATTTCCAGGCTGCTGCAATAGATCTTATCTTTAGAAATAGTTTTAGAGGGAAAATTGCCATTTCTGAAATTATCAACCCACCAATCCCCTTTTTTGTATTCGATACTGACGATATTGCCATTGTAACGACAACCGAAGAAAAATAGAACTATCGGGATCATTGAGTTTCTAAGCAGAAATTGTAATTGTTGCATGCCGAATTGGGCTTTTATAAAAATAGTAAGCCTGGGCGGTCATCGCTTTCGCTTGTGGTGCCTGCCAGGCATCGATATACGTTTCTGGTCAATCAGATACAATACCGAAGAGCCATGCTCAGTCATTTGCGACTGAAGGTGAGCGGCAAGCGCATGAACTGCAACAACTGTTTAGGGATCACTACAAGCCTCAACGCTATCCGCAATTTGACGGAGCTATTACCTGGGTGGCCCAAGGGACCTATCGGTTTGGATCAAGAACGAACTTTATTTCCCGACAACTTTCTTTCGGTGAACAATTCCCCAGGCTGTCAGATGGCTGATGATGGTTTGTAACGTATTGCCATGTTCCGTCAATTCATATTGAACCGTTATAGGTTGCGTATCTAAAACGGTTCGTTTGACCAACTGGTTTATTTCTAACTCCTTTAATTCTTTGCTCAACATTCTGTTGGAAATTCCTTCTATATCATTCAAAATATCGGAAAATCGCCTCTTGCCGTAACAGCAAATGGACGAAATAATGGGAATTTTCCATTTCCCATTCAGCGCGTCCATTGAATCCTGAACGGCTCTCATTCTTCTCTTTTGGTCCTGTTGGAACTCTTCTATTTTACACCCCATAATGTTACCAGGTTACACCGATGTTACTGTTATTATTCAGTACAAAGTTACTAGAAATAACTTAAGTAGTCTACCTTCGTCGCTCAATCTTTTAAAAAAGAAATAATGAGCAGATTAAAAAATAAAGTAGCAGTAGTTACAGGTGGTAATAGTGGCATTGGGTTTGGCATTGCCCGGGAATTTAAAAATGAAGGTGCTAAAGGAGCTATTGTCGGCAGAAATCAGGAAACTTTAGATCGTTCTGTGGCTCAACTGGGAGATAATTTTATAGCCATCAATGCCGACGTAACCAACCTGGCCGATCTGGAAAGAGTGTTTAAAGAAACATCCGAGAAATTTGGTAAAATAGACGTGATGGTTGCCAACGCGGGTGGCGGAGCGGTAGGAACGGTGGCAACTATGGACGAGGCCGACTATGACAAGACAATGGATCTAAACCTGAAAAGTGTTTACTTCACTGTTCAAAAAGCACTGCCCTATATGAATGATGGTGGTTCTATTATTCTTATCGGGTCAAATGCAGCGCATCGGGCTTATTCCTCTTTTACGCTTTATGGCGCTGCAAAAGCGGCCGTAATCTATTTAGCAAAAGGATTTTCAAGCGACCTTTTAGAGCGAAAGATCAGAGTAAATGTAATAACGCCAGGTACAACGGATACGCCTGCATTTGAAAAGTTTGTTCCCGCAGCGCAAATTGAAGCTGTAAAAACACACTTTGCAAGCGTAATGCCGACGGGCAGGATTGGGCAACCAGCAGACATTGGTAAAACAGCGGTTTTCCTGGCCTCTGATGATTCCTCGTTCATGCTGGGCGCTGAGATCCTTGTTGATGGTGGTATGACCTATTTGGCTAAATAATTAACCTCACACTGGCGCGGGTTTGTACCTCGTGCCAGTAAATATTTAAAATAATTTTCAAAATGAGTAAGTCAGGAAACAACGCTGCGAGCTACGCAATTATCGGCTTCGGCAGTATCGGCAAGGCGCTGGCCAAGGCGTTTGCCCGCAAAGGCATCAAAGTATCCGTTGCAACCACGCGCGACCCGAAAAGCTTTGCACCCGCGGCGGCCGCGATCGGACCCGGGATCATTCCCACAACATTGGCGGAAGCCGTCAAGGCGGACGTCCTCTTTTTGGCCGTGCGTTTTGAATCGCACCCGGATGTCGCCAAGGCGCTGCCCTCCTGGCAGGGGAAGACCATCGTCGATGTGACCAATGCCTACGGCGTGCCCCCTGAAAAGCTGGGAGGACTGCCTTCTGGCAAGGTCGTCGCACAGGCCTTCACTGGTGGAAAAGTGGTTAAGGGCTTCAACCATTTGGTCGCTGCCATTCTTGACCAGGATCCGGCCGTACACGGTGGCAGGAGAGTCGTGTTCATGGCGAGCGACGATGAAGGCGCGGCAACGGAAATAGGTGCGCTTGCGGAAAAACTCGGTTTTGCACCCATCCAACTTGGCGGGCTTTCGGAGGGCGGATTACTTGTACAGGCGCGCGGAAACAGCTGGGGTCAACTGATCTTTAAGGACCTGGTCAAGTTCGATTGATGGATCGTGATCGCAAAAGGAAGGGTGGAAAGGGTGAGGTTTAGGGTGGTGCGGTAATCATTCCGCCTTCAGGCTTTTGGTTGGGTTCATGAGGGCGGTCCTGACAGATTGAAAGCTCACGGTGGCCAGTGCGATGAGCAAAGCGCCAAGCCCTGCCACTACGAAGGTCCACCAACTGAAGCCTGCACGGTCAACAAAGCCCTGCAGCCATTTATGCATGACCCACCAGCCAAAAGGCGCGGCGATGACAAAGGCGATGGCCACGAGCTTCATGAAATCGAGGGAGAGTAATTTGACGATACCCTGAACGCTTGCTCCCAGCACTTTGCGGATGCCGATCTCCTTGGTCCTTTGTTCTGCGATGAAGGTAGCCAGTCCGAATATACCCAGACATGAGATGAGGATAGCCAATACGGAGAAGATCATCGCAATCTCTCCTACACGCTGCTCGGCCCGGTACATCTCATTAAAGGATTCATCGAGGAAACGATAGCTGAATGGCATACCCGGCGCCATGGTTTTCCATACACTTTTCACCTGATCGATCAGGGGGCTGACGTTGGCTGTGTTTACTTTGAAAGAGGCGAGACCCGTGCTTCTCTGCAAGGCAAATATGAGGGGTCCCACCGGCGAGTGCAGGGATTCATAATTGAAGTTCTTTACAAGGCCGACGATGGGGTGGGCGGTGGCCTTCCCGTTGTCGATGGTATATATATTCTTTCCCACCGGATCTTCGTAGCCCAGTGTCCGGGCCGCCGCTTCATTGATGATCCACGCGGAGGAGTCCATGCGGAAGGCGGGCGAGAAATTCCTCCCTTTCAGGAGCTTGATGCCCATCGTTTCCAGGTAGCCGTCATCAATGCCCCAGAATTGCGCATTGAAGCTATTGTCCGCGGTGGCCACGGGATCTTTGAAAACATTATACGCGTTGCGCGAGGAATTGGCTACGGGCAGGTAGGCGCTGAGGGCGCCGCCCCTGACGCCGGACAGCTGCATCACCTGTTTCTTAAAAGGCCCGGCGTTATTACCCAGTGCATCTGCGTCGTTGATGACGAGGACCTGTTCTTTACTGAATCCGAGGTCACGGGTTTGAATGAAGTGAAGCTGTCTGTACACGACGATGGTCCCAATGATCAGCATGATAGAAGTAGTGAACTGGAATACGACCAAGGTGCTGCGCAGGCCACCGCTTTTTGTACCCATGTTCCATTTTCCTTTCAACACTTCGATCGGCCGGAACCCGGAAAGAAAAAAGGCGGGGTAGCTGCCCGCGAGCAGGCCCACCGCAAAGGGCAGTGCCAGCATCAGGGGTAAGATCACCGGGGAGAAAAGGCGCTGTATGTTCATGGACTTGTTTGCCACCGAATTGAACAGGGGCAAGATCAAATAGGCGATGGCGATAGCGATCACCAAGGAAGACAATACCATCAGCGTAGATTCCGTGAGGAACTGCAGGATCAATTCTTTCCGCCGGGTGCCCAGCACTTTGCGGATACCTACTTCCCTGGCCCTCCCTGCGGAGCGGGCTGTCGTCAGGTTCATAAAATTGATACAGGCGATGAGCAGGATCAACAGGGCCACGGCCGAGAAGATGGCCACGTATTGAATGCTGCCCGAGGGGCTCATCTCTTCGCCTGCCTGCCTGTCGGAATACAAATGGATGCTGGTGACGGGTGTCAGTTTGAAATGGATGCTGTTGCCGGCTTTCTCAAATTCCTCCATGCTGCTCATATTGAAATCCTTCAACACGGGCGTATAATATTTCAGGATATACCCGTTCAACTCTTTTTCGAAGCGCTTTGCATCCGGGCCTGGTCTCAGCACCAGGTAAGTATAAAAGTTGCTGTTGCCCACCTGTCCCCAATGGTAAGGCAGGCTCTTCATCGAGAACAGGATATTGAAGTTGAAATGTGTGTTCCCGGGGATATCTTTGATGACCGCGTTCACTTTATAAGGAACATCCCTGCCATTCTCCTTTACGGCAAGCGTCTTTCCCACCGCGCTTGCAGAACCAAAATATCTGGTCGCGGTGGAGGCGGTGATCACCATGGTGCCCGGTTCATTCAACGCAGTGCGGGGATCGCCTTCCAGCGCAGGAAATGTAAAGACGTTGAAGAAGGTGGAGTCCACATAGGCCGTATTGGCCTCCGTGATATATTCATTGCCTTTCCCGATCAGTTTGTTCGCCAGGCCGGGGTCATTGCGGCTATAAAAGATCCGCGTATATTCTTCCACCTGGGAATAGTCATGCTTCAGCTGGGGGCCTATGGGGTCTCCTATCTGGGCCATTCGCAAGTCCAGACCACCCCAGCGGGTATCCAGCTCGATGCGATAGATGTTCCCTGCCTGGTCGTAGTACCTGTCGAAGCTCAGCTCATCCATCACGTACAAAGCGATCAGCAGGAAACTGGACAGACCGATGGCCAGCCCAACCATATTGATAAAAGAGAATGTTTTATTGCGCAACAGGTTTCTACAGGCGACTTTCAGATAGTTTTTCAACATACGCAAAGTGTTTCAAAGGGAATGCCCGTTTTACATCGATCTGATAATCAAACGCATGAATTGTAATAAATTAGGCGTCGTTGTTCGGTTTCGATACATCGGGAGTTCGGTTCCGGTCGCCCATGTTATGTTGCAGCAACTAAAACAATTTGGGTGTGGTGGATGGATCATATGGGAAATGGGTGGAGACAGCTAGTGCACGTTTCAAATCTTCCCTGAGGTTCTTTAACTCCTGCCAAGCGGGATCTGTGATTTGGGCATCGGGTGAAAGTTTTTCCTCGATCTTTTCGCGTTTTGTTTTGAAGACGTCCAACGTCTTCAAAACGCTCGCTGGCTCGAGATCGGGGACGCCGTGAGTGGCGGCAGCGTTTTCTTCAAGTTGACGGCCGATATTGAGCCGGTTTTGAGTCAGGGTCAATTGACCGTTAGGGCCGCTGACCCCGCCGAATGCAGTAAGTGCGTCCGCGACTACACTGGTTGTTTCATCATCCTCGCCATCGTCTTCCCAAAAACAAACCTCGCAAATCGAGAAATCGCCGCGGCGGTGCAATGTAGGATAACCACAGCCGGGGCAGGTGAAGAGCCCCAGGGCGCGAACGCGTATATAGTCGTCGAATAACTTCCGTTTAGCATGGAATGCCGCGATTAGTCGATTGTCGTCCTCAGAAAGGCCAGTTTGGAGATGCATGTTGCAAATATAAAAAACCTCCAAGGCATTATTATATGAACTACAAGGATGTCTGATCTTTAAGTAAATGAACCCGGTGTTTTACCCCAATAATTGAAGGCAGTATCGTAGATTTATCAGGTATTTAACAAGGGACCGGCAAAGTAAATCGAAATCATCAAACACGCCCCTATTTATGCCCCGACATTTGTTGCTCTTCCTGTCACTTTTGATCTTTCAGTATCTTGCTATTGGGCAGGGTACAAAACAAATCCTCCCCGCTTTTAATCCCACGGGAACGTATAAATTGAATAGCAAAACCTATATCAGGCATGGGGAGACATACGGATACAACGGGCGCGTCCGGGTTAAACTCATCAGTCCTGATCAGATTGCTGTGAGCTTATATATCTGTATCGGCGCACCCAGCTATAACTCCGGCACTTTGGTGGACACACTATTATACCGACACAATCGGGCGATGTATCATCCTGGGGATGACACTACTTGTCGGATATCCTTTTATTTTACAGACAAAGGGTTGACTGTAAATCAGGCGCGGAAGAATCTATATTCCGGGTGCGGTTTTGGATTTAAGGTATTTGCTGATGGATATTATAAGAAGGTGTCGGGCAGGGTTCCGGTAATCAAAGATGAATCCAAGGATTAGGAGTACTATAGGTAGGCTTTAATTTGTTGATTGTTATGGTGCAGTCTTTAGCTCCAGGGAGGTGTTTTTGCCTTTTTTCCTTAACTAAACGATATGGGTGTTTTAACGGTGCCTGGAACAGGCTAAACGGCTTACCTTTAATGACAACCCATCTTATGCCCAACAATGACAACGGCCGGCTGAAAGGCCCCGAGGAGCTTGAATTGGAAAAACAGGCCGCCATGGCCAAGCTGAGGAATGAGATCGCCCAGGGACAGGCGGATTCGCAAAAAGCTATTGCTGAGGCCGGCAAAGCCACAGTGCAGGCGCAGAAAGAGCAGGTGAAAGGCCCGGATATCACCGCCCTGGCCGGCAATATCACCAGCGACGGCACTTTCGTCGAAAGCCGGATACTCGCCCGTAAATCCCTGAAGGCCGCGTTCGCCGCCCTGGGAAAATCGATGAAGAGCGGGCCCGTCTTCCAAAATAAGCACGATATCAGGCTGGTGATCTGCAACGCGGCCGACCTTTCCCTTATCGAGCTCTATGTGGGACTGAAAACGCAGCTTTCTGTATTGGAGCAGCATATGGCCTCGGCCAATCAGCATACGGCGTGGCTGCTCGATGCGACAGTGGAAGAAAAGACCGTTCCTCCACTCCCGGAAAGAAAGCTGGCTTTCGAAACGGCTACCGATGGTCCCCACCCGGGCGGCGTCCCGCCAGCCGCTGCGATAGGATTGGCAGGATTGGCTGCCATCGCCCCGGGCCCCGTGATGGCAGGCTATGCCGGAGCGGCTATTTTACGGACGGCCGTGGACATGGTGTCTTTGTTTCGCGTGAACACGGATTATAAGAATTTTGACCTCACCATCGATGACGCCGCGCTGGCGGCCGAATTCAAGGCCGTACTCCCCGCCGGCTGGAAACTCTGGCATCCCGCCATGTTCCCTGTAAACACCATCGTACAGCACTACGCAGCCGCTTCCCCCTTCCTCTCCCTGCTGGAAAAGCTGGAAGGAAAGAATAAGGAAGGCGCCACGCTGCTGCACGCCGTCAACGATATGATCACGGGCCTCACCGATGCCCTGGCGAAAGAAACGGACCCGGGCAAGAAGCAACGGTTGCAGGGACGGCTCAACGAACTTTCCTCTTGTCCCGATGTGATCAATACACTGAACAACGCGTATACCCAGTTGAAAGGAATGCTGGCAACCGCAGACCCCACCTCCCATGCCACGCTCCTGACGACGCTGCTCCGGGCGGAGCGGCTCACCAGTGTCCTGAAGGACGGATCTGTTTATTTCGTAAAGCTGGCCGCGGTATCCAAGGGCAGTAATAAGGTGAGCCAGCGGCTGTGGTCCAGCGCCGTTATCCGCCATAGCGCGGGAACAGAATTGAATTGCCTGGTATTCGCGCCGGATGGGGAGGTAGTCTTCTCGGACACCCAGCTGAAATATACGCCCTATGTGAAGTCGGAAGAGATCAGGACGCCCCTATAACCGCAACGAAGTGGGCGTGTTCAGCCCCCGCTTGTAAGCCTCCCAGTCGAAGCCGATCAAAAAGTCAGAGGCGGCCTGCGCTCCGTAAATGAATAGCTCCAGTTTCTCTTCGTCCGACAGGAAATAGCCGGTGGAGCCGATCTTCTTTATCCCGATGTTACAGATGGCTTTTTCCATCGCCTTTCCCCGGGTGACCTGGTCCCTGTCGAGATTGTATTTGGTCGTGTCCAATAAACGCATGATATAGGTCCCCCAGCTAAGTCGCCGGATAGGTGTCGCGCCGATCTTTTCCGGAAAACGTTTTGTATCCACCCCGAAGGTCGGCATGGGAGCGTTCTCGCCGCTGCCCTGGAATAAGGTGATCGGAAAGAGGGAGAAGACCCCGCCATCCGCAAAGGCGGCGCCGCCGGGAGGGTCATATTCGCCCAAAAGATCGATCCAGGCCTGTTTGATCTCCGGCGCCTTGACGGGAATGTTATCAAGGGTATAGGCATCGAAAACGAACGGCGCGCTGACGGCTGCCCGCACGAAAATGGCCGGGTCCAGCTGCGCCAATTGTTCCTTAGTCCAGAAGAGAGAAGACATCTGCGGGAACAGGATGCGGTTTTGACTGATGATGTCGGCGCAAAGAAAGGTGACATTACCCTTCAGCAAAAGGGTGTTATAGTTAGTACCCTGCCTGGCTTCCAGGGCCGGAGCTGTTTCGGTCCTCTGGATCATTTCCTCCACGGACCGGATCCCCGCGTCGCTGAATAATTTTTTTATCCAGGCGAAGAGCGTACGACCCGGGTTTAACCCGGCGCCAAAGCGGGCAAGACGGGCGAAATGAACAGCGATATATAAAATCAGGAAGCCGACTATCAGGTTGACTGCCACAAAAGCCGCCATCAGATAGGGGCTGCTCCTGACCTTGTGTCCCTGCGAAGCAACCGTCAGGATATCGAGCACATAGACGCCAATCAATAAAGCGAAAATGACCGTGATCCATTGTAAGAACCTTGCGGCATGACCGGGGCTCGTACCCAGGCTTTTCATGATCCGGGCGATGAAAGGCGGGCCGTCCATCAGCGCCCGAAGATCCAGGCGGCACAGGTGCTCCAGGGTCTTTGTCGTTTTCTCTTCGTTCTTCGGCCCGCCGATGCCGAACAAGGCGGTGATGATGGCTGCGGTATTGCTTCCCGCCAGCTTTAAGAACCGGATGCCCATCTGCTCCAGAATATAGGTATACCCCAGCACGGCAAAAAGCTGGACGCCATAACTCCGCTGTACCAGGTTGACATATTGATGCCCTTCCCCGTCCAGCACATCGGAGACGATCAACCGGCGCTTATTTTCTCCCGCAAATGTCTTTTCCAGCTTTTCCAGGCAGTACTTCACTTCGGCCATGCTGATATAGTCGTCCGGCGTGAGGACATTTCTTTTTCCACGGAAATCCACGGGGGAAGACAGTTTTTCCAGGACCAGCTCCCGGCCGTCCCTGGGCAGCGCTTCGGCAAAAAGAAGAAAATCGAACAGGGAAACATCCAGGCTCCCGGGTAAAGAGATATCCTTCAGGTATACCTTATATAAGCGCCGGGCATATCTTTCCAATTCGGCGGTGGTCTTGATATGCTCTTTTAGAAAGGCATAGTTATGAATGAACTCGTCCTGGGTCATGTACATCTTCGGCAGGTTATTGTCATCGAGATAATCTTTCAGGATGGTACTTAGGGCCTGCCGGTATATAGATGTGGGATGGAGAGGCGTGTACAGGTTGGCGTTGGGGAACCGGCGGACATACCATTCCCGCACCGGCAGGATATAGGGCTTGGGAAAAAGCCCGAACACTTCAGAGAGGGCCATCGGATCCGCGTCGGGCATGAGCATGACCTGGTTTTGGATGGCCTCCAGTAACATCGACGCATACGTTGAATAATGTTCTCTTAGCCTGGCGGTGGTCCTTGTTACAGTGAGGTACTGATCGATCAACAGCCGCAGATTTTCTTTTGAGAACGGCCAATGCATGAAGCCCTGCTTCCTGATCGTCAGATTCACCCGCGCTTTGAGATACCCCTGGTAAAACTCGTGTCTATAGCTGACGAGTGCATCGAAGCGACCGGTGATGGGCGCCTCACCGTCCACAGGCGCGCCGGGTATCGATACGTTGGGCTGCTGTTCGAATCGCAGCAGCCGGGTCCTGGCCAGCTCTTCGTAATACAGGAACTCCGGGTTGCCGCTGCGGTCCTTCCTTGTCGCAAGTTTTTCCCGCAGAGCGATCAACTGCTGTTCGTCGCCAAAATCGAGGGCCTTCTTTATCTGTGCCAGCCAGTATTCCTCCCAAAGCGACAGGCTTGCCTGATCCAGTCCTTCTTTGCTCGTCCCGACACCCATCAGTGCGGAAAGCCTCACCCTTGCTTCGGCCGGTAGTTCGGATAGCGCCGTCTCCAGGTAGGGTTTCATCTCCGGCCGGTAAATTTGGTCGAGGTCATCCATCTTGTCACCCCGTTTGAGGCGATGAAAGAGATATTCCGCCTGGTCCGGAGGGCTTTTCCGGGGGCGGTAGTAATCGACGGCGGCATCATGCACCGCCAGGGCTTTGTATTTGGGATCCTTCAGGATCAGGTCGTATAAAGACACCCGCAGGTCCTTCCGGAACTCCACTTCCTCTCCCGTGAATTTGAGCAGGAAGGTCTCCTTCTTAAGAGCTTCGAACAGGGACTGCGCTTTCTGTTCATCGATATCCGATAACCCACAGACATTTGCCAGCACATGCCGGATGAGGTCGGGGGTTATCTTACGCAGCAGCATGCCGGGTACGGCGATGCCGGCCAATGCCTTGTTGTGAACATGGTCCAGGTTCCTCGCCACGAGCTGTTGCTGTATGAGCTCTTTGTCTATTGCGCCAAACAACCCGGCCTTGCTTACTTCTTCCACCGAACGTTTGTCCGGCGGAAGCTCACCCACGATCAAATTGGCTGCCAGCTGTAATGTCAGCGGGTTGCCCCCGAACTTTTCGAAGATGTCGCGACTTAATGCTTCATCCCTGATGCCCAGCGAATGTAGAAACGTCCGGGCCGATGCGTCATCGAAGTTTTCCAGTGGCAGGTCCACTCCCCTGGCTTTTTCTTCCATTATTTCTGCCCGGCCGATGAAGATGACCTTCAGGGTGGGCACTATCCTGCGGATGCCTTTCAGCGTGCGGAAAAGATTCTCTATCTGCGCCGGCGCCGCCCGGTATTGCAGTTCTTCGAAGGAATCGAATACGATCAGGACAGGGGAGCGGAAGTTGTGAAGGGCGACCTGCTCCTCTTCATGGAGCGCTTCCATGTAGAAGCTCTGGCGGTCGGATTCCCGGCTGCTGCTGCCAGTATAGGCAGTGGGCTCATATTCGCTGTGGATACGCTCGATCAATTGGTTATAGCGCTCCGCGTATTTTTCGTTCTGCAAGCACAGCTGTGACAAAGCCTCCTTCATAAGGGAGGTAATATCCGACAGGGAAAAACCGGGGTCGTCGAAATCGATGCGAACGAACAGCAGCGTATCAGCGTGCGCACCTTCCAGGTCGTCGAGGATGAATTTAGATACCAGTGTCGACTTGCCGATGCCGCCCACCCCCGTGATAAACATAAAATCACTGCTATCCTGCTGTTGTCCGACGGCCGGACGCACGAATGCGGCGATCCGGGCAAGTTGTGTCTCGCGGCCGCTGAAATTGGCCGTCAGCCTCCGCAGCGGCGCCTTCTGCGCCTCTTTACGTATGGCCGCCAGCAGCGAAGCCTGGGAGGGCAGGGCGATGTCGGGATGTTTGATCCATCGCAACATCGTGTAGGCCTGCACGTATTCCTCCGGCGACAAGGCAGCCAGGTCGGGGATCTCGCCGCTGATCAGCCGGTTCAGCAGCCGTTGCCGCCAGTCAGCTTTGTCGAATGCCATGCCCGCGATCATTTCCTTAATCTCCGGCGGCGACATGCGGCTCAATAGCTGGGTACGGACAGGCTCGTTGAGGGCATAGGCGTCCCGCATGGGAATAAAGCTGCAATATTCTTTCAGGGTCTCTTCGTTGTTGGCGCTGAGGCTGTAATTGAACAGCCGGCTCAGCTCTCTCGTGAGGGTGCCAAAATCGAATTCAAGGTGCAGGGTGGCCAGCTTGAACGCAGCCTCACCGGAGGGGTCTACATGGCTCTCCTCGACCTTCTTCTTCATCCTTTCGATGAATTGAAGATCGATGGATTGATCCCCGGCGGATGATTGGCCTTCGTTCATGGTGTTAATTCTTTTTTTACTTCCCTGTACCATATTTTCAGCTCGCGGCTGACAACGGGGACATTCGACCCATGGGTCGTGTCATAATGCTCGGGCTTTATGCATGCCAGGCCTGACTGAATAAAGGTCGGCTTGTTCAGATGGGGAGGTACCTTCAGCTTGTGGTACAGCCTGTCCAGGTACTGCTCTATCTCCACCTCAGTAAAGGATTTAAATGGTATTATCTCCGTCTGGAGAACGTCATCTTCCTCCCACTCCTTCTCCCATTTGTCATAAGGGGTGAAGATGAGGTAGATCCTGGAATAGCGAAGGATGATCTTTGCGAATCTTTTTACAAAACCCTTAACGTCCGGGTCATTGGGATAGTCGAATTGATCGATGAAGAACAGCAGGGTATCCCCCTTGCTTTCCAATTCATCGAAATAATATTCCAACGCGGGGATAAAATGACTGTATTTAAAGTCCTTGATCCCTGGCCAGGGCAGTCCCAGCCGCCGGGATATGACCTCGGCCAGGTGCGCAACGGTGAGCGTCTCCGTCGGATACAATTCTCCGATGAGCATCAGGTTCAGATAGATGGACTTGAAACACCGGAGCTTTTCGCTGATCTCCGTCAGGTAATTATCCACATAGCTTAGGCCCGACTTGGGTTCCCCTGTTACATTCATCAGGTTGGGAATTTTCTTGTTGACCATGCGGGCCATTCCCTCAGAAAAAGGTTCCCTGCAGATGAACAGCAGGGACTGGTTCTTCAGGATCTCCCTGAAGAAGAGCTGTATGTTTAATTTTATTTCACCATTGTCCTCGAAAAAGAGGGATTGATAAGCTGTATGGGCGCTGGTGATATCATCGTCATCCTTTCTTTCCTCCAGGAGCGCCTTCATGAGCCCGGGAAGCTTACCCCGCTGCCAGACGGCGTCGATGTATTTCCCCAGCCCCACCGGGTAGGCATCATTCATCGAGCGTATTTCCGAATACTTCACCCCAATGTCATGGCCTTTCGTCATATCCTCGAATGCCGATTCCGGATCGAAAGAGGCTAAGATGGCGTTTACCAGCAGTGTTCGGAAGTCCGGGGGTATGTTCATATCGATCAGGTTCCAGTTAATGAATATCCTTTTTTGGCCAGGTCTTCTACGATGCGGCCGGCGACGACGCCCTGGTTGTATTTCGCGTAATAGTTAGGGTCACCGGTGTTGTGCAACGCGATCCAGTTGAACCCTTCATCGAAACAGGGTGAGCCCGAAGATCCTTCCATCGTATTCACCGAGTAACGCAGCCGCCGTTTATGGGCATCGGAACCGATGATGCGGTTGAACCCTATGGCTACTTTCATCGGCTGTTTGTCCGGGTGCTGTATCACGATGATATTGCCTTTATCCAATGCGGGATCGGCTGCGATCCGGGTGATCCATCCCCGGGCGGCGGCTTTTTCGGAAGTGGAGTTGGCGCCGTTGATCCCATAACGGAGTGAACCCACTTTTTCGGCAAGTCTTACAAGAGCATAGTCGAGACAGCCGGACGGCCATTCGACATCCAGCTGTTGGCTGCCCCACTTATCCAGCTCGGAAGGAGGGCTGCTGGCCAGGATAGGAGCGTGTTCGGCCAGGCCATGATCCACGCCTGGATTGATCGTTTTGCCGGCATCGTCCACTTCATAATCGAACTTACAAACGACCTGGCCGGCGAGGGTCTCGTCTAATATGGCGGCTTCCAGCACATGATAATTGGTCAACAGCAGGTCCTCACCCACCAAAAAACCCGTCCCATAGTTGGATACCCCCTTCGCATCGGTGGCTTTTATGCGGCAGACACACCTGCCTGCATCGGCCAGGTTCTTCAGGAATACGCGGATGTCCACCATCGGCTCCTCATTGACTAGTTTTTCCAGCATGCTCCGGGAAAGCGGATTGGCCGGCGCCCCGGCATAAAAACCGGCGCCCAGCCCCCATTCGAAGGACATTTGACTGAAGCTGTCCTCATCCGACCGCTCGGCGGTGAGGGCCGATAACAGCCGGGGTATCCAGCTGCGTTGGTTGAACCAGTCGATCATGCCGCTGACCTGATTTTCGAAGTTCCCCTGTTGCGGGGCGACAACGGCCATTTTTATATCCAATCTTTCCAGCAGGGAGGTAGCGAGATCGGGAGGTGAGAAGCTGTCCAGGATCGCTTCTTTCAACTTTTTATGTTGTGCGCCCTTGATTTTCATTTGAAATGGAATGGAACGCTAAATTTACAATCTGTTATGCCAAGTACGTACCCGTGAAAACACCCATTTTTGCTTATGTCAACGACATGGGCGTTTTCACTCTTTCTTTTGGCTGCCGGGTAACGTAGCTTTGGGTATAACCCCTTTTTATGAAAAAGCATTACTCCCCAGGCATTTTGCCGGCAATGGCATTCATCCTGCTTCTATTGCCCGGCTGTAAAAAGTCCACCGATTACCTGAAAGACAATCCTGCCGCTGAATTTTGCCCCTGCCGGATCCGGCAGATCAACCTGGTGCAATCCGACGACCAGCAGAAGGATACGTTGCGCTTCTCCTATAATGCTTCGGGGGATCCTGTGTCCATCGTCGGCTTGCATGGATCCACCGGTCATCCGAACTGGCTGCTGAGGTACGACCCGCATGGCCGCCTCACCGATCTCATTGGAGCGTATCGCATCGATGATCTGGGAAGCGTCGAACGGTGGAACAGGTATTTTTATGATGCGCAGGGCAGGATCGTTAAAGATTCCCTTTATGACTTTCCGGGCGTCGTCGATGGCCGGCCTGTGATCGATCCCAAATATTTCACCGGAGTAGACATCATCCTGTACGAATACGATGACAAAGGCAGGGTAAGCAAGGAAACCTTTATTGCCGGCAATTTCACCCTGGTGACGAGCTATGCGTATGATGCACATGGCAATCGGATGGAGCCCACCCTCACACAGACATCCGGAACGCATACCAGCGCTGCAGTAAGGACGTATGACAACAAGATCAATTACCATCGCACCAGCAAGGTCTGGATGTTCATCGATAAAGATTACAGCGTCGACAATCCCCTCGTCGCCGACTATACATACAATGCCTTTGGTCTTCCTGTCAGCATAGTGCCCTTTGCCGGCACGACACAAAATTTCTTCACGGTGGCGCATACGACCTATCAATTCGACAGCGCTACGATCGGGTATGATTGCCAGGGAGGGTTATAGCGCCGGTCGCTATCTTGGCTTTCTTTTCCCCGCCCAGACGAACAACGAGGAGAAGAGGACAAAGGCCAGGAGCATGAAGATGCAGTTGATCACCACCTGTCCATACAGGTATTGAAGGACATCCAGGAAAGGGTAAGGATACCAGCTGCCAAAATGCCCCCGGATCAGTATGAGCAGCGCGTATACGGCAGGATAGATCAGCCAGAAAGGGATATTACCATATTTCAGCCGACGCGTCTCCACCCATTTCCACCAGTAGAACAGGATCATCACCGGCACGATCGTGTGCAATATATCGTCGACCACGGCCTGCAGGCCTTTGGGGCTCCATAGTTGCCGGAGCACCAGCGTATAGGTGAGGCCCACGATGGTGATGTACAATGTAATGGCGGTCTCGACGGAAGGCCTGAAAAAGAAGCCGGTGCGTTTGGCCGGCGGCGTGAAGCAATGAACGCCGGCATAGACGCCAACGATGATATTGGTGAGTATAGTGAAGTAGCTGAAATAACGGGTGAGCGCCTCGGCCAGGGGGGTACGGGCTGCCTGCAGCAGCAGTACCAGCTGCGCGATGAGGGCAAACAGTTCCATGAGCACGATGATCAGCAGATATAGTTTGTTTGTTTTCATTCCCGTCTGTTGGAAAGATACGAAGAATAGAGTTAAGTGTAAACACTTGCTTGGGGTGCCGGGAAGAAGGACTTCTGAGTACAATCAAAGACGGGTATGACGGCGATCAGGCTTTTTGGCTATCCCGTGTTTTACCTTCGAAGACAAACCTTCGTGTGAGAAAGACCATCGCCTTTATTGCCTGCTGCATTATTTGCCTGGGTGTATCCGGGCAGACCATTGGAATTGGTTTTTACGAACCTTATGGCTACCATACCACGCCGATCGTCGATAGTCTGCTGAAGGTGGACGTCTCAGTTAGCAGCACGCTTCCCCTGGCCAGCGTTACGGCGAAGGTGGCCGACAGGGAGATGGTATTGACGAGTCCATATCCCCCGCGTGCGCACTATGTTGGGAGGATCTCTTTACTTGGCCTGCCGCAGCTGACACTATTGTATGTGTATGTCACTGCTGTCGATACCGCAGGCAATCGGGCAGTGGACAGTCAGGTATTTATCTACGACCATTCCCCCCTCCTTACTATTGAATCGCCGCTAAGCTGGAGTGTAGCAAGGCCCTTCCTGCCCATTAAGGCGCGGTGTACGGCCACCATGGGATCATGCAGTTTGAGTATACGATGGAACAATGGGAACAATCAATTCCTTGCCGTTGACAGTGTAGATACGCTGATCGATCTTTCTGCCTATCAGGGAAGCCTGGGTACTTTGAAGATCGTTGCCACCGATAATTTATTTCAGGCATATGCTGTTCCAGCACAAATTTATGTGGAGAGCAGTCCTTACCTTAAAGAGGTGTTTGCTGCCGGCGACCAGATCCGGGATTTCAACTATCACCAACTGTTGGTCACGAATATCGTTGATATTCGAACGGGGGATACGACGCACGTCCCCTACCAGGGAGTATTGGGGACCGGCTATTACGGCAATCGCCTGACGCCTTACGGAGCTTTGTTCAGCCAGCAAGACAGCTTGGCAAGATTTTCTTTGTACGATTGGAATGGAGGGAACTTGTATTCCCTGGGCCCCCTGAATAGCAGCATATCCCTTCAGACGGCGGGGGATTTTGCCCTTTGGTCGGATGACGACAGTCTTCATCTCCGGGATCTCCGGATCCTCCGGGACACGGTCGTCTCCAATACGGCAGGCAATGACGATAATGATGTGGCTGCCAATGGGGTGGTAGTCTATTGGGATAGGAGTTATAATATCCACCGGTATGCAGGAGGGACCTCTACCGTATTGACGAATACGGATGATGGCAAATGGAATACAGCGCCGGTGACCGACGGATACAACACGCTCTACAGGAAGACCGATCCCTGTTGCACTAATCAGCATTGTTCCATTCATCTCAACAACGGACAGTCGGATACGACGCTCAGTGACATGGGCACCCGGGAAGCGAGGCCCGGAGATGATTACCAGGCGAACAACAAGTATACGGCATACACCCGGCCTGATAGCGCGGGTATTTTGCAGGTATGGCTACGGGATACCCTGGGCTTCTGCGAACAGATGACATTTGCATCCAGTGACCGGTATATAGACCGGTTGGGGGCCAACGGGGATATGATCGTTGCCAGTCAGCGAGCTCATGTCACGCTCCCAGGGAGGCGTTTTTTTGTCAATAAGGACACCCGCCAGGTGACGGATCTCTGTTCCACGCTGGGCGTTACGTATTACAGGGATGCCGATTGGTACCTTGTACTGGGGCGCATGTTATACAGGTTGAATGTCGGCGCCATCCCCCATCCCCCTGCATCCCCTGTCCTGGCGGACATGGCCGACAGTTTTTGCAGCACGGCGGGTATCCAAAGGGTCAGGCTCCTCAACCTGCCGGATACGACGGGTGGCACTGTAAGCGCTGCCGCGTTGGATGATGCGGCCCTGGTGATCGGAGCCGACAGCACGCTGTCCTTTGATGTCGGTAGTCTGGCTCCCGGAGCACATGTGTTGTCAGTGACGTATGCAAATGCCCTCGGCAGCCGCAGTTGGTCAGATACTTTCACCGTCATTACCGCCGACACGCCGGAGGTAAGGCTGTCTTCCAATATTTCATTAGTGGTCAACCTGGTCGACCCCGTGATCCTTACCGCTGTTGACGCAGGCGGGGGAGGAGCTGCACCGCTGTATACTTTCAGCAGCGACAGGGAATTCAGCCATTTGCTACAGGCCGAAGGTGCGAGCTCCGTCCTCACGTTGGATCCTTCCACGCTGGCGGTGGGGGTGAATTGGATCTATGTCCGGATGCGGACCAGTGACAGCTGCTATACGCGGCTGACGGATGTGGATAGTGTGAAGGTGGAACGCAGTCCTGTCACCGGGATCATCGACCCTGAATTCCCCGACGTACCCATCAGCTTTTCTCCCAATCCTTTCGGAAGTTCCTTCCTGGTGAGCGGACTTCATCCGGGTAAATCGTATTGGCTGGTGATTCGGAATGCATTGGGGCAGAAGGTCTTTCAGCAGGAGCTGCAGGATGCGCCCGTCACTACGGTGCGACCGGCGTTATTGGGCAGAGGCGGCTATTGGATCAGCTTGTATGATCGTAAGAAGGAAAGGATCATCGGGACGAAGATGATGGTGAGGAAGTGATTTAGTACCTTTACACTATGACCGCGCCGCGCACCATTGCCCATTTCGACCTGGACTCATTCTTTGTCAGTGTCGAGCGCCTGCTGGATCCTTCACTCAACGGCATACCCCTGTTGGTAGGGGGCCACAGTGAGCGGGGCGTCGTGGCTGCCTGCAGCTATGAAGCGCGGAAGTTCGGGATCCATTCGGCCATGCCGATGAAGCGGGCCCTGCAGCTCTGCCCCCATGCGACGGTGGTGGGGAATGCACGGGGAGAATATTCGAAATATTCCCGGATGGTGACGGATATCATCGCGGCAAAGGCCCCCCTCTTCGAGAAAGCGAGCATCGACGAATTTTACCTGGACCTGACGGGCATGCACCGTTTCTTCGACCCCTATCAATGGACCATCCAGCTGCGGGAAGAGATCATGAGCGCCACGGGGCTGCCCATCTCCTTTGCGGTAGCAGCCAATAAGATGGTGTCCAAGATCGCCACCAACGAAGCCAAGCCCAACGGCTATCTCCACATCCCCGCCGGCGCCGAAAGAGAATATCTTGCGCCCCTGGCCGTCAATAAGATCCCCGGCGTGGGCGAACATACTTACCAGACGATGCTGCAAATGGGGATCCGGACGATCCGGGACCTGAGCGAGCGACCGGCAGCAGCGCTGGAACGTGCATTCGGTAAATACGGTCTGGAGCTGTACAACAAGTCGCGGGGCATCCATGAAGGGGAGGTAGTACCTTATTACGAGGCCAAGTCGATCTCCACGGAAAACACCTTCGAAGAGAACAAGACGGACATGGACTTCCTGATGGCGGAGCTGGTGCGGATGACGGAAAGGGTGGCGTATGAGCTGCGGCAGGACAATAAGACGGCGGGCTGTGTTGCCGTCAAGATCCGGTATCCCGACTTTGAGACCACGTCGCGGCAAATGGCCATCCCTTATACTTTTTATGACGACGAGCTGATAGCGAAGGCTAAAGAGCTGTTTCATAAGTTGTACCGGGCGGGACAGCCGATCAGGTTGCTGGGGGTACGGCTGAGCGAGCTGACAGGCGAGGCGGTGCAGACGAATCTTTTCCAGGATACGGAGAAGAAGAACCAGCTGTACAGGGCGATCGACGATGTGAAAAATAAATATGGAAAGTATTCCATCGTAAAGGCGGGCGGGCTCGAGGCGGACAGCACGCCGGAAGCGACGTTGGGAGGGATTGAGGGGAAGGCGAGGAAAGATGGTAACCGAGGAAAAAGTGACTAAACGTCACTTTGACGAAGGTTACGAACGAGGAACGAGGTTCCGAGGTTCCGGAAAGGCAGGCCCGAAAATGGTACGGCGCAATCCGCTCACCCCAACGAATAATGAAAGACCACAAAAAGATCCATCAACTCTTCAGGGTCGGTGTCGATCTGGTTGTAGGTCTGTGGAACAGACACATCCGTCGTGTGACGGAACTTCATGGTGATCTTTTGCAGGCAGTCCAGGTCTTCGATATTCGCGCCAGGGGTTGCCGACGACAGCGTACATCGCTGCATATTAGCAAAGGCGGGGTTTTCAGGCATCGTAACTTCCGCCGAGGTCAGAGCGCTGGCGTCTTTGGCAATGCCGGTGAACACCACTTTATAATCTCCCGTTCTATTGGCTTTCATAATGATCTCGATGGTACTCATCATGATCTCGCGATCCCTGGACAGGAAGGAGAAATTGTCCTTGCGCAGGGTCACCGCCAGCACCTGGTCTGCGCCGGCAACGGCAGGGAATAAGAATTTATGCCATTCAGTTGGGAAATCATGTTTCATGCTGAACATCCGTACCAGGGGCTGTTGGGTCAGGGCAGCAGCATTGGAGAGGAAGTCCTTCAGATAAGTGACCACGCTGTCCCTGAACAGACCCGCATCTTCCCGCGCCGTATAATTGATATGCAGGATGACATCCGAAATGGTGGCGTAATCGAATTGGCGGAGGGCCGGGTCTTCGGTCAGGCCAATGACCCAGTCGCTGACGGCGCCGGCGCCTTCAAAGGGCAGGTACCGCTCGTCCCGGAAATTCAGCTCAAACATACCCGTATCCCTTTGCCCCGTGCTGGCGGCGATGGACTTCACGGGCACATTGCTTTCTCTGAAACGCACGTCATCCGTGGGTACGCCTTCGTCATTGTTGTGTTCATAGGTCCCGCTGTCATTCATGCTGGTATTGACCCGCACCGAATTCCTTAGCAGGCGGAGTGTGCAGCTGACCGTGGTATACGGGCCGGCGATACAGGGAATGGAGAGCGATACGGATTTGATCCGGCGGAAATAATGTCCCTGGTAGTCCAGGTCGAAGAGCTCTTCCGGCAGGGTGACAAAACATTTGCCTGTCGCCCGCAATTGCTCCAGCGCCAGGGGGTTCAGCAAAGCCAGGGAAATGTTCTTGTTCAATTCAAGCTCCCTTTGATTGTTCCCGATATAGGAGACCTCCATCTGCCGGATGGCCTGCTGCAGCCGTTCGCCCGAACAGAGACCCTGCATGCTGTTGTCCCAGTACCCGTATTGGATGAAGGAAGTGATGTCGACGCCCAATTCGTACTGGTAGCATTTTTCGACTTTCTTCGCCATGTCATAAGCCATATTGAAGCTTTGTTTATAGACGGAGAACAATTGTTCTTTCATCCACTGGTACAATTCCTGCCCCGTGAATTTTGTATGCAGGAAGTCTTCCACCGCTTGCGCGTTCTCTATCTGGCGCTGGTGATTGGACAATTCTTTTTGTGCTATCTGGATCCTGATATCGGCGGAAGTGATCTGCCGGTCCAGCTGTTTAATCTCTTTTGCTGCCAGGTTGGCTTGCAAGACCCAGTCCTGCTCTCTGCGGACATAGCCTGCTATCCTTGCTGCCTGCGTCGATTCTGCAGCGATGAACTGACCGATGGTCCGGAGTCCCGATGCCACGGCCGCAGAAGCGTTGCCCAGGTTGATGCCGCCCCAGGCCACGCCTGCGCCCACGCCCAGGGGCTTGCCGTCCACCTCGCCCTGGACGATCATATTGAGGATGCCTGCCAATGTATCCGCGGCGCCCGCGGCTGTCATCCAGTTCCTGGCCTCGGTGGCCTTGTCGAATTCCTCTTTTTCCTTCGATATGATCTTCAGCCCGCTGTTGTCACTATCGACCAGCGATTCATCCACACCCGTCGCCAGGAGCTTCAGGTCCGTGTCAGGCGGCAATTGCGTGTCTCCATTTACGTCCGCATCGATGGTGGGGGGTGCGGGGAGGGTGACGCCCTCGTCGGAGAACAGCGCCTTGAAATGCGCCAGGCGGAAAGCAGCAGTATCCCTTGACCGGAGCAACCCTTCTCTGTCGGATCTCGCCTGGAGGATCTGCCGTTCCTTAATGCCTGTCATCAGCTGCAGCATCGACGTCTCCTGGGTCGCATGGAGCCTGGCCAGTTCTTCGCCGTCCTTTTTTTCCAGCGCCGTCAGCAGTGCATTGCCCAGGGACCGCACTTCGGAGCAGAACTCGTTGGCCCGTTGCAGCAGGTGATTGAAGCGGTAGATCGGTGGCGGACTGCTGAGGTCCGACAGGATGCTGCCCAGGCTGATGCCCTGTGCGGCCGCATTGATCAGCATGCCCGGATCGATGGGGGGAGCAAAGAGCGCCAGCTGTCGCTGTACGCCATCAATATCCATACAATGACGGATCTTGTACAGGCGGTCTGCCACGGTGTCCCAATGTTCCATCAGCTTGTCGTTGGAAGGTATGCAGAAATACAGGGAGGGACCGATACCCAGCAGGCTGGGGCTGGTGCTGCCACTGCCGGAAGGGACGGAGCTGCTGTAGGGGAAAATATTCTCCAGCTCCACCAGGGCATTGCCGAGGTCATCCCATTTGTTCTTGAGGGAATCATAGGTCTCCGCCTTGATATTGCCCCGCTTGGGCACGAACTCGGGACGGGGCCCCAGGATATGGCTGGCCATCACATAGAGCTGCAGCGCTTCATTCACGGACTCGCGGGTGAACTGCCGGAACAGCGAGTCCCCCCATTCGCGGAGCGTCTCCACGTATTTGATCACCACATTCTTCATAAAGGCGATGGGCCTGTTGCGCGCCACTACGAAAGGCTTGAAGGGATTCTGACGCCATTCGGCCACGATGGAGTTCTCCGCCGCAGGATTGGTATTGGGTCCCAGTCCGATGGTCTTAAACCAGTCTTCCAGGCTCTGGGAAGGGGTGGTTTTAAAGGGCAGCACTTTCCAGTACCGCGAGGTCTCAGACTGGCCGGGGGCCGGTAACTCATCAGTTGTAGGGTCAAAAATGTATTGGAACCATTTCAAAGCTTCTTCGTATTTGCCGTTGCGGCTCAGGCGGGTGGCGATGTACAACGGGGCGTGAAAGAATAATTCCCAGTTGTACATGTTGTTGGCGCCGAAAAGGTCGAAACAAATGTTCTCCTTGTAATAGGTATAAGGGGCGCCGGCTACATAATCATTGGAAAGGGGCGCTTGTTTTACCAGGCCCTGGGAGAAGTTGGGGTTATAGTTGCCCGTGAAGACCGTACCGTAGTCGTTGAAGAAAGGTTGCCCGAGAATATTGAGGAAGGTATCCGTATTCATCAGCCCGTCGATGCCGAAGTTGTTCAGGTTGGTGACATACTGGCTGGAGAAGGGATGGTAGAAAGTGTGAAACTCCAGTCCCTTGGTCAGTCGCAGGTACCAGTATTCATAGCTATTCACGTTGTAGGCAAAGGAAGGGGCCGTCTCCACACCCTGGTATAGCTGCATCTGCGTATGAACGCTGGGTGCGGGCAGCTGTTGGGCCGGCATGTTGGGCAGCATCTTCCCGTAGGTTTTGATGCCTGAGCCCTGCAGATCATGAGCGAAAGTATTCCTGTCCCGGAGTCCCTGTTCGACGGGCCGCCTGTCGTCGGGCCCGATGGGAGGAATATTTTGGGGCTGGTAGAGTTTATCCGCCAGCTTGCCTACCATGATGGGCCTGTATTGCTGCGGGTACTTCAGGTATTCCCAGATCGTTACATCGAAGGTCCGGACGAAATAGGTACGGTTGTAGGCGGAAAAGAAGAAGGGGTAGGTGAAGCGGCTTTCGAAGTCGAAGACCTCGGTAGAGAGGAGGAGCTTGTGAAAGGTGACATTCTGCAGGTAGATGTTGTCCTTAAATTTCAACACATCGTAGTTTTCATATGACATGAAGAAATTGGCATAGTTCCCCAGTTTCGGAGTGCCGGAGCCGTTGTAGGACCAGGCATACATCTGAGCCTGGATATCCGTGAGCCCGAAGTTACCGAACTGACGATTGCGGTCCTGCAGCCAGATGATCAGTGCGTCGCCTCCTACGATATCCATCAGGACGGAGATCTGGGACAGTTGTCCGGGGTAAGAAACAGGGGAGGTAATAAATTCCTTTGTCAGCTGCTTGGTCGACCATTTGCCGTCAACATACTCCGACCAGGCCAGCCGGCATTCATAATATTCAATGGGCTTGATATTGCCTGGAGAACTGTCCCCGATCTCTTTGAAGCTGGAATTATTGCCATCGGAATTCTTCGCGGTATTTTCCACCTGCCGGCGGAGGAACTCCGGCCAGAAGATAAAGAGGCGGTTCTTCCAGATAATGGGAGCCAGCTGCACGCCGCTGTTGTCCCCTTCTTCCGTCACTTTGATGTCCACCTGTACTTTTTCCCAGGCGCTCCATTTAAAGAACTGGTCACACGTGCGGTAAAAGAACTGGTAGGGAGCGCTGTGCGTGCGGCCGAAGACGTGCAGGTAGCGCATGGGACCAAAGAAATAATTCTCCTGGTGCAGGCCGCAGACGTCGAGGTTCGCCACTGTATTCAGCTTGTTGAGATAGTTGCGGAACGCGGTCTCCACATTGGGAAGGGTGATGTCATTTTGCGTCAGCTCCGACTCCAGCTCCTTGAAAAAGACACTGCGGTCGTCCCTCCATTCCGGCTCCAGCCAGTTCTCGGGGTAGAGGAATATCTTTTTATTGGCCTCCCATACACGGTAGTTCTGCATCCAGTCCCACCGTTGCCTGTCGAGGGCCCCCGGTGAGACGCCTTTTTCAAAAAATCCTATTTTTTTACTTTCAAGGTTCAGCAGGCAGCGGTTTACGAACATCTGTATCGCGGCATTTGCCTGAACGATGCGGGAGGTGTCCATGCAGGAACCCATTTGTACATCGATGAGGAAATATTCAAAGAGACCATCCGCATCGGTGGCGCCCCATGCCTTTAGCTCCGGCCGGGTGAGGAGATACCCGATGAGCGCCTGTTGTTGGTGACTGCGGATCTTGTCACTGAGGTTGCCTGCCAGCTGCAGCCAATCTTCTTCCTCATATTTTGCCTTGACCGTGCTTTTCACCAGGTCGGCTGTTGCATTGAGTTTATCAAAGAGCGTTTCCGGGGCTGCCCAGAGCGCCAGGGTCTGTGGTGACAGGCCTGTTTTCAGAACGAAGCTCACCGCCTTATACAGCCGGGTGAGGGCAATCTCGTTCTTGAAATCATTCACCGGGACGGCGAAATAGGTATTCACCAGGTAGGTGAGGGTGCTCAGGTCCCAGGCCGTCGCCAGGTAAAGCTGGTTGATCAGGTCCGGGATCACGGGAACAGGGTTGGCGATATTGGCTGCTGCAAAAACGTCTGTCAGCAATGCCTGGCCCTGGGGGACTGTCTTGCGGAGCGAGACATAGGCGGCGATGCGTTGCCAGTGCGCCGCTGTCAGCGCCTTGAAGTCGATGTTGCCAAAATCGGCCGGATGGCCTGCCAGGTAAATAACCTCCGTGTCCGTCAGGGTGAAGCCCGTAATGAAGATCGCAGCCCTGTGATATAACAGCATGCTTTTGGTTATATTTTGCATGGGTGTCACCGGGAAGGCGGCGGCGGAGGGGACGGGGGTGACAGCCGTCGTGGCCGTTTTCCATGACAGGGTGATGCCTGCAGTGCCGGTGGAATCAACGTATTCCAACACCAGCATGTGCAGCTGGGCGGCGTTCAACTGCGCAATGACCTCCCAGGAAGTGCGAGGGTCCAGAGCGAGTTTCTGCAGGATCAGGGCATCGTCCAGGTAGAGGGAAAACGATTCATCCGCCTCTTTGACGTCTACCACGAGGGTGTATTCGCCGGTGGATGGCGGCGACACGAAACCCTGCCAGCGAACGCTGAAATTATTGGCAGGCAGCAGCGGATCGGGTGCGATGCCCCAGTCGAAGGCTATTCTTTTATCGGTGCGCGTCAGGGCCGCGGGACCCGTAAAAGTAGTATTGAAAAAATAATCTGCGGAGAAACCTTCCTCATCAATGGCGTCCATGAGTGCCGGCAGGTCGCTGCGAAGGAGGGCGCCCGTGGCTTCGTGGCTGAGACCGATGAGGGAAGCTATATGTTCCGTCGTTACGTCCTCGTGCAATTTTTTCTTGAGAAGAGGGAGATAGTTGGAATAGACGAACAGCATTTTCTCCTCCGGCGTCTTTTTCAGCAGCTGTGCCGGGTGATCCAGGAGGGTTATCAGGTCGATGTCCGGCGTAATGGCATTGGCCGCGGCGAATACGCCGGAAAAATTTGTTTTGATAAATGACTCCGGCATGGCATAAAGGGCTTCGATGGCCGAGACGTAATTCGCATTCAGGGGAAGCAATGCTTTTAAGAGCGCCTTTTCCGTGTCCGACATGACGCCCGAGGCCACCAGTCTGCCGCTGGCCTTGATATAAGTGTATTTTGCCGACAGGGGATCGGGAATGGCCAGGACCAGGTTCGCGTCCGTGATCACGGCATACACGGGGCTGCCGGGCTGGGCGACGATGATGGCGATCATTTGGCTTACGACATCCGCGGTAAACGAAAGCGAGAGCAAAGCCCTCAGCATATCCGCCGTGAGGGGGGCGGGCGGCGTGGCGGGATAAGTTTGTTCGATGATGGAAAATGCGTTCCGTATATCCCGGGCCGTCTGGCGCGCTTTGTCGGGGGAGAGGCCCAGCGTGGATTCCGGGGGCAGTCCGCCCGTGAAGATATATTGCAGGTTGATCGCTTTGAAGCCGGCTGCTTTGATGGAGGCCGCCAGCTGCTGGAAAGCATAGGTCCGGGATGGTTCGATCTTGGTGAAAGAAGGGTTCACGGGTGGAATGGCAGGGGCAGGGATGGAAAGTTCGCTGAACGGATTGATATCGAACAGCTGCATGAGCAGGCAGCAGTCGGGCACTTTTTGTTTCAGCGCCTTGCTTAATAACGTATATCGATAGATGACGCTCAGGTTGTAGATATTGAGCTTGTCCGTCGCCAGGGCGATGGGGCGGATGAACCCATTGTCGTTGATCCTGGCAACTTCCAGGATGGCATCCAGGTCGTCCTCCGACATCCGGAATGCGGCCAGCATGGCCGGGATATGGTCTTTCAATACTTTGGCAGGATCCGTGAGATAGTTGCCGAAAGCGTCGGGGTGAAAGGCGGAATCGATCCTTTGGACGGCCCGGTTCAGGAACAGGGATTTATAAAGGGAGCTATCGCCGTAGGTGTCGATGCTACCCCAAAGCGTAGCCAGCTTGTTCAGGGGTAGTTTCAGTTCCCTGTTGAGCAAGACAACATAGGACAGGTGGGTGATGCCGGCGTCCGTGATATCTGACTGGCCTAATGCGTCGAGCATCAGGTCCACTTCATGGATCTGCCATCCCAGCCGGCGCCAGAGGCGGATAAAACGATGCATCTTCGACCAGGTGGTATTCGGGACGCCGGAGGCCGGATTGGCTGAATATACGTTGATGATGGTCTTCAGGTAGGTGGTATTCAGGTCGCAGGCCGAGTCGGATTGATAGAGCGTAAGCACCGCGTTGAAATCATCGAAATGCGCTTGTACCCAGACGGAGAAGTCGGCCGGGGGGATGCCTGCGGCAGCCAGGAGGGGGGCGATGTCGGGGTCTGCGGCCGGGTCTGCGCCTCCCTTGATATTCTGCAATTTGACGTAGATGGCCGATGCGTCGATGGTGGCGTTCTGCACCAGCTGTTCCAGGAAGGTGAGGATGCCTTGGAAGGGGTTGACGAATTTCGTCTTTATCAGCTCTACCAGGTCCGTGTATTTTATGCCTGTCCTGCGGAGGAACTCATGAATGCCATCTGGGACGCCAATGCCCGCCAGGCTTTCCATATTAGCAATGACCACGGGGTCCAGCTCGGGATTGGCGGCGGCCGAAGCGGGGAACCCATAGTATTGCTGCAGTTGCCGGGTAGGTTTTATGACAGCGGGGTTCATGTCGTCCAGGTCGGGTCCGCCATTGAAGTCTTTCAGGGTCAGGACCCGGTATTCTTCTTCCGAGAGCCGCAGGGCTTCCGCCTCGATGGCGCGTACGGCTGCCGGGGAGAAATCCAGCTGCAGCGCCCTCATGATGGCGAAGCGTTCCGTCTGCAGGTGATCGCTGTACGTGCGGATGACGTCCAGGGGCTGGTGATAGGGGAGGGAGAAGGGGTATACGGACTGTTTGAGCAGGCGATAAGCTTCCGGCTCGAAGTTCTGGGGGTTGGCCCGCAATTCCGCGGCGGTGGTGTCTCCTGTGTCGTAAGCGGCGCCTTTGTCCAGCACGCCATGATAGGTGTAGTATTCCAGGATCTCGTTGACCAGGTCGATATAAGGTATGATGGTATTGGTATTCTCGCAGGTCAGGGGCAGGTGGAGGAGATCGGGCCGGCGAAGGGTGAACATGTCCAGGGGGGATTTGCCGTCGATGTTGACGTGGCCCCGCCAGAGATAACGGAGCAGGTCAACCATGTAGGCGGCGGCGCTGTACATGCTGCGGCATTCCCCGCATTCGCACATGTCGGGCGACCCGAAGATCTCCGAATAGTTGGGGTTATGTCTTTTCGATACCTGGTCCTGGAGGACCTTGAGGGCGGAGCTGCGGTCTTCCGCTGAGAAAGCCAGGGCTGGTGCGGCCAGGTGAGACAGGTCATACATTTTCATGGCCCGTTCCGCTGCCAGGGTGCTGACATGCTGGGCCCGCTGGTAGACCGCCTCCGCCAGCTGGATGCTTCCCAACGCTTCACCGTGTAGCTGAAGGAAGCTGCTTTTTGGAATAGAGGCGATGGTGTAGGCGGAATCCAGGTTCTTGTCCAGCAGCACACCCATTGCCGCGGGCGTTGGGCTCACCTGGAAGACGCGTTGCAGGCGATTCAGCTCCTGCTTGACCACCGTGTATTTTTCTTTTGCCAGTTCCTGCAGTTCGTCCACATATTCATGAACGGGAGAGATGCCGATGTCAAAACCCGGGTTCTGATCCAGGAAGGCCTGTACAATAGGCGCCAGCAG
Source organism: Flavitalea plasmicola (assembly GCF_030546645.1). GTDB lineage: Bacteria > Bacteroidota > Bacteroidia > Chitinophagales > Chitinophagaceae > Puia. The sequence goes on from NZ_JAUOTO010000005.1 coordinate 770,170, forward strand.
GGGGTCTTTCAGGGACAGCTGGCCTTTGCTGACCATGTGCGCGACCGTACGGCTGGGATAGGCGGTGGCGACGATGGATTGCAGGTGGGAGGCATAGGCGGCGGCAGGGTCTGCCGGCGGCGTGTTGGAAGACCCCGGGTCCGGGTGGGTAATGAAGTCCGGTACGCCTGTTCTTTCCACGAGGGCTTTCCAGTCCTCCGGCGTTAGCGCTACCAGGGCGTCGACGGAACCGACCTGGCGGTCTGCCTGCAAAGCCTGCATCATCGGCTGGAAGCTACCTGTGATGGCGGTCACCTGCTGGGAGAAGAGTAAATTCTTTATGAGGGCGGGGTTATCCCTGAAGGCCGGGGTATTGGGGAGCGACTCGCTCCAGAATTTCGCATAGTCTATGACGGTAGCCTCTGCCGGATCTTTCCTGGCCTGGTTGTTAAAGTCGCGGTATGCGGCGAGGAAGTCCGTCTGCTGGGACGTCTCCGGCAGGGCCAGGGACAGCATTTCCTGCAGGCTGGCGTCCGTGTCCTTCTCTTTGTGTGTGAGAGAATAAGACAGGGCCGCCGCGTGGATCTCCTGCAGGAACGCGGACAGTTGTTGCCCGTCGGGCTCGTGGATGATGTTCCCGGAGACGGATCGTTTAATGGCGTCGGCCAACTCCGTGTCCGTCTTTGTGAAGAGCACCAGCCAGTTCAGCCGGATGCCTTGCCTTGCCAGGCCGTACAAAAGTTCCGGTGACAGACCATCGTTGGCAATGCCCTGGTGGGAGGCGGGGTCCCCGGCGGCAGTGAGCGCTGCAGCGTCTGCCACCAGCTGGATGTGGCCGGCGTCGGCGTCCAGTTCACTGGCTGCAAAGCGTACCTGGTCTGCGGACTTCGACAGTTCCAGCAGCTGTACCTGGCTTTCTTCCAGGAAGGGAAGGAGCAGGTCCGTGAGCCGGCCGTATTCAGTGCCTTCCTCTTCTGCGACAAGGTAGACGTCCAGCCGCTGCACTTCACCCTGGGCCGAGTAGTCTTCGGAATTCACGAGACGGGAGCGCCCCGTGATCACACCGTCGCCATTGACGGCGAAGACGATGACATCCGCCTTTTTTCTTTCCGCCGCCGCGAACTGGAAGCTGTAGAATTCTATATAATAGTAGCCATCGGCTGTGGATTGGGTTTCTCCCAGGAATTCGAAGCCGCCGTTGGCCGCCACGTCTTTCATGGTGCTGACCGTCCTGTAGATGCCGGCTCCCCTGAGGTCGACGTCCAGGGCCATCAGCAGCTGCCCTCTCAACGGCCGGTCCTGAAGGTCGTACACCGTCCCGCGCACAACGAAGAGGTCGGACCTGTCCATTTGACCATTCTCCGCCATATCCCTTTTGAGCGCCTGGTAAGTGGCGGCGTCTACCAGGTAGTTGTCGACAGCTTTGCGACCCTTTGCCGCCTGCCATGCGCGGACGCTCCGGAGCGTGCTTTCCCCGGCCGTGTTCGTCTTTTCTTCCTCTTCCGCCACCGGGAAGCCCAGTTTCGCCAGGATCTTGTGGAGGAGGTTGATGCGAAGGGAGGTTTCGTGGAGAGTGATGGGGCGAAAGGAGGAAGTCATTTTATAAGGTTTTTTAGATGTAATAAAATTCAGCAACGTTACATGGCCATGGTACCGAGGGCCTTCCAAAATTGTTCATTGGTCTTTTCCGAGAGGTCATGTGACTTTTTTACGCCTTCTACTGACAACGGAGGCGGCGTAACGTCCTTATTCTCGTCACTTCTGTTTTGTAATAAGGATGTGACGCCCAGGTCATACCAAAATCCTCCTCCCAGGGCGCTGTAGGGATGGTTAGTTGCCTGGCCTATGCCTGCAATACCCGTCTTCATTTCAAACCACTTTTGCGCACTGTAAGCATCATGGGGGAGGATGGCGAGGTAAGGCTCCAGGAAAAAATTGGGGACTGGGATTGCCTTTTCCCTTTCTGTGATGTAGGTGGTGCCCCATAAATAATATTGCGCATCCCGGAGGATCAGACTTTCCGAGGTCTTGTCAGAAGATTGACGCAATGTGGTGACGGATAAGCGGGCGTGTGCCCATCTCTCGTCCAGGGTATTTCCCGCGGCGCCCTTGAGGGCCCAATTAACGACTTTTACGACATCCCTGATATGCTGGTCATCCATCGGATTGTTGACGGACGTGTCCAGCTTGTCTGCAGGGATCGTTTCATTCTTCACCATATCCAGGATGGCTTTAACTTCCGGCAGATCGGAAACAACATCCTTGCGATGGGGTTGCAGGTACGACTGGAGCGTGGGGTCTACAAGGGGAGGTGGGGTGGCCTGTACGGGCACCTGCGCAGGAGGTGCATTTTGGACAGGAGGGGGCGTAGCGTTTGTCACCGGTGGTGGTGTTTTTTTCGGAGACGATTTATGCGTGTGGGGCGGCATTTTCGGCGGCGGCGGCACCATCGGCTGTGAGATCGACGCAGGGGCGGCGGTAGGTGTGGATTGCCGTCCGTCAGTATCGACCAACCTGACCGGGTTGTTCTTTGCATACCTGTATACATTGATCCCGTCGCCGATGGCAATGGGGTCAGCGCTCAGCCATCGTCCCAGCCAGGGCAGATAATACCGGGCGGCATGATAGGAAAGGCCCGATTCCTCATCCCGCTCCATGCCCGTATACCGGTAGCGTCTGGCTGCCGTCCTGATAGCCGCGCTGTAAGCCTGGTAGGCCGTCGTGCCGAAGGGATGATATTCTTCATAGCTCAGCACGTTCGCCTGTGGCGTATCGTCCAGCTCCAGGGCGGCCGAGCCGATGTGGTTGTGTAATTGATAACGGCCCAGCCTTGTTCCCGCAAGGTCCGCCGGGTCGGGCGCGGGTCTGGTATTGAGTTTCACCGTGTCGACCATGACGAAGCGGTTGCCCTGGTCCAGCAGACTGAGGGTGTCACGGACAAAGTCTGCGACGCCGGCATTGTAGGTACGGTAAGTTTCATACCCCTCTATGTAGATACGCTGTTCCTTCAATCCGGGCGCGCCGCCTGCGGGAGCGGCATTTTCCGTGATCTTCCGGAGTCGCCGGCCGCCGGCATCGTATTGGTAATAAGTAGTGACGGGTATATTGTCGTCCGTGCAGTGCTGGCGGGAGGTGAGCACCAGTTCCTCCTTGAAATTCCAGCCGAGGGATTCCAGGTGAGGCAGTTCCAGCAGGAACCCATGCCGGGGATGGTGTTTGTATTTCGTATAGTCCTGAGGGCCGGGATTGTCGCGGATATGGGTGGCCGCCAGCCGGTTGCTTGTCTTTTCGTAATCATATTTCCGGGTCCAGCCGCCTCCCGGGGCCACGTGTTTCATCTCCGTGATATTGCCGACAGGGTCGTATTGGTAGGTCTGCGTGTAATTCCGCATGGCCAGGGGGTCATGTGGATTCATTTGACGGAGGAAGGGTTTGTCGTTCCAGTTGTCACAGTCGCCGTAGGCCAGCGCTACGTCATTTTCCCGGCCCGTGGCTTCCCTCAGGCGATATAAGGCGTCATAAGTGTATGCAGAAACGCCGGTCACCATGACGTTGTCAAAGAACCTGACAGGTATGGCGCGGTCCTCGATGTGGGTAATATTGCCGATGGCGTCGAAAGTGTAGCGCCAATCCTGCAGCGTATCCGCATTCAGCCGTTTCGTTTCCATCCGGATGAGCCGGAAGGAAGACTTGTCGTAAGTGAATTTCGAAGAGACGTCATTGCCATAGATGATCTTTGTGCGCTGCCCTTTCTCGTTGTATTGAATATCCTGGATATAGGTCCTGACGGCGGCCGGTGCGATATGGGCTACCTTCTCTCCATTCAGCCGGCCTCCCTGGTCGTAGGAGGGAGTGATGACACTGCCGTCGGGCGCTGTCTGGCTGACGATGCGTCCCAGCGCATCCATGATATTGGTGAAAGTGAACGTTGGGGTTTCCAGGTCCGGCACCAGGCGGGCATCCGTCCAGTTGGCCGTCTCCTTATATTTTGAAAACAGCTGCCTGCTGATGGTTTTGGGGAAGCCATTAAAGTCGAATGCGGGCGTCTCTTTCAGGCCGCCTGTATCGAAGTGACGAATGGTTTTTCCCAGCAGATTGTCAGCCTGCAGTGCGGCTTCGTTTGTCCTTCCGGGTAATAGAAGGTCTTCGCCGTAGAATATCCGGTCGAAGATATTGTCCAGGGGTGCGGGGCCGTCGCCTCCCTTTATAATTCCATGGGTGGGGCGATGAAGGATGTCGTAGGCGAACTGAAATTCATGACCGCGTTCGTCCCAGGTGCGAAGCGGATTGCCCACGATATTGATGAGCAGCCATCTTTGCCCTGCGTCCATGCTTTGCCGTTGTACGAGGTTGCCCAGCATATCGTATTTGTAGGTCATGACCGTATTGCCTTTGTTGCCATTTTCCGGCAACTGGCGGGCATCGATGGCTTGCCGCAGATTGCTTTCCACGTCCAGGGTCACACTGGTGGGATAGAATTCATCGGCGGCGGTGACCAGGTCCCTGTTGTGATCGATGGAAAGGATGGGCCGGCCCAGGGTGTCCAGGTGTATGACGTTGGGGGTGCCTCCATGGAGGGCTGATTTGTCGGCGGCGGCCTGTTCTTTGACGGGATCTTTGCCTTCAGCGATGAGCTCCGCATCCATCAGCCGGCCGTGCCGGCGGAGATACCAGGAGCAGTCGGGGTCAAGGGTAGTGTCGTTGGCATCATAGGTGATATGCCGCCATGCGTCGAATGCGAGCCTCGTGATCGTGCCATCCGGCATTTCGGTCCTTACGAGGCGGTCCAGCGCATCATAGAACATGAAGGCTGTGACACCCATCTGAACCAATGCCTTGTTATCTTCATACCGGAAGGTGACAGAGAAATATGGTTCGTACTGTTTTACCGGGTTGCCTTTGTTGTTCAGGATGGTTCGGCCGTTGCCGATCCAGCGAAGCTGGGGAGAAGTGTCTGTTTCGGCAATGGACCAGGTGTTGTCCGGGTTGAGGTGGGCAGCCTTAGCCATGCCGGGACGCGCCTGCATTTTTTTCATGATCAGCTGGCCCATGCCGCCGGAATATTCGAAACTCAGCTGGACGGGGGAGTGGTGGTCCTGCGAAAAGTGCTGTTCGCGGGCGATGGAGGCTACGACAACGGGCCGGCCGGAATTTTTGTAAGCATCCAGGTCATAGACGAAGCGGACGGTGGCGTGCTGCAGGAGCTGTTGCGCCCGGGTGGTCAGCTGGACCGAATCAGCGATGCCTGCGGGCGTGTCGGGGACGTTGAAAAATCCGGATATTAAAGCCGTCTCGGCGGCGTCGGTGAAATCGTTCAGGCCCGTGAGGTCGTCAGCCTCAGCGCCTTTTCCAAACAGTGCGAGGGCTTTGACCATTCCCAGCTCATCGGTGAGGACCTCGGAGAGATTGTTGTTGATGTCCCGCATACGTTGAGGGGCAAGGGTGCGGAAGTTGAAGCGGTCTGTGGCGGCGCTGTTGCCTACATGGTCTTTGACCTCTTTGATAAAAAGAAAATAATTGCCCAGGTATTGTACACTCGTCCTTGCCTGGTAGGGATCGATGAAGGCGATGGGCGAGAAAAACCGGCTTTGAGCGTCAGCCGCCGTCTCGGCTCCTTCAATAAACTGCATCCTGCCCGAGCGCACCCACCAGTTGCCGTCTCCCTCGCTGTTGGTATATTTCCCTTCGATCATCAAGGCATCCGTGATCTTCGACCCAGCCACGTTGATGGGACCGAAGATGTCGGTCAGCAGCTCCGGGGTATAGGCCAGCTGGTAGCTTTCGAAAGGCAGCGCCAGGGATTCCAGGTGATGCAGCAACAGCGGCCCGCCGAGATCGTTGCGATAATAGGTGATGCGGGTATGTTCAATCAGGCGGGCTAAAGGGCGGTAGGACGCAGGCGGCACTGCCGCATTAGGCTCCCGGTCCAGCTCATGGTAGGCAGCTATATCGCATTTGGTCAAAATATCTGTAAGATCGGCCACCGTATAGATGTTTCCCGGAGGGAGGTTTTGCAGAACCCCCTTTATCTGGAAGGTCCTGGTCTCGGAGGCCAGGCGGAGGCGATAGGTATCCGTCGTGATCAGGTCGTTGGTGTACTGTTGATCGGTGAAAAGGGTGATCACCGCTGCCTGTGCTGCAGCAGTGGCAGGAGGAAGCCCCGGGAAGGGAGTCAGGCGGGGATAAACGATGGCCGCAGACTGAAGCACATTGCCATATGCGTCGGTTGCAATGGTGAGCTCATGGCTGATGCGGGGATCGTCCGTATTCCGCTCATAGGTATACCTGATCGATTCGCTGTCTTTTCGGGCGAAGACAGCGTACTTGTTCTTTCCTTTGGGCTGCAATAATTCGATATTGCAATTGCGTGTATCGACCGAGTAGGGGGTGAGCTGTCTTTGCAGCTGGGCCATGCTGGCGCCGCCAGGGGGGGCGTCCAGGCCGAAGATCTCATTGCGCAGAGGAGTGGATTTACAGGCGCGCAATGCCTGGCGCCATTCTTCCACGGAGATAGCGGCAATATCGAGACCGGTGAGGCCGGCGCCGGCGGTGATCCGGGCGTCGGGTAAGGTATGTTCATGATTGACTACGACAAAGCCCTGGCGGATCATTTCCTCATACCAGTATTCTTTCGCGAACTGGCCCAGGATATTTTCACGCTGGAGGAAGGCGCCCGTATGGAACCATGTTTTGGAGAGCACAGGCGCCTGTTGCAGATCGTCGTCCCCGGAGCGTTCCGCGTCCGTCTGTTCCACCATCCCGAAGCCCCGGAATTCTTTTTCGGTATGGTCATAATATCCGTGATGATATTGATAGGATCTTACGAATGTCCAGCCCGAGATCCTGTCCACCGTGTCGATCCTGGAAATGCATTGAACGGGGAAATGGAGTTTGGTGATCCAGGGGCGTCCGGCAAGCTTGTCTGCAATATAGAATTTGGTGGAAGGCGTATAAGTAAAGGATACTTCTTTTCCCAGGTTGTTCTTATAAGCGGTCATCAGATGCGGCTTCCTGCCGTTCATAAGGTCGACATAACGGATGGAATGCCCGTTGCCGGCCGGCAGGGCGTCTGACCACACGATGCAGGGGACGCCATTACCCAGCAGGTCTGTGACGGAGATCTTCGCTTCGCGATGGATGGGGGGGAAGGCATCTATTTCAAAAGGAAGCGGGTTGAAATCATTGCCGCTGCGGTTCAGCCAGCAGGTGAAAACGTTCTTTCCCAAATAGATGATGTCCGTTGTGCCGGAGCCGTCCAGGTCGGCAAGTCTCAGGAAGGCGGGATTGAAGCTGTCAGGATGATCGAAAAGGGGGGCATTGTCCATGGCTATTTTAGCGCCGAATTTTCCAAAACCCAGGTTGGGCCAATAGCATATTTCCCCGTTGCGGATCCGGACGATGTCGGTCAGGCCGTCGCCGGACATATCGGCCAGGAAAATGGTCTGCAGCGGCTCGGCGAAGACCAGGCAGGGGCCTTTTTCTTCGTCGAAATAACGGGGGGCGGTATCAGCCGGGGCAAAGCCTTTTCTCCCGAGCGACCTGTACCAGGTGAATGCAGCATCTTCCGTCAGCAGCAGGTCCGGCCGGCCGTCGCCGTCCAGGTCCAGCAGGCGTGCATGGGTGTTTGAGATGTCGATGGTAGGGCATTCCTGGAAATTTTGAAGGCCCTGCCATTCGTTATTGTCATCCAGTTCGAAATATCCTTTTGGCGCCGTGGCCCAGTTCACCAACTGCCGGCCGCCGTCGCCGTCCAGGTCCGTGAGCGTCAGGTGGCTGCCCAACCCTGAGAAAGAGGGTTTGGGGCTCACGAGGGTAGCTTCGGTGAAATGTCCGTCCCCCAGATTATATTTATAGTACCAGCCACCGGCCTGCTCGGTGAGGACACCTGACAAGCCTTCATTGAACAGATCGGTGAACAAGTAATCCGGCTCGTCCAGGCCGGCGGGGGCATGGACCTGGTCATCCGTGGAAATGGCTGCGACATTTTTATTCCAGTCGATCTGCTGGTAGGTAAATTCGGTGGAAGGCATGCTCCGCGTGGTGTAGGCGCCGTTTGCCATTTTGATATAGCCAGTGCTGGTCACCGACCGTAGGAAGCTGAGATCTCCCAGAGGGCTGTCATAGGTGAGATCCACGGACTTGACGAGGGCCGATCCGCCGGGCAATTCATCGAAGAAGTGAAAGAAGAGGACCTTTTGACATCTGCGGGTGGTCCGGATCTCGAAAGTGGACTTGTATTCGGAAAATGCGTCTGGCCGAAAGTCCCAGTCCTTCATGGGGAGGTAAGGGGGGTTGGGATCGTATTCGCCATAGTCGAGGATGGTTTGAAACAGGTAATCGGCGGCGGGGGGAAAAGGGGCGCCGAACTTTTTATAGGGGGTCCGGTTGCCATAGAGAACTTTAGCCAGGTAGCGGTTGGTATATGTGATATGGCCGTTGGCAAAACGGTGCCTGTTATGACTCAGGGAATGGTCGAATCCACTGGCGTCTTCGGGTTTGTAAATATAATGGCAGCAATTTCCTTTGTCATCGAACTGGAATTCCGGTAGCCATTCGAAGATCCTTGTTCCTGTGCTGTCCGCCGGATCTGAAAGGACGGCCTGGGAGGTCCAGCCGAAAAGAGTGGTGACGTTGTCTTTCGTCATCATCCGCCAGCGGATGATACCTGTGGCATGCTCTGTCCACCGTTCGATGCGGGCATATAACATGTCGATCCGGGGCCGGTGATAGCGGATGGTATGCGCACCGTCGGAAGAGGGCGCTTCGCGGGTGATATAGTCGCCTTTCGGGTCCAGTTTGAAGGATTGGGTGCCGTCGGGGTGGGTGATCTTTTCATATTCCGGGACAAGGTCTTCCGCCTGTGACAGGAGGAAGCTGTCTGAGTCGATGGCATCGATGTAATGAGGGAGACCGTCGTCGGTGCGCCTTTTGATGGTGGGAAGGTCCAGGTCCCACCCCATTCCAAAGACACCGTTGCCTGCGCCTGAATTGTAAGAAAGCGCCATTTGGGGCGAGATGCCCCTGGCCTGGGAAAAGGGAAGGGGTATGGATAGTGAGGCGGTGCCGTTGACCGCGTTGACATTGAACTTTTCGTCGATGCCTTTGATGGCGCCGCCACCCTTTGGCAGGGAAATGGAGGGTATCTCGATGGCATTGGACCGGGATTTACCGCGGTCAGTGCGCAGAAACCCGCTATCGCTGGCGGATAATGGGCCCGGTTTGCCGGGGTTGGGCGATGAAACGCCGGATGCCTCAACGGGAGAGGTGGAAGCCCTTTTATCTGCTTGCATAGTAAAGGTTAAGCGTGACTATAGATAGGGCAAAGAGATAGAGATCAAAGGGTGGAGAAGGCAAACAAGGTATTACTTAAAAAGATCATTTAAATACCTCAAAGTGGGTAATTTTAAAGTTATCTTTGGTTTCGCGGTGGCTTTCAATAAGATAGGAAGGTCAAAACGGGCGTTTTAAATAATTTAACCCTTTAAGTCTACTGTATTGATAGGGAATTAATATCTTCGTGATCCGGTAGGAGCGGCCAATGAATCGTCGCAGAGTCCAGCCGGTTTTTGTTTAACTTCAAAATATCGTTTTATGAGTTTACGTTTAGGGGACAAAGCCCCCAACTTCAAAGCCAAGACATCTGTTGGCGAGATCGATTTCTACGAATATCTGGGTGATTCCTGGGGAATCCTCTTTTCTCACCCTGCTGACTATACGCCTGTCTGTACCACTGAGCTGGGAAGAACGGCAGCTCTGAAGGACGAATTCGCCAAGCGCAATGTAAAAGTGCTGGCATTAAGCGTAGACAGCGTGGCCAACCACCAGGGATGGATCCCCGACATCAACGAGACCCAGAAGGTAACGGTGGATTTCCCCATCATCGCCGATGAAGACCGTAAGGTCAGCACCTTGTATGAGTTCATTCACCCGAATGCTTCTGCAACCGCTACCGTACGCAGCCTGGTCGTTATCGGACCGGACAAGCTGGTGAAGCTGATCATCACTTACCCTGCTTCCACGGGCCGCAACTTCAACGAAGTACTGCGTGTTATCGACAGCCTGCAGCTGACGGCGAACCACAGCGTGGCAACCCCTGCTGACTGGAAAGAAGGTGAAGACGTGATCGTTGTTCCCTCCATCAGCACCGAAGATGCACAGAAAAAGTTCCCCAAGGGTGTTAAGGTGATCAAGCCTTACCTGAGGTACACGCCGCAGCCGAATAAATAAGGCACGGGTTTAAATAGTTGTGAATGGTTTTTTATAGGGCAGGCCAGCTTACGCTGGCCTGCTTTTTTTGTGGGGTTAGTAGTTGATGGGGCCTTTGGGGGCGGAGCAGGCGTAATCAATTTCGATCTGGGTCCCCGTATTTTCCAGGGCGAAATTCGAAATGAAAAAGGGCAACAGGTTCGGGATGGTCAATGGCAATCCGAAATCGTTGTAGACAGGCGTAAAGCTGTGGTCTGCCGGCAGGACATTGTTCCGGCTGTAATCATTGTACACGAATTGCCAGATCTTGTTGGTTCGATAGGGATTGATCTTGTTGTCGTAGGTGAGGTCGGTTCGTGACAGGGGCTTATTACCATTGGCATCGTATACGATCGTGGACGACAGCACGGGCGGCGTCTGAGGATCCGGGGACACGGACCAGATCTTCGTGATCCTGCCGAAAGCGTCCATCGTGTAGCCGAAAATAAGGTATCCAAACGCACTTTCCTTCGCGATGGGGGGCGGTCCGTCGACCGTTCCCGTGTAGTTGATCACGGTATCCGTCACAAAATTGTTGCTGGGATAACTGTATTTATGCCAGACCAGGACGCCTGTGGCTTGTGTGAAAGTTAAAATATAGTCGGACAGCCTGCCGCGAATATCATACCGAAAATACTGATCGACATTCGTGGCATTGGGAACAGAATTGGTGGCCAGCAGGGAGACCGGATCGCCATGTGCATTATAGATGACGTTGAATGTATCGCGTTCATGTCCCGCGCCCAGCGCCCTTAATTGCGTGATGGGGCAAAGGGATTCATGGCCATCGGCATGATCGTGTATGTAGTCGAATACTTTCCGGCAGGAGGATTGCGTGTACAGCATGATGAACACGATCAACGTGGAAAAAGTGATCTTTTTCATAACAAAGTTTTTAGATTGGAGAATTGGTGGAGGGTGCGTGGGCAGGGAAGAAGGATGGTCTTAGATAGATGTAAGGTACGTTATGGGAAGGGAGTTTCAATGGGGTGGAGAAAATACCGTGTTTTCACTATATCCGCCAACCCGCTCCGCTTCCAACAAGGCGGTGCAGTCAAGAATATGATAACTGGCTAACAATTCCACCGTTGCCTACCGGAACCGCAACACATAGTCTTATTCTTCCGTGAGCTCAGGCGAATAGTTTTCTTGCGAAGAAGATTGTGGCTGCCAATAAAAAAAAGATCCACCAGTATTTATCCAGGAAATGGAAGCCGTTTGTTAGCGCGAGGTCTAAAGAGTGTCGGGGTTTGGTGACTGGTAAAGACAGTGGTTTCCTGCCCGGGGAATAAAAGCAATCGCAAAACCTGGTATAATCGGAGCTTTGTATTATATCGACCTTCATCCTATTGAAATAGGCGGCTCTTTCCTTGAGATAAGTGGCATAAGACGGGCCTTCGAGCAGGAGCAGGAGCAGGAGACCTGATGCCATCACACCGATGATGAGGGCAACTACGAACAGTGTGATGCGTTTAGGATCGGGTTCGGTCACCGGGTCGGGAAATAACAGGAGGAACGTTGCGATGAGCAGCAGGCACAGCGGTGTCATCCAGGACAAGTTGATAAGTCTGCGTCTGAAATAAATGGTGAACCGTTGCGCCTCGCTTGCCAACGGAGTATCGGGATCCTTCTGTAACTCCCTCTTGTAATGATAGAAAGCCGCTTCGGAGATCTTTTCAGGTGCTGTAAAATGGGTCCTTCTGTATCTGATGACTGCCATACAGCCAATCTAACACATCGGATGGCTTCTGCTCCCGCGATTTATCGGGCGGCGGAAACTATTGAGCAGATGGTCATCAATACAACGACGCTGATCTGCTTGTCGGAGGGGCTTTTCGTGCTTTTGGCCGGGAATCTGATGAATGCGGAGAACAACGGAACTTCTACCCTGGACATTCAACTGCACGACACGTATTTCGTGATCGCGCACATCCATCTAATATTCTTCTTCACCTTCCTCTTCCTTGCCTTTGCCGCGGTCTATTTTGTCTTTCCCAGGATAACCGGAAGGGCGATGAATGCGCCGATGGGATATATTCACTTCGCCACGCTGGTAATGATCTTGTTCGTTTGCGGGCAGGTGGTTTTTGTGGCCAATTTGGGTTGGTCGTTGGTGAAAGGCCAGAAATAATATGAGCGCCCGGTGCCGTTGACCAGGAGAGCCGCCGTGAAACTTTGTCCATGCGGGCAATGTTTGCTATATTCATTATACAATCGAAGACTGTATATGAGAAAACAACTGTATCTGTTCCTGGCCACGCTTTGCGTAGCCTCCTCGCTTTTAGCACAAAAGACCATTATTTATTGCGGCAGGCTCATCGATCCCGCCGCCCTCCAGGTGAAGACGGAGATGTCCATTATCATCACGGGCAATACCATCTCCGATCTGCAAAAGGGCTATGTGACGGCCGCGGCGGGCGACAAGATCATCGACCTGAAAAGCAGGACGGTCATGCCTGGCCTGATCGATGCGCACGTCCACCTGGAGCATGAGACGAGCCCGAATGCGCAGCTGAAGGAATTTACTTTGAACGATGCCGACGTGGCGTTTCAATCCACGGTGTATGCGAAGACCACTTTGATGGCCGGCTTTACCACCGTCCGGGACGTGGGCGGCAGCGGCGTCAATGTTGCGCTGCGCAATGCGATCCGCAAGGGCACCGTGGTGGGCCCCCGCGTGTATACCGCAGACAAGATCATTTCCTCCACGGGCGGGCATGGCGATCCCACCCACGGATGGCGCAAGGGATTGATGGCCGACGAGGAGACCACCATCACGGTGGCCGATGGAAAGGATGCCTGTATCAAGGCCGTGCGGCAATTATATAAAGAAGGGGCGGACCTGGTGAAGATCACGGCCAGCGGCGGCGTGCTGAGCCTGGAGAAAGATGGGACGGGCCCCCAATTCTCCGAAGATGAGATCAGGGCCATCGTGGAGACGGCAAAGGACTATGGGATGCGGGTGGCGGCCCACGCGCATGGCGCGGAGGCAATGAAAAGGGCCATCCGTGCGGGCGTGACTTCCATCGAGCATGGGACCATCATGGATGACGAGGCGATCAGCCTGTTCAAGCAGCACGGGACCTGGTATGTGCCGACCATCATTGCGGGCAAGTCCGTGTCGGATTCGGCCAGGAAGCACCCCGAGTATTATCCACCCGTCATTGCAGGCAAGGCAATGGCCATCGGGCCCATGATCCAGAATACGTTTGGCAAGGCGTATAAGGCGGGCGTGAAGATCGCTTTCGGTACGGATGCCGGAGTGTATGCGCATGGTAAGAACTGGATGGAATTCATCTATATGACGGAGGCGGGCATGCCTGTCCTGGAGGCGATCAAATGTGCGACGGTGAATGCGGCCGAGCTGATCGGGGTGGGCGATAAAGTGGGAACGATCGAGAAAGGCAAGCTGGCGGACATCGTGGCGGTGGAAGGTGATCCTACGCAGGATGTGCATGCCATGGGGAGCGTGAAGTTTGTCATGAAGGATGGGGTGGTGTATAAGAATGAATAATGTAATCCATGAGTCGCCATAGATCATCGACCGCTGCATTTGCCGGTAGTCCCGCGCCCATATGTTGTGAAGGTCCTCCGGCGGAACAAAATCCAGCGTCTGGGTGCCATGACCGGTGTAATCCAGTCCGCGGATGGCCGTGTATTTCGCCCGATGACTAACGATGAGCATGTACAGTTCTTTATCTTGTAGCGCTTCTACGCCAAAAGCAGTATCCATCAGCTTTCCACGTCGTACAGATGCCGGGACATCCGCTCGTGTTTTCGTTTTTCCGGCGCTTTGGAAAATTCCTCGTGGAGGAGGAACACTTTTTCCAGAAAGGTCCCCTTGGGACGCACGGTCAGTATCGAAAAAGGAGGATCTCCGAATGGCGTCCCCGGGAACGTTTGTCCGATGATGCTTTGTACCTTTCTCATCTCGGCCGGTTCCAGCAGGGACCGGGCGCCGATCTCTATAATGACCTTATCTTTCAGGTAGCCATCCGATGTGAGCACCGACGGATAATACAGCTCCAGGACCTGCGGGTCCCGTCGGCTTCGCCGCCTGGCTGTATATCCAACCGGTACCATTCCTGGCTGACGCCCAAGGCTTGCAGGGTGTCGTCCAGCGCATCGCGAAACGTGGTGGCCATGAATGCCGCTGTCTTTTCACGCAGCTTTTTGATTTGGGTATTGCTCAGCGAGGTTCCGCCTTTGAAAACAAGTTGGTCTTTGTAGGTTGTCTGAAAGCAGGCCTGTAGGGTAAGGGTCACCCACCAATCCTTTTCGATCGCGTTGGGTGGCAGACCGGTTCTGGTGGCTGCTTCCTCCAATATCTGCCGTTTCGTGTCCGGCTGCAGGTTCAACCATTCAATCATGGAACTTGATTTTTTTCACGATGGCATATAGTATCTGTTTGATCCAAACGGGGGCTAACTTGATATCCTTCTGGAGCTGGTCCGGAGCCACTGTGCGCAGCACCCTGGTCAATTGTTGGATGATATCTTCCGACACGCCTTCTTTGCCCAGTTCCTGTATCGCCTGGATGGTCAGGAACACAAGGTCATTTTCCACCATCATCACCTTTTGGGTTGTCGGTTTGAAGACGATGGCAGCCTTCCCCACCTTTAGGATACGATGTTGTCCGTTGGTCATAAATACGATCCGGGTGGGCACTTGCGTCGATAATCCCAGTTTATTCAGGGCATAGGCGCAGCTGCGATAAGGGAAAGACCACGGCCATTTACTTTTTGTATTGAAATTACGGAAAAAGGGTCCCCGGCGGCAAAGCGAAGAGGATACACTATAAGTATATGATAACCAGTCTTATAATTGTTTTCCCCATCTCGTAACCCCTTTTTCCCGATCCGGCACCCCAGGGTAGTCTGGTTGTAGTTGCTTTGCAAAAATTAATCTATTGTTTGGCACTACATTCCTGACTGCGATGAATAAAATTTGGATAGTCATTATTACGATATTGATATGCCAGGGCGCCATCGCCCAGAGCACCGGCACTGGCACGATAAAAGGAAGGATTACCACTACGGAAGGCGAGGCCGTCCCCATGGCCACCGTCACTTTGAAGGATCTGCAGCGGGCCGTCACGGCGGATGAGGAGGGCGTTTTCACATTCAGAAATATCAGAGAGGGTAACTATACGCTGACCGTTTCGTTCACGGGCCTGGCGGGGATAGAGCAACAGGTGGTGGTGACAGCGGGCAAAACGGTGGAGCTGGAACTTTCCATGGCCGTATCGTCCGCCCAACTGGAGCAGGTGATCGTCAACAATAAGAGAACCATCAACGAGACCCCGGTGACCGTGGGCAAGGCGCCCATCTCCCCCATGGACCTGCCGCAAAGCGTCACCATCGTGGGACAATCCCAGATCAGGGACCAGCAGGCATTGCGATTGAGCGACGTCGTGCGCAACATCAACGGCGTGTACCTGGCCACTACCCGGGGCAACACCCAGGAAGCCTTTTCCGCCAGGGGATACAGTTTCTCCAGCAACAATATGTTCAAGAACGGCACCCGGGTCAACTCCGGCGCCATACCTGAAGTCAGCTCGCTGGAAAGAGTGGAGGTATTGAAAGGCAGCGCTGCCATCCTTTATGGCAACGTGGCGCCGGGCGGCATCCTGAACATGGTGACCAAGCAGCCTAAGTTCAGGACGGGCGGAGAAATATCCATGCGCGCAGGCAGCTATGACCTGTACAAGCCTGCCGTAGATATATACGGACCCATCAGCTCCCATCTTGCCTACCGGATCAACGGGACTTATGAATATGCCAATAGCTTCCGCGACGTGGTGAATTCCAAACGTTATTACTTCAATCCTTCTTTGCTCTTCAAGCCGGGCAAGCGCACGGAGATCCTCGTCCAGGGAGATTACCTGCACCATGATTTCACGCCCGACTTCGGCATCGGATCCGTCGACAATACGAAGGTCGCCGACCTGCCTCGCCATACTTTTTTAGGTACGTCCTGGCAATATGCCAAAACGCAGCAGGCAACGGCGGGCGTGTCGGTGAAGCACCGCGTCAACGAAGTGTGGTCGCTGAACGGGGCTGTATCCTGGCAGCAATACAAAAGGGATTATTATTCCACGGAAAGGATACAGGCTTCGGCCAACGGGGATTGGATACGACCGCTGAACAAGACCAAAACGCAGGAAGACTATTACATTGCGCAATTCGACGTGACGGGCAAGTTCAAAACCGGCAGCATCGGCCATATCCTGCTGACAGGCGTGGATGCCGACAGGTATAATACCCTCAGCTATACGTACAACCAGCCTACGACCTACGATACGATCAATATTTACCAACCTTCTAAATACCAGCAGCGGACGGACATCCCCGCCGCGACAGCCATCCGGCGTCTGCGTACGCCCATCAATCGTTTCGGCGCTTATGTGCAGGACCTGGTCAGCATCACGGAAAAGCTGAACGTGCTGGCGGGCGTGCGCTGGTCCATCCAGGAAGGGCTGCCCCCGGACACGCTGAGCCTGACGAACAATGCCAGGACGAAAGGCGTGCATAAGACGGACAGGGCTTTCTCTCCCCGGCTCGGTGTCGTGTACAAGCTGAAGCCCACCACTTCCCTCTTCGTCAGCTATTCCAACTCCTTCGCTGTCAACAGCGGTACGGATGTATATGGGAATGCCGTGGCTCCCTCCATCATCGACCAGTATGAACTGGGCGTGAAGAACGATCTGCTGAAAGGCCTCCTGTCCGTGAACGTAACGGCCTATCGTATCGTGAATAACAACCTGGCCCAGACCGCACCGTTCAAGGCGGACGGCACCACACCCAACAACGATGCGAATATCAAGATACTCACCGGGCAGACCACCAGCGATGGCGTCGAGCTGGACATTGCGGGACATCCTGTCACCGGGTTGGATATCATTGCCGGCTACAGCTACAACTACGCCCGCTATACCCGGACGGGCAGCGCCAAAGGCAGCTATACCGAGGGCGAAAGGCTGGTGAACAACCCGGCCCATACCGCCAATACCAGCGTATTCTATACGTTCACCCAATCCAGGCTGAAAGGGTTTAAAGTAGGCGCCTCGGCTGCTTATATTGGTGATCGTTTCGGCGGATGGAACAACCAGAAGGGGCAGACGCAGAATTATTCGAGGATGATACCGGTGAAGGGTTTTACCACCGTGGATATCAGCGCGGGCTATACTTACAGGAGCGTTTCGCTGCTGGCCAAGCTGTCCAATATCACGAACACGTATAATTATTACGTGCACGAGAACTATAGCATCAATCCCATTCCTCCCAGGCAATTCGTGATGACGGCTTCGTATGTGTTTTAGTTTAGTGCCATCATTGCATCCGCCGCAACAGGCCCCCATGCAATAGTCCGCCCGCATCACGAAAGTCTACGGCCTGGACGGCCCCTTTGCCCGACCAGCGATAAATGCGGCCAGTCAGGTTGCCCGTGAGGGTGAGCATACCAGTACCCTGGTGCTCGAAATAAATGTCGGCCCACATTTTTTGATTTGACGGCTGCGATGGCGACCATGCAGCGCGTTTGTTTCCACAGCAAGACATACAACTTAGGTTTTATTGGTGAGTTTTTCCAGCAGACAGATGCCGCCGGAGATGGACAACCATAGCAGGACCCCTTCTTTCCAGCTGTGGGCTATGCATGCGGCGAAAGGCACGGCTACCCAGAGACTGAGGCAATAAGGGCAGTCGAGCAGGCTTCCGAAGAAGCCTGCTCCCGCCGTCTTACGCAGCAGGAAGATACTGTCGAAGGGCCCATCTTCCTTTGCAAGAAGATGCGTGATACGCCAGGCTGCCAGCACTTCCATGAAGAAGAGAAAAGGATCCATAGGTTAATATCAAGGTTCCAGTGCGAAGGCAGCCACATCGGACTTGTCTTTGCTTATGAGGCGATAAGTGCCGTCAGTCGCCATGGCCGCCACATCAAGGGTCTCCGCAAATGCGCCCTTGCCTGTGCCGTTGTTGTAACAGGATTCCAGCAATTGTAAAGGCGTGAAAGATTTGTCATACACGCCCCCGCTGCCCAGCACATAGCCATCTGCGCTGTCGATGACCATGCCATCGGCGCCCGCCATGGCAACATAGCCACAGGTGCCTCTTTCCACCTTGAATTGGAATACGGCAAAATTATTCGGATGGGCGGCCTGGAAGGTGATATCGAGTGGCTGCTCGATGCCGCCTTGCTTATAGGACACGAATCCGCAGCAATCCGTGGAAGCGGGCACATGGTTGACCTTTACGGTATAAATATCGGCGACGCACGCGGAGTTGTCGATACGCATCAGAATATTGAAGCCGCTGGTCACGGCGGAGGATGGGCTGGCAAGCTCCAGCAGGGCATCCGGCGCATTCACGCTGAAGCCGGCATTGTTGTAGTCCGGTACCTTGAAAGTGTGTTTGGGAATATTCGTCAGCAAGGCGCCCGCCTTGTCGAACAGCTCCATTTTAAATTCATAGAGCCCGTCTCCCCTGAGAAGTCCCGCATCCACCAAGGCGTCGGAATTAAAGGTGATGCTGTAGTTGCGATAGCTCGGCTCCGTCCATTGGGGGTTGGCTTCCGGCACGCTGAACGGCGCCATGTCGGGACGCTCCGTGGGGATGATGTACAGGTTGTCGTTGGCGCCGACAGTGAAGGGCCCCAGCTTTACGGAGTTGGATCCGAACTGTGTGTCCCCGTTGGAGTCGACATAAGTGAACTCGTATCCCTTCGAGGTGAGGTCGCCCACGGGGATCAAAGGCTTATAGTCGTCGGCGACGTCCACCAGCTCGGGGCTTTTCACTTTCTTATAGCTCCAGCGGTAATAATAAACGCCATTGTTGGGAAGGTCGTTGCCGAATCCAACGATGAAGGTAGGGCTCCCTCCGAAGGGGCGTTTGAAATCTCCTACCGCGATGGGCAAAAAGGACGGGTCGTAGATGGCGCCGGCATCCGTCAGCCCGATGCGATTGTAGCTCACCGATTGATCGGGCGGCGCCTGCGGGTAGCTGGCCTGGTTGATATGAGAGACGCTGGTGCTGCCTACCGTTCTTATCCAAACCTCATCTCCCGGGATGGGGCAGTCGCAGCAGCATGCACCCGGTACCCGCGGATCGGTGATATGGATATTGATAGGGGTGCCGCAGGCATAATCCCAGAATGTGTGACAAGGGATGGGCGGCTCGTAAACGGTGGTCCACACGCCATTGATCAGGTATTCCACCCAGATATAAATGTCGGGTTTATCGCCTGTGCACCAGTAGGACACCTGCTTGTCGAACCTGCCGGCGGCATCCGTGTATACGACGGCCAGCTCCCTGCGGTGATAGAACCAGGGCCACCACCAGGGCCACAGGCAAAACCAGGGATGGAAAATCGCGTAATTGGCGGCGATGGTCTCCCGGATACGGTTGAGATTGCCCGAGGCCAGGCTCTGCCGGATCTCCAGGCTTAGCTCCGGCAAAGCTGCTGCGGCTTCCATCTGCCGCTCTTCCACGGAGAAAGTGCGGAACAGGGACTTTTCTGAGGTACGAGCTGAGAGCGGTGAGTTTTGAGCTGCGAGCGGTGAGCTGCGAGCCGTGAGCGGTGAGGTTTGAGCTTGGACAAAGGGTGGAGGGTCGGGTAGGGGAATGGGGAATTTGATGATCTCCTGTGGGTTGAGCACCACTTCAGGCACTCTTGCGATGATGTAATCCGGGATCTTATAGATCCAGTACCAGATGGCGTCGATGTCGCAGATGTGCACGCGGGCTTTGCAGACAGGGCGGTCTTCCCAGAGGCCGTCGACGGAGAACCATTTGGATATTTTTCCCGTCACCCGGCAGGAGCAGAAGGGCCAGAACTGCGAGATGAGAGAGGGGATGGGCAGCATCGTGACGCCGCCTTCCGCACCAGCCTGCAGCACGGGTTCGTAGGGCTTATACTGTTCCAGCGCTTCGAGGCTTCTCACCTTTTCAATGCGCTTATCCGTGCCCGGGGCAATGAAGACCCTGTATTCGCCAAAGCCGGAGGATCGTATGTCCCGTGAGGCGGGCGCGGCCTTATCGTCCAGGGTGAATTCCAGGATATTTTTACGGACGGGCTGCCATTGCAGGAATCGTCCATCGCAGTAAAACAGGAAGCCGACAAGGGATATCTCTTCCGCGGGGACTTGCTCGAAACTTACGTTCAAAGAGATCTTTTTAGCATCTTTTGCCATGATCGTTTTTTTTGTGTGTACAATATGATTCCGTTGTCCCTGCAGGGGATGTTAGCAGACGCGGGTGGAACAGGAGAAATTCAGGTAGTGGAGAAAAGGAGAAGAAGATCTAATCGAGGGCAAGGTACGACGTCGCAGGAGGTTTGTCAATACTACTTTATGGTAAAAATATAAATACCTTCACCTGGTGAGGTGAAGAAATGAAGGCGGGCGCCGGCCAGCACCTGGGACTTGCGGCCATTACGAATCAATTGTACTTTTTTTCCCGGCCAGGGGTTCTCCATATTACAGGGGCGACCTTTTTCGCTGACAAGTCTGACGAATGCCACGCGCCCGTCCTTTATCCGGCTGCTGACGAGAAAGGCGCCATAGGCGCGCAGGTGATCGAAGGATGCATCCCTGGAACGATCCCAACAGGGAAAGACCCGCAGGACACGTTCGTAGCTTTGCAGGAGCATCTCGTTGATCGTAAGCGGAACAGCCGCCAGTGTCTCGGTCCCTCCCCCTGTTTGCGTGATCCACCCGTTGGGAAGGGCACTGGCGCTAATACGGTCTTTCAGCTGTTGCAGGATCACTGCCGGGTCATAGCCCACGCGGACGGCGCCGGGAAAGCAGGTCTCGATGCCATTGCCCAGGGTATTGCCCCACTCGCCGGGACCTTTCATTTTATCTTTCCAGTGGGCCACATCGTTTAATAACAAGTGGTTGAAAGCTGAGTCGGTAACAGGACCTGTGACGCCGCCGGGCATGAGCAGCCCATGTATGGAGACCCTGTTCAGTCCTGCGGGAGGCATTGCTGCATTCTGTGGGCCGCTCTCCATATTTTTCAGGCTGAGCCTGCCGTCTTTTTCTCCTGTGGGGAATTTGCTCAGATGGGAAAGGATATACTGCCATTGCTGCCGCCGGCTTTTGTCTTTTTGCAGAAAAGTACTGACGTCGATGATGCCGCGAAGGAGCATGGTCACCAGACCCAGCGAAAGGGTGGAATTCACATCTCCCAACCTGTCTTTCCATTGCCCGTTGGTCCGCAGGTTGGGCATGATCTCATAAAAGTGATCCATGCGGATGACATAACGGCCATCCTCCCATGACAGATAATGTTCCCAGAAATCGGCGCATGCCAGGAGATAGGGATAAATGCGTTCCCCATAAGCGCGGTCATAGGTGCTGTAAAAGCGCATCAGCATATTGGACGCGCCAAAGACGGCATTGATCTTCTGGCCGAGAAATTTGTAACCCTGGTCGATGGTGTTGTCACGGGTGCCATAACGCTCCAGCATTTCTTCCGGCGTCAGGGGCCAGCGGGTGGTGACCAGGCCTTTGGGACCGATGCCCACGGGATAGTAGATGCCGGGCATGTTCAACAGTTCTTTCGCCAGGCGCCGGCCTTCGGGCATGTAGTCCAGCAGCGGTTGGTCATAACTGTCAGCCAGGTCTGTGTGATTGGAGGAAAAGGCGGCCCAGAAGGGCGCCTGATAATTATAGTTGAGATGATAGTCTCCTCCCCAGGCCGTAGAGTCCTGCGTGATGAAGGGCCCCCAGATGCCGGGCGGGAATTTCCCCTTTCTGGCCGAACAGGCAAAGAGGTATTGAGAGACCTCATAGTATTGCTGGAGGAAAGGGTCGTTTAGCTGAACATGGGATCGCGCCCAGAACTGCCGCCACCACTGTTGATGTTCGTGCCGCATGGAGTTTGTCAGTGCGGGTGTCAGCCAGCGACTGTCATCGATGGCGGCTGCTTTCCAATCGCTGCGATCGAAATTCGTATAGAGGGTAAGCGCGATGGTGACAGGGTGACCGGGAAGAAGATCGACGGTGCTGTCTGTTGCACCAGGCTGGCCGATGACCTTCATGGCAATGGCGATATGACAGGGCCATTTCAGCAGTGGAGTATTTTCAAAAGAGCGGGTGACCCAGTAAATGCCATTAGAGATGCCTGAAGTATTGACGGAAGTATTGCCCGATGTGGCCCACAGTCGTAGTTTAGCCTTTACAGGAAGATTGGAAGCGCACTCAATGAATACGGTGTTATGGGTAGCAGTTACCCATGTACGAAGGCCGACACGCAGGCTGTCCTTGTCGAATTCGCTGTTGATGGCTGCCTCCTGTAACATTTCCCGGGCGTGGTAAGCGGCCGACCGGAGCGAGGGGAGCAGCAGCGAAAGTCCTCCCGGGAGCGCAATGCCTCCACCAGGATATACAGGATAAGCCCTCCAGAAATCGTTTTTTCCCAGGTAGAAGGTGAGTGAATCCGGAGCGCCTCCCAGGGTAACGCCGATGTCACCATTGCCTGCCAGTGGTGCGTCGGGTGTTTTCGGCGTGGGGACATGCTTGGGAGGGGTATCGAAGAGCAGCTCATTCGGGGAAAGGACTGCATGTTTGCTATGGGTGGTCTGGGCGTTCATTCGTTGGCCGGTCAGCAGGATCTGCCCGCAGAGCAGGAGGAAAGGCGGGGCGGCTTTCAGCAGGTGACGCAGGCAGGCAAGTCTTATTTGCATAGGCTAAGCTATTCAATAATGGGAGGGAGGGGTGGCTTCTCTTGGCAAAATAGTCAACTATTTTGGCTTTGCGGAAAACCACATAGGGGAAATTACACGGCTATGGCGGATATCGACACGGCTATCGACAAAATCGACACGTCCGTGAACTGTGACAGGGTGACCCCTTGTGCCGTATATCTTCTTTTCCTTCCTTTGTTGTCACTCTTCCTAAACTGACTTCTATGAAAGGATCTCAGGGCGCAGTCCTGCTGTTGCTCTATTGCCTGCCTTTTTTCTGCCATGCCCAGGATGACCCCGATGGCAAGGATGGTTTACTTCATTTCCCTTCGCGCCTATTCAACCGCATACAAAGTAAGACGGCTAAGCTGGAGGATCAGCTGACCCATCAGACGGAGAAATATCTGCGACGCATGCAGCGGCGGGAGCAGCGACTGTACAAGAAATTATACAAAGCGGATTCCGGGGCGGCAAAGTCACTTTTCAATGGCTCGGCGGAACAATATGCAGCCTTGGGCCAAAAGCTGGCCAGCGATACAGGTGCTTCGGGACTGCATCTCAGCGGGGAATACCAGGCTTATACGGACTCGCTGCAGGGGATGTTGAAGTTTATGAAGGATCCCCGGGCGGCTGGTGCATTGACTCAATTGAATTCGCTGGAGGCGAAAATGCAGGACGCGGACCAGATCAAGGAATATGTCCGGCAAAGGAAACAGCAGATAGCGCAATATATACAGCAACATAGCAACCTGGCGGGACTGCAGGGGAAGGAATACCAGGGTCTGAACCAGGACGTCTACTATTATTCCCAGCAGGTGCGTCAGTACAAGGAGATGCTGAACGACCCGGACAAGCTGGAGAAGCAGGCATTGAGCTTGTTGAACAAGCTACCCGCTTTCCAGGCATTCATGAAACAAAACTCGCAATTGGCGGGGCTGTTCAATCTGCCGGGGAACTATGGCGATCCAGCGTCCCTATCGGGGTTGCAGACCCGTGACCAGGTGGCGGCGTTGATCCAACAGCAGGTGTCGGCGGGCGGAGCCGGAGGTGCTGCGGCCTTACAGGCCAATCTGCAATCGGCGCAGTCCCAATTGGATGGGTACAAGGACAAGCTGAACAAGCTGGGCGGCGGCAGCGGGGACATCGATATGCCTGATTTCAAGCCCAACGATCAAAAGACAAAGACATTCTGGCGGCGATTGGAGTACGGGACAAATTTCCAGACGACAAGGAATAATTACTATTTCCCTACGGTGTCGGATCTGGGGTTGTCGGTGGGGTATAAGTTGAGTGAGCGGAGTATGGTGGGTGTCGGCGCCAGTTACAAGCTGGGTTGGGGAAATGGGATACAGCATATCGCTTTTTCCAGCCAGGGGGCGGGATTGCGGTCGTTCGTGGATGTGAGGCTGAAAGGGAGTTTTTCAATGACGGGTGGATTCGAGTACAATTATACGACGCCGTTCTCTTCGTATCAGCAGCTGCGCGCGTGGGATAACTGGACAAAGAGTGGATTGATAGGGGCAAGCAAAACAGTGTCGATGAAGAGCCGGGTGTTCAAGAAGACAAACGTGCAGCTGTTGTGGGATTTTCTCAGTTACCAGCAGAGGCCAAGGACGCAACCCGTGATCTTTAGAATAGGTTATAATTTTTAATTCGCAATAACAAAAAATGAGAAAGCTACTTCTGGCGACCTTACTATTTCCCGTTGCCATAGCCACTGCCCAAACGGCCGCGTATCAGAGCAACAAGATCGTGCAGGCATCACCTACTTCCGCCTCGTTAGGCCGTTTTGGGAATGTAGAAGTCAGCCCTTACAATGGCTCGCCCAATATATCGGTGCCTTTGTATAGTGTAAAGACCACGGGCCATTCGCTGCACCTTTCCCTCCGTTATGACGCCAGCGGCACAAAGGCGTTGCAGGATGCATCCTGGGTAGGTCTGGGCTGGACCCTGCAGGCTGGGGGCGCTATCACCCGTATTGTGCGATGCCAGGACGACTTTATAGAGCATGGTTATTTCTTTGCGGCCAACCTGCCGCCCAACAATCCGGACAATTCCTGGCAGGCAACTTCCAACTGGCAGAATGATATCAACTATTTCAATAGTGCCTACAATGGCCAGATGGACCTCGAGCCGGACGTATTCAGTTATAATTTCAACGGGTATTCCGGTCGCCTGGTGCTGGGCAAGAATGCGAACGGCGCGCCTGTATTTATGGACGATCGGAACAACCTGAAGGTGGAGTACTTATATGCCACCGGGAACTGGCGTATCACCACGCCGGAAGGGTACCGGTATTATTTTGCCACGAGTGAGCGGACACAAGGATACAATTATTCCTCTCCCATTGAGCTGACCAACATGACAGGCGTCAGCGGCCTGAATTTCGATGTGAATACAACACCCACCACGGCATGGTACCTGGACAGCATCGTTGCCCCATCATTGGAAAAGGTCACTTTCACCTATGCCAAGGGTAAGAGCCTGGGCCTGATCAATAAGTCTGAACAGGTGACCCAGATGATTGCATGGTCCTTGTCCTGTCCGCAACCGCCCTCCGGCTTTAACTCGCAGGAGCATCTGTATATGGCGGACCGGCAGGCTATACAGGATGTTTATCTCAAGAAGATAAGCTTTATCAACGGGTCTGTAGAATTCAATGCTTCTCCCAGAAATGATATCGAATACATCAATAGTGTGGATACATTATGGACGCCATCCAAGCTGGATAATATTGTCATCAAGAACGTCGCCGGGACAGAGATTAAGCGTTTTTCTTTCTTTTATACTTATTTCAACCAGGCGAATATCAGCGGAAGGCTGAAGCTGGATTCCATAAAGGAGTCAGGCGGTAGCCTGTCGAAGCCTCCGTATGCATTTACCTATATCAACCCTGGCAGCCTCCCCGACAAATATACCAGGTCCATAGATCATTGGGGTTACTACAACGGCGCGGTTAATCCGACCTTGTTGCCCACTACTACCATTCCGCTGGCCAATCAATCATTTACGGGGGCCAACAGGGATCCGGATACCCTGCAAAACTATCCTATGAATGGCATGCTGTCCAATATTAAATATCCCACGGGTGGAAGCACCAGTTTTGGATATGAGCTGAATGATTATGGCAATCTCCATGGGGCACAGCAATTCAGGACCCTGAATAAGTTTGCGATGGTACGCGCCAACCCGGATATCAATCCCACGGGGGATGTCACGAGCGCGGATTTCTATATTCATGGGTCACTGCCCGATACAACGCTTAAAGTGGCTGTCGTCATCCAATGCAGCTACCAGAAAGTAAATCCCAATGTGTCGGACCTGCCCAGCCTGGGATATACGAATATGTGGAAAGTCGCTGACGACGGAAGTGTGACGAGTATCGCTGATTGCAGCATGGCCAATTATGATCAGCCCAATCCCAGCCCGACTTTTACCAATATGAACCTTTGGCCGGGGCATTACAGGATCTACCTGCAGTCGATCTCCGGATGGTCCACCTTCATGTCCGTGTCCTGGCAGGAGTCCGACTCCGTGCCCCTGCTGCGTAGAAAAGGTGGCGGTGTCCGCATACAGTCTGTTACTGACCAGGACGACCAGGGTAATACAATTGTCAAA
Organism: Flavitalea plasmicola; assembly: GCF_030546645.1. Taxonomy (GTDB): domain Bacteria; phylum Bacteroidota; class Bacteroidia; order Chitinophagales; family Chitinophagaceae; genus Puia. The sequence continues at coordinate 796,699 of NZ_JAUOTO010000005.1, forward strand.
GCCTATAAGTATATGGGCAATGACGGCCGGAGTTCCGGAGTACTAATGTCCCCTAACGAATATGCCTATATTTTCACCACTTACAGCGACGGATATATCAACGGGTCCAATCTGCTCCCCAATTGCTTTGCATACGTACAGTTCTATGGCCTGGCTTCTTCTTCTGTCTACCCCAGCGGGCTTTCCAGCAGGACGGGTATTGTCGGGTACAGTAAAGTGACCGAATTGCAGGGGCCCAATGGAGAGAACGGACGGACGGAGTATTATTATCACAACGTAGAACCGCAGGCGTCCATCCACGGGTTTATCCCCACGGTGCCAGATCCCATGAATGGCAAACTGGATTCCAGCATTGTGTATAATGCGCAAGGGCAGGTGGTGAGCCGATCCGACAATACCTGGCAGGTGAAGGAAGATCTCGTGCTAAAAGGCGTTAAGCTTTTCGTAGGCAAAAGTGACCCTGCATTTGCAGGGATCTACAACATCTACTATTATGACAACAGGTCAAGCTGGGTAGTGCCGGGCACGGAAAAGCAGACCTTGTATGATGGAGCCGGCAAGATCACCACGGCGAAGACATTTTATTACGACAATAACGTGCACCGGGAGCCGACACGCATCGATGTAAGCATGAGTGACGGCAGCCTGACTACGACAAAATACAAGCGGCCCGGAGACTATACGATCACGGGGATTGCCAGTACCAGCATCGCCCAGGGCATACAGAACCTTCAGAACAACTATATCATTACTCCCGTGATCGAGCAATATTCGCAGCGAAGCAATACCGATGGCAGCAATCTTCGGACGGTGGCGGCCAGTTTTACTTCTTACAAGCCCGCCATACCCTATCCGGATGTCATTTACAGGAACGAGATGGCACAGCCGCTGACAGATTTCGCTCCGTCGGTCATCACGGGCTCTGCGGCCACCCTGGATGGCCGGTATAAGCCCTACCTGGTACTTGACTGTTTTGACCCGCAGGGAAATATCATTCAAAAACATGACCCGGCCGGCAATAACTACACTTATATATGGGACTACCAGAAAGTATATCCCATTGCAGAGATCCTCAACGCAGATTCGCTCTCCGCAGCCTATACCAGCTTTGAGGCGGATGGCTTAGGTGGGTGGACGCTGACGGGTGGAAGTACAATCAGTAATAGCAGCGTGATAACCGGATCGCATATATGTTCAGGCGGTGTTACAAAAACGGTGCCTGCGGGAAATTACGTAGTAGGGCTGTGGGCAACGGGCAGTCCGACAGTCAATGGTCAGACTGCTACGGCCTTATTGACGAGCAAAAAAGACGCCAGCTGGCACTATTACGAATGGAAGCTGACGAACGTAACATCGGTGCAGGTGACAGGATCGAATATGGACGAGGTCAGGCTTTACCCTGCTGCTGCGCAGATGTCCACCTACACCTACGATCCGCTGATAGGAATGACGACAAAATGCGATGTGGCGGGCCGGATAACTTACTACGAATATGACGGACTGGGCCGTCTGAAAGTGATCCGGGACCAGGATGGGAATATCGTGAAAACCATACAATACCATTACAAGGGGCAACCGCTAAACTGATAAATCATTTTGAAAATGATAAAGAAATTATTTTATGTCGGAAGGCTGATCTGCATGCTGTTGCTGCTGATCTCTCAAACGGGAAATGCCGAACCAGGGGCCCTACGGGCTGTCTTTGATCCGGGCGTGATCACAGACAGCGTGCAATCCATTGGCTATAATACCACCCCGGCGTTGCTGACGGCAACCGCGTCCACCGGCGGTTCATTGGTATGCTCAACCTACAACTACCAGTGGATGATCTCCACCGACGGGATCAACTTTACCAATATTTCGGGCGCTACAGGGCAAAATTATCAGCCGGGAGCACTCATCGCTACCACCTGGTACAAGAGAATGGTTACGCATTGCACCTCTGTCGGCTATACGAATATCGCTAAGATCACTGTAGCACTCCCTCCTCCCATCGTGCCAGGAACGGTCAGTCCGCACGTGCTCAATGTAAATTATGGCGGACGTTTTGCGGGGCCTTTTACGCTGAGCGGCGTGTCCGGGGGGACAGGGAGCTATACCTATCAATGGCAGGTGTCTACGAATGGCAGCAGCTTTACCAATATCAGCGGGATCACCACCCCTGTCTACAACCTCACGCCAGCCGGGCTATATAATCAGAATACCTATTACCGGGTAGCCGTGGCCAGCGGCACGGCTACTGCATACAGCGATACGGCCACGGTGATGGTCTACCCGCAATTGGTCGTGGGCAACCTGGCGCCCGGATCGCAGGCCATCAATTATGGCGCCAATGCGGCGACGCTGTCATCATCGGGGATCACGGGAGGCACCGGAACGTATACGTATCAATGGCAAAGCTCTCCCAACAACAGTACCTGGAGCGACGTCGCCGGCGCCACGACAGCCACGTATACTCCCCAGGGACTAACCAGCACAACTTACTATTCATTAAAGGTCTATAGTAATGGCGCCTTTTCAGGGAGCAATATTGCTAACGTTACGGTGTATCCGCAATTGCAGGGTGGAACGGTCAGCCCTGCAACGCAGACGGCCGGGAGCAATTCAACACCCGCTCAGTTGACGGTGGGAGGTATATCGGGGGGGAATGGCACGTACACTTATCAGTGGCAGACGTCTGCGGACAATGCCGGCTGGACGAATATCAGCGGGGCCAACGCTCCTGCATACCAGCCTGCGGGCCTTACCAGCACCGCCTGGTTCAGGGTCGTAGTGACGAGCAATGGCGTATCCGCCAACAGCAGCGCCGCAAAAGTGAATGTCTATGCCGGATTGACGCCAGGCTTAGTCTCGCCGTCCAATATCACTGTCGCTTATGGTACCAATATAGGACTGCTGACCGTGACCCCGGCGACGGGCGGTAATTGTGGAGGCAGCTATAGCTATCTATGGCAGCGGGGCAATGGAACGGGGTGGACCAACCAGGATGGTAACACCGGCCTGACATTTAACCCGGGCACTTTCACAAGTTCCTTTTACTATCGCGTGCGGGTGATCTGCGGTACGGATACGGTCTATACGCAGGCCACGCTGATCACGGTGGGTAATGTAGGCTCGGACTATAATTTTGTCCGCGAACGTGAGATCGTTAAAGCGGGCGTTACGGATACGGTGACGGCGGCGGGCCTGACAGATCCTGCGGAGGTGCAGCAGGTGACCCATTATTTCGATGGCTTGGGCCGGCCAATCCAGGTGGTGGCCAGGCAGGCCAGTCCGCAAATGCATGACATCGTGGTCATGCAGGGCTATGACGCGTACGACCGGCCCGTGAATAAATATCTTCCATATACTTCACCCTCCGGCGATGGCAATTACAAGACGAATGTCATCGGAGAGCAAGCCACTTTCAATGCCGCACAATATCCCACAGATCAGTTCTTTTACGGACAGACGGTCTATGAGGCTTCGCCTTTGAACCGGCCGCTGGCTGGTTATGCGCCCGGCAACAGCTGGGTGGGTGGTGGTAAGGGAAGAGTAAGCCAATATCATGTGAATTCCGCTTATGACAGCGTGCGACTCTGGACGATCAATGCGGCGGCGGGCAGCCTGCCGGTGACGGCGGGCGTTTATGCCCCGGGCATGCTGTTCAAGAATATCACCCAGGATGAGGCAGGCCACCAGGTAATCCAGTATACGGATATGGAAGGCACCCTGGTCCTGAAGAAGCAGCAGCTGTGGGATGCACCTGCCAATGGGCATTCGGGCTGGCTGAATACTTATTATGTGTATGATGATCTTGGCAACCTGCGATTTGTGACGCAGCCAAAGGCCGTAGAATGGTTGATCGCCAATGGATGGAACTTTGCAGCTGCGGGCGGTGCGCAGGTGGCGGCGGAGCTTTGTTTCCGTTATGAATATGACAGCCGTCACCGGACCATTATCAAAAAAATACCCGGGGCAGGCGAAACATGGATGGTTTATGACATGCGGGACAGGCTGGTGATGACACAGGACTCTGTACTCCGCAGCCAGCATAAATGGATGTTCAACCGATGGGACGTGCTCAACAGGGAAGACTCCACGGGATTGATCACGGACCCGGCGCATTACAATGATCTGGGGTATCACCTGGGGTTGGCCGCTGTCAGCAATAATTATCCTGTGGTGGCAGCCTACACCAATGAGGTGCTGACGATGACCTATTATGACGATTATAGCTGGTCGGCCAGTTCGGCTTACAGCACGGCGCCGCATTCCAGGCTTATTTCTACCTACAATACGGCGCCGGATTATGCGGTGGCGCTTGCCCCCTATCCGGTGACCCGGGGTATGGAGACGGGGACAAAAGTCAAGGTCCTGGGCTCAGCGAGCACCTATCTGTATGATCTGCGGTATTATGATGATCATGGACGGAATATCCAGACGCAAAGCAGTAATTACAGCGGAGGGATCGATACACTGACAGTACAGTATGGTTTCAGCGGGCAAACCTTGCGGACCCTGCTAAACCATCAAAAGGCGGGTAATATGGCCCAGCACCATGATGTGCTGTCGAAAACGAGCTATGATGCGGCCCAACGGCCGAAAGCCATCTGGAAGAATGTGGACGGCGCTTCGTCAGACCTGCTGATCGATTCGCTGCGTTACGACGAGTCGGGGCAGCTGCGGGCTAAATATTTCGGGAGTGGCATTGACAGCATGGTGTATGATTTCAACATACGCGGATGGCTGACGGGCATCAACCGGCAATTCGTAGGCGGCGGAACGAGCCATTATTTTGGGATCGAGCTGGCTTACGACAACACCGCTTCAGTGACAGGCGCAAGTTATGCTGCCATGTACAACGGCAATATCGCAGGGATGACCTGGAAGACGCGGGGCGATAGCACCAAGCGGAAGTATGACTTTACTTATGACAATATGAACCGGCTGATGACAGCCAACTTCCTGCAGAACATGGGTACGGGTTGGAGCAATGCCCTCGTCAACTATACGGTCGACAATCTTTCCTATGATGCCAACGGCAATATACTTTCCATGAATCAGCAGGGATTCAAATGGAATGGCTCTGCCCTGATAGACCAGCTGAGCTATAACTATCTGCCCAATTCCAATAAGCTGATAAAAGTGTCGGACGCGGCCAATGATTCCTTGTCACAGCTGGGAGATTTCCACTATAAAGGAATAAAGCAGGATACCGACTATCGTTATGATGGCAATGGCTCGTTGCTGTCTGACAATAACAAAGGAGTCGATAACATCGTTTATAATTACGTTGGTCAGCCACAGCAGGTGCATGTCATCGGCAAGGGGAATATTGTATATACCTATGATGCGGCGGGCAACAGGCTGACGAAAGTGACGATGGATAGCCTGTCCCGGCATGCTACGACTACTTTGTACCTGGGCGGATTTGTATATCAGCACACGGATACGATCACTAATCCGCAGGGAGGGACGGATACCTTGCAATTTCTCGCCCATGATGAAGGAAGGATGCGATGGGCGCAGCATCAGCTGCAGACCGGGGCGATCTATTATGGCTGGGAGAATGATTTCTTTGAAAGAGATCACCTGGGCAATACGCGGATGGTGCTGACCTCTCAGAAGGATACGGCACAATATGCCGCTACGATGGAAGGCGCTTACCGGGCCAAAGAGAACGCCCTCTTCTATAATATTCCGCAGACAGTGTATTCGCGCACATTGGCCGGCTATCCCGTGGACCTCTCCATGACGAATCCCAATGATTCGGTGGTCATGCTGAACGGGATGCCGGGACGGATCCAGGGACCGGCGATCATCCTGAAGGTGATGGCGGGCGACACCATAGATGTAGGCGCCAAATCCTATTATACGACCCTGTCGGGTTCAGGCACCTCCTCCTCGATCACCGATGTGCTGACCTCACTGGCCAATGGCATCGTCGGTGTGACGGGTGGCGGAAAAGGTACAGTGGGACAGCTTAACACGACCACAAGCCCTTTGTATGGCGCGTTGAACAATTTCATAGGGGGTAAGGAAACCACCGTTCCGAATAAGCCGAGAGCTTATTTGAACTATATGCTGCTGGACGATCAGTACCAGTATGATCAGGCAAAGAGCGGGGCCATTCCTGTGAGCAATTATGCGGCAGGGACATTGGGTACGCCCGCGCAGTCGAACATCGTGGCGGGCAAGAACGGCTTCGTCTATGTATGGGTGAGCAATGAGACGCAGGGCTGGCCGGTGTATTTTGACAATGTGAGTGTGCGGGTACGGTCGGGCCCCATCCTGGAAGAGACGCATTATTATCCTTTTGGATTGACGATGGCGGGGATCTCCGACAAGGCGCTGAAGAAATATCCGGAGAACAAGCATCGCTTCAATGGCAGCGACGAGCTGCAGAACAAAGAGTTCAGCGATGGCAGCGGGCTGGAAGTATACGATGCGGTGTTCAGGATGTATGATCCGCAGATCGGGCGGTTCTGGCAGATCGATCCTTTATCTGAAATGAGCGAGGGCTGGAGCACTTATTCTTTCGTACAGGACAACCCGGTCTCGTTCAACGATGCGCTGGGATTGACAGACAGCGTACCCGGTGTGAAGCCGATGGCGGCCGTGATCGTCACCCCGAGAAGAGGTCCGCATATACAAGACACCCGGCCGAAGAATAAGCCTAATGTAAGAGCCCCCAAGCCCGATGGCAACAGGCCGAACAGGGTAGATAAGTCTACGCCCAAAAATGAACCCAATCCCGGAGGCAAGAGCAATCCGGGTCCAAAGCCGGAACCGGAAGTAAAGCCACTGGAGAAAAGCCCGGGCATGAGAGGAGGACCGATCGTACGAACTGTTGCCAGGGCGTCCGTGATCACGGCTGTGCTGGTAGCGATACCCCTTAGAGGAGGCGGGGAGTTCCCGAATGGCAATGAAGGGGCCGTGATCAACCATGAGGTTTCCGACCTGCCTGAAACACCTACCAGCTTTAAGAACAAGGTGTTCACCCACAAAGTGTACGAGTTGGGAGGTTGGGACCTGTTGACCATGAAATGGACAACCCTGAAATATGGCGTTGCCAGCATGGATTACGATACGTATGATGGGGAAGGCAACAGGAGGCCCGATTCTCAATTGGGAGGGGAAGTAGGAGAAGTTTTACGGAATCAATATCCTAATTTAGTGATCCGGCAGATCACATTGGCCTATTTCACCAGCAAAGAGCATGCGCATATATTTGAGTATAATATGGTGAAGAGGTTTATAGATAAAAATTGGAGGCCATATCATCAGCCACCACCTGAACAGGGGCTGCCTGAAAGCAGGGGGCCGTATAGATAATTTTTAAAACTATTATGTATACACATTTTCTGATAGGCGCAGGTACGCATGAGATGGAAGGGATTCCGGGTATGATCGCGGCAAGATATAATATCCAGCAGAAGATCAATACGTTGCACTATTGCAACTACAATAGGATCGAAGTCATATTGACCAGCAATAAGCAGGAGGACCCTTCCCGGATGGGCGTTTTCCGGGATGATGGGAAAAGGGCGCACCTTCAATATTATGCCGATGAAAAGGCTTTTCGCCGACCGGATGGTTCCACCGATCTTCCGCAGCTGTATAAGGCCTTACTGGCAGGACTGGAGATCTTATGGGAAAAGAAAGGCTGGAACACGGAGGATCTCCGGGAAATTTACCGAAAGATCGAAGAGGAAGGATTCTTCGTATCAGTAGCCGCTGGAAAAGCGCTGACTTCGCCGGATAAGCAATGTAAGGCGGAATTCTATTGTGTGTTGTACCCGGGATATGCGGACTATTACCTGTGGTTTTACAATAAGAAGAAGAAATGGGAAAGGAAGATCATGTTCTTAAAGGGGCATGAAGAGCCTGCTCTCTTTTTTAATTTTTTTCAGAACAGGGATTGGCGGGATAATGAATATTTTTTGATCTCCGACTGGAATAAAGAGGTCTTCTTTGTCTTTAATGTGAACACAGATGCCTTTACGGTGGAGTACAAGCCGGTGCATTCACTGGAGATGGCCCAGAATAAGTTGAAGTCTTTCGAGGCCGGGCTGACACAGGAGGAGAGGACGAAATTGTTTGGACTGCCGTATTGAGGTGGTCATCACCCCTTCCACTTCTTCAACTGCTGCATCAACGCCCGCATGTCCTTGGGCAGGGGCGCCTCCAGCGTATGGAACTCTCCCTGCTGATCCTGGAAATGCAATAATTGCGAATGCAGGGCCAGGCGATGGAGGATGGGGTGTTCGTGCTCTTCTGTCTTCGACAGCTTGTAGCCGCGTTTGAAAGAGGAGATGAAGACGGGGCGACCGTCACCATAAGTTTCATCGCAGACGATGGGATGGCCCAGAGCCTGCATGTGGACGCGGATCTGGTGGGTGCGGCCGGTGTGGATGCGGAACTGGACGAGAGAATAAAGGCCCAGGTCTTCCAGCACCTCGTAGTCCGTGAGAGAGGCCTTGCCTTTTTTGTTGACGACCATCGTACTGGGTTTCACCGGGTGCTCCATGATGGGCAGGTCGATACTGCCTTTGGGCTCGGCGAGGGTGCCCTGAACGAGGCCAACGTAGATCTTCTCTACGGACCTTTCTTCGAATACTTTGGATAAGTACTGATGGGTGACTTCGTCTTTTGCAAAGACGATGACGCCGCTGGTGTCGCGGTCCAGGCGATGGACGGTCCAGATGGCGCCGTATTTTTCTTTCAACCAGGATTTTAAGGACGGGTCCTTGCCTTCGCGGTCGGGAATGCTCAGCAGACCGGCGGGCTTGTTGATGGCGACGAAATAGTCGTTCTCGAAGATGACTTCGGGCTTGTTGTGCATAGGAGTGGATTAACGGGGTTTACGGGGGGCGGATGGTTTTTGGGAACGGGAAGTGAATTTGGACTTCATGTACGAGCCGGAGGATTTGCGGCCGCGTGGACTGGCTGCGGCGCCGGGCTTTGCTTTGCGGACGGCATCCGACTTCGGCTTGCGGTCAAAGGGAGCATCAGATTTGGCCTTACGATCAAAGGGGGCTTTGGCTTTTCTGTCAAAAGGAGCATCAGATTTGGCTTTGCGGTCAAAAGGAGCTTTGGACTTTCTGTCAAAAGGAGCATCAGATTTAGCCTTGCGGTCAAAGGGAGCTTTGGACCTTTCGGGGCTGGGCTTGCGATCCCGGGAGAAAGGTGCATCTGACTTCGGCTTGCGGGTGAAAGGCGCCTCATTGCCGGCGTCCGGAACAAACTTTTTCTTGTAGGAAGCGCCTTCAGCGGAGGCGCCATACGGTTTTTTCGGTCCGCGACTTTTGGAGGCCGATGCCGCAGCGCCGCCCCTGGGTTTTTCGTAACCGGTGCCGGTGTGGGTGTGGGCAGCCTTAGATTTATTAGGTTCAGGAGTAAATGATTTCGTTTCATCATCCGCATCTTCCGGCCGGCTGTTGGATGGCGCTCCACTCTTGGAAGTAGACAGGGATCCCCTGAACGAGGAATTCAAATATTTTAATATACGAATCTCTTTTTCAGTGAGCAGGCGCCAATGTCCGCGCTGTACGTTCTTCTTGGTAAGCCCTGCATACATCACGCGGTCCAGCCCTCTCACATCATAGCCCAGGTGTTCGAATATGCGGCGTACGATACGATTGCGGCCGCTGTGGATCTCGAGACCCACCTGCGTCTTGTCTTTTGGATCGGCATAGGCGAGGACGTCCACATGGGCGAGACCATCTTCCAGCTGTACGCCCGTAACGATCTGATCGAAGTCTGCCTTGGTCAGCGGCTTGTCCAGCGAGACGTGATAGATCTTTTTGATCTCATGTTTCGGATGGGCCAGCTTTTGGGACAGGTCGCCGTCGTTGGTCAGCAACAGCACGCCGGAGGTATTCCGGTCCAGCCGGCCGACGGGGAACACGCGTTCCGTGGTCGCCTGACGGATCAGGTCGAGGACAGTCTTGCGGCCCTGCGGGTCATCGGTGGTGGTGATATAATCCTTGGGCTTGTTGAGCAGTATATAAACGAAGTTGCGGGATATGGTGACTTTTTTGCCATTGACCTTTACGAAGTCATCCGGAGAGACTTTCGTGCCGGGCTCAGTCACCAGCTTGCCATTGACCTCCACTTTTCCCAGCCGGATCAGTTCGGCGGCATCACGACGGGAGCAGATGCCTCCATGGGCGATGTATTTGTTCAGGGGCAATGCATGGGGATCCTGGGGGGCGGCGCCTTTGGGAGTTTGGACGGCGGGCGCTTTGGCTCCTGGTCCTGCAAGTGATTGGCTGGTGGGCTTCGATGGTGCGCCCGGGCCGGTGGCTTTCAGCACACTGGTGGGCGGCTTTCTCTTGCCTGGGAGCTTTTTTGCCAGCTCTGCGTTGGCAATCTGCTCTTCGCGGGCCCTGCGCTTCTCTTCAAAATGTCTTTCGATGGCCTCTTTGCGCTCCTTCTTGGCGGCTTTCTTTTCCTGGCGGAAGGCTTCTTTGATGGCAGCGTTGTTCTTCTTTGTGTAGAACTTGCTGAAATTATCCGTTTTGCGCTTCATGTGCGATGGGGGATTTGCTGTTTTACAACAGTAAGTGATAAACGGCGAAGATACTAAATAAAAGGCAAATAGTCAATTTAAGTAATACGGGCGCGGGTTTGAGCGAATAAGTACCCGATAAACCCTGATCCCTGCAATAAAAATATTAGTCTACTTAATATATAGGGTTATATATTTGCAGTCGGAAAACAAATTGAGTCACTAAATGAACTGTTATGAAGCAACTGCTAACCGGGACCATGCCGGAGAAGCATGGATTATGGATCGCCGGACTAATGCTTATCTTTTTTTCTTTCTCCTCTCCCGTACAAGGGCAATCTAACAAAGTAAATGGCGTCGTGATCAGTAAGGCCGATAGCCTGCCGTTGCAAGGCGTCACCGTTGCAGTGAAAGGGACCAAACGAGCCACCGTAACCAACATCGAAGGGAAATTCGAGATAACGGCTTCACCTGGAGAGGTCATTCAATTCAGCTTCATCGGGTATACGCCCCTGGAATTGCCAGCCGGCGCAGAAGGACCGCTGCAAGTGTCGCTGGAACAGGCGAAGGGCGCCTTGAATGAAGTAGTGGTGACGGCGCTGGGGATCAGCCGGCAAAAAAAGTCATTAGGATATGCCGTGCAGGAGCTGAAGTCGAAGGACATTTCCGAGACGTCCGAACCGAACCTGGTCAATACATTGGAAGGCAAGGTGGCCGGGGTTCGCGTGACGAACAGCCAGGGCGATATGGGGTCATCGCGCATCGTCATCAGGGGCGAGACTTCCATCTCGGGCTATAACCAACCCTTATTCGTCATCAACGGTTTCCCTGTCGACAATTCGCAACTGGGCGCGGGCGGATCGAGGGATTTTGCGAATTCCATCTCGGACGTCAATCCCAGCGATATCGAGTCCATCAGTTTTTTGAAAGGACCGAATGCCGCGGCGCTGTATGGTTCCCGCGCCGCACATGGCGTGGTGCTGATCAAGACAAAGAGTGGCCGGAAGAAAAAAGGCCTGGGGATCACCGTGAATTCCAACACGACTTTCAGCAACCTGCTGACCTTGCCGAAATACCAGAATGTTTTTGGGCAGGGCGCCAATGGCGAGTTCAGCTATAAGGATGGCGCCGGCGGCGGCGTCAATGACAACGTGGATGAGAGCTGGGGACCGAAGATGAACGGACAGATGATCCCGCAGTTCTTTGACGGTACGCCACAGCCTTTTGTGCCGCATCCCGACAATGTGAAGAGCTATTTCAAGACGGGGGTCAGCTATAACAATGGGGTGGCCTTCGGCGATGCGGGAGAGAAATATGACTATCGCTTCTCCGCGAATACGCAGAAGATGTACGGCGTCATTCCCAACAGCGACCTGGGAAGGAATAATTTTTCGCTGAATACGACCTTGAAGCTGGATCCAAAGCTGACCTTCACGGCCAATGTCAATTATGTGCAGACCAGCGCAGGGAATGTGCCCGGGTCCGGCGGCAAACGCGCCACCAGCACCATGCTGCAATTCATCTGGATGGGAAGGCAGGTGGATATGAACAAGCTGCGGGACCATTACTATAGTACGGGCAGCCCATTGAACTGGAATAATTCTTATTACAGCAATCCTTTCTTTGTTGCTGAGCAGAACACGGTGGGTCAACGCCGGGACAGGATCATCGGCAATGTCGGTCTGAGCTATAAGATCACCAGCGAGCTGACGGCCAACCTGAAGGCGGCTACCGATTATTACACGGACCGCCGCAAGCTGCGGATCGCGTATGGCACCAGCGGCACGCCGTTCGGGTCTTACGAAGAGGACGCCTATACCGTGAGAGAGGCCAATACGGAATTCACATTGAACTACAACAAGAAGCTCAGCAGCGACTTCGCGCTGGAAGTGCTGGGCGGTACGAATATACGCACTGCCTCTGTAGAGCAGAATGACCAGAAGGCGCCCAAGCTGGCGGTGGCAGGACTATATACCCTCACCAATTCCCGGGACCCCCTGGTGTCGCTGAATAATTTTTCCAAGCTGAAGACCTATAGCATCTTCGGATCGGCGCAGCTGAGCTTCCGCAATTATGCATTCCTGAATTTCACCAGCCGCAACGATTGGGCTTCCACCTTACCTATTCAGAACCTGTCCTATTTTTATCCGTCGGTGAGCGCCAGCCTGGTGCTGTCGGATGCATTCGATATCAAGAGCGATGTGCTCAGCTATGCGAAGATCCGTGGCGGCTGGTCGAAAGTCGGGGCGGAGGCGGGAGCTTATCAGCTGAACAATACCTTTCCCTTTATCACACCTACTTTCGGCACCTATCCTCAGCTGACGGCAGGCGCAGTGGATCTCAACTCCACGCTGAAGCCCGAGATGACGACGGCTTCAGAAATAGGTGCGGAAGCGGGCTTCTTCAACAACCGCGTACGGCTGGACCTCAGCCTGTACCACAGCAGCAGCTACAACCAGATCCTGAATGTGGATGTCAGCACCACCACGGGCTACAAACAAAAGCTCATCAATGGCGGTCGCCTGAACAACAAAGGCATCGAAGTACAATTGGGCGTCACACCCGTGAAGACGGCGCATTTCACCTGGGACATCAATGCGAACTATGCGTCCAACCGCAGCAAGCTGATCTCCCTGGACGAGCAGGGAAAGCTGCAGACCTATTCCCTGGGCAATGACGGCACGATCCAGGTGGTGGCGCCAGTAGGAGGCGCTTATGGCAGCCTGTATGGTACGGCGTTCCTGCGGAATGCACAGGGCCAGATCATCGTGAATGACGACGGGTCGCCCGCCGCCAATCCCACCAACAAGATCCTGGGTAAGTATACACCGGACTGGCTGGGCGGCGTCACCAATACTTTTACCTATGATCATCTTTCGCTGAGCGTGCTCATTGACGGCAGCTTTGGCGGATCGCAATATTCTTCCACCAATGCGACCGGATCTTATACGGGCGTGCTGGCTTCGACCCTGCCGGGCAGGGATGCCGCACATGGCGGACTGTCCTACTATTATCCCGGGAATGACAATTCGGTCGCGCCCGTGGCAGGGACGGCAGGTCCCGCGGGTGAGAAGGTGTATGATGACGGCATCATCTTCAAAGGCGTGACCCAGGATGGGAAAGCGAATAAGTCTATTACGCCGGCTTCGCAGTATTATAAGAACCTCAACAATTTCGACGAGGCGTGGATCTACAGCTCTTCCTTTATCAAGCTGCGGGAAGTCAGGCTGGGCTACGACTTACCGGCCAGGTGGCTGCAGCCGATCGGGTTTGCCGGAGCCACGGTGACATTGGTGGGACGCAACCTTTGGATCATCCATAAGAAAGTACCCAATGTGGATCCCGAGACGGCGTTCAATACGGGGAATGCACAGGGCCTGGAGGACCTTAGCCTTCCTGGTACCCGGAGCTATGGAATCAATGTGAACTTTAAATTTTAATCCAAGATGAGAAAGATATATATAATCGTTGCGTTGGCCATTGGGTTCGCCTCCTGCAAGAAAGAGCTGGCAAAGGTCAACAAGAACCCTAACGGGACCGAGAACCCGCAGCCTGATTATCTGCTGACGGCCGCTGAAAAACTGACGGCGGACACCTACTGGGGCGTGGACAATAATATGAATGCTTCCCTCCTGTTCATCCAGCATTGGGCGAAGATCCAGTATACAGACCCCGATCGCTATATTTTGAACAACGGCAGCTTTGTCACCTTGTGGAATACTTTGTACGGGCAGAGCATTACGGACCTCAACCAGGTGCTCTCCATTGCCGCCAACCAGCAGAACAACAACTACAAGGGCGTGGCGCTCACGCTGCGCGCCTGGGCTTTCCAGCTGCTGACGGACGCTTATGGGGATATCCCTTACAGGCAGGCGGGCAATATCGACAGTTTTGTAACCCCCGCCTACGATACGCAGGAGGATGTATATAAGGGACTGCTGGCCGACCTGAAAACGGCGCAGGCAGCGCTGGATCCTTCGGGGCCCGCCATCCAGGGCGATCCTATCTACAGCGGGAAGATCGAACGCTGGAAGAAATTTGCCAACTCCCTGCGCCTCCGTATCGCGTTGCGTATTGCGGATCGTGATCCCGATGTGGCACAGCAGGTCTTTACGGACATACAGGCAGAGGGCGGCACGTATATCGCCAGCAATGACGAGATCGCACAGCTGGTGTACCTGAGCTCTCCCAACCAGAACCCTGTGAGCAATATTTTCGACACGCGCCAGGATTACCGCATCAGCAAAACCATCGTGGACAGGCTGGCGGCATTGAATGATCCCCGCCTTCCCGTATATGCCACCGTCACGGACGATGCGCCGCATGGGTATGTAGGGGTACCCAATGGACTGCTGACGGCCGATGCCAATAGCCTGGGCCTTAGCAAGACGTCGAAGCCCGGCGCTTATTTCCGCGCGCCATCCGCGCCTGCCGTCATCGTCAGCTATGCCGAAGTGCTGTTCGATCTTTCGGAAGCCGTCTCCCGTGGATTTATCACGGGTGATGCGGCGGACCTTTATAAGCAGGCGGTGCTGGCCAGTCTGGCGCAATACGGGATAACGGATGCCACCGTGACGGCCAACTATCTCGCGCAGGGTTCCGTGCAGTATGATGCGGGCAATTACAAGAAGTCCGTTGGCGAGCAGAAGTGGATCGCGTTGTTCGGGCAGGGATTGGAGGCTTTTGCAGAGTGGAGAAGGCTGGATTACCCGCAGCTGGCGCCGGCCGTGGCAGGGACGCTGGGAGGGAAGATGCCTTTGCGGTTCATCTATCCGGGTTCCGAACAGTCACTGAATGGAGCGAACTACACGAAGGCGGTGGAGCACCAGGGGGCTGACCTGCTGACGACGAAATTGTGGTTCGATAAGAACTAGTCAAGTACATAGATTATACAAAAGAGCGGCCGACCGGCCGCTCTCTCCCAGATTGACGAAGTTAATCTGGACATAAATGGGAAAGAGGGTGTCTCGATTTTTTACCTTTGAGACACCCTCTTTTCGTACCTTTAGGTTGCATGGCGGAGGAAGGCATCCAAATAAAAGAATGGCAGCAACGGATTGCATTGTACGAGGACATGAAGGCCTATGGTCAGCTGTACGACCATTTATTCGACGGGCTCCACCGCTTCTCCTATGCCTTTGTCAAATCCAGCGAAGTAGCCGAAGAGATCGTATCGGATGTATTCATCAAGCTGTGGCAGATACGCAATCGCCTCCATGAGATAGCCAACCTGAAAGTATACCTGTATGCCATTGCCCGCAACCTTTGCCTGAACTATATCAACCGCGACTATAAGAGCCCGGCCATCAGCCTGGACGAGGTCGAACCCGAGACGATGATCGAGGTGGGAGATCCCGAAGAGATCTGCATTTCGGCCGACACGCTGGAGGCTATCCGCGCGGTGATCCGGCAGTTGCCCCCGCAATGCCGCGTCATTTTCCAGTTGGTGAAGGAGGAAGGGATGAAATACAAAGAGGTGGCGGATGTGCTGCATATCTCTCCCCTGACCGCCCGCAACCAGGTGGCTATCGCCACGAAAAAAATAATAGAATTGTTGCCGGCCTATCTCAATGTCCGGTGAGCGACCGGATCAGGGCCGTCTCCTTTGGATCATAGGGTCTGCCATCGGGTCGGAAGATCTCATGGAACCATAATTTCGGCTCGGCCCCATCGGGCATGGGCGTATCCCAGGCATATTTTGTATTCGTCTTCCCTGCCACGAGGCCCCAGTTGATGGCGGCTATATGTTCCCGTTGTAACATGGGCATCGTATTGGCAAAGGTGCTGTTGCGGGGACGGGCCATGTATTCCGTGCAGATCAGGGGGCGGCCATAGGGTTTCAGGGTATCGATGGTGCGTTGGTGTTCTTTCGGCGGCTGGTAATCATGATAGGTGATCACGTCCGAGCTGGCAAGCTGGTAAGTATTCAGCTCATGCAGGTCCTTGCTCCATACCCCAGCCGACAGGGGCTGGTCGGGACCCGCCTCCCGGGCCCATTGGAAGACTTTTTCCAGCAGGGGCAGGCTCTTATTGCCGTAGCCGGAGTTGCCGGGCTCATTGTAGAGATCCCACAGGAGAATGCGCTTGTCGTGCCGGAAAGTATTTAGTATGTCTTTGACGTAGGTTTCCAGGGTATCTGCGAGTTTTGGCTCGTCATACAGCAACTGGCCCGGGTCGCGGATCCAGCCGGAGTTGTGGATGCCGGGTTTGGGAGCGGGTTGGGCGCCGGCCTGATAGGTAGGGTTCCAGCAGTCATCGAAGAAAACGAAGATGGTGACGATATGATGACGGGCAGCGATCCGCAGGTATTGGCCGATGCGGGCTTTGAAGCCTTGGGGGTCCTCCTGCCAGGCAACATGATGGAGGAATACGCGCATGCAGTTGAGCCCGATGGAGGCTGCCCAGCCTAGTTCCTTATTGATGGTGACCGTGTCGAAAGTAGGCGCCTGCCACATCTCCAGCTGGTTGATGGCCGTACTGGGAATGAAGTCGCAGCCGCGGAGCCAGGGTTTTGCGGCATACCAGGTATTGGCTTTGGCAGGCGACCAGGTGGGACGTTGGGCTTGAGTCGTGGTGGCCGCCACCAGTAGCGTAAAAAGAATGAGGTTTGTTATTTTCATGCGTTTTATTATTCGCCGGAAGGCTTGGTGATGGGTGTATTGATCTTTGCGGGCGTCCCAAAATTGGGCGTGCCGTCTGTATTCCACGTGAAGGGCTGCATCCGGGGACTGCGTGCATCGCCACAGCCTTGACCTGCCTGCGCGTTGGCGTGGTAGAGGATCCATTGCTGTTTGCCGTCGCGGGACGTGAAGAAGCCGTTGTGGCCTGGCGCATAGGCGCCGTTGCTCACCTGGGAGCTGAATACGGGATTGGGAGATTTTGTCCAGTCGGCGGGGTTCAGCGGATCACCACCGGTCTTCAGCGTCAGCAGGCCCAGGCAGTAATTGTCCGTCCAGCAGCCACTGGCCGAATAGGTGAGGAACAGCTGGCCGCTGGGGTTGATGAGGGCTTCCGGCCCTTCATTCACCGCGGGTGGGGCGCCGGCTTTTTCCCAGCTGAGTGTGGGCGAGGAGATGAGGACGCGCTTACCCGTGATGGTGACAGGATCCGACAATTTTGCGATATAAAGATCCTGTTCCGTGTTGGCGCCGGCCTGCCATCCGGACCAGACGAGATACAGCTGACCGTTGTATTCGAAGGCGGAGGCGTCGATGGCCCATCGGTCGTCGGTGGTGTCGGCTACCTTGCCTTTAAAGGTCCAGGCGCCTTGTGTCGGGACGGCCGCGTCATTTTCCAGTACATAGATCCGGTGGTTGTCATTGTTGCCGTCATCCGCCGCGAAATACAGGTACCATTTATTCTGAAAGCGGTGCAGCTCCGGCGCCCAGAGCTCTTTGGAATAAGCGCCGGAAACGGGCGGTGTCCAAACAGTGGTGATGGTGGCTTTGGACAGGGCGGACATTTTAGACGTGGAATAGATCGCCAGGCGATTGCCCAGCGTATGCATGTAATAATACATCGTGTCCTGCTGGATCACCCAGGGGTCGGGACCGCTGGACAGGAGCGGGTTGGTGAATGTAGTGTCAGGGTTGGTGGGCGGCGGGTTGTTGGTCGTTGAGCTGCCGCTCTTGCCACACGCTGTAATGGTTAGTGTGATGCTGATGATCAGGAGGCGGAATAAGATAGTCATATGATGGGGTGTGATTAGGAGCGTGCGCTTTGGGGCGCACGCTCGCTTGATGGATCAGTAACCAGGATTTTGTTTAAGGTTCGGGTTGATATCGAGGTCATATTGCGGGATGGGCATAAACTCATCCCGATTCTTTTTGAAATTTGCGAAGCCGGCGTCGCGGGAGGAAAGGCCCGTGCCCAGGTCGCCCCAGCGGGCGAGGTCTTCGAAGCGATGGCCTTCGCCAGAGAGCTCCGTGATGCGTTCGTGCTTCAGCTGCAGAAGGAAATCGGATTGGCTGAGACCGGGTTTGGCGACCGTGAGCGTTGCCAGCCCTGCCCTTGCCCGCACAGCGTCGACATATTTATATGCGGCGCCCGTTTGGCCTTGTGCATTGAGGGCTTCGGCATACAGCAGCAGGACGTCGGCGTAGCGGATATAACGGTAGTTATTACCCGAATGGAAGACCTCGCCGGTCATGGTGGCGTCGTCCAGCTGTTTGCGAAAACAGACTTCGGTGATATTGCCGTGCTGGATGCTGGGGTCTGTCTGCAGGCCCAGCGAATTCCAGGTCCTCCCGAAAGCAAGGCTGAAATCGGGACCTTTTTCGTCCGTGCTGTCATACAGGTAGGTGGCCGCCAGCCGGGGATCGCGTTTGTTGTCAGTGGTCTTTTCCTGCAGGAACTCCCAGACCGTCCAACGGCGGGCTTGCCCGTCCGTGAAACCCACCGGCGAAGGAGCGAAGAAAGGAGGAATGGAAGTGCCATAGTTCAGGTTGTCCGATCCTGTGGCGGCATCGTCATCATGGTTGTCGTTTGGATTAGCCGCGTTCTGCCATTCAAAAACGGATTCCGCGTTGTTTTCCGCCGTTTCGATGAAGTTGTTGCGATAGTCGGGAACGAGGCTGTACAGGTTCTTGCCATCCCCTTCCACCAGCCATTGGAATGCCGCCTGGGCCTGAGCGTATTTCTTTTGCTGCATATAAGCCTTACCCAGCAGGGCATAGGCCGCGCCTTTTGTTACGCGACCGGCATTGCCAGCATCATAGGAGACGGGCAGGTTGGCGGCGGCATCGGCAAGATCCGCTTCGGCCCTTTCGAAGACGCTGTCCTGCGAAGACGTGGGCGGAAAGTCCTGCGGCGTGGGGGAGTGCAGCATGATGGGCACATTGCCGTAGATGGTAGCTAAGTTGTAATAGAAGAACCCCCGGAAGAATTTGGCTTCACCCAACAGCTGCTGTTTGAGGGCCGCGTCCATCGCGACACCGGGAACATTGTCCAGCACCTGGTTGGCCCGGTTGATGCCTACATAGTCGTCCTGGTACACGCTGGTGACCAGATAGTCGTTGAAGTCAGTAATATTGAAAGCGTCGTAAATATTGATGATGGCCGGATTGGGGCTGGTGCTGTATCCTTCGTCGCTGCGGATCATGGTCATGAAATACAGCCAGCGGGAGAGCCCTTCGCGGTGAAGGGTGCTGTAGATGGAATTGACACCCTGCTGGGCATCGGCGGCGTTCTTCCAGAAATTCTGTTTGGTGACGTGGTTGGGATCGACGATGTCCAGGTCTTTTTTACAACCGGCCGCCAGGAAGCAGAGGAGTGATGTGAGATATATTAATTTTTTCATGGTAATTTTTTTGGGCATTGTTTAAAAATCGAATTGTACGCCGGCGGAAAGCACGCGGTTGGGCGGCCAGTTGCCGTTGTCAAATCCTCTTTGCAGAATGCCATTGCCCTGAACGTCGGGGTCCATGCCTTTATAGCCAGTAAGCGTCAGCAGGTTCTGACCGCTGATG
Organism: Flavitalea plasmicola; assembly: GCF_030546645.1. GTDB lineage: Bacteria > Bacteroidota > Bacteroidia > Chitinophagales > Chitinophagaceae > Puia. Next base: position 816,661 of record NZ_JAUOTO010000005.1, read on the forward strand.
TATACCCTTGCGTTGGAGATGCCCGTGTTGCCCAGTGTTTTTTTCGGGAAGGAATAGCCCAGCTCGATATTACGGATGCGGACATAGCTGCCATTCTCCAGCCAGCGGCTGGTCTGCGCCATATTATTGATGGCGACGGTGGGATCGCTGGCTACGTCCACTGCCAGGCGGGGATCCTTGCCATTCACGTTGGTCGTGGACCAGGGATCGACGTCTTTCCTGAAGTTGGTGAGCTGGTAGCCGTCCAGCACGCGGCGGATGTCGTCATAGATCTTATAACCGAAGACGCCCACCACCTGGATGCCCAGCGTGAAGTGGTGGTAGCTGGCGTTGAACTGTACGCCTGTCTGCAACGTGGGCCAGGGGCTGCCGATGTATTGCCTGTCCTTGTTGTCGATGGACCCGTCCCCATTGGCGTCCGCATATTTTACGTCGCCGGGTTTGGCATTGGGTTGGATCACCTGCCCTGCTTTGTTCTTATAGTTGTTGACCTCGTCCTGGCTGTGGAAGATGCCCAGGTCGCGGATCATGTACCACTGACCGATGGAACGGCCCACCTGGGCGCGGATGAAGTTGGTGGGTTCCAGGTAGTCGACCTTATTGCCGGCGGCGTCCGTACCCTGGTTGCCAACGGAGAGCACTTTGTTGCTGATGGTGGTCAGGTTGCCGGAGATCTGCCATTTGAAGGGGTGTTCATTACTGCGCCAGGTGGCGGAAAGCTCGATGCCCTGGTTGCGGATGCTGGCGGCGTTGACGATGGTGCCTGCGTTAACGCCCAGGTAAAGGGGCGCCGGAATACTGACGATGATATCCTTTGATTGTGAATTGTACAAGTCCACAGACAGGGAAAGGCGGTTGTTCAGCATATTGGCGTCGAAGCCCACATTCTTTTCAATGCGTGTCTCCCAATGGATGTCGGGATTGGAGAGGATCGATTGATATTGGCCTACGAAGGGCGACTGGGCCGTGCCATAGATGGCGCGGGGGCTGTTGTTCAGCACGGCAAGGTAAGGCCAGGAAGTGTAGGCGTCCAGGCTGCTGCTGATGCCCAGCTTGCCATAGGAGCCCCGCAGCTTCAGGTCGTCGATCCACGAGACATTGAAAAAGCTTTCCTTGCTGATGCGCCAGGCGGCTGCCGCCGAGGGGAAGAAGCCGGTCCTGTCATTGGGCCCAAAACGGGAGTCCTGGTCCACGCGGCCCGTGAGGGTTAGCAGATATTTATCGTTATAGGCATAGTTGATGCGGCCCAGGTAGCCGTGCTGCCGCCAGAATACGGAGGTGCCGCTGGCCGCGGTGGGAGTGCCATTGGCGGAAGAGATGGTGCCCAGGTACTGGCCATTGGCCAGCTGGAGATTGCTTCTGCCGGCGGTGGTGTATTCCCTTTGCTGCTGTGTGCGCGAGAAGCCCGCTACGGCGCTGATGGCGTGGGCGCCGAAGGTCTTGTTAAAGTTGAGGGTATGTTCCAGCAGGAAATTCGTGAAGGTCTCACGGTCTTCGCTCACGCTGGTATTGGGCGGCTGGTTATTATACCGCCAGATGCCCGTGTCCCGGAGCTCTTTTGTATAGTCGAAGCTCACTTCCGCGCCCATATTGAAGCGATAGGACAGCCAGTCTGTGAATTTCAGCTCCGCATAGGCATTGCCGATGACCTTTGCGAAATTGTTATGGGTTTTGTCGAGGGCGGCATTGGCGACATAGTTGCTGGCATAGGAGGGCAGGTCGTTGGTGCCCATGCCCCAGCCACCGGGGTTGGAAGGGATGCCTTTATACTGATCGCCCCGGATGCCGATGATGGGCAGCATGCTGGGGGACTCATAGAAAGCGTTGACGCCGCCGCCGGGATAATGACCCCAGCTGTTGCTGAGCACCATGTTCTCCCCGAAGGTGAAGCGGCCTTTGCGCGCCTCGGTATTGATGCGGAGGCTGGCGCGCTGGAAGTCATTGCCGATGAGGATGCCTTCGTTCTTATAATAGCTGCCGGAAAGCAGATAGGAGCTGGTAGCCGAGCCGCCGGAGATGCCCAGGTTATAGTCCTGCCAGCTGCCTGTGCGGGTGACGGCGTCCTGCCAGTCCGTGTTGATGGTGTTGTTGGCTACCTGGGCGGCAACGCCGGAGGGGAGGTTGATACCGGAATTGGCATATTCTGTTTTTACTGTTTGCAGGTACTGAGGGGCGCCCATCACGTCCCATTTTTTCGGCAGGTTCTGCATACCATATTTAGCGGAGGCGGTGAATTTCGCGGGCCCTTCCTTTCCTTTTTTGGTCGTAATGATGATGACCCCGTTGCCTGCACGGGAGCCGTAGATGGCGGCGGCGCTCGCGTCCTTCAGGATCTGCACGCTGGCCACGTCGTCGGGGTTGACGGTGGTATTGGCATCTGCCAGCATGCCGTCGATGACATAGAGGGGGTCGCTGCTGGTGAAGCTGCCTACGCCCCGGATCTCGACTTTGGAATTGGCGCCGGGGGAGCCGCTGTTGCGGACCGTGACGCCGGGGACCAGCCCCTGGATGGATTCGCCGACAGAACCTGCCGATACCTGTCGGGCGTCGGACATGTTGACCACGCCGGTGGCGCCTGTGAGGTCCTTTCTCTTCACCGTTTGGTAGCCGATGACGACGGCTTCGTTGAGATTGAAGATCTCTTCCTTGAGGCGGATGGTCCAGTCGGTGCGACCCCTGACCGGGATCTCCTGGGACTGATAGCCAATGTACGTGAATACGAGGGTAGCTTCCGCGCCGGTGACCTGGAGCGAGAAGGTGCCGTCATCCCGTGTGGCCGTGCCGTTGTTGGTGCCTTTTTCCAGGATAGTGACCCCGGACACGGGCTCGCCTTTGGCGTTGAGCACTTTACCGGTGATAGGCTGCGAGGCGGGCGGTTCGTCGTTTTTCGGGCTGGCGTCCGGCGTGATGACGACCAGGTTCTCGCTGAGCTGGCGATAGCGTAAAGGCGTGCTGGCCAGCAGGATATGCAGAACCTCGTCCAGGCTGGCATTCTGCACCTTGATGGTGATGCGCTGGTCTTTGGGGAGGATGTCCTCTTTGTATACAAAATGGAAGAAGCCCTGGTTTTCGATGGCTTTCAATGCTTTTTTGAGCCCCACATTCTCCAGCCGGAGGTCAATGCCTTTCTGACCGTAGGTTTTGGCAAGGGCCTGGGTGGAGAAAGCGAAAAGGAGGAGAATGGCAATTTTCGTCATCAGCAGGTATTTGATGAATGAGCTGTGCGCGCAGGAATGTGCGCAACATCTACAATTTTTCATACTTTAGTGTTGATAGTAAATGATGGGATGGATGACCCGGCGAGGGCTATCTGTTTCTGTTGTTTATCCGGCGGGGAATGGTTGCAACATTCTCCGCTTTTTTTATGGGTTGTGCTTAGGTGATGGTGGGCATATGGGCAATTTTGGGTTTATCAATCGTTGTTTTGGTATGGTTGCGGGCGATGGGCTGGGTCAGCCTATGGCCCGATGATGACTTCGTTCTTCCGGATCGTATATTTAAAGTTACCGGCGATGCTCAGGGCTTCCATCACCTGCCGCAGATTCTCCTTTTCGAAATAGGCATTCAGGCGGAGGCTTTTCAGCTTCTCATCAGGGATGGTGACCGTGATGCCAAACCAGCGCTGCATCTGGAGCGCCACGTCCTCCAGGCTGGAGTTGTCGAAAGCCAGGCAGTTCTTTGTCCATAGGATCTCCGTGATACTGCTGTCCTTTTTCTGAAAATGTACTTTGCCCACGGTGATCAGCGGCGCATCGGGGTTTCCGGCCGCTATGGGCTGGCTGGTGCTGAGATTGACCTGGTCATTGTGGACCGTCAGCTTTTCATTGGGTTTTAGAATAATTCGTTTGTCGGGTGTGTTATGCAGCGTCACTTCGACGGCGCCCTGCAGGAGGTCTGTCTCGGTGGTTCTTTCATTATCATACGAGCGGACATTGAAGGCGGTGCCCAGTACTTTTATATCGATCGTTTTCGTGTGAATGAGGAAGGGACGATGCGGATCTTTTGCCACGTCGAAGTAAGCTTCTCCGGAGAGCTGGATGTCGCGGGTGTCGCCCGTGAAATCTTCGTTATAGGTGAGGCGGCTGTCTGCATTCAGGACGACGGAAGTGCCATCCGGCAGCGTGAGCCTGGAACGTGCGCCGGGGTTGGTGGTGACGGTTTTGGTGATGGGTGGGTTTTTCGGGGTGTTGATGACTGGGCGGATAAGGAGGATGGCCCCGGCCAGGGATGCGGCGACGGCGGAGGCGATGAATAGTTTGCGGAGGCGGGGCTTGCGGGTGGTTTTGGTTAGTGTGGTTTGTATGGTTTGTGTGGTGCTGGTAGTTTGTCCAGTGCTGGAGGTTTGTGCGGCGCTGGTGGTTTCTGCGGTTTGCCCGGCCTGTGTGGTATTGGTCGGCAAGGCATTGGCATCGATGTGGGCGGTAAGCCTTTGAAGATGCCGTTGATACGCATCTTCTTTTTTGGTCAGACCTTGTTGTTTTGAAAGCCAGATGCGGCGCAGGGCAGTCCATTTCGACTCCCATTCCGGATGGTTTCGGAGCAGCGCCTCCAGCTCTTCCCGTTCGGAAGGGGAGGCTTCTCCGGAGAGGTAGAGGCTGGCCAAAATAGTGAACCTTTCTTCCTGCATACGCTAAGTTGTACAGGAAAAGACACCGTTTTGGAAGAGGGGGAACCAAGGGAAAGGAAATATTTTTTTGACGAGAGGGTGGGATGGGGTAAGTTGCGGGTTTTGATATGGACCAGGAACTGTTGGATAATATTAAGGATTTGCTGTCGGACGTCCCGTCCGGCCGGGTGCTTTCGCCTTCCGAGGCGGAGGGGTTGTTGGCGCGGCTGGCATCGGCGTACGAGCTGGAGGTGCAGGAGCTTTTTCCCTGGAAGCTGGCCGGCGCACGTGCAGTATATGCCTATGATCTGCCTTCCAGCTGGGAGCTGCTGTTTCCCCCTTTGCTGGATCTGTTCCAGGAGGAAGTGTACCTGGCGGTGACGAATGAAGAGGGGTACCCCTGGGCTGTGGTGGCGATGCCATTGGCGTATGTGGTGGAGTTGGTGCTGGAGCTGCCTTATTTCGAGTATTTTATTTTTGATGAGGGGATGGACCGGGTGGTGTATGATACGCATCAGGAGATGCTGGCAGTGTTTGGGAAGTAAAGCTTCGGGAAGGGTTTAAATATCCGGCGCTATCTCGTCAGGAAAAAGAAAAGAAGACGACCTGTTGATAAGGCTGTTTTTCCCTATTACAAAACAATAGGTGGCTGCGGGGATATTGTAAAATGTCAACTCCTGCATTTGCACCCGTTCAAATTTATCGATGCTGGTGACCAACGCATTGTCCAAGCCGTTTTGTCTGCAATATCTTATTAAGGATTTGAGCTTTCCTGGTGACTTTACGTATTGATTACTCCATTTCACTTCCAATGCCCAATACGGCTTTTGCTCGGGACTTACCACGACAATGTCTACTTCGCCGCCTGTCCATGCTGCAAAATGCAATGGAATGTTGCCTTCATGAAGCCATTGGGCCACAATGGCTGTTTCCGCCATTTGTCCAAAATGATCATCTGTTGGTCCAATGGGAGCGAAAAGGGCACATCGCATGCTTGGATTGGTGAGATAGATCTTAAATCTGCTGGCACGTTGAAACTTTTTGGTATTTATTCCTACGGGATATAATATTTTTATCAAAAAGGCTGCTTCCAGGTATTCTATGTATTTGCGGATGGTGAGCTTGTCCACGCCTGATTCCTGCGATAATCCTTCCAGGTTAAATTCGTTACCGCTGTTGTAAGCGATGACATTAAAGAGGGAGTTCAATTCCTGGACATCTCTTATACCGTACAGACTGGGGAGATCTCTTAATAAAACTTTATCAATGATATCACTTCGTACGAACTTTCCCGGGTCTTGCTGAATCTTCTCGTTTAAAACAACTTCAGGATAACCCCCGAAATTGATATATTGAAGGAAATGTTCGTTTAGGGTTTGCCAGTCGCTTGTCGACGGGAATACCGGGGCGTCACTTTCTTCTGCAGCAGGGAATGTGATCAAATAGGATAGGTCCTTAAGATGTAAATACTCCTGAAAAGTGAGGGGAGGAAGCATGAACTCTGTGAACCGACCGGCGCCAGATTCATTGCTTTTGAGTTTTAAGGCGGCAGCTGCGGAGCCTGACACGATAAATCGATTGGAAGATGGGTATACATCCACCATCGACTTTAAATGTATTTCCCAGTTCTTCAGGTATTGTATCTCATCGAAGATGATATAAAAATCGTTGTTGCTTCTGTCATTTAATGCCTTCTGGCATAGACCGAATAATTCTTCTAAAGCAATGTTATTATATATAGGAGCATCAATGCTTAAGAAACAGATCTTTTTTGCGGGTGTTCCTTCATTGATCAGGCGCTGTACCAATTGAAGCAACATGACCGTTTTTCCTACCCTTCGTGTCCCCATCAAAACGGTGGCTCTTTTGATCTGCCGTTGCGTATTTAGCCGATAAAAAAGCTCAAAATAAAGTCTGGGCTTATATCCTTGAAAGTCCGAAGGAATAAGGCCCGTATCCCACCATGGGTTTTCCAGGCGGATACGCTTAATGATCAGATCTTCAGCAAATGAGCGAAGTTTTGCCATATAAGACTAAATAAATAAACTTATTTATGAGTAAAAATAATAAATAAGCATATATTTTTATTCTTATTTTGACTTTTCTTTGTAAGAAATTGATTATAAGATAAGTAAAGCCTTTAAATAATGCGATTTGCCCTGCGAAAAACAAAAAGGCCAGCTTTTCGGCCGGCCTCGGGATACTATTTTTTATCTATAAAATGATCAGATCGCAGTGACATTTTCCCCTTCAGGACCATCCCCTTCCGCTGCATGACGCCCTCTGTCCCATCCCTGCCGTCCACCAGGACCTTCATGACCTTCGCGGCCTTCGTGTCCAAATCCATGCCTGTGCTGCATCATCTGCTCGAACTGGGTGTATTGCCCGGGGGTAAGCACTGACTTGAAGACATCCCTGCGCTTAGCCATCAATCCCTTCAGCTGCTCCATTTTTTCCTGCGGCAGCAGGTTGTCATTTTCATGAATGGATCTCAACTGCGTGCGGAGTCCTTCCTGGCCTGTCTTGATCTTCGAGACCTGGTCGTCACTGAGCTGGAGCCGGATCTTCAGTCTTTCCATGCGGGCGGCCTCTGCAACCTGCCTGTTCTCTTCGGCCATTTTTTTCCGGCGGGCTATCTGGTCTTTTTGTTGTGGCGTCAGCAGGGCTGCTGTTTTGGCGCGCTTGTCCTTTTGCAATGCGAGGAGGCCGGCCTTGTATTCCCGAAGGGTGATATTGTCTTTTTTGAAGAGGTCGGCCGACTTGTCATGGTATTCTTTATCAATGGCCATCAGCTGACGGCGTTGCCCGGGCGTATAGTGGATACCGTTGCCGTGACGACCGCGCCTGAAGCTGCCATGTTCCTGTCCGCCGAATGCCTGGCGTTCGCCGCCCTGGCCGGGGCCCCGGTGATGTATGCGATGCTGGGCAGAGTCGTTATTGCCGCTGGATTGGGCCTGGGCCATCCCGCAGGTGAGCAGGATCCCCGCTGCGAGCAGGGATGTTGTAATGAGATGTTGGGATTTTGTATGCATATTATTTATTTTATAGGATAAGACACCCGGGGTATCTGAACGTTTAAGTGTCCTGAGTCGTAAATACCGTGAAAATGGGAAGGTTCACCGAAAAAGAGAGGTGTGGTAAGCGGGTGAAATGTAGCGCTATGTAGGGCGAGACGTGTGCAACTGTGAACAGCGATAGTATCAATTCCGGACAGATGAAGCACGGAGGTTGTAAAATATGTCATTGACAGTCAATTGCATGAGAATCTGGCAAATAGATTGATCGAATGTTGGACACACCACATAAAAGTACCGCATGCTGATAAACTATTTAAAAACGACGATCCGGGCTATCCGGAAGAGCCCCATTTATGGTTTATTGAATATCGCAGGTCTTGCCCTGGGCATCGCCTGCGCGGCCATGATCTTTTTATGGGTCGAAGATGAGCTGGCGTTCGACCACGCGGTGGCGAAACGGAACGAGCTGTACTCGATCCGGATGAACATCGATTATTCGGGCAGGGTCGAGAGCTTTACTTCGGTGCCTGGTCCTATGTCCAATGCCATCCGGGGGACCATACCGGGGATCGTCAATACGACCCGTCTTGGCATCGGCCGCGAGCTTTTTGGCCTGAAGGATAAAACCACGTATGAGCACGGCTTTTATGTCGACACGAGCTATTTCTCCATGACGCAGCCGACCTTTGTCAAAGGGAGCGCCGCTGGTTTTAACAATCCGCACAGCCTGGTGCTTTCGGAAACAATGGCCAGGAAGTTCTTTGGCGAGGCGGATCCGGTGGGGAAGACCCTGCGGGTCAGTAACCAGGAGGATTATACGGTACTAGGAGTGGTTAAAGATCCTTTGCAGAATGTTTCCCTTCAGTTTAGCTTTCTGGCGCCTGTAGCCAATTTTTTTGAGAAGAATGAATGGCTGAATTTCTGGGGTACCTGGGGTATTACCACCCTGGTGGAACTACAGCCCGGCACAGACGTAAACAAAGTCAATCAACAACTGACGGCCGTACTCCGGTCGAAGAACAAAGTGTATACAAATGGCGGCTGCCTCCTCTGGAGCATGAACGACTGGCATCTGTACGACAATTATACCAATGGCCAACCTGACGGAGGCGGGATCCGGTTTGTCAAACTCTTCTCTGCGATCGCGTGGATCATCCTGTTCATCGCGTGTATCAACTTTATGAACCTGGCAACGGCCAGGGCGGGGCAGCGTGTGAAGGAGATCGGGGTAAGGAAAACCCTCGGCGCGCTGAAAAATGGATTGATCGGCCAGTTCATACTGGAAGCGTTGCTCATGTCGTTTGTTGCCGTGTTGCTGGCCATTCTGCTGGTGTACCTTTTCCTGCCGGGTTTTAATGTGCTGTTCGATAAACAGCTGCGCTTCGATGTCTTCAAGCCCGCCCATCTTTACGGCCTGCTGGCCCTCGGTGTCTTTTGCGGCCTGATCGCGGGCGCCTACCCGGCTTTTTATCTTTCTTCCTTTCAGCCCGTGGCGGTCCTGAAAGGGCAGCGGATAAGTCCGGGCACAGGGGCGAGCTTTATCCGGAAGGGACTGGTGGTGGTCCAGTTTACCATCTCGGTCGCCCTGATCGTTTGTACGGTGATCATTTATCAGCAGGTGCAGCATATCAAGGACCGTGACCTGGGCTATAATAAGCAGCGGCTGCTATATATGGAAGTTCAGGGAAACATGGCAGAGCATTTTAACGCTATCAAGTCACAGCTCCTGCAGACGGGCGCCGTGGAGAACGCGGCGCTTAGCGGCAGCCCTGCACTAGCGATGTGGGGCACGGTCCCTTCCAGCCGGCTTACCTGGGAAGGCAGCGATCCGGACAATAAAATTAAGATCCATTGGGAAAGCGCTTCCCCTGAATATATTTCCACGATGGGGCTACAGTTGAAGGAAGGAAGGAATTTCAATACCGACGTATCATCAGACAGCGGGAATGTCATCATTAATGAAAGCCTGGCAAAGCTGATGGGAAAAGCCGGCCGGTTGGGGGGCATCCTTACCTATAGTGGGACGAATGTTTACCACGTGGTCGGGATCGTAAGAGATTACTTATTCAATAACATGTATGAGCAGGTCAACCCCCTGGTGTTAGCCTGCGATCCCGAGAAAAAAGGGGCCTATGGTTTTCTTGCTATCCGGCTGAGGTCCGGTGGTGATCTTTCTTCCCGTCTTGCGAAGGTGGAAGCTGTCATGAAAGCGAATAACCCGGGCTTTCCTTTCGACTATCAATTTGCCGATGAGCAGTTCGACCGGCTGTTCCGGGGCGAAAGCCGGCTCGGAGAGCTGGCGGGAGTATTCGCCGGGCTGGCGATCCTTATTTCCTGTATTGGGTTGTTTGGCCTGGCGGCCTATACGGCCGAGCGAAGGACGAAGGAATTGGGGATACGTAAGGTGTTGGGCGCTTCTGTTGCCAACCTGACTTCCCTGCTGTCAAAGGAATTCCTGCAACTAGTGGTCCTATCCTGTCTGATCGCCTTTCCCCTGGCCTGGTGGATGATGAATGTCTGGCTGGCCAACTATGCCTATCGCACGGAGATCCATTGGTGGGTATTTGGTATAGCGGGCGTCGTAGCATTGACGATCGCCATGTTGACGGTGACCTCCCAGGCGGTGAGGGCGGCCCTTTCGGATCCGGTGGAGACGCTGCGGTCTGAATGAGGTTAGTGATCCTTACCTGAATGAGGTCAATGATCCTTGCCTGAATGAGGTCAGTGATCCTTATTGGCCAGCTGGCCACAGGCGGCGTCGATGTCCTTGCCGCGGCTTTTGCGCAGCCGAGCATTCACCTTATTTTTCTCCAGGTAGGCCATAAAGCGGGCGACCGTGTCATCGTCGGGTTTGGCGAAGAGGGCGGCCTCGATGGGATTGTATTCAATGATGTTGACGAGGTCGGCGGGCACCTGGCGGTAGATCTTCACCAGCTCATCGGCATCCTTCAGGCTGTCATTGAAGTCCTTAAAGAGGATGTATTCGAAAGTGATCTCATTGCCCGTCTGTTTGTAGAAATAGTTCAGCGCATCGATGAGTGCCTTGATATTATTGGTCTCGTTGATAGGCATGATCTCGTTGCGCTTGACGTCATTGGCGGCGTGAAGGGAAACGGCCAGCTTGAATTTGACCTTGTCGTCTCCCAGTTGGTGGATCATTTTGGCGACGCCTGCCGTGGAGACGGTGATACGGCGGGGGCTCATGCCCAGACCATCGGGGGCCGTGATACGTTCGATCGCCTTTAATACATTGCGGTAGTTGAGCAGGGGTTCGCCCATGCCCATGAATACGATGTTGGACAGCTTCTTCTCATACACGCGTTCCGACTGCTGGTTGATCAGCACTACTTCGTCATAGATCTCATCATAGTCGAGGTTGCGTTTGCGCTGCATATAGCCCGTGGCGCAGAATTTACAGCTGAGCGAGCAGCCAATCTGCGAAGAAACGCAGGCCGTCTTACGTTCGTCGGTGGGGATGAGGACGCCTTCGACCAGGTGACCGTCCACCGTCCGGAAGCGGCTTTTGATGGTGCCGTCCGCCGAATATTGGGTGGCGTCGACACCCAGGGCGGGATAGCTGAAATTATCTTCCAGCAGCTGGCGGAGCTCCTTGCTGAGATTGGTCATGGCCGCAAAACCGGCGGCATGCTTTAGCCAGATCCACTCATAGACCTGCCGGGCCCTGAATTTTTTCTCTCCAAGACTTTCAAAATATTGCTCTAACTCACTGAGGCTCAGGTGTCGTATGTTCTTTTTGCCCGTATTCATCCGGCCGCAAAGGTACGACGAAGCGGGGAAATCGACATGTTAAAAATAAGAGGGCTTAAACGACCTTTCGCAGCCATATACTGCCTGGCCTGTCTTTGAAGAACAGGGGGATCTTGTCAGCATAGGTCGCCTTCATTTTTTGCTGCATATAATCCGAGAAGAACACGATCTCGAATGCATTATTGAAGAGGAGGAAATTATGGACGACATAGATCTCGTTCCAGTTGAGGCGGTGCTCGAACACCCAGTCCTGCGGGTATTCAAAAGGATAGAAGATATCGTGAATATGGATCAGGACCCCTTTGTTCAGTCGTGGCAGAACCTCCGTCATCAAATAATTTACATCGCTGCCTGTCTTGGAAACATGTGAATTATCAATGAGCAGGATATCGTTCTCTTTTAATGTGCTGAAGATCTGGGGATCCACATCCTGGACAAGATTGACCTTTACGTCCGTATTCTGATAATCCTCTTTTCGCAGGAGGCTGTTGAGGGTCATGTCCGGGTTGGGCTCGATGAAAGTAAAATGAATGCTGTTGTTCAGCAATGTATCATTGGTATCCAGCATCAGCGAAGAAGAAAATCCGGAGCCTACTTCAATAACCCTTTTAGGCCTGAAGTGCATTAATATCGAGAACAATACGAGGCCATCCGCGTGGGCATAGGTCTTGTTGTCGAAATAATATCTGTGCGAGGTCTGGTTGGGCTGGGACTTGAAAGGGATCAGTGCCGCGGCATCGCTCAGCGGCTGGATGAAGGTTTCCTGTTCGGCGTCATTGAGGTTGATACCGGGCAGTTCTTTTTTGCTATTCCAGATCTGGGCTTTCCTGGATGCTATTTCGTCGAGGTTGATCACCGGTGAATAGTAGTGTCCGGGCCTATGAAGGGAGTATCTCCTATAATAATAGGCGTAGCGGATATACGGTATTTTTGACAGGATCTTTCCCAGGAGACCTTCTTTCATAAAAGATAAAATAGGAGGCGAAAATAGGTAATTTGAATCATCTAATGAGCATTACCGTACCCTTTTTGAAGATTTCGCCTGTGCATGGAGTCCACGCCCTGACGAACCAGACAAAGATATCGGCCTTTTGGGGGACCCCGTTGAAATAGCCATCCCAGCCTTTGGATGGATCGGTGGTAGTGAAGACCCTTGCGCCCCACCTGTCATATACCGAGAACTCGTACAATTTCAGCGTGCTCCTGGTGTCGATCCTGAACAGATCGTTGTGACCATCTCCATTAGGGCTGAATGCATTCGGTAAATAAAACGAAGGGTCGCCTGTTTTGGAGAAAACGACAGTGATCGAATCAAGGGCAGCGCATCCAAGGGAATTGAACGCCTTGACCGTGTAGGTGGTCGTTTCGATGGGGATGGCGATAGGGCTGGAAGTATTAGGATTATCCAGGCTGGCAGCGGGTGTCCATTGATAAGTGCTGCCGCCTGTGGCTGCAAGATGTGTAGTGCCGCTGAGGCAATCCACGTCATTCGACTTGGAAAGCCTGATCGTGGGAAGCGGGTCTATGAATAGATTGACGAAGCGATCGGTCGACCAGTTACAAACGGTATCCGAGATCTTCACCGAATATAGAACAGACGCGCCGGGGGTAGCAATTGGATTGCTGATGGTGGGATCACTAAGCCCTGCAGCCGGTGTCCATACATACGTATCTCCGCCTTTGGAGCGCAGCTGAACAGGAGATGGTATGCAATAGGAAGTATCATCCGGGCTGGCCACCGCGCTGTCCTGCGAGTGAAAAGATATCTGAATGGTGTCCTTACGTATCTCGTTACAGTAGTCGGTCGCCTGGACGAAATAAACACCGGAGCGGGAGGTGGAGTAAGTTTGTAACTGGCTATTGTCCTGCCAGCGGTAATCTTTAAATATCGTTCCTGCATCCAACACGACATTAGCAGGATGGCATAGGATGGTATCGTTACCGAGGTGGATGGAATCCGGGGACGGCGCGACAAATACTTCAACGGAATCCGACAAGAGGGAGCAGACCGCGTTCTTCGTGGCTTTTATTTTAAAGTGACCGCCTGCCTGGAAGTTAACCCTTGCAAATGTATCGTTCACCATTCTCACATTCGTACCTGGCGGAAATGCCCAGTTGATGGTCCCGTTGCAGAGATTAGCCAGCGAGATCTTATAGTCGGATGTATCCCTGGTGCTGCAGATCGTGTCCTTTCCGCTGAGGAGGATCTGTTTGCAGACGGGGGCAAAACAAAGCGAATCTATGAGAAAGTTAAAGCCGGTGGTATTTACTACAATAGGCGGGGAGACAAAATTATAAGCGTTGACATTGGTCCATGTAAAGGGCGCCTGCGAAGAGGACATCGCCTGGGTGGAAGCGGTTACGGGCTGGTTGTTACAATATTCAAACTCACCGTCGGCGTTTAATTTTATGACCAGGGCATGATTGTTTTCGCTGCCCACGAGCCAGATGGTGGAATCGGCTGCTTCGATGGCCGAGTATAGGAGAAAAGGGTTGGTTGAATTGAACCTATGGGTAGCCAAAAGATTGTTGTTCTTATCAAAACGATACAGGTATCCCTCATTGCCCCCGGCGGAGGAGCCAGATACAATATAACCACTGTCATGCGTCAGCCACAGGCCGTTGAAATAAAAATTATTATAGGGCGTAATGTTTATTTTAAATGCGCCGGCAATATTGAAGAAGGTATCCACCATGAGAAAGCCTTCCTGCATCAGTCCATAGGAGGAGAAGTCGATGATGTGCATGCCTATGCGATACTGGTCGAGGGTGGGTTGTATCTTAGGAGCGAAAAACCCTCTTCCGTCGACATTGTAAGCGGCGGAGCTATAAATGGCGCCCGTCGGCAGGGAAAATTTAACAATGATACCCGAGTATTGCCCTGGATTTTGTGAGTCTCCGCAAACGACGACCGTATCTCCCTTCTGGAAGAGGGAGAATGCGTCTTCATTGATGGAAAAATCCAGCCGTTGGCTCCATTGGATATTTCCGGTGGTTCCCAGTTTTGTGACCATCCAATCAGAAGTGCCCAGTCCTGAATAATTCGATCCGCAGACAACAAATCCATTGTCACTGGTGCTCATGATGTCCAGTCCCAGGCTGTAGCCGCTGCTCTCCCCCAATTTCACCGACCATTGCAGGACGCCCGACGGATCGATGTTCATCGCGATCGTTTCTCCCGCGGGGTTGCCATAGGATCTTGTGCTGCCTGTGATCAGGATATTGCCATTGCCGGCCAGCCTGATCTTCCTGATCTCCTCATCTCCCCCTCCGCCGTAGGTTTTATTCCAGAGGATCGTGCCGTCATTTTTCATCCTTGTCAAAAAGATATCCCAACCCCCGGCTCCCACGCTGTAGATCTGTCCGGCCAGTATCTTATCTCCTCCGGGCAATTGGACAATATCATAAATGAATTCGCTACCCGGGCCTTTGAGGGAAAACTTAAAGGTTTTTTGACATTGAGCCTGAACTTTTGCAGCAGCGGCAGTGATGAGTAAGAATATGCAGAATAGGAGACGGTAGTTGGACCTGGTCATTTGTTGACTTGAACGGTTAAAACGGGTTATCCGGCGTGAATATACAAGTGATATTCAGCTTATTAAAGAAAATTAGCATGAATATTTAATCTTGATTGATTTTCAGTAAATTATATTGTAAGAAAAAACGCCGTCCGTGTGAGCTGTCCACAAAAGATAAAAAAAAGGCCGCCAGGGTGAGCGGCGGCCTGCGACAGCGTTGTTTGTACATGGGTTCGTCGGAAGCACTAAAGGACAGGTCTGAAAGGATAGGTCGGCAATGGTAATGGTAAACAGGAAAAATTTATGGATTTACTAATCTGCTCTTTGTATCCCGGTACTGTTTCATCACTAACCGAAGCATCGTCTCCTCGTCCAGTTCACAGAACTTGGCGATGAGAAACAGATCCTTCAGGATAAACTCTTCGACATTCGTCATCAGCTCATTAAAACGATCGACCTTCTTCCCAAGATCATTTGCGACCCTGGTCTTGGGAATGAATTTGAAAATGTCGCTGAACACTTCAATCTTTCCGGCTTCCACCATCGGCTTGACAAGTGAATAACGGTGATCGCGATGGGTCATAAAAAAGAAAAAGTTTATATATTTTTTTGTTATTTCAAAGGAATGGATTTATTCGCTGATTTTGCCGCTTACTGAAATATACTCTTTTAAAAAAGCCCTATTATTCAGCAGGTCGCTCCTGATTATTCGGTTGTTCATTGCTGTTATCATCCCTGCCGGCTAACTTTATTGCCTTATATTATACCTGATGACACAGCTGAAAAATCTTCTCCATTCTGCGGGTTGATCCGTTGTCCGGGGTTATCCACATCCACATATTCTTTTTTACTTATCCGATGTGGTTCATTCGCCTGAAATGTAAGAGCAGTGTACGTTCTGTCGTTACAAAGATACTAATATATTTAGTAACATAGTGCTAATATTTTTGGGATTCTCCCTAGCTTTGTAACACAAGAACTTACGATGTACCTCTGCAAGACCTATTTCAGTTTTAAGTACGGCACCTTCTCGACAGCGGAGGTGGTGAAGGCGGCAGTGGAAGCCGGCCTGTCTTCGCTGGCTTTGACCAATATCAACTCCACCTGCGATGCCTGGGACTTCGTGCAGTTCTGCCAGGAGCAGGGGATCCGGCCCATCGTCGGTGTGGAGATCCGCAATGGACCCCGGCTGTTGTATAGCTTGCTGGCGGCAAACAATAAGGGATTCAGATGGATCAACGAATTCCTCTCGGAACATCTGACGCGGAAGAAACCATTTCCGGAAAACGCAGGTCCGATGGTCGATGGGTTTGTCATCTATCCGCTGGGCGGCAAAGCCCCGGAAGATCTGCTGGACAATGAGCGTATCGGCGTTCTGCCCTGCGAGGTGAATAAATTATTTCAGCTGCCCGTTGCCGTCTGTCCGGATAAGTGGATCATCCGGCAACCCGTGACGTTTCAGAACCGGGTCTATTATAATCTTCACCGGCTGTTGAGGGCAGTGGACCTGAATACCCTGCTGACAAAAGTCAAGCCGGAGGACCTGGCCGGCGAGGGGGAATATTTTCTTCCGCAGATGGAAGTGCTGGCCGCCTTCCGGCAGTATCCATTTATCATCACGAATACGTGCAGGCTATTCGACGCCTGCTCCATCGCGATGGAATTTGGCGGTGACAAGAATAAAAAGATCTACAGCGCCAGCCGGGAGGATGACCGGGTCCTGCTGGAAAAATTGGCCAGGGACGGTTGTTTATTTCGCTATGGCGTCAGCAGCCAGGCCCGTGAAAGGCTTAATAAAGAGCTGCGGATCATCGATCAGATGGGCTTTACCGCTTATTTCCTCATCACCTGGGACATGATCCGCTATGCACAGAGCAGGGGGTTCTATCATGTGGGCAGAGGCAGCGGCGCCAATTCCATCGTGGCCTATTGCCTGCAGATCACCGACGTGGACCCCATTGAGCTGGAACTGTATTTTGAACGATTCCTCAATCCGCACCGGACCAGTCCGCCGGACTTCGATATCGACTTCTCCTATCGCGAGCGGGATGAGATGATCGACTATATGATGAAGCGTTATGGAAAGCGTCATGTGGCCTTGCTGGGCATGTATTCCACTTTTCAGCACAACGCGATCATACGCGAGCTGGGAAAGGTGATGGGCCTACCCAAAGAGGAGATCGATCAGCTGTCGGCACGCGGATACGCCGGCGACAAGATCCACCGGGTGATCCTTCAGTATGGTAAATTGTTGCTGAACTTCCCTGCCACACTCAGCATCCACCCCGGCGGGATCCTCATCTCGGAAGAGCCGATATCCTGCTACGGGACCGTTCATATGCCGCCCAAGGGATTCTCCACGACCATGATGGATATGTTCGTCGCCGAGAACATCGGCCTGCACAAGCTGGATGTGCTGAGCCAGCGCGGCCTGGGGCATATCAAGGAATGTATGGAGCTGGTGAAGGCCAACAGAGGCGTCGATATCGATATACGCGCCATTGGAAAGTTCAAGCAGGACCCGGCGGTGAAGGAGCAACTGCGGAAAGGCCATACCATCGGCTGCTTCTATATAGAATCCCCGGCCATGCGTATGCTGATAAAAAAGCTGCGTTGTGACAACTATGAGACGCTGGTGGCCGCCAGCTCTATCATCCGGCCGGGCGTGGGGCGCAGTGGCATGATGGGACAATACATCCACCGCTATAACAACCCCGGGTCTTTCGAATATGCACATCCCAAGCTGAAAGAAGTGCTGGGATCCACCTATGGCGTCATGATCTACCAGGAACAGGTGATCCAGGTGGCGCACGAATGGGCAGGGCTGGACATGGCGGATGCAGACCTGCTGCGAAGGGCCATGAGCGGCAAATACAGGGGGAAAGGCAACCTTCCGATGCTGAAGGAAAAGTTCTACGCCAACTGCCTGGGGTTCGCCTATCCGCAGGAAGTGGTGGACGATGTCTGGCGGCAGATTGAAAGCTTTGCCGACTATAGTTTCTGTAAGGCGCACTCCGCCAGCTATGCCGTGGAGAGTTACCAGAGCCTGTTCTTAAAAACGTATTACCCCATGGAATTTGCAGTGGCAGTGATCAATAATTTCGGAGGCTTCTACAGCCGCGAGCTTTATTTCTATGAGCTGATGAAAGCAGGCGCCCGGGTGCACCGGCCCTGTGTCAATCAGAGCGATCACTATACCAATATCCATGGGTCGGACGCCTTCGTTGGATTGATCCATGTGAAGGGACTGGAGCAGGCGGCCATAGAAAAGATCCTGGGGGAGCGTGTGCGGGGCGGACTGTATACTTCCCTGGACGACTTCATCTCCCGGAGCGAGGTCCTGCCAGAACAACTGGAGCTGCTGATCCGGGTGAATGCCCTGCGTTTTACGGGAAAGAGCAAAAAAGAATTGCTGTGGGAAGGGGATTACCTGCAACGAAAAACCAGGATGCACAGCGCCGCATGCCAGCCTTTGTTCATGACGGCTCCCCTGACTTTCTCGTTGCCTGTATTACCCGGCTACCCCCTGGAAGATTGCTATGATGACATAGAGCTGCTGGGATTCCCCGTCTGTGATCCCTTTATCCTCGCAGCCGATGATCCGGCCCGCTACCTGGCGGCGAAAGACCTGCCGGCGCATGTGGGCAAGCAGGTGACAGTAATGGGTTATCATATCACCCATAAGCCCGTGCAGACCGTGAAAGGAGAGATGATGAGCTTTGGAACATTTTTAGATAGGCATAAGGATTGGATCGATACGGTGCATTTTCCGCCCGTGCATGCCGCGTATCCACCCCGTTCCGGCTTTTACAGGATCACCGGCAAGGTGACGGTGGAGTACGGCGTGTATAGCATCGAGGTGGAAAGGATGGAAAAGGTGGGGATCCGGAAAAGGAGTGAAAATTTGTAAATTGAGGGATGTATAACCCATTCCCGCTGTTGACCAGGGGGCTGCTGACGGATCAGATCGCCAAAGGCAAACGCTGGTTTGTCAGGCAATCCTTTGCCCGGGGCATGGAGGCGCGGCTGAAGGCGGCTTTCCTGATAAGAGGCTATGACGCGGAAGAGAAAGAGCTGGCTGAAAAGCATTTGGCCACGCTAAGTCATGACGGGAATGCTTTTCTCTATGATGGGGAAGTTGCTGCACATGTAGAGAAATTAGGCGTGGCGGCGGGACAGCCTTTTGGATATAAGATCTTTTATGCGGCTAAGAAAGGAGTGGATTGGCGGCCGCCTGCGGTTTACCAGCAGAAGATCCGGCGGTACATCGGGCGGTATCATCCGGGCTGGAGGGCTTCTAAAGAAGGGGATAAGATACAGGTAGGCTTGTACGAGGAATTCGGGGAACTTTTTATTAAATTTAGTCATGGGGGGGAAGAGGAGGTGGTGGGTTTGGAGATGATTGAAGGGTTTTAGGTTTTTTGGTTTTTTGAGGTGTTTTAGGTTTTTTGTGGTGCCGGCAGCTATGTGCCTTTCAGCGCTGTACTTTGGGTACCACTGGGCCTCGGTTCTTTATTGTGCGGAAAGTACTATCGGGCTATCGTACCTGAATCCGCTAGCCCAAAGATAAGGCGCTTCCAGGCCATAGCTGACCGGCGAGATTGTGCCCGCTGATTTGGCGGGGAGTGGCGCGATGGCGAGGTGAGACCATTTAATAATTTTAAAGTAGAATTATGTGTTTAGATATAGCCTTTTATTCCGCCTTGCAGCTGATAGACGATTATTTCCCTGACCTGGTCCATGACGGCGAGATCCGATTTGACCTGGACATGGGCATGCATTTCCTGGCGCTGGGGCATAACCGGTACCCCGTCGTTACTTTCGAGGACAACCGCTACCACCGGAAGAATTTTGAATGGGGCATCATCGCCGAGTATATGGACACGCCGGAAAAGGTGAAGGCCATGCGCAAATCCATGGTGAATGCCAGGAGCGAGAAGATCCTCGAGGACAAACGCTCTTTCTGGAACAGGATCCGGAAGAAGCGTTGCCTGATACCAGTGACGGGGATCTATGAACACCGGGAGATCAAGGGCTGGAAGAACAAGGTGCCTTATCATATAACACTAAAGGACCGGAGCATGTTCTGCCTGCCGGGCCTGTACCATTACAATACTAAAATACCATCCGACACCGAGACCGGGGAAGTGCGGGGCATGTTCACCCTCCTCACGCGGGCGGGCAATGAAGTGATGCGCCAGATCCATAATGGCGGGGCCAATGCTTTCCGGATGCCCCTGTTCCTGCCGAAGGAGATGGAAATGGCATGGCTCCGGCCGGACCTGACGGATGAAGAGATGCAGCAGATCCTGGATTATGAGATGCCTTCGGACCAGATCGTTCCCGTGCCGGTGTATAGCATACGCGGAAGGACGCCGCGGCCGGATGGGAAACCGAAGAATGCACCTTATAGTTATACGGACCTGCCGGCGTTGGGGAATGACCAGGGGCTGGTGCAGCAGGGGTTGTTTTAAGTGTGAATGGCAGCGCTAAAATAAATAAAACCCCCGGCACGTAGACGTGCCGGGGGCCATCATCCAGGTTGTTTAAAACGTCCTTCTTCTATTATCGCTTGATCAATTTCAAATTTCTTACAACATCCTCCTGCCTGACGGTGACAAAGTACATGCCTATGGGAAGGCTGCTGCCCAGCAACACAGTGCCATTGGCGGCTACATTCAGCCGGCGTTCAACCACCCTGCCTGCTACGTCCGTCACGACGATCGTAAGCGCCTTGTCGCTGCTGCTCCGCGTCACCAGTGTGAAATGATCGGAGGAAGGATTGGGCGTGGCCGTTACTTCGAGTTTGCCGGTGCTGGCCTTGTTATCGATCACGTTGGCCTTTTCCATCGCAACGACAAAGTTCTGCGCCGTCTGACCCGGTGACGGATGGCTGTAAGGGGATATCCTGGTAGAAGGGATCGGTCCTTCACCCACGCCATTGGGCATTACCCAGCCTACGGAAAGATAGTTGGCGCCTGCGCCTTGTTTGTGGAGGGTTTCGATATAGTAGCGTGCGCCCTGCACGAGCCGGATGGGGGCGGACTTTTGCGTGGGCGTGCTGGTCCAGTTGCGGAAGCCGGTGGGGGCCGCATTGTACGCTATCAGTACCTTGTGCGCCGTATCGTCGTCGGTGCTGAGATAGAGACCCGCCTGATCATCGGAGGCAATGTAAAAAGTGTAGTTGCCCGTCAGCGGCGCGCAGATGAAGCCGCTCACCCGGCCGCCGTAGTTGTCCCCGACATTGGCATATTCAAAAGTGCTGAGCTGTGCCGTGATGGAAGGATGATACGGATAAGCAGGGTTGCCGGTGAGATCCGCCACCTGGGTGCCGGGAATATTGGTATAACCTTCGCCCGTCAGCAGGCCCGTGGGCTTGCAGCCCGTAATGGTGACATGCACTGCGCCGGAGATGGCGGAGTCGCCGTTGCTGTCGAATGCTTTTGCCGTCAGCACATAGCTGCCGGGCGCCGCGTCGGAGTTGACGATGCTATAGGGAGCCGTGCTATCCGTGAGGAATTTCACGCCATGATCATAAAACTCCACCCTCGTAATGACGCCGTTCGTGGCGGACGCATCGGCGCTCAACGTGATGGGGCTGCCGGCGGCGAAGACGCTGGTGTCGGCAGGGCTGGTGATCGTGACGGTGGGATGGATGGGACCCAGCTGTAATCCTACCAGCACGGGATCGTGATCGGATGAGCGGAAAGCATCGGGCGCGTAGAGATAGGGTTGGTTGAATTCCTGGTTGTAGTCCTTTGCCACCGGCTCTTCCGCGTTGATGTTCCATTTACCCGCACCCGTCACCTGGGGAGCCAGGGAAGGCGTGGCGAAAGCATAATCCAATGCGCCGGACTGGCCGTCGAAGACATAGGAGAAAAGCCCGAAAGTGAGGTCCACTAATCCGCCTGCGCGGAGGATGTCGATGGGGTCTTCCTCTTCATAGGCATTGTAGTCGCCAACGCTGACAATGTCAGGGTCGCCCGACCGGCTCTTCACCGTATCGAGGAAGCTCAGCAGGGCAATGGCTTGTTGCTTACGGGTGGCATTGAAGCAGCTCTGTCCATCCAGCTGATCTGTATTAGCGCCCGAGGCGCCGCTGCAGCCTTTGGATTTGAAGTGGTTGATGACCAGGGAAAATTTCTCGCCTGTGCCGATGGCATTGAAAGTTTGTGCGAGGGGCGGCCTGTTATGGATGGGGTTGACATCTGCGAATGAAAGACCAACGGGAGTCACTTTACCCGGCTTGTAGATCATGGCCACTTTTATTTCGTCCGTGCCGGTGGTGCCATTGGCGCCGCCGGTGGGCGAGGGAACGATGGCATACGTGCCGGGCGCCGTGGCGGCATTCAGGCCGCTCACCAGGTCTGCGATCGCTGAAGTGGGACCGTCGCCATCGTTCTCGATCTCCGTCAATCCCAGCACGTCCGCATCCAATGCAACGATGGCGGCAATGATCTTGGCGCGCTGTCTGTTGAATTCCGCAAGGGTAGTGGCGCCCCTGGAAGTGGGAAATCCACCTCCCTGGCCGTCCCCGTTGAAATAGTTCAGTACGTTGAAGCTGCCTATTTTGATGCTGCCGGTTCCCACAGAAGGTACTGCCGGGCGGCGTGCGTAATGGAAGACCGGAGCGATCGAAGGTTGAAGACGATAGACGCTGAAATCAAAATCCAGCGCGCCCGTGAGGGCTGTCAATGTGCTGCCGATCCTGATCGTGTTGCCCGCGGAATCCAGGTAAGGGACGACGGGCGGATTTTGTACGTTGCTGCCATCATCCAGTAAGATCTGGCTCCGGAGGTTGAGGTCCGTCAGTGCGTTGACGGCAGCGAGATTGCTCGTCCCTGTGCTGGAAGTACCGGAGGCAGGATTGTCATTGGGATCGACGATATTGGTGGGCGTTATGAGCCGGCCGTTGGCGGATAGAAGGACTTCTCCATACCTGCCGGTGGTGAAGGTTTCCGAGACCGTCAATGTCTGCGGGAAACGCACCAGCATGCCTTCATAGCGCTCCAGGTCCGCCACCGCATTCACGGGCAGCGAAATGTCCACGGGAGGCATCAGGGGGTAGTTGGAGCTCAACACCGTGAGCGACGTAACGCTGCTGATCTCCGTTTTGTTAAAGGCTTCCGCCACCGTACCCGTGAGACGGACATGGTCGCCTACTTTCACAGGAAAGGAAGTATTAGAGATAAAGATCCCGTCAGAAGTGAGGATGTTGCCATCTCCGGAGGAGTCCTGGATAAAGAAGCCGCCCAGTTGCCCCGTCCCCTGGAAGTCCGCCGTAACGATGCCTTCCGTAGTAACGACGGCGCCAGTCAGGGGGCTGGCGTCCCCCGTGCCTTGAATGTCAAAGATGCGGGTGATCGCGCCAGTGCCGGTGGTGGCGCCTTGTACCGCGAGGCTGGTGGAAGCAGTGCCGCTGACGTGGGTGATATTGCCCGATTGGGTACCCGCTGCCGTGGGATTGAAGGTCACGTAGATGGCGACATTCCCTGCATTGACTTGTGCGACAGGGATGGTGAGCGCGTTCGTGTAAGGGCCGCCCGGGGTCAGCGATAATCCAAAGTTGGACAGGGAAGGGATGGTGACCGTGACATCCTCCGTCAGGCTGCTGCCATGAATGGTATAGGACTGTTCTGCAGCCGGCGTACCCACCGTCGTGGTGAAGCTCAGCGGAGAACCATTTACTATGATGGAAGGCCCTGCAGTGGCGCAAGCGGAAGTATGGACTCCCAGGCCGCTGAAATCATCCGTTGCAAATCCGTCCCACTGGGCTGCCGGGTCGAAAACGTCCGAAGGATTGGTGTCTCCTGCGCAGACGGAAGCTTTACGCCTTAATGTATTGTCGGCGGTGGATACGAGGCCCGAGCCCCATTCCGTGCCCGGATCGACACCCACCTGCCCGATGGCGTCAACGATCGTGCCGCTGGCGCCGCCTTTGCGCAGCACGATGGCATCGTCCCCATTGTAAAAGCTGGCGGAGCTGGTCTGGTTCACAAAAGAGGAAGAAGCAAAGCTTGCCGAAGCCTGAGCAAGGACAAACACGCCGTTGGGGGCCACCGTACCTGTCAGCGAAATGGTGGTGCTGGCTGTGGTGGAACCATTGAAGTACATCTGTATCACGTAGTTCCCGGCGGTGAGGTCGATCGTCCCTCCCGTACCGTTGTAAAATTCGAGGGCTTTGTTATTGCTGCTGCCTTCCACGTACTCTGAAATGAAGAGGTCCGTGGGAGCTTGTGAAAAGGATCGGGTGATGGCAGCGAGAAAGAAGAAGAGAAACAGGGGCGTAAATTTCATTCTCATGATAGGTCTGTTAGTTAGACCTAAAACTAACCGGGCGATGTAATGGAATAGTTACCCGAAGATTATTTAAATGTGACTAATGGGGGTAGGAGATTGGCCACCGGGAGCATCCGTACCCCCTTGAAAAATAAAAATAATGTCGTAACTTCATTACTCACCAAATGAAAAGGAGGTATTCATGCAATCTACAGATAAATCATGGACACCCCGGGCTAATCTCTATTAGTTGGGATCGCTCCAAAAAATAATCTGCTGGCAATAGCGCCAGAGGAAGGCTGTCTCACTGAGGCGGCCTTCTTTTTTTTAGTGCTATTCCGACCGCAAGCTCTTCACGGGATTCGCCGTGGCCGCCCGCATCGCCTGGTGGCTCACCGTCAGCAAAGCGATCAGCAGCGCCGAGGCACCTGCCAGCGCGAAGATCCACCAGGAGAGGGTTACCCTATAGGCAAAATCATGCAGCCAGGCATTCATGGCATACCAGGCCAGGGGACCGGCGATGAGGAATGCGATGGTCACCAGCTGCAGGAAATCCCCGGCAAACAGGGAGATGATCTGTCCCAGCGAAGCGCCCAGCACTTTCCGGATGCCGATCTCCTTGACGCGCTGCTCCGCGGCAAACATCACCAGTCCCAGCAGGCCGAGACAGGAGATGACGATGGCCAGGAAGGCGAAGAGAATGGACAGCCGTGAAACGATCTGCTCGCTGGCATACATTTTTTTATATTCTTCATCCACAAACTGGTAGGCAAATGCATAGCCCGGGTTGATCTCCTTGTAGACTTTTTCCAGGCTGGCCAGGGCCACCGGTGTTTGACCGGGATAGGCGCGGGCCATGATGACGCCGAAGTATTCAAATTCTTTTACGTCCAGTATGACGGGCATGATGGGTTCATGGAGGCTACCGGTGTGATAGTCTTTCAGCACACCGATGATATGGCCTTTCTTTTTCCAGGCGGAGACCCATTTGCCGATGGGATCCTTCATGCCCATCCGCCGGACGGCCTCTTCGTTGACCATGAAGGCGTCGGAAGAGTCGGTGGCATTGAGGCGGGAGAAGGGGCGGCCTTGCACTGTCGTCAGGTGCATCATTTTGACGAAGTCAAATCCCACGCTGGCAGGCTTGAAGCCCACCTGATCGTGGGGACCCTTGCCTTCCCAGTTGATGGCATCCGCTGTCAGGAAGTCCATGGAGTGGGGCGTTTCCGTGCTGCGGTCGATGACCTGGATGCCCGGCATGGTCGAGGCGCGCTGCTTGAAGAGCTGGTACTTGTCTATATTCGAAAGGGCGCCTTCGATCCGGATATAAATGAGGTTGTCACGATCATAGCCCAGGTTGGTATTTTGAACATAGCGGGTCTGCCGCACGATGACGATGGTAGCGATGAGGAAGACGATGCTGAGGACGAACTGGAAGATGGTGAGACCTTTGCGGAACCAGATAGCGCTTTGTGTAAACCGGAAGATGCCTTTCAACGTGCGGATGGGTTGCAGGGAGGAAAGGTAGAGGGCCGGGTAGGAGCCGGCGATGAGGCCCGTCGTCAGGGTGATGCCCAGCAAGGTGGTCCAGAAGGTAAGCTGGGAGAGGGGAAGGGTGATGTGTTTACCGGTGAATTGATTAAAGGCGGGCAGCAGCAGGAACAGTAATAAAAGGGATGTCAGCATGGCCAGCAGGGCGAAGAGCATGGATTCCCCGAAGAACTGACCCAGGAGATGGGCGCGGGTGGAGCCCACCACTTTGCGCAGGCCTACTTCCTTTGCCCGGCGAACGCTGCGGGCCGTCGCCAGGTTCATAAAATTAATACAGGCGATGAGCAGGATGAAGATGGCCACGCTGCTGAATATGCGCACGTATTGGATACGGCCGGCGGACGGCTTGCCATTGACAAAGACGCTGTGAAGATACTGGTCGGCTACTGGCTGCAAACCTACACGGATCGTGGTGCCTTTGTCCAGGGGACCCAGCCGGGTCTGTAAATGGCGATTGATATTCAACTCCGCCTTTGCAAGGTCTGCGCCCGGCTTCAGCTGTACATAGGTGTGAAATTCGTTGGAAGGAAATTCTATGTGCAGCTGTCTTTGCGCATCCCAGTTGATGAGATAATCGAATTTCATCTGGCTGTTGGAAGGCAGGTCTTCGAAGACGGCGGCGATGTTGAAATTTATTTTGTTCTCGAATCTGACCATCCTCCCCATGGCTTCGTGGGGACTGCCAAAGAAGAGACCGGCCATTTTGCGGGAGATGGCGATGCTATAGATGTCTTTCAGCGCGGAAGAGGGACTGCCTTCAATCAGGGGGAAGCTGAACATGTGGAAGAAATCGGCTCCTGCGCGGGAGCCTTCCAGCTTCATGATCTTGTCACCCACCTGGAAGGTTTCGGCATGGCCCCAGGGCAGGATATAGCCCGCATTGTAAAAGGCGGCGTATTGAACTTCCGGGACATTGCCTTTCACATCGTCCAGCAGGAGATGGGTCACGCTGTCATAACGGAGAGGCGTAGTATAAGTGCCGTAGACATTGCCGCTGGCGGTAGCTGTCTGATAAACGGCGAACAGCTCTTTCCCGTTGCGATGGAAATTGTCCACGCTCTTTTCATCCTGCACCCAGAGGAGGATGAAGAGACAGCAGGTGAGGCCCATGGCGATGCCGAGGACATTGATGGCGGCGTATCCTTTATGACGGATGATATTGCGCCAGGCGATCGTCAGATAGCTTTTAAGCATAGGAAGTTTATTAAGATCTATTCAGTTCTTAAGCTTTTCGAGGGGTTCATCGTCGCGGCGCGCAGGGACTGGAAGCTCACGGTCAGCAGGGTGACCAGGAGGATACCGATGCCGGAGGCAGCGAAGATCCACCAGGAGATCTTCGTGTGGTATACATAGCCTTCCAGCCATTTGTTCATGGCGTACCAGGCCACGGGCATCGCGATGCAGAAGGAAAGGACCACCAGTTTTAAGAAGTCCTTCGAAAGCAGGCCCCAGAGCCGGAAGACGCCGGCCCCCAGGACCTTTCGTACCCCGATCTCCTTGGTGCGTTGTTCCGCCACAAAAGAGGCCAGGCCGAACAGCCCGATGCAGGAGATGAAGATGGCCAGGGAGGTAAAGACGGATGCCAGGTTGCCGATGCGTCGCTCGCTCTCGAACTTGGCAGCGTATTCGTCATCGCTGAAATTATAGACGAAGGGATTGCCCGGGTTATATTTCTTGAAAACGGATTCCATGCCGGCGAGGGCCTGGCTGGTGGAAAGACCCGGCGCCAGGCGGGCTATGAGAATGTCCCGATACATATCGCCCAGGAAGATGGCAGGCTCCACCTTCTCGAACGGAGAGTTGGTGACCATATCGTTGACGACACCGATGACCGTATAGTTCTTCCCCCAGAATTTCACTCTTTCGCCGATGGGGTTGGGGATGCCCATGACCTTGGCGGCCGTATCGTTGAGGATCAGAGCGTTGGAATCCGTAGGGAAATCGCGGCTAAAGTCGCGGCCTTGCAGGACATGCCAGCCGATGGTCTTACCGAAATCCCGGGTCACGTTGACATTGCGGAAGAAGATGGCGTCCTGGTCAGGTGTTTTACCCCGCCAGTAGAGGCTGTTGTTATTGTTGAAATTCGTAGGCTTCATGGAGCTGGCCGCGACATTTACAACTACTCCTTTCTGTAAGAGATCCTCGCGGATGGCGTCATAGTGATCGTAGAGACTGGGAGTATTCATATACACCGTCACCAGTCCTTCCCGGGTATATCCTACGGGTCGATCTTGTGCAAAACTGATCTGCCGGAAGACGATGATGGTTCCGATGATGAGGGTGAGGGATACGGAGAACTGGAGCACCACCAGGACTTTGCGCGGCAGGGAGGCATAGCGACCGGCACGGAAGGTCCCTTTAAGCACCTGCACGGGGTCAAAGCGGGAAAGGTAGAAGGCAGGGTAGCTGCCGGCAATGATGCCGGTGAAAAGGATAAAGGCGGCGGCCGCCAGCCAGAAGGGCAGGCTGTTCCAGGGAAAGGTCATTTCTTTTGCGGCCACAACATTAAAGAAAGGCAGGGAAAGGCTGGCCAGGAGGATGGAGAGGAGGAAGGCCAGAAAGGTGATGAGGATCGATTCGCTGAGGAACTGGGCGATGAGCTGTCTTTTCAGCGAGCCCATTGTTTTGCGGATCCCTACTTCTTTCGCTCTTTTTTCGCTGCGGGCCGTGGAGAGGTTCATGAAGTTGATGCAGGCCAGCAGCAGCACGAAGGAGCCGATGATGCCGAAGAGCCAGACGAACTGGATGCGGCCGCCATCGGGTCGGCCCTGCCTGTTGAACTCATTGTAAAGATGCGCTTTGTCCAGTGGATAGAGCATGGCTTCTTCTTTCCATTCCTTGACATGAGAAGTGGGTAAACTTTTGATCCGGGCGGTAGCCTGCCCGGCCGTGACGCCATCGGCCAGCTCGACATAGAGGCTGCCGTTGTGGTCGGCCCAGTTGGTATTGGTGACGCGGTAGTTATTTTCCTTATTATACCAGGGCATTACCAGCTTGACGCCGGCAAAGGAGGTATTATGCGGCAGGTCCTGATAGACACCGCCTACCCTGAACTGGAGCCTGTTGTTGATCTGAATGTTCTTGTTGATAGGATCGTCATTGCCAAACAGTGCCGTGGCCAGGGACTGGGAGATCAGCGCTGTAGAAGGGTCGTCAGCCGCGGCGATGGAGCCTTTCACCATTTGAAAGGTGAACATTTCAGGCAGCTCTTTCTGGGCCCAGATGCCTTGGATGTTCAATTTCTTGTCACCGTAGCCGACGAGCCGATCGCCTGACCAGCACATGAGCGCTGTCCTTGTGAAGAGGTCTTTATAGGTGTTCAATGCATATCCCAGGGGCATGGTGACTGTTTCTCCGACGTAGGTCTCTCCCCGGGCCGATTGGACAGCCATGCCCTGGGCGATGCGGCTGTGGCGGGTGTGGTAGTGGTCGAAAGACAGCTCATCTGCGATCCAGAGACCGATGACGAGGGCGATGGCCAGGCCTGTGGCGAGGCCTGCGATATTGATGATGGAGGAGGTCCTGTTCTTCAGGAGATTGCGCCAGGCGATGCGGAAATAGTTTTTGAGCATGGTGATGGCTGGTTATGGAATCTCCGCGGCGAAAAAGATGCCGGAATGGTAAGCGATTGATAATTATTTGGTTAGGGGTGAGGTTGCGCTGAGCACTGTACGTTTTCGATACTATTGGCGTCCGTCTGTGTGAAGGTGGGCGGTTTTTGGGGGGTTAAAAAGGGCATAAAATAAAGAAGCATCAAGCCTTTTTCGGTATTTCAACTTTCGTTGTTGTACTTACTGACCCGATGCTCCTGTGAGTTGTTTCCATCTTTTTATAGATTTCCACTTCTCAAATTGATCTGCTTCTTTCGGTTGATTGATTTCTGCTTCTCAATTTCTATATCTAAGATACATCACTGAAGATACCTTTTCCAAATTTTTCTTGTCTTCGTTATACACCCGTTATGCACTTAGTTATGCACATAATCCTTTGCTGGCAAGGGTTTTCAGTGATTTATTGAAATGTTCGAATGAGAGAATGCTTTAGGGAGCAACGCCCAAAAGACCGGCGCTGACCGGGAGGTCGCGGCGCTCGTCCAGGGTGGAAGGGTTGACAGGGTAGGCAAGGTCTTTGCGTTGCAGGTAGGCGGGGTCGTTAGCTGCTTCGGAAAGCGTATTCACCCATTGGAGTAGTCGCTTTCCTTTTGCTGGTATATGTTTTGAATAAGCTATTGTAAAACATGCTATGAAAAGACTATATCAATTCGGGGCCGGGCTGGGTATCCTGGTAGCTTTGGCCTGCAACTCCTCACCCGACAGCGTGAAGGAGGCCCGGAAGGCGAACGATTCCATTACGGATACCCTGTCGAAGAAGCAATCTGTCACGGACTCCTCTATGGCCGTGCCTTCCAAACAGGACGCCGACTTTATGGTGAAGGCGGCCAGTGGAGGGATGCTGGAAGTCGAGCTGGGGAAACTGGCGCAGTCCAATGGCGGTAGACAAGGCGTGAAGGATTTCGGCGCGATGATGGTGCAGGATCATGGGAAAGGTGGGGAGACATTGAAGTCGCTGGCTGCCGGCAAGCGGATCGTTCTGCCGGATTCCGTTTCCAACGATCAGAAGAAGGAACGGGAAGACCTGATGAAAAAGCAGGGGAGCGAATTCGACCGGAGCTATATCACGTTGATGGTGAAAGATCATAAGGAGGATATCGACGAGTTTGAAAAGGCGGCTAAAAATGCAAACGATCCGGACATCAGGGCTTTTGCACAAAATGCGCTGCCGATGCTGCATCATCACCTGGATTCCGCACAGCGCCTGGATAAGAAGATCGGCAGAAAGCTTTCAGGACCGAAGACTGCGCCGCCATATCAGTGATGGATCAGCGAAAATATGAGGGGTCTTCCGGCTGGAAGACCCTTTTACATTGGTGTAGTGTTGGTTTATTGCCCGTGATAATCCCCCAGCTCATTGGGATAGTACGTGCCATTTTCAAGAGTGTACGAGCACGTATCATACGACGTCGTGCAATAGTAACCGGGTGAGACAGGTGCGAATCCTCCGCCAGAGCGATGATACAGCGATTGCTTGTGTAGAGGCTTTTTGGGGCTGGTTGCAAATGCGGCGATGGTGGCAACGATGACGGCTGTCGACAAAGTGAAGGCCTTTACTTTTTTCATGATAACAAGATTTGGTTTGAAATAAAAAGTTACGAAGACCGGCGGGAATGGCCTCGGTATAAGCGTTTACCCTAGGGTGAGGGCCTGGGAGGAGGTAAGTAATAATTAATTACGGAGCAGGAAAAGCGGTGGTGGGGGACGGATTTTTCTTCTGGGTTGGTTTGGATGCTGTCCTGCTGAAGAGCCCGGGAAGAAGGAAGGCTGCCTTGACCATGGTCTTCATCATGAACCAGGTGGCTTTGGCGGTGAATTTCAGTACCTTTTTCATGGGAGGGATCAGATGGTCATATTGGTGGAGGTCGGTCTTTTGCGTTTTTTGTTCGTGGTCCAGCTGGTGGGGATCGAAATAACCCTGTCCGCTGTTGTGGTGGATATACCTGGATCTGGAGTCGTTGGACGTTGCTGTCTGTGGGATCATAATGGTAGTGCTTTGGTTAGGTGAATGTGAAAATAATGCCAGGGTGAAAGGATTGATTTTTAATCACTTGAAAAGCGGAAGGCCCCGGGTAAGTGGAAGGAATTACCCAGGTGGGGAACGAGGTGGTATAGGCGTGGAGAGCGTTAGGCCGTCAGAACAGGCCGTTGGTGTGTTGAGACTGGGGGAATCTCTTGAAAATCTTAACTTGCGACCCTTATGAATAAAGCCTATGTCATCGATGCCATCCGGACGCCTGTAGGGAAGTACGGGGGCGGTCTCAGCTCTATCCGGCCGGACGACCTGCTGGCCCATGTAGTTCGTCAATTGCTGGTGCGTAATCCGGGGATCGACCCTGCCGCGATCGAAGACCTCATCGCCGGGGACGCCAACCAGGCGGGGGAGGACAATCGCAATGTGGCCCGTATGGCGGCCCTGCTGGCGGGCCTTCCCGTGACGGTCGCCGGGAATACCGTGAACCGGCTGTGCGCTTCGGGACTGCAGGCCATCATGGATGCTGCCCGGGCGATCATGTGTGACGAAGGGGAGCTGTATATCGCCGGGGGGGTGGAAAGTATGACCCGGGCGCCGTTTGTGATGGGTAAATCGACCCATGCTTTCAATCGCAATGCAGAGATCTTCGACTCGACCATCGGATGGCGATTTGTGAATAAGAAGCTGACCGATCAATATTACCCTTACTCGATGGGCGAGACGGCGGAGAATATCGCCAGGCAGTGGAAGATCGGAAGGGAGGAGCAGGATGCTTTCGGGCTGGCGTCCCAGGAGAAATATTTTACGGCCCTGGCGGCCGGCTTGTGGAAGGAGGAGATTGCCCCGGTGGAGGTTTTGGGCGGCAAGGAAGAGAAGATCTTTTTTGAAAGGGACGAACAGCCAAGGATTACGTCGATGGAGAAGATGGCAGCCCTCCGGCCCGCTTTTGCGAAGGATGGGTCGGTGACGGCTGGTAATTCCTCGGGCATCAATGACGGGGCGGCGGCCATGCTGCTGGCCAGCGAGGCAGCTGTTCGCAAATACCATTTAAAACCCATTGCCCGGATCGTCAGCATGGCGGTGGCGGGTGTGGACCCCTCCATCATGGGGATCGGTCCTGTGCCGGCTACGCAGAAAGCGTTGCAGCGTGCGGGGCTTTCCGTAAAGGACCTGGACCTGATAGAGCTGAATGAAGCTTTTGCCGTACAGGCCCTGGCTTGCATCCGCGACCTGGGGCTGGATACGTCCAGGATCAATGTCAATGGGGGCAGTATTGCCATTGGTCACCCGCTGGGTTGCAGCGGTGTACGCATTTCCACCACCTTGCTGCACGAAATGCGGCGGCGGGATGTCCGCTATGCGCTGGCCACCATGTGCGTAGGCGTGGGCCAGGGGGCGGCGGTGGTGTATGAGAAAATATAGGCCCGGGTTTAGGCGTTATAGATGGGCATAAAGCTGTCTATGGAATTCCGAGCCCCGACTGTATACTATAAAAAGAACCCAAAGGCCAGGATCTCCGGCGTGGGGGCGGTCCTGCTGGTAGCGGCTGTTTTCCTCACATTGATGGACGGCTACGAGAAATTTGCGCTCTGGACCTTTGGAGCCTCCATTCTTATCTTCTTCATCGGCGTTGTTGTAACAAAAGGCGATCTGACGAATGTCGGGGTTGCCAATGCCATTCAGCTGGCGGTGAGCACTGAAGGCATTCGGATAGGGAATGCCTATTACCCAATGGGTCAGATCAACAATATTGAGTTTGATATTGAAGGATATGCCGGCATGCATGCTCCGAGCATTGCAATAGTCGGCGCGGAGTCGGATGGAATGGGTAATCATTTGCGGTTTGAGCATACAGGCCAGCCCGTCGAGTGCAGGTTTTATCTCGGTGGACTGCAGCATGCGCAGCAACTGGGAATGTTATTCCGGACCTTTTACGAACAGCATGTTCCCTTTGTCGAAAGGAGGGGCCTTTACCGGACCTTTCTGCTGGAGCGGATGTCGGAAAAGGAATTGAAGGAAAACCTTTTAAAATTTTAGGATAACTATGGAATTCCGTACCAAGATGGTGATCATGGTCACCAAGAAAAAAGCGACCCTGGCTTATGTCGGATTGGGGATCGCCGTCATTTCTCTCTTTCTCCTGCTGATACCTTCCATGCGTGTATTCGTCACGCCAGCCTTTGTCATCGGGGTGGTGACGGTGCTGATCGGGGCCTATATCGCAAAGGGAGATATAGCGGCCTTCGGGCTTTCCGACGGGGACCTGGTGCTGACCGAGCAGGCGATCCGGCTGGGAGAGGAGTATTATTCTCTCCGGGAGGTGAAGCAACTGGATTTCGACATAAACGGGTATGCGGGAATGAAAGACCCCGCCTCGGCCTATGAATTGGATGGCATGAGCAACCGGGTGTCCTTCAAGTGCAAGGGGCAAACGATCGAGCGCATGTTCTATCTCAACAGCAAGGAGCATGTAAGACAGCTGGGGGAGGTCTTCAAACTGCTGTATGAAAAGCATATACCTTTTGTGGAAAGGACGGGACGCACGAGGACGTACCTGTTCCGGGACCTGGACGCGGCAGGCCTGGCGGACTTCAAGAAGAAGTACGGGTATATGTAAGGGTTACCCTTCTAATGCAGCAGTTTAAAGATGCTGCGCAGGCTGTTCTCCGACGCGTCAGCCATTTTCAACTCAATATAAGTTTCCGACTTTGTGCCGTCCACCAGGCGGCCACCGGCGATGGTCAGCCGATCCAGTGCATTCATGAAGTGCAGCATTTGCTGTGTCTTGGACGAGGGCTGGGCGCTCATTCCCTGTAAGTAAGCCGCTACGGCCTTGATGTCCACCACAACGCTGACGGGTGCGCCGGCAACGTGATCCGACACCAGCTCCGTACTTCTCCGGGTGGTGTTGCTGAAATAGCTGTCCGTCCGTTGTTTGTTGCTGCTGACCACCAGGATATTATCCTTTAAGGTATAGGCGGTCTTCATCTTGCCGAACATGCCTTTGCCGCCGGATGCGGAGTCTTTTGACAGGGGCAGCTTGCTGGTCAGTTTCATGAAAGTACCCAGGTCATTGATGGTCGTAACAAAATAGACGAAGGGTTCTTTGTATTGCGTTGTATCGCCTGCCGGTGCGGAAGGCGCCACGGCTGCCAACAGGAAATCCCCTTTGAATGCTTTTGGTATGTCGGTGACAGCGAAGCCCAGGCTGGACAGTGCAGAGTCCGCCTTGTCACGGAGCTTATACTGCTCGAGCAGGTCTGTCAGGGCGGACAGATCCAAGTGAAGGTTGATCATTCCCAGCAGGTCCTTACCGGGCAGGCGGGCTATCAGGTCGGTATTGAGGGGGCGGCTGTTGAATTTTTTGAGGAGGGCCACGGAGTCCTTCTCCATGGTGATGAGGGTGCGCATGACGATCTTGCCGGCGTCAAAGCGGATGGCCGTGAGTAAATGGCGCTGCGAGGTCTTCGATCTGCCGGTCAGCGCATCGGACATGCCCTGGTTCTTCTTGCCCATCGTCTTTAGCATCGTAGCGAGTCCGGAGCCCTGGGGCGCCCAAATGTGGAAGTCGGCGTCGTCGGAGAAGCCGGCCAGGAAATCAGGATCGGTGGTGTAGATGGAGCTGGGAAAACCCTGGAGGGCGGCGACGCTTCTTCTGGCGGCAAACAGCGCGGAGTTGAAGGAAGGCGCAACGGTCACCGCTTTTTTGTCGCCGGGGGCCGTTTTCGCGGCATCTGCTGCGGGCTTGTCAAGCGTCACGATCGTAAAGACGGCCAGCTTATTGTCGTAGGCGACGGACATTTTATCCTTGCCGACCGCGCGGCCCTGGGGAAGGCGGAAGGTGCGGATGTCGGTTCCTTTGCGGACGAGCGCACCGAATTTTCCGGAATCGGCGAGATGCAGGATGACGGTGATAAAGCTGGCGCTGTCGGCTTTGGCGACTTTGCCGCTGTGTGCGACGAAGATGTCCTGGTTGATGTCAATGCCAGCCTCTGCCGGGGCTTTCAGCAAGCCCATCATTTCCTGGTCGCTGCCGGACTTGGAAGGGGGGATATTCGAGATGATCTCGTTCCAGCTGAGCTTGGATGTGAGGACGGGCAGGTTGATATGGTAGATCTCTTTGGCATTCGGTGGGAGATGCCGGAAGAGGGGGTTAATGGTCTGGGCGGAGGCGGAAGTTGCGATGAAAAACAAAAGGATTGCTAACGGGCGATAAGGGGATAGAGATCTTTTCATAGATAGATGAACTTTGGTTGTAAAAGTTGAGGGTAAAGATAAAAATCTTAATGGTCTGTGAAAGTTTTTTGGGACAACTATCCGGAAATTCCGGATAGTTGGTCCTTTATAGGTGAGCAGTTCGAAATTTTCGAATAGTTGGACTGGGTGGGCGGTATCCCGGATTAGAAGCCGAACTGCAACAGCTCTTCAAAGCTGTAGGTCGTCTGCTGGCCATTGCTGAGGTCTTTTAGTTTGCATTGGCGGCTGGCCAGCTCTTCGCTGCCGAGGATGGCGACATACCGGATGCCTTTCTTTTCGGCGTATTTGAATTGTTTGTCGAATTTGGCATGTTCGTGATAGAGTTCAGCGGGGATGCCTTTTGCCCGGATCTGCTGAAGCAGGCCGAAGGCGGTGCGGGATTCGGCGTCGCCCAGGTTGAAGAAGAGCAGTTTTGTGCCTGCGTGCACGTCGTTGGGGAAAAGCTGCAGCTCTTCCATCACGTCATAGATGCGGTCCACTCCGAAAGAAATGCCTACGCCCGGGATATTGGGTACGCCGAAGAGGCCGGTGAGGTCGTCATAGCGGCCGCCGCCGCCGATGCTGCCCATTTTGGCGGTGGTAGCTTTTACCTCGAAAATGGTGCCTGTGTAGTAGTTCAGGCCCCGGGCGAGGGTGAGATCGATGTTTAGAGCTGCGAGCGGCGAGCTTTGAGCTTCGAGCTGGGAGTTTTGAGCTGTGAGCTCTGAGCTGTGAGCTTCGAGGGGGTATTTTAAGAGATATTCGAGTTCGGCGATGCCTTTCAGGCCCGTTTCGTTGTTGGCGAAGAGGGTTTTCAGGGTTTCGAGCTTGGTTTGGTTATCGCCGGCGATGTTCAGGTATTGTTCGATGGCTGCGATCTGGTCGTTGAGAAGGCCCCGTTGGGCCAGCTCTTCCTTCACCTTTTCCAGTCCGATCTTGTCGAGCTTGTCGATGGCGACGGTGATGTCCGTCATTTTTTCGGGTCCGCCGCAGACTTCGGCCAGGGCGGCCAGGATCTTGCGGTTGTTGATCCTGATCTCGACGGGGATGCCCAGCAGCTGGAAGGATTGGCGGTAGATGGCCGCCAGCTCGACCTCGTTGAGGAGGGACTGGCTGCCTACCACGTCGGCGTCGCACTGGTAGAATTCGCGGTAGCGGCCTTTCTGGGGTTTGTCGGCGCGCCAGACGGGCTGCATCTGGAAGCGTTTGAAAGGAAAGGTCAGCTGTCCGTGGTTCATGGCGACCCATCGGGCGAAAGGGATGGTGAGGTCATAGCGGAGGGCCCGCTCGGTGAGGTCTTTATCATTTTTGCCGTCGAGGACTTTCTCGAAGGCTTTGCGGGCCTTTTCTATGTTCTTGGGGTCGCCCAGGCCATTGTTGAGGATCTTGAAGATGAGCTTGTCGCCTTCGTCGCCATATTTACCCATGAGGGTTTCCAACTGTTCCATGGCGGGGGTCTCCAGGGGCTGGAAGCCATAGCGCTCGAAAACGGTGCGGATGGTATTGAAGATGTAGCTTCTTTTGCGGACGGTGGCGGGCCCGAAGTCACGGGTGCCCTGGGGCAGGGATGGTTTTAAGCTGCTCATAATTTGGGGGATTGGGAGGATCCGGGTCCTGTGGTGGATGAGGTAGTTCCCGATCCGGTGGAGGATGGGGTAGATCCCGATACGATGGATGGAGTACCGGATGAAGCGTTCTGTCCGTATTTTTCGATGATCTTGTCCGCGGCGGCGTCGATCATTTTATAGACTTCGTGATAGCCGGGCTCCGAGCCGTAGTAGGGATCGGGGACGTCCTCATTTTTGCCGGGGTGAAGCTCGTTCAATAAGAGTTCCACCTTAGATGGGTCGAAGGAACGGCCGGCGATGCGCCTCATTTCATGGACCACGTCTTCGGCCATGGCATATATTTTGTCAAAACGTTGAAAATCATTGGCGTTGAATTTTCGGGCCCTTTGCTGACTGATGTCGATGCCTTTGGCCCGCGCCACTTTTTGAGAAAGAGGGTGCGGGGCTTCACCAATGTGATAGCCATTGGTGCCGGCGCTGTCCACTTTCCAGGTAAGGCCGGCGGCCCGGGCTTTTTCCTGGAGAATGCCTTCCGCCAGCGGGCTGCGGCAGATGTTGCCGAGACATACCATTAAAAAGGAGCTGGCCGGTGTGTTTAAAAGGGAGCTGGCCGGTGTGTTCATGTAAGAATGGGCTTGTTCAAAAAAAGGCCAAAGGTAAGTTAAAAACCGTGTACAATGAAGGGGAAAGGTGCTGCAGGTTTGTGGAATAGAAGAAGGTAAGAATCTAATATAAGCGGGACAAAACCAGTGAATGAAAGTAGATATTAATAAGAAATTAATAAGTATTACACCTTATATAGTGGTCGCTTTTTAAGCTTAATTCATTAATTTGCCCGACCTGCCGGCCCCAAGGTCTGCATTATTCATTAAAACGATTGGTTAAAAATGGCAAACGAGGGTTCTGACGGTGAAAGGCGGCGTTACGAGCTGCGGAGGTCCATCCAGGATTATGGCATAGGTGGGATCTGGTTTGGCTTTGGGATCTTTCTGCTGATAGCGCCAAAGATCGGTTTTACTTTGGCTGTCGACCCTTTTTTCCGCTATGCTTTTTCAGGCATCTGGTTGCTCTACGGGGGATGGCGGATCTATCGTGGGTATAAAAAAAATTATTACCGTTGATGCAACTATCGCTCAGGCATATATTCATTAGTAGCAGTAAAGGCGCAATAACAGGATTAGGGCTTATTCTCCTGCTGGGGGGGTGTGGCGACAATGGGAACAAAACTCCCCAGGAAACGCCCAGGTCCGGCAAGCTCACTATCAGCATTGACGAGTCTTTCAAGCCTGTGATCGACTCCCAGATCAAGGTGTTCAACTCCTCCAATCCCGACATAAAGATCGAAGCTAAGTATGAGCCAGAGGCACAGTGTCTGCGGGACCTGACCACCACCGGTACGCGGATGATCATCGTTACCCGGGGGCTCAGCACGGATGAGGAAAAATTCTACCAGGATTCTTTTCATCTCAAGCCCACCTGGATGCCTTTGGCCTATGATGCCATTGCTATTATCGTCAACAATAGCTCGAAGGATTCCGTCTTCGAGATCAAGGACCTCCAGAATATGCTGGATGGGAGCGATACGGTACATCTGCCGGTGATGGATGGCAAGTCAGCAACCAGCACGGTGCGGTATGCCATGGACTCTCTTCTGAAAGGCAGACCGTTGAGCAAGCGGGTGACGGCTGCACGGTCCAGCGAGGAAGTGATCAATTATGTATCGGAGAATCCGCATGCGGTGGGCTTTGTCGGCGTGAACTGGATCGGGGAGGGGGCAGCCAACGACAACCTGTTTATCAAAAAAGTGAAGGTGGCCTCTATCCGGTGTACCAGCTGCCTCGGGCCGACTTATGTTAAGCCTTACCAGGCGAATATTGCCCTTCGGCGCTACCCCTTGGTGCGAAGTTTGTATTACATATTAAAGGAAAATTTTTCCGGGGTGGGGAATAATTTTGCCAATTTCCTACAATATGAAAGGGGCCAGTTGATCTTCAGCAAGGCTTATTTGTGGCCTGCCAAGATGACTTTCTCCGTCCGGGACACTCAGATCAGTAATTAGCAACTAAACAATATATTTATATTTACACACATAAACAGCTAAAGTACATGAAGAATAAGTTCCGATCCATCTTTCTGGTAGTGGCTCTGGCCGGCTTCTGCGGTGGGGCGCTGGCTCAAACGGTAGACCAAGGGAAGAAATTCCTTTATTATCAACGGTATAAGAGTGCAAAAGACGTATTCGATAAGATACTTGCATCCAATCCTAATAATATTGAAGCTATTTACTGGCAGGGACAGACTTTGCTGTCTATGAAGGATTCCGTAGCTGCGGGGGACCTTTACTCTAAGGCATTGCAATCCAATGGCAATGCGCCTTTGCTCCTGGCCGGGATGGGCGAGGTTGAATTGCGTCAGGGTAAGACCACGGATGCCCGCCAGCGGTTTGAGACGGCGATCAGCCTGACCAAGGCCAAGGACATCGACGTGCTGAATGCGGTGGCCAATGCCAATGTCGATACGAGGGCGGGTGATGCCACCTATGCCATCGAAAAGCTGAACATGGCTATCCAGGTGAAGAAGTTCAACAGTGCGGAGACTTATATTCTCTTGGGAGATGCTTACCGCAAGCTGATCGATGGTGGCAACGCTGTTCAAAGCTACCAGAAGGCGCTGACCATCGACCCCAAATATGCCGAAGCCAAATACAAGATCGGCAAGATCTATCTGACGCAGAATAATAAGGAATATTTCCTTCCTGCTTTTGAAGAGGCTGTGCAGCTGGACCCGGCTTATGCGCCGGCTTATTTTGAGATCTTCTATTATTATTACTACCATTGGGATGCTGCCAAAGCAACCGATGCGCTGGATAAGTACATCGCGAACTCCGATCCTGGTCCCGAGGTGGAATACCTGAGGACGGACTTCCTGGTTGCCAGCGGCAAATTCCCGGAAGCCAAGGCGAAGGCGCAGGGGCTGATCACTTCCCTTGGTGACAAGGTTGAACCCCGTATGTACAAGCTCATCGCTTATGTATGTGATACGACGGGTGATGTAGCCTGTGCACAACAAAATATCGCTACTTATTTCCAGAAAGCGGATGCGGCAACGGTCACCGGCGGTGACTTTGCCCTGCAGGCCAGCATCCAGTCGAAGGCGCCGGATTCTGCCGGAAAGGTGGCGGCTATCGAAACCTATAAAAAGGCTATTGCCAAGGATACTTTGCCTGAGAACAAGGCGAAATATCTCGCAAAGGGCCTGGAACTGGCAAAGAAGCTGAACTATAAACAAGGTGTGGCTGACCTGGCTGCCGTACAGTACGCTACCAAGAAAGAGCCCAACCAGACGGATGTCTACAACTGGGGTTTTGCGAACTATTCTGCCGGTAACTATAAAACCGCCGACAGCATTTTTTGCAATATCTATGAGTCGAAATGGCCCAACGAGATCTTCGGTTATCTATGGTGTGCAAAGAGCAAGGTGGCCCAGGATGATTCCCTCAGCAGCCAGGGTATTGCAGTCCAGGCATATGATAAGCTGGCTGCTATGGCGCGCAGCCTCGATTCCACGGCCAAGGCAGCGGGGAGCGCGGATTCCACGAAATATAAAGGACAGGCTGTGAACTCCTACCTGTACCTTGCAGGTTGGTATAACGACGTTAAAAAGGACAAGAATACGGCGATCGCTTACCTGCAGAAGGTGTTGGAAGTCGATCCAACCAATGCGACAGCACCCCGGATCATTCAGATGCTCAGCAAGCCGCCTGCCCGTCAGCAGTCTGCCGGCGGCACCAAGCCCAAAACAGGGGCGAAGTAGCGGGCCTTAATAACAACTGGAAGAAAATTGGCCGGAGGGGTAAGAGCGGTTAAGAATGGGTGGAAAGAGCACGGAAAAAGGTCAAAAGAAGCTGCATACAACGTAAAAAGGATGCCATTATTGGGCTTCCTTCCCCTGAAATTTTTTAAATTTCAGGACATACAGAAAAAAAGTGGTCGCTCCGATTTTTTGCCATTCGGGACGGCCACTTTTTTATATTTTAATTCTCAATAAGTTGGAAATTCGGCCTGCTGGCTTAAATTTGCCTTTGGAGAATCACAGTAATCCTTTAAAAATGGACATCTTTCTTTTACAAGCCAATACCCTTACGAGCGAATCTAATCTAAATAATTCCTTTAGTTATTTTCCAATTGGTGTCCAATTTATCTTCGCGATTGGTTTTGTACTGATGGTGCTGGGCGTCACCCATTTATTGGGTCCCAAGCGTAAGACTGCCGAAAAACTTCAGAATTTCGAGAGTGGTATCGAGGCTGTGGGCAATGCCCGGCAGCCGATGGCCGTTAAATATTTTTTAGTAGCTATCTTATTCGTACTGTTTGATGTGGAAGTGATCTTTTTCTACCCTTATGCGGTCAATTTCAGGCAGCTGGGGTGGGGTGGGTTCACGGAGGTCTTATTGTTTGTCGTCTTTTTCCTGGCAGGGTTTTTTTATGTGATCAAGAAGGGAGCGCTGACCTGGGAAGATTAAGCGTACGAATTATGATTTAGTTAAAATATTAAGATTATGGCACGTCCGGTAAGGTTCAATGTACATCCCATCAAGGCTGACATCAATGAGAATGTCAGTATCGTCGATATGCCCCAGGGATATTCCGGCGAGGGCTTTTTCACGACCAAGCTCAGTAGCGTGGTAGGTCTGGCCCGGAAGAATTCCCTCTGGCCCATGCCTTTCGCCACCTCCTGCTGCGGCATCGAATTCATGGCTACCATGGCTTCCCACTACGATCTGGCCCGCTTTGGTGCGGAGAGGCTGGGTTTTTCGCCCCGTCAGTGTGACCTGTTGATGGTGATGGGAACGATCGCCAAGAAAATGGGTCCTATCGTGAAGCAGGTGTACCTGCAGATGGCGGAGCCCCGTTGGGTCATGGCGGTAGGCGCCTGTGCTTCCAGTGGCGGGATCTTCGATACCTATTCCGTATTGCAGGGGATCGACCAGGTGGTGCCGGTGGACGTTTATGTACCGGGGTGCCCACCCCGGCCGGAAGCTATCCTGGATGGATTTATGCGTATCCAGGACCTGGTGGGGGCAGAGAGTGTCCGCCGGCGGAACAGCGACGAGTATAAAAATCTTTTACAGAGTTACGGAATTCAATAGCGACATGGCATTAACCAACGAGACAATCAAAGAGCGGTTGAAGGCGAAATTCGGGGACGAGTTATCGAATTTCGAGGAGCCTTATGGTCTTCTCACCTTCGAAGCTCCGAAAGACCTCAATTTAAAAATAATGCAATTCCTTTTCGACGACGAGGAGTTGCGTTTTCAGTTTTTGACGGACCTGACTGCGGTGCATTATCCGGGGCAGGCCGGCCGGGAGCTGGCGGTGGTCTATCACCTGCATAACCTGACGGATAATATCCGTTTGCGAATGAAGGTATTTGCGCCGATCGCGCAGCCGGATGTATTTACGGCCACGCAGCTTTATTCTTCCGCGAACTGGATGGAGCGGGAGACTTTTGACTTTTATGGGGTCAATTTTGTCGGTCACCCGAACCTCAAGCGCATCCTCAACGTGGATGAGATGACGTATTTCCCTATGCGGAAGGAGTTTCCGCTGGAAGATCAGACGAGGATCGATAAGGATGATGCGATGTTTGGGCGGGGTCCGGGAGGGATCGTTTCGCCTGTGGATGCGAAGGTGCGTACGTCTGTCGCCGGGCAGGCAGGGCCTTTGAATACGGCTGATCCCGGAGGGGCGACGAGCGACCAGCGTTGAGTGGAAAGCTGCAAGCTGCAAGCTACAAGCTGCAAGTGGGAGGGAATAGGTGTGAGAGGGATTGTTTAGGTGTGATAAATGGGTCTAGGCCCTGAAAATATACAATATGAGTGTCGATCAACATATAAAGTTACCGGAAGGGAGCATCGAGAAAACGACCACTACGCTGAACCTGGGGCCTACGCACCCTGCTACGCATGGGGTTTTCCAGAATATCCTGGAGCTGGACGGGGAGCGGATCGTCTCTGCGGAACAGACGGTGGGCTATATTCACCGGGCTTTTGAGAAGCTGGCGGAGCGCCGGCCATTGTACCAGATCACGACGCTGACGGACCGGCTGAACTACTGTAGCAGTCCTATCAATAATATGGGATGGCATATCACCTGCGAGAAGCTGCTGGGAGTGAAGACGCCCAAGCGGGTGGATTATCTCCGTGTCATCATCATGGAGCTGTCCCGGATCTCCGATCACTTGATCTGTAATTCGGTGGTGGGAGTGGATTCCGGCGCTTTCACGGGATTCCTGTATGTGATGCAATACCGCGAGCTGATCTATGAGATCTATGAGGAA
Source organism: Flavitalea plasmicola (assembly GCF_030546645.1). Taxonomy (GTDB): domain Bacteria; phylum Bacteroidota; class Bacteroidia; order Chitinophagales; family Chitinophagaceae; genus Puia. Next base: position 860,129 of record NZ_JAUOTO010000005.1, read on the forward strand.
GTGTGCGGATCGCGTCTGACGACGAATATGGGCCGGATCGGGGGGTTTGAACGCAACTTTACCAATGCGGCTTTCGAGAAGTTAGAGAAATTCCTTGCTGAATATCCTGGTGTGCTGCGGGAGTTCGAGAATATGTTCACCCGGAACCGCATCTTTATGGAGCGGACGATCGGGGCGGGACCTATCAGCGCAGAAAGGGCTTTGAATTATGGGTTTACCGGTCCGAATCTTCGGGCTGCGGGAGTAGACTATGACGTGCGGGTGCATACTCCTTATTCCAGCTATGAGGATTTCCAGTTCGATATACCTGTGGGCAACACGGGTGATTGTTATGACCGGTTCCTGGTGCGTAACGGCGAGATGTGGCAGTCATTGAAGATCATCGAAGATGCGTACCGTAAGGTGAAGGAGTTCAAGGGTACGGACGCGGATGTATATCATGCGGATGCACCGGCTTATTACCTGCCTGAAAAGAAAGATGTTTATACGAAGATGGAGGCGCTGATCTGGCATTTCAAGATCGTGATGGGGGAGACGGAGATCCCTCCGGGTGAGGTGTACCAGTCAGTGGAAGGAGGGAATGGAGAAGTAGGCTATTACCTTATCAGTGATGGGGGGCGTACGCCGTACAGGTTGCATTTCCGCCGGCCTTGTTTTATTTATTATCAGGCTTATTCGGAGTTGACGAAGGGGAGTATGTTGAGTGATGCGATCATTACGATGTCAAGCCTCAACCTCATTGCCGGAGAAATGGATGCCTAGGACGGCGCACAGCGCCGATGATAGAAGAGATACCCTTGAACGGAGCGTCGCAACGGATGGTGAGGAGAGAAAAAATGCTGATAACAAGAAGATTACTTTTAGGTTTATGATAAAATTTTCAGACGAGAAGTTAAAGAAGGTGGACGAGATCGTCGCCAGATACCCCCAGGGAAAGCAGAAGAGCGCCTTGTTGCCTGTGCTGCACCTGGCGCAGGAAGAGTTTGGGGGATGGCTCAGCGCTGAAACGATGGACTATGTCGCCTCGCTGCTGAAGCTGGAGCCGATCGAAGTGTATGAGGTGGCGACCTTCTATTCCATGTATAACCTGAAGCCGGTGGGCAGATATATGTTCGAAGTTTGCCAGACGGGACCTTGCATGTTGCGGGGGAGTGACCAGATCATCGATTATATCAAGCAGAAATTAAATATAGGTGTGGGTGAGACGACGGCGGATGGGCTTTTTACGCTGAAGACGGTGGAATGCCTGGGGGCGTGTGGATATGCGCCGATGATGCAGCTGGGCAAGCATTTCCGGGAGCATCTGACGCCGGAAAAAGTGGATGCCATTATCGATGAGTGCCGGAAGAATGCGGCAGCGAATAATTGAGGCGGCGGAGCTGAATAAGGATGTAAACCTGTCAATATGAATAAGCGCCGAAATTACAGGATACTATGGTGGACCCTGATATTGGGATCACTGGTCCTGGACCTGATCAGGGGCAGGATGGAGCCGGGTGCGGCCAGGGAGATCGTGAGATATATTGGAGTTGTAATGCTCGCCGTGGCTGTAGTACAATTGGTGGTTGTTCGGGCGAAGCCGAAAGTTTTGAAGGACGGAGAGCAGCAGTAAATAAACAAGAGTTGAGTTAAACGCTATATAGCATGGGTAGAAAATTATTATTGGAAAAGGCACATGTCGAAGGCATTCGCGGATACGATGTATACCGTCGTGAAGGCGGCTACCGCAGTGTCGAGAAGGCTTTGAAAACAATGACGCCGGACCAGGTGACGGAAGAGGTGAAGAAGAGCGGCTTGCGGGGTCGTGGCGGTGCGGGTTTCCCTACGGGTATGAAGTGGAGCTTTCTGGCCAAGCCGGAAGGCGTGCCCCGTTACCTGGTGTGCAATGCGGATGAGTCGGAGCCGGGGACCTTTAAGGACCGGTATCTGATGGAGTTCCTGCCGCACCTGCTGATCGAGGGGTTGATCGTCAGTTCCTATGCACTGGGGAGCAAGAGCACCTATATCTATATCCGTGGTGAATATGCGTGGATCCCGGATATCCTGGAGCAGGCTATTGAAGAGGCGCGGGCTAATAACTTTTTAGGTAAGAATATACTGGGCACGGGCTTCGACTGTGAGATCTATGTGCATCGCGGTGCGGGCGCTTATATCTGCGGTGAAGAGACGGCGCTGATCGAATCGCTGGAAGGCAAGCGGGGTAATCCCCGGATCAAGCCTCCTTTCCCTGCTGTAAAGGGGGTATGGGATTGCCCGACGGTGGTGAACAATGTGGAGACGCTGGCGGCTGTCGTTCCCATCATCAATGAAGGGGGCGAAGCTTATTCTAAAATAGGTGTGGGCAAGTCGACGGGTACGAAGCTGTTGTCTGCCTGCGGCAATATCAATAAGCCGGGGGTGTATGAGATCGATATGACCATCTCCGTGGAAGAATTCATCTTCTCTGACGAATATTGCGGTGGCATTCCCAACGGTAAGCGGCTGAAGGCCTGTATACCGGGCGGTTCTTCCGTGCCTATCCTGCCAGCGAACCTGCTGTTGAAGACGGCGAAAGGTGAGACGCGGATGATGAACTACGAGAGCCTGGCGGATGGCGGCTTCCCGAAAGGGTCGATGATGGGCAGCGGAGGTTTTATCGTGCTGGACGAGGATCAGTGCGTGGTGCGCAATACGCTGACGCTGGCGAGGTTCTATCGTCACGAGAGCTGCGGGCAGTGTTCGCCTTGCCGTGAGGGTACGGGTTGGATGGAGAAGATCTTAAAGAACATTGAGTACGGCAAAGGTAAATCAAGCGATATCGATCTGCTCTGGGATATCCAGCGTAAGATCGAGGGGAATACGATCTGTCCTTTGGGGGATGCGGCGGCGTGGCCGGTGGCGGCGGCGATCCGGCATTTCCGGGATGAATTTGAGTGGCATGTGAAGAACCCGGTGGAGTCGCAGCATAGGAATTTCGGACTGGCGCACTACGCGGATCCTCTTGAAGTCGTGCCTGCCTGACGGCAGGCCGGGAACGGACTATTTATTAAATAAAAGATTATGGCTGACGAAAAGAAGCTATTTAAGGTTACGATCGACAATATCACCATCGAGGTGGAGCCGGGGACTTCTATCCTGCAGGCGGCCCGGAGGATCGGCGGCGATGTGGCGCCTCCTGCTATGTGCTATTACACCAAGTTAAAGGGTAGCGGCGGTAAGTGCCGTACCTGCCTGGTGGAAGTGGCGGCGGGGTCTACGGCTGATCCGCGCCCGATGCCGAAGCTGGTGGCCAGCTGCCGGACGAATGTCATGGACGGCATGGTGGTGAAAAATATCACCAGCGAGAAGGTGATCGATGCGCGGAATGGGGTGGTGGAGATGTTGCTGATCAATCATCCGCTGGACTGTCCCATCTGTGATCAGGCGGGGGAGTGCCATCTGCAGGACCTGAGCTATGAGCATGGGAAGGAGGGCACCCGTTATGAGTTCGAGCGCAGGACTTTTAAGAAGCATGATCTCGGTCCGTATATCCAACTGCACATGACACGTTGTATCCTTTGTTACCGCTGTGTCTTCACGGCGGATCAGTTGACGGAGAAAAGGGTGCATGGGGTACTGGACAGGGGAGACCATTCGGAGATCGCTACCTATATCGAGAAGTCATTGGAGAATGATTTTATCGGCAATATCATCGACGTGTGCCCTGTAGGCGCCCTGACGGATAAGACGTTCAGGTTCAAGAACCGCGTTTGGTTCCTTAAGCCCGTGGATGCACATCGCAACTGCAATCACCCGAAATGTAACGGGAAGGCAACTTTATGGTACCGGGGGGATGAGGTGTTCCGTGTGACGGCCCGTAAGGACCAATGGGGTGAAGTGGAGGATTGGATCTGCAACGAGTGCCGGTTTGAGAAAAAGAAGACGTCGGATTGGGAGATCGAAGGACCTACAAAGGTGAACAGGCATTCTGTCATTTCGCAGGGGCATTATGTAGGGACGGTGCGGCCGCAGGAAGTGGTGTATGATGTGATGGGAGGAAGGGCGCCGAAGCTGCTGATGGATATTCATAATGTCAGTGAGGTGAACCGGCCGGAGATCGATCTGTCCAAGCTGGAAAGGCCGGCGCATTCGACGGATTTTAGTCCGCATGAAGAAAGATAAGAGAGGTAATTTTTAATAATTAGCAGGCATGTATTCAACGTTACTAAGTATCAATTTCGATTGGCTTTTATTGATCGAGAAGGCTGTGCTGATCGCCATTATCATCAGCGTTTCGCTGCTGGTGGCCATGTATGAGACCTGGGGCGAGCGGAAGGTGGCGGCCTTTATGCAGGACCGTCGCGGACCGAACCGGGCGGGACCCGGAGGTTTGTTCCAGCCGCTGGCGGACGGGTTGAAGCTCTTTGCAAAGGAAGAGATCATTCCCAACAGCTCTAACCGGTTCTTGTTCGTGCTGGGTCCGGGCCTGGCCATGCTGACGGCGATGATGACCAGTGCGGTGGTGCCGTGGGGCAGTCATTTTGATCTTTTCGGCCGCCATATCTCGCTGCAGATAGCGGACATCAATATCGGCATCCTATACATCTTCGGCGTCGTGAGCATGGGCGTTTATGGCATCATGATCGGCGGCTGGGCTTCCAATAACAAATTTTCTCTGCTGGCGGCTATCCGCGGTGCATCGCAGATCATTTCCTACGAGCTGGCGATGGGCATTTCCATCATAGCCCTGCTGATGATCACGGGATCGCTGAGCCTGAAGACGATCGTGGAGCAGCAACAGACCGGTCATTATTATGTGTTGCTGCAGCCTTTAGGCTTTCTCATCTTCCTCATCTGCGCCTTTGCGGAGTGTAACCGTACGCCTTTCGACCTCTCAGAGGCGGAGAATGAGCTGAACTTCGGTTATCACCAGGAGTATTCATCCATGAAACTGGGCTTTTATCTTTTTGCGGAATATGTCAACATGTTCATCAGCAGTGCGGTGATGGCGACGTTGTATTGGGGCGGGTATGACGTGCCTTTCCTGAATGACGCGACGTTCGGACAGGCGCACGGGCAGAACCTGCTGGCGACGCTGCAGGTGGTGAGCCTGTTTGTGAAGATCGTGGCCTTTATCTTCTTCTTTATGTGGGTGCGGTGGACGATACCGCGTTTCCGTTATGACCAGCTGATGAAGTTGGGGTGGAAGGTATTGATCCCGCTGGCTTTGTTCAATATGCTGGTGACGGGATTTTTAGTGTTGTTGAAGCAGAATCACTGGCATTTCTAGTTGATTGAGAGATTTGGTAAGTTGAATCGATAAAAATACATTTGCGCAATTATGCAACCATTAACAAGCAGAGCAAGGGCGGTAGAACGTAAGCCGATGACCATGTGGGAGAGGATGTACCTGCCTGCCATTGCGAAGGGGATGTCCATCACTTTTAGTCACATGTTCAAGAAGAAGCCTACGGTGAACTATCCGGAGAAGACCAGGCCCTTCAGCCCCGTTTTTCGCGGGCTGCATGTATTGAACCGTGACGAGCAGGGCAGGGAGCGTTGTACGGCCTGCGGACTTTGCGCCGTGGCGTGTCCGGCGGAGGCTATCACCATGGAAGGGGCCGAGCGGCTGCCGGGTGAAGAGAACCTGTACCGTGAGGAGAAGTATGCGGCGAAGTATGAGATCAATATGCTGCGCTGTATCTTTTGTGGACTTTGTGAGGAGGCCTGCCCGAAGGATGCTATCTATCTTTCTGAAACGTTTGCGCCGGCTAACTATACGAGGAAGGGTTTTATTTATGGGAAGGAGGAGCTGCTGATACCCAACCCGGTGACGGAGCCGGAGGAGTTTGCGAAGGCACAAGGCGGGAGGGTGAAACAATAAGAGTAAGAGCACAAATTCATCAAGATAGAAAAATTTAACTGTACTGCGCAATGGGTATTACGCAAATTCTGTTCTGGGTCTTAAGCATACTGGCGCTGCTGAGCGCCATATTGGTGGTGATAAGTAAGAATCCTGTACACAGCGTGTTGTGGCTTATTGCCGTATTTATTGCTATTTCCGGTCATTATATATTATTGAATGCCCAGTTCCTGGCCATTGTGAACCTGATCGTCTATGCAGGCGCCATCATGGTCCTGTTCCTTTTTGTGTTCATGCTGATGAACCTGAACTCGGACACGGAGCCGCAGAAGAACAAGTGGCTGAAGATCGCGGGCGTCGTGGCGGGCGGTTCGTTGCTGCTGGTGCTGGTGGCGGCGTTGAAGCAGGCGGATATGAAGGGGCAGCTGGCGGAGATGAACAAGGGGGATATCGGGTTGATCAAGAACCTGGGGATGGTGCTGTTCCAGGATTATGTCGTGCCTTTCGAGATCAGCAGCGTGCTGTTCCTGAGCGCCATGGTGGGAGTGGTGGTGATAGGGAAGAAGGATTAGCTTTGAGCTGCGAGCTGTGAGCCGTGAGCTGCAAGCTTCAAGCTGCAAGCTGCAAGCGGGGAGTTTGGAGGTGTGAGAGGGATTAATTGGTGTTTAAAGTAGTTATTTAAAATAAAAGGATTATTTAAGCCTGGCTTGTAGCTTGCAGCTCGCAGCTTGTGGCTGCCAGTTTGAGCGAAGCGAAAACTAGTACCATGCCGATCAATTATTACATATTTCTTGCGTTGGCCCTCTTTTGTATCGGGGTGGCCGGGGTGCTTACCCGTCGCAATGCGATCATCATTTTCATGTGTATCGAGCTCATGTTGAATGCCGTCAACCTGCTGCTGGTGGCTTTCTCGAAGATGCACCAGCATGCGCTGGCCGTCACCAATCCCAATGCGGGGATCGACGGGCAGCTGTTCGTGTTCTTTATCATGGTGGTGGCTGCCGCGGAAGTGAGCGTTGGACTGGCCATTATCGTGATGATGTATCGAAATACCCATTCGATAGATGTGAATTTCTTAAATCGACTGAAACATTGATATGATAAATTTAGTTTGGTTGGTCCCGGTGCTGCCGCTGGCAGGATTTCTGATCAACGGTCTTTTCCGCAACAGCTTGTCAAAAGGGATGACCGGGGTTGTCGGTTGTGGCGTTCTTCTTGGTTCCTTCATCCTGAGCCTGCTGATCTTCGGGCAGGTACGCCAGGAGGGTTTTGAGGCGGTGACGGTGACGCTGTTCGATTTTATCAGTGTAGACAAGCTGCATATCCCTTTCGCTTTCCAGGTGGACCAGCTGTCGGTGTTGTTCTCATTGATCATTACGGGAGTAGGGTTTCTCATTCATTTATACTCCACGTCCTATATGCATGAGGAGGAGGCTCCACATTTCGCCCGGTATTTCTCTTATCTGAACTTATTCGTTTTCTCCATGCTCCTGCTGGTGCTGGGCGCCAACTTCGTCATTCTCTTCATTGGATGGGAGGGGGTGGGGCTTTGTTCTTACCTGCTTATAGGCTATTGGTTTAAGAATATTGAGTATGGAAATGCGGCGAAGAAAGCCTTCATCATGAACAGGATCGGTGACCTGGGATTCCTCATTGCCATATTCTGGATGATCAACCAGTTCGGGTCTGTGACGTTCACGGAGGTGTTTGGCAGTGCCAAGGGCGCTTCGGTAGGGGTGATGACCGGCATTACGTTGTTGCTTTTTGTAGGCGCCACGGGTAAGTCGGCGCAGATACCATTATATACCTGGCTGCCGGACGCCATGGCGGGTCCTACGCCTGTGTCGGCCCTGATCCATGCGGCGACGATGGTGACGGCGGGGATCTATATGATCGCCCGGAGCCATGTGCTGTATTCGCTGGCGCCTGTTACGCAGACGGTGGTGGCGGTGATCGGTCTGGCGACGGCGTTGTTTGCCGCGACCATTGCGCTGAAACAAAACGATATCAAGAAAGTGCTGGCCTACTCTACGGTGAGCCAGCTGGGCTATATGTTCCTGGGCCTGGGCGTAGGCGCCTATACGGGCGCGGTATTCCATGTCATGACGCACGCCTTTTTCAAGGCCCTGTTGTTCCTGGGCGCCGGCTCCGTCATTCATGCCATGGGCGGGGAGCAGGATATCCGTAAGATGGGCGGCCTGCGCAAGGCGTTGCCAGTGACCAGCCTTACCTTCCTCATCGGCTGTGTTGCCATCGCGGGTATCCCACCTTTCTCGGGATTTTTCTCCAAAGATGAGATCTTAGCGGCGGCTTATGCCAAGAGCCCGGTGTATTATAGCATCGGTCTTTTTACGGCTATGCTGACGGCTTTTTATATGTTCCGGCTTTTTGCCACTACGTTCAGCGGCCAATTCCGCGGAACGCATGACCAGGAGCATCATTTGCACGAGAGCCCTTCGTCCATGACGATCCCATTGATCGTGCTGGCTATACTGGCGGCAGTGGCGGGCTTTCTGGGCATCCCCGAGGCGCTGATGCCGCATGCGCACGTGTTGGAGCATTTCCTGTCGCCTGTGCTGGCGGAGGGTGGTTCCGAGGCGCATGGTGCTGTTGAGATCAGCCGGGGAACGGAACTGGGCCTGATGGGGCTGTCGGCTGGGCTGGCATTGGTGGTTTCGTTGTGGGCCTGGAGCAAATTCAAAAGCAAGCCGGAAGTGGGAGAGCCTGCCGGTTTTGGCAAGGTGCTGGCCAATAAATGGTATGTGGATGAGCTGTACAGGGCCATTATCATCCGGCCGATGAATGTATTGGGCAAGTTCTTTGTCTGGCTGGAAAAATGGGTCATCGACGGGGCTGTCAATGGAACGGGGAGGCTCGTACAATATGGCGGCAGGCAATTGCGGTTGCTGCAGAGCGGGCAGGTAGGCGGGTATGTGCTGCTGATGGTGATCGGCATCCTGGCCTTGTTCCTGGTGGAGTTATTCGTTAAGAAATAAGAAACTGAAGTTATATTATGATCCCTGTTTTACTAATAGCGATTCCTTTAGCAGGCGGATTGGCGGGTTTTTTCTTTAAAAATTCGCAAAGCGCCAGGGGATGGAGCCTTTTTGTATCCCTGCTCGCCCTGGTGGTCTCGCTGTGGGGACTATCGGTGGGCGCCAAGAGCCCCTTACTCAATGCCGACGTGGAATGGCTGCCGGGCCTTGGCAGCCGCTTTGCCGTGGGGCTGGATGGCATGGGGCAGATCCTCTGCCTGCTGACCGCCGTCAGTTTCCCGGTGATCTTCATCGCCACCTGGCGGAACGAGTATCGCAAGGGCTGGAATTTCTATGCGCTGATGCTCTTGTCGCAGGCGGGCCTGATGGGCGTTTTCCTGGCGATGGATGCCCTCCTGTTCTATTTCTTCTGGGAACTGGCGCTGATACCCGTTTATTTCCTTTGCAGCCAATGGGGCGGGGAAAAGAGGATCCAGGCTACTTTCAAGTTCTTTATCTATACGTTTGTGGGGTCCTTGCTGATGCTGATCGCCATCATCTGGCTGTATAGTCATACGCCGGACCATAGCTTCTCCATCAAGAGCTTCTATGAACTGCGCAACCATATCGGAGGCGGGGAGCAGCTGTGGCTTTTCTGGCTCTTCTTTATCGCTTTTGCCATCAAGATGCCTATCTGGCCTCTGCATACCTGGCAGCCGGATGCGTATGAGCAATCGCCTACGGCCACTACGATGGTGCTGAGCGGCATCATGGTGAAAATGGGGCTTTTCGGGGTTATCCGCTGGCTGGCGCCTGTGCTGCCCGTGGGCACCTGGGCCTGGGGTGATACGGCTTCGGCCTTGTGTATCATCGGCATGATCTACGCTTCCCTGGTGGCTATCCAGCAGGACGACCTGAAACGCCTGGTGGCTTACAGTTCCATCGCCCATATCGGGTTGATGTGCCTGGCGATCTTTGCCACGACGGCCAGTGGTATGCAGGGCGTGATGATCCAGATGTTCAACCACGGGATCAATATCATCGGCCTGTGGATCGTCATCGACCTGATCGAGCGCCAGATGGGGACCCGGAAGATGTCCGAGCTGGGTGGACTGGCGCAGAAAGCGCCGGCCCTGGCCATATTGCTGGTGATCGTGGCGCTGGCCAATGTGGCGCTGCCGCTGACCAATGCCTTTGTAGGGGAGTTCCTGCTTTTCAGCGGCGTGTTCAGCTCGAAAGCTACGCAATACAATGTCGTCTTCACGGTGGTGGCGGGGATCAGCATCATCCTGTCAGCCGTTTATACGCTGAATATGATACAGCGGGTGTTCTTTGGGAATACCAATGCGCTGACGGAAAAGGCAAAGGATATCAAGTTGAATGAGAAGGTCGTCCTGGCGGCGATCGTGGTGCTGATCGTCGTGATCGGGGTGTATCCGAAGCCGATGCTCAGTCTGACGAAGGATACGGTGGACATGATCATTACTAAGATGAATTACAAGCTATGAGCGACCAGCTTCAAGCTGCAAGCTTCAAGCTACAAGTGGATGGGTTAGGTGATTTGAGGTTTAGGGTTGACTGAAAGTATATTGGAAAGCAGATATAAGGATTAATTAAGTAATTGATAATTAAAAAGACCGGCTTGCAGCTTGTAGCCTGCAGCTTGTAGCTAAAAACATGAATGCAATTATTATATCGGCACTTTGGGGGATCATCATGATGTTCAGCGGGATCGTCACGAGTAAGGGGTCGGCGCTCCGGAATGCCGCGGTCCTGGGTCTCTTATTGCTGCTGACGGGCAATTACCTGGACCTGATCGGCTATCACTTTTTTCCTGTCGACGTGCATAAGATGCTGTTCTTCGACAGCTTTGGTTTGTTGGCCAATACGATCATTTTCGGCGCCACGCTGATCTATGTGCTGCTGTCGGGCAGGGAGATCGAAAATATTGCGGCACGCATGCCTGTGGCGGAATGTTTTGCACTGATCTTCTTCGTGCTGTGCGGGGTGAGCCTGGTGACGACGTTCAATACCCTGCTGATGCTGTTCATCGGTATCGAGATCATTTCCATCCCTTTGTATATCCTTACGGGCAGCGATAAGCGGAACCTGAAAAGCAATGAGGCGGCCCTGAAATATTTCCTGATGGGATCTTTTTCAACGGGGCTGATGTTGCTGGGGATCGCCTTGTTGTATGGCGCCAGCGCCACGGGCACCTTCTCAATCGATGACCTGGGGGTAGGGAAGGCCAATTTATCCGCCCTGTACATCTCCGGACTGTTGCTGCTGCTGGTAGCGATGGGTTTCAAGGTCTCTGCGGCACCCTTCCATTTCTGGACGCCGGACGTGTATGACGGCGCGCCGACGGTGTTTACGTCATTTATGGCGACGATCGTGAAGGCGGGGATCTTTATCGGATTTATCAGGCTGTTCGATGAGACGTTCAGCGACAGCCAGGCCCGGTGGCAGCTGTTCGTGGCGATCATCACGGCCGTGACGTTATTCATCGGCAATATCACGGCGGTGTTCCAGCAGAGCGTCAAGCGGATGCTGGCATATTCCTCCATTGCGCAGGCGGGCTTTATGCTGCTGGCTTTGCTTTCCATCAATGGGCTGGCAAAGGAGGGCATATTGCTGTATGCGGCGGCTTATAGCCTGGCGACCATCGGGATCTTTGCGGTGCTGATCAAGATGAAGGATTATACATTTGAAGGTTTTAATGGGCTGGCCAAGCATCATCCTGTGCTGGCGGCTACCTGTACGATATTTCTTCTTTCGCTGGCAGGGATCCCTCTGACGGCGGGTTTCTTCGCTAAATATTATATGCTGGCAGCAGTCATCGAGACGGGCCATTTCCTCTGGCTCGTGATCTTTGCGGTGCTTTGTGCGGCGGTGAGCGTGTACTACTATTTCCGGGTGATCCAGGCGATGTATTTCAAGGACGGGGATGCGCAGGCGTTGGAGCTGCGGCCCGGGTTCAAGGGGTTGCTGGTGGTGGTGGCGGCGCTGATCCTCCTGCTGGGGGTGTTTCCGCAGGTGGTGCTGGACAGGCTGCATGGGTTGGTTTATACGTGGTAGGTTTTCTTAGATTTTTATTTGCTTTATGGTTTAGTTGCTTTATGGGTTAGTTGCTTTGCCGGCAGCTATAGGCCCTTCTGCGCTGTACTTTCGGTACCTCTGGGCATTTGTTCCCTGTGGTGCAGGAAATGCTATTTAGCGGCGGTGGCTGAATGTCCTGGCCGAAAGATAAGGCGCCTTCGGGCTATAGCTGACCAGCGTAGTCTTTCATGGCGTGACGTATTTATCGGGGGGTGGATAGGTGGAATGTTTGCAGGTGTTTGTTGTTCAAAAGCGGACAGTTGGTATGTCATGAGCGTACACCCCGGGTTCGGGGTTTTTTGCTAAGTGGCTGGTTGTCAATTGTTTTAAAAAGTTGGCATTTGGCTGGACTAGTAGTTGGCATACCCGGGGACGCCCGGACGGATGGAAAACAAAACCAAAAACATTTAAAAAATAATTTTATGAAACAGACAATTGTAAATGTAAGTAAGAAAGCAGCCGTCATGATGACGTTGTTGCTGGTCCTGGGTACGAGCTATAGTTTTGCAAAGCCGGTGGATTCTGCGGATGGTGATATCAGGGTTTCTTTTAATAAGAGTTTCCGGGGTGCGCAGCTGATGAGCACGGAGGCACATGCGGCCTTTACCAAGGTGATGTTTAAGATGAATGATGTGGTGATGTTTGCATTTTATTCCAAGCGCGGAGATCTGCTGGCCGTGACCCGCAATATCACTTCTTCCCAGCTGCCTTTGGGCCTGCTGTTGAGCCTGAAGGGGGATTACAAGGATTATTGGATCACGGAGCTTTTCGAGTTTACGGGGAATGAGGACAGCTGTTATTATGTGTCCCTGGAGAGTGCGGATGCGAAGGTGACGCTGCGTTCCAATGGGGATAGCTGGGAGGTTTATACGACGGTCAGGAAGTAATCAGTACCAATTATACAAGGTAAAAAGGTTGTCGAGGTTAACTATCGAGTTACATGAGCAAGGCTCCGCGAGGCGGGGCCTTTTTCGTTGGGGGCGGTAACAAAAATTTAATATGGAATGGAGGGGTTATGGCATCAAAGGGTCGGAGAGGAGGGAGATGCGGGGATAGGACAGAATTTAGTATCTTACGCTTTCATGAAACTTAAGGACACCCTGGCATTGGCCTTTCGCACGGTGAAGAGCAATAAATTGCGCACGGGGATCACTGTGTCCATTATTGCGTTTGGGATCATGGCGCTGGTGGGGATCAATACGGCGATCGATGCTATGAAGCAGAAGTTCATGGAGAGTTTTTCTGCCATGGGGGCCAATGGGTTCACGATCCATTACCGGGAGTGGCAAATGGGATTTGACCACAGTAACGTGAAGGCGGAGAAAAAGGGGCAGCGGAAGGCGAAGAAGTCCAATTCCGGCAAGCCGATCACCAAAAATCAGGCGGAGACATTCAGGGAACGGTTTCAATACCCGGCCAGGATCTGTATTACCTTGTTCGGATCCCGTGATGCGGTGGTGTCGCTGGGGGATAAGAAGACGAACCCGACGGTGTCGGTGTATGGGGGAGACCCTAACTGGGCAGAGCTGAACGGCTATAATATAGTGGCGGGCAGGAATTTGAACGAGCTGGACGTGCAGTCAGGTCGTAATGTTTGCGTGGTGGGGAGCGAGGTGGCGGAGCGGTTCTTCGGCCATGATCCCTTCCGGCCTGTGGAGAAGGTGATCCGGGTGAACGGGCTGCCTTTCCGGGTGGTGGGGGTGCTGGATTCGAAGGGGTCGACCCTGGGGATGAGCTGGGACAATATGATCCTTACCTCTTATAATAATGTACGAAGGTTCTTTAACTCCAACCCAAATGCATCTTTCAGCGTACTGGTGAAGGTGGCGGACGTACGAACGATCGATGGGGCGATTGACCAGGCGGAGGGGATCATGCGACCTATCCGGCAGCTGGAGGTGACGGAGGACAACAATTTCTATATCGATAAGAGCGACAGTGGGGTGGCGATGCTGATGCGTAACCTGAGCTTTATTACGCTGAGCGCGGTGCTGATCGGGGTGATCACCCTGGTGGGGGCGGCGGTAGGACTGATGAATATCATGCTGGTGTCGGTGACGGAACGGACGAAGGAGATCGGGCTTATAAAGGCGATCGGGGGGCGGCAGCGCAACGTGCGGCAGCAGTTCCTTTTCGAGTCGGTGCTGATCAGTCTTATCGGGGCTGCGTTCGGTGTTGTCCTTGGCGTGATTGTTGGTAATTCTTTTTCGCTTATTTTACATACTGGTTTTGTTGTCCCCTGGGCGTGGCTGCTGGGGGGGATCCTCCTATGTTCGATCGTTGGGCTGCTGGCGGGGCTGTATCCATCCTTGAAAGCATCGAGACTCAACCCGATCGAGGCGTTGAGATATGAGTGAGCGCCGACAGCTAATCATTAACCTTTTCCGATCCTTAATTAACCGAAAAAACATTCAAATTGCTCCGTATGCCGTTAGATGCGTGGACGCGCAAAACTTGGCGGGACGGGCTATTTGGACGATGTAACGCACTGAATATTTAGAATTTGTCAGTAGTTAAAAAATCTTATCTTGTGAAGCCTATAAAAAAATTTAGTGATCCAATTCGTCTATTGAAAAGCTTTTTTCCTTAGAATTGTACAATCATTTTCTATTACATACTTCAATTTTTTTAAAAAACACTAAAAACAAACGATCATGGCTGAAACGAAACCGACTGCAGCGACAGCAGCTAAGAGTTCCACATCATCTGTACAACCAAAAAAGAAGGGTAATTCGATTTCCTGGGTAGCACCTACTGTGTGCATTATTGCCGGCTACCTGATCTGGAGATTCATTATCGGTGCCGACAGCAATTTTACCACTCCTGATCCGAATGGCGGATTCTGGGCGCATCACAAAGGACCCAAGAGCGGATTTTCCCGTATGTATGAAGGAGGGATCATCGTTCCGATCCTGATCGGAGCGTTGCTGACAGTGCTGACTTTCGTAATCGAGCGTTTCATGACGATTGCAAAAGCAACCGGGAACGGCAATATCGCTGAGTTCATCCGTAAAGTACAATATCACCTGGCCAATAAGAATGTTGATTCTGCCATCGCAGAATGCGATCGTCAGAAAGGCAGTGTAGGTAATGTAATGAAAGCCGGCCTCCGCAAATACAAAGAAATGATCACAAATGCCGAGCTGGACACAGAGCAGAAGGTCCTGGCCATCCAGAAAGAGGTGGAAGAAGCTACTGCGCTGGAACTGCCCATGCTGGAAAAGAACCTGGTATTCCTCTCCACTATCGCCTCTGTAGCCACCCTGATGGGTCTGCTGGGAACGGTAATCGGGATGATCACTTCCTTCGCGGCGCTTGGTGATAGCGGTGGTGGTGAAGCTGCTGCCCAGCTGTCCCAAGGTATCTCCGAGGCCCTGTATAACACGGCATTGGGTATCGGTACTTCCGCTTTTTCCATCATCATGTACAACATTTTCACCACCAAGATCGACGGTATCACTTATGGTATCGACGAGAGCGGCTTTACACTGACACAGAGCTTCGCCTCCCTGTACAAATAAGCGGGGAGTCGGGATCAGCCGGTGGAACGGCCAAGCTTTCAGGCTTCCTGGTCAGTCGGGTGGAAGTTTTGGGAGGGCCGGATCGGGCCGGAGGAGACCGGACGGAAAGAATAAGGTAAAAGATCCTTATGGAATTCCGGTGAATATGTGTCTTATTGAGGGTGTAAATTAAAATATCTTAAAATGCCTAGAGCCAAAATACCGCGTAAAAGCACGAACATCGACATGACGGCCATGTGTGATGTGGCATTTCTCTTGCTGTCCTTCTTCATATTGGCTACCAAGTTCAAACCGCCTGAGGCGCTGAGCGTGACGACGCCCAGTTCGGTGTCATCCAAAGTGGCCCCGGAGAAGAACGTGGTGCTGGTGACCATGGACAAAGAGGGAAAGGTGTATTTCAGCGTTTCTGACGGTAATGTTTCCGAGAAGAAAGACATCATCGACGCCATAAATACAGCCAAGAACCTGGGACTTTCGGACCAGGAAAAGAAGAATTTTTCGAACAATCCCACCGCTTATATCGGTGTACCGTTTACCCAGCTGAAATCCTACCTGGATAAGACGCCGGATGAAATGAAAAAGATATCCTTGCCGGGGATACCCGTAAAGGATAGCACCGATAATGAGCTGGTTGATTGGGTCAGGGCAGCTGTTGGCGCCTTCCAGGGCACTAAAATGGCCCTGCTGGTGAAAGGGGATAACGCTGCGAAATACCCTTCGTTCCAGGGAGTGATCATAGCTTTCAAGAAGAATGACCAGATGAAATTCCAGATGGTAACCAACCCCGTCCCGGCACCTGCGGGAAGCGAGCTGTTCAAAGTACAGCAGACGTCGGGAAGCAAGGCCACTGAATAATTCCGGTACCGCGCGTGCGCAAGAGTTTGATATTGAATAGATTGGGCGGGTAAAACCCGGAATGGGAAACTGATTAATTTTTAGTAACTTTAAAAAAAGCTATTTTATGGCAGAAATGGATACCTCAAGTGGGGGCGGTCATAAAAAAGGACCGGGCGTCAAAAAGGGCAAGAAACTGTCTACCCGTGTGGATCTGACCCCTATGGTGGACCTGGGATTTCTCCTGATCACGTTCTTCATCTTCACCACGACGATGAGCTCGCCGACGGCTATGAAGCTGAACCTGCCGAAGGATACTGACAAGCCTGATGAGCAGAACAAGCTGAAAGAGTCTGCAGCCCTTACGGTGATGCCTTCGAAGGCGAATTACATCTATTACTATGAGGGTTTGGACCCGTCCAAGCTGCAACAGTCCGATTGGAAGAAGATAAGGGACGTCATCCTGGACAAGAAGCGCAGGACGGACCCCAAGGACTTCATGGTGATCATAAAGCCTACGCAGGACGCCACCTACAAGAACACGGTGGACATGCTGGATGAGATGAAGATCGACGATGTAAAGCGCTATGCACTGGTGGATATTACCCCGGATGAATACAAGTTCATCACGGCCACAGAGCAGGCCAATGGCATAAAATAAACCGGAAGATTCCTTATGGATTCCTTCTGGTATAGAATCTAATTAGCGGACACAGGTCCGCAAAAACAAACCATTTACAATGGAAGTCAATAAAATATTAAGCGCCGACGTCCTCGACATTATCTTCGAGGGGAGGAATAAGGAGTACGGCGCTTACGAGCTGCGCAAAACCTACAATAAGCGCCTGGTGAGGGCTCTTATTGCCATGGCTGCAGCCCTTGTATTGCTCTTCATTGCCTATTTCATATCCAATCTGGATTCGGGCAAGGCGAAGCAGGCGGTACAGGTCCAGGACGTGCAGCTGGAAGATGTCAAGGAAGAAAAGAAGAATGAACCGCCTCCGCCGCCGCCTCCCAAAGTGGAGCCGCCTAAGGTGGAGATCGCGAAGTTCACGCCTCCTAAGATCGTGAAAGACAATGAAGTAAAAGAAGACGAAAAACCCCCCGAGCAGGAAAAGCTGGAGGACACCAAGATCGGTACCGTCAACCAGGAAGGTATTAAGGATGAGGGTATTACAGCTCCTCCTGTATCAGATGCCGGCAAAGGTGTCGTAGAAGCGCCTAAGAAGGACGAGGAAGATTATGATAAGACCTTTACCAAGGTGGAGATCGAGTCAGAATATCCTGGTGGCCCTGCGGCGTGGCTGCGTTATCTGAACAAGAACTTCCGCTACCCGGATGAAGCGGTGAATAATGAGATACAGGGTACTGTTGTGGTACAGTTCATCGTGGATAAGGAGGGTAATGTGAGTGATGTATCGGCTATCAGCGGTCCTTCTGAAGGTGGATTGCGTGATGAGGCGGTGCGGGTTATCAAGAAGAGCGGTAAATGGACGCCTGCGGTGCAGAATGGTCGTCAGGTGAAGTCTTATAAGAAACAGCCGATCGTGTTTAAGTTGGAAGCACAATAATGGGTTTGGTTAAGTTATAAAGGATCCCCTCCGGATGGAGGGGATTTTTTGTTTTGGGTGTTTTGGGTTTGTTTAGGCATTTTAGGTTTGTATAGGTGTTTTGGGTTTGTTTAGGTGCTTTGTGGCTTTCCTGTGGTTATTCCCGACAGCTATGTGCCTTCCGTCGCTGTAATTTTCGTTATCTCTGAGCATTTGTCCTCTAGTGAGCGAGCCATTCTATCGTGCATTTGTGGCTGGATGACCGGCGCAAATTAAGGCTTCTTCAGGCCATAGCTGATCGGCTGGTCGCGGAGGGGGCCAGTGGGGATTTGATAAGCGGGACGAGTTTGAAGAAGGGTAAAGGCTGCGCCTTGCCATTCAGGGGCATGAGCATGTTGATGGAGTTTGCGGCAAAGGCAATGTGCGGAGGCGGGGTTTAAGCCGTGCCCTGCCGTGGAGGAGCCTTAATTTCGATGGTGGAGATATTTACATTCGTTAAATAGTCCGTCGGTCCAGGGATAATTGATGTTGATAGAAAGAGAAATTACAGCGACGGAACGGTTAGGGCTGGCGAAAAAGCGGAGAAGGATCAGCGAATTGCCGTGAAAGCAACAGGAGCGGAGAAGGGGCGAATCGCCCCGCGACAGTACAAGGGTGCGACGCAACGGCTGGTGAATAGTGATATTCCGCCGACCCCATAAAAATGTACCTTTGCCCCCATGTTAGGAAAATTAGCAGGTTGGGATGACACCATCGTGGCCCTGGCGACACCGCCGGGGATCGGTGCTATTGGCGTGATCCGGATCAGCGGGCCGGAAAGCTTCAGGGTGGTGGGTAGGCTCTTTCCGTCGAAGGATCTGGAGCAGCAGGCTTCGCATACGCTGCACGTAGGGTTTTTGAAAGAAGGCGAGGAGACGCTGGATGAAGTGGTGGTGTCTTTGTTCAAGGGGCCCCGGTCCTATACGGGTGAGGACGTGGTAGAGGTTTCCTGTCATGGGAGCCCTTATGTGCAGGAACGGGTGATCCAGGCGCTGTTGCGGCAAGGAGCCAGGTTGGCGCGTGCGGGAGAATTTACGCAACGGGCTTTTTTAAAGGGCAAGATGGACCTCACACAGGCGGAGGCGGTGGCGGACCTTATCGCCAGCAATACAGCGGCCTCCGCACGGACGGCACTGCATACCATCCGGGGCGGGTTTTCGAAGGCGCTCCGGGAATTGCGGGAACAGCTGTTAAGTTTCTCGGCACTGATAGAACTTGAGCTGGACTTTTCGCAGGAAGATGTGGAGTTTGCGGATCGGAGCCAGTTTTATAAGCTGGTCACTTCCGCAGAAGGGACGGTGGATCAGCTGCTGCAGTCTTTCAGATTAGGTAATGTGATCCGCAATGGAGTTTCTGTGGCTATTGTCGGTAAGCCCAATGCGGGCAAGTCGACGTTGCTCAATACATTGCTCAATGAGAACAGGGCGATTGTTTCGGAGATTGCAGGGACGACGCGCGACACTATTGAAGAGACGTTGAATATAGATGGGATATTGTTCCGGCTGATCGATACGGCGGGGATCAGGATGCATACGACGGATGTGATCGAGTCTATCGGGGTGGGGAGGAGCCTGGAGAAGATGCAGCAGGCGGATATTGTGGTGTATATGTTTGATGTAGAGGACGGGGTCGATGAAGTGATGGGGCGTAAGCAGGAATTGGTTCTAGCCGATGGTGGGAAAAGATATGTGTGGGTAGGGAATAAAGTGGATGCAATGTCTGAGGATGCGGCCCGGCGGAAGTTTAGCGGGATACCGGATGCGGTGTTTATTTCGGCTAAGGAGGGGCGACAGGTGGATGTGCTGAAGCAGCGGCTGGTGGACCAGGTCCTGCAAGGGAATACGCAGACGGAAGGGACCATCGTGACGAATGCAAGGCATTATCATGCGCTGCAGCAGGTGGGCGCGTCACTGGCGGGTATTCATAAGGGGTTGGATGACCGGCTGCCAGGGGATCTGTTGGCGTTGGATATCCGGCATTGTTTGCATTATCTGGGGGAGATCACAGGGGAGATCACGAGTGAGGATAGGTTGGATTATATATTTAGTAAGTTTTGTATTGGGAAATGATTTGATGCTACAGATTGATTTTAAAATGAATATGCATTTGTAAATTAATTATATTAATCATATTTTCTTATTTTGTACTGATAATGGCCTGTTTTATAAAAGATACAGAGGTACAAAAAAGCATATTTAAAGGGTGAAATAACTATAGCACTATACAGTTCTGTAAAGTTGTGGAAACCTACCGACATCAATTGGCACTATTGAAATCAGGCCTATTTTTTAAGACAATTTAAAAAATAGGGTATGAGCAGCAATCTTGAATTAAAAAGAATTTGCCAGCAATGCGGCAAAGAATTCATCGCCAAAAAGACCACTACAAAGTTTTGTTCCCTTTCCTGTGGGCAGCGGAATTATAAGGTCCGGCAGAGGATGAATAAGATAGAAACTGAGAATGCCCAAATCAGGGCTAGTCATCTCGTACATTCCGGTCCAATCGCTGATCACTCTCCAGAACAAGATCTTGTTGACATTAAGATGTTAGCCTTTGTAACGAGCATGTCCACGAGCACGATCTTTCGACTGATCAAGGATCCGGAATTTCCTAGGGTGAAGATTGGAGGAAGGCTGCTTTTTGATAAGAGGGTTGTTGTGGAGTATTTGAGGAGGAGGTATGGGAATTGGTAGGTCTAATCATAGTGATGATTTTTCTCACGTTATCATGCAATACGACTTATTTTTTCCATTTTTTAATTTTAAAGTTGAATCCCTAGTACCAAAACAGAAGTCGGGTGTTATATATAAGGAAGGTATAAGGCTTCAAAATGCTCGACCGGAGGGCTTGATAGCGGAAGATATCAACTCCCTTTATAAAATGTGAATAACATTATAGCGTTGAATCTCAAAAATTAGTAAATTTATATCATTAAAGTGTAAATATAAAACTAAAAAAATGTGTGAAGCCTTAAAAATCAGATTATTCGATTTTAAATCCCACTTTAAAGTGAGATATTTAAAAAATAAGATATTCATCTTATATGAAAAATGTAACCACGACGCCAGATGCCCATGCACTGGTACATGCAATTAAAAGTGTTATTGATGTGCACGGCATCCTTTTTTGCAATCAAAATGCTGTAAACACGATATTATTGGCAAATTTAGGAATGACTGCAGCGACTCAGAGAAGAATAATTGACGACCTGGACATAGAGGATTATGTCATCAGGGGTGCCCCGGTCAATCTGTATCCGTGGAGGCTAGTAGCTAATTTTTACAGAAAGTATAATGGCACCTCTTTGGATATTAAGATTTCTGTGGGCATGGAGTGTGCGCCTGCAGTTTGTCTGGAATTTATACCGCAACAACTTCGTATTTAATATTTCAATATAATTAAAAAAATTTATGAAAAGTCCTATTACCGGAAATGAAATGAAGGTAGTGGTGAGCAGGCATACTATTGAATTTAGGAAAGATAGATTTGAATATTGGCTTCATGAATATTGTGATGAAACTGGTAAGACTTATACTGATGAGTTTCTTGAAACCTTGAACCAAACCCAATACTTTAATCAATACCGTGAACGATACAATATACCTTTCCCCGATGATATCAAAGCAATTCGAGAAAAATATGGACTTTCCGCGACCAAGATGTCAGAAGTGTTAGGATTTGGAGTCAATGTGTATCGGCAATATGAATTGGGGGAGGTCCCCAGCATATCTAATGCCAGGCTGATTACGCTGGCGCGGGATCCGAAGGAGTTTAAAAAATTACTGTTAATTAGCCCAATGTATGCAGGCAGTCAACAATCAGATAATATGCAGGTCGAAGATTTGTTGAAAAGGCTGGAGAATTTGAACAAAAATAGAAAAAATTTTGAAATGAACGGCTTGTCTGAATACCTGATGCAGGGACTGGGTGTGCAGACTCTGGGCATATATACAGGCTACAAATCTCCTAGGTTGGATAAGCTACTGGAAATGATAATTTTTTTTACTCATTATATGAAACCTTGGAAAACTAAAATGAATAAGTTGCTTTTTTACGCTGATTTCTTGCATTTTAAGCGCACTTGTTTCAGTATTAGTGGAGCGGAATATGTGGCGATTAACCTGGGGCCGGTATTACAAAATTTTAATAGTCTATTTGAGTATGCAGCTAGTAGGGACTTTGTCGATGTAACATATCAAGAGTTTTCGAATGGGGGGGTGGGCGAATATTTCTCACCAGCTCGCAATAGTACCTTTAAATCAGAACTATTTCACGAAACGGAATTAGCAGTGCTAAACGAGATTGGCGCAAGGTTTAAAGATACTAAGACAAGTGAGATGGTGGAACTAAGTCATGAAGAACCTGCTTGGTTAGACAATTTTATCGAAAAGAGGAAAATTAGATATGATTATGCATTCAAATTAATTCATGGTTATTAGCATGTAAATAAATAAATGATATGAAAACCAAAGCATAAGCCCAACTCTCATTGGCTCTGATAGTTGGGCTTAAAGAAAAAGGATATATTGTTTTGCGGCAATGTGACTAAAGAGGAAACTCCTTAGGCTATCCTTTTAGAACGTATAGTAAAGATAAGTGTCGGCTTTCAAACCACCAACTCTCTTCTACGTTCCCGCCTGTGCCGGCACATATTACCGGTGTATCCACCATATTTAGTATTGTAAATTTTTGCACAATGACCATTTATATGCATGGCGAAAACGCCATAGATGCCCAATTATTGGATATATCAGAAGTAGCAACAATTGAAGAGATCATTGTTCTGTACAAAGTCCGATTTGGAAGGACAGCAGAAGTAGAAGAGACGTTCCTGTTCGTTGAGAACGAAGAACGCCATAGGCGCCACAAAGATCTGTAGCCTTCGCTGATATTAGGACAGGTTGGAATTAGACTCGAAAGAGCTAATTTTAAACAGTCAATATGAAAAAG
>NZ_JAUOTO010000006.1 GCF_030546645.1 Flavitalea plasmicola
GTGCCGTCCGTTACGCCCAGGAGCCGGTTGCTGATGCCGCTGAAGTTGTAGGAGTAGGAGAGGGAGTCGATGGTGGAAGTGATGACTTATTGGAGTAATAAAGGTGCTGATAAGTTTTTTTTCAGGGCGTGCCCCTTCGGGTCAGGCTTTCCGTTGCAAGTCCTCGCCCCTTGGGCTGCGGGCTTTTCACTGCAATCCCTCACGCTGGTAGCAGTTAAGTGTTAATCGGTCTTCTGCATCTTGTGCATCTTTCCTTCTTTTTTCGCCGGGCAGCCCTAACCGCTCCGCCGCTGTAGAACTTCGTCAGAACGTCGTCCCTCGAGGGCTACGCCCGTATCCTTCGTTGGTTCCAACACTGTTGGACCCTTCCTCGGATACCTCGTTCGTAACCTTCGCTTCGCTCGGTTATAGCCAACAATCAATATTGGAACTTCATTCAGCGGGTTTTCTATTTGGCAGTTGTAGCTGAATGCCCTTCCCCAAAATAGGCTCCAGATTGCAAGAAGTTAAAAGGATGCGATGCCTTGGCGCATTCGCGTCGGCGATTACCGCGTTATCTACGAGATTCATGACGGCCGCCTTGTCGTCACTGTCATTACCATCGGACATCGCAGAGAGACGTCTATGAGTAAAGGCTCCACAATGAAAAAACATAGCGGTTAAGCTCTACCTAACCCTTTAAGATCTCGCAGGCAAACTCCTTTCCAATATTTGCCCTGTTTGGGGGTCCACTATTAAATATATACCGCACCAGTTATTGAGATAAAGTTGATTATCATAAAATTTAATGCCTACAAAAGGGCAGTAATCTTCCGACCCATATTTTAATTTAGCAATCTGCCACCTGATTTTCTTTTCTGTAAGGCTAATGCCAAACACATTTTCATTATGGAACACCCCATCAGGTCTAAGCATGAGAAGTATCAGCATATCTGATATTTCAAGAACATCTTTAATCACGTCATCAAACACAATTTCTCTGTCCCCAATATTTAGCCGATTATCTTGCACATTATATTTGTCATTACTTTTAACCATTGTATAAAATTGTAGTTATGGTATAAATTCAGATGCTGGTCGACGCTCGATTTCAGCTGCTCGTATTCCTGCACGTTGGTGATGGAGTATTCGTAGCTTCCCCGGTAACGGTTGCCGCTGCCCTTAATGTAGCCGTAGCGTTCCAGCTCCACCAGGTAGCGCTTCAGGTTGCAGGGGTTGATCCGCAGCTGACCCCGGATCTCCCGCGCGGTAAAAGCTGACCTTGCCCTATTCCGGCAAGATCACTTTGAGTAATTCTAAAAACCCACGGGTGGCCTTGGTCAGTTCGTCGCTCTTGCTGAACTGGGCATCTTTCAAGGGGCTAAACACCGCTTCGATATCTTCCACCGTGGTCTCGATGTACGGCTGGTGGTGGTATGTACCAGGATGATCGCATTGTAGATGCTCTCGGTCGCCTGGTGAAGATAAAAAGCAGCATTTTTACAACTACCCCGCTGGTATGCGTTCTGTGCATCAATGTAGAACTCCTTTGCCGCGCCATACCACGGCTCGAAGTATTGCTGCTCAATAGCTTTTGCCTCCGCAGTGCTTAACGGATTGCGTTCCGTCAGCGGCGTGTTGCCGGCATCATAGAGCAGGATGCCTTCCTTCTCAATATCGGTAAAAAAGTACTGGCCTTCGGTCAGCATCTTGTTCACAAAATCAATGTCGTGGGTGATCACCGTGACCGGCGTCTTGTACAAGCAGCGGTTCTCGATCAGGTCTTGCACCTCATAGTCCTTGCGGGTCTCGCCGGATTTAGTAATGACCAGGATGTCATAGTCACTGATATACTCATAAGTTATGCCGCCCTCCGTATACCGGTGCTCCACCCACCGGCCCGTCGCATGGCTGCCGGACAGGATCACTTTCTCAGGATTCACCGCCTTCACCATGATCCCGGCGATCTCTCTCAGCTGCTTTTGCTTTTGCTCCGGTAAATGCTCCTGGGAAGTGTTCATCGACTAACAGTTTACAATACCGTAAAGCCAGGGAAGTATATGCGCCTTAAAAAGAGAAAGCCCTTTCGGCCTTTCTTTACTAAACCTTTTTAACCCACATAAGATACCCCTCTCCATCGTAGGCGCCAATAAAAAACACAAACACATTCCGCACAAACTCGTCTAGCAATTCAGTAGTTATTTCTTTTGAAGAAGAAAAAGCCGATTGCAAATTGATATCCAATGAACTCAACGCACAGGTGAAAACATAGCTATCGCTGACAAGAATAGCTTGCTTTATTTTTTCAAGGTCAGTATTATTTCTATTAAAAAAATAAAATACCTGCTTATCGCCAAGACACACAAACTCAATACCGTTATTTTTTAACTCCTCGTCTTTAGGCCATAAAACCGGATCTTCAAAAAGACAACAATGTTTCGTTTCGGTTGTGATGAGTCGCTCAATTTCTACAGAAATAGGCGTCAACGCGTCATTTCTAATCGCCGAAAATCGGGCAGTACGGTTTCTTAGCTCCTCATCTGAAGAATATATTCCCCCATTTTCGAATCTATACAATTTGTCAAGTTCTATTTCTGAAGGAACGAAGGCATAAACAGTTCCCTTCTCTATTGGTAAGTTTTTCAACCCATCAGAAAGTGATCTGCCTCTTAAAAGTTGCTTACGTATGTAAGCATTTGAACCGTCTCCAGTTACATCAATCTTTTCTATCATATAATTTAAATTATCTTGGGGGCACCCATTCATTTGATCCATCAGGATATAACCTCCACTTTCCTGGAACTTTCCGTTTTTGATAATCCCAATGAGGGCCTATTGGATCAGGATGCTCAAGATTTGGATAAAGGCTACCATTGTCAGGGTGATACCAACTACCATCAGCTGAACCTGGAGTTGATCCTTCCTTACCTCTCCATTGCCAACCTTCGCCAGGTGGAACTGTAGGATTATTTCCCGGATAAGGAGGAATGGTGATACTTGGAACCTGCTCACTATGCAGTGCATCCCACAGTAAATTTGC
The DNA here is from genome assembly GCF_030546645.1 of Flavitalea plasmicola. Lineage (GTDB taxonomy): Bacteria > Bacteroidota > Bacteroidia > Chitinophagales > Chitinophagaceae > Puia. Next base: position 3,020 of record NZ_JAUOTO010000006.1, read on the forward strand.
TGTTGCTGCTATAGCAGCGACCGTAATAACCACGCCAGCAGCACCGTCGGCAACGGGATTAAATCCCGCGCCTCCTCCTAAGGCAATTACACCCGCAGTAGCCAATCCCGCTTTCATAATACCGCCAGGGGATGGCCCGCCGTCTATATGTGAAGGAGCATTTGCAGCAGGGGAAGGAGCGGCACCTGCTGGTTCTACGTTCGCAAGATCTGGCGTCGTTGTACTAGGCTTCAGTTCTCCCTCTCCCAAACGCGTTGCTGTTCCGTCAGAATTTAATTTATACGTAGTTGAAGACTGGCCGTCTTCAGTATGACCATTGGTTTGGTACCCTGAGGTGCCTATATCTTTAACATCCGTATTATTTTTATCCTGCCCGGCAGCCCAAGCTTCTGCCCCCGCCTGATCATGGACGCTCGCTACCCAATCTGTGTGAGCATCTCCATGTGCATCATGATAATGCACCCAATCCTCAGGAGCCATCCCGTCAGGATCGATGAATCGAATCGGATTATCAAATGCATAATTATAAGGTGAGAACCGTCGCATTTGATCCGCTTGAGGATCGATCGTCCACCAACGCATTAGCTGAGGGTCAAAGTTCCTAGCTCCAAAATCGTACTCCTCTAACCCTGATCCATCGCTGAACTCTTTGTTCTGTAGCTCCATCCCGTTGAACCTATACCTATTTTCAGCGTAATTCGATTTCAATACTTTGTCTGATATCCCTGCCATGGCTAGGCCACCTGGATAATATTGCGTCTCTTCCAGCAAAGGCCCCGTATAATGCGTTACACTTAGATTATCAAAGAACACTGAGACACTCTTTGTCTCATTCAGCAGGTAAATATACAAATATCCATTCTTTTTGATCCTGATTGTATCCGTCGCCAGGGACATTAAATTATCAGCCGCTCCTACGCCCAACGCCCCGCTGGCGGACTGGTCATAATTGAACTGGTTATCCAGGGCTATGTAGTTCAAATAGGCCTTCGGATACGCAGGGGGTGTAGGGTTCTTGTCATTCCGAAAGGCGTTGACACCACCCAATAATGGACTGGTCGAGCTATTACTCAGCGTACCATAATCTCCCTTGGCGCCTCCTACCATAGAGATAATACCATTAGCCAGTGAGCTCAGTACATCTGTCGTGGCATCCGTCGTCCCCGTAGAGGTCTGTCCGGACTTCCAGAAAGAATTGACGCCTACCCGGTACAGGTCGCCCGCCATCACTTTCAAGATGATCGCCGGTCCTTCATGCGGCGTATTGCCATTGATCCGGCAGACGGAGTCATTGGGGTTGGTGACGGCGGTGCCGAAGGGGTTAGGCCCGGAACTGCCATTGACATAATAGCTCCACACATTGGTCAGCGGGATATTGTAGAATAGCTTGTTTTCTGTAGCCCTGTACGCCGCCTCCATGGTGGCCATATATTGTGCCGTGTCGCGCTGCTGCGTCAGCACTTCTCTTGTATTGCCCAGGTGGTCCTTCTCAAAGAAGTCATATTCCCATTTGTAGCCTGTAGAGCCATTGATATACCGGTGAAAAGCCCATCTTGCCCGGCCTTCTTCATGACCGACAAATTGCAAGGTGTCAATGCCAGCATTGGGTGTGATGATCGTGTCGCCCTGCTGGTACACAAAGCCGTTCATATACAGCGTGGTCGTAGCGTGTTTGGACAGGCTGTCCATCGTCACTTTGGCGAGCTTATTGCCGCCCGCATCATAGGTATAGATGATGTCGCCTTTACTCTTGATATGTACCTTTTGTGGTAGGTTCAGGTGATTATAGGTAATAGGGCTGATCCCTTTGTTGAAGTCCGTGATCATGTTGCCATTCTGATCGTACGTGTAATCCACTGACCCTTTTCCGCTGGGATTGTAATGAAAATCCCCCAAGGTAGAGTTTTGGTTGTTGGTGCCGTCCGTTACGCCCAGGAGCCGGTTGCTGATGCCGCTGAAGTTGTAGGAGTAGGAGAGGGAGTCGATGGTGGAGGAAGTGGTGACTCATGGGGTAATAGTTATGTAGATTCTTTTCATGACGTGCCCCTTCGGGTCAGGCTGTTCGCTTGTAGTCCTCGGCCTAAGGCCTGCGGGCTACCGCTGCCATCCTTCACGCTGGTAGCAGTTAAGTGTTAAACGGTCTTCTGCATCCTGTGCTTCTTTCCTTCTTTTTTCGCCGGGCAGCCCTAACCGCTACGCCGCTGTATTTTGGTCACCACTCAATATTAGAACTTTATTCAGCGTGATTTCTATTTGGGAGTTGTAGCCGAATCTCCTCGCCCAAAATAAGGCGTCTCCGCGGCAGGGCTGACCCTGGCAGATACACTGTGCAGGTGCAGTATTTATTGCGGGAGAGATTACAATCGATGTAAGGAAATTTCTTGGGCTGCATTCCTTTTCTCCGACCGATAGCACGATGTGCTGCTTAATGCTCCGCCGCACTATTTTCCCGCCCCGCTCCCTGATGGTGCTCCTCTCAACTGCGGTAAAATAAGGCTGCGGAAACCTGGTTAGGTCCCCCAGGTTAATTGCGGCCGATACAGCAACGACCTGCAGGCCATATAAGCTGGAAGGTCTTTCGGTCCCCGCGATGCGCCTTTCCTTTTTTTCAATTGTGACGGGGTTCTCTCGCTGCTAATTTTCTCGCCGTGCTGTCCGATAAAATTAGAGATCGACAATGCCTTTGTGTATATAATGATCCTAGTCCATGATCCAAACAATGTCAAATTACCACTTCGATACATCCTGCTTCTTCTGGGTAAAATATTCTGGCCAAATTGTAAATTTATCATAAAAGGCCCCTTTGAATAATGCCTTTTCTATCCCAATGCATTTCAGTACACTGCCTTGCAAACGACAATTACTAAAATCTGCATTAGTTATATTAACACCTTGCAATGACGCATTCCGCAAATCCGCATTTGTAAAAGTGCATCCGCTTGCTGCACTTCCGTCTAAAATGCAATTCTTAAGTATTGCGTCCATAAAGTACGCTGTGATGATATTAGCTTTGGACAAGTTGCTATTGGCTAGATTAGACTTTACCTATACCGCTCCTCTAAGATTGCAGCTAATAAGACTAGAATTGCTCATATCCATCCCTTCTAATATAACCCTATGAAGGTTGAGTCCATCTAAGCTTACAGCCGCTAATGATGTAAATGGAACTTCTAAAAAATCATTCGTTGCAAATGGTATTTTCATATATTATCGGTTTCCCCAATCAATTTTATCAAGTTTAATTTCTTGAAATGGCTTTTTAAGAGGAGCCAAACTTGGCGCCATTACTCCAGGAGTCGTTGCTGGTTCTGTTCCAAATACGCCTCCCGCAATATAAACACGATTACCATCCACTATAACATAGCTGTCAACTTTGATGTGCGGCGCCACGCGTCCTTTGGCAAGCTGCGCTAAATATTCTTGCACCACCGGCAACGAAACAGAAGGCTGTGTTATTTGCATTATCGAACCTTCAAGTGCTTTTGCAACCGAAGCCTCCGTCACTTCTAGCACTTGTACAGTTGTTATAGGAATCTGATCCAGTGCCGTCGTTCCTTCTGCTGCTGCTGTGGTTGCCATAGTTTGGGGAGAAGGTGACACAGGAACTCCCGTCAAATAAGAAACTGCCAGAGGAATACCTATTTCCGGCTGAGCAAATCCAATGATCCCGATAGCAAAAACCGGTGCCACTTTCGCATTTATTCCTCCGGAAATATGATCCGTTTTTTCTGCTACCTTAACCTTTTCTGAAGTAACTGGAACAGGATCCCAGGCCTTCCGGCTGCAAGAAGCTAAAAGGACGTGATGCCTGGCGCATTCGCATCGGCGATTACCGCGGCGTTATCTACGAGATCCATGACGGTCGCCTTGTCGTCACGATCATTACCGTTGGACCTAGAAGAGAAGTCTACGAGTGAAGGAGCAATATTACTTTAGATCGTCCCAATTGATTTTTGCTACCCATATTTTTTCCTCGTCTGAAAATAGAACCACCCCAGAAGTCGCCAACCCTTCGTCATCGTCTAACAAGATTTCAAGGCCTGACTTCAATTTAATGTTCAGTCTTTCGAGGTCTCTAAAAGTTCCGTCTGAAGTTAACCTAACTCTACCTTTACTGTCGGCATTATTAAAATCCGCATATATTTTGATATGTGGTTTCATTATTATAGCTTATTCGGGTTAAATATTATTGGAGTAAATAATTCACTAGTCTTTTCTGGTGAAAGGCCAGTTAAAGTAGCGTGATTAGGACTTTTCCCTGACGTCTTGATGACATCTCCACCTGCAGCTCGTACTTCACCTACAGTTGTGGTCCCAATTTTATTATGGGGAAGGGGTGCTGCTAGTTCTTTAACTGAACACGTTCCACACTCAACTGAAATTCCTGTAACTCCTTCTGGATGCGTACCTGTTCCTTTCGCAATCGACTCGGGCGTATTTAAGCCACCTCGAACGACATTTGCGTTATCCGGCAACTTCTCAATTACCTTTTCTCCCGCCTTTTCAGCTGCTTTCTCTCCTGTTTTTGCAATTGCCCTTTCGCTAGCTTTTGCAACGGCACCTACAACTTTTCCCAGAGGTATTAAAGTTATTGCCGCTTCAGCCCCTGATGCAACTCTAGATTTATTCGCAGAAAAGTTACTTTCAACACTCTTACCAGTAACCGTTTCTACAAATGGAGTTACTGGGTTTACATATGTATTTATTATCCGAGCATCCGTGACTGCAGCGTTATAAAGACCAGTTGCCACATATTTCACTCCATTCCAAAATGCCTTGCAACAAGCTTCTCCTTCATCCCCTAAAGGATCATTATATCGAAGGGGATCATTATTCATAGCCCCATATGGTGTTACTCCCTCATATCCTTGATCGATTTTGGAATCTATCTGCCACCATCTACCCAACTGAGGATCCAATTCCCTTAACTGCGTCTCATACATTTCCAACCCACTTCCATCCGAAAACTCCTTATTCTGCAACTCCGATCCTTTATTATACCGATATTTATTCTCCGCATAATTCGCCTTTAACGCCTTATCCGATATCCCTCCCATCGTCAGCCCAAATGGATAATATTGCGTCTCTTCCAGCAATGGCCCTGTGTAGTGCGTTACACTTAGATTATCAAAGAACACCGAGACGTTCTTCGTCTCATTCAGCAGGTAAATATAAAATATCCGTTCTTCTTTATTCTTATTGTGTCCGTCGCCAGGGACATTAGGTTATCTGCCGCTCCTACGCCCAACGCTCCGCTGGCGGATTGGTCATAATTGAACTGGTTATCCAGGGCTATATAGTTCAAATAGGCCTTCGGATACACAGGCGGCGTAGGGTTCTTATCATTCCGGAAGGCATTGACGCCACCCAGGAGGGGACTGGTAGAAGTATTGCTCAGCGTACCGTAATCACCCTTGGCACCTCCTACCATAGAGATAATACCATTGGCCAGTGAGCTCAGTGCATCTGTCGTGGCATCCGTCGTGCCTGTGGATGTCTGTCCGGACTTCCAGAAAGAATTGACGCCTACCCGGTACAAATCACCCGCCATTACTTTCAGGATGATCGCCGGTCCTTCATGCGGCGTATTGCCATTGATCCGGCAGACAGAGTCATTCGGGTTGGTCACGGCCGTTCCGAAGGGATTGGGGCCGGAGCTGCCATTGACATAATAGCTCCATACATTGGACTGCGGTACATTGTAGAATAGCTTGTTTTCCGTAGCCCTGTACGCCGCCTCCATCGTGGCCATATATTGTGCCGTGTCGCGCTGCTGCGTCAGCACTTCTCTTGTATTGCCCAGGTGGTCCTTCTCAAAGAAGTCATATTCCCATTTGTAGCCGGTCGTGCCATTGACGTACCGATGGAAAGCCCACCTTATTCTTCCTTCTTCGTGACCTACGAATTGCAACGTGTCAATGCCAGCGGCAGGGGTGATAATCGTATCTCCCTGCTGGTACACGAAGCCATTCATATACAGCGTGGTCGTAGCGTGTTTGGACAGGCTGTCCATCGTCACTTTGGCGAGCTTATTGCCTCCCGCATCGTAGGTATAGATGATGTCGCCTTTACTCTTGATATGTACCTTTTGTGGTAGGTTCAGGTGATTATAGGTGATGGGGCTGATTCCCTTGTTAAAGTCCGTGATCATGTTGCCGTTCTGATCGTACGTATAATCCACGGACCCTTTGCCATTGGGATTGTAATGAAAATCCCCCAGGGTAGAGTTTTGGTTGTTGGTGCCGTCCGTTACGCCCAGCAGCCTATTGCTGATCCCGCTGTAGTTATAGGAATAGGTTAGGGAATCGATGGTGGAGGAAGTGGTGACTGAGTGGAGTAATAGATGTGCTGGTGTATGTTTTTCAGGGCGTGCCCCTTCGGGTCAGGCCGTTCGCTTGTAGTCCTCGGCCTTTGGCCTGCGGGCTACCGCTGCCATCCTTCACGCTGGTAGCAGTTAAGTGTTAAACGGTCTTCTGCATCCTGTGCTTCTTTCCTTCTTTTTTCGCCGGGCAGCCCTAACCGCTACGCCGCTGTATTTTGGGTACCAATCAATATTGGAACTTCATTCAGCGGGTTTTCTATTTGGCGATTGTAGCTGAATCTCCTCGCCCAAAATAAGGCGTCTCCGCGGCAGGGCTGACCCTGGCAGGTACTGTGTGCAGGTGCGGTATTTATTGCGGGAGAGATTGCAATCGATGTAAGGAAATTTCTTGGGCTGCATTTCTTTTCTCCGACCGATGGCACGATGTGTTGCTTTATGCCCCGCTGCTGAATTTTACCGCGCTACTCCCTGGTTGTGCTTCTCCAAACAGTGGTAAAATAAGGCAGCGGAGACCTGGTTAAGTGAATGCAGGCTGTTTCCGGCGGATGCAGCAACGACCTATTAGTCATATAAGCCGGAATGTCTTTCGGAGCCTACGATGTGCCATTGCTTTTTTGGAAAGTATAAACCATGTGTCGTGGCAAAAAAACAAACCCCTCCTTTGCTGTGCGAGGGGATTTATTTTTTTTACCACAAATACAATTATGTATGTTATACTTACTCATCAAAAAGGAGCTGAATTACACATCACGGAGACCAGGTCTTACCCATGCTAACCGAATTATTGAGAATTTTCCTCACGAGTAGGATTCACATTTATCTGGTATCTTCGCACTAGAAAAAGAAATAAAAAATTATATCCTTTAAGAAGTATATGTCTTACTATATCATAGAGCCTGCATGCAATACCATTGAAACAGGTTCTCAATACCCGCAAGTACAAGAAATGGGGCCAGACTATGATTACAAAGCAGGTAATTCTGTATACGCCTTATCAAGATGTGTATACAACTTTCCTGATTTTGTGCCAAATTTGGACTATTTCGTTGTCAAAGGAAAGGCAAAATTAACCGATCTTTTAAGTGTTGCTCCAATCAATGGAGGGCTTTTGATCAGTAGTAGGTTTAAAGAATTGCTAGAAAATTTCAGCCTCGTATCACACCGATTTTATCCTTCAAAAGTTTCCTATAAACGAACTTTCTATGAATACTATTGGATGCATATTATTTCCAACTTAACGGACCTCGTTGATTACCCAGCATCTACCTTTTTTACGTATTTTAATTATACTCACAACTTAGGATATACTGCCGTTTCCTCTAAAGAAGATTATTTATTCCAGAAAAGTGAAATCAAAAAAAACAATCCGGGTAAATCAATCACTCTTTGGGCAGAGAAAATAAAATTAAGCGATCATTTCGATAAATCGCTCGATTTATTTGAAATAAGCAGCTTTGATAGTAATTTTTACATCAGTGAGCAATTGAAGGCTGCGATCATTTCAATAAACCTAACAGGATGTAATATAAAACCGGCTACCAATCTTTTAGTTTAAGTAACTCTAGGAGGAAAAAGTGGTTGATAAACTTTGACTTTTATTATTCTCGGCGCATTAGGGTCTATCCTATTAACGTTCGTTGCATCTGGAGCATTTGTTGTCTTAACATCCTTGAATAGATCATTTATCTTCTTTAAAGGGTTATTGTTTATTAAATCTTTCGTTTCTTTGACTGCGTTTCTAACAAAATCCAGTTGTTCTTGCGGACTTGCATCAGGGTTATCTTTTCTAAATTCGTTTAACTTTCTGGCCATTTCTTTGTTATAATCCGGATGATTCCCATGGCGTCCTTGCCCTGTCGACTTACTGAACCTTTCTACATCAACTTTATTCTCTTTACCCTCAAATTTGAAACCCTCGTCTCTAGCTACTTCTACGGTTGGATCTTTTTTTAATTGTCGAGGCATAACGTGATGCTCCTGAGTAGATTCTGCGGCTTCTTTTGCCAAATCAGCTCCTGTCCTAACTACATTTTCCAATACAGGTCCCCGTGTGATGACAGAATTATTTTCTGCTAATGCTAATAAAGGACCCCACCATTCCAAGCCTTCGAAATCGATTCCATTTATAGGCTTATTTTCTGCATACGCGTATGTGCTATTGTATACGTAATTAGCTGATAGTGGGTCGATTTGGAAAAACCGACCAATTTGCGGATCATGACTTCTGTATCTAAATTGATACCAATCCAAACCAAGATCGTCATCAAGTAATTGGCCGACAAACTTGTTTTTATTTTCAGCATATTGTGATTTCAATGCCTTATCCGATATCCCCGCCATCGCCAACCCAAACGGATAATAATTCGTCTCTTCCAGCAACGGTCCCGTATAATGCGTTACGCTTAGGTTATCAAAGAACACCGAGACATTCTTCGTCTCATTCAGCAGGTAAATATACAAATATCCGTTCTTTTTGATCCGGATAGTATCCGTGGCCAGCGACATCAGATTGTCTGCCGCTCCCACGCCCAGCGCCCCGCTGGCGGACTGGTCATAATTGAACTGGTTATCCAGGGCTATATAGTTCAAATAGGCTTTCGGATATACGGGAGGTGTGGGGTTCTTGTCATTCCGGAAAGCATTGACACCGCCCAGCAACGGACTGGTCGAACTATTGCTCAGCGTACCATAATCTCCCTTGGCGCCTCCTACCATGGAAATAATACCATTAGCCAGTGAGCTCAGTACATCTGTCGTAGCATCCGTCGTCCCCGTAGAGGTCTGTCCGGATTTCCAGAAAGAATTAACACCCACCCGGTAGAGGTCGCCCGCCATCACTTTTAGGATGATCGCCGGTCCTTCATGCGGCGTATTACCATTGATCCGGCAGACCGAGTCATTGGGGTTGGTGACGGCGGTGCCGAAGGGGTTAGGCCCGGAACTTCCATTGACATAATAGCTCCATACATTCGTCAGCGGTATATTGTAGAATAGCTTGTTTTCTGTAGCCCTGTACGCCGCCTCCATGGTGGCCATGTATTGCGCGGTGTCGCGTTGTTGCGTTAACACTTCCCTTGTATTGCCCAGGTGGTCCTTCTCGAAGAAGTCATATTCCCATTTGTAACCTGTAGATCCGTTGACATACCGATGGAAAGCCCACCTTGCTCTTCCCTCTTCATGACCGACAAATTGCAAGGTGTCAATGCCGGTATTGGGAGTGATGATCGTGTCGCCCTGCTGGTACACAAAGCCGTTCATATACAGTGTGGTCGTGGCGTGTTTGGACAGGCTGTCCATCGTCACTTTGGCGAGCTTATTGCCTCCCGCATCGTAGGTATAGATGATGTCGCCTTTGCTCTTGATGTGTACCTTTTGTGGTAAGTTCAAGTGATTGTAGGTAATGGGGCTGATCCCTTTGTTAAAGTCCGTGATCATGTTGCCGTTCTGATCGTACGTATAATCCACGGACCCTTTTCCATTGGGATTGTAGTGAAAATCTCCCAGGGTAGAGTTTTGGTTATTGGTGCCGTCCGTTACCCCTAGGAGCCGGTTGCTGATGCCGCTGAAGTTGTAGGAATATGAGAGGGAGTCGATGGTTGAGGAAGTGGTAACAGTCAGACCCCGCTGCTTCATGGCGAGGATGTTGCCATTGGCATCATAAGACAGGCCACTGACACTGAAGTCGACACCAGCGGATTTATTGAAAACGCTGCCGGTATACTGGTTGAAGTCGGCGCCTGCTAGCCGATTCAAATTGTCGTACGTAAAATCATACTTTCTATTAATACCGTCGCCTCCCCCCTTCCAGATCGTGCCACTGATATTTCCATTGAGTGCAGGATTTGCATAGGTGTTGCCGGTAACATCGGTGGCTTTGTCATACCCCAGTTCCATCCCGAAGTAATTCCGGGAGTAAGCGCTCGTGCTCGTGAGGTAATTCTTGTTGATGCTGGTCAGCCAGCCACGAATATTATAGGCACACGCGAGGCTGTCCACCTGGTTGCCGAGGTATTTGTTCTTTAATTGGCCCAGCTCGTCATATTGCACGCTGTCGATCAGTTGATCGCCTGTGCCGTCAATGTTCTTGAGTATGTTTTTCAATCGGCCGGCAGCATCATAGCTCATTTTTGTGGATACGGTATGGTACTGGGTAGACGTTCCTGCCTTTTTATGCCCCAACAATGTCCGCAAAGTTTTGCCGCTAAAATCATACTGCGTGGTAAGGGTATCGATCCCGTTCCGGTAATTGGTGCTCTGCGCCTGGATCACCCGTCCATGGTCGTCATAAAAGTTCACCGAATACAGGTATTGCGCTGGCGAGGAAGCCAGTACTTTTGTCATGCTTCCCGTAGTCATGCCGGTGGTAATTGCATAAGAGGTCATTGGCACCGCATAGGCCGGCGATGTGTTATAAGCGGTATAGAACAAGCTGGCATCCTGGGTACGGTTGGCAGCCATGGTGGCGCTTAAGCCGGAACCAGAACTACTGACCCATGCATAGTCATCGTAAAAGGTCTGTGTCAGCACTTCATAATTCGAGGCGGTATTGGGATAGCTAACGCTATTATATGCCAGGGTCTGGTGATAGGTCCGGTCATTGGCATCTGTTAAAAGACCGGTCCGCCAGGGGCGGTTAAGACTGTCATACTCCGTCACCATCCATTTCGCCGGACTTTGCGTCCGCAGGTTGCCATCCTGTGTCATGATCAGCCGGTCCCGGGCATCATACACCATCCATACCTCTCCTGCACCCGGGACATCCTTAATGATCATCCGATTGCGGCCGTCATATTCATACCGGAAGCAAAGCTCATTTACTGCCAGGGGACCATACGTACCGCCGAAAACCCAACTATTAGCCCCCAGCCACTCTACTGCCCTGGGCTGGATGACAAAACGAAGATTGTCCAGGTCGTCGTAAACGTAGTAAGTACAAAGCCAGCCGCTATGCCCTGCTGCAGGCGTGTTCCACAGCTGCACCTTTTTCAATACGACATGCCCTTCCTTGTCCTTGTATTCCCATACCTGGTGCCCTTGCTCGTCGGTTGTTCCATTTTTAAACAACAAACCAGCTCCATACATAGCAGTGGTCGTGGGCGTGCTGCCCGCAGCAGCGGCGATATTCCAGATACGAACACTATCCGTGGCCGTGTTCACCTGGTATTGGCTGGATACGCCCTTGTTATTGCCCACCCAGCTATTGCCGGGCGCATAGGTGGTGAGCACCCGGTTCAAGGGCGACGCTTCATAATCCGTCTTTCCGTAGTAATAAGTTTCACCGGGGTATTGTACGGCCCCGAAAGCCGCTTGCTGCTGGAAAGGGTCCATCTTTAAATTGCCATCGCTCACCTGGTCGTCTGACTGGTAGGCATTCGCCACGAAAGGCAGATATTTCAGCTGTTCCCTTCCAAATGCGTCATAGACAACGGGCGACACCAGGTCCTTGCCGGAAGGGCTCATTTGTTTGACCACAGTCTGCAAGGGCCTACCCAGACCATCGAAGTATTGGGTGGTCTGGTTAACGCCTGTCAGCGGCAGGGACACCAGCGCAGCGGGATCCTTTTCCGGCGCCTTTGCATCCCAAGCCCGCACATAATTTACCTTGATGGTGGTGGGATAAGGGGTCTGGGCCTGGCTATTACTAAAAATTGCAAGGGTCGCCGTCAGCGCGCATCCTCTTATCAATATTTTTCTGATCAGTTGCATGGGTAATGCTTAAAAGTTTATATCCTGATATTCTTAATGTAATTGTTGTCCGTCCAGGTAAAGCGTCCAGCCTTTGGCAAGCAGCGTGCTGACTGCCGTATCGGACGAGGACGATCGTCCCGATCCACCGGAGCTGATGTATAGGAATCCACCGTTCACAGACTGCCCGCTGCCCGATGCAACCTGGTTAAAAATGCCGTCCACCACAGGTTGTGGGATAGGGATCTCCGCGTTACCCGTGGGATCATTGGAATAATGAGGTCTTCCGGGTATGATATAGAGATAATTAAGTTCCTTCAAGCCACTCAGATCCTCTCTGTTCCACTGCGCATCCGTGAGAGACAGGAATTGTAAATGTTTGAACCAGGTATTCCAATCGCTTTTGAGTCGGCTGATCTTAAACGTAGAGTCGAAATAACACGCCAGGTTATTCCTTGCCAGCTGGATGGACTGAAGGTCCGGGTTGCCGGCCATGAAGTCCTGCTGATAGCTGAGGTTTTGAATGGTAGTCGTTCCGCCATCACCCGTATTGAGGTGAAAATCATTGATCGAATGAATGGATGTCCAGTTGGAGACATTAGCGACGGTTGACATGGATGCCTGCTGATAGGAGCTGCTGCCAAACTGCTTCATGTGCTGCGGAAGATTGCCCCGGAAATTTTTCAGTTTGGAAAGGCTGGTAGCCGACGCATTCACATTGTCCAGGTATTGGGTCTCTTCCGCATCATTGTGATAAAAGGTCAGGGTCTTCAGGCTCGTGTCAGCATAGGTATGCACCAGGTATAAGGCGCTACTCCCTTTCTGGATGGTGTTAGCAGGCAAGGGATTTATGATGTCACCAGGATTGGGTGGCAGCCGAACACTGGCGCCATCGCCAAAATCAACATAGCACCCATTTATATTCCGTACCCCATCGATTTGGTTCCACGAAAGGTCCACTTTGTGAAACCTGCATCCTGTGATAGCGGGTAGAGCTTTTCCTGCATTTAACGTCAGCTGAAAATGCATGGAATCCCCTCCGGCGGATAAAGTTCCCCTGTTGGCATTGGCTGTATCCGCATTCCACCTGGTAATAAATCTGGCCTGGTTGGACGCCGTGTCCAGTAGTTTGCCATTGGCATTGAAGACGCCCACCGGGTAGCTGAGGGTACCCGTGCCCGCCAGGTTCGTCATGGATAGTATATAGCAGTTGGTGCCGCAACGGGTAGACGCCTGATACTGGTATTCGTATTGCTTCACAATATTGCCGTCCATGTCCCGGATTCGGAGGAGGCGTTGAAGACCGTCGTATTCATAATAAGTTAACCGGCTGCTGATATCGCATTGGCTGGTCATGCCGACCAAGGGGTCGTAGGCATAAGTGGTCATCTGTGCTCCCTGTGGATAGAGGCGCAATTCGTCGATGTTGCCAGTACCCGATATAATAATAGTCGTTTGTCCTGAAATCTTATGAATATACAAAGTCCAACCATTTACAGTTTTACCCGTAATGGGATAACCATTTACCGTACCGGAAATGGCATAAGCTTGCGCATTCCTGGTCCAGTAGGAGACAAAATACGTTTTCAATGAAGTTAAGGACGCTCTCGTAATGGCGCCATTAGACAAATTATACGACTTTCTTCCCGTGATTGCATATACCGTATCTCTGAGTGTTGATGGGATTGACCAGTTGCCGGCTCCATCAAATTCAAAGCTTGAATAAGCAATATCTTCCTGAGACCCGTTTTTCACTTCAGCTACTGGATATAACTGGTTATAGTCCCACACATAACTGATAGGCTCGTCGCTGGATTTGGAAAAGGTAAGTGGGTTTCCCTTACTATCCATTGCCATGTATTGGGCTCTGGTCTCTGCCGGGTTATTTAATACCTGGGATTGACTGTTGGAGGGTGCTATGATATTATTACCCCAATCCTGGTAATTTGTCTTGCTAGATCTCACAAAAGCCCCTTTCACAGAATCTATCTTTTGGATGATCGGGTTTAATATATGACGTTGACCCATCGTTGAATATGGTGCAATCGAATTAAAATCATACGGGTACAGGAAAGATGACTGCCGCAAGCTTGCCTTACTATCTGTTGTTCTGGTGCGTGTCAACTGGTAAATTCCGGGCGTCTTGTCATAATAAAAGCTGTCCGTTGTAACTATGCTATTGCCAAAGTCATCATAAAGCGTATTCTTTTTAGTTATCGGCTTGTCAAACCCCGTATAATGGCGTAAATAGGGGACTGTTCCTTGAGGAATATTATATGGTCCATAATAGAAAGACACAGCACCCGCAGCCCCAAACCGGATCGCCACAATTACAACGGAATCATAAAAATCATCGGGAGGGCGAGGCGCAGAGCCATCACTGGTCAAAAATAACGACTGGTAGCTGATAAAGTCCGTGTTTATTTCTGCAACATAATCTTCCTGATTAGACCCAAGAAGGTGAGGTGAAATGCTATAGTAATCATAGTCCTCCTTACTAAGTATCGCATTGCCTTTGTATACCTTCCTGGACACTAATTTACCCCTAGTCCATTCTGATGGCGCATAGGCGGCGCTTTGCATATAGGAAAAATATTGAACAAATGTCGGTCTGACAAATGAATACTCGTAGTTTGTACGAAGCACATTCGTCGAATCACTCGTGCTGACATCGTATTCATCAACATATTGGTACCCACAATAAGAACCAGAGGTTGTTTCCAACGGCAGAACTGAATTTGAAAAATATCTTAATCCAGCTATAACGTTATTTGTAACTTTTTGCACATATTGAGGAAATGATGCCAATTTTCCTGAAGTATATCCGGTAGGCGTGGTATAAGTATATTTTTTGACTCTTGCCAGCACGTTATCCTGCGTATAGCTATTTATTTTTTTTATTCTCAGCCCACCTACATTGACCATATTTTTAGCAGTATCCAGTTCACGCCATTTTACCGAGAGCTGAAAGTTGTAAGGCTGATTATCAGCAGCAGATCCAACGGGATTGAGATATACGAACCTGGCGGTTAAGCGATAGTTCCCTGGACTAAGATTTAAATTTGTCGCACTTCCTGTGACCCTTTGATAGGGCGTAGGCGAACCCAGAGGTGTAGTACTAAAATCCTGCACCAGGGTGATGTTTCCCATAGGATCAATTTGTTCCAGTTTGCAATAAACATTATCTACATTATACGGAGTATTGTTTTCCAACGAAGAGGTCCCAAAATTAGTAGATACATTCCATCCTAGCCCTACAGCAGGGTGACCATTGCTGGAAATAGTAAATTGCTTAATAAAATATTGGGTTCCATCCGGTGCTGTGCTATCTGGCGATGGATAAAATGAATGCCTGCTCCATCCGCTGACAAAAATATTAACAGCAGTATCTCTGAGGTTGTCATCCTGGTATAAATCGACCAAATGGAATGGTATATCGACGAGACTAGCTGAATTACTTTCATAAACCAATTCTGTCCTGCCCCCTTCCGGATAAGTAATGCTTTTCAATGAAAACACGTTGCTAACCTGCGGATTAACTCTTCTGTCGCCCCCCGGAAAACCTAAAATCTGCTGTTGAGAAAACGGATACAGATCAGGTATAAGCCCAAATTCAGCCATATTTGCCTTGCCGTTATAAAATCCAAAATGGTCCTGAGCAAAAGTAAATTTCGATGGCATCAGCACATTGGTGTAATAGTCAAATTTGTGTTTCAATGGAGCGATCGAGTCCGCAACCATGCTTATGCTGTCCAATCGCAGACGCAAGTATCTATAATAGGTGGGTACATAACTGACAACTACAGGATTAACAGTTGCCAAAATATCATACTGGTCGCCTGTGAAATAACTATAATCAAATTTTACTGTTTTTATTACTTTATTGTTATTATCGAGTACAACCATCTGCGCCAGCGCCAGCGTCGGCATATCTTGCCTGGAAGTGTAAGTAAAATTCACCGTGCCTCCAGGAAAACGAATGCTCTTGATCCTTGTATCAGAATATCCAGTCTGTGTTACACCCTTTGCGGTAGTTGATCCTCCAAGCAGCTCCACGCTTTCTCCATTCAACTTGTAGGCATTGTAGCTATAGGATTCATACGTATAAGTAATGCTGTCATTGTAAATATTTCGTATTGTTTTAATCTGCCAGCTACTTTTTGTATTTACCGTCCCACCTGATGGAATTTGAGAAGTCACGGCATCTTTCCCAAAGTCGACAGAAGTACCATCAGGCAATTGCAGGTTCCAGGAATAAAACGCGCGCCCAATACCGTAAGAATTCACCGGATTGGACGTTTGTTGAACATTTATATCCTCTTTCGGAAATAATATGAACTTGTTCTGTTGCTGGCTAAACATGAAACGGCCTGAATATCCTAAAACAGAATAATAGAACATGTCAGGCATGAAATCAATAGTAAGTGCCTGCTTGGCGTCATAGACAGCCTGTGATCGTATATTTTTATCATTATTGGAGGAAGAGGGCGAGCTATTGAAACCTTCAACACTGTTAGTGCCGGTAGCACCAAAATATGCCTTGTCGTCAGGAGCACCCCTAACAGCTCTGGAAATCTCTCCACCAAAATTTAATGACCACCCCAAACCAACGATTGTGGCTTCCTGATCTACCCTGATTCCCCCAGCATGATAATCCAGGGTGATCGGAACTTTTACACCCTTTATATTCATTTCATACAGTGGAACACTAATACTTGGTACCCCTGTATAGGTGGAAACGGGAGTTTCAATATGTCTATTGAAGGCCGCTACCTCCGGAGATTTGAAATCCAGGGTTGCTGGTATTGTTTGCGAAAACCCGGATAGCCATAATAATAAAGGTAGAAGGCATGTAGAGATTTTGTTGCCGAAATGTTTCATTTTTTGATACTCCTTTTAAATGATGCTCTCAATTTTTTATTAATACCGTCTCAGAAATTATACCCCACCCTAAACACCACCGCCTGCCCCTTCGGCACCTGCTGATAACTCAAAAAATCCCACAACAGCTGCACCTTCGTCTTCTTGAACACCCGGCTCTTCATCGACACCGTCTTGCTCACCCCGATGAGTCCGCTATGGGTCCACTCATCCCAGCGCCGCAACTGCTGGTACGAAGCAAAGGGCCGCGTGTGATTGTATTCCCATCCGCCCGATAATGAAAAGCTCCCCTTCAGCTTCACCTCCACAAACGACCTAAGCCCCATTCCCTGGCTGGAAAAAGCAATGTGCTGGATCCCATTCCCCCAGCCCAGTTTGTAGCTGGCGCCCAGACCAATGATACTCCGGTCGCTGAGCTTATAGCCCACCGACAGCCCGAAGTCCGACACCGTAGGGAAATAGGAATTATTCCTGGTGGTCTGGAAATTCGTCCCATACTCTAGTCGCTTCCAGAATGTCTTTGTCTTTTGTTCATTGGGCTTGAAATCCGGCAGGTCGATATCTCCGCTGCCGCCGCCCAGCTTGCTCAGCTTGTCCTTATACCCATCCAGCTGCGATTGTGCTGATTGCAGGTTGGCTTGTAAAGCCGCCGCACCGCCTGCGCCACCTGCCGACACCTGCTGCTGGATCAAGGCCGCCACCTGGTCGCGGGTCTGCAAGCCAGACAGGCTGGCTGGATCGCCGTAATTGGAAGGCAAATTGAACAGCCCCGCCAATTGCGAGTTTTGTTTCATGAAAGCCTGAAAAGCCGGCAGCTTGCCGAGGATCGCCAGCGCCTGCTTCGTTAGCTTGTCCGGGTCATTCAACATCTCCTTATACTGGCGCACCTGCTGCGAGTAGTAATAAATGTCCTGGTTCATCCCCTGGTAGTCCTTACCCAGGAGATTGGACAAACCACTATGCTGCTGGACATATTGCGAGATCTGCTGCTTGCGCTGACGGACGAATTCCTTAATCTGGTCCGCGTCCTGCATTTTTGCCTCCAATGCCCTCAGCTGAGAAAGAGAGCCGGCAGCCCCGTCATTCTTCAGGAACTTCAACATCCCCTGCAATGAATCCGTATAAGCCTGGTATTCCCCATTAATATGCAAGCTCCCGCCACCAGTATCACTGACGAGCTTTCGGGACAGCGCATCATACTGCCCGATCGATCCTGCAAACAACGTCTTTGCCGCCGCCGAATCTTTTTTATATAATTTGTTATACATGCGCTGTTCACGCTTGCGCATGCGCTCCAGGTATTTTTTTGTCTGGTGCGTCAGTTGGTCGTCCAGGCCGGCGATCCTGTTCTCTATTTTGCTGAAGAAGTGGGAAGGAAAATTGGTGACAGCAGCAGCCTTGTCAGGCAGGTCCTGCGCATAAGAGGAATAAGATATAAAGAAGAGCAGCAATAGGATTGCGCTCCGGGGTCCTTGCATAAGAAGCCGGTTTAAGGGTGTTGCGCAGGGCATGGCCCATACGTCTACGGTTGTTGCTACTAACTAATCAAAGTGGGTTGAAAAGAAAGAAAGGATTCCAAGGATAAGGGAAATTACTTAATGCGAAGTAAGGGAAGTTTTGTTAATTGTCTGTTATCCGTTGCAAAATTTTTTTCTGCCTCCCATCTGATACACCCCGAATTGCCGCATCTGCTTCTGTTTTCACCGCGCCCTTCTCGCTAGTTTTACAATCAAAAAATGCAGCAGCTATCCATACGGGGAATACAGCTTCACTATGACGATAGGGGAGAGGGCTCGCCCATCGTCTTTGTCCATGGCCACCCCTTCGATCATACGATGTGGAAATACCAGTTGCCCCGCTTCGCGCCGGAACACCGCCTCATCATGCCCGATCTCCGCGGCTACGGCCACACCGACGTCACGCCCGGCAAAGTAATGCTGGATGAAATGGCCCTGGACATTCTCCATCTGCTGGATGCGCTTCACATCGACAATGCCGTCTTCTGCGGCCTCTCCATGGGAGGCCAGATCGTGCTGGAATGCTACAGGATCTTCCCGCACAAAGTAAAAGCCCTGGTCATCGTGGATTCGGATGCACGGGGAGAAACCCCCGACAGCCGTCAACAACGCCTGCAGAAAGCCGACAGGATCATCGCAACAGGCATGCGGCAGCATACGGACGAGACGATCCACCAGTACATCGCTCCGGCTTCCATGAATAACCCGCCCGTCTACACGCATCTCTATGACATGATGAGCAGCACGACAGCCGAAGGCGCCGCTGCCGCCCATCGCGGAAGGGCCGATAGGAGGGACCACCTGTCCTTTCTCCCATCCATTCGCGTCCCCACGCTCGTCGTGGTAGGTGAAGAAGATTATTTTACACCCCCGCCCATCGCAAGGCTGATGAGCGACAGGATTCCTGGGGCTGCGTTGGCCGTCATCCCGGCCGCAGGGCATCTCCCCAATATGGAGACCCCGGAAGCTTTTAACGAAACCCTGTACGCTTTTTTGAAAACACATCGGCTGTAGATCGGACTGCCGTCATCCCCGGAACAGCTTCACCTTGCCCTTCGCCCGGATGCGCTCCATAATAAAGGCATGTATGATGTCATATTGGATGCCGATCAGCGTCGCAAACTTCTGCATTTCTGAAATGGTGAACTCCCCGGGGTCATTGATCTTTTTTCTGAACGTGTAAAAAGAGATATTCAATTCCGTGGCCAGCCGCGTCTCGCTGACAATGGCAAACACCTGGTCAAAGCTGCTGATCTTGCCCCCCTCGAACTCGTTTCGCAACGAATTGAATTTATACTTCATTTTCGATTCCCGCGCTAACTGCCGCTCCTTATCCGAGTGAGTGATCCTGGAACTTTTAGCCATTCAACAAAAATTTGGCCGGCAACTTATATACGCTGCCAAGGCAGAGAGTATAGTATTGAGGGCGTGCCCCTTCGGGTCGGGCTGTTCGCTTGTAGTCCTCGGCCTTTGGCCTGCGGGCTACCGCTGCCATCCCTCACGCGAGGGAAAATTATGCGTTAAACGTCTTATGCATCCTGTGCCTCTTTCTTTTTCTTTGGCCGGGCAGCCCTAACCTCTCCGCCGCTGTATTTTGGGTACCACTGAACATCTCTTCTTTACTCTGCGAGTTTTCTATTTAGCGGTTGTAGCTGAATCTCCTCGCCCAAAATAAGGCGGCTCCAAGGCAGGGCTGACCCTGGCAGATACTGTGCGCAGGTGGGATATTCATTCCGGGATAGATTGCTATCGATATAAGAAACCTTCTTCGGCTGCATTCCTTTTCTCCGACCGATGGCACGATGTGGGACCTAATGCCCCGCTGCTGAGAACTTCGTCAGAGCTGCGTACCTCGCTCTTCCTCGCTCGTAACCTTCGCTTCGCTCGGTTATCCCGCAATGATTTTCTGTTTGTGCTCTTCCGAGCTGCGGTAAAATAAGGCAGCGGAGACCTGTTAAGTACCCCAGGTAATTTGCGGTAGATGCAGCAACGACCAGCTGGTCATATAAGCCGGAATGTCTTTCGGAGACTGCGATGTGCCATTCCTTTTTTGGGAAGTATAATCCATTTGTCGTGGTAAAAAAAACAAACCCCTCCTGTGCTGTGCGAGGGGATTTATTTTTTCACCACTAAAACAATTATGTATGT
The DNA here is from genome assembly GCF_030546645.1 of Flavitalea plasmicola. Classification (GTDB taxonomy): domain Bacteria; phylum Bacteroidota; class Bacteroidia; order Chitinophagales; family Chitinophagaceae; genus Puia. The sequence goes on from NZ_JAUOTO010000006.1 coordinate 23,573, forward strand.
TGTACTTTCTGATCAAAAAAGGGAATGAATTACACATCATGCGCATTCATCCGAAAGACGAAGTCCTTTTCCGGCTGTTTTATGACCAGCAGATCCTGGTCGAAGGGAATTCAGCTCTGGACGTCCTGGCAAAGTTTCATGATTTGCCATTGATCATAGAAGACGGGTTTTCATAACCCGTCTTTTTTTAACTCTTGTCTGTTTAGGAGTACGTGAGATTTTTTTCCCTTCTAATTTTCTCGCCGGGCTGTCCGAGAAAATTAGGGGTTCATAATGTCTATAATGTTCCTTGTCCTGCTGATCGGTTTTCTCGTCCATAATCCAATAAGCAGATCATTTGCATGAGGGGAATAAAAAGGCCCTACCGAAGCAGGGCCAAAGGTTTTCACCTGCGGCATTTAGCCTTATTGTGATAAGATTGGGAAAAACAATCTCTTTGCACAAAGAAAATAAAAATTTTATATTTATCCAACTTTTCGTTGAAAAGCGAAAATTCTCGGGTGAAGGCTCTCCTTGATTAGTACCTGTCTATTCCTGCTATCCTCTATTTCAATCTATTTGGTATTACCGCATATTTCTAACCCAAACCATAACAACAAATGAGTAAAGTATTAGGTCTGGACCTTGGCACCAACAGTATTGGCTGGGCAATCCGCGACACTGAAGGCAATAATGATCCGAGCCAAATCACCCATAAAGGGGTTGTGATTTTTGAAAAAGGTGTCGGAAAGGAAAAGGGTATAGAGTTTTCCCGGGCAGCCGAAAGAACAAAACACAAGTCCGCAAGAAAAAAGAACCGCCGCCGGAGATGGCGCAAGATCGATCTCCTGGCAATCTTGATCAAGAACAACATGTGCCCTCTTTCTATGGAAGAACTTGAACAATGGAAAACGCCGGCGGGAAACAGAGAAAAAAAATATCCGGAAAGTAACATATTTCGAAACTGGCTTCGCCTTGATTTCAACAACGACGGACTGGCGGACTACGCCAATCCTTTTGAGCTGCGCGCAAATGCTTTACAAGAAAAGCTATCTCTGCATGAACTTGGAAGGATCGCCTATCATATAAATCAACGGAGGGGCTACCTCAGCAATCGAAGCGATAAAGCCCAGGAGACGGCTGAGATAGTGCCGACAGACAATGATGCCGAGGATAAGGCAACAAGACCGAAGAAACTGGGAAAAGTAGCCACCGCGATCGGAGAACTTGAAAAAACGCTCGCTGGAAAAACGATTGGCCAGAAATTATCCGAGTTAATTGCCGAAGGGGGCAGAGGCAGGAGACGGAAAGAGGAAAGCACCAATATAAGCAGGATCACACTTCAAAGCGAGTTCCTGGAGATCGCCGGGTATCAGGGGCTTTCAACAACGCTAACCGAAGCGATCCGCAGGATTATTTTCGACCAACGTCCTCTGCGATCTCAAAAGGGAACGATTGGTAAATGCATTTACGAAAAGGACAAACCACGGTGTCCGGTTTCCCACCCAGAGTATGAACTGTATCGGATGTGGCAGATTCTCAATAACATAAAATACTCCGATGATGGAAGAAAGACCTGGCAACCGCTGAATGCTGCAGAAAGGCAGTTGGCTCAGCAAAAATTCTTTCGTAGATCAAGCCCGACCTTCGAATTCTCCGATATCAGCAAAGTTTTCATGAAGCATCACCCGAACAGGGTGTTTAATTACAAGAATGGGCAAACGATTGCCGGCTGTCCCACCCTGGCTGGCCTTATCTTCCTATTGGGCGAGGAAAGAACCTGGCAAATGAGGGGAGCCGCCGTGAAACGAATAAAATGGGAAGAGTCCCAAAAGGGTCCAGCCGCGCTTCCATATCCTGACAAACAGATTGACTTGTATGACCTATGGCATTGGCTCTTTGCTATGGACAATGATAAAGATCAGGCGATTGTTCGGCATAAAGTCTCCGCCAAGCTGGGTTTTTCCGAAAATGACGCCGATAAATTCGTACGCGTACCCATTAAGCAAGGGTATGGCAGCCTCAGCCTAAAAGCGATCCGGAAAATAAATCATTGGCTGGAGCAGGGAGAAAAGTATGACAAGGCGGTGTTCCTGGCAAACGTTCCTTATATCCTGAATCACGAGGATTGGAAAGCCAATCAGGAAATATTAATCAACGCCATTCAGGAGGCCATAGACGGTGTCGGTCGGGAAAAGAATTGCACGGACATCGCCAATGGTTTGATAAACCATTACAACAATCTCCCCTACACTCACCGATTTGCGGGCGATAACCAATATACGCTGCTGGATGAGGACGATCAAAATGACATAAACTCCGCGATCCTGAATTATTTTGGTGAGGCCAGATGGAAGGAATTCTCCCCGGAAACGCGATCCTCGTATGAAGAGCGGGTCAAACAACTCTACCAGCTTGCACTTTCAGGCGCGAAAGGCAGCGAACTCACTTATCTGAAGCCGCCTCGACTGGATCAAAACATAAAAAACGTGATCTGCCAGGTCGTGCATCTTGACCCTGGCAGCAAAGTATTGAACAAATTGTTCCATCCCAGCGATATCGATTCATTTCTTCCCGCTTTCAAAGAGGTCGATACTTTCACCGGCCATGTCACAGGCAGGAAATTACTGAATAGCCCGATTACGGAAAGTATCAGGAATCCAATGGCCATGAGAGCCTTATATGAGTTAAGAAAGCTGATCAATTATCTCATCAAGCAAGATATCATTGACGAATATACCCATGTGATCGTCGAAATGGCCAGAGAGCTGAATGATGCCAACCGGAGAAAGGCTATAGAAAGGTATCAGTCCGACCGTAAGCGTGAAAATGATGCATATGAACGCGAGGTTAGAAAAATATTCTCTGAGCAGGGAAGGACACTGCCCGGCGATATGACCACCTACGTCGAACGGTACCGGTTGAGAAAGGAGCAACCAAGAAATGTCTGCATGTATACCGGTAGAACCATAAGTGACACGGATCTCTTCGACGAATTTACGACGGATATAGAACATACCTTGCCAAGAAGCCTGACCTTCGAAGACAGCCTGGAGAATAAAACCATCGCGTTCAAATTCTATAACAACCATGTAAAAGATAAGCTATTCCCCTCCCAATTGCCCAATTACTCCGAGGATACAGGAGAGTATACTGCCATTGAGCCCAGATTGTCCGACTGGAAGAAGCTGGTTGAGGATTTTGAGAACAAGATCGAATATGCAAAAAAACGGAGCCGCCTGGCCTCGACAAAGGAGGTTAAAGACAAGGCGATTGAGGACCGGCATTATTACGAAATGCATCGCCGATATTGGAAAAGTAAACTGGAGCGTTTCACCCTCACCCAGATAACAGAAGGATTCAAGAATAGTCAACTGGTAGACACACAATTAATTGCAAAATATGGCGTGCTTTTCCTTAAAACCCTCTTCATTCGTGTCCGTTCAACCAAAGGTTCGATCACTGACAAGATCAAAAGGGTATGGGGTGCCATGGGTGGTGATGAAAAAAAGAATAGGACTCGGCATACCCACCATGCCATCGATGCAATCATACAAACATTGCTTCATAAAGAAAAGAATAGACCGGACATTTACAACCTTCTGGCGGAATCATACCGTGAAGCAGAAGACAACCGGTGGAAAGAACCCAAACTTCCAAATCCGTGGAATTTGGAGCCGGATGCTTTTTATAGCGCGATACAAGAGTTGGCCGACGGGATCATCATCTGTCACGCCGACAGGGACAACGTCCTCAAACAAACACGTAAAAAACAGCGGGACAAAGGCGATATACTGTATTTGAAAAATGAAGATGGTACTCACCGGTTGGATGCTACTGGCAAAAAGATGCCCATTTACCAACGCGGTCGGGGAATTAGGGCAAGCCTGCATAAAGACACCTTTTATGGCGCGATCAAAGTTCCGGTAAAAGAAGACGGCAAGTTCAAATTCAATTCCGACGGGCAGATTATCCTTGAAAAAGGCGAAAAAGATAACGACCAGATTCGATACCGCACAGGTTTCGTATTTCGGGGTAGTACAGCTGACGAAATTAAAAAGAATATCGAAAAGATCGTAGACGACAGACTTCGAATGCTGGCGCGCCAAACAGGCGCGGCAACAATACATAAGCAGGGTTATTTTGAGATACCCCCCAGCGAAGAAAGAAAAAAACGTGATAAGAATGCGCAGGCCACTAAAGTTTTTAAAGTGAAGATTTTTGCGGACAACCTGCAAAACCCCATACTTGTAAAGGAGCATCCGGGCGCGGTAAAAGATCATAAGAAATGGTACTACTCGCAGACCGATGGCAACTACTTGATGGCATTATATGATAATGGAAAAGAGAAGGACTTTATGCTTGTCAATACATTCGAGTTGGCTGGATTGGTTGGCCAGGGACAAGGTTTGTATCTCCCATATAAGGAAAAAATAATCAAAGGGAAACCAGTACAGGTACCCCTCTTGCGTAGAAATAAAAAGGACGTGGTTTTAACTCAAGGTATTAAGCTGCTTCTGTTCGAAGTTTCGCCACAAGAGATATTTTCAGATGTTTCTACAAAAAACTTGAGTGACCGGTTATTTAAAGTCCAGGGACTCAGCATTCAAAGGATTCAAAAGAGCTACGAGTATGGAATAATCCAGATGATACATCATCTTGAAGCCCGGCCGCTTAGTGAAATGAAAATACAGGACGGCGATTATAGATTTGGCGATGGTAAGACGTATCGAAAAATGAACCATAACCAACTCAATGCCCTGATCGAAGGGATTGATTTTTATATATCCCCTATAGGAGCTATTGTGTTTGTTGAAAATGAAGAAAAATGAGCAAGCGCATCCTGTCTTTCTCGAATCCTTATCACCTGAGCGCCAAACTCGGCCAGTTGGTGATTTTCAATAAAGAGACGGAGGATGAGATCACCAGATCTGTAGAGGACATTGGCTATGTAATTATTGATCATCCGCAGGTCACATTTACAACGGCTCTCATGCAAGTGTTGGCTGAATTTAATATAGCAGTCGTCTTTTGCGATGCAAAGCATCATCCGTCAAGCATGTTGCTGCATCTGGATACGCATCACATTCAGGCGGAAAGGTTTAAGGCACAGGTGAATGCCAGCGAACCATTAAAAAAGCAATTATGGCAACAGACGATCAAAGCGAAGATCCTAAATCAGGCAAAAGTGCTGGAATTCGCTGGCTGTAGATCGATAGCGCTGCTCAATCTTGCCAAAAGGGTTACAAGTGGTGATACGACAAATTGTGAGGCGCAGGCAGCCAGAATCTATTTCAAGCAGCTATTCGGAGAAACATTTTTACGATACAGGGAAGGGCCGCCACCAAACCCTTCTCTCAACTATGGATACACTATCCTTCGGGCGTCGGTGGCAAGAGCACTCGTAGGCAGCGGACTATTGGTCACCACTGGTATCCATCATCATAATAAATACAACAGCTTCGCTTTGGCCGATGACATCATGGAACCTTTCCGCCCTTTCAACGACTGGCTCGTTCATCGTCAGATCCGAACCATTCCTGATTACCATAACCTCACCAGCGAAAGAAAGAACGAATTCTTTCAATTGCTGCACACCGACTGCATCTGGAACAAGCAAATGAGTCCGCTGGATGTCGCAATCGAGTCGGTTTCAGCTAACCTGGCCAAGTGCTTTGAAGGATCGGCTAAAAAATTACAATACCCCGAATTGCCCGAACCATGATAAGGCAAGAACGGCTAAACGCATATCGCATTATGTGGCTTTTTGTATTATTCGACCTCCCTGTCGAAACAAAAAAAGAGCGAAAGGCGGCAAGCGATTTCCGTAAGGCGCTGATGAAGGACGGGTTTGGTATGCTCCAGTTTAGTGTGTATTGTCGCCATTGTGCAAGCGATGAAAGCGCTCAGGTACATATCAAAAGAACCAAGGCGGTCACCCCGGAAAAGGGCCAGGTCAGCATAATTAAAATCACCGATAGACAGTATGGTGACATCATCAACATTTGGGGCGCCAAAGACAAACCCCTGCCTGCCGGGCCCACGCAAATAGAGATGTTTTAGGAATGGTTTTTTTAAGGAAAAGAAGTGATGTTGTCGTCTTTTCCAGTGGTTTTCTCATCATAAATAGTGGCTAATAGCTTAATACTAAAGTATATACATTATCCAATAGTATGTCAAATAGCTTTTCCCAATCAAACCACAACTTGACTTATGACTTTAAGCATGTTCCTCTAGTATGTCAAATAGCTTTTCCCAATCAAACCACAACTTGCGAAAGGCCCACCCAGCGAGTGATCCGAGTATGTCAAATAGCTTTTCCCAATCAAACCACAACTCATCCGAGAGGTAGCAACCCAGCTGCCGGAGTATGTCAAATAGCTTTTCCCAATCAAACCACAACCATGAAGAGATCCAGGATACCAGCGATGGGAGTATGTCAAATAGCTTTTCCCAATCAAACCACAACGCATTGGTATTACTATCCTCTTATTGCGAGTATGTCAAATAGCTTTTCCCAATCAAACCACAACTCAATTTGGAGGGGCTTGAAATTACCGATAAGTATGTCAAATAGCTTTTCCCAATCAAACCACAACTCTCACAGGTTTATATGGTTTAAGGGAAACAGTATGTCAAATAGCTTTTCCCAATCAAACCACAACTTGAACAGGTCGGAAATTGCGTGGGGAAGCAGTATGTCAAATAGCTTTTCCCAATCAAACCACAACCTGGTGGGATTGGTGGAATTATCATCCCAAGTATGTCAAATAGCTTTTCCCAATCAAACCACAACTTTGGTACTATCTTCCCATACTACAAGTACAGTATGTCAAATAGCTTTTCCCAATCAAACCACAACCCCCCGAACCCGTTCAATACAATAGCTACCAGTATGTCAAATAGCTTTTCCCAAGCAAACCACAACCCTGGCCATCTTATTGATTTTGAATCAAATAGTATGTCAAATAGCTTTTCCCAATCAAACCACAACATACCCATTAATTCGGCGCAGGTCTCGGCAGTATGTCAAATAGCTTTTCCCAATCAAACCACAACGGGGTCCTGGACGCATTGAAGCGCTCTGGCAGTATGTCAAATAGCTTTTCCCAAGCAAACCACAACCAGTCTAGGTCTATGTCGAATGTGTCTCCGAGTATGTCAAATAGCTTTTCCCAATCAAACCACAACTGCTGTGGCGTTGCTTATTACTTGTTGGAAAGTATGTCAAATAGCTTTTCCCAATCAAACCACAACCACTGTCTTCATGCCGATGCTTCGCCTGGGAGTATGTCAAATAGCTTTTCCCAAGCAAAACACAACCTCTCTTTTACTCTACTCTCTGGCGAGACAGTATGTCAAATAGCTTTTCCCAATCAAACCACATCACGGCGGTCCCCCAGGCGGTCCCTGCATAAGTATGTCAAATAGCTTTTCCCAAGCAAAACACAACTTGATATGACTACTCAATTCAGCGAGACCAAGTATGTCAAATAGATTTTCCCAAGCAAACCACAACCTGTAAGAGATCGCTTTGGATATCGAAAGAGTATGTCAAATTGCTTTCCCCAATCAAACCACAACTTGATCAAGGCCTTACTCTCAGCTTCGTCGAGTATGTCAAATAGATTTTCCCAAGCAAACCACAACCAAAAAGGCGGCACATAGACATGAGCCGGCAGTATGTCAAATAGTTTTTCCCGATCAAACCACAACCTGCTCTTATCGCGTCCTGGATAGCAAGAGAGTATGGCAAATAGCGTTTCCCAAGCAAACCACAACTGCATAGATATGCCGTGCCTTATATTGGCAGTATGTCAAATAGCGTTTCTCAATCAAACTACAACTGACGATTTCGGAGAACGGTTGGCAGCTCTAGTATGTCTAATAGATTTTCCCAAGCAAACCACAACCCGTTATCGCGTACTTAAATGAAAAAGCCGAGTATGTCAAATAGCGTTTCCCAACCAACCCACAACTGGACAAGTTTTGCGTATTTTGCTGCAAAAAGTGTGTCAAATAGCTCTTCGCATTCAAACCACAACCTGGCCGCCTTCGCTTTTCCGCTCAGCCTCAGTATGTCAAATAGATTTCCCAAGCAAAACACAACTTAGAGAGGAAGCACGGATGCTTCTGTTATAGTATGTCAAATAGCTCTTCCCAAGCAAACCATAACCCTGTTAATTTTGTCGATCCCGTGCAGGGCAGTATGCTACATAGCTTTTCCCAAGCAAATCACAACGTATAAAAATTAGTGTGGGGGTTGCAGTTAAGTATGTCAAATAGCTTTCCCCAATCAAACCACAACTGTTCGGACAATGCAGCCTCAACATGCACGAGTATGTCAAATAGATTTCCCCAAGCAAAACACAACTATTGCGTATTATGTGACAGCGCTCGGTATAGTACCTCAAATAGATTTTCCCCAATCAAACCATAACCGCTCCTCCTTGTCCTATTCCCTGGCCATCAGTATGTCAAATAACTTTTCCCAATCAAACCATACCTAATTTGATTCCGGTACAAATATAATTTAATTCAAATTATGTCAAATAGCTTAAAGTCGACATCAGGTTCTTTATTTAGAACACTGTCTCTGTGCCGGTTGAAGAAATCCCTCTAGCCGATGCACATTGAACCGTCGCCTTACCCCGCTTGCACCACCTTCCCCTTCAACCCCGGATCCCTCACAATCCTCTTCATCTCACTTTCCACCAACTCAACCACTTCCCTTTTCACCCTTTGAAAATTCTCCTCAATTTCACCCGGGCCCATCTCCCGCACCACCGGCAGCGCCCCCTGGGAAACACCGCTATCCTCCTTCAGCACTTTCGCATGGAACGCCTTCAATTCCATTGTCCTTCCCGGGTCATCCGCCAGGATACCCACAAATTCCCCGGAAGACAAGGTGGCAATAGTGGCCGGCGAAATTGCAGGGCTGGACTGTTCCGACTTACTGACAGAAGTATCCATACTGTTCACGGATACCGTCGTCTTATATTGCTCCACCGCCGGGAACCGCTCACTCACCCAGCGGGCCGTTTCGCCTCCCACCTGGCCACAAATCAGGTTGCCCGTCATATTCATGATCGTACTTGCCTCTGCATGGGAATATAACATCCGCAATTGACTGATATCCTGCACAACGAGCATAGTGATTATGTCATTCGATCGCCCCACGGCCATCGTATTTAACACACTTGCCGCACGCACCGTGGCAAACTCATCCAGCACCAGGGCGCAGGGATGGCGTCCTGGTTGGTTGATCAGCTTGTTCAGCCGGTCGATATACAACGATAGGATAGGGGCCAGCGCCTCCTGCCGGGCCGGATCACCCCCCAGGCATAACACTTTGGGATGTGCCGGATCATTGATCTGCAGGGAAAGGTCATCTCCCGTCAGTACATAATACAGGTCAGGGGAGGCCAATCGACCCAATGGGATCTTGGCGGATGAGATCTGGCTGTCCAGCACTTCCATCGTCTTATTCTGGTACACCTGGATAAACGTATTGACCAATGTCTGTATCTCCGCTTCGGCGTTTAGGATGGTAAACAGCTTGTCATACGGCGCCTGCGCCAGCTCGATCACATGCGGCAGCGTACAATAAACGCCGCCTTTATATTTCTTCAGGAACCAGATCAGCGCCGCCAGGAAATTGATCGGCGATTCCACGAAAAAGTCGCCCTGCCCCTTATGTGCCCAGCTGCTGTTGAGGCCCAGCATGATCGTGCGGCTCACGCCAATGGCGTCCGACAGGTTTCCCAAAGTCGCCGGATCGAGAAGGTTGCACCGGTGACTACGCGACACATCCGTGAAATTGATGGAGTAAAATCGGGCCGAAGCCGGGTAACGCTTCCGGTATTTACAGAACAGCGCATACGCATGCCTTGTCAGGGTGTCGTATTTAAAATCAAATACCAGCATCGAAAATCCCCTTGCGATCAGCTGCTCCATGGCCGGCTCGATGATAAACCAGGACTTGCCCGATCCGGGTGACCCGATCAACAGCACGCCCCGCCGGGCATTAATAATGTTGATATGGCTGTTGCGCGAATGTCCTTGCAGCCGGTACTCCGCCTTTAGGTTGATAGAAAAGTCCGTTTCGATCAACCGCTCTTCTTGCGGAAATCCCCCCTCTTCCTTCCGAAAGAATCCCTTGCGAAGTGAAGATGCCAGCACCCGGGAAAGCCTTGTTCCCCCGGACATCACCAGCAGCCATCCCGAAAAACAGCTGCCCATATACAAACACGCGATATTCACGATATCGTCCTCCCGCTCAAGCACGACAGCGCTCCCCCAAAATAACAGCACCCCAGAAAATAGAAGCACCAGAGCGCCTCTATAACCCAACTCACCATCCTTTCGGCCTTTCACACCCAAAAGGGACAGTCCCAGGAAAACCAATGACACCAGCTTAGATAACAAAGCCTTTTCAAACAATCCCGTCCGCGCAATATTGTCCAGGATCCGATCCGACAGTGGCGCCGTTAATCCCCATTCCCGGAAAGCTCCATAACAAGTGAAGTAAAAGTGGAGCAGCAATACCATGAGACTGATCCACCTGCTAAGGTCCAGGACCTTTCGCATGCCATATACATCTTCTCCTGTATTCATAATCTTATCCGTATTTGTTGTCGTTGTATTTCCTCTTGTTGCAATTGTTCTTGCCGGGCACATCTTGCCTGCAGGGCGCCCAGGCTCCAACGGTCCCCCAGGCTTTCCCCGGAGACCACCGACTTTTCCCGGTGATCTATAAAAAAAACATCCGCATCTTTTCCATCCTTGCCTTCCTGCACGACAATATTGATCCCCTCCCGTTCCATGGACCGCTGAAAGCCCGGCCAGTCTGGCGCTTTTCCCGCAAAAGCCCACTCGATCGCCGTCGTAATACGTTCGCGATGCTCGTGACGAAGCTCCTCGTTCAACTTGAACCTCTTTTCCAGGTTGTCCAGCGTCGGGTTGAGGAAGAAGCGACTGGCTTTGATCGGCGAGCCGATCCGGTGGCCCCTTTCATCCAATACCTGGTATAGGATACCCCGCGACTTATACAGCTGAGAGGTTTCTTTTCCACGCCACGCAATTACGTTGTACTCTCGCAGCGCGGCATTCAATTCCTTCAGCGAAGTATATTTGTAATGGTCTACGACCGTATTCAACACATCGCTTATGGCCCTTTGTGTCGGTGACTCGCCGTAGACCACCGTTTGTGCCTGCTTCACCTTGAACGATTCTCTTTGCTTTTCAGCCCTTTCAAGCTTTTGAAGGCCAAATTCCACTTCCATGCTTTGAGTCACCTCACGCGATGTATGGAATATAATCGGCCTCAAGTCTATCCTATCTCCATTCGCCCGGATAGTGGTAGACACAATATGAAAATGAGGCTGCGACACATCAGTATGCCTGTAAACCAGGTAGGGCTGATCTTCAAACCCGATCCCTTTCATATAATGCCTGGCAAGCATGATCATCCTTGCTGTGGACAGTTCTTCGGTAGGCTTAAACCCTACGGCAATGGATACGCCGTTCTTCTCCGCTCTGTCATTCAGACTGGTCCTTTGTACAAACCGGTTGAGCTTATCCTTTTCACTCATTTGATCCAGGTCTTTCAGGAAATTGCCCGCGTATATACATTCAGCCTTCCCGATAAGGACCTTTTTCAAATTATACCGCAGCTTGACCGGTATGCTGTAAGTCCCTCTTACTTTGGCGAACATGCGTCTGCAATTTTGTTAAGGATCGCCTGCATTTCCTGCACCTTCTGTTTTAACCAATCGGTTTCGAGGGCCTTGGTATCCCCCTGTTCACATAAAATGATCAACGCCTTTTTTAGCTGAATGCTTTCCTCTGTAAACTCATCAAAGGATTGATTCCGGTAATACACGGATACACGCCTGCCGAAAATGAGCTTCCGTACGTATTCGCTTAAAGATCTGCATGTGGTTTTTGAGCACTCTTCTTTTAATCGCAGGTAGTCCGTCTCTGGCATGGATACCTTAAGGTTATGAAAGATTACTTTTCTTACTCGTGCCATATTATTGTTTTGATTGTAAGATTAATTGAGCATGGATGTTCATTAGCAGCTCCCGCCCGCCCGCTCTTTCTCCCATCTGCAGGACAAACAGCTTATCCTTCGCCAGCAGGAAAGGCTTCATTCCCACCATCACCACTTCCTCGGCGCCACTTGCTACTGACACTGGCAAACTGCTATACAGCGGCTGCACCGGCAGCTCCTGCACCGCCATCCGTCGTATATGTTTTCCCTGCTGGATGGTGCACCGCAGATGATCCGGAGAAAAATTCACAGCGCTCCTATTCCGCACCACCAGGTACAACCACATCACCCCCTCCCGCTGGTAGATCCCTCGTAACGTTACACTCACCTTCCCTTCCCGTACCGTTTCATGCAGAAAAGGTTCCAGCGAATCCACGGAAGGTGGTACAATGGCATGCACTTCCATTGAATCATCTAATGACCCAGCCGTCGTATCGCGTAAAACCCGCAATGCCGAGCCACCCGCCTTCGCATCCCGCAGCAACACCTGGTACCCCGCCGGCACCAGCACCCGCAAAGCCCTTACCTTACGGCTGAAAAAGCTCCTGGCGGCCTGGATCCCCGCATTCGTCACCTGTCCTCCAATAGAAGGATCATAAGCCGCCAAATTCAGGGACCCGATGCTTTGGTCTGCTGACTGCCTTGCAACCTGCCGGCCTAATCCCTCCGGAATATGGATGCCCATGAGCCCGTCCATATCATATACCTGCCAGGTGGTGGCCAGGATCGACTGACCATAGCGTATAGAGTGTATATTCACCTGCATCCTGTCATTATTCAGGGACACCACCCCATACACCAGCTGCCCATTGGGGATCGTCAGTCCATTAAATACTACGCCCGCCGTCAATCGCAAAGCAATGGTGGCTCCATTTACCAGTTCCTGGTCCCGTTCCACCACTGCCGGCACGGCCATAACAGGCGCCTGTATGGTCTGCCGTTCTTTATCCGCGGGCGGTTCCTTCGGCTTCGATTCCAAATGCTCTTTCCCTGTTTCTTCCACACCCTGCAGTCGCGCGATCTTATCCAGCATCTCGCTCAACTTTTCCAGCTCCGGGTCGACAGCCGGCGGGGTCGTATCGGGTCTTGCCGCGTTCAGCACTGGCAGCGCCTCTTGTCGATGTTTCACAAGAGTTGGTCTTTTTGCATTTACATAACGCTTCACCGGCGCGGGTTGCTCCATCTGCTTTTGCAGGAGATCCAGTCTCCGCATCAGCCCATCCGCCACCGTATCTTTCGCAGGTCTTGTCGGCAGCACCAATTCCATCTGCTTGTCATGCCGCCGGTAAGGGTCCTGCTGCATCAGCTCCCTCCTGCGTATGGAATCGGCGTCTGCTTTCTTGTAGTAGTCCATCTTATCCATTGCCGCCTCCTTCTTGTCAAAGACAGCCGGCGGCAGCTCCATATTAAATCCCATCCCCGAGCCGTGCTCAGGCTGTTGCGCCTTATCACCCCTTCCGCCGCCCAATGCATAAAACATGGCGAATAAAAAGGGGATGACGAATAAAGGCAGCACCAATAAGAATTTCCTTCTTTGCTCGAATTTTGTTTTTCCTTGCTTGGTCATTGTTGAGTTTTTAATTGTGATCATTACCGGTCCGCCACCTTCAGGTCCCTATTTTCCACCGTGCTCCATCGCTCGATGAGGAACCCATGCGGATCGTTTTCGCTCCGGGTACAATTGCGTAGCCATCCCTCCGTCACCAGGCTGCGCGTCACGACACTGGTAGGCCGCACGATCTGCTGTGTGGCCCAACACTTAAAATAATATGGATAGGCGGTCATGTCCAGGGAAACACTGTCTACCAGGATAGACTGGCTTACATTGCCCGCAATGATCCCTGCATAGTAGCCGTTCTCCTTCAGGTTGTCGTACAGCTTCTTGGCCGATGCATCTGCCAGGTATAGGGCCCGGGTGATATTGGCGCCGATCACCTTCTCATCAGGGGCCAGGGTAAAGAACAGCTGATGAAAGGCACGGATATGGTCCTTCGCTTCCACGGGGATATTTTCCTTTCGGTCGCTGGCCATTGCCTCCAGTACCTTACCGGCCGACAGCACATACACTGTCTGCCGCGCCCTCTCCACCGACCGTATGCTCCTGGTCACGATAAAGGCGGTGGTCACCAGGCATCCCAGCACTACCACGAGGCAGAATAGGCGCACCAGCTGAAAAGCGCGCTCGATATTTCTTGTCTTGTTGAACATGTTGTTAATTTTGAATACCTATAGAGCCTGTTATGCGCCGCAGGCCGATGCCTCCGCCCGACACGATATAGTTGGTGACGGCAGGCACCGTGAAATACCCCGCGATGGACAGGATGAGAAAAACTAAATAGGCTGTATCCGTCGGGCCGAAGCTCGTCTGCCCCGAAGCCTGCACCTGTGCAATGTCCAGCCGGATCATCTCCTGCTGGATCTGGGAGATCAGCGTGCCGAACAAATTGGCCACCGGCAGCCACAGGAACACGTTGATGTATCGCGCCAGCCAGTCCCGTATGATATGCCCAAACCCGTCGAAGACACAGAGCCCGAATGCCAGCGGCCCGAAGATGGCCAGGATGATCAGATAAAAGGTCCGGATGGTGTTGATGGCCAATGCCGCCGATTCGAACAGCACCTGCAGGATCTCCGACAGCCACACCTTTACCGAATTCTTCATGTTATACGCCGCCTTCGCCATCTGGAACCTCACACGGTTAGAGATCCCCGAGAATACCCCCGAATCCGCGTCACCCGATAGCTCCTCCCATTTGTCCACGCTGCCACTCCCGTCCGGCCCCACATACATTTGCCAGTCATTGGACTGCCGCAGCGCCTCCTGCTTCTGCTGTAGCAGCACCGTCACGGCTTGATTGGCATTTGCTTCCAGCGCTGCTGTCCCTGAGACCGTGGGTTGCATTACGCCGTTGATCAAACCAATGACCGAAGGAAAAAGAAAGATCGCGATGCCGATGCCAAAAGGCCGCAGCAATGGATAGACCTGCACCGGCTCCGCCTTTGCGATATGCTGCCACACCCGGGAGCCGATGTACCAAAGGGCGGCAAACCCGGCGATCGCCTGCCCGATGCCGATCAGCTCCGAACAATGCCGGATCATCGTATCATAAGCCTGCTTCAGCACCGTTTGCAGGCTACCGATGTCCCCGGCCACATCAAGGGTTGTTACCATACATAGATTTTAAACTGTTAATATTGTTTTGTTCCCGCGCCCGTTGCAGCGCCTGCACCGACAGCGCGTCATTGAATTGCCGCAATCCCTGCAGCAGCCCGCCTACGTCCGCATCGATCCTGTCAATAGCCTGCATCCGCTCCGCATCCGACATCCGCAGCTGCCCTGCCGTGATCACCATGAGGAGCCTGTCCAGGCATTTACTGCCCCGGTCTGACACCGTCCCATACAGCTGCCGGAAATGATCCAGCTCACCAGGAGAAAAAAGCCCGCTGGACGTCCACCGACGACTGGCTGCCTGGTACTCCGTCACTAGGCTTCTTTCCTTATCCATGACCGACGCTACTTTATGGTATTGTCGAACCGTCGGCGATACGGCCAGCAGTCCATCCAGGAAAGCTTTGTGCAGATCGAAATTGCCCTGGACGATGTCCCGGATATTTGAATAGTCTTTGTCCAATTGGATATAGCCCTTATACATTTCCTGCAGGGTCGCCTTCAGCTGGGACAGCTTTTGCATGTCCAGGGTTAGCTGCTCCAACAGCTGCGCGACCGATTGCGCCCCGGCGTGGTTGGCAGAGAGACAAAAGGCAACGGCCAGCAGCATTCCTGTTTTTTTAATCCAACCCATACATCTTTTTTAAAGTTCCCGTAAAAGCCATTTCTTTTTGACGCTGTGCGATCAGCCAGGAGAGCCCAGCCAGGAAGACCTGGACATTCCGAAACCGCGTCCCTATGGTCTGCGCTACTCTTTCGATCTGCCCGATCCTTTCCCCATCCGTCATGGCAAGCGCGCCGTCACTTGTCAGTGTTTTCAATGCTTCCAGGTCGTCCTGGTCTCTCCTGGCAACCTCCGTCCTGATCTGCCCGACATAGGTTAACTCTTCGGGGTGTAGCCAACCCGAGACGGCATATATGCTGGCAGCTTCATCAAAAGCTGATTTGCTCTTCGCCGCTTTCTCGTAACAGGCACTTGCCTCCGGCCAGCGCAGTACCGCCTCATCCACCCGCTGCAAAGACCCGAAGAAGACCTGGTGCAGGTGGAACTCCCCGGACTTAAGGTCCCGCACCAGGTGTAAGCCATCTTCTGCGAGCCGGTAGCCTTTCTCTACCGTGCCGGCATAGCCCTTCAGCGCCGCCAGCTGTTGCAGCATCACCCTGATCGTCTTGCCCTGCGCCTGGCTTTCCTGCATAGCGAGCAGGCACAAGCCCATCATCCAGGTTCTATAGCCCATACAATGCTTTTATCATGTTCATGTCTCCTTCGCTCTTGGCCCTTTGCAGGCTTAGGAGGATGTTCTCCTGTGTGTATGTCTGCAATTGTCTGTATTGTCGGTCGATCCCTGCCGACAGCTCGTTGATCCTATCCAACCTATCCGCGTCATCCATTTGCGTGACAAAGGCATTGATCAGGGATTGCAGCTCGTCCACCAGCGTCACGCTTCCATCCAGGATCGTTTTGTAGACCGAGATCATTTGCCCGACTTCCGCCGCGCTGAAATGGGTATCCCCGGTGACGGCCGCATAGGCCCGTTTATACCCATCGATCAGTCGCGCTTCTTTCCCGATGATACCCTTCACGGCTGAATAATAGCGCAGCACGTTCTTCACCTGCCACAGCTCTTGATAGTATTCGTCGTATAGCGCTTTCTGTTGCTGCACCCAACCGGCGATCTCCGCCAGCCTTGTCTCCTGCATATTATTTTCCAGCTGCTTTTGCGCGTCCTGGAGGACGATGGTCTTCGTCTGTTCCTTCTGGATTTTCAGGTCGATGGCCATGATCACCCTTTTCAGGATCTCACCGATGATATTGAATTGCGCTTCGGCTTTTCCGGCCGGCACCAGGAGCAATCCTGCACAGACCGCCCCTGCCATGATGATCCTTTTCATTACTCGATCTTTTCATAATAAAAACTCGCCTTGCTCACCCTGTTCTTTTTTGGATAGAACCAAACGGTATCAGCCCCATCCTCCGACACCAGCCGGTACTTTCCAAACACATAGTGGCCCGTCCACTTTTGTTGCTGGTATTCCGGAGGGCCGTCCTTCCCCGTCCTGATCCGGGTAAAGCAGCTCGTGCGCGTCACTGCGTAATTGTCTTCCTCGACGTTCATGCGCCGGATGGTAAGCGTATCGGCGATCCGGCAGAACTCATTTTGCGCCACACAGGTGTAGACGCCCGGTAGAAAGAGGGGCTTCCTTTGCGGAATGTCCCTTTGATCCCATACGATCACCCCCGCGGCGATCATGATGGCCATCGCGCTCCCGGCAGAAATGATCACCCATTTTTGCTTGTTTTGCATACATTCATTTTACTTTGATGAATTAGTGTTTCCCTTCCAGCTCTGCGGCCAGGGCGGCAACGCCTTTCTGCATGTCCCCATATTTTGCCGCGTACGCCTGCACCCGCAGCTTTTCCGTTTCCTCGGTCGTATACACCAGGTATTCGGTTAACGAGACTTCTGTCCGGTAGACCTTGGAATGCCCATTGCCCAGGCTGATAAAAACCTCCTTGTATTTCCTCCCTTCTTCATTGCTCCTGTTCACCGACAGCACCAGCGCTTTGTCCTTTTCCGTCAGGCCCAGCACGTCCCGGATCACGTCAAAGCGGTGAATGAACTTGCTTTGATCCAGCAGGATCTTACAATCCGCGTTATTGATGATGGCCTGCTTCACAATCGGACTGGAGATGATATCCTCCAGCTCCTGGGTGACTACGATGGCCTCGCCAAAATGCTTTCTCACCGTCTTGAACAAATACCGGAGATATTCACTCATCCCATGTCGGGTAATGGCCTTCCAGCATTCTTCTATTAAGATGACTTTGCGTATGCCCGGCAGCTTGCGCATCTTGCTGATGAAAACTTCCATGATGATGATGGTCACTACGGGGAAAAGGATGGGGTGATCTTTTAGGGTATCCAGTTCAAATACGATAAACCTTTGCTGCAGGAGGTCCAGCTCTTCAGTGGCATTGAGCAGGTAGTCATACTCACCGCCCTTGTAAAAAGGCCGCAGCACATAGAGAAAATTGTCCAGGTCGAAATGTTCATTCCTCACCCCTTCGTCTTTTATTTTCGTAGAGAACCTATCCTGCAGGAACTCATAGAAGCTGTCAAAGCAGGGAAACATTTTCTCGTCCGCAGCCAGCATTTCGTAGTATTGCTGTAAGGCATTGGAGAGCGCGACATACTCCGATCGCAGGAAGGACTCCTCCTCTTTTTTCCATAGCGCCAGTAACAGCGTCTTGATGCTTTCTTTTTTTTCCGTATCCAGGGCTACGCCTTTCGGTAGCCAAAATGGATTGAAGCGGATGGGAGTCGTCTCCGTATAGGTGAAGTAATGGCCGCCCACCAGCTGGCACAATCCCTGGTAGCTATTGCCAATGTCCACGACGACGATGTGGGCGCCCTGCTCATGGTAGCTGCGCAGCAGGTGATTGGTGAAGAAAGACTTGCCGCTGCCCGAGCCTCCCAGCACAAACTTGTTCCTGTTCGTGATCCATCCCTTCCGCATCGGCTCATCGCTGAGATCCGTATGCACGGGCACCCCCGTGATCCTGTCTCCCAGCCGCAGGCCAAAAGAGCTGGAGGAGCTCCGGTAGTTACTCTCCGGCAGAAAAAACGCGGCAGCCTGTTCGGAAAACGTGGTGAAGCGCTCGTTCAAAGGCAGGTCACCCGCATTGCCCGGTATCCCGGCCCACCAGATCTGCGGGGCGCTGACCGCCTCGACGTGCGGACAGGCGCCCATCTGGGAAATCGCAGCCGCGACATGTTTGCGTATGCTTGCGACGTCCTGTGTATCTTCCGTCCATGCGAATACGTTAAAATGAGCTTTCACCATTTTTTTTTGAGCGCTGATCGCTTCGTTGAGATAGTCGTCCACTGCCTGCCGGGTAAGGCTGTTCTCCCGGGAATGGGCCGACAGTGATTGCAGACGACGGCGCTTCAGCTCCAGCTTTCCCGTGGTGATCGTCACATCCTCGACGAATACGTATTGATTGTAGACATGGTTACAGGGCAGCAAAGGTCCCAGGGCGCTGGCAAAACCGATTGACATATTCGAGCGCTCGGTAGCGTACCGCGCATACCGGCTCTGGCTGCTGCACCGGTCGGGTAAATGCTGTGTGTCGGCCAGCGTATACAGCACGCCTTTCAGCTCTCCGATCTCCACTCCCCGCAGGAAAGAGATGTCGCGTATCAGCTTGGGGCGGAGACTCCCTGCCGGACCCGTCAGCATACAATACTGCTCGATGACGCCCGTACGGGCTTCGTCCCCCGACAGCTCCTCCCCTGGTAACCGCCGGCATTGTAAGAGACCGCTATCCGTCAGCATCCTTTCAAATCTCCCCGCCAGGTGAAGGAACTCCTGCGCTGCCGCCTCATCCAGGCATTCTTCCGGCACCAGGTTGCTTTGCAGCAGGGTGCTCAGCGCCGGAGCGGGGGCCTTTCGTCCTGCCCTCCGCGTAAGGAATAGATACGCCTTATGTTCCAGGTAGGGCCTTCCGTCGAAAAACTTGTCACTGGCGCTTGCCAGCCAGCTGCCGTCCGTCCTTTCCGTGTCCGACTCATAGGTCGACTGGTAGAACCAATCCTGGAGATGACAGATGGCGCCCACGGGCAGCAGGCCGATGGCCTTTACCCAGGCCTGGTGGATCGCGTCCAGCTCTTCGGTCGACAAGGTGAAGATCTCCGGCTTCGTCAGCTCATAGCCGACCGTATAGTCCCCCGTCCTGGACACGATGCAATCGTCCGCAACCTCCAGGAGGGGAAATAATTGTTCTAATGTTCGTTGCATAATTATTTGTTTAAATCAGTAAATAAACTCCGGCTATGACACCGGATCGATGGGGGCACTTTTCCCGCCGCCCTCTTTTTGGCCAGACCATGCTCGCCATACTTTTTACAGGACTTGTACAACATCGTGATCCCGCCGCCGCCCAGTCCGAAGCTGACACCGACACAGACCCAGGAATTTACCCGGCAGATGTACAGGATGGCAAACAGGAGGATATCTCCCACCAGTATCCCGCCCGCGTACAGGATATACTGTGCTTTCAGGCCGCGAAATTCGATGGGCCTGTCGACAGCCCGGTTGATGATGTAAGTGGTAGGCATGGTTTGTTTATTATAGACCGAAGAATGATCGTATCACAGTAGCCACGACGACCAGGAAGATCATGGAGCCGAACCAGCCGGCAGCCGCCTTCCCCGCCTCCCCGTGGTGAGAGCCCCAGAGCTGGTACACGCGCACCGCGCCGATCAATGCCAGGATCGCACCCACTGCATACATCAGCTGCGTAGCCGTATCGAAATACCCTCTGACCATCGTATTGGCCTGGCTGATCCCATTGTTCCCATCTGCGGTCTGTGCGAACAGGACTTGCGCCGCCATCAAAGCCCCGAATAGAGAAATCCATTTTTTCATTGTGTGTTTGTCGTTTTAAAAATTTACAATTTGCTGTTGATCCTGGTACTGGCCGGCAGCCCTTTCAGCTACCTCCTTTTTTTTAAGTACGGGCGGCCGCCAGCGACACAGGATGCTACTTCCTCATTGAAAACCTCAACCTTTTAAACCTTATCACTGCAAGAACTTAAGGCGGTTCACGATTATCCTGGTTGCTATTGATCCTACGCTTCCTTTTCAGCATTTCCGCTATCTCTTTCCGGAATAGTAGCAGCACATAGCCGTAGAAAAAGCCCATCAATACCAGGATCGCTTTGGCGAATGTTTGAGTGGAAATCTGTTCCAACATTTGCTTGCCTTTTTAATGATCAAATAAATTCGACAAGACAAATGTGGGCAGTAATGTGGAGTATACCCCTTTAGTTAAGGCTTAACTAAAGCAAAATAGATTCTTAGAGAGTTGTAAAAGAAGGGATTAAAAAATATCGCATCGTCTATGGGTCAAGCCGATCCTTGCGGTCGTTATACGCGCGGATCAATTTATCAAACAGGGGCGTAGCTGACTTCTTCCGATTCCGGTTGTTGTTATCTGTGACATTGAAATTTTTGATTTCAACATTAAATTTCCTTTCTGCCCAGATCTTGCCCTGGGCCATCGTAACAGGCTTTCCCCCGGAACCCACCAGTCCCGCGGCAACGAGCGCGGTGATCAATTCTACGATCTCCGCCTCTGTCCCCAACCATTGCTCATCATCGGGCTCGCTGCGCTCGTCTGTCCCTGTAAGCAGGCGGATCTCATGGTTGATAACGTTTTTATATTTTTCAAAAGCCAGCAGCTGCGCCAGGATATCGCTGGCCTCACAATAATATTCGTCTACCATCCAAAGATCGGGCGTGCCCGGCAAATAATTTTGACTAAACAAAACATCGTCCTTCCTGTTGCTTCCGGAATGGCAATAGGCGTGAAATTCCCCGTTGCTCCTGAAAAATTCAGCTATCGATTCCTTTTCGTTTTGCAGGTATTCCAGGAAGTCGTCGCTATCATTTATATCTCTGTTATGCTCCAGCTTGAACAAGGCCAGGAAATAGACATATTGCTTCCCAAATCTAGGTAACCAGGATTTGAAATATTGTATTTCAGTAGCCTTGTCTGTAAAAGGATGGAGGGCAACATGATGCCTCAGCTTCTTGATGGCATGCGCCACCACTTCCATTTTCTTATAATACTCTTGCAGGCGGTCCACTTCTGGACCGATATTATTCAGCCTATCCCGCACCTCATTTTGCAGGGATGCAACAAACGTCTCCATGATCAAGCGATTAAATTGAATTAAAAATTTGCTTGATTTGAAATTATTAATTGTTACATCCCTGGCAAATAAGATTTCTTACATTCTTAACGGGATAGCGTTAGCACCGGGAGGAACGTTTATTTCTTCTTATTCCGTTTGGCATAGAGCCTCTTCTGTACGCTAAAGTGCTCCCTGGTCATGGAGAGGTAGCTGGCCAGTATGAAATCACTGACATCTTCCACCAGTTCCGGCTGATGTGTCATCAGGAATACAAACCGGTCATAGGCGGACTGGTCCCTCATGTCATTCCGTTCCTCGCTCAGTTCATAATAATTTTGCAGGATCTTCCTTCCATGCCGGTCGAATTCAGGATAATCGTCGTAGGCTTTTTCAAGCTCCTCGAAAGAGATGTAGTGTAATACGCAATCTTTCAACGCTTCAATCGTCTCTATCGCCGGCTTTTGCGAAAAAAAACTCCTGACAGATACGAAGAGGTCGTTCTTTCTCATGATCCAGAGCGTTCTTTCCTTGTTTTTTTTGTACCGGATGCTTCTTACGATCCCCTCCTCGATGAAATAAATGTGCTTGGCGACCTGGCCCTCCCGGAGAATGATCTCGCCTTTTTTTACTTCTTTTCTTTTCAGGCAACTTTGTAGGTAGGCTCTTAGGGCGGGAGACAATTTTTTAATATTGTCAAAAATGAGGAATAGTTGATCCATGTTGAATAAGGCTTTGGTTATACTAATTAGGATTGTCTATGAACGGTCAGTACAACTACGGTTATGGATCAGGGAGGTATTAATTCGATTATACAGTTCCGTAAAATAAAGAACAGCCAATGACCTCCAAAAAATTATTATGCCGGGTAAGCGTATTCCTTATTTTGGATAAATACAAATCCTTATCTCATTCAGCTAATCATTTCTGCCTTAAGCAATTCTTACCAGGCAAAAAAACATAAGAATTCTTATGATTATTGAGTGCCCGGTTTGCTAATATGCAGCTCATAAATACCTTATCATGCTTCGATCAACACTTAGTGACACTCTCATTTCTATGGCCGGCTTTATCCAGGGGAAAAAACCAGGATCATCTGTGAAACCTACAACGCCTACCGCCTTTTTTATCGAAAAAGGGCATATCATGGAGGTCCTGGACATTGGGGTCCCCGGCAAAGTGATCATTCCTCTATTTTTCGGCCCCGGCGAATTTGCGGTGCGTTGCCATCCCCGCTCAAATCTAAAAGGACTGGATAAGGTCAGCGGCAATACCTTCACCCATACAATGATCATCCAGACCTTACGGAAATTTCCCGAGAGCCACGTCTATTACAGGGAAATGCGGCGCTTGTACCACGAGAAGGTACAAGACCGCCTGCGCAGCCTGCAAACCATGTCCGACCAGGAACGGTATGATCATTTGAAGGCCACACAACCCTGGGTGCTGAAACTGGCGGAGCCTGGGGATATTGCGGCCTACTTAGGTGTGTCGAAGGAGGTGTTGCGCGAATTGAGGAAGTAAAGCCCCCGACAACCTAAATAGCTCACCGTTCACTCCTTGAAGACCTTCACTTTACCCTTCGCCCTGACCCGTTCCATGATAAAGGCATGAATGATCTCATATTGGATGCCGATCAGCGCCGCAAACCTCATCATTTCCGTAATAGTGAACTCCCCGGGGTCGTCGATCTTTTTTCTGAAAGTATAAAAGGATATATTCAATTCCGTAGCCAACCTGGTCTCGCTGACAATGGCAAACACCTGGTCAAAGCTGCTGATCTTTCCTCCCTCCAACTCATTTCGCAATGAATTGAATTTATGCTTCATTTTTGAGTCCCGCGATGCCTGCCGCTCCTTATTCGAGTATGTGATCCTGGAACTTTTAGCCATTAGTCTTTTTGTTCTCCAGCATTTATGAAATGATTAAACCCCTCCTACGATGATTTAATATACATCGACGTCTATTTAAATTTAAAATGGAAATCCTTCAATCGCAAGGACTGACAATGACATGAAAGGATGGAAAGACACAGTTGAGGAACCAGCAAGCAACTACAAGGAAGTGACTTCCTTATAGTTGCTAAGTTATTTAAAAAACTGGAATAACCAACAAGACTGATGATCTTTTTGCTCATCATTCAGCCTCTTGTGTCCGGTGCTGGGTGTTGTCCGCGCGCCCTTCCCTTATATAATAGTGGAAACCTTCGTCTCCACCGGGCCGAATGGTGGCAGTACAGGTGGGATGGGTTGAGTGTTTTCTTCCGTGGATTTTGCCTTGTCCCATATCTGCCGGTTGGAATATGATAGGTCCTCAATGGCCCCCTTCGCAACCAAATTTGATATGGTCTCTTTCGCAATAATAGTGAGGGTCAAATTCGGTCCAGTCGCAAGTACCTGTATAATATACACTATCCTCAGAATTCGGCGCCTTGGAAAAGCTTGACCTTACTATTTGCACGGATTCTCCGGGTAAAATCCTTTTCGTTTTGTCCGACCGGAGACACAAAGGGCAGATTGCTTTCCCCAGGCTGTCCCGTTTAAAAGGTACTGGCAAGGATATAATGAATGTGCTGTCTACTTCAGGACAGCGGGATAGATATGTTTCAGCAACTCCTATTCTTTTGTAGGAAATATAAACCTCTTTATATATTTTCTTAATAGGGCAGGTAAAATTTCCCTGTTCATCCGTGCGTGATTGGCTAATGAGGCAATGCTGTTGACTGTAGAATAACACTTCTACACGATCAACGCTATATTTTGGTTGGTTGGCTATCAACTTACCCCGGATCACCCTGTTAGTGGGTTGAAAGGATAAAAAGAAGAGAACTATAGACAAATATTTCATACGAAAGAATATTAACTAAAATATCGGATCAATCCAGCTCAATGGCTGGCTACTCAACAATACATTTGCCACTTCCGCTGTACGCATGGATAGTCGGCTTATACATGAATCGTAGAATCCCTCCGGGTAGAAGGACGGCTTTTATGCTCGCACCCTATCGTATGAGTAATACCCTGCCCTTGTACGGTTTCTTAGTGTTTTGCTGATTTAATTTTTCCATTGGCGCGTTTCATTACAAAAGTGCCGTCTTTAGTTGAACCTATGCTTTCAGCATACCGAACCTAGCGACTTCATATCTAGCTTTCCTGTTAAGGAAGTAGCTCTCAAAGAACGTGTATGATAAGGATGCGCAACATATTGACATTGTTATACAACTTACGGGGTACCAGAAATCATAGTTCCACGCCGTTGACTCTATGCCCATCTTAAGATACAAGATCAATATAAGTTTCGCTATGACAGGGTGCAGCAGATATATGCCATACGATATTTTTCCCAAATACCTGGGCACAACTCTATCAAGGTTGAGAACAAAACCTTCCGAGGATGCGGCCATGATCAGGTAGCCGAACAGCAAAGCATCGAGCATATCAAGCCTGGAATAAAAGTTGCGTGCAAGTATCAAGCCTATGGCCATCCACTGATATTTTTTGTTAAACAAAGAGCCCAACGGCACATTTCTCTTTCTTATATATGCCATTAGGAAACCTACACCGAAGTACGCCATCTTGCCTGTTACTGACAGACGGTACATGTATGCTAGTGACTCGCTCGTTAGCGGGTGCTTCATAATGACAGGTATCAATTTGGTCATCCCTGCTGAAATAAATGCAATAGCTACCGCAAAAATGAAGAGGAATAAAGGTCTTTTTCTACATGCAAACAGCATGAAAGGCCACACCAGGTAAAACTGCTCCTCCACGCAGACCGACCAGTTTATCTCGTGAATGCTTCCAGAACTGCTTCCTGCCAGCATCATCTGTATATTTACGGCGAACATTAGCACAAAGCGCATGTTAGCGACAACACTCGCATAGTTGGTAGAACACGGGACATTCAGCCGACTACAAACCAGTGGCGCCAAGAGTACATATCCGCAGGCAACGACCAGGTAAAGTGGCCATATTCTCAACACTCTGCGCATATAGAATGATTTGTACGAAATTTTCCCCGTTGTATCTATCTCGTCCAACAGCAGGTAGCTTATAAGAAAACCACTTAGCACAAAGAAAATATTCACTCCAGCTTTTCCCATGCCTTCCATTGGAATGTGAGATTCTATGCCCGCGTATGTAGAATGCTTAAGCGCAAAGATGTGAAAGAACATTACGATACCCGCAGCATACCATCGGATACCGTCAAAGTTTTTAAAATAAGTTTTCATATCTGTACAAAATCAAATTTATATATCTCGAAAATCCGTGCATTCCGACGGGTTTATCCGGTTGCGTATAATCAATGCAATGGGCGCCAGCTCGTGGCATAGTTTGGTGACGAGTTCTTTCAGAGTGGCGTTGGTTCGTCTACTAATTGTAATACTTGCTCCTTGCCGATTTTCCCAATGACGTGGCTTAATGCCACATTAGAGCAATGTTGAGCGCGGGCCTGGCTCCACAATCCAAAACGCGCGTAGGACGGCTTTCGGATCGTTTTATTGATCACGGCATGGTAAATCTGCTTATAAAAATTTGGTGGAAGGGTTTTTCGGCAGTACTTGCAACAAAGGGTTTGGAAGTTACTTCTTAGCCTTTCCGGAGGCAAATTCCATTACCTTATAGACTGGCTATAAGTTGCTGATGCTTGGACACACGAGGTATTAGAAACACGTTTGGAGGTCTATTGTACTAGCGATAAAGAAAATAGATCAGGATGAATTGTGAGTCGACGGTGGCTGTTCCGTTCCTCCTGGCACCACAGGCGTTAAATCAATATTGAACGCATTTTAATAAGGGTCAGCTGCGATCCTCTTATAAAATTCACCAATCCTGTTTTTTTATTCGCCTTATCGTTTGTCAATTCAAAAAAGTACAGCGTTGGATTTGCGAATCCAGGTCTCCATAGCAAAAATCTGAATCTTTTAACTTGAGACGAAGTGTTAAGGAATTTTAATTCTTCCACATCCGAAATAGCTAAAGTGTCACTCCTTATAAGGCCGTAAATAGTTCTCTCCGCTATTGTCATGGAATCAATACTGGGTTTCTTTACATTCTCCCCGCCCCCAAAAATGGCCGAATTGATAATACCTAATTTGAAAATGGTTTTTAGTTCATCGCTTGTGCTATGTACTTTTATGATATTATCACCATACCCGAATGTATTATCATTTACAATAACAATCTTCCCGGTATATCTACTAAAGTTTTCCTTTGCATAGCTATTTTCAAACAATTCTTTAGCCCAGTAATCTTCTTGTTCTCCGGCATTCTTAAAATCCGGAGCGGGTTCTTTTCTTAGTGTATCATTTTGAGCTCTCGTCCTGGTGACGGTCAATAATATTGCTACCGCAAATAATAGTCTCATAATTTTGCTTTTAATGTTGATGCTCAAACATACTAGCATCGTTATTTTCATAATTAGGCTTGGTATCCGCCCTTAGCGTCTAGGGTATAATTAGTCCCTGCAGCTGCGGAGAAAAGAGTAAATATCTATTTCCCTATCTCAACAGCGTTAGTCTTTTCCAATCATATATTCCCAATCCGTCATTTTCCGTCAAAAAGATTAATTTGTTATCAGAAGTAACAGCCATTTGATGAACAGCCATGCCGACTCCTATTGCAAGAGGTTCCCTACTCCAATGCAACGAAGGGTTCAATATAGGTTCAAGCTTTTTTATCGATCCATCTGAAAACATCATGGCCCTGTAAATACCATTTGAAGTGTACAAGTATATATTTCCATCAAATTTATTATAAACCCCAGGCCCTATGAATAACCCTCCAACAGAGTCCGATTCCTTTTCTTCTTTAGCATAAACATCACTGTCAAATATTTTCTTTGCGACATCGTCATTCCCAATTCGATAAATTTCTCCAAAATTCATAAAGTGCTGTAACCCGGATGTGATATATACATTGCCACTAGTGTCTTCGAAGACTGATTTA
Source organism: Flavitalea plasmicola (assembly GCF_030546645.1). Classification (GTDB taxonomy): domain Bacteria; phylum Bacteroidota; class Bacteroidia; order Chitinophagales; family Chitinophagaceae; genus Puia. The sequence goes on from NZ_JAUOTO010000006.1 coordinate 51,422, forward strand.
GGGGTAAGATTCGGAAATACTATACTCTCAATTTTCTTATCATATATCTTCTCGTTCTTTGTATCAAATATTTGAACATCCCCTCCAAACTCCCCATGGCTTGCACATAGCCACCATCTATCTTTGCTATCATGAAAGTCGAATTGCGGTGCCGAGAAAAACTTCTGCCTGCTATAAATTAATCCACTAGCATGACTTGTAAAGCCGCTCCAACTTTTACGTTTGTACGGGTCATAGATAGCATATTTCACAGCCAATAGCATTTTGTTATTGGAATTGAAACAAATGGCGAAGACAAAGTATTTTGAATTCAATACTAAAGTTGGCGTTAACGATGATGTGTTAATTCGGTAAACTTCCCCTCTACTAGTGCCTGCATACACCTGGTTTTGTCTATCTAGGGCAAGGCATGTAAACCAATCTGATGTATCATGAGGAGCAAAATGAATTGTATCCTGTAAGGTTAGATCCCAGACGACTATTTTCCCATTCTTAGTTGTAACGAAGGCCTTATTTTCACAAGTTACAAAGGAGAGGTAGCTCTCATTTGTTTTATTAACGTGTGCGATCTGCGCTGTATCGGGCTGAGCATTTGCTTTAAAGAAAATCAGTAATATTATGTAAAGTGCGGTATTGTTTTTGAATACACGAGCACGCCGGATAAAGTGTCTGCTACAATACATATTTATTAGAATTAGTTAACTTGTATAATTTATTATCCTGATGACTCAAACCAGAGACGTCAGATTTACAGCTCTCTCTTTTTTTCTGCGATCCTTGTTTTGAAATGGTTGATCACATTACCAATCTAACACCAGTTAAAATGAGACTGTATATATTTTATCTAAATAACGCCAATCCTTTTTTCAAGATGGTATAGATAAACACCAAATTGCTCTCTCGTTAATAAATACCTTCAGAACGACTTAATGCTAATACTATTTAGTATTTTGTTAAATTGTTGTTTCTTGTTGACGGGCATCTTTCGATAACCATATACGACATACTTCAACTTTCTATCCTCCCACAGCCGTCCATTTTCGTCGATACCGTTAATTGTGAAAGTATCCGCATATGAAAAAACAAGACCTATATTTCGTCCATATTTTTTGTACGCGTCAGGGTAAAATGCGCCGGGACCAGGGCTAACATTATCAGAGAAGTATAGACCTATGCTATCCGGTTATACAAACATTTTGGTCACCCTGTGTTCGTCAGGATAATATACATTTTGCATAGCGTACCCCTTAGGAATATCCATTTTGTAATTAAGTCTATTTTTTTCGTCCACATATATATTTTATGATACTCGTTTTGTTCCTTGACAACCTAGAATTGTCATGAAAAGGAAAAAGATAGCTTGTGTGTGTTTCATTAACAGATAAGATTTATATTTAAATATTTTAACGAAGTGGGAATAGCGATTGGAGGCACATAAATCGGGTAGCCACTTTCATTTAATAGATGCGCTATTCCTTGCGGTCGCTGTGGATCGGCCGTTTGAAACTATAATCAGAACGAAACTTTTCGCCCAATCCTTCTCTAATCCGATTCTCAAAAAATGCAGCCCGATACTCATGTCTTCCTAGTCCCGTTCCCAAAACATCATCATTGCTTGTCATGCCCCCAACGGTCCGAATCACGATGCAGGGAAGACTATTGTCACATGGCTCCTGTCTTAAGGTCAAATGGCTTATTAATGTTGGAAATAGCAGCTGCTATTTGGACTCAATCTGACAATCTCATACAACACCCCTCCCATATCTACATACTTACCGTAATTCCCGATATCTCTATATTCTGTCGTCTTCGCCACTTCGGTAAACCGGAAACATTCCTTCACGTCAGGAATAGTATTTATCTTATAATAACAAACCGGTACATCAACTATGTCCGCAGCACAGATTGTCTTAAGGGTTATAGAATACACCGTATCCTTTTTAAGATGGCAATTATAGAAGATCCCCCTGTCATTCACTTGGCGTTTATCCCGGTCAAAAGGAAGTTTCAGGTTCAGCTTTACGGTATCACTACCATTAATAAAGCGCAGCTCACTATTAATAAAGCTGTCATTTAAGGTTTCTTTATAAACATTCCCTTCATACCGTCCCTTAATCTGCAGTTGCCCTTTGCAACTACAAACTATTAGTGTCAAAGCACTGTAGAAAGCTATTTTTTTCATTATGGAATTTTTTTAACTGATTTCAATTCTCCAGTATGCTCTGTTATGACTGTTTTGACTGGGAAAGGGACTTTTACGCCATTAAACTCGTTAGTAGTCACTGTTCTCGATACTGCACCTTGCTGAAGCTCAAATTTATTGGCATCGTTATATTCATAAATTACACCCTGGTATCCGTCTTTTGCGGCACCTGTAGGATATTCAGTTCTTGAAGTTATGGTCTTGTCCCCGCTCAACTCTCCATAAATTTTTCCTTCGGTTACTAAGCTGGCTTTGTGTGCAGAAGTTAAATCTCCTGACGCATCCTGCACTTCGTTTAAATAATGTCCTATAGCAGCTCCTTGGAAAGCAGTACTTGATTCACCTAATTTTCCTAGGTCTGAAACATCGATTTTCTTGTCGCTATAACTGTCGATAAATACAGTTTTATCATCACCATTGCTGCCTACCAAACTCAGAGCATAAGTATCTTTCGAGTCGATACCTTTTTGGATTATTTGACTTAAAATTGCAGACTTAGTTCCTTTAAAATCTGCATCAGTCCCATTGTTAATAAGTTTATTATTTTCATCAATTGAATAAATATTTCCAGTGGCGTTATGAAGCATTGCCAAATACGCCTCTTGTCCCTTTTTATCTCCATTTAAAACAATATCCGTTGGAGACATTCCATCAGGATCTATAAATCGAAGCGGATTATTAAATGTAAAGTTATAAGGTGACATTCGCCGCATTTGATCAGCTTTAGTATCGATTCCCCACCATCTGCCTATTTGTGGGTCTTGCATACGACTACTATAATCATACTGCTCCAGTCCAGTCCCATCAGAAAATTCCTGACTCTGCAGTTCCTTACCGTTGTACTTAAATTTATTTTGCGCGTAGTTGCTCTTAATGGCCTTACCAGAAATCCCTGCCATCGTCAGCCCAAATGGGTAATAGTGATTTTCTTCGAGTAGAGGCCCTCGCGTATGCGTCACCTGTAAGTTGTCGAAGAACACATCAATATTGGGTGTGGTATTATTAAGGTAAATATACAAATATCCACTCTTTGTGACCGGCAGATTCAGGCGAACGTGTTTCTTAAATTCCTGATCACTACCAACTTGCTCAAAACCACTGCCTTCTGCGACATAGTTGAATTGCTCATCGAAAAGCACCCAATTCACAAAAGCCTGGGGACGGGTACTAATGGTAGAGGCGTTCATATCTGACAGGAATTCCGAAATATTATCGCTCAACGGAGTGCTATTGGCTTGTAACACGGCCGAAGAAGGATGGCCCCCACCCGGAAGAGCGCCTACTCCACTGATCAACGCCGCCAGTAGGTCAGATAGTGGATTGGCGGGTGTTCCGGGAGAAGTACCATTGAGCTTGTACCAGCTGCTGGCCCGGATGCTGAACTGGTCGCCTGCCATGACCTTTAGTGTGATGCCCGGTCCGATCTTGGGTCCCGTAGTGCCGCCATTCAGCCGTGCTACATTTTGGTTCGGGTTGGTTGTCGTATCGGAGGGGTATCCCGCCGGTAAAGCTGTCCGGGTATTATCCAGCTTGCTGTAAAATAAATTTTCCGTAGCCGCGGCGCCTGGTTCCATGGTGGCAGCTGGGTACCGATCGTTTTGCTGTTCATCTGTCAGCACCATCCGGATATTGCCCAGGTGATCCTTGATGAAGTAATCGTATTTGAAAGAAGTCTTTGCTTGTCCGCCCGCAGTATCGGAAGCGACCCTTATGCGTCCTTCCTCCTGGCTGATCATTTGCAACGTGTCAGCTGGAGCGCCGTTATTCTCGCCTGTTGCCCGCTTGCCCTGGTACTGGAATGGTCCAATATAGGTGGTGACCGTTTGCATACTGCCTGCGCTGTCCACCGTCGTCTTTTTTATCTTATTGCCTGCCGCATCATAGATGTAAGTGATCGTCCCCTTTGTGCCTGTAGCACTGCGAACCTTCACCTGCCAAGGCAGGTTCAGGTAGTTGTAAATGATGCCGTCCGTAGACTGGTTGCCGATGTCCTTGTTCATGTCCCTGGTCATATTGCCATTGATGTCATATACATAGTCGATGGCTGTATTGGTTTTTCCTGTATTGTAGGGACTGAGCGAAGAAGTGCGGAAGTCGCCCATCGTGGTCTGCGCGTCGTTCCGGCCGTCGATGACGTTCTTCAGCTTATTGCTATTGGTATAGTAAGTATAGCTCAACGAGTCTATAGGATGGCTACCCCCCAGTTGCCAGCCCGACTGCAGCATTGCCTTGATATTGCCATTTTCGTCGTATGCGGTGTTCGGGTCGGTGCCATTGCCCATCACCGTGGAGAAATCGAGACCGGAGCTCCGATCCCAGGAGCTGCCCGTGTACTGGTTAAAGTCTCCAAACATCAAACGGCTGGCCGCATCATAACCAAAGCCATATGCCCGCTGTTGCCCGTCTCCTTTGCTGCGCCATTTATTACCAGAAATGTTTCCATTCAGTTGATTGGACCCAAACCCCCAATCATAACTCAGCTCCATCCCGAACCAGCGATTGTTTCCGCCGTGGCTATTGTCATTATTGGAATAGTCCTTATTGATCCCCTTCAACCAGCCTCTGATATTGTAGGTGTAGTCCTGTGTCTCCAGGAAACTGCCATCCGCAGGAAGTTGCCCCAGGTGCTTTTGTTTCAGCTGCCCCATCTGGTCGTAGTCGTGTCGGGCAATCAGCCTTTTGGTGCTGTCGGCCTCGTTGATACTTTTGTAGACTTCCAACAGCCTTCCCGCGTGGTCGTAATTGAGGTTGGTCTTGATCCGCGTGTTGCTGTTGGTTAGGGCGGCCGGGTTTTGATGATGATTGAAACTCGAAATTACTTGTCCCGTAAAATTATACCGGTTGGTAACCTTATCTGTTGCACCCCTGTAATTGTCAGTCTGGGTCTGGATAACCCGGGCGCGATCATCGTAAAAATTGGCGGTCGTCAGCCATTGCCCTTGGGTGAGATCATTAGGGTCTTCGATCACGCGCACCTTGCTCCCTGTCACAAGCCCGATGGTCTGGACGGCTGCCTGATCGCTCGTGGAGGGAAGCAGCTCTGCGTGTTGATTGGTCCCGGCATCCAGAAAAGAATTGTAAAAGGAAGTAAAATGCTTGTCCGGAGTATAGCTGTAGTCATCATAAAAAGTCATCGTCAGGGCAATGAAATTTGCGTTTGTGGGCAAGGGATTATCCAGGACTGGCAGCGTGTTGCTAAAAGCATTGCCGGTGGTGGTGCCCGTGACGATCTCAGCCGTAAAGTCCACGGTGTTCTGCGTTTCAAAACCATTATCCAGCGTGATGGAGTTCAGCGCCCGCCAATCACCAGTGGCTGCCGGATCCACCAGGTTGACGTCCTGGGGGAGGGAAAAAGGGGTCGTTCCATTGACGGTCACCGTACCGCTGGTGCCAGTGCCTGTATGGGTAGTGACGTACTGCTGCAACTGGCTTGGGTTCCCGCTATAGGTGATCATGCCGGTGGTTGTGACGCGGTTCAATGCATCGTACATTGTCGTCATCCATTGATTCCTTGCCCTCATATTGCCATCTTGGCTGAAGACCTGGCGGTCTCTTTGATCGTAGATCATGTTTACCCAGGCTGTCCATGGCACAGGCCTTCAAGGTTGTCCCAGGTGTTTTTGCCTCTATTTTATTATCAGGGCGTGTCCCTTCGGGTCAGGCTGTTCGCTTGTAGTCCTCGGCCTGTGGCCTGCGGGCTACCGCTGCCATCCTTCACGCGGGTTGTAGTGAAGTACTATAAGGCCTTCTGCATCCTGTGCTTCTTTCCTTCTTTTTACGCCGGGCAGCCCTAACCCCTCCGCCGCTGTATTTTGGGTATCATTCAGCATTACTTCTTAATTCGGCGGGTATGCCACTGAACTGTTGCGGCTGGATCTCCTTTCCCAAAATAAGGCGTCTACGCGGCAGGGCTGACCCTGGCAGATACACTGTGCGAGTGCGGCATTTATTGCGGGATGGATTCGTTTTGCTGGCAGGCAAACATCATTGGCCACTTTCTCTTTCAACATCCGATAGCAGGATGTGCGGCTTTATGTCCGCTGCTGTATTTTCCCGGGCCATTCCCTGGCGGTGTTGCTTGCTGCAAATACGCAGGATAGCTTCGGTTGCAACTTACTTTCGGTAAAATAAGGCAGCGACAGAAGTAGGGGAGATTCCGTTATGTCAAAGAGCTGATATGGTTGTACGCAAGCCCATTTTTCAGGTCTATTTCTTCCTGGAAATACTAATTATGCTATCGTGATAATTAAACTGAATAGTGGAAATTGCGAATCTAGGCGAGACCCATTTTCGATTCATTCGCTTCACTTTATCGAAATGCTTATTACTTATAAATCCGAATCTTTCATCCGTTTCGAATAGAATTGGATAGAATTTCTGTCCCAAAAAAATGTATCTATTCGTGTTTCTCAGCCAATCTGAGAAAGATTTGTCACCATTTATTCTAAAAGACCTGATCAAGAAACTTTTACCTCCGCCTCCCAAATAAAAAAAATAATTCCCGCCATCAATCGAATGGGCTAGAACAGAATCAACATGGTATGGCAGCACGTAGACAATTGCACTGTCATTGGAAGGCATTTTATTCTGTGAATGACCCGCAAGAGACAATATTACTGTTACGCTGGTAAGTAAAAATTTCATTTTAATATCATTTTGCATAATCTCGGTTATCGCCCAGCATACGTTACATGGCCATTGTTATCAAATTTTATATAATAAGGCTCCCCGGGGTTATAAATTTTTGTATAGGGAAAATATTTGTTTTCTCTTGCTCTTGCGAGTATTTCGGCCGGGGTCTCAATTACACCGTAGCTGTAATCGTAGGAAATTAGTAGTGGAAAAAACGAGTTGCCAATTTTCACCTTTCTGTTGGAACAAGATAGCCACCTATAATTAGGGAAATTTTTATTAGCCTGATGAAGTTCAATGGTGAAAAAATCGCTGTCACGACTCAATTCAAAAAACAGAGTATCACTATTCTCTTTAATCTTGCTTGCTAATAATTGGGTGACTGACAAAGGGAAAGTATACACAATTTCAGAATGATTGTAGCCAGCAATAGAATCTTCCCGAGAAGGCCCGCACCCATATAGGAGCACTGAAAATAGAATCCATTTATACATAAAAACTATTTATCTCTTCAAAAATATATTAAGCGCATCCCGGCCGAAGTCAAAGTTGTCCGAACACCCGACATTATTAGTCCTGACCCCGGTTGACGTAAACCTGTCGACAGGAACGCTGGTTCCGACAGCAAAGGATTCTAAAGCATAGATCGTTCCACCAGAACTATAAGCAGTCTCGGCATCTTTATCTGAAGTGCCCGGAGTGTTTTGTTCTTTACCACCTGTCAATGTAGGGTGTCCATGTATCTGACCCAAAAAGATATTACCTACTCCACCATACGTCTTGGTTTGATTATCGGGGTCTTTACTTGTTTTGACATCAAAATACGTGTTCTTGGCATCTCCCTCAGGTCCTCTGACAGAAGTCACTTGCGCCGTTGGAATGTCTTTGGAATTGTCTATTTTTAAAATCAAAATTGCTTGGTTTTCTTTGCCGTGTTGTTGCGTCTCATTATTTACATTCTGTACATCGAAGGTAATTTTATTTTGATTTATTGTTACAATACTACTCTGTGATTGCAATTGTTGGGTCGCACTCGAGCTAGTGGTTCCGGAAGAATTCTGTTTTATATCATTGAAATCACCACCCCGAATCACCCGAATATTATTTGTTGTGGCACCATCCTGTCCTAAGTATTTTCCTGTTTTACTATCAATATAAATATCTTCAGGCTTTTTACCATCCGGATCAATAAACCTCAAAGGATTATCAAAAGCAAAATTATATGGAGAATGTCGCCTCATTAGATCGGCTTTAGGATCAAGGGTCCACCATCTTCCCAACTGCGGATCTTGCATCCTCGCACCATAATCATATTCCTCCAGTCCAGTCCCATCCGAAAATTCCTGACTCTGCAGTTCCTTACCGTTGTACTTAAATTTATTTTGCGCGTAGTTGCTCCTAAGGGCTTTATCAGAAATCCCCGCCATCGTCAACCCAAACGGATAATAGTGACTTTCTTCTATGAACGGCCTCTACAAGTCCTTTTAGTAATAAAACCCTATTGACTTAGCTTTTTGTTTTAGATTAGGATTATATTTTGATGCTAAATAGACCTGGCAAATGTCGTCACCTCTAATCCTCATAGAAGTATCATATTCATTATTTTTAAATATCGGCAGTTGCCAGTCTGAAAAAGATGCTACTATCTTCTTGTTATCATCAGAGAGATTATTGTACGTCTTCTTCTCTATGCGCATTTTGTCTTGAAGAGCAAACTCATAATATTCATCAGCCCACCATAACACACCGTAAATGTTTCCATATGTTTCGTTTCTTCCTTCAAAAATATTTACATTTAAATCGCCTGGTAAAATAGTAGAATCTAAAAAATGAAGCGACGCTAATAAATACTTTTGTACAGTCGGAATACTTTCTGTCAGCAACTTATATTCTTTCCTAATAGACTTTGACTTTGTTTTGTAGATTTTTTTTTGGTCAACGAACATCGATTTTACCGCACTCGCTATAGTTGTTTGCCCAATCGCGAATTCACAAAGGAATAATAAAAGTACTACAGCGGCATTTCGATATGTTTTCATATTAATTATTTATTGGAGGGTTTTGAATCGAGTAATCGTATCCCGGATAAAATGTGCTGACAGTTCTGTGTTTAATTAACTTTTGCCCCCCGCCATTGTAGTAATATTCTCCTGTATCGGGATCTTGTGCTTTGCCGCCATAATAGGTTCGAAGGGGAATGCCTAATTCAGATCTAATCATGTTTTCTTTATGAGTTGCTTGAAACTCATCTGTTGGAAGTCCATTAACTATTGTATTATTCTTATTCCCCAGATCAGCATCCGCGGCATGGCCTAACAGTTCATGGGAAAGATTAATTTCTGGACGGCTCGTAAAAGTCGGGAAACTCCCTTCAGCTGTAGCTTCGGCACCAGGAACTGGATTCCAATTAATTGTTCCTCCCGATCCTCCTTGAATACTTTTGTCATTTTTATCTTTAAGACCAGCTGAAACTAACTGGTTCGCGTATGCTTTAATGGGATCATTATTTATGAATTCTGATTTCCCATTTGTTAGATTAATCGTGAAAATATTTTTAGAAGTCGCCAATTGGTTTATTGTTTTAGTTGCCGTTTTGGATTGTCTTAGTTTAGCCAGTGCTACCCCGACAACAACATTCGCCCAAAAGCCGCCATTTGCCCGGATCGTATCCCCCAAAGGATCATTGTTCAAGATCGGATTATTCCTCATTGCAGCATAAGGGCTTTCAGATACATTAGGTTTCGGGTCGGCTTGCCACCATCTGCCGCCTAACTGTACGTCAAGTTGTCTGAAACGCGTTTCATACATCTCCAGCCCCGATCCATCGGAAAACTCCTTATTCTGCAATTCCGAGCCTTTATTGTATCGATATTTATTCTCAGCATAACCACCCTTCAACGCTTTATCAGAGACACCAGCCATGGTGAGTCCACCTGGGTAATAGTGCGTCTCTTCCAGCAGTGGTCCTCGCGTATGTGTCACTTGCAGATTATCAAAGTACACATCTATATTCGGCGTGGAATTGCTGAGATAAATATACACATATCCGCTCTTAGTTACAGGCAGATTTAGTCTAGTATGCTTTTTAAGCTCCTGGTCATTCCCTACTTGCTCAAAACCACTGCTTTCTGCGACATAGTTAAATTGCTCATCGAACAGCACCCAATTCACAAAAGCCTGGGGACGGGTACTAATGGTAGAGGCGTTCATATCTGACAGGAATTCCGAAATATTATCGCTCAACGGAGTGCTATTGGCTTGTAACACGGCCGAAGAAGGATGGCCCCCACCCGGAAGAGCACCTACTCCACTGATCAACGCCGCCAGTAGGTCAGATAGTGGATTGGCGGGTGTTCCGGGAGAAGTACCATTGAGCTTGTACCAGCTGCTGGCCCGGATGCTGAACTGGTCGCCTGCCATGACCTTAAGTGTGATGCCCGGTCCGATCTTGGGTCCCGTAGTGCCGCCGTTCAGCCTGGCCACATTTTGGTTGGGGTTGGTTGTCGTATCAGTGGGGTATCCTGGAGGCAAAGCTGTCCGGGTATTATCCAGCTTGCTGTAAAATAAATTTTCCGTAGCGGCAGCGCCGGGCTCCATAGTGGCAGCTGGGTAGCGATCGGTTTGCTGTTCATCTGTCAGCACCATCCGCGTATTGCCCAGGTGATCCTTGATGAAATAGTCGTATTTGAAAGAAGTTTTTGCTTGTCCGCCCGTAGTATCGGAAGCTACCCTTATGCGTCCTTCCTCCTGACTGATTAGTTGCAAAGTGTCTGCCGGAGCACCGTTATTCGCGCCTGTTGCCCGCTTGCCCTGGTATTGGAAGGGGCCAATATAGGTAGTGACTGTTTGTGCGCTACCGGCGCTGTCGACTGTGGTCTTTTTTATCTTATTGCCTGCCGCATCATAGATGTAAGTGATCGTCCCCTTTGTGCCTGTTGCGCTTCGCACCTTGACTTGCCAGGGGAGATTAAGATGATTGTAGATAATCCCATCGGTCGTCTGGCTGCCAATGTCCTTGTTGAGGTCCCTGGTCATGTTGCCGTTGATGTCATATACATAGTCGATGGCCGTATTGGTTTTTCCTGTATTATAGGGACTGAGCGACGAAGTGCGGAAGTCGCCCATCGTGGTCTGTGCGTCGTTCCGGCCGTCGATGACGTTCCTCAGTTTGTTGCTGTTGGCATAATACGTGTAGCTCAGGGAATCTATCGGATGGCTACCCCCCAGTTGCCATCCAGACTGCAGCATTGCTTTTATGTTGCCGTTTTCATCGTAGGCGGTGTTGGGGTCGGTGCCGTTGCCCATGATGGTACTGAAGTCGATGCCCGCCGTTTTGTCCCAGGCGCTGCCGCTGTACTGGTTAAAGTCGCCATACATCAAACGGCTGGCCGCATCATAGCCAAAGCCATATGCCCGCTGTTGCCCGTCTCCCTTGCTGCGCCATTTTGTACCCGCAATATTGCCATTAAGCTGATTAGATCCAAACCCCCAGTCGTAGCTCAGCTCCATCCCAAACCAGCGATTGTTGCCGCCGTGACTATTGTCGTTGTTCGAGTAGTCCTTATTGATCCCCTTTAGCCAGCCACGGATATTGTAGGTGTAGTCCTGTGTCTCCAGGAAACTGCCATCCGTGGGTCGTTGCCCCAGGTGCTTTTGTTTCAGCCGTCCCATCTGGTCGTAGTCGTTTCGGGCGATCAGCCTTTTGGTAGAGTCGGTCTCGTTGATGATTTTGTACACTTCCAGCAGCCTTCCCGCGTGGTCGTAATTGAGGTTGGTCTTGATACGCGTGTTGTTGTTGGTTAGGGCGGCCGGGTTTTGATGATGATAGAAACTTGAAATTATTTGTCCCGTAAAATTATAGCGGTTGGTAACCTTATCTGTTGCACCCCTGTAATTGTCAGTCTGGGTCTGGATAACCCGGGCGCGATCATCGTAAAAATTTGCGGTAGCCAGCCATTGCCCTTGGGTGAGATCATTAGGGTCTTCGATCACCCGGACTTTTGTGGCCGTCACCAGGCCGATGGTCTGGACGGCTGCCTGATCGCTCGTGGAAGGAAGCAGCTCTGCGTGCTGGTTGGTGCCAGCGTCTAAAAAGGAATTATAGAAGGGAGTAAAATGCTTGTCCGGAGTATAGCTGTAGTCATCATAAAAAGTCATCGTCAGGGCAATGAAATTTGCGTTTGTGGGCAAGGGATTATCCAGGACTGGCAGCGTGTTGCTAAAAGCATTGCCGGTGGTGGTGCCCGTGACGATCTCAGCCGTAAAGTCCACGGTAGTCGGCGTTTCAAAGCCATTATCCAGGGTGATGGAGTTCAGCGCCCGCCAATCACCAGTGGCTGCGGGATCCACCAGATTGACGTCTTGGGCGAGGGAAAAAGGGGTCGTTCCATTGACGGTCACCGTACCGCTGGTGCCAGTGCCTGTATGGGTAGTGACGTACTGCTGCAACTGGCTTGGGTTCCCGCTATAAGTGATCATGCCGGTGGTTGTGACGCGGTTCAATGCATCGTACATTGTCGTCATCCATTGATTCCTTGCCCTCATATTGCCATCCTGGCTGAAGACCTGGCGGTCTCTTTGATCATAGATCATATATACCCAGGCTGCACCGGGAACTTTTTTTGCGGTCATTCGCTGGCGCTGGTCGTATTCATACCGGTAACAAAGCTCGCTGATCGTCGTTGTATCCGCGCTCAGGTTCCAGCTATTGCCGTAGGCGATGGTCACGGCCTTGGGAGAGAGCACAAACCGTAATTGATTCAGGTCATCATATACATAATAAGTGCTGAGCCAGCTGTTGTACCCGGTGTAGTCTGTCGGCACAGTGTTCACCTGTACCTTCCTCAGCACTACCAGCCCTTGCTTATCCTTATACTCCACCACGGCATGCCCTTGCTCATCGACTGATACATTCTTGTATAACTGTCCGGTGGGATAATATCCGGAAGAGGTGGGGATATTCCTGGTGATATCGTTGCTTGCGTGGGTCAATGTATCGTTGGTGATATTCCAGATCACTACGCTGTCCGCAGCAGTATTGACCAGGTATTGCTGTGACACACCTTTGTCACTTCCAGCCCAGCTGTTGCCAGGCGCCATACTTTTCAATGGCCTGTTGAGTGGGGACGACTCGTACTGGGCTTGGGAATAAAACACTTGCTCCCCTGTATAGGCCGGCTGCTCCGAAGGATAGACATTCTGGTAAAACCCTTTTTGCGCGTTGAACGGGTCCTGTTTGAAGCCGCCATCGCTGCTGTTGGCGTCTGTCTGTACATAAGGAAGGTATTTATAACTCTCCCGGCCAAAGGCATCGTAGATGACAGGCGTCACAACATCACCGGGACTGCCTCCCGGCGTTGCCTGTCTGTTGACAGTCTGCACCGGCCGGCCCAATCCATCAAAATAGGCGGTCGTTTCTTTTACGTCGAAGTAAGCGGCGGCGGCAAAGGATGCAGTATCCGTAATCCTTCCCATGGCAACCCTTTCCTTTACATAATTGATTTTGGGAGACTGCCCGCCGATCATATAGCCCGCGGGGGTAGTAGCTACCGTTCCGGAAGGTGCGGGTACCTGTGTGGCCGTGGTAGGCTTATTGGAAGGAGGCGCCTGCGCCTCAGCAGTAAATGATATTCCTGTCAGCCAGATGATGATCCCTAATTTAGAATATTGCTTACACATACGTCAAAGTAGTTGGTAATAGCCTATTTTTTAGACCGGATGAGTTTTTCAAGGGCATCGATCCGCTGCTGTAAGGTCTGCGCTTGTTGCTGTTGCCTTTCCAGCTGCTTGTTGGCTTCGATCAAATAAAGGGTTAGCTCTTCTACTTTTTTCAACAAGGCCGCTTGCTGGGCAGCAACATCGATGCCATCCCGTTGCGCTTCCGCTGCGGGGATGATGTCCGGCAGGTGCTTATGCATGCGGAGATACTGTTCCAGTTCGGCCAGGCCTGGGAGGGCATATCCCTTCTCAAACACGTAGTCCGGCCAGGTACCCGCTGTCTTCACCTTCACTTTCGTAAAGATAGCCGTGCCGTTGACCGCCAATTTGTAGCCTTGCGTATTGCTGGTGCCGATGCCGATGTTATCTGTAGAATCGTATAACGTCCCTGTGCCGCTGACATATTTCCAGCGACCGGATAAGTTTGTCCGGTAACGCAGATTGCCGAAGGAGTCGGTGACCAGCGTTCTTTCTAGGGTGCTGTCACTGGTCAGCCCTGCCAGCCGGACAGTGCCTGTGGTGTGCAGTTGGGCAGATGGGGTTTTGGTGCCGATGCCTACGTTTCCGGCGGGGGTGATCCTCATGTGCTCGATGTTCTTTGTCCGCATTGCCAGCGCGTTGCTATCCACCGTTCCCACGAAAAAAGTGTCTGCATTGGTGGCGATATTGCCGGTGGTCGACCAGAAATCATTCAGCGACTCCACCTGCGCAGTGATGGAGGAAGTCGCGGCGTTGCCCGAGCCGTCGATTGCACGCGCTTTCAAGGTGTAGGTGCCGGGATTGGAAGCTACCCATACCATGCTGTAAGGTGCGCTGGAGTCGTCGCCTATCTTCACTGAATCCCGGTAGAATTCCACATGACTGATGGTGCCGCCGGTTTCCGATGCATCGGCGGAGATGGTGATATTGGCGTCCTCCGGCAGTGTGATGTTAGGCGAAGGGCTGGTGAGGCTCACCACAGGGGTGGGAATCGCGGTATAGCCACGGGTGATCTGCAGGCCGCTGATGCCGGCTACATTAGTAGTAGACACCGTATTGACATAGACCTTGATCTGGCCGCTGGAATTAGGGGCAATATTATGGAAGACAGCTCCATTGGCAGTGTTATAGCGAAGATTCACATCAGCATAGCCGTAAACGGTCGCTCCCGCGACAGTATAACGCGTCGGGTCCATGCTAAAATACTGGTCACCCCAGCTGCCTGTCATCGACACGGTATATACACTGTCTACATTCAGTCCACTGATGATCAATTGGGGAATGGCAGCATTGTAGCTTGCCAGCGAGGCATCATATTGGAACCAGTGATTGGCCATGACGCCAGCAGGGAAAAAGGTGCCGTTTGTCATGCCCCCTCCATTATACGCTGCCACATTATTGTACCCGGCCCAGTTAGCAGTGGATACAGAGCTGATGGTTATGCTGGTAGCAGCGTCAGTCGCTGAACGAACCGCGATGGAAGGATCCCCCGACACGTTGGTCCATCCGGAGATGGAGACGGCCGCTGCGGTGAAATTGAAGCTGGAGGTCTGGGCTTGCAGGTATTTCCCGCAGATGCTGACCAGGAGGAAGATCGCAATTATTTTTTTGATGTATTGCATATAGATGGGATGATGGAGTGAATGGTTAAGGGTTGGTTTGGGTGATGCCATTGATGGTGATGGTCCAGCTTTTTGACAACAACAATTGCACGGCCGTATAGCTGTAGTTGCTTCTGGTCCCTCCGCCTGCGTCCAGGATGATGGTACCATTGGTTACGCTCTGCCCTGCGCCGGTAGCTACCTGGATCAAAATATTATCAATGACATTGGTGTCCAGCGGTATCAGGGGGCTATTACTGTCGTCCAGATGATTTTGCGTGGTCGCTATGATCTTAAGGAAATTTAGATGCCTGAGCCCGGAAAGGTCCTCATGACTCCAGTGATCCTCGTTGATTTGCAGAAATTCCAGTTCGGCGAAATAAGTGTTCCAGTCGCTTTTCAGGCGGCTAAGCTTAAAAGTAGTATCCCTATAGCCTGTCCTGTAGTAGGACAATGCGGTCGAGATCTTTTTGAGCCCGGGGTTGTATTGCATAAAGTCCTGCGCATAAGACATATTCACATTTGGATGAAGCTGATCTCCATTGACAAGATTGAAATACGTCACAGAGTGGATACTTGACCAGTTGCTGATAGCTGCAACGGTATTCATGGTGCTATCCGCGTAACAACTACTCCCAAAGATGGTCAGACTTTGAGGCACATTGCCGCGCAGGTTCTTCAGGGCGAGCATACTGGATGCAGGATTCGTAGCATTGTCAAGATGGCAAGTACTGGCACTATCACTGTGATAGAATGTCACTGTCTTCAATGTCGAATTCGGATATGTATGAATATAATAAGGAATACTCGCCGCGTATTCACCGCTGGCAATGACGGAAGTAGTGGTATTAGGAGGGAGCGTAGGAGCCACATCGGTGGCGTTACCGGGCAATCGCATGCCTGTTCCGTCACCAAAGTCAACATAAGCCCCGTTGGGATTGCGTACCCCGTCAAACTTGTTACTTGCGATATCTACCTTATAATAGCGGCAGCCCGTCACGCCTGCCGGCAAGGTCATACCGCTGTTCAAGGTCATATTGAAATGCAAAGGATCGCCGCCTGCGGAGAGTGTGCCGATCCTGGCATTGGCAGTGTCGGCGTTCCACAGTGTTACAAAGCGGGAGGGGGTGGATGCTGTGTCCAGCAACTTGCCATGGACATTGAAGACCCCTACCGGGTAGCCAATGGTGTTGGTTCCTGAAAGGGTCTGCATGGTGACGATGTAGCAATTACTGCCACATCCGGAAGACGCCTGGTATTGGTACTCGAAAGTCTTGATAATATTCTGATCCTGGTCGCGGATGCGATTTAGCCTGCCAAATCCATCGTACTCATAATATTTGGTTTTGCCTCGCGGGTCCGTCTCGCTGGTAATACCAACAAGGGGTTTATAGGTATAGGTGCTTATCAGTGCTTTTGCTCCCGAAAGTCCCGTTCGTATTTTATTTATTTCAGTACGCATCTGCTGATCTGTCGTCGCAGGGTTGTCCAGTATTGCCTGGTTGATGAAACCTCCGACTGTCGTACTATTGCTGCCTGTTATTTTGGCTACAGGGTACTGGTTGTTGTACCCCCAGAGATACGTGCTGACAATGCCGGACTGATCCTTGACTTCCAGGAGATTCCCTTTGCTGTCATATTTAGTGGCTTCTATATTTGTACTGCTATAGTGCGCGTCTTTGCCGGTCCCGTTAAACATGGTGAAAGAACTCAATGGGGAACTTATTTCCAGTTTGTATTGTTTGTCCATCAAATACATGGTATCGGAGTTAAAGATCACCTGCTTATAAGTATTAAGCACGCTGCCGGTAATATTCGTATCCAGGTAAGCAATGGTCTCCACCGGGTAGTTCAGCATATTTCGCCGGGTCATGGAGTCGTATATTGGTGATGAAATATCGAAGGGATACCGGTAAACATTTTTCTTATCTATCCCCTTGCTGGTACGGAAAGTTGTTGTAGAAGGCAGTTTATATTGATTGTAGGAATAGCTGGAATATTGTTGAACAGCATTATTGGTCAACTGATCAAATGCTGTATCCGTGGAACTAGATATTTTGCATGTGCTGAAATATTGGTTGACGAACATGTATAAGTCATCGGCATGTATGTTGTTATCCGGAGAGGTTACATAATTCTTGCGACCGTAAACGCCATGGCTAACTGCCGAAGGAGTAAAAAAGGTGTAAGTATTTACCACTTTTTTCAGCATTTTTCCAGCCTGGTCGTACGTAGCTGATTCAACAAGTTTACCCCGTTCATAACCTCTATTCCCTTTCTGACCGACTGCAATATAACCATCGCCGAAACCGCCGGGTACGTCATCGGGATGGGTATCAAAATTGGTGTACTTATTGGTGACAAAATCCAAAATATTCCCGTTTTTATCTTTTGTTATTTCCGTCACCTCGGAATATCCCAGCGGGCTGCCTTCCGTCATCGCAACAGGACCCTGGGGAGCTCCGAATCTCATCGGGCCCCTGGTAATACCACCAGGAAAGACTACAAAATTCGGTCGGTTACCTAATATCCCGCTGGATAATGCGGGATTATAAGAAGGTTTAGCATAGTCCTTGCTATAGATATACTCGTGGATAATATCTATGGCTGAATCTGAGCTTTTATGATAGATTTTTTTTATTCTCAGGCCGGGCCCCTGCTCTTTAGCGATAGAATTCGACCTAAGGCGTTTGCCGGTGATATAGTAGGTCACATTATCGGCTGTATTCAAAGGAATATTGAGAAAATCTTGTAAAGCAGGGATATCATAATGACCGGGAGGCAAAGTCACAGTCCTTACAATGTCCATGCCTGAGATCGTGGCATACATAGGCGCCGTTAGTTCAAAAAACTGTACAACCTCACCGTTGCCGTTGGGATCTCCAAACTTGTATAGGATCCAGTGCGTATCAAATGCATCCCATTTCCATGTTACGGGAAAATAGAACGCGCCTGAATCCAGCGAATAGTCATAAAAAAAGGAATAATCATTAGGCTCATATTCAAACAACACACTGCCGCCGGTGGGATATTTAATTTCGGTAAGTATACCTGCGCCGACAGTATTCGGATTGGGCTCTCTGTTCGGAGTATAATAGAATGGCATGTTGGGCTCTGGCCAGATATCCTTGGGAATACTGGTCGAGTCCTGGTTATTATTATAATACCCCCAAAGGTCCACTTGGGCCGACTGATAGGGCGGCAACTTTACTTCATTATAAACAAATTGATGCGATGGAAGGCTTCCGCTAACACCTTTTTCAGTTAATGACAATAGCGTCAGTCTTTTATTCCTTGCGGTGTCGTATGTAAATGCGAAGCTTTTTTCCCGCGCTGCAGCAGCTTTATTGTAAACCACAACAGAGTCTAGCCGCTTCCAATTGCCCAGATCAATACTTCCGTTTTTCAATTCATTGGTAGTGGACGTATAGAAATCCAGTCGGGTGGATGTGCTTTCTATGCTTTGTAAGTAAGCATGAAAGGTAGCCGTTCTGGATATCCGTGCCCCAATCCCGTCCCAGGGATCATAATCGCCGTTGGAAAGGGGAGATATTTGATATGCGTAATTTTGAGTATTCCCGGAAGGCGTTCTGTTTTGCACTTTGGAAGTATACGTATAATTCACCGTCTCCCCATTGGGGTAAATGATCTGTGCAAGGTACCAGGCGGTTGCATAGCCGCTGCCCACAAGTTGATTATTCACTACATTGCAGGATGTTTCGATCAACTCTCTTGCATATCCAAACCTGTATCTGGTGCCATCGTTTTTCGTAACAGTAAACCCTACAAATGGATGAATTGTGCCGCCTTCCAGTACATCTAATATTCTGGGGTAGTCATAGGCATTAATTCTTTCAATCTCAATTTTAATGCTGGGGTCGTCCATCACATGAAAATTTCCGGTATTGTCGATCATAAATTTTCCACTGAGTCCGTCAGCATTGACATAAAACTCATCAGGGCACCCATCAGCCAGGGTACAGAGATCATTCCAGCACCCCATACCTACACCACCCTGGCTAAAGCTATAAGGGAGATTTATACTGGTAGCACTGGAGTATGAATAATAATACCCGACAGCGTCTGTTTCATCAGGTATAAAATTCATGATCCTTGTCACAACACCTCCTGCATTTAATGTCCAGTTATTTCCCACCCATCCGGGATGCGCATCAGGTTGTATGCCGCCTGTATTATAACTCAGCGATATAAGAGGCATTTTTTTATCATTGCCGGTATTGACAGGAATATTGACCGATGCTTTTCCCGTATGCATACTGACTGGCAAATTACCCACCAATCCCAGGCTGGTCGCTTCAGGGCTGGGGAATTGAACCATTAGAGCATTTGAATTATTCTGGGCATAGAGCTTCATCCCTAAAAGCATAAACCCAATTAGGAAGAGTGTTTTGTTTCTTATCATTGATGTTTACAATATATTTTATAAAACATAAGCTAATCTAAACACCACTGCCTGTGTCCTCGGCACCTGCTGATAGCTGAGAAAATCCCAAAGCAGCTGCACCTTTGTCTTCTTAAATACCCTGCTCTTCATCGATATGGCCTTGCTGATCCCAATGAGGCCGCTTTTTTTCCAATCATCCCACTGATGCAACTGCTGGTAGGCGGCAAATGGTTTGTTGTAGTTATACTCAAATCCGCCTGTTGCCGAAAGGCTCCCCTTCAGCTTGATCTCCACATATGATCTGAGGCCCACCCCCTGGCTGGAAAAAGCAATATGCTGGATCCCATTGCCCCAGCCCAGCTTGTAGCTGGCGCCCAATCCGACAATACTGCGGTCGCTGAGCTTGTAGCCCGCCGACAGCCCGAAGTCCGATACCGTTGGGAAATAGTAATTATTCCGTGTGGTCTGAAAATTTGTTCCATACTCCAATCGCTTCCAGAAAGTCTTTGTCTTTTGATGATTGGGCTGGAAGTCCGGTACATCCACGTCACTGCTGCCGCCACCCAGTTTTGTCAATTTATCTTTATAGGTGCTTAGTTGGGATTGTGCGGATTGGATATTGGATTGGATAGAGGCAAGCCCCCCGGCCCCTGCTGCCGATACTTGCTGTTGTATAAGCCCTGCTATCTGGTCGCGGGTCTGCAATCCAGCCAGACTGGCCGGATTGCTATAATTTCCGGGCAAATTGAATAACCCTGCCAGTTGGGAATTCTGTTTCATGAAGGTCTGAAAGGACGGCAGCTTGTTCAGCAGGGCCAGCGCCTGCTTTGTTAACTTGTCAGGGTCGTTCAGCATTTCCTTATACTGGCGTACCTGCTGGGAATAATAATAAACATCCTGGTTCATGCCCTGGTAGTCCTTGCCCAGTAGACCAGAGAGATTGCTATGTTGTTGAACGTATTGGGAGATCTGCTGCTTCCGCTGACGAACAAATTCTTTGATCTGGTCAGCGTCCTGCATTTTAGCCTCCAGTATCTGTAGTTGCTTAAGAGAGCCAGCAGCGCTATTATTTTTCAGGAATTTCAGCATTCCCTGCAGTGAATCCGCATAAGCCTGATATTCCCCACTGATATGCAAGCTCCTGCCCCCTGTATCACTGACCAGCTTTCGGGACAGTACATCATACTGATCGATCGACCCTGCAAATAATGCCTTTGCGGCTACGGAATCTTTTTTACATAATTTCTCATACATGCGCCGTTCACGCTTGCGCATGTGTTCCAGGTATTTTTTTGATTGACGTGTAAGTTGATCGTCCATGCCGGCGATCTTGTGCTCCATCCGGCTGAAGAATCGGGAAGGAAAATTTGTGATAGCAGTTGCCCTGTCAGGATTATCCTGCGCACGACAGCAATAAGATATACTCATGAGCAGCAATAGGATTGCGCTCCGGGGTCCTTGCATGAGAAGCCGGTTTAGGGATGTTACGCAGGGCATTACCCATACGTCTAAGGGGTTACTATTGACTAACTAACCAGAGGAGGTTGAAATAGGAGGACGAGCGAGTAAAGAAAAATACGTAGGACGAAGTAAAGAAAAATTTTTTTAATTCGCCAACAAATGAATTAAAATATTTTTTAATGCACCATTACTGCTGTGTCGTTCCGCATTATAAAGTGTCTAATAAAAAGCTCCCTGCTTTAGGGAGCGATTTTCCTTGTTTGTTGTGAACGTTGTGCTACTAACCTGACGCCGACCTGAATATTATAATCAAAGGGTTATAAGATCACGGGCTTTTCTTCACGATTATCGCTGCTTCAATATTTTCCACGAAAAGGCGACTTCTTTTCGGATAACAAGCAAGTCCAGAAGGCTAATGTTTACTTTCCCTTCTTCTATACGTTTTAATTTCTCAACTGGCATACCTAATCTCTTTTCCAGTTCTTTGTCCGTAAGATTGTCCCGTTTGCGGAAGTTCCTCACTTCGAGCCCTATCTTTTTCAAAAGGGGGATCACATCCTGATCCATTTCGTTAATCATTACAAGGTGAATAGAATTGTTTCCAAGAAAAAAGGCCGGATCGAGGACCTTTTGAATATAGACCTGATATAGAAATACCTGGCCTTCATTTAAACCTTTTCCTGTAGGGCGCTTGTGTAAAAACACTGGCCCGTCAGAACTGTGTGTCCTTGCTATTCCAACCAAACTTTAATGTCGCTAACACGACACTAAACAAAGTTTACTTTATCTTGATGATTGCATTGTTGTCAAAGAAACAGACCATGGAAATGGTGCTGTTTATTTTTAAACCTTATCCTTCGGGACGCACGTGTTGAAACACCGGTCCCTTCAGAACTGTGTCCTTGGTATTCCAACCAAACTTTAAAAAGAGTTGCGCCTTCTAACAGGCAATAATTTTCAGGTTGTTTCGAAGAGCCTTTGAAAATAGACCAGGTATAGAGATACCCCGCCTTTTTTAAACCTTATCCTTTAAAGCGCATGTGTAAATACACCGGCCTTTTCAGAACTGTTGCTATTCCAACCAAACTTTAAAAAATTGAGGTGAAGCTCGTCTAGAGCGCACATCAGACCTCCAGAATGCGTTCTTAGAAAAACCGATCGGTCGTTAAAGGGAACGCTAAAATAAACAAAAATTTACAATATAATAAGTGTTTTAATGACTTTAAATAAGTAAAACAATGATCATAATAAGTGTTTTGTGCATTATTGATCTTGCTTTTACGGATCAATGCTTTATTTGCAAATGCCTCAAAATAAGTACTTGGTTGCCAAAACACTACTACTTTCAGGAGAGGTGAAATCCCTTTCTGATTTGCTGGCCATTATCGATAAAACACCCTTTTCCCGGGAAGCTAAGACTACGCCGGAGAGGTTCAATAGAATGCTGGACAACCCGGCTCTGTTCCGTCTCGGCGATATCTACAATATGGCCCAGATAATCGGTGTTGACGATAGACTGCTCCTGAACCTTATTCACAATGAATACATCAAACAGCGGAAAAAGAAAGGCTGATACAGGTTGCAGGATGAACATCTCTTTTCTGCCAGGATCCAGCCGTTGTTTTTCTTCAGGAGCTAAAGTAGATCAAAAAGCCATTCGTATTTTTTTGTAAACGATTGTTTAGCTACGCGAAGAATTACAGCTTATGTAGATTGGCTAAGTCTTTTAACTCCAGAAGATTTTTCGTTTTCGTCTTTTCCAGTATACTCTTTTTTTGCACGCGAACCGTAGAAGCCTTTGTTTTCAATGTTCCCGCGATTCTTGCAGGCGCCCAACCTTTCAATAAATACTGAAGGACCTGTTTTTCTTTAAATGTCAGCCCTGAGAAAGGTGTGACCTCCGGGTCTGTAGACTCGCGTTGATTGACTTCGGTACCTTTTAGAAAGGCAAGTAGCTTTTGGATGGTTTCGGTTTCCTGTTCTGCCTTGGAAATATATTGCACGCCATATCGTTGCCATAAAAATTCGTCATAAAGACGTGCCGGTTGACTGGAATAGACCAGCACCTTTAAGGTAAGGAATTCCTCAAAGATCCCTGGTAGTAACGTTAGCGCATTCCCATCTCCCAGGGTAATATCCATGATAAGATGGGTATAGTCCACGGAATTCAAGGCCTGCATCAATTCCCTGCAGGTTTGTACTTCATCCAGATGAGGGATGCCTTCCCTGCTACAAATAGCCTTGATGCTCCAGCGGAGGAGCGCATGATCTTCGGCCATCAAAATTCTTCTTTCCATATGTGCTATGCTGCACAATCAACAAGCCTCAACCCCAATTTAAAAAGATCGTTCTATTCAACGGGAAATGCTACTGTAAAAAGAGTCTCTCGATTCTTTTGCCTCTTGGCCGTAATATTGCCCCCCAGTGCCTCTACCAACTGCTTGGTGATCGGCAAGCCGAGGCCCAGTCTTTTATTGCTATCTTTGGTCTTCTTCGATCCATATGGAAGAAATAGCTGCTCTATCGCCTCTGTAGGTAGTCCTTCTCCTTCATTGGCAACAGACAATTCCCATGGGCCGTTCTTCCAATGTACAGCTATCGTGATTGTCTTACCACTGCCTGTATTATTAATGGCGTTCGTCAGCAAATTGAGCACAATGCGGGTTACTTTTACCTTATCCGACAAGATGAACCCGGGCAGCTCGTCGTCCAGCACCAGGGCGATGCGAATTCCTTTTTCATCCGCCATGTATTTATATAGATCAACTATTTTTTCTAATTCGGACGTCAGATCGATTTGCTCGTAATGATTGGTTTCAATCCTGCCTCTTTCATATCGGGAAAATTCCAGGAAGTTATTTAATATGTACGAAAAGAACCCCGAGGCATTCGCCAATTCATTGATTAGGGTCATGTCCCTGCTGACCGTCTTATTATCACCCGAGAGATATTTTAAATAGGAGATCATCGATGCTACGGAGTGATACGATACTGTTAGGTCGTGGCTCATATGCTGCGCGAACAAGGCACTCTTTTTTTGAATGCTTTCCACGGTATAAATTTTCAGGCCATACAAGACGAATACCAGCACAATAAGGCCTACCATCGTGCCATCAAATACCATCCGGGCCATTGCGTCAGAAATTAACGGGTGCACGCCCCTCGCATCAGTTACATACTTGGCATTGATCTCTAAGAAAATCGTTCGAAACAGCACGATACTCATGCAGATGACCCGAATGGCCGTTTCCTGAAATAAGAAAACGATCAGTGACAACAGGAAAATATACATCAGTACTGCATCCATGGTTTGTCCTGGCAGGTTGCGGAACGATACTGAGGTTATCACATGAAGGGATACGTAGAACAGCACATTGGCGGGCAGGTATTTTCTCGATAGGTTGAATACAACCACTACACAGAAGGCAGCCAGCGAACACCCGGCTATCATTTCATCTCTGGCGTTCTGCGAAGAGAAAAAGTGCGTTAGGAATCCGACCGAAATACACACTGATACAAGGAGAGACAGCAGATTGACCTGGAAGGCTACGGTGCACAAAGTCTCCAACAAGCTGCCTCGCTGTTGAAGGGAAACTATTATTCCTTTCTTTATCCGATGCGACAGATCCTCACTCATTCCTCTTGTTTTGGTTCGTGAAAATAATGGCACGGGCAGTCTCGGTGTAACGTTGCATCAATGGCCGCAGCTCGAAAGTAGTGATTCCATATAACACCAGCAAGGGCAATGTACACGGCATAAACGTTCGTTTATGAAAATAATGCGGTATTTTTTTGACGTAAACTTGTGTACTAATAGGATAAGGTTTAATGGTTATGGTACTGAGTTAGTGCATCCCTGCTTGCAGGGATTTTTTTTCCTTGGGTGTGCCCACCCGAGAAGGTTAGTTTTAATTCCCTACGGATATTTTATGTTGTTGGTGCTATTGCTCTTGGAAAGAGAGTCTGCTGCCCAATATAGAAACAGCGAGGAAGAGCACATTCAGAACAAGGTGTTGCTTCCAGCTTAGGAGTTCGACCACGCCCCCGCAGGAACAGGGGATGTATGAAAAAGTATGTAACAATATGATCGAGGTGTAGGAAGTGAACATCAGCATGACCAGCGTGGCCAGTACAAAGCCCCACTTTCGAGAGGATGGAATGACTAACATCATGATGGTCGTTATCTCCGCAGTAAGTATCCCGTACGCGAGCGGCAGCGTCCAGGCCTTCGGCAGCGGTTGATTATTGAGCGCTTGTATAAAATGCCGGAAAGCTAAGAGCTTACTCAGGCTGGCGTAGGTGAATAGCAAAATGATAAGGCCGCCGGCAATTTCCAGTATGATTTGTTTTTTTCTCACTATGAATATTATAAGATACAAAACAATAACGCGGTTCGGGCTGTCACTTATGACAATCGGGCTACTGATAGTTCGGTGTCCAGCTTATGGCCAGTTGAGCAGTCGCCTGACGTTCACCATGCATGATGTTATGTTGGATACGGTACTGCAGGATATCCAGCGTCGGACGGGTTACCTGTATTTTGTGGACATGGAGTGTGTGCGGGTGGCCGGCAGGCTGAGCTTTTCAGTACGCAATGCGACGGTGGCCGAGGCGATGGACAGCTGCCTGGGGGAGCTGCCGGTCTACTTCCGGCTGATCCGCCGGACGATCAATGTCTACCCTGGCAGCGTGGTATGGGGGCAGGTGGTCGATGAGCGCGGCGAGCCGGTCGCAGGGGCCACGATCATGGCCGCCGATGGCGATCCCGTGTCGGCGACGGTCACCGGCGAGACAGGCAGGTTCCGGCTGCGGTTGCTGGGGCGGGACAGGCCGCTGGTCGTAAGCTGCGTCGGTTACGGGTCACGGCAGTACCGCGTCTCCGGCGCCCGGGAGTTGCAGGTCCTGCTATCGCGGCAGACGGGGGAGCTGCAGGGCGTGGTGGTCTCCAACGGCTTTGAAGAGGTGCCCGCCGAGCGGGCCACAGGCTCCTTTGCGCGGGTGGGCCGGGAGCTCATCGGGCGGCGGCCGGCCGCCAATATCCTGGACAGGATGGACGGGGTCACCAGCAGCCTGCTGATAAATAAGAACGTGCAGGCAGGCACCAACCAGTCGGCCGTCACGATCCGGGGCCGCGGCACGATCTTCAGCAATCCCGATCCGCTGGTCATCGTCGATAACTTTCCTTACAGCGGCGACATTAACAACATCAACCCGGAGGATATCGAGTCCGTCACGATACTGAAAGATGCGGCGGCAGCTTCTGTCTGGGGTACCCGCGCTGCCAATGGGGTCATCGTCCTGAAGACCAAACAGGGCGCTTATAAGGGGGTTCCCAGGCTGAGCTTCACCAGCAGTCTCACCGTGGGCCGGAAGCCCGATCTGTATTACAGGCCGGTCCTGTCTTCATCCGATTATATTGGAGTAGAGACCTTCCTGTTCGGCCAGGGATGGTACGACAACACCATCCTCAGTCAAAACCACTATGCGCTCTCGCCGGTGGTGGAGATCCTGCTGCGGCAGCGGGAAGGACAGCTGTCCGGCAGCGATACGGCTGCCCTGCTTGGCCAGCTTCGGGGCCAGGATACCCGCCGGGACCTGGGGCGTTACTGGTACCGGCAAAGCGTGAACCAGCAGTATTGGCTGGGACTCAGTGGCGGCACGGCGAACAATCGCTATGCGCTGTCAGCCGGCCTGGACCAGGACGAGGCGGGGCTTAGGCGCAATGCCTACCGGCGCGTCACCGTCACAGGCAGCCAGGCCTACCTGGTGGTGCCCCATAAGCTGGAGTTGAACACAAGCGTTGCCTTTGCCGCCGGCAGCACTTACCTGAACAATACAGGCGGCATCTATGCGGTGTATCCCTATCTGCGACTGGCGGATGCTGGCGGCAAGGCCCTGGCCGTGCCCTATCAGCTGCGGACAGACTATGCCGATACGGTGGGCGGCGGGCGTTTGCTCGATTGGCATTACCGTCCGCTGGATGAGCTGCGGAGTGCTAATAATGTGATCCGCCTCACGGATTGGCGGCTCAACGCAGGATTGCATTATACAATGGGCAAAGGATGGCTGCTGCGCGCCTTGTATCAGTACGGGCAGGGATCCTCCGATCAGCAGGAACTGCAAAGCCTGCAGACCTATTACACCCGCAACCTGATCAACCAGTTTACCCAACCCGGGCCATCCGGGCAGTTCAACTACCCGGTCCCGGTAGGCGGCATCCTGGACGAGACCCTCGGCAGTTACCAGTCCCACAACGGGCGCCTCCAGGTGGAGTACCATCCCACGATGGGGGCCGACCATGACCTGCATTTGCTGGCCGGTTCGGAGCTGCAGGATGTGGAGAGCCGGATAAAGATCAACCGCACCTATGGCTACAACCCCGCCTCGCAGACGGGCTTGCCGGTCAGCAGCTATAAGACGCTGTATCCGCAATACGCTTCCGGGTCGCCGGCCTCTATCCCTTACTCCGACAACAACGTCTCGGCTTCGGATCATTACTGGTCCTATTACTGTAATGGGGGCTACCAGTACCGGCAGCGCTATACGGTGACCGCCAGTGCCCGGCTCGATCAATCCAACCTCTTCGGGGTAGACATCAATCACAAGACTGTGCCGCTCTGGTCGGCAGGCCTGGCCTGGGAGGCCTCGCGCGAGGATTTTTATCGCATCGGCTGGCTACCGCTCCTGCGGTTGCGGGTCACCGATGGATACAACGGCAATGTGTACAAGGCGGTGTCGGGGTATACTACGACCAATGTCTTCCCTTTAAGCACGGCCGGGATTACTCATGGCTTTTTAAACACCTACAGCGCTCCTTATGCCGCTATCACCAACCCGCCCAATCCCCACCTGCGCTGGGAGCAGGTCCATGTCATCAATGCAGGGCTGGACTTTGCCGGCAAGGACAGCCTCGTGCAGGGCAGCCTGGAATACTATACCAAGACCGGCCAATACCTGATCGGCCCGGCCAGCCTGGACCCCACCTCCGGCAATGTGCAATACACCGCCAATGTCGCTCACATGGTCACCCGTGGCATCGACCTCTCCTTGCGTATCCAACTGCGCATGGGACCTTTGGGATGGAACAGTGTGGCCCTCTTCAACTATGTGCGTGACAAGGTGACGCGCTATCTGGTCCAGCCCCCGACCATCCAGACCTTTTTGAACACCCAGTCCATCAACCCGCTCGTCGGCCGTCCGCTTTACTCCCTGTACGCCTTGGGTTGGGCGGGACTCGATCCGCAGTCCGGCAGCCCCAGGGGCTGGCTCAACGGTCATCCCAGCCAGGACTATACTTCTCTCATCGGCGCTGCCGACTTCCACACGCTGCTTTACCAAGGGCCTGTCAACCCGCCCTTCTTCGGCAGCTGGCGCAATGACTTCACCTGGAGGCAATGGGGCCTGTCGGTGAACATCGTGTACAAGTTCGGCCATTACTTTGCCCGCCCTTCGATCCAGTATGCGCCTTTGTTCTACGGCACGTCCCAGGGCCATCCGGACTATGTACGCCGCTGGCAGTATCCGGGTGATGAGCTGCATACGGATGTGCCGTCGATGATCTATCCCGCCAATCCTACGAGAGATGACTTTTACAGCCGCACCACGGTGCTCGTAGAAAAAGGTGACCTCATCCGGCTGCAGGATGTCCAGCTCTACTATGACCTCACCCGGAAGACACTGCCGAAGCTGCCGATACGAACGCTGCGGGTGTATGGCTATGCCAATAATATCGGCCTGCTCTGGACGGCCAACCGCCGGGGTATCGATCCGGATGCGCTCACCGGAATGCCCGATCCGCGCACCATCGCCGTAGGTATTAAAATGGAATTATAAAAACAAGTCCGTATGAAGATCTGTTCCTCTTGGGTATTCCTGGTCTTGCTCACAGTGTTCAGTCTGTGCGGCTGCAATAAATCTTTCCTCGACAAATTGCCCAGTACGGCCCTGGTCGTGCCTTCCACGCTTGCCGACTACCAGCAGCTCCTGGACAATACGCTGGTAATGACCGGAACGCCCCTTTTAGGAGAGGTGTCTGCCGATAACTTCTACCTGCCCTATAACACCTGGCAGGCGCTCGACAGCCGGGAACGCAATGCCTATGTCTGGGCCGCCGATCTCTATGGGGGGCAGGGGCAGGTCGATGACTGGGATATTCCTTATCAGCAGGTCTTTTACGCCAACGTTGTTTTGGAAGGACTGGCCGCGATCCCCGTGACGCCCGCCAATCGACAGCAGTGGGAGAGTGAACAAGGCAGCGCCCTGTTCCTGCGGGCTTATGCTTTTTACAACGTTGCACAGCTCTTTGCCCCTCCCTACGACAGCGCTACGGCCGCTGCCGACCCAGGCATACCCTTGCGCCTGCACGCCAACGTCACCGATCCTTCCATCCGGGCTTCCGTAGCCGCCACCTATGAGCAGATCACCCGAGACCTCCGGCTGGCCCGCACCCTGCTGCCCGCCGCGATCCCAACGCTGAACCTCAACCGGCCTTCCCAGCCAGCTGCCCTTGCTTTGCTCGCGCGCGTTTACCTCAGCCTGCGCGCCTACGACCTGGCCGGCCACTATGCAGACAGCGCCCTGCAATGCTACGACTCCCTGATCGACTACAATACCCTGGACCCGCAAGGCCGCTTCCCCTTCAGCAAGCTCAATGCGGAGACGATCTATCAAAGCAATATCGTGGGCTATACCCAATGCCTGGCCGCCATTGCCTATCCTAATACGATCATCGACTCCACGCTATATGGTGCTTACAGCCCACAGGATCTTCGTCGTGCCCTGTTCTACCAGCTCAACGCCAACGGCCTGCCGAATATGAAACCCGGTTATGCAGAACTCGTCTGGCCCTTCACTGGACTGGCCACCGATGAGCTCTTCCTTACAAGGGCAGAATGTGCCGCAAGAGCAGGTCGGGTTAGCGATGCCCTGGGCGACCTCAATACCTTGCTGCAGCACCGCTATGCCTCCGGTACTTTTACCCCCGTCACCGCCGCCTCGCCGCAACAGGCCCTCGACACCATCCTGGACGAACGCAGAAAAGAGCTCCCCCTCCGGGGGCTCCGGTGGACGGATCTCCGGCGACTTAACAAGGAAGGACGCAGCATCACTATCACACGACAGCTCAATGGCGTGCTGTACCAACTGCAACCCAATAGTAATCTCTACACCCTGCCCATACCACCGGATATCATCAACTTTAATCCAAATATGATGCAGAATGCAAGGTGACCATTAGTGACAATGATCTATCGATCATTTTCAGGAGGACCGGACATGGAGGGGAGTATAGATGCCCGACTGGCAAGGCTGATAGGGGCTAGTTCCCCCAATATACGTGCAAGTACCAGAGCCATTTGCACAAATGTAGTCTCTGCCAAGGACACCAGCGGGCGAATACATTGTGCCATTCAGGTAATATTGAGGTTCACTGATACATGACTGTTTTGTCGTGGATGCGAATGCTGTGAAAACTCCGATTACAATAGCAATCGCCGGAATGACAAGCTTTGCTTTGTTCATAAGAAAGAGTTTAAAGGTTTTGTGAACGCTCTGCTTCAAGGATTAGGGGGGCATTTTTGGGACGAGTTGGCATGAAGAGGCGTATAGATACCTGATTGGCATGGTTGATAGGTGTTACCCGCTGTGTAATAAGTACAGGTACTAGTACCATTAAGGCAGATATAATCTTTTCCCAGCACTCCTGCCGGAGAATAGAGGGACCCATTGAAGTAGTATTGGGGAACACCCGTACAAGCCTGCTTTGTTGTAGAACCAAACGCTGTTAAGACACCAATTACTATAGCAATAACTGGAATGACAAATTTTGCTTTGTTCATAAGAAAGAGTTTAAAGGTTTTGTGAACGGTATACTTCTAAGGTACGACGATTTTATGCGGTTTTTACGCAGGGCAATCAGCGTTTTGCTGATCCGGAATGCTGGT
Organism: Flavitalea plasmicola; assembly: GCF_030546645.1. Taxonomy (GTDB): domain Bacteria; phylum Bacteroidota; class Bacteroidia; order Chitinophagales; family Chitinophagaceae; genus Puia. The sequence goes on from NZ_JAUOTO010000006.1 coordinate 82,361, forward strand.
TTTAAACATCCATATAGCCGGTTTGTCCCTGAAAAGCTCCCATTTGCGGAGTTTTTTGATCCGGTCCCGGGAGAGGCAGTAATTTTCTTAAGTAAATGTTTATCCTTATTAGACCCCCTTGCTATGAAAAAGGCTTCTTTTTACTTTTTGATTGCCGGACTACTGGCCGTCACGGCGGATGAAGTTCTCTATTTCCGACGTCTCCGCCAGCACTATCGTGATAGGGTGAAGGCTTCTCCCACCATGGTATTCGTCTCGGCTTTGCGTGGCCAGCAAAAGACAGTGACCCTTCCGGACGGTAGTACGGTATGGCTCAATGCCGCATCTACGCTGGCGTACCCCGTTGATATGACGGATGGCGACCGCACGGTCGAATTGTTCGGGGAGGCTTTTTTTGACGTGGTAGCCCAGCCATCGCATCCATTCCAGGTTCGGGCAAAGGAAATGTTCATAGAAGTGCTCGGCACCCGGTTCAACGTCCGGAATTACCCGGAGGAAATAAGTTCACACGCAATGGTTGTTTCCGGGAACATCCGGGTCAGCTACCATGATCAGGCAGCCACGCTGCATTCGGGGGAGGCGGCAAACGTCGATCCGGCCGATTTGAGCGGCCGTGCTTTAAGCCTCAGAAGAGGGGTCGACACGGCTTCGGCCGCTGATTGGACAAAGGGATTGCTGACCTTCACGAATGTTGATCTGCCCGGGTTGCTCCATGATTTGTCCAGGGCTTACAATGTAGATATTCAATTGATAGGCCCGGTGTCAGACCATCGTTTCCAGGGAAAATTGTCGTTGCAAGAGCCCCTGGAGGAAGTCATAGCACGGCTGGTCGTCCCGTATATGCATGTAACGATCTCGCGCCCGGGCAAACAACAATTGATTATAACCGTGAATCGCTAGAACCAAACTAACTATTAAATGGTGTCAGATGAAAATCTCACGGCTTTTCCTGCTGATCATCTTCGTATTTTTCAGTATAACGGGCTTCGCGCAACGCCTGACATTTTCCATGCATGATGTTACGTTGGATACGGTACTGCAGGATATCCAGCGCCGGACGGGTTACCTGTATTTTGTGGACATGGAGTGTGTGCGGGTGGCCGGCAGGCTGAGCTTTTCAGTACGCAATGCGACGGTGGCCGAGGCGATGGACAGCTGCCTGGGGGAGCTGCCGGTCTACTTCCGGCTGATCCGCCGGACGATCAATGTCTACCCTGGCAGCGTGGTATGGGGGCAGGTGGTCGATGAGCGCGGCGAGCCGGTCGCAGGGGCCACGATCATGGCCGCCGATGGCGATCCCGTGTCGGCGACGGTCACCGGCGAGACAGGCAGGTTCCGGCTGCGGTTGCTGGGGCGGGACAGGCCGCTGGTCGTAAGCTGCGTCGGTTACGGGTCACGGCAGTACCGCCCCTCCGGCGCCCGCGAGTTGCAGGTCCTGCTATCGCGGCAGACGGGGGAGCTGCAGGGCGTGGTGGTCTCCAACGGCTTTGAAGAGGTGCCCGCCGAGCGGGCCACAGGCTCCTTTGCGCGGGTGGGCCGGGAGCTCATCGGGCGGCGGCCGGCCGCCAATATCCTGGACAGGATGGACGGGGTCACCAGCAGCCTGCTGATAAATAAGAACGTGCAGGCAGGCACCAACCAGTCGGCCGTCACGATCCGGGGCCGCGGCACGATCTTCAGCAATCCCGATCCGCTGGTCATCGTCGATAACTTTCCTTACAGCGGCGACATTAACAACATCAACCCGGAGGATATCGAGTCCGTCACGATACTGAAAGATGCGGCGGCAGCTTCTGTCTGGGGTACCCGCGCTGCCAATGGGGTCATCGTCCTGAAGACCAAACAGGGCGCTTATAAGGGGGTTCCCAGGCTGAGCTTCACCAGCAGTCTCACCGTGGGCCGGAAGCCCGATCTGTATTACAGGCCGGTCCTGTCTTCATCCGATTATATTGGAGTAGAGACCTTCCTGTTCGGCCAGGGATGGTACGACAACACCATCCTCAGTCAAAACCACTATGCGCTCTCGCCGGTGGTGGAGATCCTGCTGCGGCAGCGGGAAGGACAGCTGTCCGGCAGCGATACGGCTGCCCTGCTTGGCCAGCTTCGGGGCCAGGATACCCGCCGGGACCTGGGGCGTTACTGGTACCGGCAAAGCGTGAACCAGCAGTATTGGCTGGGACTCAGTGGCGGCACGGCGAACAATCGCTATGCGCTGTCAGCCGGCCTGGACCAGGACGAGGCGGGGCTTAGGCGCAATGCCTACCGGCGCGTCACCGTCACAGGCAGCCAGGCCTACCTGGTGGTGCCCCATAAGCTGGAGTTGAACACAAGCGTTGCCTTTGCCGCCGGCAGCACTTACCTGAACAATACAGGCGGCATCTATGCGGTGTATCCCTATCTGCGACTGGCGGATGCTGGCGGCAAGGCCCTGGCCGTGCCCTATCAGCTGCGGACAGACTATGCCGATACGGTGGGCGGCGGGCGTTTGCTCGATTGGCATTACCGTCCGCTGGATGAGCTGCGGAGTGCTAATAATGTGATCCGCCTCACGGATTGGCGGCTCAACGCAGGATTGCATTATACAATGGGCAAAGGATGGCTGCTGCGCGCCTTGTATCAGTACGGGCAGGGATCCTCCGATCAGCAGGAACTGCAAAGCCTGCAGACCTATTACACCCGCAACCTGATCAACCAGTTTACCCAACCCGGGCCATCCGGGCAGTTCAACTACCCGGTCCCGGTAGGCGGCATCCTGGACGAGACCCTCGGCAGTTACCAGTCCCACAACGGGCGCCTCCAGGTGGAGTACCATCCCACGATGGGGGCCGACCATGACCTGCATTTGCTGGCCGGTTCGGAGCTGCAGGATGTGGAGAGCCGGATAAAGATCAACCGCACCTATGGCTACAACCCCGCCTCGCAGACGGGCTTGCCGGTCAGCAGCTATAAGACGCTGTATCCGCAATACGCTTCCGGGTCGCCGGCCTCTATCCCTTACTCCGACAACAACGTCTCGGCTTCGGATCATTACTGGTCCTATTACTGTAATGGGGGCTACCAGTACCGGCAGCGCTATACGGTGACCGCCAGTGCCCGGCTCGATCAATCCAACCTCTTCGGGGTAGACATCAATCACAAGACTGTGCCGCTCTGGTCGGCAGGCCTGGCCTGGGAGGCCTCGCGCGAGGATTTTTATCGCATCGGCTGGCTACCGCTCCTGCGGTTGCGGGTCACCGATGGATACAACGGCAATGTGTACAAGGCGGTGTCGGGGTATACTACGACCAATGTCTTCCCTTTAAGCACGGCCGGGATTACTCATGGCTTTTTAAACACCTACAGCGCTCCTTATGCCGCTATCACCAACCCGCCCAATCCCCACCTGCGCTGGGAGCAGGTCCATGTCATCAATGCAGGGCTGGACTTTGCCGGCAAGGACAGCCTCGTGCAGGGCAGCCTGGAATACTATACCAAGACCGGCCAATACCTGATCGGCCCGGCCAGCCTGGACCCCACCTCCGGCAATGTGCAATACACCGCCAATGTCGCTCACATGGTCACCCGTGGCATCGACCTCTCCTTGCGTATCCAACTGCGCATGGGACCTTTGGGATGGAACAGTGTGGCCCTCTTCAACTATGTGCGTGACAAGGTGACGCGCTATCTGGTCCAGCCCCCGACCATCCAGACCTTTTTGAACACCCAGTCCATCAACCCGCTCGTCGGCCGTCCGCTTTACTCCCTGTACGCCTTGGGTTGGGCGGGACTCGATCCGCAGTCCGGCAGCCCCAGGGGCTGGCTCAACGGTCATCCCAGCCAGGACTATACTTCTCTCATCGGCGCTGCCGACTTCCACACGCTGCTTTACCAAGGGCCTGTCAACCCGCCCTTCTTCGGCAGCTGGCGCAATGACTTCACCTGGAGGCAATGGGGCCTGTCGGTGAACATCGTGTACAAGTTCGGCCATTACTTTGCCCGCCCTTCGATCCAGTATGCGCCTTTGTTCTACGGCACGTCCCAGGGCCATCCGGACTATGTACGCCGCTGGCAGTATCCGGGTGATGAGCTGCATACGGATGTGCCGTCGATGATCTATCCCGCCAATCCTACGAGAGATGACTTTTACAGCCGCACCACGGTGCTCGTAGAAAAAGGTGACCTCATCCGGCTGCAGGATGTCCAGCTCTACTATGACCTCACCCGGAAGACACTGCCGAAGCTGCCGATACGAACGCTGCGGGTGTATGGCTATGCCAATAATATCGGCCTGCTCTGGACGGCCAACCGCCGGGGTATCGATCCGGATGCGCTCACCGGAATGCCCGATCCGCGCACCATCGCCGTAGGTATTAAAATGGAATTATAAAAACAAGTCCGTATGAAGATCTGTTCCTCTTGGGTATTCCTGGTCTTGCTCACAGTGTTCAGTCTGTGCGGCTGCAATAAATCTTTCCTCGACAAATTGCCCAGTACGGCCCTGGTCGTGCCTTCCACGCTTGCCGACTACCAGCAGCTCCTGGACAATACGCTGGTAATGACCGGAACGCCCCTTTTAGGAGAGGTGTCTGCCGATAACTTCTACCTGCCCTATAACACCTGGCAGGCGCTCGACAGCCGGGAACGCAATGCCTATGTCTGGGCCGCCGATCTCTATGGGGGGCAGGGGCAGGTCGATGACTGGGATATTCCTTATCAGCAGGTCTTTTACGCCAACGTTGTTTTGGAAGGACTGGCCGCGATCCCCGTGACGCCCGCCAATCGACAGCAGTGGGAGAGTGAACAAGGCAGCGCCCTGTTCCTGCGGGCTTATGCTTTTTACAACGTTGCACAGCTCTTTGCCCCTCCCTACGACAGCGCTACGGCCGCTGCCGACCCAGGCATACCCTTGCGCCTGCACGCCAACGTCACCGATCCTTCCATCCGGGCTTCCGTAGCCGCCACCTATGAGCAGATCACCCGAGACCTCCGGCTGGCCCGCACCCTGCTGCCCGCCGCGATCCCAACGCTGAACCTCAACCGGCCTTCCCAGCCAGCTGCCCTTGCTTTGCTCGCGCGCGTTTACCTCAGCCTGCGCGCCTACGACCTGGCCGGCCACTATGCAGACAGCGCCCTGCAATGCTACGACTCCCTGATCGACTACAATACCCTGGACCCGCAAGGCCGCTTCCCCTTCAGCAAGCTCAATGCGGAGACGATCTATCAAAGCAATATCGTGGGCTATACCCAATGCCTGGCCGCCATTGCCTATCCTAATACGATCATCGACTCCACGCTATATGGTGCTTACAGCCCACAGGATCTTCGTCGTGCCCTGTTCTACCAGCTCAACGCCAACGGCCTGCCGAATATGAAACCCGGTTATGCAGAACTCGTCTGGCCCTTCACTGGACTGGCCACCGATGAGCTCTTCCTTACAAGGGCAGAATGTGCCGCAAGAGCAGGTCGGGTTAGCGATGCCCTGGGCGACCTCAATACCTTGCTGCAGCACCGCTATGCCTCCGGTACTTTTACCCCCGTCACCGCCGCCTCGCCGCAACAGGCCCTCGACACCATCCTGGACGAACGCAGGAAAGAGCTCCCCTTCCGGGGGCTCCGATGGACGGATCTCCGGCGACTTAACAAGGAAGGACGCAGCATCACGCTCTTCCGACAGCTCAATGGCGTCCTGTATCAGCTACAACCCAATAGTCCGCTTTACACCCTGCCCATACCTCCTGACGTAATCAACTTTAATCCAAATATGAAACAAAATCAGAGAGAATGAATAACATTACATCTGACAGCACCTATTAAGAAACGCTATACCCGTATTCTGTGAATGAAATTGCCGGAATAAGATCAAGAATATACGTGACAATATTCCCACCAGATTAAATTAAGGTCGATCTTGGTCTTTCTGTTCCAGGTTCCTTCCGAATAAAGTTTTCTAAGTTGAAAGCAATCAGACCAGACTTCTTCGAAGATAATCAGATCATGCACCCGAATGTACAACCTTTCATTTCTGATCCTTAAATATTTAAAAAAGCAAAAGGGTTCGCGCGTTACAGCAGCACAGTATCCATTCGAAGCCATCGTCTGACGTTTTTCCTAAATGTATATTGGAAAAATAAGCAGTACAACAAAATGCTGGACTGATCTCTCCTTTTAAAGCATTTACCTATGAATAGCTTCGTAGAATCGCTAAAGCAGGTTTCCCGATTGCACCTCCAATTAGACCCTTAGACGGGCTTATTTACTCCGCATTTCGGATTTTCAAAGTCCCCATTATTCGTTGATTTACGGAAATGTCCTTTTTTGCTAAACATTACTAAACCGTTAACTCCACCTTCGACCAATGGCATACACATTACAAAAAATCGACAACATAAAAACGCTGATAAAAGATTCAACAGGGAAAACATCAGCGGTTGCGCTTCACCTAAGGAAGAGCATTTGGAACATATTCACCCCGGATTACAAAAAGCTGATTGTGCGTTGCGATGAGGGAAAAAAAGCCATCCTTCCGAAGTTCCAGGCTTCATTAGGCCGAACAAGTGCTAACCAGCAATTACAGTAAATCGCCTATCCTGCATCTCCCAAGAATGGTATTGTTTCCAAGACCTTTTGTGGGTTTCATACACCTTCCTTCGAAGCATTTGGGTCTTCCAACAGATCGCTGATGGCAACTTTGTATCCGGCTTTCACCAGTTTATGGAGATAGGCGTCCAGCGTACGACAGGAAAATGCTGCCGAAACTTCTCCGTTATTCTTTACGGTAAGGGCAATACCCAGCACCTGCGAAGTGATAATCGCATCATCATCGAAGGTTTCGTAAGATTCGCCCACACGGCACAGTAGAACTGCATCCGGATAGTTTTGTTTGATAGCTCGGCGCTGTAATATCAACCGCGTATCGGCATTGCTTTTATCCATGGAATGACAAATTTGGGCAATACAAAACAGTTTCCGTTTGATTCCTGGGGAAACTTCGATTGGAGGGAAAAGCAAGGAGGACTGACGAAACTAAAGATAGTATTTTTTACACTATTAGAATGATTTTGGAGTGCGGTTCAGACTCCTGGCGCCGATAAATCAGGTCACCGGATTATTACACGTTATACCCTATTTCGGTGGTGGTCCTTCTTTAAATGGAATGATTATTGTTTTTAGTGATTTTTAACTTCATAGATGGAAGGCCCATTGGAAAATCTCACCGCCTCAGACCTTCGGCGACTCCTGATTCTGGAGATTCATAAATTCATAAAATGCATCGATGATGGCTCTTTTGAAGAATTGAAATTGCTAAAAGCGCATTCCACAGAAATGCTAAACTTAATCTCATTTAAAGAACTGCAAGAAAAGAGATTGATCGAGTGGGGAAAAAATTACACACAACGCCCCATACCCAATCCCGGAAATAATTCCATTGCATTTAATATGGATGAAAGTTTCGCAAAACCAAATGACAAATAGATTTAAATTGTATTTTCAGGTTTTAAAAGAAATTGAAGTTATTATGGGGGGCAGGATTTATTAATCCGTGCCCCTTTTTATTTCCGTTTGAGAAGCGATAGGGTATAAATTGTCTGATATCCTGCAGCCAGCATTTCTTACATACAACTTGATGTCGCAATTTACGACCTCAAGTTTTCCGCCCGCTCACCGGATTCCCTTGACAAGGCCATTCCTAAAAGATCTTACTTTTTGTCTTCCCCATTTTTAGCTTCAATATAAACGTAGCGATCACATCGTACTTGACGCCAATGAGAGAAGCAAAGCGCATCATCTCGTTGACAGTAAATTCTCCCGGGTCCTCCACTTTCTTTCTGAATGCATAAAAGGAGATTTCCAGTTCAATAGACATTTGTGTCTCGCTGATGATGGCAAAGATTTGATTAAAGCCACTGATCTTGTCGGATTCTAATTCATTCTTGATGGAATTGAGCCTGATCCTGCGCTTAGCTTCCTTGGCTATTTGCTTTGCGTTATCCTTAGGCCTGGTTTTGAAGGGTTTACTCACTCGTCGGATATTTTCCCCAAAAATCTAACAGAAAACATTGATTTCCTTCTTTCAATGAGATTACATTAAATCACATTAGCATAAAAAATTTTGTGGTCTAAAAAGGCCGCAGTTTCCCGATTTATCCGTATCTTTCCCTCGTTCCTGCAATCATTTATTAAGTTTTCAATGGTTCAATTTGTTTTTCAAGTTTTTTCACGATACACCTTAATAACAAATGCTGGGCACGTACGGAACAACTAAACTTTCTTAACCATTAATTAGAATTACAAATGAATTCGGATTTGGAGGGTTTTTATAAAAAGATGACGAAAGCCCAGGCATCCCTTATCAAAAAAATGTTCAAGCACCATCCTTCGGCCATTGTGGAAGAATTTGTGTACGATCAGTTGATCAGCACGGGCACGCTTTTCCTCGAAAACGGTTCACCCGGTCGCGAAGCGTTCCACATCTGCAACAAATGCTGGAAAAAAGTGCGCATAGGGACAAAGGACCTGCGTGCTTGCCTGGGTGCCGGCGAGGGTCGTCCGTGTTACTTCGTTATCGTCGTTTCCACCTCCGGGTTCACAAAGCAGGTGGTAAAATTCGCACAGGCCACCAGCAAACCTGTTTTGCTCTGCGACCTGGATCAGCTGATAATGGCTTACCTGTCCCGAAATATTTCCCACAAACGATCTTCCCGGTAGGATTTGCAATTTCTCCCCTAATTTTACCCTATGATCACCTCCACGAACAACCAGCTTTTCTGGTACAAGGCCATCAATCCGAACTTTGCCAAAGCCATCGACTTTGCCCTGAATACCGATCTTTCCTCCCTGCCCGTGGGCAGACACGACATCGACGGCGACAACGTCTTCGCCATCATCAATGAATACACGACCAAACCCTTCGAGGAATGTGACCCCGAAAGCCACCGCGACTACGCCGACATCCAGATCATGGTCACGGGCACGGAAAAGTTCGGCTATATCCCCCTCAATGGTCAACAACCTTCCATCGCCTACAATGAAGAAAAGGACGTAGCCCTCTACTCCATCCCTGAAGAAGACCTGAGCTATATCCGCCTGAGCCCCGGTCAGTTCATCATCTTCTTTCCTACGGATATTCACCAGCCCGAAGTATATAACAAAGCCCCGGAGCTGGTGAAAAAGCTCGTGCTCAAGATCAGCGTCACCTGATAAAGCCAACGCCCTTCCATATGGACAATACCCAAAAACTGGCCTTCAAGTCCCAACTCAAGCAGTTCGGTCTCGACCTCATCGCCCAACGCATCGCCGCCGCCCGCCAGGCCGCCGACCAGGCACAGGAGGCCGCTAACCAGGAGGAAAAAAGCTCCGCAGGCGACAAATACGAGACGGGCCGCGCCATGGGCCAGCTCCAGAAAGAAATGCACGCCCGCCAGCAGGCAGAACATGAACGCGAACATGCCGCCCTGCTCCGCGTCCGCGCCGACGCCCTCTGCACCCACCCCGTCCCCGGCGCCTTTATCCAATGCCAGGATATGTCCTCAGAACGAACCGGAGGTTCGTTGTCCGAAGGACAATTATTAGAGGTTTCCGGGAAACGGGTTGATTTTTTCGGATACCCGTTTCCCGGAATTTTCATCTGCGCCGGCCTGGGCAAACATTCCGTCGCCGGCCAGACCATTCTCTTCCTCTCCCCCGCAGCGCCCCTCGCCAAATCCCTCCTTGACAAAAAGACGGGCGACGAATTCTCCTTCAACGGTCGCACCCTCCGCATAGAAGATCTTTTCTAAGCAGGCCATGCCCATCGAAATCACCATATAAAAACTTATCTTTCAAAAAAATAATCGACAGCAGATTACAAACCCATTCCCCGCATCTCTATATAATATTATGTCCTACTTTCCATTATTCAAATCAAGCCGACCATTCATGAGAAAGACTTTCCTGACGATTTTCACCGCCTGCGGCCTGCTTGCCGCATTTGCCCAGCCGACGGCCAACGGAATATCCATCATCCCCGCCCCCGTCAGCCTGACACCAGGCCAGGGTAGCTTTACGCTGCCCAAAACCATCGCCATCGAATCAGGCGTTCAGCAGAGCCAGGCCATCACGGATCTGCAAACGCACCTCACCGCCGCCACAGGCTACAAAGTCGTACTCGCCAAATCCGGGATGCCGGCTACCATCCATCTGACCCTTAACAAGTCTGTCAATACCACATTGGGCGATGAAGGATACGACCTCTCCGTCGCCGCCACCGGCATCACCATCAAGGCCAACAAGCCGGCCGGCCTCTTCTACGGCGTACAGACCCTCCTGCAGCTGCTCCCGAAAGAGATCGAAAGCCGCACCGTCGTCAAAGGCGTCGCCTGGCAGGTCCCCTTCGTGACGATCCGCGACTACCCCCGCTTCGGCTGGCGCGGCCTCATGCTGGACGTCTCCCGCCATTTCTTTACCAAACAGGAGGTGAAAGACTTCATCGACGAAATGGTGAAATATAAATACAATCTCCTCCACTGGCACCTTACGGACGACCAGGGCTGGCGCATCGAGATCAAGGCCCTCCCCAAGCTGACGGAAGTAGGCGCCTGGAACGCCAAACGCGAAGGCCGCTTCGGCACCTTCTCCGCACCCGCCGCCGACGAACCCCGCAACTACGGCGGCTTCTACACCCAGGATGATATAAAGGAGATGGTCCAATACGCCGCGGCCCGCTTCGTGGACATCCTCCCGGAAGTAGACATCCCCGGCCACTCCCTGGCAGCCATCGCGGCCTACCCGGAGCTCTCCTGCACGGAAGGCGCTGACAAATACCGCGTCAACTCCGGCGACAAGTTCATGAACTGGTACCCCGGCGGCTTTTCCGCGATCATCGACAACACCCTCTGCCCGGCCAATGAAAAAGTATATCCCTTCCTCGATAAAGTGTTTACGGAAGTAGCCGCCCTTTTCCCCTTCGGCTATATCCACGTGGGCGGCGACGAATGCGCCAAGAACTTCTGGGAAAAAAGCGATGCCATCCGGCAGCTGATGCAGAAAGAGAACCTGAAAAATATGCAGGAGGTCCAAAGCTATTTCGAGAAAAGAGTAGAAAAGATCGTTGAGTCCAAAGGCAAAAAGGTCATCGGCTGGGACGAGATCCTGGAAGGCGGCCTGGCTCCCAACGCGGCCGTCATGAGCTGGCGTGGGATCAAAGGCGGTATCGAGGCCGCAAAACAGGGCCACCAGGTAGTCATGTCCCCCACCACCTTCGTATACCTGGATTACATGCAGGGCGACGCCATCATCGAACCGCCGGTATACGCTACCCTCCGCCTCAACACGGCCTACTCCTTCGAACCCGTCCCCGACGGCGTCGACCCCTCCCTCATCAAAGGCGGACAAGCCAACCTCTGGACAGAGCAGGTGTACAATACCCGCCACCTTCAATACATGATATGGCCCCGCAGCCTGGCCGTAGCCGAATGCCTGTGGTCGCCCAAAGAAAAAAAGAGCTGGACGGACTTCGTCCGCAGGACGGAAGCCACCTTCCAGCGTATGGACATCCAGCAGATAAAGTATGCACGCTCCCTGTATGATGTAGCTTTCACGGCAAAAAAAGACCCCAGCGCCAGCGACTCCCTCTCCATCGGGCTGTCCACGGAGGTACCGGGCCTGGATATTTACTACAGCTTCGATAACTCGAACCCCGATAGCTTCTATCCCAAATACGCCCACCCCCTGACAGTGCCGAAGGACGCAGACATGCTGAAAGTGATCACCTACAGGGATGGCCGCCCCATCGGGCGCCAGCTCGACATGCCCATCAATGAACTAAAACGCCGCGCCGGTCTGAAAGACAAGCCGGTCCCTCCCGCTGAATAATACACGATATGCAAGACGTCCTGGGACAGGCCATCGCGGATTATTATCATATGACCTCCAGCGCTAAGCTCTGGGTGCATAGTCACCATGGACCCAGAGAGCTCATGCCCGTGGAAACCTATTTCCGCAACGCAGACAACATGCCGGAACTGGAATGGATCGCCCTCCAGCATTGCCGGGGTCGCGTCATGGACATCGGCGCCGGCGCCGGCAGCCACACCCTCTTCCTCCAGCAGACAGGCCTGCACGCCACAGCCCTCGAGATCTCCCCCAAAGCCGCGACGGTCATCGAAGCCAGGGGCGTGAAGCACATCCGCTGCCAGGACTTCTTTGCTATCGACGCCCGTAAAAAATATGACACCCTCCTCCTGCTGATGAATGGCATCGGCCTGGCTGGCACCATCGAAGGCCTCCACGCCTTCCTGAAAAAAGCACGCACCCTCCTCCGCCCGGGCGGCCGCCTGGTCTTCGACTCCTGCGACGTCGCTTACCTGTACAACGGCCAGCCCCCAAAAGGATCGCCCTATTATGGAGAAGTGCTGTATCAATACGAATACCGTCGCATGCGCAGCGACTGGTTCCACTGGCTCTTCATCGACCGCCACACCATGGGTCGCATTGCCGCAAAAGAAGGATGGAATGTTAAGTTATTATATAAGGACAAATTCGACCACTATCTGGTGGAATGTACCCCGGTTTCCGCCCCGGCATCCTGATCTCACTTCCTGATCCAATACCAGGGGATCTTCCATTTCCCCTGGCCAACATCAATATTGACAGAATCTCCGGTATTGATCCCGTTGTACAGGACCTCTGACACCTCTTCGCTATTCCCTTCCCCAAACCGGCCCCAGGCGGAAAGTTCCAGGTAATGCAACTTGCTGTCGGTGGAAACTCGTTTGCTCAATACCCTTACCCGCCAATGCGCCGGCACGCTGCGGTCATAATAACAGTTCGTGATGAAAATAAGCCCAAAACTATAAGCACAGGATATTGCAAGAATGCAAATGAAGGACAATACTTTCTCCTTTTCAATGGCCTTCCTGCACGCAATGATGCAGATCGCCGCAGTTATCAGGCCCCCCGTTCCTACCAGCACCCACCCCCTTGCAGCAAATTGATAGACCATATAATCCCGCAGAATAGCCACCAGTACCCCGACAACAGGAAGCACCAGCAGCAATATCAATGATGGATAAACGCTGTCCTTCCTGCTAGCCAGCCTGATCAACCCTTTCGAATACCAGATCGCGTACACCGCCACCCAGGGCGCTGCCAGCAGCACGATCATCAGCCACTCGCGCGGCTCCGGATAGACCATCTCCCACAACAACAGCGCGATGGCGTTCACAGTCCCGGCCGAAGCGATGCTCTTCGCTCTTTTCAGGCTCATCCAACGGGCATCCTCCGTGTCCCCGAATGCCTCGTTTGCCAGGATTGCCTTTCTTTCCCGCCAAGGCTCCATCCCACCCAAATTGTCGAACCTCGCTCTCACCCATTGCACCAGTTCCCGCTGCCGCTCCAGGTTGGATGGCATTTGCAGGCTTCTTCCCCCGGTCTTGTGCACAAGCAACAATCGATTGCCCACGATAATGCGATAGCCTTCTATATCCCGCAGTCCTATGGACCGTGTCCGGAAAATACCCCGCACCAAGATCGAATGATCGTCGATCGTCACCCGGGCCCGGACGATAGAAAGCACAAGCAACAGGGAGAACACGATAAAGAACACGGCCAGGAACCAATACAATCCCACTTGTCCGGATGTCGCCGTACTTTGCCGCGCCATGGATACAAAATCCAACACCAGCGCCAACGCCAGGCATGAAAACACAAAGGCGAGGATCTTTAAGCCTTTACCAACACGATATACCATAAATAACTCAATACTTTTTCATCAGCTCCAACAATTCCCTATCCAGCTTATGCCCATGCCAATCCTCATAAGCTACATCCTCCCTGCCTGAATCCAATATCCCAAAATCACCGATGAAATTCCACGTGGCAAACCCGATCTGGTGCGCGGAAAGGATCTCCAGCACATCGCTGAACCAGGCGATAAACACCCCATGCGGCGTTTTTTTCCAACAGCCCGCCTCTCCGCAGTGAACCCCCACGCCCTTTTGCATCAGCTCGATCCAGGGCCGGTAATACGCTTCCAGCATTGGCCGGCTCAGGTACTGATTTCCCACCTGGCCCGGCCACAGGGGCTCCGGCAAATGCTCGGGGTCCTTATTCGCCCAGGGCGCCTTATAATGGGAGATGGCATGCGGATAATAACCCCTGCAGCTTTGCGCAATATCCAGCTCCATCAGCTCGGGTATCACGCTATTCCCGCCGCTATTGCCGTCCGCGATCACCAGGTGGTCCGGGTTCTCCTTACGGATTGCCTCCAGCGCTGCCTTCGCCACTTTCCGGTAGACCTCCCCGGGAACAGGCCCCGACGGCGAATGCTGATCATTCATATCCTTCCGCATGCTGGGCTCATTCAACAGGTCGAAGCTGATCTGCTTCCTGGAAACATTTTTATATGCCTTCGCCCACATGTTCCAGTGCCAGCAAAAAGCGTCCTGCGCCGCCTGGTCCGTCCATAAATTATACGGCTCATGAAACCCCGCATTGATGCAATACCCGGGCGCCCTGTGCAGGTTCAGGCAAACATGCATGCCATACTTATGTCCCATGGCCACCAACGCCTGGATCTCCTCCACCTTCTGCTGGTCCACCTGGTAAACCTCCTCCGGCCTAATGTTCCTTCCCCGGTCAAACTTGAGATAATGCGGATAAGCGATCGGTATCCGGATAAAATCAAACCCCCAGTCACGCATCCACGAAAAGTGCTCCTCCGTCGTGGGCCGCCGGGACGGCGTGGGATCAGGAATATAAAAATCAAGTAAGTTGAACCCTTTCCATTTCGGTAGCTTGTTAACAGGAGCAATAGCCGCGGCTGCCAGCGCCGCCTTGTCGGCCAGTGACCACCCCACTGTGATAAGTCCCGTTTGCTGTAGAAAAGACCTGCGATCCATGGCAATCGATTTTTCGTTCCGCTAATCTACCTCAATTTGTCAGCACCCGATAAGTTAACTAACCGTTAAAATATCAATCTCTTATGGCATGGAAATTGTCTTAATGCCATTATATCTTTTCACCTTAATCTACAGTATATGGAAAGGATAAAAAGAATGCGCATGGTGTTTTGTAAATACCTGAGCGCCATTGCAAAAGAAAAGAACGTCACCATCGAGGACATCGTCCGGAAAACAAATAAATCCTATACCGAAGTGAAAAAGATCATGGAAGGTTTCATGTCCCCTTCCTTCGATGACCTGCTCATTATTGCCGATTTTCTCGGCATCCACGTGACGCTGAATGCGGAGATACCGCTGGGACATAAAAAGATCATGAAGTCCATTCCCATCATCACTGGCTCCAATAATGTTACCAATTGATCCGTTCCTTGCGCCATTAACCATAAACCCATCCTAACATTGACAAATACATTCATAGAGACAGATCGCCTGTTGCTGCGCCGTTGGCGAAAGGCTGACCACGAAGCCTTTATCCGCATGAACCAGGACGTGCTGGTCAGAAAATACTTTCCGTGCCTGCTCAGCAGGGAAGAATCCCTGGCGCATATCGCTACCATGGATAAACGCATCGTCGAAAATGGCTACGGTCTGTTCGCCGCCGAGCTGAAAGCAACAGGCGATTTTATTGGTTTCATTGGCATGACCTCTCCAGGCTTCATAAGTGACTTTACCCCCTGCACCGAGATAGGGTGGCGGCTCGACACGCCCTTCTGGAAACAAGGCCTGGCGACAGAAGGCGCCAAAGCCTGCCTGGACACCGCCTTCCAAAAGTGGGGACTGGAAGAGATTTATTCCTGGACCTCCATGCACAACCTGGCCTCCGAAAAAGTAATGATCCGCATCGGCATGACCCGCCAGGGTACCTTCTTCCATCCTTCCATTCCCGCCGACAACTGGCTGTGCGAGCACGTCCTTTACAAGATCAGCAATCCTACATCCACCAAAAAATAGTTTCCACCTATTTCCCGCCTTTATCCCCATCCGTGTTTTTCCTAACCGATTAGTTCGACGGAATCCATAATTTACGCCACTTAACGAGGTAATAATTAACGAAGGCTATAGATGTCGACACCGGACATATCCTATTTATTCGAATCCGCTCCCGCCGTGCAGATCGTCCGTATGCGCAATGCGCACTGGGTGATCCCATTCCTTTTCAAGGCATTCAAGACGGAGAACAGGCTCTCCCTTCCGGAACCCGGCCTCATCAGCCTCCTGGCCGAAGAGCTCCGCAATCACTCCGAAGGGACCGAAGACCTCGAAGAAGCCCGCATCGAATTCGGAGAGGATGAAGAAAGCCGCGCCCGCAAATACCTGCTCAACTGGGTACAGCGCCGCCTCCTCCAGGACTTCCCCGACGCCGAAGCCGTCACCCAATACCAGCTCAGCGCCCATACGGAAAAGCTCTTTCAATGGCTCCAGTCCCTGGAGAAAAGACAGTTCGTGGGCACCGAAAGCCGCTTCCGCTTCCTGTTCCAGACCCTCCGCGAAATGGTGGAATACACGGAAGACAATGCCGCCAAAAGACTGGAAGAGCTGAAGAACCGCAAGGCGGAAATAGACAAGGAGATCAAAAAGATCGAAATGGGTTTCAAACCCGAGATCTATACCAACGCCCAGCTGCGCGAAAGACTGGAATGGTTCACCCGCCTGAGCCATGAATTGCTGAGCGACTTCCGGGAAGTAGAAGACAACTTCAAATATATCCATCGGCACATCGTCGAGCAGCACACCCGCGCGGAGATCCATAAAGGCGCCATCGTAGGCTATGCCTTCGAAGCCTATGACGCCCTCCGCAAAAGCGACCAGGGTAAAAGCTTTTACGCCTTCTGGGATTTCCTCGTCTCCCGGGCAGGTCAGGAAGAATGGCGCCAGCTGACAGACCAGCTCGTCCAGCTCCTCCGGGACAGGGAGATCGCCGGCGACACGGACTTCGTCCAGGATATCAAATCCCTCCTGCTGCAGCAAGGCCGCAGCGTCTACGATTCCAACGATAGAATGGCCGAAAAGCTCAGCCGCATCATCACGGAAAAAGAGATCGCCCGCCACCGCCGCCTCCGCCAGCAGATCAGCGGCATCAAAGAGCTGGTCTTCCAGTTCATGGATGACAATCCCCCTACCTGCGGAATACAGCTGCACGAGCCCGTCCCCATCAAAATGAATATGGAGCGCCGCCTCAACCTCACGGAAAAACAGGCGGCGGGCGCCGTAAAGCAACCGTCCAATGCCAGGGAAAAAGTGGAAGACCTGCTCCGGTTCAACCGGCTCCTCAACACCAGCCACATCGACCGAAAAAAACTCTGGCAGAACGTGGAGGATGCCCTCCGCAAAAGGACCACGGCCACGCTTTCGGAGATCATCGGCTCCGCCGGCCTCCAGCACGGCGTGGCCGAAGTAGTAAGCTACTTCAGCTTCCTCCGCGAAAAAGCCAGCCGCGTTCAATCCATGCAGGAGATCACCGAGCTCATCCCCCTGGACGAAGAGAAGACCAAATTTATTGAAGTACCCTACCTGCTGTTCAGCAGGTAACCAAAAGCGTTTAAAATGGCCGTCGCAAAACAAAACATCTTACCATACACCCCCGTCCTCATCAAATTATTGAAAGGACCGGTGGAATATCTCGAAAAGTCCGCATGGGAACAGCTTATGCAATACCAGGTGGAGCTCACCCGCTTCCTCCAGCAGCTGGGCCTGGTCCTCGTCCTGGAAAAAGACGACGGCTATGCCTACCTGGAACAGCTGCGCCTGGACGAAGAGGACAACGTAGCCGGTTGGATCCGCCGTATCCAGCTGGGATATGACGAAAGCATCCTGCTGGTCCTGCTCCGGGACATGATGGCCGAGTTCGAAGTAGGGGAGGCCGGCGCCCGCGAGTTGATCAAAAAAAGACGGGAGATCAAGGAATATGCAGAGCTCTTCTTCAAGGAAAACCCCAGCCGCGTAAAATTCATCCGCGACCTGGACAGGCTCATAGACAAGGTCGAAGAGCTGGACTTCATCGAAAAAGTTGAGCCCGCCGATCTCTCCGACGAAGAAAAATTCCGTATCAAAAAGATCATAAAGGCAAAAGTAGACCACGAGATCCTTGAAAACTTTAAAAACCAATTGACGCAATATGCAGCTGGGCGTATTTAGTACCGACGAGGCCAAATCAGGCTTCCGATTGCAATACATGGAGATCTTCAACTGGGGCACCTTTGACGAGCATGTATGGAAGATCTCCCCTCAGGGTGAGACCTCTCTCCTCACTGGCGCCAACGGCAGCGGCAAGACCACTTTCGTGGATGCCCTCCTCACGCTCATCGTCCCGGAAAAGAAACACCGCTTCTACAACCAGTCTTCCGGCAGTGAAAAGAAAGGCGATCGCACCGAAGAATCCTATGTCCTCGGAGGCTATGGCAACATCAACACCAGCGATGGCCAGTCCAGCAAAACCCTCTACCTCCGGGAAAATAAAGAACAGGCCTACAGCATCCTGCTGGCGCATTTTTCCAACGAGGCCGAACAATATGTCACCCTCTTCCAGGTCCGCTGGTTCAGCGGTTCGGAAATGAAACGCGTCTTTGCCGTAGCGCACAAACCCCTTCACATCGAGGACGATTTCCGGCCCTTCGACCTGAACGGCGCCTGGCGCCGCCGCATCGACCAGCAATACAATAAAGGCAGCCGCAAACAGGTGGAATGGTTCGACGCCGCCAGCCGGTACGCCCAACGCCTGGTGGAAGTGCTCGGCATGCAAAGCATGCAGGCGCTCAGCCTCTTCAATCAGACCATGGGCATCAAGGTCCTGGGCGAGCTCAACGAGTTCATCCGCACCAATATGCTGGAACCGAAGAATATGGAGCAGGAATTCCAGGAGCTGAAGAAACATCTCTCCACCCTCTCCGACGCCCAGCGCAACATCGAAAAATCAGAAGAGCAGATCCGCATCCTCCAGCCCCTGGAAAAACACTACAAAGCCTTCCGCGAAAGCTCCGATCAGCTGCGGCAGATCCGGCAGGAGCTGGAAACCATCAGGGTCTGGAACAGCTATACAAAATATCATCTCCTGGACGAAGCCATCCGCGGCAGCGAAAAAGAGAGCCAGCAGCTGCGGGAAGAGCTGGAAAGCCTCCGGCAAAAGATCGCCGGTCTCCAGGAAGAAGAAAGGCAGACACGCAATCAGCTGGAGCAAAACAAGGCCGGCCAGCGCCTGCAGCAGCTGGAAAAAGACCTGGAAGCCCTGGGAAAAGAATATAAGGAGGCCGAGTCCTCCCTTCGCCAGTTTACAGAATGGGGTACTGCATTGCATCTGCCCGAATCCACGCCCGCGGACGAGCCGTCCTACCTTCGTATAAAGAAAGAGGCGGAACGCGCCGATAAAAGATTGGCCGGCGACATCCGCAACAACAATGAAGACCTGTTCGCCGCCCAGGACCAGCTGAAAAAGTCCGGAGAGGATAAGGCCCGCATCGAAGGCGAGCTCAACATCCTCCTGGAGAACAGGAATAATATTCCGGGTCATCTCATCCACCTCCGCAGGGAGATCTGCCAGGCCCTGAAGCTGGAAGAACATGAGCTCCCTTTTGCAGGCGAGCTGATGCAGGTCGCCGCCGCGGAAGCCGACTGGCAGCCCGCATTGGAAAAACTGTTGAACCCCTTGTCCCTGCGGCTGCTCATCCCCGATAAACAATATAAGAAGGTCAATAAGTTCGTCAACAACACCAACCTCCGGGCACGGCTCGTATACAATCACGTAAAAGACGTCGCCCTGCGGCAGTTTGCAGACGAAGGCACCGTTTGGCATAAGCTGGAGTTCCACCCGGAGCATCCCCTCAGCGCCTGGGTAAGCCAGCAGGTCATCCAGCTCTACAATTACAGCTGCGTCGAAAGCGAAAAAGCCCTGGAACGCTATGAGAAAGCCATCACGCTGAACGGCCTCATCAAGAATCGCGACAGGCACGAAAAGGACGACAGGCCGGAACGCAATGACCCCGGCCGCTATGTAATGGGATGGAACAACGAAAAAAAGAAAGCCGCGCTGCAGCACCGGCGCGCACAGCTGGTCTCCATCATGGAACAGGCCGGAGAGGCGCATCAACGCGCGGAGAACAAAGGACGCCGCCTGCAGGAACAGGTCTTTGCCGTCAAACGGATCCTGGAACATCCCGGCTTTAAGAACATCAACACCGCCCGCATCCAGCGGGATATGTATGGCATAGAGGAACAAATGGCGCAGCTGAAAAAAGGCAGCGATCAGCTCAAGGCATTGACCAAACAACTGGAAAGCATCCGCACCGCCATCACCGGCAGCGAAGCGGAAAAAGATGCCCTGGTCGGGCGGCTCCACCTGGGCGGTAGCGCCCTGGACCAAATGGAGAAAGAACGATTGGCCAGCAAACCCCTCCTCGATCTGCTGACAGACAATGATAAAGATCTTCTCTTACAGTTCCAGCAACACCATGCCGGAGCATTGACGGACTGCACGCTGGCCAACATCGACACCAAATGCCGGCAGCTGACGGCAGAGGCGGAAGGAAGCGCCCGCCAGCTGGAAGACAGCGTTCAGCGCGAAGGCCGCGAACTGGACCGCGCCATGATGCGCATAAAAAATCCCGCGCCCGAGATCATGCAGCGCTTCACCGATTGGATCGGCGATACCCAACAGCTGCCCACGGAACGGGAATACGCGGAAGAGTACCTGGAATGGCTGAACAAGCTGCAGACGGAAAATCTTCCCCGCTTCAAAAAAGATTTCGAACGCCTCCTGCATGACACCGCCGTGATAAAAATGGGCGTCCTGAATGAAGAGCTGGAAAGTTGGGAAAGAAAAATAAAGAACAGCATCTTCACCCTCAATGGCTCTTTGTCGGGGATTAATTTCAACCGGCTCCCGGACACCTATATCCAACTGGGCATCCGCCCCGTCACCGACACGGCCATTAAAGAGTTCCGGCACAGACTCCTGAATGCCCTGCCCCAGGCCGCCGACTGGCAACAGAACAGCTTCGAGGAAAAAGCCCTTCACTTCAAACAAAATGTACAAACGCTCATCAGCAGCCTGGAAGAAAATGAATCCCACCGCGCCAGGGTGCTGGACGTCCGCAACTGGTTCGAATTCTGGGCCGATGAAAAATTCAGGGAGACGCACGAGCTGAAGAAAACCTATCGGCAAATGGGCCAGCTGTCAGGCGGAGAAAAAGCCCAGCTCACCTACACCATCCTTTGCAGCGCCATCGCCTACCAGTTCGGCATCACCCGCGAAGGACGCAATGCAAAAAGCCTCCGCTTCATCGCCGTAGACGAAAGCTTTAGCAACCAGGACGAGGAAAAAGCCACCTATCTCATGGAACTTTGCAAACAGCTGCACCTGCAGCTGCTGGTGGTCACTCCCAGCGATAAGATCCAGATCGTAGAGGACTTTATCGCCCACGTCCATCTGGTGCAGCGGGTGAATAACAGGCATAGCATTCTTTTTAATATGACGAAAAAAGAGCTGAAGGAAAAGAAGGCATTGGCCCTGAACGAATAACAGCGCCTAACCCAACGCTAACACCTCAAAGCTCACCGCTCGTAGCTCGTAGCTCACAGCCCACGACACCCGGCCGCTTTTGTTAAAAACTATGCGCAGCGGCTGAATTTGACTAATTTTAGTGGATGAAGGTGATCCCCTGCATCCTCATCCTTTTACTGACAGCGACAGGACCTCTTTTTTCCCAGGGCCCCGCCGACTCCACTTTCTCATTGCTATTCAACGGCGGCCTCAGCTTCACCCATGCCAACGATCCGCACATCAATCGCTGGCTGGCCAAATACGGCTATCCCACGGAACCCCACGTCCCGTCCAGTCTCCATTTCGAGATCGGCGCCATGCCCGCAGGCTCCCGGCTGATGTATGTCATCCGGGTATCCACCATCAATTCCGGTAAGAACCTCACGTCCTTCAACCTCCTCGCCGGCCTGTATGGCGCGCTGGTAAAGCAACATAACTTTCTCCTGCTGGCAGGCGCCGGCATCGGCTTCCACAGGGATATCATCGCGCTGAATGGAGGCATGCCCCCTGAATACCAACAGCTGGCGGACCACTACCACAAACCCTTGGGTCTTCGAAGAGGCGGCCTCATCTTCGAGCCGGCCCTCCGCGCTTTCTGGTTCCCCGTCGCCATCCATAACGTACAGCTGGGCCTCTTCGCCAGCGCAGGCGCCGACATCGATTTCAACTCCCGGTGGCGCCTGGGATATTTCGACAACAGCCAGGGCCGGTCCAGCCATTTCAAAAGGTTGATAAAACCCGCCGACCAGCGACGGGTCAGCGAATATGGCCTGGCCTACAATGCCGGCCTGACCTTACGCGTTCATCTGCTTTAGAACTCCCCAAATTTCCCAAATCCGGAAAAACCTTCCGGCTGGTAGAAATCTTCCCATTACAATTTTTACGTATAATCTTGACTAATAGCTAAGTGTAAATTGGTACTTCTTTAGATACTGATGGAGCAGACCTAATCCGAATCCGTCAACCCTTCAATCTGATCCCGATGAAACATCTTTACCCGGCTTTTCAGCTCCGGTATTATTCATCACTCGTTTTACTAGTGGCCCTCGTTGCCGCAAATAGCAATACCGCTGACGCTCAAAGCTGTCCGCTGAATACCAATCAGTCCATCAGCACTTATCCCAACACCTTCTACCCGGCGAATCAAACTTACGTCAACGCTGGCAGCACTTCCATCAGCCTGGGTTCGGTGACGTATGGCGTCACCCCCATCAGCTCCGGCGACGTCCTGCTGGTCATCCAGATGCAGGGGTCGCAGATCAACTCCGCCAATACGTCCAGCTATGGCGACGGATCCGGGTCCGGTCGCGGTTATCTGAACAACAGCGCCCTGCTGGCGGGCCGCATGGAATTTGTCGTGGCCGCCAACAGCGTACCCCTCACCGGCGGTACACTCAACCTGGTCTCCGCCATTGGCAGCAGCTTTCAGAATACGGCTTTCGGCACCGACGGACAATATACGTACCAGGTGATCCGGGTACCATTATATTATGACGTAACCCTCGCCGCCAATATCGCCGCTCCCCGCTGGAACGGTACCAGCGGCGGCGTCATCGCGCTCTATGCCACCCATAATATCAACATGGCGGGCTTCACCATCGACGCATCCGGCCTCGGTTTCAGGGGCGGCGGCGGACGCGCGTTCAGCGGCTCCGGCACAGGCTCCAACGCGGACTTCATCACGCCGGCAACCAGCAATGCCAATGGCGGTAAAGGAGAAGGCATCGCCGGCACCCCCAAATACCTGAATAACAACAATACTTTTTTGGATGTCTCTTCCTTTGAAGGTTATCCCAATGGCAGCTACGGCAAAGGCGCTCCCGGTAATGCCGGCGGCGGCGGTACCGATGGCAACCCCGCCAGCAACAATGATGAGAACACGGGCGGCGGAGGCGGCGGCAACGCAGGCCTCGGCGGCAACGGAGGTAATGCCTGGAACTCCGGCGTCACCTCGGGCGGTAAACCCGGAGCAACTTTCGGCCAGGGCTCCCCTTCCCGCCTGATAATGGGCGGCGGCGGTGGGGCCGGCACGACCAACAATGGCACGGGCAGCCCCGGCAGCGGCTTCGCCAGCAGCGGCTCGGCCGGCGGCGGCATCGTCATCCTTTCAGCCAACGCGATCACAGGCTCGGGGACCATCAAAGCCAACGGCGGGTCAGCCAACATATCAGTGAAGAATGATGGCTCCGGCGGCGGCGGCGCAGGTGGCTCTATCCTCATCTATAGCAAGACGGGTTCCCTGACGGCACTCACGGTCACCGCTAAAGGCGGCAACGGCGGCAGCAATCAAATGACCGGCGGCGCTTCCCATGGACCCGGCGGCGGCGGCGGTGGCGGCGTCATTTATTCCAATATGACCCTCGGCGGCAGCAGCTCCGTAGCCGGCGGCAGCGCGGGAACGACCAATGGCAACACCATCAACTATGGCGCGACAGCCGGCGGGGTCGGCACGCTTTCCCAGACCATCACCCAATCCCAGACGCCCGTTTTCCCCATTTCCTGTGTAGTATTGTCCGTGGAATTCCTGGACATCGCCGCTGTACAGAACAATGACGTCAACACCATCACCTGGCAGGTAAGCCACGAGATCAATACGCTGGAATATGTCGTGGAAAAAAGCACGGACGGCAGGAGCTTCCGGGACATTGGACATGTAGCTTATCAGCCCGGCGCCTCTTCCGGCAAGCAATATACGTTCAATGACAACGAAGGCATCACCGGCGCGGGCGCAGTCTACTATCGTATTCGTCAGACAGAAGCCTCCGGCGAAAATCAATACAGCAAGGTCGTCTCCCTTCAAATGAACGGAAAGACCAGCACCCTGACGGTCTTCCCCAACCCCGCCAGGTCATCCGCCACCGTAACTTTCGTCGCAGCTTCCAATGCCGACGTCAGCCTGCGCCTGTTCGACCTGAAGGGCAGCCAGGTCTGGCAAAAACAAACCCGGGTGAGCGCAGGCGCTAACGCGATCCTCCTCGACCAGCTGGGAACAATACCCAATGGCATCTACCTGCTGCAATGGTTCGACGGGCTGAAGCCGCAACAACTGAAGCTGCTGGTGAATCACTAAGGGCACATACCACAGGACGCAAAGGGCGGATCATACGATCCGCCCTTTCTTATATGGAACACTGCGTGTGCGAATCCGGACAGTTTATTATAGCCAGCAAACCTCAATTGATTGATTCGTAGTTCGTAAACAACCCGGCACCCTTCTGGCTGTCATTCAGCTATACTCCAAAACACAACGCATGTTCAGAAGCTATTTCAAGACTGCCCTGCGCAACCTGCAAAAGAACAAAACTTTGTCCTTTATCAACATCGCCGGTCTGTCAATAGGCATGACCGTAGCCCTGCTGATAGGGCTTTGGATCTGGGATGAGTTCTCTTTTGACAAATACCATCAGAACTACGCCCGCATTGCGAGGGTTATGCAGCAGGAGACCTATAATGGCTATGTAAGCACGGGAGAAGCCATCCCCCTGCCACTGGAGGCCGAAATAAGAAAGAATTATGGCCGGGATTTCCGGCACATCGTGATGACTGCCTGGACCAGTAACCATGTGCTGATCACGGCCGACAAAGAGGTCACCTTTTCCGGCAATTTTATAAGCTCGGAAGGCCCTGAAATGCTAACGCTCCATATGATCAGGGGTACCCGCAACGGCCTCAAAGGCCCTTCTTCCATACTGATCTCCCGGTCAGTTGCCACCGCCTTGTTTGGCGAGGCCGATCCCATGGGCCAGCTCATCAAGCTGGATAACAACGCCGCTTTTACGGTGGCGGGGGTATACGAAGATCTTCCCCTCAACACCACTTTTCACAATCTCGCCTTTATGGCCCCCTGGGATTACTTCGTTAGTTCGACAGGCTGGGTCAAAAAAGCCGCCACCGATTGGAATGATGATTCTTTCCAGATGTTCGCGCAGATAGCCGGTAATGAGGACATGGCCAGGGTCTCGGAAAAAATAAAGGATTGTAAGCTCCATAACGTGGACCGTGAAAAGGCCAGGTTCCGGCCCACGATCATCCTGCAACCCATGAGCAAATGGCATTTATATTCGGATTTCAGGAATGGGATCAACACGGGTGGCGCGATCCAGTATGTCTGGCTATTCGGCATCATCGGGATGTTCGTGCTCCTGCTGGCGTGTATCAATTTCATGAACCTCAGCACAGCGCGCAGTGAAAAAAGAGCGAAGGAAGTAGGCATACGGAAGTCCCTGGGCTCCCTCAGAGCACAATTGATCAGCCAGTTCTTTTGCGAGTCCATGCTGATGGCGATACTGGCATTCGCCTTTTCGCTGCTATTGGCAGCGCTGGTAGTGCCGTTCTTCAATGAAATTGCGGACAAAAAGATGACCATCCTTTGGGGCAGCCCCGCCTTCTGGCTGGCCTGTGCTGGGTTCACTTTATTTACAGGATCGATCGCGGGCAGCTATCCGGCCTTATACCTGTCCTCTTTCAAGGCGGTGAAAGTATTAAAAGGAACTTTCAAGGCCGGCTGGCTCGCTACCAGTCCACGCAAAGCCCTGGTCGTTCTCCAATTCACCGTCTCCGTCGTCCTGATCATCGGAACGATCATCGTTTTCAAACAGGTGCAATTTGCACGGAACAGGCCGGTAGGGTACAGCCGGGACGGGTTGATCGTTATCGAAGAGTCGAATGATGAACTGCACGATCGGTTCAATGCAGTACGCACCGGCCTGCTGTCCACCGGCGCCGTCACAGAAGCCGCAGAATCATCCAGCCCCACCACAGGGGTGGAAAATGGGCGCAGCGGCCTGATATGGAAAGGCAAAGACCCGGCAATGACGGATCATTTCGGGAACATCCGCGTGACAACGGGATATGGAACCACCGTCGGCTGGCAGTTCGTCGCGGGAAGGGATTTCTCCAGCCAGTATCTCACCGATTCATTCGCCCTGGTATTGAATGAAGCCGCCGTAAGATACATGCATCTGCAAAACCCCATAGGGGAGACCATCCGCGGCATCGGGAAAAAAGATTTCCATGTCATCGGCGTAGTAAAAGACATGGTGATGGAGTCCCCGTTCCAGCAGGTAAAGCCGACGATCTTTTACATCTCAGAAAGCGGATTCGCATACGTCAACATCCGGATCAATCCGAACGTCAGCACCCGCGAGGCGCTGCAAAAGATCGCAGCAGTCTGTAAAACTTATTCCCCGTCCGTCCCCTTCTCCTACAAATTTGCAGACGAAGAATATGCCCGGAAATTCAGGACCGAAGAGCGCATTGGCCAACTGGCCGGCATCTTTGCATCACTGGCCGTCTTCATCAGCTGCCTCGGCTTGTTTGGCATGGCCACCTTCATGGCAGAGCAACGCATTAAGGAGATCGGCGTCCGCAAGGTCCTGGGAGCAACCGTATTCAATCTGTGGGGTCTCCTGAGCAAAGACTTCATCACCCTGGTCGGCATCTCCCTTTTGATAGCGATCCCCATCGCCTATTATTGCATGGACAAGTGGCTGCAGCACTATGCTTACCGTTCCGGTATGCCCTGGTGGGTTTTCGCGTCCGCCGGCGCTGGGGCACTGCTGATCACCCTCCTGACTGTAAGCTACCAAAGCATTAAGGCGGCATTGACCAATCCCGTAAACAGCCTGCGATCGGAATAATTTTTCAATTACTTACTGTATTGAGTAGTTTATTGACATGATTGTCTATCATGTTACAGCATATTTCCACGGGATCTCCTGAAAAAAAACAGCCCCCATAGAAATGGGGGCCCGCGTAACTATTAACTACTATTAACACATTATGTAACCACAAATCCTATAAAAAACGAGACCTATTGTCGATTAATTAAAAGTTTGCTGCTCTCATGCGTGCCATCCGCGGCAGACACATACAGCACATACAGACCCGATGCCACCTGCTGCAGGGGAAAGGTCACGATTGTACCTGCACCGCCCGCCACGCTCTTTTCCTGTAACACAGCACCTGTCTGGCTTACAAGACGGACATTGACAGTCGCCGTGCTCGTGCCGCCCAGCGTAACATTCACGTAATCCTTCGCCGGGTTGGGGAAAAAGCTGATATGGCTTACCGCCGTTCCCTGTATGGCCTTTACTTCACTGTAAACGGCGCTCCCATCCAGGTCCACCATCTTCAGCCGGTAGTAGCTCGTCCCGGAAAGAAGGCTCATATCCGTGAAACCATAGCCGGAAACCGATGCGCTATTCCCCTTGGCGTTCACCGAGCCGATCTTGCTCCAGCTGCTACCATCCGCGCTGCGTTCGATCTCAAATCGGCTGGCGTTCTGTTCCATCGCCGTTTCCCACGTCAGCTGGGCAGTGCCGTCCCCATTGCTCCGGGCAGTAAATCCCGTGAGGGTCACAGGCAATGTATTGCCCGGCAGTGTACCTCCGTTTGCAAGGGTGGCGGGTCCGTAAAGCGCCGGGCTGGAACAGGCGTGCTGCCCGGGGCCGCCGCAATTCATCGTGCTGCTGGAGGTGGAATATGCCTTGGGAGTCGCTGCATTGACGCTATTGGCGGGCGACGCACTATAGCTCGACCAGTTGTAATAAGCATTATTGGTATTGCCCACCACCACCGTAGAGGCGCCATAAAGGCTCAGCGAAGGGCCGCTGACAGTGAAAGCCGCTGTGCTGGCCAGGCTGCCGTCACCAATGACGATCTTGCTGCCGCTCGACAACCTCATCAGCGTGCTGGCGCCCCCCGTGGAATACATGGTGGCATTATCAAGCAGGTTCACCTTGCTGTTTACCAGGTCCACCTGGTAGCTGGTGTTGAAATAAGATCCGTTGTTGAAAGTGAAAGTGGCCCCATCCAGGGACAAAGGCGCATTGACGATCACTTTGCCGTCGTTGCCATAGATCTGAAAAGCAATATTTTTAAAGAGGGTGGTGACGACGCTACCCGCATACTGGATGTTCAGGGTCTTGTCCGTCATGGAAAGATTTCCGCCTTCGAAAGTACAGTTCTGACAAGTGACGGACTGATCGATGGTCAGCGTCACGCCGGAAGAGATGACAATGGAACAATTGGCGCATGTATTGGGCAGCACAGCCGACCAGCTCTTGTTGGAGGTGATCAGGTAGCTCGTTTGCCCCAGGACGGAGCCTGTAGTGAGGAAAGAAAGGGCAAGAAGGGCGATCAGGTAATATTTTGTTTTCATACGAGTACTTTTAAGACAGGTAAAGTATTACCAAGGCAATGCCATTCTTATAAGTACTTGTATATCAAACTAAAACACATATTCCCCATCCCGGGAACTTTCCAGTATCAGGAATAAATTCCAAAAAAGGGCATTTTTCCCCGTTCAGTCAGGTCGTCCCGTTGCGGCTCACCATTTCACTGATCAGTTCAGCGACCAGGGAGGTCCAGCCGGTCTGGTGGCTGGCCCCCAGGCCATGGTTGGTATCGCCATGGAAATATTCATAGAACAGCAGCAGGTGCTGGTTGCCCGGCCGCTGGTAGAACCAATTGTATTTGCCATGCAGGGGCCGCTTGCCGGCTGCATCCGCATGGAAAAGACTCACCACCCGCCGGGTCAGCTCGTCGGCCACCTGCTCCAGGTTCAGCTGTTTTCCCGATCCCACCGGGTACTCCACCAGCAGGTTGTCGCCGTAAAACTTCCCGTATCTCCGGATAGACTGAATAATGAGGTAATTAATAGGTATCCACACCGGTCCTCTCCAGTTCGAGTTGCCGCCAAAAAAATCCGAGGTGCTGTCACCCGGATCATATTTGATATGATAGTCGATGCCCCCGATATTGATCGTGTAGGGATGCTGCTCATGATGCTTGGACAGCGCCCTGATCCCCCCGGAAGAAAGGAACTCGGCCTCATTCAGCAGTCGCGCCAACAGGTGCACCAATCGCTTTTGCGGCACCAGCGAGAGCAGGATCTGCTCGCCGTCACTATGCTCCTCGTTGGGCCAGTAGCGCTTGTTCTTCAGCCGGTAGCTTTCAAACCAGTTGATCCGCTTTTTAAAGTCCACCAGCTTCGCCAGCGTCTTCTTTTCGATGATCGATACGGCGAATAAGGTGGTTAAGCCCACGATGGATTGTATCCGCAGCTGCGTCGGATGACCCGCGATAGACAGCGTGTCGTAAAAGAACTTATCCTCCTCATTCCACATGCCCTGCTCGTTCAACGCCTCCGCGATCAGCACAAACTGCTCGAAGAACTTGGTCGCCGTGTCCTCGAAAGACTCATCCTTCATCGCGATCTCCAGCGCCATGTCCATCATGTTCAGGGCATACATGCCCATCCAGCTGGTGCCATCCGCCTGCTCCAGCTGCATATCCCCACCCAGGTGGTGACTGCGGTCGAAGACCCCGATATTATCCAGCCCCAAAAAGCCGCCTTCGAACATATTATTGCCGTTGGCATCTTTTCGGTTGATCCACCACGTAAAATTGATGAGCAGCTTCTGGAAGATGCGCTTCAAAAACCCGATATCTCCCTTTCCCGTCCGCTCTTTTTCTATCCGGTAAACTTCCAGCGCCGCCCAGGCCTGCACCGGCGGATTCACATCGCTGAAATTCCATTCATAGGCCGGGATCTGGCCGTCCGGCTTCATATACCACTCCCGCATGATCAGCAGGAGCTGGTGCTTGGCAAATACGGGATCCACGAGTGCCATGGAAATGCTTTGAAAAGCCAGGTCCCAGGCGGCATACCACGGATATTCCCATTTGTCCGGCATGGCGATGATATCCTGGTTCTTCAGGTGCTTCCATTCATGGTTGCGGCCATGCAGCTTGCCGGCATTCACCGGCGTGATCCCATCGCTCGACGTCAACCACCGCTCCACATCATAGTGATAATATTGTTTGCTCCAGAGCAGTCCCGCCAGCGCCTGCCGCTGGACATTCGCCATCT
Organism: Flavitalea plasmicola; assembly: GCF_030546645.1. GTDB lineage: Bacteria > Bacteroidota > Bacteroidia > Chitinophagales > Chitinophagaceae > Puia. The sequence continues at coordinate 112,686 of NZ_JAUOTO010000006.1, forward strand.
CCGGTGTGATCCTGGGCGGAAGGATGGATGCGTAAAAAGCGTCCGCCTCTTCCTTACGGGCTGCAAATATGCCCGTCGTCCCGCTGGAAAAAGGACTTTCAATGATCTTATTGCTGAGACGCAGCGTAATGGTGCGCGAGCCCCCGGCCTCGATCTCATAATGATACACGGGCGCAAATTTGGTTCCTGACCGTTTCTGTTGCAGCGCCTCCAGGTCCTTCTTATGAATGATGGCTTCATGGAACGCATCCTTCACAAAGGGCGTCTTATTCGGCGTCCCCGACATTTTTTCCGTATTGGTCTCGTTCTCCGTGAACAGGCAGTACTGCGGCTGCTGAAAATACAGATAGTAAGGTCCCAGCCGGCTATGCGAGGCCTTGACCGAATTCCTGTCCCTTGCCGTGATCACAGGCTTTTTTTCCAGCCCGTCATAATTCCAGCGGTTATAGAACCACAAGGTCGGCAACACCGTGATCTCTGCCGCTTTCGGCCCCCTGTTGTGTAAATGGATGCGGATGAAAATGTCCCTGGCATTCTGCTTGGCATACGTGATGTTGACATCGAAATACTCGTCCTTGTCAAAAACACCCGTGTCCAGGAGCTCATATTCCGGCTCCTCTTTCGAGCGCTTCCGGTTCTCCTCCAGCAGCTGCTTATAAGGGAATTCCTGTTGTGGATATTTATACAGGTAATCCATGTAATAATGCGTAGGCGTATTATCGAGATAATAATACAGCTCTTTCACATCTTCCCCGTGATTACCTTCCTTATTGCCCAGGCCGAACAGCCGCTCCTTCAGGACCGGGTCCTTCCCATTCCACAAAGCCACCGCAAAACAGAGATTTTGAAAAAAGTCGGAGATCCCCGCCAATCCATCTTCTCCCCAATAGTAGGTGCGGAAATGCGACTGGTCATAAGGGAAATAATGCCAGGCATCGCCATAGGCGCTGTAATCCTCTCTCACCGTTCCCCATTGTCTTTCGCTCAAATAAGGTCCCCATTGCTCCAAAGGTATTTTTTTGGCGGCGTTAACCGCCAGTCGTTGATGTTCTGCCGTCATGTTAAAAGGGTTCACTCGTGGTTACTAAAATTGCCGCACAGTGGACTTTTCCAATGGAGTCCATTTGCGGCAAGCATCTGGCCACGGCAATCGTCATTCAGCCGTCAAGTTACTAAGTTCGTGCCGGAAATATTAAATGTTTGCCCGGCATTCTCCCTTTCGCTAACTTTACTTGTGGTAATGCTGCTTCCCTAGAAACAGGCTGCTCCACACTTTTATTATATTTTTGCCCATTTTAACTCTATAATTTGACTTTTAAAGAATTCGGACTGAATGAGAGCCTGCTGGAAGGCATCGATGCCTCTGGATACGAAAATGCCACTCCGGTACAGGAGCAGGTGATCCCGCTGATCCTCGCTGGTAAGGACATCATTGCTTCCGCCCAGACCGGCACCGGCAAGACCGCCGCTTTTTTGCTTCCCATCATCAATAAGTTGCTCGCCTCCCGCATAGACGACCAGGTCAATGCCCTCGTCATCGTTCCCACCCGGGAACTGGCCGTACAGATCGCACAAAACCTGGAAGGGCTGGCCTACTTTACGGAGATCAGCTCCATCGCCGTCTACGGCGGCGGAGACGGCAGCAACTTCACCAATGAAAAACAGGCGCTTTCCCGTGGCGCCGACATCGTCATCTGTACCCCCGGACGCATGATCGCCCACCTGAACATGGGCTATGTCAGGCTGCAGGGCCTCCAATACCTTGTACTGGACGAAGCCGACAGAATGCTGGACATGGGCTTCTACGATGACATCATGAAGATCATCTCCTTTCTGCCCCCTAAAAGACAAAACCTGCTCTTCTCGGCCACCATGCCCGTCAAGATCCGCGATCTGGCCAAAAAGATCCTCCATGAGCCCGAGGAGATCAATATCGCCATCTCTAAGCCTCCCGCGAAAATTGTACAGCGGGCCTTCATCGTATACGATGCGCAGAAGATCCCCCTGGTAAAGGATCTGCTGAAATCCACCAACTTCAAAAGCATCCTCATCTTCTGCTCCAAGAAGCATAATGTGAAACAGCTGACCATGGACCTGAAGCGGGCCCGCTTCAATGTGAAAGAGATCCACTCCGACCTGGAACAGGCGGAACGGGAAGAAGTATTGCTGGAATTCCGCAGCAGGCGCCTGCAGATCCTCGTCGCAACGGATATCCTTAGCCGTGGTATCGACATCGATAACATCGACCTGGTGGTCAACTACGACGTGCCCAACGACGGCGAAGATTACGTCCATCGCATCGGCCGTACCGCCCGTGCCGAAACGGACGGCGTTGCCTATACTTTCGTCAGCGAAAAAGAGCAGAATAAATTCAATACGATCGAGCAGCTCCTGGGATCACCCGTTCCGAAGGCCGAAGTGCCCGAACAGTTTGGACCTACCCCCGAATATAATCCCCGAAAGTCCCGTCGCACAGGCGGCGGCGGTGGTGGCGGCCATAGGCAGGGTGGTGGTGGCAAAAGCAATGGAAAACGCTTCCAGCCCCAGCATCAACGCAGGAACAACAATGGCCAGAACAGCGCGGGAAGACAGGGAGGTGGCGGCGGAAGAAGCTCCGGGCAAGCCGGCTGATATTTCTTATCTCAGAAGAAAGTCCAGCCCCATCCCAGCAACAGGCAAACCAGCACGATCAGTGGCGAAGGCAGCCGGCTGTTATTCAGCAGCAGGAATGTCCCTACTATCACCCCCAGGTTGAGAAAAAGGTCCGTCCAGCTCTCGGAAGACATATCCTTCATCATATAGCAGGCCGAAGCGATCATGATTCCCACTACCACTGAATTAATACCCTCCAGCGCACGATATACCACTGCGTATTTTTTCAGGTTATGCCAGATGGGAAAAAAGAAAAGCACCAGCAGCGCGCTGGGCAGGAAGATGCCGGTCGTCGCTATAAAACATCCCAGCACCTGCATCCCGGTCCCCTTATCCTTCATGGCCATCCCTCCCATAAAAGAGGTCACGGAAAACACCGGCCCCGGAATCGCCCGGGCCATGCCCGCCCCGGAATAAAAGTCTTCCCGGTTGATACGAATGATATTAGGATTCCGGTGAATGAGGTTTTGTGATTCCGGGCGAACTACGAATTGTTCGTACATCATGGGAATCAATACGTTACCTCCCCCGAAAACCAGACTGCCAAAGCGATACGTGTTCTCGAAAAGATTCAGTGGCCGCCGGTTCGGCCAATTGTTCTTCCGGGCTAATTCACTGCCTGCGCCGGCAAGGAGGAAAATAATGGCAAACAGCCAGATATTCCCCCACTTGATCTTCTTCGGCATCAGCTCTTTTTGCGGGATCCGCCGGTCGCTGAGATTGGTGACAAATCCGCCCAATACCAGGAGGATAGGAAAGATCCACGGCGTCTTGAAAAGGATAAAAGTAGCCACCGCGCTCACCAGCAGGATGACGCGGGTGATCGTATTGTGTATGGATATGCGGAACGCTTTGTACGCACCATAGGAGATGAACCCCACCGTCATCGGCGCTACAAATCGGAAAAGCGCGGCCGTCTTCAACGTCCGCTCATTGACATAGGCGATAAAAAAGGAAAAAGCCCCCATCAGGATACAGGCCGGCAATGTCCAGATGATCAGTGTCAGCATCGCCAGGACAACGCCCCCTCTCTTATAACCGATAAGCGTCAGCGTCTGGGTGGAGCTGGCGCCAGGCAGCAGCTGGCAAAAAGCGCTGTAATCCATCAGTTCCGCCTCGGTGACGTCCCTGCGTTTGCCGACAAACGTCTTCATCATCATCCCCATATGTCCTTGTGGACCGCCAAAAGCAGAAATACTGTGCAGGAACACCGCCTTGAGGAATGCAATATGTCGGAATAAAACTATCACGGTGTTGTCCGGGTGCGCGTAGTAAACTTTTAATAAGTGTACAATTTATGGCTTGTTGAAAACATGAACAAAATCAATCGATGAACCATCCATTTAAATCCGCTAATTAGTAACTTGATCTAAATTACTGACCTTCGGTCAACCGACCCGTGGTCGGTTCTGCATAAACCAAACCAATCAACACATGAGAAAATTCCTGCTTTCCCTCGCCGGCATTTTATTGCCCGCAATGTACATCCTCGCACAAAAAAAAGACATGACTTTGCTCATCAGCGCCGCTGCCGATAAGATCGAGCCAAAGACCATTGCATGGAGAAGGGATTTTCACGAACATCCCGAGCTGGGCAATCGCGAGGTCAGAACAGCAAAGATCATTGCCGACCATCTCCGCTCCCTGGGACTGGAAGTAAAGGAAGGCGTGGGCAAGACCGGCGTGGTCGGTATCCTTCGCGGAGCAAAGCCTGGTCCCGTCATCGGTCTGCGTGCGGATATGGATGGACTTCCCCTGGTCGAAAGAACCTCCCTGCCATTTGCTTCAAAAGTAAGGACCACCTACAATGGCCAGGAGGTAGGCGTCATGCATGCCTGCGGACATGATTCGCACATCGCCATCCTCATGAGCGTCGCCGAAGTTTTGGCGGGCATGAAACAGGAGCTGAAAGGGACGGTGAAGTTTGTGTTCCAGCCGGCAGAGGAAGGTCCTCCCACAGGCGAAGAGGGTGGGGCGCCCCTGATGATCAAAGAAGGAGTGCTGGACAATCCAAAAGTAGAGGTGATGTTCGGCCTTCATATTAATTCGGCTACGGAGTCAGGTAAGATAAAATATCGCAGCGCCGGCGCCATGGCTGCTTCCGATTGGTTCACCCTTAAAGTAAAAGGCAAGGGCACGCACGGATCACAACCCTGGGGAGGCATCGATCCCGTCGTCGTTTCCGCGCAGATCATCACAGGACTGCAGACCATCATCAGCCGGCAAACGGAACTGACGAAAGATCCCGCCGTCATCAGTGTTTGCGTCATCAAAGGGGGCATTCGCTCGAATATCATACCCGAGGAAGTAGAGATGTTAGGCACGATCCGAACGTTGGATACGGCCATGCAGCGCGATATCCACGAGAAGATGCAAAGGACAGTCACCAAGATCGCTGAAAGCGCTGGAGCCACTGCCGAGCTTAGTATAGAGAATAAGACCCTTATCACTTATAACAACCCCGGGCTGGTGAAGAAAATGCTTCCCTCACTGCAAAAAGCAGCAGGAGAGGACAATGTCACCTGGATCGATGCCATGACAGGGTCGGAGGATTTTTCTTTCTTCGGCGATAAAGTGCCGTCCTTCTTTTTCTTCCTGGGGGGAATGAAGAAAGGCCAGGATCCCCACACCGCCTTTCCCCATCATACGCCCGACTTCTACATCGATGAAGCCGGTTTCAAGACAGGCGTAAAAGCCTTCTGCCAGTTGGTAGTGGACTACGCGGGTTCGAACTGATCCTCTTTCCCCGACACCTGTTGTCCGCCTCTAACGGTCGCTTTGCCACGAGATCTATTGTCCTTTCCTCCTTAACTTTACGGAATGGACATCGAATCATTGAGAGAATATTGCCTGAAGAAAAAGGAAGCCGAAGAAACCTTTCCTTTCGGCGACACCACGTTGGTATTTAAGGTGAGGGGAAAGATGTTCCTGCTGGTGTCCCTCGATAATCCCGTCCTGCAGTTCAATGTAAAATGCGATCCCGAGAAAGCCATCGAATGGAGAGAACAGTTCCATGCCGTCCAGCCCGGCTATCACATGAATAAGAAAATGTGGAATACAGTCATGGTCGATGGCAGCATACCTGCCCGCACCCTGCGGGAAATGATCGATGACTCTTATATGCTGGTGGTAAGATCCTTGCCGAAGAAATCACAGGAAGGACTTTTATAGACTCCCTTGCCTATCTATAATATCCATTTCTTTCAATTTCCTCCCTTACCGCATCCGGCACCAGGTAGCGTATTGACTTTCCTTCCTTGATGTTTTTTCGTATGTGCGTAGCCGAGATCGGCAGGAGAGGAGCATCCAGGACGGTAACTTTCCTGGCCTCCGGAAAAGAGAGCAGCGTCTCGTGCCCGGGACGCTTATATACATAAACGGGAAAATTCTGTAATAGCCAGCTGTAATTCTTCCACTTTGGAAGGTTCTGGAAGCTGTCACTCCCCATGATGATAGAGAATTGATAAGCGGGAGCAGGATATTTTTCCTGGAGATAGGCAAGGGTATCCACTGTGTAAGATGGCTTGGGTAATTTAAACTCGATATCAGTGGCCTTAAGCCGGTTTTCCCCTTCAATGGCCGCCTGTACCAGGAAGAGCCGGTGGTATTCATTCAGTAGGGTAGCGGATGGTTTCAAAGGGTTTTGCGGAGAGACCACAAACCAGATCTGGTCAAGGTCAGTATTCTCCAGCAAATAGTTCGCAATGATCAGGTGCCCATGGTGAATGGGGTTAAAAGATCCGAAGTAAAGCCCTATCTGCATTAGTACGCCTCCTCCTCCATAAATATATTATCCGCCTCGTCCAGGCGAAGACTTAGGTTATATCCTGCCACTGTGATTGAGATAGGATCACCCAGGGGGGCGACCTGTTCCACCCGGATCAGTTCCCCGGGTACACAACCCATTTCCATTAGCTTAAGGAATAGTTCATTCTTTTCAAAAGAGTGGATTCTCGCTACGGTTCCGGGTTCTAACTCTGATAATCGCTTCATTTATTAGTATTTTCTCAATCCTTTGTAAAGGTACGTTTTATCGCTTGTGGACGAAATCCTTCCTGGACAACGGCAACCCATTGACTTTTATTAATTTTACCCTGAAGTATTTCAAATCATCCTTCAAAAAATTCATTCCTTCACGGAAATGCCATCAAATATGTCCCTTTCTTCTCCTGTTCAATTTCATTTCCTGGAAGGAGCCCATCTCCTTACCCAACGTACTCATTTAAAGTCGTTTATCTCCAGCCTGTTCAAAAGGGAAAAGAAAAGGCTGGCTGGGATCCACTACATATTTTGTTCTGATGATTATCTATTGGAAATTAATCGGCAACACTTAAAGCACGATTATTATACAGACATCATCACCTTTGACCTCTCTGATCCCGGTAAACCTACAAACGCAGAAATCTATATTAGTGTTGACAGGGTGAGGGACAATGCACGGCAGTTTAAGACTTCTTTAAGGAATGAATTACATCGGGTTATCTTTCATGGAGCCCTCCACTTATGCGGATACAAAGATAAAAAGCCAAAGGACCAGGCAATTATGAGGAAAATGGAGGAAAAATATCTGGCCTTATACTTTAAGTAAAGGAGGAACGTTCCACGTGGAAACATCCTCCATTCACAATAATTATCAAAGAATGTAGTTCCACGTGGAACTATTCATCGCAGTTTTCAAAGGATCTCCCACCGTTCCATAAACTATCACCCTCTCTCCATCCTGGTACTTAAGCACCCCACACCCGGATAGACGCCCATGCCCCCTTGAACAATTCGCTCCACAGCCCGCCAAAAGGATTTTACTTCATTCATCCTCCATCCTCTTCGCGATCCATATCCCATAAACCTTCCCCATTCTTACTAGCATTTCCCCCCTTCTACATCCTAAACCTACCCCTTCCTCAATCCCCTATATAAAGTACCTTTGCATCTTATGTTCCCTTCATATGATATTATTGTAGTCGGCGCTGGCCATGCCGGATGTGAAGCCGCCGCCGCTGCCGCCAACCTGGGCTCAAAGGTTCTCCTCATCACCATGAACATGCAGACCATTGCGCAAATGAGCTGCAATCCTGCCATGGGTGGCATTGCAAAAGGCCAGATTGTTCGGGAGATCGACGCCTTGGGCGGCTATTCGGGTATCGTCACAGATAAGAGTATGATCCAGTTCAGGATGCTCAATCGCTCGAAAGGACCCGCCATGTGGAGCCCAAGAGCACAAAACGATCGCATGCTATTTGCCGCCACCTGGCGGGAAATGCTGGAGAATACCCCCAATGTTGATTTCTACCAGGACATGGTCAATGGCATCCTTGTTAAAAACAACCAGGTTCATGGGGTCATCACGGGTCTCGGACATAAAATAGAAGCAAAGGCTGTGGTGGTAACCAGCGGAACTTTCCTCAACGGAGTGATCCATATAGGCGAAAAGAGATTTGGGGGTGGGAGAGTGGCGGAAAAAGCATCCACCGGTATAACAGAACAGCTGGTATCCCTGGGATTGGAAAGCGACCGGCTCAAAACAGGGACTCCCCCCAGAATAGATGGAAGAAGCCTGGACTATACAAAGATGGAAGAACAAAAGGGAGATGAAGAGATCGTAGGCTTCTCTTACCTCGATGTTCCAAAACCCGCCCGGCAAAGAAGCTGCTGGATCACCTACACCAGCCCCGCCGTACATGATATTCTCAAAACAGGTTTCGACAGAAGTCCCATGTATACAGGTCGCATCGAAGGGGTAGGTCCCAGATACTGTCCAAGTATTGAGGATAAGATCAACCGGTTCGCAGAAAGGGAAAGGCACCAGCTCTTCATCGAACCCGAAGGCTGGAATACCGTAGAGATCTACGTCAATGGCTTCAGCACCTCCCTTCCCGAAGAAGTACAATACCAGGCATTGAAAGAAGTGCAGGGTTTTGAGAGCGTCCGGATCTTCCGGCCGGGATATGCCATCGAATATGACTACTTCCCACCCACCCAGCTGACCCATTCGCTGGAAACAAAATTATTGCAGAACCTGTTCTTTGCCGGTCAGATCAACGGAACCACCGGCTATGAAGAAGCCGCCTGCCAGGGTCTTATGGCTGGCATCAATGCCCATCAGAAAGTACGTGCCCTGGAACCTTTCATCCTGAAAAGGAGCGAAGGGTATATCGGCGTGCTTATCGACGATCTCATCAGCAAGGGCACGGAAGAACCTTACCGCATGTTCACTTCGAGGGCCGAGTTTCGCACCCTCCTTCGCCAGGATAATGCCGACCTCCGCCTGACTGAAATGAGCTACAGGTTGGGACTCGCATCACAGGAAAGGATGGATAAAACAATCGCCAAAAGATCCGGCGTAGAAAAAATAAAAGAGATCCTGAAAGAATACTCCCTGGATCCGGTGGAATCGGAACAATTCCTGCAGGCAAAAAATTCAGCCGTCCTTACCCAAAAACAAAAAGCCATCCAAGTATTGCTGCGTCCCAATATCGATCTGCCCTCCATGATCCGCTCTATCCCCCGGCTCCAAAATGCCTTCGATGATTTCAATGCCGAGACGATCGAGCAAGCGGAGATCCAGGTAAAATATGACGTGTACATTGAAAAAGAAAAAGAGCTGGTACAAAAGATGGCCCAGCTGGAAGACCTGCTGATCCCGGACAATTTCAATTACGATCGCATCTCTTCACTCTCCAATGAGGCCCTGCAGAAATTCAAACGCGTCCGTCCCCGCACGCTCGGCCAGGCTAGCCGCATCAGCGGCGTCAATCCCAGTGACGTGCAGATCCTGATGGTCTATATGGGAAGATAATTTAATACGAACCACCCGAAATAGAAATAGGCTCCCAAAGAGCCTATTTTTTGTTATATCACATTGAATATCAATTATTTAACTAATAATCCCACCTGCTCAACCAATATCACAATCCATATTGCGCGCTGATTTCCAACATTCTATCGATTGGCTTGCGCGCAGCCTTCATCAGCGTTTCATCCATGATCAGCTCCGGCTTCTCATACTTCAAACACAAATACAGCTTTTCCAGCGTATTGAGTTTCATGTGAGGGCAATCATTGCAAGCACAGCTATTGTTCGGGGGCGCAGGTATAAAGGTCTTCTGGGGAGAGGCAAGCTCCATCTGGTGCAATATACCGGCCTCTGTAGCCACTATGTATTCCTGGGCGTCATCCCGCTGCGTATATTTCAACAAGCCCGTGGTTGAGCCTATGAAGTCCGCTATGCGCAGGATCGGCTCTTCACATTCGGGATGTGCGATCAGCTTCGCCTTGGGATGCCGGATCTTGAGTTTCGTGATCTTCTCCAGGCTGAATATCTCATGTACCATACAGGCGCCATCCCAAAGCAACATGTCCCTGCCCGTCTTCTTGATCAGGTAAGCGCCCAGGTTGCGGTCCGGCGCGAAAATAATAGGCTGGTCCCTGGGTACGCTTTCCACGATCTTCTCCGCGTTCGACGAGGTGCAGATAATATCGCTCAGCGCCTTTACTTCCGCCGAACAGTTGATATAGGAAATGACGATATGATCCGGGTGCTTCTCTTTAAATGCCTTGAATAAAAACCCCGGCGCCGAGTCAGCCAGCGAACACCCCGCCTTCAGGTCCGGCAACACCACTTTTTTCTGCGGGTTGAGGATCTTCGCTGTTTCCGCCATGAAATGCACACCCGCAAAAAGGATCAGGTCCGCCTTGGTTCCCGCCGCCTGCTGCGCCAGTCCCAGGCTATCCCCCAGGTAATCCGCCACATCCTGGATATCCGCCTCCTGGTAATAATGCGCAAGAATGATCGCATTTTTTTCCTTTTTCAGCACCTCGATCTCCTTGAAAAGATCCAGCTCCGGCGAAACATCGATATCCAAAAACCCTTTTTTCTCCAAATTCGCCACTGCGGTATCCATGTTAATATCTACCATAGTATTTAATAATATTTATTTATTTATAAAAATAGCTATTACTATTAGGATGGTGAATTCGTGGATAAGAATTTCTATTGGGTATTGGAATACAACGATATCCATACTTATTCACAGCATTCCACAATTACTTAACAATGAATAACCCTGTTTGGATCGATGTTTCGGGTGCTTTTCCACCACAGTGGAATAAATAAGTGTCCGGAAAAGATTTTTGGAGCGCAGCTGTTAGCGAAGGTGGAATAACTGTGCATTTGTACACCCGGATGCCTCCGGAACCTTCCCCGCTTAAAGTTATTACCTAACTTATCCCAAATTCGAAGGCCCCGGAACATGGGTTATCCACGAAAAAGGGCGCTTATTCATATTCAGGTGTTAACTAGGGTTTCACGCCAGGCCGGGCATAGGCCGGGAGGATTGTTGATAAACGTTCCACACCTGCGAAAGCATTAGGCTTATAAAAAAAGCCCGACAATACCAAAACGGAGTATATATGAATTTGTTTTTTAAGCGCACTAAAATATTCTTCAGACACCCGGTGCCACCCCCTGAAAAACCCCTGCCCGATATTTTTGAAACCCAGCACAGCAGGCGGTTTCGCCTATTTTCCACAATTTGTTCATAATATTTTTTACCCTATCTTCGCCATCCGTTCAAAAAAACGAACGGTTAGCAAAGCGGACCACCGGTCCGCTGGCCGAAGGCCCATCATAAGCCGTGCACAGGGTATGGGTTAATTTTCGGAGTAAGCTATACCCTGTGCTATAAATACTATGTCTATTATTCAGCAAATCCGGGAAAAAGCCGCCTGGTTAGTTTTTGGTCTGATTGCTTTGAGCCTTATTGGCTTTCTTCTGATGGATGCCTTCGTGGGAAGAAGCCGTCTTTTCGGCAACCGCTCTACTACAGTAGGCACTGTCAATGGAGAGAAGATAGAATATAATGACTTCCAGAGATTGGTATCCCTGCAGGAAGAGCAATATAAAAGGAGCGGCTATCCTATGAATGAAGGAATGCAGCAGAATATCCGGGAAGGGGTATGGAGGCAAATGATAGAAGATGCCCTCCTCACCGGTGATGAAAATACGCTGGGGCTGGAAGTGACTGACAAGGAGATCAATGATATGCTGGTCGGTGCCAATGCCATTCAGGATATAAAAAGAGCATTCACGGATCCGAAGACGGGAGTATTCGACGCCCAGGCCGCGGCAGCCAGGATCAACCAGATGCGCCAGCTTTGGAAAGCAGGACCGAAGAAGAACGCAGATAATAGAGAATACGAAGCCGCCCGCAGTTTTTTTGAAGAGTCTGTTCCCCAGATCGCAAAGATGCGGCTGCGTGAAAAATATACTTCCCTGTTGGCCAACAGCGCATTTGTCCCTAAATGGATGCTGGAAAAAGGAAATGCCGACAACAGCCAGCTCGCTTCCATTTCATATGTCAACACGCCTTATTTCACCATTCCCGATAGTGCTGTAAAAGTGTCGGAAAGTGAAATAGCGGACTACGTAAACGAGCATAAGGATCAGTTCCACCAGGAAGAAGGCCGGAGCATCGCCTATGTGGTATTCGACGCATCACCCAATGCCGCTGACAGCGCCGCGCTTCGCCAGCAGCTGACGGACATGAAAGCCGATTTCGCTAAATCCGATAAGCCCGAAGCCTTCCTCGCCCGCATGGGTTCCGAACAGCAATATTTCGACGGCTATAAAGGCAAGTCCCAGATCATGGTACCCAATAAGGACTCCATCTTCGCACTGGCCAAAGGACAGGTCTACGGTCCCTACCTGGACGCCGGCAGCTATGTACTGGCGAAAAAGATAGATGAGAAGTTAATGCCGGACTCCGTGAAGGCCCGCCACGTCCTGGTGGCAACCGCAGACCGCAATGGACAGACCTTGCTGCCTGACAGCGTGGCCAAGGCAAGGATCGACAGCGTTAAAAATCTCCTCGAACATGGCATCAGTTGGGATACCGTTGCGCTTAAATATTCCGACGATGGCGGCGGTCCCGATGGCGGATCCAAAGCAAAAGGCGGCGACCTGGGCTACTTTGCCAACGGACAGATGGTAAAGGAATTCAACGATTTTTCTTTTGAAGGGAAAAAGGGAGATGCGAAGATCGTCAAGACCCAATTCGGCTATCATTATGTGCAGATCGTCGATCAGAAGAATATCGAGCCGGCATATAAGATAGCTTACCTCTCCAAAAGGATCGAGGCCAGCAACGAGACAGACCAGCGCGTTTCCGGCATGGCATCTCAGTTCGCCGGGGAGAATCATGACCCCAAAGCCTTTGACCAGGCCATCCAGAAAAATAATTATCAGAAGCTCCTGGCGCCCGATATTCAGCCTTCCGAATTCTCTATCCCCGGAGTGGGGGCCAGCCGTTCCCTGGTACGCTGGATCTATGAAGGCAAACTGGGAGATGTCTCTGAACCCTTCCCCGTCGGAGATAAATATATAGTGGCCGAGATCACGGAGATCAATGCCGAAGGATTGATGTCGGCAGCCAAGGCCCGTGGCCAGGTAGAGCCCATCCTGCGGAATAAGAAAAAAGCCGAGATCATTATGAAGAAGCTGGGGACCCCCGCTTCCCTGGAAGCCGCCGCCGCCTCCGCTGGTGCCGGACAATCAGTCCAAAGGGCCGACAGCGTATTGTTCTCTTCACCCATGATCCCCAATGCCGGTCAGGAACCCAAGGTAATTGGCTCAGCCTTCAACAAGGCGCTGGCAGGCAAGCCCGCTTCCCCGCCCATCGCAGGCAATGGCGGCGTCTTCGTGATAAAAGTGGAGAACGTCAGCGCAACCTCCAACCTCAATGCCGACCTGCAGCAACAACGGTTCATGCAGGAACAGCAGCAGAAGTCCCGGATCTTCGGGACGCTGATGGAAAGCCTGCGCAAACAGGCTAAAGTGAAGGATGACAGGGGTAAATTTTACTAAAGTATAGCTAAATAAAAAGCCCCGCAGCACGCTGCGGGGCTTTTATTTTTATAGCTACGCGAATCCCCTCCGTGTCGTACCTTTGCCTCATCAACTCCAGTCTATGAGCGAAGAGATCGTCAATAAAGTAGCGCAGAGCGCCCTGCAGACTCTCGACCTCGAAGAATATTATCCCCGCGAAGAGATCGTGTTGTTCGACCTGAAGCCCTATCTTTTTATGGAAAAGATCCTCCGGGAGAAAGATTTCAGGGCTGCCCTCCAGCAGATCGACTGGAACCAATACCAGGACAAGATCGTTGCCGTCACCTGTTCCGTGGACGCCATCATACCCCTCTGGTCTTACATGCTGATTGCCGTCAACCTGCAACCTTTTGCCCGCGACATCATCATGGGAGATGAACAGACAGCCCTTCAACAGGTGTTTCTTTCCAGGCTTGCCGCCATCGACATACAGGAATTTGCGGACAAACGCATCATCGTAAAAGGATGCGGAGATTTGCCACTGGGCGGATTCGCCTATATGGAGATTGCCAAACGACTGCGCCCCGTTGTGAAAAGCATCATGTACGGAGAGGCCTGCAGCAATGTGCCCGTGTACAAGAAGAAGTAGGTCCGACGACTGCAAGCCACAAGCCACATAACGAACCGGAGGTTCGTTGTCCGGACATTCAAATACCATCGCTATGGATGTAGAGATATTGGCCAGGATACAGTTCGCTTTCACCATTGCTTTCCACTATATTTATCCTCCCCTCAGCATCGGTCTGGGTCTGGTCCTCGTCATTATGGAAGGACTGTACCTTAAGACAGGCAACAGGATTTACGAGCAGGCCGTAAGATTTTGGATCCGCATCTTCGCATTGATCTTCGGCATCGGCGTCGCCACCGGCATCATCATGGAATTCGAATTCGGCACTAACTGGGCCACTTACTCGAAATATGTAGGTGATATTTTTGGCAGCGCACTGGCCGCCGAGGGTATCTTCGCCTTCGCCCTCGAATCCGGATTCCTGGGCGTCCTCATCTTCGGCTGGAAACGGGTGAGCCCCCGGGTTCATTTCATTTCAACCATCATGGTATTCTTCGGCTCTCTTTTCTCCGCCGTCTGGATCGTCGTGGCCAACTCCTGGCAGCAGACGCCCGCAGGTTACCACATCGTGGGAGAAGGCCTGAAGGCCCGCGCAGAGATCACGGATTTCTGGGCCATGGTCTTCAACCCCTCCAGCATAGACCGCCTCCTCCATGTCTGGATCGCCGCCATCCTCGCCGGCGCCTTCCTCGTCCTCAGTGTCAATGCCTGGTATATACTCCATAAAAAACACCTGGAGATAGCACGCCCTTCCTTCAAGATCGCCCTGGCCGTCGCCACGGTGTTTTCACTGCTGCAATTGTTCACTGGCCATCGCAGCGCGGACGGCGTCTCTAAATATCAGCCCGCAAAGCTGGCCGCGATGGAAGGACATTACGACAGCTCCTCCCGCGCCGACATGTATCTCTTCGGCTATGTCGACAATCGCAACGGCAGGACCAGTGGCCTTAAGATCCCCGGCGGTCTATCCTTCCTCGTGCATGGCGACTTCAACGCACCCATCCGGGGACTACGCTCCTTCAAGCCGGACGAACGGCCTTCGCAGGTCAACAGCGTCTTTCAGTTCTATCACCTGATGGTGGCCATCGGCACCGGCATGATCGCGCTCACCCTCTTCGGCAGCTGGCTTTGGTGGAAAGGAAAGCTCTTCGACAAACGATGGCTCATGTGGATATTCGCGTACAGCGTGCTCTTGCCGCAGATAGGCAACCAGGCCGGCTGGTTCACCGCCGAATTGGGCCGCCAGCCCTGGGTAGTATATGGCTTGCTAAAAACCTCTGACGGACTTTCAAAGATCGTCACTGCCAACCAGATCATCTTCTCGCTGATCCTGTTCACCCTCGTCTATATCGTCCTGTTTGTGCTTTTTCTTTTCTTAATGCACAGGAAGATCGAGCACGGACCTGTAGATTATGGAACGCGTGAAGAGATTGAAGACGGCGCAAGACGTGATAACCCGATTTTAGAACACTAGTCTAACCAAACCAAAAACCCATGCATACTTTTTTAGGCGTGGATTACAATCAGTGGTGGTTCCTCGTTTTCGGGGCCGTGATCAGCGGTTATGCCATCCTCGACGGATTCGACCTGGGCGCCGGCGCTCTCCACCTCTTTCTGAATAAAGAACAAAGCCGCCGCATCGCCATCAATGCCATCGGACCCATCTGGGATGGAAATGAAGTTTGGCTGGTCATCGGGGGTGGTGCCCTGTTCGCCGGATTCCCCGTAGCCTATGCCGCCATCTTTTCAGCCTTTTATATCCCTTTCATGGTCTTCCTCATCGGCCTCATCTGGCGGGGCGTTGCCATCGAATTCCGCAGCAAGGAACCCATGCGCTGGTGGCGCAAGACCTGGGACATTGTCTACTGCGTGGCCAGCATCATCATCTCCCTTTCCCTGGGACTCATGCTGGGCAACGTCGTGGAAGGATTGCCGCTGAACAAGGACATGGAGTTCACGGGTGACTGGCTCTATTTCTTCAACCCCTTCGCCATCTTCGTCGCCATCACCACCCTGGCGCTTTTCATGATGCACGGGGCCATCTTTCTCACCATGAAGACAGAGAATCGCCTCTATGTAAAAATGCACCTGCTCTCAAATAATTTCACCATTTTTTTTGTTGTCAGCTTTGTCATCACCACGCTGTATACATTGCTGTATATTCCACACCTGAGCGATTTCTTCAAAGCACGCCCGGGGTATTTTGTCATTCCCTTGTTGATGACCCTCTGCATCGCCAACATCCCCCGGCAGATAAAAAAAGGAAAATACCGCTACGCCTTTATCAGCTCCGCCGTCACCATCGCCCTGCTGCTGATCATGGTGGCCCTGGAAGTTTTTCCTTATTTATTGTATTCCCCCCAGCATCCCAACAATAGCATAACGGTGTACAATGGCGCCTCTTCGCAGCAGACAGTAAAGATCCTGCTGATCATCGCGCTCATCGGCACGCCGCTGGTGGCAACCTATACCACTTTTGTATTCTGGACCTTCAAAGGAAAAGTAAAGCTGGACGAAATGAGCTACTAGCGCCTAGCCACAAGCTGCAAGCCTCAAGCTACAAGTCGTTTAATTAAGCCTGGCTTGTAGCTAACAGCTTGTAGCTTGAAGCTTATAGAAGCGTTCCCTGCATGACTAAGAACGCCACCGTGAAATAAATGACCAGACCGGTCACATCCACCAGCGTCGCTACAAAGGGCGCGGAAGAAGCCGCCGGGTCTGCGCCCAGCTTTTTTAAGATCAGGGGCAGCATGCTGCCCGACAAAGTTCCCCAGATGACGACCCCGATCAGGGAGAAGAAAACAGTGGCCGCCACTTTCATCCAATGTACGCCATACGTTTGTATATGAAACTCCTGCCAGATAGCCACCCGCAAAAAACCGACGATGCCGAGGATCAAGCCCAGCACAAGCCCCGACATCACTTCCCGCCGCATCACCCGCCACCAGTCGCGGAAACCGATCTCCCCCAGGGCCATTGCGCGGATGATGATGGAAGAAGCCTGGCTCCCGGAATTGCCCCCGCTGGAGATGATCAACGGGATGAACAGGGCCAGCACTACGGCCTTGCTGATCTCCCCTTCGAAATGCCCCATGGCCGTAGCCGTCAGCATTTCACCCAGGAATAAGATAATGAGCCAGCCGGCCCTTTTCCGGATGAGACTGACAAAGGAGATGGTATTATAGGGTTCGTCCAGCGCTTCGGAACCCCCGATCTTCTGCATTTCACGGGTATCTTCGGATTCAGCCAGTCGCAGCACATCATCCAGCGTGACGATACCCAGCAACATGCCGTTGTCATCCGTGACAGGGAGGGCATACCGGCTATTGTTCCGGAAAACTTTGATCGCCTCTTTCTGCGGATCGTTTACTTTCAGGGCGATAAATTGATTATCCATGATCTGGCTGACGGTCGTCTCCGGATCCACCACCAGGAAATCTTTTATATTGATATCGTCGATCAGGACGCCCTTGTCATCCACAACGAACAGCCAGTTCAGGGTTTCCGAAGCCTTGCCCCGCTGCCGGATGACCTGTAGTACACCCCGGCAGGTCTCGGACATCCTGATCGCCACATAGTCCGGCGTCATCAGCCTGCCCACGGAACCTTCCGCATATCCCAGCAGCTCCAGCGTCTTGGCCCGGTGCTCCGGCGTGAGCACTTTCAACAGTTCTTTCACGGCACTACCCGGCAGCTCGGACAGAAAGGCCGTCCGGTCATCGGGTTGCATGGCATTCAGGATCTCCGCCGCCTTTTCCTCGGGCAAGGCGTTGAGGATGGATTGCTGCTTGTTCTTCCGGATGAACTTGAAGGATTTGGCGACATTCTTCGCATCCAGGTGCTGGAAAAGCCTCACCGCCCACTGAGGGGTGTGCCGGTTGGTAAACTCCGCAATATCACGGGGCGTCAGCTTGTTCAGCTTGACAAAGTCAGTGAGCTTATTATGCTGCAACAGGTTTTTGATATCATTAAAGCTGGCCATACTTCAAAAATACGGAAAGACAGTACGCAAACTTCGTGCTGGGAAAGCGCCAGGGGATCACTGCCCAAAACTTTTACGGCGACAGCAGCTCGTCGATCTTGTGTATCACGAAAACATTCCCGGCAGGCTGGTTACCCGTCAACACATGGGCAGGGGTGGAATTCCCGGTGCCGGAAAACTGCAGCACGCCACCCGAAACGCCTACTGTCAGCGACCCGCCCTGTACGGTCGTCACACTGGTCAGCCCGCTCAACGTATTGGTGAACAGCCGCTCCGTCAGCACATGATATTTCGCCAGGTTCAGCATGGTATTGAAGTCGGCCGAATCGATCATGCCAACGCTGTCATAGCCCGCATTGCGCCAGGCATCGTTCACAGGGGCCAGCACCGTATAATTGCCCTGCGTTTGTATCAGGGTGGTATCCAGCCTTGTACGGCTGAACAGCTCGGTAGTAAAGGAAAGGGTGCTATCGCTGGACAACTGGTAGAGCAGGGAGTCCATGGGCGATAAAAGCAGGGAATTCAGCTTGTAGATCAACGCTTTCCCCACCTCGGCCGTATCTCCCACGACAGTCCCGTTAAACCAGGTCTGGTTGCCGTCCAGCTCGCCGAAAATGGAAAAACCCAGGTGCGTAGGGTAGGACGTATAGCTGTTGGTAGAAGGCGTAGCCCTTTGAGGAATAAAATGGTAGCTGATGATACGATCCGCAACGGATGGCTTCAGCGAATCGATAATGACTTCCGTATAACCCGCAGCGCGGAAAGCCGAATTGGTAGGGATCAGCAGGGTAACGGAATTGTCCGCCAGCAGCCTCGTTTCATTGGCCGTCAGCAACATGCGGTGGTAAAGGCTCAGGCTGGTATCGGTATTGATCAGCGACTGCAAAGGAGTAAGCGGATTGCTCACGGCCTGAGAAGACTTTTTACAGGCGCCCAGGCTCAGGAGTAAAAGGATCAAACACCCCGGAAAAAAGCTTTTTTGCACCATACATAAAACATTTATAAAGCTGCAAGCCGCAAGCTACAAGCTGCAAGGGGGAGAGTTAATTAAGCCTGGCTTGTAGCTATCCTACAGTCGCTCGTACAGTTTCCGCAGCCGCTCCCGGGTCATGACCTTCTCCCAATCCTTCCCCAGCGCATTTTCCCACAGCGGCTTCATGACGAGAGAAACGTCAATCATCGCGTTGAATTGTTCGTCCGACAGACCTTTTGTGATATGTTGTGGAATATCGATCTTATTTTTCTCCACCATCTTCTTGAACTCATAGACCCCATCCGGGTAGAACTCCTCCAGCTTGTCAAAGACGATACAGTTGCCGATCCCATGCTTGGTGCCCAGCAGGTAGGAAAGGCCATAGCTTACGGCATGCGCTACCCCCACCTGGGAATAGGCGATGCTCATTCCCCCCGCATACGAAGCCATCATCAGCTGGTCATCGCTTTCCGCATCCCAGCGGTCTTTTTCGACAAACACTTTCTGGCACAGTTGCAGCGCCTTTTCGCCATAGCTGCGGCTGAACTCATTCAGGTAGGTCCCCGTAAGGCTTTCGATACAATGGATATAGCAGTCCATCCCCGTGTAAAAACGCTGGTTCACCGGCGCATCCGCCGTCAGCTCCGGATCCAGTACGATCTGGTCGAAAGGCGTAAAGTCCGAGTTCATCCCCAGCTTCTTGGTAGGTCCCGTCAGCACCGTCGTCCGGGAAACCTCCGCCCCCGTGCCGCTGAGCGTAGGGATACCTGCCTTATATACACCCGGGAATTTCACCAGGTCCCAGCCCTGGTAGTCGGCCGAAGAGCCGGGGTTGGTCATCATGAGAGAGACGGCCTTGGCCAGGTCCATCGCAGAGCCGCCGCCAATGCCGATGACCCCGCTCACCGTACCGAACTCCTGGCGGATCTCAGCCGCCAGCTGGTCGACATATTTGGTCTTCGGCTCCAGGGTGACGTCCACATAGATCACCTTGTCCTTCCCCCTTACGGGGATTCGCTTGGCCAAAGGCTTATTTTCAAAAAAATGGTCGAGTAAAAAGATCATGGGAGCATCTCCCTTCCGTTGAGGGGCAAGGATCTCATCCAGCTGGGAAAAGCTTCCCCGGCCATAGATAACATAGCCCACCATCTTAAAATTCCGGAATTTATTCACGCTCATAAAGGGATCGAAATTGAGGCTGCAAGGTAGTAAAAAAGCTGCAAGCAGCGAGCACCAAAACAGCTACAAGCGTCAAGCTGCAAGCTACAAGTGTGGTCCTAATAAGTCCTGGCTTGCAGCTTGTAGCTAGTAGCTTGCAGCTAATTCGCAGCTTGCCGCTCATGGCTAGCTCACAAGCGCCGCCGCCCCAAACACCCCCGCACTGTCCCCCAGGCTGGGCTTCAGCAAAGGCACTTCCACCCGGTTGTTGAAGATAAACTGCCCCAACGCTTCCAGCCCTTTCGTATAGATATCATCCATATTCCCAACACCGCCGCCCACGACGATGACATCCGGGTCCAGCATGTTGGTGATGACGCTGACGCTTTTGCCGAAGAAATGACACAGCCGCTCGATCGTTTTATCCGCCGCGGGATCCGACCCTTCCCGGTGCCGGGACGCGATATCCTTTAACTTTATATGGGTGCCCGTAAGGGACTTATAATACCTTTCCAACGCAGGACCCGATATCACCGTTTCCACGCAGCCCGTCCTGCCGCAATAACAAGGGCCGCCGGATTCATCCAGGAAATTGTGGCCCCATTCCCCCCCGATGCCATGCCGCCCCTCCCAGATCTTTCCGTTCATGACGATGCCGCCTCCGACACCGGTGCCCATGATAATCCCGAAAACCATCCGGGCCTCCGGCGCTTTCTGCCTGACGATCCCCAGGTGTGTCTCCGCCAGAGCAAAACAGTTGGCGTCATTGGCCAGCACAAAAGGGATCTCCAGGCGATCCTGCAGATCTTTTAGCAACGGCATACCATTGAGGACCGTGGTATTGGCATTCTTCATGGTCTGCAGGGTCGGGTCCAGCACACCGGGGGTACCCATGCCGATGGCGCTGGGCTTCAGACCGGACTGCTTTTCCATTTCTTTCACCAGCCGTCCTATCTGCCCGATGATATGATCATAACCTTTGGATGCTTCTGTGTCCACGCGTGTGCGGACGATGGGAGTAGGATTATCAAGGGACTCCAATATGACCCCTTCTATTTTGGTTCCGCCGAGGTCAAAACCCCATAATGCTTTGTTCATGCAGTTGAAATTGTGCACAATTGGACTCTTTGAAAAATCTAGTCCAATTGCGCCAAATATTTAATATCGGTCCTTCTCGGTCGTAACCTTGCGGTTACGGACAACGAACTTTTGGTTCGTTTCGGCCGTAAATTTAGGGGATCAAGATTTTAGCAAATCGAAAAACGCAAGGACTTGCACAGAAAAAGAAAAAAAATCATTATAACACCCAGGACAAACTTAATGTCCGGACATTATTTTAGCAGCCCTCTCCAGGTCCGCCGGCGTATCGATCTCCACACCCATATAGGAAGTGACCACCATTTTCATCGGAACCCCATTCTCTAAATAGCGCAGACATTCTATCTTCTCCACCGCCTCCAGCGGACTCACGGGCCATGCGGTAAATTGCAGCAACGCCTGTTTACGGAAAGCGTATACACCGATATGTTCATAATACACCGGAGCTGCTGACGCATCCCGGGGATAAGGGATCACGCTGCGGCTGAAAAAAAGCGCGTTATTGAATTTATCCAGCGCCACCTTCACATAGTTCGGATCATCGATGAATCTTTGCTCCTTCAGCACCTGCACCAGCGAACCCACCTGTACCTTACGCCCCTCCTCGCCCTGGAACACCGCCAACAATTTCTCCAGTGGCTCTTTTTGTACGAAAGGCTCATCGCCCTGTACGTTGACGACAATCTCCACGTCCATGTCGGCAACAGCCTCGGCAATGCGGTCGCTGCCGCTCTGATGTTCACGGATGCTCATTTTCGCCTTCCCCCCATGCCCGGTGATCTCCCGGAAGATGACATCGCTGTCCGTCACGACCACCACTTCATCGAATAGCCCCGTCGCCACCGTATTGTCATAAGTATGGCGGATCACCGTCTTGTCGCCCAGCACCTGCATCAGTTTGGCAGGGAAACGGGTAGCGGCATAACGGGCTGGGATCATGGCGATTGTCTTCATAAAAGAAATTGAAGCCCCAAAAGTACTTTTTTCCAGCTGTCGGACAAATGGGTCATTTTTTTATTTATATTTAGTAAATCTAACGCCAGCGCCTGCCACACTCGTCCAATGGACATTATTTCTCCAAAACTAACCATGTATGCATACCAGCGAACTGCTTAATAGCTACACCGTGGATCCCGGCACCTGGGACGAAATGTATTCTGAGCCAGAACGAACCGGAGGTTCGCTGACCGCAGGACAGACATTAGATTCAGTAAGGGGGCAATACCGCGGCGTGGTGGATTTCATGCAGCAGATGAGCATTGAAGAGCTGAATAAAAAAGAAGAGCTGGCAAAGAGACTCTTCATGAGCCAGGGCATTACCTTCACCGTCTACAGCAGCGGGGAGGGCATCGAAAAGATCTTCCCTTTCGACATCATCCCCCGCATCATCACCGCCGCGGAATGGAAATATATTGAAGAAGGCATCCGCCAGCGGCTGAAGGCCCTCAACCTCTTTCTCAAGGATGTCTATACCAACCAGTTCATCCTGAAGGACGGCATCGTCCCCGTGGAGATGGTGTACAGCTGCCCGCATTACCTCCGGGAAATGCATGGGTTCCACGTACCGCATGACCTGTACGTCCACATCGCGGGCATCGATCTCATACGCGACCACGACGGCACTTTTTGTATTCTGGAAGACAACCTGCGCACCCCCAGCGGGGTAAGCTATATGCTGGAGAACCGGGAGATCACCAAGCGGCTCTTCCCGGACCTGCTCCCCGGTAATAATGTACGCTCCGTCACAGACTATCCTAATATCCTTCACCGTAACCTCGTCTCCCTCTCCCCGCGACAGACGGCCCACCCAACGGTCGTCGTCCTCACCCCGGGGATCTACAATTCAGCCTATTTCGAACACACCACCCTGGCCCGGTTGATGGGAGTAGAGCTGGTAGAAGGAAGGGACCTGGTCATCGACAACCACCGGGTCTATATGAAGACGACGTCAGGCCTCCAGCAGGTGGATGTCATCTATCGCAGGGTGGACGATGAATTCCTTGACCCGCTGGTCTTCAATCCCGACAGCATGCTGGGCGTTGCCGGCATCATGAGCGCTTACCGCAAAGGAAATGTCGCGATTGTGAATGCCGTAGGGAATGGCGTCGCTGACGACAAAGCGATCTATACCTATGTACCGGCCATGATACGCTACTACCTGAATGAAGAGCCCATCCTGAAAAATGTGCCAACGTACCAGCTGGGTAACGCGGACGAAAGAGAGCATGTTTTCGCCAGCATGCAAAAGATGGTGATCAAAAAAACGAACGAGAGCGGAGGCTACGGCATGTTGATGGGCCACACGGCCAGCGACGAAGAGATCAGCCGCTATAAGATGGAGATCCTGAAAGATCCCCGGCAGTACATCGCCCAGCCCATTATCAATCTGTCATCGGCGCCCTGTTATATGAATGGGAAGCTGAAACCCCGCCGCATCGACCTGCGCCCCTATGCCCTCTGCGGACCGGACGGTATCCAGATCGTCCCCGGCGGCCTCACGAGAGTGGCGCTCCGCGAAGGATCGCTGGTGGTGAATTCGTCCCAGGGCGGCGGCAGCAAGGACACGTGGGTTTTGGCGGGTTAATGCCGCCGCCCCATCATAGGCGTCTAACCACACCAAACCCCCAGGCCGTCAGGCCAGGACTTAAAAAACGAGCAAAAAGACCCCGTAGAAAAAACAAAGAACATGCTGAGCAGAGTCGCTGACAGTTTATATTGGATGAGCCGCTATATGGAGCGCACAGATGGTATCCTCCGGATGCTAAGAATAAATTATGCCTCCTCCCAGGATGATATACAGGAGTTCTCCTGGAAGCCCGTACTCCGCATCTTCAGCTATGTCGACGAGGAAGGCGCGACAAGGATGGCGCACAACACCCGGGCCGTGCTGCAATACATGGTGACAGACAGGGAGAACAGTAATTCCGTATTGAATATCATCACCCGCGCCAGAGAGAATGCCCGCAGCGTACAGGACCACATCACCAAAGAGCTGTGGCAATGCCTGAACGACTTTTACCACACCATCCGCGATGAAAAGCTGAACCACGACCTCCAGCGGGAAGACCCCATCTCCATCCTGGACATCCTCATCAAACAAGGGATGATCTATTTCGGTACCCTGGATGTCACCATGGCCAGGGGGGAGGGCTACGCTTTCATCAACATCGGCAAATACCTGGAAAGGGGCGTACAGTCGGCTGATATCCTCGACGTGAAGTTCAGCGACATGAATTACGACTTCGCCAAGACGGATACGACTTACTGGAAATACCTGCTCCTGTCCATTTCAGGATATGAGCTCTACCTAAAGACCTATCGCAGCGGCTTCGACGCACGGAATGTCGTGGAGCAGACCGTGCTGAATGAAGATTTCCCCCGCTCCATCCTCTACTCGGCGGGTCAGCTGCACCGCTATTTCGAAAGGCTGAAAGGGGAGCGTAACCAGGAGGCTTTCAGGCACATCGACTTTATGATCGGCAAGATCAAAAGCAAGGTCCGGTACTCCACCGTGGAATCCATCATGGCCCAGGGCCTCCACACCTACCTCAATGGAATAAAGGACGATCTCTACCAGGTAGGCATTGCGCTTAACCAACACTACTTTGCGTACACATGAATACTCTCCCGGCGCCATTACCCGATTTTGCTTATTTTTACCCCATGCCCCGATTTAGCATCCACCACATTACGAAGTACACCTATGAAGGTCCGGTGAGGGACAGCGCCAACCAGATCGTTCTTTTTCCCATCAAGGACGAATACCAGGAAGTGCTGAAGCAGGATATCACCATCACCGGCGACCCCATGGTGGACATCTACAAGGATTATTACGGCAATGAGATAGGGTCTTTCACCAATGCCGAATCGCACACAAATCTTATTATTGACTCAAGGCTGGAAGTGATCACGAAGCCCCGGCCCCCGCTGGTGGACGACGCTCCCCTGGAGCAGCAGTGGGCCGCGTTGCGGGACATCCGCTGGCAGGTGCCCTATATAGATTTTCTCAAACAGGAAAAATTCGCTTCCCTGGCAGAGCTTCTCGACCATGCCCGTCCCGAAGACAAGCTTACCCTCACGCCCCTGCAGGTTGCACAGGAGCTAAGGACCTACGTTTACGATAATTTCAAGTATATCAAAGGCGTCACCACCGTGGAGACGACACCCGATGAAGTGTGGAAGCTGAAAGCAGGCGTTTGCCAGGACTTCGCCCATATCCTGCTCGTGCTCCTGCGGCAGATCAACATCCCCGCCCGATATGTCAGCGGCTACATCTGCCCCAATAAGAATGGCATGCGGGGCGAAGGCGCTACGCATGCCTGGATCGAAGCCTTTATCCCCGGCAATGGCTGGGTAGGCCTGGACCCCACCAATAATTGCATTGCAGACGATCTCCACGTACGCCTGGCCGTTGGTCGCAGCTTCTCCGACTGCTCGCCTGTAAAAGGCACGTACAAAGGGACAGCCGGACAAACCCTCGAAGTGGGCGTATCCGTATCTTATGAGAGTGGAAAAACCACGGAAGATACGACGACGATACTGACTCCGCAGGCCGTACGCAACGGTAACGCTTCAGGGGAACAGAATTCTTATCGTCGTTATATGGAGATGATGCAGCAACAACAGCAACAGCAACAGCAATAGTATGAGACAATTCTAATGCCATAATGGCTCATTTTCCCAGTCGCCAGGGAATCCCAACGCGTTCAAATCAACATTTTGATACTTTTGAAATAGAAGCGCCAACTTCATTTTATAAGAATGTCCGGGGCTAACGACATCTATCAGATACTTCATACAACTAGCATGTATATATAACATGTGATGCTCATTCACCGGAGGCACATTTTTAAGCCACGGTGCAGGAGGGCGGGGGAGAAGATTCGGCCTTCCAGGAAGGTTCTTATTCCATAATCGCCCATGATGAGCACAGATGTTCCTGATTTGGGCTATCGATAATAACCAGCTTGGTAAAAACGTATGATTTACTGTGTTTAGCTCTGCCGCTATAATATCTTTTGATTTAACAGACGGCTTTAGATTGCCATATAATTTAGACAAGCTGCCAAAAGTTGTTATTTCCAATGTCTTCCAGGCAGGAGGGAATCGGAGATCGGACTTATATCTTTTTATGTGGTCTTTAATGAATATGTCTTTTGATCTGTCTAACTCCTCTTCAATAGCTGCTATTGTTTTTATGTATTCTCTCGTGTTTATAAATAATTCAGACTTTTGAAACCACCACGGTCCATGCTCATGTGAAAGATGATAGATCATTTTTGTCCTGAGCCCAATTTCAATTCTTTCGATAATATCAAAGAATAATAATCTTAGTTCTCTATCAAAATTATACAAGGCAATGACATCTTCAAATCTGCTATTGGGCTTGAAAATATGATTAATCTTATCTGCCTGCATGGGCCACCAATAACCGGCAAGGCGGTAATAGCTGATATTAGATAAGTAATGTCTGGCCATGGAATCATCAGAGATCTGCAATCCTCTGTTTTTTAGTTGAGCTATTTGATCCTCAATGGATGTTTCCTGCTTATTATATATCATAGCTGTATATATAAAAAAACCTTCCCGACAAGCCTTGACTTGCTCTCTGGGAAGGACACTATCTTGAATGTGGAACGTTATAAAAGCAAAAGACTCACCCTGGGACGCTGTTCTGATGGGTAGCGTGGTGAGTACTGTTAGCACAAAGGTAATATTTTCTTTAGTCCATGCATAAAAAAATCACAGGCAAAGACCTCCCAGGAACATGAGTGTGAATCTCCCCAATAATCACATTGATAATCAATCAACTAACACATCCTCGGATCCTTTGCCTTCAGCTGCCTCTCTTTCCCGAAACTTCCCACCGGCCGGTGGCCGGTACTTCCCAAACGGCATTTGCAGCAATTTGCCCATCCGGTTGTGCTCTTCCTCCGCAGGGTAAGTGTCGATCCCATAATGCAGCGACCGAGTATCCTCCACGTAAGCAAAGGTCCCGAACAGGCTGTCCCAGATAGAAAAGATATTCCCGTAATTGGTGTCCGTCAGGGGCTGCACGTGATGATGATGGACCTTGTGCATGTCCGGAGACACGATGAACCAGGAGATGGCTTTATCCAGCCGCTTCGGCAGCGAAATATTGGCATGGTTGAACTGGGACAGCAGCACCGACAAAGCTTGATAGAAAAACACCAGCCACAACGGAGCGCCCGTAATGACGACAGCCAGCAAAGTGAAGACGGCCCGGAAGACGCTTTCTCCCGGATGATGCCGGTTCGCGGTGGTCGTATCCACCCAGACGTCACTGTGATGGATCAAATGGAACTTCCACATCCATTTCACCTGGTGCTGCAGCCAATGGATAAAATATGCCCCGATCAGGTCCAGTAGCAAGAGGCCCGCCACCGTAAATAGCCAAAGGGGCATGTGGACGACATACAGCAGTCCCATCTTATGCACGCTACCGTATTGGCTGGCGCGGACGATCAGCGTGGCAAAGGCAAAATTGATGATAATGGTCGTCAGCGTAAAGAAGAGGTTGAGACCCGCGTGACGCACCTTACGGTATCGGAATCGGACCAGTGGCACCACACCTTCCAGCATCCAGAATAATACCAGGCCCCCGGCGATGATCACGCTGCGCTCCCAGGGCTGAATATGGTCGAAATAATAGGCAAGCTTTTCCATAGCAACGCTCCTGCATATCGTTTAACAGGAAGTTACAAAAAAAACCGCTATGCGCCGCCTGCGGAAAAAAAGAGCTTCAGCGCTTCGGCAGTCTCTTCCGGCGCCTCTTCAGGAAAAAAATGCCCGCCGCGGATCGCTTGTCCACGCACGTCATTTGCCCATCCCCGCCAGATTGCAAGGGGGCCGCCAACGGGATCATACCAGTTATCCAGCGCATTATCTGCGCTCCAGAGCACCAGCACCGGACAATCGATCCGCCGCCCGTGCACCATGTCTTCATGATCATGTTCATAATCCAGGGTGGCTGCCGCACGAAACTCTTCACATATGGCATGCGCATGCGCCGGATCCCGCAGGGGTTCGACATACGCGGCTCTTATAAAAGGCGGAAAAACGACATCGGGCGATCCCCAATGCGTGGCAGCATCTTCGATGATGGCCTCAGGCGCGCCGGCGATCAGCTGCTCCGGGAAAGGCGCCGGCTGCGACAGGAGCGACCATGGCCAAAAGGAAGTGGCAAGCTGCCGGTCTGCCCGGTCCCAGGCTTCGCCGATAGGTATGATATCGAGCACCGCCAGCTTGTCGATCCGGTCCGGGTGATCGAGCGCAAGCCGGTAGGCTACGCGGCCCCCCCGGTCATGCCCTGCCACGGAGAAGCGGGAAAAGCCAAGCTGCTCCATCACGGAAACCATGTCCTCCGCCATCGCCCGCTTGGTATAAGGCGTATGCATCGGGTCCGAAACGGGACAACCGCTGCCGCCATACCCGCGAAGGTCAGGATAGACCACGGTAAAATTTGCCGCAAGTAAAGGGGCGACATCCCGCCACATGAGGTGGGTCTCAGGAAAACCATGCAGCAGCAACAAACCCGGTCCCGTACCCAGCTTACGCAAAAAGATCGTTGTGACCCCGGTGGAGATCTCCAGTGTCCTTGAGCTATCTAATAACATGCGTTTATGGTACAGGAAGCAAACCTAATGCCCCGAACGGTCGACCTGCTCCAGCAGCTCGACGGCCCGCTCGGCCTGGGTGGGATACACCATCAGCTTCATACCTCCCAGCGCCGGGCTGAGGAAGGGATCCAGTGTGATGATATGTTCATCCTGCAAGTGACAGTTGATACCAGCATCCTGCAGCATGGTGAGGGAAATGTGCGCAGAGATGTAATTGTCAAAGGATCGCAATTGAACAAAATCCATACCCCCAATTTACAAAAAAAAAGCGAACCACAGGTTCGCTGGCCGAAGGCCCATCATATGAGGTTTTCTGTCGAAGGGTAAATTTTATATCACCCGTAGACAGAAAAAAGGCCTGACATTTCGGTCAGGCACATATTTCAAAAAGTTAACAATCTTAACTGTTCAGCATCAATGGCATCACCAGCATCAGCACCTCCTCATTCTCATCCTGCTCCATCGGCTTGATGATCCCGGCCTTCGTAGGCGTAGACAATTCCATCCGCACCTCGTCCGAATCCGTAGATCCCAGCATCTCGATCAGGAAGCGTGCATTGAAGGCGATCGCAAGATCTTCCCCGTCATACTGGCATTTCATCCGCTCGTTCCCCTCGAAAGAGAAATCCACATCCTGGGCCGTCAGCTGCAATTCGCTGCCCTGGATATTCAGCACCACCTGGTTCGTGCTCTTGTTACTGAAAATGCTCACCCGGCGAAGGGCGCTCTGAAAATCGTTGCGGCTTACCACGAGCTTATAGGGGTTGTCTGCGGGAATGACCACTTTATAATCAGGGAATCGGGCGTCTATCAGCCGGCAGCTCATCTGTGTGGTGCCATGCGACACGAAAAGATGGTTGCTGTTATAGCTGATGGTGATCTCGTCCTCGTTGGAAGGCAGGGCTGACTTCAACAGGTTCAGGGGCTTCTTCGGCACGATCAGGCTGTCGCTTTTGGGACAGCTGACATCCGTGCGTTTATAGCGCACCAGCCGGTGTGCATCCGTCGCTACAAATTGCAGCCCCTTCTTATCCATTTCGAAGAAGACGCCCGTCATGGCGGGACGCAGATCGTCACTGCTCACGGCAAACAAGGTTTTGTTAATAGCCGTCACCAGCGCCGAGGACGTCGTGGTAAAAGAAGTGGTCTCGTCCGTGGCAGGCTCTTTCGGGAAATTATCGGGATTTTCGCCCATGACCTTATATTTTCCGTTGTCGCTGGTGAGCTCCACCGCAAAATGCTTGTCGATATTGAAGGTCAGGGGCTGGTCGGGAATATTTTTCAGCGAGTCCATGAGGATCTTGGCAGGGATGCAGACTTTACCGGTGTCCTTGGCTTCAATTTCCAGGTGGACTTTCATGACGGTCTCCAGGTCGGTGGCGACTACGGTCAGCTTATTTTTTTCAACTTCAAACAGGAAATCTTCGAGGATTGGCAAGACGGTATTCGCATTGATGACGCCGCTGATCTGTTGCAATTGTTTCAATAAAGCCGAGGACGAAACGATAAACTTCATGGAATGGTATCTTTGAGGCGAAACTACTGATTTTTGGTTAATGGCCAACTTATTCGGCCGGGCGGGGACCCCCGTTCCTCCAATTGTTAATTTTTTGTGACTAACCCGGCCGGCCACCTCCGGATTGTTCGTAAATTTGCAGCGAATGATCCGCCGGCAACAATTGTCCCCCGACCAGGCCCTTCAGAAAGCAAGGCATTACTGCTCCTACCAGGAGCGCTGCCACTCCGAGGTAAAGGAAAAGCTCTACAGCTTCGGACTAAGAAAAAATGACGTGGAAACCGCCCTGTCCCAGCTCATCGAAGACAACTACCTTAATGAAGAACGCTTTGCCGTCCAGTTCGCCGGCGGCCGGTTCCGCCTGAAACATTGGGGAAAGGTGAAGATCCGTTACGAGCTCAGGCAAAAGCAGGTGGGAGATTATTGCATCAAAAAAGCCCTCGCCGCCATCAGCGAGGACGACTACGCCCGCGCACTGGCTAAGCTGGCAGAGGCAGAATGGGAATCCCTGAAAAATGAAGAACCGTTCCTTCGCCGCCAGAAAGTACAGGCCTACCTGGTCCGGAAAGGCTATGAGACCGACAGGATACAGGCAGCCCTGGCCCAAATAGAGGAGAATATGTAAATTTACACCGCATGCCTCCACTTACCATAACACTCATACAGCCCGACCTCCGCTGGGAAGACAAGGCCGCCAACCTGGCGCGCTTCGGTGCGCAGATCGACGCCATAAGCGAAAAAACCCACCTGGTCATCCTGCCGGAGATGTTCAGCACCGGCTTCAGCATGCGGCCCGAAGCCCTGGCAGAGCCCATGAGCGGCCCCACCGTCGCCTGGATGAGTCAAACGGCCGCCCGCAAAAAGGTCATCCTCACAGGCAGCCTGATCATCGAAGAAAAAGGCCGGTACTACAATCGCCTTATCTGGATGCTCCCCAATGGCCAATACGGCATCTATGACAAAAGGCACCGTTTCGCCTATGCCGGCGAGCACGAACACTATACCGCCGGCCACAAACGCCTGATCGCCTCCGTCAATGGATGGAAGGTCAACCTCCTGGTCTGCTACGACCTCCGCTTTCCCGTCTGGTCCCGTCAGCAGCTGCAGGAACCCCTCGAACCATCCACGACAGGTCTGGCCTCGCTACCCCCCGGCGCTACCCCCGGCACCCTCGAACCCGAATACGACCTCCTCGTCTATGTCGCCAACTGGCCCGAACGGCGCAACCACGCCTGGAAGACCCTCCTCCAGGCCCGGGCCATCGAAAACCAGGCCTACGTCGTCGGCGTCAACAGGGTAGGGAAAGACGGGAATAATATTTACCACAGCGGCGATTCCATGGTCGTCGACCCCCTCGGAGAGGTATTATACCACGCACCGAAGGAAGAGTCGATCTTTACCTGTACTTTACAGCCGGAAAAATTGGAAGAGGTCCGCACCCGGTTTCCTTTTTGGCAAGATGCCGACCAGTTTACTATCGAACCCTAAACCACCGACCCATGTCCACCGCCCTCATCGCCCGCGAGATCTTCACAGGACACACCATCGAAACAGGTAAGGCCGTCCTCGTCAATGACGGCAAGATCATCGACATCGTACCCATCAATGACATCCCCCCCGGTTATAGAACAAAGGAGCTCCCCGGCTACATGCTCGCACCCGCCTTCATCGACCTCCAGATCTATGGAGGCAACGGCCGCCTCTTCTCCGCAGACCTCACCACGGACGCACTGGAAGCCGTCTACGAATACTGCCTGCAGGGGGGCTGCACGCAATTCCTCATCACCCTCGCCACCAACTCGATAGAAAAATTCCTGCAAAGCATGGAAGTGGCCCGCAACTACCAGGCCGGCGGCGGTAAAGGCCTGCTGGGCATCCACCTGGAAGGTCCGTACATCAATCCCGCTAAAAAAGGAGCCCACATCGAAAGATGTATCAAAACACCCACTGTCGCCGAGATCCGCCAGCTCCTGGAAAAAGGTAAAGGCATCTTTAAAATGATGACCCTGGCGCCGGAACAATGCGACCGGGAATGTATCGCACTGCTCCTGGAAAACAATATCGTCGTCTCCGCCGGCCACAGCAACGCCCGTTATGGAGAAGCCATCGACGGCTTCTACCAGGGGATCCCCGCCGCCACCCATCTTTTCAACGCCATGTCCCCGTTGCAGGGACGGGAGCCCGGCATGGTCGGCGCCATTTATGACAACCCCGATGTACGTTGCAGCATCGTCTGCGATGGCATTCACGTGGATTTCGCTTCCGTACGCATCAGCAAAAAGATCATGGGCGACCGCCTGTTTTTCATCACGGACGCCGTTGCCGAAGTGCAATATGGAGAATATGTGCACGTCTTCAAAGGCGATCGCTTCACCCTTCCCGACGGAACACTGTCCGGCTCCGCACTCACCATGCTGCAGGCAGTAAAGAATGGCGTGGAAAAAGTAGGCATCCCCCTGCCCGAAGCGCTCCGCATGGCCTCGCTCTATCCAGCCACCTTGATGGGATGGGAGAAAAAATGGGGTAGCATCCAGGCCGGCGCCCGGGCGGACCTCATCCTGCTCGACGATCAGCTCAATCTGCTGCAGGTGATCGTGGACGGAGACGCCTGATCCCGAGCCTGATCGATAACAGCATGCAAAGCCCACACTTCAGGCGCATAGCCATCTACAAACCAAACCGGATAGTGGCAAGCGCCCCTTTTCCTGGTCCGTCACTGGTGAGATCGATGACGCCTTCATGGCTTTCCGCAATGGTCCGGCAATGATACAGGCCCAGCCCCGAGCCGGAAGATTTTGTCGTAAATCCCCGCTGGAACAGCCGCGCGCTGGTGGCTTCATCAAATCCTCTGCCGCTGTCCCGGACCTGCAGGACCAGGAGGCCGTCCTGCTTGTGCATCCGCAGGGAGATGGTCTTTATGGCGGCATCGATATCCATGGCTTCGATGCTGTTCTTCAGCACGTTCAGGATCAGCTGCATCAGCCGGGTCCGGTCGCCTTTGATCACCGGGGGCTCTTCGGGAAGATCCAGGGAGATCGCGATGCTGCTTTTATCCACGGAAGCAAAAAGCATGGAGACGCAATCGTTGATGACGGTCCTGAAGTTCACAGGCTTCCGCTC
The DNA here is from genome assembly GCF_030546645.1 of Flavitalea plasmicola. GTDB lineage: Bacteria > Bacteroidota > Bacteroidia > Chitinophagales > Chitinophagaceae > Puia. Next base: position 146,275 of record NZ_JAUOTO010000006.1, read on the forward strand.
GTGCGACTCCTGGCCGGAGATATACTGCCGCTGGATATTCAGGATCTCCTGGATCTGGGAAATGATATTCAGCTGCTCGGTAATGGAGTTACGCATTTCTTCCCGGTGATGCCGCTGCGTCTTGGCGATGCTTCCCAGCAATGTTATCACGGCGCCGGCCTTGGGTTCGCCGATGGCCGTCAGCAGCTCGTGCCGCTGCGCTTCAAAAAAGCCGGCCAGCTTTTCCAGCTTGTCGGGACTGTCCTCCTCCAGCAATCGCCGGATACGGGTCAGGTAAGACCCAAAGCCCACCACCGCGTTGCCAATGTCATGGAGCACATCCGAGGCGATCTCATATTTTCCCTGCGCCACCGCCTTATCCAGCAGTACCGCGATCTGCTGTTCCAGTTTCTTCTTCTGCGCTTTGACGATACCCATGCGGATCCGGTGGAAAGCAACGACGCTGCCGGTGACCAGTACGATTGCCAGGAGCCTGAACCACCAGGTCTGCCAGAAAGGAGGTGTGATCGTAAGCAGGATGCTCGTGGTGGCCGCCGACCATTTTCCATCATTGGTCAGCCCCCTGACCCTGAAGACATAAGCGCCCGGGTCCAGGTTAGTATAGGTGGCCATGCGCCTGGATCCTATATGATTCCATTTTTTATCGAACCCTTCCAGCATATAAGCATACTGCTTTTTTTCCGGGACCGTATAGTTCAGGGAGGCAAATTCGAAAGAGATGACAGCGCTTTTGTACGACAGCGTGATCTCTTTTGTATCGGTGATGGACTGCTGCAGGGGAGAGGCGCCTTTCAGGTCGGAAATGGGGACTTCCTTATTGAAGATCTGGAAGCCCGTCACCAGCAGGGGCGGGTCGAACGCGGCGGCTTTGATGCTGTCCGGGTAAAAAACGTTGAAACCGTTGACGCCTCCGAAATACAGGGCGCCGGTGGTGCTCTTAAAGCAGGAATGGGCTTTGAACTCATTGGACTGCAGCCCATCCGCCGCCGAGAAATTGGTGAAGGTCCGGGTCGCCGGGTCGAAACGCGAAAGGCCCCCGTTGGAGCTGATCCAGAATTTCCCGTTGTTATCTTCCAGGATGCCGAAGACAATATCGCTGGGCAGGCCATCCTTCGAGGCATACACCGTACAAAGGCCTGTCCCCGGGTCCAGCAGGTTCAACCCCACGGTGGTACAGATCCATATCCGGCCGTGGCTGTCCTCGTAGATATGATGGATGGAATTGCTGCTGAGACTGTGGCTGTTGTCCGAGTGCCGGTAGTGCGTGAAAGTGCCGGTTCGCTTGTCGAGCCTGTCCACTCCGCCATCGAAGGTGCCGATCCACAGGTATCCCTTGCTGTCCTGCAGGAGCGTGACCACCCGGTCGCTGCTGAGGGAATTGGCGCGGGTGCTGTCGTTCCGGAAACACCGGAATTGCTTTGTCTTCCGCTCGTACAGGTTCAGCCCGTCCCCGTAAGTGCCGATCCACATGTCCTTGTCCTTATCCACCACCATCGCCAGCACATTATTGCCGCTGATGGAGGAGGGGGCAGCGCCTTTCTTCAGGTGCCGGAACGTATGCTTTGACGGATCATACACCGTAGTGCCGTCCATACAGGTGCCCATCCATAAGTTATTATCCGGATCCTCCTGTACGCAAATGACATAATTCCCGCAGAGGCTGTTCGGGTCATTCTGCCGGTGCGTATAATGTTGAAAGGACCCTTTTTTCGGGTCGAACAGGTCTACTCCTCCGCCGTCCGTGGCGATCCAGACAAGGCCATTGCGACTCTCGTGGAAATGCAGGATACTGTTGTTGCCCAGCCCATCGGGGTCGGTGCTGTGCGCATACCGTGTAAACAGGTTCGCATGCTTATTGTACAAATTGATCCCCCCGCTATAAGTGCCCACCCACAGATTGTTCCGGCTATCCTTATAGAGCGAGTGGATGGAATTATTGCTGAGGCTGGTATGGTCGATATCATCCTGTACGTAATTGCTAAAAACTCCGGTAGGAAGATGCAGAATGCTCAGCCCGCCATTCTCCGTGCCGATCCAGAGATTTTCCCTGTCATCTTCCGCCAGGCTGAATACGATGTCGCGGGCAAGACTGTTGGGATTGTTCGGGTCATGCTTAAAATGCCGGAATGTATGATTCGAAAGATCCATCAGGTCCAATCCCCCGCCCCTGGTGCCAATCCACAGCCGGTGACGGCTGTCCTCGAAGATCCTCCAGACTGCATTCAGCGCGAGGGAAGCGGGGTCCTTGTCATTGTGCAGGAAGCGGGTAAAGGAATGGTCTCGGGGATTGAACAGGCAAAGCCCCCCCTGCGAGGAACCCACCCATATACGGTGACGGCTGTCCTCGAAGATATGGGTGATGTCATTGGCGCTGATGCTGCCCGGATCGTGACTGTTGTACACGTAGTGGGTAAATTTACCCGTCGCAGGATCCAACATATCCAGGCCCCCTCCATTCGTCCCGATCCATATGTTTCCCCGGCTGTCCTGCAGCAGGCTATTGATAAAATCACTGGAAAGGCCGCCACTTTGCCGTTGATCATGGCTATAACGGTCGAATTTAGTCTTCCTGCTGTCAAACCGGTCGATCCCTCCTCCCCAGGTGCCGATCCATAGCGCTCCATTTTTATCTTCTATGATGCTGGTGATAAAATTATTGCTGATGCTGGCCGCATCGTCCGCCTTATTCTTATAGACCGTAAACCCGTAGCTGTCGTACTTATTCAACCCGTCGCGGGTGCCAAACCACATGAACCCCCGGGTATCCTGCAGGATGCAGGTGACATTGCTCTGGGACAACCCTTGTTCTGTGCTCAGGTGGGTAAACCTTATCTGCTGCTTTTGGGAAAAGGCCGTTGTGCCTGTCAGAGAGAACAAAAGCCAGAACAGGCACCGGGAGACCTTCGTGCAAGGACGTCGCCAGGACATAAGATAATATTTTATTGCGGCAGAGTGATAGATCGTTGATCTAAACGCGGGTTGCCGGTTCCTATGCCCGGGTGCGGGAGATTCCTTGGAAAAATAATGGTTATCCTTAGTAATACATATCTATCCGGCTGTATTCGTCGCAAAACATGCAGCGCACGGTATCTCATTTCCCCGCCGCCAGCGATTGTATCCTGGAAAAAAGATATTGCTCCGTTCCGGGCTCGAAACCCGATTGCTGATAGACCACCTCTCCCTTATCCACGATAAGGGACAAAGGAGGGTTCGTATAATGAAACGCCCGCTGCAGATCACCATTGACATCCCCATATACCTCGAAGGCCCAGTCATTCTGAAAAGCCGTATTCCGCATGTGGCTGAGCAGGTTGCCCTGGTCCACACAGAGCGCCAGTACCGTAAAATGCACCGGATGCTTCATCCTGGCCCATTGCTGGCTGATAGCCGTCACTTCCCGGATGGAAACCTCCGAATTGACCGACCAGAAACACACGAGCACCAGGGACATGCCTCCCTTCACCGAAGCATAGCTCACCGTCTTTCCTTTCACATTCCTCAGCTGCACGGAATCCAAAGCGTCTTGCGCCCTTACGCCGGCGATAAAAGCCAGTGTGAGAAAAGAACAAAGCAGGAATATTTTGCTGACAGGGGGCATGTGCGACATTAAAAATACGAAATTCCGGGCACAGCCGGAGGCATCCGCCGGCCTGGGGGCTAAGGAAGACGATGGACTTTGCCGGAGAGGGGTATCACAACGGATAAGGTACATCCCTTCCCGGGGGAAGATACAATATCCGCCTTCCCGTTGTAGGATTCCACCCTGTTAAAGATATTGGTGATCCCGATGCCCTTCCGTTTTTGCTGTACGTCGAACCCGACCCCATTGTCGATGATCAGCAGGGTCACGCTCCGGAGCGCAGTGCTAAGCCGGATCATGATGCTGTTGGCCTTGGCATGTTTGTAGATATTGCTCAGCTGTTCCTGCACAATGCGGAAAAGGGTTTCCTTGACGGGCGGGGGAAGGAGCTCTTCCTGCATGGTGGTCGCATCCAGCTCAACCACCTGGTTATAATTGTAATTCTCGATCAAATGCCCCAGTTCGTCCCGAAGGTCTTTTTCCGAGAAACGCGGCATCACCATGTGATGAGAGAGGTTTCGGGCTTCCTGGATGGCTTTCACCAGGCTCTGGCGGCAGCTTTCAATGATGTCGAGGTTGTTTTCGGGCTCCTCCAGGTAATACCCCAGCTTCAAATTTACGGAAGCCAGGATCTGGTTGATATTGTCGTGTAATTCCCGTCCCAGCGTATTCCGTTCCATCTCCTGCGTTTGCAGGATCACCCGGGTGATCTCCTTTTGCTGCTCAAGCCGGCTTCTCAGCCGCTCTTCTTCCATCTTCCTTTTTTCCGCGATGAGTTTTTTCTGCTCCGTGATATCCACGAATACCCCTATCACCCGGACGGCTTTTCCCGTGTCATCCCGCAGCGTATACACCCGGTCAAGCACGGTGCCGTATTTGCCGTCCGGAAGCAATATCCGCAGCTCGTCCTCCCAGGAGATAGCGGATGCTTTCACCTGCCGAAGCCTGGATATGACCCTTTTCCTGTCATCCGGATGTATCCGGCCCGTCCATTCTTCCAGCGCAGGGACGGGCTGCGCCGGATCATAACCCAGCAGGGTAAAGAAATTCTCGCTCCACCATATCGTGTCCGTCACCAGGTCCCAATCCCATAAGGCATCTTTGGTCGCCCTTGAAATGGTCTGAAAACGTTCGTTCGATCTCCGGATGGATTCCATGGCCTCCTGCTTTTCCCTCTCCACCCGGTGTTGCCGGATCGCCGTTTCAATGGCGGCGGACAATCTTTGCAGCCTGTCCTTCAAAACATAGTCGTCCGCGCCCGCCTTGATAATGCCCGCGGCAAATTCTTCTGAGACGGTGCCCGTCACCAGGATAAAAGGAACATCGTCCGACCGTTGCCGTACGACCTGTAACGCGTCTCTCGCGTCGAACTGGGGCATGGAATTGTCCGCCAGGATAATATCCGGCTGGAAATGTTCCAGTTCCTGTAAGAACTTCTCTTTTGTCATTGCCAGGCAAAAGACGCCGGACGGGATGTCCTTTTGCAGCAATCGTTGAATGATCTCCGCATCGCCCGCATCGTCTTCCAGCATTAATATCTTTAATGTGTCGGCCATGGTGCTTGCTGTTGCAGCGGTGGTTGATTTAATAGCAGCCAATAGAATCCCAGGTTTTTTATCGCCTCCGCAAACCTTTCAAAATTCACCGGCTTCACGATATAGCTGTTCACCCCCAGGGCATAACATTGCTGTATATCCGGATCTTCCTTGGAGGAGGTCAGGATGACCACGGGCGTCGCCTTCGTACGGTCATCCTCCTTCATCCTCTTCAGCACTTCGATCCCATTCACCTTTGGCATCTGGATATCGAGCAGCACAACTTTCGGGGGATATGCGACGTCCCGCACGGCCTCGAATTTCCCCCGGGCAAACAGGAAGTCCAGCGCTTCCTCTCCATCCTTGACATGGACCAGGTTGTTGGCAAGACGGTTTTTCCTGAATTCACGGATAGCAAGCTCTGCGTCCGTCATGTTGTCCTCTACCAATAATACGTCTACAGAGTTCATATGATAGTATTTTTAATCAACAGGTAATGAAAAAGTGAAACAGGCGCCGTTGCCCGGCTCGCCCTCTGCCCATACGGCTCCCCCATGTTTGGAAACGATCTTTTCCACCAGCGCCAGGCCGATGCCGGTGCCCTCGAACTGGTCTGCGGTATGAAGGCGCTGGAAGACCCTGAATAGCTTGCCCTTGTATTTGTTGTCGAACCCCACGCCATTGTCCTTCACGAAAAAAGCGATCTGCCCTTCATGCTGGTAGCTCCCCACTTCGATCCGGGCCGGCTTCCTGCCCGCGCTGTATTTCAGCGCATTCGAAAGGAGATTGACCCACACCTGCCTGATGGCGCCCAGATCTCCGCGCACTTTGGGAAGAGGATGGAGCTCCCATTCTATGGAAGACGCATCCATCCCTGCCGTAAGCTCTTCCGTCACAGCCTGTACCATCGACGGCGTAGGGATCGTCGTCTTGATAATGTCCTGCCGGCTGGTGCGTGAAAAGGCAAGGAGATCATCGATCAGCCGCCCCATTTTCTGGGCATTATTGATGATCACCGTCGTGATCCGGTGGGCCTCTGCGTCCAGCTTGCTGCTGTATTCCTCTTCCAGGATGCTGGCAAAACCCGTGATGCCCCGCAAAGGGGCCCGGAGGTCATGAGAGACGGAATAGGCAAAAGCCTCCATTTCTTTCGTGGCCGTCTCCAGCTGCGCGGTACGAAGGGTGATCCGGTTTTCCAGCTCTTCGTTCAGCTTATGCAGCTCTTCCTCCGCCTTCTTCCTGTCGGTGATGTCCGCTCTTATGGCGACATACTGATAGGGTTTGCCATTTTCTTCCAGGAAAGGAATGATGGTGGTGTCCACCCAGTAGATGCTGCCGTCCTTGGCCTTGTTCCTCAGTTCGCCACGCCAGATCTTTCCGTTCGCGATCGTCACCCATAGATTACGGATATACTCCGCCGGATGGTAGACCGAATTGATGAGACGGTGGTCCTGCCCCAGCAGCTCTTCCGCACTGTATTTGGAGATCCTGCAGAAATTATCGTTCACATGTGTAATGATCCCCTTCTGATTCGTGATCGCCACGATGGAGGCTTCGTCCAGGGCTAATTTATAGTCCGATACTTCTTTGAGGGTCTTGCGCAGGTTCTCCTCGACGCCTTTCAGCTCCGTAATGTCCGTGGAGATCCCAAAGATCGCATAAGGCCTGCCGGATGCGTCGTTCATCGTACTTTTCACGGAAATGTACGTATGGATGCCATCATCCTGCGGAATGAGCTCTTCCTCTTTCAGGGTGCGGCCGGCGGCCATCACCCGCCGGTCCACCGCCATCACGGCATCCGCCGCTTCGGAAGGAAGAATGGAGCGATCGGTTTTGCCGAGGACTTCGCTGGCGTCGAGATGAAAGAGCTCCAGGAACCGGGAATTCACCATCAGGTATTGTCCCTGCAGGTCCTTGACATAAATGACTGCTTCAGAATTATCGACGATGGCCCGCAGCAGCTGCTGGCTTTCCCGGAATGCCTGTTCGGCCTGCTTCCGTTCCGTAATATCCGCCCGGATGGCGACATATTGATAGGGTTTGCCATTTTCATCCAGGAAAGGGACGATGGTCGTATCCACCCAATAGATGCCGCCGTCCCTGGCCTTGTTCCTCAGCTCGCCCCGCCAGATCTTTCCATGCGCGATCGTCGCCCACAAATGGCGGATATACTCCGCCGGATGATAGCCCGAATTGATGATACGGTGGTCCTGGCCGATCAGCTCTTCCGCACTGTATTTGGAGATCCTGCAGAAATTTTCGTTCACATGCGTGATGATCCCCTTCTGATTCGTGATCGCTACGATGGAAGATTCGTCCAGGGCATATTTATAGTCGGAGATCTCCTTGATGCTCTTATTCAGCGCAGCCGTTCGTTCCGCCACCCGCTGCTCCAGCGTCTCATTTAATTTATGGATCTCCTCCCTCGCCTTCTTCTGTTCGGAGATATCCCGGATAAAACCGATAAAATGCCGGCGGCCCTGCCTGACCGCCGGCGAAATACGCAGCGCCACATCCAGCTCGGCGCCGCTCTTATCGAGCGCTTGTATCTCGATGGTTTTTCCTGATACCGTACTTTTCCCGGTCTCCAGGCACCGGGCCAATCCTTTCTGATGAGCGTCGCGATACCGGTGCGGGATAATGACCTCGTTCAGGTTGCTGCCCGTCACCTCCCCGGCCGTCCAGCCGAAAATTGCTTCCGCCCGGGGATTCCATTTGCTGATCCTGCCAAGTTCGTCCATGACGATGATGGCATCCGGCGCGGCATCGAAGATCGTCTGCACCTGCGCCTCGTTTTCCCGGCTTTGCTCTTCCGCTAGTTTTCGTTGGGTTATCTCCGCTTCCAGCTCCTGCGGCGATCTCAGGGAAAAGGCCTGGGGCAGCAGCTTGACCACGGAGAAGACGGTGATCCAGCTGAGCACGCCCGTGATCAGGCGCACCAGGGCATTCAGACGATACATGGGTATCCAGAACGCTATGGCATCCAGGAAATGCGTGGAACCGCAGGCCAGGATAAATGCCGCAAAAAGGAAATATAATTTAAGGAATGGCAGACCCTGCTTTTTGGAGATATACCGGATGATCGCCAGGGGTATGCTGAAATAAGCTGCCCATATCAGGAGATCGCTGACGATATAAAGCCATCCGTGGAATTCGGTCCAGCGACCGCAATGCCATTTGGGTGGCCAATCAGTATCGTCAAACAGGCGGGTGAAAAAGTCTGCTATTTGTCGGAACATTGGTCTCGAAAACTTTAGATGAATGCATCTTTTTAGTACAGCCAAATACTAATTCAGAGTCTAAAAGTTTTCGCGACCGGTCGTAAAGGGGACTTTGTAGCGCTAGAAGTTAATACAAATACCTGATTTGATCAAATAATTATCCGTCAGGCCGCGGGAGCAGCCTACTTCTTGTTGACGTTTTGCAGCAGGATCAGCTCCCTGGCCTTGGCAGTCTTGAAATCCAGCCCTTTCAGAATGGCATCGCTGGTAGGAAGGGCCGCCACGTCCGGCAAAACCCCATGCCCATCCTTCTGCCGCCGTTTGTCTACCACCAGCCGGAACCTGGGCAGCCGGAACCGTACCCCCGTACCCGGCAGCGTCACATCCGGGATCATCCAGGCGGTATTGCCATAATAGCCGCCCCCCGTTTCCTCTCCCACGATGGTGACATTCTTTTGCCCTTTCAACGCACCCGCGAACAAGCAGGTGGCGGAGAAAGAATTGCCCCCGGTGAGAATGTATACCCTGCCGTCAAAATGATTTTTCCTCAGCGGGCTGAAATAATGCCGCTCGAAATATCCGAAATGATATTTCCCATCGCCGCGGCGGCGGCTGACCACATTCATCAGCACACGGTATAGAAAGCTGTTCTCAATGTATTTGTCATATTGGCTATGACGGTGCAATGCATATAGCGAGTCGGCTACCTTAAATTTCTTGTCGATCAGATACCGGGTCAGCAGCGTAGAATTGGTCGCATCTCCGCCGCCATTGATCCGGACGTCGATCACCAGGTTCTGTACATGCTTTTCCGACAGCGTTCGAAAGCTCCGGCGGAAAAATCGGCGCAGATGATTCCCGTGCTCGAATGTGTTCAGCGCCATGAAACCCGTGGTATTCGTGCTGTCCAGCTGCAGGTTGCGGGTAAGGAAGGCCTCCCGCTCTTTCCGTTCCCTGCGCTCCTTCCGCCTGGGCTCCCGCCCCAGACCGGGCCTTCGCACCCCTTCAGGCGCACGCAACGGCCTTGCCTTGCGGGAAGTGTCCGCCCGGGGATCATATTGCGTAATAAGCGCTTCCCGCAGCAGCTTCGCCGAATCCAGGTAGGTGATGGAATAAGTGGGCGTATCGCCGATCACCTGCTTATACCAATAGCCGAAATTAAGTCCCGTGCTCAGGTACTGGTACTTCCCCGTGAGATTATACCCGTCACTGACAAAATAGTTGAATAAGGTGTCCGTCAGCTGTGCCGTACTCCATCCATTGATGCTCTTGATGACCACTCCCCGCTTCAGCAGGGAATCCTTCCGGTTCAGGTTCGCGGAGACGACCATCGTGTCTTTCCAGCATTTCAGGATCAACGGGAATTGCGGCAGCTTCGCCGTGTCCATGAAATGGCCAAACGCCTTGGAGCTGCGGACAGACGTATGCCCGCAATCCACCTTGGCGATGACATAGCTCAGCAACGTCCTGAACTGTGGCTCGGTCATGGAATCCCTGATACACGCAAATCCCTTGTCGAAATAAAAGTTCATGCTGTCCCTGGAGGTATACCAGTATAGGCTGGGATGCATTTCCTCCAGGATATGGCGGAAGAGCTGGTAGTCGTCCCGTAGAACCGCCGGCGCATATTTTTTGTCCGGGTTAAACGCCTGCCGGGTCGTTCCGCAGGAAACGACGACTACGGATAAACATAATATAAGATGGTACAGACTTCTTTGCATAGTAAGGTCATTTGCCGGCAAACGCATTCCAACCCTGCGCGGTAATATCAAACGTATTACCCCCCTTGGTAATTATCTTAGCCCCCTTCTCCGGTTCCGTCATATAACCAATGACGCTGATCTGTTCGTTCAGCACCAGTTTGTCATAGTCCTGCTGCGGGACGGTGAACAGCAGCTCATAATCCTCTCCGCCGCTGAGGGCGCAGGCCGTCGGGTCCAGCTCGAATTTATAAGCGGCATTGCGCGTATCCTCCGCAATGGGGATCTTGTCTTCATACAACACACAGCCCAGCTCGCTTTGCCGGCATATGTGCAGGATCTCCGAGCTCAGCCCGTCACTGATATCCATCATGGAAGTCGGCATTATCTCCGCCTGCTGGAAGAACTCCACCTGGTCCTTTCTCGCTTCGGGCTTCAGCAGACGGCCGATCACATATTTCTCCCCTTCCAGGTCCGCCTTTATCTGCGGGCTTTCCAAAAAGATCTTTTTTTCTCTTTCCAGCAGGATAAGCCCGATATAGGCCCCCCCAAGATCGCCCGTACAGCAAAGCAGGTCGCCTTTCTTCGCCGTGCTGCGCTTCACGAACTGATCAGGGCTCACCTCGCCGATGGCCGTGACGGAGATGATGAAACCTTTTTGTGAGCTGGCCGTATCCCCGCCCACCAGGTCGACGCCATATTTGTCACAGGCCGCATACACGCCTTCATAGAACTCCTCCAGCGCTTCCAGGCTTATCCGGTTGCTGATGCCGATGCTCAACGTGATCTGCGTGGGCGTGGCATTCATCGCATAGATGTCGCTGAGGTTCACCACCACGGATTTATAACCCAGGTGCCGCAAGGGGGTATACATCAGATCGAAGTGGACGCCCTCGATCAGCAGATCGGTTGACACCACCGTCTGCTTGCCGAAGTGATCGATCACCGCGGCGTCGTCGCCCACACCCACGATGGTGCTGGCATGCTGTATCTCGATATTCCTGGTAAGATGCTCAATCAGCCCAAATTCACCCAAAGACGATATTTCAGTCCTGCTCTCGCTCATATTGCTTGTATTAACTCAGTTTATAGGAAGGATCATTCACCACTTTCAACAGCTCGTCATGGATCTTCCCGTTGCTGGCAAGTATATGCGGCTGGTAAGGCGAATACCGGCGCCCCGTAAAATCGGAGACCCGGCCCCCCGCCTCCTCCACGATCAGGAAGCCCGCCGCACTGTCCCATGCCGACAGCTTATGTTCATAAAACCCGTCAAACCTGCCGGCCGCCACCCAGCAAAGGTCCATGGCCGCCGAACCCAGCCGGCGCACCGGCACCCCGGCGCGTATCAGTCTTGAAAAGACCTCCAGCGGGCCATTCGCCTCATCCAGGTAAGAATAAGGGAAGCCCGTTACCAGGCAAGCCCTGCCAACAGACGTCTCGTCGCTGACATGTATCTTTTTATCATTGAGGGAAGCCCCATACCCTTTCTGCGCAAAAAAGAACTCGCGGATAAAAGGATTGTACACTGCCCCCAGGATCATTTCGCCATCCTGCTCCACTCCCACCGAAACACAGCACAACGGCAGGCCGTTGGCGAAATTCACCGTGCCGTCAATAGGGTCGATGATCCATTTGAACGAAGAGTCCATCGTAATAGCCCCGGCCTCTTCGCTAAGGATATAATGATCCGGATAATCCTGCCTGATAACCTCGAAAATAGCCTTTTCTGAAGCATGGTCCGCCTCCGTAACCAGGTTATTAACGCCTTCCTTGTTGGAAATAGTGAACTCACCCTGGAAATATTTCTGCATCACAGCCGCTCCTGCCTCAACAGCCTTAATTAATGTTGATTTTAGCATGCGCAAATATACAACCCGGTCCCCCAAATTCCCTTATGAACCTGAGACCCAAAGACTATCATTGAACATTTTTAACTTACTTCGTGCATCAACCCAATATGATACTGTCCGTCATCATAGTCAGCTACCAGGTAAAATACTTCCTCGAACAATGCCTTTTCTCCGTGGAAAAAGCCTTGCAGGGTATCCGGGACGAGGCAGAGATCATCGTCGTCGACAACCATTCCTCCGACGGGACCCTGGAATATCTCCGGCCCCGCTTCCCAAAGGTAACATTCATAGCCCTTCCGGATAACCAGGGTTTCTCCCGGGCCAACAACCAAGGGCTGCAGAAGGCAAAAGGTAGATACATCCTCTTCCTCAATCCCGATACCATCCTGCCCGAAGACGCCTGCAAGACCTGCTTGTCTTTCATGGCTTCCACCCCCGGCATCGGCGCCGCCGGCGTCCGAATGATCGACGGCAGCGGACAATTCTTGAAAGAATCCCGCCGGGGCTTTCCCACACCCTGGGTGGCCTTTTGCAAGCTCTCCGGCCTGACAGCCCTTTTCCCCCATTCCCGCCGTCTGGCCGGCTATTACATGGGACACCTGCCGGAAAGCAAGACGCATCCCGCTCCCATACTCTCCGGCGCCTGCATGTGGGTGGACAGGACCGCACTCGACAAAGCGGGGCCATTCGACGAACAGTTCTTTATGTACGCGGAAGACATCGACCTGAGCTATCGTATAGAAATGGCCGGGTTCACCAATTATTATATTGCAGAGACGACCATCCTCCATTTCAAAGGGGAAAGCACCCGCAAGGATGCCCGTTATGTAAAGCTTTTCTATCAGGCCATGGCCCGTTTCCGCCGCAAACACTTCAAAGGACCCCTTTCCCGCCTTTTCAACGGCCTGCTGGAGATCGCCGTCTGGCTGCGGGTGCGTTGCTCGCCCCGCACCGTCAAAACCCCGTCCGGGCATTATGACATGATCCTCACCGAAAACAAGGATCATTCATTTAAACAGATCATAGAAGAGCTGGAAGGACCCTACAGAGCGAAAAGAGTGCTGATCCACGCCGGCGCCAGCGGCTCCGCCGTCGGGAGCCCCTCGGCGGAAGAGAGGGGCATCGCCATTGCCATGCCCGTCACACATTGAGCTCCTTATATTCCAGCACATATTCCAGGCTTTTCCGGAACAATACAAATACCATCAGCAACACTGCCGCCCATACAAAGACAAACAGCTGCGTCCCGCCCCGGAGGATCTGCCGGGACAAGACCCCGCTCGCCAAAAGCCTGTTCAGCTCCCCGTTCACCAGCCAGCGATCTACCAATGGAGGCAGCAGGAAAAACGCAGGGAACATAATGGCTCTGCCTGCCCAGCCCGTCACCAGTATAAAAGCCCGGATAAGCGCCGGCGCACACAAGAGCACCACCACCAGCAACCCCGCCCCCGCAACGATATAGTGATTACTTCCGTCCGGCCGCTGGAACAGCTGACGAAAGGCCGCCGTCTCATCCCCTCCGCCCGCCAGCGCAGCCATGATCCGCGGAAAAGGAAGGGCGGCAAAGACCATGGTAAATCCAAGGGATTGCTTCTCCGGAGGATTGTCCGGCTGCATCAGGCCCCAGCCCACCCAGATAGCCAGGTAATTCACCAGCGGCCCCGCCAGCCAGGGAATGGCTTGCTGATAAGTATGCCCTACATTGCAGGCCGTGCAGGCAGACCAGCTGTCAAAGGCCCGGTTGCCCAGGCAGCCGCAGACCGCCGTGGAGGCCCAGAAATGCGCCCAGTCATGAATTTCGTGGATCAAAAATACAAGGCAGAAAAAACAGAGGAAAGATGCAGGGGAGAGTTTTACCTTCATGGAAATAAATGTAACAAAATTATCATCCAAAACCTTAATTTTGGCCGCAACGGACTGATAAACGAACTGTTACCTGTGATGAACCACAGGTTCACTGCCGAAGGCGAAATGTTACTCAATGGCGTTGATTGAAATTCAATTACCCAAATCGTTGGCAAGAGCATTACGGTTGCCCCAGAAATCTCCCCGGCGGCAGCAGTTGAAGGTATTGCGGAAACTGCTCAAAAAAGCCCGCTTCACGGAATTCGGCCAGCAATACAGATTCGATGAGATCCTCCTGAGCAAACATCCGGGCAAGAAATTCCAGGAGATGGTCCCCACCTTCGATTACAACAAGATCTACGACGCCTGGTGGCACAAGACCCTTGAAGGAAAGGCCGACATCTGCTGGCCCGGAAAGATCAAGTATTATGCGCTCTCCTCCGGCACATCCGAAGCCGGCAGTAAATTCATCCCCATCACCAATGACCTCCTGCGCGGCAACCGCATCGTCATGATCAAGCAGCTGCTGACGCTGCGTACCTATCACGACATTCCCGTGAAAAGCATCGGAAAAGGATGGTTGATGATCGGAGGCAGCACCAGCCTGCAAAAAGGCTCCGGCTATTACGCAGGGGATCTCAGTGGTATCACGGCCCGGAAAGTCCCCTTCTGGTTCCAGCCCTTCTATAAGCCCGGCAAAAAGATCGCCCGCACCACGGACTGGACCAAAAAGCTGGAAGAGGTCGTACGCCTCGCTCCCCAATGGGACATTGGCTTTGTCGTCGGCGTCCCCGGCTGGATCCAGCTCTGCATGGAAAAAGTGATCGAGCGGTATAATCTCAACAACATCCATGAGATCTGGCCCAACATGGCATTCTTCGTCCACGGCGGCGTCTCCTTCGAACCCTATAAGAAAGGTTTCGAAAAGCTGCTGGGCAAACCCATCACCTACATCGAGACCTACCTCGCTTCTGAAGGATTCATCGCTTACCAGGACCTGCAATATGCCAAAGGCATGCGCCTGGTGACCAACCAGCATATATTCCTGGAATTCGTTCCTTTCGACAGCAGGAATTTCGACCAGGACGGCAATCTGGTGGAGAACCCGGAAGCATTTATGATCCATGAGGTGGAAGAGGGAAAGGATTACGCCATCCTCCTGAGCACCAGCGCCGGCGCATGGCGCTACCTGATAGGCGATACCGTCCGTTTCGTGGACAAAGCCCGCAGTGAGATCATCATCACCGGACGGACCAAACACTACCTCAGCCTGGTAGGCGAACACCTCAGCGTCGATAACATGAACAAGGCCGTTCAGCTCACCAGCGAAGAGCTGAATATCTCGATCCCCGAGTTCACTGTGGCCGGCATACCCCATGGCCTCTTTTTTGCACACCAATGGTGGGTGGCCACCAACGATAAGGTCGACCCGGAAATGCTGCGCAAAAGGATCGATGCAAGGCTGCGGGAGCTCAATGACGACTACGCCGTCGAACGCGACAGCGCCCTCAAAGATGTTTACGTACAGGTGCTGTCCGAAGAAAAGTTCATGGAGTTCATGCGGCTGAAAGGAAAAATAGGCGGACAGCATAAATTCCCCCGGGTGCTGAAAGGCAAGATGCTGCAGGACTGGCAGAAATTCCTGGAAACAGGCGCCATCTGATGTATTCTCCCGACCTTTGCAAGCTATAAGGCATAAACGCAAACTATGACAGAAGCCGTATTGAAAGGGTTAGCATTGGGATTCGTACTTGCTTTATCGGTAGGACCGATCATTTTTACCATCATCAAGCAAAGCCTGAACAATGGCCACAAAGGCGGCTTCAGCTTCGTGGCCGGCGTCTGGATCAGCGACATCGTTCTCGTCGTGCTCAGCAACACCGTTAGCGCCCTGGTGAATCAGATGCTGGAACACAAAAGCGCCATCGCCATCGCCGGCAGCGCCTTCCTCGTTTCCATGGGGGTTTATTTTGCCTTTTTCAAAAAAGCGCACCTTCCCAAGGATGCGGAAGGCAAAGAAGTCCGCTTCCGTAAAAGAGACATGGCCCGCATCTTTGCCTCCGGCTTTATCATCAATACCCTCAACCCCGGCGTCATCCTCTTCTGGCTGGGCAATGCCACCGTACTATCCGTCGACCACACCCTGCAGGAACGCATCATTATTTTTTCCGTCTGCCTGCTGATCAATATGGCCGCCGACGTGGCGAAGGTCATGATGGCCGGCAAGCTCCGGGCGAAGATCACCCTCCGCGCCCTTACCATCGTCAATAAGATCTCCGGTTCGCTCCTCATCATCTTTGGGCTCGCGCTCGTACTTTTTTCAAAGAAGATCATGCACTAAGACAGACCACAGGTCTGTCGGCCAGGGAATGTATAACATTCCTTGCGCATTAACATCTGGATATGACGTTCTATTTGTAAGTTTGAACCAGATGCTGATCAAGGCCCTCATATTACTTTTTTGTCTCATCCCCTTTATGACCCAAGCACAGACAGACATCCTTGTGCTGAAAAAAAGAGGCGCGCACGTGCGCACCTATACGGTCGGCGACGAACTCAACATGGAGACCGTCTACAATCAGTGGCTCACAGGCACCATCACCCAATTGCGGCATGACAGCATTTATCTCAACGGCATGGCTTTTCATTATAAGGAGATCAAGGCCATCCGCCGGACACATTATAATTTTGGCAACACCGTGCTCCCTTACGGCATGATAGCCGCCGCGGGAGGCATCCTGGTCCTCAACGCCGTCAACGGCGCCTACCGCCACGATAAAGCAAAGGACTGGTATACCCATTCCAGCATCGTCACAGGCATAGCGCTCCTCGCCGGCGGCTTCCTCCTCACCCGGACAACCCGCTCGACTTACCATCTCGGACACAGGTTCAAGCTAGACTACCTCGAGCTCACATTTAAGAAAACACCGGCGTCCTCACCGACTCCCTCACCGCGTCCATTCTGACAGGCGCAATTTCCCAGAGGCCTATGAGGAAAATACGATCCGTTGTTTTCGCGGTAACTCCCTATGTCCTGAAGATGTATCTCCGTATATTGCAAGGGTAAATTAAACGGATGCCCATCAATACCAAAGGATTAGTGCCCCGCATATGGAGAGTGATCAAACGCATCTTTATTTTTTTGTTCTTTTTCCAGCTGTTCTACCTGCTATTACTGAAATGGGTCAATCCCCCCATCACGCTGACACAGCTGAGCAGCGTGTTCAAAGGCGAAGGGCTCCGGCGGGACTACGAGAGTATGAAGAATATTTCCCCCTATGCCAAGCTGGCCGTCATCTCCTCCGAGGACCAGCTGTTCCCCGATCATGACGGCTTTGATTTCAAGTCCATTGAAAAGGCGATGAAACATAATCAGAAAAGCAAGTCCCTCCACGGGGCCAGCACCATCAGCCAGCAGGTAGCGAAGAACGTATTTCTCTGGCAGGGGAGGAGCTGGATCAGGAAAGCCCTGGAAGTATATTTCACGTTTATGATCGAATGGATCTGGGGTAAGAAAAGGATCCTGGAAATGTATCTGAATATAAGCGAGATGGGAAAAGGCGTCTATGGCATCGAGGCCGCCGCGCATTATTATTTCAACAAGCCGGCCAAAAATCTCAACCGCATCGAGGCGGCTAAGATCGCCGCCTGTCTCCCCAATCCAAAGGAGTTTACGGTCAAGCCCCTGTCAGATCATGTGGCCCACCGCTATCCCTGGATCCTGACACAGATGAACCACCTGCAGGACGATGACGACATACAACGCCTGATGAACTAACACCCATCTTTTAATACAACCTGGGCTCATAGCCCGCAGCTCACCGCTCACAGCTCACCGCTTGCAGCTTGCGGCTTGTAGCTTGCAGCTCGCCCCTCCCCCAGCATTTCCTTCACTGCGTTGATCGCCGTCCGCAGCCTTTCCTCCGCGTGTCCGCCAATCTCCCTCCAGGGAGTGGATTGGTTCACCATGCAATCCTTATACATATGGAACAAGGTTTCCCTGGGCCCCTCGTTCGGGTACTCCCGCAGCTCGTCTGCCGTCCAGGGAAGATCCGTCCTGCAAAGCAGGTAGCCGTCATAATCGCGGGCAACGATCTGGTCGAGTATCCACGGATCGCAGCGACCGAATACGAACTCGCCCCAGACTTTCATCACATACATATCCGTGTCGATGAAAAGGATCGGGTCATGATGGCCCGCCAGGTCAGCCGCATACCGCTCCTCCAGCTCCAGCTGCCCCCGGGCAATGGTCTTCAGGTCCGCATATTGATACTGCTTTCCATGTGTAAGCAAGTACTCCCGCGCATACTCCCGCACCCACTCCGTGTTGAAATGCGCCGCCAATCCCTCGCACAAGGTGCTCTTGCCCGTAGACTCCGGTCCTATGATGACGATCTTCCTAAGCCGCATAGCTCCTTTGTTTGGATTTCTTACGCCATTCCATCAGCCCCGAGACGGCCATGATCAGCAAAATGACATAATAAACGCTGGTAAAAACGGCATGCTTTACGAAGTACAAAGGGATAGAGGCGACATTCGTGGCGATCCACCAATGCCAGCTCTCTACTTTCTTCTTTGCCATCAGCCACATGCCCGTATATGCCGTAGCCGAAGCGAATGCATCCGCCCAGGGAATAGCTTGCGGCGCAAAATCTTTTTTCAGGTAGGTCAGCGCGCTAAAGACGACGATGTAAAAGAAACCGAAAAAACCCACCTGCTGCAACCATTCCCGCGCGGTGGAAGCCGTGATATGCAGCAATGGCCGCTCCTGCCTGTCCTTGCGTGCCCACAGTATCCAACCATAGATGCTGACCACCGTATAGTAGAAATTGACGCTCGCCTCGCCCAATAATGCAAACTTAAAGCTGAGATAAATATAGATGATGGTATTCACCAACCCCGTAGGATACACCCATATGTTTTCCCGACGGCTGAACCAGACACTGAGAATGCCCGCCACCACGGCTATGAATTCCAGCCAGGAAGTATGTTGCAGGTCGGTAATAAATTGCTGGTAAAGCGCCGATATATTCATGCCGGTTATTCCGCTTCTGCCACTACTTCCTTTACTTCAGGGATCATGCGCTTCATCATGCCTTCGATACCGGCCTTCAGCGTGATCATGGAAGAAGGACAACCGGAACAGGAGCCTTGCAGCATGAGGTTGACAACGCCTTCCTGGTAGCTTTTGAATTGAATAGCGCCACCGTCCATTTCTACGGCAGGCTTTACATAATTTTCCAACAGCTCCTTGATGCGCTTGACGACATCGTCATCATCTGCATCGATGGTATTGCCTTCGGATTTCACCACGACTACTTCTTCCTCGTTGATGATAGGTTTGTTCTCCTCCAGGTATTCTTTCAGGAACTGCCTGATCGTGGGAATGACGTCGTTCCAGTCCGTATCGGGCGTCTTTGTGAGCGTTACAAAATTGCTGGCGATGAAAACACTTTTTATGAAGGGGAAACCAAATACCTCGATAGCCAGCGGAGACGGCCTGGCGGCTTCCACATCCGGGAAATCAATGCTCTTTCCGGGGTACAACAGTTTGTTGGCCACGAATTTCATCGTTTCCGGATTGGGAGTCATTTCAGTATATATGCTGATAACAGGATTTCCAGTTTTGATCATAGCACGCCTTATTGTTGTGCCGCGGGTATGTGTTTACCAAAATTAACCCATCCCCGCCGCACGTCTGATGATGGGCCTTTGGCCAGCGACCCTGTGGGCCGCTTTGGTACAAAGTTAACAATTCCCAGCCAAAATCCACGACCTCCTTTCATTAGCTGCAAGCTGCAAGCCACAAGTGAGGTCCTAATAAATCCTGTCTGGCTTGCAGCTTGCAGCTTGTCGCTTGTAGCTTCTCACGCCGGTGGCTTGCAGCTTCTTGGAAAAACGATAATTCAGCACATGCGCCCCGATGACGAGCCCAACGGCAAATGGAAGGAGCTGCAGCTCGTAAGCATGCCATATCTGCTTGGCAACCAGCAACAACAAGCCCGCGGTGAACAACAGCCAGGGGCCGGGATGCCGGTGATGATACCGAAAACCATGCAATAACGCCAGGCTCCCCACCACAAAGGCCACGCCGATCATTCCATATTCAAAGAGTGTATTATGTATGATGTTGACCCCCAGCACCGGAAGACTTGCCAGCACCAGAGGGAGGATGGCACAGTGAATAGCGCACAAAAGAGAAGCGCTGATGCCCAGGATATCCCAATTAATTTTACGTATCATAGTCAGGAGAATGCAAATATACCCCAAACGCAACAATGTTGCAAATAATATTGTCCCCGGTAAGTCTTAATTTTGCACTAATCATGAATAAGAAAAAACTGGCATTTTTTATAGGCTTCTTCGTCCTGCTGTTCTTAGGCTTCTATTTCGCATTGGCCCGGTACATCCCCGGTTATGCAGATACAAAGCTCCCTGTACTCAGCTATGTACATGCTTTTTCTTTTGCCAACCAGGACGGGAGGCGCATCACGGAAAAAGACGTGGCAGGAAAGGTATATGTAGCGGAATATTTTTTCACCACCTGCAAAGGCATCTGTCCGAGAATGAATGCCAACATGAAAAAGATTGCCGAGGAATTCGACGGTGAACCCGATTTTCGCATCCTCTCCCACACCGTGGACCCGGAGGTCGATACGGTGGGACGCATGAAACACTATGCAGACTCTTTGGGCGCCAACCCGGCAAAATGGTGGTTCCTCACGGGACGCAAGGACAGCCTGTATCACCTTGCCCGCAACAGCTATTTGCTGGACGACCCGAAGAACAACACCACCAGCATTGACGAACAATTCATCCACACCCAGTTCCTCGCATTGGTAGACAAGGCCGGTCGCATACGAAAGATCTACGATAGTCTTAAAAAAGACGAGCTGGCTGAAATGGAAAAAGATATCAGGACATTGCTGAAAGAGTCTGCTTCTTCTTCACCTCGTTTCGCCAATGGATTATTCAATAATAATCCGGGATAAAAGATATCGCCATGGAAAATAAAATTGAAGACATACTCAAACGCAATCAGCTCAGCATAACCAGCGGCCGCAAAAAGATCCTCGAGCTGTTCCTGCAACAGGAAGGTGCACTCGCACACAGCGATATAGAAAAACGCGCAGGCGAAAAATTCGATCGCGTCACGATCTATCGTACGCTGCAGGCCTTCCTGGAAAAAGGCCTTATCCACAGTATCCCAACTGCGGATAATTCTATACGTTATGCGTTATGTAAGGACAATTGTACCGGCGGTCATCACCACGACGATCACGTACACTTCGTTTGCAGTGCGTGTGGCAACACCGTTTGTCTCGAAGGAGTAGCAGTTCCCCCTATTCAACTTCCCAAAGGGTTTACGTCCGAGCAGGTGGAGATGTTGGTCAGCGGCGTCTGTAAAAGTTGTAATTCCTGAGCCGCCAGGCCGCGCCCCTGGCGGGTTCTGGCAATCAAAAATATAACGGGCTTTCCGGCAGACAGAAGGTTTACGAACAATGAATGATGTTTCGACAATGTTTTTTCAGGCCTCCAATGCGATGAGTATATATAAAAGCGAAAGCCCCGATGTAGAAACACCGGGACTTTTGGTTAAGGCTCTGATTAGTAGCTTCTTTATGTAAAAGGTGATACGAATCACCCTACTTATCTCATCGTCTATTGCAAATATAGCCGGAAAAAAGCATACGAACAAGAGGTATAAGTACTACTTTCCGGGTATTTTTGAATTTTTTTTAGGAACAATTTTGTTCCAATTCTGTACTAACAAATTCCATTAATTGTTTAATATGCTCTTTTGAAAAGGTGAACCTGAGCCGCGCTGCATCGTATAATTCCGGTAACGTACGGGTCCCTCCCAGGCTGAGCGCAGCCATATAATTGTTTAACGCTTTCTCTTTGTTCTCTTTATATTGTTTCCACAATCCGATGGCGCCTAACTGCGCAATGCCATATTCAATATAGTAGAACGGTACTTCAAAAAGGTGCAGCTGTCTTTGCCATGAAGTGGGCCTGTATTGCTCTAGACCTTGCCAGTCAATCACTTGAGTGGAAAACTCCTGCAGGATCTCCAGCCATTTTTCCTTTCTCTCCTCCAGTGAGTGCGCTGGGTTTTCGTATACCCAATGCTGGAACTTATCGATGGTGGCAATCCAGGGGAAGATAGTAATAACACGCTCCAGTTGATGACGACGCGCTCTTGCTAAATCGTTTTTAGTAAAGAACAGATCCCAATGATCCATGCTAAACAGTTCCATGGACATGCTTGCTACTTCCGCAATCTCCATAGGGTACTCCTTAAAGGCACTCAGCTCCAGCGGATGTGCCAGGAAAGAGTGGATCGCATGGCCCCCCTCATGGACCATCGTCGTCAGGTCGCCCATCTGCCCCGCCGCATTCATAAAAATGAAAGGGGCGCCGGTTTCGGCTAACGGACAGTTATAACCGCCAGGAGCCTTTCCTTTCCTGCTTTCCAGGTCAAATCTTCCCATGGACCTCATCGTGCGCAGACAATCGCCAAAAAAAGGATTTAGCCGGTCAAAGCACTCGATCGTCTTGGTCACCAGCTCCCCCCCGTCCTTGAAAGGCCGCAAGGGTTCTGTCCCCGCAGGTTCCGCCTCCGTATCCCAGGGACGCAGCGTATCGACGCCCAGTTTCTTTTTCTTCTCCTCGTGGATGCGGCTCACCAACGGCAACACATGCGCTTTGACGGCTTCATGGAACTCGAAACAATCTTCCTTCGTATAATCGAAACGCCCCAGGTCCTCGAACTTATAGTCGCGATAATTGGCAAAACCAGCATTCAAAGCCACCTGGTGACGCCGCTTGATCAATTCGGAATACAAATTGTCAAGTGCGTCCTTATCCTGTAGCCTGCGTTCCTGGATTTTTCTGTACGCATCTTCCCGCACATTACGCTGCGGGTTTTCAAGGAATTTTGCCGCTTGTTGCAATGTGTATTCCTTGCCGTCCAACGTCACCGTCATTTTGCCGGCGATCATTCCGTATTGTTGCGCAAGCACACTCAGCTCGGCCTGTATAGGAATATTTTCCTCCCGGAAAAGTTCGATCCTTTTCTTTACGCTACGGATATAAGTGAAGAATTGGTGTTGATCAAGGTCGGCCGTATACGGACATTCCACCAGCTTGCGGTTAAGCCGGTCAGCATAAGGCTGTATGTTCGGCTGGATCTCCATTACAAAATACCTGAATGCCTCTTCCAGCTCCTTATTCTCCGTATCACAGGTCATGCGGATCTGCCTCCAGCTGGCATCCTCGCTTACCACCGCCTCCAGCTCGCTCATATCCCGCAGCCATTTTTCCAGCGCCTGCCTGGAATCCAGCACCCGCTGCTCGAGATCCTGGAAATAAGGCTCCAGCCCATTCCAGTCCGTCAAAACGAAATCACCTGGTAGAAAATGCCGTTCCGGCTTCGCTAATTCAGCTGTATACCTCATATTTAGCTTCAAGCGGCAAGCTACAAGCTGCAAGCCTGCCTTTTTTAGCTTCAAGCCGCAAGCTACAAGCCGCAAGCCTGAAGTTTATATTAAAAGATCTTATGTACCTATTTAAGCCAACTTGTAGCTTGAAGCTTGTTGCTTGCAGCTACAAAAACGGTTATTTCTTCTTCGCCGCCGCCTTCTTGGGGGCTTCAGCTGCTTTCTTCTTGGACGTTTCTGCCGGCGCTTTCTCGGCCGCTTTCTTCTTGGGAGCCGCTTTTTTTGCCTTCGGCTCTTCCTCCTCCTCTTCTTCTTCCTTCTTCACTGCCGCTTTCTTTTCTTTAACAGCAGGCTTTTCCTCGGCCGCCGCCGCCTTCTCTTTCTTCGGCTTCGCCGGCGCCTTCTCGCCAACGGCTTCTTCCGGCTCCGCAGCTTCCTCTTCTTCCGCAGGCTCGGACAGCTTGATCTCGACGTTATTCGCTTTCAGCACGCTGAACCATTTCACCATCTTCTTCAGGTCACTGGTGTATACGCGACTGAAATCCATGTCGGGATATACTTTCGTGAAATAAGCCTTCAGGGCGGTATTGTCCTTGTCGTCCGGTAGCTTTTCACCGCTGCCTTCCATCGCCTTCAACACATCCACTAAATTGACATTCTCCCGCACCGTATAGATCTCGATACTTTCCAAATGCGAAAAATTGTGAATACGGCTGGAAACAAAACGAGTGCTCTTGTCATCCAGCGAACGTACGATCGCACCATCGGACTTACTGCTTAACAATTCGTATAATCCGGGCAAACCGGTAACAGCGATAACTTTGTTATATTCCATGCTGATAATTTTATGGGACATGCAAGTTAATACTATACGGCCAGTTTGGCCATAAATTTTTACCCCTAATGACCCTGGCTCATGGCTGGTAGCTCACGGCTCACAGCTATTTCTGCTTTGCCGCCTCCTCCAACGCCCGCTCAATGCCCGCCTGTACGGACGCCTTATCCGTATACCCCCTGCTGAGCAGGTACAGCCGGGACGCACTCACCTGCAGGAACAGGGTAGGGAACCCCGTCACCTTCAGCTGCTTTATAAGCGCAAACTCCTCATAGGCCCTTTCCCTGTACGTCACGCTATGCAATCGGGCGTAAAACTCCTGTTCCGGGATGGCATATTTCTCCAGCAGATGGCGATAAGCCTCGTCATCCGTGAGGTCCCTGCCTTCCTCGTGCAGGGCATACTGCAGGCCAGCAGCGAAAGGAATGGCCAGGTCAGGATGATACTCCTTGAATACGCACAGGGCAATGGCCGGCTTCTCCGAAGAGGGATACCAGTCGCTCTCCTCCGGATGAAAAATATGCCAAAGCCAGTCCGCTCCGAATTTGATCCCCGTATGCTCCTCCACTGTCTTATAAGCTTTCTGAATATACGGCGCCATCACCCCGATGGGCTGCGGCTTTTCGGGCAGGATCATGCCCCCGGACAATACCTCGAAAGCCAAACGGTCTTTGTATTGCTCAAAGATCTGCCGGATAACAGGACTAAAACCATAGCACCATCCGCAATAGGCATCATAACAGTAATATAAGGTCGGTGTCATAATAAAAGCAAAGAACGGGATATTTTCAACGACAGGGCAATTCGATCTTTACCTCACATCCCTCTCCCGGCGCCGTCCTCAAATGGAAGGATCCCTTATAATACTCCACACGGTTTTGAATATTGTTCAGCCCCATTCCTTTTTTCACTGCTTTCTCATCAAATCCCCGGCCATTGTCCACCAGCTGTACCCGGATCCGTCCCTCAAACGCACTGAGGACGATCTTCAGTTCCGTAGCATGCGCATGCTTCAGCACATTGCTGATCTTTTCCTGGATGATCCGGAAAACAACCAGCTTGATATCATGGCTGATCTCCTCCTCTTCCAGGTTTTCAAGGGCCAGAAGCCGGATGGTCAGCTTGCCCGACTGGTTGATCTTTTGAATGATGTCATGCAATGCCGCCGCCAGACCCAGGTCCTTCAACGTATAAGGCGTAAGATTATGTGAGATATTCCGGATCTCTTCGATCACAATCTGAATATTTTGATAACATCCGTCGATAAAGCGTGCGTCCGCGGGATCGTTCCGGGCGATTTCCAGGAAAAGCTTACAAGTGGTGAGGATCTGGTTTACATTATCATGCAGCTCCGATGCGATCTCCCTCCGTTCTTTTTCCTGCGCCTCCATGATAGCCTTGATGATCTCCCGCTTCTTTCGCACCTCATCCTCGATCAGCATTTTCTCCAGGTTCTTTTGAACGGTGATATCCCGGTAGATCGATACATACCCCCTCGGCTCGCCTTCGGTGTCTTTGACGGAGGAAGAGCTGCATTCCAGGAAGATCTCCCGCTCGCCTTTCCTCAGCACCATCACACCCTTCCACTTCCCATCCCGCTTCAGGTTGCTCCAGGCGATTTCCCGCGAATCTGTAAGAAAATCGTACGTCACCAGCTCCATTATCGGCTTGTCCAACGCCTCGGATGCCCGGTACCCAAACATCTCCTCCGCCGCTTTATTCCAGGTCTTGATACGATAATCCAGGTCGGTGGAAATGACGACATCACTGATATTGTCCAGTAAAAAAACAGGCTGGAAAAGCCACGGATGAGTGATGTCGTTGGTCACAGGCATGAAAAAACAATATTCAATGTAAAAATAAGATTCTCAGCCTAAGATAGGAGAAAACACAAAGCCCCGGTAAGCATTTACACTCATCCGGGGCTTTTGTTTATATTTTACTATTTTAACCTCTTCTGCCGGGCCTGCTGCCGCCGCCACCGCCACCTCCGGAAGACCTGGAACCGCCGCCACCGCCTCCGCCACTGGACCGGGGCGCACTGAAGCCGCCGCCACCTCCGCCATTGGGCCTGCTAAAACCACCGCCGCCCCCGCTGGGACGGGCAGGTTGGCTATAACCACCGCTCCGGGCCCGCTCGAAATTCTGGGTGCTCTGCTGGCCACGCATCCGCATCTGCTGATCCCTGTTCAGGTTGGGCACGGCCTGGCTGTTGTTCGGCACAGGCCTCCATTGGTTGGACTGCCGCTGCTGCCACTGGTTCGTGGAAGGGTTCCGTTGATACACATTCCCATTGCGATCCGAATAAACATTGTTCGAACCCGGTCTCATGCCCGGTCTTGCTCCCTGCGTGATAGGCCGGCTCGTACCATTATACGTTCCGCCGGGACGAAAGCCCTGCGGCGACGGGCGGGTACTGCCATTATAGCCGCCGGGCCTGTTATAGCTGGTGGGACGGGTAGAAACGTTGCGGAAGTTATAGCCACCCTGCACATTCCGGGTGATCACGCCGCCCCTGTTCCTGTAAATATTGGTCGTATAATGATTGGTGTAAATGTTACTGTTACGATAGTAGTTATGGCCATAGTAGCCATAGTTACGGTACCCGCTCCATACATAGGGGGGACGATACACACGGGGTCCCCACCATCCGCCGCCGCCCCAACCGCCACCCCAGTAGCCGCCAAAGCCGATCCCGAAATGCAGCCATCCGCCGCCATAGCCATAGCCCAGGCTCCATCCGGCCCAGGGGTTATAGCACATATTGAAACCCCAGCTCCAGGGGCGGGGATAATAATAGCCCCCATACCAGGGATCATAATAGAATCCCGTTCCATAGACCACCGTAGGGCCATAAATATAATTGTTCAGATAGCCGGGCGTATACCCCATATACACATACTGCGGCGTCACATCATACACATACACATACTTGATATTGTACAGGGGAGAGTTCGGTGGGATCCTGTCCACTTCCTCAGGCCTTTCCGTAGCCACCTGCCACGGGCCGCTGGGGCTGGGACCGACAAACCAAACGCCATTGTCCACCGTGTAGTAGTTATTGCCGCTTTTTACGACCGAGCTGCTCGTATTCGTACCATACTGCATATCAGTTCCTTGCAGCGGTTCAAACTTGGGATCCCCGTTATAGGTCACATCCGTGGTGGCCGAGCTGCGGTCCACTTTCGCCGTTTGTGGGATCTGTGCATCCATTACCGCTTCGCGGGCGGCTTCCGTGCCGGCGACACTGGCCAGCACATTATCCTTGGGACTTCCCTCCGGAATGCTGGCGAAATTGGCAGGCAGCGCATTGGCCGCAACATAATGCCATCCGCCCGTCAGGGAGGAAGAAGTATACCAGCGACCGGAGATCAGCACATAATAATGGCCTGTGCTCTGGTCCTGGAAAATATCATTGGGGGAATTGCTGACATAGCTAAGGTCCGTCCCGGAAATGGGCGTAAAGCTGGGCTGGCCATTGGATTGGATCAGCTCGGCGGGAGACGTGCTCACGACGATATTGGATACCTGGACATCCTGCTGGGCGGTCGCCGAATCCACATATCCCGCGTTGGAAGCGTTGGCCGCATCTACCGCACTCTTCACCGCATTCAGGTTGGAAGGCACGTTGCCGGCGGGGGAGTAAGGTCCCGTAGCCGCCTGTGCAGTGTACCAATGCTTGCCGCCATACAGATAAAACGCCCCGTCCGTGTTCTTGACAATGGTAAAAGGAGAGTTGACCACGACATCCACCCCCCAATCTTTATTGGGTTGCAGCTTCGGCTGTCCGTCGATCATCACCAGCAGGGAAGGCCTGTCGGAATAAATGATCCTGGGCGCCGACGTATTCAGGTCCTTGGAAAGCTTTTTCTGCTCGGTATTCTGATCCAGCGAAGCCAGCAGCTCGTCCAGGGACAGATCCCCGGCAGCCTCCGGCAGATTGGCTTCCAGCGATCTCTTCAGGCTGGAATTGAAATTGTCATCCTGCTCCCCGGGGAAACGCACATTCGGCACTTTTGCCGATTGGATCACCACCCGGCGATTATCCCGGTCCGTCTCAACATTCGCGATCGACCAGAAAGTACCAAAAACGGGCTCCGTCTTGCCCGACTGCAGGACCGAGACTGCCCACCGGCTTTTCAGGACATTATCCGAGAAGGATTCCGGCTGCGGCTGATAAATCTTTATCACCGAGCCATCATCCGTCGTAAAACTCCTTGGCCAGTCCTGCTGGGCCTCCTGCCCGAAGGCAGCGCCGGCAAAAAACACGGCACAAAAGAGCGGAAGTAGTATAGTACGAAAACTTCTCATATATGTACATTTATCGTTAACGATGGTAGAAAAACGAAATTCGGGCGGAGGACGAACCTCAGATCAACAGCTTAAACGCCGGACATAGGCGCATCTGTTGCCATTCTTCGGAATGGTCCCAAAGTATGACTGAATTGGAACCCAAAAGTTTTATGCCGCTAAAAAATTAATTGTTAAAATGTTGCCCGGATTTTTTAATGTCCATCGTTTTCACGATGCCTGCTGCCGAAGCCCCGCCGCCTCAATGCGCCTCCAGCCAATTGACCCCGGACCCCACTTCCGCCAGCACGGGCACATCATTCGGTAAAGGCAACGCCGTCTCCATACAACGCATAATGATGGGTTTAATTTTATCCACCTCCTCCTTGTGTGCGTCGAAAACCAATTCGTCATGCACCTGCAGCAACATCCTGGATCTGAACTTATTGACCCGAAAAGCTTCGTCCACCCGGATCATGGCCAGCTTGATCATATCCGCGGCCGTCCCCTGGATCGGCGAGTTGATGGCGTTCCTTTCGGCAAAGCCCCGCACCGTAAAATTAGCCGAGTTGATATCCCGCAGCCAACGTTTCCGCCCCATCAGCGTCTCCACATACCCATTCTCCCGGGCAAAATTCATCGTGCTGTCCATATAGTGCTGGATGCCCGCAAACTGCTTTTTATAGTTGTCGATGATCTCTTTGGCTTCGCTCCGGCTGATGCCCAGGTTATCCGCTAACCCAAAGGCGCCCTGCCCATAGATAATGCCGAAATTGACGCTTTTGGCCTTATAGCGCATTTCCTTGGTGACATCTTTCTCCTCAACGCCGAATACCTTGGCCGCCGTGGCCGTATGGATATCCTTCCCTTCCCGGAAGGCGGCACAGAGATTTGGGTCCGCGCTGATAGCCGCTACGATCCGCAGCTCTATCTGTGAATAATCCGCGGACAAAAGCACGAACTCCTCGCTTCTCGGAACAAATGCCTTCCGGATCTCCCTTCCCCGCTCCGTGCGGATAGGAATATTCTGCAGGTTGGGGTTGTTGCTGCTAAGCCTTCCGGTCACCGCCACCGCCTGTGCATAGCTCGTATGTACACGGCCTGTCCTGCGATTGACCATCAGGGGAAGGGCATCCACATAGGTGGACTTCAGCTTCGTCAGCTCCCGGAAGGCGAGGATGTCATCCACGATCTGGTGACGCGCCGCCAGCTTCAGCAGCACATCCTCCCCGGTCGCATATTGACCCGTCTTCGTCTTTTTCGCCTTGGGGTCCAGCTGCATTTTCTCGAACAACACCTCCCCCAGCTGTTTGGGCGATGCAAGATTGAATCGCAAGCCTCCCGCCTGGGCATATACTTTCTCCTCCGCTTCCTTCGCCTCCCGATCCAGCTCCTTCGAATATTCCCGGAGAAAGTCCATATCCACCCTGATACCCTCATACTCCATCGACGTCAGCACTTTTACCAGTGGATTCTCCACCTCGTAAAACACCTTTTCCACTTCTTTTTTCTTTAGCAGGGGAAGAAAACATTGCTGCAGCTGCAGGGTGATATCAGCGTCCTCCGCCGCATAATCCTTGATCTTCTCCAGCTCCACATCCCGCATCGTCCCCTGTCCTTTCCCTTTTTTGCCGATCAGCTCCTCGATATGGACAGGCTCATAACCCAGGTACTGGGCGCTCAAAATATCCATGCCCCGCTTGCCTTCCGGCTCGATGACATAATGCGCCAGCATGGTATCGAAAATGTTCCCTTTCAGCTCGACCCCATACCATTTCAGGACCAACAAGTCATATTTCAGGTTCTGACCGATCCAGGTGATAGAGGCTTGGTCGAATACATGACTGAATGCGCCTAATATTTTTTTGGTTGCCTCCTGGTCCGCAGGTACAGGAACATAATAAGCTTCCCCGGCCTGCCAGGAAAAGCTCATGCCCACCAGCTCCACATCATTCGCGTCAATGCCCGTGGTCTCCGTATCGAAACAAACTTCTTTTTGCACCAGCAGTTTTTTCACCAGCTCCGCGATAGCCGCTTCACCCACCACAGCCGTATAGGTATGGGGCGCATTCCGGATATTCTTCCCCGCAATCACGCCGGAGGAGGCCTCACCTTCTTCCACAGCGCCCTCTTCGCCTTTTTCAACCGCAGCTTCCAGCCGTGTGCTCGCCTCTTCCAGCTTCTCCACGGATGGTCCCTTCTTCGTCCCGGCCGGCATATTCACCACATTCCCGAACAGGTCCCGCTGCACCCCTTCCGGCGCAACAGCGGCCGTAAAACTATCTCCCAAGATCCTTTTTCCGATCGACTTAAACTCCAGCCCGGTGAAGATCTCATTTAGCACGTCCTTATTCCATTCCTTCAGCCTGAAATCCTCTTCATGGAACTCCACGGGCACTGTCGTGATGATGGTGGCCAGCTTCTTGCTCATCACCGCCAGCTCCTTGCCCGCCCGGACTTTCTCTCCCAAAGCCCCCTTAATGGTATCCGCGCTGGCGATCACATTTTCCAGGGTGCCATATTCAGCCAGCAGCTTGGCGGCCGTCTTTTCACCCACCCCCTTGATCCCGGGAATATTGTCCACCGCATCACCCATCAGCCCCAGTATATCGATCACCTGCGAAACCTCTTTGATATTCCATTTGGCGCACACTTCTGCGGGTCCCATGATCTCCACGCTTCCCCCCTGGTAACCCGGCTTGTAGATCTTGATCTTGTCCGACACCAGCTGCCCATAATCCTTATCCGGCGTCACCATATACACCTCATAACCGGCTGCCGCCGCCTGTTTGCTGAGCGTGCCAATTACGTCATCCGCCTCGAACCCATCCAGCTCCATACAGGGAATGTTGAATCCCTTTACGATCGCCTTGATATCAGGCACCGCGCTGAGCAGGTCCTCCGGCGCTTCCTGCCGGTTGGCCTTATAATCCGCAAAATCCGTATGACGCTCCGTGGGCGCATGGGTGTCGAAACACACCGCCATATGAGAAGGATGCTGGTTGTTGATCAGTTCGATCAACGCATTGGTAAAGCCGAACTGTGCATTCGTATTCCTGCCTTTGGTCGTGATCCGCGGGCTGTTGATCAATGCGTAATAAGCGCGGAAGATCAGCGCCATGGCGTCCAGTAAAAAGAGTCTTTTGTCCATGCTGCAAGTTACTTAAATTACCTCCACGCATAATGTCTTCTCAATGGCCTCGGTGAATCCCGGGATGGCCGGGATTTCTGATATGCACAACCACCCGCCGCGCTAAAATTCTTAGTTTTTTGCTTTCGGTATTTCCTACCTTTACAGACAATTAAAATTTATCTTATGAGTAATATAAAACTATTCGAATCACAAAAGATCCGCAGCCATTGGGATGCTGAACAGGAGAAATGGTACTTTTCGGTCGTGGACATCATCGGGGTGCTCACGGAAAGCCCTAATCCCCGAAAATACTGGAGTGTATTGAAAACCAGGCTAAAGCAGGAAGGAAGTCACTTGACTACAAACTGTAGTCAACTCAAAATGCAATCGGCGGATGGCAAATTTTACCTGACCGACGTCGCCGACACCCAACAGCTGCTCCGCCTCATTCAATCCATCCCCTCCCCCAAGGCCGAACCCTTCAAACAATGGCTGGCAAAAGTTGGCTACGAACGCATAGAAGAAACCCAGGACCCCGAAAAATCCATCGACAGGGCTATGGAAGATTCCCTGAAACTTGCCACTCTTTCCTTGTCAACTTGTCAAGAAAACTCCTTACCTTTACCCCAAAACCTTCCATATGACCATCATGACTGTTGGCGAGTTTAAAAGGGATTTCTCCGAAGCCCTCAAACGGGTACAAGCCGGGGAAGAGATCGCTATTTCCTACGGGAAGAATAAAGAAATTGTTGCGAGGTTGGTTCCTAAAGCTTCTCCCCCAAAAGCCAAAAGAAAACTGGGCATCCTCAAAGGAAAAGTGCAATTCAACGCTGATTTCAAAATGACCGAAGAAGAATTTTTGGGAATATGACTTATCTGCTAGATACACACTACGTGCTTTGGGCCGTTGCGGACTCGGAGAAGATCTCCCGGAAAATGAAGTACGTCCTTACCAACCCGGATTTTCGGATCATCGTCAGCACGATCAGTTTTTGGGAAGTATCGCTGAAAAGCGCTTTGGGTAAACTGGAGATCTCCGGCTTTACTCCGGAGGAATTGCCCGGAGCCTGTGCCCACATTGGTTTTGAAATAAAACATTTGTCGCATCAGGATAGCTGTACCTATCACAAATTAAAGGCTGCTTACCATAAAGACCCTTTCGATCGCATGTTGATATGGCAGGCGATACGGAATGATTATATCTTCATCACTGCCGACCGCCAGGCAAAAAAATATGTCTCTGAAGGGCTAAAAATACTTGCTATTGCATAATAATCCTACCCCTTCATCTCCTTCAACTGCTTCTGCATCGTAAACATATTATCCCTCAACCTCGCCGCCTCCATAAAATCCAGGTCCCTCGCCGCCTTCTCCATCTCTTTCTTAACCTTAGCGATCGCCTTCTCCAGCTGC
The DNA here is from genome assembly GCF_030546645.1 of Flavitalea plasmicola. Taxonomy (GTDB): domain Bacteria; phylum Bacteroidota; class Bacteroidia; order Chitinophagales; family Chitinophagaceae; genus Puia. Next base: position 179,123 of record NZ_JAUOTO010000006.1, read on the forward strand.
GGGATCGTCTGATACACTTCCTGCTCTTCCGCCACCATGGTCACCAGGTCCTCATCCGGCGCAATGGCATAAGGATTCGCCTGGTCATAACCCTTGATATCCAGCACCGACGTCTGCGCAAACACCTGCTCCTTCGACTTCGTCACCGTCCGGGGAGTGATCCCGTGCTCGGCATTATACGCGATCTGCTTTTCACGCCGCCGCGCCGTCTCATCCATCGTCCGCTGCATGCTCTCCGTGATCGTGTCCGCATAAAAGATCACCAGCCCATCGACATTCCGCGCAGCACGGCCCGCCGTCTGTGTAAGCGACTTCTCATTACGCAGGAAGCCCTCCTTGTCTGCATCCAGGATCGCTACCAGCGACACCTCCGGAAGATCCAACCCTTCTCTCAGCAGGTTCACACCCACCAGGACGTCGATATCCCCCAGCCGCAGCTGCCGCAGGATCTCCACCCGCTCCAGCGTATCCACCTCGCTATGAATATATTTTGACTTGATATCGATGCGATGCAGGTATTTATCCATTTCTTCCGCCATCCTTTTGGTGAGCGTAGTCACCAATACACGGTCCCCTTTCTTCACCCGCTTGTCGATCTCGTCCAGCAGGTCGTCGATCTGGTTGGCGCTGGGCCGCACTTCGATAGGAGGGTCCAGCAGCCCTGTGGGCCGCACCACCTGCTCTACGACAATCCCTCCCGTCTTTTCCAGCTCATAGTCACCCGGCGTAGCCGAGACGAAGACAGTCTGCCCCGTCAGGGACTCGAATTCATGGAAGTTCAGGGGACGGTTATCCAATGCGCTGGGCAGGCGGAAACCATAGTCCACCAGCACCAGCTTCCGGCTGCGGTCACCACCATACATGCCGCTGATCTGGGGCACCGTCTGATGGCTTTCATCCAGCACCGTAATAAAATCCTTCGGAAAATAATCCAGCAGGCAGAAAGGCCGGGTACCCGGATACCTGCGGTCGAAGAAACGGGAATAGTTCTCCACGCCATTGCAATAGCCCAGCTCCCGGATCATCTCCACGTCATAGTTCACCCGCTCCGCCAGCCGCTGCGCCTCGATATACTTGCCGACGCTCTTGAAATAATCGACCTGCGCCGTCAACTCGTCCTGGATCTCATAGATCACCTGGTGCAGGATGTCCTTGGGCGCCAGGTAAAGATTCGCCGGGAAAATGGCCGCATCCTGCATCGACCCGATCCGCTTGCCCGTCTTCACGTCGAAGCTTTCGATCTCATCGATCTCATCGCCAAAAAAGCTGATGCGGTAGCCATAATCCACATAGGGAAGGTTGATATCCACCGTATCCCCCTTGACCCGGAAATGCCCCCGGTTAAACTCGATCTCCGTGCGTTTGTACAGGCTGTTCACCAACGCGTGCAGAAAACCCTGCCGGCTCACCATCTGGCCTTTCTGAATGCGCACGATCCCATTCTCGAACTCCGCGGGATTGCCGATACCATAGATGCAGCTCACCGAAGCGACGACGATGATATCCCGCCGGCCACTGAGCAATTGCGTCGTGGCCTGCAGCCGCAGCTTCTCCAGCTCCTCGTTGATCGACAGATCTTTTTCGATATAGGTATTGCTCACGGGCATGTAAGCCTCCGGTTGATAATAGTCGTAGTAAGAGACAAAATAACCCACCGCATTCTCAGGGAAGAATTGCTTGAACTCCCCATACAGTTGCGCCACCAGCGTCTTATTATGGGTAAGCACCAGCGTCGGACGCTGCACGTTCTGGATCATGTTCGCAATGGTATAGGTCTTGCCGGAGCCTGTGACACCCAGCAAGGTTTGATATTGTTCGCCCGAGAGGATACCATCCGTCAGTTGGCGGATGGCCTCCGGCTGATCGCCGGCCGGCGAATATTCGGAATGAATTTTAAAAGCCATATCCGCAAGTTACCAAATATGGACTATTTCTTCTTCAGGTGACCCTTCAGCGCTTTTTTAAACGGATCCCAGTTGATCTTTATCTTCCCGTCATCCCCTCTCCGCACCCGTAGCCGCAGGCTGAGACCCGCCTTGCCGTCATTGCCCTTACTGTCCGGCGGTACATCGGGATCGCGGTCTTTCTTTAGATTACTCACCGGCACCTGCAAACTCAGATCAGGCCCCCCTTTCAGATCGTAGGTTCCTTCCACAAACAGCGAAAAAGCCGTGGACTGGATCTCCATCCGGTGGATCGTAAGCGTCGACGTATCAAGCTCCAACTGGTTCTTTAGCTCGGCAAAACGCACCTGCGAAAAGTCTCTTTTTTTCAACACGGTCTCATGGATCTTCTGCATGGGCTCGAAATCGATCAGCTCGCCGCCTTTCAGGCTGAAGCTGACCGTCCCCTTCATACTGTTTTTTATCAACCTTGCCTTGTCAGTCAGCAAGCCCGACATTTCCACATCCGCCGTCAAACTCCCTTTCAGGTTCTTATTGGTAATAGCCTCCTGCCCGAAATCCGAAAATTCGGCGAATAGCCGGTGCACATCCACCTGCTCGATATGACTGCGGAAGAACAGGGGATTGCCTCCGCCTCCCGGACGTCGCCTGAACGTCCCGCTAAGGGAGAGCGAACCGTCTTCCTGCGCCAGCTGCATGCTCTTTAATTGTACTTCGTTATCCTGGAACAAAAGCTCCGCCCTGGCCCTCGCCCCGGTGAAATGCTGGTACCGCAGCTCTGCAGCCTCGATCTGCAGACGGATCACTCCATCCCGCAGCAATTGATCCAACCTGGAAGCCGGCTCTCCCAACGGATGCCCGGAAGTTTTGCGGGAAGGGCTTTCCACCACCGGCTTCCCCAATACGGCGGTCAGGTCTTCCAGGTCCAGCTTCGGAGAGCTCAGCGTAAAATCCATGGATACATTGGTGGGGCGCTGATCCACCATCGGGGCGATATTCCGGACGATCCCTTTCAACCCGATCTTGCTGCTGCCGGTGCGGGCCTGCAGCCGGTCGAACAGCAGGTCCTGGTCCCTCAGCCGGATCTTTCCAACGCCTTCCGTCAGCTGAAAGTTATAGGGTAGATAGGTCACGGCGGCAGAGTCGACATCGATTTCACCAAACAGCGATACACGCGCGCTGTCATTCTCTTTCAGCGGACCGGTATAATGAACATTCATCCGGCAGCTGCCTTTCCGGAATTCGATCGTACGGCTGCCCGCCAGGTCATTCAGCCTGGTCAGCGCAAATGCAGTATGCAGATCGCAATCCATCATGGGATGTTTCAGGTCCGTGACGGTAGCCGTGTCGCAATGCAGGGGAATATCCAGGAAAGTACCCGTGAAAGCGGTCAGCTGCACTGCGGAATTCTCGTCCCGCCTTTTTTCGTGATGGACCCATTCATTGGTGAAGCTGGCCAAGACAGTGACATCATTGAATCTTCCAGCCGGCGTCAATACGCCGGCATGCTGTACGCTCATGTGGATCTTCATCAATGGCGTAGGATCATCCGCCGATCCGGCATCCAGGTCAGCCTCGACAGAGACAGGCTTGTCCACTTCGTACAGGTCCAGCTTTTGCTGAATGATCGGCGTCAGCAGGGCAGTGGCTTTCCGGTAGGGGATATTCGATGTTTGAATATGCAGGAGGAAAGGATCAGGCTTAACGTCCGGGAAAAACCGGCCCGTCAGCAAAAAGGGATGGCCGTCTATCTGGACCTTGATCTTGTTGAACTGAATGATTTTGCTCGCTGTGTTGAACTGCAGGGTAAAATGGCCGGCCAGGGTCTTATCCTTCAGGAAACTCCCTTTTTCCGTGTTGAAGGCAAAGCTTTTCACCCGCGCATCGACATGGGTATTCAGCGACCAGGCCCGGCCTTTTTGGGCGATAGCGCATTCCAATCGGTGAAATGCAAGATCGAATAATTTGTGGCGATCCTGTTTTTCCATGACCAGCCTTGTTTCCAGCAGGGAAAAGTCGGGCGGCCGCACATCGGCATCCTTCCCGCCTTCCTGCCGGCGGCCCTGCAGCGCCGAAGTATTGCTATAGCCCGTGGAATCGGTAAAGATGTAAATGGTCCCCCGTTCGATATACACCGTGCCCAGGCGGGCCGCCCCGGAGAAAAGGCTTCGGACAATGGCGACATGAAGGTAGATGTCCTCCGCATTCAGCAGGTCGTGATGATGCTGCTGCCAGAGACTGTCACGCAGCGTGACCTTGGAGAGGTGCAGGGTAATATTGGGAAAATGATGAAAAAAAGATATTTCCATATCACCAATGGAAGCGTCTCCTCCCATCCGGTTCCTCAGTTCAGTACGGGCGCTTTCAATGATCGTTTGCTTGCGCACGGTGACATAAAGGGCCAGCCCCAACCACGCAAGAACAAGCAGGCAGCCTAAGCTGCCTGCTATCCATAAAAAGTATCGTAATATTTTAGCCAAATTTCATGTTCAAAACCGGATCCCATTCAGGTAATCCGTGAAATGCTGCAGCACGGATGCCGCAACCCCAATTTGCTCCTGCGCCTCTTTCCAGTTCCGTTGCTCGATCGCCTCCCGTATCCCCGGCAGGGTCTTTACGCCATAGCCGGTGTAAAATCCGGGCGCATAGATCGCATGCCGGTACCAGTCACGGCGGGGGAGTCCTTTATCGGAAAGCAATTGTTGTTCCGCCTTATAAAGTGCCTGATTTACAGCATCTGACACATTTGCCGCCAGATTCGTAAGATTCCGTTTCCCCAATGTGTCCGCCAGTTGATCCGTAGCCTTCTCCAGGTTTCGCAGTGCATTTTGCAGGGGCGAGAAATCCAGGTAGGGTACTTCTTCCTTTACAGGGGGAGGCAGCAGGGTGACAGTCGGGTCCCCCGCATAGGAATAATGATGTTCCCTGATCAGTTGATTGGACAAGGCCGTGCTTTCCCGCATCTGGTCCAGCAAGCCCGACAGCTCCGTCGCATAGCCACTCACCGTCTTATACAGGCTACGGAAGTCGAAGGGGAGGAGGGAAGCATCCGCCATGCGAAGGCTGGTGCGGCCCGCGGCTTTGGCAAGGGCTACCCCATATTGAAAGCCCGGGTCCTTAAATCGCCGGTAATCATCGTAAGAGTCATAGATGGAATGGTATTCCCCGCCCGGATCTTCCCCGCCGAAAGCCAGGTTAAAGCTGGGAATGCCCGTATGCTGGAGGAAAGGGGAGAAGTCCGAGCCGGAACCCAGGGCGCCGATGGAAAAGGTCTTCTTGGAAAAGAGGTCTTTCTTAAGGCGGTTGCCGCCTGCCGCGTTCACCAGTTCCCGCGAGTGCATACGATCGCCGATGCTGATCCCGGTTTCAGGGTCCGTAACGTCCCTGGCGACCTCATTCATGAATGGTTCCAGCGCATGCGAGCCTTCCGCCCCGAAGAAACCCCTGCCGCTGCCATCCGTGTTGATATAGACCACCGCCTTCTGGCGTAGCTCGTCCGCATGGTACTCCACCCATTCGGTGGAACCCAGCAATCCCGGCTCTTCCCCGTCCCAGGCGCAATAGATCATCGTACGTTTGGGTTTCCAGCCTGTTTTCACCAGTTCGCTGACGCCGCGCGCTTCCTCCAGCATGGCAGACATCCCGCTGAGCGGGTCGCCGGCGCCATTTACCCAGCCGTCATGGTGATTGCCCCGGATCACCCACTCGTCCGGCCATTGCGAACCCGGAAGCCGGGCGATGACATTGTTGATAGGCTTGATATCCCAGTTGAAGGCCAGCTTGAGATGGACGGTAGCCTTGCCGGGCCCCACATGGTAGGTGAAGGGAAGGGCGCCTCTCCAGGATTCCGGCGCCACCGGCCCCTCCAATGCTTTCAGCAGCGGGGCCGCGTCATGGTAGCTGATAGGCAGCACCGGGATCTTCAGGATCGTAGCGACATCCTTCCGGTCCAGCCGTTTGGCATCTTTAGTGGCGCCGATGCCGGGCGTCAGCGGATCGCCGGGATAAACGGGCATGTCCATGACAGACCCCCGCTGTACCCCATATTCGTTCTTAAAAGCCCCTTTGGGATATACGTCACCTTCATAATAGCCATCATCCTTCGGGTCGGAATAGATCAGGCAGCCGATCGCGCCATGTTCCTGCGCCACTTTCGGCTTGATACCCCGCCAGGAATGACCGTACTTGGCGATGACGATCTTCCCTTTCACAGAAATGCCCAGCCTTTCGAGGAGGTCATAATCCTCCGGAATGCCATAGTTGACAAACACCAGCTGGCCCGTAACGTCCCCGTCCGGCGACCAGCAGTTGTAGGTGGGCAGCTGCTCACGGGACTGCCCCGAGGTCGCATCCTCCTTCAGGGCCAATTCAGCCAGCACGGCCTTGTAGGAGGTGGGTCCTGTCATTTCCAGCAGCCGTTCCTTAGGCGTAGGGAACAAGACATAGAAAGTCTCCACCTGGACGTCATAGCCCCAGCCCTTGAATTTGCCGTAGATGAAGTCGGCGACAGCCTTGCCCGCCGGCGACCCCACATGATGCGGGTGAGCGGACATGACCTTCATAAAGCTGTCCACATTGGAGGCCTTCAGGTAGCCGTCGAACTGCTCTTCCTTTGCGAATTCCTCTTTTGCGGCTGATTCACTAAAACCCGCGAGCGGCTTGGTCTGCGACCATGTCAGGGATGCCAGCAGCAGAGTGCCGGCAGTCAAAACGTATTTTCTCATGTTAATTGGTTTGCGATATTGTTTAAGGCCGGTTCACTTGTCTTTTAAGATATTGACTATAGTCCGGTAGAATAATTTCGTAATCCTCGACCATCAGCGGAGAGGTCAGCAGAAAATCGGCCGTAGCACGGTCACTGGCAATGGGTATATTCCACACCACGCCAAGACGAAGCAAGGCCTTGATATCCGGATCATGCGGCTGGGCCTCCATAGGATCCCAGAAGAAGATCAGCACGTCGATCTTGCCTTCGGCAATGCTGGCCCCGATCTGCTGATCACCCCCTAACGGACCACTGAGGAATTTGCTGACAGACTGGCCCAAAGCCTTCTCCAGTAAGGTTCCTGTGGTGCCCGTCCCATACAGGCGATGCCGGGATAATGCCGTCTTGTTATACACGGCCCACTCGATCAGCTCCCCCTTTTTGTTGTCGTGTGCCACCAGGGCGATTCGTTTGAAACTGGCCATTTTCCGGAGTTTCGGTTCCATTGCGCGTTAGTTTAAGTTCTGGCAAAGTAATCCCGTTTTAAGAAGATTATAACAAGTATAGAGAAATTTTAAACGAAACCCAGCGTTTTTTACAACGACCGCTGCGTTGCGCGATCGAACGCAAACATTCCCGGCATGGAATTTGTTAGTTGCATGCTCCTTGATGAAGTTACTAACCCATAGGCATGAAGAAGATTTTTTGGTTCACCGTTGTTGCTTTTTGCTGTTGCATCACCGTTAGGTCGCAACAGCCAGCTGCACCTATGGACCCTTCGGACAGCAGCATCAAAAAGATAACGGTCGAGAGTAACGGTAAGGTCTTCACAAATTTCACCGCCACCATCCGTGATATTAATAAAGTATGGCTGCAATGGGAAGTCGACAGTGCAGCGGACGGCGATTATTTTATTGTCGAACGCGCAACAGACGGACAGCATTTCGAGACCATCGGTGCATTGAGAAAGACAGGGAACAACAATCACTATGAGCTGACAGATATGGCGCCGCCCAACGGCACCGACCATTACCGGGTCAGGTACACCGGTCAGAGTGAAACCCAGTATTACACAAAAGCAGTCCAGCTAAGTCTTTCCGGGGATGTAACTTTCAAGTTTTACCCTAATCCAGTGGACAAGTTATTCATCATCCGAACGGAACATTCCGTGGATATTCAGGTCATGGATGCCGCTGGTTCCATTCGATTTACCCAACGGTTACAGCCTGGTATACAGGTAATTAACGCTTCTTCTCTGGAACGGGGAGTCTACATTTTGCGGGTTGCCGACAAAGAAAGCAACAGGGTCGTTTCCAATCAGCTGATAAAAAACTAAAAACAACTTAAAAAAGAATACCGGAAAATGGTATTGCAGATTTGATTTGAATCCGCTACCTTTATCTCGGTTTTTCATAGGATATTGGATTTTAAAACGGGGTTGAATTTCTATTCAGACCCCTTTGTTTTTTAAGGCACGTCCAGTGCCTTGAAAAAGCGCCCGAAGGGCGCAATAGATTAGAGTCTAACCAATCCCATGCCGCAGGCAGTACTACTAAGCGCCTAAAAGATCTTCCCCCCGACGCCAAGCCGCATTAAATAAAGCCAAACTCATAACACATAAAAAAACTAAAGCCCCGATAAACATCGGGGCCGGTACTTACTAACCCAATTAAAATCTTTATACTAACATTAATTATGCACTCTGCATCTCCTTCACCTTCTCACGGATCTTGTTCTCAATCTCTGTAGCCAGTTCAGGATTATCATGCAACAGCTGTTTCACCGTATCCCTTCCCTGTCCTAGCTTGTCCGTACCATAGCTGAACCAACTGCCGCTTTTCTGCACAATGCCAAGCTCCACACCCATGTCGACGATCTCTCCCATCTTTGAAATGCCTTCTCCAAAAACAATATCGAACTCAGCCGAACGGAAAGGAGGGGCGACCTTGTTCTTTACAACTTTTACTTTCACCCGGTTGCCCACCGCTTCCTCACCATCCTTGATCTGCGCCATCCGACGGATATCCAGTCTTACGGAAGCATAGAACTTCAGCGCATTACCACCGGTGGTCGTTTCGGGATTGCCAAACATGACCCCGATCTTTTCACGGAGCTGGTTGATGAAGATACAAATGGTGTTGGTCTTGCTGATGGTAGCCGTCAGCTTACGAAGGGCCTGCGACATCAGACGGGCCTGAAGACCCATTTTGCTATCGCCCATTTCGCCTTCCAGCTCGCCTTTCGGCACAAGGGCCGCCACAGAGTCGATCACTACTACGTCCAGCGCACCGGAAAGGATCAAACGATCCGCGATCTCCAGCGCCTGCTCCCCATAATCCGGCTGAGAGATCAGGAGATTGTCGATATCCACACCCAGCTTCTGCGCATAGCCGCTATCAAAAGCATGCTCCGCATCGATAATGGCGCACATACCGCCTTTCTTCTGCGCCTCCGCAATAATATGCGTCGCGATCGTCGTCTTACCGGACGATTCAGGACCATAGATCTCCACCACCCTTCCTTTCGGGAGACCGCCTACGCCCAACGCTATGTCCAGCCCAATGGAACCGGTAGAGATAACTTCCATCGGCTCCTGGCTTTTTTCATTCATCATCATGACGCTTCCCTTCCCGAAATCCTTGTCTATCTTATCTATTGTCAGCTTTAAAGCCTTGAGTTTTTCTGCATTTGACATAATCGTATTTTTTAGTTCTCCCAAAATTATTGATTCAGTAAAGGTAGGGGAATTATTTTATGCACACCAAATATTTTAGCAATTTTCTCACTAATATTTTTGGCTGCCCTTTCGGAAACCCGCTCTTAATACCCGGTAAACTGCTTAAAAATCCTGCAGCCACATCGCATGATCACATTTTTCCGTGATGCCGGGCAACCGGATCGGCCAGATCCGCATTTAACCACCAATAAAGAAGTATTTTCAGCCACAGACCTTAACCATGGAGATAGCCCCCCTCATAAAGGACGCCGCAAAAGGGAACGCCGCAGCACAAAAATGCCTCTTCGACCGCTACGCCGATCCGATGATGGCCGTCTGCTGCCGCTACCTGAAAAGCCGGGAAGATGCCGAAGAAAGGCTGCTGGACGGGTTCGTAAAGTTCTTCCGGCACCTGGGCGGATTTACCTACCAGGGAGAGGCCGCCCTTTACAGCTGGATCAAGACCATCATGGTACGGGAATGCCTGATGTTCCTCCGCAAAAAGAACGTCTTCACCATGCTGGCGGAAACAGCCGCCGATGACCTCCCGATGGAGGCCGACGCCCTGGCCAGCCTCTCGGCCGAAGAGATCTTCCACATGATCATACAGCTACCCGTAGGCTATCGCACCGTATTCAACCTGCATGTAATGGAAGGGCTGGACCACAGAGAGATCGCTGGAGAGCTGGGCATCGCCGAAGGCACATCCAAATCCCAGCTGAGCAAGGCCCGGGCGCTTTTACAAAAAATGTTATTACAAAAAGGAATTAGCTATGGACAACGCAAAACCCAATGAACGCCCCTTGCCAGCCGAAGGCACCTGGTGGAGCCGCCGGCTCGAAGAGCCGGGCGCCCTGCCCGGAACGGGGCTCGCCGATAAAGAGGCCGCCTGGGATAAATTATATGACAGGCTCCGGGAAACGCCCCGCCGCCGAACCCAGCCCTGGTTATGGGCCGCCGCCGCCTGCCTCCTGCTGGCGCTCATCCCCGCCGCCTTCATTTTAAAGGAAAGAAGAGTGATTTCCGGTTCCCGGGACCCCAAAATAGCCATCCGGCCCAAGGCCCTCATCAACCCCGCCCGCACCTATCCCGCGCCGGCCCCGGCCCACCACTCGCCGCTTACCGCTCATGGCTCGCCACTCAAAGCTCATCGCTCACGGCTCACCGCCCCCAGCCTACAGGCCGCGCCCTTTCCTGCTCATCGCTCACCGCTCGTAGCTCGCCGCTCCCAGCTCGTAGCTCACCGCTTGCAGCTTGTAGCTTGTAGCTTGCAGCCTGCCGCCCCCCCGGCTCCCAGCTCGCCGCTCACAACTCCCGGCTCACCGCTCGCCGCTCGTAGCTCACAGCTCATGGCTCATAGCTATAAAAAACAACCCAGAGTAGTCCATATCAACGAGCTGGAACCCGCAATGCCCACGCCTTCCACGGCTGGCGAGCGGCTGAAACCCGGACGCCTCCAGGTCCGGCTGACCCAATCCGAAACCTTCAGACCCGCAACAACCTATAACAACGACCCCATAGACCATCCGATCATTCCACTTAAACACACGCAAAACCCATAACATCATGAAAAGACCCATCTGTACGATGCTCACCCTGTTGAGCATCCTGGGAACCGTATGCGCCCAACATTCAGTACGCGCCACCTTCGGCAAGCCATTCGGCAGGTCAGAGGAACGCATCGAAAGAAGATTCTGGATCGACCTGGGCAAAGGCAACCGCCTTTGTCTGGAGCTGGAAGACGCACGGGACCTGGCCAAATTCACCAACATCGACTCCCTGTTACTGGTATTCATTGCCGATATGGCGCCCTTTAATGATTCCCTCACCGACCCGCTCTCCTGGCACCAGATCGACTATGTGACAGATGCCGCAGGCAAGAAAAAGGTCCGCCTGCAGACCTTCCATCCTACCGCAGCAAGCTACCTGCTGGATCAGGCGGAGCCCGCCGCCCTGCGCCTGGAACAGGATACGATCCAGATCGTCCTCGAATACCCCGCAGACGAGGGCCGGCGCCATGACGGGATCAGGCAGGACAGGTTGAGCCTCTATCTCAACGACTATCATGAGCTGCCCAACTATATCACAGGAGGATTGAATGGAAAGATCCACTGGCTGCAAAGCAATATGAAAGGCTATTGGGTGCGCGATAAGAACGGCTATCGGGCAGAGAAGGACCCCACGATCTCAGCGCCGCAGCCCGCCGGCTATGTGGCGATGGTCAATGACTACCTGGGCTCCGTAATCCAGCTCAACGTGGGAAACTACAAGAATTATTTTGCCCCTTCCTTCGGGCTGGGCATCGGCCTGCATTTCAATGGGGAATATGGGAGCCGCAGCTTCACCGCCCTGTGGCAGCCTGTTTTCCTTTTCGCGACCAATGCACAGGGACATGCGCAAACCTACAGGAATGAATTTCTCACGATCAGCATCAGCAGGGAATGGAAAGACCCTATGAACAAGCATATCATTAATCTCGTCCCTTCCCTTTCCATCGGCCGGCTGATACGACGGGACGGGGAGTTTTTTGAAAAGAATAGCTACAACCTTTTTATAGGCCACATAAACTTATTGCGCAACAATCTTGTCCTGACGCCTGGTATGTACTTCCATGAACTTTTTAAAGAAGTGACGCCCGCCGTCAACCTCAAGATCGACTTTTAAATCAACCTAATTGCCTGCAGACACCTGCTTCGCCCATGCATCCATCTTTTTTTCCAACACCTCCAGGGGCATCGTCCCATCCTTCAAGATCTCATCATGAAAATCCGCCAGCCGGAACTTATCTTTCAGCATCGTCGTGTATTTGTCCCGCAGTTCCCGGATCTTCAGCGCCCCGATCTTATAGCCCAGCGCCTGCCCCGGTATCGCCATATAGCGTTCAATCTCCGCCGTTGCCCCTTCCAGGGATATCGCTTCATTATCCATCATGTATTTAATCGCCTCCTCGCGCGACATCCCCTTCATGTGGATGGCGACATCCACCACCAGCCTGATCGCCCGGTGCATCTCATCACCCAACGCCCCCATATATTGATAAGGGTCCGTGTAAAGCCCCAGCTCCTTACCCAGAGACTCGCAATACAGCGCCCATCCCTCCTGGTAGGCATTGCCCCCGCCAAAACGCCTGAATGACGGCAGTAATGTGTCTTCCTGTTGGAGCGATATCTGGTAGTGATGGCCCGGTATGGCCTCATGCAGGAACAGCGATTCCATGCCAGAGGTAGTATTGAATCTGGTTGCATCCAGGATCGGCACATAAAAAATGCCGGGCCGCTTGCCATCCGCCGAACCCTGGTTGTATTCCGCACTGGCGCTCGCAGCACGGAATGCTTCCGTCTGACGGATCTCAAAACCCGTCCTGGGCACATGATGGAACATTTTCGCCAAAGAAGGCTGCATCGTCTGGTGGATCTTCTCAAAAGCCGCCAGCACCTCCTGCGGTGTTTTATAAGGCATGAATCGCTTATCCGTCCTCATATAGGCAAAAAAAGCCGCCAGGTCTCCCTTAAATCCAACAACGGTCTTCACGCTGTCCATCAGGCCCCGGATGCGGGCGACTTCGCGCAGACCAGTCTGGTAGATCTCTTCCGGGCGCTTCATCGTGGTCGTCTGGTCCTTCACCAGGTAAGTATAATAATCGGCGCCACCGGGCAAAGCACTGATTCCCGAAGTCGCTCTTGCCTTTGGCAGATATTCCTTCTCCAGGAAATCCGCCAGTCTTTTATAGGCAGGTACAATACTTTCCCGGATCACCACTACATAGTCATCCTTCAGCCGCCGGATAGCCGCCGTATCCGTGGTAACTTTTTCCAGGCGCGTCGCAGGCGTATAAAAAAGGCTCTTCTCCGGCTGGTCCGTCACCAGGGCCCGCATCTCGGGGATCATCTTCACCACCAACGACCCCGGTAGTACGAAGTTTGCCGTAATCCCTTTTCTGAAATAAACGATGGCGCTATCCGCCCATGGGCCAAAAGCCCTGGCCCGATTCAGCCAGTCCTCATGATCCTTCACCGTGGCAAACGGCTGATAGCTGTCACCGCTGCCCAATTGCCCCAGCGTCAACGGCAATGCATAGAATTGGTTGAAAGGAATATAATAATAGGGGTATTTGAATGCTTCCAAGCGCGTGTTCAGCTCCCACTGCAAGATGTCGTAGCTGAGACCATCATTCTCGCCCAGGGAGCTCCTGTCAAACTTCGCAAGTCCATCTGTGAACTGAATGTAGAAATTTTTCAGGGAGTCACGATACGCATCTGCAAATTCCGCGGGCAGCTGGTCATTATATCGGGAGTCGCCATTCAGCGTGGCCTCCAGGGGTGAAAGCCGCATCCTTCCTTCATAATAATTGGAGAGGAACAGACCGAATGCCTTATTGTCTTCTTTGTTGCTTTCTTTCACTGAAGCCTCCTTTGGCATTAGCTTACAGGACACCAGCTGGACGAAAAGACAGCCTAACAATAATAATTGTCTCATTGCGTATCTCATTGCGCGTGTAGTTTAAAAATATTTATCAAAACCCTTCGGATATTAGGTTTTTCTATATGCAATTGTCTCTCTAACTGTTTTTTGGCATTAAATTAGCCTTAATTTATACAACACGAAATTAGCTTTTTTCGTTTGTTGAACTATCTTTGACATTATTCTATTGATCGCCAGGTTGATCGTCTGACCATCAGCGATGAAAGAATAGTTTAATTCTTTAAATAAATGATATTACTATGAAGCTTAAACAGACCCTTTTTTTCGGTGTTCTCTCAGCATTGCTTTTTACATCCTGCGTTAGCTCTAAAAAATTTAAAGCCGCCCAGGCGAAGATCGATTCTCTCACTGCAGCCAACGCAAAGCTTGCTGGTGATCTGAAAAATTGCAACGACCTTACCGCACAAGACGCCAGCCAAAAGACAGCCCTTCAGAACCAGATCGACGCACTCAACAAGCAGATCGATTTCCTGAAGCAGAACCACGACGCTACCCTCAAGCAACTGCAGGATCTTTCTGTCATCTCCAACTCCCAGGCAGAAAGCATCAAGAAATCTTTGGATAACATTGGCAGTAAAGACTCCTACATCCAGAACCTTCAGGCCGAACTGGCTCACAAGGATAGCCTGAACATGGCCCTGGTGATGAACCTGAAAGGCGCCATCGGCAACATGGATGACAAGGACATCAATATTAAGGTCGACAAAGGTGTTGTTTACATCGACATTTCCGATAAACTCCTCTTCAAGAGCGGAAGCTATGACGTGAACGAAGCCGCCAAGGGCGTGCTCGGTAAAGTAGCTACTGTCCTGAAAGCTCAGCCCGACATCGAATTCATGGTGGAAGGCCACACGGATAACAAGGCTTACCATCATCCTGGTCAGCTGAAGGACAACTGGGATCTCTCCGTCAAACGTGCCACTTCCGTCGTCAGGATCCTCCAAGGTCAGTATGGCCTGGATCCCGCACATATCACGGCAGCTGGCCGCGGCGAATATGTTCCCGTTTCTACCAATGATACGGACGAAGGACGTGCAGCTAACCGCCGCACCCGTATCGTGATCCTGCCTGCGCTCGATCAGTTCTTCAAATTGCTTGAAAAGAAATAAGTGTAATATACTAGCTAAGCCGTCCGCCCACTGGCGGACGGCTTCTTTTTTTCCTCCCGCCAATCATTTTAACCGCCTATTGTGCGTTATTTGTATTGTAACTCAACTAGTAGCCGGCTTTATGAGAGGATATCTCCGCAAAATAGGGTGGACCCTGCTAACGCTAACCTGTTGTCTCACCTGTTTTGCCGACCGGGAGCCCGCCCCCGTTGCCCGTAAAGGCCTGCTGGACCTGCGTAACACGGACCTGTCGGATCACCCCATAAAGCTTCACGGAGAATGGGGCTTCTACTGGATGCACCTCCTCTCCCCGGACAGCCTGACGGCCGCCGCTCCGGACTTTGCACCCTATCCCCGGCTCTGGAAAGACCTCCACCTCCACGGCCGGGACTATCCCACCCAAGGCTATGCCACTTACACACTCACCATTCTTTTACCCCGAAACCGGCCCCGTCTGGGCCTGGAAGTGCCCGATACGTACTGTTCTTATAAATTATATGTCAATGGCGCCGTCCAGTCCCAGAATGGACGGCCCGGCGACACAAAAGAAACATCCACCCCTTTCTGGGCCACCCGCACCGTCGTCCTGCCCCTGGCAGAGCCGGATACCATCGTAGTGGTGATGCAGATCGCCAATTTCTGGCATGCGAAAGGCGGACCGTATAAGGAAATACTCTTAGGCAATAAGGACGATCTCATCCAAAAGAAATACCAGGACGCCGCCTACGACTTTCTCCTGGCGGGGTGCCTCTTCATGGGAGGTCTCTTCTTCCTGGGCCTGTTCATTTTCGGCCGGCATGACAAGACCACCCTCTACTTTTCGCTCTTCTGCATCGTCTATAGCTATCGGATGGTGGGCACCGATACCTATACCCTTCACTCCCTTTTCTCCGATCTGAACTGGTTTGTCACCATTCGCATAGAATACCTGAGCCTTTCACTGAGCGTGACCCTTTTTACCCTGTACACCCGCCACCTCTATCCCGACGATGTCCACCCCATTTTCACGAAGGCGATGATCTGGTTCTGTCATACATATACAGCCATCATCCTGCTGACATCCACTGTTATCTTCACACGGTTCATGACCACATTCCTGGTGGTGATGTTCTTTTCCATCGCCTATGCCATGTTCGTTTACCTGAAGGCGGCCCGTCATAAACGCAGCGGCTCCCTATACGCCATGTTGAGCACAGCCATCCTGCTGCTCGTCTTCCTGCTGCTGAACCTTCATTTCTTTGGGTTCATTCCGCCGCTCCGCCTCATCGTCCTCACCGCCTATATTGCCTTTTTCTTTTTGCAGTCCCTCGCCTTGTCCCACCGCTTTGCCCAGACTTTTAAAACAGCCGCCATCCAGGCACAGCAAGGCCTCCGCACCAAGTCGGAATTCCTTTCCACCATGTCCCACGAGATCAGGACCCCCCTGAATGCCGTCATCGGCATGACACACCTGCTGCTGCGGAACGAACCACGCGCCGATCAGAAAGAAGACCTGGGCGTATTGCTTTTCTCTGCCAACAACCTGCTGTCCATCGTCAATAATATTCTCGACTACAATAAGATCGAGGAAGGGAAGATCGGCTTCGAGCAGATCCCCATGGACCTGCCCGCCATTGCCCGCAACATCGTGGCCGGCCTGAAGAATGCCGCCGGAGAAAAAGGCGTTTCCCTGTTACTGGAAGTGGACCAGCGCCTCGACCGCAAGCTCATCGGCGACCCCACCCGCACCAGCCAGGTGATCAACAACCTTGTGCACAATGCGATCAAATTCACGAAAGAAGGCTCGGTAAAGCTGATCATTCATGCCGATCTGCTGACAGAAAGCGCCGCCACCGTCACAGTCAAGGTGGTCGACACCGGCATCGGCATCGCAAAAGAAAAACAAAGCATGATCTTCGACCGCTTTACCCAGGCGGACTCCTCCACCTCCCGCAGCTACGGCGGCACAGGTCTCGGCCTTGCCATCACCAAAAGGATCCTGGAGTTGCAGGGCGTGGCCCTGCAATTGAAAAGCGAGCCGGGAAAAGGCTCCGAATTCTATTATACCCAAACACTTAATTTCAGCGAGGAAGCCATCGGCCAGCATGAGGAGTTCACTACATTCGCCTTCCGCGACCAGCTGCTGAAAGGCATCACCCTCCTGCTGGTAGAAGACAATCCCCTCAACGTACTGGTCGCCCAGACCATGCTGGAAAA
Organism: Flavitalea plasmicola; assembly: GCF_030546645.1. Lineage (GTDB taxonomy): Bacteria > Bacteroidota > Bacteroidia > Chitinophagales > Chitinophagaceae > Puia. The sequence continues at coordinate 196,235 of NZ_JAUOTO010000006.1, forward strand.
CTGCGGCGCTACAGTGGACGTCGCCACTAATGGACTGGAAGCCCTGGAAAAATTGAATGCCGCCCGCCACCGCCTCGTCCTGATGGACCTCCATATGCCCGAAATGGACGGCTACGAGGCCACCGTCCTGCTGCGGAAAAGAGGAGAGACCCTGCCCATCATCGCACTTACGGCCAGCACACCCAAAGAAGTAGAAAGCGAAGCCTATGCCGCCGGCCTCACCGACATCGTGGTCAAACCCTTCAACCCCGACGACCTCTACCGCGTCATCCTCCAGCACGCCGGTCCAGCCAACCAATAGCACCTAAACCACCCGCACCTAACCATCCCCACAATATCAAAGGCCAAAACCTTACAGCAAAAATTAGCCCCCTCCGCGGTCTGTCGCCATGCCCTGCCGTGAAGTCCGCCTTACCTTTCCTACGGTAGGGGATATAAGTTGATGCCGGGCAATAGTCCTGGTTCAATGTTGCATTGAAATTGATCGGAGATGGAAAGTACAGCGGCGGAACGGTTAGGGCTGGCGAAAAAGCAAGCAAAGCACCCTTGGCACATTTTTTTAATCTATTCCTAAAACCATAAAGCCAAAAACCCAAAAATGAAAAACATACGCCTCCTGGCGCTCACCAATTTCTGGTCCTTCCTCATCCACCTGGCCTTCTCCTGGCTCACCCAACTCAACATCATCAATGACACTGGCGTGGCAGACATATCCCATCGCTTCCCCTCCTTATTCTCGCCGGCTGACATCACCTTCGCCATCTGGGGCCTGATCTATCTCCTGCTGTTCATGCTCTGCATCTATCACCTGATCGCCGCATTCAAATACCCACCCACCCATTTCGCCAATGAGAACACCCAAGAAATGGGCGGCATGTTCATCTTCTGCAACCTCGCCACCGCCGCATGGCTCTATTGCTGGACCCATGCCTGGCTCGGCACTTCTCTGGCGCTGATCGGGCTGCAGCTGCTGCTGCTGCTTAGTCTCAATGTCAGCCTGCGGATCTACGATCGGGACGCCTCGACGGCATCAAAAATATGTACCCAGCTGCCGCTGAGCATCTGGTTCGGCTGGATCACCGTCGCCACCATCGCCAATGCGGACATTTATTTGCTCGCCATAGGCTGGCGGGGCATAGGACTATCGCAGGAACGTTTGACAGCCGTACTGATCGGCATCACCGTACTCGTCGGCCTTTGTATGATCCTGGGCAGAAGGAATATCTTTTATGGATCGGTGATCATCTGGGCATTGTGCGGCATCCTGCTACGGCACAACGCGACAGGCGCTTCCCCTTATAAGGAGATCACCCTGGCGGCAGAGGCCGGCGCGATCCTGTTAGGCATTGCCTGCCTGCTTCAGCTGGCCCGCAATCGCTCATACAGGCGACATCACCTCCGGCGTCACTATCCGTCGTTCCCGGAATCGGCGCACCCTTTAAAATAAGAAGAGTTACTTCAGCAGGTTCAATGCAGTCATGAAGGCGGGACGTTTCGTGGCCCAGCTGCTGAGGAAAGCCGCCGGCTTCAACCCTCCTTCCAGGCTCTTCAGCAGACCGCTGGCATCGGAGTAGGTTTTTACGGCACTGGCCGCCTGCGTGATGGTGCTTACATTAAAACCCTGCTTGAACATGTCGGGCTTGATAAAGCCCGTAAGAGAAGAAATACTGCTGGCCATGCCGACAGCATCTGTTACTTTGCTGGCCGCGCTCAGCCAATTTGCTTTACCGCCACTGGCCCAGCTGCTCAAAAAGGAGGTGGGTTTCAGCGCACCTGCAAATTGTTTCAGCAAGCCGCCGGCATTGGGAGACTTGGCACCTGTCAGCCCGCCCAATTGAGCCTGTGTCGTAGTTGCCGTCAGGCCTAAGATTAAAAATAAAAGGAGCCATTTTTTCCGAAGGATAACAATCTGGTTCATGGTGTTTTTCTCTAATATAAGACGTTTAATGCATATAAAACGCCGCCCGGCGCCGAAGATATCCACCAGGCATCAGTCACCGTCGCGTTTGATGGCGCTTTTTCCTTTTCCCGTCCTTCTGAACCGCGCTTCTTCCAGGTCCAGCTCGAATTCCTTGCTCCGTAACAGTTCATCGGAAAAGATCTTGTCATGACGCATTTGCGACAGCTCCCGGCGCTGCACAGCCACCAGCTCCAGCAGCAGCTGGCGATAGCGGGGAAGAAAGGCCGGGCTCAGATCCTTCCCTTCCTCTTTCTCCAGTTTCTTGCTGGTGATCTGCACCATCCGCTCATAACGCTCTTTCAGCCGATTGAAAGCATCGATGGAGGTCGTCTCCTCGCCGTAGGCTTCGGTGATATGGTCCAGCACGGCAGTGGCTAGTCGAAGACGGATGCTTAGCTGCTGCTCCTCCTCGTTTTCCTGTACCTCCAGCTTCAACAGGCGGACGAGGACCGGAAGACTGAGGCCCTGCAGCACCAGCGTGCAAAGGATGACGATAAAGGTGATAAAAAGGATCAGGTCCCGGTGAGGGAAAGGGACATCCTTGGACAGCATAAAAGGAACAGCCAGGGCGGAAGCCAGGGAGACGATCCCCCGCATGCCGCTCCAGCCGATGATGAATACCGCTTTTGTCTCGGGCCGCTGTTCCTTCAGCCGGATCTTCTTAAAGCAGATACGAGGCAGGTAAGCGCCGGGGAATACCCACAATATCCGGATGAAGATGGTTACCAGGCTGATCACCACGCCATAGATGATCGCTGATCCCAGGGAATATTCGCCCAACCCTTTTACGATGCTGGGTAGCTGGAGCCCGATCAGAATGAATACCACGCCGTTCAGGAGAAAAATAAGGACACTCCAGACGCTTTGGGATTGCAACCGTGAACTATAGGCCAGGGCATCATGTGACCGGTAGCTCACGAACAGCCCGCCGCTTACCACTGCCAGCACCCCGGAAAAATGAAAATGTTCCGCCGTGATATACATCAGGTAAGGCGATATCAAGGATATACCCGTATCGATGCTGGGCGTTGTCGGTAGCCAGCGGTGAATGGCATATACTCCAAAACCGATCAGCAAACCAATGGCGATACCCATCACGGCCACCAGGAGGAATTCCTCGCTGGCCTGCCACAATACGAACTTCCCCGTGAAAATGGCCGCCAGGGCAAAACGGAAAACAATGAGACTGGAAGCGTCGTTCACCAGGCTTTCCCCTTCCAGGATGGTCACCACGCGTTTCGGCACCTTCAACGTTTGCAGCACGCTCGTGGCCGCCACCGCATCGGGAGGGGAGATGATCCCGCCCAGGAGAAACCCTAACGCCGGAGAAAAGCCGGGGATCATCCGGGTGCTGACATACGCCACCGCGCAGGCGGTACAGATCACCAGCCCGAAAGCCAATAGACTGATAGGCCGGCGGAACCGCCAGAAATCCTGCCAGGAAGTATTCCAGGCCGCCGAATAGAGCAAAGGAGGAAGAAGGATCACAAAGACGATGTCCGGATCGACCATGATCCGGGGTATACCCGGAAAAAGACTGATCAGCAGGCCCGCGATCACCAGGAAAATAGGATAGGAGATCCGAAGCTTGTCACTCAACATGGACAGCATGGTGACGGCAAATAACAAGGAAATGATCAGTAATAAGTTATCCTGCAACATGCCGTAAATTAAAAAATTTAGCGGTATTTCCCTCTGGGGCATAAATTCCACACCCTTAATCAAGCTTCAAGCTGCAAGCGACAAGCTACAAGCAGGAATATATATGTTCCGCCAGCCTCCTAATCACTCTTAGCTTGCAGCTTGAGGCTTGTCGCTTGCAGCTCACATTGGCACGCTTTTCGACCCATCAATGAAAAAACACCGGTATGTTTAAACTAATGATCGCCGCTTGCCTCACACTATTGCTGGCATGTCAGCAGCCGGATACGAAAAATACTACAAAAGACTCCGCCACCGCAGCCGCCCTTTCCGCTCCAAAGGTTACACAGGCCCCCGACACCACCGTGCTCGACGGACCCTGGTTCCTGCAGCCGGTGCTCCCTTCCGATACCGCGGCGGGCAAAAGAGCCACCCTTCGGCTCGATCTGAAAAAAGGTCGCTTTGCAGGTAATACCGGATGTAATAATATGAGCGGAAAATTCTGGTACAGCGCCACCGATAGCAGCCTCACCTTCAGCGATAAGCTGGTCACCACAAAAATGGCTTGCACCGGGTTTAATGAAAAAGCTTTCCTCAAAAACCTGCTGCTCACCACCCACTATAAGCTCAGGAACGGCGTCCTTACCTTCCTGGCGGAAGATAAGACCGAATTGTCCCGCTGGGAACGGAAGCCGTCTGCCCCCGCAAATACCAGCAAAGCATAGTTCTCAGCCAATGTGAACTTTTCTTTCAGCCGATGGTTATACCAACAGGTTAATATAAACTTTACACCTTGGTAATATTAATAGACGAACTTCCTCCTTTAAACGCTGGAAGATGGTAGCAAAAAGCCTGATCGACCTCACCCGGGATCTGCTGAGCAGCGGCGTGTTCGACCACCTGCCCGATAATGAGATCGCACGACTGCGCTGGATGATCATGCAAGGTCAGCGCGAAGACCAGCTGCCGCTGCAACCCTTGTTCAGCTATTGGTACAGGGGCGATTTCTATTCCCCGAATGTTTCACCCCACCTCCTGCAGCAATGCAATGAGTATCTGCAACGTATGGGACAGCCTCTCCTCGATGCCTATGGGCAGGAGCTGTACGAGGCTTAAGCGAGCTACAAGCGGCAAGCTACAAGCCACAAGTTAGCTTATTTAAGTCCTATTCAATCCCTGGCTTGTCGCTTGGAGCTTGTAGCCTGAAGCTGTTCCCTGGCTTGTAGCTTGCAGCTTGCAGCTCGTCGCTCAAAGCTGCCCTCTATAATAGCCCCCCGGCCCCTCCAGCACCTTCTTCCACTGCCGCTGATGACTCTCCTGCCATTTCTTGTTCGGATGCACCCCCCAATTCACCGACTTCAGCTGCTCCCGCACAAAATCCCGTTGCTCCGGATGGACGAACATAGGATGGAGGTAAAACCATTTCGCATCCTTGGTCAGCTCCTTCCAGAAAGCGGCAAAATCCGCATAAACAGTCTCAAAGACCTTTACCTCGTCCTTGCTGTCATCATAAGTGCTGTGGCTATAAAAAAAATGGACCCCCGACAACCCCTTGACCCGGTACAAACTACCGCCGCTTTGCTCCGAGCTGATATCAAAATATAGTTCCCTCGACATGTTAACTCCCTCGATTTTTACGTTATTGTGGTCAATTTCAGTACCTTGAGTATAAATTCACCAATCAAACAACACCTATTCATATGGCATTGATCCCCAATAATAAGAAGAAAAAAGACGGCAAGGCCCTCGCTGGCCCGAAAAGCAATATACCCGGATTTCCCGCTGGGAAAGGCAAAGCCAACAGCAAAGGAGTGATTAAGAACACCCGGCTGACCGGCGGTTCACAACGAGGATCCTAATCCTCATATCCGGATCTCCGCTTTTCCAGTATCAATTTTTCCATTTCAGCCTGGGCTACCTCCCCGTCGGGAAAGGTTTTCAGCTGTATCTGTCCTTTAGCACCCCGCTTGCCCCAGCGGACCACGAGTTTATTTCCATCGACAGCGGCTTCCCAGAACCGCTCATTATTGCCCTCCCGTTGGTAAAGCCGGCGGAATGGCAGCTGATCATAGGGACTGGCCCCTGCATAACCTCCCGTGCCTACACCAACACCTGCCGACAACTCCTGCCCAAGCTCCACTTGCAGCTTGAAGCTTGTGGCTTGCAGCTCCACATCTCTCCCCACTTGCAGCTTGTCGCTTGTAGCTTGCAGCTCATGGCTCGCTTGCCGCTCCAATAGCTTACGGATGTGTTCCATGATTTTTTGTGGCTGGTGTAGCCAATCCCGTGAGAACACCTGCAGGACCTTCCACCCAAATCGCTCCAGTATAGCCGGACGCTGGTAATATTGTTCGATAAGATTGTCATTCAAATAGTGCCGGTCGTCATCCAGCAGGATCCCCAGCCTGTAAGCCGGGTCTTCCGGCCTGGCCTTCACCGCCAGCGAACATTTGAAATCCGACTGCCCGATCTGCTCGTCCACGACATAACCCAGGGCCTGCAGCTGCTGCCGGATCTGCTGCCGTACCAGGGAAGGACGACTGTCCGCAGGACCCTCCTGCTTACGCAGCACCAGGCTGTCCAGTATGCTCCGGGCGCCCTGCATCTGCCCCAGGCTCACCATCTCGGCATATTGCAGGAACCTTTTTAAATAATTGGCCCCTTCGTTGTATTCGTTGGTAATGGCCCCATGCCGGATGCTGCTGACCACCGCCATATGGGTTCTGGCCCGGCTGAAGAGGACATTCAATCTTTTTTCGCCGCCTTTCTTATTAATTGGGCCGAAGTTCATCAACATCCTGCCCCTGGCGTCAGGTCCATAACAGACGCTCATGATGATAATATCCCTTTCATCACCCTGTATATTCTCCAGGTTCTTTACAATGAGCCCCGTGAACTGGTCATTTTCCGTGCGATTGTATGCCTCTTCCAGCTGTTGGGCAAACACGCCGTCTTCCTCGCCCAGCGATGACAAGGCGCCTTCGATCACATGCTGCTGCTCCTGGCTGAAAGCAACGATGCCGATACTTTCCTTTGCTTCCCTGCGCAGCAGTTCCCGCACCAGGTGCGCGATGTACACCGCCTCACCCTGGTTGCTTCTCTTCTCATACACGCTCCCCTCCAGGAAATGGTAGCTGATACTGCGGTCGAAGAGATAATCCGTCTGCTGACTGGCCTCCCGCACATTGCTGACGAGAATGGGGGGCTTCTCCGTCTTGTGGATCGTCTTATCAGGAATGGTGAGCAGCCGGCCTTCATAAAAAGCATGGTTGCTGAAGCTGATCAGCGTCTCATAATGGCTCCGGTAGTGCCAGCTGAGCAAGGTGCTGTCCAGCTTACGGGCACCCTGCGCCAGCAGGCTGTCCACGTCGTCGCTTAGCCATTCATCCTCCTCTCCGTCTGCCAGACCTTCCAGGTCATCCGGATCCTCTGCCTTGGCGCTGAAAAAATCCGTGGGCGGCATCTGCTTTTCATCCCCCACGATGATCGTCTGGCGGCTGCGGTAGAGTGCCGGCACCCCTTCCTCCAGCGTGATCTGGCTGGCCTCGTCGAAGATCACCACATCGAAATGATCGCTGTCCAGCGGAAGACTGTCGCTGACGCTATAGGGGCTCATCAGCCAGACAGGCTTGATATCCTTCAATACCCTGCCGCTCTCCCGCGACGACAGCTCCCGGATGCTTTTATAGCGCATGCTTTTGCCGAACTCATTTTCCAGGATCTTTCGTCCTTCATTATAGACCTTCTTGAATTTCTTCTGCTCCTCGTTCAGCTGGCTGGCCGCCATATTGGCCAGGTCCATCTGCTGCAGGAAACGCTGCCGGATGAAGGCGCGGATCAGGTCGGCATTCACCTGTTGCAGCTCCGCATAGCACTCGCCCAATGCCTGCACCGCCTTATCCAGCGCCGGCCGGTCGATACGGGCAAACTCCCGGTTCGATTGATACACGGTCTGCAAGGCCTTACGCGCGATCACCGCTTCCGCCTGCCTGGGAGATAACATAAGCCCGCGAAGCATGCTTTTCACACCTTCCGGCAATTCGGTAAAGCGCCGGAGCGCAGGCAGCATCTCCCGTAAGCCATCCGCATTCAGCCGGATATTCTGCAGCTCATCCCGCAGGCCTTCCAGGCTCTCCGGTGCGCCCGGATCATGCAGGCATTCTTTCAGCCGGCTTTCCAGGTCCACCAGCGGCTGGTGCAGCGAATGCAGGGAGATCACCACGGCGCCCGCCTCCGGATGACGAAGCAGATACACCAGCGAAGGGTCGTCCTTCTTTTGATGAAGGATACCGATGCCAAGCCAGGCCGTATCCGGGTTGTCCAGGCGATAATCTTCCCTCAGCCGCCGTTTTACCTGCTCCAGTAGCCGGGCCTGCTCGTATTCATCTTTTAAATGCTCCAGGATGCTGCGATAGGAAGGCTTTACGGCATGCGCTGAAAAATCATAGCAGGCCTGCAGCTGCTTCTTTAATTTTTGCCAGCCCCCGTTCAAAAAGTTCAGAAATGCTTTTTCCTGTTTGACCGCCAGGTCCAGCGCGTGCGACAGGTCCTGTTCGACAAGCTTCTCCTTCCAATGGATATTTTTCCGCAGGGCTTCCTGGTATGTTTCCTGCTGCGATTTGTATTCGTTAAAACGCCGGATGAAGGTCCGGGCTTCCTCCCCGGAGGGATCGGCGAGCCGGAAATTATCGGTCAGCACCAGGGGATGCAGCAGCACGGCAAATTGCACCAGGCTCTTCAGCCTTGCCGGATGGCTCCGGTGCTCCTGCGCTACCCGTGCCCCTGCCAGCTTCCGGTCCACCGCGTCCAGGAGGTCCAGCGCCTGACCCAGGGCAGCGTCCAGCATCCGATGCGGATGCTCCGCCAGGAAAATGCGTTCATGCACCTTGCTGAAAGGATGACCCGCGAAGATCGGGTCCGAACCCGCCTCTTCCAGCGCTGCTGTCAGCTGATGGACCACGCCGCTGGCGGCCTGCCACGCTGCGTAGGCAGGCAAGGCCTCCTCTTCCAATGCGGAAAGGGCCACGAGGTCCGGCCGCAGCTCGATGATGCGCTCGATCAGTTTTCTAACGGTAATGCCTATCTCCTGCTCTCCTCCGGTGCTGGTGACATGGAACTCCTTCAGCAGGTCTACCTGCCGGTTCATCCTGTCGACCAATGCGGCACGCTGGGCCCTGAGCCCAGGCAGGTCCATCCGGCGTGCCGTGAAATCCTCGTATGTCGAGCGCAGGTTGCGGATGAACTCCCGCTTATCCTCCTGGCTGTCGTGAATATAGCAGCACAGCTCATCCAGGCCGTTTTGTTTGAGCCGGTGATAGACCACGTCCAGCGCCGCCCGTTTTTCACAGACAAAAAGGATGCTTTTACCCCTGGCTACATAGTCCGCGATAAGATTGGTAATGGTCTGGCTCTTGCCCGTACCCGGAGGACCTTGAATGATATAGCTGTATCCCGCACGGCCTTGCAGGATAGCCCTCGCTTGTGTCGGGTCCGCCTGGATGACATGGTGCCAGTCGTCCGTCCGGTTCAGATCGAAAGGATGCTCTTTAAAGGTTCTGGGCTGCTCGCTGAACAGCGCGTCGAATACGGGGTGCTGCAGCTGCTGGTCGATCACCACATTGTAATCCCTCACCAGGCTCATCTTCTTGTAGTTGAAATTACCCAGCACCATATGACACACATCGAAATCCCAGGTATAGGGATTGTTTTCGCTCTCCGCCAGCTTGTACAGCTCCGCTTCCCGGACAGCCGGATCCCGGGCTGGCAGATCGCGCTCAACTTCCCGGGCGACGGGCTCCGCCGTCTCCATCAGCCGCTTAGGGGCGCTTTTCCTACCCCCCTGCACGAGGAACTCGAGAAAGCCCTTCTCCGTCCCGATCCTTTGACGGAAGATCTCCAGGCCCAAAGGTTGGTAGTGCTCAGGTTTATAGCTGTAAGGAATATGGTGATGGCTGCTGAGACCCGGTTGACGGCGCAGCCGCTTCCGGTAATTATGAACGGTCTGACGGGCCTCGCCATGAATGAGCCGGATCCGGGGCTTGCTGATATAGTTCAGCACGATACCCTGGTTGGCCTCGTCAATCTGGGCTTTGACGGATTGATAGAACTGGGCGGGGTCCGTTTCGTCCAGGTCCACGAGGTCCGGCAGCCGGATGCCATACAGGTCTTTCAATTGCCCCGCCAGCACCGGGTTCACCTCGGCCGCATTGTCCAATACCTTCAGCACATAGTGATCTTCCTTTAGCTTCTTGTTCTTCTTCAGGGACACCGGAAGCAATAGCAACGGGCTTTGTATCCGTTCGTTGGGGTCCTCTTTCAGGTTGTGCCAGTTGAGGAAGGCGATCACCAGCTTCAGCTGGTTGAACCCATATTCCTGTATGGCCCGCTGGGATTCCACCCGCACGCGGTCCAGAGAGGAAGGCAGGTAGGCATGATCGTCAAAGCGGAGGTACTTGTTCAGCACGATCTCCTTCATGCCGCGGAACTTTTCGGCCAGTTCCTCGTTCCAGGTGAAAAGATGCTCCGGGCGAATGCTCTGGTAGTGCAGCACCACCGGCACGCTGCTGACCGTCAGGTTCACAAATCGCATGTTCGGCTTGTAATACAGCAGCCTGTTCCGACGGCTGGTATCGAACAATCGGTTGCGCAGCTTATTCAGGATGAATGCATCCCGCTGCCTTAGCTCCTTATTGACCCAGCCAGCCACCCGGCTGAGGTCCGTTTGCTTTTCCGGATCGTAATCCCGGTAATGCTGCAGGTGCTCGATCACATCGTAGAGGTCCTGCGTACGGCGGCTCCTGTCCAGCTCCGTCATCTCCGTGATCAGCCTGACCACCGTAGGATGGAGGCGATCATTATATTGAGACGGGTTGGATCGGATACGGGCGAAAGACACCAGGTCATCCGGTTCATAGAGGTCCAGCCCCAGGGCCATGCTGCCCAGGATCAACCCCAGGCAGAAAATATCCGTCTGCGGATCATGATGGCCCAACAGCTGCTCGAAACATTGATAGCCGGGTACATAGGAAGGGTAGGACAGGGGCTGCCCGAAGTCCAGGTGCACTTGCAGGTTCTCCTGCTCGATAGCATCCTCTCCCGCATCTGCACGAAGCTTTATCTTACCCACCACCTCGAAGTTCGCGGACTGCACGCCGGGGAAAAGCGCCAGCACACGGCGAAGGGCATACGAAGGGGCCCGGGCCTGCTGCTCGTCGATGTCCAGGGCTTGCTCCGTAAGGAATAAAACCTCCTCCTTTCCAAAAGGAGCCACCAGGCCCGCCTCATGGAGACCGCACACTTCGCGGAACAGGGGCAATACAAAAGCGATCACGTCGTCCGTGGTATATTCCCCTTCGTCGAAGGCGCTTCGCAGGAAAACTTTAAAATAAGTTCGGTTACTTGACATAATAGTATCGGATTAATCCTCACACCTCCTTTAAGGTATCATACGCAGCTATCATCTGCTGCCGCTGACGCTCCCATTGTTTATCGGTATAAGACAGCTCTTTCTTCATGACAGGCTCGAAAACTTCCAGCAGGCCCAGGTCCCCGGCAAGTCGCAGCGCATACCCTGCCGGCACATCTTCCAGGTCCGGGTCCGCCAGGGCGAAGTCCAACAGGACATACGCAAAATATTCCCGAATGCTGGCATGCGCCCCAACCAGGAAAGCCTTCAGCTTTTCAATGTCCCCTTCGGCGTCCGGCGACAGGTCCGCAAAATATTGCCTGGCGAGGCTCACCACCGGTGCAGACCTGAACCACTTTGGCCGGAGATAATACACCACCAACCCCTCCGTAAGCCCGGCCAGGTTCTTTTGCGCCAGCACATCCAGCCGGTCCAGATCCATGACCCCCTCGATCATCTGCGCAATGACCGGATCGGGACCCGCCTTGCCCGAATGAACCGACGTATTCGTCCCCCCACTGGCGGAAGGCTCGTTGTCCGCGGTGTCCCCTTGCTGGCTCAATGTCCCATTACGCTCAATGTCCCCCCAAAGCTGCAATGCCCGGGTGCGGATAAAATTCTCCGGGTGGGTCAGCGATGCCGACTGGACCCCCGGCCCCCCGGCAAAAATGGCTTCCGCCTGCCGGATATAGCTGTCCGCATGCACCACGGAAAGTCCCGTCGCCATCTTCAATAGCATCGTGATCACGGGCGTAGGATCACCCAGGACCCCACAGGCCGCCCGGTCACAATAGATCTCAGTGTACAGCCGGAACAGCCGGGCCGTTTCATACTGGGCCGCCTCACTGTCGGGACTGTTGGCGATGGCCATTATGATCCGGTCGGTGATCTCCAGCTCCCCATCCAAAAGGGAATTGAATTTTACGTGGGCCAGCTCATGGGCGATCAGCGCCAGCAGCTCCCTTTCATCAAGGATCTGTAATAATCCCCCGCTGAACACGATATGCGCCTCACCGGCCAGGCAGACAATGCTGGCATTCAGCTCCGGCTCATGGGTAATTGCCTGGTAAGCAGTCACTGCCAGTCCACCAAGGCCTAATTTTTCCCGGGCGGCCTGGATCTTTTCATATAATAGGGGATCACTGCCTCCATTAAACTGGTAGGTGTTCTTTAAAAGCTCCGTCTTAAAGGCAGTCAGCTGCTCCTCCCTTTTCGGGGCGGCGGCAAAAAATGACCAGATCCCGGGCTGCCCTTTGAAATAATCCCGGATCTTAACATGGTAAGGCAGCGGTTCGGATAACATTAGATCTTTTTCTGATTTGAAAGTGTGCGTCAGGACTCCATCGTCCCTCACCTGGCCTGCCTGCGCACAATTCTTTACATGTGAGGCTTAAAGCAGATACCATCAGTAAATCTAGCTAAACTTACCCTCAGTATCAATACCCCTCCGATACATTTAACAACCCGTAAACCCTCCCGCTTCCCACCTGAGCCTCAGTCTCTTAATGTACAGCTCTTAAATGACCCCTGGCTTGCAGCTTGTAGCTTGAAGCTTGCGGCTAATTAATTATCTTCGCACCATGAGTGACTATATCAACGGCCTGAACGAACAGCAGAGAGAAGCAGTTTTGCACAAGGATGGACCGATCATGATCGTGGCAGGAGCAGGCAGCGGTAAGACAAAAGTCCTCACCACCCGCATCGCCCACCTGCTCGCGCAGGGAGTGGATGCATTCAACATACTCGCCCTCACGTTTACCAACAAGGCGGCTAAGGAGATGAAAGAGCGGATCGAAAAGATCCTGGGCAATTCCAATGCCCGCAGCCTGTACATCGGCACCTTCCACAGCGTCTTCGCCCGCGTCCTCCGGGGGGAGGCCCACCGGCTCGGCTACCCCAGTAATTTCACTATATACGACACGGATGACGCCAAAAGCGTCGTGAAGACCGTCATCAACGAGCTGAACCTCGACGACAAGCACTACAAGCCGAATGTGGTATACAACAGGATCTCCCAGGCCAAGAACAGCCTGGTGGGGCCCGCCGAATATGCCAATGATTATGCCATCCAGCAGGAAGACATGCGGGCCAACCGCCCGGCCATCGCCCAGATCTATGCCGCCTATGCCCAGCGCTGCTTTAAGAATGGAGCCATGGATTTTGACGATTTGCTTATCAAAATGTACCAGCTGCTGAAAGAGCATCCCGAAAGCCTCCATAAATTTCAGCACAAGTTTAAATATATCCTCATCGATGAGTACCAGGATACCAACCCCGCCCAGTACGAGATCATCAAGCTCCTGGGCGCCGCACATGAGAATGTCTGTGTGGTAGGGGACGACGCCCAGAGCATCTATAGCTTCCGCGGCGCTACCATCGAGAATATACTGCAGTTCCAGAAAGACTACGACGATGTTAAGGTGGTCAAGCTGGAACAGAATTACCGCAGCACCCAAAGCATCATCAAAGCCGCCAACGAAGTAATAAGGAACAATAAGGGGCAGATCCCGAAAAATCTCTGGACGGATAATGCCGAAGGGGAGAAGATCCGCCTGGTGCGCATGATGACGGATAATGAGGAAGGAAAATTTGTGGCCGATACCATCCAGGAGCAGAAGCTGCGCAACCATTTCAACAACCGCGACTTCGCTATCCTTTACCGGACCAATGCCCAGAGCCGCGCCTTTGAAGAAAGCCTGCGGCGCATGGCGATCCCATACACCATGTACGGCGGCGTCAGCTTCTATCAACGCAAGGAGATCAAGGACCTGATCGCTTACCTGCGGATCATCGTCAATCCCCGCGACGAAGAGTCGCTCAAACGCATCATCAACTATCCCACGCGGGGCATCGGCAAAACGTCCATCGACCGTGCCGTCCTCGCCGCCAACGAACACAATATCACCCTGTGGGAAGTCCTGGAAAAAGCAAGGGAATTCGGATTCAAGGCCGGCACCCTGGAAGCCGTAGAGAATTTCGTGCTGATGATCCGCAGCTTTGCCAGTATGCTGGCCACCAAGAATGCCTACGAAGTGGCCACCCACGTAGGCAAGCAAACCAATCTCGTCAAAGAGCTTTTCAACGATAAGACCACCGAAGGGCTCGCACGGTACGAGAATATCCAGGAATTGCTGAACTCCATTAAAGAATTCACGGAAAGGCCGGATGAGGACGGCGTGCTGGAGGAAGAGGTAAAAGGCCTGGGCAACTATCTGCAGCAGATCACGCTGCTGACCGATGCGGACGAGAAGGATCCCAATGCCGATACGGTAAAGCTAATGACCATCCACGCCGCAAAAGGCCTGGAATTCTCCTGCGTATTTGCCGCCGGACTGGAAGAAATGCTGTTTCCCAATGCCATGGCAATCAACACACGCGAAGAGCTGGAGGAAGAAAGAAGATTATTCTACGTCGTCATTACCAGGGCCAAGCAAAGACTGTGGATCACCTACGCCAATACACGCTACCGGTTCGGGCAGCTCGTCCAGAATGAGCCCAGCCGCTTCATAGAAGAAATACCCTCCGATTTCCTGGACCGCAGCTTCGCCGGCGGCGGCGCCCGCAACCAGGGCACCTTTGGCGATAACAAGAGCGCTTACGACCGGATGCATGGCGGCAGCTTCGGCAACGCCGCGTCGCAGGCCGAGAAAAAATACGGCCCGCCTCCGGCCAAAAAAGATACCAGGCCCGCATACGTTCCTCCTAAGCCATACATGAAGACCATCGAACACAATCCAAGCCCCGACTTCGTCGCCAGCGATACTTCTGCGCTGCAGATTGGGCAAAAGGTCGAGCACCAGAAGTTCGGTTTCGGAGAAGTGGTCAGCATGGAAGGATCAGCGCACAATCCCATTGCAACAGTGAAGTTTCAATACAATGGGGAGAAGAAGATCATGCTTAACTACGCCAAGCTGCGCATTGTGGAGTAGCCACAACGGGAATTTTTCCAAGGACGGGAAAAAATTCCGCAGCAATAACCACAAAGGAAAAATTTGCCCTTGCTAATATCCGGGGAAGGTCGGGTAATTATTGATTTTAACAAAAGTTTGCTATCTTTTACGCATGACCGAAATGTACAAGATACAGCCTGATGGATTGTATTTTGTAACCCTAACCGTAGTTGGCGGGATCGATGTTTTCACCCGCCATGAATATTGTGATCTGCTGGTTGACAATCTGAATTACTGCATTGAGCACAAACGGCTGCGGGTATACGAATATGCTATCCTACCCAGTCGCCTGTATATGATCGCAGGTGTGGAACAGGGAAGATCAAACCTTCCCAAAGTCCTGAGGGATCTGAAAAGCACTTCAGCTAAACAGATCCTGAGGGCCATTGCCGAGCATCCTACCGAGACCCGCAAAGAATGGCTCCTCCGCCTTTTTCAATTCTTCGCCAACCGGTATCAGAATGACTCCGAACATCATTTCTGGCAATTCGGCAACCAGCCCGTGGACCTCGACAAGTTTGTTAAAAAAGACCATCCCCTTCCATCCCCCCTGGCCAGCCTTATGAAAGAAAAAATAGTCGACGCCCCCCAGCATTACCTTTATTGCAGCGCTTACCCCCTCCAAAAAGTTAAATTATTCCAGCCAGACCCCGGCGTCCTCCCCTAGGCAATAAAAAATTAAGGCACTTCCCGCACATGTAAGGCCCGGATTTTGTAACTTGTACGTATCCCTCATCCCATACCTGTCAGTACCCTGTATTTATTTTATCACATAAATGAATAAATATTTATGCTGGCAAACGATAAGCACCTCGGATCCCGGGAAGCCTGTTATTTCCTCACATTGAATGTGGTGGATAGGATCGACGTATTTACAAGGCCCGCCTACAAGCAGGTAATAGTCGACGCATTGAATCATTTTGTGGAAATAGGCCAGGTGTCCGTTTATGCCTGGTGCCTGATGACGCACCACCTGCACCTCCTCGTGAAAACCCCCGAGGGCAGCGGCCCCGCCTATTTTGAAAGGGATTTTAAGAAATATACCACGCCCGAAATATTAAAGGCCATCGAAGTGGAGATGGATCTCCGTAAAGACTGGATGCTGCAGCGCTTCGAGGACTTTGGCAAATCCCTCAAACGCATTGAAAAATGCCACCTCTGGCAGAATTGCAGCAGCCCCTTGCACATTGACGCCACGCAGCCCGACCTGCTCATGGCCCGGATCGAGCACATCCACGAGAATCCCGTCCGGGAACGGATCGTCGACCTCCCCGAAGCCTATCTCTTTAGCTCGGCACGCGATTATGCCGGGGGAAAGGGCCTGGTAAAAGTGAAGGTGGCGCAACAGCCCGGCATTTCGAAGATCAAGCTGCTGTCCGCTAACTGAGCACCTCCTTCAGCGCCGCCACCGTCTTTTTCTCGCTGCCGACAAAGATCTTGCCGCCTACCAGTGCCACTGGCCGCTTGAGGAACGTGTATTCCTCCAGGATCAGCTTGCGATAGTCTTTCTCAGTCAACTGTTTATCGTTGAGTCCCAGCACCTTATACTTCAAGGACCGCCGGCTGAACAACGCTTCGTAGCTGCCCGCCTTCTCTTTAAGCTGATCCAGCTGCGCCGGCGTTATCTTCTCCGTTTTGATATCCTGCAGATCAAAACCCTTCTCCTCAGCCCCGATCTCCTCCAGGATCCGGTTGCAGGTGCTGCAGGTAGAAAGACAAAATATTTTCTTCATGGCGCGAAGGTAATATTTTCACCATCCCGGCGACAAATGCCGGGACCAACCATTTATTTTTGTAAAAACCCGCAGTTTGCAGGCGCCCCACACACAGGAGGAATTTATAAAGCTGGTGCAGGAGCACCGGGCCATGCTGTATAAGGTGTGCCGGCTTTATTGCTTTTCAGAGGACGACCGCCAGGACCTTTTCCAGGAAATAGTCATCCAGCTCTGGAGAGCCTACCCCGCCTTCCGGGGCGAATCCAAATTCAGCACCTGGCTTTATCGCATCGCCCTGAACACAGCCATCTCCAACCTCCGCAAGCAACGCAGACGCCCCTCCCCGCTGAACATAAATGAGCTGCCCGCGTCCCTCCAGGACATGAGCTATCCCGGAGAGGAAGAAGAACAGCTGCAACAACTCTACGCCGCCATCGATCGCCTGTCGGAGATCGAAAAAGCGCTGGTCATGCTTTACCTGGAAGACCGCTCCTATGAAGAAATGGAAGAGATCCTTGGTATCAATCAAAACAACCTGCGGGTGAAGATGAACAGGATCCGCGAAAAATTACGCAAAATGACAAAGGAGGCCACTTATGGAATTAGATAGCCTGAAATATGCATGGCGCACCCTGGCGTCCAAACCCGTTCCGGAGAAAAGCCCCGAACAGATCCGCGCACTGCTGCAGGGACGCTCCAAAGGCCCCGTGGCAAAAATGCGGCGAAACATGGTGGGCGAGCTGCTGCTTATCCTGGTCACCTATACCCCCGCCATCCTCTTTTATTTCCTGGAATTTGACGGCAGGCTATCCGGGGTCGCCTGGCTCTTTGTGCTGTTGCTGGTCATCCTGGCCGTCTATTTTCACCGGAAGAGCCGGCTGCTGAAAGCCATGCAGTGCGCCGATCACGACGTCTGCGCCAGCCTGCGGCAGCAGGTGGCCACCCTGAAAAGATACATCCGCTTCTATGTCCGCGCAGGCACCGCCATGATCCCCATTATGACCATCCTCACCTGGCTCATCATCCGTTGGAAATTCCCGCCCCTACCCGGGGCAGACCTTTTCTATCGCATCAGTGGATCACCCTGGTGGCAGCATCCCCTTACCTGGATTGGCCTGCTCATTCCCGTCACCGCTGCCGTCTATTTCCTCAATGTATGGTATGTGGGGCGGCTGTATGGACAGCACATCCGGAAATTGGAGGACCTGCTGCGGGAAATGGAAGAGGTGTAGTAACTTTCCGCAAAAATAACCCATGAGAAGAACCTCCCTCCTCTTCAGCCTCCTGCTCCTGCTCTCCGCCCCCTCCTTTGCACAATCCGGCGACGAATCCACCATCCGCCAGATCCTGGCCGACCAGATCACCGCCTGGAACAAGGGCGATCTCGATAATTTCATGAAAGGCTATTGGAAAAGTGACTCCCTGACCTTCATCGGCCAGGCCGGTATCACCTACGGTTACACCGCCGCCCTGAATAATTATAAGAAACATTACGACACCCCCGATAAGATGGGAGAGCTGATCTTCACCCTCCTCAGGCTGGAAAGGCTTTCCGCCGAATACTATTTCGTCGTGGGTAAATGGCAGCTGAAAAGAAAAGCCGGCGACGTCGGCGGCGTGTATACCTTATTGTTCCGCAAGATCGATGGTCGCTGGGTCATCGTGTCCGACCACAGCAGCTAGACCTGATCAATTCACCAACAACTTCTTGAACTCCACACTATCCCCGTTAAAAACATCAAAATCCACCCTCGTAACAATCCCATTCACCCTCCCCAGCTCACTGTGCTGCCAGAAGGTCCATTCCCTGTACGTCCGGGGCCGCTCCTTCTGCAGGTAATGCGCCACCCATAAAGGAAAACCATCAAAGTCATCCTTCAGGAACTGCCGGTAAAAATCCACATTGGTATACACGATCGGCGTGACATGATAATATTCCTGTATGGTCAGCAGCCAGTCCCTGGCCCTTTCCCGCAGCTTGTCCGCCGGCACCCCATACGTCTGCTCGATATCCAGCACGGGCGGAAGGTCTCCCGGCGACAGCTCCACGGAATTGATGAAATTCTCTGCTTGTGCCTTGCCGCTCTTCGTGGCCAGGAAAAAGTGATAGGCCCCCCGCACCAGCCCCGCATGCTTCGACTTCTTCCAGTTACGCTGGAACAACGCATCCTCATTGCCCAACCCCTCCGTCGCCTTGATGAATGCAAATCCCAGCTGCACATTCCCCACCCGCATATCCCGCACGGATTCCCAATCGATGACATCCTGGTATTTGGACACATCGATGCCATGAATCGTATAATTAACAGGAATGTCTATCCCGAATTCAGGATAGCGGACAAAATGGGCCCTTCGCTCCATCCACCAGTCATATGCCGCAAAACCCAGCATGACGACCATCCCAACCCCCATAGACAATAATATGATCTTCCAGGCAATATATTTGTTCGATGCTTGCGCCATAGCTGCGGATGCAAACCTACATCAAAATGCTTGATTCTGCAATCAATGTCAATGCACTATATTCAATGCCCGCTGGAATTCCCCTGCCATGTCAGGTTCTTCCTGTCCATCAGGTAAGACTTTGATCCTATGAAAAACCTTCATCAAAAACCTACATAAAATGCCTAATTTTAACCTTCCATGCCCGCATTTAACCGTAACGATACCATCAACCTTTTATCGAAGCTCACGCTCCGGCGCCTGTGGAATGGAACAAAGGTCCTCAGCAGCTATTATATGAGCAAATTCACCGGGAAGGCCATCCAGTGGGGCTACCCCGTCAGCATCTCCTTCGAGCCCACTACCTCCTGCAATCTGCGCTGCCCGGAATGCCCCAGCGGTCTGCGCGCCTTCACCCGCCCCACCGGCATGCTGGAGAACGATTTCTTTAAGGACACCATCGATCAGTTGTCCAAAGACCTGCTCTACCTCATCTTTTATTTCCAGGGCGAACCCTACCTCAATCCCGCTTTCCTGGATATGGTGACCTATGCGGCCAAAAAAGGGATCTACACCGCCACCTCCACCAACGCCCATTACCTGAACGATAAGAATGCCAAACGAACGGTGGAGAGCGGTCTCGACAGGCTCATTATTTCCATCGACGGAACGACCCAGGAAGTATACGAACAATACCGCGTAGGCGGCAAGCTGGAAAAAGTCCTGGAAGGTGCCCGCAACATCGTCAAATGGAAGAAAGAGCTGAAGCGTAGCAAACCTTTCGTCTTCTTCCAGTTCCTGGTGGTAAAACCCAACGAGCATCAGCTGGACGACATCCGCCGCCTGGCTAAAGAAGTAGGCGTGGACGAGGTCCGCTTCAAGACCGCGCAGGTGTATGACTACGGCAACGACCCCAACCACCTTATTCCGGACAACGAAAAATACAGCCGCTATCGCAAGGACGATAACGGCAGCTATACATTCAAAGGCTCCCTGGACAACCATTGCTGGCGCCTCTGGCATGCCACCGTCATCACCTGGGATGGACTGGTCGTCCCCTGCTGCTTTGACAAGGATGCGCAGCACCAGCTGGGCGACCTGAAAGGCCGGCCATTCAAAGAGATCTGGCATAATGAGCAATACGTGGACTTCCGCCGCCAGATCCTCCAAAGTCGCAGGAACATCGACATCTGCGCCAACTGCAGCGAAGGAACAAAAGTATGGAGCGACTGATGCCCTTATCCGCTTCCATATCGACCCGCTTGCGCCACCAGCATGAATCCCTCCGGGAGATCACCGGCGACCTCGCCGAAATAGCGCTTAAACAACGCGTCAACCCTGATAAATGGAGCGCCTTTGAACATATCGCTCACCTGGCCGCCTATCAACCCGCCTTCATCAGCCGCCTGGAAAAAATAGCTACGGCGCCCACCCCCTCCTTCGAACGATACGTGGCGGAAAAAGATCCGCAATTCTATGCCTGCCTGGACAAACCCCTCGCAGCGCTATGGGAGCTGATATCCGCACAGGCCGCACAGATCAATACCATCCTCGCACAAACGAATGAAGCCGGCCTGCTTCGCACCGGCCTCCATCCCAAATACGGCCTGCTCACCGTCACACAATGGACAGAGTTCTATCTCCTCCATGAAGCCCACCACCTGTTCACGCTATTTATGCTGACGCAGGACCTGCGCAAAGCCCGTATGTAAAAGTGCTTCCAAAAAACGGGGTACATATTCCAGGACATCCATTTTCAGGACATTTCTGTACATTTACAACTTAGGGCGGGCCACAGGTCCGCCCGCAAATCAGCAGCTAACCATGTCGCTTGAAAATGAAATAAACCAGCGAAAGTTCCGTAACGAATACCAAAAATCCGCGATCAATATCATCTATACGCATAATTGGATGGCGGAAAAGATGAATAAGCTCTTCGACGAATGGGATATCACCGCCCAGCAATTCAATATCCTGCGCATACTCAGGGGCGCAGGTCAGCCGTTATCTACCTTACAGATACGTCAAAGGATGCTGGACAGGATGAGCGACACCAGCCGGATCGTGGATCGACTGGTGAGAAAAGGACTGGTAAAAAAAAGCATCTGCAAGCTGGACCGCCGTCTGGTGGACGTCGTCATCACGGATAAAGGAAAAAAACTCCTGGAAAAGATCGATCAATACAGCGAGCAGATGGACGCCATCATGAAGAACCTTACAGAACAGGAAGCGCAAACATTGAATGAATTGTTGGATAAGATAAGAAATGCAAAGGATGAATAGATTGTACCGATCGTTGCTTGCCGCCAGCCTCCTGGCCGTTCCCGCCCTCTCTTTTTGTCAGCTGACCCCGCCTCCGGCACCACCTGTCACCAGGCAGGCGTCCCCACCCAAATATGAGTTCAGGGCCGCCTGGGTCGCTTCCGTGGAGAACATCGATTGGCCCTCCCGAAAAGGCCTGTCCTCCGATAGTCAAAGGCTGGAATTTCTCCAGCTGGCGGACATGCATCAGCACAATGGCATGAATGCCCTCGTCGTCCAGGTACGCCCCGCGGCAGATGCGCTCTATCCCTCGCCGTACGAACCCTGGAGCGAATGGCTCACCGGCGTGCAGGGAAAAGCCCCTTCGCCCTACTACGATCCCCTGCAGTTCATGATCGAGGAGACACACAAACGCGGCATGGAGTTTCACGCCTGGTGCAACCCTTACAGGGCCGTATTCACCGTCGGCAAGTCTTCCATTTCACCTACGCATATCACCCGCCTGCATCCCGAATGGTTCGTTAACTATGGCGGCACCCTTTACTTCGATCCCGGTAATAAGGAGGCACAGCAGTACGTCGTTCATGTGATACAGGACATCGTGCACCGTTATGACATCGATGCGTTGCACTTCGACGATTATTTCTATCCGTATCCCATTGGCGGCAAAGACTTCCCTGACGATGCCAGCTATGCGAAATATGGCAACGGCATGAGCCGGGACGACTGGAGACGCAGCAATGTGGACTCCATCATACTGCACGTCAGCACCATGATCAAGCAGGAGAAAAAATTTTGCAAGTTCGGCATCAGCCCATTCTGTGTTTGGCGCAACAGCAGCAAGGATCCCGAAGGCAGCGAGACCATGGCTGGCCTGACGAACTACGACCACCTCTACGCCAATATCCTCCTCTGGCTGAAGAATGGATGGATCGACTACGTAGCGCCCCAGCTTTACCTGGAGATAGGCTACAAAAGAGCCGATTATGCCGTCCTGCTGCCCTGGTGGGCCCGCCATACCTATGGCAGACACTGCTATGTAGGCCTGGCCGTCTATAAGGCCGGCACCAACGCTGCCTGGAGGGACAGGACCCAGCTGACCCGCCAGATCCAGCTCCAACGCAATACGGACAGCATACAGGGTGCGATCTATTTCAGCAGCAAATCATTCGAGACCAATCCCAACGGATGGAGCGACAGCCTCCAGCTGACCTATTATAATTACCCGGCCCTTATCCCGCCCATGCCATGGATCGATTCCACGAGACCCCACGAGCCCTTCGCCCATAACGAATACAATAAGAAAGAGGCCGTCCAGACAGTCTGGATGGCAAAGGGCGCCAATGAGGACACTTTAAGGGGATATGCGCTCTATCGCTCGGAAGCCCCCGTATGCAACATCGACTCCATGCAGGTCTTTCAATACATTCCCTATGATCCCGTAGCCGGCTTCCATATCAGGGTCTACACCCAGCCCGCCGGGAAAAAATACTATTATTTCGCGACAGCCATCGGCAGGACCAATATGGAAAGTCCACCCGTAGCCATTCGCAACCTTTTGCCTAACTTTGACGCAGATTAAGAACAGATAAAATCCACATATATGCCTGGTTTTGAATTATTTGGTCCCGAAGAACGTAAGGAGGTCAACGATGTCCTGGAAACTGGTATCTACATGCGCTATGGATTCGACGGTCCCCGCAAAGGGATCTGGAAGTCCAAAGAGCTGGAAGCAGCCATCTGCGAGACCTTTGGTGTAAAATATGCGCAGCTGACCTCCAGTGGCACGTCCGCCTTGTCCACCGCGCTGGCGATCCTGGGCATCGGCTTCGGCGATGAAGTGATCATGCCCACTTTTACTTTCGTGGCCAGCTTCGAAGCCGTGCTCAGCGTGGGGGCCATTCCCGTGCTGGTGGATGTGGATGAAACCCTGACGCTCGACCCGGCCTCCGTGCGCCGGGCGATCACCCCCCGCACCAAATGTGTGATGCCCGTACATATGTGCGGAAGCATGGCGGACCTGGATGCCCTCCAGGCAATTTGCAAAGAACATCAATTGATATTGCTGGAAGACGCCTGCCAGAGCATCGGCGCTCAATATAAGGGCAAAGCCCTGGGCACCATCGGCCATGCCGGTACCTTCTCCTTTGATTTTGTAAAGACCATCACCTGCGCCGAAGGCGGAGCCGTGCTGACCAACAGCGAAGACCTTTATATCAAGGCGGACGGATATACAGACCATGGCCATGACCATGCCGGGGTCGACCGGGGAGCAGACCTCCATCCTTTCATCGGCTATAACTACAGGATCTCCGAGCTGCACGCCGCCGTGGGTCTGGCCCAGATCCGCAAGCTGGACAAATTTCTCGCCATCCAGAAAAAAAATCACCAGCAGCTGAAAGCGATACTGTCCACCGTTCCAGAGATCACCTTCCGGCAGATACCCGACCCCGCGGGAGATAGCTGCACCTTCCTCAGCTGGTTCTTACCCACGGAAGCGATCACCCGAAGCCTGGTAGCCGAGCTGAAAGAGCAGGGCATCCTTCCCGGAAACTTCTACTGGTTCGACAATAACTGGCATTATTACCGCAAATGGACGCACCTCCACCAGGGAGCAAGCCTCAACCGGCTCAACGACGAACAGCAGGCAGCGCTGAAACGGCTTTCACCGGAAGCCTTCCCCGTCAGCGATCGTGTCATCGGACGTTGCATTTCCACCGCCATCAGCCTTGCATGGACGGAAGAACAGCTGAAAGAGAAAGGAGAAAAGATCGTGGCGGCGGTAAAGAAAGTGCTCAGCCGCGAGAAAGCAGCTGTTTGACCCGGGAAGGACGCAGTAGTCGTGACCAGGCCGTCATGCCGTAAAGCTACCATGGATCCGGCAGGGGACAGCCTATTTTCCCTCCAGCCTGTTGCAATATTCCAGCGAGCCCAGCCGAAAACGGAGGGGCAAACGGATCGTTTTTTCCAGCTCCAGCTCCCTTTTGCAGAAGAACCCGAAATGCGTGACCACCCTGTCTGCCGGAATGACACCATTATTATAACCAACACCACCATTATATCCATTGGTACCCTCCCTATTCGTCAACCCCCTTCCTCCCCGGACGCCCGATCCGGCCTGTCCCTCCCGAAACCCTGTCATCGCCCCCAGCGTCGAACCCCCTGTCCACCGGGCATCCGCACCTACCATCCTTCTCCCCATCCCCTCATTTCCCTGGCCCCTCTCCGGCAAAACAATGCCCCATCCCGCTTTCCCCCTGCCGGATACCTCCCAGGCCGGGATGACCCGGAAAAGGAAAGATTCCTCGCCCCCATCCTGGCGGACCGGGATCAGTTTAGCCTTCTCCGGCAAAAAATTCTGCCCGCTCGCGCTTCCTGCCAGAAGAGCTGAAAGACATACAACAAGAAACATTTTTTTTCGTTGCATGGTGCTTCTATCCTTTTTATGTAGATTTACGGCCTGATTTTTGTGGTTCGCGCCGGCCTTTTCCCTTTTTTGGAAATGACCGACAGAGCAAAACCCCTGATTAAATGTCGTTAAGTCAATCTTTACAGCAAAAGTTACTACAAAAACTGTCGCCACAGCAAATTCAGCTGATGAAGTTGCTGCAGGTGCCTACGGCCAACCTTGAAGAAAGGATCAAGGAAGAGCTGGAGGAGAACCCTGCCCTGGAAGTGACAGAGGATGATCACAGCGATGGAGAAGAGCTGAAGGACGAATTCGAGAATACGGAGGAGTTTGAAGAGAAGGACGGCAGCGAGGACGAATATGAGAACATCGACATCAGCGAATATGTCAACGAATACGATGATGACGTAGCGGATTACAAGCTACGGGACGAGAACTACCCTGAATTGGACGAAGACAGGGTAATGCCCCACAGAGTGGAGACCTCTTTCCACGAATTACTGCTGGACCAGCTGGGCATGTTGGTGGTGGACGATCGGACCCGCAAGATCGCCGAGCAGATCGTGGGCAGCATCGACGATGATGGCTACCTGCGCAGGGAGACCGCCTCCATTGCAGACGACCTGGCTTTCCGGCAGAACATTGAAACTTCGGAACAGGAGATAGAATCCCTCATCAAAAAGATCCAGCAGTTCGACCCGCCCGGCGTCGCCGCCCGGGACCTGCAGGAATGCCTGCTCATCCAGCTCAATCGGAAAAAGGGCGACGGTAAAAGCGTCGAAATGGCCATCGATGTCCTCACCTACTATTTTGACGAATTCACCAAGAAGCATTACGATAAGATCCAGCGTGGCCTCAACCTGACTGACGACCAGCTGAAAGACGTGATCAACCAGATCGTCAAGCTCAACCCCAAGCCCGGCGGCGACGTCAGCGAAGTGAATAAGGCAGAGAGCTACGTGATCCCCGACTTTTTCATTTCCAACACAGGCGGAAAGCTGGAGCTGTCACTGAATTCCAAGAATGCGCCCGATCTCCGCATCAGCGAAGGATACAAGGAGATGTTGAAGGAATACGACCGCGGGAGCAAAAAGGACAAACGCCAGAAAGAGGCCGTGCTGTTCATCAAGCAGAAGATCGACGCCGCCAAATGGTTCATCGACGCCATCAAACAACGGCAGCAAACGCTTTACAATACCATGCACACGATCATGGACTACCAGCACGAGTTCTTCCTCACAGGTGATGAGACCACGCTGCGGCCCATGATCCTGAAAGATATTGCCGAAAGGACCGCGCTGGATATTTCCACCGTCAGCCGCGTCGCCAACAGCAAATTCGTCCAGACGGAATTCGGCACCTATCGCCTGAAATTCTTCTTTAGTGAATCGCTCAGCACCGACAGCGGCGAGGAAGTGTCCACCCGCGAAGTAAAGAAGATCCTCAGCGATCTCATCGAAGGAGAAAGCAAGAAAAAGCCGCTCAGCGATGAGAAGCTGACCGAGCTCCTCCAGGAAAAAGGATACAATATTGCCCGCCGCACGGTAGCCAAATACCGCGAGCAGCTGAACATCCCCGTCGCCCGCCTACGGAAAGAGTTATAAATCGAAAGTATGAGCAACGCAAATCCTGCACTTACAGTAAGCCATCCGCATCCGGGCAAACCCCATCCGATCCTGCGCTTTTTCGCCCGCCTGATCGCCTATATCTTCCATCCATTATTTATCACCAGCTATGTAATGGCCTTTCTCATCTTTTTTCATCCCTATGCCTTCACCGGGTTCGACCCCAGGATAAAGTTCTTTCGCTTTCTCAACGTCGTCCTCTGCGACGCACTCTTCCCCGCTTTTGCCGTATTCCTCCTGTGGAGACTGGGTTTCATTAAATCCATGCACCTCCGCACCGAGAAAGAGCGGATCATACCCTATATCATTGCCATGATCTTCTATTGGTGGACCTGGAACGTGTACAAGAATCTTTCGGACAGCCCCCCCATCTCCATTCATTTTCTGCTGGGAGCTTTCCTGGCCCTGTGCGGAGGATGGATCGCCAATATTTATTTTAAGATCAGCATGCACGGCATCGCCCTGGGAGGCGCCGTGATGTTCTTCATTCTGTTCTCGTTTACGGATAGCTACGCTTCCGGTCTGTATCTTTCCATCTCCGTATTAGCCGCCGGGCTGGTAACCACTTCGCGCTTACTCACGGGGGATCACACCCCGTTTGAAATGTATTCCGGCCTTGCCGTAGGGATGCTCGCCCAATTCATCGCCTGGCAATTTTGAATGGTGCCGGCGGTCCAGCAGGGTTCAGCAGCCGTTGTGTCACTCACTTGTACTGGCGCGTGGCTATTCGACTTTTTGGATTTTTCTAGGTGTTTCGGGATTTTCTTTCTCCGCTATTATCGGCGACCCTAACCGTTCCGCCGCTGTACTTTCCATCTCCGATAAAACGGAGTACTTTTTTCAACGATAACTATAATCAACATTTTCCTAAATCTCCACCGTAGGAAAGGTAAGGCGGACTTCACGGCAGGGTCGACCTCAATGCCACTGATCGGCAAATCGCCAACTTCATACAGTCGAACTCATCTCACCTGTTAACTCTCCCCACAGCCACTGACTCTTCTGCTTAACCCATCCACTACGGCTGGCCCTCTCCGCGACCAGGCCGTCAGCTATGACCTGGAGGAGCCTTACATTGGGTCAGCGCATTCAGCCACAAATGCCCAATAGAAGATCCGCGCAACTATGAAAAAATGTTCAGTGGTACCCAATGTACAGCGACGGAAGGTACATAGCTGCGGCAAATAACACAGAAGAAAAATCTCAAAGCACCTAATCAAACCACAAGAAAAAAGAAAAGCCCAATCATAGGGTACGAACCTATATTGAGCTTTTTCACCTTCAAACCATCTGAAGTTTGCGTCCATGCTAGAAGCTAGCCGTTAAGTATCTTCGATCGCGTAATATATCTTTTAGTCGGATGATAAATAAAAAGACAAGAACCTTCTTTAATTAAGTCGATGATCTCCTGCGACTCATCAGCAGGGATCGCCGGGCACCCGTAGCTCCTGCCACTGACGCCATTCATCTGCAGATAATCCGGCCCCACATATTCCGATCCATGCACCACGATATTCCGTCCCGTCGCCCTGTCATTAAACCCATTCTCCATGCCCCGTATCTTCAACGACAAACCGTTGGATCCAAAATAGGTGTCCTGCGTCACGTAAAAACCCAGGCTCGTCTTGTGCGACGACGGGTTGTTGGAGAAGCTCCGCGCATATTCCATACCCGAATTCCGACCATGCGCCACATAGGTATTCACCAGCACCGTCTTCTGCTCCAGGTCCAGCACATAGAGACGCTTGTTCCGGGAAGACTGGCTGAGGTCACAGATAGACAGGATGTTTGTTTTGCTCAGCCAATGATGTTCCAGCATATAATAATACCCCTTCAGGGCATATTCGAAAGCCTTCTTCGTCAGACCTGTCTCCTTCAGGTTGATCTGCTCATAAAGCGCGGCAACCTCTTCCGCAAAAGCCGCCGCCTTGGCAGTTGCTTTGGCGCTGGTAGCCTTGATCCCAATAGTATGTTTGTGCCCCCGGGGACCATCTCCCTCACCTGCTTTCAGCACATTCACCGGCGCCAAAAAAGCGAGCGCCACAAGCCAGCACAGCGGGTTAAAAAGAATACGACGCATTTTGTTCTAAAGGTTTTAATTTGATGTCTCTCAGAACGAACCGGAGGTTCGTTGTCCGAAGGACAGATATTAGATCTTTCCGGAAAACGGATTACATTTTAGGGACCTCCGTTTTCCGGACATTAAACGGACGGGAAACTAAAATATTATCTTATTCCTGCTTGTACAAGAACCTTTTAGAGAAAGTTTTTATTGTGCGATCTTTCCCTTTTTCGAAGGAGTAAGAAAAACCCCTTACGGCCTGTAAGGGGTTAATTATCAATGGAATATTTAAATGTCCTATAAGGTCATATTTTTACCTTTTTCCAGTTACCCTTTCGGAATATCAGGTAGCTCGAAATGATCACGGCCAGCTCCGTAACAGGGATGGCGATGAAGACGCCCAGGGGGCCCAGGTGCAGCGCCATGGCGAGGATATACGCCAGCGGGATCTGGAAAGCCCAGAAACAAAAGATATTGATCAGCGTGGGAGTACGGGTATCTCCTGCCCCGTTGAAAGCATTGGTCAGCACCATGCCCACTCCGTAGATGATGTATCCCAGGCTGACGACACGCAAGGCCAACACAGCCACTTTTTGTACTTCCGGGTCCTTGTTCATGAAAGAGACGATGGCATCCGAGCCAAAGAGGAACAGCAGGGTGACGATGAACATGAAGATACCGTTATAGCGGGCCGCAGTCCACACGGATTGCTCCGCCCTGTCGGGACGTTGTGCCCCCAGGTTCTGGCCCACCAGCGTGGCGGCTGCATTGCTCATGCCCCAGGCCGGTAGCAGGAAGAAGATGAAGATCCGGATGGCCACCTGGTAACCTGCGATAGCTGCGTCTTTGGAGATCGCCACATGAGCTACGATCCATACCAAAACGATCCAGCTGCCGGATTGGATGAGGAACTGGGTAGTACCGGTCCAGGCAACTTTGGCGATTGCCTTCAAAAGAGGCAGATCAGGCTTGAAGGATCTCGCGCTTATCCGGATGATGCCCTTACCCCTGAAGAGATGATAGAGCTGGTAAATGACGCCAATACCCCGGCCGACCGTCGTAGCAATAGCCGCTCCTTTCAATCCGAAATAATGGATGAGGAGGGGACAGAGGAGGATATTAAAGCCATTGGCGAGCCATAATGACCACATGGCCATGGAAGCGTTGCCGGCGCCGCGGAAGATGCCGTTGATCAGGTACAGCAGCATGATCACCACGCTGCCGCCAAACATGATCCGGGTGTATATGGCGCCGTTTGCTACCGTTTCCGGGGAACCGCCCATCAGCCGCAGGATATCCGGAGCGAGAAGGAAGCCTGCCAGACTGACCACCACGGTGACGCCCAGGGCCAGGTTGATGGCCTGGGCAGCCGCATGCGCGGCCCCTTCGGGATTCTTCTCGCCCGTACGCCGCGCCACCATTGCGGTAGCCGCCATGCTGAGCCCCATGGCCATGGAATATACCAGGGTGAGGACAGACTCCGTCAGGCCCACCGTTGCTACGGCTTCCTTACCGATGCGACCTACAAAAAATATATCTACCACCGCAAACACCGATTCCATGCACATTTCCAGGATCATGGGGATGGATAGAAAAATGACGGCCCTGCGGATGCTGCCTGTGGTATAGTCGCGGTGCTCGCCGGACAAAGCTTGTTTTATAACGGAATAGACAGAATTATTACTGCCCGAAGTAGTTTGATCAGAAGACATTTGAACCCGATTTAAAAAATTGGAAAATAAAAGATCAGCCGGTAGAGGGAGTCGGCAGAGACTGCCGACAATGCGAAGGGAAAGTTAAAATTTCATATGCTGGCCATTATTGCGCTCAAAGGTCTGGTTTTTTTTTCATCGGCGCGAAATTTTTTCAACGGATTATACCAAAGCTGCTAACTTGGGCCCGTTAACGTATGAGCACTAACAGGGACCACCTATACCATTCCTTTGAGGTAATATTCAATACCTGGTATAATCCCCTTTGTAATTATGCCGATAGCTTTTTAAAGGACGAAAGCGACAGCGAGGACATCGTTCAGGAAGTTTTCATGCGCGTATGGAAGGACCGCCCGGATCTTATAGAGACGGACGGCATACGATACTATCTTTTCACGGCAGTCCGCAACAATTGTATCACCAAGCTTCGGCGGGAAAAAAAAGGCGGCAGGGTGGAATGGGAAGAGGATGGGGTCGATTACATTCCCGACAAAGAAAACGGCCCGGCAGACTACATGGCGCTCGTCCGGACAGCCATCGAAGGCCTGCCTCCCCGGTGCAGGGAAGTATTTCTTTTGAGCAGGATCAGTAATATGACCTACAAAGAGATCGCCGCAAGCCTGGACATTTCCGTCAAAACAGTGGAAAATCAGCTGAGTAAGGCATTGAAGATGATAAGGGCTTTCTTAAAGGATAAAGGAGTTTACCTGGCCTGGGTCCTGGTTAATATTTTTTTATGAGTACGTGGGGGAAAAGGCCAATTTTTCGTTCTTATATAAACCACCTTTCATGATGGAGGACAACGAACATGTACGGCTGATGACAAAGTACCTTAGCCGTAGTGCCTCTCCGGACGAGGAGGCAGCCCTGCAACAGTGGCTGGACGCTGACCCGGATCATCCCATCGAGCTGGAAGCAATGAAAAAGCTGTGGGAGTCCAGCGGAAACCTGTTCAACCAGCGGAGATTTGATGAGAAAGCCGCCTGGAAGAAGATCGATCCCCGGCAACAGGCAAGTCCGGACACCTATACGTCACCGGTAATATTCCGGCGACGCTGGACGAAAACCCTTGCAGCAGCTTCCGTTCTGCTGGTGATGGGCGCCGGATGGTGGTATTATAATGCAAGCCGCAATGGCCCGCAACAGCATGTCCTTGCCGCCGGGGACGTCAGGCAGTTGACCCTGCCCGATGGATCGATGGTCTGGCTGCGAAAAGGAGCTGAGTTACTATATCCCAATAGATTCGGCAGCAGGGCCCGCCAGGTGGAGCTCAGCGGTGAAGCCTTTTTTGCACCCGCTCCGGATGCTACCCGGCCATTCAGGATACATACCACCCATGTCACCATCGAGGACATTGGCACCTCTTTTCTGGTGAAAGACCGCGACACGGGGGGAGAGGTCGTTGTAGCTACGGGAAAGGTGAAGCTGACGGCCAATGAAGACCTTTCCCATCCGCTGGTCCTTTCTCCGGGACAGAAAGCAACGATCTCGAAAAATAAATTGTCATTTTCCGGAATGGGTACACCTAACTTTATTTCGTGGAAGACAGGCCTGCTGGAATTCAGGCAGGCGCCCCTGGACCAGGTAGCGCGGGACATCAGTGATCACTTCAAAGCATCCGTTTCCATTGCTCCGGACCTCCGCAATGAGGCAGGAGAAATAAAAGTCACGGCCCGCTTTGACCATCAGCCGCTGGAACAGGTGCTGGAAGAGGTACGGCTGACGACAGGTCTTCAAACCAAACAGGAAAAAGATACCCTGTTCTTTGCCCGGAAATGAGGAGCACACTGATATACTGCTGCTTTCTTCTCTTATTCTTTTTGGTTGCTCTCCGGCTGCCGGCCCAAAAGAACAGCATGCTATACAGACCCTTCCGCTCCCACCTGCAAAAAGGCACTATCAGGGATTTTCTGGACGAGATCAATGCCAGCAGTGGCATACAGATCGAATATGCATCGGTAAGCTTTCAGGCCGGCAGGATCGTCACCCCGGACAGGGATGCGCTGACACTGGGCGCCCTCCTGCAGCAGGTCCTTTCCGGCGAGAAAGTAAAAGCCATAGAAAAGAACGATAAGATCATTCTGGCGCCTGCTGCCACTCCATTGGCGGATGACGCGCTTTTACCCCTTTATTCTCTTTTTGGTATTGTCGCCGAGCAAGGCAGCCGCGAACCCCTGCACGATGCGGTCATATATGAACCATCCACCCATAAAGCCGTCGTAACCAACACGCATGGCTATTTCACCATGTTGCTGCCTGAAGGACGTCACATCCTGGAGATCAGCTACGCGGGATGCCAGCCCCGGCAGCTGGAGATAGGACTGCATTGGGGCCTTCGCACCGATATCTTCCTGGCCCGCAAGGAAGACTTCCCCGAGGTGATCGTCTCCGCGGATAATGGGATAAAGAAGAACGCCAATGATAAGATCCATCCTGGCGAGTACGATGGTTTTAATAACTTTCTGGGCGAGAACGATGCCCTCCGTTCACTCTATATTTTTCCCGGCGTGATGAATGTGACGGACGCAGCCAACGGGCTCCTGGTCCGGGGCGGCGAGCAGGACGGCAACCTTTTTTTGCTGGATGGGAACCCCGTTTTTAACCCTACCCATATGCTGGGCGCCCTGTCCATCGTGAATAAGACTTCCATGAAATCAATGCAGCTGTTCAAAAGCGACTTTCCCTCCCGGTATGGAGGCAGGCTTTCGGCTGTTATTGACGTCAATACAAAGGATGGGAATATGGAGAAATGGGGAGGTGAAGCCAATCTCAACTTCCTGGCAGGATCGTTTACCATCGAAGGCCCCTTAAGAAAGAATAAGACCGCCGTTATGCTGTCTTTCCGCCACAGCATGTTCAATTCCCTGATCAACCTCTTTCAGAAAGATTTCAACAACAATTTTTATGACATCCAATTCAAATGCACCCATCTGCTCGATAAAAATAACAAACTGATATTCAACGCCTACACTGGCATCGACCATCTCAACCTCCAGGTCAGCAACAACAATCTGAACAATAGACAGCGGTGGGGCAACCAGGTCGCTTCACTTGGCTGGACCCATCTGCTTTCTTCCAACGCTTTTGTCACCACCACGATCTCCAACAGTAACTATTACAACCTCGCCGGGTTTATCTATACGAATTATGATGACTCTTCCGGCCTGCCGCTCTCCCGGCGATCCTTCAATACGTATTCCTCCCTGGCACATTATTCCGGTCGGACACAGGTCGAAATGCGGATGACCAATGCGATCCGGCTAAATTCCGGGGCCGAATTTGCTTATACCCGGATCAAACCCTTCGAAAGCAGGATCGACTCCACCATCGCCATCGACCCGGCCAGCTTTCAATCGTTCACGCCGTTGCCATTTCGGGAGATCACATTGTATTCAGAGGCGGACGTCAATGTAACCAAACGCTTCCTGCTGCGACCGGGGATCCATTTTTCAAAATACAGGTTCAAAGACGATCGGTACACTTCTCTGCAACCCAGGCTATATGCCGTCTACAAGTTCAGTGCCACGGGACAGATTTATGCTTCTTACAGCAGGATGACCCAATATCTCCATTTGCTGACAAACCCCTCCCTGGGCATCAACAGCGATACATGGGTGCCCAGCACCGGTGCGCTGGGGCCGGAAAATGGGAAGAGCGTCGATCTGGGATATGCTTATAAAGGGAAAAAGGACCTTTCCTTTACCATCGGCGGCTACTGGAAGAAAATGTACAAAGTGACCAACTACTCGGAAGGGAAGAGCTTTTTTATAAACACCGACTCCACCTGGGAACAGAATGTCCAGACGGGAAAGGGCTGGAGCTATGGATTGGAATTCGCGGGAGATAAGAAGGGGCGCAAGCTCAATATGCATATCGCATACACCCTGTCCTGGAATTGGCGGCAGTTCGATCAGATCAACGAAGGCAGGAAATTCCCATTTAAATACGATCGGCGCCACAACTTCAACATGGCCGTTACCTACAAGGCGGACAAAAGTAAAGACATATCTTTACTGTGGATGATATCTTCGGGCGATGTTTTTACGCTGCCGGAACGCATCTACCCGGATTACGACAACGCCCAGCAGATCTCCAACCCGGACGATCTGTTGAAAAGCTACCGGTTCATTTATCATTTTTCGGGGGTCAATGACTATCGTACCAGGCCCTATCATCGCCTGGATCTTTCAGCCAGCTATCACCCGCCCCGAAAAAAACGATTTGGTTTCAACTGGACGGCCGGTGTGTACAATGTATACGGAGCACCTGGCCAGTATAGCTATGGATTGGAAGGGTCCCTGCACAGCAAATCCCTTGTCATCGTCATGAAAAACCAATTATTTAACATAACCCCCTACTTGTCATCGACGGTCGATTTTTGATGCGGTATGTCGCACGATATTCCCTTATTACACGCCTGGCGCTGCCGGGATTGCTGGTTTGGACCCTGCTCGGCGCAATCGCATGCAAAAAAGACCCTTATCAGGACCAGCCGGCAAGTAATGAGCTGGTAATACTGGCCGAGCTCACGGCCGGCGACTCCATAAAAATACCCGTCAGTAAAAGCATCCAGGTGGGCAGCGGCGGGATCATCAGCTTTGAAAAGGTCAATTCCGCCAATGTAAAAATTGCCCGCCAGGACGGCAGGTCCTGGACACTAAAGCTCAATACCTCTCCCGATTATACAGGCAATCCGGCGTCGATCTATACAGCCCCTCAAAAGCCGCGGCATAATATGACCTATACGCTACAGGTGCAGGACCCGCTATCGGGCACCGTTACGGCCCAGACCACTATACCGACACCCATACACATTTCGGCAGTCGACACCGCTACGGACTTCCGTAACGGCCAACCAATGCTACGCCTGCAGTTCACCATCACCGACACCCCCGGCGTCTCCCATTATTTTGTTTTTGAAGCGCTCAAGGAATTGATGCGCGTTACACATTATTTTTTTTGGCAAGGTGTACGGTATAGTTACGAGCGGCCGGAAGGAAGGTCCCTATATGAGCAGGTAAAGAACAAACCCGGAGTGAGTCTGCTCTGCGACTCTTCCACGACCAATAGCTTCAGACGCCTCAACGTTTTCACGGATGACGGCAATGTGGACAACGCCCAGGTCAGCAGCCTGGACAGCCCCTTCCGCAGGATCTTCTGGCCGGGCCATGTCGTCAGCAGGAAATATACCACCACCGTGCTCATCGATCGCAAAAATTTTATTTCCGGGGATCAGGAGGGGAGGGGACGCGTATTGCTTCAGCTCAAGTCCGTCAGCGCCGAATTATATAATTATTGGTTCTGGTACGAAAAATACAAATCCGACATCGGCTCCGTGCCTCCCGGCCAGCTCTATTCCCCTCCGGGCAATATTCAAAATGGCCTGGGCATATTTGGAGGCAGCAGTAAACATCAGTGGGTTTATTATTTCGACACCATGCGGTGAGCCATTCAAAAAAAAATCGCGCTCCCTCGTAGGGGTATTTCCCCACCCGGGCGTTTTCCTGTTGAAACACGCCGTATGCTAACCTTTCAAAAAACACCGGAAGATACCAGGAGTGTCTTATCGGGGACCCTTGCCCGTTCTATTCCGATACCCGCTAAAAAAGTAAGCGCAGTCATCATCACTTTTAATGAGAGCCGCAACATCCGCAGGACCCTCTCTCAGCTATCCTGGTGTGACGAAATTGTCATTGTCGACAGCTACAGCACCGATGATACGCTTGAGATATGCAGAGAATTCGGCTGTAAGATCTTTTTCAGATCCTTTGACGGATACGGCGCGCAAAAAAAATTCGCCGTCTCCAGGGCCAAAAATGATTGGATCCTATGCATCGACGCAGACGAGGTGCCCTCTGAAAGTCTTTGCAGGGAGATCCAGGACACGATGGCGAAAAACCCCTCCTGCACAGGATACCAGCTTCCTATGAACCTGGTATTCCTGGGACGGGAATTCCGTTATGGAAAGGAAAGCCAACGGTATTTCCTCCGTCTTTTCAACAGGCAGGCCGGGGACTTCAACATGGCCCTGGTCCATGAAAAGCTGGAGTTGAAAGGAGAGACAGGCCGGTTACAAGGTAAGATGCTGCACTACAGCTATGCAAACCTCCGGCAATGGAATGAAAAATACGACCGCTATTCATCCCTTTCAGCCCGTGAAGCAGTGGCAAAAGGAAAGAAAAAATCCATCCTGGCCGTCTTGTCCGCCCTGCCTTATTATTTTCTTCGATATTATTTCCTCGAGCGGAACTTTCTCAATGGCCTCGAAGGCTTTTACTGGTCAGTCTTCAACGCGCAGTATCACTTTCTCAAATATGTAAAGATCAGGGAGCTGCACGCCTCCCCCCCAACCCTTAATACACCTTTACCCCATTCTAACAAATGATTTTCGACCTCATCCGATATATGAGTAAGAGCTTGTTCCCGAAAGAACACCTGCGGGTGCTCATGTATCACAGCGTGTCCGGTGATGGCAGGAGGGACGACCTTACGGTCGACGCAGGTCAGCTGGAAGCTCAATTCCGCTATCTGCGCACACACGGCTATACCACCATCCTGCTCAGCGAGCTCATCGAAGCGGTGGAAGGAAAAGGCAGCCTGCCGGTAAAGCCGGTGCTGGTGACCTTCGATGACGGCTTCAGGGATAACCTGGAGATCGCCTATCCACTGGCTAAGCAATATCGTATCCGCATCAATCTCTTTGTTGTACCGGCCTTCATCCACCAGGGAGAGTACAGGGGCCTCCCCTGCCTGACAGCCGACGACATCCGCAAAATGGACCCGGACCTGGTGGAAATAGGACTACATTCTTTTGACCACCGGAGCTATGCGGAGCTCAACCCATTCAGGCTGGCGGCAGATCTGGAGCTAAGTATGGTGGCATTACGCTCAATGGATATTCCCTATCAGCCCTGCCTGGCCTATCCCTTTGGCGCGTATCCCCGTCGTAAGGGGCTCGACCAATCCACGCTTTTCGAGATCCTTGAAGAAAAGGGGATCAGCCTGGCATTCCGCATCGGCAATCGCATCAATCCCTTCCCGTTAAAGCATCGATTCCTCGTTCAAAGGTTGGATATTACAGGGCATGATACGCTGAGGACCTTTCAATGGAGCCTGGCCATCGGTAAGAAATGGGCCCGCCTCATCAGTCCCCTGCTGAGAAGCAGCGCAGATCGCCGCGGGTCAGTGTTGCAGGAAGCTCACGGATAAAGCGCATCCCTTCCCCGGTAAAGATTCGATATCCACCTGTCCGTTGAAAAGCTCCGCTCTGCTGATGATATTATTGATCCCGATGCCCTCGCGTTTCTTACGCGTGTCGAAACCCTGTCCGTTGTCGTGAATACGCAGCCAGATAGCAGGTCCGTCCTCCCGGAGGGATATATGGACGGTGGAGGCTGCGGCATGTTTGAGCACATTATTCAATTGTTCCTGCACAATACGGAAGATGGTCGTTTTCAGCTTGTCGTCGAGGTCCAGTTCGCTTGGCAGGAAATAATCAAAGGTGACATGGATGCCCTCCGGTAATTGCCGGATGTTTTCCAGCAGGTCTTCGATGGACAGCTTCAACCCGATCTCTTTGTGAAAGGATTGGGTCATGCTCCGGGAGAGCTTGCGGATCTCTTCGATAGCCGAGGTAATGATCTCGCTGCTGCGCCGGATAATGGATTCCTGCTCGGAAGGAGCCTCCAGTATACAGTCCAGGTAAAGGCGGGCCGTGGTCAGTATCTGGTTCACGTTGTCATGCAGCTCCCTGCCGATCTCCTCCCTTTCCCGTTCCTGCGCATCGATGGAAGCCTGCCTGATCTTCTTTTCTATTTCCTTTCGCTCCGTGACATCCCTGAAATTACAAACGACGCCATTAACCCCTTCAACTCCCAGCAGGTTAGTGACAACCCCTTCCACCCAGAAGAGCTTGCACTCCTTCGTCTGCGCCCTGGCCTGCACAAAGATAGGCTTGCCCGGACTGCTCAATACCTCCATAAAGGTTTCCACCAGCCGGGGAATATCCTCCGGATGAATATAGTCGAAAGCACTCTTACCCAGGTTCTCCGCGTCGGTGATCCCAAAATAGCGCTCTATGGAAGGACTCGTGTAGGCGATGCTGCCCTTGTCATTAATAACGACAATGATATCCGTTCCTTTCTCGATCAGGCTCCGGAAACGGATCTCGTTCATCTGCGCCTTCTGTTCGGTCAGCTTCTCCCCGGTGAGGTCCCGGGCAAAACAGGAAAGACCTACTACCTCCTTACCTTTACGGATAGGGTTGATCGATACTTCATAAAAGACCGCATCCCCGTTGATGGACAGCTTTTCCACTACCCGCTGGCGTTCGCCTGCAAATCCCTGCTGACAAATGTTTTCCCACAATCGGGCCTTGGAAGGGTCCAGCATCCCAAACAGATCGGTCATCTTATCCCCCGCCCGGGCATCCAGGCCGGCCAGTTCCTTGATCTTTTTCTGTAAGGCGGTATTGAGTACAATATATTGAAGGTCACGGTCGATGCTCCAGACAAACCCGTCGAAGTGCTCCACGATAGCATCCAGGTTCGCTTCTTTTTCAACGGCCGCCCGTGCGCGGGTCTTTTTGCTTTCGGAGGTGGCAGAAGTTGGCATAGATTAAGGCTTTTCATGGCCGGAAGGTTTGCGGCCGATTAAAAATAGATAAACTTTATAATATTAGTATTTTTACACTTAAATATATCCTCTTAGCTGCAGAGTAAGCTATAATTATTTGTTTATGAAACGACCTTTTCCCCGGCTGCTGTTTAAGACCCTGAAGATCGCGGGCATAGCAACGGGCAGCATCATCCTGTTGTTATTCCTGCTACCTTATATATTTCCCGGCTTCGTGTCTGCTAAGATCCGCCAGTGGGCGAAGAGCAGCGTGCACAGCGAGCTTGGCTTTTCCTCGGCCCGCCTGTCCTTCTTTAAACATTTTCCCGCCCTGACGCTGACGCTCTACGATTTTAAGCTGAATGGCTCGGCGCCTTTTGAAAAAGAGACCCTGATCGAGGCCGACGAAGCAGCCCTGGGCGTGGACCTCACCAGCGTTTTCTCCACCCTGAAGATCGACAAGATCTTCCTCACGCATGCATTCATCAATATACAGGTGGATTCGGCGGGAAAGGCCAACTATAATGTATACGCGTCGAAGGAAAGCAACCATAACACACATGCCGCCGACTCGTCCGATGCATCCCTGAAGATCAGGAAGATCGTCATCAAAAATAGTAAGCTCGTATACAACGACCGCTCCATGCCTATTCTCATCAACATGAGAGACATCGATTACAGGGGGAGTGGCGACCTGAGCCAGGCCATTTTCGACCTGACGACGCACATGGAAGTGGCGTCCATGGACCTGTATTACGACCGCCAGGCATATTTCGTCAATAAAAAGATCGATGCGGACCTGGTCACCAGGATCAACACGAACTCCTTTGGCCTGTTCTTCGAAAAGAACAAGCTGATGATCAACCAGCTCCCCGTCGACTTCACGGGCCGGTTCGAATTCCTGAAAGATGGCTACGACATGGATTTCAAGCTGCGTTCCGAAGATGCGGGGCTGCATGATATCTTTACGGCCCTGCCGCCTGATGTGTTGAACTGGCTCAGCAGGATGCAGCTGAAAGGCTCCGGTGATCTGGATGCGTCCCTCACAGGTAAGTATATCAGCTCCGCCAGGATCATGCCCGACCTCATCCTGAATATGAAGATCAGGGACGGGTATCTTGCAGGTCCGCAGGCGCCCGCTCCGCTGAAGAACCTCTTGCTCAGCTTCCACTCGCGCCTGC
This sequence comes from Flavitalea plasmicola, assembly GCF_030546645.1. GTDB lineage: Bacteria > Bacteroidota > Bacteroidia > Chitinophagales > Chitinophagaceae > Puia. The sequence goes on from NZ_JAUOTO010000006.1 coordinate 236,212, forward strand.
CCGGCCTGAATCCCGACAGCCTGTCGGCGATCATTGACACGGTATATTTCAACATCGATAAAGATTATTTCAGTGCCGCCTTACAGCTGAAAGGCCTGAGCCAGCCTTGGATCAAAGGTCGTATCGATGCCGGGATGGACCTGCAGAAATGGAACAAGGCCATCGGCGTCAGCTCCATCGACCTGGGAGGCCGGTATGATCTCCATGCAGCCGCGGAAGGACAATACAGCACCCGCGTGGTCCGTAATGTCAGCCTTCGTAAGGTCACCTATGACACAGTCGTGACAGGCATACCCCATTTTTATGTCAAGAGCTCACTGAGTAAGGGCTATTTCAAATATGCGTCCTTTCCGGAAGCAATAAAGGATATCAGCTTCAACCTCGACGCTTCCTGCGCCAACAACGACTACCGCAACATTCGCTTGGAGCTGGAGAATATCAATGCCAATGTATTAAGTAATTATGTCAAAGGTTTCTTCAGGATGGGCAACGCCCGCGACTTTCCCATCGATGCCAACCTGGAGTCGGTGTTTCATTTGTCCGATCTGAAACAGGTCATGCCGCTCGACAGCATGGACCTGGCGGGGGACCTGCGGGTGCATATCCTGTCCAACGGGAATTATCAGCCGGAGCGCAAAATATTCCCCGTCACCGTGGCCGATCTTCAGTTAAGCAACGGGATCCTCAAAACGAAATATTATCCCCGCGCCCTGGAAAGCATCCAGGTCAACGCCCATATCTGGAACAGCACCGGCACGCTGAAAAACCTGGAGGTGGAAGTGACGCCGTTCTCCTTCCGCTTCGAAGGCCAGCCCTTTACGCTGAAGGCCGACCTGAAGAATTTCCAGGACCTGCGCTACAACATCGCTTCCCGGGGATTGCTGGACCTGGGGAAGATCTACCAGGTATTTGCCATCAAAGGCTATGATGTAAAAGGCTTCATCGAAGCCGATCTGTCCCTGAAAGGCCGCCAAAGCGATGCACAGGCCGGGCGATACGACAGGTTGTATAATTCAGGTACCCTGAAAGTAAAAGACCTGCTGGTAAGCTCCGAGCTCTTCCCCATGCCATTCAGGATCGGCAAGGGCTTGTTCCGGTTTGATCAGGACAAAATGTGGTTCGATGAATTCGACTTCCGCTATGGAAAGACCCGCGCATCCCTCAACGGATGGCTCTCGAATATCTTCGGCTATATGACCAGCAAAGGCCAGCCTGTAAAAGGTCATTTCGATCTGGCCAGCGATTACCTGCTGGTAGATGAGTTCATGGCATTTGCCAACACGGGATCCGGCACCGCCGCTCCCGGCGCCTCCGCGCCTGCCAATGTGAGCTTTGCGGTGTATAAACCTTCAGCCGGCGCGTCCTCCGTCCCCGCCGGACAGACAGGCGTCGTCATCATCCCCGGAGGTGTCTCCGTAGGTTTCAACGCAAAGGTGAAGCGGATCCGCTACAACGGGATAGACCTGGACGATTTCTCCGGAGGTATGACCATCGACAGCAGCAGGCTCCGCCTGGACACGACCCGCTTTACCCTCATCGGCGCACCCGTGGAAATGAATGCGGCCTACCAAAGCCTCTCGCCACAGCGAGCCCTGTTCGACTATCACATCAAGGCGAAGGACTTTGACGTACAGCGGGCGTACAGGGAAGTAAAGATCTTTCATGATATGGCAACCTCTGCCGCCAAAGCGCAAGGCATCATTTCCCTGGACTATCAACTGGCCGGCAAGCTGGACGGGAACATGCAGCCCGTATATCCTTCCCTCAAAGGGGGAGGCGTATTGTCCCTGAGTAAAGTAAAGGTCAAAGGCCTGAAGCTTTTCAGCGCCGTCAGCAAGGAGACGAACAAGGACGTGGCAGATCCCGATTTGTCGAAAGTGGATATTAAGTCCACCATCAATAATAATATTATCACCATCGCGCGCACCCGGATGAAAGTATCCGCCTTTCGCCTGCGCATGGAAGGACAGGCCGCTTTCGATGGACGGCTCAATCTCCAGTTCCGGGTGGGCCTTCCTCCATTCGGCTTGATTGGCATACCCGTCAAGGTGACGGGCACACAGGAAAATCCAAAAGTAAAAGCAGGCAAAACGAAGAAAGGCGATCAGTTGGAAGAGACGGAGGATAAGGAAGAGGAAGAGCCCCATCCCGGGAAAGAGGCCAGCGGTAGCACGAAATAGTCTCCGGGGCAATGGTATGTACACCTGTTGCAACGCTTTCCTTCCTTTTATTGTCAGATGAGCAAACCCCTGCTTATGCACCGTCTTATATTGGCAATGCTCTCTGTTTTATGCCTTTTTTCAAACTGCAAAAAAAGCAGCGAAAATTTATGGCCTACCAAAATGTTGATAGTCGGCACCTGGGAATTGCGAAGCAACGGCGCCGGCGTCGTTCTCATGAATTTTCCTCCGGGTAATGGTAATATGTATAAGTACCAGGCCAATACCTATGAGAAGTACACTGGCGGAATGCTGAAAAAAAAGGGGACATATAGAATAGTCAAAGAAAAATTCAAGCTAACGGGGAAGATGATGGATAGGATCATTTATGACAACGACATGAATGCCACGACGGTGTATGTATTTGTCGGGAACGACATGCTTTCGTATAACGTTGGCGGATACTCGACTGGGGACATGTACGCCAGGATCTCTGCTCAATAATACCTCCCGATAGTCGGATCATCCACAATAGCTTTCTTCAGTACCGCCGGATCGATGGGTCCCTCTTTTGCATAAACGATCTTTCCGCCCGGCGCCACTACCAGGGTATAGGGTAGCGCACCCTGCCATTTGGGATCGATCGCCTCGATCAGCTTGTACTTGTCGTCGATGTGGAAGATATAATTGGTGCCCGACGCCATTTGAGCCTGAAGGAATTTCAACACCTTATCCTTTTTCCCCGGCTCATCTGCACTGACAGTGACGAACTCGAAATCCCTGCGCCGGTACATCCGGTTAATATCGACCAGGTCCGGGAACTCCGTCACACAGGGGCCGCACCAGGTCGCCCATACGTTGATCAGCCGGAGCTTATCCGTATTGTTTTTCACCAGCGCCTGCAGCCCCGCGACATCGATCGTGTCCAGCGTCACCGGCTCTTTCGCCCATTCCTGCTTAGCCTTGATGGTCCAGTCGCTTTTTTCCGCCCATTTGATGCTGCAGCCAAACACCTTGGTCGTCGTAACAGGAGGTTCCATTCCTTTCAGCAATGCTTCAATAGCATTCCGCGTGTCCATCGTATTCGGCGTCTTCGTAGGCTTTTCCACGTCGTCGATCCGGCCGCTGTAGCGCAGCTTCCGCTCCTTATCGAAAATAAAAACATGGGGGGTGGCCACGGGTCCGTACTTTTTGGAGACGGCTTCCGTTGCCCCGTCATACAAATAAGGGAAATTGAAATGCTTTTCCGAAGCCCTTCTTTTCATTTCCTCAAAGCTGTCGCCCATATCCGTATATCCCAGCTCGCTGAGCTGGACAGACCGGGGATCATTGGGCATGATCGCCACTACGGACACCCCCTTGCCCCGGTAATCGGCCGTCAGGCGGATGATCCGGTCCTCATATGCCTGGGCCGTAGGGCAGTGGTTGCAGGTAAAGACGATCACGAGGACCCGGGCGTCCCGGAAGGAAGAAAGCGTATAGGTCTTCCCATCTACCCCCGTAAGCCGGAAGTCCGGCGCTTGCGCCCCGATGGCCAGCGTTTTGTGCTCGTCCCCGGGCCAGGATCCCGCAAGGCTACGGAGGCCCGGAAAACAAAAAACCCCCACCCCGGAAAATATGAGTAGAAAGAAGAGTTTTTGCAATCTCATATGGCTTAATTTGTGAAAAGTTACAAATTTCACGGGCCAATAATAAAAACGACGACTTCCATATTTAAAAAAACCACCCATGTACACAAGAAGATCATTCCTCCGCTCCGCTTCCCTGTATTCCGCCGGCGTGCTTGCAGCGCCCGCGCTTTCCTCCTTCATAAAAGCCGGCCAGCCGACCATCGGCCTCCAGCTCTACACGGTGCGTGACGCCATGGCTTCCGACCCTGCCGGCACCCTGGCCAAGGTCGCCCAGATAGGGTACAACTCCCTGGAGGGAGCCACGTACACAGGCACCGAAAAGTTCTATGGCATGGACCCCAAAAGCTTTAAGGACCTGCTGAAATCCAACGGACTGGTAATGCGCAGCTGCCACTACAGAGTGGGAGAGGACCTGGGAAAGGAAAAAGAGATGAAAGGCACCCTCCTGAATGATTGGGATCGCGCCGTGGACGATGCCGCCGCCCTGGGCATTAAATACATGGTCTGCGCCTGGCTGTCCCCCGCTGAGAGAAAAGGGCTCGACCACTATAAATGGCTGGCCGGCGAATTCAACAAGGCCGGAGAAAGATGCAAAAAAGCCGGGATACAATTCTGCTACCACAACCATGACTTCGAGTTCGACAAACAGGGCGATCAGTACCCCTATGATGTAGTGCTCGAAAATACCGATAAGAACCTCGTGAAAATGGAAATGGACCTCTACTGGGTCACCAAGGCAAACCAGGACCCCATCGCCCTGTTCGCAAAGAACCCCGGCAGGTTCCCCCTCTGGCACCTGAAGGACATGGACGCAACCCCGGAGCATGCTTTTACGGAAGTAGGCAATGGCACCATCGATTTTAAAAAGATCTTTGCGCACGCCAGCCATGCGGGGATGAAATATTTCTTTGTCGAGCAGGATAAGTGCCCGGGATCACCCTTCGACAGCATCACGAAAAGCATTACTTACATCAAAAAGAACCTGGTGTAAAGCCCTTTGCATATTCCGCCGTCACTCATAGAATTTACAAAATTTATCACAAACAAAAAAATCGAATCCTGGCGCATTTAATGCAGCCGGGCACCTTAATTGTATGTCTTTTAAAAGAGATATATCGTAATTGTAATGGATAACTTCAGATAGTCTTAATTCAACTGCAGATCTGGCTACCGCTCCTTTCGGGTTTCTTTTCATTCACAATTCAAAACACTTTGTATGAAAAAGGTATTTGCGGCGTTTGAAGGCTTTTTCGGCGGCGGGAAAGCTTATGAGCCATCCATCCAACCCCAATCTTCGCCGGTGACTGTCACTTCATTTTCTCAACCACATGTCCTGCAGACCAGGATGAAAGAAGAAAAACTATCCCACGGGGGAACGGTCAGGGCCAGCATGTCTCCCGTCCGTCTGGACATGCATCACGACAGCGTAGTGATGTATTTTTGCCCAATGAAGGACCTGCACATCCTGGAAGTCATTGCAGAAGGAGATGGAGCCAGCATTCCTGCGCAGGCCAAAATTGAAGGGCTGAGTGTGCCTGCGGACTTCAAGTCGGGGTTCTATGAGCTGGAGCATATCGAGCTGACCTCCAACGGGACGATCCTGGTGAAGGCAACTGAAAAGACAAACTGGAAGTTCATAGACACCGCACTCCCGCAATAAGCTGAAGACGAATGCCGGAGCGAGGTTTAATGTCACAAACTGCCTTTAAACAGGGCAGGCCGGCATTCTTTTTTCCGCCCCCCATCTTCGCCGGGCTTTGATCCTGGCACGCCGACAATATATCCGGCAGGTAACAAAGCTCACTTTAAGGGAAGATCATTCCGTACGCAACGACTTAATCGGGTTGACCAGCGCCGCCTTTAACGACTGCGCCCCCACCGTCAGCACCGTCACCAGCAACAAGGCTGCGCCTGCCAACAGGAACACATCCGCCCCGATGCGCACGCGATAAGCATAATCCTGCAACCACCAGTGCATGCCATACCAACCGCCCGCCGAGGCGATCACCAACGCGATCAGCATCAGCAGGACAAGGTCTTTACCCAACAAGGTGAGGATATCCGTCACCCGGGCCCCCATTACCTTGCGGATGCCGATCTCCCGGGTCCTTCTCTCCGTAGTGAACAGGGTCAGCCCGAAGAGCCCGATACAGCTGATCAATAAGGTGATGCCCGTCGCAATGTCCATCAGCCATTCCATAGTCTGCTCGCGCCGGTAGAGCTGCGCAATCTCATCGTCGAAAAAACTGAATTCAAAGGGGCGATGCGGGTAGAATGCTTTCCACTGCCGCCCGATCCGCGTAAGGATGGCGCGGACTTCTCCCGCCGATCTTCCCTTGGTATCGAGCCTCACCGCGATGTCGGTGCAAGCGATGCCCGCAATCAGCAAGGGCTGAATGGGTGCGCGATAGGAGTATTTATGAAAATCCGCCACGACCCCGACGATCGGTACATATTTGTTCCAGGTATAGATCTGTTTCCCGATAGCCTGGTCAGGGCTCCCGAAGCCCAGGGCTTTTGACAAGCTCTCATTGATCACCACTTCCTTAAGCGTATCGCTTGGAAACAGGTTCTTCCCCGCCAGCAAGCGGATCCCATAGAGCTGGATATAATGCTCGTCGGCAGTAATGGCCTCGACGATCAGCCGCTCCGTACTATTGGCCCTTAACCTGATCGTAAAAATACCCCTGTCTGAACCCATCGGCGGCATATTTTCCCGGGCCACGTCTGCAACACCAGGCACCTGCCTGATCGTTTCTTCCAGCAACCGCGCTTTACCGACGCTGTCCTTACGTTCATCCGTGTTGAAAGTGACAATGGCATCGCTCCGGAAACCGAGATCTTTGTGCAACATGAAGGAGATCTGCCGGCCAATGACCATCGTGCCGATGATAAAGAGCAGGGAGATGGTGAACTGGAACACGATCAGCCCCTTCCGCAACCACCATTTCTCCCCACCCCTCGGCGCCCCCGCTCCTTTCAGCGCCGCGACAGGAGAATGAAAAGACAACAGTCTTGCCGGATAAAGCCCCGCCAACAAAGTAATGAAGAGGGTGATCCCCAGCAAAAACAGCAGATTGACCGGTGCAAACGGTGAGAACCGCAAACCCGGAGGGATGAATTGCTGAAAAACGTGTAGCACCGGAGCTGCCAGCAACAGGGCCATAAATCCGGCCAGCGCTGTCAGCAAAAAGGTCTCGCTCAGCAGTTGCACGATCAGGTGGAGCCTGCCGCTCCCTATCACCTTACGGATGCTGATCTCTTTTTCCCTTGTCAGCGACTGGGCCGTAGCTAGGTTGACATAATTGATCATGGCTAAGACGAGAATAAACAACGCGATGCTCAGCAACGCATATAAGACCGACAGCTGCGAAGTGCTGATGGCGCTATCACCTCCCACGGAAGTAAAATGCACGCTACTGAGGGGCTGCAGCTCGATGCGGGGAAAAATACTCTTCGTCCGGCCCTGCCTTTCGTACAGCGCCGACAAGACGGTCCTGATATGGTCCGGATCGGCTTTGGGCGCGAGTTGCAGGAGCACGGCCTCCATGGCTGTAGTTTTATTGGCCCGTGACGGATCGAGCCCAAGGCTTTGCAGCAAAAAGCTGTGATCCACCGTCGACAGGGAAATAAAGTCGGTGTAGGGAAAGTCCGTATGTTCCGACCAGTCGCGGACGATCCCGCTGACATGGACATGGAGGCTGTCCTGGTAGACGATCTCCCGGCCAATAAGACCGTTGAGCGGCCCCGTCCCAAAATATTGACGGGCCCTGCTTTCCGTGAGGACTACACTGAAGGGATAGACGAGCGCCGAATGTTCGTCCCCGGCGAGCCATTCGTAAGCCATGATACGGAAATACTCGGGTCCGGCGGCGATCGGCGTTGCAGGATAATTAGCTTCTTGCTTCCCCACTCCTGTGACCGTGGCCGTGTCATGCGCCAAAATATGATAAGGCGCCACGGTCTCCACGCCCGGCACCTCTTTCCGAATGGCTTCAGGCAGATCCGCCAATACGGCCGGCACAAGGCGCTCCGGTTCATTCTTTATAAACTGCTCATAAGTGTTGACCCGGTAGATCCTGCTGCCGCCCGGATGATTACGGTCAAAGCTGAATTCGTAGCGGACAATCACCCAGATGACCAGACAGGCACAAATGCCCAGCGCCAATCCCAGGACATTGACGAGGGTATAAATTTTGTTACGGACCAGGGTGCGCCAAGCCATGGTCCAATAGCTTTTGAACATAGAAATTTCTTTTAAGAGACAGCCCTGCCAACACTTCAAATAAAATACCGCTTCAATACCTGGTTGATAGCTAATATTTTATATTCGTTACACTTTTTTTTGCTGTCCGGATCCGATACACGGGCTGTCCGAATACCTTACCATTGCCCTGACCCTGAAGGAGATGTAATATTGTGACTAATACCCGGATTTCTTAATTGAACGATTCCCTGAATTCCAATGGAGACAAACTCGTTTTTCTTTTGAATAATTTATTAAAGGATTGCGGGTATTCGAAGCCCAGCTGATAGGCCACTTCCGCAACCGATAAATTACTGGTGGACAACATCACCTTGGCCTTCTCGATCAGCTTATGGTGAATGTGCTGTTGGGCATTTTGCCCGGTCAGGCTACGAAGCATATCGCTTAAATAGCGCGGCGAAACATGTAACTGTTCTGCAAGGTATTGCACCGTGGGTAAACCTTTGGTCAAAGCGCTTTCCTTGTCAAAATAATCATCCAGCAAGTGTTCTAATTGCGACAACAGATCACTATTCACAGCCTTCCTGGTAAGGAACTGGCGCTTATAAAAACGATTGCTGTAATTCAACAGCAGCTCAATTTGAGCGATGATCACATCCTGGCTGAAATCATCTATGGTCGATTGCAATTCATCCTCCATATTCCTGAAAATATTGAGGATGACGGCCTTTTCTTTTTCAGACAGATGCAAAGCTTCATGGGTATCGTACGAAAAGAACCCAAACTTCTTAATATTTTCCCCCAACGGATAATTCCTGATAAAATCGGGATGAAAGAGTAAAGTACTTCCCAGATACTCCGTGTCGTCGGTAATGGCCAGGACCTGGTTGGGCGCCGTAAAGACAAGGCCGCCTTCGTCAAAATCATAATAATTTTGGCCGTACCGTATTTTGCCGCGAAGGACCGTTTTATACGAGATCTTATAAAAATTAAATAAGAAGGCTGCGGGCAGCTTGTCTTTATCTACAGCTATCTTGGTATTATCCACCAGGCTTACCAACGGATGCAAAGGCTTTGGTAAGCCCAGCATCCGGTGTAATTCGGAGATAGAATTAATTTTTTGCGGTGTATGGTCATTTTTCACTTTAGTAACTGGTTGATTTAGTTTCCCAATAATGTCTGCTCCATTTGTTTTCTGAACCCTTCATCGCCCAATTGCAAACGTTGTGCATAGAATGTTTTCGCATCTTCGCCTGCCACATACCTGAGTTTATCTGCCCCGTCTGTAGCGGCTTCATAGACCACTTCGGCAATCTGCTCTGCCGGCGTAAAATGATCTTCATTAATGCCGGCGAACATATGCGTTAACCATTTTTCATAGGCAGGATGGGATGACATATCGGCGGAACGGCTCAGGAAGTCCGTTTTAATGCCCCCGGGAGAAACCGTTTTAATACCAACGCCGATCTTTTTCAATTCAAATGCCATGCTTTCACTCCAGCCTTCCAAAGCCCATTTTGTAGCATGATACACCGAGCTGAACGGAAAGGTAATAAGTCCCCCAATCGACGTGGTGGATATAAAAAGTCCCTGTTGTCTTTCCCTGAAATAAGGAATGAATGCCTGTGTAACACGAATAACGCCCAGAATATTAGTGTTTAGCTGGCGAACCAATTGCTCGTCGGTGGTCGATTCCAGCGGCCCCAGCAATCCGTAGCCCGCATTATTAAACACGACATCAATATTGCCCGCGGCGATAGCCTTTTGTGTCGTTTCTTTGATCTGTGCAACGTTGGTAACATCCAATGGCAACAGGGTAATGTTGTCGATCAAAGTTAACTCTTTTTCATTTTCAGGTTTACGCATGGTGGCGACGACCTTCCAACCCCTGGCCGCAAATAACTTTGCTACTGCTTTCCCTAAGCCCGTGGAGGCTCCGGTGATAAAAATTGTCTTCATTTTTTGTAATTTGAAGTACAAAGCTCTATCACCTGCTTTTCCGGCAAGTGTCCAAACCACAGATAGTTGTATCCAAAATGCCCTCAGCACCTTTTTTCCTTAGTAAAGGGGTAAAACGCTTGCGATGAACCAGGGAATCCTGATTAAGGCTACATTTGTCCCATCCCAGGTAGCATATTTTTTAAAAATTCAACTCTATTTGATGAGACGCACCAACGTATTGCTGCTTTTAATATTAATATCTTTCTCCGCACGCAGCCAGCAAGGTAGCGTGGGCATTTTTGAAGCACATGGCGATGTGGGTAATAATGTGATGCCCGGCTCAGCCGTCTTCATCCCGGCCACTGGCCAGTACGTCATCTCCGGGGCCGGCTACAATATTTGGGGAGACCACGACGAATTCCAGTTCGTATGGAAGAAGATGAAAGGCGATTTCATCCTGTACACCCGGGCCGAATTCCTGGGCAACTGGATAGAACAGCATCGAAAGGTAGGCTGGATGGTTCGCAAGAGCCTGGACGGCAAGTCCCCCCATGTCAACGCGGTCGAGCACGGCGATGGCCTCACCTCCCTTCAGTTCCGCCGCACCACCGGCGCGCAGACGGAAGAGCACAGGCTGAAGCTGACCAAGGCCAATATCCTCCAGCTGGAAAGAAAGGGCGATCGCTACATCATGCGCGCAGCCCAATACGGCCAGCCCTTTCAGACCGATACCATCTCCGGCATCGACCTGGGCGACGAAGTATATGTCGGCCTTTTTGTAGGGTCACACGATGCAGACAAGCTGGAGACGGGGGTATTCAGCAACGTCAATATCTCGATCCCCATGAAGGGCGAGTCGAATGAGAACACCGGAATGACCCTGGGCAGTAACCTGGAGATCCTGGAGCTGGCCTCCGGCCGCCGGGATATTATTTACTCCGTTCCCTATTCCATACAGGCCCCCAACTGGACGCCGGACGGCAGGAACCTTATTTTCAATGATGCCAAAGGAACGATCTACCGCTTTGACCTCGCCTCCCGGACACCCACTCCCATCAACACGGGAACGATCACCCATAACAATAATGACCACGTCCTTTCTTTCGACGGGAAAATGCTCGGCCTGAGCAGCTCTGTAAGAGAGCTGGGCGGCTCCATCATTTACACCGTGCCCATAGAAGGAGGGACGCCCCAACAGGTCACCCCCAAAGGACCTTCCTACCTCCACGGATGGTCGCCCGACGGGAAGGACCTGGTATTCTGTGGCGAGCGCGACGGAGAGTTTGATGTGTATAAAGTGCCGGCCGCCGGCGGGAAAGAGATCAGGCTAACCACCAACAAAGGACTTGACGACGGCCCCGAATACACCCCCGACGGGAAATATATCTATTTCAATTCCGTCCGTACAGGCCTGATGCAGATCTGGCGCATGCGGCCCGATGGCAGCCAGCAGGAACAGATCACCAGTGACAACCTCAATAACTGGTTTGCCCATATCTCGCCCGATGGCAAATGGTTTGTATATCTCTCTTTTTTGAAGGAAGAGACCCCCGCTAATATCCACCCCCCTTACAAACATGTCTATATCCGCCTGTTGCCCATTGACGGGAGGGGCGAACCCAGGGTATTGGCCTATTTGTACGGAGGACAAGGCTCCATCAACACTCCATCCTGGTCTCCCGATGGTAAAAAGATCGCCTTTGTCAGCAACAGCGACATGACGGGAAAATAAAGTGAAAGGCCTCTGCCTGCCGTAATAATCCTGATTCAGAATTAGAAACGGCGGACGAAAAGGTCTTATATGACGTACTTTTGCAAAATTCCGATCTCCGGACATATTTGGATCACCTCGATTTTTAGCAGGAACTTATGCAAAGCAACTCGTTTTTTGCCGCCAGGACCATCGTCATCACAAACATCGTTTGCCTTTTCTCTTTGACGATCGCCGCCCAATCCGTCCGCCAGGTAAAGCTCTCCCGTTTTACCCTCCAGTCTTCCGCCGTCGTAAAGGATGAGGGAGCTGTCATTTCTTCGGCCAGCTACCAGGCCCCGGACTATTGGTACCCCGTCACCGTACCCTCCACGGTCCTCACAGGTCTCGTCGCCAATAAGGTCTATCCCGATCCCTATACAGGCATGAACAACATGCTCATCCCGGATGCCTCCGACTCTTTTAACCATCAATACCATTTAGCGCAGTACAGCCACCTTCCGGGCGAGCCCAACCCCTGGAAAAAACCCTATTGGTATCGCACCACCTTCTTCGTGCCCGCTGCCGACAAAGGGCGGCATTTTCAGCTGATCTTTAAAGGCATCAACTATAGGGCCGACGTCTGGCTCAACGGCCGCCGCATCGCCGACTCCTCCCGGATGGTAGGCATGTTCGAAGAGTTCTATCTCGACGCGGACCCGGCCATCAAAGCAGGGGAGACCAACGCCCTGGCCGTAAAGATCTATCCACTGGACGAACCCGGTCTGCCCGCCGAACCCCAGCTGGAAGCCATGGACGATTTTTATGAGAATGGCGGACCCACGGGCGACATCGGAAAAAACGTCACCATGCTTAGCTCCGTAGGTTGGGATTGGATCCCGGAAGTGAGGGACCGCAACATGGGCATCTGGCAGCCCGTATACCTCCGGACCACCGGGCAGGTGATCATCACCCATCCACAGATCATCACCGACCTGCCCGACACCAACACGGCAAAGCTTTCGCTGAACATCAACCTTTCCAATACAGGGAGCCAGCCGCTTAAAGGGAAGCTCACCGTCACCATTATCCCGGAGAACTTCTCCGGCGGACAGCCCATCACTTTTACAAAAGACCTGACGGCCGAGGCCAATGCCACCGGCAATATCCATCTGACCCCGGGTAACACTCCGTCCCTGACGATCCGCAACCCCCGCCTGTGGTGGCCTAACGGCTATGGCAACCCTAACCTCTATCGTATCCGGCTTCGCTTTGCGGACCAGAACGGCATCTCGGAAGACACTTCTTTCCTTTTCGGCATCCGTACCGTCGGCTCCACTGCCACCGATGTCCATGGCTATATCCGCCGCGATTTTTATGTCAACGGCCGGCGCGTCCACCTGGTGGGAGGCGCCTGGGTGCCCGATATGATGCTGAACAGGGATTACCAGCGATATGATTACGAATTGAAGCTCTGCCGGAATGCCAATGTGAACCTCGTTCGCATCTGGGGCGGCGGCCTGGGCGAAACAGACGACTTCTACGAGCTGGCAGACCGCTATGGCCTGCTGGTCTGGCAGGACTTCTGGATCACAGGCGACACCAACGGGGGATTCAAAGGCTCCGCCGACTGGCCGCTGCAGACCAGCGTGTTTGTAAACAATGTTATCAGCACCATCCTCCGTATCCGCAATCACCCCAGCCTGCTGGTATGGACAGGCGGCAACGAAGGCCACGCCCGCAAAGAGCTCTACGATGCCATGCGTGACAACGTCGCTAACCTGGACGGAACCAGACCTTTTATCCCCTGCTCCTCCGGCTTCTCCAAAGCGCCGGAAGACTGGAAAGGCTCCTGGCCCGATAACAAGCTGTCCGGCGTATACAGCGGTGGCCCCTACTCCTGGCAGGATGATGCACAATACTATCGACTCGTCAATGAGGGAAAAGGCTGGGTATTCAAGGATGAAACCGGGATCCCTTCCCAACCTCCTTACAATACCCTGGCAAAGATCATCCCCAACCTGGCGCCCGATCCCAGGTTGCCCTATCCCCTCAACAATACCTGGGGTTATCATGACGCCTGCACAGGCAACGGGAGATATGACACTTACTATAAGGCGATGGTCGCCCGCTACGGCGCACCCAACAGCCTCCGTGATTTCTCCGAAAAAATGCAGCTGCTGAATGCCAACGGCTATCGCTCCATCTTCGAAGCGACAGGTCACAAGCTGCGCGAAACAGGCGGCGTCATGCTCTGGAAGCTGAATGCAGCCTTCCCCAGCGTCGTCTGGCAGGTATACGACTGGTTCCTGGAGCCCAATGCAGGATATTATTTCATGCAGCGTGCCTGCGAGCCCCTCCATATCCAGCTGAACCTGGACGACTCTTCCGTAGCCCTGGTCAACCGCACCTATCAATCCCGCAAAGGGTTAAGCTACAACGCAACGATCATAGACCTCAATGGTAAGACGCTATTCAAACAGGAAGGCCGCGCTTCCATCGACACCACGGATGCAAGATCCGTCCTTTCACTGGCCGAACCCCTGAGAAAGATAAAAGGCATCTCCTTCGTCCAGCTGACCCTCCAGGACGCAGCAGGCAAAACAATTTCCCGCAACACCTACTGGATGTCGCCGGAACATGACTTCACCACACTCCGACAGATGCCCGCCGCCCGCGTACAGGTGCAAGTCACCCCTCACCCGGGTAACAAAACCTACCGCACCTGGACGGTCCAATGCAAGAATACTTCAGACAAGCTCGCCTTCTTCCTGAACCCGCAGGTCACAGCGGACGGCGAAGAGGTCCTGCCCAGCTACTGGTCTGATAATTATTTTTCCGTGCCTCCCGGCGGGACAATAACGGCGACGGTTAGTTGCCCGACAGCGATGTTGAAAGGTGCGCCGCCCGAACTCCGGCTGGAAGGATGGAATATCCCGCAGGAGCATATCCCCCTTCCCCGCTGATAAGATAAAATATCTGTTGAAATTATTAGTTGGAGCATGGAAGCGCTCGCATTCATTGGAAAGATCCTCCTTCCTGGCTGGTCCTTGGGCAGCAGCTACCCCTTTGCATCTTCAACAACATAGCGCTCAATTTGTTTGAATCTTTATTTTATTGTCCATCCTTACGGGATATAAAACTCCTGCCTAAATTCGACGGCAAAATAAAAGGTATATGAATACGTATGTACGCCGTTTTCAGGAGATCGACAGAACAAATTTTATGGTTGTGGGAGGCAAGGGCGCTAATCTAGGCGAACTGTCCGGGATCGAAGGAATAAGGGTGCCCGATGGATTTTGCATTACCACCGAAGCGTATAAAAAAATAACCGAAAAAAATCAGGAGCTTAACAGCTTGCTGGATGAATTAATGCACCTTAAGGCAGAAGAGAGGGAAAACATCAATGAGATCAGCGCAAAGATCCGAATGGCCATCGAAAGAACACCCATTCCTAAGGATGTGGCAGAAGAGATTGGGAGTTGTCTCACGAAGTTTGGTGAAAAAGATGCCTTTGCTGTCCGGTCCAGTGCTACGGCCGAAGACCTGCCGACGGCCTCCTTTGCAGGCCAGCAGGATACTTATTTGAACATCGTCGGGGAAGAGGCCATCCTAACACATATCAGCAAGTGCTGGGCATCGCTATTCACCGCCAGGGCGGTGATTTACCGGCTTCAAAACGGCTTCGACCACCGTAAAGTCCACCTGTCTGTGATTGTGCAGAAAATGGTCTTCCCGCAGGCGGCAGGAATATTATTTACTGCCGATCCCGTCACTGGCAACAGAAAAGTGGTATCCATTGATGCCGGCTTTGGATTGGGGGAGGCGCTGGTTGCCGGCCTGGTGAATGCAGATAACTATAAAGTGCGCAACGGCGAGATCGTAGACAAGAAAATATCAACGAAGATGCTTGCTATTTATCCCGCCGCAGGCGGAGGCACCGTACGACAAGAGGTGGAGGCCCATCTGCAAAACCAGCAAGCCCTTACTGATGAAGAGCTCTTGCAGCTTGAGCAAACAGGCAGAAAGATTGAAAGGCACTTTGGTTCTCCGCAGGACATCGAATGGTGTTTGGTGAATGATGCATTTTATATTGTCCAGAGCCGGCCCATCACTACTTTATATCCCATTCCTGAAGCAAATGACCAGGAGAATCACGTGTATGTCTCTGTAGGCCATCAGCAAATGATGACTGATCCTATTAAACCGCTGGGGATATCTGTTTGGTTGTTAACAGGTGCCCGACCCATATTTAAAACCGGTGGTGGAAGGCTGTTTGTGGATATTTCGGTGGGCCTGGCTTCACCGGCAGGCAGGCAAAATTTGTTGGATGTTTTAGGGCACTCCGATCCGCTCATCGAAGACGCGCTTATTAACATCATAGACCGGGGAGATTTTATAAAATTGGACCCAAATGACAAAAGCGAACCAGGCCCCTTTAAAAGCCATAAGGGCATGTCGTCTGCGGATATTCTGGCAGAAGCAGGAAACGATCCGGCAATTGTTGCTGATTTGATCAAGAGTAGTGAGACATCGTTATCAGCGTTAAAGCGTAACATCCAAACGAAATCAGGAATGGATGTATTTGATTCTATCCTGGAAGATATGCAGCAACGGAAGCAGCGTGCGGCAGATCTGAAAAATTTGAATGTGATCATGGCCGCCATCCATGCTTCAGCATGGGTCAATGAAAAAATGAACGACTGGTTAGGTGAAAAAAACGTAGCAGACACGCTTTCCCTGTCTGTATCTAACAACGTCACTTCTGAAATGGGTATGGAGCTGTTGGACGTTGCAGATGTAATTCGTCCCTATCCGGAAATAATCGAGTACTTGCAACAGGTAAAGGATGACAACTTTTTGGATGAGCTGGTTAAGTTCGATGGCGGAAAGGAAACCCGGGACGCTATCAATGCTTATCTCGACAAATACGGCATGCGATGTGCCGGGGAGATCGATATTACAAGGACACGCTGGAGTGAAAAACCAGCTATACTGGTACCTGTGATCCTCAGTAACATCAAAAACCTTGAGCCTGGCGCCGGTAGCCGGAAATTCGAGCAGGGCCGACAGGTGGCCTTGAAAAAAGAACGGGATTTATTAACCCGATTGAAACAATTACCGGATGGTGAACAAAAAGCCGGAGAGGCAAAACAAATGATCGACCTGATCCGGAATTTCATCGGTTATCGTGAATATCCGAAATACGACATTGTTAGTCGCTACTTCGTTTATAAGCAGGCTTTACTAAAGGAAGCTGATCGACTCTTACAAGCCAATGTTCTTCATGAAAAAGAAGATATTTACTATCTCACGTTTGAAGAATTGCAGGAAGCCATACGCACAAACAAACAGGACTACCGGATCATCGGCAAACGAAAAGATGAATACAGCGTATATGAAAAACTAACTCCGCCACGTGTTATCACGTCGGATGGTGAAATTGTTACAGGTAAGTACAAGCGGGAAAATCTGCCGGCCGGAGCTATTGTAGGTCTGCCTGTCTCTTCCGGCGTTATAGAGGGACGGGCACGTGTCATCCTGAACATGGAAGCGGCCGATCTGGAAGAGGGAGACATATTGGTCACCTCCTTTACCGACCCTAGCTGGACACCTTTGTTTGTATCCATAAAAGGCCTGGTCACCGAAGTCGGCGGGTTGATGACCCATGGCGCGGTTATCGCACGTGAATATGGCTTGCCGGCAATTGTCGGAGTGGAAAATGCTACCAGCCTGATCAAAGACAGGCAGCGCATCCGGGTGAATGGAACGGACGGATATATAGAAATACTGTAATGACGTCCCACGACCCTTTTTTTGGTAAGTACTTTCCCGTTGTCCCGCAAATTCCTAAGTTTGCTTCATGATGACGCCAGAGCAAAACAGGATACCCACCCTCTACGAATGGATGGGAGGCATGGAAAAATGCCGGCAGCTCACAGATGCATTTTATAAGAAGGTCCTGGCCGACCCCTTGCTGGAACCCGTCTTCCGGCACATGTCGGCACATCACCAGCAGCTGGTAGCCAACTTCATCGCCGAGGTCTTTGGCGGTCCGGCCGCCTATACGGCGGAAGGCGGCGGCCATGCCGGTATGGTGCAGCGCCACTTGGGACGCCATCTTACAGAACAGCACCGCCGCCAATGGGTGAAGCTGCTGATCGACACGGCGGACGAGATCCAATTGCCCGACGACCCGGAATTCCGATCCGCCTTCGTCGCCTACGTCGAATGGGGCACCCGCATTGCGGTGATCACGTCGAATGCCGAAAAGCCATCCATCGAGCCCGGCACCCCCATGCCGGAATGGGGCTGGGGCGTTCCGGGAAAGCCTTACATCGAACCTTAAAAAAACGCGCCATAAAGTGCACACCATAAAAAAAGGACCCCTGGAAAGGGGTCCTGCACCTGATTGCTCTTGCGTTAGCGATACTATTTTTTCACAAACTGTCTGACGATCCTCTTGTCTTTACTGCTGAACACCAGCGTATAGATCCCCGGCCTCAGCGATGTCACATCGATCAATGCCGATCCGCTCTTTATATGCAGCACGGCACGCCCCGGCATATCGTAAATGGTAATGATGCCGGCGGATAAATTTTCTCCCGTATAAATGTTCAGCTGATCCCTGGCCGGGTTGGGATATACCACAAAGCCCGACCGGGCATCCTGCTGAAGACCGGCGGCTTGCGCCGTCGCCTTGCTGGTTGCCGCACTGGCCGCCAGGGCCGCACCTACCCTGGTGATGCGTATCCAGTTCAGGTTCCAGCCACCAGCTTGCGCATAGACACCCACGTTATATGTCCCTGCGCTCACCGTGACGGTATGGGAGATGGTAGTCCAATTCTGCCAGCCGCCGGTAGCAGGCACGTTGAGATAACCCAGGATGGTGCTGCCCGCATTCAGGTCCAGCGACAGCTGCCCGCCTCCGCTCATGCTGGCTACCCGGTATTCCACCAGGTAGGAGCCCGAAGTGGGGAAAGTGATGCTGTTGTACGCCATCCAG
The DNA here is from genome assembly GCF_030546645.1 of Flavitalea plasmicola. GTDB lineage: Bacteria > Bacteroidota > Bacteroidia > Chitinophagales > Chitinophagaceae > Puia. Next base: position 254,846 of record NZ_JAUOTO010000006.1, read on the forward strand.
TCGCCCGTGTCGATATAGCCAACGTCCAATCCTCCGTCGGCATCGGTCGTGGTTTCCGTTTGCACGCCGGATATGCTGCTATAGCTCTCAGCCTGGATAAGGGTGCTGGCTGCGGCAGTGGGGACGATCTTGAGGGACGAGACCTGGTCGTTCCATCCTTCGTCCACCAGGCAGTCATTGTCGCTGGACACCGTTAAGCTGCTGCCACCGAAATTATCATCCCAGTAAAGGATCACCTGGTACCCGCTGCTTACCCTCAGGGAAGAGATGTCGTCGTTCAGGATGCCATAGCTCTGCAGCTGGCTTAAGGTATACGAGCCTGCGGGCAGGCTGGTGGAGGCGCCGCCATAAGGACAATCTTTGTAAAAGATGGCCGCCACCGTGCTTTGACCGCCAGCCACGGAGCCCGTGATGGTATAATAACCAAGGGAAGCATAGTTGGTGTAGCCGGTCGTAAGCGGATCGCCGGCGCCGGTGCCTGTCACTGCGAGGTAATATTTGCCCGCTGCCAGCGAACCGCTGATCGTGGCATTGAGCCCGCTCAGGTCAGAAGAGCTCACCACTCCGCCGGAGCTATTGTACAGCGTGGCGAGAATATCCAAATCCGGATGCAGGGCGGCGGGGTTGATATTCAGGGTGACGGCTCCCCCGGTGGTGGTGAAGGCGAACATGTCCACATCTCCGGTACGTTCGATCACCCCCGCATTGCTGACACTGCCCGAAGAGCTGACGGACAGGGCCGCGGCAGTAGCCAGCGATCCGCCAAAATCATCGGCGCGGTAGCCAATGCCGTTGGTATTGTTGGCAATAATGGCCAGGTCGTCCTGGGTATTGCTGGGGTTGGCATATTCACCCTTGCTCCATTGCACAATGGGCACATAATAGCCCGCGCCCATGATGGGGGCCCAGTTCCCCTGTCCTAAATAGTAATCCTCCGCCGGGCTGGTGCGGCCGTCATGGCCTAACCCGAATGTATGACCGACCTCATGCGCGCCGGCGTCGCCGGCCCCTTTTACCCCGCCGTTGAATACCCAGCAGGGCGTTTCATTGCCCCAGGTAAAAGAGTTGAGATAGGCTACGCCCCCTGCCCCCGGCGCGGCAGTATTGGTCGGCGTAAAAATGCAGCGCATCCGGCGGTTGGCAGGGTAGGTGTTATACACCGCTTCGCTGGTGGTGACGTTCAGCCGGAAAGGACGGTAATCTTCACTGATCAGTTCCCATACCTGCTCCTTTTCCGTATCGTTCAGCGTGGCAGGCGCCGCATTGATAGGATTGCCTCCGTTCCACAACGTCCCGGAAACATACTGCCCGTCAAAATCCAGCAGCACGCAGCCGACGCCCGACGGATAGCTTTGCAGGTCGGTGATGGCCGCGGCAGCAGCCATGGAAGGAGCCGCGCTGGGCGTCTCCGGCGCTTTTAAATAGTCCACGCAGATCACCTTATGGATATCTTCTTCCCGCAGATAGGCATTCCCTTTGCCATCGGAATAGTACACATAAGCTTTTTTACTGCCGCGCAATACGATATTCCCTTTCAGCTGGGATCCCTCCGACTGGATGAAGAAAGAAGAACCGGGCGCCTGTTCGATCTCGCCCACCAGCAGTTCATTCCCCTTGCCACTGGTCTGCCGGTGATTGACCCGGCCGCGAAGGACCACCTGGTCGCTGGTCTTTAATTGCAGGCGCCTGATCCCCTGCAGCTGTTGCGTGGTATTGATCTGCTGCCGGAAATTTTGCAGCAGATCGGCTGATTTTCCCAAAGGAACAGGTTTCTCCTGCCCGAACCCGGCGATACTGATTGTTAACAGCGCCGTACTGAGAAGACATAGGTAGGTCTTTTGCATAATGTATAGATTTAAATAAACATAGGCGGATTGAAGGTCCGCCTATGAAAAAACTAACGTTTAATAAACATCTTCGTCACCATCTTTGCCTGACTGCTGATCACCAGCGTATAGACGCCTGGACGGAGCTGCGACACATCCACATGACCGCCCGCCCGTTGCAGGGCGATCACCTGCTTGCCGGAGATGTCGTACACCCGCACCTGCCCGCCGGTGAGCTCTTCACTGACCAGTATACGCAAGTCATCATGCACAGGGTTCGGGTAGATAGAGAGCCCTTGCGGGGTGCCACCAGTTACTTCCAGCGAAACAGCCTGCGCGCCAGCCGCCACAGTTTTACTGGCTGCACTGGCCGAAGCGCCCAGGTAGGTGATCTTCACCCAGTTGAGGTTCCAGCCGCCGGTTACTGCATATACGCCGAGGTTATACGTGCCGGCCGTAACGTTCACCGTGTTGGAAACAGTGGTCCATGTCTGCCAGCCACCCGTAGCCGGTATGCTCACAGCACCCAGTTGAATGCTGCCGGCATTCAGGTCCAGCGATAAGTTGCCGCCGCTGACACTGGCCACCCGGTATTCGACTTTATAGGCGCCGGTGGATGGGAAATTGATATTGTAATACGCCATCCAGTCACCCGCGTCTACATAGGCGACGTCTGCTCCGCCCCCTGCATCTGTGCAGGTCTCCGTTTGGATGCCGCTCATGTTGCTGTAGCTCTCTGCCTGCACCGTCGTGGTGAACACAGCGCTCACAGGCGTAACCTTGAGCCAGTTTACATTGAAGCCGCCCGCCGCCGCATACAGGCCCAGGGAATAGGTGCCCGCCGTTACATGCACGGTCAGTGATATAGTGGTCCAGTTCTGCCAACCGCCGGTGGAAGGCACATCAACGCTGCCCAGCTGAATGCTGCCGGCATTCAGGTCGGCGGATATTTTCCCGCCGCCGCTCAGGCTGGCTACCCGGTATTGGATCGTGTAATCGCCGGTGGTGGGGAAGCTGACATTGCTGTACGCCATCCAGTCTCCCGTATCGATATAGCCCACGTCGGATCCGCCGCCGGCATCCGTGCAGGCCTCCGTTTGTATGCCTGACATGCTGCTATAGCTTTCCGCTTCGATCACGCCGGTGTTGCCGCCACCGCCGCCGCCACGGCTTACCACTACATCGTGTATGGCGGACAGCAGCGAATAGGCGCCGGTAGCATCCTGGCTAAGTTCCCACATCATAATGCCGCCACCCTGGTCGAATGCCAGGTTGGTCTTGCTCTTAATAGTAGTAATGCCATTATAGCCCACCCCATCGAACGTATCCGAATAGGGATCGGCCCCACGGGCGATCAGCGCGGCATAGCTCTCCCAGGTGGGATGACCGTAAAAAGGCACGCCCAGCACCGTTTTGGCGGCAGACAGCCCGCGACCCCTCCAGTAATTGACAGCTTGTACGGCCAGCGCGTAGGTGGAATGCTGGTAGTCGTTCTCATCATAGGCCATAATGTTCAGGAAATCCACCACGTCGAAGACGCCGTTCAGAATGCTGGATCCTCCATAGGCCACCACCGCCGCCGTCAATAGCTTGCCGCGATTATGCATCTCCGTTGCCAGCTGCTGCATCAGCGCTAAATAATTGCCCGCGGAACCTCCGTCATCCGGGTACTCCCAGTCGATGTCCACTCCGTCCAGCCCATACTGGGCTACGAAGCTCACGAGGTTGTTCACGAAATTGGTGCGGTAAGTGGCGTTGCCCGCCAGCGTTTCGAAATGACTGTCATCGCCATTGTTCCACCCGCCTACCGAGATCTGCGCCTTCACGCCGTTTGCATGCGCCGTGCTCACCAGGCTTTGCAACTTGGAGGCATTGTCAATCGCCTGTAAAGAGCCGTCGGCATTGGGCAGCAAAAAGGCATAGTTGATGTGCGTCAGCTTGCTGTACTGGACGGCGCTCACACTGCCGGCCCAGGACGGCATATAGCCGACCACCTTGAATTGCGCATCGGCCACGCCGGCGGTCAGCAGCAGGGATAATAAGACCACAAAAGTTTTTAGTAAGATTTTCATCTTCATGGGGATGGTTTTGAAATTAGAAAATGGGGAAAGGATATTCCACGGGAGAGGGAAGGGGAGGCATGCCAGGTTTTAATAGGATAAAGTTTGTTCATAGCGATGATCACTGCAAGATAGTGTCATCATCCGCTTTTTGTAATCGCCCTGCAGAAGAAAATATCTGGCGCTAAGTGATAACCGTTATAGAATATTCTATATACCCGCATACACGCGTGAAACTACTCGTGACATTACGCATGCCGCTGCAGAAAACACTTTGTGTGCATAAAAAAATTTTCAGTGAAGCAATTACAAGCGCTTCATTCGATATACTTTTCCATGGTGCTTAATTATTTCATCAAACCTTTATCTGTTATGCAAACCTTTCCACAAAGAATCTATCTTACACATGATGCACGCGCCCGGTTCCGAAGCGTGCTGGCTCATTTCACCGCTCACCCTCCCGTCCGACTACGACGACTGCTGGCTGTCTGCTGGCTGCTCTGCCTCCTGACCACTGCGGTACAGGCGCAGGTAAACCCACCGGTTCCTGCCACGACCAGTCGGCACAACAAGCAGGTCATAGGCTATATCACACAGTGGGATGCCTGGAAAGAAGTGGCTAACCTGGTGCCCAAAGGAGGCTACAACCAATTGAACGTGGACTACTCACAGTACACTATTCTAAACTTCTCCTTTTTCGGCGTTGCGCAGGACGGCTCTTTGCACAGCGGGGATTATCGCAACCAGAACATTTACCAGGTAGGCGCCGTCCAGGCTCCCGCACCCCTGGTGAATACGGATATCTACAGTAGCTGGGATATGTACCTGCTTTACGGAGAGCTGGAGACCCTGTATTATATTTCCGACGGCAGCAACGCCTACAACCAGGGCTATCGCAATGATGGCGGCGGCTGGAAGAATGTCAACACGGGCGCCACCGGCGCATTCCCTCTGTCCGTGCATAAGGACGGCGGCGCTCCTGGCGTCATAGACCTGGCGCACCAGAAAGGAGTAAAAGTAATGGCCTCCATCGGGGGCTGGAGCATGTGCAAGCACTACCCGGAAGTGGCAGCGGACGCCGCAAAGCGCGCTAAATTCATTGCTTCCTGCCAAACGCTCATGGGCATGGGCTTCGACGGCATCGATTTCGATTGGGAATATCCCAACGATCCCGGGATGAACATCGAGCATTACAGCGCAGCCGACTATAACAACTTCGCCCTGCTGGTGGAACAGGTGCGGGCAGCCATCGGCAGCAGCAAGCTCATCACCGCCTGTTTCTCCGCTGCTCCGGCAAAGCTCAACGGCTTCGACTGGACAAGGTTGAATAACTCCATGAACTATTTCAACCTGATGACCTATGATTACAACGGCGGCTGGTCCAACAAGGCCGGTCACAACGCACCACTGTACGATTACCCGGGAGCCGAGTACGCCAACTTTTCCGTCAATGCAACCGTGCAGGCGGTGAAAGCCCTGGGCGTCAACATGGCCAAGGTCAACATAGGCGCGGGGTTCTATGGACGCGGTGTGGTTACCGCCGGCCCTGCCGCCCTCAATGGCGCTACCAGCAAACGCGCTGAAACCTTACAGCCCGACGGACCCGTGCAGACCTGCGCGGATTTCACCAACTGGTCCTTCTGGACAGGTACGCCCAACTACAGCTATATCGTGCAGGCTACCGCCACTGGCTGGACAGAGTACTGGGATGACGTTGCCAAAGTGCCCTATAAGACCAATGGCAACTATTTCCTCAGCTACGACAACGAAAGGTCAATAGGGCTCAAGGCGCAGTACGTCAAAGACAATAGCCTCGCCGGGGTCATCGTCTGGCAGGTCTATGGCGATATGACCAATATGACCGCCAATACCGTTGCGAAAGGCAAGCTGATCTATTGCCCCAACACCACCTCACCCCTGGTAAACAAGATCAACGCCGTATTCGCGGATGGCGCCACCACCAACACCCCGCCAACGGTCAGCCTGACGGCGCCTGCTAACGGCGCCACCTACACGGCGCCTGCCGGCATCACGATCACCGCCACTGCCGGCGATGCCGACGGTACGGTTTCGAAAGTGGAGTTTTACAACGGCGCCACGCTGCTGGGCACCGCCACATCCAGCCCTTACTCCTACACCTGGAGCAATGCCCCGGCAGGAACCTACAGCATCACCGCCAAGGCAACGGACAATGGCGGCGCATCGACGACGACTGCAGCCGTATCCATTACTGTCAACAACGGCAATAACAATAACCCGGGCGGGAAAGTGATCGTAGGCTACTGGCATAACTGGGGCGCAACCACGGACTCGCCGCCCTATATCGCCTTGCGCGACGTCAACCCCAAATACAACGTGATCGAAGTCGCCTTTGCCAGCAGCGGTTCGGACTATGCTACCATGAGCTTTGCTCCGGCCAATGGCACTGCCGCTTCCTTCATCTCCGATATCCAATCCCTGCAAGCACAGGGTAGAAAAGTGCTGCTCTCCATCGGGGGACAGAATGGAACGCTGATCCTTTCGGGCGCCACGCAAAAGCAGGCGTTCATCTCCTCTATGGAGACGCTCCTGGATCAATACAATTTCGATGGCTTCGACCTCGACCTGGAAGGAGGTCTCACCTTGCAGCTGGATAATGGAGACAACAACTTCACCAGCCCCACCACCGCCAAAGTAGTGAACCTCATCGCCGCGGTGAAAGAGATCATCAGCTACAGGGCAGCAAAAGGGAAGACATGCTGGCTGACCATGGCGCCTGAAACCTATTACGTCCAGACAGCATATGCCAACACCTATTCTCCCCTGGTAGGCGCCTACCTGCCGGTGATCTATGGATTAAAGGACCAGCTGACATTCATCCATCCGCAGCTATACAACACGGGGTCTGTCAACGGCCTGGATAATAGGGTATACTCCCAATCCACACCCGACTTCATTGTGGCCATGACCGAAATGCTGCTGACAGGCTTCCCCGTGTCCGGCACCGGTCAGACCTTCCCGGCCCTGCGCGAAGACCAGATCGCCTTTGGGTTGCCTGCCGTATCTTCCGCCGCGCCCTCCGGCGGCTACCTGGCGCCTTCCGGCGTGAAGCAGGCCCTGGACTATCTGACAAAAGGAACCTCCTTTGGCGGCGCATACACCTTGCGCAAAGCAGGGGGCTATCCCGGCCTGCGTGGCATCATGACCTGGTCCATCAACTGGGACAAGACCAACAACGATGAATTCGCCACCAACTACTACGCCTATTTCTTCGGGAATGGCAATGGCGGCAATACCCCGCCTGTCGTAAGCATCACCGCTCCTGCCAACAATGCAAATTATACTTCGCCGGCTGCGGTCACCATTACAGCCGCTGCCAGCGATGCGGATGGCACCATCGCCAAAGTGGAATTTTACAATGGCGCTACGCTCCTGGGTACCGCTACATCCAGCCCTTATTCCTATGCATGGAGCAATGTCCCCAACGGCACGTATTCCCTTACGGCGAAAGCCACTGACAACGGAGGCGCCGTCACCACTTCAGCGGTCGTTACCATCATAGTGGGCACTTCCACAGGCACAGGCTGCAATGGCATCGCGGCGTGGAGCGCCACCGCCGTTTATACAAACGGCAACCAGGTAGTGTACAACAACAAGGTCTACCAGGCAAAATGGTGGACGCAGAACGAGCAGCCGGACATCAGCACAGGCGACGGGAAAGTATGGGCGTACGTGGCGGATTGCTCAGGCGGCGCCAATAACACCCCGCCTGTCGTCAACATCACGGCTCCTGCCAACAATAGCACGTTTACCGCACCCGCTACCGTCACGCTCACGGCCACAGCCAGTGACGCGGATGGCGCCATCGCCAAAGTGGAATTCTACAATGGCGCCACGTTGCTGGGCGCCGCTACCGCCAGCCCCTATAGCTATACCTGGAGCAATGTTCCCGATGGCAGCTACTCGCTCACGGCGAAAGCAACGGACAACGGCGGCGCAACGACTACCTCCGCCGCGGTTTCGATCACTGTCACGGGAGGCACCGGCGGTACGGTCAACTGCACCGGTGTAGCCACCTACCAACCTTACCCGGCTGTATACAACAATGGCGATCGGGTAGTATACAACGGCGTGTTATACCAAAGCCTGTCGGACGCCTTGTACAACGTTACACCCGGCACGGCCGACTGGTGGTGGAAACCCCTGGGCACCTGCAGCAGCGCTGCGGTAGCTACGGCAACGGCATCCACCGGCATGTCTTCGCAATTGACTACCGAAACCTCCGTGACATGCAGCGTATATCCCAACCCGGTAACAGGCAGCAGCCTCCGGGTATCGCTGACAGCCAGGGAGGGAGAAAGACTGAAGATCGAACTATTGGATATCAATGGCCATAGCCCCATACGGAAGAAGGAATATACGGCAAACCTGCAAGGGCAGCAATTCCTTACCCTGGATATGAGTGGCGTGCCGGCCGGTATCTGGTTGCTGAAGATCGTGCACGTGGACAGCGGCGTTACCAGCGTAATCAAGGTGATCCGCCTGTAATGGAATAGAAAGAAAAACCCCCGGAACGATATTTCCGGGGGTTTCTTCATTGGAGAGACCCACCCGTAATTTGCTTACTGATTTATGTTGACCCATATTGATGCTCGAATACGAGGTCGCTCCTAAGGGGATGCCTGTATAGCAAGCCACGCACATAGTATAAAAATAACATATGTATGCCCCTCCTCACCAGTCCTCGCTACGCCAATCTTCAAAACCGCCCCAAAAAAACGTTAAAAACGCTTGCACAAACCCTCCCCGGCGATTACTTTTGTCTTGATCTCAATCAACGCTTTTGACCATCCGTACCAATCTCCTCGAATTACCATCGCTTTAGATTTTTCACTTAACTAACCTTCCACGCCAGTCCTCCCATCCTCTGAATTTCCGGCAATCCATTAGGCTATGAACTACTAACAGTAGTTAATCCTAAAACACCCTTTATGACAACGCCGGTACAGTATTTTGGCAAACTTTTGTGCCTGTCACTTTTTGTAGTCCCCGCGCCCCTGGAGGAAGCCAAGAAGTCCAACCCCCTCGAACTTTTATCTTTTTACACAACCTACCATGCTGACGCCGCGGCCATCAATAAAACGGCCGCAGCCAGGACCGCCAAAGCAAAGGCCGCAGCCTCCCGCTTCGCCGCCGCGCAACGTGCCGCCGCCCGGAAAGCCGAGCTAAAGCTCATCGGCATGGAAGCCAATATAATGTTTGAAGAAATGCAGCTGGCGGATTCCGGCCTGAATGAAAAAGTGCTGGAATACGCACTGATAGGCTATCACAGGCTGCTGAAAAAACACGCCCTCCGTAATACGGATATCCTCTCCATCTGTGACTTCAGTCAATCCTCCAGCTTGAAAAGAATGTACGTCATCGACATGCGCACCCGGAAGCTCCTCTACCGCAACTACGTCGCCCATGGCATCAGCTCAGGCGAAGAGTTCGCTAACTCTTTCTCCAACGCACCCGAATCCCACAAAAGCAGCCTGGGCTTCTACGTCACCAGGAGCACCTATTTCGGCGAGAACGGCCTTTCCCTCCGCATTGATGGAATGGACAGGGGTTTTAACAGCCTGGCCAGCGAAAGGAACATCGTCATCCATGGCGCACCCTATGTCAGCGAACGCATCCTGCACAAATACGGTGTCATGGGAACTACTTTCGGCTGCCCCGCCATCCCCGAGGAATTGACCAACCAACTCATTCCCCTGCTGAAAGATGGCAGCTGCTTCTTTATCTATTACCCTTCCCAAAACTACCTGACCCACTCCTCCATCCTCAACGGTTAATTGGAAAGGCCCACTGCCTTTCTCTTTCATATTGAGCCCAGGACTTGCAAGCTTCCGGTGTCTGTACGCTGACCCGGATGCTGCTTTTTGGGGTCCGGCATAAATCGTTAAAAACAAGAAATTTAGAAAAGCCTTTCCCCTCACAACACTTTTATGTACGTAATTATGTAATCCATCACACTTTTACGTACGAAAAAATGTAAATCACCACACTTTAATGTACATAAAATCGTAACTTAGCCCATTAATATGTACCAATTTTAAACAAATGAAGCGCCATGCAACCTCCTTTCTGACAACCTGGAAAGCCTCAGCCACCCGCAAGCCCCTAATAATCAGAGGCGCCCGCCAGGTAGGTAAAACCTGGGTCATGAAGGAATTCGGCCGTAGCCAATATGAGCAATGCGCCTACGTGAATTTTGAAAGCAATGCGGCTTTAAAAACATTGTTTACCACAGACTTTAATATTCGCCGGATCCTGACTGCCATTCAAATAGAAGCAGGCGTAACAGTAGAACCCGGAAATACGCTGATCATCCTGGACGAGATCCAGGAGGCGCCGGGAGCATTGACATCCTTGAAATATTTCCAGGAGAATGCTCCCGAATACCATGTAATATCCGCCGGATCGTTGTTAGGGGTCGCACTCAATAATCACACCTCCTTCCCTGTTGGTAAGGTAGACTTCCTCGATATGTACCCCTTGGATTTTACAGAATTCCTGGAGGCAATGAACGAAACGGCATTAGTGGACCTGGTAAAAAAACATGATTGGGAATTGATCAAAACCTTCAAATCCCGCTATATCGAGCTGCTGAAACAATATTATTATGTAGGGGGAATGCCCGAGCCTGTGTCAGTCTTTATAAAAAGAAAAGATTTTAAAGAGGTAAGGCAAATACAGCAGCGCATACTCAACGCTTATGAACAGGATTTTTCTAAACATGCTCCCAACGCCATCGTTCCCCGGATAAGGATGCTGTGGAACGCAATTCCATCGCAGCTGGCAAAAGAGAACCGGAAGTTTATTTATGGATTGATCAAAGAGGGGGCCAGGGCGAAAGAATACGAACTGGCAATGTCCTGGCTTATCGATTGCGGATTGATACATAAAGTTAATAATGTCTCCAAACCAGCCATTCCGCTAAAAGCATATGAAGACTTCGGCGCCTTTAAATTATTTCTTGTCGATGTCGGGTTGCTGGCAGCAATGGCAGAGCTGGACGCCGGCTCCCTGCTCGAAGGAAATGCTATGTTTGAGGAGTTCAAAGGTGCGCTAACGGAACAATATGTTCTTCAACAGCTGGTTGCCCTAAAAGAAGGAAGCATCCACTATTGGTCCCCTGGCAATGCCCGCTCCGAAATAGATTTTCTGGTCCAGATCGCAGGCAATGTGATCCCCATCGAAGTAAAGGCCGCCGAGAACCTGAAAGCTAAAAGCCTGCAGGTGTACCATCAGAAATATAATCCCGTTACAGCCATCAGGACCTCCATGGCTGATTTTCGGAAAGAGGAATGGATGATCAACTTACCGCTGTATGCTATTAGGGAAATATTTCGATTGGCGGTGCTGAAATAATTCAGAACTGCTTCAAAAAACTCACCTTGCTGATCGCAGCATTCATCCGGTCCGCCACCCCACGGTCCATCATCCCCCTGCTATTCCATACCAGGTACACATAACACAACGGCCGGTACTCCCACGAGAACTTCACATTCAGTGCCTCCGACGCATTCGAGCTATTATGCTGATAGAACGCCACCAGCTGCAGCCGGGGATTCCACGCCAGCCTCGCCTGGACATTATACAGGTAATAAGTGGCAGACAGTCTGCCGGCCCCCAGGTCCTTTACAGCATAGCTCTCCACACTCCCGCTGAAGGCGGCCATCGGCAAAGGCGAATATCGTAACGAGACCTTGTTATACGCCAGCCGCCCATCATAATAACCGCCCAACGACAAATTGTAGTAAACACTCCATCTGCGGGACGCATCGCTGGACACCTCGATGCTTGGCCGCGCATACCTATACCTACCCGGCTGGATGGACGCATTCAAGGGCTGGAACGCAGCAGACAACCGCTGATAACTATACGCACAAACCAGTCCGACATATCCGCCATTTTGAAGCTCGAGCCACACGGGCCATACATTCACCCGCGCCTCCTCCAGCTTGCCCGTGTGCAGTGTGTGCAAAAAATCCGTCGACATGCCCGGCGAGAAAGATCGTAAGAAGGACGGCAGCCATTTGCTTCTCGACGTGAAATAAAATCCCGGCGAAGTACACATCACATTGTTCCGGTTGACAAACCCCATACCCGGGCTGTAATGTTGGCTGACAAAGGACTCGTTCAGCCAGCCAGTGAAAAAATTGTCCTTGTAAAAAAGTTGACCATAGCCCGCCATTCCCCGTTGATCAACACCCGTGCCGTTCGTCCCGCTCACCATGCCGGAAGCCTGCCATTTCTGAGTGATCCGGTAAAATCCATCCAGGGCAGCCGTCCAGCTATGCCCTCCGCTTCCTTTCACACCTGCGATCTCATCAACTTTTGACGTCACCAATCCACCGATCTGAATAGCCCGTTTCCTGCCCAACCGCTGCGTCCACCTGCCCGCAAAAAAATCGGTAGCTCCCGTAGAATCGGAGGAAGGCGCCTGCCGAATGGCCATGACGGCCGCCGCCTGGTTATCGCCCCTGTAAACATAACGGCCGCCATACCGGATATCCACGGGATTGCCGGCGCCATCCAACCCTATCTTCCGGCTGAAGAATGGCTGAATGGTCATCTGCGTTTGCTTATTGCCATCCGGATTCAGGTCAAGCCCCGATTGAAGCAGGCTGGCATTCTCCAGGAAAAAAGGCCGCTTCTCCGGGAAGGACACGGAGAAACGCTGCAGGTTGTTGACCTGCTGATCCACATCCGCCTGGGCAAAATCCGTATTGACCGTGAGGTCCAGCACCTGGTTGGTCTTCAGGGCCCATTTGACATCACCCCCCGGCTTGAAGGACACCGTAGTGGCGCTGCCCCGGTGATCCTGCCGCGCATTCACCAGCGCATACGGCTGCACCCGGATATTCGTCCCCGGCCTGGGCAGCTGCAGACTGTCCAACAATCCTTCATAAGCCATGCTGGTCAATGTGTACTCCCTGGGAAAAGGCGACCAGCTGTAATAGGCATTGCCCGTCCTTCTCTTCCTGACGAAGTTGATCCCCCAGGTCTGGAGGTTCCCCCCATTGCCGGGATAACGCAGCGTCTTCCAGGGGATCGCAATTTCCGCGATCCAGCCACTGTCGCTCCTGCTGGTGCGGACCTTCCACAAGCCATCCCAATCGACATCGAACAGCCGGTTGTCAAAACAAAGCACATCCCGCTGTACCCCATATGGGTTCACCAGGAAAGCCATCGCATTGCGCGCATCATGAAAGCCATCGATCAGGATGGCGATATGATCATGGTCCGGCGGGTTGAAATCTCTTTGAAAATTGGGCACGCGCAGCCCGCCTTTTCCGACACTGTCACCACAGATCGCGGCAATATACAGGTACTCCTTATTGTACAGCAGCTTCACGGCGGTACGCTGACCGGGGATGCCGCCCTGCAGCGGATCGATCTCCCCAAAATCACGGACGACAGGCGCATATTGCCAGGCCGGCTCGTCCAGCGCTCCATCGATCACCACAGACGTATCGATCCTCGTGGCGACCACCCGCTTGGGAGGCTGAACAGGATCAAAAGTGCTTTGCGCAGCCGCTTCGACAGTCAAAGCACAGGCGAATAAAAAGACAAGTCGGAGATACATACTTCAAAGAAAGAAATATCCCGCATCCTCGTCTCCATTATTCGACCAGCCGCCGATCTTCCCCGACATTCGACCATCAAAATCATCCCTCTCCCATTTGCAGTGGAAAACGGGTTGTTGGTCGAAAAACTTCCTTCCTGCTATGCCGGCCCCGCTTATTTCTCTACTTTTAAAATCATGATAAAGGATTTCAGGATAGCAGGCAATCGTATACTTACCCATCTGGTCTTCTGGTCAGTCTTCTTCCTGGTGAATGGGTTCGTATGGGGCTATTGCGCGGAACAGGCCACAACAACTTATTTCCGCAATGCATTCTGGGGCGAGACGAAAGAATTGCCTTTTCTCTTCGCATTGGTCTATCTCAACCTTTACGTGCTGATCCCGCGCTTCTTCATTACCAAGCAATACTTCGGCTACTTACTGACCGTTCTCGGCTCTTTCATCATAGCTTCCATGCTTATCCGAACGATCCAGCCCTCAGAAAACACCGCTCTTCCCGCTTACCTCTATTCATTGGGCAGGATCATCATGCTGAATATCTGCCCGGTGTTTTTCGTGGCCACCTTTATCAAACTGTGGCAGCTCTGGTACCGGCAGCTGCAAATGAACCGCGAGATCCTGGAAGAAAAGCTAAAGGCCGAGCTGAACTACCTGAAAGCGCAGGTACACCCGCACTTTTTATTCAATACCCTGAACAACCTGTATGCGCTTACCCTCGCCCGTTCCGAGGCAGCGCCGGGCGTAGTGCTGAAACTGTCCGCCCTCATGCGCTATATGGTCCATGACTGCAAATCCGAAAAGATCCCGCTGGAACAGGAGATCCAATCCATGGCCAGCTATATCGAGCTGGAAAAGATCCGCTTCGACCAGCGCCTGGAAATTTCATTTAACGTGCACAACGCCATAAAAGGGCCCGTGATAACACCCCTCATCCTCCTTCCCTTTATCGAGAATGCTTTCAAGCATGGACCTTCCGTCAACACGGAACATGCCTGGATCACCATCGACCTGATGATAAAGGAAAAGATGCTTTTCTTCAAGGTGGAGAACAGCAAAACGCCCGTCGCCGACAGCACCGCCCCGGAAGAACCATGCGCCAATGGCTTCGGCCTAAAGAATGTGGAAAGAAGACTAAATTTGTTATATCCCGGCAAATATTCACTGGAGAAGAAAGACGACCTGGAATATTATGCCATCGACCTGAAACTTGATCTTTCAGAAAATTGAAAAGATGCATCGGATAAAATGCCTGATCACCGAAGACGAGCCGCTGGCAAGGGATGTGCTCTGCAAGTACATTGCAGATCTGGCTTACCTGGAGCTGACCGGCGTCTGCGCCGATGCGATGCAAACACTTCACTTCCTGAAGACCCGGCCCGTCGATCTGCTCTTCCTGGATATCATGATGCCCCGCCTGAATGGCATCGACATGCTAAAGACCCTGCAGCATCCGCCCCGGGTCATCCTGACGACAGCCCATCCCGATTATGCCCTGCAGGCCTTCGAGCTCAACGCCATCGATTATTTACTGAAGCCCATCCCTTTCGAACGCTTTGTGCTGGCCGTCAACCGCTTTTTCAATTTCCGTCCCGCAGGCGACTTCCCCTCCTTTGCTATCGATCCCGGCGAGACCAGCACACCGGCGGCAGAGGACGGATTCATCTACCTGAAGGCAGAGAAGAAAATGGTCAAGCTGTTCCTGAAGGATATCATCATGATCGAAAGCCTCCGGGATTATGTGAAGGTGATCACCACCACCCAGCAGATCGTCAGCTACCAGAAGATCAGCTACCTGGAAGAGCGCCTGCCCGAGAAAAAATTTTTACGCATCCACCGCTCCTATATCATTGCCGTGGATCAGATCCTTTCTTTCAATACCACCTCGGTGGACATAGCCTCCCGCAATCTCCCCATCGGGCGATCCTATAAGGACATGGTAATGCATGTGCTGAAAGTGGAAAAACACAGGTAGGCCGGGCGGGGGGTATAATTTTTTCTACAGCTGTATAATGGACTTACGCACTGACTACCCATTCTGGCTATTGGACAAAGGCATCCTGGGGACATACCCTTCCCTGGAAAAAGACATTGCAACAGAAGTGGCGATCGTCGGCGCCGGCATCAGCGGGGCGCTGATAGCCTGGCAGCTGTGTAAAGCGGGAATACGCTGCGTCATGGTCGATCGTCGGCACGTAGGAATGGGTAGCACCGCCGCTACCACCGGGCTGTTGCAATATGAGACAGACGTCCCGCTGGTGGAGCTCTCCGCTAAAGTAGGAGATAAGAACGCGGCCGACAGTTACCTGCTCTGCAGCAAAGCCATCGATGAATTGGGAATGCTCAGCAAAAAATTCCATCACGCTGAATTTGCCCGGCGCCCCAGCTTCCAATACGCCTCATTCAAAAAGGATGTCAGCGCACTCAAAAAGGAATACACCCTCAGAAAAGCCCTCGGTCTGCAGCTCGACTGGCTGGACCGCGAAGACGTCAAAAGCCTGTATGGCTTCCACAAAGAGGCCGGCCTGCTTTCAAAACAAGGCGCAGAGGTCAATGCCTACGGCCTCACCCACGGTATATTGGCGGCATGCCGGAAAATGGGAATGGAGGTATATGATCACACGAACATCGAAACCATCCGCCACCAGCGCAACAGGGTACAGCTCATCACGACAGATCAACACCGCATTCATGCGCGGAAGGTGATCATTGCCTGTGGCTATGAATCCGGCGCCTGGCTTCCCAAAAGAGTAGACACCCTGTTTACTACCTATGCCATCATCAGCGAACCGGTTCCCGAAAAAATGGGCTGGCACCAACGCTCGCTCATTTGGGAGACGGCCCGCCCTTATCTCTACCTTCGGTCGGCAGGGAACCACCGCATCATCATCGGGGGCAAGGACGACGACTTTTCCAGCGCTCACAAAAGAGAGGAAGCCCTTCCCCGAAAGGTAAAAGAACTGGAAAAAGCATTCTCCCGTCTTTTCCCGCACATCCCTTTTAAAACAGATTTCCGCTGGGCCGGCCTCTTCGCCGGCACAAAAGACGGCCTGCCTTACATCGGCCAGCTTCCCCAACGCAAGCACCTGTACTTTGCCCTGGGCTTCGGCGGCAATGGGATCGTCTTTAGCCAGATCGCTGCGACCTTGCTGCGCGACCAGCTCACAGGTAAAAAGAACAGGTACGCGGACATTTTCCGGTTCGACCGGTGATCCTGCTCAGCGCGTGCTGACCCGCCCCCCGGCGCAGGGACCAATATTTGCATAGCACATCCTAAACACAGACCATGATACCAAGGGACGGAGCCCTCACCAGCTTGTGGCAGGGCACGACGGCAAGAGAAAAAGAAAGCCTTACTGGCAACAGGATCTCCCTGGAAGACCAGCAGTACGACGTAGTCATCGTTGGTGGAGGCATCACCGGCCTTACAACGGGTCTGCGCTTGCAGGAAGCCGGCTTCAAATGTGCCATCCTGGAAGCAAATACACTTTGTTTTGGCACGACAGGGGGCACCACCGCCCATCTCAATACCGTGCTCGACACCCCTTATCCCACTATCATCAAAAACTTCAATAAGGCCACCGCTCAGTCAGTAGCCGATGCTGCAAAAGCCGCTATCCGGCTGGTCCGCTCCAATATAGACAAATACAACATTGCCTGCGGTTTTGAAATGGCCACCGCTTATATGTTCTCCCAATCGGAAGACCAGACAAAAGAGCTGGACGCCATTTATGAAGCCAGCCGCGACCTGGGGATCGACATTGCCTATACAAACCAGATCCCCGCCGAACTGAAAATGTCAAAAGCCGTCGCCATAAAAGGTCAGGCGAAATTTCACCCCACCAGATATGTCATGGGGCTGGCTGCCGCCTTTCAATCCCTGGACGGGCGCATCATCGAGCATTGCCGCGTGACAGGGGCGGAAAATGAAGACCCCATCAAGGTACATACCGAACAGGGTGATATCCGGTGCACTTATCTGATCTATGCCACCCATATTCCCTCTGGCCTGAATATCACCATGGATACCCGCTGCGCACCTTACCGCAGCTATGCCATGGCCGTAACGCTGAAAGGGGAATACCCCGACGGCCTGATCTACGATATGTATGACCCGTATCATTATTACCGCACCCAGAGCATCGACGGACGATCTTATTTCATTGCAGGTGGAGAAGACCACAAAACAGGACATGTGGAAAACACCCAATCCTGCTTCCTGAAGCTGGAAGCACATATCCGTGCCCATTTCAAGGTAGTGGACATCGCTTATAAATGGTCCTCCCAATACTTCGAGCCCGTAGACGGATTGCCATACATCGGGCACCTCCCCGGACAACCGGGCAATATGCTGGTGGCCACCGGCTTCGGCGGCAACGGTATGATCTACAGCGCTGTTGCAGCGCTCACCTTCCAGGAAATGATCCTCCGGGAACCTGAAAAATTTGCGCCCGTCTTTAATCCCAACCGGCTGAAACCCATCGCAGGATTTTCAAACTTTGTGAAGGAAAATGCGGATGTGATGAAAAAGTGGATCGGCAAGCTGTTGCCTTCAGACAAGCTTGCTTCTTTTTCCGACCTGGCGCCCGGCGAAGGAAAGGTGGTGAAAGTGGAAGGCGACACCATTGCATTATATAAGGACGAGCAGGGCGAGCTCCACGCTTTATCTCCCACCTGTACCCACATGGGCTGTCATGTCACCTGGAACACCATGGAAAAATCCTGGGATTGCCCCTGCCATGGCGCCCGGTATTCCGCGGATGGAGTGGTTCTCACCGGACCGGCCGACAGGTCCCTCGAAAATATAGACGTTCGAAGCCTGGTGGAAGGGTAAGCCCCGTTAACAAAATATTGTTAAATAACACGTAGGCAACCCCGTGGCTTTTTTATCGTACCTATCTTTCAACCAGGTATGCGTTTATCAGAACTTCTGCTAAAAAAGTCAGTACACACCCTAAAAAAGCAGGTACACGCCGCCGTAAAAAAGCCGGCACTCACCGCCGCGCTCGCACTGACCCTGCAGACCGCCCTCGGACAAATGCAGATCACCGGCACGGTATACGATAAAAGCCTGCAATTCGCGATGCGGGGCGTAAGCGTCATGAGCGCTTCCGGTGCCGGCACCCTCACCGACTCATCAGGCCACTACCATATTAAATTACAACCGGAAGACTCCATCTATTTCTCCTACCTGGGCCGGGCCACGCAAAAATTTCCCGTCCGGGAGATCCCCTTAGGCTATCCCTTCGACATGAGCCTCGAAATAGCCGTGGATTCCTTACCCACCGCCTTCGTGAGATCCAAAAGCTACACCCTGGATTCCCTGGAAAACCGGCGGGAATACAAAAAGATCTTCGACTATGGCGCCAACTACCTTTCCAGCATCAACACACCCCGCACGGGAGGGGTGGGAGTGGGCCTGGACCTGGATATGCTTTTCGACGGAAAAAAGAACCGCCGCATGCTCGCCTTTCAGGACAGGCTCCAATGGGAGGAAAAAGAGAAATATGTCGACCACCGCTTCACCAAGGCCATCGTCAAAAGGATCACGGGCCTGCAATCTCCCGCCCTCGACACCTTCATGCGGCAATACAGACCCAGCTACGACCTGATCCAGGGCTGCGAGACAGAGTACGAATTCTATAAATATATCCTGGAATGGAGCAGGTTCTTCGAAAAGGATTGGCAGGCGACGCATCACGAGTAAGCACAACGGCCAATAAAGAGTACATTTACACCCGGTTTCAAAAAGGCCATGAACTGACCATGCTGGAGCAACAAATAAAACAGGCGGCGATGGAGATCGCCGGGGACATCATTCATCTCCGCAGGACCCTGCATACCCACCCCGAACTATCTTTCCAGGAATATGAGACATCCGCTTTCATCAAAGGCGAGCTGGACAAGATGGGCATACCCTGGAAAGCGATGGCCGGCACAGGCATCCTGGCAACGATCCGGGGAACGCAGCCCTCGGACAGGACCATCGCCCTCCGGGCCGACATAGACGCCCTTCCCATTACGGAGCTGAACAACGTTGCATACAAATCCCGCATCGACGGCGTCATGCATGCCTGCGGGCATGACGTACATACCGCTTCTCTCCTGGGGACAGCCCGCATTCTTTTATCCATCCGCGAGCATTTCGGAGGCACGGTCAAATTGCTTTTTCAGCCCGGAGAAGAAAAATTGCCGGGAGGCGCCCCCATGATGATCCGGGAAGGCGCCTTGCGCGATCCCGTCCCCGCGGCCATCATCGGCCAGCACGCAATGCCCTCCATCCGATCCGGTAAGATAGGGATCAGGAAGGGCGCGATGATGGCTTCCATGGATGAGATCATCGTAAGGGTAAAAGGCAAAGGCGGCCATGGGGCCATGCCGCACCAGAACGTCGACCCCGTCGCCATCGCCTGCCAGATGGTGGTCGGGCTGCAGCAGATCATCAGCAGGATCGGCAACCCCATCATCCCCAGCGTCCTTTCATTCGGAAAGTTCATCGCCAACGGCAGCATCAATGTCATACCAGACGAAGTATACATGGAAGGCACCTTCCGCACCATCGATGAAGCCTGGCGCGCAAAAGCCCATGAACAGATGATCAAGACAGCCACGGGTATCGTCGAAGCATTCGGCGCTACTTGCGAATTCACCATCAACAAAGGTTATCCCGCGCTGAGCAACCACGAAGCGCTGACCACCGATATCGAAACCTTTGCCGTCGAATACCTGGGCCGGGAGAACATTGAATATCCCGATCTGTGGATGGCAGCGGAGGACTTCGCCTATTATGGGCGTGAGATCGACGCCTGCTTTTATTTACTGGGGACAGACAGTGCGGCAGGCGATAAGCGCAACCCCCTGCACAATCCCCGGTTCGACATCGAAGAAAATACCCTAGCCCTTTCCACAGGACTAATGGCCTGGTTCGCCATCCGCAGCCTGGGATATGGGCGGCCGTCATAACCAAAATGCAAAATCATCATACGTTATGATCCATTTTTTAAATACGGCACCGCTGCAGTCCCCATTGGTGTAGATGAATTCCTCGTAAAATGTCCTTGTTGTGAAACCCATACGCCAACGGATGTGATGGTCTCCAGCCGTTACTGTTACTTTTATTGGATTCCCTTCGCACCGGTCGGGAAAGAAGCGACCCTCATTTGCACCAAATGCGGACTGAAAAGAGCGGAGATCCCCTTCGATGCCGGACTAATAAACAATTTCGAAGAGATAAGATCTAAATTCAAACATCCGCCATACACTTATGCGGGACTCGGCTTCGTAGTCGCTATGTTTTTGCTTATCCTGTTGAATGCACTGGGATCAAAGTAGATCCTGTCCGGTGGTATTGTTTTGGATAATCTCTTAAAACCTATCTGAAATGAATTAAGCCCGTAAACGGTCGTCTACGGGCCTGGAAAAAAGGAGGGAAAAGAGCTACTTCTTTGACATATCGAAAGGATACAAGGTAGCCCCGGGTAAAAACTGGTTAATTCCTTTGAACGCCGTTGAGCTGCTCCTGACAAAAAACCATCTGTAATCACCATTCACTACAGCGAAACGAATAGTTTTTGCCTTGTACACAAAAGTGATGTCAGGATACTTGGTGGAGCCTGTAGGCCCCAGCGCCATGTCCACTTTGCTGCCGCCCGTGAAATGTAAGCTGACATTGGGAGCCGTCCAGGTCGTTTCATCCAGTGTAGTCTCCGTACTGTTATTCAGCTCCGCATGCACCATGACAGCCGTGCTGCCGGCCAAGCTTTGAATATTCGTCAATTTGTTGTCTCCCGACACGCCCGCTTTGAATCCATTTCCGTTTGACATAGCCACCGTGACCATCCCGTTCTCCACCTTCCACGTACCGGAAGTCTCGCCTGCCAGATCGTACCAGGTCACCGCACCGCCGTCCTTGAATTCCATGCTCAGCGGCTGGGCGCCGTCTCCATTATTGAATTCACCCGTCCATATGGTATTTTTAAAGGAAGCGCTGGGATCTGATGTAGCACCATCTTTTTTACAGCCCATAAAACCAAAACTCGCCAGCAGCATAAGCCCGCCAGCTATATATCTCAGCCTTTTCATATTCGTAGTTTTTAATATTTCTTTATTAATGATTCACCGATATGGCGTACAGATTCCTGCATGCGCTCGGGGGAGAGCGTATGGGACAGCAGAACGAGCAGCGCACCATAATAAGGCTGTTCGTGAGGCGGCAGCGGTTGCGGACTAAGGCCCGCTTCCTCTACGCCCAGCAGCTCATACCAGGGTATGGGCGGTATGGGCGGCTTTGGCCAATAACACAATTCATCTTCATATTCCAGGGTTTCTTTCCCGGAATTAAAGAGCAGCTTACCGACACGCAGCAGCTCTTTTGATATCCCGGCATCCTTGACTTCCTTTGAAATATCGTTGATGACCGTAGCCGCCATCACATGGCGTGCGCCTGCCGAGAGCATGGGGACGTGGGGCTTTAATGGTTCGTACAGCCTGGGGTCCAGGTGTGCTAAGAACACGAGCAAAGATGTTCTTGATGTGAGGTTCATAACAATTTGTTTAAGATGATTAATTTTTTATCCTGAACAAATGTATGTTTACCCGAAGGCGCGGACAATCCCATAGACATGGTAAATGTCACGCCATTTCACTGGCAAATACCATGAACATGGTAGCCTGCCACCGTCTCTCTTCCGAAATTCGTCGGACATTAACCCTGTTTATTTCCGAAACGTGCATTGATCTGTGCGCGGGAGTGCACATTGAGCTTCTGGTAGATGTTCTTGATGTGTGAGTTCATCGTCTCAGGCGAAATGAAGCATTTCGCGGCAATCTCTTTATAGCTGAGTCCCTGTATGAGCAGCTCCAGTATTTCATGTTCGCGCTTGGTCAGGTTGAATTCATCCACATTGGGCGCCGCCTTTTTCTTGTGAAAGTACTCCATCACCTTCTTTGCGATCAGCCCGTTCATGGAAGCCTTTCCTTCATTCAATTCCTTGATGGCGTCAAGGATCTTTTGCGGCGGGTCTTTTTTCAGCAGGTAGCCGTTGGCGCCCGCCTTGATAGCAGCGAATATCTTTTCATCTTCTTCGAATACCGTCAGCATCAGTATCCTGATCTCCGGGAAGACCTCTTTCAACTCGATCACCGCATCGATCCCGCTTTTACCGGGAAGATCGATGTCCATGATCAAAACATCGGGCATATCCTTAACCACATCATCGAGGATGTTCCGGCAATGCTCCCGTTCGAACAGGATCTGGATATCGTCGGCTCCCGTGAGGATCAGCCTCAAAAGGTCCCGATATCGGCTCTGATCTTCTACAATGGCGGTTTTGATCATTACAAGACGTTTATAGCGTTGGTTTCCGTGTACGTAAGCCTCACCGTTGTTCCGCTTCCCGCTTTACTTTCGATCCCGAATGCCGCAGGCAACATGGCGGCACGGGAGTGCATATTCTTTATGCCCGCCCCCTCGCCCGGCACATCGGCCCCGAAGCCTTTTCCATCATCCCTGATGCTGATAGACACTACGTTGTTCAAAAAGCCCACATGTGCATAGATATTCTCTCCGCAGGAATGTTTTACAATATTATTCAAGGTTTCCTGGAGAATGCGGAATATGATGATCTGTTTTTGTATTTCAATGGCAAGCGGGACCCCTTCTTCGGAGTAATGCACAAGGAACAGCTTGGTTTTGCGTATCCTGTCCAGTTCCGCAATAAAAGACTTTTGCCAGCCAAGACGGTTGATATTTTCAGGATTGATGCTTCTGGAAATATCCCTGAGGCTATCCATGGCCTCATTCAGCAGACCATCGACCTCTGATACTTTTTCGGTTTCCGTCGCGGACACGGACATGGATCGTATATGAACCATCGCGATGGAGATCAGCGTGCCCACATTATCATGCAGCTCACGGGAGATACTTTCAAACGCCTGCGATTGGATCTCTAAGTGCGCACGCAGTAATTCCCGGTCGAAATTGGTTTTCATTTCGAATTTTTCACGGTGGAACCTGTACTTCCTTCGCTGATTGATAAAAAGAGAGACCACTATAAGCCCGGTTAACAACAGGATGATCAGCGTGCTGGCAAAGAGGATCAGCGTGACTTCCGAGAATTTCTCTGGCATAGGAATCCTGTTATGATGAGTAGGTTCAGTAAGATAGCGAAGGAATTGGAGAAATACGAATAGTAGAAATTGGTGAATTCCTTATAGTGCCCCCATAAATAGTTGAGCATGCCGAGAAAGGGGACGGTACAGCCAAAATAGAGGATGAATCCAAAACTAAACCAGAACCAGGGATCCGCGGTCACGGACGCATTGTCCTCACTTAAATATAATTGCCTGAAATAGGCTGCTGCAAGAAAGATCATGAAAATGCTGCCCGCGACCAGCATCATCGTCTGCAGCTTGCTGACGCCGGATACGAGGGATTCAGCCAATACCAACAACGGAAACACCATGTAGAATGCCCGGATAGCCAGGTGAACGTATTTATGTTTCACCTGACCGTCATATAAATAGGCCAGGACCAGGTACATCACCCAGAAATAGAAATTATAGAGCCAGTGGTTCTTCACGCCGTAATACTTGGTAATATGCCCGCACAGATCGATACAAAAATTGAAAACCCAGAAGGCAGCGAGCATTCTCAGCGCAAAGGGGTAATGACGGCGGAAGCTGATCAGGCTGACGGCGGCGGCGCATCCGACCACTACCAGGGGAAGCGTGGATATTAGTAACTTGACATTCATCGGATCATTTCGTGCCAACCATAGTCACCGCCTTGGTCGGACTGGGTGGGTTCAGGCCGGTACCTTTCTCCGGTATGCCCGGCATCAGGGTAGTGATCATATTATTCAGAACAATATCATCCGCCGCAAAAGTAAGATCACTTTCGATGGTGAAGTTCTTTGCCGGCACCATGGCGATGGTGGCCTGTGTAAATGCGCTGGATGCCTCGTGCCATTTACATCCTTTGGGGATGTCCCCTGCCGGAAGTGCCAGCGGAAGAGCCAGCGCCGGAAGCGTCTCGCCCGTCTGGAGCCGAAGGAAATATATCCTGACGCTGTCGGCCTGCTGCTTTTTGATCTCGGCAACAAACTTCTCCAGGTCCTCCAGTTTGATCAGGGCCGAAGTGGTGACAAAGGGCAGTGCTTTATTGTCATTGAAATTCGAGATCCATCTGCTTAGCTCGCCTGTTATAAAATCCGTTTGCATGAAATGGAATTTAAGGTGATAAATATAATGCGTGAAGGTAGCGGGAATGGCGACACGGACAATACCATGTTTATGGTAAAAGTTAGATAAGCAAAAAGCGCCTGGCGGGAATAGCTTTCCGGCGAACGTCAAAAAAAGTTATGATTTATTGATGGGTTACTCATAGATTAATTTATATTTATATTCAAGAGGTTCTCTAAAAGAATTTTTAGCCAGACCGCTGACTGCCATTATGAAGAATTTGCCTGATATCAAGCAATTAGCAGGACGAGTAGCGAAGGACAATGATAAAGAAGCATATGAGCGGCTATTTTATCACTTTTATGATAACTTATCCCGTTTTGCTTCCTCGTTGCTTGGACACGAATCTGTCGCAGACGACATAGTTTCGGAAGTATTCGTCAACATCTGGCGAAACAGGGCGCATCTGCCGGAAATAGAGAATTTACAGACCTATTTGTATGTGGCGGTGCGCAATCTTTGTATGCGGTACTTAAGCCGCAGAAAGACCATTCTCCTAAGCCTCGACACCCTGGATGGGGACTACCTTTTATCTCCCTACCAAACACCGGAAGAAAAAGTCCTGTCTGCGGAGCTGATCTCCAAAATAGAAGCGGCCATTCAGAAACTCCCTCCCCAATGCAAGCAGGTCTTCACGCTGATCAAAGTGGACGGGATAAGATACAAAGACGCCGCCCAGATACTGAATATTTCCCTGAAAACCGTTGAAGCGCAAATGGCGATCGCCATCAAACGGATCCGCCTTGCCGTAGACACCGACCTTGCCCATTTTAGGAATTAACCGCCCTCCCCCGGATCTTTTTCAAGATTATTTTTACTCCCTTTAAGGGTTTCCTCCTGAAAGGGGCTCTATTATAGTATAAAGCCTCTTATCTATGGATTCAGATCGGCTGCGACAGTTATTAGCCGCAAAATGGCTGGGGGAAGCTACGGAAGACGAACTGGAAGAGCTGGAGCAATTGCTGAAATTGCTTCCGGAGGAACAGGAAAAAGAACAATTGCTGGACACTTTTTTTCAGCAGCGGCAGACGGCTGTCCCCGGATCCCCTAAAGCAAAAGCAGCATGGCAAAAGCACCTGGAAAATATGAATAAGGAATTCCCGGATGATTTTGCAGCCGGTGATATGCCCTCGGAGGTCCCGGCCCCGGAGGAACGCCGGCGCGCAAGGCTGTTCACCTGGAAAAGATTGGCCATAGCCGCTTCGGTAACAGGTATCCTCTGCTTTACGCTCATAAAATATCTCTCTAAAGAACAGGATCGAAGGCGGCGGGAACTCGGGTCGCGATCCTCCCCGGTCAATCGATCCCTGTCCAGCCGCACCAGTATAAAAAAGATCCTGCCCGATGGCACCATCGTCTGGCTAAATGGCAAAAGCAGCATTGAATACAATGATAGCTTTGGCAGGACCAAACGTGATATTACATTGACAGGCGAAGCGTTTTTCGACGTGACGCACAATGCCGCAGTGCCTTTGACAGTCCATGCAAAAACGGTAAATATCACGGTGAAAGGAACCGCCTTCAATGTAAAAGCCTATCCGGAGGATTCAAAAGTCGAGGCATCGCTGATAAGAGGGTCCATTGAGCTCGCCATGAAAAAAATGCCAGGCAAAAAAATACTGCTCCATCCAAATGAAAAGATTACGATCACCACTGGCGAAACGACCAGTGCCGGCAACGATAGAAATGCCGGCAGGCGCAGCGGAGATCAGCTCTATCGTATCAAAGAGCTTAAGACTGAACCCCAGAGCAATCTTATCCCTGAAATATCATGGATGGAGCACAAGCTGGTATTCGACAGCGAGCGCTTTGCAGACATCATACCACGGATGGAAAAATGGTACGATATAACGATCTGGACGAGCGACACGGATTTGCTGGAGCAAAGGTTCTCGGCGGTGTTTGAAAAGGAGACTATCGATGAAGCGCTGGCTGCGCTACAGTTCACTTATAAATTCAATTTCGAAGTAAAGGATAAACAGGTATTCATCAATAAAAACAAAACTATGTAATAAAGATCCACCCCCCTCTTAAAAAAAAGAGGAGATGTTTCAGCATCTCCTCCCATCAGGCTAATGGAGTTAGCAGGACCTAAATCTATTAACTCCGGATTTTTAACCAAAATGTATTGCAATTTATGGAAAAAACCATAATGCCCTGGCTGTGCCCTGCGGCCGGGCTGGTTATTTACCGAAACAAACTGCTGTTGGTCATGAAATTGAGCGCTATTCTTATTCTTGCCGCCTGCTTGCAGGTTTCTGCCAAAGGATACTCGCAGCAGTCGATCAGCCTTTCCGTACAGGACATCGAGCTTAAAAAGCTTTTCAACATCATTCAGAGCAAGACGGATTACCGCTTTGTATACAGGGATGCCATGCTCCCTAAAAATGTAAAAGTAACGGTCAACGTCGCCGATGCATCCGTAGAAGAAGTGTTGAGGATGGCATTCAGGAACACACCTATACAGTATAAGGTCTTCCCCAATAACCTCATCGTGCTGAATGCATATTTCGCAGCGATCACCGTTACGGGTACGATCACGGATTCTACGGGCAGCCCTTTGCAGGGCGTAAGCATCAGCGTAAAAGGCAATGGAAAGATCGGTACCACCACGGATGTGAACGGTAGATTCATTTTGGATGTGCCCGACAACGCAACGCTGGTATTTACCATGGTGGGATATGAAACACAGGAGTTCCTTGCCAGGCCTGTCATTACGCTGATAATGCAGATGCAGAAAAGCAAGCTGGAGGACGTAGTGGTTACGGCATTCGGAAAAAAACAGCGGAAAGAAGCAATCGTCGGATCGGTGACTTCCATCAACGCCAAAGACCTTAAGATCCCTTCCAGCAACCTGACCACCACCTTTGCAGGCCGCCTCGCCGGCGTCATTGCCTACCAGCGTACAGGTGAGCCGGGCGCCGATAATGCCAGCTTTTTTATAAGAGGTGTCACCACCTTCGGCAACGGCAGCGGAAGCCCGCTGATCCTGATAGACAACATTGAATTGAGTACCACGGACCTGGCTCGTCTGCAGCCGGATGATATCGAAAGCTTTTCTATTCTGAAGGACGCCAGCGCCACCGCCCTGTACGGAGCCAGGGGCGCCAACGGGGTTATTTTCATCACCACCAAGCAAGGAAAGGAAGGCAAAGCCAGGTTGAGCTTGCGCATGGAAAACTCAATTTCCGAACCAACCAAAGAAATAGCGATCGCCGATCCCATCACTCATATGCAATTGTACACGGAGGCGCAGCTGACGAGAGATCCCCTGGCGCATCTCAATTATTCACAGAACAAGATCGACCATACCATCGCTAAGGACAACCCCGCCGTATATCCCGCCAACGACTGGTTTAAGCTCCTATTCAAGGACAGGACCTCCATTCAAAGGGCCAACATGAGCATAACAGGAGGCGGAAAAGTGGCTCAATACTATGTGGCAGGCAGCTATAAGATCGATAACGGCAACCTCAATGTCGATCACCGGAGCAATTTCAACACCAATATCAAGCTGAACAGCTACCAGCTGCGCTCCAACGTCAATATCCAGCTCACGGATCAGACGGAGCTCGTAGTAAGATTGTACGGCACTTTCGACGATTACAAAGGACCCATCGACGGGGGCTCCGGCGCCTATCAGAAAGCGCTCAGGGCCAGTCCGGCATTGTTTGCACCCTATTATGCGCCTGATTCCGCAAACATAGCGGCACAGCACATCCTGTTCGGCAACTTCAGGTCCGGAACGTCCTTTTATATCAATCCATATGCAGAGATCCAAAAAGGGTACAAAGAGTACTCTCAGAGCAGGATGCTTGCCCAGCTGGAATTGAGTCAAAAATTATCCTCCCTTACCAAGGGACTTAATTTCAAGGCGCTCTTCAGCACGAACCGTTACGCCTATTTCGATGTATACAGGGCCTACGGTCCCTACTTTTATAACGTCGCCACCTATGACAGGCAGTCCAACAAATACACCCTGAACTGGCTCAATGAACTGCAAGGTCCGCCCGCTTATGAAGACATCAGGCCGCTGGGCCAGCTGGGAGGACCCGGCATCAACGACCCGCAGCGAAACCTGAATACGAACCTGTACGCCCAGGCTACCCTGGATTACAGCAGGACGTTCGCCGAAAAACACAACGTAGGGGCAACCCTCGTCTATACGGTCCAGCAAAGTCTGATCACCACCAGCGCGCTCGATGTACAGTCATCTCTGCCGCACAGGAATCTCGGATTATCCGGAAGGGCGTCCTATTCGTATGACAACAGGTATTTCACCGAGCTCAATTTCGGATACAATGGCTCTGAAAGATTTTACAAGACCAGGCAGTTCGGGTTCTTTCCCACCCTCGGCGTCGCCTGGGTCGCATCAAACGAAGGATTTTGGAATAGCCGGGTTATCAACAAGCTCAAACTGCGGGGCTCCTACGGCCTGGTAGGCAATGACGCCATCGGCAGGGCGACGGACCGGTTCTTCTATTTGTCGAGTGTGAACCTCAACGACCCGTCCCGGTCCGCCTCCTTCGGCTATGACGACACCTATTCCCGCAACGGCGTCTCCATCAGCAGGTACCCCAATACGGATATCACCTGGGAAAAATCGTACCAGTCCAACTTTGCCATAGAGCTGGGGATATTGCATAAGATCAACATCGTGGCGGAGATCTACAACCAGCGAAGAAAGAATATCCTCATGGACAGGGCTTCCATTCCCAGTACCGTAGGGCTCTCCGCGCTGACACAGGCGAATGTGGGGGAGGCGCGATCCAGAGGACTGGATCTGTCTTTCGATTATACCCATACTTTCAACAGAGACCTATCCGTCATCGCCAGGGGCAGCCTTACCTATGCCAGGGGCGAATATGTGAAATACGAAGAACCGGTGTATGCCGAAAAATACAAGTCGCATGTAGGTCAATCCATTACACAAACCTGGGGCTACATAGCCGAACGCTTGTTCATAGACGATAAGGACCTATTGAATTCACCGCACCAAAATTTCGGATTGTACCAGGCGGGCGATATAAAATACCGTGATATCAACATGGACGGAAAGATCACCGAGCTCGATATGGTGCCGCTGGGCAATCCCACTACCCCGGAGATAACCTACGGTTTTGGGACTTCCATCCAGTATAAGAACTTCGACCTGTCCGTGTTCTTCCAGGGACTGGCAAGAGAATCGTTCTGGATAAATACTTCCGCCACGGCTCCTTTCGCCAACTATGACGATCCTTCCACGCCGATCAACAATGGTCTTGTCGGAGAGAACGCGCTGCTGAAAGCATATGCCAACAGCCACTGGTCGGAAGAGAACCAGAATATTTATGCGATTTGGCCGCGCCTCTCCGTAACCCCGGTCAATAACAACAACCAGACAAGTACCTGGTTCATGCGGGACGGCAGCTTCCTGAGAATGAAATCCGCGGAATTAGGATTTACGCTCCCCGCCAAAGTGCTTCAAAAATATAAGGTAGCCGGATTACGCATCTATATCAGCGGCCTCAACCTGCTCACTTTTAGCCCTTTTAAGCTGTGGGACCCTGAAATGGGCGGGAATGGCCTGGCCTATCCGGTGCAAAAGGTGGTCAATGCCGGTATCACGCTTAATTTTTAAACAACTCAACGCCGCGAAATGAAAAATTATATAAAGATCACGATCGCCCTGTTGTGGCTGACGGCAGGAGCAGGTTGTAGAAAATATCTTGATGTCGCGCCCGACAATATAGGCACCATAGATTATACTTTCAGGATGCGATCCGAAGCCGAAAAATATCTGTTCACCTGTTATAACAATTTGCCCGCATTCGCCAGCACTGACAATGACCCCGGCTTTTTTTCAGGGGACGAGTTCGCCGCACCTTATCCCGGTTCCATCTATTTCGGAATAGGCCTGTATGCCATAGCGAGGGGAGAGCAGAATGTAGTGAATCCCCTCGGCAACTATTGGGACGGGGGCAACGGGGGCAAACCTTATTTCCAGGCGCTCCGCGAATGCAATATTTTCCTCGAAAATGTAGACAAGGTCCCGGATCTCAGTGCCTTCGAAAAGAAAAGGTGGGTGGCGGAGGTCAAGGTACTGAAAGCCTATTATCATTTTTTCCTGATGCGTATGTACGGGCCAATTCCCGTGATGCGAAAGAACCTGCCTGTATCCGCCTCGATAGAGGAAGTAAGGGTTGCCCGTGAGCCCCTGGATACGGTGGTCAGCTATATCACAGGGCTGATCGACGAAGCTACGCCCGGACTGCCCGATAAGATCCTGAACGAGGTCTCGGAGCTGGGCCGGATCACCAAACCCATAGCGCTTTGCATAAAGGCGCAGGCGCTGGCCACAGCCGCAAGCCCTCTCTTCAATGGCAATCCCGATTATGCGGGGCTTAAGAACAAGGACGGGGTTCAGCTGATAAATACCAATGCCGATGCCACGAAATGGAAGGCGGCGGCCGATGCCTGCAAGGCGGCCATCGATGCCAGCGAAGCAGTAGGGGCAGCGCTGTACTACTTTACGCCCGAGGCCGGCCAGTCCATGACGGATTCCACCCGGACCATGATGAATATAAGGGCGGCGATCACGGAGAAGTGGAACCCCGAGATCATCTGGGGTGGAACGAATTCAATGGCCACCAACGTGCAGGCCCTGTCCCAGGCAAGGCTGACATCCGGCGATCCTTCCAACATACCCGATCCACCAACTACGAATGAATCCATTCGCTCGCTGCTGGCGCCCCCGCTGCACATCGCGGAAATGTTCTACAGCAACAACGGCGTTCCTATCGAGGAAGACGTTAACTATGACTATCTCAACCGGCTTACCACGCTGAGGACCGCCTCGGATACCGACCGGTTTTATATCAGGAAAGATTACACGACGGTCCAATTGAACTTCGACAGGGAGCCAAGGTACTATGCCGACCTGGGCTTCGACGGTGGCATATGGTACGGACAAGGGCTGTTCAACGACACGAAAACCTGGTACCTGCAAGCGAAAGCTGGACAGCTGGGTGCAAGGCTGGGCGCCTCACTGTATTCAGTGACAGGGTATTGGCCGAAAAAGCTGGTGAACTATAAGAATGATTTCGGAGGCAATTCCAACGGCTACAACACCATCCCTTATCCCTGGCCCATTATCCGGCTGTCCGAAATATACCTGCTGTATGCGGAAGCGCTGAACGAGGTCAGCGGACCCGGCCCCGAAACGTATAAATGGATCGACATGGTTCGTGCCAGGGCGGGACTGAAAGGAGTAGTCGAAAGCTGGGCCAATTATTCCAAAATTCCCGGCAAACCCCTTTCAAAAGACGGCTTGCGGGACATCATACAAAGGGAGAGAATGATCGAATTGATCTTCGAAGGCAAGCGACTTTGGGATTTGCGCCGTTGGAAGAAGGCGGACGTGTATCTCAATATACCTATACAAAGCTGGGATCTGGAGCAGGAAGACCCGGTGAACTACTACAGGGTAAGACAAATATTCAGCCCGGTATTCACGGGCAAAGATTATCTCTGGCCCATTTCCGAAAACTCGATCATCGTCAACCCGAAACTGGTACAAAATCCCGGATGGTGAGCTGTGCGCGTGTTTTACCCGGGCGGAAAATATATTTCATCACCGAAATCGAACTTTTATGAAACTGGTTTATATATACCTGATCTTACTGACAACAGCCCTGTCATTTCACGGCTGCAAGAAAGCCGATCTCAATTCCCATACGCCCATCGATACCGGCGGCGCCATACCCGGGCTAGTCAGCAATGTTCAGGTGATCGACCTGCCCGGCGCGGCCATCCTGACGTACACTTTGCCCAAAGATGACAATCTCCAGTATGTAGTGGCGGAGTACAACATCAATAGCACCACGGTAAGGCAGGCAAAAACTTCCCGTTACAACGACACCATCCATGTCGACGGCTTCAGCGCCGCCGCGGAATACACCGTCAACTTGTATTCCGTCAGCAAAAGCGAGAAAAGATCGGCGGCCGTATCCGTAAAAGTCCATCCCTCCACGCCGCCATACCGGACGATCGCAGCCACCGTGCAAATGACCGATGACTTTGGCGGGGTGAACGTAACCCTCACCAATGCCAATGAGGATAAGATCGCAGTGGTAATACTGGCAAAGAACAACAATGGGGAGTTCGCACCAGTGGAAACGTTTTATACCCAGGTCAAAAACGGCACGTTCACTACGCGAGGCTTCGATTCTACGGCAAGGATATTCGGCTGTTATATTAAAGACAGGTGGAATAATAATTCGGACACCGTGTTTAAAACCATCCATCCCATGCTGGAAAGACTGCTGGATAAATCGAAGTTCCGGCAATACTCGCTTCCCAACGATCAACCCTCTGCCTGGGGTTGGGAAATGCCCTACCTCTGGGACAACAAGCTGGACGGAGGGGGCCCGGGATTTCATACGCTGCAGGGCGCCGAACCTCATCCCCACCGCTTTACTTTCGATATGGGTGTTATTGCCAAGCTGAGTCGCTTCAAGCTGTTACAACGCTTTGACGGCTATTTGTATAGTCATGGCAACCCGCGGTATTATACCATATGGGGCTGCGCCACAACCCCGGACCCCTCGGGCACCTGGGACGGATGGACAAAACTGATGGACTGTGAATCGATAAAGCCGTCGGGACTCCCCTTAGGGCAAACCACCGATGCCGACCTCAGCTATGCGCTGGGTACAGATGGCCTGGGAGAAGAATTTACTTTCCCACTATCGGCGCCCCCCGTGAGATATATCAGGCTGGAATTGCAAAAGAACTGGAGCGGCACCGATTTTTTCCATGCGATCGAAATTACTTTCTGGGGCAATCCCCAATAACATTAAATGACAGTCCATGTTTAAAAATAGAAAAGTCTGCATATCAGGTATCTTGGCCGTCACACTCTTTTTCGGAGCCTGTAAAAAATGGGATGACTATAAGAAATATACCGCTTCAGGCGAAATAGTATATCCGGGCGCTGCATCCGGCGTAACCATCCTTCCCGGCAATGGCAGGGTATTGCTCACCTGGGTCCAGGGAATTGATACCAAAGTAAAGAAGTATGTGGTTACCTGGGCCAACGGCGCCGACTCCACGGTATTTGAAGTGTCTTCAAAGACGGGAGACACCGTAAAATATTTTATTGACCATTTGGCAGAATCGACTTATTCTTTCATTATCTACACCGTCGATGACCAGGGTCACCGGTCTGTTCCGACAGAAATGCCCGCCATTGGCGTATATGGACCGAAGTATGCAGGCACGTTGTTAAACCGTACCATTGATGCCATCGCTTATGAACCCGGTACAAAAATGCTGACCATTATATGGAAAACGCCGGACACGGTCAACACCTCGACGAACATCTGGTATACCGATACATTGGGGGTGGCAAATAAGATCACACTGGGACCAACGAAGGATACCACGCAATTTCCATGGAGCATGGGCTCCAGGGTCTACTACAAGTCTGCCTACAAGCCCGTGTCCATTGCGATCGATTCATTCGAAGTGACACACCTGGATTCCGCAAAGATCGAAAACCTTCCTGTTCCAAAAAATGCCTGGAAGGAGGTCGATCTTCCGAATGACGCCGTTACAAACGCTTACGGCACAGACCTGAGTAATATCTGGAATGGCCAGCCGGACGGTTATCCCGGCATCTATCATACGGATGGCGCGGCGATACCACACCATTTCACTTTCGACCTGGGGCAGACTTACGCAAAGCTGACTAAATTTGCAGAGTGGGGACGGCAGGATGGCTCCTTTCATAACCCGGATGACTTTGAAGTATGGGGCATTGCCGATACCGCCGGCGCCGTCACAACGCTTCCGGGAGACGACCCCGGCTGGAAGGCCGAGTCCATTGCCAAAGGTTGGACCCTGCTCACCGAGGTCAAAAGAACCGATGATGGCATCGGAGAGGTCCAGGTCAATCTCATCGATTCGCCGCCACCGGTGCGATTTATTCGCATCAGGGTCCTGCACACCCTGGATGATAATACAGCCAGCCATATGAGCGAAGTCTCTTTCTGGTATAATCCATAACCTGGCACCCGTTCAGCGGATATTGCACTAGTCGGTATTGCCAGGGCAGGCGATGAAGGGATGCTACCCCACCACCAGGTTTGCTTTTTCCCTGGCAATACCGATCGTAGCGATATTGCCTGCGTTGAACTTCAAAAAATCAGCTTCAACGCCGTCTGAAAAGATCACTCCGTTGTTGGGCATCAGCGATTCGACGATAAGATTCGATTGACCCGTTACGATCCCCGCCTGAATGCCGGTTTGGGTTCTTTTACTGGCAAAGGGTTCCCGCACCGCAAACAAAAGCTCGTTGCCTTTTAGACGGGGGTATTTCTTTTTTGAGTTGTCTTTTTCAATAAACTGATGTATCCCAAAGGACATATTGAAAATAGAGCTCAGCCATCCTGTGGCGCCTGCCGGGGTTGACACGATAATACCCGAAGAAGAATGCTCCTCCCTTTTGTCCTGGTAGGAGATCCTGTACCGGGCAGATACATGAGACGATGCGCCAATGAACAGGTCGTTAAATGCCAGCAGCCGCTGCCCGTCATTCAACCTTGCTTCCGCAAAGGAAGCAGCGCGTGACTGAAATTTATTTCTGATCACATTTTCAACCACAGGTATAAAGTTGTCAGGCGTAAAAGGGAGCAGGACCCCATCATATCTTTCTGTATCAGGATTCACCGCAATGATGGGAATGCCATTTACGTATTTGGCGGCATTTGCCACCAGCCCGTCCTGTCCGATCACGATCGCCAGCTGCTTTTCGTTAAATAAGAATGAGGGAACGAATGCGCGTTCAACGATCTTATTTTTTACCACCGTGGACAGCTGCCGCTGAACAAGGGAAAGCGAGTGAATGAAATGTTCGTGCTCTATTTCGTAATCTTCAAATTCACCGCCTGAATGCTCGATATAGAACCTGGCCTGCTGTTTGGTGTTGAAACGCTCGATCAGTGTTTCCAGCCTTGTTTTGTTCTTGATGATAATGGCGTAATCGATGCTCATCTTTTACTCTCTTTCTTGTCGGTTAAAAGTGTATCCAGGAGGTCGGGGCTGATATTCAGGTTGCCGATCTTATCCGCATTTTCGGCCAGCTGCCTGAAGGCCAGGGCAATATTGAATTTGGCATCACCTTTATTGGTCAAAGCCATTAAGGTTTTCCAATCCATCTCTTTGTAGGGTTTCAACGTAGTCTCCAGCACATAGCCCTGTGCATCAGCTTCCTTCCTTTCATTGGCCGTTTTCTGTTCAATGAGACCCTTACGTTGGTTCTCTACGGAAATGTCGGCCTGCACTTTCATTTCCCTGAGCTTCCTGTCATTTTCAGCCTGTTGTACTTCGGCTTCCATCTTTTTTTCAGAGATCTGCTTTTTCTTTTCCTCCACCGCGATCTCGGTGTTTAATTCACTTTCCTTGATCTTCCTTTCCTGCTCGACCGCAAAGTTTCTTCTTTCATAAATGGCCTGATCTGCTTCCTGCTGCAATTTTTCCCTTGTTTCGGTTTCCAGCGCTCTTTCCATTTCAGGGCTTGCTTTAATGGCAAGCACATTTACCCCCAGGATCTCGATGCCAAGCATTGAAATGGCCTGCGAAGTCATCACGCCTTCCGAGATCTTCGTTTCTATGGATTTGGCGGAGCGGATGGACTCTTTCAGCCCGAGCCCATGGATGAAGGAAGAGGTGGCGGTTTGCGCCTCGCTGATAATTCTTTGGTTCAGTTTTTCAGTATCATCTTTTTTATAGACGCCTTTTTCATTCACGGTGAAATCGAGCAGCTCAGCCAATTGCTTCTGGTTGCCAATCTTATAGGTTATTTGGCCCTGTATGCTCACCGTCTGATAATCTTTGGTAGTCTCACTGAAAATGAATGGCAGATCGTTACTTCCAATCGGGACCGCGGCGATCGACGTGGTCGGGGCGAAGTAGAAAAAGGAAAGCCCACGCCCTTCTTTCAACACCTTTCCATTTTTAAATTTGATGACATAGGTCATCGAGTCGAATTTGATGTATTTGAATCCAAACATAGCGCTACAGGTTTAAGTTATTGTTTAAGGTTATTTTAATAGCTCATTATATAGGGTATAATTCTCATCGTCAAAGCAGACAAATACTATTTTATCAAAAGCGCCTACCCCAGGGAAACTTCGGACAGCCTCGATAGCTATCCGGGCAGCCCGGTCTTTCGGGAAGTGGTATATGCCCGTGCTGATATTGGGAAATGCAATGGTAGTAAGGTTGTTTGCCAAAGCAATTTGCAGCGAACTGGTATAACAGCTCCGGAGCAATTCCGCTTCATTGTTGGTCCCTCCGTTCCACACAGGACCCACGGTGTGTATGACCTTGCGGCAGGGCAGGTTCCCGCCGGTCGTGATAACAGCCTGGCCCGTCTGACAACCGCCTTGCCTATCCCTTATTTTTATACATTCCTCCAGGATTGCCTTTCCACCTTTTCTATGAATAGCGCCATCTACGCCTCCTCCACCTAAGAGCGAGCTGTTGGCCGCATTTACAATGGCGTCAGTTGCGATTTTGGTGATGTCCCCTTTGATGACTTCTATTTGCATGAGCATTTCAATTTACCTGAAAAGCACTCGTTTGTTTGCGTTAATTTGACGCAAACTAGCGCTTTTCCCTGGATAGTTCAAATATTTCGTAAAGTAATTTTTGTTATTTTCGACCAATGCTGGAATTGTAGCCCAAACTCCACTTAATGCAAAAACCTTTATTTACGGTCAGTTTCATACTGTTATACATTTTTTCTTATTCCCAGACTATGCGGCCAATAGAAGACCTGATCAATAATAAAGAGGCCGGTTGGATACTTGTTCAGGAATGGATAGATCAGGCGAAGAACAAAGTAGAAGTGCTTGCCCGTGATTCGGTAAAAGCGAAGGATGCCCTATACAAAACCCAGGTAACCACTCGTTCGCCGATGGGCGCAGTTATTTATTCGACAGGAGGCATATTGGTGGATGACGGGTGGATTAGGATACTAGGATCCGGAAGCATTCGGCTCCCGCGCAGTTTACCTGAATGGAACAACGGAAAAACATTTTCTGAGTATGGACAAAAGCCGCTTTTTTACCTGGTGGCCG
The DNA here is from genome assembly GCF_030546645.1 of Flavitalea plasmicola. GTDB lineage: Bacteria > Bacteroidota > Bacteroidia > Chitinophagales > Chitinophagaceae > Puia. The sequence goes on from NZ_JAUOTO010000006.1 coordinate 292,710, forward strand.
ACGATGCGATAGGTGGATTTTTTGCCATCAACGGCGGCGCACTTGGCAGTGATCCGGGAAAAATGTACTATCTGTCTCCAGATAACCTGGAATGGGAGCCGATGGAAGAGACGTATACGGAATTCTTGCTGTTTTGTTTTTCTGGCGACCTTGAGAAATATTATGAAGGACATCGCTGGAATGGGTGGAGAAAAGAAGTGGCATCTCTTCCAGGAGAAAAGACATTCAACTTTTTCCCTTTTTTATGGACAAAAGAAGGGAAAGATATTAATAAGGTTTCCCGGAAAGCTGTCCCTGTAGAAGAGCAATACTGGTTTACCTTAGACATGAAAAAACAATTAGGTATCAAATAGGCAAGATCGATTTGAATCAAGCAGCTGCTCTTCAATAAGAGATTTCCTTTTTCTTTGTTTGAAATCTTTACAAATGAGCGTAGCGAACCTGCATGCAAAGGGATATACTGTAATCAATGACGTCTTCACACCCAAAGAAGTGGAAATAATTGCCGGACAGATAAGCCAGGCAAATGCGGCAAAGCTCACCTTCAGAAAAACAGCTGATTTATATGCGATCCGGCAATTTCTGAAAGAAGTACCACAGATCCAGCCCCTGATTTTTAATGCTGGCTTGAATGCCATCATAGCCCAATATTTTGGACCGAAGTATTTCGTCGTTAAATCAATCTACTTCGACAAGCCCCAGCAGTCGAATTGGTTTGTGGCCTGGCACCAGGACCTGACTATTTCAGTTGATAGGAAACTTGACCTGCCGGGGTTCGGCCCGTGGACAATAAAGCAAGGTCAATACGCCGTTCAACCGCCTCTGGATATATTGGAGAATATTTTTACGATTCGCATCCATCTCGACGATACGGATGAGAATAACGGTGCCCTAAGGGTAATTCCAGGGTCACATCGCCATGGGGTGCAAAGATCAAAAGGCCCAGGCGTGGAAGAAATTTGCACGGTAAACAGCGGCGGCATCATGATCATGCGACCGCTATTACAGCACGCATCCAATCGTACAACCAGCGGTAACAGGAGAAGGGTCATACATATTGAGTTCAGTAATTCCAGCCTGCCTGAGGGACTTGCCTGGGCAGAGCTGAGCCCTCCTACATCTAGGTAAAATAATAATATGACTGATATTTCAGTCATTTTTGCCCACCTTTGACCGAAATATCCGTCAAAATATTGAAAAGCAAGAAAACCATATTATTACCCACTGCCATCTCATTCCTCCACCCCCGGCGGATTGAATGTCCTTTTCCCGAAGATGTAAAACACCCCGATCTGCACCACGCTATTCTTTATGGTGCCATTCGGAATAGGAGCATTGGCTAGGCCCTCAGCCGTCGCCTGGTTGATATTGCTCAATCCGAGATTATATCGTACATCAAAACCCACATTGAAGGGGCTGCAATAGCCCGCGCCAAGTGTCCAGCTGAGATCGGTCGATTTTAGCTGATTCTTTATATTATAACGGACAGTATTGACATCTCCTACCATCGTTTCATTGGTCTTTGCGCTCAGCAAAAATCCCACCTGGGGCCCCGTCTCGACAAAAAACCCCACAGGCAACTTATATTTTATCAGGAGGGGGAGATTGAGATAGCCCAATCTGTAATCCTCCGTGGCGGAGACCAGGTAATCTTTTTCGGGCCTTGCCGTAGCCCCCTGGCTGGAATACACCAGCTCCGGCTGGAAGACCCATTTTTTACCCAGTGGAAGGGATAAGAATACTCCACCATGGACAGTCGTATTGGGAAAATAGCGCATGTTTTGAGCATTTCCTTCGACAAGGGTAATGGGATTGCCGCTCGTCAACATTTCAGAAATATTAAGGCCACCCTTGACGCCCAGTTGCACCTGCGCCTTCCCTGTCAGCGCGAGAGAACAGACCACAAGAAAGATAGTAACTGGCTTTTTGTAAATAGATACCTTCATAGCATGATTTTTCTCCTGTCACGAGGTTTATCACCCTATGGTTGCCTGCCAGCCAGCGCTGGTAACATCTGATTAACAAACCATCGTATCATAATTGCCCAGGCTGTCTCTTTTTCTTAATTTTAGGCAAGCTGTATAGCATGGTTGCTTTACGCATCATAAATGCCTGAACAATGTCAAACCTTACCTACATTTCGCCTTTCTTTATTGTGACAAGCTTAAAAGCCTCGGTCGCATTCTACGTAGAGAAGCTCGGATTTGAAGTCCGTTACATCGGTCCGGATGACGATCCTTTTTTTGCTATTGTAGGCCGTGATCAGATATCCATTATGCTGAAGGGAAATGCTGATGAGATCAAGCCGGCCCCCAATCATACCCGGTACGGATGGGCCCGCTGGGATGCATATATTTCTACGGCGGAGCCGGACACGTTGTTTGAGGAATACCGGGCCGCAGGTGTAACGTTCCGCCAACCCATCCGGGACGACGACGATGGACTGCGTGGGTTTGAAGTAACAGATGCAGACGGCTATGTCTTATTTTTTGGAAGGCCTAAAGCATAGAGCGATTCCGTATATTTTATGCCCTAAATGCCAATCGTGATTAATGTTTAGCCAAAAAACGGCTAATACCCCTGTCCAAACAAGCCTACATTTGATTTTACCTAACAAAACATGCAAACGCAAGACGACCATTTCTCCAGGCGCAACTGGCTAAAAACGATTACCAGGGCTTCCGTAGGCACAGGCATCGCGGCCTCGACACCTGCATTGTTACATGCACAAACTGCAAACAACCCAAAGGCCGACCCCCTGTTGGGTGCCCGCATTTACAATATCCTCGACTACGGCGCCAAAGGGGATGGGGTGACACTTGCCACCAAAGCCTTGCAGGACGCTATCGATGCCTGCAATAAAGACCAGGGTGGGACGGTGCTGGTCCCCGCCGGGGTATTTGTCATTGGCACAGTCGAGCTGAAAAGCAATGTCACCCTGCATATAGCCCCGCAGGGTAAATTATTAGGCAGTGCCGATGGCAGGCAATATTACGCAGCCGAAGCCATCCCGCTTTCCGGCGATACGACATTGAACGATGGCAATGTAGGCTTGTTGTTTGCCGTAAAGGCCGAGAACATCCGCATCGAAGGACCAGGTACCATTGACGGACAAGGCGCGCAGTTCCGCAGCCCCACGAAGGGCGCGCCGTCGCCGGCAGGCATCACCGGTAACCACCGCCCCTATCATCTGCTTTTTTACCAGTGTCAGAACCTCATCGTGAATGATATATTCCTGAAGGACTGTGCTTACCATTCCGTACGCATTATTCAAAGCAGCTATGTGAAGCTCGACGGGATCCATATCCATGGCCGTGTGATCCACAATAACGATGGTTTTCATTTCATCAGTTGCCAATATGTGCATGTCATTAACTGCGATGTACAATCCCAGGACGATGCCTGCGCACTGTTTGGCAGCTGCAAATTCATCACCATCACCAATTGCACGTTCAGCACCCGCTGGTCGGTTTTCCGCTTTGGCGGCGGCGTGGCTGAAAATATCACCATCTCCAATTGTATCATTTTCGAAGCCTATGGCTGTCCCATAAAAATGCGTTGCGAACGCCACTCGCGGATGGAAAATATTTCGTTCTCCAACCTGGTGATGCACAGGGTCACTGGTCCGATATCAATCGGCATGGGTTCGGTAGACAATCCGGGTACAGCCCGCAATATCTCATTCAATGGCATTCATGCCAACGTGGTTGTTCCGGTCCCGCTGGCCGATGCCGAGTTTCCAAGCAAATACAACCCGGGTGAGATCAAATCATGCATAGCCGTAAATGGCGCCGAAGGATTTTTGCTCGAGAACATCAGCTTTAACGATGTCCATATCACCTTCGCCGGAGGGGGCACGGCAGAAGAGGCGGCTGTACGGAATGTGCCCAAGAATGCAGGTGAATATTATGCCGATGGCGTTTTCCCGGCCTATGGCTTATATGCCCGCAATGTCAAAGGTCTCACGCTGAATAATGTACGGTTGGAAGTAGCCTCACCCGAGCTCCGACCCGCCATTGTCTTTGACCAGGTGACAGATGCGGCCATAAATGGCCTGAGCGCACAGGGCAACAAGGATGCCGAGTCGGTGCTGCGGATGATCGATGCGCAGGATGTTTTGCTAACCGCAACGCGCGTACTTAGCCCCGCAGCCGTTTTTATGCGTGTGGAAGGCGCAGCCTGCAGCAATATAAAAATTGACGGCGGCGATCTTTCAAAAGCCGGCACTCCTTTATCATTCGCAGCGGGGGCCACTAAACGTGCCGTAAGAATATCAGGCTAGGTACTTATCTTTTTATATCCCGTGAAAATGCGTCAATAAGGCCGGCCCGGTTAGCGCTGTCCTTTTCGGGAAAAGAAATCGTCCCTGCCCTTTGGTCAATATTCATATATAACTCCACAGAACCATCTCCAAAAAACAGCTTTGTCTGTGCCGCAGCCCAGTTGCCGGGCGTTTGAGTGTCAGCCATATCGCTTAAGTTCGCGTAAGTGGCGACTACGCTGTCGGCGAAGCCCAAATTCGAACGCCTGATCCCATAAATCTTCGCCAGCACCGCCAGAAAATGGTTGCTTGTATCTCCCATTGGTTTAAACGTGGCGCCGTGATTTACGAATATACTTTTCCCTTCGGGCTTCCTGAGAATAAGGTAAAATCCGACAGGCTTATCTCCATACCAGGAAAGTAAAGTATACAAAATCTTTTCGTGTGAAATATGCTGAGTCTTCCAGATATTGATCGTAAAATCACCACCCCAGTTCTGTGGATCTATTTTCAGGGAAGGTGACGAGGTGCCGATGTCCGTATAGAGGGAACGCGAAGTGCCGCTGTCGTTACATGCGGAAAAAATGAGCAGTCCAAAAAAGCCAAAGAATAATTTTTTCATACTGGGAACTAAGATAATGGAATATGTTCTCTGGAAGATGATAGCCTCCTACTAATGATCGTTCACAAGAAACAAAAGTCCTCCAAAGCCTCCGCTCAAAAGATGGACAATTTCATCCCTGCTGGGAGACACATCTATTGATTATCAACAAATTCAATCTTCATTTAGCTCGGTAATTTTATCAAGTTCTTTGAATACGCGACATAACGTTGATTATAACCAACAAATTTCCTATATTTGTTGACAATAAGCAACATTATGAATAATAGATCCATTGCCTTATTACCCAAGGCCCAAAAAATTCTTGGTCAATTTGGTGAGAACATCAAATTCGCTCGACTTCGCCGTAAGCTCTCGACGGAACAGGTAGCTGAAAGGGCGGGTATCAATCGTACCACACTCTGGAATATTGAAAGAGGCATGCCAACGGTTACGATTGGGGCATATTGTCAGGTATTGTTTGTACTGGGACTTGCCGAGGATTTATTAAAGGTGGCTTCTGATGACGAGCTGGGACGTCGCTTACAGGATGCTGAATTAATAGTAAAAAAACGTGCTCCTAAAAAGAAATAAGAATGGACATATTCGTATATGCAGACTGGAAAGGATTGAGTGGTCCCACGATGATCGGGACGTTACACGTGGCCCGGACTAAAGGGCACGGGGTATTTTCTTTTGAATATAATAAAGAATGGATAAAGAATGGCAAAGCCCAAGACCTGGATCCGGACCTGCAATTTTATGCGGGCCCTCAATATTTAGCAAAGGATAAACCCAACTTTGGCGTCTTTATGGATTCTTCCCCCGATAGATGGGGTAAAGAGCTAATGCGCAGAAGGGAGGCAATACTTGCACGCCAACAGGAGCGTAAAGCCAGGACCTTATTTGAGGAAGATTATTTGTTGGGAGTTTACGACTTGCATCGTATGGGAGGGTTACGCTTTAAAATATCTGGTAATGACAATTTTCAACAGGAAGACCAATGTTTAGCTGCTCCGCCCTGGACATCCCTTCGGGAATTGGAACATGCCAGTCAGGAGTTTGAGAACGATATGCTACAAGACCAACAAGCACTGCATTGGATCAACATGCTAATTGCTCCCGGCGCGTCTCTGGGGGGGGCCAGACCCAAGGCCAGTGTAACAGATGAAAAAGGTCACCTATGGATCGCTAAGTTCCCAAGTGTAAAGGACACAGCAAACGTGGGTGCCTGGGAAATGCTCGTAGCAGAACTTGCTGCAGAAAGCAAAATTAATACTGCCCATGGTATAATTAAGCGGTTCAATAGCAAATACGACACATTTCTTTCTAAACGGTTTGACCGAACAAAGGAGGGAAGACGTCTCCATTTCGCTTCTGCAATGACCCTATTGAGCAAAACAGATGGTGCGGATGCTCTGACGGGCGTTTCCTATCTGGACCTGGTTCAATTTATAATGGAAAAAGGCGCCGCTCCCAATGCAGATTTGGAGCAACTGTGGCGCCGCATTGTATTTTCGATTGCCATCAAAAGTACTGACGACCACCTTCGAAACCACGGATTTTTGCTTACTGAATCGGGTTGGCAACTTTCACCGGCATATGATATCAATCCAATATATTTTGGCACAGGACTGTCGCTGAATATTTCCAGTGATGACAATTCTCTTGACTTTGATCTGGCACTCTCTGTGGCGGGGTACTTTCGGGTTACGAGCTCACAAGCCAAAGATATTATCATTCGGACCAAGAAAACTGTAAGCAAATGGCGGCAACTGGCCAATAAATATCAGATTCCGCGCCAGGAGCAGGAACAAATGTCAGCTGCATTCGAATTAGCAATGATGTAATATGGATGCCCTTATACCTGAAGCAGCTTTTTTATTGAGAGACTTTCACTGGGGCGTTAAGTGCATTTATCATGTCGCCAAGCCCAAAAAACATCCACAATACAAGCAAAAAGAGCGAGATTGAAAAACATACGTTGCATATCCCTTTCATTATATTTCTTGCTCCTGATTCTTTCTGTTTGTAGTAATGTAATAATTGCGATTTCCGGCTATCAAATCGAGTGACTACCATTATATCGTATTCTTCGCGGCTCAGGTCAAGATAAAAATGCAAGCCTAGCTTGGTCAGATAAAATACAAGGAATGTATCCCTTATTCCAGCGATCAGATCAGCCAGTTGCATTTATAAATGTAATATTTTGCCTTTGTATTTCCGAATTATTCGGGTGCTGGCGGCTCTGTAAGGGGCAAATCCTATTTCTTCCCATCCTTCATCAACGACGCTATCGCACTAACAGTCCGTCCGCCCTCGGAAGGCCGGGGGGCCCGGATAGTTACGATCTTTCCATCTTTGTTCACCAGAATATAGCTGGGATATCCCGGCAAGCCGTAAGTACCCATGAATAGGTGGCCGGCATCCCCATCTAAAAAATAGTTTTCACCATCCAGGTTTTGCTCTTTTATCATTTTATTCCAGGCGGCACTATCAGACTCCAGGCACAGGTTTACAAAAACCACTTCCTTTTTCTCGAATGCGCTGTGCAAAGCAGGGGTTTGCCTGAACTCCGCCCGGCATGGACCACACCAGGTGGCATACACGTCTATATAGATCACCTTGCCCGGGTATTTCCCGGTCAGGTAGCTGAAGAGATCCTGTGCTGGCAGCGGTTCCGTCTCCCCCCGGGAGGTTAAATAGCTTACACCCGGAAGAGGCGTATTCGGAAAAACAGGATACTGCTTCCTGGTCACCTCGTCTTTTAAATAAGCAGTATAAAACGACTTCGTAAAAATACTGTCAAGATTACCCAGCGAGTCCAGCAAGGCAGGTTCCTTATCGGTCAGAGAAGAGATAAACCGGTAGATCATGAGATCACGGCATGGGGTAGCCGGTTCTTTTAGCAAAATTGACACACCCTGTTTAAAGGCATCTCTCAGCCGGCTTTCTTTCAGCGAGCGTGCAACAGCTGTATCGGACCGGGTGATCATATATGCATAGTTGGCAAGATGATAAGAGAACATTGCGCTTCGGAAATTGGCCGTATTGTGCGTATCAAAAAACGCATGCGTAAATAGTCGTATGCGTTCCTGCTGGCTGGGGAACGATATCTTGTTTATGTCCACATAATCATTTATCTGATTCGATATAAGGTACCGGATATCGCACCGCGCCCATTCAGTTACCGCCGGGTCAAGGGCGTTGAGATGGGCATATTTTTCCAGCGCTTCCATGTACGAGGAGTAACTTTTCTTCACCTGCTGCAACATATTTTCAGACGAAGCAGTAAAGTCATATTTCGGATGCGGTAATTTATACAGATAGTTAACACAGTTGTTGAGCTGGCTGCTGAACGCTGCCTGGTCCCCTGTAATGATAAGCCAATCGAAATTACCTTTAGTGAGTTTAGAAGCGTCGATGGTAAGGTGAACGGAATCGCCCGGCTGGACATAGAGGTAAATAAAAAAGTCGCCGAACTGCACCGTCATGTTCTGGCTAAAGATCATTTCTTCCTGGACACGGAAAGCACTGTTCTCATCCAGCCGGGCGCTTTTGTTGTAACTCTTCAGCGGGTGGAAAAAGTTTACTTTTACTACCTTGGGAGTGGAATCACCGCTATGAATGATCCGGCCTGCAACGGTCACCAGTTTGCCGGCCCCCTGCTGTGCAAAAACACCTGTTGTGGGTAGCACCGCAGATAAGATGCATAAGATCGCTGTTATATTAAAAACAAATTTCATGCTGTGCCTTTATTTATACCGATAAAGAACCGGAAAAATATTGGCTATACCCTGTCAAATTCCCCCATTTTATTTGCCCTTTTTGATATTGGTGCTAGTTCCATAATGATCTTACTAGCCGAAAAGTTACAGCCCCGTCAACCTCGTAATTAGAAATTGGTAGCCACAGTGGTTTTATTGGTCCTTTTGGTAACTACTACCCGCCCAGACCAGGGTCTCCCATCAGTATCAGAATACACTTTCACTTCGTTGTACAGAAGCGATTCGATGTCCGCAGCAAAGGGACCGCCCAATACGCCGTCCGTTATCAATTTGTACCTGATGGACACCTGATCTGTGCTGTGTTCGGGTATGGTTAACGTGAAGCGACTGGAAAGACTGTTTTTAAATCCACGGAAGAAAATGTGCAGGTAAGACCTGCCCTTGTCATCGATCACCTTTTCGATATCACGTGAAAAGTCGCTGTTGGCTGTGTCCTGGGGGTAGCTTAGAGCGATAGTCTTACCGTACTTTTCAACCAGGTTGGTCCCATTTTCATCAAACAGGTAAAATGCAATGGTATTGGCCCTGCCGAAATCACGAGGTGGCAGCATCCCGGACGCGCTGTCTTTTTTGGAACAGGCGTTCATTACAAAAGAAAAGGCAACAAGGGCAGGGAAAAAATATCCGTTCTTCATACGAAGGGGGAGGTTTACGATTTCCTGAGATAACAATCAAACTGAAAGGATCGTTGCATGCACCCGCCAACTCATTCGCCGTGGCATCAGCGCCAGGGTTACCTCCATGAGCTTTTATTGGGCAATGCTTATTTCAGCGGCGGCGTAATAGATCATTGGCCCGTCCCGATCATATAGAATTGTGTTTCTCCCTGTTTAGCTTTCTTTGCATGTATCTATACGCCGTTGCAGGAAATTACGTTCCATGGGATTACGTGCCAACGAAAGCGCTGTAGAGAAGTGCGCTTTTGCAACCGGGTAATTTCCCCGACGGAGTTCAAGTTCACCAAGCGTAGCCGGGTAAAACGGGTAAGAAGAAAGGCGATGAAGGTCATGGATGAGGCGTATCTCCTGCAATCCCCGTTCCGGGCCATCCAGCTGCGCGATGGCAATCGCACGGTTAAGTGCAATCACCGGAGAAGGATGAATAGCCATAAGCATATCATAAAGCGATACTATCTGTTGCCAATCGGTATCTTCGACTCTGGCGGCACTAATATGCATGGAGGCAATCGCCGCTTCAATATGATATTTTGTCAGTTCTGTGCCAGCCGCAGACAGGTCAAGAAGCGCTTGTCCCTCTGCTACGAGGGTATGATTCCATAAAGACCGATCCTGCTCAAAGAACGAAACAAGATTACCCGAACCATCTAAACGAGTTGGCAGACGGGCCGCGTTGAGGTACATCAGCGCGGCAAGCGCATAGGATTGGGGGGTTACTAAAGCAGGTTGTTCGATGATTAAATTCATAAGCAGCATGGCTTCCTGGCAAAGTTCCATGCGCACAGCCGCCTCAGGTGAGGATCCATGATACCCTTCGTTGAATAGCAAATACAATGCTTGCAGAACGGAGGAAAGTCTGGAGGGAAAATCCGTATCGGCGAGATCAAAAAGTTGGGTGGATTCCGCCAATATTTTCTTGGCCCGGGTAATGCGTTTTTCAACAGCGGCATGACTGCTCACGAAGGCCTGGGCGATCTCTTTTACACTGAATCCGCATAATATGTGCAAAATAAGTGCAATTTGAGCCTCTTCAGAGAGGTCGGGATGGCAGCAGGAAAACATCATACGTAGCTGGGAATCTTTCACAGCGTATACACTAAACGCCTCCTCTACCGTAGGAACCAGCGTCCATTCCGATTCAAGAAACCGCGTTAGCGCTGGCTCAGACACTCTGGCCGTGCGCTCCCGGCGCAAGATGTCCAAGGCACGGTTCTTGGCAACGGCCATCAGCCATGCGGAAGGATTTTTCGGCAGACCGCGTAGTTTCCACGTCTCCATAGCACGGCAGAAGGCGTCCTGAGTGACGTCTTCTGCCAATGCCAGGTTACGGACTCCGAAGAGCCGGGTAAGCGTGGCAACGATTCTTCCGAATTCATGCCGGAAAAAATGTTCCTCAATATCCATCGCCTAATGTTGGCTGTCCGATTGGACGTACCTCTACAGAACCGCCATCCTCGAAAATAGGGCATCCCAGGGAAAACCCCACAGCCTGTTCGATGTCCTTGGCCACAATGATACTATAACCTCCGACCACGTCTTTAGCTTCGGCATAGGGGCCGTCAATCACCTGCTTTTTTTTGCCTTTGACTACCTTGCCACCAGGTTGCAAAGGATCTCCGAGTGATTTCACATGGCCTTTGTCACTAAGCTCCTTAAGCCAGGTCATCCATTTGGCCGTTTTCTTCTGCATTTCCTCAGGAGATGCAGGTGGTTCATAACCTCGATAGAGGTATACAAATTCAGTCATAGTAGTTTTCTTTATGTTGATATTAATTGGTCTTTGTCAGCAGATACTAGTCGTCCAGGGCTCCCATGGTCACATTGACGGTCGTTCCCATCATCCCGCTTGCCTTATCGGAAGCCAGAAAGGCCGCTACATTGGCCAACTCTTCGAGTGTCAGGAACCGTTTGGGATGGTTCATGTCTGCAAGATAGCCCGAAAACTGTTCCCAGGTTACGCCCGCTGCCTTCGCCCTGATTTCAAATATTTCCCTTATTGTCTCTGTTTCCGGCATGCCGTGGGGCTGCAGACCGACCACGCGGATGCCCTGAGGCGCAAGTTCACGCGACAGGTATCGGGTAAGCGCTTCTTTGGCAGCTTGTGACGGACCATAACCTCCGTTGGGCGTGCCTATTCTGGCGGGAGGTGCAGTAACCGTCATGATCACTCCGGATTTATTCGGGAGCATGCGTCTGGCCGCTAAACGCGCAGTCAGAAAGTAGGAGGTGATATAGCTCGTGAGGGGCATGGAGAATTGTTTAAGATCCATATCGACCAGCGATGCCCCCAGCCACTTGGTGGGCGAGTTCCCCATCGCATTGAACGAAATATCGATACGGCCCGCCCTAGCCACTACGGCCTGCAGATGCTTATCTATCGCCTGCTCATCAAGGGCATCGACCTCCGCTGCCTCTGCATCGCCACCAGCAGACACGATGTCCCTGGCAACCGCTTCCACAGACGCTAAGCGAGGGCCGGTTAGAAAAAGCCTGGCTCCTTCGCGTGCGAAAGCATGGGCGACAGCGCCGCCGATCTCGCCGCCTGCCCCATAGATCACTGCGATTTTGTCTTTCAATTCATTCATTATTTTTCTTTTTAACTTTGAGAAATTACAGGTGAATCCTTCACGCTGCATGACTAAGACGTTTGGAGTTGATGTGTCCGGACATTTTATTTGGATTATTTTACTGGGTGGTTTAGTCATTGCATTTGCCACCCATGTTACCGACGTGCGGGAAATTAACCACGTCGGAGGCTTTACTGGCAAAAATGATAAAGGCCGCGGGAGCGGCCTTTTAAATGCTTGTACCTCAGCTCCCTAATTGGACAGATATCCAACCAACTGGTCGAGATTGATTGCATTTAGTGATTTGCTGCAACGAATGAAGTGCTATTTAGTCACGCCTATGGGATCCTTTCGAAACAGAGATATGGCAAAATATAGAATCCCCCACATTATAAAAAAAATGATAGTTTGACTCATCAATATATATATAAATGCGTCCCTCTCAACAAACATAATTAGTTCCATAAAAAATGAAACAGGCATAAATATGGTATTTATCAAGTCTTCAAGTCCTTCCCCCCAACTGAGATTATTTATATGTATAACGGCGTAAATTGTACCCAGGCACACATATATAAATGCAATTATGAAAGATAGTTTTCTGTTTGACATCTGATAGTTTCGAGTCAATTTCAATTTACTGGTTTGGCTGGTATTTCTCGGTCACGGTATATAAATAATTTATCTGAAGGCATCAGCTATTTCCAATAGTCCATTAAATATTTCCCAATTCTGGTTTTGTCAGCTAGGTCAAATAACTCTGAACTGTTCCAATCAATAAGAATAACCTCGCACTCTTCACCCAAAGCGTGCAACGCAGCTTGAATAGTGTCAAACTGTGGCGCAGAAACTATATTGCCGATGTGTATCCAAATATTTTTTACAAACTCGCCTTCTGTGTCAAAAAAGATCGTAAAGTTTGGAAATCCAAACGCCTTTGTATTGCCCGTTTGGCAATCCATTATTTTCCTTCCGTCAAACCGAATAGATTTTGCTTTTGATAATTGACAACTTGAAAGTCTCCATTCCAAATAGTCAACTCTTATTTCCTTTGAAATTGTTGGGGTGGGTAGTTGGCCCCTTACGAAAATGTCTGTGAAGCCATCGCCATTCCTTGACTTTGCTGACAAATCTTCGATCTGCCCGACTTGCTTTTTGATGAATTCTATATTCTCTAATGGTACAATTTCAATTTGGCAATAGTCGTCCTCCCAAAATGACGGAACATATTCGCTTGGATCATTCTCGGGTGTGGGAACTCGGGTAGACAATTGGCGCCTGAGAAACGAAAAAAAGCCCATTTAGTCAAGTTTTGAGAGGTAGTATGTAATTTCTGATTTTTCCATTTCCCTGAAGGCATCAGCCACTATTTCTAATCCCATATAACTCCATTTATAAGGCGTCCTGATCATCATTATACCTGTTAATAGAAAAACTCATATTATTATATAACCCAAATTTACAGTTGAATTATTTGTTTTTTTACTTATTCAGATGCTCTGATGTATTTCCGTTCCAAAAGTATTCTGTGCATCTCCCATTTTCAAAATGATGTTTGCAATTCTTATAGCCGTATAAGAGATGAGAACATTCCGGGCATAGGTTCGCCATTATCGAAGTTTGACTATAATATTCGCTTCCGCATTCGTCGCAGACACTAATGGCATTATGATCAACCTTTTTCTCCAATTAGGTGTTATTTTAGAACTGAATTTTTGAAGCATCACTATCGTTCAGCGATTTCAATTTCACCAATATACAATTCTTTTTAGAAATGAATGCTGTCCTCATTATTAAAGGGTCACCCGTCCTGCGGCCCTTTCCCATTTCATTATAATTCTGTAAATTACCGTTAGAAGTAAGAATTATATCTATCCCAAGAGGTTTAAGCAAAAGTTATTTTCAAACATAGTGCTGAGGTCTATGTTTGCCAGCTAATACCTTTGGCTGACCAAGGTATAATTAATTTACTTGATAACCACAATGAATACAATCATGCTTTTATTGATCAATATCTATCAAATATAACCGGGGAAATCGCTTTAAGTTAAAAAACACACATACTTATATAAAACGCAACTAAAGGCTTTTCCGGCCGAATTAAGTCAATATTAAACCATGCATTTAAGGATGGTAAATTTGAGTAAATGCCATTACTATGAATCTCGCACTTGATATTGTCGAAAACGGTGAGTACTATTTTAGCGACGTTGAATTAAATGGCGTTGCAGATTCCTGGGTAGCGGAAGCGAAGATATACGGCCCGCGCCCTGGCTTCGACAAGCTTCATATCACTTGCCGGTTGGGGGATTTTCTAACTCCAATGTTTGTGAGCGAAGCCAACCTGCAATATTTTGCTCCATTGATGAACAAAATAGCAGATAACGCAGAATTGCTCCTATGAAAGGAGGTATAACAAATTCTCCTGTAAATTTTCAATATGGACGAAAATGCGCGCCCAATCCGTGAGGATTGGTGGACTCCGGATCAAATAGAACTTATTGAAGATATCACCAGGTATTGGATAAAAGCGAGATTTGTAACAGCCCCCGGAGTCTGGATACCCATGAGGGCCGGGCACTCCGAAAGCTAGAACCTGGCGAGACTATTTCGGATGGAGCAACCTTGGACGCGAATGCTTGGGACCATGAACATTGCAGCCTGTGCTGGCAAGAGATCTCGGAGAATCCTGTTGATCAACAAGAAGGCTACCGGGATGGGGGTGACTGGCTTTGTGTGGAATGCTACAATAAATATATTCGAGGACCCTTACAACTTGATGAAAAAGACCGACGAGTTCATAGAAAGCAAATTGATCTGGAAGGCAAAGCAATATAGCCTGCCGACTGAATTTGCCTTTTATTTTAACGACCTTTCCAATGATATCCAGGTGCCCTTTCTTGCCCAAATCGACATATTGACTTCTGGGAAACCAGTATTACTTTTCACGAGACGAACCGAGGAATGGACATTGATTTGTACTCGCCAGGTAATTGGCAGGGACAAAAAGGGAATTATCAAACTTAATTTTAAGGATATCAAACAAATCTTTTCGGCAGAAATTGATCCAGTTCTCAAGCACCAATCCGTAGATCTCAAATCTATAAAACCGAAGAAGGAGTGGAACGAAATTACGATAATCGACCGGAGCGATCTTTCACATACCTTTTATGCTGACAGCGGCTCAGATCTTTTATCCTTGTGGAATATTTTATTAATGGCAAAGCGATTGAACACAGAATAGTTTCCTTATTGATTTCTCGCTCCCCCTCCTTTACCATTGTCTAACCAGGTTATCGCTGATTTTGTGGCATTTAGCGAATTGCCATTGTCGCAATTTTAAAGCATTCACATGGTGTTCTCTTAGTATTATTTTAGCCGGTAATTTAAAAAAACAGTTCCGGTGTTATACTTCCTTACCTCAGCAAGTTCAAGGTCAGCACTATCCAATTCCTCAGGAAAAAGCTTTTTTCCGCCACCTAACCGGACAGGGCACAGCTGGATATGGTATTCATCAATCAAATTTTCTCTCATCAGCGTTTGCGCCAGGGAGATACTTCCCCAGAGGACGATGTTCTTCCCTGGTTGCGCCTTGAGCTTTTTAATCGCCTCGATAACGTTGCCGTTGATTACTTCGGCATCCGGCCACCTACCCCATGGAGCCCTGGTTATCGTGTTAGACACGACGAGTTTCGGGATTTCATTCAACTTGTCCGCAATCACCTCCTTGTCTGTGGTTGCATCCGGCCAAAAAGCTACAAACAACTCATAGGTTTTGCGACCTAATAGGATATTGTCAGCTGTTTCCAGGAATTTCAGCTGGTCGTTGTCCGAATAAGTATTTTGCTCGGGTGTTAAATGAGTAAAAAAATCCAAGCCACCATTTTTGTCGGCTATATAGCCGTCAAGTGACATCCATTCCTCCAGGATCAGTTTTCGCATACACTATGAATTTGTTTATACAAAGCTAAATAACCGACCATTCAATACTTTGAGGAGATATAAAAAACTATCACGCGAATCTAAAATTTTTGCGACAAAGGATTGTGCCGACTAATGAAAAGGAGATTGACCGTGAAAAAAGCAAGTATTGGAATTTCATCAGTAAAATCCCTGGCGAATTACGCCTTCAAAACAAAGCTGTTAATACTGAGGATGCAATGAATTTTTGGTACGGTAGAATAAAGGAAATTGAGATGAAGCTGGAACAAATACGAGCTACAGGCTCGTAGGCTGAATCAGCTTCAGGTAAACTGGATCGGACGCAAATAAAAAAGCCGGCATTTCTGCCGGCCTTAAGCTTGCGCCCTAATTGGACAGATATCTAACCAATTAGTCGAGGATTTGCTCGCGTTTAGTCAATTACCTGCATAATGATCTGCCTGAAACTCAAGCCAACAGATGTTTCTGCTCAGAATGGTCGACAAGGCTAAACCTGGATTTTATCATAATTCAAGGTTTATAAGCCCTAAATTTACTACAATTTAAGGTTTTTATATCCTGATTTTAATTAAATTTGGCTATAAATCAACATCTTTTGGTTAAAAGAGCTATATATGAACAAATTATAAAAAACCTGTTCAAAGGTAAGGCTATCATAATAACAGGGCCCAGGCAGGTTGGTAAAACCACCCTTCTGCAAGCTATCATGAAGGAATCAAAAAGTAAGGTGCTTTACTTAAATTGTGATGAACCCGATATCCGGCCAATGTTGGAAAATGCCAGCTCTACTTCTTTGAAAGCCTTGATCGGAGATAACGCCTTAATATTAATAGATGAAGCCCAAAGAGTTAAAAATATTGGGCTCACATTAAAGCTTCTGGTTGATAACTTCAAAGAAATACAAATAATAGCCACGGGCTCATCCGCCCTGGAACTGGCAAATGAAATAAACGAGCCTTTAACCGGACGAAAACGCGAATATCATCTATACCCGTTCTCTACAGCAGAAATGACGGCAAATACTTCCGTCTTACAGGAAACGAGGCTACTGGAACAGCGTATGATATATGGCTTTTATCCTGACATCGTTAATTCACCGGCAGAAGCCCAGGCGAACCTGCTGGATCTTGGCAATAACTATCTGTATAAAGATGTTCTTTCATTACAAGATGTGAGAAAACCGGCTTTATTAGAAAGGTTGCTGGTCGTACTTGCTTTACAAATAGGAAATGAGATCTCCTATACCGAAATTGGCCAAACCATAGGTACAGACAATAAGACAATTGACCGGTATGTCGAACTGCTGGAAAAATGCTTTGTGGTTTTTCAATTGGGAGGATTCAGCCGCAATCTTCGCAACGAAATCAAAAAAGGCAAAAAGATATATTTCTACGACAACGGGATAAGAAATGCGATCATAAAAAATTTTTCTCCGTTATCCCTGCGGCAGGATATAGGTGCATTGTGGGAAAACTTTTTGGTAAGTGAAAGAAAAAAAGCCAACCATTATGCCAATCATTATGTGAACAGTTATTTTTGGCGTACGCATCAACAACAAGAGATTGATATGATCGAAGAAACGGGAGGTAAATTGTATGCGTGGGAGTTTAAATGGAACGAAAAGGCGAAAGTGAAAATCCCGGCTTCGTTTCTTGAAGCCTACCCTGGAAGTATAACAGGAACAGTAAACCGACAGAATTATATGGATTTTTTGAATTTTTAGGTAAAGCTCCAATCCTTGGTGGCTCGGAAATAAGGGGAGCTTACATTAGCAGATTTACAGGCTTTTAACGGTATTTCAGGTTAATGACGTCCATGCCGGTCTTTTTTACACAATTATTTTGTATCCTTTGCCATGCACATTCACCATCTTAACAGACGGATCAGCGCTTAATCTCTTCCTCAGTTTAAAGATCAAAATATCCACGTTACAAGTGATCTCACGCTTCAATGCGACTCAATGCCATTTGCTTCTCACCCCAGGCTCGCATTTGCCTGATGAAGGGGATTAATTCTTTTCCTGTAGTGGTAAGTGTATATTCAACTCTTGGCGGTACTTCCAAATAAACCTTTCTTGCAATAAGTTCATCAACTTCCAACTCTTTTAATGTTTGAGTAAGCATTTTTGGCGAGATTCCCACTACAGCTCTTTTTAATTCTCCATATCGCAAAAAGCCATCTTTAAGGACCCATAAAATTCTGCCTTTATACTTTCCCCCTATTCGTTGAAATGCATAGTCAACAGCACAATGTGGTAGTCTGGTTTTTTTCTTCACTTTCATAAAATTTTATTGATTGATAATCAGCATTAGTATAGTATTGGTGTGTAGGATACAAATAGGTATGTACTTGCTATAAAGATATTATATTCTTTTGTTTGCAGAAATGAATATGAACAAGCCATTTAAGAAACTCCTCTATTTCCCGGTAACAAAAATTATTTTGAGTACAGCAATCTGTTTTGCAATGCTGGTAGGAGTCCAGAACTTTATTTCCAAACCTGTTTTTTACGCTATCATACCTGCAAAATATATTGCAGACACAATGGTAAATTATGTTTCTGTAGCTGTTCTTTTGGTAAGCTATTTCTATGTGTTCAGGGTTTATGAAAAAAGGGAAATCAAGGAGCTTTCAACCAAAAAATTACCGGCAGAACTGTTCGGGGGGTTTATTTTTGGCTTTTCAGTATTGTCGGTAGTGATGTTGATTCTGTATGTATTGGGGTACTATTCAATAATAAGCATTTCGAACTTTTCTTATCTATTGGCTCCATTTTCGTTGTTAGTAGTTGCGGCATTGATCGAGGAAATTTTTGACAGGTTAATTATTTATAGAATTCTTGAAGACTGGATGGGAACCTATTGGGCATTATTGCTTATGTCAATACTATTTATGATAGAGCATTTAGCAAATGACAATATTTCAGTATTATCTATTTTCTTGATTTTGAGTTTTGGGTTTGCTCATGGGACAATGTACCTCTACACAAAACGGTTATGGCTTCCGTTCGCTTTTCATCTGGGTTGGAATTTTGCTCAACCTTTTTATGGCTCAAATTTGTCTGGTATAGAAGATATCGGTACAATAATTAAAGCCAGCTATGAAGGCCCGGAATTACTTATCGGCAGTCGTTTCGGCATTGAAGATTCAGTTCTTTCTATACTTTTTATATCGATCATAGGTATCGTGTTCTTGCAACTTTCCAGGAAAGAAGGAAAAATTATAAGAAGAAAAAAAAGCCATAGCAAATCCATATAACCAAGCGATCCGCAGGTATACAAACAATTACCGGTGCGATCTAAAGCCTTGCCTTTATGTTTAATTAGTTCTTTCAAACACTTCCCCCAAAATCTGCTGGCAAATTGCTGGCAAAAACGAAAAAAGTCGCCGAAGCGACTTTTAAACTTGTTGATACCCAAGCTCCCCCTGCTGGGGAAGTAATATATTTAATAATCAATCACTTAATTAGTAAGTGTAAGAAAAAGTGCTAGCAGCGTGAAATTAGCTTCCGAGCCATTTTCCATTGCACTTTCCGTCGAAATCCACGACGGCTAGCCATGACAGGTAGCTACCAATCCGCCTTTCTTTTGTCAAAATACAGCCTTATAAGTCCCCCGCCGTCCCTAATCACTTCAGCTGGCGACGAGGCAAGTTCACAGCGTATCTTACATCCGGCGGATACCACGCATTTGAGGCAGTACGACAGCGAACCCATTACCTTTGTAGTCTATGACCACGCACCACCGATACCTCGATCTCTATCCCGTGGATCCCACGGCAAAGGCCATCATCATCGGCACAATCCATCCTCATGATCATACAAAATTTGTGATGGACTTTTTCTATGGCAGCCAGTGTAGCCTTTGGAACATCTTTGCAGAGATTTTCCCAGATCACATGACCAGACCCACCTCTCGCGAGGCTGTATCGCAGTTCTTAGCCGATCACCACATCACCATGAGTGATACCATCCGCACTTGCAATCGAAAAAACAATACCGCTCTGGATAAAGACCTCATCCCCCGTCTTTACAATACAGCCCTTGTCAGCCAATTGCGGGACAGCCAGATTGAACAGGTATTTTTTACCAGCGGCATCGGTAAAAACAACGCCCTGCGTACCTTCTATACAGGAGTGCTCGGATACAAATACCTGCCCGGCGCTGTGGCAAAAAATAAAACGGGGATGCTGCCATCTGATATCTTAGGGCGCTCAATTGCCTATACCGTCCTATATTCTCCTGCCACCACAGCCAACAGAGGCATCCGTAATGGGAAGGAATTTAAAAAGCTCCGCCACCTGTTCGCTAACTATAGCGATGCCGCCCATGGCTATAAGATATACCTTTACAAAGCAGCCTTCCGGAACCTTGTAGCCGGATAAAAGTGCTGTCAGTAGATCCGGCAGCAATCAATAGGAAAAGCTAATCTCGTTAGTATTCAGTAGCACAATCGTGATATAGTCAAGGGCATCCTCCTTTAACTCCACTGAACCGTCCGGTGCAAATTCATCAGCTCCGCCTTATTGCATATAGATTTGATAGTCACTCACGCATCTTACCGAGTCAGCTCTCTGAAGACCCAGGCTTTGATCTTAGCTTTTAAGATTTTGCTTGGCATAGTGTAAGTATTGCTTATACTAATATAAGGGCCCCGCATTGGGCAGTTTTCCCGCGGCATTTTCGTATTTCTAAGCATAAACGAAATTCTGAGCTTGGGACTCTCTATGGCCTGTCTACTGGATCCCGTCCTAAGATTTCCTTCAGGCGATCCTGTTCAGTCTTCCCGAGGCCATCAGCGTGCTCATACCAATATTTGTTTTCGTTTATTTCGGTAAAAAGACCATTATAATCTGTCACTTGCGTTGTAGTTAAATTTAATCGGATTTTGTATCGGCTAATTCGCAACGGAGAGTTATTGGCCGCGAAATAGAACCATATCTCAAACTCACTACCAATACTCGATAATTCACGAGGATTAATTTGGATTTGTTGTGAGAACCGGTGAGGTGCATTATTATATAAAACCTTGCTGTCCACACGATTCCATTCATGATTACTCATTCCATAATAATCATCAGAAGCACCTGTGCCGACAAATCTTACTCCTTTTGTAATAATTGCTCGTAAGTGGACATTATCTGCATTTAAATATCTTGACTGATTAAAAACCATAAAAGTGGCAGTAATAAAGAAATTACCTCCATCTAATCTATAATCACTGAGGACAATATATCCGTCGATCTTAGGAAACTTTATTCTTTTAAAAAGCGCCTCTATGTAATGGTGCGGCGCAGGCCTAGATTGGCCATCAAGGCGCATATAATAAGTATTATCGGTCTGGTGTGGACTATATTCGCTTGGTTCAATTTCGATTACGTAAATATATGCACCAGCATGCTCCAGACGATTAAACAATATACCACGGGGGACAGGAGTAATAGCCGAAGATATTTTATTAATGAATTGATCCTTTTCGAATGATTTTGTTGTGGGTGTTAAGGCTCCTTGAAAAACCTTTTCCTTTTTGCCAGTTACAGTTTGCCCAACAGGCGCCCCCCAGATAACTAAACCGCCTTCGGAATTCAGGAATGCACATACGGCCTTGTTGATAGGCTGAAAATCTGCTTCATTGGGATTCTTTGGTGAATTGGATTTGAATTCGATCCTATCCGTTTCATCTTTTGCGTCCGCGAAAAAATCGACAATGTCTTGATAACTAAGGTCCGAAATGGTCTTGTTAAAAAACTGTTTAGCAAAGCTCATTGTATAAATTTTAGGTGAAGTGGATATTATTGGGGCCTTTATGGCTTTCTAATTAGGGGACGAAATGGGAAAATGGGTTTCCTTCCGTGATGCTTTATTACAAAAATTTCATCGTACACGAATCCTGTACGCAGAGGTCTCATCGTTATTGTCCAATAGACAGGGGCTATAATTTAGGAACCTCACTTTTACTATGTGCCGCAGGTGTGTATCTGGGGCCATAGAATGCCACAACCCCCGTCCTAGCTGGATCAAAATAAAAATGGCTTGCATCATAGAAAACCGCTCCATCAAGAGGAACGAGCGCTCGCGGATTATGATATATAGCCACCGAGTCGCCCCAGTCTTCCTCATAAGTGGGATCGTCCACATCAGACTTTTTACTTTCAAATGTCTCTGTCTTGGGATTATATTGCTGATACCACCTAGTGATTTTTAAATCTACAGAGCCCAATTCTGCTAGCTTCCCCATTCGATTAAATGTAGGAATTGTTGCATTACTGGCAAACAGTACTGCGCTAACATGCTCTGAACCAGGCAAATCAAAAAAACCGGATGGCGCTGACGCACCCTTCCAATGATGACCGTCAATTTTTTCAAATGGTACGTCTTCACCAGCACATATCAGATCTTCGCCTACTATCTTGCATACACGCCGATAGCCATAAAGATATTCTTGAAGGGCTTGCCGGGTCCAAACCATGGATCCTAGTGCCTGACCACTACCCTGTATATGATAATCATGGACAGCAAAGAGCAATGGCTTACCTGCCACGTGGGCCAGCTCATGGTACTTTTTCTCCAACTTTCTAGAAAGAGTCCGATGATATTTAATTGGCATATAATCCTGCGTAAAAGCATGCAACTGTTCAACACCAACCGGGTTCTCCTCGTCAAAGCTAGGGTTCGGATTAACAGTCACTGCTTCCACAGCCAAGTCATAATCAAAAATTTTTAAGCAGAAATCTGGGATGGTTTGATTGTAATCCCGTTTTAAATATCGTTTTGTAAAGTATATGTGCAAAAAAAGCTCCCACAGGCGATTATTGAACTCCGAGGTCTGGAAATCTCTAATGAAATTTCCATCGTTATCAAAATAAGTGTAGGCTGCTATTTCAATAAGGTTGCGGGCGGCTTCATAATAGGGTTTTTCCCTTAGCATGGTAAACAAGGGATTAGGAGAGCTTACGCGGGAAGCTGGTACAAAAAGATCGGTGATTCTTTTTTTTATGGGAGATGCCTCATAAAACGTTTTACCATCTTCGGCATAAGGAGCCAATTTTTCCATGAGCGCTGCGCGAACCTCTTCCTGTGTCTCCAAAAAAGGCATACCAATATCATGGAATCGGAACACGCGCCTTTCATCACGCGCAAAAATTATATAATTGAAATCCTCATCAATTCTACTCTTAGCAATCATGGCGATAAGTTTACCGTATGCTTCAAACCATTCCACTTCTTCAAATTGGAATTCGGCAGCCGGTTCACGGATGAAGATCATCGCCTCAAATTTTAATTTGCTGATGTTTTTGATGCTCATACATTACGATTTATCATTGGAGTACTAAAGACAGACGTCACAGCTGCTTCTTTTAGGGATTATTAAACAATTTTACTGGCAACCGAGCTTAGCTTTCCAAGCAACCAAGTTCTTATCATTCGGAGTAGCAACGACCAATAACTTTCTGGGACGGGTAATTCCAACGTATACGATCCGTAATTCTTCCTCCTGATCTGTTCGGATGCCTTTGTCGATCATGGTGGTGTAATAGCTGCCAACGCCCTTTTGTTTTAAAAAGAGCAGCACAGCCTCAAATGTCTCTCCTTTCACTGCATGCACGCTACCAACAGTGTAATCAGATGGCAGATCGTCTTTTTCAAGGTAAGAAAACAAATCTTCGATCTCCAGGTCACGAGCCTGATCAGAAACAGTCAAAACATTATTATACAAGCGATTCGCTTGATCAATCCAAGCCCCTAACTTACCGGTAGCCGGTGGAAACATTTTTAGAAAACCAAGTATCAGCTTTCGAAACTCCGTAAAGTTCTGACTAGCGCGGAAATTCTCTACTGATTTATTATCCACAACGTCTTTTTTCTCCACCAGGTGAAAAATCACTTTTTCTGCAACCTGAAAGGCTTTTTTCAATAACCCCTTGGTGAAAAGAAAACAGGCATGAATAATTGGATAGGTAACCAGATAGTCCTGTGTCCAGTCATGGAGATCAGGATCTCCCAGAATATGACCTACTAGGCCTTTGCTGCGGCAGATGACCGCTACATTTCGGGGATGGATCTCGATGGCCAATTCCCGGCATTTTTGCAAAAACTGCTCGATGGTTTGACCAATGGTACCCTCCGTATATATCGTAAACTGAGGTTGCAGACCAAAGCCCATCACCTCCGGTGTGACAGATGTAGATACATTACCCAAGGTAGAGAGGTGAAATGTCGCGTCGCAAATGGACTGGGAGCTTCGACGGTTATCGTTCAATATAATAGAGTTATCCTTCCATGCCTCGAACTTATCGTTAAAGAGCTGCGGACGGGCTTTATTCCATTCAAAGATGGCCTGATCCGGGTCTCCTACTAACATCACCTGGGAAAGCCCCTGGTCACAAAGCAAATCCAGTATTCGCATTTGCACCTCGCTAGTATCCTGAGCTTCATCCAAAATGATTTCCGGAAAGCGGCTTACCAAAGACCGCGCCACCTGGGGATACTTTTCCAGGATTTTCATCGCGAAATAATTGGCATCATGCTGACATGCGTAGCCTTGTTTCCAATATTTAAGTTTGCTCTCCCTTATCGATCTGGCATGCCCGCTCTCATTGCCGTCATTATTATACATTTTATTAAATCCAAAGAAAAATACACCTTGAATTTCTGGATAAATCAATTCATCGTTAACGCCGAGGCTAACTTTGGCGAAATATTGGTCATAATCCTTGTCATATCTCCTTATATTCCAATTGCTATGCGGGTCACCCACAAGCACTGGTCTACCCTTGCAGCCCATTATCAGATGGCCATGTGGCAGAAAAATATATTTATTGATAAAGCTATCGATAGTGCCCAAAAAATGAGGATACTCCAAATAATGGGGAAGGCCGAAGATGGTAGTTAGCTTTTGATCGATCTCCTGCCATGCGATGTTGGTAAAGGAAATTGCAGCCAAGCCTTGATTAGGATGTGCCCAGTGGCTTACTCGATGAGCGATGCGGGCGGCAACTGAGAAAGTTTTACCGCTACCAGGGCACGCCCTGACTACCACCTTGCCCGTAGCGTCGTAGGCAATCTTTTTTTGAATTGCTGATAGTGTTGCTACCATTTATTCGCCTTTAACCACCCAGCGGATGGCACTTTTAATATATTCTGGAATAACAAACCCTTCACGTGTAGCCTCAGTCAGTTCCAACTCCACAGCCAGCTGATGGGCCAGTTCGCTTTTGGCCTTATTGTCTGCTACCTTTTGTACAAAGGCTCGGCCGTGAGTTTCGAGTGTAGGTCCGGCAACAATATTACGCTTTGCTTTTGGTTTAAGATTCTCAAAAATACCAAGCAAGATGTCCTTGTTGTTACCTTGAAGGAATAGCTCATACTCAAAGGTGACCGTACCTAAAAACACTTTAAGTGAACCATTCTCAAGTGCCACTGCATTTGCCGCTCTTGGGCTCTCATCATCCGTCGGCTCCCCGCGATCATCATCAGTAATAATGGCGCATCGCGCTGCCAGTCTACGAGCTTGGTCAGGGTCGTTAAAAAGCTTCCCAAAATGCTCGAATGCTACTCCATTTACATTGACGATTTCCACCCCTGCTTTGTCCAAATCATATTCAGATCCCATCATTCGAGAAAAGATGGGTAGTAACAATGCCTCCGATATACCTTCCACCAGAAGCACCCCGTTGGCAAAGAACAATTGAGATTTTGTAACATCCAGAAACTTGTGTAGATATCGTTTATTGTCAGGGCTTAAGGGGGAGCGCAACACCGGTAGTGCTGTCACCTTACCTCCTTGATGTTGTAAGACAATCAGGGAATCCAAGTCGGCTTTAGCCGTAATTGTGGGTGAATGAGAAGAAATAAATACCTGGAAGTGTTCCTGATTCAAAGTATGGAGATAATTAAAGAGAATGTTTTGCAGCTGCGGATGCAAATGGGCCTCTGGCTCTTCAATAAGCAAGGCCATATAGGAGGTGGGATCCACTTCAGCTTTTTGTTTGAGATGACCTAATATTGTCGCCGTATAGATTAGGTTATTATAACCCAATCCGTTTTGGTAAAGATCAAAATATTTCTGTTTTGTCTGGTCTCCCGCTAGGACCTCGTTGGAGAAGACTGGCATCCTGACCTGCAGGTTTTCAACGATTCGTTTAAATTCAAAAGGTAAAAAATCTAAATCGACATCCTGTTCTTTGCCTCTTATGGTGGTTTCCAACAGGTGTGTGTTAATCTTACCTTTACCGTCGTCGACAACCGTCTTCCACTCCTCATCGTCATTTAAGGCTGATCTTACCTTTCCAGAAAGGGATTTTCGCTTGTCGGGATTTGTAACAATGTTTAAAAACAACTGACCAATTTTACTTCCTCTGATTGGCTTGAGGTGTTGGACCGCATCGCGGAGCGGTTCTAAGTAAACATAATAGAAGAGATCAAGGACTTCCGGGTCTGGCCGTTGCCCTTCAGTTGCGCCTCCCCAATACCGCCGGCGAATTTTACTGTTACCATTTAGCTCCTCTACATGAAACCTAAAGTGCAGTTGAAGGTCTTCATAACCTTCCTCGGTGATCGCATATAAGTCATGGAACCAGCCTTTCTCATCGGGATCAGTGATTGTAAAGTATAGGTCAAAGCCAATCTCGCAGGGCGGTGGATCACACGTCCCTCTATCAACATAGAAATCAGAGAAGTCAATACTGATATCTCGCCAACTGCTTCCATACGAAAGACAAATTCGCAATGCATCAATAATGGCAGATTTTCCAGCGTTGTTTTCTCCGATCAAGACATTTACGCCCTTCTGGAAATTTAGGGCTACAGATTCGATGGAACGAAAGTTTTTTATTACAAAGGCTTGTAGGAACATAATGGGGTTTTAGCAAATCGTAGGTAGGCAATATAACTTTAAAAATCAAGAAAAATTACCGTGAAAACACCTGAAGTTAGTCTATCAAGAATCCAGTTCAAGACCCCATAAATCAAGAAAAGTGATCTTCTAATCCGGGCTAAAGAAGATTACGCTGGGCTTTTACCGGTATCGGAGGCCAGATTAAAAGCCCAAGACAATAGAATAGAATGGATATTTTTTCCGGCACAAAGACTCCTACCATCGAAAACAATCTGAAGGAATGGCTGGACAGGCTTCCACAAACATCCTCTCCATTTTATTGGCCTTAACAATGGTTACCGGGTGAACATTCCCCTTTTGGAGGCTGCATAGTAGGTTCATCTTTAGTTTTTCATCCTGCAGCTCCCGGATCGGATAGGTACTTAGGGCTTTTTCCAGATCATACCCATAATTCTCTCCGTACTGGCGAACCTTGTAGTTGGTATTATCGCGTGTCCTTTGAGAAAAAGATAATTGTATCCAGGTGGAGTATTTTGCATCATCGGAATCCCAAAGAGTCGTAATGACCGACCTTCCCTGCAAAAGATTAAAGGCTTCCTTAAATGTAACTCCGCTTCCATTCTTAATGTGGAACGTTTGCCTTCTGGTAATCATGGGGGCAGTATCACAAATTAGCAACGCATCGAATTTGATGAAGAAATACATGTCGAAGTTGTCGGACTTCCGAAAGAATAGGGTGGCCTGTATTGTGCTCCATTCATCAAAACAGGCGGCTGTCTGTAATTGAAACGCTGCCGTACCATTTTGAATCTCTATGTCCAATCGGTCACTGGAAGCAATCGCTTCCCCAAACCCCAGGTATCTAAGTTTCTCTTTCAGCAAGAGAATATTTCCATTGTTCATAAAAGAGCTTTTAATTTATCCAGAATATCCGTGCGCCTGTTCGGATTATTTCAATTATTTGCTAATACAACAAAGTTTCCTATAGCCTTTGATACATGAACGCGCTTACGGGTTCTGGGATCGAATATTGTTGCTACTTACGCTGTTCCGCTTCGCTATTTTTCAGGAGTAAAAAAGCAGCTTCGAAAAGTAATTCAACGTTCTTAAGGAACAAAAGAAGGTCTGCTCGTTTTTCTGGATAACAAAATGGAGGCGTATCCGTTGTCAGGCAAGTTTCGAGAATGTCCTTCTGTAGCTGCCGAAGATCAGCCAGATGATAATCGCAGAAAAATCTATGCAGGAAAGTTATTGGGGCCTTCTTAAATTCCTGTGATAGCCGAACAGGCTGGTTATAGAATTGAAGATGTTCTAAATAATGTGACATGAGGATTAATCGGTTTAATATTTTAAAAATATGGGTACGGAATTCAATTTAAAAAGCCGATGCATGTCCGATTAACCCTAGCAAAATAAATAGGGTTGGGACTCACCCAGCCTTTTGTCCGACAGGTCCTGACAAGACCCACCATCTTGCGATGGCCAAACACAAAGACATAAGTAAGCCCAACCCCATTGCAATATAGGGATTGGGCGCTTAACTTACTCTCGCGTTTGTTGAATTGTCAGGTTCGTCGGGCGAGACTCGTAGAAGCGCTTAACTCTATATATGTAAATACAACTAACGTTAGTTGAAAAGAATATTGGATTGCTATGCTTATACGAATATAAGAAGAAAAAATTAAATAATGGTACAGGTACCATTGTAAATTTTCGAATAATATCTTCACTTGCCCTATAAAGTGGAGGGAAATGACTAAGATCGAACAATATATAATAGATCAGGTCCGGGAAAAAAGAAAAGAAGTAGGGCTTTCACAAATCGAATTGTCCCAAAAACTGGGAATGAGTGACAGTTTCGTTTCCCATGTTGAAACACCTAGCCGGCGGGCCAAGTATAATATTAATCATTTGAACGCGCTGGCCAAAGTTTTCAAATGTTCTCCCCGAGAATTCTGGCCAGAGAAACCATTATAGTATTTACTTGCTCAATTTATAAAATGAGACCATTATATTTTGTATTGTTAACCTTGAGCTTGTCCAAGTGTAGCTATTCGCAAAAAGAATTTGAAGGTGAAATCGTTTATGGACTTGAAACCATAAAAAAGGACAGTTCCTTTGATGATTACAATTTGAGGGCAGCTGGAGCAGCTAAGACAATTTGTATATATAAGAGAGGTAGCTTTATTAATAGGCCGGACGCCGGGACTCTCGAGTACTATTATTTCAAACAAGTTGACAACAAGGTATATTCAAAGTACAAAGATCTGGATACGCTTTTTTATGAGCCGGGGGACCGACTACTCGCATCCCAAGACTCTCTCTATACTACCAATATTGAATATAACACAGATACGATACTGGGATATATTTGTAATCGGTTTGTTTTGAAATCAGCCAAACTTACACTTACGCTTATTTTCTCACCCCGATTATATGTTAATCCTATATGGTTTAAGCATACAAAGTTCAGCTATTATGATATCATATACTTGCAGACGCATTCTTTATTCTTAAAATCCATTGCTGAGTTTGACAGATTTATTTCAATCCTTGCAGCGGAAAGAATTCAAATGAGGAAAGTGGACGATAAGGAATTCCCGGATATAAGTCGCCTACCTAAAGCATTATGATCTCGTTCAGAGTGCTATATCTTAATGACCGACGTATCATCCAGCACCTTGAATAATAACGATGCCAATGCCAAAATTTCAATGCATTTTTCTTTTGAAATATTCCATTCCTTTGCTGTCTCATGTGATGTTGGGTTACGGAACCCTGCCATTAAGCCAGCTGACAAGAACATAATCCCGTCCTGCTCGTCTTTTTCAGTAGTGGTAGTGTAAGAATTTACTCGAAGGTTACCTTTTTCACTAAAAACCCACAACATTAGAGGCCTTCCGTCCTTTTCACACCCGGACATATTTTTTACCGCCTGATTATATGCTTTACAAGCTTCGTTAACGGCATTGGAATAATGACCACGTTTAAATAGGGAAGAACAATGATTGATAATCTCCGGGTGAAAATTCAGTATTTGGGCAAGCTCTTTATCAGAATAATCATAAGTCACTTTTTCCACATAACCACCGTCCTTTAGGATTTTATCGACCTTTTCAGTGTTGAAGCCACTGGTGATGATTTTCAGCAAATGGAGAATATACCCAACTTTTTCTGAATCCGAGAGATCTTCCCTGTTCGCAATTGTCATGAAAAAATTATACATGACGGCCAGTCCACCGCTCATCATCTTGGGATCATAATAATTACCCACTGGCTCATCAAATATAGAAGCCCAAGACCTAGCCAGATGCTCCGGAGTATACCGCCCACCTAAAGGCAGAGCGGAATAAGTTTGCGCTAATTGTAATGCGATATACTTCCATCTAACCATAATTTTTCCACATTAAAGGTGTATCAAAATATGTATCAAATGAAAAGGCACCTATAACCTATACAGTCACAAGTGCCTAATTATCAGCTCCCCCTGCTGGACTTGAACCAGCGACCCTCTGATTAACAGTCAGATGCTCTAACCAACTGAGCTAAGGAGGATTATATCTTTCTCACCCCTCCCGGACATAAACAAACCACCCGCACAAACCTCTCCAAAAGGGGACGCAAAAATAAGGAATTTTACCCTTTCAAAACCCCCTCACCTAAAAAAACTTAGAACCATTTCTTAAAAAATCCACCCCCCTCCTCAAACCCCACATAGATCCCATCTTCCCTCACCTCCACCGGGTAGGTCTTCAACCGATACCCCTCCCCATTCACGTCCTTCCCCCCGTTCTGCAGGTTGAATTTCAGCTGATGCACCGGGCACACCACCTGGCAGGCCCCCACCAGGTACCCATCCGTCATCGGCGCCCCCGCATGCGGACACGTATGGGCAAAACCAAACCATACCTCCTTAAACCGCGCCAGGCAAACCTTCACATCCCCTGCCAAAACCTCCGCAATCTCCCCGGGTGACCATTGTAAATCCTCGGCAGCTTCCGCCACCTTATGCCATGTATACTTCTTAGAGCCCATTTAAAAAATCTAAAGTTTTATAAGGATACCTCGCCTTGTACATTTCCCTCACCTTGTCCAGCATCGTCCGCCGCAGCTCATCGATATTCCGCTTTTCCGTGGCCGAAACAAAGACCGCATTGCCATTGGTTTCCCGCTCCCACCGCTCCCGCAGCTCCGACATGATCTCCTGTTTCACCCCCTCTTCCAGCCAGGGATCGAAAACCTTCTTCTCATATTCATCGATCTTGTTGAAGACCACCAGCATCGGCTTATCAAAAGCCTCCAGCTCCTGCAACGTCTTATTCACCACGCCCAGCTGCTCTTCATATCCCGGATGCGAGACGTCCACCACATGCAGCAGGATATCCGCTTCCCGCACCTCATCCAGGGTGCTTTTAAAGCTCTCCACCAGGTGATGGGGCAATTTCCGGATAAAACCCACCGTGTCGGACAGCAAAAAGGGCGTCGTCTCAAAAACCACTTTTCGCGTAGTCGTATCCAGGGTGGCAAAAAGCTTGTTCTCCGCAAAAACCTCGCTCTTGCTCAGCAGGTTCATCAGCGTGGATTTACCCACGTTGGTGTACCCCACCAGGGCGACCCGGATGAATTCACCACGGTCTTTGCGCTGGGTAAATGCCTGTTTATCAATCTCTTTCAGCCGCCGCCGCAGCAAGGAGATCTTATCCTTGACGATCCGCCGGTCCGTTTCTATTTCCGTTTCACCGGGACCCCGGGTGCCGATGCCGCCTCCCAACCGTTCCAGGTGCTTCCACATGCCCCGGAGGCGAGGAAGAAGATATTGATATTGAGCAAGTTCCACCTGAAGCTTCGCCTGGGCCGTCTTGGCCCGGCTGGCGAAAATATCCAGGATCAGGTCGCTCCGGTCGATCGTCTTGGTATCCAGGACCTTTTCAATGGCCGAGATCTGCGATCCGGAAAGTTCGTCGTCGAAGATCACCACCTGGATGTCTTTCAGCTGGATATAGGTCTTGATCTCCTCTAGCTTGCCTTTGCCTACAAAGGTCTTGCTGTCAGGGTGTTCTAATTTCTGGGTAAAACGTTTCAGCGTCATCGCCCCGGCCGTCTCCGCCAGAAAGGCCAGTTCGTCCAGGTATTCCTTCGACTGCTCCTCCGTCTGGGTCTTATGGATCAAGCCCACCAGCACCGCCCGTTCCGCCTTCTGAATACTGTTCTTCTTATCTATCAAAATACATGATTTGGACGGCAAAGGTAATAAAAAACGCCCCGGTAGGGGCGTCCAAAAATATCTTATAAAAACCTTAATTACAATCCGCTCAGCATGATCCCGAAAGAATAGGGGAATACCGAAGGGCCGGCATTGGCCTTTATCAGGGTGTTGATCTGGTACTGGCCGAAGATCCCAAACACGCCCTTGCTGATCCGGGCGGTAGCCGCCAGCTTGGTGCTGTTGAAATACTGCTTGGAAGCTTCCTTTTCCGTATAGTTGCCGATGGTCTGCCCAAAGCTGTTCTGACGGGTCTTGCCCTTGGTATGTGCGCTCAGCATCAGCCCGATCTTGGCGCCGACGGCGAACTTCCAGCTGCTGTTCATATTCTCCGGGTCCATGGCGAACCGAAGCTCGATGGGCGCTTCCAGGTACGTCGTCACCAGCTTGAATTTCTTCCAGTGGTCCGTCTGTGATTCGTCCGAAAAGGCCAGCGTCGGATTATTGGCCGCTATCCGCACATACTGTTTGTTGAAGAAGATATTGCTGGACCCGATACCCAGACCCGCTCCCACGCTAAATCGGGGGTCGGTCTTGAAAGGGAAGTCAAACATGAAGTAGAAGTTGCCGCTCCGGTTGAACCCCTGGATATGCATACTATCCGCCGCCTGCGCCCAGTTGTCATACCCCAGCTGGACCATGAAATGGTCGGCGGCGCGCTTGCCCAAATTCACTTTGCTCCAGTCTTTTTTACCGGAGCTTGTCGTTGTCGGCGCCGGGGTGGCCGGCTTGACGATAGGTTTTGCGACGGAATCTTTTTGTTGAGCGAGTGCAGCAGTAGTAATGGCCAGAAAAGCTATTGCAGTTACAAAATGCTTCTTCATATTTTCACTTAAAGTAATATAGTTCGGTTCAGAGCACGGGCCCATCCCGGATCACAAATGTATTCTCCTTCGGGTTAATAAAAGGTTAAAGAAGCCCCCTCAGTCAGGCACCAAAAAAGCCCATAGACAACTATGGACCGGCAATAACCCCTTTTTCAATGGACCGCAAGATATTACTTTTTAGGTTATCCGCTTAAAATTGCTTGGCAGCCCTCCCTCTCAACTTACTGCCAGACAGACCCAGGACCCCAGCCTGGCAGCCCTCTTCCCCGCGCCCCCTCAACAGCAGCACCGCTCACACACATGGCCCTGTCAAAAAGAGGGACTAATAAGACAATCCCGCTGAATGCAGGGTATCCAATTCGACCTTACTTGCGGATGAAACTTTCCAACTAACCTAGCCATATGATTAAAACCTACCAATTCCTTATCCTGGCCACCGCCATCCTGCTCTTCGGGCAACAGCTGGTCCAGGCACAGCAGGCTACTGTCAGCGGCACGATCTCCGACGATAAAGGCGCACCCCTGGCGGGGGTAACCATCGCGGTAAAAGGTGCTACCACCGCCACCGTGACGGACTCCATCGGCAAGTATTCCATCAAAGCCCCGCCCGGCAGCACCCTGGTCATCTCGGCCGTCGGCTACGGCAGCGTGGAAGAAAAAATCGGGGGAAGGTCCATCATCAACATCAGCCTGCGGGAAAGAGCCACCGAGCTGAACAATGTAGTCGTGGTGGGCTATGGCACACAGAAAAAAGCCGACCTCACGGGCGCCATCGCCACCGTCTCGGGAGGGGATCTCAATAAAAGGGTCGCCACCGATCCCACCCAACTATTGCAAGGCAAGCTGCCCGGTCTCTCCCTGGTCCAGGGTTCCGGCGAAGCGGGTAACGAAGGGCTCGTCCTGCGGGTGCGGGGCCTGGGCACCAACAGCTCCGCCGGCAGCAATCCGCTGGTCATCGTGGACGGCCTGCCCGGCAGCCTCACCAACCTCGATCCGCAGAACATCGAATCGATCACCCTGCTGAAAGACGCCGCATCGGCGGCCATCTATGGCACCCGGGCAGCCAATGGCGTGATCCTCGTCACCACCCGGTCGGGTACCGCCGGTAAAATGCAGCTGAGCTACGACTACAACCTGGGCATTACCAGACCTACTGCACTGCCGGACAATCTTATTTACAACTCCGCGCAGTACATGAAGCTCTGGGACACGGCAGCCACCCATTCAGGCTACCCGAATAAATTCACGCAGGCGCAGATCGACCTGTATTCCGATCCGGGCCGCAATAAGAAACTATATCCCGATTACAATTGGCTCGACGCCGTCATGCGCACCGTCGTCATGCAGACGCACCACATTGGCATCACAGGCGGCCGCAATGGAACGACCTATAACGTAGGGCTTGGCTATGTCGATCAGCCCGATATCATGATCGGCTTTTCGTTCAGGAAATACAACCTGCAGTTCAACCTCAACTCGAAGGTCAATGACAACGTCACCTTTGGGTCGAGCCTCACCTTCAATTACAGCAGAAGGTTATATACGTCCAGGGGCAGCCAGGATCAGTTCCTCTCCACGCTTTCCCAGACGCCGCTGTACGGCCCGAAACTCCCGGACGGCAGTGGCCGCTATGTCAACTCCGTCTTTCCCAGCGTGCAGACACCGAACAAGAACCCCGTCGCCATTGCCGAGAACGCCCGGGTAACAGACGATGATTACTACATTCAAAGCAGCCTGTTCGTGAACGTGAAAGTGCTGAAAGGTTTGGAGTGGAGGACCAGCGGAGGCTTCAACTTCGAATACGAGAAAAGAAGCGACTTCAAGCCCGTGATCTACCAATACAACTGGTTTGCCGGCCCCACCGATGCACCCGAACGGCCCCTCGATGTCAACGGGCAGGGCATGGTCGTCACGGACACCAGCAATATCTACCCCGTCGGCTATACCCAGCTGACCTATACCCGTAGCTTTGGGGCCCATGATCTCAAACTGCTGGCCGGCACACAGGTAGAGTATAACAAAGGGCAGCTGCTGGTGGGCAATCGCAATACCCCGTTTCCTTCCAATATCCTGCAGGAGCTGAATGCCGGTCCCGCTGGCTCGCAGATCAACTCCGGCACTTCCGCCGAATGGTCCCTGCGCTCGTATTATGGCCGCCTCAATTATGATTACGAGGAAAGATTTCTGCTGGAGGCCAATGCCCGCTATGATGCTTCCTCCCGTTTTCCACCGGGCAATAAGTGGGGATTCTTTCCTTCCGTTTCAGCGGGCTGGGTGGCCAGCAAGGAAAAATTCCTGGTGGATGTCTCCTGGCTCAGCAACCTGAAGCTGCGGGCATCCTGGGGCAAGCTGGGTAACCAGAACATCACCAACTATCCTTACCAGGATCTTTACACCTACCGTAACTCCTACAACAATAATACCTCATATAGCTATCCTTTCACGGGCAGCGCCCTCAGTACAGGCGTCGCGCAGAACGTCCTGCCCAACCCCAACATCCGCTGGGAAACAACCAGAATGTTTGACATCGGTACGGACCTCACCCTGTTCAACAAGCTCAGCCTGACCTTCGATTGGTACAACAAGCTCACCTATGACATTCTCGCATCATTCGCCATTCCCGGCTACATCGGCCTCACACCGCCTACCATCAACAACGGCAGGATGCGCAATACAGGAGTGGAGCTCTCCGCGCAGTATGCCGATCATATAGGCGCCGTGCGCTACACCCTGGGCGCTAATATCCAGGCCAACAAGAACAGGCTGGTGAAATTCGGTCCGCCGCAGACCACTGCCAATAATACCATTTACCAGGAAGGCCAGCCTTACGGCAGCTTCTACCTCTATCAGTTCGCAGGCATTTACCAATCCGCCGACGACGTCGCCAAGTCCCCTGTCCAGCAAAATACCCCCAAGCCCGGTTATATGAAGTTCAAAGACGTGACGGGCAATGACACGGTCGACGCCAATGACAGGGTCATCGTTCCGGGCGTGTTCCCGAAATTCGATTATTCCTTCAATGCCAGCGCATCCTACAGGAACTTCGATATCACCGTGTTCGTTTATGGCTCTTATGGACAGAAACAATTTGTGAATGGCTGGGGTATCCAGCCCTTTAACCAGGGGTCGCCGCCCACTTCCGACTGGCTCAATGCCTGGACGCCCGAAAATCACAGCAATACGATGCCCCTGATCTATATCACCGGACAGGGCCCTGCCAGCGCGAATGCCAGCACCCCTTCCACCTGGTACCTCAGGGGCGCGTCCTTCCTGAGGATCAAGAATATCCAGCTGGGATACACCGTGCCGGTAGCCGTGGCCAAAAGACTGGCGATGAGCAGCCTGCGGGTATACTTTGCCGGTGACAACCTGCTCACTTTTACCAAATTTCCGGGCCTGGATCCCGAACGGGTCGCCAGCAACACCCGCTTCGTCGTCCATCCGCAGAACCAGGTGTTCTCTTTCGGTGTAAAAGCAGTCTTTTAATTCGATTAAATCCGCCTACAATGTTTACCAAACATATAAAACTTCCACTCTTCGCGATCTGCACGATCATTAGCCTCTGCGGCTGTAACAAGGACTTCCTGGATAAGAATCCACCTGACCAGTTCTCCGCCGGCAACTTCTGGAAAACGACGTCCGACGCGGACCTGGCGCTCGCCGGCATCTATAGCTATCTCGTCCAGGGATATAATTATACCAACGCCAACAACACAGGGCAGGGGTGGGGGGCCGGCACGCCCTACTGGGAAAGCCTCGCCGACAACGCCTACAGCGGAGCCTTTGGCAATGTGGCCATCGGCGCCATCGAATCCACCACCGGCGCCATCCAGTATGATGCTTACTACACGCCTTACAAGGCGATCGAAGCCTGTAACATCTTTTTGGCCAATATAGGCAGGATACCCATGGACACGGCATCGATGAAGAAATACCTGGGAGAAGCACGCTTCATCCGCGGCTACTATTATTTTTTGCTGGCCCAGCTGTATGGCGATGTGGTCCTCTCCTTCCGCCCCCTGGGCAAAGATTCCGCCAGCTACAAGCTCACACGGTCTCCCAGGGCCGAAGTCCTGGATTCGGTTCGCAGCGATCTCAGCTTTGCAGCCAGCATCCTGCCCAATACAGGCTACAGCGGCCATGTCGTGCGGGGCACCGCCCTGGGCTACCTGGCGAAATACTACCTGACCACCGGTCAATGGCAGCAGGCTGCCGCCACCGCACAGACCATCATGACGGAAGGGAAGTTCAGCCTGTACAAAGGGGGCTATCGCGGACTGTTCCTGAAGCCCGGACAGAACGCCAACCCCGAGATCATGTTCTCCGGCAAATACCAGGTACCCAACGCCTATAGCCCCGCGGATTACCTGTACACGTATAGCTCCAGCTTTCAGCCCATCAATTACCTGGTGAACGCCTACGAATGCACAGATGGACTACCCATCACCGTTTCTCCCTTGTATAACTCCGCTGATCCTTATGCGAACAGGGATCCCCGGCTCCTGGCCACCGTGCTCGTGCCCGGCGTATTGTACAAAGGCGGCATACCTTTTAAGCCTTCCGACATCGGTGCGACGGCCGGCTTCCTCAACAAAAAAGGCGTCGACTCCACCCGCGCCACCGTCATAGGCACCCAGAGTGACCAGGACTGGCCGTACCTGCGCTACGCAGAAGTGCTGCTGATGTATGCAGAGGCACAGAATGAAGTGGGCGGACCTGACCCCACGGTCCACGCCGCAGTGGATTCCGTTCGCGCCCGCCCCGGCGTCAACATGCCTTTATTGCCGGCCGGCATCTCCCAGGACTCCATGCGCATACGCATCCGGCAGGAGAGAAGGATAGAACTGGCGTTGGAGGGCCAGCGGTATTTCGATCTGAAACGGTGGCGTCTGGACAGGACTATCCTGCCGGCGACAAAAGATCCCAATGGCAACTTCAGGACCTTCCCCCTGCGCGACACTTTATGGCCCGTGCCGCAGCCGGAGATCGATCTCGCCAGAAGCTTCAACAACCCCGGCTTCAGGCAGACACCCGGTTATTGAGGAAGGATTCCGGGCCAGCGGGAGCACGTACCTCCCCGATCGGGCGTCCCGTCACCGCAGGATCAGAAACCCTTCCGCCTGCACCTGGCCCGATCCCCCCTGCACCTGCGCCTCCCGATCCGGAGCCGGGTTCCCCGCATCCATGCGCCCATCTCCCGCGCCCAGCTCGATCACTTCCGACACGTCAGCCCGCTCAGGACCGCGCTTGCACCAGGTGGCAAACCGGCGCAAGTCGTCCTCGCTGCCACTGGCCAGGACCTCCACATGCCCTTCCCGGGTATTCTTTATCCAGCCGGTAACACGCAACCGGTCCGCCACCTCCTTGGCGCTACCCCGGTAATACACGCCTTGTACTTTACCTTTGATCAGCAAATGAATGGTAGGCATAAACCTGGTTTAATACCTTCCAAACCTACAAAAATCCCGCCGGTGATCTGATGCGTCCTAAAATAGCATACAGGTGAATTTCGAACTTTTTCATGGCGTGCCCCTTTGGGTCGTGCTTTTCGTTCCAAGTCCTCGCTAGCGCTGCGGGCTTTTCACTGCAATCACTCGCGCAGGATTTTCTACGCCCAATAGCTTTCTTTGATCCTGTGCATCTTCCCTTTTCTTTTCGCCGGGCAGCCCAAACCTCTCCGTCGCTGTAAATTCGGCACCTCTGGACGTCTACTCATCCATCAACAGGAAGTGCTATTGGGCTGTGGTGCCTGAATGCCCTAACCCGAATTTAAGGCGTCTCCGAGGCTGGGCTGACCCTGGCAGATGCTCTGTGCTGGTGCACGTTCTTTGCCTGGCAGATTGCAAACAAACCATCTTACAAAATAGTACAGCGGCTGTACCAAAAACGGGCAATAACAAAAGCACAAACACCAGATAAACCACTAAAAAACAACCAACTACTATTTTGGCACCCTCTTAGCGCCTAAATAACCACAACACGCACCCATGCTCACCAACTATATCAGGATCGCCTTAAGAAACCTCTGGCGGAGTAAAGGATTTTCCCTCATCAACATCATTGGATTGGCCATCGGCATGGCCAGCGCCGTCCTTATATTATTGTGGATCCACAACGAAGTCAGCTACGACAGCTTCCACGCCAACAAAGCCCGGCTGTATGAGGTCTGGAACCGCGGGACCTTTGACGGCAAGCTCCAATGCTGGAATACAACCCCCAAGATCCTTGGTCCCGCCTTGAAGCAGGAGGTCCCGGAAATCGCGGACGAAACCCGCGTCCATATCCGCTGGTATGTCACCGCCGTGGGCGAAAAACGGTTCTCGTCAAAAGCCTTCACGGTCGACCCCGCCTTTTTAACCATGTTCACCTTCCCGCTGCTGAAAGGCGATCCGGCTACAGCGCTGAATGATGTCTCGTCCATCGTCATCACGGAAAAGATGGCCAAAAAAATGTTCGGCAGCGAAGACCCCATGAACAAGACCATCCGCATCGATAAGAATGATCTCAAGGTCACTGGCATTCTGGCAGATCTGCCCACCAACAGCACTTTCGACTTTGAATATCTCCTTCCCTGGTCCTACATGAAAAGGACCAACCAGGACGATGAGCAATGGGGCAATAACGCCGTGAACAATTATGTGTTGCTGAAACCCGGCGCTACGGCAGCCTCCGTCAACAACAAGATCAGGGACATCACCAAAAAACATAGCAACGGCGAAGAGCAGGAAGAGCTGTTCCTACATCCCGTCAGTAAATGGCACCTGTATTCCAGCTTCGAGAATGGAAAGATCGTCGGCGGACGCATCGAGATCGTACGCTTATTCGGCATCATTGCCGCCTTCATCCTGCTGATCGCCTGCATTAATTTCATGAACCTGAGCACCGCCCGCAGCGAACGCCGGGCTAAAGAGGTAGGTATCCGGAAAGTGGCCGGCGCCGGCAGAAACCTCCTCATCCTGCAGTTCCTGGGTGAGTCGGTGCTCATCGCCTTCTTCGCCGCCGCCCTTGCCTTTCCCCTGGTGAAATGGACGCTGCCAGCCTTCGATAGCCTCGTCAACAAAGAATTGGCCATACCGTACACGAGTCCCTGGTTTTGGATCGCCGCCCTTGCCTTTATCCTGCTGACAGGCATCATCGCCGGCAGCTATCCCGCTTTCTTCCTGTCCTCCTTCCAGCCCGTTAAAGTTTTGAAAGGGGCATTCAAAAAAGCCCATGCACGCATCAACCCCCGGAAGATCCTCGTGGTAATACAGTTCAGCTTTGCCATCATACTCATCATCTCCACTTTCATCGTCGTCCAGCAGATCCGATACGCCCAGCAACGCCAGGCAGGCTACGAACATAGCCAGCTCGTCTACCATTGGATCACGGGCGACCTGGACAAGCACTTCAAACCCATCAAACAGGCATTGCTCTCCTCAGGCATGGCCACGTCCGTTACCCGGTCGAACCTGATGCTGACGGAAAGGGGCAACGACAGCTGGGGATTCAGCTGGCAGGGAAAGACCCCCGGCGATAAGATCGACTTTGATGTACTGGCGCAGGACGAATCCCTCGTAAAGACGGCAGGTCTGCGATTGACGCAGGGTCGCGACATGGACCTGGCTAATTATCCCACGGACTCGACAGCTATATTGCTGAATGAGACAGCTGTAAAAGCAATGGGGTTCAAAGAGCCGCTCGGCCAGCTGGTCAGGGAGGACAATGGGAAGGCATATCATGTGGTAGGAGTAGTGAAGGATTTTGTATTGGGCTCGCCCTATGATCACATCCGTCCCCTGATCGTGGAAGGGATCAATGGCGAGGGCTTTAATGTCATCAATATCCGCTTTGCCGCCGGCGGCAACATGGAAAAGAACCTCCATTTCATGGAACGGCTCTTCCGGCAATACAACCCCAGCTATCCCTTCGAATATCATTTTGCCGACAACGACTACGCCCGCAAATTCGATGGCACCCAACGTATCGCTACCCTCACAGCCCTGTTCAGCGCGCTCACCATCTTTATCTCCTGCCTCGGCCTCTTTGGACTGGCCGCCTATATGACCACCCATCGGACAAAAGAGATTGGCGTACGGAAAGTTTTGGGCGCCTCCGTCTTCCGGATCACGGCCCTGCTGACAAAAGATTTTCTGGCGCTGGTCACGCTGTCCATCCTCATCGCCTCACCCATTGCCTGGTATGCCATGCATCGCTGGTTGCTGGGCTACGCCTACCGCATCGATATAAAATGGTGGGTGTTTTTGTTGGCCGGCGCCCTGTCCATCATCGTGTCGCTGCTGACGGTAAGCTATCAGGCCATCAGGGCCGCTGTGGCCAACCCCGTGAAGTCCTTGAGATCAGAGTGATCAGGCTCTTCGGCTAACCCCGGCTAACCAAACGATCCTCGCCCGCAGCACCTCCCGCTCCGCACAAAATAATATCCTATCTTGTGCACGAAACCAATTCTAATTTTTTTCTAAAGGAGTGATGACTATCGTGGATGAGGAGATGTTAACAAGGCTCTCTGAAGGAGACCCTGCAGCCTTACAACTGCTTGTCGAAGCCTATTTCCCCATACTTTGCCGCTTCGCTGAAAAATTTCTCCCCGACTCTTCCCTCGCAAAAGACATCGTTCAGGAGACCTTCATCAAAGTATGGAACAATCGCCCCAGCTTTGAGAACATCATGAGCCTGAAAGGCTATCTCTTCACCCTCACCAGGAATGGATGTCTCAACCTCATCCGCAGCCGGGAAAGACAGGAGAACAAACACATGATGGCCGCTGCCGGTCACCCGCTGGAAACAGGCTCCGTCCT
The DNA here is from genome assembly GCF_030546645.1 of Flavitalea plasmicola. Taxonomy (GTDB): domain Bacteria; phylum Bacteroidota; class Bacteroidia; order Chitinophagales; family Chitinophagaceae; genus Puia. The sequence continues at coordinate 334,269 of NZ_JAUOTO010000006.1, forward strand.
GACAGAGATCGTTCGGTCCGAATACATCGCCCGCATATACCAGGTCGTGCAGACATTGTCCCCCAAAATGCAGGAAGTGTTTTACCTCAGCTACGAAGAAGGCATGACGGTACGTGCCATCGCAGAACAATTACAAATGGATGTCAAGGCAGTAAAGAACCAAAAATACAAGGCCCTCGTGGCCCTGCGCAGCAAGCTCAAAGACAGCGGCGAGCCCTTGCTCGTTCTTCTCACCTTCCTCATGCGCTAAACTGCTAAACCCTCGCATAAAAAACCTCACCTAAAACCTTACCTAAAAAAACCGCGCAATGTAAGAAGTCCTTTTACATCGGGCGGTGTTCTAATATATACACGACATGGAACCCAACGGGAAAAATATCGACCACGCCATCTATATCGCCACCCTGCTGCATCGCCTGCATGAAGGAGATCCGCTTGCCCCGGACGAGCAGGAAGCGATAGCGGCCTGGCAGGCTGCAAACGGGGACGACACCTTTCTCCAAAACAGCAAAGCCATCACAGACGAGTTGAGGCGGCTGAAAAATTACGACACAGCCGGCGCCGTAAAAACCATCTTCGGACAGCTCGGCCTGGCCGTTCCATCCAGGGTAAGAAGAATGGACACCATCCTCCGCTGGAGCGCTGTAGCCGCCATGCTCCTGGTCATCGGAGCCGTCAGCGTGCTTTACTTCAACAGACCGCCGAACAACCAGGCGACTATCACACACAAACCCAAACCCATCCTGCCGCCCGGCGGCAACAAAGCCATCCTGACCCTGGCCGACGGCAGCGCCATCGTGCTGGACAGCGCCCGCAACGGACATCTGGCCCTCCAGGGGAAAACCAACATCGAAAAGTCCGATGGTCAGCTGATGTATAAAAACGCTGCAACAACAACGGAGACCCTCTACAACACGATCACCACGCCAAGAGGCGGACAATACGCAGTGACCCTGGCGGATGGGTCAAAGATCTGGCTGAACGCAGCTTCTTCTTTGAAATATCCTACCGCCTTCGCCGGCACGACAAGACAGGTAGAGCTTACAGGAGAAGCCTACTTCGAGATAGCTGCCGACCTGTCAAAACCTTTCAAGGTCCGGCTCAACGGAATGGACGTACAGGTGCTCGGCACCCGCTTCAATATCAAGGCTTACCAGGACGATACAACCATCAGGACCACCCTGCTGGACGGCGCCGTCAAGCTGTCGGCGGCAACAGCCGGAGAATCCCTCCTCAAACCCGGTCAACAGGCTACCCTGCGACCGAACCAACGTCGTTTCACGATCAGGGAAGTGAATGTCAATAACGCCGTCGCATGGAGAAATGGATACTTCGCCTTTGAGAACGAGGACATATACGGCATCATGAAAGATATGTCCAGATGGTACAACGTCGATGTGGAGTTCAGCAGCCATTCGATAGAAAGCAAACTCGGAGGCACGCTTTCAAGATATCAGAATGCGGAAGATGTACTGCAGGTCCTCGAACTGACAGGTTCCGTGCACTTTTCAATAAATAAGAAGAAGATCATCGTAATGCCATAAGAACATTTGCTGAATATTTGATTGCTAATTTCTACAGCCATATAAACAACTACTGCATGTACCTTCCTTGCACCCATTGGGCATATCAGCCCCTGAGACGCACCGCGCTCGCTCTGTTATTGACCATGACCTTTTTTGCCAGCAGCTTTGCTTCCGCCCAGAACATCAGCATTAAAGTGACCAACGCATCGCTCAAGGACGTCTTTTTCAAACTAAGACAACAGACGGGCATGGACTTCCTGTATGACGAGGACGTATTGAAGACGACCACACCTGTCAGCATCTACGCATTCAACCGGCCGCTGAAACAGGTCCTGGACGAATGCTTCGACCGCCAGCCCGTCAGCTACACCATCCTGAAAAACTCCGTGGTCATCAGGAAACGCATCTCACCCCCTCCGGTGCAGGCCATCGTAGTCAGCGGTAAGATCACCGACACAAAAGGCCAGCCCCTCGCAGGCGTAACGGTCCATGCGAAAGCTGCGGGCGTCAGCACCGAGTCACTCGCCACCGGGCAGTACTCCCTCCGTCTCCCCGATGGCAACGACACCCTGGTCTTCACCTTTGTAGGCTACGGCACACAGCAGATGCCCGTTCAGGGCCGTAAAGAGATCAACATGATCCTGGAAGAAAAGATCAGTGGCCTCAACGAAATTGTTGTCGTGGGTTTTGGACAGCAGAAAAAGATCACCACCATCGGGGCGCAAAGCACCATCAAGGCGGAAGACCTCCGTCAGCCCGTCGCCAACCTCACCGACGTGATCGCAGGTCGTGTGGCCGGCGTCATCGGCGTGCAGCGCAGCGGCCAGCCCGGTTATGACAATGCGGAGATCTATATCCGCGGCATCTCCACGTTCACCAACAGCTCGCCTCTGGTGCTGGTAGATGGCATCGAACGCGACTTCGCCAACGTAGACCCGGAAGATATAGCCAGCTTCAGCATTCTGAAGGATGCTTCGGCGACAGCCGTCTATGGCGTAAGGGGCGCCAACGGCGTCATCCTCATACAGACCAAGAAGGGCAGGGTAGGCAAGCCGATGATCAACGCCCAGTATGACCAGGGCCTCACCCAGTTCACAAAGATCCCCCAATTCGCCGATGGCGTCACCTATATGAAGATGGCCAACGAAGCCTATCATAACAGCAATCCCAATGACCCGCTGCCCAAATATTCGCAGGACAGGATAGACAAGACCCTTAGCAAGGCCGACCCGGACCTCTATCCCAATGTAGACTGGTTCAACATCCTGTTCAATAAGTTCGGACAGAACAGGCGCGCCAGGGTAAATGCCAATGGCGGCTCCGAGAACGCACAGTACTATTTGTCCGTCGGCTATTACGATGAGAAAGGGATGTACAAAACAGACCAGCTGGCCAACTACAACTCAGCCATCAAGTTCACCCGCTATAATTTCACGGCCAACCTGGACCTGCAGCTGACAAAGACAACAAAGGTTGGCTTCGGCGCCGCAGGCTGGATCAGTGACGGCAACTTCCCCGGCAATTCGGTCGACGCCATCTGGGGCTCCGCTTACCTGCTGCCGCCCATCGTCATCCCCGCCGTCTATTCCAATGGCCTCCATTCCCAGATCCGGACGGGCGATATCAATAACCCCTATAACCTTCTAACCCAGAGCGGCTATGTCACGGAATTCAAAAGCCAGCTATGGAGCAATATCCGCGTGACGCAGGACCTGGGCTTCTGGCTCAAAGGCCTCTCCATGACAGGCATGTTCTCTTTCGACAATTACAACGCGCATATCATCAGCCGTACCAAATCCGTGGATGGCTACCTGGCAAAAGGCAGGGATTCCGCAGGCAATCTGCTTGTCGACCGCACCTCCGTAGGTACCAACTATCTCGGTTACTCCCGCACCAATGGCGGTACCCGGCAATTCTATACAGAGGCCGCTATCAACTACAATCGTACCTTCGGAAAGCATGCCGTCACAGGCATGGTCCTGTATAACCAATCCGATAAAGAAGATGCTTTCGCCAATGATTTCATCAGCTCCATACCTTACAGGTACCTCGGCCTGGCAGGCAGGACCACCTATGCCTATGACAACAAATACCTCGCCGAGGCCAATTTTGGATACAACGGCTCGGAGACCTTCGCGCCGGACCATCGTTTCGGTTTCTTTCCCTCCTTCGGCGCAGGTTGGGTCGCTTCCGAAGAGCGCTTCTTCAAACCCCTGGCGAGTGCCGTACAATTCCTGAAATTCAGGTTCTCCTACGGCCTGGTGGGCAATAGTAACATAGGTGGCCGACGCTTCGCTTACATAGCAACGGTAGGAGGCGGCAATGGCAACTATTCCTATGGCCAGAATGGTGTCAACAACGACATCTCCGGTCTCGACATCGGCGACTATGCCGTATCCGTCACTTGGGAAAAGGCAAAAAAGGCCAACCTCGGCGTGGAGATCAAAACGCTGCAGAACGCCCTCTCCCTCACGGTAGACCTGTTCAATGAAAATCGATCGGGCATTTTCCGTCAACGCGGCGACGTCCCCAACTACGAAGGAATTCGCGCCCTGCCCTATGCCAACCTGGGAGAGATCCGCAACAGGGGCGTAGACGCCACGCTCGAAATAAACAAACGGATCGGGAAAGATCTCACCCTGATCTTCCGTGGCAATTTCACCTGGAACAGGGCCATGATCATCAACGACGCCAACGCTCCCTGGCCCTATCCCTGGCAGCAGCGCATCGGGCGCAAGCTGGGTCAGCGTTTCGGATACACGGCCCTGGGCCTGTACCAAAGCGAGCAGGAAGTAGCCAACAGCCCCTACCAGACAGGGGCCAATCACCCAGGAGATATCAAATACAAGGACCTCAACGGCGATGGCCGCCTCAATACGTACGACCAGGGACCCATCGGCTACGGCAGTATCCCGGAGATCGTATATGGCTTCGGCCCCACTATCAGCTGGAAAGGCTGGTCACTGGCAGGATGGTTCAAAGGCATCAGCAATGTCGACATTCAGCTCAACGGCGACGGACTGCAGCCCTTCAGCCAGGGCGGCGAACGGGGCAACCTCCTCACCCAGATCGTAGATAGATGGACCCCCGGCAACACCAACCCGCATCCATTCTACCCCCGCCTCACCTACGGCAACGATAATATGAACTACGCCGGCAGCTCCTGGTGGGTGAAGAACGGCGCCTTCATGCGCTTGCAAACCGCCCAGCTCAGCTACAATTTCTCCAACAGGAAATGGCTGTCACTCGCAGGCCTGTCCAATCTCAACATCTATTTCATCGGGTACAACCTGCTTACCCTCAGTGGCTTTAAGCTCTGGGATGTAGAGCTGGGCGATGGCCGCGGCTCGCAGTACCCGCTGGTCAAAACCTACAACCTGGGCATCAAAACCACTTTCAAATAATTCCGACGCCTTCAAAACCTACTATCATGCAAAAGCACTACCTGATACTCATCGCATGCTTCATGCTCGTGCTCGGCGGTTCCTGTAAAAAATACCTGGACCAGGTACCCAACGATCGCATCACCATCGACGAAGTGTTTAAGAAAAAAGCGACGTCCGAACAATACCTCGCCAACATTTACAGCTACGTGGACGACCCATCCGAGCAATGGAATCAATGGCCCTGGTTCGGCAATTGCGACGAAGGCGACGTCACCTGGTCGAAATACCCCATTTACGATCTCAACATAGGCAATATCAGTGCCGGCAACGCCCTCTTCGACAAATGGGGCTACTACTACGATGCCATCCGATCCGCCAGCTATTTCATCCTGCACATCGATGAGAATGTCGAAATAAAGGCGCTCAACGGACAGACGCTCATCGATCAATACAAGGCCGAAGCAAGATTCCTCCGCGCCTATTATTATTTCCTCCTCATGCGGCAATATGGACCCGTCGTGCTGGTAGGCGATACATTGGCGGCGCCAGATGCTTCAGCCGCCAGCATGCAGCTGCCCCGCAGCCCCTTCGACGAGTGCGTCGCCTATGCCGCCGATGAACTGGACAAAGCCGCCTCCGTGTTGCCGCTGACACCCGTGCTCAACGGCCAGACCAGCGATATGAACTATGGCAGGGCGACAAAGGGCATGGCTATGGCCGTCAAGGCAAGGCTCCTGCTCTACGCAGCCAGCCCCCTGTACAATGGCAACACCGATCAGTCCGGTTTCAAGGATCAGAAAGGCAACGCCCTCATCTCGCAGACATTCGATCCCGAAAAATGGAAAAAAGCAGCCGACGCCGCAAAGGCCGTCATCGACCTGGGGCAATACTCCCTCTACACCGACCCCGGCGGCGATCCGGTGAAGTCGACGCAAGGCATCTTCTCCGTAGCCTGGAACAATGAGCAGATCTTCGACCGCAAAAGCAACGGCCTGGGAACCCTGGACGTGCATTGCATGCCCAGGCAGGCCGGCGGATGGGACGGCATCGCCCCTACCCAGGAGCAGGTGGACGCTTACTTTATGAAGGATGGCTTGCCCATTGGCGAATCCAGCCTCTACACGGAGACGGGTTTCACGACAGTGAATGGCGCACAGGTATACAACATGTATATCAATCGCGAACCCCGCTTTTATGCCTCCGTCACCTATAACAACAGCATCTTCCAGGGCGGCAACATGAGCGCCGCCGCTCCCATCACCTTTTACGTTTCCGGCCCCAATGGAAAGAACGGCCATCCCACCGACTGGTCGAAAACAGGTTATCTCGTACGGAAGAATGTCGCACCCCAGACCAACGCCGGCTCCGGCGGCACAGGCGCCCAGCAGAACAGACCCCTCGTCCTGTTCCGGCTGGGAGAAATGTACCTCGACTACGCAGAAGCGCTCAACGAATACGATCCCGGCAATAGTGATATCCTCAAATACCTCAACCTCATCCGGCAACGGGCAGGCATCTCCCAATATGGCGATGGCACAGACCCCTTACCCATACCCATCGGCAAGGACGAGGTACGCAAAAAGATCTGGGCAGAAAGAAGGGTGGAGCTGGCTTTCGAAAACCACCGCTGGTTCGATATCCGCAGGTGGAAAATTGCGCCCCAGGTAATGGGAACGCTGCACGGGATGAATATCAACAAGGATGGGGACGACTTCTATCAACGCGTCGTCGCCGTCAGCCATCTCTTTCGAAACCCCGCCTCCTATTGGTTCCCCATCAGCCAGTATGAGATGGACCGCGCCCGGCTCATCGTACAAAACCCCGGATGGTGATCAGATTTCCTAAACAATAACAACAAACCTATGCCACGCATCATACAACTCTTAGCCACCTTCACCCTCCTGCTGGCTGCCTGCAAGGACAAATATGACCTGCCTTCCCAGCCCTTGTCCAACTACACGAAGGTCTATATGCCCGAGGCCGTTAATAACCCTGTTAACTATACGCTGAAGATCACCGACAGCCTGCAGTCCATTGTATACGGCGCCAACTACGGCGGCCAGGATTACCCGGCACAGGACATACCCGTAACCTTCTCCGTCAACAACGCCCTGGTGGATAGCTTTAACACAGCCAATAACACCAGCTATGCCATTGTGCCCGACGGAGCCTACATCCTCGCTAAAGCATCGTCCGTGATACCCAGGGGCCAGCTGACCACAGGTCCGCTGGAGCTCACCATCCGCACCAATGGCGCCGGCTCCATCGAAGCATTGAAGAACTATCTGTTGCCTGTCACCCTTTCCACCCCCTCCGCCAAGGTCAACGAAAGCCTGCAGACCACGTTCTATACGATCAGGGCGCAGCCCGACCTGAAGGATTATCCCAACTTCGACAGGACGAATTGGACGGTCATCGGGTTCTCTTCCCAGGAAGCCAACGGGGAAGGGCCTACTAATGGCAGGGCGATCTTCGCGCTCGACGGCGACCCCAATACCTTCTGGCACACCCAATGGCAAGGCGGCCAGCCCGGCCCTCCGCACTACATCACCATCGACATGGGAGAGACCAGGATCATCCATGGACTCGCTTTCCTCGACAGACAAAACGACAACGCCGGCAAGCCCAATGCCGTCACCGTGGAGACCAGCAAGGATAATATCACCTGGGAGCCGGCAGGGTCCTTCAACCTCCAGAATACAAAAGTCCTGCAGCAGCAATTTTTGTCCGGCTTCAAAGAAGCGCGGTATTTTAAAGTAAATATCTTATCCAGCTATAATGCCACCTATACTCATCTGGCTGAGCTGAACGCTTTTTAAATCTCACTATCTTGCAATTATGAAGACAAAGAACATCCTGGCAGCAATCTGTTTTTTCCTGGCCCTCACGGTGAAAACCAAGGCCGCACCCGGTATCCACCCGCCCATTGCATCCGCCGACACGGCCTCCATACCCCCGGAGATCGAAGATCCCCGCTGCCAGGGCATCAACAAACAACCCTACCACGCCACCCTCATGCCCTACGCCACATTAAAAGAGGCACTGGCTGCGGACCGCCATCATTCTTCTTTCTGCCAATCCCTGAATGGCGCCTGGAAATTTAATTATGTCGCCTGGCCACAGCAACGCCCCGTCGATTTCTACAAACCCTCCTACAATGTCAGCGCCTGGAAAGAGATCAACGTCCCTTCCAACTGGCAGGTGGAAGGATACGGCACTCCCTACTACAGCAACTTCACGTATATCTTCCAAAAGGACTTCCCCCACGTAATGAGCACCCCGCCTGAAAAATATACGGCCTTTAAAGAAAGGAACCCGGTAGGCAGCTATCGCCGCGAGTTCATCCTGCCCGCCGGCTGGAAAGGCCGCCGGATCTTTATCACATTCGATGGTGTGGACGCCGGCTTCTTCATCTGGGTCAACGGGAGGAAAGTTGGCTACAGCGTCAACAGCCGCAATGCCGCCGACTTCGATCTCACGGACTTCGTACACCCAGGGAAAAATGTCCTCGCCGTAGAGGTCTATCGCTTTACCACCGGCAGCTACCTGGAAGACCAGGACATGTGGCGCCTCAGCGGCATCTTCCGGAATGTTACATTATGGAGCACCCCGCAGGAACATATCCGGGATTTTTATATCACCACGGAACTGGATGCCCAATACAAGGACGCTACTTTGTATGCTTCCGCCTGGATAAAGAATTTTTCGAAAGTTCCAACCAAAGCGAAGTCGGTATCCATCCAGCTATACAAAGGCGAAAATGCTATTCCGGGCAGTACAGGCGCCGCCGTCATTCCCGCACTGCAGCCCGGAGAAGAAACAAAAGTGCAGGTCCGTATTCCCGTGCAGAACCCCCGGAAATGGACGGCCGAAACGCCCTACCTCTACACGACCGTCCTCACATTGAAAGACCAGCAAGGCGTCACCGAAACCCTCTCCAACCTCACAGGCTTCCGCAAGATTGAAATAAAAGGCCGGCAATTCACCGTCAACGGCGTCCCCATCAAGCTGAAAGGCGTCAATCGCCACGAACACTGGCCTGAAGTAGGCCACGCCGTCACAGAGGCGAATATGATCCGCGATATCGAGCTGATCAAACAGGCCAACTGCAACCACGTCCGCACCTGCCATTACGCTGATGATCCCCGCTGGTATGAGCTGTGTGATCTTTATGGCCTCTATGTCCTGGCGGAAGCCAACCTGGAATGCCATGGCGCCTGGGACGAGTTCAACGAAGAGCCAAGGATGAAAGACGCCATCATCGATCGCAACGTAGCCAACGTAGAGAACTTCAGGAACCATCCTTCCGTCATCATCTGGTCCCTGGGCAATGAATGCGGCAGCGGCGGCTCCAACTTCAGGGCAGCCCTGCAGACCATCAAAGACCTCGACCCGACAAGACCCACCCATTACGAAGGTTTCGGCATTGGCGAAAAGAACCCGGCCGACCTGGATAGCCGTATGTACACAGGCCTGCACGAGCTGAAGAACAATGCCCTCAGCGACAAACTGACAAAGCCCTTCTACCTCTGCGAATACGCCCACGCTATGTTCAATTCAATGGGTTCTGTGGACGAGTACAACGATCTCTTCGATCAGTACCCCTCTCTCCTGGGCGGCTGCATCTGGGAATGGCAGGACCAGGGATTATATAATCGCCGCAACCCCGGCCATCCGATCACCGCGTTCGGTGGTGGCTTCGGCGAATATCCCAACGACCATTATTTTATTCACAAAGGCGTGGTGTTCTCCGACCGCTCGCTGAAACCTCATTATCCCGAACTTAAACGCGCCTACCAATGGATCAGGGTAAAGCCCAAAGACCTGGAAAATGGGGTCGTCACTTTGCAAAATACCTACCAGTTCATCGATCTGAGCTCATTCACGGGCAAATGGACCATCACGGAGAATGGCAGCCCCATCGACTCCGGCGCCATCGATCCCGGAGGCCTCAAGCCCGGGGAGACAAAAGACATCACGGTCCCCACGGGGAAAATTCACGGCATGCCTGGCGCGGAATATTTTCTGAATGTCTCCTTCAGGACAAAGAGCGATGCCCTATGGGCTCCGGCCGGTTATGCAGTATCTTCCACCCAGCTTGCATGGCCCGTCTCCGGCAGACCGGCCACCGCCACCATCGTTGATCTACCGCCGCTGCAGCAGAGCGAAGACTCCAACTTCATCAATATCACAGGGAAAGATTTCGAAGTACAGTTCGACAAGCACAAGGGTGCCCTTTCCCGGCTGGTGACAAAGGGCGCCAATATCCTGCAGGACCAGGGTGGTCCCCGGCTTCACCTGTGGCGCGCACCCCATCGCAATGACGACATGTGGGCCAATGAGGGCTGGGAGAAATACGGGTTAAAGAATTTACAATGGGAATGCCAGCGCATGGCAACCAGTAGCACCAGTGACGGCAGCATGGGCGTCACTTTTTACCTCACAGCGACAGGAAAGAACAATTTCACCCTCGTCGATACCTCCTCCTATTTCATCCGCCGCGATGGACGGATCAGGTGCGACAATAACATTTCCTTTAGCAACACTTCGGTAGTGCTGGCCCGCCTGGGTGTCCGCCTCTTCCTGGCAAAGGACATGAGCAATTTCAGCTACTTCGGGCGCGGCCCCATGGAGAACTATGCCGACAGGAAGGCCGGTGCCGATGTAGGCCTCTATGCCAGCACGGTCGCACAGCAGTTGACGCCTTATGAGAAGCCGATGGAATGCGGCAATCACGAGGGCATCCGCTGGGCCAGGCTCAACTCGGCAGCCAATGGTGCCCTGTCGGTCAGCCAGGACAAGGACTTATTACAGGTCTCGGCCCTTCCTTACAGCGACGAAGAGATGGAAAGGACAGAATATAAGATCGACCTGCCGGAGAGCAGCGCCACCGTGCTGTGCATCAGCCAGAGAACGCTGGGCGTAGGTTCGAATTCCTGCGGCCCCCGCCCCCTGGAATCCTGTACCATCCATTCGGGGCCGGCAAAATTCAGCTATGAGCTCCGGCTGATCCCATAGTCATCAATAAACCAAATGCTATATGAAAAAAAACATGCTCACAGGCGTGGCAGGAATGCTATGCCTTACCGGGATCATTATCTCCGGCTGTAATAAATCTTCCACATTCACATCCACAAATGGTATGGAGGCCACTGCACGGGCGGTAGACCCTAATCCCAATGCCGATGCCGCTATCAATGGGTACAACAGCGCTTTCTTAATTACCAACGGCACCCAGCAATATTACAAGACGGCTCTCAATGACAACACGAAGGATTATTTCTGGCGGCAGGCCCTTGACATACAAATGGCGGAAGACGTATACCGCCGTACAAAGAGCACAGCCCACAGCACCCTCATCACGAATTTGCTGAACACGTTCCTGGTACAGAACGCCAGCACATCCGGCAATCAGCAGGACTGGACCTGGAACCAGTACAATGACGACCTCCTTTGGGCTGGTCTCGCCTTTGCAAGAGGCTACCAGGTCACGCACAATTCCACTTTCCTCAACCAGGCGACATACGCCTTTAACCTGGCGTATAACCGAGGCTGGGATACCAGCCTGGGCGGCGGCATCTGGTGGGACGTAGCCCACACCAGCAAATCCGGTCTCAGCAACAACACCGCCGTCATGCTGGGCTGCTATCTCTATGAGTTTACCAGGGACGTCTCCTGGCTCAATAAAGCCTCGGCCATCTATGACTGGATCTGGAATAGTATTTACAACCACACCACCGGCGCCGTATATGAGAATATGCGTCCCGACGGCACCGTGGACATGGCCGACAATGTGTATAATGCCGGTGCATTCATAGGTGCGGCGAGTCACCTGCACCGCCTCACCGGACGCGAATCCTTATACGATGATGCCAAAAGGACGGTCGATTATGTCCGTAACAATAAGACGGTAAATGGGATCCTTTCAAACGGCCAGCGTCAGGGCACCTGGCAATCTGAATTTGCCCGCGGGCTCGGCGAGTTCGTTCGCGACAATAACCTCTGGAGCACCTACTGGAGCTGGATGAAACAGAATGCCGACGCCGCCTGGAACATCCGCCGGACAGACTGGAACATCGCCTGGAATCAATGGACAACATCCTCTCCGGCAGATAATGTGACGACAGCCGTCGAATGCGTGGGCGCCGTGGTCATGCAGCAGGTGACCCCTGTCACACAACCTGGCTTCACGGATGGTGCCACTTACCGCCTCACCCCCAAGATCAACAGCGGCAGCGCATTGGATGTACACGGCGGACTCACGGCCGACGGTACAGGTGTGGAGATCTATGGATGGAATGGAGGCGCTAACCAAAAGTTCCAGGTCGCCCCCCTGGGCCGTGGTTACTACAGGTTGATCCCGGCCAATGCCACTGGCAAATCTGTAGACGTCCCTGGCGCCAGCAATACGGATAATACGCTCATCGATATCTGGACGTCCAATACGACGACAGCACAGTACTGGAAGCTGGTATATGATTACGATGGCTATTACAAGCTAAAGCCTAAATGCGCCCCCGTCAGCTGCATGAATGTGCAAGGCAACAATCCCGCCAATGGCAGTAAGTGCGTGATATGGCCGGAAAGCTATGGCGACAACGAGCGTTGGCTGCTCCAATAACGTCAGCTCCGCAGGAAAAAAGGCAGCTCTTTCCAAAGTTTTTCCTGCTCATAGCTCATGGCAAGCTGCGCATTGCTCACCCATTCGTAGGCTTCCTGCGCCCTGGCCACCTCTTTGGAGGAAGGAACTGTAAATCGATGGACAGCCGCCTGCCTCCATTTATGAAGATAGCCCCAGGCCATCGCACGGAGATCCGGGTCCATCAAGGCAAGCATAATATCGGCGATGATCACCCAGCCGCCGATCCGGTTATACAATCCCAGTATCAATCGCTTATCCCTTGCAGTGCCCCTGCGATACATTTCCCTGACCCGGTCCAGCGTCGCCGGGTCAGGGCTTTTCGCAAGGATCTCCACACATTTGCGACTGGTTTTACTGGAGAAATGCGTCAGCAGGTCCAATGCATAGCCCACTGCCAGCGAAGGGTTCAGCCGGCTGATGGCGATCAGGCACGCCAGCTGCGAAGCGGGACGGCGAATAAATTTTTCAAAGACACCAACATCCTCCGCCGATCCCGTTTCTGCAAGGCCCATGATATCGCCGGAGGAAGGATCTTCTACCCCGACCTTATCCCTGTAATACGCGGCGGATGGAAAGTGCTCCTGCCGGAGATAAAGCCTGGCCCACTCCCTGACGGATGGCGACGTATCCGATAACAAGGCAACGATCTCGTCCCTGAAACTTTCCCTGTAAGGCTTCAAAGCATACAAGGCGTGGAGCCTGATCTTAGCCGAACGGTCGCGTATCAGCCCTGACAGGATCGCCCGTTGCCGATCCCCGGGCAATGCCTGCATATAACGGAACACTTCGCCCCTGATCAAAAAACTTTTGTCCTGCAGGATCAACGAAAGCAGCGGATCCGTCAAACCCTCTCTTTTCAAATAGTGCCGGAATAATAATAACCTCGACTGCTCGTAAGCGCTCAGGAGCTGAATGGTTTCCCGCGTAAGCCGCTCACTGGTTATAAGGTCGATGATCTTCACAAACAGCTCCGAAAGGTCCGTTCGCCTGACGGCCAGCAACCATTCCACTTCCGGCAGCAGGTAGATGAATTCGCTCCTGAACGCCGGTTTCAGAAAAGCCCCGAGCGCTTCCCGGGCAGCATCCCTCACCTGCTCCACCCAGTCAGCCGCCCTGAGCAAATAATACCGGATCGCCCCGGGACGGTGGGTCTCCTTCAGCAAATGAACAGCCCTTTCGCGCACCCGGCCATTTTCGTTAAAGCTGGCAATGACCATCAGCTGAAAATAAGTTTCCGGCGGGAACCTCCTGAGATCATCCAGGTTGCCCAGGGAGATATCCATATACCGCAGCGCCCTGGTCAGCTCCTCGCGCGACTTCATCCGCTGGAATAGCTGGATAATGGCATCGGCGGCCTTTTGCCTTAAAATAGGGTCTCTGTCATGAAGAAATTTCGATAAACGCCAGCAGTCGCTCGCCTTGCCATATTCCTGGGGATCTTTCATTTTGCCTTAAGGATGTGTGTACAAGATAATCCAAGCCCCCCACTCCGTGAAATAATGACCTCAGCGCCTTGACTGTCACGCCTTCACCTTTCATGGCATGATTTTTTAAGCTGCTATAGGTGAACCTTATAATCATGTGAACGATGAAAGTTGATCAAAATGCGATTATTCGGATCGACTACAACGCCGCCGATCTGCCACCCTCCGCGAAAAAGTACAAGCCCATACTTTTCAGGGAAGGAAACCTTATCTGCTGCCTCCTGGGCAACGACCCCCGTGACGGGATCTTCGGCTGCGGGTCGACACTCTCCGAAGCCATCAAAGACTGGGACGCCGATTTCAAACGCCATAAGACAATGCCCCATAGTTAAAAAAGTATACATCTTCGCGTGATTAATGGACAGCGCGATCTGTACGACAAGGTAAATTTGACAAAACTGCGTATAGATGCCTTCCAAAACTAACAGGAGACGATTTATCCAACTGGCCGCGCTCTCCGGCGCCAGCCTCAGCCTCGCAAACAGCTTCACTTTTACGCATGCCGCCAGCCTCGCTCCTCAGCCCAAAGCCCCCGCGGGAAATGCTTTCATACCCCGTCGCGCAGCCAGCTGGTGGTGTTCATTGGATGACCTGCTCTGGCCCCAAAAGCCCGTCATCGATAAAATAAAAAGAAGAGCTGACGGCTTCGCAAAAGCGCAGATCGACACCGCGATCAATTTCGGCTTCCACAACAGGTTTGACTTTTCGAATTATTTCGATCGCCTCCATGGATATTATGCCAACGTATGCGAAGAGCTGCACCAGCGCAACATCCGCTTCATGGACCATTACTCCTGCAATCACATCTGCCGGCCAAGGGACGAAGGCGACTTCCGGTATATCAATAAGTACGAACGCCATGCCGTCCTGCTGTTCCCCGATCCCACCGCCGCAAAATTCGCCCAGTACGAAGGCCATCTCTTCCAGGATCTCTGTGAAGTGGACCTGCGTGACGGCAGCCGCGGCTACGCCAAACAATACCAGTTCGAAGCCTTCTGCCACAACAATCCCGGGCATCACGACATGCATAAAAAATACCTGGAGAAATTGATGAAGGAAGTCCCATTCGACGGCATCGAGGTCGATGATATGTGCAGCTACCCCGGCAATACTACTTGCGGATGCAAATACTGCAGGGACCGTTTCAGAAAAGATTACGGTCACGAGATCCCCGATTTTTCAGACAAATCCTTTTTTGGCGACACGACGAAAGAAATGCTGCAATGGGGTAATTATGACAATCCCGCCTATAGAGACTGGCTAAGGATGAAATCCGACTCCGTCAGGGATCACATCATGATGATCAAAAAAACCCTCGGCGACAAGCCGTTGATGACCTGCTGCTCCAACACCGGGCCCATCGTGCTCAGCGCCGTCGCGCTCGACCTGGAAAAAATGGCCCCTTACCTCGATCTTTTTATGCTGGAGAACGTAGGGACGAATGTAAAGAATGTGGAGTGGGTGGAAATGGACGCCGAAGCCCTCGTACAAAAGGACATCGCCGAAAAAAGAGGACAGGCGCCCGCCATGGCCCTCAGCTACGAGCTGACCGAAAAAGGCGCCTACCTCGGCTGGGCGCTGGCCCGCTTCTGGGGCGTCGGCAACTGGAGCAGCACCTTGAATGGCCGGCTGGAAGAAGATCCGCCCCATGCCATGGAAATGGAGGACGTGATCAGCGTCCCCAACAACTGGGAAAAACAATACAGCGACCTCGACTACATGCAGGGTAGGGATCTGCCCGAAGTAAGAGTGGTCTTTAACAGCTATTGTAAAGAGAATGGCTGGCGGGATGCAGAAGGGCACGAACATTGGGACAGGGTAAAAGGATGGAGCGCCCAGCTGGTGAAGAACAAGGTGGGCTATCGCTTCGTCCGCGCCGCCGAGCTGGCCGATCCCGTTGCCCTGACAAAAGAAAAGACACCGCTGGTCCTGGATGGGATAGGCTGCGTCTCGGACAAACAATTCGCCGCGATCAAAACCTATCTTGCCGCCGGCAACATCGCCTGGATCGCCCTTCCCTTCGGAACCCACGACGAAAAAGGATTCCCTCGCCAGCAGCCGCTGTCGCAGGAATTACTAAAAGCCAGGAACAAAAATCTGCACATCATTGACTCGGCCGTCTCCTCCAACCCCCTGGAGAAGCTCATCGCAGCAAAGAAGTTCAAGCCCATCATCAAACAGCTGAAAGGGGACCCCCGCTGGACCGCCAGGATCAGGCTGTATGACGGCAAACCCGTCATCCATTTCATGAACACCGGGCTCGTGGCACTGCCCGATGAGCTGAAAGACCTCTGGGGCACGCCCCTGATGAAAGATATCGATTCCGACATCAAAGACAATGATTGCGTATACGAAGTAAATACAGAACACCTCCGCCTGGATGAACTAACGCTGCAAAGCCCCGAACTAAAAGACACGAAAAGACCCGTGCGGATCAGCAAGGCCGGCAACGGTCACGTCACCCTGCACATAGACCTGGATCAGGTTAAGATATACGCCGTCGCCCAAACCCCCGTTTGAGGAAAATAATCCCCCTGATTTCGCAATAAGCGTATGTGTATTAGCTTAATACATAGGATAAATTATGGTGGCATGTGGTTTGAAATACATGGGGGAAAGTTAACCCATGAACAAGATTGTAATGTTTTCCGCAGCAGCGATGCTTTTTGCCACGGTGCAGGTGAAAGCCCAATCCACCGAGGTTACTCCCCGGAATTCCTGGTTAAAGCTGGGCGCCAACGTAGGCGTACCCGTTGGTAACCTTTCCAACTACAGCAGCTTTGTCGCCGGTCTTGAATTAAAAGGACAGTTCCTGGAAACAAACTATCTGGGGATAGGACTTACCGCCGGTTACAACCATTACTTTGGCAAAAATGGATACAGCGGTTTCGGCACCATACCGCTGGGCGCCTTTATTCGTGTCTATCCGCAAAGCAAAGGGTTTTTCTTCGGAACAGACCTGGGCTACAGCGTGGTGACAGGGTATAACAATGCCAAAGGCGGTTTTTATTTAAAGCCCCAGCTGGGCTATCACAACTATGACTGGAATGTCTTTGGTTACTACGACAACATCTTCCGCAGCGACGACAAGGGCGGAAACCTTGGCAGCGTCGGGATCGGAGCGAGCTACAACATCCGGTTCAGCAACAAGTAACAAAAAACCCCCTGCGAATGAAGTTCGCAGGGGGTTAAATCTCTGTGGATCCTGCTGGGCTCGAACCAGCGACCCTCTGATTATGAGTCAGATGCTCTAACCGGCTGAGCTAAGGATCCTGCCTGTAACCGGCGGCTGCAAAAGTATTAAAATTCGGCAGAACCCCGAAAATAAATCCAATTTCTCCAGCGTTCCATGCCCGGATACTATTCATTCTCATGATGCAGCATACCTTCAAATCAAACTGTCCAAATAGATAGTCTGGAAATTCTTCTTAATATTGCTAAATATTGAGCAGCAGGGATAGGCTTATTTGCATTGCCAATGATCACCGCTATTACAATCAAAGATTTGCAAGTGAGGATCGCCCGATTCGACGATCAGCAGGCTTACAAAGAACTGTTCACCTCCCTGTATTCCTACCTTTTCCAGTTCGCCAAATCCCTCGTCAAAGCAAAAGAGCCCGCCGAAGAGATCATTTCCGACGTTTTCATCAAGGTCTGGGAAAAGCGGAAAGACCTGGAAAAAATTGAGAACCTCAAGCTCTACCTCTACGTCTCCACCCGCAACCTGTCCTATAACTACCTCGATAAGCAAAAACGCAGCGCCACGAACGCACTCGACAATGTACAGGCAGAATTCACCAGCGTCTATTTTGATCCCGAACAGCTGCTGATCACCGCCGATATGCTCTCCCGTATCCAAAAAGCCATCGACCAGCTGCCGCCAAAATGTAAGATGATCTTCCGGCTGGCAAAAGAAGATGGACTAAAATACAGGGAAGTGGCGGAGATCCTCAATATCTCCGTCAAGACCGTTGAAAACCAGTTAGCCATCGCCGTCCAAAAGATCGGCAGCGCCGTCAGCTTCGACATCCAGAAGACCATCTCCTCCTCCGTCCGCCATCCCCGGTAAGTTTTAAAATATCAAACAGCTAATTATCAATACCTTACGTCGGCTCCGTTAGAAATTGTTAAAAAATTTAAAATTTTTTTGGGGGTATTTCTCCATTTCTCTGTCCTACAAGGTACCTACTACGCCTAATGGGACAAGAACATAAACAATATACCTGGAACCTTATAGCTAAAAAGCTGACGGGAGAAGCGACAGCCGAAGAGCTGCTGGAACTGGAGGAATTGCTGCGCAATAACCCAGAGCTGCATTACCCCATGCAGACGATCTCCGATCTGTGGAACCCCGCCAGCCGGCGCGACCAGCAAGTCGCCGAACAGGCCTTTTCCCGGCACCTGGACCGCATGCACGACCTGAACATCGACTACACCCCAGCAACCAACACCGCCAGCCTGGGCCTGGCCATCACCACCGGCGAGCCGGGACAAAGTCCCCGAAAGAATTACAGGATGGCCATGCTCGCTGCCGCCAGCACCCTCGTTGTCCTGGTGATAGGAGGTATCCTGCTGTTCCGGCACAGGAACGCCGCAACGGTGATACCCACCACAGCCATGGCGCCCACCCTCACAGGCAACGAGATCTTTACAGGCAATGGCTCCCGTACTCACGTGACCCTGCCCGATGGCACCATCGTCTGGCTCAATGCCGGCAGCCGCATCACCTATGAAAAGAACTTTGATGCCAAACTCCGGGCCGTCACGCTCACGGGAGAAGCCTTTTTCGACGTGGCGCCCAACGCCGCCAAACCCTTCGTCATCCATACGGCCCATATCGATATCCGCGTCCTGGGCACCAGCTTCAATGTCAAATCCTACCCCAGCGACAAGACCACGGAAGCCACGCTTATCCGGGGAAGCATCGAAGTATCCATCCGCAACCGCGCCAGTGACAGGATCGTCCTCCGGCCAAATGAGAAGCTCATCGTCAACAACGAAGACAGCGCCCTCCTGGCAAAAGAGAGCCAAACACATCGCCATAATAAAGTGGACGAATCCATGGTGGTGATCGGCAAACCCACCTACGAACATAATTCAGGCGCCATCATAGAAACCTCCTGGATCGATAACAAGCTCATTTTCCAGGACGAAGCATTCAGCGAACTGGCCCGGCAAATGGAACGCTGGTATGGTATCACCATCCGCTTCGATGGCTCAGGGAAGGAAGACCTGCGGTTCACGGGCACCTTCGAGAAAGAAACGATCCAGCAGGCATTGGACGCCCTGAAGCTAACGGGAAATTTTAATTACAGCATCGACGGCACACAAGTAACCATTCATGACTGATATGATTAAACCATCATCAAACGCTAAAACGTAAAATGAACAACAACAGCACATAACGCTAAAAAAACAAAAGCGGGAAATGTTGGCGCATTCCCCGCCAGGTTAACATCGGAAACCAGCAATGCAATTGGGACAGCAGCACCGGTTTCGTCATTTTAATAACCCACAAGTTTAAAAATATGAAAAAAATGCTAACGATTGGGGGCGTGAGTCCTCATGCCGTAAAAAAAGCTCTTTTGGTTATGAAACTCGCCTTCCTACTGATTTTCGTGGCAACGCTCCAGGTATCAGCCAATGTCAACGGACAGGGTAGGGTCTCTCTCAAACTGGATCAGGTAGAAATCTCGAAAGCCCTTAACTCCATTGAAAAGCAGGGAACTTACCGCTTTTTGTACAACAGCCGGCTCAATGCGATCAGCCATAAGATAAGCATCGACGTCTCCAACTCGGAGATCAACGATGTCCTGAACAAACTATTTGTCGGTACCGAGCTCAAATACAAGGTGCTGGAGAATAATCTCATTGTCGTCCTGGCGGCCAACCTCGCCAGACAGGATATCAAAGTGACAGGCAAGGTCACCGGCGATGGCGGAGAGCCGCTCGCCAATGTCTCCGTTTCCGTAAAAGGTACCACCCGTGGCACCACCACCGACAACACCGGCACTTTCACCCTCCTCGCGCCCGAAGATGGCATCCTGGTAGTTTCCAATATCGGGTATGTCACCCAGGAATTATCCGTCAGCGGCCAACCTGTCATCAACGTTAAGCTGGCCCGCTCCAACATCCAGCTCGACCAGGTCGTCGTCGTAGGTTACGGCACCCAAAGGAAGCTGGACGTTACGGGCTCCGTCGGACAAGTGAAAGGAGCCGAGATCTCCAAGCAGGCTTCCGTCAACCCCATCAGCGGGCTACAAGGCAAGGTTGCCGGCGTGCAGATCACCAATGCCGGCACTCCCGGTACTTCCCCGGAGATCCGGATCAGGGGTGTTGGAACCTATACCTCCAATCCTGATCCCCTCTACGTCGTGGACGGCGTCTGGGTAACGGATGTCAACTTCCTCAACTCCGCCGACATCGACAACGTCAGCATCCTCAAGGACGCCAGCAGCGAAGCCATCTATGGTGTACGGGGCGCCAATGGCGTCGTGCTGATCACCACGAAGAAAGGAAAAGGAAAAACCACGGTCAGCTACAATGGCACCGTCGGCTGGCAGGTGGCCAATAACATACCCAAGATGGCCAACGCCCATGAGTATGCCATCCTGTTTAACGAGCTCACCCGCGCCTCAGGGGGCACCGCTTTCCTGGATTCCTCCCAGTTCGGGGCAGGCACCAATTGGTTCAACAATTCTCTCCGTAACGCCATCATCACCAACCACCAGGTCTCCGTCAATGGCGGCAGCGAGAAATCTACCTACAATCTCTCCCTGGGATATCTCTCTCAACAAGGTATCCTGAAGACCAATAAATACTCCCGCTACACGGGCAACTTCAGCAATGATGTCCAGATCTCCCGTGCTATAAAGGCCGGCTATACGGTCATCGGCACTTATAGCAAGTCCAATGATGCACCCGGCGGCATCTGGCGCGGTCTCTATACGGCAGCGCCCGTCGTACCCGTGAAATTCGCAGACGGCAGCTATGGCGATCCCGGTTATTATGGGTTGGGACAAAACGTCAGCAACCCCCAGGTGACCCTGGACTATAACAACGCCACCAGGCAGAATTACCACTTGAACACCAATGCCTACCTGGAAATAAAATTCCTGGATCATTTCACCCTGCGGGGCAGCGTAGGCGGCGTCTATGACCAGGACCAGTTCAAGAATTTCACCCCTGTCTACAAAGCCACCGCTACGCAAACCAGCACGCATAATAGCCTTTCGGTCACCGATTTCTCCACCCGTAACTGGATCATCGAAAACACGCTGACGTATTCCAATACCTTCGGCGACCATCGTGTGACAGCCCTGGCAGGTATGACAGCATATAGAAATTATTACAATGAGGTCCATTCCACCGCGCAGGACGGCTCCCTCAGCTCCGACCCTGCCACCTGGTACCTGGGACTGGGCAATGGCGGTGGCACGACATTGGATTTATCCAAAAGTGCAGATGGCTTTCAGTCTTATCCGTTACTTGAAAAAGTATTCTCCTATTTCGGCCGCGTGACGTACGCTTACAAAGACAGGTACACTCTCACTGGAACCCTTCGTTCCGATGCCAGCTCCAAATTCACCAGCGCCTATGGCCGGGCTACCTTGCCCTCCATCGGCGCAGCCTGGATCATTTCCAACGAAGCGTTTATGAAGGATCAGAAGGTCTTTAACTCCCTCAAGCTGAAAGGCAGCTGGGGACGGGTAGGCAACAGCGGCATACCTGCTTATGTGGCCACCCAGACCACCTTTACAGGCAACCCCATCATATGGAATGGTTCAGGCGTCATCGGTGCGGGACAAAGCATTACCACTCCTAACCCTCCCGTCCTGAACTGGGAAAAAGGCGAGGGTACCGATATAGGCATGGAGGCCACTGTACTGGGCAACCGCCTGGACATCGAAGCGGACTTCTATAATAAGAATACGCTCAACTTCATCTTCCCGCTGACGTTCGTGGCCTCGAATGGCTATACCACCGCACAGCTGCCGATCAATGTTGGCAAGCTGCGCAACCGTGGCGTCGAGCTCTCCCTGAACTGGCACGACAAGGTCAACAGCGATTTCAGCTATAGCGTGGGCGGCAATCTCTCTTACAACACGAATAAGTTCGTCCGCAATACCATCGGCAATAACCAGAAGATCTACAGCGGCGGCGCCGGTTCCACGGGCGGCCAGCTGGCCACCGTCACAACACAGGGACAGCCGGTAGGCATTTTCTACGGTTATAAGGTCATTGGTATCTTCCAGTCGATGGATGACGTAAATAACTACAAGGATAAGAATGGCGACCCCTATCAGCCCAACGCACAACCCGGCGACTTTAAATACGCCAAGACCTCCAATGATGGCGTTGGCTTCATCAAGGCCGATGACAGGGTCAACATCGGCAATCCCAATCCCAAATATTTCTATGGGATCAATACCAATTGGGCATACAAAGCTTTCGACCTCTCCCTTGACTTCAATGGCGTCGCAGGGGTAGACCTCTACAATGCCAACAAAGGCCTGCGGTACGGCAACGAGAATTTCACGAAGGATTTCTATGACAAACGCTGGCACGGAGCAGGCACTTCCAACTCCTATCCCTCAGTTAACCTGGGCGGCGGACAGAACTACTACATCAATTCCTGGTATGTGGAGAGCGGCAGCTACTTCCGTCTGCGCAACGTACAGTTGGGCTGGACCTTGCCCAACCAGTATATCTCAAAGCTGGGTATCCAGAAATTGAGGGTATACGTCAATGCACAGAATCCGGTGATCTTCACCAAATACAAAGGATTCAGCCCTGAAGTGGGAGGCAGTGTGGAGAATGGCGGCGGAGCACCTGGGACCATCGGCATCGACAACAATGTCTATCCGATCTCCGCGATCTACAACTTTGGCGTGAACGTTACCTTCTAACAATAAAATCTTTATTATATGTCAACGAAAAATAAAACATACCCGGTAAGTTCCCTCAAAGGACTTACGCTCTATATCGCCGCAGGCTGTCTGCTGCTGGCTTCCTGTTCAAAAAGCTTCACCGATGCGAAAGGGGCATTGGTGGGACAGCCGCCAGCCACCTCTTTCTGGAAAACAGCAGATGATGCTACAAGAGGGGTCAACTCCATGTACGGCAACCTGCGCACCTGGAATAACACGGCCTTTGCAGCCATCGCCATCGAGAACACCGCATCCGACGACGCGGTAAAAGGCAGCACTTCCAATGACGCCACCTTTTTCAACCAGTATGATAATTTCACGGTCGACCCCTCGGAAGGCCAGCTGGACGGATTCTGGACAGGACAATACCAGAACATCAACTTCTGCAACCAGGTGTTGGACAATGTCCCTAAGATCAGCATGGACGGCGCCTTGAAAAATCGCTACCTGGCCGAAGCCAAATTCGTAAGGGCCTACTCTTATTTCAGACTGGTAAGGGCATTCGGCAACATACCCCTGGTATTGCACCTCCCCGATAGCGCCGCATCTCTCAATCCAAAACAAAGCACACCGGAACAGGTTTATGCGGCCATCGAACAGGACCTCACCGATGCCGCCAACGTATTGCCCGTCTCCTACGGGCCCTCGGACATCGGACGCGCCACCAAAGGCGCCGCCCTGGCCCTGCATGCCAAAGTCGCCATGTACCAGACCCAGACAAACCAGGCAAAATGGACGGACGTGCTCAACTTCACCGACCAGGTGATAGCCCTGCACGTGTACGATCTCTTCCCCGATTATTACCAGGAATTCCGCTACGCCAACGAAAATAGCGTCGAATCCATCTTCGAGATCCAGTGTGACTATGTGCCGGGAAATGACGACATCAACAGCAGCCAATACTCGCAGGTACAAGGCAATCGCGATGCGAGTCCCTCCGCCGGATGGGGATTCAACGTTCCCACACAAAGCCTGATCGACGAATTCGAAGCCGGTGACCCCCGGCTGGTAGGCACCGTTATGATGGCCGGAACCACCACGCCCAGTGGTGACAACGTTCCCATGCCCGCAGCAGGCGCTCCGGACAAATACAATATGAAATCCTATGTGCCTTTCGCCATAGCCGGGCTCAGCGGCAACCAGGGCTGCGGCCAGAATGTCCGCGTGATCCGGTATGCCGAAGTGCTCCTGATGAATGCGGAAGCCAATAACGAGACAGGCAACAGTGCAGCCGCCCTCGTTTCCCTGGAAAAAGTGCGTGCCCGCGCCCGTGCCAAGAGCACCAACCCCGCCACGGACCTCCCTGAAGTGACCACCACCGATAAGGCCGCCCTGCGTACGGCGATCTATCATGAAAGAAGGGTAGAGCTGGGCATGGAGAACGACCGCTACTTCGACGTCATCCGCCAGGGACGCGCCGCCGCCGTCTTTGGAACCCTGGGCTGGAAGGCAAATAAGAACGAGGTATGGCCGATCCCACAGGCTGAGATCGACAACAGCGGTGGCGTGCTCGTACAGAACAAAGGCTACTAACACTGCCTAAAAGAACTCTTACCATCATCAAACTGATTAAACATGTACAACAATAATTTAACCATAAAGCCGGCGATGTGTTTGCTTGCCGCCTTCACCCTGGCCATGGTTTCCTGCCAGAAAAAATTCGACCCGAAAAGCTATGCGCCTAAAGAAACTTTCGGGGGTTATGCCACTTCCAACGAGGTCGCAGCCTCGGACCTGGTAGCGCATTTCGCCTTTGAAGGCAACTTGGTAGACAGCGTAAGCAATACCGCCGCTACCAACCACGGCACTTCCAATGGCACAGGTATCAAAGGCCAGGGTTTGCTGGTAGGCCTGAATAACTACACCCTATTTACACCCACGGATGCTATTAAAAACCTTCAAAGTTTTACCATCTCCTTTTGGGTCAATACGCCCATCAATACCACCGGCATCCAGGAACCCGTCTGTTTCGTCAATCCTGCCAAGTTCTGGAGCAATATGGACATTTACTTTGACGGACAGTCGGATGCTACTTCCAAACTTAAGATGCACTTGTTCAACACGGCAGAACAGGACGGCTGGTTCGATCAATGGTCCATCGCCAATCCCTGGGATAAATGGCTCCATATAACTTTCACCTATGACCTCGCCTCCGAAAAAGTAGCCTTCTATGTCAATGGCGCATTGGTAGGATCAGCCACAAAGACAGGCTTCGGTACGCCCAACTTCGCTAACGTCCCGGTCATCGTCTTTGGCACGGTACAGTTCATGACAGACCCTAACCTCACCACTGGCGCCGATCCCCAATCCTGGGCAAGCTTCCTGCTGGGCGTCATGGATGAGCTGAGGATCTATAAAAAAGCCCTCAGCGCAGACGACGTAAAAGCCCTCTACAACCTGGAGAACCTGGGTAAATAAATTGATCTCACGGAGGAGCTGCCCGCCTCACCGAAAGGCAGCTCCTCTTTTTTCCATATTTGTTATGAAGCAACCTGGCTTATTTTTCACTGTCACCATTTTCCTTCTGCTGGCCGCCTGCAAAAAAAGCGGCAACGCGACGACGACGCCCCCACCCACCGAGCCTCCGGCTTCCTTCAGCTTCAATAGCCTGAAAGTCAACGGCGCCTACAAAGGCCTTACCTACTACGGCGTCAATCCCTCTCCCGTCCTCCAGCTCTCCTTCCTGGCGCCCATCGATCACGCCAGTGTGAATACCGCCGTTACCCTAAAGACCAGCGCCGGCGTGGGTGTCACCTACACCACCTCCTACGCCAACAGTGACAGCACCATCATTATCCAGCCCGCCTCGCCGCTGCAGGCGATCACCAAATATGTATTAGGCGTCACCACGGCGCTGCAATCAAAGTCCAAAGGCTCGCTGCAGTCGCCCATCACCGTCAGCCTCACCACCGCCATCGATTCCGCCGATAAATTCCCCCGCATCTCCGACGACGCCCTGCTGGACAAGGTCCAGGCCCAAACCCTTAAATATTTCTATGACTTCGGTCATCCCGTCAGCGGCCTGGCCCGCGAACGCACCAGCTCCGGGGACCTCGTGACCTCCGGCGGCAGCGGCTTCGGCATCATGGCCATGCTGGCAGCCGCCCAACGCAATTTTATCACCCGCACACAAGCCCTGAACCGCATAGACACCATCGTCACCTTCCTCACCGATAAGACCACCCGCTATCACGGCGCCTTCTCCCACTGGATCAACGGCGCCACCGGCGCCACCATCCCCTTCGGCACACAGGACAATGGCGGCGACATCGTGGAAACTGCTTACATGCTGCAAGGCCTGCTCTGCGCCCGGCAATATTTCAACAGCACGACAGACGCGAAAGAGATCAGCCTCCGCGGCAGGATCAACGACATCTGGAATGCCGTCGACTGGACATGGTACAGGAAAGATGGTCGCAATATCCTCTACTGGAACTGGAGCCCGGATTATAACTGGGCCATCAACACGCCGGTGAAAGGCTGGAACGAAGCCCTCATCACCTATGTCCTGGCAGCTTCCTCCGCCAACTACGCCATCCCAAAAACAACATACGACAGTGGCTGGGCAGCCAACGGAGCCATCCGCAACGGGAGCACCTATTATGGCACCGTCCTTCCATTGGGTCCCGGTTTCGGCGGCCCCCTGTTCTTTGCCCACTATTCCTTTTTAGGCATCGACCCTCACGGCCTCTCCGACGCCTACGCCAACTACTGGACACAGGACACCGCCCATGCCCGTATCAACTATAATTATTGTGTGGCCAACCCCCAGGGCTTTTATGGCTACAGCGCCCAATGCTGGGGACTCACTGCCAGCGATGACAACATCAGCGGATACGCCGCCCACTCGCCGACCAATGACCTGGGGATCATCGCACCAACCGCCGCGATTTCCTCCCTGCCCTTTACACCCACCGAGTCCCTCAACGCCTTACGCTTCTTTTATTATACCTTGGGAGACAAAGCCTGGGGACAGTATGGCTTTGTCGATGCCTTTAACCTGGTCAACCCCTGGTTCGACACAGACTGCCTGGCCATCGATCAGGGACCTGAAATGGTGATGATAGAGAACTATAGGTCCGGCCTCCTGTGGCACCTTTTCATGAGCTGCCCCGAAGTGCAGACAGGACTGAAGAAGCTGGGCTTTCAGGGCCCGGGACTCTAAGCCGATTGTAAGAACTTTGAATCGTCATTATGTTGAAAAGAGTATGCCGTCATAGATCTTTATGGGTTATCTCAGCCATCATCATAGGGGCGCTCGTATGCATTGAATGCACCAACTTGCAGACAGGCCGCGCTGCCATGCCCCGTTCCCAGGCACAATACAGCGAATATGCCGGGTCGCAGGCCTGTGCCGCCTGTCACAAAAACATCTATGACACGCATATCCGCACCGCCCATTTTCATACTTCCGAACAGGCCAATGAGCGCAACGTGAAAGGCAGCTTCGAAAAAGGGAAAAATACTTTTCAATTCAGCGACCATGAATATGTAGCCATGGAACGGCGTAATGGACGCCTTTACCAGGTGGACTATGTCAATGGAAAAGAAGATGGGGCGCAGCCCATGGATATTACCACCGGCTCGGGCAAGAGAGGACAGACCTATCTGTACTGGGAAGAGAACAAACTGTTTCAGCTGCCCATCTCTTATTTCACGTCATTGGATCAATGGACGAATAGCCCTGGCTACGCCAACAAGGTCGTGTTCAACCGGCCCATCACCACCCGTTGCCTGGAATGCCATAGCACCTGGTTTCAGAAGGCCCCGGATGATCAGGCCGGGAACGACGAATTCTCCAAGACCAACATCATCTATGGAGTGGATTGTGAGAAATGCCACGGGCCCGGTGTCCGCCACATAGCGTTCCATAAGGATAACCCCGCCGAAAAACAGGCCCGCTTTATCATCAACACCAATAAATTGACGAGACAGCAAAACCTGGACCTGTGCAGACTATGCCACGGGGGAAAGCTGGTAAAGATCCGGCCCTCCTTCACCTTCAGGGCAGGGGACTCCTTATCCGGGTTCTTCGTCATTCCCCCCGACTACCCGGACCCGAATGGCATAGACGTACATGGTAACCAATACGGATTGCTCGCTTCCAGCAAATGTTTTCGGGGCAGCCAAATGACCTGTGTCACCTGCCATAACCCCCACAGGAACGAAGAAGGGATGCTGGCAGAATTTTCCGCAAAATGCATGAATTGTCACAACACCGAACATCAAAGCTTCTGCAAACTAAAACACCAGGAAAAATATAATATCACGGCCGACTGTATCGACTGCCATATGCCCGAATTGAATTCAAAGGCAATTACAGTCCTGCTGCAGGGCGCGAGTATGCCGGCGCCGGCCTCCATGCGCACGCATTATATCACCGTCTATCCTGAAGAAACAAAAAAATATCTGGCACAACACAAACACCAATAACGCACCGACGCTATATGATACCAGGCATGAAAAAAAAACATCCGCTGCTCCTCCTGACGCTGACCCTTGGTTTAATGGCGATGCCCTGCTCGCCTTCACGCGCCCAGCAGTCCGCCGCGCCCCGGTCCCAGGCTCACAGCTCACAGCTCACGGCTCACAGCTCTTTGCCCGTCCTCTCCGACTCCGCCTTGCTGGAGCTGACAGAGAAACAAACCTTCAAATACTTCTGGGATTTTGCCCATCCCATCAGCGGCCTGGCCCGTGAGCGGAGCAATTCTACTTTCGACTATGGCCCCGAAGTGGTCACCACAGGGGGCTCCGGCTTCGGCATCATGGCCATCATCGTAGGGGCAGAGCGGAAGTTCATCACCCGCGACCAGGCCGTCGATCGCCTGTCGAAGATCCTGCGCTTTCTCGTGAAAGCGGACAGCTACCATGGCATCTTCCCTCATTGGCTCAACGGCGAAACCGGTAAGACCATCCCCTTCAGTCGCAAGGACGATGGCGCAGATCTGGTGGAGACCTCCTATCTGCTGGAAGGCCTGCTTTGCGCAAGACAATATTTCAATGGTTCCAACAGCAAAGAGACCGAACTGCGCAACAAGATCAACTGGCTCTGGAACGAAGCCGAATTCAGCTGGCATACGCGCGGCGGTATGGATTTGCTCTACTGGCACTGGAGTCCCAACAACGGATGGAGCATGAACTTCGAGCTGCGCGGCTGGAACGAGACCCTCATCACCTACATCCTGGCAGCATCTTCCCCCCGGTACGCCATCGACCCGAAAGTATACCATCACTGCTGGGCGGAAAGCAACCACTTCTATAATGGACGCTCGTATTACGGCATCACCCTTCCCTTAGGCTTCCCTTATGGCGGCCCCTTATTCTTCGCGCACTATTCTTTCCTGGGCCTCGATCCAAGGGGACTGAAAGATCAATATGCCGACTACTGGGAGCAAAATAAGAATCACACGTTGATCAACCGGGAACACTGTGTTCGTAATCCCAATCATTTTAAAGGCTATGGCCCCGACTGCTGGGGACTGACGGCCAGTGACAACTACGAGGGGTATGATGCCCATTCACCCGATAACGACCTGGCCGTGATCACCCCTTCCGCAGCGCTGTCCTCCTTCCCCTATACACCGGAATATTCCATGCAGGCACTAAAATATTTCTACAACAAGGTAGGGGACAAAGTCTGGGGCCAGTACGGGTTCACCGACGCCTTCAGCGAAGAAAAAAACTGGTATGCCACAGAATACCTCGCCATCGACCAGGGCCCGGAGATCGTCATGATCGAGAACTACCGTTCCGGTCTCCTGTGGCGCCTCTTTATGAGCTGCCCCGAGATCCAGACAGGCCTTCGCAGATTGGGATTTCAAAGCCCCTGGTTAAAATAATTATACCATGCGTCACTCAATATCTTTCATTCTCCTGCTATCAGCAAGCTTCCCGCTCACCGCTCAAAGCTTCCCGCTCACGGCTCAAAGCTCGCAGCTCGCAGCTCACAGCTCGCAGCTGGTATCTCACAGCTCGTCGCTAGCAGCTCACCGCTCGCAGCCCACGACTCGCCGCGGCCCCAACGGCATCCCCCCCGTCGGCGTTATAAAAGGGCTCTCCGACTCCGCCCTGCTGGACGTGATCCAACGCCAGACCTTCCGCTATTTCTGGCACTACGCCCATCCTGTCAGCGGCCTGGCAAGAGAAAGAGACAACACCGTAAAAGCAGAATACTACTGGGACTATATCAACGAAGCCTATGACGAGCCGAACTTCAGCCGACATACTTTCGGAGAGGAAGCCTGCGCCATCGGTGGCACCGGCTTCGGCATTCTTTCCACTATCGTAGCCGTACAAAGAAAATGGATAGGACGGGACACGGCTCTCCGCCGCCTGGTAAAGATCGCCGACTTTCTCATCAAAGCCGACTGCTACCACGGCATCTATCCCCATTTCATGAATGGCGCCACCGGCAGGACCATTCCCTTTGGACGGCTGGATGACGGCGCAGACATCGTAGAGACCTCCTACCTCCTCATGGGCTTCCTCTGCGCAAAAGAATATTTCAACGGCAATACGCCCCTGGAAAAATATTTCCGCAACAGGGTGACACAGATGTGGACCGCCGCCAACTGGAACTGGCATAGCAAGGGCGAGGATAAATTACTCTACTGGCACTGGAGCCCCGCTAACGGCTTCGACATGAATTTCCCCGTATATGGATGGGACGAAGCCCTGATCACTTACATCGTTTCGGCTTCCTCGCCAACACATCCCATTTCCAAAGAGCTATATGAGCATTGCTGGGTAGAGAGTCAGTCCTGGGCCAATGGGAAATCTTATTACGGTATCAAGCTCCCCCTGGGTAATTTCGAAGGCGGCGGCCCCCTGTTCTTCGAACAGTATACTTTCATGGGCATCGATCCCAATGGCCTGCGGGACGATAAAGGCATCGACTATGCGGAACAGACCAGGAATCACACCCTGATCAATCGCGCCTATTGCATCGATAATCCGAAAAAATACAAAGGCTATGGGGCCAATTGCTGGGGACTGACTGCAGGCGATAGCTATAAAGGCTACGTTGCCCATTGCCCGCAAGAGGATATGGGAGTCATACAGCCGACGGCAGCCCTTTCCTCCTTTCCTTTTACGCCCGAATACAGTATGCAGGCCCTGAAGCATTTTTATGAGGACCTCGGCGACAGGATCTGGGGGCCTTATGGTTTTGCCGATGGTTTCAGCCAGTCGAAGGATTGGTATGCAAAGACCCATCTCGCCATAGACCAGGGACCCATCGTCGTGATGATCGAGAACTATCGCAGCGGCCTGATCTGGCGCCTGTTCATGCATATTCCGGACATACAGAACGGGTTGAAGAAATTAGGCTTCCAAAGCCCTTACATAAAACAATAGCCATGCAAGACATCTCCCGCCAGCAATTCCTGCAAACCACCGCCATGGCCGGCGCCGCATGGATGCTGTCCTCTTTGGAAGGCCTGGCTGCGCAGACGCCGGACCGTCGTCTCAAAATTGAGACCATAGGTTGCGATAGTGTGAGCCACCGCTACATACCGCACCTGAAGGCCCCTCCGCTCCCGGAGATAGTAAGTCTCTGTGATATAAAATATGACAGGGGAGGCAAAAAGTTCTCCTTACCGTCGACATTCAAATGGCCCATGCTCATCCTCGCCTGGTTATTCATTGGGCTCCTCCAGGGACCCCAAGCTTGGTCCCAACAACACCACGGCTCACTCCGCCAATCCCCATCCTCACCCCGCCAATCCCCATCCTCACCCCGCCAATACACATCTCCACTCAGCCAATACATATCTCCACCCCGCCAATATACATCCTCGCCCCAGCAGTCCACTTACTGCAACCCCATCAACATCGACTACGGCTTTACGCCCATTCCCAACTTCAGCGAATGGGGGCGCCATCGTGCGACAGCCGACCCCGTCATCGTCAATTATAAAGGCGACTACTATCTCTTCAGTACCAACCAATGGGGCTACTGGTGGAGCAGCGATCTGGCGGACTGGAAATTCATCCCCCGCAAATTCCTCCGCCCCTGGAATCAAGGCTACGACGAATTATGCGCTCCTGCCATAGGCGTCATCGGAGATACCATGATCGTTTTCGGATCCACCTATACACGGAACTTCACCATCTGGATGTCCACCGACCCCAAAGCCGACCAGTGGAAGCCATTGGTAGACTCCTTCGACATCGGCGGCTGGGATCCCGCCTTCTTCACGGATGACGACGGCAAACTGTACATGTACAACGGCAGCAGCAATGCGTATCCCCTTTATGGCATCGAGCTCGACCGCAAGACCTTCCAGCCCATCGGCACCCGAAAGGAGACGACCCTGCTGCATCCCGACCGCTTCGGATGGCAGCGCTTCGGCGAATATTATGACAATACCTTTCTCGACCCCTTCATCGAAGGCTCCTGGATGACTAAGCATGGGGGAAAATATTATCTGCAATATGGAGCGCCCGGCACCGAATTCTCTGGCTATGCGGATGGCGTAGTGGTGGGCGATAGCCCTCTGGGGCCCTTCGATCAGCCCCAGTCCGACCCCTTCTCGTTCCATCCCGGCGGTTTCGCACGCGGGGCGGGACACGGCAGCACCTTCATGGATAATGATCACCGGTACTGGCATATCTCCACCATCACCATCGCGGTGAAGAACAGCTTCGAAAGAAGACTGGGACTCTGGCCTGCGGGCTTCGATAAGGACGGCGTGATGTATATGGATGCCGCTTTCGGCGACTATCCCCATTATCTCCCCTCCGGCGCGTTCACTGGCTGGATGCTGCTGAATTATAAGAAACCCGTGCTGGTATCCTCTACCCTCGCCGCCGGACATCCCGCCAACGATGCCGTCGACGAAGACATAAAGACCTACTGGAGCGCAGCGACGGGGAATAAGGGAGAGTGGATCCAGACAGACCTGGGAGGTCCCTCTACTGTCCATGCCGTACAGATCAACTACGCCGATCAGGACGCGGAGTTCCTGGGCAAACAAACGAATATCTATCATCAATACAGGCTGTATCACAGCGCCGATGGAAACAAATGGACCCTGCTCATAGACAAAGGCGGGAACCATAGCGATATTCCCCATGAGTATGTAGCGCTGCAGACGCCCGTGACCACCCGCTACATCCGGCTGGAGAACATCCATATGCCAACCGGCAAATTTGCCATCAGCGGCCTTCGCGTCTTCGGCAAAGGCGCCGGCGCTCCCCCTGATACGGTGAAACAGCTCATCGTCCTGCGCACGGAGAAGGACAAGCGCAGCGCATGGATAAAATGGTCGCCCGTGGACAATGCATATGCATACAATATCTACACGGGCACTGCGCCCGACAAACTATACAATTGTATCATGGTGCAGGACGCCAATGAATACTATGATAAGTTGATGGATAAGGATAAGGCGTATTATTTTTCCATCGAGGCGGTGAACGAGAATGGCGTATCCGCCCGAACCCACGTGATCAAAGCCGACTAAAAGAAATATTAATGAATACTTTTAACAGATCTAATACCGCGCATATGCATACTGTAAGAATGATCATCCTGATCTTGGCCACGCCTTCGTTTTTCCTGTTCGCTGCCCGGATACCAGCACCAGCCCGATCCGCGACGACAGCAGCACACATCACCCGACCTTCCTCCATCGACACCCTCCACCCCCCAACCCAGCGCCCCACCGACCCCGCGATGAACGCATTCGTCACCACCCTCATGTCTAAAATGACCCTCGACGAAAAACTGGGCCAGCTCAACCTCCCCGGCGCCGGCGACATCACGACAGGCCAGGCGGGCAACTCCAACATCGCCGGCAAGATCAAGGAAGGAAAAGTCGGCGGCCTTTTCAACATCAAGAGTGTCGCAAAGATCAAAGACGTGCAAAAGATTGCGGTAGAGCAAAGCCGCCTGAAAATACCCCTTCTCTTCGGAATGGACGTTATCCACGGCTACGAAACAGTATTTCCCATCCCGCTGGGCCTCAGCTGCAGCTGGGACATGGATGCCGTTGAAAAAAGCGCCAGGATCGCCGCGACAGAAGCCAGCGCCGATGGCATTTGCTGGACCTTCTCACCCATGGTGGACATCGCACGCGACCCACGCTGGGGACGGATCGCCGAAGGCAATGGAGAAGACCCCTATCTCGGCTCCATGATCGCAAAAGCAATGGTGCAAGGCTACCAGCGCGATCTCTCCGGCCGGACGGACATCATGGCCTGTGTAAAACACTACGCATTATATGGCGCCGCGGAAGCCGGCCGCGATTACAACACCACCGACATGAGCCGCGTGCGGATGTTCAATGAATACCTGCCCCCCTACAAAGCCGCCGTGGATGCCGGCGTAGGCAGTATCATGGCCTCTTTCAATGAAGTGGATGGGGTCCCCGCCACGGCCAATAAATTCCTCCAGACAGATGTGCTGCGGGGACGATGGGGCTTTAGAGGCTTCGACGTAACAGACTACACGGGCATCCCGGAAATGATCGAGCATGGCCTGGGCGATCTGCAGACCGTCTCCGCCCTGGCGCTCAAGGCCGGCATCGATATGGACATGGTAAGCGAAGGCTTTCTGACGACGCTCAAAAAATCCCTCTCCGAAGGAAAGGTCACCCTGGCGCAGATCAACACGGCCTGCAGAAGGATCCTGGAGGCAAAATACAAGCTGGGCCTGTTCAAAGACCCATACAAGTACTGTGATGAGCAAAGGGCCGCGCATGAGATCTTCACCGATGCCAACAGGCAGGCCTCCCGCCGGATCGCGGCCGACTGTTTCGTGCTGCTGAAGAACCAGGGGAATATACTGCCCCTGAAAAAAGGCGGCACCATCGCGCTGGTAGGCCCCCTGGCGGATAATAAAGAGAATATGCCCGGCACCTGGAGCGTGGCGGCAGACTTTACCAAGGCCATCTCTTTATTACAGGGTTTGAAGGAAGCCGCCGGCAGCCAGGCAAAGATCATCTATGCCCAGGGGTCCAATCTGGATGAGGACAGCGCATTCGAAGTAAGGGCCGGCATGTTCGGCAAAGCGCTCCACCGGGATCCGCGCCCCGCGGCGGAGAGCATACAGGAAGCTGTGCAGGCCGCCGGTCAGGCCGATGTGATCGTAGCCGCGCTGGGCGAATCCGCGGAAATGTCCGGCGAATCCAGCAGCCGCAGCAATATAGAGATTCCCGGAGCCCAAAAACGCCTGCTGGACGCCTTGCTCAAAACAGGCAAACCCGTTGTGCTGGTCCTGTTCACCGGTCGCCCTCTGGCGATCAAATGGGAAAATGACAATACCCCCGCCATCCTCAACGTCTGGTTCGGCGGCAGCGAAGCGGGCCATGCCATCGCCGACGTCCTGTTCGGTGACGTAAACCCTTCCGGCAAGCTAAGCACCACCTGGCCCCAGTCCGTCGGACAGGTGCCCCTGTATTATAATCATAAGAACACAGGCCGCCCCCTGGCACAGGGCGCCTGGTTCCAGAAATTCCGTTCCAATTACCTCGACGTATCCAATGATCCCGTATACCCCTTTGGTTATGGCCTCAGCTATACGCATTTCACGTATGGCGACCTGACGCTGAGCAGTAAGAATTTAAAAGGAGCCCAGCAGTTGAAGGCCAGCGTCAACGTGACCAATGACGGCTCCGTAGACGGAAAAGAAGTGGTCCAGCTCTACATCCACGACCTGGTAGGCAGCATCACCCGGCCCGTAAAAGAGCTGAAGGGATTTCAAAAGATCTCCCTGAAAGCCGGCGAGACGAAGACCGTTACTTTCACGATCTCCACGGATGACCTGAAATTCTATAACAGCGATTTGAAATATGATTGGGAATCGGGGGAGTTCGACATTATGGTGGGCGGAAATTCGCGCGACACAAAATCTGTAAGCGTAAATTGGACAAAGTAGTAACTTAGCCCGGCACGGGGCCATTCCCCGTGCCATTTCTTCTCATGATAGGTATAAAGAACATTATTTTCGACCTGGGTGGTGTCATCATCAACCTGGACAACCAGCTCACCGAAGACGCTTTCATAGCCCTGGGCACCAGGCCGATCAAAGAATATTTCGGCCACGGGCATGCCGCCTCCTTTTTTAAGGATTACGAAGTGGGCGCCATCAGCGATCAGCAATTTATCGACAATATTAGAAGCCAGACAGGCATAACGGCAACCGATGAAGCCATCGTCGGGGCCTGGAATGCCCTGCTGCTGGATTTCCCGCCGGAGCGGATCCAGCTCCTGAAAGAATTACGAAAGAGATATCGCATCTTTCTTTTTAGTAATACGAATGCGATGCATCTGGACCACCTGCAAAAGATCTATAGGAATACGTTTCCGGGCGCCGGTGAGCTGGACGACCATTTCGAGCGGACCTATTACTCCCATATATTGCGCCTTCGCAAGCCCGAAGTGGAATCTTTTCAATATATACTCAGGGAAAATGAACTGAAAGGCGAGGAAACCCTCTTTGTGGATGATGCGCTTATCAATGTGGAAGGAGCCGAAAAAGCAGGATTGAAAGGGCTCTTCTTAAGGCCCGGGATATCGATCATGGACTTCCAATGGTAGACACAGTATTGGCCACATCCGATTGATTGACGGTGCCCGTGACCTTGTCTCATCTATATAGTTGGCAGCCAGTATATTATTTCCCGGTTTTCCTGGTCATGGCTTATTTGTATCTATTCCTCAACCATTTAATCTTCAAACCCCGGTCTCTTCACCCGTCTACTTGATCTCCTCAAAATCAATGTACTCCCCCCCTTTATGGGTACTGGTGTGCCCGGGCCGCGTGGTGGAAGCAGGACCCTGTCCCCCGCCTGTCTGCCCGTTGAACGATCCGCTTTGCCCGGTATACGGCCCATAAGCATCCTGAAAATGCTCCTGTTGCTGCTGATGCATCTCGTGCATATTCCTGAATTGCTGCTTCACCTGCCGCGTTGTC
This sequence comes from Flavitalea plasmicola, assembly GCF_030546645.1. GTDB lineage: Bacteria > Bacteroidota > Bacteroidia > Chitinophagales > Chitinophagaceae > Puia. Next base: position 371,155 of record NZ_JAUOTO010000006.1, read on the forward strand.
CGGGCGATGGGCACGACGAAATTGAACACAAATCGGTACAGTATATAGATTACAATCGCAAAAAAGAATATTTCCGGTAAAGAATTCATAAACTATTTTTTAAACACCCTGTTAATCACCCAGTTAAGACCGTCTCCCAGCTTTTCAGCCAGCATATCGGCTAACCTGGCCAGCACTTTTTGCAGGCGCTCGTTCTGAAGGAAAGGATCAATGATCGGATTTCCCGTGACACTTTCCCCCTCCATTCTTCTTGGTAACAGAGAACGCACAAATAATGTTCCGGAATGTTGTTGGAAATATGTGAAATTATCGTCCAGTTTCCCTTCCAGCTGACGGGCCTTTTTTCTTAGCTTCCGGATGTCCGCTTCCAATGTGTCCAATGTGCGGGATGTTTTTGATGGCATATTAACTATTTTATTCATGTTTAATCCTTTCCCCGCTTCGTCAAACTCCCCTTGCAGCTCGTAGCTCGTAGCTCGCAGCTTGCAGCTCCCAATGATCACCCCTCCTCCTCATCCTCCACCTCTTCTCTCGACCGCTGAATAATACTTTGAACGACAGGATCTACGAACAACGATTTCCGCAGCAACGCCAGCAGGACGAACACCACCAACAGCAGCAGCGTCACGAGCCCGAATCCTTTCACAAAGCTCCCCAGTAAGCTGGAAAACCAGTATCCCAGCATCAATCCGCCGAAAACCAGGATCAGGAAAGCCAGTAATGCCGACACCATGATCCATGCAAAATAGCCCGCCGACTTGGAAAAGATCCGAAGGCTCTGGAGCCGGTAGATCTCCATCCGCGTTTCCAGGTACTCTTTCAGCACCGCCTTGTTCTCTGAAATAAACGAACCTAAATTATCCGGCTGGTTCTGGCTCATGCTTGTTCTTTTTTTTAAAAGTACTATAAAAATACAGACTGTAAGACGAACGCCCTGATCATATTGCATCCACAGCTCTCTGCCTACCATACTTCTCGCCGCATTCTCCGCCCCAGCCTTATAATTTTTTCTTTAACCTTTCCTTGCACGTTTTGGTAGAATTGTATTTAATCGTACATTTGCATAGTTAAACGAAGCATCAGAAGGGAACGGAAGCGTTCCCTTCTTCAATTTATACAACAGCGGATCGATTGACATTATGGCGAACGAAACGATCAAGGCGGTGGAAAGCATGGTGCAGGCCCTGTTGGCCGACCAGCCGGAATATTTCCTGGTAGATATCAGGATCAAACCCACAAATAACGTAAAGGTATACCTTGACGGAGACAAAGGGATTTCCATTGAGACCTGCGTTCGTTATAACCGTGCCCTTTATAAAAAGCTGGAAGAGTCCGGTCTCTTTCCCGATGGCGACTTCTCACTGGAAGTATCCTCCCCGGGACTGGACGAACCGCTGAAGCTCCTCCGCCAGTATAAAAAGAATGTCGGCCGGCAGGTAGAGCTGGTGCTCCAGGACGGATCAAAAAAAGAAGGCCGCCTGCTGGAGGTCAGCGAAGACGGCGTCATCGTGGAAGAAATAAAGGGAAAAAATAAAAAGAAAGAGGTGATCAACCATACTTTTTTATTCGATAACATAAAAACAACAAAAATTCAAGTAGTCTTTTAACGGGCCCTGTCCAGCAGACCCCATCTGCAAGAACAGGATACCCGTGATACAAAAAAATCAAGCGTTATGGCCAGCATCAATTTGATCGAAGCCTTCCAGGACTTCAAAGAAGCCGAAAACATAGACAGGCCCACCATGATGAAGGTGGTAGAAGACGTGTTCAAAACTTTGTTGCGCAAAAAATACGGCAGCGACGAAAATTTTGACGTGATCGTGAACGCGGAAAAAGGCGATCTGGAGATCATGCGCCGACGTACCATCGTGGACGACGGCGAGGTCAACGACCCGTTGGCAGAGATCGCATACTCCGAGGCCACTAAGATCGAACCCGACTATGAAGTAGGGGAAGAGCTGTATGAAGAAGTGGAGATCCTGGATTTCGGCCGTCGCGCTATCCTGGCCGCCAAGCAAACCCTGGCCAGCCGCATAGGCGACCTGAAGAAGAATGTGCTGGTAAAGAAATACAACGAAAGGGTGGGAGAGATTGTCAGTGCAGAAGTTTACCAGGTCTGGAAAAAGGAAATATTACTGCTGGATGAGGAAGGCAGCGAGCTGATCCTCCCCAAGTCGGAACAAATACCGCAGGATTACTTCAAAAAAGGAGAGAACATCCGGGCCGTAGTGAAAAAGGTCGAGCTGAAAAACAACTCCCCGGTGATCATCCTGTCCAGGACCAGTCCCCTGTTCCTGTCCAAATTATTGGAAATTGAAGTTCCTGAGATCTTCGACGGACTGATCGTCATCAAAAAGATCGTCCGTGAACCCGGAGAAAGAGCCAAAGTGGCGGTGGAGTCTTATGACGACCGTATCGATCCCGTAGGCGCCTGTGTAGGTATGAAAGGCAGTCGTATTCATGGAATCGTACGCGAGCTGAAAAATGAGAATATCGACGTCATCAACTGGACTGCAAACGTCCAGCTGCTGATCCAGCGTTCACTGACGCCGTCCAAAATTACCAATATGGAGCTGGACAGCGAAAAGTCGCACGCAAATGTCTATCTTAAACCTGACCAGGTTTCCCTGGCCATCGGCCGGAAAGGGGTCAATATCAAGCTGGCTCAGGAATTGACCGGATATACCATCGACGTATTCCGTGATAATGAAGGAGAACCGGAGGAATTTGACATCGACCTGGAAGAATTCAGCGATGAGATCGAGACCTGGGTGATCGATGAGCTGAAACGCATCGGCTGTGACACCGCCCGCAGTGTGCTCGACCTGACCGCTGAAGAGCTGGAAAGAAGGACAGACCTGGAAAAACAGACCATAGATGATGTAAGAAAGGTGCTGAAGGAAGAATTCGAAAAGGGCTAATTGCTTACGGCAATCAACCCCTTGGCAGCCCCCTCTCCCTGACCCGGCATCTAAAAGCAGTGAAAAACAGCGGCGTTATTAGTATATTGTATATTTTGCAGAACATTTGCGGGCTTAAGTCCACAAATTATTGAATAATTAAAAATTGGGACAACCTGAAGCTCCGGATCTAGAAGGGTTTCAGGGAGATAAATATGGCAGAGACACCGACATTACGCTTAATGGCCGCCGCCAAGGAATTCAACATCGGGAAAGACACCCTGGTAGAATTTCTGGCGGGTAAAGGGTTTAGCAGGGACGATCTGAAACCAACGTCAAAACTGACCGAGGACATGTATCGCAGCCTACAGCAGGAATTCCAATCGGATAAAGTCGCTAAGATCAAGAGCGATCAGATCGACCTGCCCAAAGGGAGCCTGGAAGCTAAAAAGAAGAAAGAAGAAGAGACGGTGCTTTTTAAGAAAGAGATCGTCAAAAAGCCCGCAAAGGAGGAGACTCCTGTCCTGGCAGAACCCGTTGTGGTTGTGCCTCCCGTCGTGGAAGAAAAACAGGAAGAGCCAGTCCGGCAAAAACCCGTCGCAACCCCTGAGGCTGAGATCGTTGAGATCGAAGCTCCCAGGCTGGAAGGCCCCAAGGTGGTGGACAAGATCGACCTTTCAAATATCGACTCCTCCACCCGCCCCAAAAAGCCTGCAAAGAAGACAGGTGGGGAAAATGGCGTCGAGTCCTCCCGCGAAGAAATAGAGGAGGTAACACCTCCTGCTGCTGTCATCGTGGAAAAGGAAGCGCCAAAGGAAAAAGAGATAGTGGAAACAAGCCCGGAGGAAGCCCCTCACGAAACGCCCGAAATGGTCGAAAAGGCCCCTGTAGAAATCGTACAGGCCCCCGAAGCGACCCCCGCTCAGGCGACAGCATCGGAAGAGCCGGATGTCCCTCCCGTCATCGAAAATATCAAGGCTGAAAAGCTGGAAGGCCCCAAAATATTGGGAAAAATAGATCTCCCTGTGAATAGTGACACCCGGCCCAAGCCCCCCTCTGAAGAAAAGAGGAAGAGGAAGCGAATTCCCATCGAGAAAAAGGATAGTGGCGGTGGCGGCGGAAGACCTCCCCATGGCGGAGGAAACCAGGGTGGCGGAGGCGGAAGACCACCCCAGCAAGGCGGAGGCGGCAACCAACGCCCTCCCGGACAGGCACGCATTCCGATCCAGCGCAATCCGGGCGGTGGCCGCGGAGGCAGCCAGGGTGGCGGCGGCAATCGCCGGCCCGATCCTCGTCACACCCCCCGTGAAGTAAAGGAGATCGATAAAAAAGAGATTCAGGAGAAGATACGGCAGACCCAGGCCAAGCTCGCAGGAGCCGGCGGTCGGGGGAAAAGCCTCAAAGCTAAATATCGGCGCGCCAAACGTGATGAAATGGCCGAACAGGCCGGCGGCGACGAAATGATGGATAGCAGGCTCCAGGTGACAGAATTCATCAGTGTCAGCGAGCTGGCTAATCTCATGGATGTCAGTTATGCCGAAGTGATCGGGAAATGTATGAGCCTGGGCATGATGGTATCCATCAACCAGCGTCTGGAAGCCGATGTGATCGAGCTGGTAGCCGGAGAATTTGGTTATACGGTAGAATTCATCGGTATAGACGACGCAGCGGAAATGGAAGAGGAGGAAGAAGAGGACGATCCGGAAAGTATGCTGCCCCGCTCACCCGTCGTCACCATCATGGGTCACGTCGACCATGGTAAGACCTCATTGCTGGACTATATACGCAGTGCCAATGTCGTTGCCGGCGAAGCCGGGGGTATCACCCAGCACATCGGCGCCTATCAGGTGACGACCGCCACCGGGAAAAAGATAACTTTCCTGGATACACCCGGTCACGAAGCCTTTACCGCCATGCGCGCTCGTGGTGCCAAAGCCGCTGATGTCGCCGTAATCGTGGTGGCAGCTGACGACGCCGTCATGCCGCAAACGAAAGAGGCCATCTCACACGCCCAGGCAGCAGGACTTCCTATGATATTCGCTATCAATAAAATAGATAAGGACGGCGCCAATCCCGAAAAGATCAAGGAACAGCTGGCCGGCATGAATATCCTCGTAGAAGATTGGGGTGGAAAATTCCAGTCCCAGGAAATATCGGCAAAGAAAGGACTGAATGTAGACCTCCTGCTGGAAAAAATAGGCCTGGAGGCCGAATTGCTGGATTTGAAAGCCAACCCTGACCGTGAAGCCATGGGTAGCGTTATCGAAGCCTCCCTCGACAAAGGACGTGGCTACGTGGCTACTGTGCTTGTGCAGAATGGCACATTGCGCAACGGCGATCTGGTGGTCTCCGGACAATACTTTGGCCGCGTAAAAGCAATGTTCAACGAACGTAACAAACGGGTGGAAGACGCTCCGCCGACTACACCCGTACTGCTGCTGGGCCTCAATGGAGCGCCCCAGGCCGGCGAAAAATTCAAGGTATATGCAGACGAGAGCGAAGCTAAGGAAGTGGCGAACAAACGCGCCCAGATCCTGCGCGAACAAGGTATCCGTACCAAGAAACATATCACCCTGGACGAAATTGGTCGCCGTCTGGCCCTGGGTAATTTCAAGGAGCTGAACCTCATCATAAAAGGTGACGTGGATGGTTCCGTGGAAGCCCTGAGCGACTCTTTGCAGAAACTTTCTACCGAGGAGATCGCGGTACGCGTCGTTCACAAGGCCGTAGGCGCCATCACGGAGAGCGACGTATTGCTGGCGACAGCTTCCGACGCCGTTATCGTAGGCTTCAACGTTCGTCCTTCCTCACAGGCTTCCCGCCTGGCAGAGAACGAAGGCGTGGAAATCAAGACCTACTCCATCATCTACAATGCCATCGAAGAAGTGAAGAGCGCAATGGAAGGGATGCTGGAACCCAAGATCCAGGAGAAAGTGGTGGCCAACGTGGAAGTCCGCAATGTCTTCAAATTCGATAAAGCCACCGTTGCAGGTTGCTATGTTCTGGAAGGCAAAATATACCGGAATGCAAAGGTCCGGCTGGTCAGGGACGGCATCGTCATCTACCCCACAGGCGAAGGCGCAACAGCCGAACTGGCCTCCCTCAAACGCTTCAAGGACGACGTTAAAGAAGTGGCTTCCAGCATGGAATGCGGCTTGACCATCAAGAACTACAGTGATGTCCGCGTCGGAGATATCGTAGAAGCTTACGAAGAGGAAGAAGTTAAAAGAACACTCTAATTATTTGTTAAATACCCCCGTCAGGGGGTATTTAACCTTATTAACCTGTTAATTTTAAGGTCGCATCTTAATATGCACCCTTTTATAATATTTGTATGATTAAGAAATCCCTTCTCTTACCCGCGCTCTTTTTTTTAACCGCAGCAGGCGCTTTTGCTCAGCAAAAAGTGGTAGCAGATAAGATCGTTGGTATAGTGGGAGATAAGATCATCCTAAAATCAGAGCTCGGCATCGCTATCCAGGACATGATACGTAATAACAACGGTCAGGAAGTAAAAGGGGTGGACGAATGCTCGATCCTGGATAATATGCTCATCCAGAAAGCTTTGGTGCTCCAGGCAGAAAAAGACTCTCTTCCGGTCAGCGAAGAGGAAGTAGAAGCCGAGGTCGAACAGCGTATCCGCTATTTTATCAACATGTATGGAGGAAAGGAAGCTTTCGAGCAAATTGCTCAGCGCACCGTTTACCAGGCTAAGCAAGACTTCCTCATCCCCATCCGGGAGCAGCGCCTGGCCACAGCTATGCGTAACAAGATCGTCGAAGACATCAAGATCACCCCACAGGAAGTAAAAGAATATTTTGAGAAGATGAAGAAGAACAACCTGCGGTTCTACGAGTCTGAAATGCAGTTAAGCCAGTTGGTGCTCTATCCCAAGGCCAGCAGAGACATCGAGAGACTCTCCATCGACGAGTTGAATGAATACAAACGGCAGGTGGAAAGTGGTCAGAAAAAATTCGATGTTCTTGCACGACTGTATTCCGATGATCCAGGCAGTAAGGAAAAAGGTGGAGAGATCGCACTGAGCCGCTCAGACAGCAAGATGTGGGACCCCGTGTTCTTCGCTACCGCCTTTAGGCTTAAAGAAGGCCAGGTGTCGCCTGTCATCAAAAGCAAATTTGGGTATCACATAATCCAAATGGTAAGCCGTAGTGGTGACGACGCCATCGTAAGGCATATTTTAAAAATTCCACCAATCACGGAACCCGAGATCGCTGAAGTCTCCACCATGCTGGATTCAGTACGCAATCTCCTTGTGGCAGGCACGATGGGATTCGGAGAAGCAATTGCCAGGTTCAGTGCCGACAATCCCAAATGGAGCACGGACGACATTTCCAAATCTACGGCAGGTCAGGTCATGGGCAAAGATGGTTCTACCTTCCTTACTATTTCAGAAATGGATAAAGATATGGTCCTCTTGCTTAAAAACTCCAATCTTAAGCCAGGCGAATATTCTAAACCCACTTCCTTCACAGATGAAAGAGGGAAAAAAGGCGTTCGCATCGTGCTGATGGTATCCAAATCGGAGCCTCACACCGAAAATCTGAAAGATGACTACAACAGGGTCGCTCAAAGAGCTTTGGACGAAAAAAAATCAGCCGCATTGGAAAAATGGTTCGGCACAAAAATTCCCACCTTTTATATAATGATCGATGGGGACTACAAGACCTGTAGCAATTTATCCAAATGGCAGACAGGGGCGACCGCTGGTAACTGACACGGCCCAAAACTCCTATTTATATGACAGGTTCATCCCTTCTCCTTTCCAGCATGCTGCTGGGAGCTGCATCTGTATGTTCCGCCCAGCAAAAAATGATAGCCGAAAAGATCATCGGCATAGTGGGCGATAAGGTTATCCTAAGATCAGAACTTGACATTGCCGCCCAGGACATAATCCGAAACAATAATGGCCAGGAAGTAAAAGAAGTGGATAAATGCTCGATCCTGGATAATATGCTCTTCCAGAAAGTACTGGTTCTGCAGGCGGAAAGGGATTCTCTGCCCATAAGAGATGAGGAGGTGGAGGCCGAGATCGACCAGCGGCTTAAAGCCTTCAAAGGGCTTCCCCCAACCACCATCCAACAACTGAAACAAGATTTCTTCCAGCCTGTCCGCCAGCAGCGTCTGGCCCAGGCAATGTATAACGGTATCATAGAGGGTATCACCGTTTCACCCGCCGAAGTAAAGGGCTATTTTGAGAGAACCTATGCGTCAAACCCTCGTTTTTATGAGGCGAACGTAGAGCTTCGGCAGTTGGCCATCTACCCCAAGACGCTCCCGGTCACCGACGCAGCGATTGCCAGCACCACCACCCTCCTGGATTCGGTCCGCCAACTGCTGATAGCAGGGACGATCAGTTTTCGCGAGGCTGCCGCCCAATACGGCGTAGAAAAGACGGTATCGCAATCCACAATTGACCAGTTCAAAAAGTCCAACCTCAAACCTGGCGAATATTCCCAACCTGCCGTCTTCACAGATGACAGTGGGAAAAAAGGTGCTCGCATCATCCTGATAGTCTCCAGGTCGAAACCACACATCGAAAACCTGAAAGACGACTACCAAAAGATCGCCGAAAGAGCATTGGAACAAAAAAGGTCTGTAGCCCTGGAAAAATGGTTCGCTTTCAACCTTCCCTCCCTTTACATAATGATCGATGAAGAGTACAGAAGTTGCAGCAACTTATCCAAATGGCTGGGAACCGCGTCAACAACAGGTAATTAACTTAGGTATTAACCCTTAGTAACAAGGGAAATAGCGTCTGCCAGAGCATTCTATACATGCATCTTTAGTAATTTGACTATTATACTAGAACCTTAGAGCTGTGACATCGACAATATTTAAATTACCATGCTAAGTAGTGCTAAGAATTCCGTGCCTACGAGAGAGCAATTCTTACAACCTTATTTTATCGAAAAACCCTTTATCGAGGGCTTCGTGCTTGTCCATACCCGAGCCGTCGCCGGCCTTCCATATTTCCACGCCATGAACACTCCTCAAAACGATACATACGGGTCCCAATTACCCGGTGACACAATGGAGCATGCCACGGAACCTCTGCCGTCCGCCAGACAGATAGATCTTCAGGACAGTTTGGCCAAATATGTTTCCGACATCATAGTTGCCACCGACCTCACGGAAAAGATCATTTATTGGAACAAAGCCGCCGAGAAGTTCTATGGCATTCCTGCGCAGCAGGCTGTAGGTCAATCATTTCGCTCGCTGATCCATTATGAATATTCGCATATTACGGAGGACGATGTCGAAAAAAGCTTCCGGGCAAGAGGTTTTTGGGACGGAGAAACGATCAATATTTCTGCAACCGGAAAAAAATCGTATCTTATTAGCTCTATTCGGTATATAAGGGATGAGGAAGGAAGGGCCACCGGGATAATGGTGGTCAGCAAGGACATTACAGAAAATAAGCTGGCGCAGCAGGAAAGACAGCTGGCAGAAGCACAGCTACGAGAGTACTCGGAACAGATAACCAATATCCTCGACAGTATTACTGACGGATTTTTTGTACTGGACAGAAACTTTAGAGTGACTCTCTGGAATCATGAGGCCGAAAGGATCACCCGCCTCTCAGCAGCGGAAATGGTAGGGCAGCCTATCCGGGAAAAATTACCCGAGCTGGTGGACGCGGATACTTATCAATCTTTTCAAAAGGCCTTCAAAAAGAAAATGACGGTGACATTGGAACAATACAATGATCGCTCCGATCGCTGGCTGGAAATGAGCGTTTACCCCTCCGAACAGGGGCTGTTCGCCTATTTCAAAGATGTTACGGTCCGTAAAAAACAAGAGACGATGCTGGCGCTGGAAAGAAAAGTGCTGGAACAGAACTCCAATAAAAAAGCGCCCCTCCGCACCATCCTCAATAATTTTCTCAAAGGCATCGAAAAAATATTCCCGGGCATGTATTGCTCCGTGCTGACCCTCGACGAGGACGGCATGCGTGTCAGACACCTCTCGGCCCCGGGCCTTCCGGCCATTTATGCACATGCCATAGACGGCTTGCCCATCGGACCCGAAGCCGGTAGCTGCGGCACAGCAATGTTCCGGAAAGAAAAGGTCATCGTTTCCGACATCGAGCGGGATCCGCTCTGGACTGCAGCACGCGAGCTCGCCTTGAAATTCGGCCTCCGCGCCTGCTGGTCCTTTCCCGTCCTCAACGTCATGGGTGACGTAATGGCCGCATTCGCCGTATATTACACCACGGCCAAATCTCCCACCACACTGGAGCTGGACCTCGTGGAAAGAGCCGCAAATCTGGTGACGACCATTATCGAGAGCAAACGGGCAGAGGAAGAGCTCAGCATCAGCAATGAAAGATATATGCTGGCGACAAAAGCTTCCAATGACGCCATCTGGGACCGCGACCTGCACACCGGACTATATTTCTGGGGAGAAGGATTTTACCATCTTTTTGGTCACAAGCCCGGGCCTAAGGTCCGCACGAAGAAATTTTGGGAAATGCACGTTCACCCGGACGACCGCAGCAAGGTTATAAAGAACATCGACCGCTTCATTCGCCGAAAGGACAAAGGCCTTTGGCTGGAAGAATACCGTTTTAGAAAGGCAGACGACCGCTATGCCCTGATCTCCGACAAAGGCTTCCTGGTCTTCGGAAAAGACGGTAGGGTCATCCGCATGGTAGGGTCCATGCAGGACATCACAGGCAAAAGAGAGATGGAAAAAAGATTGTTAAAGCAGGAGCTGAATAAACAAAAGATAATTGCCCAGGCCATGGTGGATGCCCAGGAAAAAGAAAGGGCCGAAATAGGAAAAGAACTGCATGACAACATAAACCAGATCCTTTCTACAACGAAGCTATACCTGGAGCTGGCTAAGAACGACCATAAGGAAAGACTGAGTCTCATCAGTCGCAGCGCTGACAACATTCACGAGGCCATCCACGAGATCCGGAATATCTCCAGGTCCCTGGTGCCCGCCAGCATCGGAGATCTGGGACTCATTGATTCAATCTCGGATCTGGTCGAAAGTGTCCGCACTACCCGTGCTATACACGTAGAGTTCTACCCAGTAGGTAAATTTGATGAGAAGATCAGTGATAAAGAGAAGCTCATGCTGTTCCGCATCATCCAGGAACAGGTGAATAATGTATTGAAACATTCCGGCGCAAAGAACCTGATCATCGAACTGCTGCTGGAAGAGACAGAGAACAGGATTGAACTCAATATAACAGATGATGGAAAAGGATTTGATCCGAAAAAAGTAAAAGGAAAAAAAGGGCTCGGCCTTTCCAATATCATGAGCAGGGCCGATCTTTTCGGGGGTATGGTAACGATTATGTCCGCACCGGGTGAAGGTTGTAAACTGAGAGTTCAAGTGCCTGTAATTAACTTTTAAAACAATCCTATATGAGCAAGATCAATATCTTAATTGCCGATGACCACAAACTGATAAGAGAGACCTGGAGCTATATCCTGAACAGTGATTCCCGATTCCAGGTGATCGCCGAATGTGGGGATGCACAGGAAGCCGTGGAATTGGCAAAAGCAAAACGCCCTCATGTCGTGCTGATGGATATAAACATGACCCCTTTCTCCGGCCTTGAGGCTACCCAACGGATCCGCAAGATCTCTCCCGGCTCCAAGGTCATTGGCGTATCCATGCACTCCCAACCGGCATATGCCAAGAAAATGCTGCAGATGGGCGCACGCGGATATGTCACCAAGAACTCCTCCAAGGAAGAAATGATCAAGGCCATATTGGAAGTCAACCATGGCAATAAATACATTTGCGACGAAATAAAGAACATTATTTCGGAACAGCTGCTGGATGAAAAAGAAGACTCACCCAATATCAATGCACTGACGGAAAGGGAAATGCAGATCATCAACTTCATCAAAGAAGGCCTTTCCTCTAAAGAGATAGCCACCAGCCTCAATATTTCCCTGAAAACAGTGGAAGTTCACCGGCATAATATTCTTAAAAAGTTGAAACTCAAGAACTCAGCGTCCCTGGTAAACTTTATTAACACGAATGCGACCTATATTTAGGTCGCATTTCGCTGAATTTCGGTACCTTTGCGACTTATTTTCAGCGGACCCATGAGTGATGAAATAAAACATGAATGCGGGTTGGCATTCATCCGATTACGAAAGCCGTTCTCCTATTACCTGCAGCAATACGGCACAGTTCTGTACGGCCTTAACAAGCTGTACCTCCTGATGGAAAAACAACACAATAGAGGTCAGGACGGAGCAGGAGTAGCCGCTGTCAAGCTTAACACTGAACCCGGATACCCTTTCCTTCACAGGATCAGAAGTAGTAATAACCAGCCGATCGCAGACATCTTTTCGAAAATAATGGGGGAAGTAAAAGAGCTGGAACAGTACCAGCCCGATATCAAAAAACACCCCGGTCTCATGAAAGGTCACATCTCCTTCCTGGGAGAAGTGCTCCTGGGCCACCTGCGCTACGGTACGCAGGGCAAGAACAGCACCGACTTCTGCCACCCGTTTATCAAACGAAATACTATTCCTGCCAGAAACCTCGCCCTTGCCGGCAACTTCAACCTCGTAAATACCGATGAACTTTTTGCGCTCATTGGCGTTGATCCCGGTGATTTCCAAAAACAAAGCGACCTGGCCGCTATGATGGAAGTGATCCATCATTTCCAGGTCAAGGCCGACGAAACATCTACTGAAAACCTGGACGTTGCCGGCCTTCTGCGCAAGGCGGTATCACTTTTCGACGGAGGATTCACCGTGGGTGGTCTCATAGGCAACGGAGATAGCTTTGTCTTCCGGGATGCCAACGGCATCAGGCCGGCCTATTATTACGTCAGCGAGGACGTAGTAGTTGCCGCTTCGGAAAGGGCCGCAATACGCACCGTATTCAATGTCGGCGAAAATGAGGTAATGGAGCTGATGCCGGGGAAAGGCCTCATCGTAAAAGCAGACGGTAAGGTATCAGTAGAGACCATATTGGAACCTAAAGAACGCAGGGCCTGCAGTTTCGAACGCATCTACTTCTCCAGGGGCAGCGATGAAAAGATCTACCGCGAAAGGATCGCCCTGGGCTATAACCTTAGCGAACAGATCCTGAATGCCATCAACCACGACCTGAAAAATACGATCTTCTCTTTCATTCCAAATACGGCAGAAGTGGCTTTCTACGGTCTGTGGAAAGGAATGGACGATTATCTTGAAGGCGTAAAGATCCAACGGATACTTTCCTGGGGAAAAGACATCAATGAAGATAAGCTGGTGGAAATGCTCAGCCGAAAGATACGCGTGGAGAAAGTGGCGATAAAGGATGTGAAAATGCGCACCTTTATCACGGAAGACGTCAGCCGGAACGAAATGGTTCAGCACGTATATGATGTTACTTATGGCACAGTCCGCAAGAACGAAGACACCCTCGTGGTGATAGATGACTCTATCGTGCGCGGTACCACACTGAAGGAAAGCATTGTACGAATGCTCACTCGGCTGGAACCCAAAAAGATCATCATTGTATCCTCCGCCCCGCAGATCCGTTACCCCGACTGCTACGGCATCGACATGAGCAAATTGGGCGACTTCATTGCATTCCGCGCAGCAGTGGAGCTGATGAAGGAAAAAGGGAAAGAAAGCTGCCTGCAGGAACTCTACGAGAAATGCAAGGAATTACAACGGACAGGACAGTTGCACCTGGAGAACATTGTTCAGCAGGTGTACAAACCTTTCACTACGGAAGAGATCTCCAACAAAATAGCACAGCTCATAACGCCACCCGAGATCAACACTCCCATACAGGTCATCTATCAGACGATCGAATCCCTGCATAAGTCCTGCCCCACGAACACCGGTGATTGGTATTTCACGGGCAATTACCCCACAGCAGGCGGTAATAGAGTGGTTAATAAGGCATTCATGAACTACATGGAAGGCAAGAACGTCCGGGGCTATTAAGGTGCCCCATAAAAAAATTGACGATATCGGATAAAATACTTATAATTACATACTGGTTTTATAGTACCCCCCTTCCCACTTAACAACCTCTCGCCTGGTTTATGCTCTAATTAGTGCTCTTTGTTATTTCTACTTCTGAAAAACGCAGGCGTTATGAAGAAAGTTTCTATCATGATCGTAGACGATCACACTCTCATCAGGGAGACATGGAGTTTTTTGTTAGGAAAAAATGAAAATTTTGATGTAGTGGCGGAATGCGGAGACGGAGAACGCGCCATAGAATTAGCCAGGGACAAAAGACCCGATGTGGTCTTGCTGGATATTAATATGGCGCCTATGAGCGGCTTCGACGTGCTGAAAATGATCCGGAAATATTCCCCCGGCTCTAAAATCATCGGAGTTTCCATGCACAGCCAACCTGCCTATGCAAAAAAAATGCTTCGACTGGGGGCAAAAGGGTACGTCACCAAAAATTCCCCTCGGCAGGAAATGCTGGAAGCCATCTCTGAAGTCAGCAATAACCAGGTTTACATCTGCCAGGAAGTGAAGAATATCCTCTCCGAACAGATGCTCAATGGAGATCAGGTGAACCCGGATATCAATAATCTTTCCGATAGGGAAATGCAGATCGTCCGAGCCCTGAAAGAAGGACTGTCATCCAAGGAAATAGCATCCGATCTGAACATCTCGCTGAAAACAGTGGAGGTCCACCGGCACAATATTCTCAAGAAGCTGAAGCTGAAGAATACAGTCTCCCTTATTAACTTTATCAACTCCCAGGCTTTTGATATCTAGTTGACTTTCAGTGTGCTACAGGTAGGGGCGGAAAAATATGGCTATGAAGTCCGGGCTAAAATGAGTAGATTTATATAGCCAAACTTCCGCCATGAAAACCCTATTGATCATACGACACGCAAAAAGCAGCTGGGATAATGCCGACCTGAATGATATCGATCGACCTCTGAACGATCGGGGCAAGCGTGATGCCCCCGTAATGGCGGGAAGATTGATCAAAGCTGGCGTTAAAACAGATCTTTTTGTTTCCAGTCCCGCCAAAAGAGCCCGCCAAACCGCCGGGATCTTTATGCATGAATTCGGAAGAAAAGAAAAAGAGCTCGTCATTATCCAGCAATTATATCATGCCCAGGTACAGGATTTCAAAGAAGTAGTGGCCAGCATCGACGACCGGTATGATTCCATAGCCCTCTTTTCACATAACCCCGGGATCACTGCCTTTGCAAATATTCTAAGTTCCGTTCGCCTGGATAATATGCCCACTTGCAGCATATTCGCAGTCACCAGCCCGGCAGAGAGCTGGAAAGGATTCCTCAGCAGCGGTCCGACATTTTGGTTCTTCGATTATCCTAAATCGATAGGGGAGAAGGATTGATCTTTTCCAGCAATGCTGCTATGGCGCCCTGTAATGAATTCCTTTCTTCCTCCACCGGGACAAATGGAAATTTCTCCACTTCCACCAGTGCATTCGCAAGTGAGAACTCCGCTTGCTTCGTGCAAAAAGCAATCTTTTTATCCGACAAATATTTGCCCAGGTATTCCTGCTCCGTTTGCCCCGGCGTGGGTATAAGGATCGCTTTCTTCCCCAAACGCACCAGGTCCATCACCGTGCTATAACCAGCCCTGGCCACCACCAGCTTCGTGCGCAGCAAGATTTCATTCAACGCCCGCGCAGGCAGGTGGTCATGTACCTCCACCTCCCGTAAATCAACCTCCAATGGCCCGCCTCCCCCCGGTAGACCGCGTACCAGCACCACCTTGCCCGAAAAAGCACCCAATTGACCCAGAACCTTCTTTTCAAGGATGGTACGCTGCGGTTCCGGACCCGAAAGAAGGACCAACAGGTCTACCCAACTTCCTTCTGCCTGAGCAAGCCCCTCCATCCGTGTCAATATTCCAATATACCGGGCCGGAACCGCCGGCATCCGAGGGGGATGCGAAAGCTTTCCGGCTAACCCCGACCCCCGCTCCCAGTCAGGAACCCAGCAGATGGAAAACCGCTCTATAAGCCGGTAATGCAGTCTTTGTGCCCACCGGTCCACCCATGAGCCAAGGGAGGTTCTGAGGCCCAGCTGATGCGTAATAAACACGGAATAGATCCCTTTTCCCCATAAACCATATCGATTATCAGAGATCACTGCATCTAATTCCGTTTGATCCCTGAATTGCCGCAGCCAGCGACCTTCCTCCTTGACCCGGGTCAATATTTTAGGTATGGAACCTATCAGCCGAAGGAACGTAAAGGCACGGTTTTTGCCATATCTTATGTGATAGCCAGGCAGTTCTACAAACGATAGGAAGGGAAATTCTTTTTTTAAGAGCTCTTTTTGGTCGCCCATAGCCGCGATCCACACCTCACATTTGAAATTTATTAATTCTTTAATGATTGGTATACATCTGGTTGCGTGCCCTAAACCCCAGTCGAGGGGGGCAACAAGTATCCTGGGTTTTCGTGCAATAGGATTGTTAATTTTTAAGAGAGTTGCCAAACGGGATACTTTTTTCTTAACAAAATAGTTAAATTAGTAAGACTAAAGCCATGAAATCAAGCAAAACTTCGAGGCCGATATTGATTCTCTTATTATTATTTAGTAGCATTGTAATAATTAGCTGCAACGCAGGAAGAGGAATCGGTGGAAGCAGTAAGAAATGCGGTTGTGGCGTGACGAGTGGTATGGCTGGTTATAAATAAGGTACGTCTGGTTATTAAAATCTAATAAAGTAATGAAAACTTGTAACAGAGATTTGCTTGTTTTGGTGAAAGATGAACAAATGAACGAACAGTCCATGGAGCAGGAACTGGAACAGCTCAATGAACTTTTATTCCACTTTGAAACCATCGATAGCTTTTGCGTTGCCCATGAAGTATTCGATATCAACAAGCACAAGACATTGTATAAGCGGGACGCCATGCAAAAGATCATCCGTGAAAAGGAATTAAAACCCTTCATCTTCATTTGTAATAAGAACTAATGACGAAAATTTACGCTTAAAGGTCAGATGACAGTTGCTTCATAGCCTCACGTAATTTGTCGATCATTTCTCCTATTTCCTCCACACGACAGGTTCCTACACTCAGCCGGTACCAGGGAGAGCTTTTGGAAGCTCCGAATGCGGAGAATGGTACAACCGCCAGCTTGGCTTCATTCAACAGATAAGAAGTAACATCTGTTTGCTCCTTCAACGTTTTTCCATTCTTTGTATGCAGACCGGCCAGATCCATCTTGATGGTCAGATAAATAGCCGCCTCCGGCGCCAGCACATCCACGCGGAATCCCTCCTTCTTTAATTGCTGAAGACCGGCATGAATGCGTTGCAACCTATCGGATACAGCTGAACGAAATGTTTGCAGATATTCATCGATCTTATTTTTTTCCAGCAGGAAGGCTGCCGTAGCCTTTTGCTCCGCCATAGGCGCCCATGCACCGATATGCGTGAGAATGGCTTTCATTTTACCGATGATCTCCGCAGGACCGAAAGACCAGCCGACACGCACCCCTGTCGCTGCAAAGACCTTACTGATAGCATCGATATAGATCGTATACTGCCGCATAGCCGGATAAAGTGAGACCGGATCATAATGACGGATCTCTCCATATGTCAGCTGCCAATACATCTGGTCATACAAAAGGAATAACTTCTTTTCCCCCTCCTTGCGGCGGGTATTCTCTTCCATCACCAGCTCGCAGATGGCCGAAAGATCCTTACGGGAAATGGTGGTCCCCGTCGGATTCTGTGGCGAGCAAAGACAGATAAGCGTGGCATCTTTGACATGCGGCCGGATCGCTTCCGCCGTAGGCATGAAATTATTTTCAGCATGCGCCTCGATCACCACATGCTCCCCCCAGTTAAGATGCGTATAATGATTATTATTCCAGGACGGTACAGCGTAGACCACCTTGTCGCCTTCGTCTATCAGCGTCCGGAATAACGCATAGATCAGCGGGCGCCCTCCGCTTGCAACAAGGATCTCGTCCAATCCATAGGTCAGCCCCTCCCTCTCTTTCAAAAAAGCAGCAATGGACTGACGAAGGTCCAGGTTACCCTCCGCTAAAGGATAATTGGTAAAATGGTGGCGGTAAGCGTCAATAATGCCATCCTCCAAACCCTTAGGGATCGGGAAGATGGCTGGATCAAAATCTCCTACCGTAAAATTATAGATCTTCTCCCCCTGTCTGATCTTCTCGCGGATGTCTCCGCCCAGCTTGACAATTTCAGAACCAATAAGCGTTTCGGCTAAATGTGATAGCTGCATGACTTGTTATTTTGTGAATTCCGGCGCGTAAAGATAATCATAATCATTTACAGGTCTCCAATACATGCAATACGTACGGGTCCACAGGAACGACGGTATCCTGCAAAGGTTTGCCAAAAAAATGGGTTTCATATTCGTTCCGGTATCTTCCTCCTGCCTGGTTACGCGCCAGCGCCCGTTTATCGAAGGCCGTGTAAGTGGAATACACTAGAGCCCCAAGCCCTGCGACAACATACAGTGCTACCATCGCTCGGATCAACAGCGTCCTGACCGGTAGCCCCTGCAGCAATATCATGACGACCAGCGGCGCCACCGGTATCCAGAAACGAACGTCAAAAAATGGCCAGCTAAATATCAACACGCTATAAAGCACCATGTACACGCTCACGGTCACAGGCACTTTCTTTTTCCGGCGCATAAGACAATAGAACACTACAGCCATTAAGAGCAATCCCGCCGCAATAAATATCCATCGCCCGATAGTCGCGAATTTGCCGGCGGGGACATTCAGCAACAGCTCTCCCCACTCCGCCAAATGCTTTCCCAACAAGACTTTCCATCCTGGGCCCGTACGCCGCACACTATTTAAATAAAGCATGCCATTCAGATCTCTCAACCCGGCAAATAAGCCTGCTAACGTCACCAACCCCAATAGACCAGCAACCTTCCAATGCCTTACCAGCACTTCCCTATGATGCCATCCAAGCCCCGCCAGCAACGCCGGAACAAGCGCAATCCCCACTGCCCGGGTAAAGATGGCCGCACCTGCAAACAGGAATGCAACGACCAATGAACCCGCCCGCATTCCCCGGTCCGTATACAATCGAAAAAAAAACAGACTTCCGCAGGCAAAGAACAGATATTGCATTTCCGACAATGGATAAGCGAAGTATTTAATAAAGGGATATCCCAGCAGCAGCACCACCACGCCTGTTTCCAGCTTACGACTGGTAGCTGGTCCCTTTTCGTGCTGAAACAATTTGCCCGTGAAATACAGCGCACCTGCCAGATAAACCAGGTTGACCAATGCAATGGTAAAAGGGTACAACAAACACATCCGGGACAAGAGCCACAATAACGCAGGATAACCGTAAGGACGTGGATCGTCAGCGGCCTGGAAACCGGGAGGACAGGAGTGCTCCAGGCAATCCTTTAAGGCAAAATAATGGATACTATCGTATTCCAGCCTCAGGGGGGAAAAGCAGTTGATCAGGTAGCAGGCCAGCAGCGCTGCTATGAGAAAACTACCGAAAGAGGCATTACGCATGACAAAAAACGATGAGCCAACTATCGGAATCGAACCGACGACCCTTTCATTACGAATGAAATGCTCTACCAGCTGAGCTAAGTTGGCTAATTCCCTTGCAGGGACTGCAAATTTACAGGCTCTTTTGTAATTTCAAGGCTTAAACCTGCAATATGTTGAAATTAGTAGCTTTTTTCTTGACCCTTTCCATATTCTCTTCCCTTTCCGCCCAGGACCTTTCTATCAATGGCCCCTGGAAGTTCAAAACAGGCGATCAACCCGGCTGGGCTGTCCCTGGCCTCAATGATTCCGCCTGGTCCACCATCCATACAGGCGCATCCTGGGAAAATCAGGGATATAAAGGTTATGACGGGTTCGCATGGTACAGGCTGCATATTGTTATCCCATCCTCGATAAAAGATAAAGCCTTCTTAAAGGAAAAAATACGCTTCGACCTGGGCAAGATCGACGATGGGGACGAATTTTACCTCAACGGGTTCCTTATAGGCAGAAATGCGGGAAAAGGTGGAACCATCCAGTCCGGCGACTGGCAGCAGCAACGTTCCTATACCATCCCGCTTACAGATGGGCGGATCCATTGGGACAAGGACAATGTCATCGCCATCCGTGTTTGGGATCATGATGGCGATGGGGGCATGTACGACGGGAAATATGGCATCAGCGTCATGGACGTCACAGACTATATATCACTGGATATGAGCACCGATGAATTCCACTTCTCCGCCGCCGACGCCAGACAATTCAGTAAAAAGATCGTCTTGCGGTCCTCCAGCGAAAAATTTGACTTCACAGGCCGCCTGAATATCCGCGTAGTCGATCCATTTTCGGGAACGGCTGTCTACAAACAAACCATTGGTACGGACTTCGCCCAGGACCGCCCCTTTGAGTATACCGTCAAAACCTCCTTACCCCAACAAGGTCCTTATCGCGTGGAATACAGCTTTGAAGAAGGCAGGAGCAAAAAGATCGTGACGGCCGCCGAAGAAGTTCCTTATATCCTTACGCCTTCACCAGGCGCAGCACCCCGGATCAATGGCCCGGAAATATACGGGGTACGGCCAGACGCCCCCTTCCTTTATAAGATCCCCGCTACAGGAGAAAAGCCCGCAGCCTACTCGGCCACCGGCCTCCCATCCACGCTCTCCCTTGATAAAAGCTCCGGCATCATTACAGGCTCGATAGCAAAAAAAGGCAGCTACCCCGTCCAGCTGACAGTGAAGAATCATGCCGGAACGGCCACCCGCCGGTTTACCATTATTTGCGGCGACAAGATTGGGCTCACCCCTGCCCTTGGCTGGAATAGCTGGAATTGCTGGGGTCTCAGCGTCAGCGATGAGAAAGTAAAAGCCTCCGCCGCTGCCATGTCGGAAAAACTGGCCGACCATGGCTGGTCCTATATTAATATAGACGACGGGTGGGAAGAAAAGAGAGATGACAAGGGTGAGATCCTTACCAATAACAAATTCCAGGACATGAAAGCGCTTTGCGATCATGTCCATGGTCTCGGACTAAAGATCGGCATTTATTCCTCCCCCGGCCCCAGGACCTGCGGAGGCTACCTGGGTAGCTATCAGCATGAAGACCAGGATGCGGCTACTTATGCCCGTTGGGGGATCGATTACCTTAAATACGATTGGTGCTCGTATGGGGAAATAGCCCCCCAAGCTCCCTCTCTCGATGAAATGAAAAAACCCTATATCATCATGCGCAAGGCCCTCGACAAAACGGGGAGGGACATTCTTTACAGCCTCTGTCAATACGGGATGGGAGATGTTTGGAAATGGGGAGGCGAAATAGGAGCTAACTCATGGCGTACCACCGGCGACATCACTGACACCTGGGGCAGCATGGCTGGCATCGGCTTCAGCCAGGAGAAGGCAGCTCCATATACAGCTCCGGGAAACTTCAACGACCCGGACATGCTGGTGGTCGGCAGGGTAGGCTGGGGACCAAGCCTCCATAACGCACGCCTGACCCCTGACGAACAATACACCCATATCAGTCTCTGGTCCCTCCTGTCAGCGCCACTGCTTATCGGCTGCGACATGAGCCGTCTGGATAACTTCACCCTGGGACTGCTCACCAACGACGAAGTTCTGGCCGTAGACCAGGACGCCCTGGCAAGACCCGCTAAAAAAGTCTGGGATAAAGACAACATCCAGGTCTGGGTAAAGGAACTGAAAGACGGCAGCAAGGCAGTGGGCATCTTTAATCAGGGGGCCCAACCCGCCAAACCCACGATCCCCTATTCCAGCCTGGGCCTACCCGCCCAATTAAAGGTGCGGGACCTTTGGCGCCAGCAAGACCTTACTTCCATTCAAAAAGCCTTTACGCCACGTATTCCGGCACATGGGGTGGTATTATTAAAAGTAAAAGCAAAGACCTAGAACACGGGTTGCTCCTCGTCTGAAGCGCTCAAAAAAGGGAGAATAGCCATCATGTCCTGTTCTCCCCATTCATGTGTAGCTTCCCTGAAGCTGTCTTCCAGGGCCAGCCCGCCTGGTGTATGAAGTCCTTGCTCCCGGGCCAGCCGCAGGTCCTTGGCCATAAGTTTAAGGGCAAAAGCTGCTTCGTAATGATTATTCTCAATATTGGCGGTTTTCAGGCGGATCAGGACATTGCTAAGCGCACTTTCGTTGATCACGGCCAGCATATCTTTGGGGGCAATGCCATTTTCACGGGCAAAAAGCACCGATTCCGCCAGGCCTTGCACATTAAAAGCCAATAGCAGGTTAATTGCCAGCTTGGCGCTATGGCCTGCCCCTTGTTCACCCAGTAGAAATGATTTCTTACCCAGCTTTTCAAAGACAGGCAACACTGATTCATACACTGTTCGCTTACCGCCTACCATGAATACCAGTTGTCCCTGCTCTGCCGGTTTTACACTACCCGAAACAGGAGCATCCAGGTATTCCACCCCTTTTTCCGCCAACTGACCTGCCAATTCTCTTGTCGTGGCTGGAGAGACGGTGCTCATATCGATAACGATCTTTCCGGCGGGCGCGTTCTCCAGCAATCCCCCGTCATTTTTATATACAGCCTGGAGCGCCGCATCATCCGCCACCATAGTGATAAGGACATCCGCCTTACCCCAAAGCTCCCGGGGACTGGAAGCCAGGGAGGCCCCTTCCGCCACCAGCGGGTCAGCCTTGGAAATCGTGCGATTATATACAGATACGGGAAATCCTGCTTTCAGGAGATTGCGTACCATGGGAATGCCCATGTTCCCCAATCCGATCCAGCCTATGCGTTGCGTTGCCATTATTTCCGATTTTTGGATAAAGTTAGGAATGGATGATGGGAATGGTTGTCGCAGGTCCTTATTGCTTGTCTGCGTTGTATTTTTTCTCCGCCTCCTTTGCTTTTTCAAAATCCAATACTACTCCGTTGATGCAGTAGCGCAGATGGGTGGGGGGAGGGCCATCGTTGAACACATGCCCTAAATGCGACTTGCACCTTCCGCACATCACTTCCGTGCGGTCCATGCCGTAAGAATGGTCCGACGCATAGATGATGCTGCTCTTGCTGATGGGCTGGTAAAAGCTCGGCCATCCACAGCCACTGTCGAATTTCGTATCGCTTTGGAAAAGAGCATTACCACAGACGGCGCAGTAATAAGTGCCTACGTCATGGAGATTCTCCAACGGGCTGGTCCAGGCCCGTTCAGTACCCTTTTTCCTTGCCACCTCATAGACATCTGCCGGTAAGATCTTCTTCCACTGCTCGTCCGTAACATTTACAGGCGTCTTGTCAGTGCGTGAATAAGCCGGGTTGGTTGTTTTTTTCGAAGTATCCATAGTATTCAATTTCGCTGGAGTGGAAGACTGGGAATAAGTGCATTGCTGCAGCAGCAGGGCCAGCACTATAAAGGTGATATTTCTTATCAGGTATTTCATGCTTTATTTTTATACAACAAATCTACGAAGCCTATGTTCGGGCAGATTGTCGGCAAATAGACAGCCGGACAGCTCTTAACATTTCATTTTCTTGGATTCCTGCCTTATATTTGTCCACTCACAAGGGTAAGTAGTACATATGTTCAATTTAATTCTATTCGGACCGCCCGGTAGCGGAAAAGGCACCCAGTCAGAACGGCTTATTTCCAAATATGGACTGAAGCACCTCAGCACGGGCGACCTCCTGCGTAGCGAAATCGCAGGCCTCACGCCGCTGGGACTGGCAGCTAAGAGCTTCATGGACAAGGGACAGCTCGTTCCCGACGAGGTGGTCATCGAAATGATCAGCTCTGCCCTTGACAATAATCCCCAGGCCAATGGCTTCCTGTTCGATGGCTTCCCCCGCACCACTGCCCAGGCGGAAGCGCTGGACAAACTGCTGACCCAGAAAGGCACTTCCATCGCCGTCGTTCTGGCTCTCCAGGTAAGCGAATCAGAGCTGGTAAAGCGCCTGCTCAACCGCGGACTTACTTCCGGTCGCTCGGACGACACCAAGGAAGACGTTATTCTGGCCCGTCTTGCCGAATACGAGAAAAAGACGGCTGCCGTGGCAGACCACTATAAAAAATATGATAAAGTGGTCTATATCAAAGGAGAAGGAAACATCGATGAAATATTCGATTCCCTCTCGGACGCCATTGATCAACGCAGGAGGGCCTAAATAGCCCATTGCATCGCTTTCGGTTTATTTCATCTCGCCAGGGATCACGTTCACCAGCGCCTTATGGCCATTGCGCAGCACTTCCATACGGGTAGACCGCCCGATCACGCCTTCTCCTAGTTCTTTGTGCAGCTCGTCCACTGTCCCGACCGCCTTGCCATTGAAAACCACTATGATATCCCCCGCCCGCAGCTCGTTGTTATACGTAGGCTGGTCCGGGACTACCTCGGAAATATAAACCCCGGTCTTCTTTTCCAGCCGGTTAGCCGCAATCATCCTTCCGGTGAGATTGACTACCTGGCCTGCTATTCCCAGATAGGCACGCTTTACCTTGCCGGTCATGATCAGCTTCCCTGCCACAAAAGCAGCCAGGTTGGAAGACACGGCAAAACAAAGCCCCTGAGCCGAGATGATCGTCGCCGTGTTCACCCCGATCACCTGACCTAAAGAATTCACCAACGGACCTCCTGAATTACCCGGGTTAAGGGAAGCGTCGGTTTGTATAATGTCGTCGATCAAACGTCCATTATTGGCCCGCAAGGTTCGTCCCAGGGCGCTAACCACCCCCGCCGTTACCGTATGCTGCAGCCCCAGCGGATTACCGATGGCAATGGCGATCTGCCCGGGCTGTAAGGCCTCGGAATTGGCAAAGCTCAATGCCTTCAGGCCCGTCTCATAGATCTTCAACACCGCTATATCTGTCGAAGGATCGGTCCCCTTCAGCTCGGCATTCACCGTCCTGCCATCCGCGAGCGCAACCTTTATTTCACGGGCGTCCTCTATCACGTGATGATTGGTGACGATGAAGCCATCCGAAGAAATGACAAATCCCGAACCCGAGCCGGGTGCCAGTTTCTGCTGCCCTCCCCTCCGGTCTCTGACGGGTTTCTGTACCTGGATATGCACGACAGCCTCCGCTACCTGACCTACTACGCCGGTGATCGTTTTGGAATAGACATCCAACAGATCATGATCCGTTGGACCCGCATGATCGATGAAAGAATAATTATTTTCCATGGAAAGTCTGTTCCAAATGGCGCACCAATCTTTTCAGGTGCCAGTCTGTCACAAAAGTTTCTATACATTTGCAGGCATACAAACGATCGTTAGCATGCCAAAGCTTGGAAATTACATAACTGGAGAATGGATCACCGGCGACGGAGAGGGACAGGCCCTGTATAACGCGGTCACCGGCGAAACGATAGCACATGCCAGTACCAAAGGTCTCGACTTCAAGGCCATACTTGCCTATGCCCGGTACGCTGGTAACCCTGCGCTACGCAAAATGACCTTCCCTGAAAGAGGCCGCATGCTCAGGGCCCTTGCCCTCTACCTTAAAGAAAGAGTCGAGCCCCTTTACAGGATCAGCTATCTCACTGGCGCCACCCGCGCCGACAGCTGGATTGACCTTGAAGGCGGCATTGGCAACCTTTTCTCGTATGCCTCGCTCCGGCGCAAGTTTCCCAACGAATCTTTCTGTCTCGACGGGGATGGGATGAGCCTGGGAAAAGCAAATACCTTTATGGGCCAACACATCCTGGTCCCCAAAGAAGGTGTGGCCATCCATATCAACGCATTCAACTTCCCCGTCTGGGGTATGCTGGAAAAAATAGCGGTCAACCTTTTGGCAGGCATTCCTGCCGTTGTTAAACCCGCCTCCGTTACCTCTTATCTGACAGAAGCCGTGGTCCGGGAGATCGTCGCTTCCGGCATTCTTCCCCCCGGCGCATTACAGCTCATCTGCGGCAGCGCCGGAGACCTGTTGGATCACGTGACGGACCAGGACGTGGTGACCTTCACCGGGTCGGCATCCACCGGACAGCAGCTCAAAGCCCACCCTGCCATCCTGCGGGAGAATACTCCTTTCAATATGGAGGCGGACTCCCTGAATTGCCTGATCCTGGGAGAGGACGTTGACCCTTCCATGCCGGAGTGGGACATTTTCATTAAGGAATTAAGAAAAGAAATGACGGTAAAGGCCGGTCAAAAATGCACTGCCGTCCGAAGGATCTTTGTCCCTGCTGCTAAAATGGAAGATGCCTGGAAGGCCCTGGCAAAAGCCCTTACCCAAACCACCATCGGCAACCCGGAAAATGAAAAAGTTCGTATGGGTGCCCTGGCAGGCAATGTGCAGCGCGAGGAGGTCCGGGGACAGGTAAAGAGACTACTGGCTTCCTCACAGATCTTGTATGGCTCATTGGACAACGTATCCGTTATCGATGCCGACAGCGTGAAAGGCGCCTTCCTCAGTCCATTATTGCTGCTGAACGAAAAACCTTTCACCAGCGAAGAACCCCATACCATCGAAGCATTTGGTCCCGTAAGCACCATTATGCCCTACAATGGCGCGAACGAAGCCATCGAATTATCCAAAAAAGGGAAAGGCTCGCTTTGCAGCACCATCGTCACGGCCGACCCGCGACAAGCCCGGGAATATGTGCTGGGCGCCGCCACCCATCACGGGAGAATACTTATCCTGAACAACGAATGCGCAAAGGAAAGCACCGGGCATGGAAGTCCCCTTCCCTTACTGGTACACGGAGGCCCCGGTCGCGCGGGCGGCGGAGAAGAGATGGGAGGCCTTCGCGGGGTGAAACATTATATGCAAAGGGTAGCCGTCCAGGGATCACCGTCCATGATCACCAGCCTTACACATTCCTGGCAGCCTCATGCCCGCCAGCATACGGAAGACAAACATCCTTTCCGGAAATATTTCGAAGAGCTGCAAATAGGTGATACTGTGATAACGCACAAACGCACCGTCACCGAGGCGGATATTACGAACTTTGCCAACCTCAGTTGGGACCATTTCTATGCCCATACCGACCACACTTCCCTGGAAGGCACATTATTCGAAAAGCCCGTAGCGCACGGCTATTTTGTGCTCAGCGCTGCCGCAGGTCTTTTCGTGGATGCAGGCAAGGGACCGGTTATGCTGAATTATGGCCTGGAAGAATGCCGCTTCCTTAAGCCCGTTTATGCCGGCACGACAATTGGCGTGCGCCTCACCTGTAAGGAGAAGATCGAACAGGAGAAAAGAGAAGAGACTGATCTGCCGCGGGGCATCGTTAAATGGTACGTGGATGTCTATGACCAGACAGGTGACAGCGTTGCAATCGCCACTATTCTTACTATGGTTCAAAAGAAATCATCATGACAACGTATAATATTCAACAAGGTTACGTAAAGACAGAGCACCACCAGGGCCTGACTACTATTGAATTCTTCCATCCTCAAAGCAATTCCCTGCCGGGGCGCTTACTGGAAGAGCTGACCCATGCCGTTCATGGAGCCGGCAATGACAAGGACACCCGCGTCATTATCCTACGTTCCGGCGGAGAAAAGGCATTTTGCGCCGGCGCCTCTTTCGACGAGCTGGTAGCAATTGAAAATGCCGAACAAGGCTTCCAGTTCTTCAACGGGTTTGCCAACCTGATCAATGCCATGCGCAAATGCCCGAAATTCATCATTGCCCGCATCCAGGGTAAATGCGTCGGGGGGGCCGTCGGTGTGGCGGCCGCCGCCGACTATGCCATTGCCGTCGAAGGCGCCGACGTAAAGCTCAGCGAGCTGGCCGTCGGCATCGGACCTTTTGTCGTTGGCCCGGCCGTGGAAAGAAAAATAGGGCTGGCCGGCTTCAGCAGTCTCTCTATCGATGCTACCATGTGGCGTAGCGCCGAATGGGCCCGCAGAAAAGGGCTTTATGCCGAACTTCATGCCGGCATAGCAGAGATGGACGAGGCGATCCACCGTATCTCCAACAACCTCCTCCATTCCAACCCCGAGGCAATGACCATGATGAAAGAAATGTTCTGGAAAGGTACTGAACACTGGGACCGCCTGCTGCCCGAAAGAGCCGCCATCAGCGGACGCCTCGTGCTCAGCCCATTCACCATGAACGCTATCCGACAATTCAAAAAGAAATAGACATGACTATAGTCCGTCATACTGATAGATCGGGTCAATATGCGATTTCGCATTCATCTCGAAGACAGGCTTGATGATCCCATCCTTCAGCCCATACACCCATCCATGCAGCTGAGGCCGCTGTTCTTTCTTCCAGGCGCGCTGGATGATCGAGGTCTCCGCGAGGTGGTTTACCTGCTCTTTAACATTGAGTTCCGTCAGCCTGTCCGTCCGCCGCTCCTCGTCCTCAATGGCATCCAGCTCCGCAGCATTTATCCTGTAGACATCCTTGATATTCCGGAGCCACATATTGAGCACATGCTGATAATCGGTCTTGGTCATAGCCGCTTTTACTCCACCGCATCCGTAATGGCCGCAGACGATGACATGCTGTACTTTCAAATGGTTTACGGCATAGTCCAGCACGCTGAGCAGGTTCACATCCGTATGAACTACCATATTGGCAATGTTGCGATGTACGAAGATCTCTCCCGGCTGCGTACCTGTGATCTTATCGGCCGGCACCCTGCTGTCGCTGCATCCGATCCATAGGAACTGAGGCGTTTGTAAATGAGACAATCTTTCAAAATATCCTGGATCGTCCGCCTTTACTTCCGAAGCCCAGGCTTTATTCTCAAGTAATAATTTCTCTATCGGTGTCATATGATGGTCTATTTGTGAATTTTCGTTCATATTGTAAAAATAATCTTTTTAGCGGACCAAAAGTCCGTTGCCGGAAGGGGCCAGCGCCTGTGAACAATCAGGCCGCCTGCTCATCCAGCTCTTCCCCTCCTATCACCAGCTGATGCAGCGACTTGAAAGTGCTCTTTTTGATCTCTACCTTGATATTCTTCAGGTGGGCGTGATGCATGAACTCATTGATGGTGTCTATTATATCCTTGTCAATAAAGTCCGCCCGGGTGATATCGATGAGGACAAATGAATTTGCCGGCACTTTCTCCAGCTTTTCTTTCACGATGGGTTTGTTCAGGAAGGATACGTCCTTTCTGAATCGCACCAGGTATTTATTTTCGTCATGTACGATCATCACCGCCGAATGGAAGTTGCTCCTTACCAGGAAAAAGAGGGATACGCCCATTCCGATGAGGATACCGATCAGCAGGTCGGTCAGCAGGATAGCTATAATAGTCACGACGAAAGGCACCAGTTGATCCAGCCCTTTCCGGTGGAACTCTCTGAAGAGGGCTGGTTTCGCCAGTTTGTAACCAGTGGCGATCAGGATAGCAGCCAGCGCGCTCAGTGGGATCAGGTTCAGCAGACCCGGAATGAACAGCACACTTAGCAGCAGCAGCGAACCATGGAGCATGGTTGAAAGCCTGGTCTTGCCTCCCGCATTGACGTTGGCCGAGCTGCGAACGATCACGGAGGTGATAGGGAGGCCCCCCAGAAGCCCTGAAACCATGTTGCCGACACCCTGCGCCTTCAGCTCCCGGTTAGCGGGCGTGCGCCGGTTGTAGGGGTCCAGCTTGTCCACCGCCTCGATGCTTAAAAGGGTCTCCAGGCTGGCTACCAACGCGATAGTAACGCCGGTGACCCACACCTGGCTATTGCCAAGATGCTGCCATTGGGGAAAACGTAACAGCTCACTCGCAGAGGTCAGTCCCGTTGTCACCGGGAGATTCACCATATGATTTGCCTCCAGCGCAAAGGTGCCGCCCAACCTGGATAGAAAGCTATTCAACAATACGCCGACGATCACCACCACCAGCGGACCAGGGACGAACTTGAACAATTTCTGGCGCTTGAAGAACTTCGTATCCCATATCCAAATGAGGATCAACGACACCAGCCCGATGATCAGTGCACCAGGAGAAAGATAGTTCAGGGAATAGATCACTTCGGAAAACGTATTTCTCCTGTCGATCTGTATAAAGGCCTCGTCCCCGTTAAAGTTCTTGTCGAATCCCGTCAGGTGCGGCACCTGTTTCAGAATAAGGATAATGCCGATAGCGGCCAGCATCCCCCGGATAACGGAGTTGGGAACATAGTCCCCGATCACCCCGGCCCGTATAAAGCCAAAGATCACTTGTATAATGCCGGCGATCACCACGGACAGCAGAAAGGCCTCAAATACCGGCATTTTTCCGATGGCAACGGCCACTACCGCGGTCAACCCGGCCGCGGGACCACTGACACTGAGAGAAGAGCCGCTCAGCGCACCAATGACAAGCCCGCCTACGATCCCGGCAATGACGCCGGAAAATAAAGGGGCGCCGGAACCCAGGGCAATGCCCAAGCACAAAGGCAGGGCCACAAGAAATACTACTACAGCAGCCGGAATATCCGAAGCTGCATTTTGAAAGAGGTTTTTGTTTTGATTCATGTTTTTTCATTTGAAGGATGAGTCAATAATAATTTTCTCCTTCATATGGGCAGACAAAAGCTCCTTACACGGAAGTTACTTCCGGGCAAGCAATGACACCAAATGTTTACCTGCCATTATTAGCAGGCCGGATGGAAAAATATAAAACGAAGGATTAAAAGGAGATCGGACAGCTTAGCAATTGGGAGGGGGGGTAAGAATATCATCTGCATGTCTGCCTTCCAGGCCTTCGCACTGGTGAGGGACAGGCTTGTGTCCGCTGATTAATATGGATTGAATGAGGGTAGGATGATAAACGGGCAAAAAATCTTTATTCAGGTCATCTCCGGCACGACTGACCTTGCCGTCAGCGTCTGCATGGACAAGTTCTTCCGTAGCCTGGCCCCCTAAGAGCCAGGCAATGGTTTGCTTTAATGGTAACAGCTGTATGCTCAGTACCAATAGCAAAAATACCGATATGATCTTTTTCGTAATCAAGCCCGACAAATATACAAGTTATCGACGTAACCTCATAGGCCGCGACAGGTTTTAACAAATTGATCAAATGGAGAATATGAGCCTGATGGCCCATACGAGAGTGCTAAATATTCAGCCCCCCGCAAGCGCTGATGACCTGCCCCGTGATATAAGAGCTCATATCGCTGGCAAGGAACAAAGTTGTATTGGCGATCTCTTCCGCACTGCCAAATCGGCCCAGCGGGATCTTCTCCAGAAAAGCTTTTGCGCCTTCCCCTTCTTTCAGATAATGCGTCATGTCAGTCTCCACAAAGCCGGGGGCAATGGCGTTACAGCGGATATTGCGGCTGCCCAGTTCAAGGGCCACCGACTTGGTAAAGCCGATAATTCCCGCCTTGGAAGCCGCATAGCTGCTTTGACCCGCATTTCCTCTTATGCCTACGATAGAGCTCATGTTGATGATGGACCCCTTTCGTGCCTTCATCATGGGCCGGATCACCTGCTTGGTCATATTGAATACGCTTTTCAGGTTGATATCCATCACATCGTCCCATTGCTCAGGACTCAGACGCAGTAATAAGTTGTCTTTTGAGATCCCCGCGTTGTTTACGCAGATATCCACCGCCCCGAATTCCTTTATGACGTCATTCACCAGGGACTCGCATTCCGCAAATACGCCTGCATTGCTTTTGTAAGCCTTTGCCTTTACGCCTAAACCCTTCAGCTTATCTTCCAGGCCCTTCGCTTTCTCCTCGCTGCTTAAAAAGGTAAAAGCCACCTGCGCACCTTCTTCGGCTAACTTGACGGCGATAGCTTCTCCGATACCCCGGCTGGCGCCGGTGACAATGGCAATTTTTCCTTCCAATAGTTTCTTCATGGCGTAAATATAAAATATTTATTTTGCAACCAATGGCCCCACGCAAATACTTACTGCTTATAATCCTGATCGCCTTTACGGTCGAAACCCTGTCCTCCACCTGGCTGCTCAAATTCACCGGTTGGGTTCCTTTTCTTTCCATCCTGTATTTCCTGGCCGGGATAGCCATCCCCCTGCTGCTGCTGTCCTTTCCCGTTGTAAAGATTCCCCACCCTCCCAAGAGGCACCTTCTCGCCCATACCACGCACTATCGGCTCATCCTCATCGGTCTGATCGCACTTGCCATGTATTCCTGGTGCCGGTATTGGTTCGAAGAGATTCCCATCGATATCAACAATGCCGATATGTTGCCCATCATCAAAGTGATGGGAGAACGCTTCGTCGCAGGGCACCATAAAAATGTATACGACACCATCCCGTGGATCTGGAATGGCATACAGCCTATTTATCTGCCAGCCATGTGGTTGCCCTATGTGCCCGCCATTGCAATAGGATTGGACATTCGCTGGATCACCATGGCAGGACTGCTGTTCTCTTTTGCCGTCTTCCTTTTTCTTTATAGACCAGAGGTCCATCGTTACCTTTCCTTCATTACGGGAGTGCTTGCTTTCCTTTTGTTCTGGTGGATCCTGGCGGATAATACACCCGGTATCATCAGCGTGTCTGAAGAAGGCGTGGTGATCGCTTACTATGTGCTGTTAGTGCTATCGCTGGTCTCCGGCAATCCCTGGTGGATTGGCATTACGGCCTCGCTGTGCATGCTTAGCCGCTATAGCCTCGTAGGCTGGATACCTGCCTACACGTTGTATTTGCTCCTGGATAGGAAATGGAAGAATATAGGCATCTTCGCCCTCACAGGAGCGCTTTGCTTCACCCTGCTCTTCCTCCTGCCCGTGGGCTGGCAAACCTTTAACAGGCTGGCGCACCTGCCCGGCAACTATGTTCCATTTGCCGCACGCGTATGGAAGGATAGTCCTGACGTCTTTTCCTCCTCTCCGGGACTCGCTTATTTTTTCGGACCGAAAAGAATTGTCTTTCTGCATACATTATTGATCAGTCTCAGCTTTATCGTTCCTTCCGGCTTTGTCTTGTACTGTTACAGGAGAAGCAAAAGGACACCCGTTGCCAACGTAGCGCTGGCGGCGCTCAAGCTCAGCCTCGTGATCTTTTACTGCTTTATCGACGTACCCTACCTCTATCTTTTTTATACGTCCTCTTTTGTAAGTCTTTTGATTGTTACGATGCTGCTGCGGACCAGGGATGAGATCATGTCTGGCTCAGCGATGGGATAAGTGCAAAGATCTCCTCAATATATTTCCGCTCATTGGACAGACGGGGCACCTTATGCTGTCCGCCCAGCTTGCCCCTGCTCTTGAGCCATTTTGTAAAGACGCCTTTTTCCAGAGCGTGCAAGATGGGCATGCGAAGGGCTATGTTCTTATGTCGTTTGGCTTCGTAATCGCTGTTGATGCTTTGCAGGGCTTTGTCCAGCTCGGCCGCGAACAGATCCAGGCTGGCAGGCTCTTTTTCAAATTCCACCAGCCACTCATGGGCGCCATTTCCCTGATCGCTGAAATAGACAGGCGCTGCAGTATAGTCGTTGACGACAGCTCCTGTTTTCTGACATGCTATCGCGATGGCCTTATCCGTGTTGTCCACGATGACCTCCTCTCCGAATGCATTGATGAAATGCTTCAGCCGTCCGCTGACCTTTATACGGAAAGGAAATCTGGAAGTAAACTGGATTGTATCTCCCAGCAAGTAGCGCCATAATCCTCCATTGGTATTGATCACCAGCGCATAGTTCTTGCCCAGTTCGACATCGGAGAGACCGATGGTCTCGGGGTTGGGCTTGCCGTATTCTTCCACAGGCATGAACTCCATGAAAATACCATGGTCCAGGAATAACAGCATTCCATCGTCATTGGGATTAGCCTGTGCGGCAAAAAAACCTTCACTGGCATTGTACATGTCCAGGTAGTGAATATCTTTCCCGATCAGCTTTCTCAATGGCTCTCTGTACGGCGTAAAGGAAACGCCCCCATGTATGTATAGCTCCAATGAAGGCCAGACTTCTGCAAGGCAGGATTTGCCCGTGATCTCCAGGATACGCCGGATGAGGACCATGGTCCACGTAGGTACCCCTGAAATAGAAGTGACATTTTCAGGAATGGTATTACGGGCCAGTCTTTCGATCTTATCCTCCCATTCATCCAGTAAGGCGATGCTCAGCTCGGGTGTCCGGATCCAATGTCCCCAAAATGGGGAGTTTTGTAAAAGCACCGCACTCAGGTCCCCATAATGCACGTCGTCATTCACCTGGTGGACAGTATGGCTTCCCCCAAGGACAAGACCTTTCCCGGTCAGCAGGTCCGAATCCGGGTTGAAATGATAATACATGGTTAGCACATCCTTCGCGCCTTTATAGTGGCAGTCCTGCAGGCTGTCTTCGCTGACAGGAATGAATTTGCTCTTATCGCTGGTGGTGCCGCTGCTCTTGGCAAACCAATTAACGGGCGTATTCCAGAGGATGTTTTCCTCCCCGTTCATAATGCGTTGGATATAAGGCTTCAGATCGTCATATTCATGAATAGGGACTGCCTGTTTGAATTCCCGGATTGAAAAGATCTTCGAAAAATTATATTTCCGGCCGAACTCCGTGTATTGCGCAGAAGTGACCAGGTGCTGCAAAACCTCCCGTTGCGTAGCCACCGGATTCTCCATCCACTGTTCGATACGCCAAAGCCGGAATCTGGCAAGTCTTGATATGGCAGGGCTGAGAAGTCTCATACACGATGATCTAAGGCAAAATAAAGAATGATAGGGACATTATACGCTGGATAGGGGCTTTTTTATAGATGTCCTTACATAACTTCCTCCTCAGGAGCATTATTCACACTTTGCCGGCGCGCCTCCTCATGCAGGTAATCCTTCCGTTTCAGCTCGAAATTCCGCCCCAGGTAAAGACGGCGTACCTGTTCGTCCTCCGCCAGCTCTTCCGCCGTACCATGCTTGAAGATCTTTCCGTCGATAAGAAGATAGGCACGGTCACAGATGGAAAGGGTTTCATTCACGTTGTGGTCCGTGATAAGAATACCGATATTCCTGAACTTCAGACGGGCGACCACGGTCTGTATATCCTCCACGGCAATGGGGTCCACACCCGCGAACGGCTCGTCCAGCAAAATGAACTTAGGGTCCACCGCCAGCGCCCTGGCGATCTCGGTTCTCCTTCTCTCGCCTCCACTGAGGGAGTCCCCATTGTTCTTCCGCACGTGATGCAGGTGGAACTCATCCAGCAAGGATTCCAGCTTTTCCTTCTGCTCAGCCTTGCTGAGCCTGGTCATCTCCAGCACTGCCTTGATATTGTCTTCCACACTCAGCTTGCGGAATACCGAAGCCTCCTGGGGTAGGTAGCCGATACCCATCTGGGCCCGCTTGTACATGGGCATCCGGGTGATATCGACGTTATCGAGGTAGACCCCTCCCTCGTCAGGCTTTATCAGCCCGACGACCATATAAAAAGTGGTGGTTTTCCCTGCCCCGTTGGGGCCCAGCAACCCCACGATCTCACCCTGTTCCAGCTTTACGGATACATGATTTACCACGGTACGGTTCCGGTAACTCTTTACAAGGTCCTGCGAATGAATGGTCAAACTCATAACCCAAAGTTAAGCTGCAAGGCCCAAGCCACAAGCTGCGGGCCTGAAAATTATGGCCAATTTAGCAAGTACGTAAAGACCTGTAATATAAAGGCCAAAAAACCGTTATGTTTGCGCAAAATAAGAACGGACCATAGGTCCGTTGGCCGAAGGCCCATCATTAGATATGCACCGGGGATGGGTTTATTTTCGGAGTAAACCATACCCGGTGTAACAAAACGGACCACAGGTTATGAAGGTTATCGAGCATATTCAACAGGCCAAAGACACACTCGTTTCATTTGAGATCCTCCCCCCCCTGAAAGGAAGAACGATCAATTCGATCTATGAGCACCTTGACCCGCTCATGGCGTTTAACCCCTCTTTCATCAATGTCACCTACCATCGCAGCGAGACCATGTTCAAGAAAAAGTCGGATGGTACCTTTGAAAAAGTAGAGGTCCGCAAACGGCCCGGCACCGTAGGTATCTGCGCGGCGATCATGAACCATTACCAGATAGATGCCGTACCGCACCTGATCTGCGGAGGATTTGCCAAAAGAGAGACAGAAGACGCATTGATCGACCTCCATTTCCTGGGCATCGACAATGTATTGGTACTGAGGGGAGATGCAGCTAAAAATGAAAGCTCATTCGAACCCGAACCCGACGGCCATCGCTATGCCATCGACCTGCTCAAACAGGTGGTCTCGCTCAACCATGGCGTCTATATCGAAGAGGATATCAAGAATGGAGGTAAGACCAATTTCTGCATTGGTATCGCGGGCTATCCTGAAAAACACTTCGAAGCCCCCAACCTGGAAACGGATATAATGTACCTGAAAGCCAAAGTTGAGGCAGGAGCCGAATACATTACTACCCAGATGTTCTTCGATAACCAGAAATATTTCGATTTCGTAAAGCTCTGTAAAGACCAGGGAGTTAACGTCCCGGTCATACCCGGGCTCAAACCCATCACCAATCGCAAGCAGCTCAGCATGCTGCCCAAGGTCTTCCACGTCGACCTGCCTACTGACCTCTCCAACGCCATCCTGAAATGCAAAAATGATGAAGAGGTGGAAAAGGTCGGCGAAGAGTGGCTGATCCATCAAAGCAGGGAATTAAAAAGGGCAGGCGTGCCAGTCCTGCACTATTATACTCTCGGTAAACCCAAAGTGATCGAGAACGTGGTGAAAGCAGTGTTCTGAGGGCTTACTTCGGTAACGAAGCAAACACCCGCTGATCCACATTTACCGGGTATTTCTTCTTCAATGCGGCAATCCACTCATCTTCCAGGTAAGTCTGGTAGTCATTGATGACAAATCCACGAGCGTCCCTGTAATTGCGGGGCGACCGCTCCTGGTATACATTCAGGATATAGGCAAAGCTCACTGTATTGTCAGATTTATTGGTATTGAAAGGCGTGAACTGCCGGGGAAATGGGCTCACCTTCTCCAGTGCAGGTATCTGCGAAAGCTCATAACGGCCCGAATCGGCCTGGATGCCGGTGCCGGCGCTGTCCGACCATCTCCTCCAGTCATAGGGATTGGCGGTAAGACGTGTCCGCAGCGACTGTGCAGCCTGCTCGTTGCTACATGTGAATAGAAGCGCATCTACACTGGGTTCCCACCAGTATTTGCCTTTATGCGCCTCGTAATAGGAATGAAGGCCCGCACTATCTGTGGACGCCTTATCCCAGATCTTCCGCTGCATGACCTCGAAGAGCAGGTTGCCTTCCTTGAATTCCGTCAGCTGAAAAGCAAAATCCTTGTTGTATTCCTCCAGGTGGTTGCGATAATAGTCCAGAGCCATCCTGCCCATAAATTGATCGAAAAGGGCTTTGTCATTGATATTCCTGCCTTTGGAAGCTTTGATATTGCGCGCATAATCCAGCCAGTTCTGCACCGCATACTGTTGTGTGGGAAAGGAAAAGAGGACCGTGGAATGACTTAAGCCCTTATAGGAGTTAAGCCCCATATTCACCATAAAGCTGTCTGTAAAGTTCCAGAGATCTGCTTCCGAAAAATCAGCTTTTCTCATGCCCATCTGCTGGTAGATCCGCTTCAGCAAAGCCTGCCTGGAAACTTCAGCCCTCGTATCATTGCTGATCTGCTGTTTCAGGGCTGCCACTGTTTCATCGTTCAGCACACGGGGGAAGGGCGTTCGCCCAAGTCGCTTGATAATATGGTATCCAAAGCTGGTAGCGACAGGACGGCTGACGGCTCCATCCTTGTCCAGGGCATAGGCGGCTGCTTCAAAGGCCGGCTCAAAACGGCCCACACTGAATTCAGGCATCTCTCCGCCACTTTGATAGGAAAGATTGTCCCCGCTGTATGACCTGGCCAGCTGAGAAAAATCCGCCCCTTTTTGCAAAGCTTCATACAGGGAATCTGCCTGCTGCCGACCGGCTTCCTGTACATTCGCCGGGGCGCCGGGAGGGACGGACACAAGGATCTGCGCCGCACGCATCCTTCCCAATGATTTCCGCTCGCCGAGATTCTTGAAAATATGGTAGCCGCCTTTGCTGCGGTAAGGTTTCGATATCTCCCCGGCTGCCGTGGAATAGGCGAGGGTCTCCAGCTCATAGGGAAGGGAAAAGACCGTAATATAACCAAGGTCGCCCCCATTCGCCTTTACAGAAGGGTCTTCCGACCATAAAAGGGCCGCTTCGG
The DNA here is from genome assembly GCF_030546645.1 of Flavitalea plasmicola. Taxonomy (GTDB): domain Bacteria; phylum Bacteroidota; class Bacteroidia; order Chitinophagales; family Chitinophagaceae; genus Puia. The sequence goes on from NZ_JAUOTO010000006.1 coordinate 409,044, forward strand.
AGAATTTTTTTCCTTTTTTCAGGGCACTATAAGCCGCCGTCGCCTTTTCATATGCCTTTGCCGTATCGGAAGATCCGTTTCCGGGAAGCGCAATGAAAATATGCGCCAGGTGAATATCTTTCTGCCCCCTGGCAAAGACCTCATTCACTAACTTATCCAGGCTCGCCTCATCCTTCAGGTAGCTGTCGGCCACCTGGCTGCGAAAATTCTGTAGCTCCGTCCGTTGTGCAGGCAGCGTATCCAATTGCATATCATATGCCGCCCTTACTTTCAACTTATAGCGGATATAAAGCTCAAGGTAGTCCCTGTAGGACCTGTCAGTCGTTTTCTCGCCCGTGTTATTCTTATTATACGCTTTCAGGAAATCCTCTTTGCTGACACCCCGTCCGTCACAGGTGAACAAAGTCTGCGCCCTGGTAGAGGAAGAGAAAAGTATTAAGAGAACGGTAAGCGTTCCGGCAAGCCTCCTGTTATCAATGAGATTTTTCATGCTGAAGTTTCAGATTTAATACTTCATCCAATTGCTGGTAAGAAAGTTTTTTGGCTATAATCCGCTTGTCCTTGTCCAGCAGATAAAGGATCGGCGTTTGATATACATCGTACAGCTGCCGGTAACCGGCCTGGCCCGCTGCCTCTGTAGAGTCCTGGTGCGCCTTGGTCTCATAAACGTGTATCCAATCCTTTAAATTGTGATCCTTAATGAATTGCAACCATGCCTCCTGGCCTCCATCCACCATTACCCCATATAGCTTTACCCCCTGCTGTTTCCACTTAGCCTGAAAAATTGAGTCCAGCCTGGGAACGACCTCCTTACAATGCCCGCAGGTGGCGTCCCAGAAGCAGATGACCGTAAAAGGGGCTTGCACGCCATACAGGGGACGGGGCTTGCCGGAAGAATCCACCATCTCCAGGTTGGCTGCAGGCTGCCCGATAAGATTGGCCATAAGACTATAAGCCCGATTGTTAAGGTATTGCCTGTACTTCTCCGTAAAGAATTCCGCTTGCCCGGTGTTGATATACTTTTCAAATAGATGCACAAACACGGCATCCTGTCCCATGTATTCGGGGTTGACATACTTCTGCACGAAATAGACCAGCAGGAACTGGAACATGGTCTTGTTCACCCTTGCCTCAAGTAACATCATGTCGGCTTCACGTTCGATAGAGTCCGCCTGGGGGGATACAAGATCTTTATAATATTTGTCCAGCCGGGGCTCGAAGACCGGTGTACGCGTAAGCCGGTCATCCGTAAAGGAAATGCTATCCCAATAATGCGCTTTAAAATAATGATAGGGAAAGAGGCTGTCCACCTTGCCACCCACCTTTGGAGCTGGCGGGACCACAGGTTCTTTCATGGCATGGAACAGCATGGTGAGCAATGACTGCGGGTAGCGGGCAGCTATCTGCTGGCGATATTGCTGGATCTCTTCGTTCAGCCTCCTGATCTTTTCCCGCAGGCGGAGAGAATCTTTTTTGTCATGCGTGGCCGCCAGCTCCTTCTGGCTGGCGACGATCTCCGAGCCCTTATTATTGGTGAAAAGCGTGTACTGCTGGAAGACCGTATTTTCAGGCGACCCCGTAAAGGTTACGCTGCCTGGCAGATGGAGGGTATCCGCAGCCAGGGAAAAATGCTGCTGGCTGTCTATCAGCAGCTCGAACAGGATGGTTTTGGAAGGACTGACGATGAAATAGACCCCCCCGGTCAGCTTTTCCTTGCCTGTGAAATGCCCCGTACTATTCTCGTCCAGGGTGATAGAATCGGCTACCGCCTTTATTTTACCGTAATAATAGCCTAAATAGATCTTGCTGTTCTTATAAGGCTTCAGGGTTAGCCGGATATCGTACCCGTTTTGGGCTTGAGCTTGTAATAGACACAAAAAGGTCGTCAGGGACAAAAGGATTTTACTCATACGCCCGTAAAAATAGCCATTTCTGGTTTCTGTGGTATATTTACGGCCGTGCGAAGAAAAAATAAAAACATAGTCCTTCAGCAGGTACTGGTGCAGGACTACGCCGCTGAAGGCAAATCCCTGGCCCGCGTGGACGGGAAGGTGATCTTTATAGAGAATGTCGTACCCGGCGATGTGGTAGATGTTAAACTTTCCAAAAATAAGAAAGATTGGGCCGAAGGCTTCGTAACGGCCTGGCATCAATACTCTCCTGACCGGATAGAGCCGTTTTGCTCCCATTTTGGGGTATGCGGCGGCTGCCGCTGGCAGATGCTGCCCTATCCCAAACAATTGGAGTACAAACAAAAGCAGGTCATGGACAACCTGCAGCGCATCGGCAGGATCCAGCTGCCGGAGATCCCTCCCATTCTGGGAGCAGAGCAGACCATCCACTATAGGAACAAGCTCGAATACACTTTTTCCAGCAGACGCTTTCTCCTGCCGGAAGAACTACACGATCCGGAGATCACGCCGCAGCAGAATGTGGCCGGTTTTCATGCCAGGGGCATCTTCGATAAAGTCGTGGATATCAGGACCTGCTACCTCCAGGAAGAACCGACCAACCAACTGCGGATCGCCGTCAGGGACTTTGCGATCAGTCGTAATCTTCCTTTTTACGACATAAAATCCCATCAAGGATGGCTGCGTACCATGCAGGTTCGCATCTGTACGACGGGCGAGGTCATGGCCAATATCGTCTACGGCTACGAGGATCAGGCGGCCCGGACAGCTCTCCAGGACCATATTCTCCGGCAGTTCCCCGGACTAACCACGCTCCTTTACACCATCAACCCCAAATGGAATGATAGCCTTTCGGACCTGGAACCCCAGATCGTCTCTGGAAAGGGATATGTCATCGAAAAGCTGGAGGATTTCCGGTTCAAAATAGGGCCAAAATCCTTTTTCCAGACCAATACCCGCCAGGGTGAGCGCCTGTACCAGGTGACACGTGAATTTGCAGAGCTCACAGGCAGCCAGACAGTATATGACCTCTACTGCGGGACAGGCAGCATCGGCATTTTCGTTAGCCGGTTGGCCTCCAGGATCATTGGCGTGGAGGTGATCTCCGAAGCCATCGACGATGCCAGGGAAAATGCAGCGCTGAATAATATCCCCCATGCCCGCTTCTTTGCCGGCGACGTGTCCGACATCTGCAATGACGAATTCTTTTCCGCAGAGGGCAGGCCGGACGTCATCATCACCGATCCCCCCCGGGCCGGCATGCACGAAAAACTGGTGAGGAAGATCCTGGATATGGAGGCGCCGGTAGTCGTTTACGTCAGCTGCAACCCCGCTACCCAGGCCAGGGACCTGCAACTATTGGATGAAAAATATGTTGTCACTAAGGTACAGCCGGTGGATATGTTCCCGCATACCCATCATATTGAGAATGTCGTTCAGTTGAAAAGGAGATAGGATAGATTGGCCGCTCCGCAAGCAATTAAATAGTAATTTGCGTAACTTAAAGTGAAGGTATGACAGAATTTCGCCCGGGGGGCTTTCAGATGATCCCTCCTGTTATCAAGAATTTGGTTATTATTAACGCATTGGTGTATTTGGCAGAAGTGACCCTGGGGCCATCCATAAGGGATGGTATGTTCAATCTGTTTGCCTTGCATACGGTCCAATCGCCACTTTTTCGCCCTCACCAGCTGGTGACCTATCTGTTCCTGCATGACTACAGGAGCTTTGCCCATATCCTGTACAACATGTTTGCGCTCTGGATGTTTGGATCCATCCTGGAGAATTACTGGGGTCCAAAGAGGTTCCTCATCTTTTATACGATCTGCGGTATTGGCGCTGCCGTCTTTCACCTGGCCGTGCTCTACCCGGAAATGACCCGGTATATCGACGAGCTCCAGCTCTATGCACCGGAGGCCAGGGACGCCATCGCACACAACCCGGATTACCCGCTCAATTCGATCACTGTCGGGGCGTCAGGGGCCGTTTTCGGCTGCCTTGCCGCCTTTGGATACCTTTTTCCCAATAACCTCATTTACCTTTACTTTTTTGTTCCGATCAAGGTAAAATGGTTCGTGCTGGGCTACGCCGCAATAGAACTGTTCTCCGGTCTCAGCGCCAGTGCAGGAGACAACGTCGCCCACTGGGCCCACCTGGGAGGAGGATTGGTGGGATTATTGCTGGTGATCTACTGGAACCGGACCAACCGCCGTAACTTTTATTAAACACTTTGCATTGAACGACTGTTAAAATGCTGGCAGGACGGACTCCGTTTTGTAACTTTAGACCATCAATTTTAGTATGCGCATAATGGAAGATAGCTATCGCAAGAAAATGATGCTGGGGCAGGATGGGAATGCGCTGGTACAGCTGATCGTTATCAATGCCGTCCTGTTCGTTATCCTCCAGTTCATTTACCTTGTCTTTAGTATGAATCACAAGGTCCCGGAATTTGAAAGCGACGTGCTCAGCTGGTTCGTTATGCCAGCAAGCATGGAAAAGCTGTCTTCCCGCCCCTGGACGATCCTGACCTATATGTTTTCCGAACAGAGTGTCATCCGCTTCATCGGCAATATGTTCTGGCTCTGGGGTTTCGGATATATCCTGCAGGATCTCATGGGCAATCGCAAGCTGGTGCCCATTTACCTTTATGGCGGCATTGCAGCGGCGATCGTTGTACTCCTTTCCTATGGTATGGTGCCCGGGTTTAAACCAAAGGCACCCGGTGCTTTTTTGATAGGAGCCAATCCCGGCATCATGGCCATCGCCGTTGCCACCACGACGATAGCGCCGGACTACCGGATCTTCCCCATGATCAACGGCGGCATCCGGCTGTGGATCTTCACGCTCGTTTTCCTGATCATCGACATCGTGAGCATCGGACATACAGACACCGCCACTTATATAGCCAATCTTACAGGAGCTGGCGCCGGCTTCGTTTTCATCTACCTGGTGAGGAGAGGCTACGACGGCAGCATCTGGATGAATAAGGTCTTCGATTGGTTTAATGACCTTTTTAATCCCAATAAGAAGAAAAAGGGACGGTCGCCTAAAGATGAATATTATTATAAAGTATCCGGGACGCAACCTTACAAAAAGATCCCCAATATCACCCAGCAACGTATCGATGAGATCCTGGATAAGATCAACCAGCAGGGTTATCGCTTCCTCACCGATGAGGAAAAAGACATCCTTAAAAGGGCCGCAGACGAAGAAGATTTGTAACTTAGGTCTTCATGGCGAAATTTCGAAACTTCAGCCGCCGTCTGTTCATCATTTCGAACATAGTAGCGGTGACCCTTTTCCTGCTGGCCTGCACTAATTCCTTTCTGCATCCCGGCCGCTGGTGGCTTATTTCCCTCTTAGGCCTGGTATTTCCGCTTTTGCTGCTGATCGTCCTGACCTTCTTTGTTACAGGCCTCTTCTTCCCTTCCTGCCGCCGCTGGTCCCTGCTCTCGCTCGTAGCCTTGCTTCTTGGCTGGTCCAATATCCACAGTTTTCTGGCTTTCCACCCTGGGAAAGGCTTCAGGCCTGAAAAGCCCCCCCACGCATTGCGTATACTTACCTGGAATGTCCGAAGCTTCGATGAATACATCACCAAAAAGAAGGGTGCCTCCGGCCACAAACCCCTGATGATGGAATTTATCAGGCAGCAGGATGCCGACGTAGTCTGCCTCCAGGAGTTCCATACTGCCCGGAAGCCGAAAAGTCAGGATGATAACCTCTCCTACATAAAGGACCAGCTTCATTACCCCTATTACTATTTTTCCAGGGACTATTCCCGCTATGATGGTGGGTATGATGGCGGAGTGATCATCTATTCAAGATATCCCATCATGGACTCCCTCATCCTACGCTATGTACGGCAAGACAAAATGAGCTCTCAGGAAAGCCTCATCGCGGCCGATATGCTGGTAGGAAAGGACACCGTGCGGATTTATACCACACACCTCCAGTCCGTCCTGTTCAGAAGCAAGGATTTTCACGACATCGAGATCATCAAGAACGTCGATGACAGCATCCTTATGGCCTCCCGCTCCATTGCCAAAAAGCTCAGTTACGCTTTTCGCCTCCGGGGTAACCAGGCCGAACAAGTGAGGGCAGAGCTGGACAAAAGTCCCTATCCGGCCGCTATTTGCGGAGATTTCAACGATGTCCCCAATTCTTACACCTATTTCACCATCCGGGGCGGGTGGAATGATGCGTTCATCTCAAAAGGATTCGGCATCGGTCGTACCTATGTCCATATTTCCCCTACACTGCGGATAGACTACATTCTGGCCGATCAGCGGTTACCCATCCTCCAATGCCGGAAATTTCCCCTCCCATATTCAGACCATAATCCTGTCATAGCCGACCTCCAACTTCCATAATACTTTGTATCTTCGGGGGTTCGGAGAACAGTTTAATTTCATCGGTATGAGCCCATCAGTATTAAAGGTTTTTAATTCCTATACAAGGAAAAAGGAAGAGTTTATTCCTATCACGCCCGGACATGTGGGTATGTACGTTTGCGGCCCGACCGTCAGCGGTGAAAGCCATCTGGGTCATGCCCGGCCATTTATTACCTTCGACTTTATTTACCGCTATCTGCTGCACCTGGGCTATAAGGTCCGCTATGTCCGCAACATCACCGATGCTGGTCACTTCGAAGAAGAGGGAAGAGAGGCGGAAGATAAGATCGCAAAAAAAGCCGTCCTGGAAAAATTAGAGCCCATGGAGCTGGTACAGAAATATACCAACCTCTTTCACTGGGCCATGCACCAGTTCAACAACCTGGACCCCAGCATTGAGCCCACTGCCACCGGGCACATCGTCGAACAGATCGTCATGATCGAAAAGATCATTGCAGAAGGTTATGCCTATGTGGTGAATGGATCCGTTTACTTCGATGTTAAAAAATATGCAGCCCATTATCCTTATGGCAAGCTCAGCGGCAGGATCCTGGATGATCTCCTGGAAACGACACGCGACCTGGATGGACAGGATGAAAAACACAATCGGCAGGATTTTGCCCTTTGGAAAGCGGCGCCCGAAGAACACATCATGCGCTGGAAAAGCCCCTGGGGTGAAGGGTTTCCTGGCTGGCACATCGAATGCTCGGCAATGAGCACAAAATACCTGGGCGAGGAGTTCGATATCCATGGAGGCGGCATGGACCTGCAGTTCCCGCACCATGAAAGCGAGATAGCCCAAAGCACCATCTGCAATAAACATGTCCCCGCACGCTACTGGCTGCATAACAACATGATCACGCTCAATGGGAAAAAGATGGGCAAAAGCTACGGCAATCAGATCATGCTGACACAAATGTTCTCCGGCGATCATCCCCTTTTGCAGCAGGCCTATTCCCCCATGACCATACGTTTCTTTATCCTGCAAACGCACTACCGCAGCACGCTCGATTTCGGTAACGAAGCCTTGCAGGGGGCAGAAAAAGGATTGAAAAGGCTGTGGGAGGCTTACGATGTGCTGAAAAAGCTGGAACCTGGGCCAGGCGCGGCTGCTGATGCCGGGCTGGATACCCGTGTGAACAAGCTTCTGCTGGAGTTCGACGAATTCATGAACGACGACTTCAACACGGCAAAGGTCCTGGCAAATATGTTCGAGCTGACGCCCGTGATCAATTCTATCAGGAGTGGCCACATCGCTCCCGGCGCACTATCGGCTGCTACCCTGCAGACCTTAAAAACATATTTCTACAATTACCTGGAAAAAATATTCGGCTTAAAGGACGAGTCCGCGGCGGATGACAATAAACTCACCGGCGTAGTGGATCTCCTGATCGAAATCCGAAAAGATGCCCGCAAACGGAAAGATTATGCCACTTCGGACAAGATCCGCAATCAGCTGCAACAGTTGGGCATTGTGTTGAAGGATGAGAAGGACGGAGGGGTAAGCTACACCTTCGCCTGAGCTGCAGCGTCCTCATGGTATCCGCCAGGCCCGGATGACCTCTCTTTTCCCGGGAGGACCGGGCCGCTTTTCCACCCGGAAACCTGCTGCCTGCAACCCCCGCCTTACCGATCCCTTGCTGCTATAGGTCACCAGCAACGCCCCCGGCGCCAGTTGCCGGGATAGTCGTTTAAATATTTCCGATGTCCATAGCTCCGGCTGCGCTGCAGGATCAAATGCATCATAAAATACCAGCGCAGCCGGCTGACGCAAAACATAGCCCGGCCAGGCCCGCCGGGATTTATACAACGTAAAATAAGGGGTGATGGATACAGGCGCCTCCCAGTCGCACCTATGCAAGCGTTCGAAAGCCGGTTGGAGCTCCGGCTTGCCCATGATCCGGCAATAGTCAAGCTTTTCAATAATAGATAGCTCCAGCGGGTGTGCCTCTACAGCCTCATAGATCACCTCCCGGCGGGCGAACGTAGCCTCTATAAGCATTAGCAGCGCATTCAATCCCGTGCCCAGTCCTACCTCGAAGATATGCGCCGGCCCCTCGGTCCTCAATGCTTTCCAGCCCTCGCCAATGAAGATGTGCTGCGATTCCTGCATGGCGCCATAAATGGAATGGTAAGTCACACCATCTTTCAACGCTATGGACGGAGAGCCATCGTTGGTAATAATAATCTTTCGGGACACGCAACAAAATTCTAACTTACAAAATAAAAACTTTTTTGTGGACTATCGTTCGCACCTGGCAAAAGATAAGAAACTGAAAAAGCTTATAGAGCAGCAGGAAGTCTATACCCTCCGCCGGCGAACAAACCTATCCCACTATCTCTGTGCTTCCATCATGAGCCAGCAGCTTTCCGCCAAAGTGGCCAGCACCATCCACGGGCGATTTCTCCACCTCTATGAAGGACGCATCCCCTTGCCGGAAGAGATCCTGGCCACTCCCTTCGAGACCCTTCGTGGCATCGGTCTCTCGAATGCCAAAGTATCCTATGTGCACAATGTGGCCCGCTTTGCGGTCGAGCAGGGCATCGACCACCGCCGCCTGCATAAGATGGATAATGAAGAGATCATCGCCTATATTACGCAGATAAAGGGCGTGGGCAGATGGACGGCGGAAATGATGCTGATGTTCAGCCTGGGGAGAGAGGATGTCTTTGCCGTGGATGACCTGGGCATTCAAAATGCCATGATCCGACTGTACAAACTGGATAGAACGGACAAAAAAGCCTTTCGCGGGGAATTGTTGCGCATTTCACAGAAATGGAGCCCTTACAGGACCTACGCCTGCATGCATTTATGGCATTGGAAAGATAATAGCCCGGTACCCGGTGAAGAACGAACGCCTAAGAAAAAATAACCCCTGTTGCATAAGCCCGTTGGCCGGCGAAAATGTAAAATTGACCGATTTGAAATAGACCGTTTCCGCCATCCTTGCGTATTCCTATACTGGCACATATTATAAACCTAAAAATTAAAAAGCTGTGAGAAGTCTGAAACGCTGCTTATTAGCATCCCTCGCGATCGGGTTCTTTATGACCACGAGCTGTAAAAAAGGGGATACGGGCCCCGCAGGTCCCGCAGGACCCGATAGTGTAATGTACTCCAACTGGATCACCCTCCACATGACTGGCGATAAGGATCAAAACACCGGAGATTCCATTTACTATCAATCCATCACTGCTGCCTCCATCACCTCCACAGTGCTGAACCATGGCTCTGTCATCGGATACCTGATGCTGTTTGCCCCCTTATCCGGAGACTCCAGTATTGTCAATGGCACCCTGCCTTTCCAGGAATACTTCGCCGTAGGGAAGATCGAGCTGCTGTCTTATTCGGGCGATTGGTCCGGCGCAAAATACAGGTATGTGATCATCCCTGCCAAGGTGACGGTGAATGGCGGCGACGGGTCGGTCCAAACCTATACCAGGGAACAGCTGAAGTCGATGGACTATAGCACCTTGACAAGCCTTTTGCATGTTCCGGCCACAGGCAGCAGCACTTTGCGGACATCATTGAACCTAACGGACTGAGGCTACAGGACGCACCAGCTTCAGCTCATTGATGATATTAGGAGCGCCGCCCAGCTTGTCGATACACCACAATACATACCTGATATCCACGCAGATGGTCCGGTTGTATTGGGCGTCGAAAGCGATCTTATGACTGAGCGCTTCATAATTGCCGTCGAAAGCGAGACCGATCAGCTCTCCATTGGCATTCAATACAGGCGAACCTGAATTGCCGCCCGTAATATCATTGGTGGTGATAAAGCCTACTACCAGGTCATTGCGCTGTTTGTCGACGTATTGGCCGAAGTCTTTTTTCTTAGCATGTTCTACCAGCCCGGGAGGCAGATCGAACTCATAATCTCCCGGGACATATTTCTCAAGCACCCCGCTCAATGTCGTGACATAGTCGTAATGGACAGCGTCGCGGGGACTATAGGACTTTACATTGCCATAGGACACACGCATGGTGAAAGTGGCGTCGGGATAACGGACCTTTTTAGGGTCCTTTTCGATGATGCCTTTCAGGTACAACCTCCCCAGCTCATTGTTGCGGGAGTTAAATTGCTGGTAGAAAGAAAGGTATTTGCCCTGCCAGTTCCGGAGAAAAGCAGCGGCATGTTTATACGCAGGGTCTTCTTGCAGCAGGTTTGCCTCCGGGCGATTGACAAAAGCGTTCCAGCGGGCGTCGTCAAAAAGGAAGGTGCCTGCAAAAACTGCCGCAGCATATTTTTGGTAAGTGGCATCTTCCTGCAATGGGCCATATGATGACCTGATCGCTTCATAAAATCCAATAGGCTGCTGGCTCTTATCGATGTCCGTGTAATAGGACTGGGTTATAGCCGCCAGGATATGCTGGTCTGAAGGCTTGTTCTCCTGCTTTACAAAATTCTTACGTGCTTCCCCGGCCGCCTGCAGAGCCTTTTTCAGATCCCCGTAGCCAGGTTTCACCAGTGTATATTCCAGCTCCTGCAGACTGGCGGCAAAGGCGATGAGCGGACTGCCTAGAATGCCTTCGTTCATATAGACCCTGTGACGGCTATACGGACGCCAGTCCTCGTATGCCTTGGCCCAGTCCTTGAAGAGATGATCATACCCGGTATGCGCTTCCGCCCATTGCTGAAATGCAGCCTCCTGGGCCTTCTTCTGATCGTAAATGCCGTATTTGATCAATTGCTTCGATTCCCCGTCAAAGAACTTCCAGTAATTGGCGATACTTGCATAGCTGGAGGCCAGTTGTAGCTTGACCGCGGGATCCTTCTTCATTTCTTCGAACATATATTTCAGACGGATATCCCGGAGCTTTACGAGCGTAGGATTGTCGACATCGATCTTTTGCTTCACCCCGAAGGAGGTCTCATAGCGGTTGGTGCTGCCCGGGTAACCATAGATCATCGCATAATCCCCGTCTTTTAACCCTTTGATGGAGACAGGCAGGAAATACTTAGGCTTGAGAGGAACGTCGTCGGTGGAATATTCCGAAGGCTCACCGTTCTTTCCGGCATATATACGGAAGATGGAAAAATCACCCGTGTGACGTGGCCATTCCCAATTGTCCGTATCGCCCCCGAATTTTCCGATGCTTTCCGGCGGAGTGCCCACCAGCCGGATATCGCTATAACGCTGATAGACGAAAACAAGGAATTGATTCCCCTTGAACAAAGGGCTGATCCTGCCAGTGATACTTTTTTGGACGTCGGTAAACCGGTTGTTGATCGAAGTAAGTACGCTTTGTTGCCGGGTTGCCCGTTCATCTCCGGCAAGGCCCTTTAGAGAATCCTCCACTTCCTTTGTCACATCTTCGATCTTTAAGAGGAAGTCGGCAGTAAGACCTCGTGCCGGTATCTCCTCCTGCCTGCTCTTCGCATAAAAGCCGTCACGCAGATAGTTATGCTCGATGGAGCTGGAAGAGGCAATGGCGTCATAGCCGCAATGGTGATTGGTGAAGATCAGACCGTCATTGCTCACGATCTCGCCGGTACATCCCCGGCCAAAAATAATGATGGCGTCTTTTAAGGAAGCTTTGTTGATGCTGTAGAGCTGTTCCTTTGTAAGCTTCAACCCTTTTTTTACCATGTCGCCATACACCTGCTCGCCTAGCAGCAAGGGTAGCCACATGCCTTCGTCCGCCATGCTGCGCAGCAGGGTGGTGGACAACACAATCGTTAAGAGGATCCTTTTCGGATATATCATATGGTTAAGATTTTTTCGGAGCAAACCTCCGAAAAAATAGCAATATCACCTACTATTTTACTTTCTGTTGCCTCCGGCTGTTGACACCGATCTCAAAGGTCTTTATCAGCTCAGCCTCTTTTCCGTTGCGGAGGATAAAGCTTAGCTTGCTTTTTTCGGATCTGGGCAGCCTGAACTGTTTGCAAAAATTCTTCACACGGAAAGTATGCTTGTACAGCTCGATGCCATCCTGGTCTCTCACTGCTAGGTCGAAAGCCGCACCATCGGGATTGGGATAGGAAATATCAAATACGACCATGTCTTCCCGGGTACCCACGTACCTGATCAGGGCAGGTTCGCCCTTGGCCGGAGAATCGCCGGATTGAGCGCTGGCTGAAATGGCCAATAGCAGGAACAGGCTGCCAAAAAGAATGGAGGAAAGGTGCTTCTTCATATAATGGGGTTTAAATGGCTGATTTAACGTATATGACGAAGCAACGTTGCGGCTATCAATCAAAAAGGAGGCAGCAACGTAAAAAGGCAGGCCAATCGGGAAAGAACTTATAGATTAATGCAAATATATAAATGAACTCCGGGGATTACAAACCCGTAATGTAAACTTTGGGTTAACATCAAGAATATATTTTAATGTTAATTCGTTTCTGCGGGGGTGTTGAGGACCTTCCAGAGCAGATCTTTCAGTTCCGTCAGACCCTTTTGCGTAGCAGATGAGATAAATACATGGGGAATATTGTCAGGCAATTCCTTGCTGATCGCTTCCTTCAATTCATCATCCAGCATATCAGACTTGCTGATGGCAATGATGAATTGTTTATGCAGCAGCTCGGGATTATATTTCTCCAGCTCTTTCACCAGGATCCGGAATTCCTCGCGGTGATCCGTACTGTCTGCGGGGATGAGAAAGAGCAGGACAGGATTTCTTTCGATATGACGTAAAAATCGGTGCCCCAGACCCTTACCCTCGGCCGCACCTTCGATGATACCGGGCAGATCGGCCATGCAGAATGACCGGCCTTCCCTGTATTCTACCATTCCCAGCTGCGGTGTGATGGTCGTGAACGCATAGTCAGCGATCTTTGGCCTTGCAGCCGTGATGACGGATAACAAAGTGGATTTGCCAGCATTGGGGAATCCCACCAATCCTACATCGGCCAGGACCTTCAATTCCAGCACCTTCCAGCCTTCCACACCGGGGAGCCCCGGCTGTGCATGTTCTGGTGCCTGGTTCGTCGGACTGGCAAAAAAGGCATTGCCCAGACCGCCTTTTCCCCCTTTTAGCCAGACGACCTCTTGCCCATCCTCTAAGATCTCGACCTCCTTCTTACCCGTCTCCTCGTCCCGGGCAATGGTACCCAGCGGGACTTCGATAATGATGTCTTTGCCAAAACGGCCGGTACAGTTATTGCCGCTGCCCGCCTCGCCATTCTCCGCCAGCACATTCTTATAATAACGCAGATGCAGAAGGGTCCACAAATGCTTGCTCCCACGGAGGATGATATGTCCTCCCCGTCCCCCATTCCCCCCGTCAGGTCCGGCCATGGCATTAAACTTCGTCTGCGCAAAATGCTTACTTCCCGCGCCGCCGTGCCCGGTTCGGCAGAATATCCTGATCTGGTCTACAAAATTTGATTTTTCCACAAGGGTGCAAATATACGCATTCCAAAACAAGGCGTCATTTCCAAGGTTTATACCCGGAAGCCCCCTCCATATCGCCTCCCTCCCCCGGAACCCCTTCCCTCAAAGGTTCACAGGCCTTCCAGGCTCCCCGCATCTCATCCGGCAAAGCCTGGTACAACGCCGTACCTTCCGTCTTCCACCGGATCATCTCATCACTGACCTCCTTAATGATCACGCCGGGATTGCCTACGACCATGCTACGCCGGGGTATCTCCATCCCCGCCTTTATAAAAGTAAGCGCGCCTACGATACATTCCTCCCCCAACTGAACATTATCCATGATGACACTATTCATGCCGATGAGGCAATTGCGCCCAATGACAGCCCCATGGACCACTGCCCCATGACCCACATGCGCACCCTCCTTCAACCACACCGTGACGCCCGGGAACATATGGACCGTACAATTCTCCTGTACATTACAGCCATCTTCTATGATAATACGCCCCCAGTCACCCCTGATGGCCGCGCCTGGCCCGATATAAACGTTTTTCCCCACCACCACATTGCCGGTGACGGTCGCCTGCGGATGGATAAAAGCGGAAATATCCACCACAGGCCTGTATCCTTTAAATTCGTAGATCATTTGCCTGGTCTTTAAATCAATTATACTTCCCAATCAATGCTTTTCCGGTATACAGTCCCCTTGAAAAGCGCTACCAGTTCCCCATCATCTTCTTTTTCTATCCTTACTTCATAGATGGAGATCTTATTACCGGGGCTTTTCTCCACCGCAGTGGCAATGATGGCATCTTCCGCCTGCAGGGGACGTATATGCGAAATGGAAGTTTCTATCGATAGGGCATGCTTGCCGCCACTATTGGAGGCGAAAGCAAGGGCACTGTCCGCCAGGGAATAAGTAATGCCTCCATGCGCAATACCAAACCCATTGCACATTTCCGGCCGCACGATCATCTGCAGCCGGCAATAACCTTCCCGCTCGCCGAGCCGGACAATACCCAGCCATTGACTGAAATGATCCTTCTCCATCATGGCGTCGACGATCCGCGTTGCTTTACTTTTCATATATAAAATTTATTCTCCCTTGAAATCAGGGACCCGCTTACCCAGAAAAGCCTGGACGCCCTCCGCATAATCCTTTGTAGCAGCCGCCTTTTGCTGCAGCTCGTCCTCCAACAGGAGCTGGGCCTCAAAAGAATTGACAGTAGAATAATTGAGGGCATGCTTGGTAAGAGCCAGGGCTTTCGTTGGAAGTCGCGCCAGCGTGACCGCCAGGGCATGTGAGGCTGATTCAAATTCCGTTTCCTCATAAACCTTGTACACCATCCCCATTCTTTCCGCCTCACTGGCAATGACCTTGTCTCCCAGCATAGCTATGGCTGATGCACGCTGCCAGCCCACCAGCCGGGGAAGAAAATAGGTGCCTCCGCTGTCGGGTATGAGGCCTATCTTCGAAAAAGCCTGGATAAAAGAGGCCGAGGCCGAAGCTACGACGACATCACAGCAAAGGGCGATATTGGCACCCGCGCCTGCCGCTACACCCCTCACCGCCGCCAGAACAGGCTTGGGAAGGTTCCGGATACGGGTGATGATCGGGTTATAATGCTCGCTGAGGATCGTCTCCATGCCCGGCCCTTCCGGGTCGACCACTTCCGCCAGATCCTGGCCCGCACAAAATCCCTTGCCGGCGCCCGTCAGGTAGACGGCTCTCACTTCATGAAGGCTGGCGCATTCATCCAACCGGCTTTGTAAAAGCAATGCCATCTCCCTATTGAATACATTCAGCTTGTCGGGACGGTTCAGCGTGATAAAAGCGATGTGGTCGCGGACCTCGAATAATATAGAAGACATGTGGATATAATTAGAAGATCAATGACACTTGAAATAGTCGAATGGCTCTTTACAATCTTCACAGCGATACAGGGCCTTACACGCCGTACTTCCAAATTCACTGATCAGGCGGGTATGGTAGGAATGGCAATGCGGGCACTGGACAGCCTCTTCCCGCTGAAATGGCCTTACGTGGCACACCTGCTGCAATGGGTTGGGCGGAGCAATACCATAAGCTTTCAATTTATCCTTGCCCTCCTGGCTCATCCATTCCGTCGTCCACGCCGGCGAAAGCACCGTAGTGATCCGGACATTGCCATAGCCATGCCGGCCCAACGCGGCCCCTATTTCGGTGCGGATCATGTCCATCGCAGGACAACCGCTATAGGTGGGCGTTATAACGACTTCCACCTTATCTCCGTCCACTTTAATATCCCGGACGATACCCAGGTCCAGTATAGACAGCACAGGAACTTCCGGATCGTTCACTTCCTTCAGTAACGATCGGATCTCCGCTATAGAGACGGTTGCGCTATCGTGGTGACGTTCCATTACCATTCGCATCCGGGGTAAGCTCTTTGCAGGAATTGCATCTCCGCCAGGACATAGCCTAGTTGCTCCGTGTGACGCCCTTCTTTTCCACCCGTCTGCATCCACTGCGTCGACGGGTATGTCAACCCTGCTTCGTCAAATATATTTTTGATCCTTTCCTCCCATTTCAGTCGTAGCAATGAAAGATCCGGACCTATCCCGGCGCCGGTGGCCCATAGCTCATAAGGAACAGGCGTATGCAACTCTCCCGTGAATTTCCATAGTTCATCCAGGGCCCTGACCATACGCGCATGGCTTTCCTCCGTGCCGTCTCCCAGCCGGATGACCCACTCGCTGCTCCAGCGAAGGTGGTAGATGGCCTCTTTATAGGCTTTAGCCCCGATGGCCGCCAATGTGGTATCATTGCCTTTCGCCAGCCACGCATACAGGTCGACCTGGTGGGCGCTGAAGAAGAACTGGCGCAGGATGGTCTTTGCCCAGTCACCATTGGTCTGCTCTGCCAGCAGGCAATTCCTGAAATCCCAGCCGTCCCGCAAATAGGCCAGGCTGTCTTCCGTAGCGCTGATGCCCTCTTCGTTCGAAAGCTGTGCGGCATATTGATAAAAATTTCTTGCCTGTCCTATCAGGTCCAGGGCAATATTGGAAATGGCGATATCCTGCTCCAGGATAGGCCCATGCCCCGTCCATTCGCTGTTGCGGTGACCCAGGATGAGGACGTCGTCTGCCAGGTGGAGGACATACTGAAAAAGAAAGGTTGATTCAGACATGTTACATGTGCTTTAGTTCGTCCGGCAAGTCGTAAAACGTCGGATGCCGGTAGACCTTATCATTGGCCGGATCGTAAAAGCTGGCTGCCTCATCCGGGTTGGAGGCATGAATATGTTTACTTTCTACTACCCAGATACTGACTCCCTCCATGCGACGGGTATATACATCCCTCGCATTTTCGATAGCCATCTCCGCATCTGCGGCATGCAGGCTGCCCGCATGCTTGTGATCCAGCCCCTGTTTGCTCCGGATGAAGATCTCCCAAAGTGGCCACTGATTTGACATAATTATGCAATCTCTTTTTTTACTGAATTTCGTGACACCTTTTCTGCATACGCCATCGCCGCCTCTCTTACCCACGCCCCGTCCTCATGCGCTTTGACCCTCGCCTCCAGCCGCTCTTTATTGCAAGGCCCGTTACCCTTGATCACATTCCAGAATTCATCCCAGTCAATGGCCCCGAAATCATAATGCTGCTTGTCTTCATTCCATACCAGGTCCGGATCGGGCAAGGTCATTCCCAGTATCTTCACCTGTTCTGCGGACACGTCCACGAACTTTTGACGTAATTCATCATTTGAAAAACGCTTGATCTTCCACTGCATGCTTTGTGCGCTATTGGGAGACGCGTCATCATTGGGCCCAAACATCATGACTGAAGGCCACCACCAACGGTTGATCGCATCCTGACACATCCGCCGCTGAGCCTCGCTGCCTCTGCTTAGCGTAAGCAGGATCTCAAACCCCTGCCGTTGATGAAAGCTTTCCTCCTTACAGATCCGGACCATGGCCCGCGCATACGGTCCATAGGAAGCCCGGCACAATGGCACCTGGTTCATAATTGCCGCTCCATCCACCAGCCAGCCGATGGCGCCCATATCCGCCCAGGTGAGTGTCGGATAATTGAATATAGAAGAATACTTGGCTTTCCCGGTGTGCAGCTGCTCCAGCAGCTCATCCCGGCCTGTGCCCAGCGTTTCGGTCGCCGAATACAGGTAAAGCCCGTGCCCCGCCTCATCCTGCACCTTGGCGATCAGTGTCGCCTTGCGTCGAAGGGTCGGGGCCCTCGTGATCCAGTTGGCTTCTGGCAGCATCCCTACGATCTCGCTATGAGCATGCTGGGACATCTGGCGGACCAATGTCTTACGGTAGGCATCGGGCATCCAGTCCTTAGGCTCGATACGAATATCCGCGTCTATCTTATCCTGGAATATTTTTTCAAGATCCTGCACAGACATATGATAAAATTTGCAGCTGTAAAGATACTTTTTTTATCTTAAACATACTAACAACTGTTAGTTCCGTTCCAAATCCAGCGATTGTGCTTTTTTTCGCCTCCTGTGGACGAATTATGCCGACCTTTTTGATATCAATCATAAGAACAACAGCGAGTCCATCTGGGAAATTCAATACGATGGCTACAACGGCAGCGTAGGCAACTGGACCCCTTCCCGGTTTGTAGGGGATGGCTGGATAAAACTCTCGACGCCCACCAGGGTGCCGGGGTCTATTTTACCTGGTATCAAAATCTATTACCACTTTCTCTGATCTGGGATGGGACTGGCAGGTAAGAATAAATCTTTCCGACAGTTCGTCTTCTTCCAGCGCATAATTAACATCCATTTCCACCTCTCCTTCCACCAGCTTGGCCCGGCAGGTACAACAGACCCCGCCCTTACAGGCAAAAGGCAGGTCGGCGCCCTGCAATAAGGCGGCATCCAGAACAGAATCACCTTCAAAAGGCAGGTCGAACTCAACGCTGGCGCCATCGAGCCGTACGGTCACCCGGCTGATCTTTCCGGTCAGCGGTGTCTTGACGGCAGCATTTTCTACGCCCCCTGCCGATGAAAGCCTTTCCTGGGTATGGAACAATTCGAAATGGATCTTACGGTGATCAACACCTTTTTCCTCCAGCCAGCTTTTCACCGTGAAGATCATTTGTGCCGGCCCGCATAGAAATACCTCATCCGTGCCCGCCAGGTCGATCAGCTTGTCGCAAAGCTCCGCACACTTCAACGCGTCGATCCTGCCCTGGTGCAGGGAAATATCCGTTTTTTCCCGGCTAAGGATATGGTGCAGCGCCAGGCGATGCATATACCGGTTTTTCAACGCCTCCAACTCCTCCCGGAATATGATGGAAGGCCTGTGACGGTTGCCGTACACCAGGGTGAACTGACTGTCCGGCTCGGCCGCCAGCACCGTCTTGATCAGGGATAGGATAGGTGTGATGCCGCTGCCTGCTGCAAAAGCCAGGTAGCTTTTGGGCTTCGCCGGGTCAAGGGGAGTATAGAATGCGCCGGTGGGCGGGAGCACCTCCAGCTCGTCTCCTATTCTCAGCCGATCATTGGCATAAGTGGAGAAAAGTCCCCCCGGCACTTTTTTAACGGCAATTCTGAGCTCCTCTTCAAAAGGGCTGCTGCAGATGGAATAGCTTCGACGTATCTCCTCTTCCCCTACGCGGGTCCTGATCGTGATGTTCTGCCCCTGGATGAACCTGAATTCCTCCTGGAGATCCTTTGGAACGGCAAAGGCGACGGAGACACAATCGTTTGTTTCACGACGGACATCCTGTACCCGTAATTTCCTGAAATGACTGGCCATTTTTTTTGAGCTGCAAGCTGTGAGCTACAAGCCACAAGCAAGATCTTTTAAGTCTGATATGATTATTAGGTGCCGCTTGCAGCTTGTAGCTTGCCGCTTGTGGCTACTTCTTCAGTCCCTCGATAAGGTATTTTACCATATTCGTCTCCAATGCCTCGGCGCTGGTGCTCTTGCGGCTCCGCTGCCAGGAGTCTATGCCGCTGACGGCGGATAATATGATCAGCACGGCTACATATGGATCGATATGTTTCATCTCCCCCTTGGCAATACCCTCTTCTATTATATCTCCCAGCCGCTTGCGATAGCTCCTTCTTTGACTGAGAAAATTGGAGAGATAAGGCTCGGGCAAATGCCGCCATTCATGGTCGGAAATATAAATGAACTCATATTGGTCCAGCATCATGCGGATATGCAGCCGGATAATGGCCTCCATCTTCTTCAGCGTGGACTCACTGCTGGATTCCACCTGCTCCAGGTTGGTCATGAACTCATTGGCTACTTTAAAGCAGATAGTCTGTAATATTTCCGACTTCGATTGAATATGATTGTACAGGCTGGCGGCTTCCACACCCACATTCTCGGCCAGATCCCGCATCGACGCCGCCCCAAATCCCTTTTCCCGGAAGAGCTTGGACGCCTTTTCGATAATGACCTCCTTTTTAGTGCTGTTCTTTTTACCCTGGATCTTTGCCATATGGAGCGTAAAGATAGAAAAATACTAACAAGTGTTAGCCGTCGATTTTTAGAAAATTTTAAGATTCTTTTCCCAGCATAGAAAGTTTTACAGGCGTAAATGCCCTAAACCAAACTTCACTATGGTCACTATCTATCTGATCGCGTACAACGAAGAGCTTCTATTGCCTTATACCATCAGGTTCTACCAACAGCGTTTCCCCGGATGTGAAATAGTCATATATGACAATTTTTCGACGGATAATACCAGGGAAATAGCCAGGCAGCATAATTGTAAAGTGCTGAATTTTTATACGAATGACAAAATGAGCGATCAGGCATTATTGAATATCAAGAACAGCTGCTGGAAAAATGCCGCGACAGACTGGGTGGTCGTGTGCGATGTGGATGAATGGTTGGATATTCATCCTGAATATCTTTTATCCACCAAAGCCACCATCATCCGCACCTGGTTCACGAATATGATAAATATGAAAGATGATTGGGACATAGCCGGAATGGATCATGGGGTGATATATAAGGACTTTCCAGGCAAATGGATCTGTTTCAACAAGGCGAGGATAAAAGAGATGAACTATGGCTATGGCGCTCACGAAGCCCATCCCATAGGGGAGATCATTTTCTCCGAGAAAGAATTCCTGCTGCTTCATTACAAATACATCAACCTGCAGTATGTCCTTCAACGATACAAAGAATTTGCCAAGCGGCTTAGCCGGCATAACCTAAAACTGAAATTGAGCTATCATTACCGATTCCCTGCTCATAAAATAAAGAAGCAATTCTACTGGCACCAGAAGAATGCGCAGCGGATAGAGACTGTACGCCCGCCCCTTGTCCTGTGACTGAAATTATGTAGGTTTGCACCGCCTGACAAAGCTCCTTAAGGCCATTTTTAATTTAATTCACACCCCCTTAGGAGCCGGGGGCAAACAAACGCTATGTCTCTAATTGTTGTCGGTTCCATGGCATATGACGCCATTGAGACCCCTTTCGGTAAAACAGATTGGATTGTTGGTGGAGCCGCTACCTATGCCGCTTATGCAGCCAGCAACTTCATCAGGCCCATTAACCAGGTGTCCATTGTCGGCTACGATTTCGCTCAGGAAGAAATGGACGAATTAACGCGCAGAGGCGTGAACCTGGAAGGCGTGGAAATCGTATCCGATAAAAAGTCCTTCTTCTGGAGTGGTCGCTACCACATGGACATGAACACCCGGGATACCCTGGTGACTGACCTCAATGTACTGACCGACTTCAATCCCATCATTCCGGAAAGCTACCAGGGCAGCGAATTCGTCATGCTCGGCAACGTATTGCCCAGCCTGCAGATCAGCGTCGTTCAGCAGCTGAAGATCCGTCCCAAGCTCATTGTCATGGATACCATGAACTTCTGGATGGACAATGCCTTGCCCGACCTGAAAAAGCTCCTTACCATGGTGGACGTGCTGTTGGTCAATGACAGCGAAGCCCGTCAACTCAGCGGCCAGTTCTCCCTGGTCAAGGCGGCAAAAGAGATCCAGAAAATGGGACCCCAATATCTCGTTATTAAGAAAGGGGAACATGGGGCATTGCTTTTCCATGGGGACCAGGTCTTTTTTGCACCCGCCCTGCCCCTGGAAGAGGTCTTTGATCCCACCGGTGCCGGCGACACGTTTGCAGGAGGCTTCATCGGTCATATCGCCCAGACCCGCGATGTCTCATTCGAAAATATGAAGACGGCCATTATCGTAGGCTCGGCCATGGCATCCTTCTGCGTAGAGAAATTCGGCCCCACCCGCCTTAAAGAGATCACCAAACGGGATATTGACGGCCGGATCAGACAATTCGTAGACCTGGTAAATTTCGATATCGAACTGGTATAAATAAAAAGGCCGGCTCGGGTGTGAGCCGGCCTTTTCTTATCTGGACCAGACTATTTCAGTTCCACTCCTACACTCGCGCGTGTCTCATCATGGAATAAGTTCAGCGTCTTTGGCTTTGCACCCGCAGGGATCTTGTATTTAATACCCGCAATCTCCTTCGTGGATTCAGCATCGACACCGGAAGAATTACCGTCTGCTTCAGTGATATTCTGGTTGTTATCCAGGGTCAGCCGAAAATTGCTGGTACTGAAAAAGAAATTGTGGCCGCCTACCTTATTCTTATTTGTCACGTCCAGGTCAAAGGTCAGCTCGATACCCTCATCCTTGCCGTCGGGATTCTGCAAAGCGATGGCCTTAGCATTCTTGATCTTTATAAACGCTTCCTTGTTCTTGCCCAGCAGGACGGTGTCAGGGCTGAAGGTCACTGTATAGGTCTTGGGCTCATTGGTTGGGGCGGCCTTGGTTTCGTCTTTCTTGGCAGGTTCCTGCGTGGTGCCGGCATCGGACGATGCATCCTTATTCTTGCCTTTGCAGGAATACATAAAGGAGAAGGTTGCGATAGCTACGACAGGGATAAACAATTTTTTCATGTACATCAGTTTAAAGTTTTGACAGATATTAAAACCAGGCAAATCTCCTTCATAAATATTCATACCAAAATTATTCCTGGTTTATTTTTCACGATTTACCAATCATACCCATTCTCCGGGAGGGTAATCTTTAAAAAAATTTGGATTTTCTTGCTTTCATGCCTATTTTTGGCCCCGTTATGCAAATAATAATGAAACATACAAAGCAAACCAAGAAGCAGTTCCCACAGCGGGAAGGGGTTTGATTGTTTTGTATGACAAGATAATGAGAGCCTTCCCGGATTGGGGAGGCTCTTTTTTTTAAATAAACACACACATAATCAAAAAAAATGAAAGTTGCAGTCGTAGGCGCCACAGGCCTGGTAGGCACCAAAATGTTGGACGTATTGGCAGAAAGGAATTTCCCCGTCACGGAATTGATCCCCGTAGCTTCTGAAAGGTCGGTAGGGAAGGAAGTAACCTTCAAAGGAAAGAAATACAAGATCATCAGCGCCGCCGATGCCATTGCAGCAAAGCCCAATGTAGCCATCTTCTCGGCAGGCGGCAGCACCTCCCTGGAATGGGCCCCGAAATTCGCCGCAGCCGGTATCACGGTCATCGACAACTCCTCCGCCTGGAGGATGGACCCCACTAAGAAGCTGGTAGTGCCCGAGCTGAATGCTGATGCCCTCACAAAAGAGGACAAGATCATTGCCAATCCCAACTGTTCCACCATCCAGATGGTTGTGGCACTGAACCCGCTGCACAAAAAATACAAGGTGAAGAGGATCGTGGTATCTACTTACCAGAGCGTCACCGGTACGGGCGTAAAGGCCGTCACGCAGCTGATGAATGAAAGAAAGGGGGTAGAGGGCGAAATGGCGTATAAATATCCCATCGACCTCAACGTCATTCCCCAGATCGACGTGTTCCTCGACAATGGATACACGAAGGAAGAGATGAAGATGGTCAATGAGACAAAAAAGATCATGCGCGATGATTCCATCCGGGTGACGGCAACGACGGTGCGTATCCCGGTAATGGGCGGCCATAGCGAGGCGGTGAACGTGGAGTTTGAAAATGAGTTCGATATGGCCGAAGTAAAGAGCCTGCTGTCAAAAGCCCCTGGCGTGGTGGTGGTGGATGATCCGTCTACGCAGCAATACCCCATGCCGAAAGACGCGCACAATAAGGATGAAGTGTTCGTCGGCCGGTTGAGAAGAGACGAGACGCAGCCAAAGACGCTCAATATGTGGGTCGTAAGTGATAATTTACGAAAAGGGGCGGCTACCAATGCCGTGCAGATAGCGGAATACCTGCTTGCTGAGCATCTCATATAAAAAGGGCCGTAAGGCCCTTTTTATATGCGTTTATACTAATCCATACTTCGATTGAGAAAGTCGATAAACGCTTTCATGGCAGAAAATGTTTTCAATACTTCTTTCAACAGGGACCTTGATTGCAGATCTGCGTCGGTAAGATCCCGCGAGACGATAAAACATTTCATCTTGAGGAATTCGATGGCTGGGTTCTCTTCGTCATATCCTTTGGGCGGTCTGGACAATAGCTCTATGCCCTCCACGCCTTTGGGGAAGATCTTTAAAAAATTCCGGTTCCCGGTGATCTTTTTCCATTCATCGAAGCTGTAATCTATTTCTTGCCGGACCTTGGCAAGATGTGGAGGCATTGGCATCCAGAGACCGCCGCCGGCCATGCTTTGCCCTCCCGGCTCACAGTGGAAATAATAGCCTGCCGTGGGAACCTTTTTGCCGCCCCTGTTGAAGGAGGCTCCCATATTTGTCTTATAGGGTGTCTTGTCTTTGGAGAATCTTACGTCGCGATAGATACGGAAAGTGCAGTCTTTCGGTTGTAAAGCGCCTATATCCGGGTCAATTTTTTTCAGCCCATCGATCACCTGCTGTACGAACTGATCCATATCCTCTTTGGCATCCAGGTAGATCGTTTTATTTTTCTCGAACCAGGGCTTGTTGTTATTTTTCTTTAGATCTTTTAGGAACTTGATCGTAGCGGGCTGTAACATATGTGTTTTCTCCTGTCTGGTGGTTCTTATCGTCGGAAAGACCGAAGCTATTTGATCCTCCCCCAATTCTCTCCGCTCTTGATGCGGTACATGGTCATTTCACTGACATTGTATTTCTCTGCCAGTTTTTTGATAGTAAGCTGCCGGTTCTTGCTTGAAAGGGTTTTCTTAATGGTCTTCACCTGCGCAGCCGTTAGTTTAAGCCCCACAGTGCGATTGGCCTGAACCTTCTTATAAGCGATCTTGGCAGGACTCTTCTGTTGATGATCGATCATCTCCTCCAATGTAGCCCATTTCAGATTTTTGGCGGCATTGTCCAGCTTGTTGTGATTCACGTGGATCACATATTTGTTTTTCGGAGAGGCTTTCGGCAGGAACAGGCGCGCTATTTCCCGGTGAATGTACAGCGTACCGTTGTTTCCGGGCCGGTGAAGATTGAGGGTTTTGTAGCCTGTGGTAAGGCTGCCATTAAGCAACTTGCCATCAGCGATCACGTCCTCAGAATAACTGGCAACGCGACCCTGCGATGAAAGCGCATATTTTTTTCGGAGTTGTTTCCAGCCGGGAAACTGCAATGGTTTCCACGCTTCGCCGGATAGTTTTCTAATCATGCCTGCAATTTTCTTAAAGTTACGGAAAAGATTTTCGATTTACCAGTAACGTAAGAAAATATTCTTATATGTCTACAAGCTTTATAAACTCGTCCTCTGTGAGTATACGGATGGAAGGTATTTTTTTGGCTTTTTCCAATTTGCTACCGGCGTCTTCCCCCACTATCAGGTAGTTAAGCTTACTGCTAACGCCACTGAGTAGCTTACCCCCATTCTTTTCTACTATTTCCTCCGCGTCGGACCGTTTCAGCCGCTGTAAAGTACCCGTGAATAAGAACGTTTGCCCATTCAGGTTGCCTCCGGCAGCCGGCGCGCCCTTCTGACTTTTCAGGTTCAGGCCCAGGGACTCCAGTTTATCCAACAGGGCCCGGTTGTCCTTATTGCGGAAGAACTGATGTACGCTGGTCGCCACCTTGGGACCTACATCTTCCAGGTTTTGAAGGTCTTCCAGCGAGAACCCCTCAAAGTCCGTCAGATGGCTGACGGCTGCTGCCAGGGTTTTGGCCGTAGTTTCCCCGACATAACGGATACCCAATCCGAAGATCAGCCGGTGCAGCGGTTGTTTTTTGGAAGTTTCGATGGCTCCCTGCAGATTGGCAATGCTTTTTTCCCCAAACCCTTCCAGCTCCCTAATTTTATCGTAGGGCAGGTGATAGATCCCGGGGATGTCCTTTAAGAACCCCAGTTCGAAGAACTTACGCACATTGGCATCTCCAAAGCTGCGGATATCCATGGCGTCCTTACTGGCAAAATGGATGATCCGTTCGACTACTTGCGCAGGACAATTGATATTGACACAACGCCATACAGCCTCTCCTTCCGGTTTTACCAGCTTGTCGCCGCAAACGGGACAATGCGTAGGGAAAACAATGGCAGTTTCCTTACCTGTGCGCAGCTCTGCCAACGGCTTTACGATATAAGGAATAACATCTCCCGCCCGCTCCACCAGCACCTGGTCGCCTATCTTCAGGTCTTTTTCACGGACCACCTCCTCATTGAACAGAGAGACAGAGCTGACAGTCACCCCACTCAAGGGCACCGGGTCGATCTTGGCCACGGGAGTAATGCTGCCGGTACGACCTACCTGGAATTCTACTTTCCGCAGGATACTGGTAGCCTGGCGTGCCTTGAACTTAAAGGCGATGGCCCATCGGGGGTGGTGAGTGGTCATGCCCATCTTATCCTGCAATGCAATGGAGTTTACCTTGATCACCATGCCGTCTATCTCATAAGGCAGACCATCCCGCTGCTTTTCAAATTCGTGACAATAATCCAGCACCGCCTGGATGCCTTTTACGACTCTTTTTTCCTTTTGGGGACTTCTAAAACCAAGATCCCATAACATTTGCAGACTGCCGCTGTGACTCTTGAGCGCCGGGTGCACAGGCATCTCCTTTGGCTTGACGGCTCCCATATCCTCCCCCTCGGGACTGGTGAGATGGCCGTCCGTCATCTGCCACCCTTCCATCGTAGTGAAATAGCTGACATGATAGAGAAAGGCCTCCAGGTTGCGACGGCTTACTTCCCGTGGATCCTTGATCCGCAGAGAGCCCGCCGCTGCATTACGGGGATTGGCCAGTGGGGCTAGATTTTGCTCCGCCAGCTGGTCGTTATACTTTTTAAAATTGTTTTTATTCATCAGCACTTCCCCCCGGATCTCCACCAGCTGAAGACCATATCGGGAAAATGCGGCTTTCAGCGGCACACTGCGGATCTGCCGGATATTGTTGGTGATCTCATCGCCCGCTACCCCGTCTCCACGTGTCACCCCCCTCAGGAGCAGATCATTTTCATAGGTGAGAGAAATACTGGCCCCGTCGAACTTCGGCTCGACACAATACTCCAGCTCCTCCAGCCCTGCGAGCTCCCGGGCCCGCTTGTCCCAAGCCAACAGATCTTCTTCATTATAAGAGTTCTCCAGGGATAACATGGGCACCAGGTGCTGCATAGTGGGGAACTCCTTGGTAAGCCCCTTGGCTACCCGTTGCGTGGGGGAATCCGGCTTTATCAGCTCCGGATGCTCGGCCTCAATGTGTTCCAGCTGTTTGTAAAGGCCATCATATTCAGGGTCCGAGATCAGCGGATCGTTCATGATCGCATACCGGTATTCATGAAACCGGATCACATCCCTCAAATCATCCAGCTTCCCCTTTCCCAGGGGTTTACTATTACTGGCTGCCATTAATTCCTTCGTCAGTTGCTGTAATTGCCGGGTCTGTTCAGAAGAATACATACAAAGTTTTTGATCGGATAAAGTTACGGGAATCGTTTCCAAACGACCAATCGCATACAGTTACCGGAAAAGGAATTAAATTCGTGGTTCTATGAACCTTAAAATAACATCCGATACTACTGCCAAAACTTCGGGTAACGCTGCTGTGCCGCAAAAAAATATTAAGACTATTCTCAAACAACTGGAGAGCGATGGCATCATCGGCATCTCCGTGGACTGCGTCATATTCGGCTTCGACGACAACGAGCTGAAAGTATTGCTGATCAAATCGGATCTGGAAAAATTCGATAATAAGTGGTCCCTCCTGGGTGACCTGGTGAACAATCACGAAGACCTTGATCAGGCCGCCTATCGTATCCTGAAGGAACGTACAGGGCTCGATGACGTATACCTTGAGCAGGTAAAAGCATTCGGAGACGTAGGAAGGCACCCCGCCGCCCGCGTCGTAACCATCGCTTATTGTTCTCTCATCAATATCGAACATCATAAATTGAAGATCACGGACAACGAGTTGCACTGGCATCGGGTGACGACCCTGTCCGACATGGCCTTTGATCATCGCCAGATCCTCGACGTATGCTATGAATGGCTGCAGAAAAGGATACAGGAACACCCTCTCGGCTTCAGCCTCCTGCCCAAACAATTCTCCCTGAGGGAGCTGCAAAACCTCTATGAAGCCATCCTGGATGTAAAGCTCGACAGACGCAACTTCCGGAAGAAGTTTTTTTCCATGGAATTGCTGGAAGATACGGGCGAGCTGGAGACGGACGTCCCACATCGCCCCGGCAAGCTCTACAAATTCAACTACGAGAAATACCAGAAGAAGGAAAGAAAAAAATGGTTCGGCATCGACTTCTGACGACTTGTTTCTTTCTGATATCGCTCCCTGAATCCTCGTCCCGGAAAGGCGACGATTCGCCCTTCCCTATATCGATTTAGCAAATAAAGTTTACCCTAAAGTTGGCAGAATAATAAATTTTATGAAATATTGTGTATTGTTTACACATTATAATGTGTAATTTGTACACAATTAGCCATTAAACAAACGACTAAACTAACGATCAGTTTATGAGAAAGAAACGATTGCTTGCAAGGACTCCTGTCCTACTATGCCTGCTATTAGCAACGCTATTCTCCTACGCACAGAACCAAACGGTCACGGGCAAGGTCACGGACGCAAAGGACGGAAGTCCTTTGGCTGGCGTATCCATCGTGCCAAAAGGTTCTGCGAGAGGCACCTCCTCCGCGCCGGACGGTAGCTTTAGTCTCACCGTGACCGCCGCTACGCACACCCTGATCTTCTCCTCCATCGGCTATGGATCAAAGCAGGTAGATATCACAGGAGACGTAGTGAATGTCCAGCTCACCGCGACCAATGCTTCCATGAATGAAGTGATCGTGGTCGGCTATGGCACCCAACGCAAAAGAGAGGTCACCGGCGCCATCTCCAGGGTCGGCGGCGACAAGATCAGCGAGATCCCGGTACCCAGCTTCGAAGCCGCATTGGCAGGCCGCGCCCCGGGCGTGCAGATAATACAAGGCAACGGACTCGCCGGCTCCGGCTCCGTTGTACGCATCCGCGGCGTAGGTTCCATCTCCGCCTCCGGCGATCCCCTCTATGTGGTGGATGGAACGCCCATCATCGCGGACCCCTTCCTTCGGGGCAACGGCGGCGCCATGAACCAGAACCCGCTGTCCTCCATCAATCCCAATGACATCGAATCCATCGAGATCCTGAAAGACGCGGGCGCAACGGGCATCTACGGATCGAGAGGCGCCAACGGTGTCATATTGATCACAACAAAAAGAGGCAGGTCCGGCCAACCCCTGTTCACTTATTCCAACAAACTGGGCATTGCCACCTATACTAAAAAGCTGGATTTTGTCGACGGCCCCCAATGGCTGCAGTTACGCCAGGAAGCATGGCTCAACGATGGCCACACTGGATATGCCAGCCTGCCGGGCGGAGTCACCTGGGCCCAGGCCAGCCAGACAAATACCAATTGGTGGGACCTGCTGACACAAAAAGGCTTCATCGACGATCATAGCCTGTCGATGTCCGCCGGAACCAGTAAGCTGAAGACCTTCGGCAACCTTACGTACAGTAACGACCAGGGATACTTGAAGAATAATGCCTATACCCGCATAGGTGCGAGATTGAACATGGATTATAATGCCTTACCCAATTTAAAGATCTCCCTGACATCCGCCTACAACCGCGGTACCAATAAACGTGTACACGCAGCCTGGGATGGCGGCATCGGAGATGCCATGTCCAGTGCCTTGCCGATCTACTCCGTATACAATTCCAGCCACAGCGACTATTACAGGACAACGACGAACCCCGTGATCAGCCTCAACGAATACCGTAGAAGACAGACCGACCAGCGTCTGCTGGGCGGAGTGGCGCTGGAATACCAGCCCATTCATAACCTCTTCGTCCGGGGCAACTACTCCATCGAATCCACCAGGTCCAATGATGATCAGTTCAATACGCCGCAGCTCGATACCAGCAAGCACACCGGCTTTGCCCAAAGAAGCCCCTCCTGGGGTAAG
The DNA here is from genome assembly GCF_030546645.1 of Flavitalea plasmicola. Taxonomy (GTDB): domain Bacteria; phylum Bacteroidota; class Bacteroidia; order Chitinophagales; family Chitinophagaceae; genus Puia. Next base: position 439,017 of record NZ_JAUOTO010000006.1, read on the forward strand.
AACGAAACGGCCAACCTCACGGCCAATTACCTCTGGAACCCCGGTGAGCAGCACAAATTCAACTTCTTACTAGGTACGGAGCTCCAGGACTATACCCGTAAAGGATATTCCACCGACCCGATCACCGAGAATACGGACCGCCCCTTCTGGGAAAATGGAGGCGAATACAAACGCCTCAGGGATTCTTTGCTGTCGGCAAAGGTGCATATCACCGAAGTGGCCCAGGAAAGATTCACCTTCAACAGCTTCTTCGCCAGAATCAATTATACCTTCCACGATAAATACTCCTTCCAGCTCATCGGCAGGGTCGACGGCTCTTCTAAGTTCGGAACAAATCATAAACACGGCTTCTTCCCGGCAGCATCGGCCGCCTGGAACATCAGTGACGAAGATTTCATGAAGGACATCCCCAGGCTAAGCTATCTGAAATTACGGGCCAGCTACGGCATCGTCGGCAATGCAAACTTCGGATCAGGTCTGTACTATGACAAATATAACCGGGGCACCAATACCTATAACGGCCTGCCTACACTGTATCTGAATGGTCTCGGCAACCCGGACCTGAAATGGGAGACCCTCCATAACGTGGACGCCGCCGCGGAGTTTGGCTTTTTTAACAACAGGCTCACTGGTGAAATAGCCTACTACTATAAGACCACCACGAACATCATATTGAACCCCGGCGTTTCCCCCTCCATCGGGTTTACAAGCATCTACAGGAACCTAAATAACAGCAAGATCCTGAACCAGGGCTTGGAATTCAGCGCCAACCTGAGGATCATAGACGGGAAAGACCTGAAGTGGTCCGTGGGCGGCAATATCGCACGTAACCAGAATAAAGTACTGGAATATGAGCTGGGGCCCGATGCCGTAAGTGGCGGCACAAATGACACCCGCATTGTAAAAGGTCTTCCGGTCGGCGTGAATTATCTCGTACGCTTCTATGGCGTCGATCCTTCCGATGGCTTGCCAATCTGGCTGGATAAAAATGGTAAGCAGACCAAAACATTTTCGCTCGACCACAGGACTTATGTAGGCTCCGTACAACCTGATTATTTCGGAGGATTCAATACCAGCCTTCAGTACAAAGGCTTCGAACTTTCCAGCCTTTTCACCTTCGTTATAGGGGGCAATATTTACGAAAATTCGGGCAAGTACCAGTTCCTGGGCGTATCCAAAAAGTTCTGGAATTTCCGGAAAGACTTCCTGGACCACTGGACCAAACCCGGCGATATTTCCAAATATCCCCGCCTGGTGGCGGACGCAGCCTCCTATCCCGGCGTGCCCAGCGAAGATCAGTTCAACTCCACCATGTTCCTGAGAAGCGCCAGCTACTTGAGGATGAGGGAGCTCACCATCGCATACAGGGTACCGCGGGCCACATTGAAAAAGCTCTTCTTTAAAGACTTCCGGATCTTCGCTACAGGCACCAACCTGCTGACCTTTACAAAATATCCCGGCGGCGATCCTGAGATTACCCGTGACTTCGAAAATTCCCAGGACAGGAACCTCAGCCCGAATATCACCTACCTGACCGCTCCCACACAAAAGACATTTGTCTTCGGTATCAATGCTAATTTTTAAAATAACAGATATGAACTTGCATAAATTTTATAAAATAAACATACTCATCATAGGCGTCCTGGTAATGGCCGGCTCCTGCTCCAAATTCCTTGACAAGCCACCGCAAGGACAACTGAGCAAGGACCAGGTCTTTGCAACGGACAGCAATATCGTGGCCCTGGGCAATGGCATCTATACCTACCTGGGCGACGGGAATTTCACAGGCGGTCGCGTGCAGGCGCTCAGCGATATGCTGGGCGATCAGCTCGACGGCTCCAATCTCACCGGCGATTTTTCAGAAATCTATAAAAGACAGAATTCCATCTTCGGCGGCACAAGGGATGATATGTACAAGAAGGGATATCTTGTCATTGCCACCGCCAATAATATACTGGAGAACCTGCAGGCAGTTTCTGCCGATCATCAGGCTTTAGCCAAAGGACAAGCGCTTTTTTTCAGAGGTATGGCGCATTTCGAGCTGGTACGACTTTTCGCCCAACCCTACGGGTATTCTTCGGATAATTCACAGCCAGGCATTCCTTTGAGGTTGACCACCGCCACCAATTCCATTTCGCGCTCCACGGTAAAGCAGGTCTATGACCAGGTGGTCGCCGACCTGAAAAGCGCAGACAGTGTACTGCCGGCCGATGCAGGCGATGGAGGTAAATTCTACACCGCGACCAAATGGATCGCAGAAGCCTATCTCGCAAAAGTTTACTTCCAGCAGAACGACTTCGCAAATGCGTTCCTGTACGCAGACCAGGTGATCAAAAGCGGCAAGTTCCAGCTGGACGCGGATTTCACCAGCAGGTACTCCCTGGGCGGGACAAAAGAGGCGATCCTCCGATTGCCCAATCAGGTAAGCCATTTTCAGCCAGGCAGCGAGTTCATCAGCAACTGGCGCTCCGATACCAAGAACCCCACGCTGTATTTTACCAACCAGTTTTACAATTACGCTACGGGCGATGCGGCCGATAAACGCGTGGCATGGTACAGCAATACGATAAAGCCGGGATACAACAGCCTCACCAAGTTTAACTTCAACTACATGGAGCAGCCCCTCACCCACCTGACGGAAATTTACCTCATCCGGGCCGAGGCAGGTGCGGAGTTGGGAGGAACAACGCTGGCAACTGCCATCACAGACATCAATCTCATCCTGGCGCGTGCTTACGGAGGTACTTCCCGGAACCTTTCCGCCGGAGCCACTGCTACCGCAGTTATTGACGCGGCACGCACCCAGCGGGAGCTGGAAATGGTAGGAGAAGGGAACAGGGTGCAGGAGATAAAAAGGATTGGAGCTCGTACAGGCAATAACATCGATAGGCGCGGATCACCCTGGACATGCAACGGCTTTATCCTGCAATTCCCCAAGGCAGAGCAGGATGCCAATGCGGCTTTCCAACTGAACCCCGAAGGCGGATGTTTCTAAAATTGATAAAACGACATATATGAACAAATTCAAAATAGTTGCCCATTGTCTCTTTCTCGCTGGCCTGCTGGTCACTGGCTGCAAGCCGGAAAATTACAAACCACTGGGTAAGGCCGCAACGCCCATCACTACCCTGGCAGGTACCTGGAAGATCTCCAGCGTAACGCAGAAAGATGAGATTGCCGCCAATTATGGATGGCCTTATCAGACCACCGACCTGACCTCGCTTTTCCCATACACCGATTTTACGCTGACGCTCAATATGAACGGAAGTACGCCAACGACCTTTACCACGAGTCCAGGCCAGGCCCCAAGGATCATTACGCTGGCTTCGGGCAACTGGACAGTGGACGACCCCACTTATCCTCAGGTCCTCACCCTCATGAATGGGTCCGACACGGCAAAAGTAACCCTGGGTTCCTATCCTTCGGGAATCAACCCTTCTTTAAAAGTAGCAGTAGCCAGGCATGACGCCGCCAGCGGCAAGCTTCTTATTTCATACAGCTATGCGTTTGTAAAGCAATAAACTCATCAACATGACACATTATAAAACACATATAAGATCAGCCGGCCAGAGATGTATGGCCGCATGCCTGTTTTTCCTGCTGCTATATTCGGCAGAAGCCCAGGTGACATTCAATCCATCCTCCTTTACGCCCGTTGATTCGGTGACTTTGACGGTAGACGTCACCGGCACACCCATGGATGGCAAAACGGAAGCTTATATCTGGATATTTTCCAATATCAGCGGAGGTGGAAAAGACGGCTTTACAAACACATCCTGGACGAATTCACCTGCTTCCGCTAAAATGAAGAATGTGGGAGTCAATAAATGGCAGTTCGGCTTCATCGGCACTACCATGTTCAGCCAATCTCCCGGCGAATTGAAGGATTTCGGGTTTCTCGTAAAAACCCAGGATGGCTCTAAACAAACGCCGGATTACAAGCCCTATAAATTCGACCCACTGATTTTTACCCCCACCGTCCTCCGGGTCTTTCCTTCCAAGGTGGACCTCACCGACGTGATCACCATCAACTTCGATCAGACGCTGAGCATGGATCCGAATGAACAACGGATGACGCCTGCAACAGCGACCGTAGGTCTTTATAAAGATTCGCTGGATAATGGAGCGACCGTCCACATTCAGGTAGGCAGCGATATCACTTTGACCATCAGGAAGACAGCGGACCAAAAATGGTCTGCCTCATTTATACCCTCTTCATCCTTTACGGTCCCTGCAGGTATCGTCATCACCCGTTTCCGGTATAAGTTCCACGGCACCGTGCTGGATGGCAACGGCTCACCGGTAAGCACCAGTTCTTCTGAGGGAGAGCAAACCTTTACAAGCATGAAATAAATTAATTAATATGACATCCATCACCAATAAAATAGCAGGTGTTCTCCTTATACTGACCACCTTCGCCGCCTGTAAAAAGCCCGATCTTGCCGGCTTCGATTCCACCGGAGAAGGCCTGGTGCCTTTCGCCCTGCAATCTCCCGCGTCCGGGACTACCGTGGCATTGAATGCCGCCACACCCAATGCAACGATAGAATTTACCTGGACGGCATCCGTCCCCGGATTGAAGACGCCCCCCACCTATAAATGGGTGGCCGCTTTAAAGACAGGCCCTTTGGATACGCCCCTCGTGGCTATTCCTTCCAACAACAACGGCTTGGATACCAGGCTTTCCTTAAGGCACCAGCAATTGGACAGCGCCCTGAAAGCAAAGGGCATCGCGGCAGGGGCACAGACAGCGCTCATATGGAGCGTCCTCGCAGACAATGGTTCCACCAAACTGATGGCGCAGAATACAAATAACATCACCATCACCCGATTTCAGGACGGCGCCACTCCCTTTGTGCTGTTAGCGCCTTCTTCTACTATCACGCCTACGGTGATCAACCCCTCTTCGACGTCCGATAGCCTGCATTTCAACTGGACAAGGTCCATCCCCTCCAATAGCGCTAATACAGTAACCTATAAGGTCTGGTTCTATAAGGATTCTACGACGACACCACTCTTCGCCATCTCTTCTAATGACAATGGCAAGGACTCGGTCCTTAGCTTTGCCTATGCACGCCTTTCCGATTCCCTGTCGGCGCATGGCTTCCCCGACCTCACGAAGACGTCTAACCTCAAATGGACGGTAACGGCCTCCAGCGGAGGTTGGACCCAATGGAGCAGCTATACCAACCAATTCTATATTCAAAGAGAAGTAAAACTGTACATCGTCGGCGGTTCCACACCCATCGGCTGGACACCCGCGAACGCCATTCGGATGATCCAGGATAATAATTTCCCTGGCGTGTTCTTTATCTACGTCAGGCTGATAGCATCTGGCGGCGGCTTTAAATTCCTCTCCGAGAATACGGACTGGAGTACGCCGACGCAAAAGATCTATGGCGATGTGGATGGCAGCGGTACGTCGGGCAACCTGATCCAAAGCGGAGGTAGCAACAACATCAGCGTACCGGCCGACGGCATCTATCGCGTCGTGGCTGATATCAATCAGAATAAATACTGGCTGCAGACCGGCGCCATCGGCGTCCCGGGGCTGGTGGGAGCCTTCCAGTCCCCATCGCAATGGGATCCCCCTACGGCGCTGAAGATGGCTTATACGGGACCCAACCAGTTCATCCGCCTGCAGAAAATGTCCGCCGGCGATGAGTTCAAGATCCACGATGGCAATCAATGGGATCACAGTGCCCCAGGTGGTTCGAAGTGGTATGATGCCGTGGACGCTTATCCCGGACAGTTGTTCCTGGACGGCGTCACTGGTGACGAAAAGAATCTCAAGAACACAGTAACCTTCGACAACACCGACGCGGCCGACTCCCTGGTCCGTGTAATCTTCGACGGCAGCGACATTAAAAATTTAAAATATTCGCTGACAAAAGGAAGGATTTGGGTAATTGGCGATGCCACCGCCGGTGGATGGACCAATAACGCAGGTATGAGCGCAGCCAGCAGACCACCTCTCATTTACCAGGGCAACGGCGTTTGGAAAGGCACCGTTACCCTCACGGCAGGCAGCATCAAGTTCATCATTCAGCAGGGTAGCTGGGATTTCAGCTACGGTACCAAAAATGGAGCGCTCTCCTACCAGAACGCGGATAACATCAGCATTGCAGCTGCAGGCACCTACACCATCACCGTGGATGAATATAATATGACCTATACGGTCCAATAAAAATGCATTCATGAAGTCATTACCCGTATTGCTGCTGCTGGCCCTTTTTACAGGGCCGGCAGCTTTTCCCCAATTGCTGAGTACAGTTCCGGCCTTTCCGGCAGATACGGGCACCATTACGATCACCGTTGACTGCTCAAAAGGCAACAAGGGCCTGTTCAATTATGCCACTACGGGTGATGTTTACGTTCATACGGGGGTGATCACCGACCAAAGTACCAGCCAGTCTGACTGGAAATACGTAAAATTCAACCAGAACTTCAATCAGCCGAATCCAGCGCTGGCTGCCACTTATCTCGGCAACAACAAGTATTCCTTCACTATCCCAGGGATAAGGGCTTACTACGGTGTTCCCGCAGGAGAGAAAATCATCCGCATAGCCATCCTTTTCCGTAATGGCAATGGCAGCCTGGTCCAGCGCAATATGGATAATAGCGACATGTATGTGCAGGTGTACGACGACAATCTTGCGGCACGGTTTGCCCTGCCTCCTTTTCAGCCTAAGTATACGCCTGTGCCGGAAACCCTGGACAAAAAAGTGGGAGATGCGCTGACGGTCAGCTATATTTCGAACAAAGCCGCAACCCTCACCCTCTACTTCAACGGACTACAGGTGGCCACGACCGCCGGCGTCGATACGCTGAACTATTCCCTGAACATCACCGCAACGGGCAATCAGCAGGTGATTGCCGTGGCCAATGATGGCAGCGCTTCCCGCACCGACACGATCAACTTTTTCGTCATAGGCCCGGTGAACGTCGTACCTATCCCGGCAGGATTGAAAGAAGGGATCAATTATCCGCCAGGTGATACCACTGCCATTCTTGTGCTATACGCCCCGTATAAGAGCAGGATCATCGTTACGGGCGATTTCAATAACTGGACACTGCAGACGGACTACCTGATGAACAGGACGCCGGATAGCAATTTCTACTGGCTGACCATACACGGCCTGACGCCTGGTACCGAATACGCCTACCAATATGTGGTGGACGACACGATCACGGTGGCGGACTACAATGCGGAGAAGATCCTGGACAAGAATGTCGATCCCGGAATTTCCTCCGCCATCTATCCGAATCTGAAAACTTTCCCATCCAAGGCTGCAGGTAGCCTCGCAAGCATCCTCCGCACTGCGGCACCAGCGTATACCTGGCAGGTTCCGGATTTTCAGCGTCCGGACAAAAAAGGGCTGGTAATCTACGAGCTCCTGGTGAGGGACTTTATTGCACCTTCCGGCTGGCAAGCTCTGAGAGACACGCTGGGCTATCTCAAGCGCCTGGGTGTAAACGCCATCGAAGTGATGCCATTCACCAACTTTGAAGGCGGCAACAGCTGGGGTTATAACCCTAATTTCTATTTCGCCCCGGATAAAGTATATGGCACGGAGGCTGCCCTGAAGCAATTCATCGATGCCTGCCATCAGCAGGGCATGGCCGTGATCATGGACATGGTATTGAATCATTCTTTCGGGAGTTCGCCCATGGTGCAGCTGTATTTCGATAATTCAAAAGGCGTCCCTGCGGCCAATAGCCCCTGGTTCAACCAATATCCTACCCATGCTTTCAATGTGGGCTATCAGTTCAACCATGAGTCGGCAGCGACAAAAACCTTTACGCAACGCGTGCTCAGCTATTGGATGAATAACTATCACATTGATGGCTACAGGTTTGACCTGGCCAAAGGCTTTACACAGCGGCGCACCTGCGATGCCACAGGCAACAACTGTGACGTAAACGCCTGGGGCGCCTATGATGCCAGCCGGGTAGCTATCTGGGATACAATCTACAATCAATTACAGGCCGTCTCTCCAGGAAGCTATTGTATCCTGGAAATGTTTGCCGACAACAGCGAAGAAAAGGCAGAGGCCGATTATGGCATGATGCTTTGGGGCAATATGAATGACAACTTCAGCCAGGCTGCGATGGGCTATGCCACACCTTCGCCCGGCGGCGGAACCTGGGACCTCAGTGGCGGCGTCTATACCAATCTTGGCTGGGATCAGCCCGGCCGCATCGTTTACCAGGAAAGCCATGATGAGGAGCGGCTGATGTACAAGAATGAACAGTACGGCAACAGCAACGGCACGTATAATATAAAGACAGTTGCCACCGGCCTGCAGCGGAACGCGCTGGCCGCCACATTCTGGGCGCTGCTCCCTGGACCAAAAATGCTGTGGGAGTTTGGCGAGCTGGGGTATGACTACTCCATCAACACCTGCGGCAATGGCACCGTGAATGCAAGCTGTCGCACGGATGCAAAACCCTCGGCCTGGCCTTACCTGCAGGATACATCGCGGGTAAAGCTGCGGAATGTCTACGCCGTCATGCTGAAGCTGCGGACTACCTATCCTAAGCTGGCGTTGCCCACGACTTTCAATGCCAGCCTCTCGGGTGCGGTAAAGACCTTGATAGCCGTCACGGATAGCCTCAGTGTGGCAGCGATCGGAAATTTCGATGTCATCTCTTCCAGTGGAGCGCTGAACTTTCCCGCAGCCGGTACCTGGTTCAATTATTTCACTGGCGAGCCTTTCAGTGCCACCGGCGCTAACCAGTCTTTTACGCTTTCTCCAGGTGAATATCGGGTCTTCGTCAGTAAAAACCTGACGGGAACAGTGACGGCAACCAATGATGTCAGGTATTCACGCAATCCTTTCGGAATAAAAATATATCCCAATCCGGTGAGTAATGGCAATGGAACAATAGAATTCGAGTTGCCTGCATATGGAAAGACATCTCTTTCCGTGCTGAACCTGGCGGGCCAGACCCTGGCAACAGCAGAACTGGGCGCGCAGCCGGCAGGTAATCATAGCCTCCTTCTGTATCAACTGCCCCTGGGTATCGCCGCCCTGGCAGACGGCTTTTATGTATTGCGGGTTGTCAGTGGGCGCCAGTGCTCGCAGGCGCCCTTCCTTCGGAGAAAATAGAACTTCCTTAAACCACATCTTTCTGATGATCGATGATGAACTGGATGATCTCCTCCAATGGGGTATCGATACGGCCGATGGCGTCATTGATATCATCGCGGCTGACCTGCGCGGCGAAGGATGGGGTCTTCAGCTTCTTTAAAATGCTTTTTACATCCATGCCTTCATAACGGGTAGGCCGCATGAGGGTAGCAGCATGGATGAAGCCCGACAGCTCATCGAAGACATAGATCATTTTATCCATCGTGTTATTGGGTTCAACACCGAAATAACGCGGCCCATGGGATGCGATGCAATGGATCACTTCCGCATCGACGCCAAGCTCTTCCAGCTTTTCAATGATCATTCGGCAATGTGCTTCCGGGTATTTTTCCCAATCGGCGTCATGGAGAAGTCCTGCCAGCTCCCATTTACGTGCCGTTAGTTCATCGGCCCCTTCCTTCTCCAACGCCCATGCTTTCATGACGGCGCTCACCTGCTTCATATGCAGCCGCAGCCGCTCGTTCGGCACCCATTCATTGAGCAGGGCAATGGCTTCTTCCTGGGATAACAGCTTACCTTCGTTAGCCGGGTCGCCAAAGCTACTGCGGCCCAATGCGAGAATAGTAGAGGACATGAGCGGTCTTTTAGGCAATTTAGTGCAACGGTCCGGACGAAAAAAATGTCAGGAAAGAAAACCCTTCCCCATGCGGCCTTTCCTTTTTATCTCCGCCTGTCTCGTCATCCTGCTGACCACCTCCTGTGGAAAAAGCTCCCTCCATTCCCCGGTTGTAGGCAACTGGAAACAAGTGTTTTATCCGTATGGTGCACCTGTAATCCCTACTCCACCTACCATTCAATCCTCCTTCCTTACCCTGCGTAGTGATCGTACTTTCGAGAGCAGAATTGGGAATACAGTAATACAGGATGGAACCTACCATGTCGGGCATACATCGAATCCTTCGCAGGATATCCTTTATTTATCCGACGACCCTTACGGGTTCCGGATCAGCTTTAGCAAAGACACGTTGAAGCTGGCCTATCTCGGGATTACCACAGGGTTCTTTCTGGATAGAATATATGTGAGGAATTGAGCCCATTACGAGGCTCCGCCTGGATAAACCCGTCAATTACCCATTTTCTGCGGCAGCATTTAAATTTGCCGTCAAAAATTTTATTGTAAACCAATCACTTACAGCCACCCCTCTAAAAAAACACCCCTTTTTCTTTGGAACATCGCTTCCATTCGTCCTACCTTTGCACTCCTTTGAAAAGCGGAAAACCCTCCGCTGGCAAAAGGTCCATTTAATGTTGTCGGGATAGCGACAGCTTCATGTAAAAAAACAAGACAATGAGCAAATTACATTTCACCACCAAGCATGCGAACGAGGCTACCGTTAAACGCGACTGGTATATCGTGGACGGTACTAATCAAACCGTAGGACGCGTGTGTTCCAAGATCGCCGCCGTATTACGGGGCAAGAACAAAGCTTATTACACCCCTCACGTTGATTGCGGAGACTTCATCATCTTCATCAACGCCGACAAGGTGGTCTTCTCCGGCGACAAGCTCGAAGACAAGATCTACATTAACTTTTCCGGCTACCCCGGTGGCAAAAAAGAAGAATCTGCCAAGAGCCTTCTGAAACGCCGTCCCGAAGCTGTGATCGAAAGGGCCGTCAAAGGCATGCTCCCCAAAAACCGCCTGGGTCGCAAGATGTATAAGAAATTATTCGTGTATGCCGGTGCTCAGCATCCGCATACTGCACAGCAACCCAAAACATTAACCTTCTAATTTTTCAGATAAATGGAAAAGCAAAAAAATGCAGTTGGTCGCCGTAAAGAGGCTGTAACCCGCGTGTTCCTTAGCAAGGGTGAGGGCAAGATCACGATCAATGACAAGGACTATAAACAATATTTCTCCCTGGTTTACCTGCAAAATCAGGTAGAGCTTCCCCTGAAGACCGTTGAGCTGACCGATAAATACGACGTGAAGATCAACGCAGCCGGCGGAGGCATGAAAGGACAAGCAGAAGCCTGCAAGCTGGGTATCGCACGCGCCCTCCTGGAAGTCAACGCTGAGTTTCGCCCGGCCCTTAAAGCCGCGGGCCTTCTGCGCCGTGACCCAAGGTCTGTGGAGCGTAAGAAACCTGGCCGTAAGAAAGCAAGAAGAAGCTACCAGTTCAGCAAACGTTAACAACAGCTTCAAGCTGTCGGCTTCAAGCTACAAGCCGGCGGTTTGGACGACAATATTCATATATAGTTTCGCTTGCAGCTTGTAGCTTGAAGCTTGCAGCTAAAAAAAATAAAATGGAAAATAACACTTCATTACAACAGCAACTCCTTGAAGCCGGTGTCCACTTCGGTCACCTGCGTAAGAAGTGGAACCCCAAGATGCTGCCTTACATTTTTGCTGAAAAGAAAGGTATTCACATCATCGATCTCAACAAGACGACAGAAAGCCTTCAGGAAGCTGCCGCAGCCTTGAAGCAGATCGCCAAGAGCGGTAAGAAGATCATGTTCGTAGGGACGAAGAAGCAGGCCAAAGAGATCGTTACCGAATCTGCAAAAAAAGTCAATATGCCCTTCGTCACCGAACGCTGGCTGGGTGGTATGCTGACAAACTTCAATACGGTGCGTAAGAGCGTTAAGAAAATGCAAAGCATCGAGAAAATGCTGAGCGACGGAACTTTCGACAGCATCACGAAGAAAGAACGCCTCACGCTGGCCCGCGACAAGGATAAGATGGAAAAAGTGTTGGGTGGTATCGCTCAGCTGGGACGTGTTCCGGCCGCTCTTTTCATCGTCGACATCGGTCACGAGCACATCGCGCTGGCTGAAGCCAAACGCCTGGGTATTTCCACCTTTGGCATGGTTGACACCAACTGCGATCCCAATAAAGTGGATTTCGCTATCCCTTCCAATGACGACGCTACCAAATCCATCGCCATCATCGTAGGTTATGTCACCGCCGCCATCGCCGACGGCCTGGCTGAAAGACAAGCAGCGAAGGAAGAAGATGTAGAAGATGCAGGCAGCGATGAGAATGAAAAGAAAGCAGCCCGCCTCCAGGCCGAAGCAGAGAATGAAGCTGCCCGCGCCCGTGGCGAAAAAGTGAAAGGAAGCAGCCAGCCTAAACGCAGGATCCCGAATTCCGGGCCCCGTCGCGGCACAGGCGCTCCCCGCTAAGCTGGAAAATCATATTATCAATATATCAAATCATACAACATGTCTACTGCAACTATAACAGCAGCCGATATCAATAAGCTGCGCCAGACAACGGGCGCCGGCATGATGGATTGCCGTAAGGCGCTGGTGGAAAGCGATGGCGATTTCGAAAAAGCCATCGATTACCTGCGCAAAAAAGGACAGAAGGTTGCCGCCCTGCGCAGTGACCGCGAAGCGAAAGAAGGCGTTATCATCGCTACTACTACTCCTGACAACAAGACAGGCTTCATCGTTACCCTCGCCTGCGAAACAGACTTCGTAGCGAAGAACGCTGATTTCATTGCTTTCGCACAAAGCATTGTAGCCGTCGCCCTTAAGAATAACGTAAAAAGCCTGGATGAGCTGCTCGCCGCCCAGCTGGATGGAGCCGCTGTCGCCGATAAGATTAACGACCAGGTCGCTAAGATCGGTGAGAAAGTTCAGCTCACCCGTTTTGAAAGAGTGGATGCTGACGGAGTAGCCGCCTATATCCACGGTTCATACCGCATGGGCGTGCTGGTAGGCCTTACAAAAGATACACCCGCCGTCCTCGAAGCCGGTAGGGATCTCGCTATGCAGATCGCAGCAATGAACCCCGTCGCAGTCGATCCGGACAGCGTTCCCGCCGAAGTCGTATCAAGGGAAAAAGCCATCGTTACCGAGCAGATCAAGAATGATCCTAAAATGGCTGGCAAGCCCGACGAAATGATCGAGAAGATCGCCGTTGGCAAGCTGAACGCTTTCTTCAAAGAAAATACCCTTACCGCACAGCCTTTCGTAAAGGATGCAGGAAAGACGGTTGGAGATTATCTGAAGAGCGTTGATGCTGGCGTTAAGGTGACCCAGTTTAAGAGAGTACAGCTCGGTTAAGCCCCGATAAATAAGTATAGAATTAGAGGGAGCGTAAGCTCCCTTTAATTTATATTTGCGCAATTAATTAAGAATAATCCGACATGGTGCCTAAGTACAAGCGAGTTCTGCTGAAATTATCCGGTGAAGCATTGATGGGAGATAAAAGCTTTGGATTTGACAACGCCGTCATCGCCCATTATGCAAAAGATATTAAAAGCATTGTCGAGCTGGGGGTACAGGTGGCCATAGTGATCGGAGGAGGTAATATCTATCGCGGGATGAATGAGGCCGAAACGGGGATTGAAAGGGCCCATGGCGATTATATGGGAATGCTCGCCACCGTGATCAATGGAATGGCCTTGCAGGCAGGCCTGGAAAAGATAGGCGTATATACCCGGCTGCAAAGTGCCATCAAAATGGAGCAGATCGCAGAGCCATATATCCGCAGAAGGGCTATCCGGCACGTAGAAAAAGGCCGTGTTGTTATTTTCGGTGCAGGCACAGGCAACCCTTACTTCACGACCGATACGGCCGGCTCACTGCGTGCGATCGAGATCAACGCGGAGGTCATCCTGAAAGGCACCCGCGTAGACGGTATCTATACTGCCGATCCGGAAAAAGATCCGACAGCCACAAAATATAATACGCTCACTTTTCAGGAGTGTATCTCGCAGAATCTAAGGGTAATGGACATGACTGCCTTCACCCTTTGTATGGAAAATCAGCTGCCGATCATCGTCTTTGATATGAACAAGCCCGGAAACCTGCTCCGCGTTGTGCGCGGCGAAAAAGTGGGCACCTTAGTAAAAGGTTGATAGTGTGCTGCTTGCGCAGAACTTGCGAAACATTTGCATATCTGGCTAAAGCATAGTAATTTAAAGGCTTAGTCCCACCTCACACGGTGGTTTTTTCTCGCTTCCCTCTCTTGTTGTCGTCGATACTCCCTTGAAAAACGACCGTAGTTTTTTATTCATTCATCCCTGAAAGCCATATCTATATGCTTTGTAATTAACACCCTCCGAACCGTTATGAACACCTTAAACGATCTGAACATTATTCTGGGATTTCAGCTGACCATGGGCCTGCCTGAGATCATCATCTGTGAGCTGGGAGCCCTTATCCTTGGCTTCACCATTCATTTTTTCTGGAATTCCAAAAAAAGTCTCCGCATTAACGACCCCAATCAGTCTACCGGCATCAGCGAAAATGATAACTGGAAGCTGAAGTACTACAACGACATGGATATGCAGGAGCGGGCACAGCAGCAATTGCGCGAAAAGCTCAATCAGGGACAGGAAACCGAGCAGATCCTCACTATCGAGCTGGAAGAAGCCCGCAAAGAAATTGAGTCCATGCGCAGGGAACTGGAGGAGACACGCACCGAGCTGGATGACGCACAATACCGGGTTTCCAAGGTCACTGAGCAACAGCAGCAGGCAGCAGCTTCCGCAGCCATCGTCGCAGCAGAACCGACCAATGCCTATCTCTCTCAACTAAAGGCTGCCCAGGAAAAGCTGGTGGAGCACAACAATAGCATTTCACGCCTGCTGGAACAAACACAGCTGCTGAGCGAAGCCGAGAAGAGGATCATGGACCTGCAGCTTCGGAATGAAGAGCTGGTCGAAGAATTGCGCCAGTCCGGGCAATTGATGATGGAAAAGGAAAGCGAGATCAATTATCTCCGTCACCAGAAAAAGCTGGCGGAAGAAATGAGTCTCCGCCTGGACAAGGCCTATGAGGAATACAATGGGCTCCAGGAGAAGCTGCACAAACTGCAGGCCTACCTCACGCAGCCTTTTAAGGGAGGCTCAGATTACGACGAACTGAAAGAATCTTATTTCAAGCTGGGCAAAGAGCACGATGAGATGAAGCTGCGCCACATCTCCCTCCGGGAGGAGAATCAGCGCCTCACCCGCATTCTGGCCGACACGGAAGAAAAATTGAAAGAAGCTAATTTCCAGCGCCAGCAATTCCAGAAAAGAGCGGTCTTCCTTGAAGAGCTGAACCATGACCTTCAGGAGATCTCCGAACATAATAAGAGGATCGAAAGCCAGCTGCGCCGTGTTAGCGATATGGAGACCATGCTTGCCAGGATCACAGGGTCCACAGGTGATGAGATGCCCAATAAGTAAAGAGTGTCCCTCTTTCCCTTGAATTGACTTATTTTTGCGATGTTATGTCAAACAATATCGCTGATATACGAAAGGACTACAAGCTGCAATCCCTTTCTGAGAGCGATGCCCTGCCGGATCCTTTCGCACTATTTGAGAAATGGTGGAAAGAGGCGCTGGAAGCAGGCATCGATGAAGTAAATGCCATGACCCTTGCTACTGCCTCGGCCGACGGCATGCCGGATGCTCGCATCGTTCTGCTGAAAGGCTTCGATCCCAAGGGGTTTACCTTCTTCACTAATTATGACAGTGTAAAAGGCGCGCAATTACTGGAAAATCCACGGGCGAGCCTTGTCTTTTTCTGGAAGGAGCTGGAAAGGCAGGTGCGTATCAGTGGGCTGGCAGTAATGGTAAGCGAGGCGGAAAGTGAAGAATATTTCAACAGCCGGCCGGAGAACAGCCGGATAGGAGCCTGGGCATCACCACAAAGTCAACCCATAGCAAGTCGTGAATGGCTGGAAGAAAATGAAAGAAAGATGCGGCAGCAATTCTCCGATGGAGTGATCAAAAGACCGCCGAATTGGGGTGGCTACCGCGTCAGACCCACACACATTGAATTCTGGCAGGGCAGGCCCAACAGGCTACACGATAGGCTCCTATATAGCCTGCAAATAAAAGGTGACTGGAAGATCCAGCGATTAGCGCCATAGTACGCGCAATTGGACTAAATTTCTTTAAAGTCCAATTGCACGCATTAAATAGGCTACTTGCTTTCTTTTTTCGCCGGCGCCGATTTCTTGGCTGGCTTGGCAGGACGGCTCTTGCCGAATGAAGCCTTGAAGATCTTTCCTTTTTTGGTTTTTTTATCTCCTCTTCCCATATTATATTGTTGTTTTTAGATTACTTTTCTTTCCCGGGCCTCCGGCCCAAACTATAAAAAGCCCCGGTACCTGCGCTGAATGCCTGGTATCGGAGCTTCAGGACGCTCTCGCATCCAATAAACTCTTGCTGGGTGCAGCCAAAAGTGGACCGTAAGTCCACTAAAATTATAATTTAGCAGACAGCTCTTTACCTGCCTTGAACTTAGCTACTTTCTTGGCCTTGATCTTGATAACAGCACCAGTCTGAGGATTGCGTCCGTTACGGGCGGCTCTCTTGGATACAGAAAAAGTACCGAAGCCTACCAGTGTAACTTTACCGCCGCCTTTCAGCGTTTTGGTAACTGCTTCAACAAAAGAATCCAGGGAAGAGTTTGCCTGAGTTTTTGTAATGCCAGCATCATCGGCAATCTTTGCAATTAATTCAGCTTTGTTCATAGTGTAATATTTTTTTAATTAGCTCCAACAAATATACCCGCTTTTTGAATCCGACAAAATTTTTTTAACCCTTTGGAAAATGGTACAAGTCCTCTCTAAACCGCGTGGGACAAGGATTAGACGCTATTCTACTTCGTAGATTTCCTATGGCGAACTTACGCTCACCGGCCGAAAACCTTGTCAGCACTATGTTTCACGACTGGCGGCTGAAATCCTTCACTGGCAAGGATTTGAAAAGAATTTACGACAATTTATATTTCAGCAAAGTTATTTTAATTCTTTTCCACAATTACTGCACAGCTAGGTGTCGCCCAATTCTGAAGACATCAAAGTCCGAAACGCTATAAACGCATCCCCCCACTGCTGCCACGAAACCCTTTGCAGCTCCGGCGCAAACTCGATCATGAATTGCCTGTACCGCTCAAGGGAGGTGGTGAAATATTGAATGATATAAGTAGGGCCTTCTTCCTCATCCTGCTCCAGTAGCCGGAAAAACCGGTGATCATCGAAAAGCCCCGTCGCCATATGAGCGGAAATATGTGATGACTGCTGCCACGCCAGCCACTTGTCCAGGATGCTCCACCGGACCTTGTAAGTGACATTATAAACGATCATTTGTATCCTCCTTTTGATGATTCCCCGGAATAGCTTTCAACATTCTAAAGCTTAAAAAGATCAATAAGACCAGGACAATTGAAAGAATGATCCAGAGGAGGACGCCGCTACCGCTCTTATTCTCCTCTGGCAACGCAGTTGGTTTAACGACAGCCTGCAGCGCGCCCGGAAGGATCTCTCCAGGCTCCCGGCGCATACTGTCTACAAAATATTTAAGGTCATATGCCGGCGCATTCGCCTGCACATTGCCCGCCAGCAGCCGGTATTCCGTTCCTGGCTGAAGCCAGACCAGCAGATACCGCTCCAGTTGACTGGTCACGATATTGTTGACTACTAGGGGCGCATTGTCCTCATTGTCGATGTCCAGGATCAATACGCGTGTTTTGAATGACGGCACCAGGAAAGTATGATGAATGGGGTCGATATCCAGGCTCACGGAAGAATAAGGATCGTCCTTGCTGAAGATCCGGGACTTTCTTTTGTACAGACGCGGACCTATTACTTCCAGCTCCAGCTTGTCTGTCAGGTAAGGCTCTTCATACGTCAGCGTCACATACGAATGATGATCACTGCTGTCCTTCTGTGATATTTGTGGCGCGGGGGTCATCCGGTAACTACCATTGGCAACATGCTTGGTGGCAATACCCGCCCGGAGGATGTTCACAGGCAGCGCGCCCTTTTCTTCCTGGATGATCTTAAAATAATGGTAGCTGCTGGCGGGGAAGTCGATCCTTTGAATAAAATATTCCGCGCTGTCAGTATTTGAAGGCTCCCATAAAAAATGCTCTTTAATGACATACCATTTCTGCCTGTCATCACTGCCGCTTAAAGTAAAATTACGCCTGACGGTGAAATTATGGACATACAGCAACAACGAATGGATGGGGCCGGAAGACCAGTTGGCGATCTGTACATCGTTTGAACTGTCCGCCCCGGCTTTGGCCGGAAGAATGGGAAACTCTTTAAAGCTTTCGCCGGTCTGGATGGGCAGGTCGCTTCGTAAAACATACGGCGTATACCGGCCATGAGCGTCGCGGATCCGAAGATCCGCCAGGTCCCGTTTGCACCTGGCAATGGCATCAGGGGTGAGAATGACCTTATAAAAACCCGCCTGGCCGACAGTATCCAGCGGCACTTCATAAGCGAAAAAGTCCTGCGCTTTTCCCAGGAGGAAAAACAGCAACATGCCGGATAGCAACAGGCACTTAAGCAGTCTTTTTCTCTTCATCCTCGATAATGATTTTTTTTAACCTTTGATACATAAAGCTGACCACCAGTAGGATGACACCCAGGCAGAAGAATGCTGCGATCTTACCCGCGACAGGAATATTTTGAATATCGAACAGGAAAAGCTTTAACAACGTGACGGAGAACAGGGCCAGCGAGATGATACGCAGCGGCTTGAACTTATGCCGCATACCCAGCCACATGAAAATAAAGGAGCTCAATCCCCATAGGATGGGCAGCCCCGTTTTGACATAGACAGTGCCGATCCTGTCAAAAGAAAGGGACTTGCTGTAAAAAACAGCGTTGACCAGTAATCCCACTTCTGCGCTGAGAAAGATGATGATGAATATACAGATCAGCCAGCTGAAGGCCTTCGGGGACAATGCTTCCAACATACCCTTCCTCCACCAGGCGATACACCGGTGGATCATCATAGCCACCAGCAACGCGGTGACCCAGTGCGCCATGAAATGAGCTTGCAGTCCCGGTGTTGCCAGCGCTGTTTGTATGGAAAATATGTCAGGGATATTTGCCAGGTAGGTAGCAAGACTGAAGATCAGCAGACCCATGGCAAATAGGGGATTGTCGAACCACCGGCGCCGGTCCATGATATAGGTCACGCAAAAAGACCATAAGAACCCATACAACAACAGGTATAACGTGGAGATCCGGGTCTCCGGGTAGAAAAATTCGAATTGATGGTCGATCTCCAGGGCGCCACCGATGAACAGGAGCAGGCTGGCTACGATCACCATAGCATTGAGGATCATTCCGGCAGTACCTGCCTTCCTCCGCATGAAGAACAATGCATAGGTGCATGCCCCAGCATACAGCGTAGTTATCAGGCCTTTGTTGAAGACAACAGGTAGCGGCCGTTTGTCAAGCCTTATAATATAAACAGCACCCCAATCCATCACCAGGCTCACCAACATGGCCGCCCATACTACAAGGGATGCCCATTCTATGATGCGGATCCCCGACTTGCGGGCAAGCCAGTATAAAAGCACAGACTCGGAGGCCCAGAACAACGTGATATAGTGGCCGTGCAGCTGAATGGGAGCGGTAAGGGAAATAAAGGTCAACGTAATGCCGATCAGCAGGTATAGGACATTGCTGTCCACTTTTTTCTTGCGGAACAGGAAATAAGAGGTTACCAGGTTAAACACAGCCATGGACGCGCTGAACAACCCCTGGTATTTCGTTAGGCCCATGGCGGCCAACAGGTACAGCCCCGCAGCGAAATACAAACAGGTATTGGCCAGCAGAATGCCAAAATCCGAAGCGATGAATTTTTTGTTCTCCCGTATATTATGAGCAATATTGATGATAAAGAAAAGAATGTAAAAGGATGTGGCAAACAATAAAGCGCCTCCATAAGTGGACGGCGTATCCTGCCCTTCCGGCAAGGTCGCCAGCCAGCTCGCGAACAGGATGGCCGTAAAGCCGAAAGCCAGCACGTTCAGGAGCCGCCAGGCTTTGCGATAGGCCATGACCAGCAGACCTGTGTTAAGTATGAGCAGATAGCTGAAGAGTACTTTGTAATTACCGCTGCCATTGCTCACCAGGAAAGGCGTGACAAAGCCACCCACCAGCGCGATGATGGCCAGCTCCTGGCGGTCATATAAAAGCGAAAGGATCACCGCAAATGCGGTGATGACCAGCATGATGACAAAGGATGCAGACTGACTGAAAAGCCCATACTGGTGATAGGCCAGCGCGATCGAAAAATACAGCACTGCCAGTCCTCCGCCTACCAATACTGAGCTGAATGCCTTGTAGCTGTTGCGGAGAAAGTGGGCGATACCTATCAGGATGCCGCCGCAAAGTACACCGATACCCACACGGCCTACCGGACCTATCCACTCATTGTCAATGGCATATTTCACGAAGAACCCGATGGCCAGGACCAGGACCCCGATCCCTATCTTGCTCACCAGGTTCTCCCCGATGAACTTTTCCAGGTCGGGATGTCTTTCGAAAAATCCTGGTTTCTCAACTGGAGGGGGACTTTTTCTAACAGCGCCTGAAGAAGTCGTCGGCTGGAAAACATGCGGCCTGGTCACCTCTGCGCCGGGCTGAATTTCCGACGCCGGCACTGGCCTCCTGATTGCTGCAGGAACAAACGGTTCCGACTCTTCCGGACTGGCCACCGGACCATCAGCCTTGTCCCGCCTCGCTTCCGCAGGCCTCTGCGCTGTTGCAGCGGGCCCCTTCTCTGCCTGCGTAGGCCTCGTCATCACTTCCACCGGCCTCTTCTCCACCTCCACCGCCCGGGGCGCCGCCTCCAGATCCTTTCTCAACCGGGCGATCTCCCGCTCCAGATTCCCAATCCTCTCCAGGGCACGGCCCCTGAAAGAGGCGATCAATATGATGAGTACGATGAAAAGTAATATGACGAGTATTTCCATGCCCGGAGGGTTAGCCGATAAAGATAAACGGCATAATTGGTAAATGGAAGCCCCCGGTACTTATTTTGTCTCCAGCTCAAGGTATACAGGGCAATGGTCGCTTTGCCTGACATCCGGATAGATCTCCGCGCGGAGGAGATTTTGACCAAGCGCTGTGGTGACATTGATATAGTCTATCCGCCAGCCTTTATTTTCCAGCCGCACCGAGGGGAAACGCTGGCTCCACCAGGTGTATTGGTGAGGTGCGGGATTCAGCTGACGGAAAGTATCCACCCAGCCGCTGCCCATGAACTTATCCATCCAGGCTCGTTCTTCAGGAAGAAAACCAGAGGACTTTTTATTGCCTTTTGGATCGTGGATATCGATGTCCCTGTGGGCGATGTTATAATCCCCGCACAACACCAGTTTGGGATATTTTTGCTTCAGCGTTTCAAGGTAGGCGTGGAATTCATCCAGCCAGGCGTACTTGTATACCTGCCTTTCATCTCCCGTCGTGCCAGAAGGGAAATAGGCATTGATGATGCGTATGTCCCCAAGGTCTATTTGCAGTACTCGCCCCTCGTCGTCGCTGACCTTATGGCCCGTGCCATATTCCACATGATCCGGCACCCGCCTGGTAAAGATGGCAACGCCGCTGTATCCCTTTTTCTGGGCGGAAAACCAGTAGTCATGGTATCCCAGGTCCGTAAAAGCTTTGTGGTTCACATTGTCGCGGTGTGCCTTTGTCTCCTGGATACAAACAACGTCGGCAGGGTCGGTTTTGAGCCAGTCGATCAGGCCCTTGTTCATTGCGGCGCGGATGCCATTAACATTGTAACTGACAATTCGTAATGATGACATAACAACGTTTACTTTAAATTTGTGTCTTCGATTGGGGCCTAAGGTCTTACTCTTAGACACCGCAAGGTACTAAACCGCATTATACCAGCATGGAAAATTTAGACAGGATCATACCGGCCAAAGACGCAAAATTTTTGGAAGGCCCTAAGAGCAGAGGATATGAGTTGAAATTTGCCTGGAAGGTCTTCAGGGAATTCATCAAAGGGTTCCGCACGCTGCATTTCGTCGGACCCTGCGTCACCGTATTTGGCTCGGCCCGGTTCAAGGACGACCACCCGCATTATGAGTCGGCCCGGGAGATGGGACGCCAGATTGCCGCCCTGGGCCTTACTACCATGACGGGCGGGGGACCAGGCACTATGGAGGCTGCCAACCGGGGCGCTTTCGAGCAGGGGGGACGCTCGGTAGGATGTAATATCAAGCTCCCATTCGAACAAAAACCTAATCCTTACGTGCAAACCAGCATCACCTTCGAACATTTTTTTGTACGCAAAGTGATGCTGGTGAAATACTCCTATGCCTTTGTCATCATGCCCGGCGGCTTTGGGACCATGGACGAGTTTTTCGAGACGCTGACACTCATCCAGACCAAAACCCTGGTGCAGTTTCCCATAGTCCTTTTCGGCGCGGCATATTACCGGGAGCTTTGGGAATATATGGAATACATGGCCGCACAGGGCACCGTTTCCAAAGAGGACCTTTCCCTGGTGCTGCTCACCGACAGCATCGCCGAAGCCACGGCCCACATCGACACCTTTATAAAGAAGAATTATCGCTTTACCCCGCGCAAGCGCAAATGGTGGTTGTTTGAAAAATACCAGAAGTATAAGACTGCCTAGCCCTTGCTATGATGCGCCACGGGCAGAATGCTCAACAACGGCATACCCTGCTTACTATAGTCGAATTGATATATTCCTTCGTCTGCAGTGACGAGCAAATGCTTGTTGGACGCGATCACGTCGTAGGCGTTTGATAGGATGATCGTTTTCAGGTACTGCAGCTGGCCGGGATTGTTTGCCCTGAACACTTTTACGCCCGGCCCGTCACATACGAACAAAAGATCACCGTCCTTGCTTAGCCCCATTGGCTTGCTCATTGTATAGGCCTTCACCAGCGCGGGACTTTTCAGGTCCTTCACATCCAGTACGTTCAGCTCATTGGAAGCCCCTCCGCACATGCCGCCGCTATGCAGCGTGACATAAGCATAATCCCCGTCAGTTATCACTGGGTCACAGGCGCGTCCGTGTGCAAATGTTCCTTCGGCAACGGGATTGTCCGGGCTGCTGACATCATAAATATAAACGCCCGAAGATGAACCGAGGAATAGCTTGTCCTGGAAAGGGAAAACGGTCTCCAGGTCAAAACCCGCCATTATCTTCGGTCCCGCGGATGGCTGATCCGCATTATCCAGGTCGATGATCTGCAGGCTATGACTCTCGGCCAGGGCATACAGGTGGTCCTTAAGCAGGACTATTTTTGCCATGGAGCCGGCCAATCCCGATGACTTGGAGGAAGCGAAAGCCATCGGGACAAGGTCCACCCCGGGTAGGGTGCACCAATAACAGGAGCCATTGCGGGGAGGTGTGTCACTATACTTTTTTGTCCAGCCGGTAATGACGCTGTCCCTGGGCATCCCGTAGCCATTCACATACGCCCGCATGACAAATAAATGCTCCAGCTGACGGGTGACCTTTACATGGCTCAGGTCCGAAATATCGACGGCCAGCAGCGCGTCATACATGTCAGCATAGAGTGTATTGCCTCTTACGACAATGTCCTGGTTGCCGGGGATAGAAAGAAAGGCGACCTGCACGGGATGAGACGGGTTCGTATTGTCGAACACATGTATGCCCTTGTCGACGTCGCTGAGAAAGATATAGTTGCCATTGATATAGACCTTGCCGGCAGAATCGATGCCTTCGGTGGGATTGCCATTGATGCGAGCCAGCGCATCCGCCCTGGACGTATAGATCGGCTCATAAAATGTATAGTGCTTTGCGCCGTTGCTCTTGTCGCATCCGGATAGGGGCAGGAGGAAAAGCGCTCCCGCAAGAAGGGGAAGCAGGAGTTCGTGAACCTTCGGTTTCATATCAGGCTTTTCCACGTGACATAGAAAAAGCGTCCCTTCGTTGCATGGACAGGCATTTTGTCCAGGGCCCCCCCCTTTACTTCTTCTCGCCGGTGGGGATCCGGAAGCCCAGGCTGAGGATCATTTCATAACAGCCAAATGCCTGACGTGCCTTACCCTCGTATACCTGCAGACCGGAATAGCGGGCATAATCCAGCTTATTGGAATACTCCAGGTAGACATATTTGAAAAAAGTCGCACGTATACAGCCTTCTAGGCCGATGTTCCATCCGCCGAATTGAAAACCCGCGTCATTATGATGTCCAAAAAAGCTGTTATCCACATGAGGGATCACAGGTCCGATGCCTCCCTTTGCCAAAACGTCCAGCTTCACTTTCCCGGAGGACAGCGGCACGACATGCCAGCTCTTGACGATATTGAAGAGTAAAAAGTTGGCTCCATTATTCAGATAGTAATAAAAACCGTTGTCAGCGTTGAAGGCGACAGTTGTATCCACCTGGCGGTGATTCAGCGTACCCTTCAGATGGGCGTCCTGGTCGGCAAATATGAATTTGGTATGGTCGAAATTGATCTCGAAGCCCCAGCCCTTTTCTTCATTCAGCACGAACCCCACGCGGTAATTGTATTGCGGAATGGTCAGGGCCTTTTGAAATAAACCTTCGTCCCATCCCCGGTGATCGTGACCTTTGATACTCTTGAAGGTATAGTCATTGCCGAGCGACGGCTGGGAAACGTGTACGCTGCTACGGGTATACCATTCTGTATTGTATCCCCAGGAGAAATAAACTTCCTTGATGAAATGCTTTTTCTTTTTCCCCTGCGCGCTGCTGCAGTAAGGGAGAAGGCTAACGAATACGATAGAGGTAATGCTCTGCCAGATACCAATTTTTGACTGTCTCATAATCAATGCCTGTTCGGATAAGAATCTTTTTGCACGGCGAAATTAGATAAAAAAGGGATAACTCCATTATCAGGCATCATATTCCAATACTGGTCTCAGCCACCGCTCCACCTCACCCAACGGCATTCCTTTCCGGTCGGCGTAGTCCATTACCTGGTCCTTCTCTATTTTACCGACCCCAAAGTACTTGCTTTCCGGATGGGCGAAATACCAGCCGCTGACAGAAGCGGCGGGATACATGGCCAGTGACTCCGTAAGGATGATCCCTGTGTGCTTCGTAGCATCCAGCAGGGCGAAAAGCTTGCGCTTTTCCGTATGATCCGGACAGGCGGGGTAGCCTGGTGCGGGACGGATGCCCATGTATTCTTCCTTTATCAACTGCTCATTGCTCAGGTGCTCTTCCTTCACATAACCCCAGAATTCCTTGCGTACCCGCTCATGCAGCAGTTCGGTAAAAGCTTCCGCCAGCCGGTCCGCCAGGGCCTGTAAGGTGATCTTGTTGTAGTCATCATGAGCAGCCTCAAAACGTTTGATATGCGGTTCGATCCCTTCAATGGTGACGGCAAATCCGCCGATATGGTCCAGCTTGCCAAAAGACTTCGGCGTTATAAAGTCACTTAGGGAGATATTGGGTTGCCCCGGCGCCTTTTTGATCTGCTGCCGGAGGAATTCCAACCGTACGGGAGCATCTCCCGCATCGACAGTCACCGTATCCTTTCCGTCTGAAGTGGCCGGCCAGAAACCAATGACCGCCCGGGCCTTTAGCCATTTCTCCTCCACGATCTGTTTCAGCAGGGCCTGCGCATCATTGTACAATTTTGTCGCTTCAGATCCCACTTTCTCATCTGTCAATATCTGCGGGAACTTGCCATGCAGCTCCCAGGCAATAAAGAAAGGACCCCAGTCGATGTACGGTACGATCTCAGCCAGGTCATAACCATCGAAAGCCTTCGTTCCGGTGAACCCCGGTCGTACAGGATTGAACTTTTCCCAGTCTATCTTCACCTTATTTTCCTGCGCCTGTGCAAATGAGAGGTATTGTTTGGCGGACTTCTTATTGGCGAAATCCTCTTTCAGCTTACGGTATTCCTCTTTGATCGTCTTGAGAAAATCAGGTTTTTGCTCCTGGCTCAGCAGCGAACCTACGACAGTGACGCTGCGGGACGCGTCCAGCACGTGTACCACGCCCTTTTCAAATTCCGGTGCGATCTTCACCGCGGTATGCATACGGGAGGTGGTCGCTCCCCCAATGAGCAGCGGCACTTCAAAATTTTGTCTTTTCATTTCCCTGGCCACATGTACCATCTCGTCCAGTGAAGGGGTGATGAGCCCGCTGAGCCCGATGATATCTACCTTTTCCCTTTTAGCCGTCTCCAGGATCTTGTCCGCCGGCACCATTACCCCCAGGTCGATGATATCGTAGCCGTTACACCCCAGCACAACGCCGACGATGTTCTTGCCAATATCGTGTACATCGCCTTTCACCGTAGCCAACAGTATCCTGGCGGCCCCGGCCGATTCTCCATTCGTTGTGCCCGCCGCCTCGTGCGCCAGCCTGCGCTCCTCTTTTTCCTGTTCGATGTAAGGAGTGAGCACGGCAACAGACTTTTTCATCACGCGGGCGCTTTTTACGACTTGTGGCAGGAACATCTTGCCGCTGCCGAACAGGTCGCCTACCACGTTCATGCCGGCCATCAGCGGCCCCTCAATGACCTCCAGCGGCTTGGGATATTTCTGCCGGGCCTCTTCCGTATCGGCATCTATATGTTCGGTGATGCCATTGACAAGGGCATGCTTCAATCTTTCTTCCACCGTCCCCTTACGCCAGGCTTCGTCTTTTACCTCCGCTTTGTCCTTTGCCTTGACGGTTTCGGCAAACGCAAGCAGCTTATCGGTAGCTTCGGGGTTACGGTTGAGGATCACATCCTCGCACAGGTCACGGAGCTTGGGTTCAATTTCGTCATATACCACCAGCTGACCGGCATTGACGATACCCATATCCATTCCCGCCTTAATGGCATAGTACAGGAACACGCTGTGCATGGCTTCCCGGACAGGCTCGTTGCCCCGGAAAGAGAAGGAGATATTACTGACGCCCCCGCTGATACGGGTGAGGGGCATCCGCTGCTTGATCTCTTTGATGGCCTCGATGAAATCGACGGCATAATTATTATGTTCTTCGATGCCTGTTGCGATGGCGAAGATATTAGGATCGAAAATGATGTCTTCCGGATCATAACCTACCTTTTCAGTCAATATATCATAGGCCCGTTGGCTGATGTCAACTTTTTTGCGAAGGGTATCCGCCTGCCCGCTCTCGTCGAAGGCCATCACAATGACTGCAGCGCCATAGCTCTTACAGACGATGGCCTGTTCGATGAACTTCTCTACCCCTTCTTTCATGGAGATGGAGTTGACGATGCATTTTCCCTGTACGCATTTCAATCCGGCCTCGATGATGGAGAATTTCGAGGAGTCGATCATGATGGGGATCCTGGCGATATCCGGCTCGGCCTGCAAAAGGTTGAGAAAGGTCTGCATGGCTTTTTCTCCATCCAGAAGGGCGTCGTCCATATTGACGTCGAGGACCTGGGCCCCGTTCTCCACCTGCTGGCGGGCGACACTGAGCGCCTCCTCATATTTACCTTCCCGGATCAGACGGGCGAACTTCTTGGAGCCCGTGACATTCGTGCGCTCCCCTACATTGAGAAAATTCGTTTCAGGTCTTACCACTAATGGCTCCAGGCCTGCCAATCGCAAATACGGTTTAATAGTAACTGTTGACATCTTATTAGTTGATCAAATCCATTAATCATTTAAAATTTCCCTGGCTCATAGCTCACAGCTTTCAGCTCTCAGCTCAACGCTGCTTCCACCACCGGCAGCGGTCTCGGCCGGATAGTGGCTACATGTTCCGCAATATGACGGATATGGTCCGGGGTAGTGCCGCAGCAGCCACCCACGATATTGACAAATCCATTTTCCGCCCATTCCTCGATGAAATGCGCCGTTTGTTCCGGCTGCTCGTCGTACTCTCCCATCGCATTTGGCAAACCGGCGTTGGGATAGGCCGAAGTATAACAGGCCGCAATCTGGCTCAGTTCCTCTATATGACTGCGCATTTCCACCGCGCCAAGGGCGCAATTGAGTCCGATGCTGAGCGGCTTGGCATGCATGACGGAGACATAGAAGGCTTCCAGGGTCTGACCACTGAGGGTCCTCCCGCTGGCATCTGTGATGGTGCCGCTGATGAGGATGGGCAGCTCCTTTTGTTTCAAATCCCGGAAGTATTTCTTGATCGCGAATATGGCAGCCTTTGCATTCAATGTATCAAAGATCGTCTCTATCAGCAACAGGTCAACACCCCCTTCCACAAGGCCCTTTACCTGCTCGTAATAAGCGGCAGCCACCTCATCGAAACTGACGGCTCTGAAGCCCGGATTATTGACATCCGGAGAGAGGGACAATGTCTTGTTCATGGGGCCGATAGCGCCGGCAACAAAGCGGGGCTTGCCAGGATTACGGGAGGTATAGTCATCCGCCGCTTTCCTGGCGATGCGGGCAGCAGCCACGTTGATCTCGAAAGCCAGCGATTCCATATGATAGTCCGCCATGCTGATCACCTGGGCATTGAAGGTATTGGTCTCGATAATATCGGCGCCTGCTTCCAGGTATTCCCGGTGAATACCTTCGATGATATCGGGTTGGGTAAGGCATAACAGATCATTATTCCCTTTGAGATCGGACGGCCAGTCTGCGAAACGATGCCCGCGATAGTCTTTTTCCTCCAGCTTGTGACGCTGGATCATGGTACCCATGGCCCCGTCGATGATAAGTATTCGCTCTTTCAGGCAGTCTTGAATTGTCTTCTTCATGATTTTGCTCCTTTCCCGTCTTTCCTTACGGTTTTGATTCCTCTTCCTGCGGATGCATCCATAAGGGCTGCATCTTCCCGCATGCCGAGTAAGATTGACAAAATGTGCAAACGCTTTTAAAAGAGAAAAATTTTCTGAACGGATAACAACGAGGGAAATAACCTGGATGGGAATAAAAAATGATTATTTCAAACGTTTATTAGTTCAGTTTTTACTTCTTTGCAGAAGCGCTGGCGTTGACCGGACAGGCTGAACAATAAACAAATCCGCCTGTTCCGGGGGCAAAGGTACATAAAAATATTGATAACAAGGTCGGCCAGCGGACATAGGGTGCATCTCCGGGGCATTACCTCCCCGCCATATAGCTTTCTATGGGCAGGCGGTTCGTAATGCTTCTCGCCAGGGTCATTTCGTCCGCATATTCCAGCTCCCCGCCGAAGGCGATACCCCTGGCAATGGTGGTAAATCGGGCCCCGCTGCCCTGTAAACGCTTTTGGATATAATATATGGTAGTATCTCCCTGTATAGTAGGGTTGAGGGCGAAAATGAGCTCCTGTGTATGCTCTTTTTGTACCCTGTTCACCAGCGCCTCGATATTCAGCTGATCGGGACCTACCCCATCCAATGGAGAAATGATCCCCCCTAATACATGATAAGTGCCGCTATATTGTTGCGTGCTTTCGATAGCGATCACTTCGCGTATGCTCTCCACCACACAGATCAGCTCCTGCTTCCGGAGGGAATTGGCGCAGATGGAACAGATATCGGCATCGGCTACATTGAAACAGCGCTGGCAAAACTTGATCTCCTGACGCATCCGGATCAGGGTCTCCCCAAATCCCTGTACCATCGAGGGATCTGTCTTTAGCAAATGAAGCACCAGGCGGAGGGCCGTTTTCTTTCCAATACCCGGCAGCTTGGCAAACTCATTCACTGCGCTTTCCAATAGATCAGAGGAAAATTGCATACCATAAAGATACGGCTTCTTCCGCCAGGAAGCCGCTTTACAGCGTAATATCTACATCGTTATCCCAGTTGGCTTTGACAGTCAATTTCTTCTTGATGGGGACCACCCGTTCAGGCTGCCGGTGCTTGCCGAAGAACTGACCGGCATCCCAGACGCCATTGCCATTAGTGTCGTACAGGACACGGAGCTCATACTCTCCAGGAGCAAATAGCAGCTGCCGGAATTCCTTCCCATTCCTGAACGTATAAGTAAATTTTATGGCATCCTGGACGACGAACTGCAGAACGGGCTTCCTGGAAAGGTCCAGATTGAGGATCCGGACCCGTACTTCGCCATATTCGATGTCTTTTTTCGTGCGGAAGCTAATAGTGTCAGCCTTTAAAAGCTTCCTTCCTGAAGTGTCCTCGGCAAAGTTCTTCGGAAAGATAAGGTGGTACTTGGTGTCCGTCGGCCAGTTGTATAGCATGGCAAACAATTTTTTGGTCGAGTCCCGTTTGAACTGGTAATTCCGGGGGTCGATGACCTTAAAGTCATCATTTGTAAATTGGATCATGGAAGAGTCAAATACCTTCAACGGGGTGGCAAAAGTGATCTTCATTGTATCCAGGATGTCGAACTCTCCACTTGAGATATTCACCTGCAGCTGCAGCCGCTTGTCTTTCTCTTTGTCCTTTTCCTTCTCCTTGTTGGCGATAGCGCCCTTATTCTGTCCTGAGGTCCCGCTTTTCGATGCTCGTTTCACCGTATCCGGCTCCACAAAGGCATACAGCGTGCTAGGGGGAGTGCCGGGACCAATGATCACGGGCGTATCGGAAAAGGCAAATAGTGAGGCTGCAGACAAATATCGCCGGGTGCCGCCCTCGTCCTTCATGGCATAAAGGGCATATTTACCCGGCTCGAGGTAGCGGAAGGAGAATCGGCCCATACTGTCCAGCCGGGCGACATAACGGGGCTTTTCCTTTACAACGGCCGAATCGTCCAGGTTCTTATGCAGCATGACGATCAGCGTACTGTCCGTTTTACCCGTATTCGCCACCAGCACATTCCCTGAAAATCGCATGGAGTCGATATACCTGCCGGTGGAAAAAACATAGGTGAAATTCTTCATGATATTACCTTCATTGACATCCCGGATGGCATTGCCGAAATTCAGGGAGTAGGTGGTATTGGGCTGCAGCGTATCCTTGATACGTACGGTAAGGGTCCTCAGTTTCGCGTCAACGATTGGTTCGGTCTTCGGGACAGGCGAAACGATCAGCTCCGTCCGCACATCTTTCGGATCGATATATTCATTAAAGGTAAAAACGATCTTGTTGGCATTAAAAAGCTTGCTGGAATCCCTCGGTGTGACAAATACAAGCTTCGGAGGCAGTGTATCCCGGGGGCCGCCCAGTGGTGGTACGATATTGGCGCAACCGGTATTGCCCAGCATGCTGACAACGGTGATTAAAAGAAGAAGAAATGACGGACCGTTCTGGATCTTCATGCTGTAAAAATACGGGGATTGATGAAAGTTCCTTCCTAATATTAGCTTAAAACTACCTATGCATCCTCCTCTTCCGCCTCCTCACCGATCTCATGCAATTCGACGGCAAGGTTGTTTGTCTTGACAAAATTACACCAATGACAATCCGGTTTTCCGCACCCCGTATAGAATTCCCGGTCCTGGATGCGTCGCCAGGTGGACTCTATCTGCTGGATGACAGTGGTGATATCGGCAGGCGTGATCAGGATCTTCACCTTGCGGTATTCCTTTTTTTTGTCCGGCTCGACAAAATCGAATTCCGTGCTGACCACTTTCCAGTCCTTCTGTTCATAGCTATCCACCAATATCTTATAAAATACGGCCTGCCGCCAGTAATCCCCGCCGTTAGGGGCCTTTGGGTTGGGCGGCGCCAGCTTTTCCCTCGCCTTATCCACGTCCCCCGTCTTATAATCGACGACGTTGACCTCTTTTCCCTGGAATTCCAGCTTGTCTAATTTGCCCTTCAGCGGGACTCCCTTTACCATCACATTACGGATATTCCTTTCCACCGCCACGATCTTATTCCACTGGAAGATATATTTGTCGTAATAGTTGCCCAGGACCTCCATACCATATTCCATCCGCCGTGCAAAGGCTTCCCGGGTGAAGATCTCCCGGTGACGATGCATATACCATATGAAATCCTGCAGCATCTCGTCTTTTTGCGGGAATTGCTCTGCTGCATGGGCCTTCATCTTTTCAAACAGCCGTTGCAGCGCAAAATGCACGGCGCTCCCGAATTCGGTGGCTTCGTTTTTGGGAGAAGGTATCCTTACCAGGTTCCGGTAATAAAACTCCAGGGGACACTTGAGATAGTTGTTAAGCGCCGTTACATTCATGATGAACTTTTCCAGCATGCGGGTAATGAATGCTTCTTCCGCTGCCGCAATCTCAGGCGCCACTGTTTCAGTAAAAGGCAGGGAGGCAAAGTCCGCATTGGCCTCCTCCGGTACCGCCACCTTCTCCACGGACAATGCATGCTGATCCAGTATCTCCACAATAAAAACAGAAGGTTCCAGCTCCTTACCATCCGGACGATAGCGGGAATAAGAAATGAACAGATGTTGTTCCACCCGTGTAAGCGCGACATAAAACAGCCTCCGCAGTTCTTCCTCGTCAGAGGCCTTGGAATCACCGTTCACCCGGGAGGAGAACAGGGTATCCGGATACCTGTAGCCTCCGCCCGGCTTACGTTTCTTTTCCCAGGTGGCCGCATTACAACCGGCGAAAAATACATATTCGAATTCCAGACCCTTGGAGCCATGCGCAGTGAGGAGATTGACGGCCTTATCGCTCCCCGCCACCTGTATCAGGGGAAGAGAGATGCCATTGTCCTTCATCAGGTCGATCATCTGGACCAGCCGCTCCAGGTTCAGGTCCGGATCACGCCGGGATTCTTCCTTAATGAAGTCGAACAAGGCCGTAATGATCTGCATCAGCCAGATCTTCTCGGGGCTTTGCATGATGTAGGCCAGTACTCCCGTATCCCGGATACAGTTTTCAAATAAGGTCTGTAAGGTAACATTCGACGCATCCCCTATCAGTTTTTCCAGGGCCCGGCTGGCCTTTTTCATACCCTCCGGCAGACCGCTGTCGAATAGGTCCCGTGCCGGACGACCCGCTTTTTCAGAGAGCAGGCGCCGGATGGAAGTTTTCTGATCGCTGAACTGCCGTTCAGCCACCTCTACGGATAGCTTGGCGATTTCGAGTGGAGGGATGGAGAAAAAGTCGAAATGCAGGATCTCGAACAGCATTTCATCGCCGCCATAAGGAGCGTCATGCTCCGCAGCCAGGTATCGCAGCAATAAGATGATCTTTTGTGCAAAAGGGACTTCAAACAGGTTGAGACTGCGCTTGCTATACACCGGTATTTTCTTCAGCTGCAGGAAACGGGCAAGCTCCTCGCCATATTTGTTTTCCTTATAAATAATGGCGATCCTTCCCGGAGCAACTCCCTCTTCTGTTACCAGTTTTTCAACATGGAGGGTA
This sequence comes from Flavitalea plasmicola, assembly GCF_030546645.1. GTDB lineage: Bacteria > Bacteroidota > Bacteroidia > Chitinophagales > Chitinophagaceae > Puia. The sequence continues at coordinate 472,031 of NZ_JAUOTO010000006.1, forward strand.
ATATCCGTCATTTCCTCCCGGGGATCCTTGTATTCCAGGATATGGGGGGGGTATTTCAGGTGGCTGATGAGGGGATGACTGGACACCAGCTGTTTGGACAGACCGGGGAGCTGGCGGACCAGCCGCTCCATATTCTTATCGATCAGGGTCTTGGAGATATCCAGGATAGGCTGGGTGGACCGGTAATTATTGGTAAGGACCACGGTAAGCAGATCCTTTTCATATTGATGGGCGAAATCCAGCATATTCTCCACGTTGGCGCCCTGGAAACGGTAGATGCTCTGATCGTCATCTCCCACGACAAATACATTCGGCTGCGCCCAATAGCTGATGAGCAGGTTTACCAGCCTGTTCTGGGTACCGCTGGTGTCCTGGTATTCGTCCACGAGAATGTATTGATATCGTTCCTGGTAGCTGGATAGTAATGCCTTGTTCTCCTCGAAGGCCCGGATCACCCAGTTGATCATGTCGTCGAAGTCATAGCGGTTACGCCGCCGCATGAGGTCCTGGAAGCCGTCGAACTCGCCTACGGCAGCGCGCAGCTTGCCCATCTTCTCAGCCTCCTCTGCAATCTTGTCCGTGCGGACATCCCCCTTTTTGAATTCCTTCGTGGCACGCTTGGCTATAAACTCATCCCGGGTGGGAAGTTCCGCAAGGTATTGATCGATCTTTCCATTGATAAAGGCAGGCGTCCAGCCTTCCCGTTTCATAGTGGAAAAAAGGTTCTGCAGGTTGCTCATCTCAAAATAAACATCCCCCCGGTAGCGCTTCAACGGATGGTTCTTTGGGAAGGCATCGATCAGGGTCTTGAAAAGCTGGATCTTTTCAAGGTCGGAGATAGGATCCAGCGATGTCTTCTCGAAAAGAGGCAGATTTTCCTGGATGATGTCGTTGCAAAAGCTGTGAAAGGTATGAATATGAACTTTATAGGCGTCAGGACCGATAAAAGACAGCAGACGCCGTCGCATGGCAATGGCTCCCGCATCCGTATAGGTCAGACAAAGGATGTTTTCCGGGGATATATCCGTATTCAAAAGTATCTTCCCGATACGGGCTGCCAGGATCTGCGTTTTCCCTGTGCCGGGCCCCGCAATGACCATGACAGGCCCCTCCGTGGTGTCAACGGCGAGCCGCTGCTGATCGTTCAGCTTTCGATATTCTTCCCGGAAATGTTGCTGGAGTTTCTCCCTTTGAATGGACATAATATAAAGGTACACCACCGGCATCAATCCACCATTTAGTCCGTTGTCGCCTTGCCTATCCCATCCCGGGACTACTTTTGCCATCGATGCTCCGGGCCGCTATACTCCTGGAAGGAAATTCTAAACGGGTTTATCCGAAAAACAATAGGTAAAAACACTTATTCGTCTGCTGTATAAATCCCTAATTTGGAAAAAGTTGCCCAATAAATTGGAAAATGTCTTGATATGGGAATAAATTAGCCGATTCGACGTTAGAATCATATCCCTATATAAACGCAAATATGAAAAACCATCATCCTTTCAAAGTATTTATCGTCGAGGACGATGTCTGGTATGGCAGTATGCTCCAGCATTACCTTTCCCTCAATCCCGAGTACGAAGTTAAAAGGTTTGAATCCCCCCGGGAGTTTTTCGCGCAGTTACATGAGAATCCCGATGTGGTGACATTGGACTATTCCTTGCCGGATTGCGATGGGGCGGAGGTCCTGAAAAAGATCAGGGAGCACAACCCCGATATACGGGTCATCGTCATTTCGGGACAAGAGGATGTCGCCACGGCTATCAACCTGTTGAAGAACGGGGCCTTCGATTATATCGTGAAGGATGACGACACGAAGGACAGGCTCTGGAACAGCATTTTGCACCTGCGGGAGATCAGCAACCTCAAGCAGGAGGTGGAGACCCTGAAGACCCAGGTCGGACGTAAGTATGATTTCTCCCAGATGATCCTGGGGAAAAGCGAGCAGATCGAAAAAGTTTTCTCCCTGATAGAAAAAGCCGCGAAGACAAATATTACCGTGTCGGTCACCGGTGAGACGGGGTCCGGGAAGGAAATGATCGCCAAGTCCATCCATTACAATTCCGAAAGGCACAAGCAGCCCTTCGTGGCCGTGAATGTGGCAGCCATCCCGAGAGAACTGATCGAGGCCGAGTTGTTCGGGCATGAAAAAGGTGCGTTCACGGGAGCCGTCACCCGCCGGATAGGGAAGTTCGAGGAGGCGGATAAGGGTACGCTGTTCCTGGATGAGATAGGGGAGCTGGATATCAATTTGCAGGCAAAACTTTTGCGTGTTCTGCAGGAGCGTGAGATCACCCGCATCGGCAGCAATACGGTTACCAAGATAGATGTTCGCATTGTCGTAGCGACGCATAAGAACCTGCTGGAAGAGGTGAAAAACAAGAATTTTCGCGAAGACCTTTATTACAGGTTGATCGGTCTGCCTATCTATTTGCCGCCGTTGAGAGAGAGGGGTAATGACATCCTGATCCTCTCCAAGCATTTCATCGACGGCTTCTGTAAGGAGAATAAGCTGGATAAAAAGACCCTGTCCCCCGAGTCTCAGCAAAAGCTGATGCAATATCCTTTTCCCGGGAATGTCCGTGAGTTGAAGTCGGTGGTGGAGCTGGCCGTCGTTATGGCGGATGAGGAGGTGATACATCCCGAGCACATTACATTGAACACGTCGGCCAGCATTGCTGACCTGCTCAACAAAGAAATGACCCTTAAAGAGTTCGAAATACAGATCCTGCAGCATTATTTGGACAAATATGACAAAGACGTTCTGCTCGTCGCCAAAAAGCTGGATGTAGGCAAGTCCACGCTTTACCGTATGATACAGAACGGGGAGCTCAAGATGAAGTAGACCTATCCCTTTAAATCAGCGTCTGCATGAATTTGCCACAAGAGTTGGTCAGAAATTATAGTTTTTACGAAGAGATACTGAACAAGATCCCCGCGGAGATCATCGTTGCAGATACGCAATACAGGTATCTTTTTGTAAACCCCGGAGCCGTACCGGACCCGCATCTTCGGGAATGGATGATCGGCAAGACCAACGAGGAGTTTTGCGCGTATGCGGGGCGATCGGAAATGACGGCAAGGTCCCGGCGTCAGGTATTTGGAAAAGTGATGCGTACGCGGCAGATGATAGAATGGAGCGAGGAGATAAAAGATGAAAAAGGCGGTTTTCAACATTACCTTCAGACGGTATACCCCGTATTGGATGACAACGGGGAAGTGCGATGGGTGATTATATATGGCGTGACTATCACGGAGAAAAAGGAGTTCGAAGAAAAGGTCAGGCGCAGTGAAAAAAGGTACAGGGACCTCTTTAATTATAGCCAGGCCCTCATCTGTACACATGATATGACAGGGAGGCTGCTGGCCGTCAACCCGGAGATCTGCAGGGTACTCGGCTATGCCGAAGATGAGATGCTGGGCAGCAGGATCCAAAATTTTATCCCTGCCGAACACCAGGAAAAATTCGAGCAGGAATACATAGACGCCATACGGACGAGCAACACCGCCGTCAGCGGCGTGTTTTGCGTCTTGAATAAGAAAGGCGAGCGGATCTATCTTTTGTATAAGAACTATAGGGTAGAGGAGCCCGGCCTGGAGCCTTATGTGATAGGCTTTTCACAGGACATCACGGAGAGGATCCACATGGAGAAGGAGCTGCGCTACGCTAAAAAGGTTACCGACGAGGTCGCCCAGGCGAAAGAGTCTTTCCTGGCACATATGAGTCATGAGATCCGCACGCCTATGAATGGCATCATGGGAATGGCCAGTTTGATGGCCAAGACCAGGTTGGACGACCAGCAACGGTATTACCTGAAATTGATCCAGGAGGCTGCCGGCAGTCTCCTGGTGATCGTGAATGATATATTGGACCTGGAGAAGATCGTGGCAGGCAAGCTGCAGCTCGAGAAGATCAACTTCAAGCTCGTGGAAAAGATCACCTCCTCCATACAAGCCTTTATCCACAAGGCGGAGGAAAAAGATTTAGGCCTAATCTTCCAGAATGGGATACCGGCAAATATGGTAGTGAAGGGCGATCCTTACAGGCTGAGCCAGGTGTTGAATAATATATTGAGCAATGCCTTGAAGTTTACGGAAAAAGGAAGGGTCACCATCGTGACAGGCATTATTGAACAAAACGAGGAATGGGCCGTTGTGGAAATTGTCGTTAGTGATACGGGCATCGGGATAAGCAAGGATCGTATCCGTACAATTTTCGAACCTTTTGAGCAAGCTGATGCCGCCATCTCCCGCAAATACGGGGGGACAGGCCTGGGACTGACCATCTGCAGGAATATGATCGAAATGCAGAATGGCGAATTGCTGGTGCAAAGTGAAGAAGGAAAAGGATCCGCATTTACTGTCCGGATCCCCTATCAATTAAGTATGGAAGCTATGCAGGAAAATGAAACCAACCAGGATATTGATTACAAGAGCCTGGGACACAAAAAAGTATTAGTGGCCGAAGATGTGGAGCTTAATCAGTACCTTGCCCGGCATATACTCGAATCATGGGATTTTGAGGTCACCATCGTTAGCAATGGGAAAGAAGCGGTTGATCAATTACAGGTAGAACCTTATGATTGCATCCTCATGGATGTGCAAATGCCGGAAATGGATGGTATGGAGGCAACGAGGCATATCCGGCAGCTGTCTGACCCCGCTAAGGCAAATATTCCTATTATAGCCTTGACAGCGAATGCGCTCAAAGGAGACAGCGAGCGATACCTGGCAGCTGGCATGAATGATTACCTGGCAAAACCTTTTGATGAAGCCAGGCTATTCCGGGTGATCTCCAGGAACCTGACCGAAGACACACCTGGTTTGGCCACAGAAAAGAATATTCCCTTCAAAAACCATACAAGCATGTTACCCGAAAATAAGCTGTACGATCTGTCCATGGTACAATCGGTATCGGGAGGCGATGAAAGCTTTATTAAGAAAATGGTGGCTCTTTTTATCGAGACAGTACCACAAAATCTGGAAGAGCTGGTCAACGCCACCCAGGAGGAAAATTGGGACCAGGTAGGCAAGACGGCGCATAAGCTAAAGTCTACGGTAGACTCCATGGGGATCAAATCCATCAAACAGGAGATCCGGACGGTGGAGGCCAATGCCAAGCAAAAAACGCAGCTGGAGGAGATCCCGGCATTGGTAAAAAGGATAGGATCAGTCATCCATGAATGTATTGGTCAATTACAGTCCGAGATCATGCCGTAAGGTCGTCCCCCCCCCGCCGGAATAAGGGTTCCATATATTTTTTTGTTCCCCCAATCTTAGAAAAGCATTCCCAAATAGGGAGCCCTGCACCCGCAGGACTAAATATTAAGAACTGATTTTCAATCAATTAGCTCCACGCTTTTTCTGGCACCATTTTCCGGTGAAAGGAATGCACTACTAGCAATTATATATGGAATTCAACCAAGAGCCGGTTATTTTCGTCGTCGAGGATAACCTAATTTATCAAAACCTTATCGCTAAGGAGCTTGAATCTGTTAGCAGCAACATTTATTTCTATACCAACGGAGAGTCCTGTCTGGATGAGCTGGACAAAGGTCCCACCATCATTGTGATGGATTACAACCTCGATGGTAAGCTGAATGGCCTGGACACGCTTCAACAGGTGAGGGCCGTCCATCCCGATGTTTACATCATCCTTTTTTCGAGCCAGAAAGGCTTGAATACAAAAGAGGTGCTTCTTCAATACGGTTCCTTCGACTTCCTGGAAAAGAATAGCTTATCGCTGCGCACCCTGCACCAAATGGTAGATTGTGTTGTCTCTGCCGGGAAATCCTGACCTATCCGGGGATTCTTGAAATATATCGTTCTATTTCCTTGATCTGGCTGACGATCTGCGGAGTGGTGGGCTTCAGGGCCTTTGCCTTTCTGAAAAAGTCCTTGGCAGCACGGAATTCCCTTTTTGTCATCATGATAGAGCACAGCTGGAGGAAGGCGGCAGCCTGGTTTTCCTTATCGGGTAAACCCTTCCGGAGCGCCTGACGGATGTAGCTTTCTCCCTGACGGATATCGTTCTTTTGCATGGACAGCATCCCCATCTGTAGCAGACTGGCCCCTTCGGCTTCTTTCATTGGCATGCCCAGGTCCAGCCCTTTTTTCATGTTCACCTCAGCGCCAGAGAAATCATTTTTCATCATGGCGATATTCCCTTTCAACGTATAGTATACGCTCCGGATGGGCTTGTACAGCAGGCCAGGGAACTTGATAGAGTTCAGCACTTTTTCGGCTGCCTCCAGGTTACCGCTCTCCATATGCTCCTGGATCAGCCGCAGAGGACCGAAGAAGAAGTAGCCGAAAAGCAGGATCACAGCTATAAAATATAGCAGGAAGGCAGGCCAGAAGCCGGCGGACACATTGACCAGGATAGCCAGGGCCAGCAGGATTATGGCTATAGGGAGGCGATACTTGATGACGATATTATAAAACTTCATAGCTTTTATGGTATCCTTATGAGCCGGACACACGGTCAGCGCAAAGGGATTGCAAAGATAGGGCTATGCTATGAATTCTCCCCGATTCCTCTTGCCAATCCCGGCTTCAGAAGGTGTCGTCATTGATCTCGATCCAATATCCATCCGGGTCCTGCAGGTACACCTGCTTTACCTTGTCCGGCCTTACCTGGGGCTCCTTACTGCTGCCCGCCCAGTTGCCATACTTTACCTTGTTCTGGTCCAAATGAGCCGTAAAAGCCGCCATGGATGCCACGCTAAACGCAAGATGTATATTGATGTCGTGGGGGATATCCTCCTTGGCGCCCGACACCACATGCAGCTGTCCATGCTCGGAGATCCGGAACCAGACATGCTTTCCGTCATGGAAAGGCTCCGGAATGCGCTTCAGCTGCAGCACTTTTTCATAAAAATCAGCGCTCCTGCCCAGGTCTGTCACAAAGATGGTCTGATGGCTGAAATGAGGGCCCTGGCTATGGGCGGCAAACGCCAGCAGCAGGCAGGCGGCCAATGGGAACAATCGTCGCATAATGAATGGTTTAAGGAATCCAAAGTACGCAATTACCGACAGCTAAAAAACCCACCTGTCCAATAGCATACCATTCCGGATTACAAATTATATTATTAGCTGGTTAAAATGCCGGAATGCCTTATTTTTGCCGCCCAAACCATTGGTCCTGTAGTTCAATGGATAGAATAGAAGTTTCCTAAACTTTTGATACAGGTTCGATTCCTGTCAGGACTACAATATTATATTAATTATCAAGGCCTTAAACGGCTGCTTAAAGCCTTGATTTGACTTGATACGCTATATGGCAGATGAAGAAATCGTCTTACGAAACTTTCGGGTAGTTATATACCTCGCCAAATGTTGACCGGTTTTCGACTCCGGATGCTTTAATAGATCACTAACCAATCCTTCAAAGACGACGCGTCCACCATCCGATCCGCCACCAGGTCCCATATCGATTATCCAATCTGCCTGAGCAATCACATCCAGATTATGTTCAACAATGATGACGGTATTGCCGCGATCCGCGAGCCGGTGAAAAGTAGACATTAGTTTTTCTATATCAGAAGGGTGAAGACCTGTCGTTGGCTCATCAAAAATAAAAAGCTGGCCCTGCTCGTCAAATTCCATCGCGAGCTTCAACCGTTGCCGTTCTCCTCCGGAAAATGTACTAAGTGGTTGTCCTAAGGTCATGTAACCAAGTCCCAATTCCCGGATGCGATTCAACAATTCTTTATCAGTACCTTCAAAAAAATCACTGGCTTCGGCAACAGTCATCTTAAGAAACTGAATAATATTTTTTCCATTCCAGGTATAGCCCAAAACCCCTTGTTGGTAACCTGTGCCTTTACACAGATCACATGTTTCCTCCACCTCCTCCATAAAAGCGAGGTCAAGTCTGATCACACCCAGGCCTTTGCATTGAGGACACGCACCTTGGGCATTGGCGCTGAAAAGTGACGCACTTACGTGGTTTGTTTTCGCGAACACCTGCCTTAGCGCATCAAAGATGCCCGTATAGGAGGCGAGATGCGAACGCCTTGAGCCACGCAACAATCCTTGGTCGATGGGTTTAGCGTGCGGATGTTGCCGGGGCAATTCCTGGTTGATCAATGAACTTTTCCCTGAACCCGCAACACCGGTCACCACTGTAATTACGCGCTGGGGAATTTTCACAGTCACATTTTTCAAATTGTGCAGCTGGGCATTTCGTACCGTTAAAAAAGTTTTAGCTTGTCGTGCGTTTTGATTTGGTGCCCTGTGCATACTCCAAAATTTTCCAGTAAGTGTATCTGCTTGTTTCAATCCGCTCACCGCCCCACTGTAAACAATGTTTCCGCCCTCTTTTCCTGCACCGGGCCCCATGTCAACAATATGGTCGGCAATTTTTATAATGTCAGGGTCATGTTCGACAATTAGCACTGTATTACCCTTGTCCCGAAGCTGCAGAATAATGTCCGTCAGCCGGGCAATATCATTAGGATGGAGACCAATACTCGGTTCATCGAAAATATAAAGCAACCCTGTGAGACTACTTCCCAAATGCCTCACCATTTTAATGCGCTGAGATTCTCCACCAGACAACGATGACGTTTCCCGGTTTAGTGCTAGGTAGCTCAGGCCAATGATTTCCAAATGAGTGAGTCTGGCGATCAATTCATCCAGCACTGATTGTACCTGATTGTTCTGAATTGTCTTAAGAAATTTGATGAGGTGGCTGATCTGCATCGCACTGCAGTCCGCGATGTTATTCCCCTGAATTCTACAATGAAGTACTTCTTTATTCAGCCGTGCTCCTTTACATTCCGGGCACGTATGCTGATAAAGTATTTCACGAAGCTCATCTTTTTTTCGCTTATGTTCTTTAGTTTCCTTTTTTAAAAAGCTGCGTTTGATCCTGGGAATGATGCCTTCATATAACATCGTTTTCCCCCATTCCTTTGATGGATTTTTTGGCTTATGCTCTTCAGCATACAACAGCATATGCAACTCATCCTTTGAAAAATGTTTAATCTTCTTGTCATTATTGAAATAGCCGGAGTTCACATATCGCGTCCATCTCCACCCACCCGGCTGGAAAGCAGGAAACCGAATCGCGCCCTCATTCAAAGACTTGTTCTTATCAATCAACGCATCCTGGTTGATATCTGTAATGGTTCCCAGTCCTTCACACATCGGACACATACCTTTGGGGTTGTTAAAAGAGAAGACCATGGAATATCCGACAAACGGCTCACCTATGCGTGAGAACAAAAGACGCAGCAATGTATAAATATCCGTGACGGTTCCCACGGTTGATCTCGCGTTACCGCCTAGCCGTTTCTGATTGATAATGATCGCTACATTCAGGTTTTGAATAGAATCAGCGTCAGGATGTCCATAATGTGGCATTCGACTTCGAAGGTAGCTATCGTATGTTTCGTTGAACTGTCGTTGTGCCTCGGCGCCAATAGTTTCAAACACAAGGGAAGACTTTCCTGAACCCGATACTCCTGTAAAAACGGTAATCCTATTTTTAGGAATTTCAATGGATATGTTTTTCAGATTGTTTTCACGTGCGCCTCTAATTCGGATAACGTCCATGGGATGAAAATTTTTTCTGTACGTAAAAAAATCATGCCCACCTGGTCCCATGCCCAATACGTTAAATAATTTAAACATATTTGCGATTACAGATAGTTGAATATCAATTAGGCAAATTGATAAATAGCCAGAAGATCAGCAATTAAATGGTTAGATAATCGTTTTGTCCGGACTACAACCTTTTTGAACCCACTGTAATCCAGTGGGTTTTCCCTTCTCTGATTTTTCTTTCTTTTCTTGGGACGCTCTTATTCACAGGCACAAAGTTCGATCCTTTTATCTCCTTTATTAATTTCGGGTCATGTTATAATTCAATAGGCGACTTCCTTATGTATCAGATTGGTGAAAATAGCGATCTTGTCGATGACTTAGGATGCGATGGAGACGATTTCGGAGAACTAATAGATAGGTTTTCCCAAGACTATAATGTAAACATTTTATCTCATCGCTGGCACTTCCATCACACTGAGGAAGGAAGTTGGAATAGTATTCTCATTTATAAATGTGCTTCAAGGTGAATTATTTCACAATGCCAGAAATGTGAAATCAATGATTTCAAATCTGTCAGTGGCTATCCCATCGCCTGAAAATAAACCGCAAAGCGTCATAATAGGCTTTTATGGGTTCCGTCATATGCGTGTCTTCGGGATAGTGAACATACTTATGGTCTAAACCCGTTATCTTTCTTTGGGTTATTATAGAGTCGAATTTTAAAAGATTGGCATGGAAGGTAGGATCGTCCGGCATTCCTTCATTCGCATCACTGTAAAAGATCATTTTATTAATAATCCGATCATTTTTTAGCTTTTCCTCAGCAAGGCTAAGTAAATATCCCCTATCCCACCAAAAGGATGGGCTTATGGCTATATAAGCACCAAACATATTTGGCTGCGTTAATAGGCAATTGATTGTGGTGATGCCGCCGAATGAATGCCCTGCAAAAATTTTAAAATGGGTTGTTTTGTAATGCGCCTCAATATAAGGTATCAGTTCAGCACCTAAGAACAGCAAAAAATTATTGCCGCCGCCACTTGACTTAAACCGGGAGTTTGAACTGGTATCAGGCTTTCCGTCATAACCCCAAATGCTATTGGTAGGGGTAAGATCCCTGATGCGGTTTGTATTAGGGATGCCCACTATAATCATTTCGGGCACAACATTTACGTCCCGGCGGCTAAGATACTGGCAATATTCTGCAATCAGGCTAAAGTGATTGTCCCCGTCAAGTATGTATAATACGGGGTAACGCTTATTGGGCAACAAGGTATCTATAGGTGGTACATAAATATAAACTTTCCGGTCTTCACCCAATACTTTAGATGAAAGTTTGACGATATCTGCCGATATGGGTTTAAATGCCGGGTCGGTTTGGGCAACCAGGCCTTTGGGAGTGAACAGGATAAAAAAAATATATACTGTGCTATTTCTAAAATGACGCTTTAAATAGCGGTTGTAATTCATACGAATCAAGGGTTAAAATCAAATTGGTAGGTGTGTCTGTAATAACCGGCTGATTGGTTAAAGATACACGAATAATAACACACCTGCTTTAAGACTATTGTTATGGCGCCCCGAATTCTCTTCATTAATAGCTCTCACTTAACGCCCCGGCTAACAACTTAACAGTATACTAAAATTTTTCGGATCCGGCTACCCCTTTCTTCTCAATATCACCGCGGGGCTTTTCTTCATATCTCCCTTGAATCCTACCTCATAACGATCGGAACCATCTTCAATAATTAGCAAGCCGGAATTCGGTGGAATGGAACCAAGGTTTTCTGCATATATCACCAATTGCAGAGAATCGCCCATACTGGGCGGTATTTTTATGACTTTTCGATACGCTTGTTCAGTAAGGCCTTGTTTTGGAATAATCACTTCATCATTCAATACTACACTTACCGTGTCTCCATCAACAATGCCATTATCATATAAAACCAATATCAGGCTATCGGATTTGAAATCAATAGTGCGAATAGCTTCTGTTTTACGTAGTGCAAGTTCAGCTGCGGCCCCAATAGTTTTTGGATTAGTCGGAATAGTGGTAATATTATTGGGCGCATAACTTTTAGGTTCATTTCTTCCGTTTTGAAAACCTACCTGTCGCTGCACTTTAACGGCTGTTGAAACTTTCACCGGATTCTTGGCCTCCCCAGGGGTTTCTTTTTCCGATACTGCTACTACCGGTGTTTCTTTTATAATTGTTTCAGGATTTGAAAACGCAAGGGTATTTGACAATTTCAAACTGTCAAGTTTGCTGATCAGCCTTGTCTGAGCCCGCCTGTTTTGCTTTTGAAGCGTGATGGTTCCGGTAGAAAGATCCTCGTCACCTGCCCGGAGGTCTCGCGTTCGTGTGTGGAAAGGTCCGCTCAAAACCATTATGGTATCAACCATCTTAATGGACAATTCACAAAATGTTTTGATGCTGCGGGACCGGACCGTGAAATTATTGTAGACCAGTTTATCATCCGAAATAGTGAAAACACTATCCTTCCGGATCAGGGTAATTTTCTTAACAGCTATTTTTTCAGCACCTTTAAACATGAAGGTAATCATCGAATAACCGGTCATGTCCTGATTGATTGCCAGTTCAAGTGGCATTTGTGTTTGGGAGGTGGAGATCGTTCCCACCCAAATTCCCGAAAGATCCTGGGAAAAGAGTCGCAATGGCAGTAAAAACAGCACAAAAATTGCCTTCATTGTAGTGGTGGAATTGATTTCTTTTATTCTCAACGATAAATCAATGTGTTAAATTGTTTGGGGCGGCAGGCTTGAATTGTAATACAAAACTGCCCAATCCCAAGGTCCGCTGGAAAGCTGATTAGGGAAAAGCGTGAAATTCGTAACCAGGTGATGTTTCGTAATAATCCAGACGCGGCTGATTTTGGTCTTTCTACATTTCTTTATTTGGTTGATTTATAGCTTATTATGGTTGGCGGCTTATTTTGCTATTTCGAACAAAAGCTCTTGGCTTAGGGTTGTCACAGTGCCTGTGATACCTGCGAGCCTCTCGTCGCGGGCAATTTCTTTAACGGTAAGATCGTGTCAGATTGCCCGGTTCCCTCTACAATTTTTACTTACGCCTTGATTACTAAGGGCGTTTTTATTCATTGTTCAGCGCGGTTCTTGTGGAAGTTTTTATTTTATGTATCTTCCAATAAACCTGCTGATGACAATTCTATTTACTTCGATATTCCTTTCGCTATCACCAATTCAAATTTCTGGATCATCACATCCCAACCTTGATACATTCTGTGATACCTGTAAGAAAGGAAAAGATACCTTGACAGGTAGAATGGTATACTTGGCTGCTGATGTCGAACCGGAGTGTGAAGAAAGCAAAATCGCTTTATTGAGGCGTATTAACAAAGGCATTACGCTTCCTGACTCTGCGGCCACAAATGATTACCAATCGAATTATGTCGTCGGTTTTATCGTGGAAGCGGATGGACAGATCACTGGCGAAAGGATAATTCAAGACAACACAAATCTAATTGGGAAACAGTTATTAAAAGTACTAAAAAGCTGCCGATGGCATCCAGCCAAGTGCAATGGAAAAGAGGTGGCTATGTTATGCAAGTTTCCGATCACTATTGATATTGGGATAGACTCACGGTAAACTGCCAAAAGTCACGAAATCTCCCAGTAACTGGTTAGACAATTGTGCTGTTGGCACTACACCGGATTTTAACTCGCTGCGTCCCAGCGGATTTAGGCGATAATAACCCTCTATGTCAAAATACCCTAATGCGAAGGATACTATGCGTTTTCGGGTTATGAAGAAGCGCTGGAATTTTCGGAACAAAACCCTGGAACAGAGGAACCTCTGGCCCTTATTCTTCAGGAAGAATATATCGACGAGCCTTCGCCGGATAATTTTGTTCATATAAAGGAGCGGCGCCTTACGGAATGGAGTGTTCAATGGCTGGAACGTCCTAAGAGGAAGAAAAATACCATTCCTGATTTTTTCTCCCCCAGTGCACCAGCTAACCGACTGAATGTCTTAAGAGGTTTGGAGTAGAGCCCGATTGGATTCCTGGTCAAGCTGAATTGTTTTAACAAAGATTTTATCATGTTTTGGGAAGAAAAGATAGATAGATTAAAAAGTAAGTTTTCTCAAGAACAATTTCGTGTTCCATTTTCCGATTGGACGGAAATATTCAAAAAAATGGAAGCGAAATTTGTCAGTAATAAATGGCCTATCTATCAATTTTGCAACTGGTCGGAAAAGTTGAGAGAAAAAACTCCTATTCGAAATGTTTCTCAACAGGACATCGATAAAGAAATTTCAAGACTTGATGCTTCCCAAAATTATTGGATGTTCGTCGTGCTTGCCGATAATCCCACATCCAGACAGTATGTCTATGATTGTAATACTGCTGCTTTGAGGGAGCTTCTTTCAATCGCTCCGGCAGACTTTTATATAGGACACAAGAAGTACGAATGGTTGGTGTTTTTTGAGGTAAGTCACACGGAAAATAGCATTTCCTTGATTAAACCAGGAGAAATTCAGACGCCGTTTGATTGAGGCCCTATTTCCCTTGCTGCGAACAGGAGGTCGAATTATTTATTGAAGAAGGTTGATTTCGAATTATCGTCATGACGTCTAAGTAATAGCCAACTGAAGGCAGCATGAGAAATACCTACTTACATTAAGTAAAAAGCATCAAAATGAGATTGAAATATTATTTTCTATGTTTTTTGGTATTCACTAGTGGATGCAATTCAAAGACTACAAGCATAGATGTTTTTTGTCAGAAACTAGATCATACGCTTTCGGTCAGCGAAAAGACAAAAATTCGTGAATGTCCTGATGTTGGCTGTTTGGTTGTATTAGTAGGGTCAAAAATGCGAAAGAAATTTGCTGATGCATATGACACACAGGCTGTTGATATTAATCAGTTCTTGATTGATTCTTTTAGAATTGACAGCCTATATGACAGGCAAAGAGCTCTGCTTCTTGCTTATCAAGAAAAATTGATTGGGAAAGCAGTTGACTTCTTTGAAATCAAGAATGAAATGGTACAATATGATAACTTGCAGGATAGCATATATGACGATAAGGAAAGGAAAAATATCGAAAATCATATTGATACCGCGAAATACAATTTTAGTCGTTTTCAAATTGGGGACACATTGCATTTGGAACTTTCTCTTGGAAGATCTGATACCAAAAAAGTAGTTTATTATTACAGACAATATAATAAAGCCAATTTTAAAGATACTTTGTTTATTAAAGGTGTATTGTTGAAAAAGACCAGAGAGACGGATGAACCACATGATGAGTATGAATTCTTAGTTAGGATCATCGAAGTGAACAATACAGAATTAAATTTGGTTGATAGGATATATCAAAGGGGCAACATCATCTCATTGCCGTTATATGACTATGGAAGAATAATCAATAAATAATTCCTTCGGGATGCAAATGCCCGAGCGCGGCCCCTTCGCAAGAGGGCTTCCCCCTCGGCAAGCTGTCGATAGCCCTTATCAAAGCCTCCAGAGCTCCCTGGTAAATCGGGATGATCGCATCTGATGTACCGCTTCATTCATCTGCGCCTTACCGTACATCAGTTGCCCTTCATAGGTCGCCATAGACAGTTGCCCGGCGGCCATCTTTTCGCCAAAAGCTTTCAATGTCTTGCCTTCCATTTCCGGGTCAAGCTGCTGCCCTGCAGGTTTATTTCGGACAGCCACCTGAACCAACAGGATGCCATATATTATTCTGGATATCTGCCGCATGGTATAGAACCGGGCTCTTTTATGCTCATCCACTGCCCCGTTGAAATAGATGTGCAGGAATTCCACTTCCTGTTCTTCTGTTTGTACAAAAAAGTTGGCAGCTGTCGCCAGATCAATATACTTGTCATTTGAGAATGCGGCGTCCCAATCGATGACCCACAGTCGCACCCCGTCACACAACAGATTACCAGGATTGATGTCGTTATGACTAAATACCTTGTCCGGATCATCCCAGGGGTATTTCTGTTTTATAGCCAAATAATGAGTAAAACATTCTTCAATGATGGGCCCAGCCAATACTTTTGTTTGCAAAAAATTATTCATCATTCCGTCAATGGTTTGCTGCAGATCATGTCCTGGAATGTGACAAGGAAGTGTGTGAATGGAACGAATGGTGTTTGCCAGTTCACTTACGAGCTTTTCAGGCGTAAACACTTGCCTTATAGGCTTGCTTTCAATAAAATCGGTAATAGTAATACCTGCGGATGCCTCCCTAAAGTATAGCCGGGGGGCAATCCCTGCCTTCGACGTCTCCTCCAGAGCATGAGTATCGTGTATTGAAGGAGCATCCAGCTTTAACACATACGCCCGACCTTGTACTATCATCTTATACACCGCCGAACCGGATAGGCCGCCGGACAACAGATCTATCTTGTCGATGGCAGCCGAGCGAAAGGTTTGTAGCAAGGCTGCTTCCACTGCAGGTAGGCGGGATTCAGATATCAATTGATTGAGAGTGTTTTCCATTGCGATATTTATGAGATATTTCCTCCTAACGCTTTTAACAAGCTCGCCAGCGAAAGGCTATTTTTACCATACTCTACAGGTACTATATCCTTCGCAATCATGTTAGCCGTTTCCATTGCTTCCTCATAGATCCGTTTCCCCGCAACAGTAATTGTCACAAAACTTACCCGGGCATCCCGTTCATTAGCCTGACGCGCGATCAAACCTATTTTTTCCATAGGCAGCAACATTCTCGTAACGCCCGATGCGGTAAGCCCTGTCTTTTCCGCCAGGTCCGTAGGCCTCAATCTTTTTTCATCACCTTGTTGCAACAGATAAAGGATGAGAAAATCATTGAACCCTATGCCATGCATAGTCAACCTATCGAATTTCCGCGCCATCATCGCCTGTATCTTAAATAAGTTCATCAAAAGCCTCAAAGAGGGATTAATACTTGACATATACTTGACTACTCAATTATTATGCAAATAAAATTCATTTCTTCATGGTAAAAAAATTTATCATCATCCGCCACCTCCATTCCTGGTTATTGGGTTGCCTTTTAACGGACTATCCCGGCTTCTTTTCATTTATTTTGCGAAGAACCGACGCCCCAAGGGCTATGCCAATCAAGTTTGGCACAAAGGCAAAGATTGCCCCGGCTTTCCCGCTGCCGCTGCCGAAAACTGCCCCTGCAGTAACACTTAAATGGATTGCACTGAGGACGATACCGATCAACCCCAGTACCAGGGCCAGGATAGCTCCGGTGCGGACGTCGCCAGTGCCTTTATTCTGACGGCCTTTAGCCCGCCAGCCGATGCCGAAACTGACCAACCCCACAGCAACTCCTATGAGGGCCCTGGCCCGCCCGGTGGTGATACCTTTCACATAGGTAGAATCGGCCTGTGAAAACACTTCTCCCGGCAGTAAAAAAATAAATGCAACAATTAACCCGATTAACAAGAGATATGCAAAATGCTTCTTCATAAGAATTTATTCTTTAAATACAAAGCAACGAACCTGTTAGGTGCTAAAATTGTAAAAAAACGACATTTTACATTTCGAACTCAACCGTGCCCCTGTCAGTCGCGGGCACGGTTTCCGGCCTAAAGTATTCTTTGGGATTATGGCCGGAAAATTTTCGGAAGTCGTGGATGAAATGTGATTGATCATAATACCCGCATTCTATGGCAATTTGTGTTAATGAACTATCCCCACAAGCTTTTTTTAGGGCGGAATTGAACCTTTTAATGCGCAGGAATAATTTGGGGCTGAAACCGGAAAATTGTTTAAATCTTCTTTCAAACTGTCTCATCGATAAAAAACTATCGTCGGCCAATGCTTGTATCGATGTCATATTGCTGGATCTTGACATCAACGTGGTCGATGAGAAGATCTTTGTGTATTCAGGTTTGACATTTTTCAACCGGGCTTCAAGGAAATCGCAGACGATTTTAACCCGCTGCTCGTTGCTGAGCGCCAACATAATTTTTTCTTCCAGAATTTCTCCCTCTTTTCCACAGAATGATTTAATGTCCGTGGATTGATTTGTTATCTCGCTTGCCGGTAAGTGAAATAATTGGGGGAGAGCGTGGGGGTACAAATAGAATCCAAAGGCACCGAAATCAGCTTTTGATGTGATCTTGCTGAAGGTCTGTGTCTGTCCATAAATTCCTGAGATTAGGTTTTTCTCGGGCTCGAATTCGATATTGAACTTAAATTGACCTTTGTAACAGAAAATAATTTCGGGACAGGGGTAAGCAAAAGCATGATGAACAAATGGATTATGTATGGAGGCATTGGCCTCCGAAAACCAAAAGAATCGAATGTAATCAGAAAGCCGTTGCGGAGGTTGTATGATCCCATAGTTCATCTTAGCTGACGTTGCTCTTCAAAGATACAAAATAAGAAAGGTTAATATCATTTCCACGCCTGGCTGATTACTGCGCTTATAGGAGCGATCATAGGAGCCGCGCCGAATTTTTCGGAAAGTTCTTTTTCCAATTTAAGCTTTATCTCGTCTATCCATGCGGGATTACGCTTTATGATTTCTTTATAAAGAGGTCCTCCTCCCTCTACAAGGCCATGTGCAGCTTCTTTTGCAGAAGGGCTGACGGAAAATTGCTTTACTTTTTCAATGGTTATTTTTGAAAATCCTGCATCCCGCAATAATTGGTCTATTACAGTTTCATCACTCATCGAGGTTGCAAGATTATATGAATCTAGTAACGGCTGATCCAAATATTCCTTTGCTATAGATCGGGCAGTATAGGATGCAGCGTTTTGCTCCAGCTTATCCCAGGTTGTAAATAATAACATGCCTCCTGGTCTTAAAACGCGATATGCTTCCTCGAACGCCTTTGGTTTGTCGGGAACAAACATATATCCAAAGCAACAGACAACCACATCGATACTGTTATCATTAAAAGGGAGATGTTGTGCGTCGATATTTTGCCATTCGATATTAAGATGGCTTAATTTCTTTTTTGCTTCACTCAACATATCCTCGCTAATATCCGAAGCGACCAGCTTTGCAGAGGTTGAGATACATTCCCGGATATGACGTGTAACCCGGCCAGTTCCTGCAGCAATTTCCAGTACAATTGCGACGAAAGTTGGGTCTATTCGTTTTACAACTTCCAGGGCATATGGTTCAAAAAATAGGGGACCGAAAAATTGGTCATAGTGAGCGGCTGTGTCTCCCGAAATATCAACGGAACGTACCGTAGTCGAAGTCTCATTCATAGGTTCTATGTTTACATTTAAGAAGCATAAAAAGTCACATGGCGAATAGATATCTATAAAATTATCCATAAATAGTCATATTTGCACACTAACATATTGTGAGCTGGAATCCGCTACATTTGCCTATGAGCTATAGTGCATTTGTAAATTGTAATTGCTATACGGACGGCAAAACTGCTGCCCCGCCATACAAAGAGTTTATAAGCTTTGATGATGAGGGCGTTTACCTTGAAATAACAAGCGAAATGTGGAAAAAGAACGAGGAACTTTGTTATAAAATGGACAAAGAATTTGACGAATGGAAGCGCACCGCTTGTGAACATAAGGATATGAATGCCGCATATGAATATCTTTCCAATATGTCTGGAATGGCAGCTTTTAAACACATTGTTCATAAACTTGGCGGGAAGGACAAATTTCCAATTTTGACTGAATATCTACCTACTGTCAATGGGGGGACTTTGCCGGCAGGATTTGCAAATAAATTACTTCAAGAGTTAGAAGACCTTGGGAACGAAACAACGCCTGAGGAATTTGTTTCACTTCAAGAAAAATCTACAGGAGATCTAAAGGCGTCAGTCAAATCTGATTCTCGGGAAATTTTTGTGTATACCGCAAATAACAAGATTAACTATGGCATTGACAAAGACGGCTTTTTCATTTTACAAAATAAGAAAAAATACAATGGAGTTGTTCCTAAAATAGTGTTTCGTTCGATCAATTTCTTGCAACAAACAATTTCAAAGAGTGTTTACAGGTTCATTGATATTCCGACTACAAAAAGTTTTGAATGTTCAGTTAAACTTCATCCGGATGAGGAAAATGTTGCAATTGAATTCGAATTTATTGTAATAAAAAAGAAAAATGCAATCGCAAACGAGTATCAGTACATTTTAGAACCATTGAGAAAATTGGCAATCGCTTCGCTATTGACAGGCAATCCAATTATTTGGACTTAATAACCGGCCGGGCGGTAAAGAGGCCACGGTAACAGGCGCGATAGCCGAGGCCAAGCAGCAAATTGGGAAGTAGCAGGAGGACACCCATCAACCAGCCCGAGGGCACCAGGATGGTGTGAAAAAGGAACACGTTAACACTGATGGGGAAGAGAACGACCGC
The DNA here is from genome assembly GCF_030546645.1 of Flavitalea plasmicola. Taxonomy (GTDB): domain Bacteria; phylum Bacteroidota; class Bacteroidia; order Chitinophagales; family Chitinophagaceae; genus Puia. The sequence continues at coordinate 491,924 of NZ_JAUOTO010000006.1, forward strand.
AAAAAAGGGAGTGTACCAGTTAGACAATAAAGACATGCCGCCTGCTATTTGAATGACTTTTTGCATGGGATAGAAATAACCTGTAGCCAGAAGGCCTGCTTTAAATAACCCAGCTGCTCCCGGATGCTGCGGCGGCTGATAAGGGATAAAATGCAGAAAATAATCAAGACCGAACACCAGGTAGAGAAATCCGAGAAGCAGACGGGAGATGAGAACTGCAATTTTCATGACATTATTTTTACACCGGATCTTAGAAAAGGGTTACATGCCTTTTGATATAAGTTCTATTGCTTAAACTCCTGTTATCTGAGATTCGGGTCGACGTTTAATCATGCGCAAATCTTACACAAATTGTAAGATTTGCACAATACAATCCTCAACCTTCATTTTAACTATTAATTATCAACAGATTAGGTGAAACCTTAGGAGTTAAAAAAGCAACCTTATTTCCGACGCACTACCAATCGCCTTCCATAAAAAGGGCTCCTGACATAGGGTTGTCACAGTGCACCGTCATCTTTGTAGCGGAAAGATCATCACTAAAAAAACATATATATGACAACACAGGAAGTCGCCTTCCGCTATTACGAGTTGGCCTGCCAGAACAAATGGAACGAGATCCAGGAGACCCTCCATGACGAGAGCATCATATCCCGGGAACCCGAAAATCGCGCGCCGGCCGGCATCGAAACCATAACCCGGGGAAAAGTGGCCGTGAAAGTTAAGACCGATACCCATCGTGCCATGATCGAGACGATGCACAGCCGCCATACCAGCGAACCTCTCGTCGCAGGCAATTTCTTCACCACCGTATTGAAAAGGGATGTTACCTATAAAGGCAGGCCCAGGGCAATCTCGGAGGAGATCGCTGTCATTGAAGTGAAGAACGGCAAGATCGTTTCGGAAACCTTTTTCTATTGATCTTATAAGAAACGCCGAAGGTGATCCGCTAGCTGGATTGTATCCACTTGCTCGATGGGATGAGGCGTTCCGGGAAGGATCGCTAACTGGGCATTCGGTATGCTTTTATGTATATCTGCTGTTTCCCCCAGGCTGACCATTTTATCACGGTCCCCCAGCATCAGGAGGGTCGGGACTAGGATATTGTTGCAATTATCCGCAGATAAAAGGGGCTTATCTCCCAGGTCTATTAAGAGATCAGCGGTTTTTTGTAATACTGTCTTCCAGTCTTTCGGCTGATGACGTTGTTCCAGGATTTTTGCAAATGGCGGGAGCTTTTCCAGGATCTTTTCGGGGTTGATCATCTGTATTTCACGTTGGGCTATGGTCGGATCCCAATGAAATTTCGTCGCCAGGGTAGCCAGTTTGGTTACGCGTGAACGATGGTGCAGTGCCAGGTACATACCGACATATCCGCCCATGCTATAGCCGAAGATCGATGTTTCGGGTAGTTGCATTTCGTCCATATAGGTGAGGACATCCTGCGCGAACATAGGAATTGAAAAAGGGCTATCGGGAAATGGCTCCCTGCCATGGCCAGAGAAATCCATCGTATGAACGGTGAACTCGTTTTCCAGCTCGGCAGCGAGGGGGCTTAGCTGATTTTCAGCGCCGAGGGCCCCGTGTAATAAGAGTAGATGCATTCATTTTATTTTAACGACGCCTTCCGATATTTTAGGGAATATTGCGAAGATCCTCGCATCATGTCCCGGGATAATAAACCTTGGGTCGGTTACCAGGGTCTTCATCCTTTGCATCGACTTTACATAAGCTGTCGTATCGAATGTGCCGCCGGGAGACGGCGGGCACAAATGTTCGAGGCTGTAATAGACCCAGATATTATCCGAAGCAAGAAGAACCTTGTTCCTGCCCGTCTCCACCAATACAAATTGTGAATTGAAAGTATGTCTTGAACCAGTGAGTACCTTTATCCCGGGTATTATTTCTTTATTATCGCCATCGACAAGCGTCACTCTTCGCGCCAGGTTCATATCGACGAGCAAACGCACGTCCCGTTTATTGAAACCGCCATTAAACCCGCCCTTTTGCCAGGCGGCGCCTACAAAATAGTTATAATCCTCTTTTTGGATCCAAATGTGCGCATTCGGGAATAAGCTGATCCCGTCAATATGGTCCCAATGCGGATGGCTCAATATAATGTCCGTAATGTCTCCGGCTTTTAGTCCCAGCTTCGAAAGGGTGGAGTCCGGGCGGACGTACTGTTTGATGGCAAACTCTTTTGCATCTTCCGTATTTATCATATCGGGGAGAAATCCTGCATCCACGAGGATATTCCTCCCATTGTTCCCCCGGACCAGCCAAATCATAAAATCGATGTTTATACTGTCTTTTCGGGGGGCATGGTCGGACCAGTCTGCAATTGGGGAGGGATGACCCATGGAGGCGAATCTTAGCGCGTAGACCTGATAGCCCGGGGATTGGGAAAAAGCCTGGACGAAAGAGAATAGGAGTGCAAAAAAAATCACGTACTTCATGATTATAAATATACTGAAAGATCCGACTTCCCGGACTTCCTGAAAGTATATTCACTGCACACCGGGTCGTAAGCATAGTCTTTCTCCCATTCGACGTACTGGTCAACCGTGCTTTCCACCGCATCCATCATATAATCTATTTCTGCATCGGTCATGGTAGGATGAATGGACAGTCTGACCCAGCCCGGCTTACACCACATCTCACCAGCCCGGAGTGCATTCAGGATCTTGTAAGACCGGATCTTATCGATGCCCAGCAGCACATGTCCATAAGTACCCGCACAGCTGCATCCACCCCTTGCCTGGATCCCAAACCTGTCGTTCAGGATCTTCACGATCAGATCATAATGTGCATGCTTCACCGTAAATGAGATAACGCCCAATCGCTTCCTGGTCGCTCCCAATATTTCGACGCCATCGATCTGCTCAAAACGATCGAAAAGGCGGCGAAGCATCTCCGTTTCCCGATCCAGCATTCTTGCCACGCCCATCTCCTCCTTCAACCGTACGCACATGCCTGCTTTTATCCCCTGCAGGATGGGCGGCGTGCCGCCATCTTCCCGTAGTTCAATGTCGGAGATATATTCATGTGCCTTCCATGGATTGCTATATATGATAGTGCCTCCGCCGGGCTGATCGGGGATGCGATTCTTATATAGTTTGCTGTTAAAGATCAGGATGCCCGGGGTGCCCGGGCCGCCTAAAAACTTATGGAAAGAAAAATAGATCGCATCCAAATCCGCTGCACCCGATCCGGGGTGCATATCTATACGAACATAAGGAGCCGAACAAGCATAGTCTACGAAACAGAAACCATCGTTCTCATGCATGATGGTCGCTATCTCCTGAACGGGTGTTTCGATCCCCGTGACATTCGAACAAGCGGTAACCGCCGCAATCTTCATCTTCCGATGGCGGAATCGTTCCAACAGTTCCCTGAGATGCTCCAGATCGACATTCCCATCTTCGCGTGGCCGGATCATTTCAACCGTCGCGATAGTCTCCAGCCAACTGATATGATTACTGTGGTGTTCCATATGGGTAACCAAAACCAGCGGTTTTACAGATTCGTCCGGCTGGAAATATTTGACATAGTCCATGACCCCTTCCGATACCCGAAGCCCCATGATCCTCTGTAGTTTATTAACGGCAGCCGTCATACCACTACCGCAAAAGACCAATACATCATCTTTCTTTGCATTGACATGTTCCCTGACTATGGCTTTCGCCTGCCCGTAAGCGCTTGACATCATTCTTCCTGTAATGCTTGTTTCGGTGTGCGTATTCCCGAAAAAAGGTAGTATTTCATTTTGCAGGCTTGTCTCGATTGGCCCATAGGCCCTGCCGCTGGCTGTCCAGTCTGCATATAGTATCCTTTTTTGCCCAAAAGGAGATTCAAAAAGCTGCTCGCAGCCGATGATGTTCCGGCGAAAAGGGGAAAAATATTCTTCTAATGAGATTACCGCGTGCATATATCAGGATTGATCCGTGCTTATTTATTTTTTTCGGAAGCATAGAGGTCAAAAAGAGCATGGGGTTTTTTGCTAAAATAATTATTGAAATATGCGCCAAGGAAGAAAATAAAGACCGCAAATCCCAAGACGATCATCAACTGGGATATTGAGGTTTTCTGAATTTCCTGTTTAGAGCGAACATCGCAAATTTCTCCGGGACAGTATTGGGTCTTTCCCTTAAAAAGCAACGGATAAAATTTACATCCCAGGCAAATACCGAACACCGCTTCAAAAAAGAGAAATATCAAGCAGATGAGGCAGATAATACCGGTGATCGGACTATAGGAGTTGACCAACACCATAAAAATGAACATGGTTGCCGACAGGACCAGGCCAATGACCCAGGCAAACCTTTTTTGCCGGGCACCCACATATTCGGGTGTTTGCCTGCCAACGATCAGGCGGCCAATGATTAACATAGGGGAGAACTTGGGGTTTATAAAAACCCGTATGGCAAAATCAATAAAAAACAGGGTGATAACATATTTGATCGGCAAGAAATTATTTTTAAACACGATGAACATCAGTGAAAGGAAGGTCGCCAGGAAGAGGATGCCCGCCGCGGCCCTGATCTCCCTTTCATTTAAAACCCGTATTTCATACCCGGCCACCTCTTCGCCGAACTGTATTGTTTTGCTCATGGTAGTTTTTTCATAATACTAGCTAAATAACTCAAAGAGTGCAAGTTGCATCAATAGACAAGAGATTGGGGTATACGAAATGCGATTCGCGGTCAACGATCGAATGGAATAAAAAAGGAGAAAAGATTTAACGATATTTAATCCGTCAAATAACATAATGAAAACCCTCCTGGACATCAAACGATTTAAATTATACGCATGGATTGGTCTCGCATTTCTATTGCTGAGCCTGGTCCACCATTTGACGCAGGGCTTAGCCGAGGCCGGGCAAAGATTTGCGAATGATTGCTGGAGGGTGGGCTATGTGACCATTCTGAATTACATCCTCTTTGAGTATACTTTCCCGATGTTAAGCTGGAGGAAATTCGTACGGTCCTTGTTGCTGATAGTAGCGCATCTCTTTTTGTACTCAGAGGGCCTGTATCTCTGGCGGCAGATAGGGATCGCGCTAAAAATCTATACCTCATTCCCGCCAGGATCACAGGAGGTTTCCCCACAAATGGAATACAGCGTAAGTTCCATATTTTTCTTTGGGATTATCAGACATATTTATAATCATATCAAATTAAAACAGACTACCCAACAGCTGCGGATAGAAAAGCAGCAAGCCGAATTGAACTATCTCAAGTCGCAAACCAATCCCCATTTCCTGTTCAATACCTTAAATAATATCTACTCACTGGCAAGGGACAAATCTGACCAGACACCCGAAACGATCCTGCGGCTGTCACAAATAATGCGTTATATGTTATACGAGGCTGGCGGTCCATACATAGCTGTTGAGCAGGAGCTGAAGATCATCGGAGACTATATCTCTCTTGAAAAACTACGCTACGATGATTCCCTGCGGATCAATTTTAACTACGATGTGGAAGATATGAAGCAGGCATTACCGCCACTGCTGCTGATCCCTTTGGTCGAGAACGCTTTCAAACATGGGGTTTCTGAAACGAGAAACCAGCCATTCATCGATATTCATCTTTCCATCGTCAAGCGCCAACTGGCGTTTTTCGTAAGAAACTCGACGGAAGAGTTCTCCGGCGATGGGAAAGTGAAAGAAAATATCGGGCTTTCGAATCTCCGCCGTCAGCTCGAATTGCTTTACACCGACTACCATGTCTTGTTGGAACAACACATGTCCGAATTTTCCGCCACTTTAAAGATCAATCTTGCAAGCCATGTCTAAAATAAAATGTATGATCATAGAAGATGAGCCTTTGGCCGTAAAAGTCCTAATCGATTACATCTCTCACGTGCCCTTTCTGGAGCTGCAAGGGACTTTTAAAGACGCTATCCTGGCGGCCGACTATCTGCGTCATACGACCACTCATCTTATTTTCCTGGACATCCATCTTCCCAAACTAAAAGGTATGTCTTTTTTAAAAACGCTTACCAATCCGCCAGCAGTTATTATTACTACGGCTTACCACCAATACGCTGTGGAAGGTTTTAACCTGAACGTGACGGATTATTTGCTGAAACCATTTGATTTCGAGCGGTTCCTGGTGGCTGTGACCAAGGTCAGGACCATACACATGACAAATCGGGAACCGGCGGATGACGCGGAGTTGAGAGACTTCTTTTTTATCAATGTCCAAAAGAAAAAAGTGAAGGTCCTCTTTTCAGAGATCGTCTATATTGAAAGCCAACGGGAATACGTCAAGATCATAACCACTCAAAATGAATATATTTCAAAGATGAGCACACATGAGATCGAGGCTATATTGCCTCCCCATCTCTTCAAACGGGTGCACAGATCTTTTATCGTTTCCATACGCCGGATTGAATCTTACACGGCCGAGATGATCGAAATGAACGGCGTGTCCATACCTATTGGAAAAGGTTATAGGGACGGCATGGAGAAATTATAAGTCCTGGCTTGCAAAATTAAATACAGGATTAAGCGTTACATGTGATCGAATTAAATTGGCATATACCTTGCGATTTATAAATTGATTATTTATCCCTTTAAACACCTCAAAATGAACAAGATCCTTACATTTGTTTTATTCCTGCTGGTCACATCCAGCGCCATTGGGCAGGTGGTTGGCCGTGTAGATAAAAAGACGAAAGAATTCACCATCGCTCCTGATCAGCCATCGAATTATACGATATTAGGATATCAATATCCCAATATTACGACCCGGAAAATGATCTGTTTTTCTTCGAATGTCAACACGGTAACGGACAATTCAAGCAAGTGCCTTCTGGGAGCTTATTTTGATACGGATAAGATGAAAGTGGGCGACAAGATCTTATATTTGGGCATGGCAGGCAGTTTTGCTAAGATGAACTACGTTACGGGAAGCGGCAAGAAGATCCTTTTCTATCTGCCGAAATCCAGCTTTGCAATAAAGTGATTGGGCAGCACGAAACATTAACACCGGGACCGGCCAATTTATGCCTACCTTACATCGCCGGTGATTCTACCGACATACAAATAGATAATTATGTCAAATATCACACAGGTTGTCAATGTTGATAAACATATGACGACATTGAAAAAAGCCGTTATGGCCTCGGATCTGGATCAAGTGTTAAGCAGCAGGGGGCCGTTCACTGTTTTTGCACCTTCTGACATTGCTTTTGCAAAACTGGAAAAAGGGATATTGGAGAACTTGTTAATGCCGGAAAATAAGGCCAAACTGGCCGACTTGCTGAATTGCCATGTGGTGCCGGGGAAAATCGATTTTAAAGATCTGAAAGATGGCGAGAAACTGAAAACAGTGAATGGAAAGGAATTACTTGTTCAGGTGAATAATGGAGAGGTTAGTATCGAGGGTGCCAATATTAAGAGCTATGATACAAAAATATCTAATGGGGTGATCCATTCGTTGGATACCGTGATGACAAAAAATTAGGTTTCATCATTATCATGGTCCTGCGGACCGTAAAAGGCTTTAAGTCTAATGACTTAAGGCCTTTTACGATTATTGGCGTTCCTGTGTCTGGAATAAAGAGAATTATATATCTTTAAAACTTATATCAAGGCATGCAGAATGAAAACTATTAAAAGGCGGGATGGGTTTGAAGGAGAAAAAATGATCAATCTCCCCGAATCCGTCTGGAAAAAAGCCATCAGGGATAATGTTGTATTGAGCCAGCTTTATATAAAACATATCGGCTATTTTCCCAACGCAACCGCTCATTACCGTGAATGGGAAAAAGGCTGCCCTGATAATATTCTGATCTATTGTCTCCGTGGTAAAGGTTGGTATGAACTTGGCAAAAAGCGTTTTGAAGTAGGTGTTAATGAATATATCATCATACCCGCGTTAAAGAGCTTCCTGCGGTATGGAGCGGATGAAAATGATCCTTGGACAATTTACTGGGTGCATTTTAGCGGCCGGGATATGGATACATTCAACCGTTGTTTCAAAATCGGAATGTTTGACGGTCCGCAGCCGATCATATTTAATGAGAAAGGGCTGCAAATCTGGAATATGATGTACCAGAACCTGGAAAGAGGATATAGCATAGAGAACCTCACGAATACAAATATGTGCCTGTATAATTTTATCGCCACCTTCCTTTACCCGGACCGGCAGGTGAATGAAAAGAAACAGGATGCAAAAGATCTGATCAACGATACTATCCTGTTCATGCAAAGCAAATTGCACCAGCAGCTCACCGTAGAAGACATGGCGCTGAAGCAAGGCTTGTCCACTTCCCATTTTTCCAGCCTGTTTCGCAAGGCGACCGGCATGGCGCCGCTTGACTATTTTATTCACCTGAAATTACAGAAAGCCTGCCTGCTGTTGTACAGCTCGGATATTAAAATTAAAAAAGTGGCGACGGAAATTGGCTATGACGATCCTTATTATTTTTCAAGGCTCTTTAAAAAATACATGAAAGTCTCGCCTGATCAATACAGGGCACTTCAGAAGAAAAGCTAACCGATGGAGAAAAAATATTCCATCCCTTTTTGTGTGATAAATTCAATTACATCCTCTGCGTCTTTTTTATAGGCGACGGGCTTGCCGGCCGAGTCCCTGATAGTTGTTTTGCCATGCAATAAGATGTGACAAGGCAATCCGTTGGCGGAACGAATCTTTATCTTTTTTACTTTGCCCTGCTGCCAGTTAAACGAAACTTCAAATCCTTGCCGAGCCCGTAGTCCTTTTACTGATCCACTTTGGAGAGAGGTATCTGCAGGCAGGGCGGGCAATATGCGGATAATGTTATGCTTGCCGTGACTCTGTATCAGCATTTCCGCGATACCGGCAGTGGCGCCCAGGTTCCCATCTATCTGGAACGGCGGCCCTGCGCAAAAAAGATTGGGATAGGTACCAGCACCCCTATTATAATCTATTTCAGAAGCACTGGAAGGCGTTAGAAAAGAACGCAGGAAAGACAAGGCCTTGTTGCCATCCTGCATTCGGGCATACAAAGCCATCCGCCAGGCCCAGACCCACCCTATTCCGCTCTTTTTACGTCTTTCTAAAGTCACCGCTGCTGCTTTTGCAAAGGCAGGTGTCTCCCATGGAGTGATCTCGTCAAGCGGATAAACTGCCATTAAATGGGATGTGTGACGATGTTCCGGCTCCACTTCCTTATAATCTTCCAACCACTCCTGCAATGCTCCCGTCGAAGGGCTTATTTGTAAGGGTGCGAGCCTGGGAATAATAGAACGAAGGCTATCCCTCCAGATCCTATCGGTATTTAAAATGGTCGAAGCCTCTATCGCCTCGCTCAATATCTCCCTTCCAAGTTCCATATCCACCGTCGGGCCCATGCAGTTAGCAATAATTTCTCCGTTGGGTCCAAAAAAAGAATTTTCAGGAGAATTGGATGGGGCTGTGACCAACCAGCTATGTTTTGTTTCTTCTATTATGATATCGCTAAAGAACTGTGCGGCTCCTTTAATGATCGGATAAACAGAAGCGAGAAAACTCTTGTCTGGAGCGTATTGGTAATGATGCCACAAATGCATGGTAGCCCATGTGCCGCCAGTGACGGTGGAACCCCAGTTGGCGCTTTCGCCCGGCGATGTATAACCCCATGGGTTGGTAATAGGATGTGTTACCCAGCCCCTGGCTCCGTAATAGGTCTTTGCAGTACGCCTGCCATGATCGGCCATTTGTGCCAACAAAGTAAACATTGGCTGATGGCAGTCCGCAAGATTGGTAACCTCCGCCGGCCAGTAATTCATTTGCACATTAATATCCGTATGATAATCGCCGTTCCAGGGTGTCTGGTATTCATCGGCCCATAATCCCTGCAAATTCGCGGGCATGCCTCCGGGGCGGGAAGAAGAGATCAGCAAGTACCTGCCAAAATTGAAGTACATGTTGATCAGGTCAGGATCTGACGCTCCGTTGCCAAAACGAGCCAGTCTTTCCAACACACTTAGCTGTGCTATTTCTGTACTATTCCCGGCAGCTGTAAAATTCAAACGACACCTGTTAAAATAATATTGGTAATCCTGTACGTGTTCCGTCAGCAATTTTGTCCAGGATTTATCCGATAATTTGGTTAACGTTTGGAGCACAACAGGTAATGGCTCCGGCCCCCGCGTTTCTACCTTTGGCCAGTTCATATCGGTGGCAGCTCCTATTAATAGAATACATTCGTTTGCATCGGCGATCACAATACTGGTGTCAGTAACCGATAGCCGCCCACTCAGGGGTATTGCTTTTAGTACGGCAGCGTAATGGATGCCTTCATTTCCTTCGCTATTCATAACTCCCTTCATATACATCTGGCCTTTCCCCATCACGTAGCCGGCACGTTCCTTTCTGAAGAGGCGGGTAGAAAAAGATAAAGCGCCCGGCCTGGAAGCTTTTAAACGGATAGCAATCACCTGCGACGGCGCAGAAACCATAACTTCCTCTGTATAAGTAATTCCTTTTCTTTGCCATGAAGTGGTTGTAAAAGCGCTATCCAGCCGAAGTGCCCTTTGGTAATTCTGTACGGGTGAGGAACCATCCGCCCAATCGATAAAAAGATCTCCGAGTGTCTGATAACAACCATATTTGACGTTGGCACCTTCGCCCGAACCAGAGCCTTTCCCTTTGCATATAAAGTTTTTCTGCATGAGCTCCTGAGCCTCTGCGTTTCGGCCTTCGAGCAACAATTGCCTGATCCGGGGAAGATAGTTGATTGCATTGGGATCATCCGCATCCTGTATCCCTCCGCTCCACATTGAAATTTCATTTAACACGATCCGCTCTCTGTCGGGCCTCCCAAAAACCATAGCCCCCAAACGGCCATTACCCAGGGGAGAGGAAGAATGATAATTGTCAGCGGGTACTTTAAACAGCATGCGGAGATCGCTCTGTGCGTATAGGTTGGTGGAGTATAAAAAAATGAGTACCAGGGAATTTTGACGGATTGCTTTCAATAATGGCATAAAGGCTGAGTTATCTGTAAATATAATAGAGTGACAGCAGCCAGCCAACTTATCAAATATTCTTTTTCAAAAACTCTGTTGTGACAACCTTTGCAAATTCCTCATTCAGGCTTGCCAATGCTGTTGCATGGATGAGTTCCGCTGAATAATATTTTCCGTCAATACCCTTTTTATTGAAGGTTGCCGTTGCATCAGAAACCAGGAAAGTGTCAAATCCAAAATTTCCAGCCATCCTTGTCGTTGTTGATATGCAATGGTCGGTGGTTAAGCCAATTATAACAAGTTTTTTGATTTTCAACCTGTCAAGCCGCTGTTTCAGATCTGTGCCGATAAAAGCGCTATTCACCTTCTTTTTAATGATCGGCTCGCGGCCGATGGGTTTAACCAGGTCCTTAAAAGCATTTCCATCATTTGTTTCATGCAGCAAGGACCCTGTGTTAGATGAACAATGCTGAATGTGGAAAAGAGGGAGGTCAATCTCTCTCCACAGTTCAAGTATGTGACTCGCATTTTCCTCCGCGTCCGGATTGTTCCTTTGACCTCCCCAGTATTCGATGTTATCGAATCCTTTTTGAATGTCAACCAATATTAACGCGGGCCTGCATATTCTCGAAATATTCATTTTTACACTTTATAACATTTGCTCAAAATACCCGCCTATTTCGCTCCCTCTATCTGTAAACTGCAGTTCTAAGATCCAGTGCCTTTCGTTACCATCTTCGTCACGCAGGAACATATCGTTTGGGTTATCCGGGTGAATATCCAATTCCAGACTTAGGGGGTCGAGCGGCTGTTCATGAGGATATTTCCCGATGATATGCCCCGCAATGGCTCCTCCAAACTCCCAACCATATTCCTCCGCCTTCCCGGCGGCATATTGAAATAAGGCCGATGCTTTCAATGTCGTCTGAAGTTGATACCAGGCCTGTATTTCATGCCAGGCGGCTTCAACATCCTTTTTTAGCTTTAGCTTCCGGGGGTCCTTTCCCAATACATATGTTCTGCCAATATCGGCCTCGTAACCCTTTACCACCGGCCCCAGATCAATAAACAGGATATCGTCTTCATCTATTACGCGATCAGGAGGGTCGTCATGATAGACTGACAAAGTATTCTTGCCAGCTCGCACGATCTTTTTATGCCAGTGCCGTCTTATACCGAATTCTTTTAATGCCAGGAAACAAATTTCCTCATTGAGCTGTGCTTCTGTTTTTCCAGCAACAATCATTTCGTTTTCTTCGACAGCCTTGAAGAATTGAATGGAAACATTCTGCGCGTTGATCAGCGCCTCTCTTGTCATAGCGGGACAATTATTTGATACAAAATAAAGGAGCTGGCATCGAATGAAAGTTAATCTACATTAACTTAGCTCAATCTTTTCTTTAAAGCGCTTAAGAACTGAGGGGTGACGCCAAGGTAGGAGGCAATGTCTTTTTGAGAGAAACGCTTTTCGGCGTACGGTTTCTGCTTCAAGAACAAACTATATCTTTCTTCGGCCGAGGCAGATAAGGCCTGGTTTATTTGCTCTCTTTGCGTAATGAATGCATTTTGAAAAAGTATCCGGAAAAAGCGCTCAAACTTTGGGATCTTTTGATACAGCATTTCCAGATCAGGGTTGCTTATTTGTAAAATATCGGTGTCCTCGATTGCTTTAATATTCGATTTTGATGGGGTTTGAGTTAAAAGGCTATATAGATCATCTGCCCACCATTCTTCAATAGAGAAATCTATAATATGTTCGAATCCGTTTTCATCCAGGTAATATGTTTTTAAGCATCCCCTGACTACGAACGATTCATATTTACATATATTTCCCTCGCGAAGTAAGAATTCGCCCTTCTTCACAAGCTTTGGCTTTAATAGGGAGGTGAAAAATGCTATTTCTTCCGGACTTAGGGAAATATGCCTTGCAATATTAGAGAGTAAAAGATTGAAGTTCATAGCCTAATTGAACTTTGAAAATAGGAAGTCGAAGTTAGCAACTAAATGCCAAATCCTTTACATACCCGTATTTTTGCATAAATTTCCTATATGAAAAGGGCAAAAATCCCGGCAGTAGAGCTGCCTTCTCCCAGCACAGCTATACTCGAACAGGAAAGAAAAGTTTTATTGGAACTGGGAAATGATATCACCAGGGTCCGGGAAAAGAATGACCTTCTCACCTTATTCAAACAACGAATCAAAGGGCTGTTTTACATTAGCCATACGATCGTTACACTCATCGACTATAAAGACGAAACCTATACTCCCTTCCTGCTCGATAACGAAGGTTCTCCTATCCGGTCGCATGCCAGATACCAGGAGATGGTGCGATCCCATTTTTCGCTGAACGAACCTTTTATCCAGGCCGTATTGCGGGCAGATGGTCCTATATCTTTTTTGCTGGAAGATATAATGGACAAACCCCAAAGCCCCCCTTTTCTCAGGGTTAATTATGAAAAGGGAGTAAGAGAAATTCTAATGACCAAGCTGATGAAGGAAGGGAAGCCATTAGGCTTTATTCATACCTATACCGATAAACCAGAAGGCTTTAGCGACGAGTTCAGAAGTGTTATGAAAGGTATCGCCCCTCAATTATCGAGCGCTGTATCCAATATTATCAAAAATGAAGAGGTCCTTAAAAAGGAAAAAGAAAAATCATTTCTTCTTGATTTTAGCAGTGACATCGCAACAGTGAGAACAAAGGTGGAATTGCGACGCGCCGTTGGCGCCGCAATACGCAAGTTGAAACAGAAGAGCGGCTATGTCATCCGCAGGATCAATGAGGATGGTACTACCATGAGTCCCTATATCTATGATCTCGGTATACAACAACACGATCAAAAGATAATAAATGCACTTGAGCAGGCCAGATATCTCATCAACGATGGACTGCAGGACCGCGTACTGAATAGCCCTATCCCATTATTGCTTAACGTAGAGAGGGAAATACAACGTGGCATTACGTCCACTTATTTACAGAACTGGAAAGCAATGGGTTTCAGGAATTTTGTGGGTATCCGGCTGCGCAACGGGGAAGCTAACCTTGGAATCCTGTTGCTGGAAATTGAAGAGATAAACGTGCAGTTGTTGCAGGGTATTTGCGCACAAATATCCATCGCCCTGGCCAATATTATTGCCAATGAGCAAATCATTAGAACACAGGACGAACAGGCCTTTCTGCTGAAGTTCAGTAATGATATTACACAGGCAAGAACGAAGCTGGACCTGCAGAACGCTATTTCTACGGTGCTTGACAAAGCGTTGCATACAAAACTTTCCATGATCAGGGTAATAGATGATGACGGCATCCACATGCCTGCATTTATGTATGACAGTACGTTATTTACAAAAGCAAAAGTGGATTTTGATAAGATGATGGCCAACCCGATCACCATCGGGGAAATCTACACTTCGCAGGTGTTAGCCAGCAAGGATGGATTGGTTTTTAACGTGGAAGAGGAACTAAAGAGTGGTAACGCCTACGCCAAATTATGGAAAACCACCGGTCTGAAAAACATGTATGGACTGCCATTACGGGTGTCCGATAAAAACATCGGCACTATCTGGCTGCTGGCAGACCGGCTGAGCCAATTACTGTTGAAAGGCATATGTGCTCAAATATCTATTGCCATTGCCAATATAAGGGCCAATGAAAAACTGGTGGCCTACAAAAAGCAACTGGAAGTTGAAAATGACTACCTGAAAGAACAGATCAAAACTATTTATAACTTTTCAGAAATTATTGGCGGCGGGGACCAGATGCAAAAAGTATATCGCCTGATGTCCCTGGTGGCCGATTCAAACACCACCGTTTTGGTATTGGGCGAAACTGGCACCGGCAAGGAATTGATCGCAAGGGCTATTCACAATGCATCGCCACGAAAGGACAAACTGATGGTAAAAGTAAATTGCGCTGCCTTACCCGCAAATCTTATCGAAAGTGAATTGTTTGGTCATGAAAGGGGAGCTTTCACCGGCGCTATCGACCGGCGAATCGGCAAGTTTGAACTGGCCAATCACAGTTCCCTGTTCCTTGATGAAATTGGAGAGCTGCCATTGGAAGCACAGGCAAAGTTGTTGCGGGTAATACAGGAGCGCGAACTGGAACGGGTGGGAGGCAAACAAATAATAAAGATCGATGTACGATTAATTGCGGCTACCAATCGCAACCTGGAAGAAGAAGTAAAGGCCGGACGTTTTCGTGCAGATTTATATTTCCGTCTGAATGTATTTCCTATCAGCCTGCCTCCGTTACGTGAGCGGGTAGAAGATATCGAAGCGCTTACCCATTTTTTCGTACAGAAGTACAGCAGGAATACGGGTCGTAAGATCAGAAAGGTCGCTCCGAAAGTAATTCAGCAATTGCGAAGCTATACCTGGCCGGGCAATGTAAGAGAGCTGGAGCATTTAATAGAACGCAGCATTTTACTGGCAACAGACGGCACATTGGATGATGTATACATCCCTCAGCCTGCCGAAACAGAAAGGCCCGGGCAGGCGTATCTTTTAAACCGTTCGCTGGAAGAAGTAGAACGCGGTTATATTATTGAAACATTGAAACGTTGTACCGGTAAAATTTCAGGCGCCGGCGGCGCTGCTGAAATACTGGGAATCCCCGGTAATACGCTGCATTCCAAAATGAAAAAGTTAGGCATCAGCAAGAGCGACTATTTCGCTTGATACAATAGGCTACCGCTATTTGCAATTGCTTTTTGCTTACTCTTCCCTATATATAAGGAAAGAAGTCGTGTTTTCACCAAATACAGTGAAAAATATAAGGGCCGATTTATACATTTCTTTGACTATCAATAATTTGATTGATTGGCATTTCATTAGCCTTAATGTGCAACAAACCATTTAAAAATCAAATTATGAAAATCGTAGTCATTGGAGGCACTGGCCTCATTGGAACCAAAGTAGTCACACAACTTCGTCAAAGAGGACACCAGGTTATTGCCGCCTCTC
The DNA here is from genome assembly GCF_030546645.1 of Flavitalea plasmicola. Taxonomy (GTDB): domain Bacteria; phylum Bacteroidota; class Bacteroidia; order Chitinophagales; family Chitinophagaceae; genus Puia. The sequence goes on from NZ_JAUOTO010000006.1 coordinate 507,834, forward strand.
CTGCCACCGGAATTAATACGGTCACGGGAGAGGGATTAGCCGAGGCCGTGAATGATACAGATGTCGTCATCGACCTCGCTAATTCCCCGTCATTTGAGGATAAGGCTGTCATGGAATTTTTTGAAACAGCAGGCCGAAATTTACTGGCGACAGAGATCAATGCTGACGTAAAACACCACATCGCACTTTCCATTGTCGGAGTCGACGTCATGCAAAACATCGGATATATGCGCGCCAAGCAAGTGCAGGAAGATCTGATCAAGAAATCAGGGGTGCCGTATACTATCATTCGCAGCACCCAGTTTTTTGAGTTCCTGGCTGGCATCGCCAACCAGGCTGCAGATGGCAATGAAGTACACCTGTCCGATGTGCAATTCCAGCCCATTGCTGCGGATGATGTAGCCTCCTTTGTAGCCAAATTTGCATTAGCGGCCCCCGTCAACGGCAAAGTAGAAATAGCCGGCCCGGAACGTTTTAAAATGTATGAGATTGTTGCGCGGTACCTGCAGCATTCAAATGATCCACGCAAGGTGGTACCTAACGACAAGCCGGCGTACTACGGTGGAGAAATTGCCCATACGGCGTTGGTACCAGCTGGTCAGGCAGAGCTGGGGGCCATCAACTTTGAGCAATGGTGGAGCAAGCAACTACAATAGGCGTATTTTTAAAAATGTCACACATTCCGCGCGATCATCGGCGCCGCGTAGTGCGCCAGCGCCATCACCGTCACCTGCGGATTCACACCCAGGCTGGTTGGAAAGACGCTCGCATCACATACGAACAGGTTGTCGAACCCAAAAACTTTGAAGCCTTCGTCGACGACCCCCGTAGCGGGATCATTGCTCATGACATTCCCCCCCTGCGGATGCCCCGTCCCTGTTGAAATGTCCCGTGAGGATTTGACATCTTTCCGGAGGTTTTCCTTCAGCTCCTCCACTGTCTTATACTCATAATAGCTGAATGTGTTGGGCATTACCCGAACGGCCCCTCCGCCGGTGAGATATATTTCGGCCGCCTTTTCAAGCGCTTCCATCAGGCTGTCAAAATCGTCTTCCGTGGGGACATAATTGATATCTCTTCCAAGCAGACCGGCCGCCTTTACTTCCGCATTCGACGACGTTCCTACCAGCACGCCCGTGCAAGCCATATTTCCGTATTCATACATATTGTGAAAATGCTGATCGAACCAGCCAGGCATGGCTGTTGACTGGAACATGGGCGGATTATACCAGGTCTCCATCACAAATCGGCGATCACCCGTTTTCAAAAAATGGGAGATTTGAAGCCCGTCATAGGAATTGACCCGCTGCCTGAAGGCGGCCGTTATTTGTGATCCCAGGTTAAAGGCAAGCTTTTTGCCCGCATTGGCAATCCCTAATTTCGACTTTATCAGCAAGATACTGGAAGAGATCGCCCCTGCCGAGGATACGAATGTATTGCCCTTGATGGTCACCTTACGGCCGCTCTTGAACTGACCGGTCAGCGAAACGATCCGGCTTCCCTTTTTGTTGAAGCTCACCCCTTCGCATCCGGCCAGGATCTGCAATTTATCTGGGTGGCTTTGCTGTGTCTGTGGTAAAACGGTGTCCAGCATCGACAGTTTTTTTCCGAACTGGCACCCGATGTTGCAATAGCCGCAGCCTACGCATCCGTCGATGTTCGCCATGACCGAATCCAGCTGGGGCTTACCAAATCCCATTTTCGCACAGGCGGCAGAGAAAAGACTGCCGCCCGGATTAAGGTATTTCTCACTGGTCATAGTGGGCGTATGGGCCACATGCATCAAGCTGTAGACCTCCTTCATTGACTGTTCATACCTTGACCGGTCGAGACCAATACCCATTTCATTGATCCATTTATCTAAAATATAGTCCGGCGTCTCAAAACAGACGGCATTATTCACGACAGTCGATCCTCCGACGCAGCTGCCCTGGAAGACCTGGAAACGGAAATCGCGGGACAACTGCAGCGCCCCATCCGCATATAGACGCGATACCATGTCCACTTCATTATCATTAAAGGTGGAAGGCAATTCCAGCTGACCGCGCTCCACCATCAACACTTTTCGCCCCAGTCCGACCAGCTGATGGGCGAGGATAGAGGCCCCCGCACCCGAACCTACGATCACCACATCCGCCGTGATCTCGCTGGTCGCTATATCAGACTCCGTCATCACCCGCAGCGAAGCGCTTTGCGAATGGTTAGTCGGAAATTCAGCAAAACGCTCCTTGATATCTTTTCTGCCGGAGAACGGCGTATATCCAATACCCTCATGCACCCGTTTATCACTGTAATAGCCCATGTAACATAGTTGCTTCGACATTCGGATGGCTGCCTGGGTAAGCTGCACATACCAATCGGGCAGCATCCGGTATTGCGGGGCTGTCAGAAAGCGTTTCTTTAGGAATTTCAACCTGTCATCAGGCAGCATCTGGCTCAGTGGAACATGGAGAGATAGCAGGGGATAAAACTCCATACAGGTCAGCACCACCTTCATCACCCACTTGGATCTGGCCTTGAACTTCCACAAATAGTTGTCGACGTTCATCGCTACTTCCACCGGAAGGATTGCCAATAACTCAGACCTGCTGTCTCCCGCAATACAAACTTCCGCCAGGGCTTCCAGAGTCTGAAATTGACGGACCGAAAGATATTTGAGCGCATAACGCGCCCGTCCCGCCGCACCGAACAACACCCAGAGGATCACCAGCATCACAGCATAAACGGCCGTCTTCGCCCAGTAGGGCATATCCCCCGCATGAGGATCCATGGCCCGTATCCAGTTGACAATGGACCAGGTCACCCCGATCACAAGGAACCCGATCAGCAGGCGCAACAGGACACTGAAACGACGGATATCTCCGATAACCATCGCCAACAGGAGCGTCAAAACTGCTCCTTGGGGGAACGAATGGTTTGCCAGCAGCGAAAATCCATGAAAGGCAAACCCTTCCAGAAATCCCGGCGTCCATTTCGGGAAAACATGGAAGAAAAGGATGAGTAGGCTCAGCAAAAGCAGCAATTTCAGAATTGTCCGCAGGCGTTTCTCGGCAAGGACCAATGAAGGATTCATGATAGGAAAATTTGTAGGATTTAATGATAGGGTCACATCACCAGGGCAGATACCGGATCTTATATCGATGTCCCAGGATAAAATAGCAATAGAACACATTGAAACTATCTGAAAAATGCAGATAGGCCTTGCAAAGCATCAGGCTATTGTCCCCTTCATTCGGGCAAACGACAAAATCCTTGATCACCGAGAAAAAAATAAGGTACCATTTGTGAAACGGTACAGTATAATCAAACGTAGCCAGATGCAGATAAGGTGTGGACAATTTCGTTACGGGCTGGTCCCTCGCATACGCAGTCTTGAAATAACCCAGTTGGTTCGGACGTACCTTGTGCAGGCCGGATTCCCATTGCCCCAGGAAGCCCTGGTGATCCTGGACCACCGTTTCATTAAACCCGTAGTTCAGACCATCCTTCTTATAAAACCCTTTTTTGAATTTGATCCCGGACAGGCGCCCGATCCATTCATGGTTCCAGCCACAGTAAATATAGCCGTTCAGCTCTTCCAGGTCCGGCGGGGTCCCCGTACGGAGGATGTTTTCAAGCGTCGCCTTGTCAGCCTGAGCCAGTGTTTCGTAGGTCCATTTTTGAGTCATACCTGAAGAGTTTTCTGGTTAATAATTAAGCTTTATTATTTGACAGCATCCTTTTTCCAGGAGGTGTCCGCTATCAAGCCGTTTTTGGCCAGCAATTTCCGGAGATCCGGCTCCAGCCCCGTAGCGACAGAATCCTGCTTGATCCTGGCCGTCACCTGGTCATACACTTGCTGATCCGGGATATCATGGATCTGTTTGGCGATGATGGCCACCATGCGCAGATATTTCTTCCTGTTTTGCCATACAAGGAATATAATCACGGCCGCGATAGCCCCCAGAGTGATCAGCAGCCACGTAGCATTCTTGTTGACGAATGATATATCCCTGGTCAATTGAGGATTGATATCCGCCCGGAACCGCTCGGATATTCGATGCATAGCACTGTCCACAACATGAATGACCGCCGTATCGATGATCTTTGTAACGGCCGCGTTTGTTTTAGGCCCCAGCAGCTCATCGCGCATTACGCCAAGCCTGTTCTTCGTATTATTGCTAAGCACTTCAGCCAATAATTGACTGAACCCATCCCTCATCTGTAGTACATCCCGCTTGGTTTTTCCCACCAGGATTCCCTGCAGGCTGTCCATATTCATCCTCATTTTGCTGCCCGTAAGCGTTTGGATCAGCGAATCAGCCCATCCCAATACCTTTCGGTTGAGAAGGCTGTCTTCCAGGGTCCTGGTTCTGAGATTGAGAGAATCGCTGAACTGTGTGAGGATGGAATCAAGCAATAATGACACTTTCCGCCTGGTGGCGGGATTAGTTAGTTCATTCATTGCCCCCGCCACCAGTGTCCGGCCGATGCTGTCCGTCTGGGAGGACACGCCTTTTGTAAGATCGTGCCCTATCTTTTCGAAGGAGCAGCTTTCAAAAAAGGGAACAGCCATGGTGAGCATTACCACTACATACAGCAAGGGGGTTTTCATGTTCTCTATTTTAGTTTCCTACTTTTTGTCTATCATGACAAGCGGATCTTCACGCATTGCATCGTCGTTCCATCGGAAAAGATCGCAGGGTTTTACATTTCCCCCGTCATCAGTCTCGAGATGCAGGAAGGTATAGGTCCTGTCCAGTCGTACGTCCGCGGCGTCCATTTCAAAAACAGGGATCCAGGTGCCCGTATTACAATATCTTCTCCCTTTTCCTCGTATGGTTCCTTCGCTCACCTGTTCGGGATCATGGGTATGCCCGAACGTCACCAGCTGTAAATGGGGATTGCCGGAGAAGATGCGGCTGGCATTTGGGTATAGGGTAGAAGGAGCGGACAGTTGCAGCATGGCCACCAGCCTTCCGATTAGATAAGACAACGCGAGGAATAAGAAATTCTTCAGCTCCGACAGAACGGATTGCCAGATCCCCGGTGAGTTCGTGCCCGGAGAACCTCCCGACTTCAGGATGCCGGGAAATCCTTTGTATAGTGCAAATGCCGTAATAAGAATGGGGATGACGATAATAAGTAAAAAATGAAATAAGTACCTCAACGCATAGGCATATTGCTTCTTGGGAATGATCTTTATCGTAAAGGGTATGTAGCTGAATAACAACTGTAAGGCCAAGGGAAATCTTTCCCTTAGCAACAGCGCAAGGATATTTTGCCGCGGTCTGACATCGTCTATGTGTGGATACGCCAGTTCGATCCGGTTGATCAGATAACGGTTGAAAAAAGATCCGAAAGGAAGGTTCAGCTGCGTATCGCCTTTCAGGACCGGAGGCCCGTCGACAGTCGTGAAGTTTTCATAGCGATGGCCATGTTCGACGTATATTTTCCCGTCGATCACCAGACTGTCATCGACGAAATGCGTTTGCGGGTTAACCACTTTGACAAGTATTTCCTCCACATTGCCTCTCTCGCCGGATGCAATATGCTGGGCAAGCAGATAACGAAAGTAGCATCTTACGGGCTTCCAGTACCACTCCAGGTCATGATTACCCTTGGTAATAATGAGTTCATTTCCTTGCTGGAGCCATAATGCAAGTCTTTTAAAGAACATAGGATGCCCGGATCCGCATATATATAATTTCCACACCGATTTGAAGTCATCTGTCCGGAGGCCATATTTCACCTCTTTGGGAGAGATCGAGGACTTCAGTAGATCCATCGGAATGGACGATCCAAGATCGTCCAGGATTTGCTTCCATATCTCGAAATCATGCTGCGTAACAGGTATATTCCTTATCCTCAGGAAGTCGATAAGATCTCCATTGATGATAAGCAGGCCTTTTTTCTTTTGAGAAAGCTTTTTCTCAAGGTGATCGATGAAACGCACAAAGGAGTTATCGGCAAAAAAGTTTTCAGTGCCGTCATAATTGCCGTTGCTATTCAGTCCGGCGGCGAGGTGCAAATCACTGATAATAAAGATCTCTTTTCCGCCAGAGGAGATCTCTACCAGTTTTTCCCCATAGGGGATCTGTTCGGGGCCAAGCAGTACAGTAGAAACAGGCATTGAAAAACCATTTATTTACATAAAATGTCTTTTCCCTCAACCATGTTCAGGTATTGTAAAGCATACGCTTCAATAGCTACTCAGCGATAACCTGCCAGTGACAAGTGATAGTGTTTATGAATTCATCAGGATGGATAAGTTCAGGAGAGGCGCCTTCGGGTCATTTACAGAAAATCCTGGCTATAGTATTTACTTATAAGAGACTAAGATATTAAATAAATGTGATACTAAAATACCTCAAATAGGGGGGGTATTTATATTGCGGACCTTACTAAGCCTCCTTCTACCCGGATGGCAGCGCCGTTAGTAGCAGATGCCAACGGACTAACCAGGTAAGCCACCATATTCGCCACCTCTTCCGTAGTAGCAAATCGTTGGATGAGCGAGGTAGGACGATATTGCTGAAAGAATTTCTTTTCCATTTCATCGAAGCTAACATTATCCTGCTTCGCCAGACTGGTTACAAAATCACCCACGCCCCTGGACCTGGTAGGGCCAGGCAATATGGAATTGACGGTTACATTTGTCCCCTTGGTCAATTCAGCCAACCCCCTGCTGATGGAAAGTTGTGCGGTCTTGGTCATGCCGTAATGGATCATCTCATCGGGAATGAAGACGGCCGATTCACTGGATACAAATATGATCCTACCCCAGTTCTTCTTCAACATGGCGGGGAATAGCCGTCTTGCAAGGCGGACACCGCTCATTACGTTCACGTCAAAAAAACGGAACCAATCCTCATCCGGTATATCCACAAATGCCTTGGGTTCGAAAATACCTACATTATTGATGAGAATATCGATGGAAGGAAGCTTATCCAAAAGACCTGCAACGTCCTCTTTTATTCCGAAGTCAGCCGGAATGCCGGTGACCCTGGCGCCAGGATAAGTAGCTTTAAGTGCAGATACTGTCTTTTCTACGGCTTCCGTTGTACGTCCATTGATGATGACAGTGGCTTTTTCCTTAAGGAGAGCTTCGGCGATCGCTAATCCGATGCCGGCTGTCGAGCCGCTGATAAAGGCGGTTTTATCTTGAAGTTGGAGATCCATTTAAAAAATATTTATGCTATCGTGTAACGCAAATTACCCCCTTTTGTTCATTTTTTTGTAACTCCGATCAGCCTTTTACGGTGTATAATCACTATCCCATAACTCTTTTTCTGACCATGTCGGTATCAACACCGGCCAGTCTCATTTTTTGTTCTGCCGCATCTTCGATCTGCTTCTTTAATTCAAACAATGTTTCATCAAAAAGAACATGCTTGTCCATCATATAGCACATGTCATATTCAATTTCTTCCCAGGTGGAGAGATCAGCATGATTATGTTGCAGCTGAACCTCCAGCTTATCTAATGCATTTGCTACCTTAGCTTCGTATGTATCTTTATTTTCAAACTCATAGAACAGATCATAAATTTCCTGGCCATTAGTGTCTTCTAACGCCACGCGTAGATTTTCGATGGCTTGCTTTTCCCTTTCTATTTTCTGGATCTTAATGCTGGGATTACGCAAAACGTCCAGGGCCGAGACATCCCTTGCCTCAGCCTCGACCAGGTCATGGATGATGATCATTTTGAGCAGGCGGACAGTATCCACCTTTTGTTTTAATAAAGGTTCTATCAGCACGGCCATTAATGACATTCTCCAGGTGTGTTCTGCAACGCTTTCTTGCCTTCCGCTGGAAGTATAACTATGACGAAGCTCAAACTTCAGCCGCTCTGCAAGTGTGAGGACTTTTAAGATCGAAGTAATTTGTCTTTCCATATAGGAAGTTACGAAATAGTCTCCGTCTGGCTCCCTGACCCGGAAACTGCTGTCGCAAACGACCCCTTTTTGTTGTTTACTAGTTTAGTAAAAATATAGTTAAATACGGTCATAGATACCCCATCTGCTCACATAAAATAGACGCCGGCATTGTATCTTTATCAGATGCCTTTTAGGCAAAACCCCATAAACCGTTTGATATGACTCAAAAACCGTCTAATGCATTTATCGCGGCATCCTGGATTGCGCTTGGCGCCGGGATGATAGGATTTCTCATCGGTCTCTACCGGGCCGGGATGGCCCTCAACGAAAAAGGGTATTATTTCACAGTATTGATGTTTGGACTTTTTGCTGTGATATCCGTACAAAAAAGCGTAAGGGATAGATTGGAAGGGATTCCTGTCACGGACATATACTATGGACTAAGCTGGTTCTCCACCATTCTGTCGATTATCCTCCTGGTAGTAGGGTTATGGAATGCAACGCTCTTACCCAGCGAAAAAGGTTTTTACGCCTTTGCTTTCATGCTCGCACTATTCGGAGCCATCGCCGTTCAGAAGAACGTCCGGGACACGGCGCAAGCAACAAAAAAGGACGATCATTAGTCCCCCCACGCCGCCGGACGCAACGGTCCGGCGGCTAATATCACCCCCCAAACCTTACCCCCAGCGTCACCCCCCAGGTCGCGGGATCGCCCAGGTGGTAAGCCCCGAAATCATATGCATAGGAAATGTATTTCTTATCCCCAATATTCCTTCCCCAGACAGCCAGCTCGAATTGCCGCACGTCCACACCGCAGCGCATATTATAAATAGAATAAGGAGATTGCCGCATCGTGTTGGCAAGATCGAAATACGTCGATCCCATCATTTTCCATTCTCCACGGACAAAGGCCCTGATGCCTTCCCGCAGGGAAAGGCCATACTGCACCGCCAGCAGGGAAGTGAGATCCGGGGTAAAAAGCTGCCGCTTCCCCACCAGGTCGACAATATCCCCATTCTGTGACAGTTTCAGGGACCGGTATCGGCTATGCGTATACCCTAAATTATATATGACCTCCAACCCCTTGACAAACCTCCCGGCAATCTCGGCTTCCGCACCCCAATTGTCCAACCTCCCTGTATTCCTTGTGACAGTGATCGCTTCAGGCAAAATGAGCGTCGGTACCTGCGCGTCATTGATATGTGTGAAAAAAACGTCGGCATTTACCCGTAGCACTCCCGACAGCAGGGAATTTTTGATGCCAAACTCGTAGTTGCTGCTGTACTCCGGCCGGAAACCCGCCAGGGGGGGCTCCGAAGGGTTAAACGACAGCTGCGTCAAGCCTCCCGTACGAAATCCCCGGCTATAGACGGCATATAAGATAGAATGATCCGCCACCTGGTAATCCAGCGCCAGCCGTGGTGAAAAAGCATGAAAAGACACCCGCCCCGACGTATCGGGAATGACTACAACAGGCGTAGGGTCAGGATCATGCTGGTATTCACCCAGGACATCCTCCCGCTGATGTTCATAGTCGTACCGCAATCCAGCCGTCAGATTGGCCCTGCTTGAAATAGGATAGCTCAATTGTCCATAGAAAGCCATCCCCCATTTATGATTCCGCGTCGTGTTGATCGTCGAGAAAAGAGAATCGCCTACACCCAGTAAATTGGCGTCGTTGCCATACCGGGTTGCCTGCCTATTGGGTTGATCCTGGTAAAACCAATAAGAGCCGGCCGTCCATTTGAGATTGGAAGAGCTAGCCGAAGAGAATTGAATATCTTCTGTGAACGCTTTTATATTGTTCCACCGCCTGCCATAATTATTAATGACCGAAATAGCATCCAAAGGAGAAAAGTCGCCGTCGATCGGCTCCTGGTAGTACCGGTAATTCTTCTGGTAAGAGGTCTGTGACTTAAAGTTAAACCCACGGCCCTTGTACCCCGCCGAAAGGGAAGACTGGAAAGTGTTGTCCACCATGGTGGTCCTTGCATTCTGATCCAGCTTGAATGGCTGCCCGAAGAGCATGGAAGGATCAGCGACAAGGGGGAAAGCCCCATGGTTACGATTGTTTCGCTGTTTGACATTTAGATCCAGGGTCCAGCGTGGGCCCGGCAGGTACTTTAGATAATAATTCCCCGTAAAAGAATGCTGCCTGTCATAAGAAGAGCCATCATATTCATTCGTATAATAACCATTGCGCCCTTCATACAGGCCCGCTGCACCAATGAAGAGTTTATTCTTGACAAGAGGATTCCGGAAGGCGGCCACATACCGCTGCAGACCGTAATTTCCCGTACTGACTTCTGCGACGCCGCTGAACTGGTTCGTAGGCTGCCGGGTAATAATGTTCATCACGCCGCCCATAGCATTGCGACCATACAGTGTCCCCTGTGGGCCCCTGAGTATTTCGATCCGCTGAATATCGAACAAGGAAGGAATATAAGTATCCAGCCCGAATTGATTAATGCCATCGACATACACCGCCACCGCAGGATCATAAGAGGTGGACGTAACCCCCCTGATAGAAATGACATCTCTCCCATCACCCGGATCGGCTGCATAGAGTCCCGGAACGACGCCCGAAATATCCTTATTATTCCAAAGCCTGAACTGCTGCACTTGTGTGGCGGTGAAAGCTGCTACTGCAATGGGGACCTTTCCCAAAGGCTCTTCCCTTTTCTGCGCAGTGACCACAACCTCATTCAGCGAGGTCGCCGAATCCACTGATTGCGCACACACCACTACGGAAGGCATCCATAAGCTGAGGATCAAAACAAGTCGACTATTCCAAAACATGTGATTCTATTAGCGATTAAGCAATCGGATATACCAGGAAACAACAGGAACTTCCTGTGCTGCCGGATCCTTTTTCTCACCAACAACATACAGATTATGCCACCCGCCATCATTCACCGCCTGTATTGGCGCCATTATGGTCTGCACATATCCTTTTCCGTCGGCAGAGGCCTTCGCACCGCTCCCGCTGAATGCGAGATCCGCGATCTTCCTGCCCGAGGCGGAATCCAGGCGTACTTCCATTTGATAGGCGGGACCGGGACGCCCATTCCAGGTAATGCTTAGTTCAGCCCGCACAATCCCGGTCAGGTCGAGATGATCCCGGTGAAAAGGCCCCTTCATAGAGGGCTTGCCATGAAAGGAAAGCTTTGCATTATGGAGAGAGGCCGCGCCCATGCCCGTCAGTGGACGAATATGGTCTCCCCCCTTATTCGTAAATGAAGCCGATATGGTCAGGATGCCATTGTCCTTTAGGGGATGATGCATGGTTGGGTCAACCATCCCAGTCGCTGGCAGAGATTTAATAGTAGACTCCGCTCCGGAAAGCGTTTGTATCCAGGAAACTATCTGCCGGATATCATCTTCTTTGATATTGGGATGTGCGGGCATGGCTACTTCGCCCCAGTTTCCGCTGCCTCCCTTCATCACCTTTTGCATTAGCTTGGGGACGATCTCCGGATCTTTCGCATAACGTTTAGCTACATCCGTAAAGGAAGGCCCAATAGACTTTTCATCCACCTTATGACAGGTCTTGCAATCCAGTGACAGCATGATGTTCTTGCCTTCAAACGCTGCGCTTAGCACCTGGTGACCCTGGGAAGAGGCGGCTTTATCGGATCCTTCCGTATAGTCCGCCGATACTACAAGACCTTTCATATCTTTTATTCTTCCCGTATCCGCCGGATCATCAATAGTCACGACATAAGCTACCGGCTGACCTTCAAAATAGAAGCTTCGATTGCCCTTGATCTGCACATTCACCGTAGGGATGATATTGCCCGCATAGACGCTCAGCACATTGCTTTTTGTCGCGGCGTGGTGCGCATCTACCACCGTTACCGAAAGGGCATAGTCGCCTGCCTTCGTATAGGTGTGGTCGAGAACGGGAGCCGATGTTTCCTGGGTACGGCCATCGCCTGTATCCCAAACATACTTAAGAGAGTCTTTCTCTGGATCTTTCGCCCTTACAGAAAGATGCACGCTCATTGGCAGCAGGCCCGAGATCCTGTCTACTTTAAAACTATCCACGACAGGTGCAATATTCCCCCGGTTAAAGTCGATTCGGGAAATGCCGGCATCCGGGTTCTTTTGAAACCAGCCATTGCCATATTCAAGCACATAGAGCTTCCCATCAGGCCCAAGCTCCACATCGACAGGAGCATTGAACTTGGTATCCTGCAGGAAGGGCTCCATGTTATCGAGGTCGCCATTCGCCCGCATCGTCACCATCTTGAACCATCCTCTTACCCAATCGTACATGAGGAATCTTCCATTGTAGTAGTCTGGCAGCCGGGTGCTGTCCGGGTACAGGTCTGAATAGAACACAGGTCCCGCCATGGCGCACCTGCCCCCGCTGCCCAGCTGGGGAAATTCATCGGATAGCCCATACGGATACCACACATAGGCCGGCTGCGCAGGAGGAAGGTCCCGGAGTCCCGTGTTATTGCGGGATTCGTTAACAGGTTTCGCCGGATCAAAAAGAGGCCCATTGACCCCCGTCTGATAATTATGGAGATGGTAGGGATAATTATTGCCTACGAACAATGGCCATCCGAAAAAGCCTGCCTTCCTTGCCTGGTTAACCTCGTCATAGCCCCTGGGACCACGGGTATCCAGGCTGTCCTGGTTGGCATCGGGTCCTACTTCCCCCCAGTATAGATAGCCGTTTTTCTTGTCCACCGTTATGCGGTAAGGATTACGATCCCCCATCACATAGATCTCCGGACGCGCTTTAGTCTCTCCCTTTGGAAAAAGATTGCCCTCTGGTATATCATAGGTGCCGTCCGGATTGACCCTGATGCGGAGGATCTTGCCACGGAGATCATTGGTATTGCCCGCACCGCGGCGGCTGTCATACTGCAGATGGCCGGGCCTGTCATCGAGCGGAGCATACCCATTGCTGGGATACGGCGTATTAGGCTCATCAAAAGGAGTGGAATTATCCCCCGTAGACACAAAAAGCGTATTGTTCGGGCCAAAAGCGATAGAGCCGCCCGTGTGACAGCATATTTCCCTCTGTGATTGCACCTCCAGTATGATCTTCTCTGATTTCCGGTCAATGCTGTCATTGGACAACGTAAATCTTGACAACCGGTTTACCGAAGTATCGATCGGACTGTAGTATACATAGACGAAATGATTCCTGGCAAAGTCCGGGTCAGCCTGAACTCCTAGCAAACCCTCTTCCGCATTGACATTCGGCGTATGCTTTGTCTTAAAATATACATCTAAAAATCCCGCCTGTGTCACCTGTTGCGTGGTATGATGATACAGCATAATCTCTCCTCGCCGCTGTACTACCAGGATGTCCAGGTTGGGGAGGATCGTCATCTCAGTGGGCTCGAAGAAGACGCCTTGTACAAGGTTTGTCTTGGAGAACCTTTCTGCTTCCGGCACTCGCAGGGCCGTCGCCTTTTTGTAATCCAGCTCGGTATTCTTACCGATGGCATACCGGATCCCATCCGCCAGGAGACGCCGGGAGGACGTATCCGTCAGAGAAGGTAATGAATCTACATACCAGGCCCGCCCGCCTTCGTATTCGTGGGAGAACATACCCTTCCGGCTGCTATCATCCACCCCGATCATCCGCCGATACCATCCCCATTCATATTTCGAGGTCGTGGCCGATCGGACACCGGCATAACCACCCCCCGCCTGTATATAACGCTGGAGATCGGCCTGTCCATAATGATCAAGGACATTACCCGGGGTATTCAGGAAAACGATAGCCGAGTATAACGTAAGGCTATCTTCCCGAAAACGTGTACTGTCTGAAGTCGTGTCTGCCAGCCATCCATTGGTCTCCGCCAGGTTCTGCAGCGCCTGAAGATCAATAGGGGCCACCGCCGAAGCAGCACCCATGGCGCCTTTGCTGAAGATCAGCACCCGCGGTTTGCCAGGACGGCTATGATTACAACTAAAAAGAACGAATAGCAAAAGGAGGAAGGGCAGGGGGGAAAGCAATCGCCAGGAAATGTTCATAAAGGAATTTTACAATTATATGTTATATGCATAGTTACTAATTTTTTATTTCAGTCAGCAAGCCATACTCATAACTATAAACCTACATATGTCTTATTTCCAATCCTTGTAAGGATGAATAGTGAGATTGGAATTATAATACCTGCTTTCTGCTGTTACCTCTTTGTCAATCCAATCCGGCACCGTAAAAGTTTCATCTTCCCTTGCCAGTTCTATTTCAGCAACAATCAATCCCTCATTATCGCCAGAAAATTCATCAATTTCCCAGAGATGGTTGTCGAATTGAATTTTGTATCGCACCTTACTAATGGTAGCCGGGCAGAAATTATCTAAAAGCGCAATAGCATCCTCTTTGGGAATTTCATATTCGAATTCGGGCCTGGAAGCACCCTCTGAAAGACCTTTTATGGTAAGATAGCCCTGCTCACCGGCTAATCTAACCCGGATGGTTTTGGAGGGGTCAGTAAGAATATAGCCTTGCCGGTATTGGACTCCATCTTTTGCTAAGGATGTATTCCATTTGTCTTTCTTTATCAAATATTTCCTTTCAATTTCTATTCCCATTTCAGTTGGATATTAATGATTAAGGTACGACAACTATTTTTCACACCATGCCAACCCTGGCGCATATTCTTGTAAAACATTAAGTATATTTAACTAAAAATCACCACCATGATCCAGGTACACGACATCTTTGTCTGTAAACCAGGCAACGCTTCCAAACTGGCAAAGAAATTCAAAGAAGCCATGACCAGCGCCAGCGAACTGGTTAATATCCTTACAGATATGAGCGGACAATACAACAGGGTAATAATGGTGACCCAATACGAGAACCTCACCGCGTATGAAAAGAGCTGGGAGAAGTACAAAGAGGACACCGAAGCAATGAAGAAAATGGAGGCAGCCATGGCTGGCTACCAGGATATGTACCTCACCGGATCCCGGGAAATATACCAGATCTGGTAGTGAATTCGACGTTAATCCTCTGGCCCGATTATTTGTTTCATCTTACGGTTGATAGCAATTCGCCTGGCATATACCAGCCGATAATTACCGGCAGTGATGGAATATCTGTAATCGAACTCCTTTCCCTGCAGCTTCACGCCCGTGGTGAGCCATGCTAAGCTCAGGCCCCATTTACTGGTGTTGTAGCCCGTCGCCAGGCGCAGCATGTAATTAGGGGAAATGCCCACTTTGTCCCCGCCAATACCGGTGCCTGATTCGTGAGAAAATCGGAAATTAAGATTGGCTTCGAAAGAGCCAAGCAGGAAATAATGCTTTTGCAGCACCAGCGTATAGGCGTAACCAACACCCGGCCCTATTTCAAACAAGCGTATTTTACGAAGGTTGCTCTGATTGTACACCGGGTCTACTTTGTATGGTGCAAACGCGCTGTCGCCGCTGATCGACACGTAAAATGCTTCGCCCCCCAACAGGAATGAGCCTGCCGACTTTTGTTGCCAGGCATTTTGTGATAACCCCGCGCCATAACAAAACCGCCGGTCGTTCAGCACGCGAACCACCGAGGTGCCCACCATGCTAATTTTCATATCGGGCCGGACGTAATAGCGATGGCTGTCTTCGACGCCTAACCCGCGCGTATCCAAATAATATCCTTTGTAAAAGGAAGCCACCGCGTCTATCGTCCACTTCCGCTTATACAGGCGCAGCTGCAGGTCCGTACTCTTCGTTGACCCTTTTGAACTATTCGAATGCAGGAAATTCAAACCTTTTGAAAAACTGAAGGACAACGATTTATAAGTAAGACCTACTCCGAGGCTCAAAGGCTTGTTCACCGGGTAGTTCATGGAATGAATGCCCGCTGGCGGCTCCATTTTGAATTGTAAATAGCTCCTGGATAAATATACCCGGCCGATGATCGTCCCTTTGAACGACCGGTAATACGTGGTGTCGTGGTCCGGCTCATTGTATACCTGAGCCCTGACAGCGCTGAAAGACAATGCGCATATAAGCAGTAAATAGGGGCTTCGGTTCATATCGAAATTTAAGCATTATTTATCATAATGGTATCCGCCCTGAAAAGTAAAAAACTGGTGGCCATCATGACAACTGCAGTCCCCCAATGAATAAGCAAATGCTGCACATCACCCGCGCCATTGTTTACAAGTACGATCACCCCGTCTGTCACCGGAACAATAATAGTCGTAGTGAACACCCAGGCTGCCGCAGTTCGCATCCGCATCCACAACAATGGCAATAATACCACACCGGAAAAAATGTCCCGGATGCCCTTGATTCTTCCATAAGCCCAATCATGTGCATCTATGATACCTATGCCGAATCCCTCCGCGCCCACGGAAGGCGCCACGATAAATCGAACCCCTACGAAAATAATTCCAAGCGCTAAAAACAGCGTAACCCAATAACTTACGCTGCGCGGACCCCATTCTTTAGCATGATTTTGTGTTTTCATCTTATTTTGATTTAATAGCACAAATCTCCAGCTAAAAAATTGCCGGTTTATTCACCTGGGTTAATTACCGCTTTCCGGCGAGACGCTTGCGGATCCGGCTTAAGGAAGGCGGCTTCACCCCTATATAGCTGGCAATAAAATATTGGGGTATACGCTGTCCGATATCCGAATAGACAGCTAGAAATTCCTGGTACCGCACCTCTGGCGGGTCGTTATACATGCTGGTGATCTGCCGGATAGCGGCAATAAACACTTGTTCTATCACCAGACGGCCAAACCGCTCTCCATGTTTCAGCTCCCGGTACAGCTGCTGCAGATTGCGATATCCGATCATATAGACAACGGTAGTTTCAAGTGCCTGAATGTTCCTGTCCGAAGGCTGCTGTGGCAAAAAACTTTCATTGTCGCATATAAATGCTCCTTCCTTACTAAAATAATATGTTTTCTCATCTTCGCCATTGACGGTGTAATAGCGGACAAGTCCACTTTCGATAAAACCTACGTACCGGCAAGTGCTACCCGCTTCCAGGAAGTGTTCGCCCTGCCGGAATATTTTTCTCTTGAACAGTCGCCTGACAACTTCCTCGTCATCGGGAGATAAGGGGATGTAAGTACGTATGGTTTTGAGAAGCAGCTCCATATGGAAGGATTCAGGAATTTTCGCTAAATTTAATACCAATTTGCCAGGGATTCGCACCCGGCAGCAATATAATGAAAGTAGAAAAGTTCCTTCCCGCTATAGCATTACAGCCTTTTGTCAGGGAGTTTATCATCATTGAAAGCGACCTGGCAACAGACAGCAGCACCATTCCGGATACATCCATGGTGATGTCCTTTCGGTACAAGGGGAGGGTTCAAATGATGGAAGGAGATGAAAAGTCCAACCTCCCCGCCACCGTTGTCTCTGGCCTGAGAAAGTCTTCCCGGCATTTCACCTACGAAGAGAACACTTCCAACCTCCTGGTCGTTTTCACCGAAGGCGGGATCAATGCCTTTTCCAGGACACCCGCACATGAATTGTTCGAACAGCACGTCCATTCCGGGAACCTCTTCCATTCCTCAACGTTGAATGAGATCCTGGAGCGCCTGGCTGAAGCCGCAAACAAAACAGATAGGATAAAGATCATGCAATCTTTCCTCCTGAGGCACCTGACAAATACCAAAGCCGACCTCCTCATTGACAATGCACTTCAGCTGATCAAAAGACAAAATGGGATCATAAGGGTCAAAGACCTGGCTGCCTCCCTTTACATCAGCCAGGATGCTTTCGAAAAAAGGTTCAGGACAATGGTGGGATCCACGCCTAAACAATATGCTTCCATTGTCCGCCTGCGACACCTCATCAATGCATATCCCTCCTTTCATTCATTGACCGACGCCTCCTATGAAGCCGGTTATTTCGACCAATCCCATTTTATAAAAGACTTCCGGCTTTTTACGGGCCAAACTCCCAAAGACTTCTTCAGATCAGGCCAATATTGGTAGATCAATGATTTTTTACAATTCCTCGCCTGCCTGCCAGGGTATTTTTGTGTAAAATAAAACAAAATGGTACGGATGCATACCCTGCTATCGGCGCTACTCCTCATGGCAGGAATAACACAGGCACAAGGAATCAATAACAACACAAAAACTAAAAAAATGTCTACCGTTGAAAAGAACAAGACAGTCATCCGCAGACTGTACGACCAATCCCTGAATAAAAGAAATACAGCGCTGCTGAAAGAACTGGTATCCGAAGATTACGTAGGGTTCCAGGGACTGAAAGGGGCAGCGGGATTTGAAAAACCAATCGCCCCGCTGATGGATGCCTTTCCCGACATACAATGGCATATCCAGGAGCTTCTCGGAGAAGACGATAAGGTAGTCGTCAGATGGAAGCTTAAGGGCACCCAAACAATGGAGTACAATGGCTTAGCCCCGACAGGTAAGCCCATCACCAACGAAGGGATGGCTATTTTCACCTTGAAGGACGGCAAAATAACAAATGGCCAGGTCCTCACGGACCGCTTGGGCTTTTTGCAGGAATTGGGGGCAGTCCCTCAGGACTTAAACCAGCTATCGAACGATGCCACCCTTAAAGACCAGGTCAATCTCATTGATAAGTTCCTCGTTCCCCCAGCCGGCAAAGCTGAATTCTATGAAAGAATGCACATGAACCGAAGCCTCCTGAAAACCTTGCCCGGGTTTATAAAAGACGAAGCATATGAATACAACGATAATGATGGCAATCTGATCTGTGTGACGGTGGCCCATTGGGCAAATAGAGAGGTCATGGCAAAGGCCAGGGAGGCAGTGCAGGCAGCGTATAAGAAGGAGGGATTCGATCTGCCGGCCATGCTGAAGAGATTGAATATCAACATTGACAGAGGGATTTACACCACAGTGACGGATTAGCCCCCCTTATTTGTCGTTTTACCATAGTTTTTCATTTCAAATGCCCGTGGTATGTTTGCATCATCAAACAATAACCCAATCATTAACACCAAAAACTAAGAAAAATGGAAACGGTAAATAAGACCACCATCACCATCGAAACCACCGTAAAAGCTCCCGTAGAAAAAGTGTGGGCGTACTGGAGCGGCCCCGAACACATCATTAAATGGGCCACCCCCTCGCCCGATTGGCACACGCCCCGCGCCGAGAACGACCTTCGTACAGGCGGTAAATTCCTCTCCCGTATGGAAGCGAAGGACGGCAGCTTCGGCTTTGACTTCGGTGGCGTATACGACAACGTTAAAACAAACGAGCTCATCGAATACACCATCGGCGACGGCAGGAAAGTAGTGACCAATTTCACGAAAAAAGGGAATGAGACCCGAATAGTACAAACCTTCGAGGCGGAAAACGAAAATCCTATCGAAATGCAAAGAGGGGGCTGGCAGGCCATCCTGGATAGTTTTAAGAACTATACAGAAACCAACTAATACGAAGGCCCCCGGAAGGGGGCTTTCGCTTATTAAAACTTAAAGCTGTTTTTTATACTCCTCTATCTCCTTCAGATACTCCATCGATTTGATAACGGAAGTCCACTCCCTCCCGCTGAACAGTAATTTGAACCATTTCTTATTGGCATTCCGAAGATGAATATTTCTGTACAGCCAGATGGAAAAGATAGCGAACAGGACCGCAACAGGGAATGCGATCAGCCAGAAAGAGAGGGGACTCTCCCTCATCCATTGAAAATTCCAGAAGAAGGTACAATAAAACGGCGTCTGCAGGAATAATACACGCGTTGCCTGCAAGGTAGAAGCCTTCAGCTCCGCCGTCTTTTGCTGCACTTCTATCAGGCTCTCGCTGTTGTCGATCTCCGAGATCAGCAACGTATGTCGGATATAAACGATCACCGCATAAATGTTAAATCCCAGAATGGCCGCCACCGACACCACAAAGAACAACTTTCCCCAGACCAGTGAATTGACGATGAGAAAGACCAGGAAAAGTACCCATACCACACCGAGCGCAGCTACCCATTTCTTCCACCTGCTCACCGCATTCAACCTGGACTTCGCCTTTTCAGTTTGTAAATACTCAAAAGTCTGCAGATGAAGCACCCAGGATTGTAAGTTCAGGATATTGGCCCTTTCAATCTTTTGATTGTATTGCTTCCAGAGCTCACTTAATTCAAGATCTTCCATCATATTATTTTTTATTATTTAAAATGCATTGCTTAAGTTTATCCTTGATCCGGCTGATCTTCGTCGCCACATTGGTCTCGGTCAGACCAAGGATCTCTGCTATCTCCCGGTAGCTTTTCTCTTCGAAATAAAGCAGGATCAATGCTCTGTCGAACTCCTTCAGCCCTTGTATGCAGGCTTGCAGCCAGGCAAACCTTTCTTTTTCCTGGGACATGTCCGAAGACCTGTCTTCGATCTCCAGGTGCAACGTCGACAGGGAATGATCACCCCTCCGCCGCTTACCCTCCCTGTAAAACGAAATAGCTACATTCAGCGCCACCCGGTACATCCAGGTAGAAAAACGATAGGTCGCATCGTAACTTCTCCCCGACCTCCACAGGTGGTAAATGATCTCTTGCGTGAGATCCTCCCTGGAATGCTTGTCAGGGCAGTAAAGTGCGCATATTTTTAATATAATCCCTTTATTTTCAAGTATCAATGCCAGAAAATCGGGATGGTTATTGGCGGATGACATGCTGTTATTATGATTCGCAGCAGCAGGTGAAAAATCACAATTTGCAGGAATTATTCACTCTTCCAGCACCAAAGTGCCAAATGCGGAGGGAATATGAAAATCCGGCTGGACAGACGCAGGCCTGATCCAACTGATCCAACGCAGGTCCGCCCTTCCATTCACCACCCCTTTACATTCCGCACGGAATAATCCCGCATGGAGTCGACCATTTTGCAGCAACCCCAGTTCCTTCAGGGATTGAATACTGATGGCGAAGGCCAAAATATAACCACCGGAGACCCTGGACGCTTTTATCACCAGCTGCCCTTCGGGCCAGGTCCAGGGATAATTCATTTTTCGGTAATATACAGCGTTATAATCCAATACCCTTCCGTCGGCATCCATTTCGAGGCAGTAATAAGGGGTCATCGAGTCGTTCCTGGCAAGAAAGATTTCCACCCGGTCGGAAGCGCCTACCTCCATTTTATCATTTTTCTTCACCAGCGTGATCACGGAGTCGTCCTGCGCCTTGTATAGGCCATACAGCCATTTCCCATCCCACACAGCCGAAAAGGAGGTGCCCGGCGCAGCTGCACTGTCCCAGGGGTATACAAAATCCTTCAGTATACCAGCCTGGCGCCATGCCGGCGCAGACCCCAGGTCACCGGCCCTTACGGCTCCGGCAGCCACCTTCTTCACCTGGTATACTTGCGCCAATCCACTATTCGCATAGAACAGTAAGCACAGCAATCCCATTTTCATGAATCTACCATTTGTCCAAACCTAATAATTTCCTTCCAAGTGCGGACAGGTCCGCTGTCTTATATTTTGTTTGTTCCCACCCCCGGGGGTCGCCGGGGAAAGCATAACCCTCCGGCGCGATCCTGTCCCTCCACGACCGGATCCTCCACTGGCGCAGGTCTTCATTTTCTTCTTCGGCAGGCATCATCGAAATATATTGGGCCATACGCACTTTATCCTTGCTGTAGTTGGCGCGGATCCCATGCGGCTGTGAGCTGTTGAATATTAATAGATCCCCCGCTTCCATTTTTATTTTTTCGGTCCCGAACCCCGTAGTGTCCGGCTTGAAGTGATCCCTGTCCTCCGGCTGCGTAAGCTTCCATTGGTCATACGTCCTGAATAGATCCGGGATACACTGGAAGCCACCCATCTCTTCGTCCATCTGGTCGGCCAGCGCCAGTACGCCCTGCACGTTTTGCGGTTTCGTCTCAGGATCATAGTCCCAATGGATAAACCCCTTGTATTCGAAGCCCGGTCGTATCGGGAAATTCAGGTTAGCCCTGTCGATCGTACACCAAAGTTTTTCGGTCCCCCAAATATCTGCAAAAGCTGCATGCACTCTTGGCATTTGGCGGTTATCCCACAGCAGCTGGTGATTATAAACCTCTACCATGCCCGTATTGGTAAGCTCTTTCATTTTCATCTCCGCCCGGGGGATCGTATACCAGGAGGCCGGATCATGCGGATCTTTCTCCTCGAATTCCCAGAGAAAGTCTGCCGTTCTTTTCACCTGCTCTTTCGGCACGGCCGCCTTGATGATCACATAACCATTATATATCCAGAATTGCCAGTCCTCTTCCGACATTACCCGCAGCCGCTCCCCATTGCTACGGTTACTTAGCTTCACGACACTGCTTGTGGCAGTGGAAGGATTGCCCGGTATCTCTTTATGCGCATTGTTAGGGATCATCGTAGGCGCCATCTTTATATTTACCATATAAATGATTTTATAGGACGAAGTTCATCCGCAAAGCCCGCATTGAAAACCTCGGCAATGACCAGTTTTTGCTCTGTATTGACATATTTTGACCATGTATCTAAAAAATTGTAGCTTACTAGCAAAATCTGAACAGTGAAGATCCAGAAAGAGATTGTTTTGCCGGACCCCGGACAGTCTTTCAAACTGTTCAGTCCCAGCCTGCGTAATCAATTTTATTGGCATTACCACCCCGAATTTGAGCTCGTATTTGTAGAGGCGACTTCGGGCATTCGGCATGTAGGTCAACATATCTCCAGCTATATGGAAAGCGATCTGGTGTTCATCGGCCCCAATATTCCTCACCTGAACTTCGACTATGGCGTAAAGACAGCATACAAACAGATCGTCGTCCAACTGAAACAAAATTTCCTGGGCGATGCTTTAAAAGAGACACCTGAATTCGAATCCCTGGGACAGCTGTTCCAACTGGCCAGTTTCGGATTGTCATTTGCCGGGAACACCAAAACCATTGTCGCTGAAAGACTGAGAAGAATGAAGACCTTAGACCGTTTCGAACAGCTGTTGTCCCTCCTGGAAGTTTTCCAGCTGCTGGCGGCTTCCCGGGAAATGACCGTACTTAATCAGCAGGACACCAGCGTCAGGTTATTCCTCGATGACAAGATCCGCATGGGCGCTGTTTATAAATATATCCACACGCATTACAATGCCCACCCGGATGTCAATACGGTTGCCGCCAGCGTACACCTGAGCACTCCCGCCTTCTGCCGCTATTTCCGCAGGCAGACAAAGATGACTTTCACGGACTTTGTAAATCAATATCGTATCGCTCAGGCGAAGACGCTATTGTTGCAGGACAGCAGCATTTCTGAGGTTTGTTATGAGGTAGGGTTTGAAAGCCTTTCCTATTTTAATAAGCTTTTCAACAGGCTGACGGGAGAAAACCCTTCGACGTTTAAAAAAAGATATTTTCCTCCGGCTCATGCCCTAACTTAGCGGCAATACACCGGTTATGCAGCATACGTTCATCATCTATATTTCCCTGATCCTTATCATCCTCCTGCTCGTGATGCTGGCCGAAAGGCTGAAGGTGGCATATCCTATTATACTAGTGCTGGGAGGGCTTACGTTAAGCTTTTTCGACGGAATAAATATTATTTCGATCAACCCGGAGCTGATCTTCATCATATTCCTGCCGCCCCTGCTGTACGAGGCCGCCTGGTATACCTCCTGGAAAAATCTCTGGCGATGGCGAAGGGTGATCGTCAGCTTTGCGTTCCTCATCGTACTCGTGACCTCCCTGGTGGTAGCCGTAGTGTCCAGCCTGCTGATCCCCGGCTTCACCCTGGCCCTGGGATTTTTGCTGGGTGGCATCGTATCCCCGCCTGATGCCGTCTCGGCCAGTTCCGTCATGAAATATGTCAGGATCCCCCGGAGCATGACCTCCATCATAGAAGGGGAGAGCCTGCTGAACGATGCATCCAGCCTGATCGTATTCCGCTTTGCCTTGATCGCCGTGGATACAGGCCGGTTTGTCTTCCACGAGGCCGCCCTCAGCTTTGTGGTGGTCATCGTAGCCGGTGTGCTCATCGGCGTGGCCGTAGGCCTGATCTACTATGCCATTTACAAATGGCTGCCTACCTCCACCAATATGGACATCGTACTAAGCCTGACGGCGCCCTATGTCATGTACATAGCGGCGGAATCCATTCATGTCTCCGGCGTACTGTCCGTGGTCGCAGGCGGACTCTTTCTTTCGGTAAAAAGCCATTTATACATGAGCCAGCGCAGCCGTTTGCGGGGAGGTAATGTATGGTCTACGCTCGGATTTGTGCTGAATGGGCTCGTTTTTATGCTCATCGGTCTGGAACTGCCCCACATCATCGGACAATTGGGCGAGGTGCGGCTATCACAGGCCATTGGCTATGGACTGCTGATCACAGGGGTCCTCGTCGTAGGACGCATCCTTTCCACTCTGGGCGCTTCTGCTTTCACCGTATGGGTCAGTAAATATATAACTACCGCCGATAGCAGACCGGGCTGGAAAAATCCCCTGATCTTCGGTTGGGCGGGCATGCGGGGCGTGGTTTCCCTCGCTGCTGCCTTATCCATTCCATTGCACCTGCAGAATGGCGCTCCTTTTCCACAAAGGAACCTCATCCTCTTCATCACCTTCACTGTCATCCTACTGACACTGGTCGTACAGGGGTTGACCTTGCCGCTGGTAATAAAATGGCTGCATGGTGGAGAGAACAGGGACATCACACTTCCCCATCGTGACCAGGAATTGATCCTGAGGAAAAAACTGTCATATTATAGCCTGCAATTACTGGATGGCGAACACAAACAGACAGTAGAGAACAATCGTCCCCTTCAACAGCTGCGGGAAAGGTTTGCAAATGATCAGCTGCCCCAGGATGAGAATGCCAACCTGCTGCACGAAGACTATCGTCGTGTCTATTTACAGCTATTGGACAGGCAACGCGAGGTACTTCACCAGCTGAATAAAAAGGATGAACTGGACGATGAGATCATCCGGAAATACCTCACCATGCTGGACCTGGAAGAAGAAAAGCTGCGCATGAAGTTCGAAGGCGTATAACTTGTCTCATTTCCCCCCTTCTATTGTCATATTTGACCATCGTGTCACATCAGATAAGCGGTTAGCTTTGTTACATGGAAAAACAACTTATCAACGAAATAGAAACTACAGCGCATGAGCTGCTGAAGGTGGTCAACAACATTCCGCTGGATGCTTTCAACCAGATACCCTTCGAAGGCAGCTGGACGCCGGGACAGGTGGCAGAACATCTCTTTCTTTCCGCCTCCGGCATATTAAAAGCCGTTAATGGGAACACGGAGCTTACGCAACGCGACCCCCATCAAATGATCGCACCCTTGCGGGAGGCATTCCTGAATTTCAATATTAAGATGCAATCCCCGGACTTCATTATTCCCTCGGACGATCCGAAGGACAAACAAACCTTACTCCAGATGACAAAAGACACCTGGAAAGGTCTTGCCAGCGCCGCTCAAACAACCGACCTCACCGCCACTTGCCTGGATTTCGAAATGCCCACTGTCGGCCACCTCACCCGGTCAGAATGGCTGTCCTTCGCCGTGGTCCATACCCAGCGGCATATCTGGCAGCTAAAAAAGATCAGCAAGGTCATCGCTTTGTAAGCATTATCATTTACTTTAGACGTTCCAATTACCGGAAGGTCTATGAAAATAGCTTACTACATATTCCTAAGCTTTCTGCTCATCCTGTTGCTGTTTGCTATTACCACCTTTATCAATTTTCGCCTTTCCGGAATTGTCAACGCCAATACCGAGTATCTGTCCACCTCCACCGAGGTCATCCGGTACAGCGGCCGTTTCCAAAGAAATATCCTGAACATGGTCAGCGGCTTGCGGGGCTACCTCCTGACAGGCGAACGGTCGTTCATCGAGTCCTATGACGCCTCAAACACGGAGAACGACTCCATACTCTCCGAGCTGACCCCCCTAGTGACCGACACCCAGCAAAACCAGCTGTTGAAAGAGATCAAAGCGCTCAACGACGAATGGACGGAAGAATACACGGATCCGCTGCGTAAAGCAAAAATGCTGGCGAACGTCAGCGACAGTAACCTGCAGGTATTTAACAGGTTCTACAGGGAGAAATTCATCACGGGCGATGAAAAGATCATCCAGGCCAAGCTCCAGCAAAAGTTCAAAGCCTTCCTGACCCTGGAATACGATCTTCGGCGGGAAAGAAAGACCAGGCTCACCGAAATGGTCGACAGGACCCGCAGATTATCTTTCTGGCTCACCGTCATATCCCTGATAATTGCCCTGGTAATAGTGGGCATCGTGGTAAGAAAGATATCGCGAAGGATCGCGGGGATGACCAGGATGGCCAATGCCATCGCCGGGGGTAATTACAACGTAAATATCAAAGACACAGGTAAAGATGAGTTAAGCTCCCTGGGATATTCGCTGAATCATATGGCAGACCAGCTCTCCAGGAATATCTCCTTGCTGGAAAGATCCAACGAAGAGCTGAATCAGTTTGCCCACATCGTGTCTCATGATATGAAAAGCCCGCTCCGGGGAATTAGCAATGTGGTGTCATGGATCGAGGAAGATCACAAGCAGGAGCTATCTCCTAAAGTAGACCAATACCTGCAAATTATCAAGGACAGGATCGTACGGGCCGAGGCCCTGATAGAAGGAATTCTTTCGTACGCCCGCATCGATAAGGAGGAGGCGGAGAAAGAGACCACAGACCTCAATATGCTGGTGAATGAAGTGCTGGAAAACTTGCCGGCCGGCGGCAACGTGAGAGTGGAAGTCTCGCCGCTCCCCATCATCTACTCCGAAAAACTCCCGCTCTTCCAGGTTTTTTCCAATCTCATCGGCAATGCCATCAAATACAATGACAAGGAAATGGGCCAGGTAAAGATATCCTGTGAAGAACATCTGACGGAGTATGAATTTTTTGTGGAAGACGACGGCATAGGTATTGCCCCGGTTTATCACAAGAAGATCTTTGCTATCTTTCAAACCCTCTCGGACAAGAATTCTTTCACAGGTACAGGGGTAGGACTTGCCATTGTTAAAAAGATCCTGGATGGGAAGAAGAAAACCATCCGGTTAACCTCGGTGCCGGGGAAGGGTTCGATCTTTTCATTCACCTGGCCAAAATATTAATATCAATGCGACCGATCAACATTTTACTGGCAGATGACGATCCCCTGGACATCATCGACATTTCAAGGCAGCTGGACAAACAGCATATCATCTACCAGCTGTACGAAGCGCACAATGGTGAAGAGGCAATAGGCATATTGGAAGAGGCTCCCGAACCGCCCGACATTGCCCTGATCGATATCAACATGCCGAAGATGAATGGACTTGAGCTTCTCCAGACCATACGACAGCATGAAAGGTGGAAACATTTAAAATGCTTTATCATTACTACTTCCGACGAAAAAATAGACAGGCGCACCGCTTCGGCCCTTGGCGTGTCAGGCTACATCATCAAACCTTTAAAGTTGAATAGCCCCGCGTCGATGGATGCTTTCAATCTGATGATTGACCTCATTAATTTAAAAAGCATGGAATAATAATTTTTATATATTTGCTATCGTAAGCTGCTTGATTAGTAACGATGCGCTCCCACGACTGCCATAATGAAAATGAAAAGGATCTTGCCCGACGGCTGGCAGCCGGAGACATGGCGGCTTTTAATGAAATTTATCACCTTTACTTTCATCCCGTATATAACAATGCCGTAAAGATCACCCGTGACCCTGCGATCG
This sequence comes from Flavitalea plasmicola, assembly GCF_030546645.1. Classification (GTDB taxonomy): domain Bacteria; phylum Bacteroidota; class Bacteroidia; order Chitinophagales; family Chitinophagaceae; genus Puia. Next base: position 535,301 of record NZ_JAUOTO010000006.1, read on the forward strand.
CAGAGGACATCCTCCAGGAAGTCTTTACTACTCTTTGGGAGAAAAGAATGGCCATCGACCCTGAAAGAGCATTGGCAGGCTGGCTTTTTGTGCTTTGTTACAACCGCAGCATTAATATCCTGAGACGCCGCCTGCGGGAATCCTTGCTTTACAAACAGCTGCCGCAGCCCTTCGAAAGCTCTTCCGAAGAAGAAATAAGATTCGGCGCTCAATGGAATATCCTGGAGAATGCCATGTCTCGCCTTTCACCCCAGCGTCGCCGCGTCTTCGAATTATGCAAGCTGCAGGGAAAAACTTACGAAGAGGCGGCCCTGGAGCTGCACATCTCCAAATACACCGTGAAAGAGTATTTGTCCGCTGCCCTCGTATCCATTAAAGAATACAGCCTTCATCACCCCGGTTCCACCGCCCTTCTACTGCCTCTTTTCCTCTTCGGATGATCTCCCGTTAAAAAAAACCGACCTACCCCCCCTTTTTTAGGGCGTCTTTGTATTTATCTAAACTGCCATATTGGAAAAAGATAATAAACAAGAGTGGCTAAGGCTGCTTTTTGAAAAAGACGAATGGTCGGAGGACGATCGCCGGCGATTGTTGGAATTCCTGGACGAAAAGGACGACGATGCTATGCGTCGCCTCATGGAAGATCGTTTTCGGGAAGATATGACCGCATCCCACCCTTCCCCCGAAAAAGAACAGCACTTGCTTTCCCTTATTCATGAAAAGATTCAGCCGCCGGCAAACAGAACCCGTCTGATATCATTGGGAGGGTGGAGAAAATGGGCCGTGGCTGCCATATTGTTGCTGGTTGCCGGCAAATTCATCTTCCACCTCGCCGGCTCTGGCTCCATCCCGGCAAAACATTCCACGAACGAGCCCCTTGCAAAAGCCGCCACAGACTGCCCCCCGGGTACCCAAAATGCGATCCTCACGTTGGCCGATGGAACCAGGATCGCACTTGACAGCGCGGCAAATGGTAACCTGGCTCAGCAAGGCAACACAAAGGTGATTAAGCTCAACGGGCAGATAGCCTACGCCAGTAATGGTAAGACCACTGGGGGAGAGCCCCTTCTCAACACTATCTCCACGGCCAGAGGCAATCAATACATGCTCATACTGTCTGATGGGACAAAGGTTTGGCTGAATGCCGCCTCCTCCATGCGCTTCCCCACCGCATTCAAAGGCACTGAAAGAAAGGTGGAGATCACGGGCGAAGCCTATTTTGAAATTGCCAAAGATCCCGCCATGCCTTTTAAAGTAATGGCCGGCGGCGGTGAGATCCGGGTGCTGGGTACGCATTTCAACGTGAATGCCTATGCAGATGAATCCACTGTAAAAACTACGCTCCTGGAAGGCGCCGTCGCCGTCGAGAAAGAAAATACCCGGCTGGTGCTTTCCCCGGGACAACAGGCGAAATTCCGTCCGCAGACAAAATCCCCCGGCTCCGGGAAGCCGATCACGCTGATAAGGGACGTAGATACAGGCCACGAAACAGCCTGGAAAGACGGGTACTTCTGGTTTGACAACACCGATCTTCCCACCCTGATGCGACAGGTAGCAAGATGGTACGACGTGGAAGTGGAGTTTAAAGGCAATGTAACCGACGACAGTTTCTCCGGAAAGGTCTCCCGCAGCGTTCCCTTATCGCGGCTCTTAAAAGTGCTGGAACAATATGAGATAAACTTTAAAATAGAAGGTAAAAAGATCATCATATCGCCTTAGCGGGCCGGCGACCCCATCAAAATAAAAGCCAGTAGTGCGGCAACACTGCTGGCTGACATCTAGGCTATTTTTTGCGTCATTATTAACCTAAACAAAACAAAGTTATGTATTTACGACTGCTTTCCAAAGCCCCCTCCCCGGGGAGGGCAGGCTTCGTCAAAATCCTGCTGATTATGAAGCTCACGACAATTTTCCTGCTGGCCGCCTGCCTGCAGCTTGCCGCCAGGGGATACGGGCAAAAGATCACACTGTCCCAAAGCAATGTTTCCCTGAAAGCCGTATTCAGGGCAATAGAAAAACAAAGCGATTACCAATTCTTTTATAAGGACAAATTGCTTCGGGAGACGAAGAACATCACCATAAAGGTTACCAATGCCTCCATTGAGGAAGTGTTGGCAATTTGTCTTCACGACCAGCCCCTCGCCTGGTCCCTGGTAGATAAGATCGTCGTGATCAAGCGGCAAGCGCCTGCTCCCGTGAAGCCCAGCGAGACTGCGCCCCCGCCGGTCTACATTCCGGTGACAGGGGTCATCGTCTCCGACAGCACCGGTCAACCCCTCTCCGGCGTATCGGTAAAGCTGAAAGGCACTTCCTCCGGCACCTATACGGACAACAACGGCAATTTTAATTTACAGATCCCCGAGACGGGAGGGATATTGGTCATCTCCTCTATTGGCTACGAGTCACAGGAAATACGGGCAACAACCAATGGGACCATCCGCATCCGCCTGAAGCAGGCCGCCACCCGGCTGAACGAGATAGTCATCGTCGGATACACCACGCAGGAAAAACGAAAGCTCACCAGCGCAGTGGTCTCGGTCACAGGCGAAGAGATCACAAAGCGCGTTGCCACTGACCCCGCCACACTCCTGCAAGGCCAGCTGCCGGGCCTTTCCGTGGTCCAGAACTCCGCCGAGCCGGGCAATGAGTCCACCCAACTGCGTATCCGTGGCGTAGGCACCTTCAGCGGTGCAGGCACCAACCCCCTGATCATCGTGGACGGCTTACCAGGCAATCTTTCTATTGTCAATCCCAATGACATTGAGTCCGTCACGGTTTTGAAAGATGCGGCTTCTGCTGCTATCTATGGCTCCCGAGGCGCTAATGGCGTCATCGTGGTCAGGACCAAAAAGGGGAAGAGCGGCGGATTCTCGTTAACCTACAATTACAATGTTGGCATCGCCAAACCCTCCCGCCTGCCAGACCTGATCACCAATTCAGCAGAGTATATGGCGCTGTTGAATGAAGCGGAAGCCAACTCAGGCGGTACACCGGTATATACACAGGCACAGATCGACCTGTATAAGAATGCCACCGACAAAGTGAAATACCCCAATCACAATTGGCTGGATGACATGTTCAGGACGGTGGCCATCCAGAACCATTATCTCAATCTCAGCGGAGGCAGAGAAGGGACTACCTACAGCCTGAGCCTGGGTTACACGGATCAACCAGGCACCATGCTGGGATTCAACTACAAGAAATATACAATGGACCTTGGGCTTTCGTCCAGGATCAACAAAAGGATCACCTTGGGTACGAATATCCAGCTCCGTTACGGCGACAGAGCCTACGCCGGCAGCAGCACCGACCTGTATATTTCTGCCATGGCCCAGTCCCCGCTGTTCCCGGCCCGGACGGAAGATGGCAAATGGCTGGCCAAAGCCTATCCCAAAGAGCTGGGCAACAAGAATCCCGTACTGGTAGCAACCCAGATACCCATAAAGAATCCGAACTACTACGGCCAGGGTAATATGAGCCTGGACGTGGATCTGGTGAAAGGACTCAAATGGGAGAACCGCGCAGGCATTAACTTTGAAGTGAATAAGAACAAGGTATTTGTACCTACACTGCCGTTGTATTACTACAACGACATGAGCTACGCCGGCAATTACAATGGAAATATCGGCCTTTCCATAGGTGAGAACGATGACATCCATACCACCATCTACAGCCAGTTGAACTACAGGCGCAGCTTCGGAACGCACAACCTGTCCCTCCTGGGTGGCGCACAGCAGGAAGTGGACAATTACAGCCAGCTGAACGCTTTCCGTACAGGCTATCCTACCAATTCCCTCTTCGAGCTGGACGCGGGTTCACCCAGTGGCCAGTCCAATAATGGCACCTCTTCACAATGGGTCATACATTCTTATTACGGCAGCCTGAACTACGACTTCAATGACAAATACCTGTTTGGCAGCAGCATCAGGTCTGACGGTACTTCCCGGCTGCCCAAAGATCATCGCTGGGGACTGTATTATTCATTCTCAGGCGCCTGGCGCATTTCTCGGGAAGCATTCCTGAAAGATGTCTCCTGGCTGAATGACCTGAAGGTCCGCGGCTCCTGGGGCAAATTGGGCAATCAGAACATCGGTACTTATCCCTATCAGCTGGCTTTACAGACAAATAGTTATGCTTTTGCCGGCAATGTCGTACCAGGCGCCGCAGCCAACGCAACGGTGGATCCCAACCTTACCTGGGAGAGCACACGTGTTGTTGACCTGGGCGTGGATCTGGCCATCTTTAATAACAAGCTCACCTTCTCCGCCGACTGGTTCAATAAATACACCTATGACATATTGAGGCCTTCCCAGGTACCCGTATGGCTGGGCCTGCAGGCTCCCACCATCAACAACGGCGCAGTAAGGAACAAAGGCTTCGAGTTCAGCGCACGCTATCAGGATAAGATCGGGAAAGACCTCAACTTCTATGTGGTCGGCAATTTCCAGGCCTATCGCAATAAGCTCGAATCTTTTGGTAAGGACGAGATCACAGGCCCTGATGGACAGACCATCATGCGGAACGGTCAACCCATCAATTCGCTCTATTTGTACGTAATGGATGGGATCTTCCAAAGTCAGGATGATATCAATAAAGCGCCCGACCAATCCTCTTTGGGCGGCACACCCACCCCCGGAGATATAAAATACAAAGACATCACGGGCGATAACAAGGTAGACGCCAACGACCGCAAGGTATTCAACGGCCAATATCCGAAATTCGAATACTCCCTCACCATGGGCGCCAACTGGAGAGGCTTTGACGCATCCATCCAGCTATATGGCTCACAAGGGAACAAACTCTACCTCTATAAATGGGGCACCGATCCCTACGCACAAGGCGCGCCGCCTACCGTGGATTGGAGGGACCGCTGGACACCTGATCATCATTCCACCACCATGCCGAAGATCTACATGGGTTTTTACGGTTACCCAAAGATCACCAATGTCCAATCCACCTTCCATCTGTATGACGGCAGCTTCATGCGCATCAAGAACATCCAGGTGGGATATACTTTCAGCGGGAAGTTCATACGCGAGCTGAAGAACCTCCGTATCTATACTTCCATAGATAACGTAGCCCTCTTTACACCCCTGAAGCAGGGCACGGACCCCGAAAGATTGGATATCAGCAACAAGCCGGATGCCTGGTATGGATTCGCCAACTATCCTCAAAACAGGACGTTCACTTTTGGAGCCTCCGTACAATTCTAACCTGAAAAAATGATTAAAATGAACGCAACTATCAGATATATATCGCTGCTGATGCTCGCAGGGGCCGCTTTTATCGCTTCATGCAAAAAGCTGGACGTAACCCCGCCGGACAAAATATCCACGACCATATTCTGGAAGACCGAAAGTGACGCAGACCTGGCCCTTACGGGTATCTACAACAGATTTTACGCTTCCTCCACTGAAAGCTACATCCCCCAGTATATGCCATTCTGGTGGGACAATTACAGCGACAATTCTTATACACGGCACAACATAGCAGGTGCGCAACAGGCACTAATCGCAGGGCTTACCCCCACCAGCAGCGGATTTGCCGCCAGTTACTACAGCAATGGCTACATAGCTATCGCCGCCGCCAATTATTTTCTGGCCAATGTCAATAAAGTCCTTACAGGTGATAAACTGAAGCAATACAAAGGGGAGGGCTTTTTCCTCCGCGGTTTCAATTACTTCGAGCTCGCAGAATTATACGGCAATCTACCGCTGGTGACAGAAGATCCCTTTTCAATAGATTATAAGAGCACCCGCGCCAAATCACCCCGGGCGGATATCTTAAAACAGGTGGAGAAAGATCTGGATAGCGCGATTGCTTACTTGCCAGATGTAAAATTCACGACAGGACACGCTGTAAAAGCCACCGCTCAGGGATATAAGATTAGGATGCTGCTGTTTGAAAAGCGCTGGTCCGAGGCAGCTGCGCTGGCGCAGGAGGTGATCACCGACAACCTGTTCTCCCTGAATCCTAAATATCCCTCTAACTTTTATAAACCGGACCAGCGCTCCAGCCCCGAGATCATGTTCTCCGTCCAGTTCCAGGCGCCAACGCGCACGCACGGGGAAAAATCACTGGCTGCCTTGCTCAGCGGACCCGGATGGTGGGATGTACAAGGCACACAGGACATGATCGACGAATACGAGACAGGCGATCCCCGCAAAACCATGACCTTCTTCATGCCAGGAGATGGTCCCGCCCAGGGCTGGCCCTACCCCGGCACTGTGGGAAATCCGGGCACAGGTGAATGGGAGAAAGGATTTTATGCCGCCAAAAAATGGCTGGACCCCACCGTGACAAATCCCACCGACGCTCTCCTGGATGACCAGGATTACGTATTACTGCGCTATGCCGACATTAAGCTAATGTACGCCGAAGCACAAAATGAAGCGGTCGGTCCTGACGCCTCTGTCTACCAGCAGATCGACGAAGTACGCGCCCGTCCTGGCGTTAACATGCCCGCGCTTCCGGCCGGCCTGTCCCAGGACGAAATGCGTGACCGCATCCGCCACGAAAGAAGAGTGGAGTTCGCCCTGGAAGGTCTCAGGTATTTCGACCTGCGGAGATGGGGGATCGCTAAGCAAAAGCTGAACGGTTTTGTCCAGAATCCGATCACCCCGGATATCAAGACCCTTTATAAGGATAACTATGAATTCTGGCCCATCCAGCAGACAGAGATAGATAGGAATAAGCCCGTGCTTATCCAAAATGATGGATACTAAAGAAAGCAGGCGTCTCTAAGAGGCGCCTTCTTTTTTCTACAGGAAAATGAGCTATTTTTACCCTCAGCTTATGAGGTATATCTATAGCATCATAATTTCGTTATTCTCAACGGTTAGCGTTTTTGCCCAATCTTATGGTTTGATGTTCAGCAGCCATGAGGTTGTCCAGGAAAAAAGGACCAGCCTCGACCTTTCACCCGATGATTCATTGTGCTTTAAAAAGGAGTTTGAATTAAGCTTCGATATTCGCTTCATTCCCGGTCGCTCCATCTATTTCGGCTACGTGGTCCGCCTGATCTCTTCCAACAACCAGAACATCGACCTTATATACAATCAGCCCCTCCGTACCTTTAAGGTCATCATTGGTGAAAGCTTTTCAGGCATCAGCTTCACGGTGGACAGCGCCTGGTTGCATAAGGATTGGAGCCGCTTTTCATTTATATGTGATCTGGAAAACCATATCCTGCATTTTTCGGTCAACGGGAAGACGATCGGTACCAGTCCCCTCCCGGCTACCGAAAAGTGCTTTAAGTTCCTCTGGGGCGCTAACGATTACCAGAAGTTCAAGACGAGAGATATCCCGCCCATGCGTATCCGGGATATTAAGATCCTTGAAAAGGGTGCGGAAAAATATTTTTGGCCACTGGATGAGACCTCCGGTGACATAGCTTACGACAGGGTCGGCCGGCACCCGGCAAAGATTAAGAACCCCGTATGGATCAAGCCCAAATATCAGAAATGGGAAATGGTTAGCTCATTTTCGCTCAATGGATATGGCGCCGTAACCTATGATCCCAAACACGATAAGGTCTACGTAGCCGGCTCCGACTCACTGGCGATCTGGGCCCTCCGGATGGATCAGCATACCCTGGATTGGATCTCCACCAACCATCAGGAATTTATCCTGGGGCATCAGGCCATATACGACACCTTCCGTGACAAGCTGTACGATATTTTCGTGGATAAGAAGATGATCCTCACATTTGACATGGGACGCCGCCAGTGGGATATCCCCATGCCCTATTCGCCGATTACGGAATATTGGCACGCTAATAAATTCATCGCGCCTTACGATACTTGCTTATACACCATCGGCGGCTACGGACAGCTCAGGTACAGGAATTATGTCCATCGCTATAGCTTCTCCTTGCACAGATGGGACACGGTTCATACCTCCGGGGACTATTTCCCGCCGCGCTATCTTTCCGCGTTGGGATTGTCTCCCGACGGAAGATCCGCCTATGTGGTCGGCGGCTATGGTAGCCAGACAGGCGACCAGATGCTCGACCCCCGGAACTACTATGATCTTTACCAATATGATATAGGGCAAAGCTCGTTCAAGAAACTTTTCACGCTGAGGACTCTCACCACTCCATTCACATTTTCCAATAGCCTGGTGATTGGCGCCAGGCCAGGAGCCTGGTACGGATTGATCCATGCAAATGATAGCTATAATTCCAATCTTCAGCTGGTGGAAGGTTCGTTTACCGACTCCTCTTACCAGACTGAAGGAGATCCCATCCCCTATAGTTTTCATGACGTCCAGTCTTATGCAGATCTTTATTATTCACCCCTCAGTAATAAGCTCATAGCTGTTACGATGCTCTATTCAAAGGAGGAGACAAAAGAAAAAAGTACACAGGTAAAGATCTATACGCTGAATTTCCCGCCGGAAAAAACAGAAGTTGTGCAGGCCCAGCCAGTAGCCTCAGCCGGTAGTTACTTTTGGCGTGCCTTCCTCTTCATGATAACAATTGGAGCAGCCGTCTTTTGGTTCTTCAGCAGGAAAAAAGTCCCGGTCGTACCACCCGATCCATCCGCGCCTGAGGCCACCAGTAACCCACAACCGCCGGCGAAGCCTCAATTTGAAACCCTCCCTCCTTCCGGATCTTCTGAAAAGACAATCCACCCTGCTGTCTACCTTTTCGGCCCCTTCCAGGTTTTAGATAAGGAGGGCAATGACATTACCAGGTTGTTCACCCCCTTGCTGAAAGAATTATTGCTCATCATTATCACCTATACCTTCCGCAATGGAAGAGGCATATCCTCTGAAGGGCTGAATGAAATACTCTGGCACGACAAATCTGAAAAAGATGCTAAGAACAATCGCTCGGTGAACCTGGCCAAGTTAAAAGTAATACTGGAAAAGGTTGGCAATATTGTGATCAATAAGGAATCCGGCTACTGGCAGTTTCAAACGCCCGAAGAGGACCTGTACGTGGATTTTAGGAAGTATACATCCCTCCTGCAAGCGCCGCGTGATAGCACGAGGGCCGATATCCGCCCCCTGGTGAGCATCATCAAGAGGGGAGCGCTCCTCTCCCAGACGGAATATAGCTGGCTGGATGATATTAAGTCAGAAGTGTCAAATGCCGTGATCGATCGATGCCAGGAATACATGAGGGCGCATCCGCTGAACGAACCGGAATTCATTATCGAGATCGCCAATTGCATCTTCTGTTTTGACCCGCTGAACGAGGACGCCCTCAATTACAAATGCAAAAGTCTCATCTTGCTGCGCCGTCATGCCCTGGCCAATAACACCTACCTGAAATTCATAAAAGAATATAAGGACATATACGGCACTGATTTTGGAAAAACATTTCAGGAGGTGATTGCCTGACCTAATTTTTCAACAATACCAACTGACCCAGGTGATAAGCAATATGACTAGCCCGGCCGATCAAAACATTCAGCTTATTGCGATGCGGCTCCTTTATGAAGTCTTCCTCACTGACGGAATTATGCCGCTGAAGCCATTGTTCCTCCGAAAGACTGGCGAGACGCTCTCCCAAATGGCCGTGCACCTCCGTCCAGTAGGCTCTTAACTGAAGGAGAGAGGGTATTGGCTTACCGGATTTATCAGGGCTGCTGATAAAAGTCTCTTCCAGCTCCGGATGAAGCCTTTCTCCCAGTCCAAACAGCGGTAGTATGGCGTCATGTACGGCAATGAGATGCCCCATCAGATAGATACCCGTGTTACGTCCGGGAGCTATCTCTTTTGACAGCTGCTCGTCTGTCAGACTATTAAATAGGCTAGTGACTCTCTTCAGCTGCCCTTCCCAGGTGAGCAGGCCCATTTTTACAAAAAGGGGTTGGTTTTGCATGGTGGTGATTGCTTTTGCGGGAATTACAAATCAAAACGAAACTTGTTCGTTTACTCGCTAAAACATCCCTACCGCACGATCCCATGCGCCGACAGATCCTGTATCACCGGCTTGTCCCTGGAGGTTTTGATAAAGATGGCAGCAGTCATGACGCCGTTGGCGAACCCGCAGCTTGAATTTGGGTTCGAATATAATCCTCGCAGCTCCATCGCCTTGTCCGAAAACCAAAAGATCATCGTACAGGTGGAATCACAGGAAGGAGTATACCGGGCCATATCCTCGTTATACTTTAGGGTATCTATCATGGAGCCTGCTTCATAATTGGGATACCCCTTGTTGATATAGAAGGATATGGCGACCCTGCTGCTGTCCAGCAGTACGACCCTGACCTCCCCCGAATGACCCATGACCCGGTTTTTCCGGACAGTACCTGTTAGGGTATAGGTACCCGTTGGATTAACAAAACCAGATCCTGTGAGATCCTGGGCGGCCGCACCGAAAAGCAAACCTTGGCTGAGAAAAAGGATGGGAATAATAAACAGACGTCTCATAAGCTGTAATGCTTTTAATTGTTGAGTAAAGGGATTTTCCCATGTCTGTCATCTCTCTAAAGATACTTCGATAAAAAAATATCTTTCCTAAAAGTTGGTGGTATCAGTAAAAATGTTGCATCTTTGCACTGTTAAAGAAATCATAAAACAAATGCATCGCACTTTTATCATATCAGGAGCAAAATGGAATAGTCGTGAAGACTATCATCCAGGTGTGCGGGGCAAATTTGCATGTAAATAGTTTAGAATTAAAACACTATAACGAGCCCCGCAAGAAATTGTGGGGCTTTTTTTATGTCCTTGTGTTCAAAACGATATAGCTATTCCCGCAACGGGTATAGGGCCGGTCACCATCGGTTTAATAGTCGAATGGGAGAGACATGTCTGAAAAGACCGTGGTATATGCCAATGGGATCTGTGTAGTGCGGATCTTCCAGATAGCAAGCCCGGTCAACAATGACCGGGCTTTTTTTTGCGATCTGGTGTAACGGCAACACCCTACTCTCATAAGGTGGAGGATCCTGGTTCGAGTCCGGGGGTCGCAACACAAATGTTGTCTCTAGCTTAACAGGTAAAGCGCTTCGGTGTGAACGAAGAGTACAGGGTTCGAGTCCCGGGGACAACCGAGAATGGCTTATAGTTCAATGGAAGAATGCCACGCTACGAACTTGGTGACAACCGAGCAACGCGAAGGTTGCGAGCGAGGAGGAACGAGGAACGATGTTCCGACGAAGTTCTGTTCGACTCTTCTTAAGCCAGCAAATACTGGCCCGTAGCTCAACAGTGGAGCGCCGCACTTTTAATGCGGAGGCTCCGGGTTCGAGTCCCGGCGGGCCAACTGGAATGGTCAGTAGCTCAATGGTTAGAGCAAGTGCCTTATACGCACTGCGTTACCAGTTCGAGTCTGGTCTGACCAACCCGGATGAATAGTGCAACGAAAACGGAGAGTTGACAGAGTGGTAATGTGCAGGCCTGCTAAGCTTTGGCTATCCTTTTTTGGATACGAAGGTTCGATCCCTTCACTCTCCGCAACTGGCGCTTTGACAGAGATGGTTCTATTGCGCCGGCCCGAAAAGCCGGTGATCGGGGTCCGATTCCCCGGGGCGCCGCCATACGGGATTAATGTAATTGGTAACAGGTCAGTCTCCAAAACTGACGATACAGGTTCGAATCCTGTATCCCGTGCGATAAAAGATAGAAAAATGGAACAGCAGCAGAAGTGGAGGCGCCTTGACGGCACTCCCGTAAAAAGGAACATCGAAGATGAGATCAGGTCCGCTCTTGTCAGGGAAAAGGAGGCAGGCCACGAACTAAAGGTCTGCATCGGAACGGATAGCCAGGTGAAAGGCGCCGAGACGGCATTCGCCACCGTCATCGTCTTCATCCGGAAAGGGAAAGGAGGTTTCATGTATATTAATACTGAGATCTCCCGAAAGAAGATGAGCGTCAAAGAAAGGATGTTGAAAGAAGTGGCCAGAAGCATCGACGCGGCATACCCGCTGAGCCGTCTGTTCACTTTGTACGGCGTGGACCTGGAAATCCATGCGGATATCAATACCAACCCGGGCTTCAAAAGCAACCATGCATTGAAAGAAGCAATGGGCTATATCCAGGGTATGGGCTTTTCTTTCCGGGCAAAACCGGAAGCTTTCGCAAGCTCCAGCTGCGCAAATAAGGTAGTACAGTAAAGAACAAGCCAGTCAAAAAGATCCTGGACCAGTTGAAGGATGATACAGCTCATTCATCAACCGTACCTTTTTCTGAATGATGCGTACAAGTCGGGCAGGGGAGAGGACCTTCAATCCCTCCCCAAACCCCATCAATTCGCGCTCCAGCTCAAAGTTTGGAATAACTACGATGCTGAAATGCGTACCGGTCTGCACCTCTTCCAGGATCTTTTGTGTAGGATGGATAGGCTTGGTCTTGATATACGGCGCCTGCACATGGCTGGCCCAAAAGATCACTTCCATGGGTGCTTCGCCGGTGTTACGCGTCACGCCTACGATCGGCAGGAAATAAGTATGCGGATCGAAGTCCTTTTGCCAGCGGAACGTTTCCGAAGGCAGCAGCATGATATCCTGGATGCGGTCCAGGGCAAAGGTAATGATGGCCTTTCCCGACTTCAGCATACCAAGGACAAACCAGCGGTTGCGATATTCTTTCAGTAAATAAGGATAGAATACCTGGCTGCTGCCGGTCCGGGCCTTAAAGGATTGATAGGAGAGTTGGACCGTTGTCCGGGAGATGATGGCCTTGTAGAGGACATCCAGCCATTGGATGCCGGTCAATAGCTCATTCTTCTCGAAATCGATGACCGAAGGAGAATGATTTTGCTCGCTGTGGATCTTGTCCTCCAGCCGGCTGATCATTTCAGACATTTCGGTAAAATGGCTGAATCCTTTGAATTGATGTAGCAGACCGGATACTTCCTGCAGAATGCCCAGGTCACGGGCGCTGAGAGGGATATTGGTGATGGAATAGGCAGGGTCTTCATAACTATAGTACTTACGGTCACGGACAATGATCGGAGCATTATAACCCAGCTTGTCGCTTCGCATGGCATTGAGATCCAATCGGATAGTACGGAGACTTACGCCGCGTTGGATCCCCTCGAATTCATAGAGGGCTTCATTGCAGGCTTCGATAAGGTCCTCGATCGTCCATTTCCGCCGACGGTTCTGAAGACATTTGTCGATAGTGCGATATCGGATCAGGGCATTGCGGTTAATGGGCATCAGCAAGAATTTTTGCAAAAGAAAGAAAAAATATTTTACTGTGCAAGTAGGTTGCACACTTCGATGCGAGGTTTGTAATGTCAACAGAAAACAAGACTTAATCACCAGGAGGCATAACATGAAATTCAACGTAAAAGCCATCACCGCTAAGCTGCTGAACCACGAAGGGGAAACAGCCTTTGCCCTTACGCCCCAGATGGAGCTGTATACGATGGTCGCCGTATCTGCGCTGAATGATCAGTTCTATGAGAACGCGGAAGACAAGCTGAAAAGGCTGCGGAAGCTCATCGAAAAGAACGAGGCCGCATTCGTAGCCCGTCTGGCCGTCTATGCCCGGGAGCAGATGCACCTGCGGACCATTCCGCTGGTACTGGTTGTTGAGCTGGGAAAGGTCCATCGTGGTGATGGTGTTGTAGCCAAACTGGTCGCCCGGGTAATACAACGTGCGGATGAGATCACGGAGCTGCTGGCCTATTATCAGCTGGCCAACAAGAGGACCCAGGTAAAGAAACTGAACAAGCTTAGCAAACAGCTGCAGAAAGGCCTGGCGGCATCATTCAATAAATTTGACGAATACCAGTTCGCCAAATACGATCGGGCCAACCAGGTAAAGCTGCGCGATGCGCTGTTCCTGGTCCACCCTAAGGCAAAAGACGATGCCCAGCAGGTGATTTTCGATAAGATTGTAAAGAATGAGCTGAAGACCCCCTACACCTGGGAAGTGGAATTGAGCGCATTAGGCCAGCTGGCTTTCAATACGGAAGCCGTACGCAGCAAGGCCTTTAAGGAAAAATGGGAAGAGATGATCTTCAGCAACAAGCTGGGTTATATGGCCACCTTGCGGAACCTCCGGAATTTCCTGGAAGCGGGCATCAGCAACGAAGCATTGAATAAGGTGTGTTCATACCTGTCCGATGGGAAAGCCGTAACATCCAGCCGGCAGCTGCCCTTCCGTTTCCTTAGCGCTTACAGGGAGCTGAAAGACGTAAAGGACGGCAGGGTGGGGAATATCCTGGAAGCGCTGGAAGCCGCCATTCTTTGCAGCGCCCTCAATATCCCCGGATACGATGACAACACCCGGGTGGTCGTTGCCGCAGACGTCAGCGGCAGCATGCAGGCGGCCATCAGCCCGAAAAGCAAGGTGCAGTATTTTGATATAGGTCTTGTCCTGGCGATGTTATTACGCAGCCGGTGCAGGAATGTCATCACCGGGATGTTCGGGAATACCTGGAAAACGATCAACGTGCCGAAGAACAATATCCTCTCCAACGTGGAAGAGTTTCGCCGGAGAGAAGGAGAGGTGGGGTACAGCACGAACGGATACCTCGTGATCCAGCAGCTATTAAACGATTCACAAATCGTTGATAAAGTGATGATGTTCACGGACTGCCAGTTATGGAACAGTAATAACAACGGGTATCACATCAATACACTGTGGAAGAGCTATAAAAAGCTGGCGCCACAGGCAAAGCTCTACCTCTTCGACCTTGCAGGTCACGGACAGTCACCTTTGCAGCTGGAAAAAAATGATGTCTACCTGGTGGCGGGATGGAGTGATAAGATCTTCCACGCCCTGCAGGCCATCGAGGAAGGAGGAAATGCTATAAAGAGGATCGAGAACCTTAATCTATGAGAATATGACAGCTCTCGGCTCCGGCCGGGGCTGTCATTTAAAAACCAGAAAGATCTTTGACGAAAGAAATATAAGGATGTCGTAGGAGTGAGTTCCATCGTCCAAACCAGGGGTAGGACCCCGGAGTGATCCGGGGAGAGGTGCAAATCCTCGCTTGACAGCGCCCCGTTCTCAGTCCGCTTGTTACTCCTTATTTTTTAATGATATTTTACAGGTGCCGTAGACAAGAGTTACTTCGGGACGAAGAGGTGGCGGGTTCGAATCCCGCTGGGTTGCCCCGTGCAATCCATAGCTCAGCGGTTAGAGCACTTTGCGTACTCTTTTCGACTTGTTGCCCTGTAAATACTTTATTCCCTTTCAAAAGGGAAACCTCGGTTATGCCGATTCCCCGCGTTTCAAAAGACGCAACAGTACAGGTGTAGTAACTCCCTGTATCCTGCAGCAACCGGCCATATCCACGGGTTCGATTCCCATTTCGTCTTGAACACGAAACGCTCAATGGAAGAGCACTACCTTGAAAACGTAGGTTGGAAAGCAGCACACCGCTGCTATAAAAATGGTGAAACAACTAAGCCAGGCTTATGCGCCGGCGATGAACAGAAAACCCGGTGAAACTCACCGGAATGGACGTCCACCGCAATCCGGCATGGGCCAGCAGCCCCGTCATAAGAGTTAGTCAGCATTTCTCTACCCCGGCTCACCGGGGGCAGGAAAAGGCAACTATATCAGCGACCCGTCTCCGCACATGCAGGATGGCAAATAACCCCTGGCTTTTACACAAAACCAGTATATAAAAATTGATAAATGACAACAAAATGAAAAAGGTAATGATCAACGCCTACCAGGTAGGACTGTTGTACAAGCATGGAACGTATCAGCACATGTTGAAAGAGGGGGCCTACTGGCAATGGCCATCCCAAAGGATAGAGGTATATGACCTCACCGCACCCTTTACTCCCGCTTGCGAGCTCAATATCCTGTTGAAGGACGAAGCCCTCACGGAATCCCTGCATGTAATTGAAGTAAAAGACCACGAACTGGTCCTACAATATGAAAATGGATTTTTGAAGCAGGTCCTCACCGCCGGGCGCTATGCCTACTGGAAAGGGATCGTCGCCTATGGCTTCGTCCGCCTGGATCTCGGGAAAATCGAGATCATGGAGAACCTGGACCGTACCACGCTGCTGCATAAGCTGGTTTCCCCCTATGTTCGGACGTACACCATAGAGAGCTACGAAAAGGCACTGTTGTTCGTAGATGGAAAGTATGTACAGACCCTGGAAAGTGGTGTATATTACTGGTGGAAGAACGGCATAGCCATCCATGTGGGCAAAGTGGACACCCGGCAGCTGCAGCTGGAGATCAACGGACAGGAGATCCTCACGAGAGACAAAGCCGCCCTGCGGATCAACGCATGGGCTCAGTATAGGATCGAAAATATTGAGAAGGCGCTGCTGCAGAATAAGGACCACGAAAGGCAGCTGTACGTGGCTTTTCAGCTGGCTCTTCGGGAGTATGTCGGAGGACTGAGCTTTGACGAGCTGGTGGAAAAAAAGGAGACCGCCTTGCCTTATGTAAAGGAAAAGGTACAGCAGACGGCGGAAACGCTGGGTATACAGGTGTCCGGCTTCGGCATCCGCGACATTGTCCTGCCGGGTGAAGTAAAAGACATCATGAACCAGGTGCTCGTGGCGGAAAAGAAAGCGCAGGCCAACATCATCCTCCGTAGGGAAGAGACGGCCAGCACCCGAAATCTGCTGAATACCGCCAAGTTGATGGAGGACAACCCCATGCTGTTCAAGCTGAAAGAAATGGAGTACGTCGAAAAGATCGCAGAAAAGGTCAGCAGCATCAGTGTCAATGGCAATGGTGTGTTGATCGACCAGCTCCGGCAGATCTTCGCGACCTCAAAGTAAAAAAACAAAAAAATGGGAAAATTAAAATTAACAGGAAAAGATCTGCGATCCATCGGTTATCCCGAAGGTCCCGTGATCAGCATAGCCATGAATATCATGGAGAAGAATTACAAATTTACAGAACAGGAGGAGGCGATGAATTTATTGAAGCAAATATTGGCCGCGCCTGTGGAATACGAAAATGACGCCGTATTGGGCCTGATAGCCCGGCAATTGATACCAAAAAAGGACGAGACAGAAGGCGTTGAGATCTCCCTGAACCAAACAGGTGTGCCGTTTAATATTTTTGGAAGCGACCAGATCGAACAGGGCGCTACCCACCAGATGTACCAGGCGGCAAAATTGCCGGTTGCTATAGCAGGAGCCCTGATGCCGGATGCGCACGCCGGGTATGGATTGCCCATTGGAGGTGTACTGGCAACGGAAAATGCAGTTATTCCTTACGGAGTAGGGGTCGACATCGGCTGCCGTATGTGCCTGTCTGTTTTCGACATCAACCCGAAAGAGCTGTTGCAGCGGGAGCACTATTTTACACGGGAGCTCAACGAGGCCACGCTGTTCGGGGGAGGAAGACAATTCGACCAGAGCACACCGCACGAGGTCATGGAAAGGAAGGAGTTCACGGAGATTTCTATCCTGAAACCCCTGCAATGGAAAGCCGCGAAGCAATTGGGCTCCTCCGGCTCGGGAAATCATTTCGTGGAATTCGGCGTCGTGGACATCAGCGAAAAGGATCCTACCCTGAACCTTGAGCCGGGACAATACCTTGGCCTGCTCTCGCATTCCGGATCGAGGGCCCTGGGGGCGATTATTGCCGGCCATTACACGAAGGTGGCCAAACAGAAACGAAGGCTACCGGGGGAAGCGAACAACCTGGCCTGGCTGGACCTGAAGGAAGAAGAAGGTATGGAATACTGGCTAGCGATGAACCTGGCCGGAGACTATGCGGCTGCCTGCCACGAAGTCATCCATGATAAGATCGCCCTGCAATTGGGAAGACGCCCTTTGAAAAGGGTAGAGAACCACCACAACTTTGCCTGGAAGGAATGGTATGAAGGACGTGAGGTCATCGTCCACCGAAAAGGAGCTACGCCCGCCGGAAAAGACGTCCTGGGCATTATCCCGGGATCGATGACGGCGCCTGGCTTTATCGTAAAGGGTAAAGGACAGGAAGCGTCTCTGTCTTCCGCCTCCCATGGGGCCGGCAGAAAGATGAGCCGGACGACCGCTCTTAACACGGTGACGAAAGACCTGCTGAAAAAGACCTTGCATGAACATGGCGTAACGCTCCTGGGAGGAGGCCTGGACGAAGCGCCGCAGGCGTACAAGGATATCGAAGCCGTGATGCAGTCCCAACGGCAATTAATAGATGTGCTGGGAAAATTCACCCCAAGGATCGTAAAGATGGATGGCGCACAGCCAAAACCTTGGCAAAAAGGCAAAGCCGTCGAAGGAGAATAAGCCGCAGGCCGTCTCGACTATTTTGAGACGGCCTTTTTCTGGACCACCTTATCCAGCATGTCCAAAATGGCTTTCTCGATCCGGGGCTTCTCCGAGAATGCAATAAGATGCCCCTTACCCGGGATCATCTGGATCTCCAATGAGGGTGCATTCTTCAAATGCTCCCTGGCAAAGTCCGCATTAGAGGTATAGATCAGTCCGTCATCGGCGCCTTGCAGATAGGCTACAGGGACATGGATCCGGGGCCACAGCGGCAGCATCTTTGTCAGCTCTTCCCGGTGATGGATCTTCTCCTGGTTGGCAGACTGTAACATACGGGGAATGACCCAGTGGATCAACGGGTTTTCAATCATATAGCTGAACCAAAAGATCCTTTCCTGCCCCGGACCCAGGGCCGGACCCGTTAAAACAAGGCCGTCCGCCAGCTCGGGGTAATCCATCGCCAGTCGACAGGCAATAGGAGCCCCAAAAGACACGCCTACGATGATGATGGGATGGTGCGCCCGATGAAGGCTGTCCAATATTAATTTTATGGCAGCTGCCTGAGCAGCAATGTCCGGCAGAGGCTTCCCCAGCCCGGAGTAACCATAGCCGGGTCTGTCGACGGCATAGACTGTTGCCCTGCTCAGCAAAGTGCTGTCGGAAAGGTAGTTTTTCCAGTAACTGAGGGAACTGGGCGCCCCATGGATGAAAAGGATGGAGGCATCAGGCTTATCCCCCACCCGCAGATACCGGACATCCCGCCCGCCCGCCTTGTAATAAGCGATGTGCGGATCCAGCTTCCGCTCATGAAAATACTTTGTCAGGTCGGTGTCATCCATACGAAACTGCACCAGCCGATCGAACACCAGTAACAGTACAATCAGGAGAACAAATGCCCAGATAACAGTCTTTAGGAAAATACGGCCGATCTTCGCTACCATACCTTAAAAATACTGATTGAAATTTACATACTTTTATTTCTGCGCTGTCGTTAAAAAATGATGAAATTCCCCTCCGCCTTATTCCTGTCGCTGATCCTTCTCTCCGCCAGGCCAAACACCCATGCAGCACCGCCGTCCTATTTTGGTGAGGACAGCAATATTATCATCAGCAATAAGGCCGAGCGATACTCCTACGAGGAAGGCGACCAGGCCCACCCCGTTATCATCCGGCAGGAACAGAAAACCACCTATTATTGTGCCGAATTAAGGGCTTCCATCCCTTGGGTGGAGACTTATGACGGCCAATCCAGGATAGACGGCGTGAAGATCTATGTAAATGGCTCCCGCGACAAGTCCATCCAGCCTAAGGACGAATTTTATTCCTCCGGGGATATCTTCTTCTCCGACCAGCGCGTGTATTATTTCTCCCTGCCTTTCATAAAAAAGGGGACCTCCAACGAGGTCGACCTGGAAAAGACGACCCTGGACCCGCGTTACTTCACGACCATCTATTTCCCGGAAGAGCAGCCGGTCCGGCAAAAGACAGTGGAGATCGCGGTTCCAAAATGGATGCATATAGAAATAAAAGAGATGAACTTTGCGGGATACAGCATTCGGAAGACCCACCAGTTCGACGATCGCAAACAAATTGACGTCTACACCTATACCATCGCCAATCTACCCTCTTTCAAAAAAGAAGAGAATAGCCCGGGTCCATCATATGTGTACCCGCACCTGTTCATTCTCAGCAAATTCGCAGAGCTGAAGACAGGCAAACAACAGTATTTCAACGATCTGAAAGATCAATACGCCTGGTACCGTGGCCTCGTCCTCCAGACCAACAATGACGCCGCCGTGATGAAAGCCAAAGCCACAGAGATCACCAAAGGCCTCACCACAGACCTGGATAAAATAAAAGCCGTCTATCAGTGGGTACAGGAAAATATCCGGTACATTGCCTTTGAGAACGGTCTGGCTGGCTTCCGCCCCGCAAAAGCCCAGGATGTCCTGAACAAAAAATATGGCGACTGTAAAGGCATGGCCAACCTGACGAAGAACCTCCTGGCCGCCCTCGGGTTCGATGCCCGCCTTTGCTGGATCGGCACCGACCACATCGCTTACGATTATTCTACCCCCTCCCTGGCGGTGGACAATCATATGATCTGCGCCCTGAACTATAAAGGGAAATTCTATTTTTTAGATGCCACCGAATCTTACATCGGCTTTGGACAATATGCACAACGTATACAGGGCCGCCAGGTGCTCATCGAAAATGGCGACAGCTACCTTCTGCAGCGGGTGCCGGTGTCCGGTTACGAACAGAATGAGGTCCATAATCAATATGACCTTCGCATCGAAGGTACGGCCCTCACAGGTCAGGTCTCTCACCTTTGGAAAGGAGAAAATAAAGAGAACATTCTTTTCCGTGCCAATTCTGTCTATAAGAACAAATTACAGGAAGCCCTGCAGCAATTCCTTTCCCGTGGCAACCCTAATTACGTTATGACAACGGTGAAGCAGGACGGTCTGGAAAATCGCAATGCCGACCTTTCTTTCCAGTATAAGCTGGTGTATAACAACGCCGCCACTATATTCGATAATGACATCTACATCGACCCGGATTTCCGTAAGGAATTTGGCGAAGCCGACATCGATACCACCAGCCGCCAATTGGATTATTTGTTCGATTGTAAAGGAGATTGGATCACAGAGACCAATCTTGCGCTGCCGGCGGGCTATAAAGTCCAGGACTTGCCTCCGGGACTGGATATCCAACGCAAAGGATATAGCTTTTCGATTTCCTGCAAACTGGAGGGGAATGTGCTCAAGTACCGGAAAGCCATCGTCATAAAGGATGTACATCTGCCCAGGCCCGGCTTCGGACAATGGAATGCCGATATAGCGGCGCTGAAAAAGACTTACCTGCAGCAGGTAACACTTACACGGAAATAAAAGAAATGAATTCACACCCACAATCCTATATCATGAAGCCGCTTTCACGCATTTGTTTACTGCTCAGCCTGGCGGGAATCACCTGCGTTTCCGCCTCTGCCCAGGCGGATTCGACCAAATATAAAGAGAGAGCCACGGCCATCCGCGCTGAGGTTTGGGCATGGAAAGACGCTGTATTTGCCAATCGGACCGTTCCCGCAGAGCATGCCAATGAATCCTGCGTGATCATGGGCAGAAAAGCCGTGATAGAGGCGGATACAAAAAAGAAGATCAACTGGGCACTGTCAGCGCACCGGAATTTCTATTACAACAGTACGGTAAGAGAAATGGTGAAGATCAACGATAAAGCTTCCCTGGAGGAATATTCGCAGCTCAGCTACCGCCAGTTCAAAAAGCTCAACGGCTGGATGTCAGCCACATCCACCAGCTTTGTAGGAGCACGCATCATCAAGCCCAACGGCACTATAAAAGAGGTGAACACAGACGAAGCGGTGTCGTTGAACAACGGCCGCAATGACCAGCAACGCAAACTGGCCATCAGTGACCTGCAGGTGGGAGACATCCTGGACTACTTTGTCAGGACGGAAGAGTTCTCTGAATATATCAAGGAACCGGAAAGACTCATCTTCGTTTTTGGCGATGACCATCCCATCATGTATTATTATCTGCACTGCGAGATCGGAAGTAAATACGCCATCGAATACCGGTCGATGAACAATGCACCCGATGCGAAGCAGACGACCAATGAAGATAAAGATGTCATCCTGGACATCGGAATGAAAAATCTCCCCGCTGCCCCCACAGGTTTCTGGATGGCCTCGCTCCGGGAGCTGCCTGCCTTCCGCCTGAATGTGCTCGCTGGCGGAACCTATGCGGGCGCAGGGCGGGCCCCGGGAGAAGTAGTGAAGGATGTTCCGCTGGCGGACATCATAAACCTGATCAACACAGGCATATCCTATCCCGATCCAGGCAAATCAGCCGTGCTGAAGCGCCTGGTGGTAGACGTGCTGAAAGGGTATGACAAACATTACAACAAGCTTCCGAAGGACAGCCTGGCCAATCTCATCTACTATGCCTATCGGTTTGTCCGCTATTATAACCAGGTGGATGCCAGCCTGGAAGTAGGCGAGGACCGGAATGAAATGGATATCAATAATTATGATTATCTCATTTACCTGCAGCCCATACTGGAGCAACATAAGATCTACTCGAAATTTGTCGTCATGCCCTATAAACATGGGCCGTCCATTGACCATGTAATGGGCATCGGGGATCTCTCGGTCATGCTGCTGGTAGACCTGGAAAAACCAATCTACTTCACCAACAACAATATGTTCACATACCCCGGCTATATACCCGCCAGTCTGGAAGGACAGCCCTGCCCCGAAGTCCGTTCCAAAAGGTTCACGCGCAACCAGGTGGTAGGACTTGACCAGCTCACCCCCCTGAGCACGGCGCGGGACAATACCCAGGAGGAAAACCTGAAAGTAGCTTTCAACGGCACGGACATGCAATTGCTGCACGTAAAAAGACATACCGTTCTTACAGGTAAAATGAAGGAGGGCGAGCAGCTGCGGCTCCTGAATTTTGAAGATTGCTACGAATCTGAAAGAAATGCATTGCATGTGGAGAAATCCATTATGGACAACCTCCAAAAGGCCAGGAAAAGTAAGAACGTGTCCGAAGACTACGCCGCCGCCCTGCAAAAAGCCAGAGCATCCCTAAAGGACCGCTTTAAGGCCGAGATCTCAGGAGAATTTGAGCAGGATCCAAAGGACGTCATCTCCTGGAAGATAGACAATCCCGGTCTGCGCCATACGGCGCCCGACCTGGTATATTCTACAGAGTTCACCGTGGATGGTCTCATCCAGCGGGCGGGGAATAATTTCCTGCTCAATATAGGTAAAGTGGTTAATTCTCCCCTGAAATTGACCCCCTCCCAGAGGACCCGCAATATAGATATCTATATGTCCTATGCCCGCACGCTGGACTGCACTGTGGCCTTCGACATTCCCCAGGGATATTCCGTACAGGGAGTGGATAAGCTCAACAAGACCTTGAACAATGATTGCGGATCAGTGGTCACCAGCGCCCAGGTACAGGGCAGTCAGCTGATGGTGCATTTTAAAAGGACGTATAAACACGACCAGGAATCCGTAAACAAATGGCCTCAGTTACTCGCCATTATCGACGCGTCTACGGAGTTCGCAGATCAGAAGGTGTTGTTGAAAAAGGGGTAAACCAATCCCTCCGCCCTGGCCGGTCATTTGCATAGGTTTTGTTAAGCCAATACTTAAGGCCACAGATCATGAAAAAACTATGTGCCGCCTGCTTCCTGACGGCAATGCTTGCCGCATGTTCTACGCCCGGTCCGGTGACAGGGCGCCCCGACAGGAATGTAAGCACCAGCGGGACCATCGGTTCGGTAAAGGCCACGGACGGTCCCCCACCCGAGAAAATACCCGTCCCCAAGGTGCCGGACACCGCACGTCACAAAAGGGACACTACGTTATAGGACATAATATCTCTTCTTATGGGGCGCCGTTTCCGTATAATGGGGGACATCACTGATCATCTGCTTCAGATCCCGCTCAATGGTAAAGCAAATGGCCGTCATCGGAGTATCCGTGGGCTTGTTTTCAAAAGGGTCCTGTAGGTGGATCGCCATTTTTTCGATCAGGAAAAATACAGCGCCGATGGCAATGACGACCGGGATGCTCATAAATCCAAAGAGATCCACCACCGCAAAAGGGAGCAGCAGGAAAAAGAACAGAAGGGAAAAATGAATATAAAGGCTGTAGGTGGCCGGGAATATGGTATTCTTTATCCTTTCGCATTTCCCCATGGCATCACAAAGCCGTGACAAAGTCCTGTCGATCTCCACCTGCTGATAGGAATTCATCAAACCATTGTGATAAGCCTTCTGCAATTCCTGCCCATGCAGGTCAAGGATAGCCATGGGAGTATTGTTGAAATTTTTAATATGCTGCATATCGCTCCGGCTGATAAATTTTTCGATTCCATACTGGGTATCCTGGCCACGCAGGCTCCGGCTGAGGCTATAGCACCAGGCGATCTGCCTTTTGATAAACCGCGACCTGATAAAATGTGCCTGCTCATCCTGGCCTGCAGTATGGGTGAACCAATTGATCTGCCTGGCCAGGCTTCGGCTGTCGTTCACGATGGATCCCCAGATGGTCCTGGCTTCCCACCAGCGATCATACGCCTGGTTGGACCGGAAAGCCAGCAGTAAAGAGATCACCGTTCCCATGATCATAGGCACGGATAAGGGAATGGTAAGGTTGGTAAATTGAAATACTTTGTATAGAATAGCCACTCCCATGGCATACAGGCTTAACAGGATCAGCTCTGTCCTGATCTTCCCCATGATATACTTGATAGGGATATTTTTTTTCAGTAACATATCAGGCTAACATTTTTTCTTTATACAAAAGCGTTGTCAGAACCCCTACTTCATTTTGTCTGCCCTTTTCCACATATACGATGGGGACCTTGCACTTTCTTAATGTCCGTATACAGCTGACGGATTGTGGAAGCCTGTTTTCATACACATGGTCTTCCAGCAAATACACGGATTGGATATTACGCCCCTGCATGTAATGACGAAGGTAAGCCCGGGAATTGCCATACAGGAATTCGAACGACAGGAGATGGATAATGGAAGCATATTTCTTTCTCAGCATCTCAATCGCTTCCAGGAAAGAGGGAGGCAGCATTTTATAAGGTTTTCTTTCCTGTAGGAATAGCAGGTCCATGATACCCGTGGGAAGATCCAAAGTATGAATGATATAGATATTGCATTGCTCCCCACCTGCATTTTTGCAGATCTCATGAATGGGGTACAGCGAGGTGACGGTAAGATCGGTCGGTAATAATATGTTTTTTTTCATACGCTTTAATTTGACGGCAAGATGCGCTCCCGGCGTAAGAAAGCGGTAAAAAAGAAATTGGGAAGGAATAAAAGTTCGGTAAGAATCCGGTAAGAAACCTGCGCGGACGCGGCTAAAGAGGGAATTTGATGATCACTTCGGTGCCGATATTTTCCTTGGAATGTATTTCGATGCTCCCCTTATAAAGGTTGACGATATTGCGGGCCAGCGGTAGACCAATGCCATAGCCACGGGTATTTTTGACATTGGACGCCCTGAAGAAAGGGTCGAAAATATGCTTGAGGTCGGCGGACGGAATGCCAATGCCCTGGTCACTGATGATAAAAATGACATGCGTTTTGCTGGCTGCGACAGCAAAGGCCACCAGTTTTTCCCCGGAATACTTACAGGCATTCAAAAGCACATTGGAGAGCGCCAGCTCGAATAGCTGGGCATTCCCCCGTATGGTCAGTTCACGACTGACCTCCGGACGCAGACTCAGGTCCAGCTTTACGGGACATTTCGGATATACGTTCCAGACCACTTGCAGACTGTTGTGGACCAGCTCGTCTACGCCCACCTGCTCATACACCAGCGTGCCATGAAAGCTGGACTGCGCCAGTTCCAGCAGCCCGCTCGTAATAGCTTTTAATTTTTCGGCCTCGCTCATAATGATCCGCAGGGCCTCCCGGTATTCCTCGGGATCACGCTGTCTCGCCAGCGATAGATCCGCCTCTCCAATAATGGCCGTTAAAGGCGTATTCAGCTCGTGCGAAGCATTGCTGACAAAATTATTTTGTGTCTCAAATGCCGTCTCCAGCCGGGAAAGCATATCATTAAAAGTGGTAGCGAGAAAAGATATTTCGTCTTTCCCGCTCCGGACCTCCAGGCGCTCATGCAAGGACGTGACGCTGATATTGGTCACTCTTTTCGCGATATTCCGGATAGGGGAAAGCACCTGCCGGGAAAAGAGGAGGCCAATGCTGAAAAGCACGATGGTAGAAATGATACACGCCGTCACCAGGATCCTGAAGAGGTTCAAAAGAAAATTTTGCGCGTAGCTGTGCACCGCCGAGACGATGATGAGGTATTCCCCTTGCCTGGCCGAATGAACGATGCCTGCAAAAAACTGGAAATGATGCCTGCTTACCGCTTTCCCATCTTTTTGTGCATCGGCAAAGAACTTTTTCCCCGCAGTCTTGTATAAGACGGTGTTCCTTATCCTGTCGAGCGTGTCCGTCCTTATGAGATACTCTTCCTCTTCCGGCAGCCGCTGCAGATGCTGCCTGCGTAATTTTTCATAGGCATCCTGGCTTTGCTCATTGATGTCAAAGTTTATTTTAGAAGCAACTACAGCCCTCAGCTCCAGGCGGGTATAGAAATCCTGAAAGGCCTTCTCGTTGGCGAAATAATAGATGGCCGTGCTCAGCATCACAATGACGGAAAGACAGAGCAACGTAAAAAGAAGAGTGATCTTTAATTGGATCTTCATAGGGTCATTCGTCTTTTAAAATGTAACCCATGCCGACAACGGTGCGAATAACGCGTCCGCCGGGCGCATCATCCAGCTTTTTGCGTAAATAATTGATATAAACGTCCACCGACTTGGTATTCAGATTGAAGTCATAACCCCATACCTTCTCGAGAATATCCATCCTGGAAAGCACCTTTCTGGGATTTCGCATCAAATATTCCAGCAGCCTGAATTCCGTGGCGGTAAGATCGATGGTCCTGCCACCCCGTTGCGCATTCTTCTCATCCAGGTTCAGCGTAATATCGGAGAATACAAGCACATTCCGCGCATGGCCATGGCTGGCTTCGGGAGAAGGGCCTGCCGGGACCCGGCGCAGCAGCGATCGGACCCTGGCCAGCAATTCCGCTATTTTGAAAGGTTTGGTAAGGTAGTCGTCCGCCCCGGCATCCAGCCCCATTACAATATTGTCCACCGAACCAAGCGCCGTCAGCATCAATACAGGCGTGCGGATCCCCTGTTCACGTATCCTTCGGCACAGGTCCATGCCATTGCCGCCTGGCAGCATGACATCCAGGATGAAAAGCTCGTAGGTGAAGCGGGAAATATGATCCCAGGCGGATGCTCCATCCATGGCGACAGAGACATCATATTGATCTTCCATCAGGGCCTTCTTTATGACAGCGGCCACGGAATGCTCGTCTTCAATAAGTAATATACGGGTGTTCATTTTCTTACAATTTCATAAATAGCCACCGGCGGATCAAAGGCCTGGTTATTCTCCGGCCTTGCATAAATATTCCGCACAATATCCATGCCCTTAACGACCTTTCCAAAAGCCGCGTAGCCCTGCCCGTCAGGGTTATTGTCACCCCCATAGTCAAACCCCGGCTGATCTCCCACACAGATAAAGAATTCCGTCGTAGCCGTACCGGGTGTCGTACGCGCCAGTGAGATCACCCCATCCTTGTGCAGGATATGGGTCTGTTGCGTGCTCTCATGGGGTATCCCTGGAAGAGAGGAAGCCCTCTTTTGATCCGTCCGCCAGATACCTCCCTGGATCAATTCGGATTTAGCGGCCTCCGAAGACTGGTTGTCATCATTCAGCACCCGGTAGAAGGAACTATTGCGGTAAAAACCAGAGTCGACATAAGATAAAAAAGCCGCCACCGTCTTTGGCGCCTGCGCGGGATATAGCTCCACTTCAATATCACCCGCAGCGGTCTTGATCCGCACATGTGGTTGCTTACTATCACCGCCGCCGCAGGACGACAAAAAAAAGGTACATATCAAAAAAATCGTGATTCGCATACGCCTCAAATTACCTAAATAATAGCGATATTCACGAATGCAATTGGACTTCCCTTTTCTGCAATTGGTATTCACAGGGTTCATTTCACTGTTTCCGGCAGTCAACCCGGTGGGCTCGGCCTTCATCGTCGACCCTCTGCTCATGGGCCTGAACGGCCCGGAACGCAGGGCCGCTTCAAAAAGAATAGCCTTTTATTGTTTCCTCATCTGCACGGTATCCATCCTAATCGGCACCTATATAATGGAGCTTTTCGGTATCTCCATTCCTATTGTCCAGCTGGCCGGCGGCCTCATGATCTGCCGGATGGGGTGGCAGCTGCTGACCACCGAGGATGCCATCAAAAGCAGTAAAGAGACGGCCCAGCCGGAAAGAAAGGCCGGTGACATCGAGAACATCCTCTTCTATCCTGTGTCCTTTCCCATGACCACCGGAGCCGGTACTATCTCTGTCCTGCTGACCCTCAGCGCTCACGGTGAAGACAATGACATCAGCAAGCACCTGGTAAAGCTGGTCGCACTTTTCATTGCCGTCCTCCTCATTTGCCTGTTAATCTATATCTGTTATGCCAATACGCCACGCCTGATCAAAAGATTGGGACCCAGGGGCGAACAGATCGTAAACAGGCTCAGCGCCTTCCTGGTCTTTTGCATTGGGATGCAGATCGCCTCCGCCGGCATCAGGACCCTGCTGAAGACTTGATGCCACCCTCTATAGACAAGCCTTGATCTCCCGGATAGTCTCCGTAAAAGCCTTTTTCTCCTGCACATGCTCCTGCCATGCCAGCCCCCTTTCCATCAGGTCGATGCTCTGCACGATGGTTGAACCCTCCAGACCATTTTTTTTACCCAGGATGAACACCGTATCGGATATAGCCACCGTCGTAACGATATCATGCGAAACAATGATCAGCGTTTTGAACTCATGGGACAGCGATACTTTCAACAGAAGACTCACCACCTTATCCAGCACACAGACGTCCAGACCCGAAAATGGCTCATCCAGCAAAAGAAAATCAGATCCCTTCAGGAGCTGTTGAATGATGCTGACCCTTTGTTGCTGACCACCGGACAGCTGCTTCGGATAGCGCTTCAGGACATCTGAAAGATCGAATTGTGCCGCATATTCCAATATAGCGTCGTTTTCAGCACCCATCAGTGCCTTATTCTGATGCGCCGCCAACCGCAGGGATTGTTCCACGGTCCTCCATCCAAACTGATAGTAGTTCTGAAAGATGACGCCCATATCCCCCGCATGCACAGGACGCAAGGTCCACGGTTTGCCAGAACGAACCGGAGGTTCGTCGTCCGAAGGACAGATATTAGCGCTATCCGGAAAACGGGTTATATTTTTCGGCGACCCGTTTTCCGGACATCCGCGGACAAGGATCTCTCCCTTATCCGGCTTTTGAAGACCTGAGAGGATACGAAAAAGCTGTGTCTTGCCAATCCCGCTGCGCCCGATCAGCGAAACCACCTGTCCCTGCTGTATGCCTGGCCGGATTATGTCGTCGATGCTGAAATTGATATCGCTCAGGATGCATTTATTGTCATAAGTGAGGGAAATGTTTTTCACCTGAAGAAGCGTTTCCCCCTTGCTATAAATAGTCATGATTACAATTTTGTATATGGGAAGAACCAATGGCGGAGTCTTCCCAAAAGGTGATCAAAGAAAAGTCCCAGGCCAAAGATCACGGCCTGTAAGGCGATCACATGCACCAGGTCATTGTATTTATTATACTTGATCAGCAGCGTACCGATGCCCCCTTCGCTCATGCTCAATCCCTCTACCATAGTGATCATCATCCAGGCAATGGCAAAGTTTTGCCGTACGACCTCAAAAACCTGGTCGGCCTTACCAACGACGATCACTTCATACAGGCTCTGCCAGCGGCTGTATCCCAAGGTCTGACAAAGCTCGAACTCCTGTGCATTGGTCTGCAGGATCACAGAGAGGAATGAAGTCGTAAAGAAGGGCACGATGCCGAAGACCAGCAACGAGAGCTTCAGCTGACTGCCATCCCTCGTCAGCAACGTGAAAATGAAGATGAGGCCCGTTAGGGTAAGATACCTGCACTTCACGATGAAATGGGCGAGCGGCCGGAAAAAAGGCACTACCGACAGATACGAGAACACGAGGGTGATCAACACCGAATAAAACAGGGCTTTCAATGTCAGCAACAGGCTCACCAGCACATTGTCCCACAGCAGACTGCTGGTAAAGAGCCCTCCCAGGGCTTCCCCGATCCGCAAAGGCGAAGGTATAAGACCCACCGGAGCAGCCTGCCATATTGAAAGCAGCACGATCACCTGTATTGCTACCAGCATAATGACCGTGGTCCGGTGGATCCTTTCAAAAGGTTTGAACATAGCACGTACAATTAATGGGGGCGGCGACAAACCGCCCCCGGTTAAACAATCTAAAGTCCACTTACATTAATTACCCAGCACGATCTCTACGCGACGGTTGCGGCTGCGGCCCTCTTCGGTCCTGTTGTCGGCCACAGGCTTGGCGGCGCCAAAACCCCTGGCATCGATACGGCCGTCCTTCAAACCCTTATGGACTAAATAATCCTTGACAGCGGCTGCCCTCTTTTCGGAAAGGGGGAGGTTGATGGCATCGGTACCATTATTGTCTGTATAACCGTTGACTCCCAGTTTCAGACCCTCCGCTACTACGGCCGATTCGAAGATCTCGTCCAGCGTCCTGTAAGAGGACGGCCGGATGATGGCGGATCCTGTCTCGAACTCAATGTGGTAGCTGCGCGAGGACACGGCTTCCGTGATCTGATCCGCATATTTCGTTTCGATGGCCTTCCCTTCCAGTAATTCAGGGTGATTGGAGATCACACTGAGAAGGAAGGATTTGTCCACCGCCTTTTCATAAGGCATAAAGCTGGGCATGATGGAAGGGTACATCTTCACCATCAGGTTGCCGAAAGTATTGTAGACGGCCTTATAGCGGTCTACCTTGTCATTGCCCAACCCATAGGTATTGGCCATGTCCGCAAGGTTGAATACGGTCGAACCACCCAGGTTCACCGTCATACCACGGATATCCTTTTCGGCTACGCCATTATAGTACTTCAGCCAGTAGGCGGCGTCCTTCTCCTGGTAGAGCTTGGCGCTGACCTCCGCGGCGAATTGCTTCGCCTCGTTGAAGCTGCGTACCTGGTCTCCTGCCTGCGCCAGCGCAATGATCATGTTCTCGATGTCCGTACGGTGATCATTAGCCCATTTTTTGATAGCAATCGTCTGGTTGGGCATCTGCGAAGCATATTGCCTCGTATTGGCGATGGTCACCAACCCACCCTTCTTCGTGGCGACGTTCACGTCGCCCGGTGTCCAGGTAGCAACAGCATCCACGCCTACGACGGTATCCCGGCCCGTCGTCTTACCACCGGCTACCACTTTCCTGCTTTCCGTATATCCCGTGATATATTTATTCGGCGCATCCAGGAAGTCACTGGCAGCGATCAGGTTAATGGCGGTAGCATCATAAGTGGTCTCGTCAGGGTTGACCTTGAGGCCATTGTCCCCAGCCCACTTCAGCAGGATATTGACGTCGCCGTCCCTCAGCACACCGGCTACGCATTTGCCAATGGCATTGTGGGGGTCCTGTTTCCAGGATAAAGGGCCCATCACCTGGTCCTCGCCATACGATTTACCGTGCGCCACTGGGATAATAATCGGCTGATACTCGGCACCCAGGGGTTCCAGCTCCTTGGACAAAGAGCTCATAAAGGCAGGCATACCGTCACCCATGAAGGTGATGAGGACACCCGTCTCATTAGGGTTGTTCTTATACTCCCCGGCGAACTTCACCAGGTCGGCCATCTGCTTATTGCAGTCGTCCTGCCTTACATATGAGATGTCCAGGTGCGCCTTGTCAAACAGGGAGTTCTTTGTCGTACGTATGCCACCGTTGGCATACATACCGGAGAACTGGCTGTTCCAGGCCATGCGCTCCCAGGTGATACGCGTACCGCCATTGACGGCATCGGCATTATCAGGGAGGGGAATAAGGACGGCGTCGCCTTTCAACGAAGCTTCAGGGGCATCGGGTAAAATTACCTTACCGACCTCGACGGCCTTCCCGGCTTCTTTCGGACGACCCTGATACCATTTGACGCTCAGTATGCCTGCCGTAACTACGGCAGCGATGATGAGCAATTTTCCGGCGGGTTTGATTTTGACTGACATATGTTTGTGTTTTACTGGTTTAAATAATTAATTAATCTAATAAGCCTTTATAGCGGTCGGGAGTCTTGACATCCTTCAGCCTCCCATTATCCTCCTTCATGGCTCTGCCGCTGTAATTGAAATCCTTTCCCATGTCAAAGCTGTTGATCAGCTCGATCGCCTGGGCGGATTTCGCTTTATCCTCCAGGTTCTTGTCGTCCATGAACCGGGAGGTGACATCGATGGCGGACTTGATATGCCCGATCTTTTCACCGATGTTGACTTTTAAGATGGCCAGGGCCTTTTCCGCATCCTGGTTTAGCTCATCGTCCCCCTTGAAAGCCTTCATGGCGCTGGTGACGGCAGAAAGCCCCGTGGTGACGGAATAATAGAGGTCCTTCTTTGCCTCCAGGTCCAGCTTGGCATCTTCCAGCATGATGCCGCTCTCTTCATAAGCAGCATCGGCAAAGCTTACCAGCTTGTTCAGGTCGCCTACGATAGGCGTAACATTATCGATGTACTCTCGGCAACGAATCACATTGTTGGCGTACAGGTCGATCTGCCTGCTATTGGCGTTCTCCGACTGAAGGATCTTCACTTTCTTTATATTGAGCTGCAATTCCTTTTCTTTTTCACCTAGCTTTTCCATCAGCTCGCTCTGCTTGCCTTTTAGACGACCGGATTGACGGAACAGGATCTCCCTGTCCTTATATCCCTGGTCAATCTTCGCCTGCAGGATGTTGAATGGGTTTAGCTCGATGGCCAGCCCGATAGAATAGTTGGCGATGAAGGCCGAGAAATACTTCAGGGCACGCCAGAACTTCCTGCTGCTGACGATCATCAGCAGAAATCCCATCACCACACCGCCGATGATGAGGTTTACCAGGTTCCAGGTCACCGTCACCAGCCAGGGCAGTACGTAAGTGAGGAACCCATAGGCCAGCCCCGCAAAAAGGGACAGACCGATGATGGCCGTGGCGATATTCTTAGGTTCGCTCCACCAGCCGGGAGTCTTTGTTTTTTCAATCAGCTTGTTCATGGTCATTTGGTTTTTAACGTTGATGTATATATTGTTTTATCTTCTCGATGTCTCCGGCTATCTGCTGCTTTCTGGCAGCGCTTTCCGCCGTATAATCACCGGACCTGCCCGTGATCTTCTGCTCACTTTCCCTGATCTCAGCCTGCAGGGCGACGATCTGGTTTTGGAGTTCACTGATCTCTTTCGAAAGGGTCCGGATCCGTTCGCTCTTTTCTTCCGCCGCTGCTTTTTTGCCATGCACTTTTTCCTGCAAGGCGGCCTCTACGGTGGAATGGAATCGCGCCGCGTCCGCGTCCAGTACCCGCAGGTATTCCTCCGCGGTGGACAATAGTTTCTCCTTCGTCAGGCCCTGGACCTGCAGGCCCGCATAGGCGGCGCAAAACCGGGAGAATTCATCAGGCACCGCTTTCAGGGCCGCCACCATCTTCGAGAACTCGAAGTAGTCGGGACCGGGAATATTCGCCTCGCTGAACAGCTTGTCGAAATATTCTTCCATACGGGTATCTCCACGCACAGTGCTTACGCCTGTATTTCCGGCGCTCGTTCCACCTGGGCTTACGTTCCCCTCGGAACCTCCCTGCGCACCCCCTCCCTCCGCACCGGCGCCCTCTCCCTGTCCGGGCGATGCCGCACGACTCTGCTCTCCGCCCGCCGCACCTGCGTTTGCTGTTTGTTTATTGTTGTCGGTAGTTGCCGTCTTGTCGGGGGGTGTCACCTCTATGAATGCCGACAGGATCTTTTTTCCAAAACTTGCCATGGTTGTTGATTTTAGTGGTTAACAAAAAGTCTTTATCGTTAGGGCATAGCTACGCCAGGCACAACCGTTGGCGGTTATAGCACACCGTGGTAACTATTGTCCCGGCGTTATTGCATCAGCATAGTGGTAAGGAGGATATTTTCCCGCATGATGGCGGTGACATTGACCTTCCGGCCAGGCGCCTTGGCTTGACTGTTTGTCAACTGGCGAAGGATAAGGAAGATGGCGATAGAGCACAACAGGGCTATAGCTCCAATGATCTTTTTCATTTTCTGACTGATTAAAAAATAAGCGTTGTTTCGTAAAGGTGTATGCGCTTCCCGGGCGTTGCCGACCCTTACCTGGTTACTTGCGGAATTTTGCTGGGGAACTTTCTAGCAGCTGGAGATTTCCGGTAGTCTGGCCAGGTCGAGTGGATAATAGCCAGATAAAAACTCCATATAAGATTTCATGTTCGGTGGGAGACTAGCTCCGTTTTGTTTGATGGAGTAAAGATATATCGGGTTTGCCCCTCATTGTTAGTACATACGGGTGGATCGGTCCTTTTTGTGGAACATCGGTTAAGTACCTGGGATAAACGGCAAAATAGGTGGCTGAGCGCGAAATATCGGGTCTGAGCGGTATTTTTGGACTTATGAATGGCTGCCGGGCTTTAGGAGCGGTAATTGTGCCTTTTGCAGCGGGCAGGGATTGTTACCCAGTTGCATAAAGAACGGTGTAAACCAAGCCCAGTAAGGGTTTCCCGATTTTGTATTGATACGTTGTTGCATTTATGTAACTTCCTGTACACTACAAACCACTTTATTTAAAACACGCACCATGCACATAAGAGTTTCACGCGCCCTGCCCTCGCTCATTTTCACCTTGCTGACCTTATCCTGCTCCGCCCAGAACACCCCGCTCCAGGTCCCCCTCTGGCTCAATGGCGCTCCGGGATTCGAGAGCAGGCGCAATATTCCCGAAGAGGCAAAAGACTATTGGGTAAAGACCATCCACAATCCCTCTATCGCCGTTTACCTGCCCCCAAAGGAAAAAGCCACGGGAGCCGCCGTCGTCATCTGCCCGGGAGGAGGCCACCGGCTGCTGGTATACAATGCCGAAGGACGGGACGCTGCTCTCTACCTCAATAGCCTGGGCGTGGCAGCCTTCGTGTTGAAGTATAGACTCTTTAGACAGGATTCCTCCTATAGCCTGGAAAAAGACGTAAAGATGGATGCTTACAGGGCCATGCGGCTCGTACGCAGCAGAGCCAATGAATGGGGAGTAGATACAGGAAGAGTGGGCATGCTGGGATTTTCCGCGGGAGGCGAGGTCGTCGCGCTGGTGGCCTATGCTCCCGGTATGGGAGACCCGCATGCATCCGATCCTATCGACCGACTCAATGGCAGGCCCAATTTTCAAATGCTGGTATACCCCGGGCCCCTGGGGATACCGGACATGGTTCCTAAAGACGCACCTCCCGCCTTTCTCATCGCCGCAAATGATGACGAATGCTGCGCCGTCCCCATCGTAAAACTATTGGAAAGGTACCGGGAGGCAAAAGCTCCTGTGGAAGCCCACATTCTTTCGGGAGGCAGCCATGGCTTCAATATGGGCAATCGCAGCAAACTGCAGGCCGTGAAGACATGGCCGCAGCGTATGGCAGATTGGATGGCGGATATGAATTTATTGACGTCCAAAAAACAATAACCAGGCACAAAAAAAGTCCCCGGCAAGACTACCGGGGACATACTAATCAAAGTGTTTTAACCATTAAACCTTATCCTATGAAGAGACAAAGCTACATCAGGATTGCCTCTATATTTAGATTCTACGCCTAAGAGTTTACACTTTAGGATCAAACTTTAATGAAAACTTAGTAATACCCTTAGAAAGAACCTCGACAAATGTCGTCCGGAGAGGTTCATTTCTTTTTGGGAGCAGCCTTCTTCCCTACAGGGGTAGCCGCAGCGTGCTGTTTGGCCAGCTCTTCTTCTTCAGAAATGGTATAAGGCTCCGGTATTGGAAGATCATCGATAATATCCGGCATCATAAAAATGACATTGGCCACCTTATTGTAGTTGAGGTCGAAAAGCCGCCAGGTCTCACCCTCATCCTTGGACTGGGCTAGGAGATAGGTGACGAGATGAAATTTCTTGTCCTCGCGGTGGATAAAGCGGGATTCACGGATAACGCATTGCCATTGATCGTCCTTTGATTTCAGGGTCATGACACTCACCTCCGCGGGAGGTTCCTCTATAGAGCTGACAGTCCGTGCATAGGACTTCTGGATATGCTCGATAAAACCATCTTTCCCCCCATAGTGCTTCAAAACACTCAAAGGGGCCAGATCCGCATAGGCGGACCAACTCTTATAAGCATCCGTCTTAATTAGGCTGTCAGCGAAAAATAGGGCCCTTTGCTTTATCTTTACCGTGTCGGGCTGGGAAAATACGGCAGGAATAGATACAAATAAGGTCAGGATGACCGTTAAGGGTACTTTTGTCTTCATGGGATATTGACTTTGAATGCCAAAATAATACAAAAACCTGGCCGGCACAAGGTAATTTATCGTTTTTTATAGTATCTTGATTCACTTAGAAAATCTCCATAATTGCATCTATGTCAAGGAAAACTGATTTCGTCCATTCAACAAAGCAAGAGCCCCACCGTCTCCGAACAAGACAGATCCTTAAGCAACACCCCGAAGTCCGCCAACTCATCGGAAAGAATAAATATACCTTTTTCGCCATATTAGGTCTCGTAGGCTTTCAGATAGTACTGGCGGGGCTCGTAAGCGCTCAGTCATGGTGGATCGTGTTCGGTGCCGCCTATTTGCTGGGAGCCTTTGCAGATCACTCCCTGTTCGTCATGATCCACGAGTGTGCGCATCACCTCCTTTTTAAGAGCAGGGCCTCCAATCGCCTTTCCGGCATCCTGGCCAACCTTCCCCAGATCTTCCCCAGCAGCGTATCCTTCGAGCGCTACCATATCAAACATCATTCTTTCCAAGGCGTTCACGAGCTGGATGCCGACCTGCCCAATAAGTGGGAGGCAAAGCTGATCAATAACTATTTCGTTGGAAAGGTGATCTGGCTGCTGTTCTATCCCGTTTTCCAGGTATTTCGTATTTCCCGTCTTAAGGAGA
The DNA here is from genome assembly GCF_030546645.1 of Flavitalea plasmicola. Classification (GTDB taxonomy): domain Bacteria; phylum Bacteroidota; class Bacteroidia; order Chitinophagales; family Chitinophagaceae; genus Puia. Next base: position 572,079 of record NZ_JAUOTO010000006.1, read on the forward strand.
TCAAGCCCTTTGATAAATGGGTAGCACTGAACTGGCTGGCCGAGATCGCTTTCACCGCCGGTATCTGGTATGCCTTTGGCCCTAAAGCCATCGTTTACCTCCTCGCCAGCTTCTTCTTCTCCGTCGGCCTGCACCCCTTGGGCGCCCGTTGGATCCAGGAACACTACCTCACCCATGACGAAGAACAGGAGACATTCAGCTATTATGGTGTATTGAATGTTGTCGCGTTCAATGTGGGTTATCACAATGAACACCATGATTTCCCTTCCATTCCCTGGAATAAATTGCCCCAGATCAAAAAGACCGCTCCCGGCTATTACGACAGCCTTTATTCGCACAGATCATGGACGAAATTATTCTTCCGCTTCCTGTTCGACAGGGAAATATCGCTCTATCATCGGGTTGTCAGAAAGGATAGAGGCAAGGTAAAACTGACGGACGAATCCAGGCCGGATCAGGACCTCGTGGCGGCAGAGCGCAGCGGGACAATGGCCAGCGTCTAAATAAATACCCTCGTTCCGGAATTGAAGTTCTCCCGGAATTCCTTGGGCGTACAGGTCTTTTTCTTCTTGAAGATCCTGTTGAAATTGGAAATATTATTGAACCCGCAGTTGTAGGAGATCTCCGCAATAGAATGAGTAGTGTCAATAAGCATCCTGGACGCATGCCCCAATCTTATCTCGTTGAGACTGTCGATGAATGTATTTCCCGTCCGTTTCTTGATAAATCGGCTGAAGGAGACCTCCGTCATATTCACCAGCCTGGCTACTTCTCCCAGCGTTATGGACTTGTCATAATTGTTGTTCATGTATTCAAAGGCCTTTTCAATGCGCCGGCTGTTATACGTAAAATGCTCGTTGGTGAAGGAAGCGTCCGACAACGTGCGCATGTTACGGGAAATAGAGAGGTCATGGAGGATGGACAATAGCTCCAGCACAGAGTCAAAGCCATTCTTCTGGTTGAGCGAAAGGATACGGGGAGCCACAGCCGTTGCTGTCTCCCTCGAAAAAAGAATGCCCTTCTGGGACCGCTCCATCATGCTCCGGATAAAGCTGAGCTGATTCCTCCGCAACAGCTTGTCCTCGAAAAGATCCTTATGCCATTGGATCGTCACTTCCCGGATCTCCTCGCTCTTGCATTGGTGTGTGAACCAGGCATGGTAGAGATTGGGGCCCACCAAAACAAGCTCCAGGTCGTCGATGACATCGATATGATCACCTACAATGCGCCGCGCCCCCCTCGCATTGATGATCAAATTCAATTCCAGCTCTTCATGGTAATGAAGAGGGAAACTGAACTCTTTTTTTAAACGGGAAAAAATAGTGAAGCAGTCGTTTTGCGTAAGAGGTGTGATCTCTCTGATGATATTCGTGCTCATATAGCCGCTCGTTAAGGTATAATAAATATATCCCAAACCCTCGTAACTCAGGAGGATTGTCAGATTACTATAAAGTTCGGATAAAATAGTATAGGATGAGGGTGAAAGTGTAAAAATTAATCTATCTGCTGTAAATCACGTATTTAAATTGATTGCATTATATAATACTGCTTCGATAAGTTCTTTAACGTCCAATCTGGGATAAAATATCATTAGTTTTTAGGCAATCCCGGAACATATATTTGCCGTTATAAATCCTCTCGGCACATTCACAAGACCTTCCCGTCAAAAGTGATAGCTTAGTCGCATGAATTTACAACTACCGGATATTCTCATCATCGTAGCATACCTGGTCACCATGGTGATGATCGGCTGGCTTTTACGTAAGAAAGCGAGGTTGAACAAGGAAAATTACTTACTGGGAGGGAAATCCCTTCCCTGGTATATGCTGGGCCTGAGCGATGCTTCCGATATGTTCGATATTTCCGGGACCATGTGGATGGTCAGCCTCTGCTTTGTTTATGGCATGAAAAGTATCTGGATCCCCTGGCTATGGCCCGTATTTAACCAGGTATTTATGATGATGTACCTGTCCCGCTGGATGAGAAGGTCCAATGCCACCACGGGCGCCGAATGGCTCACCGGCCGCTTTGGCGCATCGGGCCGCGGCGTACGTTCTTCGCATAATATTGTCGTGGCTTTTGCCCTGCTGAGCTGCCTGGGCTTCATGGCCTATGGGTTCGTAGGCCTGGGCAAGTTCGTGCAGGTATTCATCCCCTGGGATATCGTACGCCCCTATATACCTTTTAATGTCTCACCCGAATACGTGCCGCATTTCTACGGTATCATTTTCACCCTCTTCGCAATGTTTTATTCCATCCTGGGCGGCATGCACAGCATCGTGCTGGGCGATGTCATCAAATATGGCCTCATGACCGTCGGCTGCATCAGTATTGCGATCATCGCCATGATACGCCTTCGGGGACATCACCTCAATGTGCCGGAAGGGTGGCTCAATCCCTTTTTTGGCGTAAGACTGGACCTGGACTGGCGAAATATTGTAAACGACGCGGATAAAAAGATCCAGGCGGACGGGTTCTCGCTTTTCAGCGTGTTTTTCATGATGATGCTCTTTAAGGGAATATTTGCCAGCCTGGCTGGACCTGCGCCGAATTATGACATGCAGAAAGTGCTTAGCACCCGCTCTCCACAGGATGCCAGTAAGATGAGCGGCTTCGTATCCATTATTCTATTGCCGATCCGCTATTCCATGATCATCGGTCTTACCGTCCTGGCTTTGTTATACTATCCCCGCATCAGCGACAGCTTACAGGCAGGCCATGGAACAGACTTCGAAAGGATCTTGCCGGCCACCATCAATAATTTTCTGCCCGTAGGGCTGATGGGCATCGTGCTGACAGGATTGCTGGGAGCTTTCATGGGTACCTTCTCCGGTACGCTCAATGCCGCACAAGCCTACATGGTAAATGACATTTACCTGAAGTACATAAACCCCCAGGCTTCCACCCGCAGGACCATTTCCATGAACTACCTGGCCGGCCTGGTGGTGGTGATCACAGGCGTGATATTGGGCCTTTTCGTAAAAGATGTGAACACCGTCCTCCAATGGATCGTATCGGGGCTTTACGGAGGCTATGTAGCCGCCAATATGTTGAAATGGCATTGGTGGAGATTCAACGCCAGCGGATTTTTCTGGGGTATGATGGCAGGGATCATCCCCGCCATCGCGCTGGCCGTCCTGAAATCCTTCGGCTGGCTGAAAGGCCTGGATCTCTATTACTGGCCCATCCTCTTCCTGCTTTCCCTGGCAGGTTCCGTCCTGGGAAGCTATGCCACGCCGCCCACCGAAGAGGCCGTTTTGATGTCGTTTTACAAAACCGTAAGACCCTGGGGGTTCTGGAAACCCGTACATCAAAAAGTGATTAAGGCGGATCCGGCATTCATTGGCAACCGGAATTTTCGCCTGAACGCTTTTAATATTTTGCTGGGCATCATAGGACAGCTATGCCTGACCATCCTGCCCATGTACATCGTACTATGGTTGAAAGGGCCCCTGCTCGTCACACTGGTCCTGCTGCTGATCATCTGTTTGATCCTTAAAAAGACCTGGTGGGATAAACTAAATGAATACTGATCTAACCCTGTACAATATCAATAAAATGGACAACATGAAGAATACGTTCAACCGACGGCTGCCGCAGCTCAAAGCACAATATACCGCGCTCATCACGAGACCCAATGAGATTAATGGCGTGGGCAATGGCATCTTCGACCGCTGGAAATATCCCGTGCTCACCGCCGCGCACACCCCCCTGTTCTGGCGTTATGATCTGAATGAGAAGACAAATCCATTCCTGATGGAACGCTTTGGTATCAATGGCGTTTTCAATGCCGGCGCGATCAAATGGAACAATAGTTATTTGCTGATCACCCGCGTGGAAGGCTCCGACAGGAAATCATTTTTTGCCATCGCGGAGAGCCCTAATGGCATTGATCAGTTTAAATTCTGGGATTCCCCCTTGCATATGCCCGTTTCCGGTGAGCCCGAAACAAATATCTATGACATCCGGCTCACCAGGCACGAAGATGGATATATATATGGGGTCTTCTGTACAGAGAGAAAAGACCCCTCGGCCCCTCCCGCTGACCAATCCTCGGCCATCGCCCAGTGCGGCATTGCCCGCACCAGGAATATGGTCGATTGGGAAAGACTGGCAGACCTCCAAACGCCATCCCCTCAACAACGCAATGTCGTCCTGCATCCTGAGCTGGTCGGCGGCAAATATGCTTTTTACACCAGGCCTCAGGACGGATTCATCAATGCCGGCAACGGAGGCGGCATCGGACTGGGCCTCTCCGCCTCTATTACCAATGCCGTAGTTGAAAAAGAGACCATCATCGACCCCCGCATCTATCATACCATCAACGAGGCCAAGAACGGACTGGGACCCGCGCCCCTCCGAACCCGCCTCGGCTGGCTGCACCTGGCCCACGGCGTAAGGAATACTGCCGCTGGCCTCCGCTATACCCTCTACCTCTTTATGACGGACCTCCACGACCTCACCAGGGTCATCTACAGACCCGGCGGCTATTTCATCGCCCCAAAAGGAGAGGAAAGGGTGGGAGATGTATCCAATGTCGTATTCTCCAACGGATGGATAGCCGACGAGGACGGTGCCGTATTTATTTATTACGCGTCATCCGATACCCGGATGCATGTGGCAACGACCACTGTTGAAAAACTGCTGGATTACGTGGTCAATACCCCCGCCGATGAATACCATTCCGCCGGCTCGGCCCGTACCCTGCAACGGATCATCGACAACAATAAGGCCTATATAGACGCCCCCCGCCCTGAAATTTTGGGAAATTAGTTTGAACATTTTGGTGTAGGTTTGGACGAAGAAAAAACTTTTACCGCTATGCGACTCCTGCTGCTCATCACGTTCACTGCCTTTACTTCCATGATCACCAAAAAACCCACCCGCGTCGTATTCTTCGGAGACTCCATCACCCAACAGGGCGCCCAGCCCGGTGGATATATTGTAAAAATGAAAGAGGCCCTGGATAAGACAGGCAGAGGCTCCGACTTTGACTTCATCGGCGCCGGCATCGGAGGTAACAAAGTATACGATCTCTACCTGCGCATGGAGGATGACGTGCTGGCTCAAAAACCCGATGTGGTGGTGATCTGGATAGGTGTAAACGACGTTTGGCACAAGGCATCCGCCGGCACAGGCACAGACCCCGATAAATTCGAAAAATTTTATGTGGCCATCATCAATAAATTGCTGGACAGGCATATCAAAGTGATTCTCTGCACCCCCGCCGTCATCGGTGAAAAGACTGATTTCACCAATATGCAGGACGGCGACCTGAATGCGTACTCCCAGATTATTCGCAACCTGGCCCAGAAATTTCATTGCGGCCTGGTGGACTTTCGGGAACTCTTCCATAACTATGAGCTGAAGAACAACCCGGCCAACAACGAATCCGGCATCCTCACCAGGGACCGTGTACACCTGAACGATGCCGGCAATCAGCTGGTAGCGGACAAAATGTGGGAAGCCCTGGATTCAAAATAGCATCCAAATAAACTTTCATATGGGAAAGACAGTCCTGATCACTGGCGCAAATGGCAATCTGGGCGTCGCCGCCGTAAAAAAATTCCTGGATAAAGGATACAAGGTAATTGCCGTCGACCACACGGGCACCCACCTGGGGTTTGCCGCATCACACGACAATTTCGAGCTGAAGGACATCAACCTTTCCGACGAGGCGGCCACCGAAGACTTTATCGCCGAAGCCATTAGCCTTTACGGCCGTATTGATGGAGCCCTACTGCTGGTGGGCGGTTTCGCCATGGGCGATGTCGCAGCCACAGATGGGGCAGCTATGCAAAAAATGTATTCCCTGAACTTCGAGACAGCCTGGTTTGCTGCCCGCCCCTTATTCCGGCATATGATGGAAAACGGCTTCGGCCGGCTGATCTTCATGGGCGCCCGCACGGCAATAAAACCCGAGCTGGGCAAAGGAGCACTCGCTTACGCCCTCACCAAATCCATGCTGTTCAACCTGGCTGATCTGTTGAACGCCTCTGCAAAAGGAAAGAATGTACTGGCCTCCGTCGTCGCACCTGGAACGATAGACACCGAGCTCAACCATAAAAGCATGCCCGATGCCGACTCCAGCGGCTGGATAGAACCTGCCCAGCTGGCCGACGTGCTGGAGCTTATCTGCAGCGGAAAAGAACTCTCACTTAAATAGTTTCCGGCCAAAGAGAATGCCCGCCGTCAGGCGGGCATTCTCTTTACTCACAACCCATAGTGTCTAAACAGTTAGCACGCTGTTAAACCCCGTCACACCATCCGGCTCCCGCAGGGGATTTTCAATATCTTCCATCCACATCTTATCATCGATCAAAAATCGATAATAATACTTGCCATTCGGCAACATAGGAATGGAGATCTTCCACCCGCCTCCGGTGACCCTTTCTGGCTTCATTTGCAGTTCATCGGTCGCCCAATGATTGAAAGTTCCCGCCAGTGAGATGTGTTTACAGGCGGCCGCATTCAGATGGTGTACATAAAACTCGATCCTTTTTGTTCGCCTGTTGATGTACGGCGATTCGCGCAGTTTCATAGCAACCCCCTTTTTTAGATTTTAAATAATCGCTTTCATCCGGGCAAGGACAAAATTATACATGACTAATCGAATTTTAGCATGCAACAGGTAGACGACCCATACGATAAAGTGTTTAGGGAAGAGTGTACAAAATTTACAAATTTTTTCGGCATATTGCAAGAAGATAGATTATTTATTTGCTAAAACGGTTTAATGCATTTTTAATGGGGTAGAGTAGGCCACAACCCCTCAATTACACTATATTACACCATTCGGTACCACCATGGCAGAAACAAAGATCTTATTGGTAGAAGATGAAAAGAAAATAGCGGAAACCCTGCGTAAAGGACTGACGGAACATCATTATGAAGTGGACGTAGCCTATGATGGGGCCATCGGCAAAAAACTCTTTGACGCAGGCGCCTATGACCTCGCTATCCTGGATATCAACCTGCCGCTGATGAATGGATATGAGCTGGCACGTCATATCCGCTCCTACAATGAAGAGATCCTCGTAATCATGCTGACTGCCATGAACACGACGGAAGATAAAATAGAAGGCTTCGAGGCAGGTGCTGACGACTATATCGTAAAACCCTTCGACTTCCAGGAGCTGCTGGTTCGCATCCGCGCCCTTCTGAAACGCCTCCACCATCAGCCGGCCGCCGGCCCCAACGTATTGAAAGTGGGAGATCTGGTCATGAATCTCGATAGTAAGGAAGTGTCCCGCGAAGGCAGGAATATCCCGCTGACAGCCAAAGAGTTTCAATTATTGGAATACTTCATCCGGAACAAGAATAAAGTGGTGTCCCGCATTGACATCGCCATGAATGTGTGGGACATCGACTTCGATACCAAGACAAATGTCATCGACGTATATGTGAATTTCCTCCGGAAAAAGATCGAAAAAGACTTTTCTTCCAAGCTCATCTACACCCAGGTGGGCATGGGATATGTTCTGAAAGAAACCCCCTGACGTGAAGATCCGCTACAAAATAATGCTGCTGTTCACATTGCTGGTAACAGCGATCATATCCGTATTGACGTTGTCCGTCTCCTACTTTGCCAAGCTCGAAAGGGTGCAGGTTTTCAACAAACGACTGAAAGCGCGCGCCAGCTACAATACCCAGCTCTACGCGCTGATGGGCGACAGCGCCTTTTCCTTTCTCCGGCGGATGGATACCACCGGCGGCCTCCTGCCCGCCCGCAGTATGGGTATCTATACCGATGATGGTAAGACTTTGTATCAATATGATGTACCCGGAGCACCCCTGCTCCGCGTCGACAATGACCTCCTGCGGGAAGTGATAGGAAAGGGAGAAAAATTCTTCACACTGGGTGACCGGGATGCCATCGCCATCCACAGGGAAACCCGTAATAGGGACTTCATCGTAGTGGTGGCGGGCCATGATGACGATGGGCTGGAAAGAGTGGGAACCTTAAACAAGATCCTCCTGTTCAGCCTGGTGCTGGGCGTCTGTCTCACGGCCCTGGTAAGCTACCTGTTTACAGGTCAATTGCTACGGCCCCTGTCCCAGATCATCCGGGAAGTACAGGACATCTCCTCCTATGACCTTTCTCACCGAATCCGCGCCGGCACCGGACAGGACGAGCTGAGCCAGCTGGCCAATACATTCAACGATTTACTTGGACGCCTGCAGGAGTCATTCGCCATTCAACGCAGGTTCATCTCCAATGCCTCCCATGAACTTTCAACCCCCCTCACTTCCGTTTCCAGCCAGGTGGAGGTCATCCTGCAAAAAGAAAGGAACGCCGATGAATACAAACAGGTGCTTTATTCCATCCGTGAGGACGTCCAGCAGATGCGCCAACTGACCAAAAGTCTCCTCGAGATCGCCAAGACAGGCTCCCAGGGCGGTATCGAACTCAATGAAGTACGGGTGGATGAACTGCTGCTGAAAGTGACGGCAGATGTGAAAAAGCTCAGTAGCGACTACCGCGTCGAGCTCAACTTCGGAGAATTTCCAGAAGATGAAAAGGATTTTGTCGTATTTGGCAATAACGAGCTCTTATACATTGCCATAAAGAATATCGTGGAGAATGGATGTAAATATTCCACGGACAAACGGTCCGTGGTCGACCTCTCCTTCACAGACCATAAAGTATTTGTGCAGGTGGTAAACCAGGGGGATGTCATTGCGGCCGAAGAGATCCAGCAGATCTTTCAGCCTTTTTACAGGGGAGCCGGCACCGCCAATACCAGAGGATTTGGCCTGGGCCTGGCGCTCGCCCAACGTATCATAGCCCTCCATAAAGGCTTTATACGGGTAAGATCCGATATGGACACAGGCACCAGCTTCACTATCGAAATGCCCTCCATCACCATCTTCAACTGAGTTTTGTTAACGATCCTCCTGCACCGCTATTTTAATTCCTGTTTAATGCCCGTACGAAGACGATGGCCTAGTTTTGGGAAGAGGGAACGAAGCTCATGCAAAAATTATTCAACCATATGCTCGTGCCGGTGGACCTTGCAGACGATGAGGGCATTGTACAACAAGCGCTTCACATGGCCGGCCGCCTGCAATGCCAGCTGCACCTTTTCTACCATGTTCCTGGCGCTCACGGCGAAGGGGCGGCCGGCAGGTTAAAAGCCGATATACGGCAACGGCATCCTTTTCTCGCGGATCCTGCCATCTCCCTCGAAGTAAACATAGAACCCTCCTTCCCTGAAAGACAGATCCTTGATTATACCAAAAGGCACGGCATCGACCTCATCCTGCTCGTCAGGAAGAAAAGACCCGGCCACCCCCTCTTCCGGCACCCCGTTGGCGCTGACGTGGACCGGCTCGTAAATAAGGCCCTCTGCCCTGTGCTCTCCGTATTCGAACAGCCGTCCTTTTCCAGCCTGCAGAAGATCGTGCTGCCCGTAGGAGATCATATCCCGATGCGCCAGCTGGTTTTCGCCACCTACCTGGGCAGGACTGTTAATTCCACCATCCACCTCATAGCGCCCGGCAGCAGCAATGACCCTGGCTTTGCCATCGGGTCCCATGATAACCTCCATAAATGCTACCGCCTGCTGAGAGAGAATACAAACCTTTCCATAGAATGCCAGGCCAGTCCCGAAGAGGACCTGGAAGAGGCTGCCTGGGATTATGCGAAGAAAATTAAGGCCGACCTCATCCTCACCTCTCCTGGAAAGGGATCCATGCACGCCGGCTTCTGGAACAAGCTCCGCAGCAAATTCTTAAAATGGACCGGCGCACATTCATTGCCCAATACTTTCAGCATACCTGTAATGACGATCTCTAATCAGAATTAACCAAAGTCCCATGGCGCTCAATTCTTTCGTAAATTGAACGACATATGAAATGGACCCAAATCACAGACCCGCTGCACCATCTCGGTCTGTCGGCCCTGGTGGCCGCCCTCCCAATAGCCTTTATCTTCTGGGCCCTCATTATCAGGAAGATGAAAGGACACACGGTTTGCCTGCTCACCGCCCTGGCGGGAATGCTCATCGCCATAATAGTCTATGGCATGCCGGTGAAGCTGGCCGTCCTCTCCCTGGCTGACGGCGCCTTGTTCGGACTGTTCACCATCTGCTGGATCATCATGGGCGTTCTTTTCCTCTACCACCTGACAGTGGAAAGCGGACAATTCGCCATCATCCGGCATTTTATGGCTTCCATCACCACCGATAAACGATTACAGGCCCTGCTCATCGCATTTGCATTCGGCTCATTTCTGGAAGGAGCTGCCGGTTTTGGCGCGCCCGTGGCGATTACAGCCGCCATGCTGACGGGCCTGGGATTTGAACCATTATACGCTGCCGGCATCTGCCTCATCGCCAATACGGCCCCGGTTGCATTCGGCTCCATTGGCATCCCGATCACCGTAGCTTCCCAGGTATCCGGCCTGCCGGAAATGGCTATTTCACAAATGGTGGGTAAAACCCTGCCGTTGCTGTCCCTGCTGCTGCCTTTCTACCTCGTGTTCATAACAGTCGGATTCAAAAAGACATGGGAGGTCTGGCCCGCCGTGCTGGTAGCCGGATCCAGCTTTGCCATTGTTCAGTTTGTCACGGCTAATTACATCAGCCCGATGTTGCCCGATGTCCTTTCGGGTCTCACTTCCATCATTTGCATGATCGTATTGCTGAAATACTGGAGGCCAGGCCCGCATGCGCCACAAACCGCCTCCGGTTACACGAGCCTGCAGATCGTCAGGGCATGGTCTCCCTTCATGATCATGACCCTGCTGGTGATCCTATGGGGAGTCCCCGCCATAAAAGACCAGCTGAATACTGTCGGACAGCTGAAAGCTACGATCGCGGGACTGCATAATGCCATCCTCCGGGCGGATGGCAGTCCACTTGTGATCAAACCTTTCACCTTCAGCTGGCTTGCCAATGCCGGCACTGCCATGCTGTTTGCGGCCATACTTTCCATCCCGATCATCGGGGCTGACGGCGCGATGGCAGCCAAAGCCTTTCGTCTGACCATCCATCAACTGAAATTTCCCGCGCTCACCATAACCTCTGTAATGGGCTTTGCCTATGTTGTCAATAACTCCGGTATGTCCATTACCATGGCCCTGGCCCTTGCAACGACAGGCACGCTCTTCCCTTTCTTTTCCCCCATCCTGGGCTGGCTGGGCGTATTCCTCACTGGATCAGATACTTCTTCCAATGCGCTTTTCTGTAAATTACAGTATAACTCGGCGGTCGCCATCGGTGTAGACCCTGTTGTCACAGTGGCTGCAAATGTCTCCGGTGGCGTCACAGGCAAAATGATCTCCCCCCAATCCATCGCCATCGCTGCAACAGCCGTGGGCCTGGTGGGAAAAGAATCCGACATCTTCCGGTTTACAGCCAAACACAGCTTCATCATGCTGGCTATCGTCTGCATATTGACTACTTTGCAGGCCTGGCTTATCCACCTTTTTCATATAAAGCATATCTTCGGCCTATGAACATAGTTGCAATAGACGGTTATACCCTCAATCCCGGCGATCTGAGCTGGAAGGATCTGGAAACATTGGGACAGCTGACCCATTATGATCGGACGTCCGCCGACCAGATCATCGACAGATGCAAAAATGCGCACATCGTCCTTACCAATAAAGTGCCTTTTACGTCTGCTACCCTGGATGCCCTGCCGCAATTGAAAATGATTGCCGTGACGGCAACAGGATACAACATAGTGGATATTGCCGCAGCCCGGAAGAAAAACATCGTCGTCTGCAATGTTCCCGCCTATGGCACAGCTTCTGTTGCCCAGCACGCTTTTGCGCTCCTCCTGGAGCTGACCAACCATGTAGGCCGGAATGCCCGCTCAGTCACGGAAGGCAAATGGTTGCGCTCCGAAGACTGGTGCTACACGGAGGCGCCTATAATGGAATTGGAAGGCAAAACAATAGGTATCGTAGGCTACGGCAACATCGGGCAGCGCGTAGGACAGATCGCCCAGGACTTTGGTATGGAAGTGATCTATTACAGCCCGATGATAAAACCCTGGACGCCGGACGTACCCGCGGACCTGCCCACACTCTTCTCCACCAGCGATGTCGTGACCCTTCACTGCCCCCTGACTCCCGACAATCATGCCTTCGTGAATAAAGACCTGCTGCGCCTGATGAAACCCACGGCATTTCTTATCAATACGGCCAGGGGACAGCTTATTCAGGAGCAGGACCTGGCCGACGCGCTGAACGAAGGCCGCCTGGGAGGCGCCGCCCTGGACGTCCTGTCCATAGAGCCGCCCGTGGCAGCCAATCCCCTGCTCACCGCCAAAAACTGTATTATCACACCCCATAACGCCTGGATAAGTAAGGAGGCAAGAGAAAGGATCATGCAGGTGACGACCTCCAATGTAAGAGCATTCCTGGACCGCCATCCCATTAATGTGGTCACGCCAGCCTGAGCAGGACAACAGGCCTCACCTGTTCTCATCCGCCCGTGCAGCCGGCTCCACCACCACGTTCCTGGGCATCAGCAGTTTGCCGATCAACCCTGTCCACCCGGTCTGGTGCGATGCCCCCAGTCCCGTGCCGTTGTCGCCATGGAAATATTCAAAGAAGAGAACATAATCCTTAAAATGAGGGTCATGCTGCAGCTTGTCGCAATTGCCGAACACGGCCCTCCGACCTTTCTCATCACGGAGAAAGATATGCGACAGCCGGCGGGTCAGCTCATGGCTGATCTCATTTAATGTTAAGTATTTACCGGAATAGGTCGGGTACTCCACCTTGAAATCATCCCCGTAATAATGATGGAAACGCTGCAATGATTCGATAAGAAGAAAGTTGGGAGGCATCCAGATGGGACCCCTCCAGTTGGAATTGCCGCCGAACATACCGCTGTCCGATTCTCCCGGCACGTATTTTACACTTAGGACCTGGCCGTCTATCTGCAGCTCGTAAGGATGCTCTTCATGGTATTTGGACAAAGCCCGTACGCCATATTCGCTGAGGAATTCAGTCTCATCCAGCATACGGTTCAACAGCCGCTTGATCCGGTGCCCGCGCAGCAGCGACAACAAATGCTTCTCTTCCGAGCCCTTTTCATGCCAGCGCGACACCAGGGACGCCAGGTCAGGACGATGTTCCAGCAGCCACTTCAGCCGCTTCGCGAATTCAGGCAGGGCCTGTAAAATAACGTCATCGATCACTTCCACGGCAAAGAGCGGGATCAGCCCTACCATTGAACGGGCCTTCACCCGGATGCTTTTCTCCCCGGGGAGCCGGATAGTGTCATAAAAGAATTCGTCCTCCGCATCCCAGAGCCCTTCCGCCCCTTCACCCATATTGGCGATGGCCGCAGCAATATGGAGGAAATGCTCGAAGAACTTGTTGGCCATGTCCTGGTAAGCAGGATTATTCATGGATAGCTCCAGGGCAATGCGCATGAGGTTCAGCGAATAGGCGGCCATCCAGCTGGTGCCGTCCGCCTGCTCCAGCGTCCCCCCATAAGGCAGGCGCGTGTTGCTACGGTCAAAGATCCCGATATTATCCATCCCCAGGAATCCTCCCTCGAAGATGTTATTACCCTCCTCATCCTTTCGGTTAACCCACCAGGTAAAGTTGAGCAGCAGCTTGTGAAAGACAGTCTCCAGGAAAGCAATATCACCCTTGCCCCCGTTGGCATGCTTATCCAGCTCATAAACGCGGTAAGCAGCCCAGGCATGTACGGGAGGATTGGTATCGCTGAAAGCCCATTCATAGGCCGGCAGCTGACCATTGGGGTGCATATACCAGTCATGCGTCAACAGCAATAATTGATGCTTGGCAAAGTCGGCATCGATAATGGCCAGCGAGATACAGTGGAAGGCAAGGTCCCAGGCCGCATACCAGGGATACTCCCATTTGTCCGGCATGGAAATGATATTGCTGTTGTTGAGGTGCTGCCAGGTGTGATTACGACCCACTTTTCGTTGCGGCGCCGGAGGCGGCTGACGGGGGTCGCCCTTCAACCATTGATGAACATTGTAGTAATACAGCTGCTTACCCCACAACATGCCCGCAAAAGCCTGGCGCTGCACCAGCTTCTCGTCCTCATTAGTCATCTCTACCTGCAGTTCATTATAGAATTGATCCGTTTCTCTAAGACGTGCTTCGAAAATGGCGTCGAAGTCCCGGAATGGCGTCAGGCTGCAGCCTTTTTGCAATCGCAGCCGGATGGAGGTAGACTGGCCCGGAGGGACCATCCGTTGATAATGCAGGGCCGCCTTCGTGCCTTCCTGGTAGTTCACTGCATTCGTATTTTTTTGGACGACGTATTCATTGATGCCATCCTTAAAATAGCCGGTACCGTCAGCGCCGTATAACCGCTCTATATTGGTCTCGTTGTCACAGAAAAGGTGCCCTTCCTTTTCCTCCCCGAAGAACGTGAAATCTCCCAGCTCCCGGTGCTGGATCAGGATATCTCCTTCATTCGAAGTCATCATCCTGGGCTTATAATCGTCGTAACCCCAGGCCCAGGTATTGCGGAACCAGATCGTAGGCAGCAGATGGATAGGGGCCGCGGCCTTCCCGCGGTTGTACACGGTCACCCGCACAAGGATATCCTCCATGTCCGCCTTGGCATATTCTATGAATACATCGAAATAGTTGTCGTCGTCGAAGATGCCCGTATCCATCAGCTCGAACTCAGGATCCTGTTTTGTCCGCCGCTGGTTTTCCTCCACGAGCCGGTGATAAGGATACGCCTCCTGAGGGTACTTGTACAGCATCTTCATATAAGCGTGGGTGGGACTGCTGTCAAGATAATAATACAGCTCCTTTACGTCCTCGCCATGATTGCCCTCATAACCCGACAGGCCGAATAACCTTTCTTTAATGATCGCGTCCTTTTCGTTCCAGAGCCCTAAGCAAAAACACAGCGTCTGCCGCTTGTCGGAGAAACCTGCCAGTCCGTCCTCACCCCAGCGCCAGGCCTTGCTCCTGGCCATATCATGCGTGGTGAAGAGCCAGGGTTCTCCATTATAGCTATAATCCTCCCTCACCGTGCCCCATTGCCTTTCGGAGAGATAAGGGCCCCATTTTTTCCAATCTGGTATCTTAAGCCTTTCTTTTTCCATATTTTTTATCCATTCGTACTAAATCCCGGATACAAAGTCATGCCGCCATCCACAAATAAAGTGGTGCCCGTCACATATTCCGAATCATCGCTCGCCAGCCATACCGCCGCAGCCCCGATGTCCTCGACAACACCGACACGGCCATAAGGGATCAGCTCCAGCAGCTTTTTCTCCGCCGCTGGCGTATCCCACGCCTGATGATTGATAGGCGTCTTGATGGCGCCCGGTCCAATGCTGTTGACACGGATCTTCCAGGGTGCAAATTCCTGCGCAATGCTTTTCATCATCATCATAATGCCCCCCTTACTGGTGGCATAGTTGACATGCCCCGCCCAGGGGATCACTTCGTGAACACTACTCATACAGATGATCTTGCCGGCTGAGAGAGATCTTTCCGGCACAATGCCTCTCCGGAGGAACTCACGGATGGCTTCCCGGGCACAAAGGAACTGCCCGGTGAGATTTACGCCAAGTACAAAATTCCATTGCTCCAGGGTCATATCCTGGAATGGAGCGTCTCTTTGCAATCCCGCATTATTAACAAGAATGTCCACCGTTCCGAATTGAGCAATTACGTCGGAGAACATCTTTTGTACTTCCTGTTCCTTACTAACATCACACTGATATATGATGCCCCCGTTCCCGGCACTGATGACTTCCTCTAATATTGTCTGTGCCCCTATCTTGGTAGCTTCTGCCGGGTAGTTGATCACCACCGTTGCGCCTGCCGCCGCCAGCGCCCTGGCTACCCCCGAACCGATGCCGGAACTGGCGCCTGTGACGATGGCCACCTGCCCTTGCAATTTTTTCTCCTTCATATCGGTAAACCGTTGCTTATTGGTTCAATTTACCGATAAATATTCACCACCTTTTACTTTCCTGGCCTATTTAACAAGAAAATTCCAGTCTTCCGTATCATTAGCTTTGCCATAACGGATATTTTCCAACGCTGCTTTCAGCCGCGATCCCACACCCGGCTCTTCCGCGGCAGGCAGCACATAATCCTTGTCATCTATTCCGATGACCCCAATGGGAGAAATAACAGCCGCCGTCCCGGATCCAAATGCCTCGCTGATCCTCCCCCCGGCAAAGGCGGCTTTCAGTTCCTCCACGTCGACAGGCCGCTCCGCTACAGGGATACCGTCCCGGACGGCCAGCTTCAACAGACTGTCGCGTGTGACCCCATCCAATATCGAGTCGGATAAGGGCGGCGTTATCAACACGCCATCCACTACGAAAAATACATTCATGGCGCCAGATTCCTCTATAAAGCGATGCTCCTTTCCATCCGTCCACAACACCTGGTCATAACCCTCCTCCCTGGCCCGCTGGGTTGGGTACATGGAAGCGCCGTAATTGCCGCCGCACTTGGCATAGCCCGTACCGCCCCTTGCCGCACGGACAAAATCTCTTTCCACTTTCACCCGCACGGGCTGCTGAAAATAGGAACCGACAGGTGTGGCGACAATAACAAAACGATAGGCGCCGGATACTTTCACCCGAAGGCGTGCTTCCGTAGCGATCATAAAGGGCCGGATATACAGCGCGCTCCCCGCAGCTGCCGGCACCCAGGCCTTGTCAAGCTCCACCAGCCGCCGAAGGCCCTCTATGAAGATTTCCTGCGGCACAACAGGCATACACAAACGTTCCGCCGACAGCGACAGGCGCTCATGATGTTTATAAGGACGAAATATATTCACTGCACCATCCTCCATACCGAAAGCTTTCATCCCCTCGAAGATGGTCTGCCCATAGTGCAGCGCCAGTGCGACAGGGCTCAGCCGAAGATCCCCGAAAGGGATGATCTGCGCATCACTCCAATCGCCATCCGCGTAATCGCAGATAAGCATGTGATCTGTAAAATATTTTCCAAATTCCAGGTCATCCCAGTCCACTTCAGGAAGCCTGGTTTCGGAAACCCTTTGCACAGGAATAGGCAATGATTTGGTAATAGACATAATGTGGTTATTTTTTTATTGTGTTATATGAAGATCCCTGCCGATGCGTATGCTGGCATCTGCCAGGGCATCAAAGTCCTCCAGCCTGCTGCGATGATTGGTGATCGCCACCCGTATGGCATATCGCCCATGCAACACCGTATACGTCGGAAGGGCAATACCCTCTTCGTGCAGCCGCATGAGGATCTCCTTGTTACTGGTGTTCAGCTCCTCCTCTTCCATGCCCCCGGGATTCCACCGGTAGCAAACGATATTGAGCGGTACATCCGCCAACAATTCCAACTCTCCGTTCCCCCGGACCAATTTTGCGAGGTACTGCGCCTGATCCAGGTTTTGTCGCACCAGTCTCGCGTACCCTTGTACACCATGCTCTTTCAGCAGCATCCATACTTTCAATGCCTTGAATCCCCTTGACAGCTCCATCCCATAATTGGTGAAAGTCTCGGGCCCCGCCGATAGTCCCCGTTCATGCTGCATCAGGTAATTCACGGAAGTGGCAAAAGCTGCACGATGTATGGCTGCTTCTTTCACCAGCACACATCCTACCTCGTAATTCATGTAGAGCCACTTGTGAAAATCAAAGCTGAGACTGTCCGCCAGCTGCAAGCCCTTCAGCTTATCCCGGAATGAAGGCAGTATGTACGGAATAGCGCCAAACGCTCCGTCGATGTGGAACCATAAACCCTCTTCCTTTGCAATAACTGCCAGCACCTCCAGGTCATCGATGGCGCCCGTATTCACCGTTCCCGCATTCCCGATGATGCAAAAAGGTAGATGCCCTGCTTCCCGGTCCTCCCGTATCATGGTGCGAAGTACCTCCGTCCGCACACGGTAATCCGTATCCACCGGAACCTTGCGGAAATGGTCGCTTCCGATGCCGATGACTTCAACTCCTTTCGCCACACAGTTGTGCGTTTCCGAAGAGCCATAAACGATCATCTGTCCCTCCACGGCCCGCACACCTTTTTGCTTCACCCCCGCGCGAAAATGATTCCTCGCCACCACCAGCGCCGTTATATTCGCAATAGAGGCGCCGCTGGTGAGAATGCCGGAAGCCGATGCAGGGAAACCGAACATTTCTTTACTCCAATCCAACACCTGCTGTTCTACATACATCGCCGAATGATCACCGATGGCGACATTGGCATTCATACCGCTGGCCAGCATATCTGCGAGCATTCCGAAAGGCGTACCCCCTCCCTGCACCCAGCCCCAAAAGCGGGGATGTATATTGTTCTTATTGTAAGGCAGCACGGCACGAAGAAAATCTTCATACACATCGGCGGCATCCTGCGGCCCTTGCGGCAACGGCTGTCTCAAATCCTGCAATACATTCTCCGGCATCTTCACCCACGCCGGCCTTTCCCGTACCGTGCGCAAATGCTCCATCATATCGTCTACCATACGATGACCAAGCTGACGCAGCTCCTCCCAATCGGCAGGATCCAGATTATATTCCATAAGCAAATCATTTTCCCAAAATTCCGAAAGAATCTTATAATAAAACAGATGCAGATTTATTAATTTTGGCTGTATCAGATAATATATGCCAAAGAAAAAATTCAATGACCAGGACCACCTCTACCTCCAGGTAGCGGAAGGCCTGGAAAAAATGATAGGCGAGGAGACCCTTAAGATAGGGGACAAGCTGCCTTCCGTCCGGATGCTCAGCGAAGAGTATGGGATCAGCATGGGCACAGCTTTCCAGGCATACTATCACCTGGAAGGCAAAGGCCTGATTGAAGCCCGGCCCAAATCAGGCTACTATGTCCGGTTTAATTTCCGGAGAATGCCCGCCCTTCCACGGATCGCAGAGCCGGAGCCGGTGACCAGCGATGTGAGCGTGCAGGAGATGATCACCGCCGTCTTCAACGACATTACTTCCGACGACCTGATCAATTTTTCCATTGCAGCGCCGCCGACAAGCCTTCTGCCCGTGGCCCGGCTGAATAAATCGCTGGTGCACGCCATGCGCTCCACCCGGCATCATGCGATCCAATATGAACACATCCAGGGCAGTAAGGAGCTGCGTCGTCAGCTGGTGAAACAAGCCTTCCACTGGGGCGGCAAGCTGTCCGAAGAGGATGTGGTAGTAACGGCCGGATGCATGGAGGCCCTGGTCATGTGCCTGAAAGCCGTGACAAAGCCCGGCGATACTGTTGCCATCGAGAACCCTACTTATTTCGGCATTTTCCAGGTGATGGAAAGTCTGGGCCTCAAAGTGCTGGAGATCCCCTGCGATCCCATGACAGGTATGGATCCGGACCTGCTGGCTACCCTGATCAAAAAATTTCCCATCAAAGCCTGCGTATTCGTCCCTAATTTCAGCAACCCCCTCGGTTCCTGCATGCCGGATAAAAATAAACAAGCCCTGGTGGAGCTGCTTACCAGGGCCCGTATTCCCCTCATCGAAGACGACATTTACGGAGAGCTATATTTCGGACGCCATCGCCCCAAAACCTGCAAGACCTTCGATAAAGAAGGCTGGGTCCTTTATTGCAGCTCATTATCCAAGTCACTGGCGCCCGGCTATCGCATCGGATGGGCCATCCCCGGGAGGTTCACCGGGCAGGTAGTCCTCCACAAGATGATGCACACAGTGACGGGCGTCACCATCACACAACAGGCCATCGCTCATTTCCTAAGCATCGGCAGATATGAATACCATTTGAAAAAATTACGCAAGGCGCTGCACACACAATGCCTGCGCTATTTGCAGGGCATCATGCAATACTTTCCAGAGAATGTGAAAGTTTCCCGCCCCCAGGGTGGTTTCGTGCTGTGGGTTGAGCTGGATAAAAAGCTCAACGCCTACCTTCTGTACCGCGAGGCGTTGAAACATCATATCTCCGTGGCGCCCGGACAGCTCTTTTCCATGCAAGGTCGTTTTGGCAATTGTCTGCGCATCAGCTACGCCCGCCCCTGGGATGAAGATGTCGAGCAAGGGTTAAAAGTACTGGGTACACTCATCAGGAAGATGCTGTGACCCTCCGGCGCCGGAGGGTTGTAAAATGCTGAAATTCAGGAATGCATACAGCAAACAAGATCCTCGTTGTAGATAGATAAAAATTTCTTATATTTAGATAGGCTTTATTTATTACTAAAACGATGCCATATGAACCTCGTACAACGCGTGGAGCACTGGGGCGATACCCATCATCCTCAATGGCTCGATATCGTTCGCATTGCCCTTGGCGCCTTCCTTTGCTTTAAAGGAGTGCAATACCTGTATAACATGGGCACCATGCTCAATCTTATCACCAACAAGATGGGCTTCGGGTCATTCTCATCTATGATGATGAGCAATTACATTTCCTTCGCACATATACTGGGTGGCATCCTGCTGATATTGGGCGTGCTGACCCGGTTTGCCTGCCTCATCCAGATCCCGATCCTGCTGGGGGCTATCTTTTTTGTCAATCTATCGCCGGACAACTTGTACAGGCCTTTCTCAGAACTACTCCTGTCGGTCGTCGTGCTGCTGTTGCTGATCTTATTCCTGGTAATAGGCAATGGAAAATGGTCTTTGCTGAAATTCAAGGAATAAAAAGGTTATTGCGCATAGATGCCCTCAATGAGGTCGCGGTATTTTTCCGTGATAACTTTTCGTTTGAGGCTCAGCTTAGGTGTCATTTCGCCGGTCTCTATCGTCCAATCCAAAGGCAACAGCCGGAACCGTTTCACCTGCTCCACATGGCTGAAGAATTTATTATAGCTTTCGATGATCTCCTGGTAGAAAGCAATAACCTTCGGGTTCCTGACCATTTCCTCCTGGGAAGTTACCGCTATCTCATTCTGCCTGCACCATTCCGTCAGGTAAGAAAAAGCAGGCACGATCAGTGCACCTACAAATTTTCTTTCCGGCCCCACCACCATCAGCTGCTCTATATAAGGCGATTCTTTCAACTTACTCTCGATGGCCAGGGGCGCTACGTACTTGCCGCCGCTGGTCTTGAACATCTCCTTCTTCCGGTCTGTGATCTTCAGATATTTACCTTCTACCAGCATCCCAATGTCTCCCGTATGGAACCACCCGCCTTCCATAGCTTCCGCTGTCAGGTCAGGCCGCTTATAGTAACCCAACATCACATTCGGACCTTTGCAGAGTATTTCGCCGTCCTCCGCGATCTTCACTTCCACATCCGGGATGATAGGGCCCACAGTACCGAACATACGGTCTTCTTCCTGCAGACGGTTGACGCTGATCACCGGAGAGGTCTCGGTAAGACCATAACCTTCCAGGATAGGGATCCGGGCAGCAGTGAAGATCCTTATCAGCCTTACCTGACAGGCAGCGCCGCCGCTGGCGACACAGGTAAGATTATTGCCTAATGCCTCCCTCCATTTACTGAATATGAGTTTATTGGCCAGCGATAGCTGCAGGTTATACCATGCTCCCATCGGCCTGTTGATCTCATAACGGGCAGCCAGACCATGCGCCCAGAAAAAAAGCTTCTTCTTTATCCCTGTCAGCTCGGCTCCTTTCAACATGATGCGATCATAGACTTTTTCCAGCAGACGAGGTACCGTGACGAACATCTGAGGCTTCACCTCTTTCAGGTTCTCACCGATGGTATCCATGCTCTCCGCATAATAGATGGAGCTGCCGCTGAAAAGATATACGTAGGTCAGCATGCGCTCGTAGATATGGTTCAGGGGCAGAAAGCTAAGGGCCCTGATAGGGCCTCGTGGAAGACAGGGTATACAGGAGATCACATTGCTGACGATGTTCCTGTGCGAAAGCATAACACCCTTTGGTGTGCCCGTGGTACCGGAAGTATAAATAATGGTAGCCAGGTCTTCCGGCTGTATCTTATCCCGGATAGCGGCCAGTTGCCCGGCCTCAGCTTCGGAAACATCCGATAACAGCTCTTTCCAATGTTGGCCATGGGCCACATGCTCGAAAGTATAGATCCCTTTCAGGCTGGGAACCCGTTCCCGTATGCTCAGGACCTTATGGAACAATTCTTCGTCATTGACGAATATCAGCTTTACCTGGGCGTCATTGAGGATGAACTCCAGCTCATGGACGCTGATGGTAGGATAGACGGGTGTAAGGATGGCACCAATCTGCTGTACGGCCAGATCCAGCATGATCCATTCCGGTCGGTTCTTCGAAATAACAGCCACCTTATCCCGGCCTTCAATGGTGCCGTCCTGCCCGGAGATGCCAAGGCGCAGCAGCCCCGCACTCAATTTATGGATGGTATCGATAGTCTCTTCGGAGCTGTACGCCCGCCATTTGCCGTTTTCTTTGCCGGCCAGCATATCGGGAAGAAAAAGTCGGTCGTCTTGCTGTAAAATGCAGTCGAACAATCGTTTGGGTTCGGTCATATTCATTGTTTCGGAAATCAATGTACAAAACTTATCCCAAACAAAAGAACCGGCTTCAAGGCTCCAGCTTCAAGCTGCAAGTTGGCCTTAATAAGTCCTCAGCTTGGGGCTTGTCGCTTGCAGCTTGTAGCTAAGAAATGCTCACGGCTTAGTCTGATAGTACTGCCCCTCCGGCAACTTGAAAACCCTTCCTTGCTGGAACCCCACAAAACGCTTGTACTCGTCTCCATGGGTGTTGCTCCAGTTTTGAAAAGTGGTCAGGTTTTCCGCAGCACCGAAGATCCATTGATTATAAGCATCGAACATCCCGTCCTTCAGCAGCTGCCGCTGATATTCAAAAAGCCGGAAAGGATAAGTGGAAGGATATTTTTCAAACCAGCCAAGGATAAATTTCGTCCGCAGCAGGATAAGTGACTCCGTGGTGATCCCTTGCGCTACAACAGGCTTTAGACTGGCATACATTCCCAGGCAGGCAAGGGCGAATGGGCTCCTGGTAGTCTGGTCCTTCATCACATCGTCGCCGGTATACAGCTTTTTGTAGGACTCCAATAGCACTTCCTTGATCTCCGCCGTGCGTTTGCTGTAACTTTCCAGGTTGACAAAGATCTCCCCGTAGAGAATGCTCCATATCTTGTCCATGGTGAAGTAATAGTACCGGCTGGCATTATAATAATTGGAAGAATAAGTAGGATCGACTTCGATACCCCTTTCCCATTGCCTGATCGCGCCGGAATTGTCCTGACGGGCAAACAGCATTTCCCCATATTCATTATATAATACGCCGCTTTGGGGGAATTTTTTCAGGCCGGCCTTATAGAGCCTTTCACATTCTTTACTCTCGTCGATAGCCTTGTACAGCATACCGGCGATCTGGTAACATTGCACGTCTGCGTCAGAGCGCTCTATCAAAGGTCGGACAACATTCAGGCCCTTGGGATAGTCTCTTTGCAGGTAATAATTGAATGCCAGGTCTTTTTGCAATTCCAGGTTCTGCGGCTCTTTCTGCACCGCACCGGTCAATACCATAATGGCGTTCGAGTAATCGCCCTGCCGCGTGAAGGTCTTCGCCGTCTCCTGCAATGTCTTTGCTTCAGGTTGTTGTGAAAGGACTGACAAGCTGGCAAACACCAGCAAACAGGGTAGAAAAAGACTCCTTCTTATCATAAGACCGTTTTTTAGCTGCAAGCTACAAGCTGCAAGCCGCAAGTTAATAAATCCCTGGCTCATAGCTAAAACTCAGCCTTTCTTAACAAATCCCTGGCTCCCAGCACATCGCGTGTAGCTTGAGGCTGGTAGCTTGCAGCTCAGATAATATGCGTGAGGAGGCCATCCCGCAGTTTGGGCTCAAACCAGGTACTCTTGGGCGGCATCACATTCCCGCTGTCCGCAATGGCGAATAATTGCTCGATGCTGACAGGGTAGAGACTGAAAGCCACTCTCCATTCGCCGCCGTCCACCCTCTTTTCCAGTTCCCCCAGGCCCCGGATGCCTCCTACAAAGTCGATCCTTTTGTCCGTGCGCGGGTCCTTGATGGCCAGCAGCCGGTCCAATACATTTTTTTGCAGGATGGTGACATCTAAAACGCCGATAGGATCATCTTCTGTATATGAGCCGTCCTTGGCCACCAGCTGATACCAGCTGCCATCCAGGTACATGCCGAACTCATGAAGCCGGGCAGGCGAAAAAGCCTTGTCTACTTTTCCTACCAGGAAGTCTTTCTGCAGACTGTCCAGGAATTCCTCCGGGCTGGCGCCATTGAGATCCTTTGCCAGGCGGTTATAATCCAGGATATGCAGCTCCGCGGAAGGGAACAGGGTGGTAAGGAAGTAGTCGGCGCTTTTTCCCGCCGCTTCACCCAGCTCTTTCCTGACCTTGGCAGCGGAGGCTGCACGGTGATGCCCATCCGCTATATAGGTGAAAGGGACCTTTTCCGCAAATGTTTGGGTGATCGCATCGATCGCCCCCTCTTCATCCACGGCCCAGATGGTATGCTGAATGCCGTCTCCCGCGGTAAAATCATATAAAGGCGCATGTGCATTCTTCCATCCTTCGATCAGCTCGTCAATGGCTGCCACATTCTTATAGGCCAGGAACACATTGCCCGTCTGGGCCCGGATGGTCTTCATATGCTGAATACGGTCAGCCTCCTTGTCGGGACGTGTAAACTCATGCTTCTTGATGACGTCCCTTTCATAGTCGTCCACCGAGCTTCCGCATACTAATCCCGTCTGGCTCCTCCCATTCATGATGAGGCGGTAAATATAGTACAGGGGCTTTTCCTCCTGTATAAGGACGCCCCTGCGGATGAAATCCTGGAGGTTCTCCTTTGCTTTATCATACACCTGGGAAGAATGCGTGTCGATATTCTCCGGCAGGTCGATCTCGGACTTGGTGATATGGAGAAAAGAGCTGGCATTGCCTGCAGCCTCCTGCCTGGCTTCTGCGCTGTTCAGAACATCATATGGCCTGGACGCTACCTGCGCTGCCGATTGCGGCACGGGACGCAGCGCTTTGAAAGGACTAATGCTTGCCATCGTTTATTTTATTAAGCTTTTTGAGTTGCGAATTCTTTCATCAAATCTGTCAGGACCTTTACGCTTTCCAGGGGAAGGGCATTGTACAGGGAGGCCCGGAATCCCCCTGCGGTACGATGACCCTGTATGCCCACCATCCCATTGTCGGTGCAGGCAGCCAGGAATTCCATTTCCAATTCCTTGTCGTCCATCACAAAGACTACGTTCATCTTACTTCTATCTTCCTTCGCCACAGTAGGACGAAAAATGGGAAGGCTGTCCAACGTGTCGTATAAGAGCGCGGCCTTCTGATCGTTGATTTTTTCGATGGCCGCCACGCCGCCTTGCTCCTTCAGCCAGCGAAGCGTGAGCATACAGACATAAATAGCAAACACAGGTGGCGTGTTCAATACCGACCCGGCTTCGATATGCTGGCGGTAATCCATCATGGTAGGCAGTTTCCTGCTGACCTTGCCCAAGAGGTCTTTCTTCAATACCACCATGTTCACTCCTGCCGCCCCCATATTTTTCTGGGCGCCCGCATAGATCAGGTCGTGCCGGTTGAAGTCTGTCACCCGGCTAAGGATATCGCTGCTCATATCCGCTACCAGCGGGACATCCGTCTCGGGAATGGAATGCATTTGCGTTCCTTCGATCGTATTGTTGGTGGTATAGTGGAAATATTTTGCTCCGGCAGGTATGGCGAAACCTTTAGGAATATACGTGTAGTTCTTGTCCTTGGAAGACGCCACCACATCCACATTCCCATAAAGCTTCGCTTCTTTGATTGCTTTCGTGCCCCAGGTACCGCAATCCAGATAGGCCGCCGTCTCATTTTCATTCAAAAGATTCATAGGCACCTGGAAGAACTGGGTGCTGGCCCCCCCATGCAGGAAAATGACCTCATGCTCCTTATCTAGTTGCATCAGCTCGCGGGCTGTAGCCAGCGCCTCATCCAGCACTCCCTGGAAAAGAGGCGTCCTATGGCCTATTTCCAGGATGGAAAGTCCCGTACCATCGAAATCCAGGATTGCCCGGCTGGCCTGCTCGAACACCTCCCTGGGCAGCACGCTGGGACCGGAATTAAAATTATAAACCATTGACAGCTCTTTAAATGAGGGCCAAAGATACCCCCTCTCGGGCAAACACCCGTCCCTGTATATAGGAAAAAAGAATCTTTTTGATTTATAAAATTTTGAGAGTTTTTTTTAAATCTTTTTAAATCAATGTATCTTACCCCATACCAGGTGCAAATTCACATGACGGAAATAAATTCATACTTTTTCTTCTGGGCAGGACAATTTATGTACATCGGGAAGGCGATAGACACATCTACCCATGACCATCACGCTCTGCAGCTCGCCCTCAGTTTCGACCAGCCATTCTTTATCAAGTCTTCCGAAGGGTCATTCAAAACGGTCAAGGCCGTAATAATCGACTCCGATCAGGCCCATGAATGCCGCACCAATGACAATTATTTCCTTCTCCTGAACATCGATCCCCAGACCACCTTGGGACGTGCGCTTAAAAAGATCTACCTGACCGGACAGGCAGTGATGGAACTGCCTCCGGAAGAAACGGCCGAATTCCTGAGGACCATCGAACAGAACCTCCATGTGCACCCCTTCGACAGCCACCTCATCCACGACATCACGCGCCAGTACTTATGCAGGCTTTGCGCACTGGAGGAAGACACCGACATCGATGAAAGGATCCAAAAGGTCATGGAGCTGTTGAAAGAGAAAAATGATGATACACTGAAATTAGAGGAGCTCGCAGCCGAGGTATTCCTCTCGCCCGGCAGGCTCACCCATCTTTTCAAAAAGCAGGTAGGCATACCCATTAGGAAGTATATGCTGTGGACAAAGATCCTGCTGGCGCTTCAGAAAGTATTCGAAACGAAGAATATCCGCGAGGCGGCATTATATGCAGGATTCTCGGACGCACCCCATTTCAACAGGACGTTTCGTAAAATGTTCGGCCTCTATCCCTCCTCTGTCCTGAAAAATAGCCAGAACGTACAAGCCTTCTGGAAATAAGCGTCGTTCCTTTGCGGAAATAATCACTGATATGTACGCCATCGATCACGCCGCTACGGCCCTGCTGGTTAAGAAAAAATTTCCCGCTTCTCCCATGTTCCCGCTCCTGGTATCCGTACAGCTCGTAGAACTTTTCTGGGTGCTCTTCAACTACACGGGGCTGGAATATTTTTCTGTTGCCAATGGCCGGCTGCATCTTGATTTTCTGCCCTGGTCCCACTCCATATGCTCCGCCCTCGTGCTGGCAGCTTTGTCCTATATCATCCTCTACCGCAGCTATAAAAAACACGACATAGCCCTCGCATTTGCTATAGGCGTCCTCTCCCACGTAGCAATAGACCTGGTTTTCCACGAACACGATATCCGGTTGACCCCTTTTACAGAAAAGCCAGCATGGGGATTGGGCATCATCGACCATCCATTACTGGATTTTACGGTCGAGCTGCTTTATGGCATATGCTGCTGGTGGTATTTTAAAGGGAGCAAAAAGCTATTGATCACGATCGTCATCTTTAATGTCCTGGATTTACCCATCATGCTGGCTTCCGGAGATAGCCTGAACCCGATCGACCGTCACCACTACCTGCTGCCTTCCTTTATTCTCTTCCAGATCCTGGTCACATGGTATTTCATCTGGCAATTCAGCGCTGCTGCTCATGTTCATCAACATCGGAAACACCCCCCGAAATAGCGAACTTCATTGCATCGGCCGAGCTGATGTCCGTCACTACGCGGATCCTGTCCCTTTTTACAAAATACAGGTTACCCGAAAAAGCATAGGACTGAGGCACATATACTGCAACATATTCCGGCAGCCCGAATTCATGCAGGTCCTCCTGGGTGATGAACCCCATCCGCCAGATATCCGGCGCATCGATGCTGACCAGCACCGCTTTGTCAAATTTCCGTTTGTTACCAGCGAAAGCTTCGAAAAAGTCCTTTAATGTGGTATAGATCAGCTTGATACCGGGAGTCTTTTCCAGCAGTCTGTCGGCAAAGTCCACCAGCCGGCTGACGATGAAAGACGGGGAAATATACCCCACGATAAGCGCAATGGCGACAAATACGATAAACCCCAACCCGGGGATCCTCCTGGGTACCCCAAACTGGTCCGTCCCGATGAGGCTCGGGACAATATTATATACCAGGTTAGGTAGTATCCCGTCGATCCAGTTAAATACGGCAATGACAGTCCAGATGGTGATAGAAATAGGCGCCAGAACAAGCACTCCCTGTAAAAAGAAGTGAAACAATTGTTTAGGTATTTTTCGAAACTTCATGTGCAGGGATTTAGCTGCTCAAAAGTAATCATATTTCACCCCTCCCGCCCACTCAACTTCTGCCATTCGCGCCTTCCCGGGGACTGCCGGCCCGCTGCCGGATGAGACATCCGACCCCTGGGCGGAAACTGGGTAAACCTCCAAAAAACCCCATGGAAACTTTGGTAACAAAAAAAGTTTCCATAGTTTTGCACTCGAAATGGACGTAAAAGAAAGAATACTAGGTAAGGCCGCAGACCTCTTCCTGCGGTATGGCATCCGCTCCATCACCATGGATGAGATCGCCACCCAGTTGGGCATTTCGAAAAAGACGATCTACCAGTTCTTTACAGATAAAGATGATATGGTTTCTGCTGTCATCGACCAGGAGATCCGTAAGAACGAGGAGGAGTGCGTACTATTCCGTCAACAAGCCGAAAATGCTGTGCATCAGATCTTTATGGCCCAGGAATCCGTGGAGGAGATGCTGAAGTACACCAACCCCCTGATGGTGTACGACCTGGAAAAACATCATCCCAGGGCCTTTAAGCGATTAAAGGAATTTAAATACCAATTCCTTCACCAGGTGCTGATGGACAACTTGCAGTGGGGGATGGAAGAAGGGGTATACCGCTTAGATCTGCATAAAGACATCGTGGTAAAAGCACGCATCGAAGCGGCATTCCTGGTATTTAACCCCGACGTTTATCCTCACAGTCGCTATAAAGTGGCGGAAGTGGCCTTTGAGCTGGCCATTCTCTTTCTCAATAGCGTTGCTACCGACGCAGGCAGAGCGCTGATCGGGAAATACACCATTGAACGTAACAAAAAAATATCTCATGAACAGAAGGTTTAACATTGGAAGAATGCTGATGGCTGTCATGCTGGCTTTTCCTGCCCTTACAGCATGGACACAGCAAGCTCCCAACGGACAGGCGTCGGGCGCCGCACAGGGCCCTCAGCTGCACGAATTTTCTCTGACACAGGCAATAGATTATGCCGCTAAGAACAGTGTCATGGTAAGAAATGCTTTACTGGACCTTCAGATCCAGCAGCAAAGCAACCGGGCCACGACCTCGCAAGCCTTGCCGCAGATAACAGGCAACCTCGGACTGACGGACAATGTCAAAATACCCACTACGCTGATCCCGGGGGAATTCATCGGACAGCCCGCGGGCACATTCGTTCCGCTCCAGTTCGGTACCCAGTACAATGCAAATGCAGGCATCACCCTTAAACAGGTGCTGTTCGATGGACAGGTCTTCGTGGGATTGCAGGCACGCCAGGCATCCCTGGATTTTTACCAGAAAAAACAGGAGGTCACCGAGCAGATGTTGCGGGCCAACATCGAGAAAGTTTATTATCAGCTGTTGATAAGCAAATCGCAGATCGCTCAGATCGACGCCAACATTACAAACCAGCAGGAGCTTTTGCATAATTCCACGGAGATGTTCAAAAATGGTTTTGCCGAACAATTGGACGTCGACAGGTCCAATGTACAGCTGGCCAACCTCCAGACAGAAAAGATCCAGCTGGAGCTGAATATCTCCAATGGCTACCTGGGCCTGAAAGTGCTGATGGGCATGCCTGTAAAAGACTCGCTGAGACTGACCGATTCACTCACCTACGATATGATCCGGGACGCCACGTTGAGCGATGATTACAAATACGCGGACAGACGCGATTTCCAGCTGCTCCAGGTGAACAAAAAGCTGAATGAATACGATATCAGCCGCTATAAGAAAATGTATATACCTACAGCCAACCTGACTGCCAACTATTCGCAGAATCAATTTTCCAACAAATTTGATCTGACGCAGAAGAACAGCTGGTTCCCTTCCGCTTACATCGGGCTCAATATTTCCGTGCCCATCTTCGATGGATTTTTCAAGGATGCCAACGTCAAACAGGCAAAGCTCCGGCTGCGTCAGACAGAGAATAACATCGACTCCATGAAGATCCGGATAGATAATGACGTCAAACAGGCGCAGCTGAGATTTTCCGCCGCCCTGGCAACGCTGGATTTCCAGAAAAAGAATATGGACTTGTCTGACAGGGTATACGCCCAGACAAGGAAAAAATACGACCAGGGTTTGGGCTCCAATACGGAGATCACCACCGCTCTTGCCGATCAGAAAACGGCCCAGGCCAACTATTTCAATGCCCTTTACAGCGCAATAGTCGCGAGAGTAGACTATCTGAATGCAATAGGCAAATTATAATCAAGAATACAATCTAAAAAGCTCAATATGCAAAAGATACTGACTGTAGCTGCAATTACCACCACCATACTGCTGGCATCCTGTGGCAGCGGCGTCAAAACGCCGGACACGCTGGAAGGCAAGAAAAAGCAGCTGACAATGCTGAAAGACCAGCAGACCGCACTGGCTAAACAGATCGACAGCCTGGAATCCCAGATCAGCCGCCTGGACACCTCTTCAAAGGTGGGTCAGAAAGCCAAACTGGTCGCCTTGTCACCCGTGACCCCCTCTTCCTTTGCCCATTTCATCGACCTCCAGGGTAACGTAGAGGCGGAGAATAATTCCTATGTCTCCCCCCGCACCCCGGGAGTCGCTAAAGCCGTCTATGTTAAAAAAGGTGATCACGTGCGGCAGGGTCAGCTGCTGGTGAAGCTGGACGATGCGCTTCAGCGTACCAATGTGGCCAACGCCCAGATCCAGCTGGACCACGCAAAAGACCTCTACCAGCGCCGCAAGAACCTTTGGGATGAGAAGATCGGCACGGAAGTGGACCTAATCAATGCTAAGAACGCGGTGGACCAGGCAGAAAATCAGCTGAAGAACTACCAGGAGCAGCTTGATTTTACCAATGTATACGCGGATATCAGCGGTGTTATCGAGGACATCTGGCTGAAAGTAGGAGAGGCCTTCATACAAGGTTCCACACAGATCCACCTCGTCAATACCCAGAATTTGAAAGTGACCGTACAGGTACCGGAACTCTACCAGGAAAAAGTGAAAGTAGGCACACCCGTCAAGATCACCCTTCCCGGGCTGAATAACAAAGAGATCACTGGCATCGTGCATATCACTGGTAGAACGATCAACGGCGACAGCCGTTCATTCACCGTTGAAATAAAGCTTCCCGCCAGCAGCGATATCCGCAGCAACCAGGTGGCCCTCGTCCGGCTTCAGGATTACAATGTCGCAAAGACCCTGGCCATTCCGGTGAATACCCTGCAGACGGATGATAAAGGCAAATATGTGATGGTAGCCACAAAGGACAAGGAGAACAACCTGCTGGCGCATAAAAAAGCCATCACCATCGGACAGTCCTACGGCGACAAGGTGGAGGTCATTGGCGGTCTGCAGGAAGGCGACCAGCTGATCACGGACGGTTTTCAGGGTCTGTATGAAGGCCAGCTGATCACGATACAATAATGCATCAATAAGCGGACCACACAAAAACCACTGTATGAGTGTTTTAGAAAATATTACCGAAAAGTTCAAGCAGTTCGGGCCCACCACCTGGAGTATAAAGAACAAAACAGCCGTCTATTTGCTGATGCTGGTCGTCAGCGGAATAGGAGTGTACCAGTTCATGACATTGCCTAAAGAGCAGTTCCCCGACATCGTGATACCTACCATCTATGTATCCACGATCTACACAGGCAACTCTCCCAAGGATATGGAAAACCTGGTTACCAGGCCTATAGAAAAACAGATCAAATCCATTACAGGCGCCAAGATCAAAAAATTCACCAGCACCTCCCAGCAGGACTATTCCGCCATCATGGTGGAATTTGAGACGGACGTAAAGGTGGACGTCGCCTTGCAGAAAGTCAAGGACGCCATCGACAAATCCAAGCAGGACTTGCCGACCAACCTCACCCAGGAGCCTACCGCCCTGGAAGTGAGCTTCTCGGATCAGCCCATCATGTATGTCAACATCAGCGGAGACTATGACCAGCAACGCCTGAAAAAATTTGCCGATGACATGAAGGACAAGCTGGAAGACCTTCCCCAGCTCAATCGTGTGGACATCGTAGGCGCTCCGGAAAGGGAATTCCAGATCAACGTGGACAACTACAAAATGCGGAGCTCCAACATCAGTTTCGACGACATCGACAATGCCGTGAAAGGTGAGAACCTGGATATCTCCGGAGGTCTCCTGGACGTAGGCACGATGAAACGAAACCTTCAATTGAAAGGACAGTTCCATACGGCCCAGGATATCGAGCAGATCATTATCCGCAATCCCGGCGGCGGCGCCGTCTATTTAAAAGACATCGCCACGATCAGGGACACCATCAAGGACAGGGAAAGCTATGCCCGCCTGGATGGAAAGAACGTGGTGACATTGAATATTATCAAAAGGAGCGGAGAGAATCTCATCGAGACTTCCGATAATGTGAAAGGCGCAGTGGAAGAAATGAAAAAATCCCTGCCTCGGGACCTTACGGTAGTGGTGACAGGCGATTTGAGCACCAAGACACGCACCTCTTTCGACGATCTGGTGAATTCGATCGTCATAGGCTTTATGCTGGTGTTGATCATCCTCATGTTCTTCATGGGCGTGGTCAACGCTTTCTTCGTGGCGCTTTCCGTTCCACTAAGCATGTTCGTGGCCTTTATGTTCCTGCCCGGTGCGGATGTGATCATCGGTACCCATGTCACCCTCAATTTCATCGTGCTGTTTGCCTTGCTCTTCGGATTGGGCATCATCGTGGATGACGCCATCGTGGTCATTGAGAATACACACCGCATTTTCACCCAGGGAAAAGGAAAGATCACCGCTCCAACCTCCGCCATGATGGCGGCGGGAGAAGTGTTTATTCCCGTGCTGGCAGGTACGGTCACCACGCTGGCGCCCTTCTTCCCCCTGTTGTTCTGGCCGGGCATCATCGGCAAGTTCATGGTCTACCTTCCCGCCATGCTGATCTTTACGCTGACAGCATCCCTGGTCGTGGCCTTCATCATGAATCCCGTATTTGCAGTGGACTTCATGAACCATCCGGAAGAAGAAGGCAAGTCGTCCAAAGCCGATATCTTTAAAAAACCCGGATTCTGGATCGCAGTGGTATTGGGCGTCCTGCTGGACCTGGGGCATATGACTTTCCTGGGCAACCTGCTCCTGTTCCTGGTCATCCTGACCATCCTGAATAAATTCGTCTTTGAAGGAATGATCCATTCCTTCCAGAACAGGGTGCTGCCCTGGATCATGGGCCATTACGAAAGCCTCCTTCGCTGGGCCCTGAAAGGCTGGCGACCGGCCTGGCTCCTGTTGGGAACCTTCGGACTGCTGATCTTCTCTTTCATGTTCTTCGGCGCCCGCAACGTACAGGTAGTGTTCTTCCCGAAAGGGGATCCCAACCAGGTGTATGTGTACCTCAAGCTGCCGGTGGGTA
This sequence comes from Flavitalea plasmicola, assembly GCF_030546645.1. GTDB lineage: Bacteria > Bacteroidota > Bacteroidia > Chitinophagales > Chitinophagaceae > Puia. The sequence goes on from NZ_JAUOTO010000006.1 coordinate 605,616, forward strand.
CCAATGTGGATTATACGGACTCCGTTACCAAGGTCCTGGAAGAAAGAGTCTATAGGGTACTGGATATGCAGAATGGCAAAAAGAATCCCGTAGTGGAAAGTGTCATCAGCAACGTGGCCATCGGCGCCAGCGATCCCACCAGCGGCGATCGTAGCACCCGCAGTGAGCTGGGACGTATACAGGTATCCTTCGTCGAATATGGTAAACGCAATGGCGTTCACACCGCCCCATACCTGGATTCCATTCGCCACGTGATGAAAGGTATTCCCGGTGCGGAGATCTCCGTGGACCAGGAACAAAACGGCCCGCCCACCGATCCTCCCGTCAATATCGAAGTGGCCAGTGAAGACTTCGATGACCTGATCAAGACGGCCGTATCATTGAAAAATTATCTCGACTCCGTACAAACTCCCGGCGTGGAAGAGCTGAAGATGGACATCGATCTCACCAACCCTGAGATCAGCTTCACTGTGGATCGCCAGCGGGCGATGACGGAAGGCGTAAGCTCAGCTCAGATCGGACAGACATTACGCACGGCCCTCTTTGGAAGAGAGTCTTCCAAGATCAAGGAAGGAAAAGAAGAATATAAGATCCAGATCCGCAACCTGGAAGTACAGCGGAAGAACCTCATCGATCTGCTGAACATGAACGTCACATTCCGCGATATGGCCAACCAGGGCAGGATCAAGAATGTGCCCATCAGCTCTTTGGTGAAAATTGATTACACCAGCACCCTGGGCAGCGTAAAAAGAAAGAACCAGAAACGGGTCATCACCCTGCGTAGCAACGTGCTGAACGGATATACGCCGACTGCCGTCAACATCGACCTTGCAAAATCCATTGGGGACTTCAAAAAGAAGCCCGACAATGTGAATATCAAGCAGACAGGGGAAGGAGAACAACAGGCGGAGACAGGCGCCTTCCTGGGCAAGGCGTTGGTCATTGCATTGATGACCATACTTATCGTACTCGTGCTGCAATTCAACTCTGTAGCCAAATCAGTGATCATCCTTACCGAGATCCTCTTCAGCGTCATCGGCGTCATCCTTGGATTCGCCATCACGAAGATGGAAGTGTCCGTCATCATGACTGGCCTGGGTATCGTAGGCCTGGCCGGTATCGTGGTGAAGAACGGAATCCTTGTGATAGAGTTTACAGACGAGCTGCGTGGACGCGGCATGAAGACAAGAGAGGCGGCGATCGAAGCAGGGAAGACCCGTATCATTCCCGTACTCCTCACAGCCATGGCCGCTATCCTGGCCCTGATCCCGCTGGCCGTAGGGTTCAACATCAACTTCGTCACGCTCTTCTCCGAGCTGAATCCCCATATTTATTTCGGTGGCGATAACGCCGTGTTCTGGAAACCGCTGTCCTGGACCATCATCTTTGGCCTGGCCTTTGCATTCTTCATGACGTTGATCATGGTGCCCAGTATGTATATTATTGCAGAAAGGCTGAGAAGACCCATGCGCCGCCACTGGGGCGGCAAATGGATCTCTTTCCTGGGTATCCCGCCGTTTACCGTCATTTTCCTGCTGCTGATGTTCGTTACCATCCTCCGTCACCGTTTTGAAAAAGCAAGAAGAAGAAGAAAGCTGAGCGGAAAAGTAGGGGAGGCATGGATAGGCAGCTGGTTTTGATAAAATTATATAGATCGGAACAACCCTCAGACAGGAACTGTCGTATAGCCCGGAAAAACTAGCAAAGCCGCTCATCAATTGATGGGCGGCTTTTTTTTCGAAATAAGTTATCTTCATAAAAACAAAAAAACATGCGCAACAATCACGAAATAGACTATAAAATTTTCGGCGAGGAGCTGCAATTCGTAGAGGTGGAGCTGGACCCGGGTGAGACAGTCATAGGGGAGCCCGGCGGCTTTATGATGATGGATGACGGCATTCAGATGGCCACTCTGTTTGGAGATGGCTCCGCGCAGGCGCAGCAAGGTGGCTTGTTGAGCAAGCTGATGAATGCAGGCAAACGGGTATTGGTAGGTGAAAATCTTTTCATGACAGCTTTTACTAACACCGGGCAAGGTAAAAAAAGAGTAAGTTTCGCCTCTCCCTATACAGGCAAGATCATTCCCCTCGACCTGCAGCAATTAGGAGGCACCATCATCGCTCAGAAAGATGCTTTTCTCTGTGCTGCAAAAGGGGTCAGCATCGGCATCGCATTCCAACGCCGGCTGGGCACTGGCATCTTCGGAGGAGAAGGCTTCATCATGGAGAAGCTGGAAGGGGACGGAATGGCCTTTGTACATGCCGGAGGATATGTTATTGAAAAGCAGCTTCAGCCAGGCGAGATCCTGAAAGTGGATACAGGCTGCGTGGTAGCTTTCCAGCCCTCTGTAGATTTCGATATCGAATTTATCCGTGGCATCCGCAACTGGATGTTTGGCGGCGAAGGTCTGTTCTTTGCCCTGATGCGTGGCCCCGGCAAAGTATGGTTACAATCCCTGCCCATCAGCCGCCTGGCCAGCAGGATCATCCAATACAGCCCGCAGCTGGGCCACCGCCGCGAGGAAGGCAGCATATTGGGGGGGCTCGGCAATCTGTTGGATGGGGATGGGTACTAAAAAAAGTCCCGGCCAGAGGCCGGGACTTGTCATAATATATCTTCAGATAAAATTAATTCCTATTACTCGAAAACCTGCTCAATAACTTCAGGATCTCGATATACAACCAAACCATCGTTACCAGGAGGCCAAACGCACCATACCATTCCATATATTTCGGTGCACCCATCTGCTCTCCAACCTCTATCTGCTCGAAGTTGAGAATAAGACTCAATGCCGCGATCACCACCACAAACAGGTTGATCCCGATGCCCAGCAGGCTGCTGTCACCCCAGTTCATAAAAGGAATATTGACGCCGAAAAGCCCCAATACCATATAGACCAGGTAAAAAATGGCAATACCCGCAATAGAAGAGTAGATAATAGCCTTGAATTTAGCTGTAGGCCGGATGATCCGGAAATTATACAACAGAAATACGGCGAAGGCTACTCCAAATGTCAACAGCACGGCGGAGAGGACAATATTGGGATATTTAGCCTTGAACTGATCATTGATAATGGCCGACAACCCACCCAGTACAAAACCTTCCAGCACACCATAAGCCGGCGCCAGGTATTTTGCGAGTGTAGGCTTAAAAGAAATAGCGATGACAGAAACAAGTCCCCCGATCAGTCCGACCCAGAAAAAGGTCATCATGGTAGGAAATGCTCCTTCAAAATATAGCTTCCAGGTATATGCAGCACCTGCCACCACCATCAGTAATAAAAAGCCGAATTTTTGAATTGACCCTCTCACCGTCATTAATTCAGTGCTCGATCGGTCAATGCTTTTACTAAAAATTTTTTCCGACAGGGTTGGATTTCCAGTTTCAAAAAGTGCCATAGTTATAGAGTTTTAGCCTTTGTAAAGTACAAAGAGTACATAAAATTAACAAGTAGCAATAAAAGTGGTTGGATCAGGAAAAACTTTAACAATTCTCCACCAGGTCATCTATCTGCGCCTATTGCGCCCACCACCCGGCGGCGGAGGATTCTTCCCGTCCTTATTATCCCGGCCTTCACGGTTGTCCCGTCCTTCTCCCCGGCCTTGCGACCCTTGCTGGCCGCCGTTGCCACCCTGCTTCCCGCCGCCTTGCTGACCCTGTCCCGATCCCTGTCGCTGATGCCCGGGCTTCTGATGCCCATGCCGCTTTTTTCTGTCGGCTTTTTCCAGCGTCTTCAGGCTGATCTGGCCAACAAGATCCACAAAACCACCCTCATCTTCTTTTGGCTTGCCCGTGCTTACTTCTACAGGTTCCAGGCTATCCGGCACATTATTCTGAAGATTCAGCTGCCGGATCTTTCTAACCCTTTCAATGGTAAGGGGATATTGCTTATTGCTGTCCGGCAGCACATACCACATGAGGTTCTTGAAAATATCTTTCTTGATGAGAATAGCCGTTCCTTTCGCTACCTGCAGCGTTTCTGCGTTATCCGGGAAGTTCTGCAGGGCATCCAGGTAAGTATCCAACTCGTAGTTGAGACAGCATTTCAGCCTGCCACACTGACCGCTGAGCTTACTTTGATTGATTGAAAGATTTTGATACCGGGCGGCAGTGGTATTCACCGACTTGAAATCGCTCAGCCAGGTGCTGCAGCATAATTCCCTTCCGCAGCTTCCGATCCCCCCAACTTTGGCGGCTTCCTGGCGGGCGCCGATCTGGCGCATCTCTACCTTGAGGCGGAATTCTCCCGCATATAATTTGATCAGTTCACGAAAATCCACCCGGTCGTCCGCAATATAAAAGAAAGTCGCTTTTCTGCCGTCGGCCTGTATCTCCACTTCGCTCATTTTCATGTCTAGCTTCAGCTGACGGGCAATGGCTCTGGCCCGGGTCAGGGCGTCCTTTTCTCTGGCCTTATTTTGTTTCATGATGTCCAGGTCCTTGTCATTGGCCCGGCGCAGGATCTTTTTTATTTCGGGATTGTTCTCCTCCACATCCTTTTTCTTCATTTGCAGGCGAACCATCTCTCCGGTGAGACTCACTTCCCCAACGTCAAAACCACTGACCCCTTCTACACTGACCAAATCCCCTTTTTCAAACAGCTGCATGGTGGTATTTCTATAAAAATCCTTACGGCTACCCCTGTTAAAGCTGACTTCGATGATCCGGCAACCACTTTCCGGGTCGCTGAAAGGTAAGTTCGCAAGCCAGTCATGCACATTGAGCCGATTACATCCCCCTGTGCTGCATCCTCCGTTACTTTTACAGCCCGATGGTTTCCCCCCCTTGGCTGTACCGCAATTGCTACATCCCATATCCAAAATAAATTAACAATTAGGAAAAAAATCGCAAAAAGAAGCATATAACGGCGGAGGCAGAAGAATGCTACTGACTTGTAAAAACTAAATTATAAAAATATATCAGGTGCAAAATGTCTCTGTTCCTGGCGTCCCCCTTACACAACTATTCATCTCTCCCGGGCCGCTTCTTTTCACTAACCCCATTTAGGGTTGTCCAAATATACTATTATAAAGCTAAATTTTACTTTTCCCCCTAAACTAAGCGAAAAGCGCCAACCGTTTAATTCACCGAAGCCAACGTCCGGTGGGCCAGAATATGATACAGCTTTATGGTCAGTGCATGAAAAAGCATCTTGGCGTGTGCATTCCTTTCGATATAATAAGCTGCCCGGTCCAGCTCCTCGATAATAGCCCGTTGCTGGGAAACATCAGCTATCTTATTCAATCTCAAAGCAATATCTCTTTCATTGTCAGGTATTGCCGGCGCCGCATCCCCCATGTACCGCAGCCGGATGGACTGTTCCAGTAAATGGTTGAAATACCGGAGGAACTGCTTCTGACGCTCTCTGCCCGATTTGCTGATCTCATCTATCCATTTCACCTGGGCCACCGGCCCGGTCTTGAGGATGGCATTAAGCCATTCCCGGAGGACACCCTGCCAGTCATCTTCCGCATGGCGGATCAATTGCAGCGCTTCATGGTAATTCCCCTCGCAGAGGACGGCCGTCTGCCGGGCCTGTTCCCCAGGCACACCTGCCCGCTCAACCAGGGCTTTTTCAATGGCTTTGGCATCCGGCAGGGGTATTTTTACCAACTGTGTTCTGGACAGGATGGTCTGCAGGATAAGCGATTCATTCTCAGCTACTAGTATAAAGAGTGTATTGGCCGGAGGCTCCTCGATGAGCTTCAGCAGCTTATTCCCCTCGTTGCCCAGGTATTCCGGCATCCACATGACTAATACCTTATATCCGCTTTCAAAGCTCTTGAGGCTCAGTTTGTGAAGAATGTCGTTGCACTCCAGGGCCGTTATATTCCCTTGTTTATTCTCCGCCCCGATGAACTGCAGCCAGTCATAGGCATTGCCATAAGGGTGTTGCCGGATAAATTCCCGCCATTCGCTGATGTAGTCGGTGCTCACCGGCTTATCGCCAGGTTTACGGGGAATGACTGGGTAGGAGAAGTGAATGTCAGGATGGATCAGCTGCCCCGCTTTGACACAGGAAGCGCACGCCCCGCAGGCATCCAGGGGCAAGGCGGCCTGGCCCCCTATTCCGGTCGGAGAAGGGGCAGGCTCTTCCCCAAACAGGGACGGACCTGCCGCAACGGCAGTAGCCTGCGGCCTGTTTACTTTTTCGCAGACCGTGTATTGCGCAAATGCCAGGGCCAACGGCAGCGCGCCGCTGCCTTCATTCCCGAGGAATAGCAGCGCATGGCTCAACCGGTTGTGTTCCACTAACTCAACCAGCTTCTGTTTGATCTCCTCCTGCCCGATGACGTCTTTAAACATAAGAGTACAAAAATAAAAAACCCCCGGCGCAAGCCGGGAGTTTAATCCAGTTATTTATAGATTAGTTCAGGTATTTCGTGATCTGCTCGTCCATAGGCTTCACCTTGCTGGGAAACACCGCCACCAGCTTACCCTTTTCGTCAATGAGGAACTTAGTAAAGTTCCAGCCGATGACGGGATCGGCCACCCCCATCTTCTTAGCTTCTTCCGTCAGATACTTAAAGAGAGGATGCGTATTTTCTCCGACAACATCCACTTTTTCAGCCATGGGAAAAGTAACGCCATAATTCTTTTTGCAGAACTCGCTGATCTCCGAATTGGTGCCCGGCTCCTGCTGGTGAAAATTGTTGGCGGGGAAGCCCACGATCACCAGCTTGTCCTTGTACTGCTCGTATAATTTTTCCAGATCGGCATACTGAGGGGTAAATCCGCACTTGGATGCCGTATTGACGATCAAAAGCTTTTTCCCCTTGTATTTGGAGAGATCGATGGTTTTTCCATCCAGCCCCGGTACCTTGAAATCATAAACGCTTGTGACACCGACGCCGGCCACCAGGAAGATTGATAGGAATAGAGCGCGTAACATAGTTAATGATTTTAGTTGAAGGTATTTACAATTATTAAAGTTTTACAAAGATTGAACGCTAAAGTTTAAATTAGAGAAAGATTTGAATGATGGACGGCATTCCCTCCGGATAGCCGGGCAGGATTGTCTCAATGCCGCTCATAGCATCCCAGGTCGGGCAATCCGACAGGACGGCTGTTGCCATCCAGGTCAAGGGACACTGCAGTGCCCAAACCCTTGTCGATCAGCGGCGACTCCGCCTTCAGATGGAAATTGTAAATGCGCCGGGTATTGTTGACACTGTCGAACATTGGGTCGGCATTGGCGATCATATTGGCAACAGTTACATCGCCCGGAGTTGATTTGACTTTCCAGTCGCAATTGGAAAAGCCTACATGGAAAGCTGTAGTGCCTTGCCGCGAGACCTGCACCTCATTGTCCACATTGCCATTATTTCCCCAGAAGATACAATTGATAAAGTCGGCTGTTAGATCATTTGTCAGGGTCGCGCTCCCTTGCAAAATATAATTGCTGACGGACAGCACAGGTTGTGTGTGAGCGATCAGCTCATTGGAGTAGCTGGCGGCCGTACAATGCAGGAACTGGTAGCTCCCCCCATCATCCAGCACGATATTTTTCCCGCAATTGCTGATCAGGCAATTGGAAGCCTGTATAGAGGCGCCTGTTCCTGCTATGCCCGCATCATAACTATTATCTATTATACACTCCTCCATCGATAGCTGAGGAAAACCTCCTGCCGGAGGCCCTACCACCACGACAGCCTGGTAAGCGTTCCTGATAGTAGTATACTGCAGCTTATTATTGGTGCTGGATTGCCTGAAATAAATGCCCGGCCAGCTGCCCGGAAAATCACGATAAGGATCGTCCAGCCTGTCGCTTTGAAAAACAACGCGGTTGACGGTGTCCTTTCCGCCCGATACCTCCAATGTTCCGTCCACCAGCAAGGGTGCATCCGCATGCGAATAGATCCGGCATCCCTGCTGAATGGTGAGATGCGCAGTTGTATCTACCCGCAATCCACCCAGGATAACATAAGGTAAGGCGTTATCCCAAACCACGTTTCCTCCGATCACCGCGTTCCTAAGGAAATGCGCATTTTGACCCCAGGCCTGCAGTTGAATATACCGGCTCACGCCATTAAAGCTTACTTGTATGCTGTCGTCTACCACAAAAGGCAGATTGGCCGCACCAGGCTTTATGGTCACCGCAACAAATACGTAAAGGGAATCGCCCGCTTCCAGTTCCAGGTTCTGCTGCTGAGGTCCCGCAGACCCATCGATATTGATGGCAAAATAAGACCCGCTGCCGCCCATTAATTTAACATCCGATAAACGCAGTTTCTGATCATTCCCATTGATGATCTTGACGGCCTGCGTCACCGAGCCGGTGGAGACGAACACCGTGTCGAAGAACAAAGTATCGGCGCTAAACTGGACGATGGCGTCTTTGCTGGTATTGAAGTTATCTTTCCTGCAGGACAAAAGGGTGAGGGCGACGACCAGTGGTATGAACAGCTTGTACATCGGGCTAAAAGTACGAATACTTTGGAAGGTCTGAAAGAGCTGTCAAAAAAGATATTGGTATACTTCCTCTACTCTTCCCACCGGCATGATCTCGATATTGGATTTCTGGTTGTTCAGCCCCTTGATATTGTATCTGCTGACAAATATCTTTTCAAAACCCAGCTTTTCGGCCTCTGCTATCCGTTGCTCGATGCGATTCACCGCCCGGATCTCGCCGCTGAGACCTACTTCACCCGCAAAACAATAATGGGAGGATAGGGGAGTGTCTTCATAAGAGCTAAGCAATGCACATAATACGGCAAGGTCAATGGATGGATCCTCCACTTTCAACCCTCCCGCAATATTGAGAAAGACATCCTTCATGCCAAAATGGAAACCGCCCCTCTTTTCCAGCACGGCCAGCAGCAATTGCAGACGACGCAGGTCAAATCCACTAACGGTTCTTTGCGGCGTGCCATATACAGATGGTGTCACCAATGCCTGCACTTCTATCAGGAGAGGACGCTGCCCCTCGTTGGTGGCAGCAATCGCCGTGCCACTCAGCTGCTCCTCCTTTTGAGTGATCAGGAGCTCGCTTGGATTGCTCACCCCACGCATCCCGTCTTCGGTCATTTCATAGATGCCTAGTTCGGCCGTGCTGCCAAATCGATTCTTCAGCGTACGCAGGAGCCGGTAAGAATAATTCCTGTCGCCTTCGAATTGCAATACCGTATCCACCATATGCTCCAGGACCTTGGGGCCCGCGATGGTGCCATCTTTGGTGATATGTCCGATAAGGAACACAGGCGTCTGGGAATCCTTGGCAAAGCGCTGAAATTCCGAAGTGCACTCCCTTATCTGCGAGATGCTGCCAGCTGATGATTCGATATAAGGAGATTGCAGGGTCTGTATGGAGTCCACGATCACCAGGTTGGGCTTTAATTTTTTTATCTCCTGGAAGATCACCTGTGTTGATGTCTCTGTCAATAGATAGAATTGATCATTGTGCATCTTCAAACGGTCTGCCCTCATCTTGATCTGCTGCTCACTTTCCTCTCCGCTGATATAAAGAATGATCTGGTCCTTTAAAAGCAATCCGTTCTGCAGGAACAACGTACTTTTTCCGATGCCCGGCTCTCCAGCCACCAGCACGATGCTTCCCGCTACAATCCCTCCGCCTAATACTCTGTTGAGCTCTGCATCCGCCGTGATGATCCTCTCTTCTTCCGCGCTTACTATTTCACGCAAGGGTAAGGTCCGGACATCTTTCTTCCCGGAAGAAATCTTCTTCCAATCATTTTCCGCCAGCTTGTTGTCTTTTGTGATGACTTCTTCGACGAAAGTATTCCATTGCTCACATGAAGGACACTTGCCCGACCACTTAGCGCTCTCATAACCACAATTACTACAGAAGAAAGCGGTTTTTATTTTACTCATTCAGTAAAGGTAGTGGATGATTCCGGGGGAGGAGAGAAGAAAGGCATAAAAAGTAAAAGGGCCAGCTAAATCGCCGGCCCCTTACTTACTAACCCATTAAATTCTTGCACTAAATTACAAATTAGCGCCACATAACAAAATAAATTTTTGACGGTGTGAATAACTTTAAAGGGGGTAAAAATCGGTTTTTGAGAGGCCTGAATATCCTTATTATTATTTGATAATCAATACGATATGGGAAATTAGCAATTTCCCTGTCCCGGGGCCGCTCACCGAATAAGCCCCAATAAAATATTGAAAATTAACATCGGCAGGGAGCTTCACAAATTACCTGAAATGTGACTGTCTTTTTTGCCTGGCGACTGCCTTTTTGGCAAACCCAATAGCCCCGCAAAGATATGGGCAAAAAAAATATGTGCGATTCAAATTAAAAGAACATTAAATTTTCATATTTTCGTCTTAGGAACTAAATATATTATTTAATATAATGTATTTGACTTTTCCCTATCCTACCAAATAAGCAACACTTCTTCACCTCGTCAATTTTTGCAGACACAGCCCTCGTTTGCTGTTGCCTGATTTTTAGTACTTAAACAAAACTACTACTCACATGAGAAATCTTCATCAACTGATGACGTGCATCTTATTGCTCGTCACGACCGGTTTATTTGCCCAAAAGAGGCAGATCACCGGTACGGTCACAGACCCCTCGGGCGCGCCCGTTCCATCAGCAACTATTAAGATCAAGGGTACCAATTTGGGTACCAGTGCCGGTTTCGACGGCTCGTTCAAATTGGATGTTTTGGACGCTAATGTTCTTATTATCACCGGTGTAGGATATGAATCCAAGGCGATAAAGGTAGGTAACGCTACTAATTTGTCCGTTCAGCTCAACACTGACTCCAAATCACTTAGCGAAGTGGTGGTTACCGGGGTAGGTACCGCGACTTCCAAGCGGAACCTGGGTTTTGCGGTCGAAAGCGTCGGCGGGGAAAAGTTGCCACCGGTGCCAATAGCTTCGATCGATCAGGCCCTGATCGGCAAAGTCGCCGGAGCCCAGATATCGACCGTATCCGGCAACCCCGGCGACCAGGTGAACATCGTTTTAAGAGGTATCAACACCGTTCAGGGTGGAACAAGGCCCATGGTGTTAATGGATGGAGTGGAAATTCCCTATGCTAACTTAAGCACACTCGATCTTGCGCAGGTCGCAAGAGTGGAAATAGTGCAGGGTGCTGCTTCTGCCTTCCTGTATGGCGCCCAGGGAGCCAATGGAGTTATCCAGATCTTCAGCAAAAAAGGAAGCAAGGGTAAAATGTCCATTAACCTTTCCTCCAGTTATGGGTCCTCCTCTTTTATTAACAATGGACATTTCCGCAACTCCGCCCTGCATCCTTACCTGACGGATGCGAACGGGAACATCATTGCCTATGATACGCATGGTGGCTTCAACAAAGGAGACGCGTTGACGATCGATCCGGCCACCGGAACGATACTGGGAGATATGGCTTATCGCTTTGGTTCCGAAAATAATCCTGACCCTGTTTCTGGCGAAGGCTCCAGCCACTCCCGCTATGGGATATTAGACCCCTTGAATCAAAACAATCAGACCTATAAGGGAAGCCTGCACTATTATGACCATTTTAAACAGGTATTTCAGAGCGCGCCTTCTTACAACAATTCTTTGTCCATTGGGGGTGGTAACGAAAAAGCAGATTATAATATTGCCATTGCGAATAACAGGACAAACTCTGCTTTGCTGAAGGACAATGGCTATATAGACAGAACGAACGTTACCGCAAACCTTGGAATGGAATTGGCCAAAGGTCTGACCTTTCGTTCGATCACGAATCTGGCTTATACAAAGAATACGCTGCATCCGGGGTTGGGAGCTCCCGGCGGCGGGGGAGGCATCGGGTATCCCGGTTATGGTTATGGCACCAGCAATGCCGGTGTGGGCTCCGTATATGGATTCCTGAATACCCCTTCCTTCTTTAGCCTGGAAGACACTATCGCCGGGGGGGTGCCTGCCGCCGGCTACTATATTTCCAATATCAACATCGGCGCCAATGCATTCAATCCTTTCTATCAAAAATATTACAGTAAAGGTGATGGCAAGCGATATGATATCATCCAAAGTTTTGAGGCCAGTTACAAGTTAAACAAATTTGTTACCCTGAACGGCCGTTATGGGGTCACCTATAAGAATGAAAATGATATCTGGACGTATTATAATCAGACCCTGAACGCCAACTCTCAATACTACAGTACCTGGTCTTCCTATAATAATGGCACCGACAATACCGGTGAAGTTAATAATTTTTCGTATGACCAAACCAAGCAAAACTTATTTACAAGCGCTGCGATCAAATTGGATTTTGAAAAGGACTTCCATCTAAAACTGCCTATTCAATCCACTACGTTTGCAGGATATGATTTCAGAAAGGATGTTTATAAGGAGATAGGCTTCAACGGCTATTCCTTACCCTTGCAGCCGCCATTCGCATTCCTCTCAACGCAGTCGCAGTCACTGATCACTCAATACAATGAAACCAAGGTAACTTATGGCTATATCGTGGATCAGAAATTTGACATCGGTGACTGGGCAGGTGTGGCGGGCGGTTTCCGGACGGACTATTCTTCGCAATTTGGTGAAGGTCATACGCCATTCACCTTCCCGCATGTAAACGGCTATGTCAACCTGCCGTCCTTCAGCTTCTGGGAAGGGATCCGGGATGTGCTGCCCAACTTTAAACTGAGATCTTCTTACGGTAAGGCCGGTATTCAACCTGGCGCTTATCAAAGACAATCCACTCTGAATGGACAACCCACAGGAAACCAGGCAGCTTATGCTAATCCAACGACAGCCAATAACCCTGCCCTAGGGGTGGAAGTCTCGGCTGAAACGGAATATGGAACTGACTTTACCGTGGCGCCAAGCCAACAGGGCAGCTGGTTTAAAAGTCTGAATTTCTCTTTCTCTTACTGGAAGCGACACACGGATAATGCCATTTTTGCACGAGTGTTGCCGATGTCCACCGGCTCGTCCAATATCGTTGACAATGTCATCACGATGCATTCCAGGGGTTGGCAACTGTCGGTGAATATCCCGGTGGTCCAGACCAAGACCTGGAACTGGGACTTTACCGCCAATTTCGGCCACCAGGTCTCGATCATCGATGGTATCGTAGGCGGAGATATCCCGCTGACAACCGGTGCGGGCTCATCGAGCGAAGTTCTGAGAGCAGGAACCAAGATCGGCCAGATATATGGTTACAAGATGTTGACCAGCGTGAACCAATTGAGGGCAGATGGGAAGACACCCTTCATACCCACCGCAAACCAGGGCGATTATTCTGTTGCCAGCAGCGGTTATGTGGTCAATAACAAATCGAAGTGGTTATATATCTCCGATGAGCCAACGGTGTTGGGCGACCCCAATCCAAAACTCACCTCCTCATTTATCAACAGCGTTAGCTACAAAGGATTCATAACATTGGGATTCCAATGGGACTGGATCTATGGTACTCATCTGTATGATCAGACAGACGAGTGGTTGTACAGGGAAGGGATCAGCGGTGATTGGGACAAGCCGGTGACGATCAATGGCCAAAAAGGCGCCTGGACCGCCTATTATGCCAGTGCTTATTACGGGCTGGGAACGACGGCACACGGCGTTGGCAACAATATTACCAAGAGCTTTTTCTATCACGACGCGTCTTTCTGGAGGTTGAGGAACGTATCGGTTGGAGTCGACTTTGCAAGATTTGTCTCACAAGGTTGGCTTAAAAAATGCCAACTGGTGCTGAGCGGCAGAAACCTGTGGACGATCACTAAATACCCCGGCCTGGACCCTGAGATCAGCTCCGGATCTTCCAACTCAGCATTTGACAGAGGTATCGATCACAGCACCATTCCCAACATGAAAGCGTACCAGGCTACTATCAACATTAGTCTTTAATCATTAAAACGCACCGACAATGCAAAAAATAATTCTTCCAATACGGTTTTATACGGCGTTTTTTATAATGATCGTACTGGCCAGCTCATGCAAGAAGCAGCTAAATCAGATCAATCCCAATTCGCCTACCCTTGCCGGCAATGTGACCAACGAACAGGGTATTACAGCATACGCGATGGGCGGCGTTTACTGGAACGGTTTCAACTATGGTGACGGCTGGTTGGGCAACAGCTACTTCTCTTTGCCCTGGGGATACCACGAACTGATGGGTGATGTAGTAGGAGGCGGCGCCGGTTCCAATAACCAAACTACGACCATGGGTGTTCCGGACAGCTTTACACCCGATCCGGTGGGCGCCCCGGGCACCGTTGTTACCAACCCCAGCCCCCAGGTCTCTATCATCAGGGGTTATAATAATGCGGCTGCCACAGCGTCTGCGAACAACGCCTTGTATTACGAATGGGCCAATATGTACGCAATGATCAATGTCATGAATACGGTATTGGGCCAACTTCCCAATGTAAGTGGCTTAAGCGCAGATAAAGTGGCAACGGTCAAGGCCTGGTGCTATTGGTGGAAAGGGTATGCCTATGCACAGCTTGGAACATTATATTATGCCGGCCTGATCGAAGATAAACCCAATGTGATCAACAACCAGTTTGTGAGCCATACGGCTATCATCGCACAATCCGATAGCCTGTTAAATGCTGCCTTAGGCCAATTAAAAGGTATTGCGAACCAGGGCGATTACACTGCGGTCGTTACCGAGCTGATACCCACGCAATGCCAGGTAGGCCTCGGCCTGCCATTGACAACCACGCAATGGATCGGCACGATCAATACCATGTTGGCAAGAAATATCCTGCTCAATAGATTGTCGCCCTTTGTAAATGGCAATCCAAACGCTACTATCACGGGCGCCAGCATCCCTGCTATTGCATCCACCGACTGGGCGGCGATCATCAGCTATTGTCAGGCAGGGGTCCAGAGCGGCGACAATGTATTTACAGGAAGATCGACAGCCTCGAATTCATTTTTTACCGCTCCGAGCGGCACGGTAGCTTCTTTGTGTGCGACCAGTAACCAGAACTCCACGTATAAAGTAAGTGAAAGACTGGTTCAGCAATTCCAGGCCGGCGATGAACGGTTGGCCAATTTTAGTACTGCAAATGGGATTTTTACAGGTGATGCGAATACCAACTCGACCCGGTACAGCTTGGTGGACGGAGTGAGTGCGGGACTAACCGGGATCCAAATCTTGGGCTCCAGGCAGGTAGGCGGCCTTGAAGTATATATTGGCCCTACCTATGAAGAGAATGCGTTGATGCTTGCCGAGGCGTATATTCAAACCGGGCAAATCGACAAAGGCCTGGGTTTGATCGATGCGGTCAGGGCATACCAGGGAGCAGGTGTCGCGCCAGTAGCGGGCACCGGTTTGACCTTAGCCCAGGCATTGAATGTTTTGACACAGGAACGCCTTGCAGCCCTGGCATTCAGAGGCCTGTCGTTTTATGATCTGAGAAGGTGGGGTTGGACCTATGGCTCTTCAAAAGGTGGTGGCCGATGGGGGACAAGTTTGATCTATAATGGGACTGTTTATACCAATGCATACATCAATTACAATTACATGGATTATTGGGATGTACCTGCGGATGAAACCGACAAGAACAAGCCCTCTGCTTCGAGCGCCCCGGTTGTTAACCCGAATTATTAACAATGCGTGCAAGAAACGATATCGGCAATTCATCCACTTTTACAACGGATTGCCCTGAAAAATGTGTGACTCAATGTTGACAGTGAAGAACGGGCCTGGGTTTCAACCCGGGCCCCATTTTTTGTGCGCAGAAATTCATATTAAATTCATAAATATTTGTTATTAAAAAGACAAATAAATCAAATGTTCATATATTTGACGCCTGAGTCATCACATTATATTTTTTTATCTACACCCTCCCTTCTGTCAATTGTCGAGGCGGTTGTTTGCCTGTGACCAGCTTCGGTTTTTATGCATCGTAACCAGAACTGCGAACAACATGAGAAGACTTCTTCACTTGACAGGAGGGCTTTTTATCTGATTTTACCCGGCTGCTTCATGACCCTCCGCGGTACTTCAAACTCTATAAGTATAAACCTGTAGAAGCCCTATAAAGACATTCCCATTCGCGGAAATCCACGACTGACTTCGTAATTTTTAGAAAGATAAGTCACATTATTACTACTGTCAATATTTTGAGTGCCCACTCCATTTGCTCCGTTGCATCCCGGGAAACTGCATAGAGTCATATTTATTTATTAACCAAAACAGATCACATGAGAAAACTTCACGGTCTCATAGTGGGCCTCCTATTGCTCATTTCATCCGGGCTAATAGCGCAAACTAAAGAAGTCACAGGAAAGATCACAGATCCATCCGGAAATCCTATCCCGGGAGCTTCTATCCGCATTAAAGGCCTTAAGAAAGGTACCAGCGCCGACACCAACGGCGAATTCAAGATCACTGCCCCCGAAAATGCCTCCTTTATCATCAGTGGCGTAGGCTTCCAGCCGGTAGAGATCTCCGTAAAAGACAGGACCTCCATCACCATCGCCTTGCAACCATCCAACAACGCACTGAGCGAAGTAGTCGTCACCGCTCTGGGTATCAAAAGAGAAAAGAAAGCCCTGGGCTATGCCGTATCCACCGTCGACAAAGCCGCATTGGAGCTTAGGCCCGAAGGCGACCTGGGACGTGTCCTCAGCGGCAAGGCCCCGGGCCTGAATGTCCTCAGCACCAGCGGCCTCAGCGGCAGCGGCACCAATATCAACATCCGCGGTATCAGCACGATCAGCGGTAACTCGACACCTCTGTTCGTTGTCGACGGCGTTCCATTCGACAACAGTACCAATACCCAGGCCGACTTCACCTTCGGTACCCAGACCTCCAGCCGCTTCCTGGACCTGGATCCCAATAACGTCGAAAGCGTCAGCATCCTGAAAGGACTAAGCGCCACCGTCCTGTACGGCGAAGCCGGAAGAAATGGTGTCATCCTCGTCACCACCAGGAACGGCGCCTCGCAAAAGGCAAGAAAAAAAGCGGAGATCATGGTCTCCCAATCTTATTTCCGTACAAAAGCAATATTACCGGAATACAATACTGAATATGGCGGTGGATTCGACCTTAGCCAGGGTATCGCCTTCTTTAGCAACTGGGGTGCCAGGTTCACCCATCCGCCCGCTGTGGTAACCCACCCCTATGACAAATCCAACCTGGCTAATGAATTCCCTCAATACCAGGGCGCACCTTATTACTATCAATATTATAACAGCGTCCCCCGCTTTTTCAGAACGGGCAACACCAGCAATACATCGGTGAATGTCTCTGGCGCCTCACCCACCGCCAGCTATGCCATGAGCTATAGCTACATGGACGACGAAGGCTATTTGCCGGGGAACTCCATGTTCAAGAATACCTTCGGATTCGGCGGGTCCGCCAGGCTGACGAATAAGTTCACGGTCAGCGGAACGGTGAACTATGTTTCGACCAACGTAAGCTCGCCACCCACCAGCGACAGCTATGGCAATAATTCCACCAACACTTCCGTATTTGGCAACGTCTTGTATACCCCTACCGCCGTTGACCTGATGGGACTGCCCTATGAACTGCCTTCCGATCACTCTTCTATCTACTATCGTAATGGAAATGATATTCAAAATCCTCGCTGGACCCTTTATAACGCCTTCACCGTTGATAAGGTCAGCCGCGTATTCGGTCAGATGACGTTCTCCTACGCCACACCGGTAAAAGGGATGAACCTGTCCTACCGGATAGGATATGACAACTATACGGAGTTCCAGGAATACGCCCAGAACAAGGGCGGCATTGCCACACCCACCGGTATCTACCGCACCACTACCGGCATCAATACCATCTGGGATCATACAGGTCTGCTGAATTACAATCGGAACTTCGGAGATAATTTCTCCCTCAACGTGGACGCTGGCGCCAACGCCAAAGAGATCAAGTATGAACAGACAGGCATGACCAGTAGCCAGCAGCTGGTGTACGGCCTGATGAACCATGGCAACTTCGTCAATCATTCTTCCAACGGCGAAAACGGTACCACACCATTGAACAACAACAATTCCAATGTATTAAGCCTGGGCCTTTTCGCACAAGGCACGTTAGGCTATAAGGATTATGCTTACCTGACCGTCGGAGGCCGCAACAGCTGGTTCTCCACCGTGGAAAAGAACCATCGCAGCATCTTCTATCCCAGCGGCTCCCTGGCTTTCATTCCAACCACGGCGATAGAAAGCCTCAAGGGCAGTAAAATGGTCAATTACCTTAAGCTGAGGATCGGTTACGCCACCTCCGCCAATATTCCGCCGGCCTATTCCACCAGGGCTACCCTGTACACAGCTACGCAAAATTTCCTCACGGCCAAGGGCACGGCCATCAATATCAACTCCATACCACCATTGCTGCCCAACCCCGATTTGAAGCCGGAACTGCTGAAAGAGACGGAGGCCGGCGTGGAAGGCAGGTTCCTGAATAATATAGTGGACGTCGATCTCACCGTCTATCGCCGCGTTGCAAATGATCAGATCCTTTTGCGCCTGGTTGACCCTGCCGCTGGCGGCACCGAAAAGCAAATCAATGCAGGTGAAGTCACCAATAAAGGCATCGAGCTGAAAATTGGTGTGACGGTCCTGCAGACCCAGGACTGGAGATGGCAGCTGGATGGACTGTATACTTTGAACAAAAGCAAGGTATCCAATTTGCCGGCTGACCTGACCCAGGTTCCTACTGCCGGGTATTCCAACCTGGGAACCTTTGCAAAAAATGGTTATCCCCTCGGCATTATCATGGCCAACTATTTCCAGAAAGACCCGAAATCCGGCAAGCGCCTGGTCGGCACGGACGGTAACTACATCAACTCTGGTGACATCGGCATCATAGGCGACCCCAATGCTTTATATAAGCTCACGGGCATCAGTACCCTTTCTTATAAAGGGCTATCCTTCAGGATGCAATGGGACTTTACGGAGGGTGGTGAAATGTTCTCTTCCACGGCTGGCGCACTGCTGGGCAGAGGTGTGACAAAGGATACGCAATTCGATAGGGCCGCACCCTATATACTGCCGGGTGTGCTGGAGAACGGTCAGCCCAATAACATCGAGATCTCCGCTACGCAAGCCTATTACGGCAACAGCATCACCAATGGTGCTGCGAATGAAGGCGCCGTCTTCGATGCCACCTGCATCCGCCTCCGGGAAGCATCCCTTTCCTATAGCCCTCCCGCAAAAATTTTAGATAAGACACCATTCGGCTCTCTTTCCGTCAGCCTGTCCGGTACCAATCTCTGGTACTATGCCCCCAACTTCCCCAAATACATCCACTTCGATCCGGAGGCTTCCGGTCTGGGTGTAGGCAATGGAAGGGGTATGGAATTCCTATCCGGCCCATCGGCCCGCAGATACGGCGTCAGTCTGAGAGTCACTTTCTAAAACTTTTAAACAGCAAATATGAACTATAAAAAAATATTGATCGGCAGCGTGACGATAAGTCTTCTTGTAGGATTAGCTTCCTGTAGTAAAAGCCTTGATGAGCGACTGGTCAATCCCAACTATCCCGGCACTTCCACTGCTGACGTCGACCTGTACCTCAACCAGGTGCAGCTGACCTTCAACAACCTGTGGTTGACCGCATCCGACTACGGCGCACAGCTGACCCGTCAACAGCAATGGGTCGGGCCCTTTTATCGCAATGCCTATACACCCGCTTCCTTCGACGGTGAATGGGAAATAGCCTATGCAGGTGGTTCGACCCAATTCGGCGCATACTACGGCGCACTGGGAGCCAGTGCCAGCACTTACGGTGGAGTCATCCCCAATGCCGATGCGCTGATCAAGCTGGCGCAAACACAAAAAAAATACATTCAATCCGGCATCGCCAGGATCCTGAAAGCCTTTTCCTTGGGCATCCTGGTGGATGATTTCGGAGACGTGCCCTATTCTGAAGCCAACCACGGAAATTCCAATACCAATCCCAAGGTAGATCCGGGCGCCTCCATCTATGCAGGGATACAGACCCTGCTGGACAGCGCCATTCTCGACCTCCAGAATCCCGATGCGGCAGCAGGCCCAGCTAACGACTTGTTCTACCCCGGCGACAATGAAGCGGCCAACTGGATCACCCTCGCCAAAACACTGAAACTGAAATTTTATATGCAGACCCGGCTGGTAGACAATGCGGTTGCCACAAAGATCCAGGCATTGCTGACAGAGAACGATCTTATCAACGACCCTTCCCAGGATTTTGCATTTAAATATGGTACGTCCGTCACTGCCCCGGACAGCCGCCATGAACATTACGCCCTGGATTATGTAAACTCCGGTGGAGTAGGGGAGTACATCTGCAACTATTTCATGTGGATGGTGACGGCGCAGAAATACGGAGGCACGGTCAACCTTTCAGGCGATCCCCGGACACGCTATTATTTCTACCGCCAGGTGGGTACTTATTCCTGGGCCAATTCACAGACCTGTCCCTGCTTTGTCAATTCCCAGTTCGGTACTTCTCCCACCTTCCCCGCATGGTACCCCAGCGTTCCCTCCAAAACCCCATATTGCGTCATCGGCAAAGGCTATATGGGACGAGACCACGGGGACAACAGCGGCGCTCCCCCGGACGGAAGCTATCGTACTGCCTTTGGCGTTTATCCCGCAGCCGGCGAGTTCGATGCGGACCAGCACGAGTCGGTCTCTCTCGGCATGGGCGGGCAAGGAGCCGGCATCAATCCCATCTGGCTTTCCTCCTTCACGGCTTTCCTCGAAGCCGAGGCGGCGCTCACCCTGAATATCACCTCTCAAGGAACACCGCGCGATCTGTTGGAAGCCGGCGTAAATTCCTCCATCGAGAAGGTCATGTCCTTCCCCGCCACTGTCAGCGTGACGCCAGACCCTTCCTTCGTCCCCTCTGCTACCCAGGTGTCGAATTATGTCAACCTCGTCCTGAATAACTATGATGCGGCTACAACAGACGACGCACGACTCAATATTATCATGACCGAATATTATCTCGCCCTTTGGGGGAATGGTGTGGAACCATACAATAACTACCGGCGCACAGGTAAGCCGGATAACGCCCAGATAGCGCAAGCTGTCCCCAATCCGGGCTTTTTCATGCGCAGCCTGTACTACCCTTCCGTGTTCGTCAACAGGAACGCCAATGCCCCTGCACAGAAAACACCGGGAGATGCCGTCAACAAAGTGTTCTGGGATAACAACCCGGATAATTTCGTCAAGTAATTCGGTACACAAAAAAATTTCAACATGAAGAAATTACTTATCATCATAAGCATCATCAGCCTGGTCACGGCGATCAACTCCTGTAAAAAGACAGGAGGTGCGATCAACCCGCTCTCGGACGTCAAAAACCTCACTGTGGGATCCTACCTGGTGCTGGACAGCACTCTTAACCTGAATTTTGATAACAGCGCGATGACCACTTCCACCGTCGGTATCATGGTCAGCAGTTATAAGGGAGGCGAAGCTGTAGACCACATCGATGTATTCGCCGCATCCGGCTCCACCTACGATACGACGAAGTGGCACAAGATAAAGACGGTCAGCTATTCGGGCGATGGCACAAAATTAAACGTCACGGGAGCAGAATTGGCCACCGCGCTCGGAGTGAACCCCAACAGTTTCGTCGCCGGCTCGTTCTATACTTTTTATACCCGGCTCTATACAAAGACAGGAAGGTCCTTCGATGTCAATAACACCGGGAATAATTCCGGCAGCGGTCTGATAACAGGCCCCTATTATTACGGAGCCTATTTTTTCACCGCCTATATCACCTGTCCGTTCTCCGGTCCGATCGCGGGAACTTATAAGGTCATCGCAGATGATTGGGCAGACTGGCATCCGGACGATCTCGTGCAGGTGACGGACGGACCGGGGCCAAACCAGGTGAACCTGAGCCAGGTCTACCCCAACGGCGGAACCGTTATCAGCCCGCTGGTTGTCAACGTCAATCCGGCGAATGGTGTCGCCACCATTCCCAAAGTGACTTTCGGCCGATACGGTGGTGCATCTTCCACGCAGTACACCGCAGAAGGCGCCGGCGCAGGTGACGTCGCAGGATATATTTTTTCCTGTACGGGGTATATTACATTGAGCATCGATATCCAGGGGGGTGGTACAGACTATGGCCCTAACCGGCTCATCCTTCAAAAGCAATGAGCAAAAAAAGAGATCGGCTCACCGGCCGATCTCTTTTACATAATAATATATTATCGGCACGATTTTCTATAAAAAACTAAAAAAAATTGTTAAGAAAAATTAAAGTCTAATTAAAAGTTCGTACTTTAATCTCCCAAATCTGACTAGTTTATTGGTTCTGAAAAGAAAATTAGTATAAGCGGTTACCATCCAACCAATAAGATACCCACTCGTCATTTTTGGGACGCTTGCTTCCCTATTAGAGAAAGATTTTTTGGAATAAACACTACTACACATGAGAAAACTTCACTGTTTGCTAATGGGCATACTATTGCCCATTAGTAAGGGTATCTTCCCCCAAGCATCTCGAGTGACACAAAAAGTCACCGATCCCAACAGTTCATCCCCCCCACTTTTAGCATGGAATATCTTTTCTGGAACGCGGTCAGCGGTCCGGAAAGCCAGTTCCTGCAACGTAAAATATTTTAATCAAGTCTGTGTGACTCAATGTTGACAGTGAAAAAACGGCCCCGGTTTCCACCGGGGCTTCATTTACATTATGTCAACAACTTTTCTTTTAGAAATTTTTGTGTCGTCATTTTAAATTACCACATAACTACTAAACATGAGAAAATGTCTAATGCTATCAGCGATGCTGA
Organism: Flavitalea plasmicola; assembly: GCF_030546645.1. Classification (GTDB taxonomy): domain Bacteria; phylum Bacteroidota; class Bacteroidia; order Chitinophagales; family Chitinophagaceae; genus Puia. The sequence goes on from NZ_JAUOTO010000006.1 coordinate 628,272, forward strand.
TATTGTATTCACTACTAAGTTTTGGACAAACGAAGAACGTGTCCGGCACGGTGACCAACGCGAGTGGTCTGCCCATTCCGAATGCGACCATTAAGATCAGGGGGGCCAAAACAGGTACCAGCGCCGATCAGAATGGCTCTTTCGTGATTAAAGCCCCTGGCAATGCGACGATTGTGATCAGCGCCGTGGGCTACCTGCCAAAGGAATTGGGCCTGGAGGACCGCACCTCCATTTCCATTCAGCTGGATGAAGATCGCAAGTCGCTCAGCGAAGTGGTCGTCACTGCCCTGGGTATCGCCCGGGAAAAGAGGTCGCTCAGCTACTCTGCGCAGAGCGTTACCGCAGAGAATATTTCCAATGGCGGCCGCGGCAACCTGATGGACAACATCAACGGAAAGGTCGCGGGCGTCCAGATCACCAATGCGGGCGGCCAGGCCGGCTCGGGTACCACCGTCATCATCCGCGGGTACAATTCGATAACAGGGACCAATCAGCCCTTGTACGTGGTCGATGGTGTTCCTATCGACAACAGTGCCGAGCAGGGCAGCGGCTACGCGGTCAACGTACCCACAGCCAACCGGGCCGTCGACATCAGCCCCGATGATATCGAGAACCTCACGGTCCTGAAAGGTGGTGCGGCAACAGCGCTTTACGGCATCAAGGCGGCCAACGGCGCCCTGATCATCACTACCAAGAAAGGGCGTCCCGGAAAGATGGTGGTGGAAGCCGCCTTTGATCATGGTATAGCAAAAGCCAACAAGTTCCCTGCGCTCTCACACGGATTCATGAGAGGCAGCGGCGGTGTATACAACACAGTCACCACCAATAACTGGGGGCCTACTGCTTCATCCAATCCCGTTTTCGCCTCAGGGACGAAACTTGATTTGGTAGGCACAGGCATACCCGTCGATGTATCCGGTCAGAAGATCCCCTATTATCCCAATAACTGGAAGAATTTTTTCGTCACAGGTAAATCGAACAAATATAATTTGTCTCTTTCAGGCGGCGGCGACAAGTCCACCTACTACGTAGGTCTGTCAAGACTGGAGCAGGATGGCATCATTTTAAATAACAACTACAACAAGACAGGCGCCGTCTTTAACTACACCACGCAGGTCAGCTCTCGCTTGAACCTGACCGTAAAGGCCAATTATATCAACACGGGCGGCAAACGTTTCGATGCAGGCAGGTTGATGAACGCACTGGACTACTATGTAAATACCTGGGATATCACCACCTTCCCCTGGAAGACCCCAACGGGTGAAGAGACCTGGTGGCAGAAGACGATCTCCAGTCCCGAATGGAGCGTACACGAGACGGGAGAAAAGTACAAGCTGAATCGCCTCATCGCCAACATCGGCGCCGATTATAAGATTGCCCGCGACTGGTCGTTCAACTACAGGTACGGTGTCGACAATTATTCCGAGAACAGGCGGAATGTCGACCCCATCGGTACCCTGGCCTACTCCAGCACCGACTACCTGGGTGGCATGCACGAAGTAAGGGTTAGCAACCTGCAGGTCAACTCGGAGGCTATGTTGAACTATGACCACAAATTCAGCGATGATCTTCATCTGCACGCATTGGTGGGCAACAACATCTTCTATAACAAATACGATGTGCTGGACATCACCGGCACTTCCTTCGTTCTGCCTGACCTGTTCGATATCACCAACACCAAAACCCAAACGCTTTATCATTATTCCTTCCAGAAGCAGACATTGGGTGCATATGCCGATGTGCAGTTGAGCTATAAGGACATGCTATTCCTGGAGGGCACCTACCGGAAGGACTGGTCGTCCACCCTGCCTCGTGCCAACATGGGTTTCCAATACCCTTCCGTGAGCGCAGGCTTTCTGTTCAGCGACCTGGTGCATTTTGACTGGTTGTCTTACGGCAAGCTGCGTGGCTCTATCGCCGGAACAGCTAATGATGCCGGACCTTATCAAACAACTACTCCTTATGTCCCCGTTACGCCCAACGTGATGGGTAATCCCCGGTATTCTTATTCTACCCAGGTGGGTAATCCCTTCCTGAGACCGGAACATACAACCCAGAAAGAAATCGGCGCCGACCTGGGATTCTTTAAGCAAAAAGTCTTTTTGGAAGCTTCCTACTATTTCAAGAGGTCCAAGGACCTGATCGTGACAGCCCCCACCTCCAATGCAACAGGTGTTACCACAGAGGTGATCAATCTCGGCGAGATTACCAACAAAGGGGTAGATGCAACCATCACCTTTAAGGATATCGTAAGGGCGAAAGGATTCAGCTGGACGTCCGCCTTCAACTTTGGCCGGAATGTCGGCAAGGTCATCAAAGTGGGTGACAATGGCAATGACAAGCTGACCCTCGCCGGCGGTTACAATGCCACCACCGAGATTGACGCACAGAAAGGACAAGCCTTCGGCGCCATCTACGGCTATGCGTGGAAACGTTACAACGTAGCGTCCACCGATCCTAATTATATCAAAGCCCCTATGCTCATCGGTGACGACGGTACGGTCTCGGGCTCCGGTGATAAGGTCCTACTGGGCAACACCAGCCCTAAGTTCATACTGGCCTGGAACAATACGCTGAAGTACATGGGTTTTACGTTTGGCTGGACCATCGAATGGAGACATGGCGGTGATGTCATCAATGATTATAACAACCTGCTGACCTATTCCGGTAAAGGTGCGCTTACACAAAACAGGTACTACTCCGATACATATGCAGGTGCTAACTCGACCATGACATACACAGGCGTCGATGCACAAGGGAAGGCAAAGACCAGCAACCCAATCAAGCTGACAAAATCCTGGTATACAGGCCAGTTCAACCAGATCGACGAACATTGGGTGGAAGACGCCAGCTGGCTGCGTCTGCGCAATATCTACCTGAGCTATGCGATCCCTGAGAGTGTCCTGAGACCCCTACATATCAAAGGTGTCGAGTTCACCATCGCAGGCCGCAACGTCTGGCTGCATACGAAATACACGGGCATCGATCCGGAAGTCGCTTCTGTCGGCAATGGCCCCAATGGTGTAACAGGCATCGATTACAATGGCGTTCCCGCTACAAAGGCCTGGGATGCGAGCGTAAAGATTAATTTTTAATTGGACCCGGAGCGCAAAGTAAATAAGCAAAAAAAATCAACCATGAAACTAAGACTTAAAATATTTTCCATAGCATTTACCAGCGTTGCGGTGCTCGGGTTTAGCTCCTGCACGAAGACGCTGGACAGGATATCGGAATACAACAACAATGAGAATAACCCATTGAAGGCTTCTTCTCCCACCTTGCTCACCGCCGCCGAGTATTCCGGCATTATGTATGACGAAGGCAGCTTTGTCAACAGTGGCGATGGGGACGGTTTCCTGGGCATCTTTGCAGGACATTTTGCCGGCAACCATGCGCAAGGAGTGAATTTTAATATCTATCTTCTGAAGCACGGCGATTTCCAGTTCCTCTTCAACGATGCTTACGTCTCTTCCCTGAAGAACCTGCAGCTGCTGATCGCCAATGCAAAGTCCAACGAAGCAGGGTTCGTAGGCGTTGCCAAGATCCTGCAGGCTTACCAGATCGCCTGGCTTACGACAGTATATGGAGACATTCCCTGGAGCCAGGCGCTGGATGTGTTGAAATACCATAATCCGAAATATGATGCTCAGACAGATATTTATGCGTCAGCACAGACCCTTTTTAGCGAAGGTATCGCAAAGCTGAACGATGCCAAGAATGATGACCAGGCCGCCAGCGTGACGGGCGATGTCATTTATAACGGCGATCTCGACAAATGGATAGCTTGCGCCTACCTCCTGAAAGCGAGGTACTACAACCACTTCAGCAAGAAAGACCCCACCGGCAGCGCCACTTCGGCCCTGGCGATGGTTGACAGCGCCAAAGCCGCCGGCTTCACCGCCAACAAGGATGACGGCAATTTTGCGCTCCCTTATGATGGCGCTACTTCGCAAACCACCAACCCCTGGTACGGTATGTGGACCAATGGGATGCTGGCCGCCAATGAACCATTCCTGCAATTGATGATCTCGCAGAACGATCCCCGTCTGAATGCTTATTTCACCTCCATCAATGGCGTGTCGGGCGATGATGTTTACGGTCTTGGAAAACCCCAGGACGGCGTAGTGGGTAACGGGAATTACATGGGCATCGGTCCTGACGCCTGGTCCTACTATGGTCAAAAGAACTCTCCGGTATGGATGGCTACTTATCCGGAGCTGCTGATGATCGAAGCCGAAGCGGCTCTGCGGTCCGGTGACCCAGCACGTGCGGCAGCAGCACATAATGCAGCTATCACCGACCAGGTGAATGCAGTATTGTCCCTGCCGGCCTCCAAAGCTTCCGATAAGGCCAAGATCCCGGCTTACCTGGCAAGTTTCGCCAGCGAGACAGCGGCCACCATCACGCTGGAGAAGATCATGACTGAGAAACATAAGATCATGTTCGCCATCGAAGGTGAATCCTGGATGGACGTCAGAAGGACGGGTAATCTCTATCCCACCTGGCTGACCATCCCGGTGGAAGATGCATCGGCGGCCTCCCCGGTACCGGTGGCTACCCAGTTCATCCAGCGCCTGCTGTATCCGCAGTCTGAGCTGGATAAAAATGCTGCCAACGTACCCGCTGCCACCATTTTCGACAAATTGTCGATCCTCAAATAAACAAAAAAACGAGGGTGTCTCAAAAGTAACTGAGGCACCCTCTTCGTTTTCGGGAAGTACGCAATGTTATGCACAACAGTGGGATAAGTAGGTAGCCTGTGGATTAGCAGAGGCGGAAGAATAGGGTTAAATTAGGGTATGGCAAGAGGCAAAACATTATCAGTCGTGTTCAAGGCCAATCACCAACATCAGCTGATGGCCTTTCCCCCTACTCTGGACGAGTTGATTGCAGCCGATCATCCGGTCAGGGTCGTTCATGAGGTGCTTGAGCAGGTGGATATTACTGCACTTTTAAAGGAGTATAAACCAGGCGGGACGAGTAGTTATCATCCCCGGATGCTGCTCAAAGCGCTGGTCTATGCCTATATCAACAACATTTACAGCAGCCGCAGGATCGAGCAGGCATTGCAGGAGAGCATTTATTTTATGTGGCTGACAGGCATGAGTAAACCGGATCACAATACGATTAACCGGTTCCGTGGCCAGCGGTTGCAAAAGACGCTACAGCCGATCTTTACCCAGGTGGTCCTGTTGCTGTGTGAGGAAGGGTTACTGAGTCTGAAGGACTTGTATACAGATGGAACAAAGATGGAAGCCAATGCCAACCGCTACACCTTTGTCTGGGGTAAGGCGATCAAATATCATAAGGAGAAGATCAGAGAGCAACTAAACGACCTGTGGAAGTACGCTCAATCGGTAGCTGCCGCAGAACTGGACGATACCGATCCGTCGGGCTTCAAAAAGATCGACAAAGAAACGGTAAGTGCTACCGTAGAGAAGATCAATAGTGTTCTGAGAGATAAACCGGTCAGCAGTAAGATCCGTCAAAAGCTGAACTATGCCCGCAAAAACTGGCCGGGGGCACTGGATAAATATGAACAACAGGAAAAGATCATCGGAGAGTCCAGGAGCAGTTATAGCAAAACAGATCCTGACGCGACCTTTATGCGGATGAAGGAGGATCATATGCGCAACGGGCAGTTAAAGCCGGGCTACAACGTACAGATCAGCACCAACAATCAATATATAGCCGCCTATAGCATCCACCAGAGCTCCACCGATACGGGAACACTGATCGATCATTTACAGCAGCATATCCGTAATAGTGGCGTTAAGCCCAATAACCTGACGGCTGATGCGGGATATGGCAGTGAACAGAACTATCAATGGCTGGAGAAAAAACGGATTACCGCCTATGTTAAATACCCGCGTTTTGACCGGCAGCAGCAGGAGCGGCTCCATGATCAGGAAGCCTTCCGGGCAGACCGGTTCCCTTATAAGGAATCTACCGGGCGTCAGTATTGCCCTGCTGGCAAAGTGATGAAGAAACGGAACAGCTTTATCCGGAGCAATAAGACCAAATCCGGTATCGATCAAACCCTGACCCGTTACCAGGCGAAAGGATGTGCCAGCTGTCCGCTGCGATCGAAATGTCATCCGGCAGAAGGCCACCGGATCATAGAGGTCAACCTCAACCTTAACCGGTTAAGGCGAAAAGCGGAAAAACGGCTTAAATCGAAACGGGGTATTAAAAAACGCAAACAACGCTGCTGGGATACCGAACCCGTCTTTGGGCAGATCAAACACAATCACCACTTTAAACGCTTTATGCTGCGGGGGATCGAAAAAGTGGCCATTGAAACAGGTCTACTCGCCCTGGCTCATAATTTAAGAAAGAAAGCGGCCTAAAAATGGAGGAAATCCTTCCTAATCACTTAAAAACTGCTACAATCTACTTTGACTTTATTGAAGCTGCAGCATAAGGCGCTCTAGTAATCGCCTATACCAACCTCTATACATCCCTATATAGAAAAAAGGTGTCTCTACTTTTGAGACACCCTCGTTTTTTTTTAAGTATTTTCTTTATTTACAGCTTGATCTCATCTTCCTGCTTGTCGAAGAAATGGAACTCCGTAAGGTGGTAATTCGTATTCGCAGCAATATTGACCTTCTGCTTGTATTTCAACCGCCATTTCCATTGCCTTGACCCGATGCCAAAGAGCTTCCCCTTGGTCAGGTAAGCATGCATAATGGGATGCACCGTGAGGGTCAGGTCCTTATGTTGGTGATTCAGCAGGTAGCTTAAGTTCTTTTCGATCTCGTCCTCCAGGATAAGAGCGGAAGATATCTTGCCTGTGCCATTACAGGTGGGACACACTTCCTGTGTATTGATAGTGACTTCCGGCTTCATCCGCTGCCGGGTGATCTGCATCAGCCCGAATTTGGAGATAGGCAGGACGGCATGCTTGGCCCTGTCCGTGCGCATAAATGATTCCATGGACTCCATCAGCTTGCGCTTATTGTCCGGTAGCTTCATGTCTATGAAATCCACCACGATAATGCCACCCAGATCCCGTAGCCTCAATTGCCTTGCGATCTCCTCCGCAGCCTCCAGGTTGGTTTCCAACGCGTTCTGCTCCTGGTTATTACTGACGCTCTTGTACCCGCTGTTCACGTCGATGACATGCAGCGCTTCGGTATGCTCCAGGATGAGATAAGCCCCGCTGGGGAGGTTTACCGTCTTCCCAAAAGCCGCCTTCACCTGCTTCGTAACGCTGAACTGGTCGAAAATAGGAGAACCATTGTGATAATAGGAGACAATGTCAACCTTATCGGGGGCGATACGCTGGATATAGCTCTTGGTATCGTTGTAGATATTCCGGTCGTTGATGACGATCTTGTTGAAATCCTCGTTCAACAGGTCCCGCAACATGCTGGTGGTCTTCGTTTGCTCGCTGAGGATCTTCGCAGGCGCCACAGCCCCTTTCAGGTTGTGCTGGATCATCTTCCACGTGGCTACCAGGTCCGTAAGGTCCTCATGTAGCTCAGCCGTGTTCTTACCCTCGGCCGCCGTACGGACAATGACCCCGAAATTCTTCGGCTTGATGGCCTCAACGATCTTTTGCAGCCGTTTGCGCTCCTCTGAAGAATGGATCTTCCTGCTGACAGCTACAATATCATTAAAAGGAGTAATAACGACAAAACGCCCCGGCAGTGAGATCTCACAGCTGAGGCGAGGGCCCTTGGCCGCAATAGGTTCTTTTAATATCTGAACAAGTATGTGTGGTTTGCCGTTCAATACCTCATTGATCTTCCCCGTTTTAATGATCTCCGGCTCCACCTGGAAACCACCGAAGTCAAAACCCTCCGCGCTGGTGTCGTTCATCGCCTGTTGCGTGAACTTCAGCAGGCTCCGGGCATAAGGACTGAGATCAGTATAGTGTAGAAAAGCATCCTTTTCGAAACCTACGTCCACAAAAGCGGCATTCAGCCCCGGGATCAGCTTCTTTACCTTTCCCAGGTACAGATCACCCACTGCAAAGCTTGCATCAGCTTTTTCATGGTGTAGCTCCACCAGCTTCTTGTCCTCTAATAGGGCTATCTCAACACCCTGTGGGGTTGCATTTATGATCAGTTCCTTATTCAAGCGTAACTAGCGTTTGCCATAGACATGAACCTTTTAGAACGAGGCCATTCTGACTGACCCCCGCGCGCATAGAAAAACACTATTTGTTCCTCTTCTTATGGCGATTTTTTCTCAGTCTTTTTTTACGCTTATGCGTCGCAATTTTATGACGCTTACGCTTTTTACCACAAGGCATAATGAGTACTTTTTATAGTTAAAAATAAATTCTAAATTCCCCAATGATTGATGTTGAGCCTCTGCCAGCGCACTTCGCTCGCTCTAAATGTGAGACTTAACGTAAAGACTGGATACTTTGATCAATCTCCTTGATCATATCCGGGTTACCTACCAGCTTCCGGGCAACCTGATACCATCGGATGGCATCAGCCTTGTTACCCTGTTGCTGATGGACTTCGGCAAGTAGGAGTATCGCTTCGATATTGGCAGGTTGATGTCGAACGACTGTTGTCAAACGTTCAATAGCTTTATCAAATTGCCCTGATACAATCCCTCCCCAACCCAGCATGAATTGAGCGTACATATTGCTTGTATCACGGCGTGCTACTTCCAAAATCCGCTGAATTCCCTGCATGACCTCCGTTGGACTTCCGGCCGTGCTACCAAACACGTAGCTTGCGCCCAGACCCACCTTCGTGGAATCATTCTGAGGATTCAGTTCTAAAGCCTTTTCAAACAACTCTTTAGCATTGGTGGCCATCCAGCTTTTAATAGCCGGGTTATCCTGCCCCCGCAAACTCTCCAAAAATATTCGGGCTGCAAATGTCAGACTTTTTTCCGAATTTTCCAATTTAGCTACTTCTGCCGTATAATAGGCAAAAGGCAGGAACCCATTCTGCACGGAATCCCGCCAGAATGCTGCCAACGACCGGCTGGCATCCAGCTGCTGCACTTTTACATCCCCCCTTACCACAGCATGCTGCAAACGGGTGACATATTCCAGTTGTGTAGGAGTAAGCTTTGATTGTGAGGCCTGTAGAATATCCTCAGTGCTGATCGGTCTTGAAATAGAAGCCCCTTGAGCACCCCCTTCGGAGGGCTCTTGCTTCTTTTGCGGAGGAACTGTTTGTCCAAAAAAATACAGAGCGAGTAATAAGAGCACCCCGGTGCCAACTACCATAATTTGCTGTCTCTTCATGCTGTTCGCTTAGAGCGCAAAATTACATCTCTTCATCCGGGTTTGGTTGATCTTCTTTCACAGACTGCAATTTTTTTACTTCTGCCACAAACTCTTTCGCAGGCTTGAAAGCAGGAATGAAGTGCTCAGGAATATGAACTGCCACATTCTTCTTTATATTGCGTCCGATTTTCGCAGCTCTCTTCTTCGTGATGAAACTGCCAAATCCCCGGATATAAATGTTTTCTCCCTGGGAAAGGGTCTCTTTTACTTCTTTGAACATGGTTTCCAACGTCACAAGGACGTCAACCTTAGGTATACCTGTTTTTTCCGATATCTGGTTAACTAGGTCTGCCTTTCTCATGGGGATTAAGTTTTATAAGTTTCTGATTTTAAATATATAACAAAATTTTTAATTCACAACATCTTGTATAAAATCCTTTTTCAGCATCAAAATAATAGATTTGGTTTATTTGTGCAAGGATTCTCTAAAATATTGATTGTGAATTTTAAGGGAGGCTAATTTACGTATAATGACGGTAAAAAAAGGCGATTTTACAAATTTGCTGCTAAAATGGCATAAAAAAGAAAATTTCAGGGCTATGCCCTGGAAAGGTGAGAAAAACCCCTATAGGATCTGGCTCAGCGAGGTCATCCTGCAGCAAACTCGTGTAGAACAGGGCTGGGCCTACTATGAAAAGTTTATCACAACGTTCCCTACCATCGAAGACCTGGCCCGTGCCCCAGACCAGAAAGTATTCAAATGCTGGGAAGGATTGGGATATTACAGCCGGTGCCGCAACCTCATAGCCACAGCCCGCAAGATAGCAGATGACTATGGCGGCAAATTCCCCGCCGATTATGAGACTATTCTGGCGTTGAAGGGCATTGGCCCCTATACAGCCGCAGCCATTGCCTCTTTTGCCTTTAACCTTCCCCATGCCGTGGTGGATGGCAATGTATTGCGCGTATTGTCGCGCTATACAGGCGATGCTACTCCCATCGATTCCACCGCCGGGAAAAAAAAATATACGGCCCTGGCCGGTCAACTGCTGGATAAAGAGCAGCCAGGCACCTATAACCAGGCCATTATGGACTTTGGCGCCATGATCTGTCGACCCCAAAACCCTCTCTGCACTACCTGTATCCAACGGGACCGTTGCCAGGCTTACGGCAGCGAAAGGGTAGGTGAGCTCCCCATAAAAGAAAAAGTCCTTCACAAAAAACGCCGCTGGTTCTATTATTTTATGGTGGAAACACCCGATGGACAGGTATATATCCGGCGCCGGGAAAAAGGCGATATCTGGGCCGATCTCTTCGAACTGGTAGGTTGGGAGTCAAAAGAACCCGTGTACCCCGAAGACATCCTTAAAGGCGATCTGGCGGCAAGGGTCTTTGGAACACAATCACTCACAGTCAGGTATATATCAAAAGTATATCGTCAGGAACTTACGCACCAGTCCATCCAGGGACAGTTCTTTACCATCCACCTTAAAAAACCGCTTACTTCCCTTAAAGACTACCTGCTGGTGGATAAGAAGAAACTAAGCGATTACCCCTTTCCCAAATTTATCAACGCCTGGCTGCTCGATCCCACCCCGGCGCAAAGCTTGTTCTAATAAATTTATCTTTTTGCCTGAAAAAATTTAATTTTAATGAACGAGTGACCGTACGGCACGGTCTGACGAACCAAAGGTTCGTTGTCTGAAGGACGGATATTAGATTTTTCCGGAAAACGGATGAAATTTACCGACATCCGTTTTACGGACATCAAAGCAGGAATTGGTACTTAAAGACGATTGTAAACTTCAAACTTCTTCGTATGCGTGGTGTAAATAGGGTGATGTTAATTGGAAATCTCGGAAAAGACCCGGATGTACAGGTGTTGGAGGGTAATATTGCCGTCGCAAAATTCTCATTGGCTACCACAGAGACCTTTAAAGACAGGGCAGGTAAACTCATCTCGCAAACGGAATGGCATACTGTCGTCCTTTGGCGGGGCCTGGCCGAACTGGCTCAAAAATATCTTCACAAAGGCAGCCTGGTCTATATCGAAGGCAGATTGCGTACGCGCAGCTGGGAAGATAAGGAAGGGAATAAAAAATTCGCCACTGAAGTGGTAGGGGACAACCTGATCATGCTGGACAAACGCTCCGACGGACCTTCTCATCCCCATATTCATCACGAGGGCCTGGAAGGCAATTCGGATTCTCCAACCCTGGGAGAGCCCTCCGAAGACCTGCCGTTTTAACTCCTTGGGTAAGTAGTCATTGTTAACGAAATTGTTTATTTTGGATCACCCTTTAACGAAAGTGTTACTGAACGAAGTCCTGTCTCCTGTGTTCCTGGTCATCAACCCACAGGCTACGACTATACTGGCAATCGTTATCCTTTTCCTCCTGATCATCTCGTTTGTCCTGGCAGGCTCGGAAGTAGCCTTTTTTTCACTGACCTATAAGGATATCAATATCCTTAAGACCAAACAGGACGCCTCCTGGAAGAGGATTGTCACCCTGCTGGAAGAACCGAAAGATCTCCTCGCTTCACTGCTCATCGCCAATAGCATCATCAACATCGCTATCATCATTCTGGCCAATTTCCTTATTGATGAAATGGTTCTTCTAAAACAAAGCTTCTGGCTATTTGAATTCCTTATAAAGGTCATCCTGGTCGCTTTTGTCGTCATCCTTTTCGGAGAGGTCATGCCAAAGGTCTGGGCCACCCAGAATAACCTGCAGTTCGCCTATTATACATCCGGCGTCGTAGAGCTCATTCACCTTCTTTTCCGGAGGGTCAGCGGGTGGGCCGTTCACAGGAGCGAAGGACTGGAAAGATTCTTTGGCCGCAAAAAGACAGCATTCAATCTTGAAAAACTGGCTTCTGAAGAAGAAAAAAGCATTCTGCAGGGCTTCATCGAATTTGGCAGCATCACGGTTAAGCAGATCATGCGCACCCGCCTGGAGGTCCACGGCATCGACTTCCAGCTGAATTTCGCCGGGCTGAAACAAAGAGTGGAAGAGCTGCATTATTCGCGTTTGCCCGTATACCGCAAAAGCCTGGATGATCTGGCCGGCATGATCCATACGAAAGACCTGATCACCCACCTGAATGAACCCGACGACTTCGACTGGCATAAGCTTATCCGCCCTCCCTTTTTTGTCCATGAACACAAATTGATAGAAGATCTCCTGCATGAATTTCAGCAGAAAAGGATCCATTTCGCCATCGTCGTGGATGAGTTTGGCGGCACCAGCGGCATCGTCACACTGGAAGATATTATGGAAGAGGTCATCGGTGACATCCGGGATGAGTTCGATGAAGAGGAGAGTGGCAACAGGCGGCTGGACGATGGCAGCTATATATTCGAAGGTCGCACCATGCTGAATGACGTTTGCAAGGCCATGCTCCTGCCCGTGGATACCTTTGACGAGGTAAAAGGTGATAGCGATTCGCTCGCCGGCCTCATACTGGAGATATCAGGCAAGATCCCTAAGGTGAACGACATGATACCCTGTGGAGACTTTGAGTTCACTATTCTCGACGCAGACAGCAGCAGGATAAAAAAAGTAAAGGTCACCGTAAAAATGAATGCTTAAATTGAATACGACAAGGTTTTTCACCGTCCTGGGAATATGTTGCGTAATATCCGCCCTCCTTTTTTCCTGTAACAGCGATTTTACCCTCAAAAGAAGGGGTTACTTCAAAATAGACCTCCCACCGCATCAATACCGCACATTCGACCAGCCGGGCTACCCATACAGCTTTGAATATCCTGTCTATGCCAATGTGGTGAGAGACAGCTCCTTTTTTGAGGCAAAGCCGGAAAATCCCTGGTGGATTAACATCGATTTCCCCCGCTTCAATGCAAAAATTTACGTCAGCTACAAGGACATTGGCCACAATACCTTCGATAAGCTGCGGGACGATGCTTTCAAAATGACCTTTAAGCACACATCCAGAGCCTCTTCCATTGATCAGACCCCTATCCGGACGGCAAATGGCGTGGGCGGCGTCTTCTTCAACGTAGGAGGCAATGCGGCTACAGCCCATCAGTTCTTCGTCACCGACACCACCAGGCATTTTCTCCGGGGAGCCTTGTATTTCGATACGACCCCCAACGAAGACTCCCTAAAACCCGTCAATGAATTCCTGCAGGAAGATATGAACCATCTGATCAATACCTTTCGGTGGAAAAATCAATAAGCTGCAAGCTATTAGCCACAAGCTGCAAGCCAGGACTTTATAAGACTTTCTTGTAGCTTGCAGCTTGTGGCTTGTAGCTGAATAATCACTAATGTGACCTATATTTGTAAGCATGATAGCAATCGACAACGTCCTGGTAAGCGATCTCCTGGTGGAAGAGCAGTTCGTATGCGACCTTCTGAAATGTAAAGGAGGATGCTGTGAGGATGGCGACGCAGGAGCCCCGCTGGAGAAAGATGAAATGGACAGGATCAACGAGGTCTATGAGACCGTAAAGCCCTACCTCACTCCTGCAGGGATAAAAGAGATCGAAGGCCGCGGCCGCTACAACTACGACCGGGAATTCGGCTGGGTCACCCCCACCATCGAAGGAAAAATGTGTGCATATGGTTTCAGGGATAGCAAGGGCATTATAAAATGCGGTATTGAACAGGCTTACTACGATGGAAAGATCAGCTGGAAAAAGCCCATCAGTTGCCATTTATATCCCGTAAAGATCAGTAAGACAAAAACTCACGAAGTAGTGAACTACGAGCCCCGTGAGACAATGTGCCGGCCGGCTTGCATCAACGGTAAGAAACTGAAAGTGCCTGCATATGTTTTCCTGAAAGAATCCCTGGTGCGTAAGTTCGGAGCCGGCTTCTATGAAGCCCTGGATAAGGTGGCGAAAAAATACTTTAAACCATGACTGACACAGCAGCCAGTTTCATCGCCCGCAGCACGGTGAAGGCCGGAGATATGGACCACCGGCGTAAGATCAACTTCAACATCGGCCGGTATAACGCCGTCGTCCCACAGGGCAAACAGCAGTTTGCGGAGCTGAACCTGGCCCGGGAAAGGGCAAAGAACATCAAATGGCGGGCGCTCGAGACCCTGGACAAACACCTCGAGGAATTCGAGGCCATCTTCACCCAGCGTGGCGGAAAGGTCATCTGGGCTGAAAATGCCGCGTCTGCCCTGAAAGAGATCCTGGCCATTTGTAAGCAGAGGAACTGTCGGACCATCGTGAAAAGCAAAAGCATGGTCACAGAAGAGCTCAAACTGAATGATTTCCTGGAAGAAAATGGCATCGAGTCCGTAGAGACAGACCTCGGCGAATATATCCAGCAGCTGGATGGCGAACCGCCTTATCACATCGTCACGCCGGCCATGCATAAGAGTAAGGAAGATGTGGCTAAGCTTTTTTACGAAAAATTGCATACCAAACCCGGACTTACCCCCGAACAGCTCACCCTGGTAGCCAGGGAAAAACTACGGGGAAAATATGTACAGGCGGAGATCGGTATTACAGGAGCCAATTTCATTATTTCGGACTCAGGCGCCATCGCCGTCACGGAAAATGAAGGCAACGCACGCCTCAGCTGCGCCTTTCCCAAAACACATATCGTCATCGCCGGCATCGAAAAAGTGATCCCCTCCCTTACTGACCTGGGACTATTCTGGCCCTTATTGGCCACCTACGGCACAGGCCAGCGGGTCACCGTATACAATACCATCGTCGCCGGCCCCAGACAGCCGGGTGAGTCGGACGGTCCGGAAGAAATGATCGTTATTCTCCTGGACAATGGCCGGACCAATATCCTTGCCAACGAAAAATCGCGCGAAAGCCTTTACTGTATCCGCTGCGGTGCCTGCCTCAACGCCTGCCCCATTTACAAGAACATCGGCGGACATAGCTATGGCACCACCTACAGCGGTCCTATTGGCTCTGTTATTACCCCTCACCTGAAAGAGATGGGAGAGTGGAAACACCTTAGCTACGCTTCTTCCCTTTGCGGCAATTGCACTGAGGTCTGCGCCGTGAAGATCAACCTGCACGAGCTGCTCCTGGAGAATAGATATGAAGCCGTTGAGAACGGCTATGCCTCCTGGTCTGAAAAGCTGGCCTGGAAAGCCTGGAAAAAGGCTAGCCTCAGCCGCGGATTAATGAATATGGGAAGCCACAGGATGAAGAACTGGGTCGTCAATAAGGCATTCAAAGCCTGGACGGCGCATCGTGACGAACTGGACTTTTCTCCAAAGACCTTCAATGAAAGATGGAAGGCCGAAAGAGGGTGATGGTGAACTAGTATGCTTTTATTATATACCCCTCATATCACTCCACGACTGCGCTACATTGTCGACTTCATCGGCAGGGAGCTTTTCGACGAACCTATCGCGCTTACTGTGAACATTAAGGAATATGCCGGCTATGCCGGGCCCCGTCTGAATTATTCGGAGGAAGAGCTGGACGAAGTAGAGTTCTTTTTACGCAATACGCCGCTGCTGCAGGAAACAGGCATTCGCGCAGCGGAGATCGAATGCTTCGAGCTCAACTTTCACAAGGCTTTTTTCCCTACGGAAGGTGATTTTCCCTTTGATATTTTCGCCGCCTCCTTCTATCTGCTCAGCCGGTACGAAGAATACCTGCCCGGCAGCCCGGATGAATATGGGCGTTTTGATCACACGCGTTCGCTGGCCTGGAAAGAAGGCTTTCTGGATATCCCGCTGATAAATATCTGGATCCAGGAATTCAAAAAAGCGCTTGCGAAAAAATATCCCGCCCTCACCTTCCGCTACGCTTCCTTCAAGTTCATTCCTACGTATGACATCGATGTTGCTTATAGCTACCTGCACAAAGGATGGAAAAGGAACCTGGGCGGTCTTCTGCTGGCGCTGTCAAAAGGCGAATGGTCGAAGGTCAGGGAAAGGATCGGCGTATTGCAGGGACGGCAGCAAGACCCTTACGATGCATACGAGTGGCTGGACTCGCTGCACTTGTATTGCCGCCTGCGGGCTTATTATTTCTTCCTGGTGGCTGCCCGGCAAAAAGGACTGGACAGGAACATTTCCCCGGATGGCCCGGGCTTGCAGGAACTCGTGCGCTATCATGCAGCAGGCTATCGCGTAGGCATCCATCCTTCCTGGCAGAGTGGCGACAGGGAGAGCATCCTGAAAGAAGAGATAGAATGGCTGGAATGTATGACTGAAAAAGAGGTCATCCGCAGCCGCCAGCATTATATCAGGTTTGCATTACCGCAAACTTACCGCCTGCTGATAAAATACGGCATTCAGCAGGATTTCTCCATGGGGTATGGGAGCATCAATGGTTTCCGCGCCTCGGTGGCCTCTTCCTTTTACTGGTATGACCTGGAAAAAGAGGAAACGACCTCCCTGCGCCTGTTCCCTTTTTGTTTTATGGACGCCAATTCCTTTTATGAGCAGCATGATACACCGGCCCAGGCCATGCGCGAGCTGATGCATTACTACCAGCTGATCAGAAAGGTCAACGGACTGATGGTGACCATCTGGCATAATACTTTTCTTGGCAACGACCCGCAATTTGCAGGCTGGAAGAAAGTCTACGAAGTATTCCTGAAAGAAGAGGTGTTCTGGGACGCCTAAACAGCCACAAGCCGCAAGGTACTAGCTACAAGTCGGATCATTTAAGCAAACCCAGCTTGCAGCTTGAAGCTTGTAACTTGTAGCTAGTGTTTAAAATGCCTGATCCCCGTCAGGACCATCACCAGCTTGTTCTCCACGCAATAGTCGACGGAATCTTTGTCACGGATGGAGCCCCCCGGTTGAATAAAAGCCGTAATCCCCGCTGCATGGGCGATCTGTACGCTGTCATTAAATGGGAAGAACGCGTCGGATGCCAGCACCGCTCCCTTAAGATCGAAATTAAATTGTGCCGCCTTGGCAATGGATTGCCGTACGGAATCCACCCGGCTGGTCTGTCCGCAGCCCTTACCTATCAGCTGCCTGTCTTTTACAAGTGCAATGGCATTGGACTTCAAATGCTTACAAACAATATTGGCAAAGGTGAGATCGTCTTTTTCCCCGCTGGTGGAAGGACGGCCCCCCACTTCTTTCCATTCAAGGTAATTGCCCTCATCCTGCTGTTGTTGTAATACACCGTTCAGCAGCCTCCGGTATTGAGGGCGGTTGGCCAGCTGGACCTTCTGCCGGAGAACGATGCGGTTCTTCTTCGAACGCAGCACTTCCAGGGCGTCTTTATCATAGGCAGGGGCGATCAACACCTCGAAAAAGATCTCGTTGATCGCTTCGGCCGTGGCTTTATCCACCGGGGCGCTGCAGGCTAATACCCCCCCGAAAGCACTCTCCGGATCGCCCGCCAGGGCCGCATCCCAGGCTTGTTTCAGCGAAGGACGGATGGAAATACCGCAAACATTTGTGTGTTTGATGATGGCAAAAACAGCACCCTGGGTACCGTCAAATTCCTGGATCAGCTGCACGGCAGCATCCACATCCACCAGGTTATTGTAGGATAATTCCTTGCCATTCAGCTGGTCGAAAAGCGCCGACAGGTTGCCAAAAAAACGGGCGGATTGATGGGGGTTTTCACCGTATCTTAAACTCTTTGGTGAGGCAACAGATTCCAGGAAATAATCCGGTTCCTGCGCAGGGGCCGAAGAGGCCGCCCCCTGTGAAGACACCGCAGCGGGGGAAATAAAATATTGGGCGATCACTACATCGTAGTGAGCGCAAACTTCAAACGCCTTGGCGGCCAGCATCCGGCGCTGTTCCAGCGTAGTGGTCCCTTTTTGATCATCCAGCAGCTGCTCCAGGTAAGCATATTCCTTTTTGGACGCTATAACTACCACATCTTTATGATTCTTGGCGGCTCCCCGGATCATAGAGGGGCCCCCAACGTCGATCTTCTCGATAATAGCCTCGTCATCACTGGTGGAAGCCACCGTCTCTTCAAAAGGATATAAGTCTACGATCACGAGGTCGATCTCCGGAATATGATAACGGGCCATCTCTTCCAGGTCGGTGGGTCTGTCCCTTCTTCCCAGGATGCCCCCAAAGACCGAAGGATGCAATGTCTTCACCCTTCCTCCAAGAATAGAAGGGTAGGAGGTCAGGCTCTCCACCGGAGTGCAGGGCAGGCCCAACGACTCGATAAACTGCTGTGTGCCTCCCGTCGAATAGATGATTACACCCTCCTGGTGTAGTTTTTTAACGATACTGTCCAGGCCATTTTTGTAAAAAACGGAGATAAGCGCCGATTTGATCTTCTTATTCATTGACTGAGTGTTGGGTATAAAGAGGCGCAAATGTACGAAAAACCGGCCTATTGCACCGCCGGATGGAATGCTTCAACAAACCTGAAAGCTTGTAACTTTCTCAATCACAAATCAATAGGAAAGGAAAAAGAAGGGGAGAAGATCACTCCGGGATACCCCCCTGCCGAAGGTGGCAGCGGGTACCCGGGAGTTTTGAATGGTAACAGCGGTAAGCACTTTGGGCAAACAACGGTAGCATATTTGTAATGCCCGGGTGATTTCTCATGTGTACTAAAATCGGCCCGATCCGCGTTTAAACATAAGGAAAACAACAGCATACATACCCATACACGCTTGAAAACAAACAGGATAAGGTGTTAATGGTTATGTATGCTGTTGCCGATGCATAGTAATGTAGTGGTCAATAATTTTTGATTAAATCTGTACGATACATTCAAGGTAGCAACATGGCACAACAACACTTAGTTTCCAACACGCTTTAAGGATATCAAATTGTAAAAACGGGACAATGATGAACCTCTCCCTACTAATGTCAGATAAAATCTCCGATCCTGAAGAAATCAGGATGAAAACTTCAGACGGTATTTTCTTGCGTATTATACGTGCCTTTTGACCACGTAAAAAGACGTGGTTTTCCTTCGTTTATTTACTGTTTTTTTATTGACTAAAAAACGTTTTTTTTGTCATATTTACCACCTGAGTCTTTGATCCCCTTTAGTTTATAAATAATACTAATTTATAATTATTTGATTGATACTTTTTTGCGTCTAGTCTCTCAGAGACTTGGGGAATACTTTTACCAAAGCAAATTATTCTTCAAAACTCTAAAGCGACTAACAATGAGAACAATTGAAAAAAAAACAGTAAAGGCTGGAAATTATGTAGGTACCGAACATGTTGACTCCCTTATCCGGAATTATAAGAAAGACAGATGGATGCAGAATTCGGAGAAAATTGGCAAAGAAGATACGCTGGGTATCTGGTATAGTGCTGACGAACTGGAAGAATTCATTCAAACTGCTAAGCTGCATGGTGCTGATGGAATTCGAATAGCTTTTGGTGTATACGGCGGCAATGCTCCCAGAAAAGAAAATGAAGGACGTCAAACAGTGGCCTTAATAGCAACCTGTAGCCTGAATGAGGAAAATGAGGCGCCCGCATTTAAGGATCTATATGTCGAAAAGGATGGAAAAGCCGGGTTGATGGCTTACAATATGGGTTTCCCTCTCCCTAATGTCCTCCCCGGAACTAATCCTCCTCCAACCACTGTTACAATGGGAGGCGACCAACTGGGAACACTTATGGTCGCGGACAAAAATAAAGGATTAATGATCATATAACCATAACCATGGATCAAAGAGAGGTCTTCCCGCAAGGGAGACCTCTCTTTTAATTTATAGCTGGCTTTTTCATACCGATTAATTCCCCTATTTTGGGGATTTATGAATCCGCTGATATATATAACATTCATTGCGGTCAGTTTTATAGCCAGTCTTAGCGTCTACTTTTACGAAAGGATTAGCGTTTACCTGCGCTTGTTCCCCCTGTTCTTATTGATCACATTGATCGTAGAGCTTATTGGGTTGCACTATTCCAATCAGGGTAAACCTCCCATTCCCCTGTACAATTTCTTTGGCGTTTTTGAATTCCTGTTCTACATGTATGTTCTTAGGGAGATCATACAAAGCAAGACCGTAAAAAAGATCATTTTGCATACCGCCTGGCTGTATGTACTGATGGTTGCAGTGAATTTTATTTTTATCCAGCCGATCACATCCTTTGGTTCCATAAACTATGCATTGAGCTGCCTGCTTATCACTATTATCTGTATCTACTACTTTTTCGAGTTATTCCAATCTTCTCATTCTGTCAACCTTGTCAGGCAGCCAGCTTTCTGGATTTGCGCCGGTCTCTTATTTTTTTATTGCTGCACTTTCCCCGTTTTCGGAATGCTTAACTTCCTGAAAAAAGCACCGGATATTATCCGGAAAAATTTCCAGTTTATCATACTACTTTTGAATGTTTTCTTATATTCATCTTTCACTATCGCCTTTTTATGCCGGATCAGGGCCAGGAACTCTACGTCGTAGTCCTTTTAGGGATGGTGCTGGCCTTGTTATTGGTCGGCTTCATCCTTTTCCTGCTGTTCCTCTACCAAAAAAGACAACACAGGCAGGAAAAAGAAATGGTACGCATGAAACAGGAATACGAACAGGAAGTGCTTCGAAGCCAGCTCGAAATGCAGGAAGCCACTTTCAAGACCATCGCCCAGGAACTCCATGACAACATCGGCCAGGTATTATCGGTGGTCAAACTATCCCTGTCCATCCTGCCCCTGGAAAAAGAACACCCCGCATACGAAAGCGTTCAAAATAGCCGTCAGATGCTCAATAAGATCATCTACGATATGGCAGACCTTACCAAAAGCCTCCATACAGACCGTATTTCCCAGATTGGCCTGGTGGAAGCCATCCGGTTTGACCTGGAAAGCCTCCGCCGGACAGGCCTGATAGAAGTAGAATTCTCCGTGGAAGGGGAGGAATTTCCTTTCGAAAGTCAACGGGCCATCTTCCTTTTTCGCATGTTCCAGGAGATGATAAACAATATTTTAAAGCATTCTAAAGCCACTCACGTAAATATTGCGGTAAATTACTCAATTGATGATAAATTTGTTTTGCGGGTGGAGGACAACGGGGTAGGCTTTGATCCGGAAAAGAAACAGGTATCGGCGTCCTCCTCCAGCGGTATAGGCCTGAAAAGTATGACAAACCGTGCCCGTCTCATTGGCGGAGAGATCACCATTCAGAGCCAGCCTGGAAAAGGTACAGTTATACAAGTGGAATTGCCCCTCGAAAGGGAAGCTTTATAATTTATTTATGGCTGCATCACTTAAGAAAATACAGGTCGGCATTGTTGATGATCATAGCCTTCTACGGAAGGCATTGGCAAAATTGATCGATTCTTTCGAAAATTACACCGTCCTGTTCGAAGGAGATAATGGAAAAGAGATAAAGGCCAAGGTTACACAGCACATCGTCCCCGACATCATCCTCCTCGACGTCAATATGCCGGATATGGACGGATATGAGACGGTGCGCTGGCTCCATAAGAACTACCCCCAGATCAAAGTGCTGGCCCTCTCCATGTCCAGCGACGAGAATACGATCATCCGCATGCTCCGCCTGGGCGCCAAAGGCTACATCATGAAGAACATCGAACCTGAAGAGCTGAAAGTGGCCCTGGATTCCATCATGAAAAAAGATTTCTACCTGTCCGAATATATTTCCGGCAAGATCATCAGCGGACTCCATAAAGACCTGGGTAATCCCGAAGATCCTGTCATCCTCAGCGATAAAGAAAAGGAATTCCTCCGGCTCATTTGCTCGGAGCTTACCTACAAGGACATTGCCGACAAAATGTTCATCAGCCCCCGCACCGTCGACAACTACCGCAATACCCTCTTCGAGAAATTAAAGGTACGCACCCGCGTAGGCCTTGTAATGTTCGCCATCAAGAACGGCCTGGCCGAGGTCTAGTACTACCTCCGGCGCCTGCGCGTCAGCGTGATAAGCAATGCCGGCAGAAATACCAGGTTCGTCACCGTAGCGATCACCAGCGTCAGCGAGGTCAGCCATCCCAGGGCGAAGATCCCGCCAAAATCACTAAAGCAAAAAATGACAAACCCCGCGATCAGCACCATCGAAGTGTATAATATGCTGATACCGGTCTTATTGATCGTCTCGATCACCATTTGCTGCGGATCAGTCTGCTTGCCATCCGGCCCACGGGACTCCTGCTTATAATTCACCAGGAACCGGATCGTGATATCGATGGCAATACCCAGCGCAATACTGAAAATGATCACCGTCGATGGCTTAAGCCGGACCCCCGCCCATCCCATAATGCCCGCCGTTATGATCAATGGTATGATATTGGGTACAAGGCTGCAAAGCAATATCCGGAAAGACCTGAACAGGAAAAGCATACAGGCTGCGATCAGCACAAACGCCCATTGAATGCTATCCTTCAGCCCCTTGATGATAAAGCTACTGCCTTCCAGGTAAGTGACGCTGGTGCCCGTGAGCTCTACATGGTATTTTGCAGTATCGAAAAGAAGCTTCGTTTTCCTTTCAAGGTCGTCCAGGATGAAGGGTAGACGACTGCTGCCCACATCGGCCATATTTACACTGATACGCAGCCGCCGGTTATCCTTGTCTACAAAACTCTTCAATAGCTGGTTAAGATTATTGCTCCCGCCGGTAGCTTTCCCCGAAGAGTCTCCCCCCCCTTTCAGATACGACGACAAAAAGGGCAGGTCCAGCGAATTTGGCACGCCATAGTTGGCGCTGTCCCCTCCGTAATAGGACTGACGGACGAATTTCAACCCCTCCGCCAGCGACAAAGGCCGGGCCATCTCCGGCTGCGCGGCAATATATCGTGACAGCTGATCCACGCTGTCCAGGGTCTGCAGCATGTTGATCCGCAATCCATTCTTTCTGCGGGTATCTACTATGATCTCCAGGGGCATTACGCCCTTAAAATGGTGTTCGAAAAACTTGAGATCGGTGTAGATCGGATCCTTCTGTGGCAGGTCATCCACGATAAAACCTTCCGATTTCAGCCTGAACATGCCCACTATCGCCAGAACAAGCATCCCAAAAGTCACGGCATAGATCGTCCGCTGATGGTGTAGCGTCCATATCTCCAGCTTCCGCAAAATGGCGGTCAGCCACCTGTTCTCCAGGTATCGCGTATGGTGGGGCCTGGGCGGAGGAAGATAGCTGAGCACCACCGGGATCAGAATAAAGGATATAAAGAACAACATCATGATGTTAATCCCCGCCACCACGCCAAATTGGTTCAGGATAGCGCTCCGGGTCAGGGCAAAAACTCCAAATCCAATGGCTGCCGTCAGGTTGCAGAACAGGGTGACGACGCCCATCCGGCCGATCATCGCCAGCAGCGCTTCACGCTTGTCTTTCAATTCCCGGTATGCCGTATGATATTTATTGAGAAAATAGATACAGTTCGGTATGCCGATCACCACCATTAAAGTAGGTGTCAGGGCATTCAGCAGCGTGATCTTGTATCCCAGCAGGTCCATCGTCCCAAGGCTGAAGATCACCCCGACGATTACCACCCCCAGCGAAAGGAGCATAGCGCCCAGACTTCGGAAGAAGATTACCAGGATGATCGCCGACAACAGCACGGATCCCAGCAGGAACCAGGTAGTTTCCCGGGATACTTTCTGCGCCATCACGGTCCTGATAAGGGGCAGGCCGCTGAGATGCATATCCAGGTTATATTGCGTCCCAAAAGCCTTTACTTCTTTTATAATTGCATTTACCGTGACGATCCGTTTGGCCGAATTCATCACGTCCTTATTCACACGCACCGCCATTAGCCAGGTATTCGTCTCTGCATTATACAGCAGTCCCTTGTAAAAAGGAAGACCTTTGAACACCGATTTGCCACTGTCGATCTCGGCCTGCGACTGCGGATGCGCCGGGAAAATGGCAAGAGCATGCGGCTTTTCCGTGACAGAATCCTTCACCAGGTTAATCGCCATGGGAGTGCTTAGCACATCATCCACGCCTGTTATCTTCTTTAATTTTTCGCCTAGCGCGATATACCCGGAAAAGATCTCCTTTTCAAAAAGCCTGTCCGTCTGCACGCCGACGACCAATAGATTGCCGTCATCCCCGAATTGCTGGCGGAAATTCAGATTCGCGATGTATTTGGGATTGTCAGTAGGAATGCTGCTGTTGAAATCATAGCTCAGCTTGACCCTGGAAGCATGGTAGGCCATGAAGCCCGTGGCCGTCAGTAAGAAAAGAAGTAAGGACAACCGGAATTTTAGGACCAGGCGTGCCAGGGATTCCCACATGGTAATGATTTTTGTAAGTCAACGGTTTTTGCCGTGCGAAGGTCCGTTATTTCTCCGGCTTTTCCAGCACTGGAAAGATGCTTTTAGCAACCTTCCCGTTAACTTTGGCCATCGCAACGATCAAAAAAATACTGTTTACGGTATATTTTGCCCTTCTGTGCTGGCTTTCCGGCCTGACGCAAACCCCTGCCATCGGCCATTGGCGGGACCATTTGCCTTATCATCAGGCCATCGCCGTCGCCGGATCGGCAGGGAAAATATACTGCGCTTCCCCTTACAGCATCTTTATAGTGGATAAGGAGGACAATAGCATGAGCCGGCTCAGTAAGACCAACGGGCTCAGCGAAACAGGCATCAGCGCCCTCTGCTACGATCCTGCGTCCGATAAGCTGACCATCGCCTACACCACCAGCAATATCGACATCCTCTCCGGCAGGCAAACCTTTAATATCCCCGATATCCGGCGGACGAGCGCGGGAGGCGACAAGACCATCTACCAGGCCATCGCTTATAATAATAAGGTCTATCTGTCCACGGGCCTGGGCATCATCGTAGTGGATGAAGACAAATACGAAGTAAAAGACACTTACATTATAGGAGCGGGCGGCGACTCTGTCGCCGTACAGGCTGTCGCCACCGATGGAACGCTCTTGTATGCCGCCACCGCCGAAGGGCTGAAACAAGCGCCCCTGAACTCCCCCGACCTGGCAGACTATCATAATTGGACCGTGCCGGGAGGTAACGAGGCCCCCTGCCGCCAGGTAGTGTCCCTCGACGGTGAGATCATCGCCCTTCGTGGCGATTCCATTGTAGCCCTGATCAACAACAGCTGGGTAGCAGCATACAGCAGCACCTGGCATGTCAATAGCCTGTCAACCAGCGAACATCGGTTGCTGGTTTGCGAACAAAATGGGGACAGTGGCCGGGTGACGATCCTGACGGGATCGGGTCAGATCGAAAGGGTGCTGCAGCAGCCCGGTGTTCTCCACAGCCCTCGCCAAGCCCTGCTCTTACAAGGAGAGCCCTGGGTGGCGGATGTCATCACCGGCCTCTCCGCCTGGGGTTCCGCTGGCTCCCAGGCGCGATCCTATATCCCCGATTCCCCCGGCGGACTAGCCACCGGACCCATCACCATCCACCGGGACCCCACGGCGGGCCCGGGCGCCGCCGGTGTTCTTTGGGTGGCCTCAGGAGGCGCCGACACCAGTTGGCACCCACTGGGCGACCGCAACGGAGGGATCTATCGCCTCGATGCCAACGGTTGGACCAACTATAACAAAGACTCCTATCCCGTATTCGACAGCATCTTCGACTTCTGTGCCATCGCTTATAATCCCGGGGATAGCAGCCTCTGGGCCGGTTCCTTCGGAGAAGGATTGCTGGAAAAAAATGCAGATGACGGGTTCAGGGTCTTCGCTGCACGCTCTTCCATAGGCCCATCCCTCGACAACCCTTCCGCCTACCGCGTCAGCGGCCTGGCCTTCGACAAGGACGGCAATGCCTGGATCGCCAATTATGGCGCCGCCCGCGACCTCCTGCTAAGACAGGCCGATGGCAGCTGGTCCTCTTTTGCCATCCCTTTTGCCCATACGGGAAATGCCGTCTCTCAGGTGTTGGTGGATGATAATAAGCAAGTATGGATCGTCTCGCCAAAAGGAAACGGCGTTTTCTGTTACAACCCCGGAGCTTCATTAAGTAGTACTTCGGACGATCAATGGAAATATTATCGCACAGGTACGGGCAATGGCAATCTGCCTGACAATCATGTTTATTGCCTGGCCAGGGACAGGAACAGCCTCATATGGATTGGTACGGGTAATGGCATCGGCTTGATACAATGCGCCCGGCAGGTCTTTGGTGCGGGTGGCTGTGAGGCGGTATGGCCTGTCGTACAATTCGATAATTTTGCAGGTTACCTTTTTGGCGGCCAGGCTGTACAGGCCATAGCAGTGGATGGCGCTGACAGAAAATGGATCGCCACCCGAAATGGGGTATGGCTTGTCACACCGGATGCGCAAAAGATCGTTTATCACTTTACGGCGGATAGCACACCCCTCCTCAACAACGATGTAAGGAACATCGCCATCGATCCAAACACGGGAGAAGTATTTTTTGCCACAGCCGGGGGGCTTTGCTCATTTCGTAGTACCGCAACAGAAGGCGGGGATCATAATGCAAATGTGTTGGTATTTCCCAATCCCGTACCCCCTGATTATACGGGCGTCATCGCCGTCAGAGGTCTGGTGGATGGAGCCTTCGTCAAGATCACAGCCCCGGATGGACGCCTGGTTTATCAGACCAACGCGCTGGGAGGACAGGCCATCTGGGATGGAAGAGACTACAAAGGCCGCAGGGTAGCCACCGGCGTCTACCTGGTACTGATATCCGACGAGAGCCGGCATGAAAAGTCATCGGCAAAGATCGTTTTCATCGGTAAATAACAACAAATGCAGCTGCATAAAACAAAAGGAATCGTATTCAGGACAGTGAAGTATGGGGAGACAAGCCTCATCGTCACCGTCTATACCGAACTTTTTGGGGTGCAGTCCTATCTCGTCAACGGTGTGAGGACTTCGACAAAAAAAGGACCGGGCAAGGCCAACCTCTTCCAATCCGCCGCCATGCTCGATCTCGTCGTCTACCATAATGACCTGAAACACCTGCAGCGTATAAAAGAGTTCAAATGGGAATACCTGTACAAACATTTGTTTTTCGACGTGATAAAAAACTCGGTCGCCTTGTTTATGGTGGAGCTCCTGCAGAAATGCCTCAAGCAGCCGGAACCCAATGCAGACCTCTTTTATTTTATCGAAGACGCCTTCATTCACCTGGACGAAGCGGAAGGCCCCGTGCTGGCCAATTTCCCGTTGTTTTTCACTCTCCACCTGGCAGGTTTTTTCGGCTTCCGGATCGAAGATACCTGGTCAGAACGCAACGAGATACTGGACTTACAGGAGGGGATATTCGCAGCGCAGCACCCCACTCATCAACACTACCTGGAAGGCAGCTACGCCTATATCACGTCCCAGCTGCTGCGGGTGAGACAACCCGCCGAGCTGAGGGAACTATTGCTCAACCAGGACGTCAGGCGTCATTTGCTGCAGGCATACCGGACCTTTTATGCCCTGCACATCCCGGACTTCGGTGAAATGAGGACATTGGCTGTGTTGCAAACGATCATCAGCGCCTAGATCAGCCGGTGCGCCTTCGAGCGCTTCGTAAATTTCCCCTCTTCCATGCCGCTGACCAATACGACCCCCGGCTGCTTACCCATATCAAATGCCCCCAATATCCCGTCCATTTGTAGGACTTCGGCCCCATTGGAGGTTGCCCACCGCAGTAGTATTTCAGTCGGAACCAGGGGAAAATGATGCTGCAGCGTTTTCATTTCCTCCAGGATATCCAATTGGTGATTGGACGCCAGACTATCCGTGCCCAGCACGATCCTGCAGCCATGCCGCATCAATAGGTCCACATCAGGCAGCTGCCCGCTAATATAAAGGTTGGCATTCGGGCAAAGACAAAAACAAAGATCGGGTCCGCCTTTCCACGCCAGATCTTCCTCCCGGGTATCCACATTATGCACGAGCAGTAACGTTTGATTGTGATAGAAATGAGGCAGATAGCCTGCCATGCTTCTTTGGCCCGAGCCGGAAAAGAACGAAATATCCAGCCCCAGCGCCTGGTACAGCCGTAGAAAATCTCCTTGCCCCGTCTGGCAGAAAAGATTCTCCGCCTGGCTTTCCTGGTTATGGATGGTGATCAACTGATTGCCGGGAAAGTTGGCGATCAGCCCAAAAAGACGGGGCGACACGGAATAGGGTGCATGCGGTACCAGCGAAATCGCCGCTATCGGCAGGCTGTAAGCCCCGGCAAACTCCCCGAAAATCTTTACCGCGGCTTCCAGGCGGTCGGGAGCTGTCTGTTCGATGAACCCCATGGTCTCGATAAAATTGTGATAATTCAGGCGTCCCTCCACCTTTTGTTTAAGGGTAAGGCTGGTATTGCAGATGTCCCCAACAGCGACAATGCCATTATGCAGCATGGATTCCTCCGCCCCGGCGATGGCGGTCAGGATCTGGGACATCTCCTCTCCCTGCGCAGTCGCCGTGCCCCTTCCCCGGATCACGCTTATTAGAAAATCCACCATGCCCGTTTTTTCCGGCAGGAGGCCCTTCATATGTGAAAGCTCCAGGTGGCAGTGGCAATTGACAAATCCCGGCGTGAGCAGCCCCGGAAGCGCTTCCACGCCTTCGCCGGCATCCGCTGCGGGAAGGATTGCTTCCACCGTTCCATCGTCCTTGGTTATCAGTACCGTACCTTCCGCTGCCATTTCCCGGCCTGTAAATAAATAGTCCGCACTGAATTTTCGCATTTTGATGTAGGTTTGCAGGCCCACGGGCCCGTGAGGGGTCCTAAAAGTAGCAAAAAGTATGTTAGATAAATTAGAAGCCATAAAGGCGAGATTCGAAGACCTGGGAGTAGCCCTGAGCAATCCGGAGATTGTCAGCGACAACCGGAAGTTCAGAGAGATAAGTAAAGAATACCGTCACCTGGAAAAGATCGTCCAGGCGTACAAGGAATATAAGGACCTGTTGGATACGATCGATTTTAATAGAGAGGCGTTAAACGGGGACGATGCCGAATTACGTGATCTTGCCAAAGCCGAAACGGCAGGCCTGGACGAGAAAAAGGAGAAGATGGAGGCTTTCGTTCGCCAGCTGCTGATTCCCAAAGACCCTCAGGACGAAAAGAATGCCATCCTGGAGATCAGGGCTGGTACGGGAGGAGATGAAGCCAGCTTGTTCGCAGGCGACCTGCTTCGCATGTATATAAAGTATTGCGAACGGAGGGGCTGGAAAACTGCTATCCTCAGCGAAAGTGAAGGCACAGTGGGTGGATACAAGGAAGTCCAGGTGGAAGTGGTGGGCGATGACGTATACGGGACGCTTAAATTCGAGAGTGGCGTTCATCGTGTGCAGCGTGTACCGGATACGGAGACGAGCGGGCGCGTACATACGAGTGCGGCTACTGTCGCCGTGATGCCCGAGGCGGAAGAGGTGGATTTCGAGCTGAAGGAAAGCGACGTAAAAATGGAGACGGCCCGTAGCGGTGGCGCCGGCGGTCAGAATGTAAACAAGGTGGAAACAAAGGTCTTTCTTACGCATATTCCCACAGGCGTGGTCGTGGTCTGCCAGACGGAACGCAGCCAGCTGGGCAACAGGGAAAAGGCAATGCAGATGCTGCGCACCAAATTATATGAGGAACAGGTACGCAAACAGGAAGAGGAAATTGCCCGTCACCGGAAAAGCCTCGTCAGCACAGGAGATCGCAGCGCCAAGATCCGAACCTACAATTTTCCACAGGGTAGGGTGACAGACCACCGCATCGGCCTCACCGTCTATAACCTGGACGATGTACTGAATGGGAATATCCAGGAATTTATCGACGCTCTCCAATTTGCGGAGAATGCCGAGAAAA
This sequence comes from Flavitalea plasmicola, assembly GCF_030546645.1. Lineage (GTDB taxonomy): Bacteria > Bacteroidota > Bacteroidia > Chitinophagales > Chitinophagaceae > Puia. The sequence continues at coordinate 658,078 of NZ_JAUOTO010000006.1, forward strand.
TGGCCCGGCAGAATTAACTCTATACGAACCCGCCAAATTAAAACGGCATTAAAAGCGCCCCGCCAAGCCCTCACGGTTCTGGGTAGTTATTGGCTGTTTTCCCGTTTTTAGAATCTTTTAACGCTTGTGCTGTAAACCTTTTCTTCGTTTCTGCGTCTTTATATTGTAGAAGTTCTTTAAAAAAACAGCTAAAATCTTGCTATAAACCACGGGATTACGTATCTTAAGAGAGCGAATGCTAAATAAATGTTATTACTCTTTGGATCAATTACGAAGCATCAATTTGCAACGTAATTTTACAGGGCAGGTGAAAATGAAGAGAAATGGATAAGTAATATTGGCACCTGTTTTGCGTTATATAGTTCATAAGTTAGTCTTTTCTATTTGACTCACATAAAGCAGTCAATTTTCTCATAAGCAGTTAGTTTTGGTTACGACCCCTGTTTCTACAGGGGTTTATTTTTTCGGCCGAAGGCCAAAAAAATAAACCAGCGATCGCAGGCGATCGCAATAAATTAGAGTCTAAACAAACCCTGGAGGACCGTTAGGTCCGATAAGAAACTCGGGCCGTCAGGCCAGACTAAATAAACTGTCAAACTAACCTTTGTAACCAGCCAAAAAAACATTCGACACCCCATACCCCAACCCCGCTCCAATCATATCGGCAATAATATCTTCCGTATCAAAGTCCCTGAATGGGATGAAGTATTTCTGCACGAACTCCATTCCAATACCGAATGAATTTCCCAATATGAAAATGACGAAGAACCATCGCAGCAATTGAGGAGAAGACAAAGGCCTTCTGCTGAGATAAAAATTCCAGCTTAGCACAAACCCCCCGAACAAAGAGATATGCACTATTTTGTCGAATTGCGGAATAGTGAAATGTGACTCACTGGGCAGCATAGTCCCGGGGATGGATAGCAGAACAGCGATGATCAGTGTCCAGAGAATGGGAAGATAGACAGACCCCAGGTATTTTTTCAGAAATTGATTCATGTAGCGATGTCCGCTAAAGTAGAAAGAGACCGCCAAACAGAAAAATTTTGGACGATCTCTTTATTATAATATAACTTAAGTGGGACTTTTTTTTCTACCCAGTGTAGATTTTTTTTCCCGCAGCCCCCGTCTCTATTGACTTTGCAAGGTCTTTCCCAGCGATTGCATGCTGTCCAGCGTAGGTGAAGGACTTCCTCCCGTCTTCTCGATCGTGATGGCAAACGCCTGGGCTTTCTTGGTATCCTTCATTTTCAGGATGATCTTATCATCCGTGGCGTCAAATACACCCAGGTCTTTGGGCTGTTTTTCACCGTCGATCAGTGCCCACAGCTGATATTGTTTGTCAGAAGGCAGCTTGGGCATATTCTTCACCACCAGGTAGACATTGGAACTGGTAGAATCCCAATAAACGTTGGCGGAAGATTTGGGGGCCACCTTCGTACCCACCATGTTGACCACGGTAGTATTAGGGTCCTTTACAATGCTTTGTTCCTGAACGATCTTGTCCAGCGTGCCTTGCGTGGAATTCAACTTTTCCTGCAGGGCGGTGTTGGAGCGTTGCAGCTCGGAGTTCTGAGAATAGAACTGGTAGCTGAACCAGGCCAGTCCAATGAGCAATACGACAGACGCGGCGGCTACGAAACGCAGCCAGCCGGAAGAACCTTTCTTGCTTTCATTTTGCATGGTGACTATTTTAGGTGGATTTGAAGAAACACTTTCACGGGCACCTGTTGCGGTGGTGTCCCCGATTGCTTCCAAAACCTTCACCTTAACCCCTGTGGAAAGCTGCTCGGCATTGGCCAAAGCATGCTTCTCAAGCCCTTCCTCAAATTTGGTACGGGCTGCTACTAATTCGGGATATTGAGCACACAGTTGCTCAAATTCAGCACTTTCTGACGGACTGGCCAGACCTAATACATAGGTCTCTATAATGCCACTTTCTATGTACTGTTGTATATTCAATTTACTGTAGGTATTCTCTTAATTGTAACAACGCATTTCGGATCCTGGTTTTTACAGTTCCTAGAGGAATACTCATCATTTCAGCTATTTCCTCATGTGTAAATCCTTTAAAGTAAGCCAGTTCCATCAATACACGATGCTCTGGCTTCAGCTTTTCCAGCACTTTTTTCAAGCCGATGTTATCAACGTTGAGTAGCGTGGACTGGTGGGCTGTACCCTTATATACGTTATCCGGGAGCTCCTGGTTTTTTTGAGAATTCTGGTAACTTTTGCTTCGTAGCATGTCTATGGAAGCATTCCTGGCTATATTCAGCATCCAGGTGAACAGGCGCCCCTTTGTCTGGTCATACGTGTCGATCTTCCTGTAAATATTGATAAATACCTCCTGCAAAACATCGCTTGCTAACTCTGCATTATCTGTAATAATCTGTTTAATAATGCTATAGAGTGCGCCTGCATAGTTGTCGTATAAAGAACTGAAAGCTTGATTATCTCGCCGTTTTAAAGCAAGCACCAATTCCTGCTCAGTATTATAGGTTTTTGGTATTCCCAAGGTCTTATATGGATAGATACTCTAATGTAAGGAAAATAAAGATCAATGTACGATGTTGCCGTAAGCTGCGGCATCCATCAGCTTATCCAGGTCCGCCGGATCTTTTACAGTCATTTTGATCATCCAACCTTCTCCGTACGGATCAGAGTTCACCAGTTCGGGAGCGCCTGCCAGCGCCGGGTTCACCTCCGTAATAGTTCCGGCAATGGGTAGGTACAGATCTGAAACAGTCTTGACAGCCTCTACAGTTCCAAATACAGTCTCCGCCGCCAGGGCCTTACCCACCGTCTCAATCTCCACGTATACAATGTCCCCCAATTCCTTTTGAGCAAATTCCGTAATGCCGATGATGGCCGTATTGCCATTTTCAAGGCGTATCCATTCGTGATCTTTCGTATAGCGTAAATTCTCGGGAAAATTCATGACGATGTATATTTTGTGATGCAAATATTAGTAAAAGACCTCAATCACCCATGATAAAATTTCCAGTGGACTTATTTTCTGCTTATCAGCTTCATTTTCAATATACGAACGTCCTGTAAGGGTCTGTCGTTCGGCCGTCCGCTGGTGGGCACGGCAGCAATCGAATCCACTACTTCCATGCCCCGTATCACCTCTCCGAATACGGTATAATGCTGATCGAGATGCGGCGCCCCTCCCTTCGTCTGGTAAACTTCCCGTTCCGCAGCCGGTATCTTCCTGCCTTTCAGGCGAAAGGTTTCCACTGAATCCAATCCGGCAGGAGTGAATACCTTTCCCTGGACGATATAGAACTGACTACCACTGCTGGCTTGTTGAGGATTAACGTCATCCCCTTCTCTGGCCGCTGCCAGCGCCCCTCGTTGGTGAAAAAGGGTAGGGCGGAACTCTGCCGGGATAGTATAGGATGGCCCTCCGTCCCCCAGGCTGGCGCCTGTCACCGCATGCTTGCTGGTAGGATCTCCCGCCTGGATCATAAAGCGCTGGATGACACGATGGAATAATAGGCTGTCATAGTAACCTTTTTTCACCAGTGACAGGAAATTGTCGCGGTGCAGCGGGGTAGAATCCGAGAGACGAAGGACTACTGTCCCCCGGGTAGTGACCATTTCTATGTCCTTGTGAAGGTCATTCTTCCGCAAGCCATTGGCAAGCCTGGGATTACAGGAAAAGATCAGAAGGGCGGCAACGACACCCGTTAAGTATTTAAGCATAGATTAGATGCCAGCGTTCTCGAAGTATAATAATATGTGGTCCTTCAGGAAGTTCTCCTGCTGCGGCATGGTCATGACGGGAAGGGCCTTCAGCTGTGTGAAGTGTGGCCAGCCATCCTCGTCCACCCGGTCCAGCTCATAGTAACCGCTTTGCCGGAATAAGGAGCATATGGCGATATGCATAAGATCCTGCTTTTGCTCTTTCGAAAATTTCTTTCGGATATCCCCGAACTCCTGGACGCCGATAAGGAATAAAATGGCTTCCATATCGGGCTTCTTCCCGAATCTTTCCACCAATTGGGCTTCCAGGTTCCACCACCGCATCTGCAGGTCATCTTGCGCTTGTTGCATCCTGCAAAGATACTTATATTTTTTCCACCGTCACCGCAGTCCCATAGGCCAGCACTTCCGTCACACCATTCATCACCTCATTGGCGTCATAACGCATATTGATGATCGCATTGGCGCCTCTCTCGGCGGCATGCTGCATCATGTATTGAAAAGCCTCTTCCCGGGTCTTTTCACAGAGGTCCACATAGATGGAGATCTGCCCTCCAAAAAGGGTCTGCAGGCCACCGGCGATATTACCCAGGACGCTGCGGCTGCGGACAGTAATGCCCCGCACCACGCCCAGGTTACGTGTGATACGATAGCCCTCAAGTGCTGTGCTGGTGGTGATCATCGTTTGGTCGAGCATATAACAGGTTTTGGTGTGAGTTCAGATAAAATTACGCTTTTACAATACTATCTTTACCAAAAATTTCATTAGATGTTACAGTTGGCAGTTATTCGTCAGGATCCGGCGTTTGTAAAGGAAAGACTGAGCGTGAGGAATTTCCCGGAAACGGACCTGGTAGATACGATCGTACAGCTTGATGACCAGCGCAAAAAGCTCCAGCTGGAAGCAGACACCACCCAGTCCGGAATAAACACACTTTCCAGGGAAATAGGACAGCTGATGGCCAAGGGGGCAAAACAGGAGGCAGAAGCAAAAAAACAGGAAGTTGCCTCGCTGAAGACCTCTCTGTCTCCCATCACTGAAAAGCTTGCAGCTGTGGAAGAAGAATTGAACAGCACACTGATAAAATTACCCAATCTGCCCGCTGCCCTTGTCCCACGGGGGAAAACACCAGCGGACAATATTACGATCCGGGAAGGCGGAAAGAAACCTGCCCTGCCCGCAGGCGCACAGCCGCACTGGGACCTGGCAAAAAAATATGAGCTCATCGACTTCGAGCTGGGCAATAAGATCACAGGCAGCGGATTCCCTGTATATATCAACAAGGGTGCAAAGCTGCAAAGGGCCCTCATCCAGTATTTCCTGGATTACAATACCGCCGCAGGCTATACGGAATACCAGCCTCCCATCATGGTGAATGAGGCTTCCGCCCGTGGCACGGGTCAATTGCCTGATAAGGAAGGTCAAATGTACCACGTTACCCTGGACAACCTGTACCTGATACCGACGGCGGAAGTGCCGGTGACCAATATCTATAGGGATGAGATCCTGAAAGAAGCGCAGCTGCCGTTGAAGATGACCGCTTATACACCTTGTTTTCGCAGGGAGGCAGGCAGCTACGGAAAGGATGTACGTGGCCTCAATCGCTTGCACCAGTTCGATAAAGTGGAAGTAGTCCAGCTCGTGCATCCGGAAAAAAGCTATGAGGTCCTGGAAGAGATGGTAGCGCATGTTGAAAAATTATTACAATCCCTGGAGCTGCCTTACCGCATTCTGCGGCTCTGCGGAGGCGACATGGGTTTCACTTCTGCCATGACCTATGACTTTGAGGTCTATAGCGCCGCCCAGGAAAAATGGTTGGAGGTCAGCTCCGTCAGTAACTTCGAAGCATTTCAGACGAATAGGATGAAGATCCGTTTCAAGGATGGCGGTGGGAAGACCCAGCTGGTCCATTCTTTGAATGGCAGCTCCCTCGCACTGCCCCGTATTGTCGCATGTCTCCTGGAAAATCATCAGGCGACGGATCATATCGCCTTGCCCAAAGCATTGCATAATTATTTCGGAGCGGAGAAGATTTGAATTTTTTCTTCCGGCGATTGCCTGCAACGGTTCGCCGCGTCCTGTGTGACAAAGCTCATCAGTGCTGCACGGCCTCGCAATTTTAAGAATCGTTTAATCTTATAGATAAATATTTGTGAAAGACAGTGCAACGGTTATGAACATAGTTTTATTCCCGCAATCTTTACTGCAATAAATATTTTATCTAGTATGAAAAAACATTTTTATCTGCTGGCCGCCGGCCTCTTCACTGTATGCATTGCCAACGCACAAATTAAGAAAGGAGATATTTTGCTGGGAGGAAATGTCAATTTCAACACGTCGAACGTAAAGCCTGACAGTTATGCCAGCGATCAAACTTTCTTCGCCATCTCCCCTTCCATTGCTAAGGCTGTTAAGGACGACCTCATCGTAGGCCTGACCCTTTCCTATGCACATACCAGAACTAAGGGTGGCACTCCTTCCACTATTTCCACCATCGACAGCTATGGACTGGGCGTTTTTGTGCGCAGGTATAAGAGCCTGGGCGCCAACTTTGCCCTCTTTGCGGAAGGCAACCTGTCCGGAGCCTATCAGCAGAATAATAGCTATCCGGACGGCGCACCGAAGCCCCCTGCGAACAAAGGCTATTCCATCAATGCCGGATTCTATCCGGGCATCGCGTATTTCATCAGCCGGCATGTGCAGGTGGAGACCGGTATGCAGAACTTGTTTTATGCCCAATACGGACATTCCAAATTGGGAGATGGTGCTGACAATGTGAAATCAAATTCTTTTAGTCTCGGTACCGGTCTTAATAAGACCCTCGACAATTTCGTCGTCGGCATCAAATGGATCATCTAAGTCAGGCTGGACAAACGCAAAAATGTATAGCAGGCGGTCCCATGACCGCCTGCTTCATTCTTTTATTTTGAGGAAAGTCTTGCCGATAACAGGATGTTTACCAGCCTTGTTTTGCTATACCAGCCTTGATGGCGGCCAGCGCTTTTTCTTCTCCGAGCAGGGTGGTCAGCTTATTGCCTTTACCATCATTCCCCTGGGCCATATAAGCACCTTTTGCAGTTTTAGTGATCACTGCATCCTGGATGGGTACATTTTTTTCTTTCGTCTTGACATTGTAGGCCGTAAGTGTTACCGTTGACATGATTAATTGATTTAGTGTCTGATGTTTACACGCAAGATTAGTACCAAATATTGTAATATTACGCCATTTGCCCCAGTTGACGGGAAAAAAATCATCTCCCGGGGCCGGCCGTGCTCGATTACACGTCCAGCTTGGCATATTTTGCATGCGATTCGATGAAGTCCCTTCTTGGCGCCACTTCATCTCCCATAAGCATGCTGAAGATACGATCGGCCTCCGCGGCGCTTTCAATCGTCACCTGCTTCAAGGTCCTGGTATTAGGATTCATGGTAGTTTCCCAAAGTTGTTCCGCATTCATCTCTCCCAACCCTTTATAGCGTTGTACAGTGACGCTGTCCTCTTTCCCGCCGGCTAGCTTCTCTACCCATCCTCTCCGCTGCTCCTCATTCCAGGCATAAGATTGTTCTTTACCTTTCTTCACTAAATACAAGGGGGGTTGTGCGATATATACATATCCCTGCTCCACCATCTCTTTCATATAGCGATAGATGAAGGTGAGAATAAGCGTGGCGATATGGCTGCCGTCGACGTCGGCATCGGTCATGATGATGACTTTGTGATAGCGCAGCTTCGACAGGTTCAATGCCTTGGGATCTTCGGCTGTGCCCACCGTTACTCCCAGTGCCGTATACATGTTGCGGATTTCTTCGTTCTCATAGATCTTGTGCTCCATGGCTTTTTCCACATTCAGGATCTTACCACGCAGTGGGAGGATCGCCTGGAAGCTGCGGTCGCGGCCCTGCTTGGCAGTGCCGCCGGCCGAGTCGCCTTCGACCAGGTAGAGCTCGCAACGTTCGGGGTCGCGGTCTGAACAGTCCGCCAGCTTTCCGGGCAGTCCGCCGCCGCTCAGTACGCTTTTTCTTTGCACCAGCTCCCGGGCCTTCTTAGCCGCTGCACGGGCCTGGGCGGCCAGAATTACTTTCTGAATGATATTCTTGGCTTCCCTTGGATTTTCCTCCAGGAAAGAGTCAAGTGCTTTTGAAACCGTGGAATCCACAACGCCGCTGACCTCGTTATTTCCCAGCTTGGTCTTTGTCTGTCCTTCAAACTGCGGCTCGGGAACTTTCACCGAGACAATGGTGCTGAGGCCTTCCCGGAAATCATCTCCCTCGATCTCTACCTTGGCCTTTTCAAAAAGTCCCTGCTTCTCGCCATAGGATTTAAATACACGGGTAAGCGCCCGGCGAAAGCCGGCCACGTGCGTACCGCCTTCGATGGTATTGATGTTATTGACGTATGAATAGATATGCTCGCTGTAGCTGTCGTTATAGGTCAGCGCAACTTCCACGGATACATTGGTGGCCTCATCCCGCCCCTCCACAAAGATGATGTTGGGGATCAGGGGCGTACGACCTGCATTCTTATCCAGCATTTCTACGAATTCCGTAATGCCGCCTTCGCTGTAAAAAGTCTTGGTGTAAGTGCTGCCATCTTCTTCTTTCTCCCGGAGATCGTTCAGGATGATGCGTACTCCCCTGTTGAGGAACGACAGCTCCCGCAGACGGCCTTCCAGGATATCCTTATTGTAAGTGGTAGTGATGAAGATACTGGCATCGGGCCAGAACTGAATGGTAGTGCCCGTCTTATCGCTTATGCCAATCTCGCGCACGGGATATTGAGGGACCCCGATCTTGTAAGCCTGCTCGAAAATTTTCCCTTCGCGGTAAACAGTAGCGTGCAGGTCGGAGCTGAGCGCGTTGACGCAGCTGACACCCACTCCATGCAATCCCCCGGAAACCTTGTAAGTGTTCTTGTCGAATTTACCACCGGCATGGAGGATCGTCATCACCATCTCCAGGGCGCTCTTCTTCTCTTTGGTGTTGATACCCGTAGGGATACCGCGACCATCGTCTTCGACCGTTATCGAATTGTCTTCATGGATCGTGACATTGATATTCTTGCAATAGCCTGCCAGCGCCTCGTCAATGGAGTTGTCCACTACCTCATATACCAGGTGGTGAAGACCTTTCACACCGATGTCGCCGATATACATGGCAGGACGCTTGCGAACGGCTTCCAATCCCTCCAGAACCTGGATACTATCTGCCCCATATCCATTACTTGCGGCGGTTAGGATTTCCTCTGTTTGTTCACTCATATTTGGTTGAAAATATTGTCGTTAACAATAAATTAATAAGGCCTGCAAATGTAAGCAAATTAAGGGGTTTTGGACGATTTGATATCCCCATTTTAGGCTCATTTTAGGCTTTTTACTGACATTCTTCCGGTAGTCCCAACCCCACACTCCAATCAGCCGCATTCCTGTCATTTTCACCCCCTTCCGGCTCTCCTGCGTCATCGTTTTGTCAAAAGATCCATTTCTACATAACCAAACCCCCATCCTGCCTGTATTCTTCCCGGCATTGCTTAGATCGACGAACATAAATTCATAATTCTGACCTAAATTTGCGGCTTATGTACCAGGCGCCTGATATACTGATGATGGCTTACAAGCAACCTGTCATGCAGGGACAGCTGGCATTACTGGATGAAAAAGAACGACATATACCTGGTTCGGTACAATACACCATCAAAAGGTACAACAAGCACCCCCAATGGAACCTCGACGATTTGGGCATGCTCGTCTACCACTGTAAGAAGGACGACCCCTCCCAGAATTACCTCGAACTGAGATTTTGCATAGCCGGCAACGTGTATTGCCGGAAAAATAGCGTCGAATGCAACGCCTGTAAGGTCAACGAAACTCCCGGCTGCTCGGAACGGGTCGATACTGTGGATGTCCTTAGCTTCCGCTTCCTGGCCGTCCACCTCTCGCAGTTCGGAAAACCTCGTAAGCCCGAAAGCACACTTAGCCAGGACGTCCTGGACTTTCGCCATCCTTCCTCCTTTTCGAAAATACTGTCTCTTTGTGGAAGGACCCGCCTGGTGCTGGAAGCCCTCCTGAACCATAGCTATACGGACAGCATGGAGAACATCTTCATCAATGCCCAAAGCCAGATGCTGCTGTTATATAGCCTGGAATGCATGGTCGGTGAAAAAGACGTGGAAGGATTCCAATGTAAATTCCTGGCGAATGAAGCGGACAGGGAAAAGATCATCAGGGCCAGGGAAGTGCTCCTTCAGCACATCGGTGAACCCCTCACCATCAAGGAGCTCAGCCGCAAAGTGGCGATCAATGAATGCTATCTGAAAAAAGGTTTCAAGGAAATGTTCGGCACCACGATCTTCGACTTCTACCAGAGCCAGCGGATGGAACACGCGCGCTATCTCTTGTATGAAAAAGGATTAAGCGTCACCGAAGTATCCATCATGCTGGGTTACTCCTCCATCTCCCACTTCTCCACCGCTTTCAAGAAACATACGGGATTGAAGCCTTGTGAATTGCTGTTACACTAACTCTTCCAGGCTCTCCTTCACGGCATGGATCGTAGCGTCTAGGTCCTCCTTTTGCAACGCATTGTTCAGGAACCAGCTCTCAAAAGCACTGGGCGGCAAATAGACGCCCCTTTTCAGCAACGAGTGGAAAAAGGTCTTGAACCGTGCATTATTGGCTGCCGAGGCGGATGCAAAGTCCGTAACGGGGTGCTCACTGAAATGTACGCTGATCATGGACCCCATCTGATTGATCTGGTAAGGCTGTCCCCACGCGCCCAATACCTTATCCAGTCCATCCCTCAGATAAAGTGTTTTTTCCTCCAGTTCCGTATAAATAGAAGGGTTCTGCTTCAATTCCTTTAGGAGCGTATACCCTGCTATCATGGCAATGGGATTGCCGCTCAGCGTACCGGCCTGGTAGACATTACCCAACGGAGCGATGTGCTGCATGATCTCCTTTCTTCCGCCAAATGCCCCAACAGGCATGCCCCCTCCGATGACCTTTCCATAGGTCAGCAGGTCCGCACGGATCCCCAATCGCTCCTGGGCGCCTCCCGGCGCAAGCCGGAAACCCGTCATCACCTCATCCAGGATCAGCACGATGCCTTCCAGGTCGCAAATGCTCCGTAGCCCTTCCAGGAATCCCGGTCTGGGCAGGATACAGCCCATATTGCCAGCCACCGGCTCCACGATGATGGCTGCGATCTCTCCCTGGTGGGCAGCCGTGATCTTCTTCACGGCCTCCAGGTCGTTGTAAGCCGCTGTCAGGGTGTCCTGTGCCACACCCGGGGTTACGCCGGGAACAGTCTGGATGTTAAAGGTCGCCACCCCGCTGCCCGCCTTTACCAGGAAAGGGTCTGCATGCCCATGATAATGGCCTTCGAATTTTATGATCTTATTCCTGCCCGTATATCCCCTTGCCAGCCGGATGGCGCTCATACACGCCTCTGTACCGCTGCTCACCATACGGATCAGATCCACATTGGGCGCCATGCTGATGATCAGCTCCGCCATCTCCACTTCCAGCAGGGTAGGCGCCCCATAAGAGGTGGAATATATGGCATACTCCTGAATGGCCTTTACCACAGGCTGCCAGGCATGTCCCAGGATCATCGGCCCCCACGAGGCGATGTAGTCGATGTACCGGCGTCCATCCACGTCATAGAGATAGGCACCTTCGGCCTTTTGCATGAAGATGGGAGTGCCTCCAACGCTGCGGAAGGCGCGGACAGGAGAGTTGACGCCGCCTGGAATGCTTTGCTGGGCCCTTTCAAAAAGTTGCTGGCTCTTTTCGTACATATGCTTAGTTCTGTAATTATATATTAATCAATAAGATCCGCAATAGCGGCGGCTTTTTTGGTAGCCTTGAATTCAATGATCCGGTAGTCCGACAACCCATTGATATAAAATGGATCCTCTCCGATGATGGAAAGAACGGCCTCCCTCGAAGACGCCATCGCCAGGATAATGCCGCCCTTCCTGGGCACCTGGGCCCCGGCCGCAATAAATACGCCGGCAGTAAAATACTTATCCAGGAAATCCCTGTGCGCCGTCAGGAATTGATCGATCTCCGCGTTGGGAACCTTATAGGTCAATTCGATGATGAACATAGCTTCTAAATATTTAAAAGTTTGGCCGCATCTTTCGCAAAATAGGTAGCTATTAGATCCGCGCCTGCCCGTTTGATAGAAGTTAGGGTTTCCAGGATCGCCTTTTCTTCATTTATCCAGCCCATCCTCGCGGCAGCCTTGATCATCGCATACTCCCCACTGATATTATAAGCGCTAACGGGCACCTCCACCGCATTCTTCACTTCCCGGATAATGTCCAGGTAGGGCAGGGCAGGCTTGACCATAACAATGTCGGCGCCTTCTTCCACGTCCATCTGCGCTTCTTTGACAGCTTCCAGCCTGTTGGCATAATCCATCTGGTAGGTCTTCTTGTCCCCAAAGCCCGGCGCAGAATCCAGCGCGTCCCGAAAAGGTCCGTAGAAGCAGGATGCATATTTCGCGCTGTAAGCCATGATACCTGTTTGCGTAAAACCATTCTCTTCAAGTCCCTGGCGGATCGCGCCGATCCTTCCGTCCATCATGTCGCTGGGCGCCACGAAGTCAGCCCCAGCGTCCGCATGACTAAGGCTCATTCTGACCAATGCGGCTACCGTAGGGTCGTTGACGATCTCGCCATTTTCCACTATCCCGTCATGACCATAGGAGGAATAAGGGTCCAGCGCAACGTCCGTCATTACCACTATCTCCGGAACGGCATCCTTAATGGCCCGAATGCTCGTTTGCATCAGTCCGTTAGGGTTCCAGGCCTCCTTACCTGTATTGTCTTTCAGCTCATCCCGGCATTTGATGAAAAGCAGCACGCTCCGGATACCCAGACCCCATAGCTCTTTCACTTCTTTCACCGTGCCATCGATGCTGCGGCGGAAATACCCGGGCATGGAGGAGATCTCATGCTGCTGCCCTTTCCCTTCGTCGATGAAAAGAGGGACGATGAAATCCTGGGGAGTGAGCAGGGTCTCCGCCACCATCGCGCGGATAGCGGCGGTCTTACGTAGAATGCGATTGCGCCTTTGCAGATACATATATAAATTCCTTTTTTACATTGATCTTCATGCCATCCAGTCCCGCGGATGGAGACAGGCATCCAGCAGCTCGGCCTCCGGCGTTCCCGGTTGAGGCCGATAATTATATCCCCAACGGGCTCTGGGCGGCAGACTCATCAGGATGCTCTCCGTACGTCCCTGTGTCTTTAGGCCGAACAAGGTCCCGCGATCATGGACCAGGTTGAATTCCACATAACGCCCCCGCCGGATCTCCTGCCACTCTTTTTCCCTTTCACCATATGGTATGTCTTTCCTGCGCAGGACAATGGGAACATAAGCAGGCAGGAACGAATTTCCGCAGGCCTGTTGGAAAGCAAACCATCTATCAGCTTCCGCAGCATCTGCCGGACGCAGGTGATCGTAAAATACCCCGCCGATGCCGCGCATTTCATTATCGCGATGCCTGTTGACAAAATATTCGTCACACCATTTTTTGTAAAGGGGATATTTCTCATTGCCAAATGGCTCCATGGCCTCCCGCAGCACACCGTGAAAATGCCGGGCATCTTCTTCAAAGAGATAATAAGGGGTAAGATCGGAGCCTCCTCCAAACCATCTGTCGGAGACATTGCCTTCTTCATCGTATAATTCAAAATATCGCCAGTTGGCATGGGTGGTAGGCACATAAGGGTTCAGTGGATGGATCACCAGGGAAAGTCCGCAGGCAAACCATTTGGCAGCGCTGCCGTCTCCCGGACTTCCCAGCTTCAGCTGACCCCGCATCATATCGGTGACCTCACCCCAGACCACAGAAGTATTGACACCGCCTTTCTCCAAGACATTCCCATCGGCAATAACCCTGGTTATACCGCCGCCGCCGCCCTCCCGCTCCCATTCATCCGTGGCAAAACGTGCCTTGCCGTCCAGGCCTTCAAGTGCCCCGCAAATGGTATCCTGCAGTGCATGGATATAGCTGATCCATTTCTCGCGGAAGGCATGCGTGTCCGTCTTAAAAGGCATTGCGTCCATCCTGTTGATTTAAAAAGTCCGATAATTCTTCACCGCCTGGACAAAAGCCCTTGCATGATCCACCGGTATTTCCGGCAGGATGCCATGTCCCAGGTTGGCAATGTGCCGGGTGCCTGAAAAGGCAGCCATCATCGTTTTCACTTCCTGCTCGATGACAGGGATAGGCGACATCAGTTTAGCAGGGTCGAAATTTCCCTGCAGCGTCACATTCGCACCTGCCAGCTGCCTGGCCATGGCCGGGCGGATACACCAGTCAATGCCCAACCCCTGCGCGCCCGTGGCCGCCATTCCTTCCAGGGAAGAAAAGGCGCCTTTTGCAAATATGATAGTAGGGATCACATCTTTCAGCGCCGCCACGATCTGGCGGATATAACGAAGAGAAAGGTTTTCGAAATCATCCGGACCCAGCAGCCCGCCCCAGGAGTCGAAGATTTGCACCACGTCAGCGCCCGCCTTTGCCTGCCCTTTCAGATAGGCAATGGTAGTGTCCGTGATCATCTGCAGTAGCCGGTGCGCCGTCCCGGGCTGCGTATAGCAAAATGCCTTTGCTTCATCAAAAGTCTTAGAGCCTTTCCCTTGTACCATATAGCACAGCAGCGTCCAGGGCGCGCCCGCAAAACCGATCAGGGGTACCCGGCCGTCCAGTGTCTTTTTGGTGAGTCGAAGGGCATCGAATACATAGCCAAGCGTTTCATCTACGTCGGGCAGGTGTAACCGTTGAAGATCTTTTTCCTGTTTTACCGGGTCCGGCAGGAAAGGCCCTTTGCCTTCCACCATCTGCACTTCCAGCCCCATGGCTTGCGGTACAACCAGGATGTCGGAAAAGATGATCGCGGCATCCACACCTACCTGCTCCACCGGCTGTATGGTAATCTCCGTCGCTAGCTCGGGCGTTTGACAACGTTCAAAAAAAGAATATTTTTCTTTCAGCTTCATATAATCCGGGAGATAGCGGCCCGCTTGCCGCATCATCCAGACAGGTGTACGTTCTGTTTCCTCTCCTCTCAGCGTCCTTAATAGTAAGTCGTTCTTTAGTTGGCTCATATATTCGTTTGAAAATGCTCGATGATTTGTTGTACCAGCGCTTCTTTCACCGGGGATCCGCTGATGATCACCGGGTTCGTGCAATACCCTCGAATGGCCTGAGCCGTTGTGCTTCCAATGGCAAAAAGCGGCGTCTCGCCACCGGCAATATTGACTGAAAAAAAACTATGCACCGCGCTGGGACTGAAAAATGCAATGCCGTCATAGGGCCTTTCCACGTAGTGCGGCGTCTGTGTCGTACGGTAGACCACCAGTTCATTGACATGTACGCCCGCTGCTGACAATTTATCAGGCAATTCATCCCTGCGCTGGTCCCCGCAAAAGAAAAAGACCTCGGCAGGGTGATGGCCAGGGGCCTCATCCGCTGGCGCTGCCCCTGAAAGAGACCGCCGCAGGACCACATCCGCCAGTTCCGCCGCAGAAGGGGCCTTCCCCGCAATCGCGTCCGCCCCGAAATGCTCATGCACTGATTGCCTTGACGCTGCACCGATGCAAAAGATCTCCCAAGGAACCTTCGATCCAACCATTGCTGCCACAGCCTCCACCGCATTCACGCTGGTAAATACAGCCGTCAATGGCTGGTGGCTCAGTTCCCTGACCCGCCGCTGCAACCCTTCCTCCTTCACCGGTGCCGTTGAAATGAACGATTGCGTGTCAATGACGATACCACAAGCCTTCGCATGCGCCAATAGGCCGGTGTCCAGGGGGCGGGTCGATAATATATGTGCTGGTTCGCTCATTTTCCGGTGGCCGGGCTTTTACCTGCCTCGCGAATACCGTCTGCAATAGCCTTCCCTCCCCTTTCCAGTAACTCTTCAGCAGCGGTCTTTCCCAAGCCCGCTGCTTTATCTACGGGAAGGATCTTTTCGATCTCCACTTTCCGGCTGCCATCCAATGACAGGATAGAACCCCTGAAATAAAGCTCTTCATTCTCTATTTCCGCCAACGCGCTGATGGGAGTAGAACATCCTCCCAGCAGAACACGAAGGAACTCCCTTTCCGTCTTTACGCAAAAGGCGGTAGTCACGTCGTTCAGCGGCTGGCATACATGGAAAGCCGTTTCGTCCACGGACCTGCATACCACCATAATAGCGCCTTGTGCCGGTGCAGGCAGCATCCAGTCCAACAGTACGCTGTTTTCAGGGCGCAGATGGATACGCTCCAGCCCCGCCTGGGCAAATATGGCAGCGTCCCAGCGCTCTTCCTTCAGCTTTTTCAATCGCGTGTTGACATTACCCCGGAGATTATGCACCTGGTGGTTGGGGTATTTGTGCAGCCACTGCGCCTTGCGGCGAATGCTGCTCGTAGCAATGTGAGCTATGTAATCCTTTTGCCGGAAAAGGGCCGGATCATTATTGTAGACCAGCAGGTCGTAGACGGGGCCCCTTTTCAGCACGGCAGCCTGTTGCAGCCCTTCCGGCAGCTGCGTGGGGACATCCTTCATGGAATGTACGGCTACATCGATCCGTCCGCTCAGCAAGGCGGCGTCAAGGCTGCGGGTAAACACGCCCTGGACACCCATTTCATACAGTGGTGTCTTCAGGTCGATGTCACCTTCGCTTTTAATGAACACCAGCTCTGCGGCTGTGCCTTCCCGTGCTAATAATTCCTTAACCTGGGTAGCTTGCCAGACAGCGAGTTGACTCTCTCTTGTGCCTATCCGGATCGGTGTTTGCATGCAAAATTTAGTTTAGCCCACAGCCTTTGCCGA
This sequence comes from Flavitalea plasmicola, assembly GCF_030546645.1. Taxonomy (GTDB): domain Bacteria; phylum Bacteroidota; class Bacteroidia; order Chitinophagales; family Chitinophagaceae; genus Puia. The sequence continues at coordinate 674,621 of NZ_JAUOTO010000006.1, forward strand.
AGTTGCGGTCCATTGGGGGCCTATGGCGATGTATTCGTTGATCGCCTCTATATAATGACAGCCACCTTTGTTATGCTGGCGCATTTTGGTGGCCATGCCGTTGATCACGCGTTGTATCTGCTCATCCGTATGGACAGTGGAAGGAAAAGATTCTCCCGAAAGCCGGCTGAATACTGGGCATGAATGCAGCTCTTTCAGCTTTGTCTTCACGGCTTTCAATACGGGGACATACTTGCGCATATCATGCCACTCCAGCAGCTCATCGATGTGCTCGGCGATGATAGCCTTTGCCTTCGGGACCTCTGCTTCCCTCTTTTGGAGCGTCTCGTCCTTCAGCTTTGACAGCTCGTCTACGTTCACCAGGGTTATACCCGGCAATTCGCCGGCAGACTTTTCTATATTGCAGGGGATGGAAAGGTCGATGAGCAGCTTGGCTCCCTTACCCTCCAGATGCGTGCGCAGCAATGTGGGCTGTTCCGCATTCGTGGCAACCAGGATGATATCGGACTCACCGATGTATTTCGCAGCATCCTCCAAGGGAGCATAGCTAAGACCCATTTCCGAAGCCAGGCTGGCGGCCCTTTCTTCCGTACGGTTGATCAGGGTGATATTCCGGGTGCCAAGATAATCCACCATATTGCGGCATGTATTCCGGCCTATCTTGCCGACGCCGATCAGCAGGATCTTTTCGCCTTCCACACGCCCTATTCGTTCCTTTATGTATTGAATCGCGGCAAAGGAGACGGACACCGTCCCGCCGCTGAGCGCCGTCTGGTTCTTGATGGATTTTGAGGATTGCAGCACACAATTTACCAGCCTTTCCGTAAAAGCGCCGATGAACCCTCGTTCCCGGGCAAATTTCACCGCAGTCTTGATCTGACCCACAATCTCATAATCTCCCAGGATCTGGGAATCCAGTCCGGCAGATACCTGGAAGAGATGCTCCACCGCTTCCAGGCCATTCTTAATATAAGCTATTTTCGAAAAAGTTGCAGGATCCCCGGTGGTTTGCGTACACAGCAGGTTGATCAGATGCGCAGGCTCTTCGGCAAACCCGTATATTTCTGTCCGGTTGCAGGTGGACAAAATAAAAAGCTCGTGTAAATGGTGGGCAGGCGCCAGGGTAAGTATCTTCTCATATTGTTCCGCGCTGATGGCAAACCGACCTCTGATAGCCGCATCCGTCTTTTTATAATTGATCCCGGCTATGAAGAATTTAGAGATATCAGTCGACTTGTTGGCCATTACATCAGCTTGTTGAAATATGTACGCAAAATTAGTTGCAAGGGTTCCTATTACACGAATTTTTCTGTCATTAGACTGTCATTTAAATCCATGATCTTTTATCTGGAACCGCCTAATCCGGAAACAAATATAGGTTCCAGCCGTCAGGGAACTATGATTTAGGTCAGCCAGCCGCCTGAGAACAATCAATCGGGTCAATTTGGGCCTAAATCCCTTTTGTCACCATACATTTGCCAATTATGACAAAATCACCGGTGAAGCGCGCCATCATATTACTGAATCTGGGATCACCCGATTCCACGGAGGCGCCCGATGTGAAACGCTACCTGACAGAGTTCCTTATGGATGGCAAGGTCATTGATTACCCCTGGCTGTTTCGTAAAATACTCGTGCAAGGTATTATCATACCCTCGCGTACCGCTAATTCGGCAGAGGCATACAAGACCATCTGGACCAACGATGGATCGCCCCTGATCCACCTCACCCGCCAGCTGCAGCAGGCATTACAGCAGCAGGTGGACGAACCCGTTGAAATAGCCATGCGCTACGGCAATCCAGGTATGGAGCTTGCCTATGAACGCCTCCTGGCAAAAGTTCCGGACCTGGAAGAGGTCATCGCCATCCCGCTCTATCCGCATTACGCCATGGCAAGCTATGAGACGGCAGTGGACCACGCCAAAGAGATCCATCGCAAAAAGAACTATTCATTCGGCCTGCGGTTCGTCCGCCCATTCTACAATGAACCGCATTATTTACAGGCACTGAGCGAAAAGATCCGCCCTTACCTTTCGAAAGATTACGATCATATATTATTTAGCTACCACGGAGTGCCTGCCCGTCATATCAGAAAATCAGACCCCACCCACCGGCACTGTCTCTCGTCGGCGGACTGCTGTGACCTTCCCTCGCTGGCTCACAGCCGTTGCTATCGTCACCAGTGTTTTGCCACGACAAAGGAAGTAGTACGCATCCTGGATATCCCCGAAGGCAAGTACAGTAATTCCTTTCAATCCCGGCTGGGTAAAGGATGGCTGGAACCTTTCACGGACATCCGGCTCGAAGAAATGCCCAGGGAAGGGATAAAGAAATTGCTGATCCTTTGCCCCGCTTTTGTCAGCGATTGCCTGGAGACGCTGGAAGAGATCGCTATCAGAGGAAAGGAGACATTCATGGAGGCCGGCGGAGAACAATATGAAATGATCCCTTGCCTGAATGCAGATCCGCTGTGGGTCCAGGCCCTGGCAGGCTGGACAAAAGAGATCGGGACAGGCAGCCAGGAGATGATCCTTAAATAATCAATTCCTATGTATAGTTACATCAAAGCGCTCCACATTATTTTCATCGTCACCTGGTTTAGCGGTCTTTTCTACATGGTCCGTCTCTTCATTTATAATGCCGAGGCGGCAGAAAAGCCCGAGCCGGAAAAAACTATCCTACAGCAGCAGTACAGGATCATGATCCGCCGGCTGTGGCTGATCATCACCTGGCCATCCGCCATCTTTACCCTCATCTTCGGACCCTGGGTCATGGGAATGATGGGCGCCCTCCCCACTTGGCTGATCATTAAATTAGGCTTTGTTGTGGGACTTTATCTCTATCATTTCTCTCTCCAGGCCATCTATCGCCAGCAAATGAAAGGTATCTTCCGGTGGTCTTCCCAGCAATTGCGCATCTGGAACGAAATAGCCACTATTTTCCTGGTGGCCATCGTCATGCTGGTCGTAGTGAAGCAAAATATGAGCTGGGCCTGGGGTTTGGCCGGGCTTTTCGGCTTTGTCATCATCCTGATGAGCGCCGTGCGCATCTATAAAACCATAAGAACCAAGAAATAGCCGCGAGCGATGAGCCATGAGCGTTGAACTAAATAAACCCTGGCTCACAGCTCGAAGCTAGTAGCTCGCAGCTTGTGGTTTGTGGCACAAAAAAGCCCTCCCGACGCTGAGGTCGGGAGGGTTTTTTCTATTCCGGGGTAAAAAGGTAGTTTTTCAGGAAACTGAAATCTTTAAAATTCGGTAATCGGAGGAATTGGGATCAACAAAACGACATTTTTGAGGCTGGTGCTTGTCGAACGGGTTCTTGCAAAGGCAATATCAGAGATTAAAAACGGGTGGTTACGGACGAGAAAGACTCGATAAGGTAGAATAAAAAGAATTTACACGGAATAAGGCAGGTCAGGAATGTACGGAGGGAAGTTTTAAAAAGGAAGGGGAGTAGGAATACCCCCCTTTTTAACCCCTAAACCCTAAACCGTAGAAAGAGTTAACTTAATGTCAATGTTTTCAACAACTTATAACATTAAGGATTTTAATTTCTTTATTTATATGAGCTAGAAGGTGCGTACACCCTTTATCGTCGTTGTTTCTGAGAGTAGTTAACCATAAATTATGCCAAAGCCTGACAATGTGGATAACTGAAACGAGGCTAAACAGGCTAAAAAAATCCTTTTGCAAATCTTTAACAATTAGTCAAAAAGCGATAGTTAAGCGCCTTAAACTGTCCAAACCCTGCCGGCGCGCCATTGGCCCCAATTTCGTAACTTTGCACCCCCAAAGAGAATCAAAGTTATGCCCAACAAATATAAGGAATATCAGCAGTTGAACCTCCCTGCCATCAGCCAGGAGATACTGGCCAAATGGGAGGCCGAACGGGCTTTTGAAAGGAGCGTGGAATTGAGAGCAGGAGCCACTCCCTTCGTATTTTATGAAGGTCCCCCCAGCGCCAATGGTATGCCTGGCATTCACCACGTCATTAGCCGGACATTAAAGGACCTGGTATGCCGCTATAAGACCATGAAAGGTTTCCAGGTCAAACGCAAAGGCGGATGGGATACCCATGGCCTTCCCGTGGAACTGGGCGTGGAAAAGATGTTGGGCATCACCAAAGAAGACATCGGTAAAAAAATATCCATCGCGGAATACAATGAGACCTGTCGTCGGGAGGTGTTGAAATACAAGGATAAATGGGACGAACTGACGCGCCGGATGGGCTATTGGGTCGACCTGAAAGAACCCTATATCACCTTCCAGAACGAGTATATCGAGACCCTCTGGTGGATCCTGAACGAACTATATAATAAAGACCTGCTATACGAAAGCGTAAGCATACAGCCCTACTCGCCTGCCGCGGGTACGGGCCTCAGCTCCCATGAGTTAAACCAGCCGGGTACCTATAAGGACGTTAAAGACACTTCGGCCGTGGTAATGTTCAAAGCCATCCGGAACAAAGAAAGCGAATTCCTCTTTAAGGCGGCAGCAGCTGGCGCCGAGATTTTCTTTATGGCGTGGACAACCACTCCCTGGACCCTTCCTTCCAACCTGGGCCTCACTGTCGGACCGAACATAGATTACGTCCTGGTAAAAACCTTTAACCCTTATACCCACCTTCCTATAAATATTGTTCTTGCCAAAGCCCTGGTAAGCAAATATTTTAAGCCCGAAGGCGAGAACATTGATCCTGAGGGGTATAAAGAAGGGGATAAGCTGCTCCCCTGGACGGTCCTGGCTGAATGCAAAGGAAAGGACCTGGAAGAATGCCGCTATGAACAGTTACTGCCCTACGAAGCCAACGCGCCCGAAAAAGCCGGGGGCGACCCTTTCCGCGTTATCCTGGGAGACTTCGTCACGACGGAAGATGGCACGGGCATCGTACATACAGCCCCCGCCTTCGGTGCAGATGACTTTAAAGTGGGGAAGAAGTATAATATAGGTATCCTGGTCATGGTGGACAGGCAGGGTAAGTTCATAGACGGCCTGGGCGAATTTAGCAACCGCTATGTAAAGAACTATAAGGATGACCCGCAGTATGTCGACGTCAATGTGGACATCAGTGTCAAGCTGAAAAAAGAGAACAGGGCCTTTAAGATCGAAAAATACGAACACAACTACCCCCACTGCTGGAGAACGGACAAGCCCATACTCTATTATCCCCTCGATGCCTGGTTCATAAGGACTACAGCACTGAAGGACAGGATGGTAGAGCTGAATAAAACCATTAACTGGAAACCCAGGTCCACAGGTGAAGGCCGCTTTGGCAACTGGCTGGAAAATATGGTAGACTGGAATCTCAGCCGCAGCCGATATTGGGGGACCCCCCTCCCTATCTGGAGGACGGAAGACGGCAAGGAGGAAATATGCATCGGCTCCATTGCAGCCCTCCGGGCGGAACTGGATAAATCCGTCAAGGCTGGTCTCATGCCACCTCCTGTCGGAGATGACGTCGAAAAATACATTCAAAAGCTCACTTCAGACCTGCACAAACCTTTCGTGGATGAGATAATATTTGTGTCCCCCGGCGGCAAACCCATGCGGAGAGTGCCAGATCTCATCGACGTATGGTTCGACAGCGGCGCAATGCCCTACGCACAATGGCATTTCCCCTTTGAGAACATCGATACCTTTGCCCAAAACTATCCTGCCGACTTCATTGCCGAAGGAGTGGACCAGACAAGAGGCTGGTTTTATACTCTCCATGCACTGGCAGCCCTGCTGAAAGAGTCCATTCACGAAAAACTGAAGGCCTCAGGCGTCCCGGCAGCAGACCTGGAGCGGCTATACCCCGGCATCGCCTATAAAACAGTGGTATCCAATGGCCTGGTCCTGGATAAGAATGGAAATAAGATGAGCAAGCGCCTGGGTAATGTAGTGGACCCCTTTAAGACCATCGGCGATTTCGGGGCCGATGCCACCCGTTGGTACCTGATCACCAATGCTTCCCCCTGGGACAGCATGAAATTTGACATTGACGGTATCAAAGAAACACAACGGAAATTCTTCGGGACCCTTTACAATACCTACCAGTTCTTTGCCCTCTATGCCAATGTGGATGGCTTTAATTTTCAGGAAGCCTATGTGCCTTTGAAAGACAGACCCGAGATTGATCGCTGGATACTTTCTTCCCTCAATACATTGATCGCCAAAGTGGGAGCAGGCCTGGACGACTATGAGCCGACCGTTGCCGGCCGTTTGATCGAGGATTTTGTGGACGAACACCTCAGCAACTGGTATGTGCGCCTCAGCCGCCGCCGTTTCTGGAAGGGTGACTATGGCCACGACAAACTTTGCGCCTATCAGACCCTTTACGAATGCCTGGAGACAGTAGCCCGCCTGATGGCCCCCGTCTCCCCTTTCTTCGCAGACTGGCTTTTCTGTAACCTCAACAGCGCCACCGGACGGAACAAAGCCGCTTCCATTCATCACACCGACTTCCCTGAAGCCGACGAAAGTGTGATAGATGTCCCGCTGGAAGAGCGGATGCAGCTGGCCCAGGACGCTTCCTCCCTGGTGTTGTCCTTACGTAAGAAGGTGAATATCAAGGTGCGGCAGCCACTGCAAAAAGTGCTCATCCCTGTTCTGAATCCCGGGATGAAACACCAGCTGGAAAAAGTCGAGGACCTGGTAAAGGCAGAAGTTAACGTGAAGGAGCTGCAATACCTTTCCGATGGTGACGGGTTTATAAAAAAGAAGATAAAGCCCAATTTTATTGCTCTTGGGAAGAAGCTGGGATCTAAAATGAAGGCCGTCAGCACAGCATTAGGCGCCTTTTCGCAGGAAGATATAGCAAAATTGGAAAAAGAAGGCATATATACTTTGTCAATTGAAAGCGAACCATTAATATTGAAGATTAATGAAGTGGAGATAACCAGCGAGGACATTCCAGGCTGGGTTGTGGCCGGAAAAGACACACTCACAGTGGCCCTGGACGTCACCGTAACTCCAGAACTGGCCCGCGAAGGTAATGCCCGCGAATTTGTCAATCGGATCCAGAAGATCCGGAAAGACAATGGCTATGAATTGACCGACAGAATTTTAGTAAAAGTCGCTGACGTACCCGCCCTTAAGGATTCCTTGACTCAATTTAATGACTATATTTGCTCGGAAATTTTGGCAGATTCTATCGAGTTGGTAGCGGAACTGGCTAATGGCACTGAAATTGAAGTGAATGATATTCTTTTAAAAGTGTTTGTTTCAAAAAAAGCCTAATTGTATGGCAACCAAGAAGAAAGCGGCTAAGCCCGCCAAAAAACCTACTCCCAATGGCAAAAAAATAGCGCCGGCTAAAAAAGCGGCCGCGAAACCTGCCCACTCGTCAGGTGCCGGCAAAGCAGTTAAAAAAGCCCCGGTAGCTAAGAGCCCTGCCAGACCGGTGGTAGCAGCAAAGAAGGTTGCCCCTCCCGCACCGGCTAAAAAGCCTGTGGTCGTCCCTGCTAAGAAGTCAACTGCATCCAATATTTCGAAACCCATTTCAAAACCACAGCCCGCTGCTCCTCCTCCGGTGGCCACCACTAAACCGGTCCCCAAAGAAGAGGTCAAAAAGGCTATAATCCCCCCTCCGCCCCCTGTGTCGATCAAACCTGAAGTAAAAAAACCGGCTCCTCCACCCGCTAAACCAACCAAGGTGGTGATACCGGAAATTAAGACAAAAACGGTTCGTAAATATGAACCGGAATTCACAAAATCTGTTTTAGATACACCACAAGAAGATCAAACTGGACCCACTATGAGATACAGCGACGCAGAACTCGGAGAATTCAGAGAGCTAATAAACCGTAAGCTGGACGCGGCTAAGAAAGAACTGGCCTACCTGCAGGGATTGATCACTCGCAAGGACGAAATGGGAGGAGACAACGATGACGCACGTTACATGACCATGGAAGACGGAAGTATGAGCATGGAACGCGAGCAGCTGAGCCAGATGGCCAGCCGCCAGATCACATTTATCGACCATCTCGAAAAAGCCATCATGCGCATTGAAAATAAGACCTACGGTATTTGTCGCGTGACAGGCAAGCTCATCGATAAAGCAAGGTTGAGAGCCGTGCCCCATGCTACGCTCTCCATCGAAGCCAAGCAAATGATGAATAAGTAGCCGATAGCCGGTTAACTCCCGGCTAGCTCTCTTTCAATTCTGACCGCGCCTGCGCAATCCAGGCACGGCTGTCCCTTCTCTCCCTCGAGCTGAGATGAGGGGCTTCGTCTACCATATCCATAAATACCTGCATTGCTTCCTGGCCCCTCCCCGCCCTTTTCAAAAAGAACCCGTATTGCAGCCTTGCTTCGAAATAGGAGAATCGCGCTTTCATTTTCTTAAACTCCTGCTCCGCCAGCACTGGCTCACCCACCTTTTCCAACGCCATGGCATATAATATATGCCCCCGGCTACGGGCAAACTGCGGTCGGTGATATACCTTCTTCGCCAGCGGCACGATACGGGCGTAATCCCCCTTGGCATTACACGCCGTGATCAGCTGCACAATGACATGCTCATTCTCCTCGAAAGCACCCGTAAGACTGGATTCATATAATTCAATGGCATCGTCCGTATACCCGGCAGCCAGATAAGCGTCCGCCAGCATCACCCTGTTATTGAATGTATCCGTAAATTTTAAATTATTCTCCAGCCTCCTGATCCGGGCACTCTTGCTGACAAGAACACCTGAGATACCTTCCTGCCAATCCTTCCGATGATGAAGCGTAAAAACCTCCGTAAATAAATAGGCAATGCTACCGATGACGGGCACGAAGACGATCATCCAGATCCACTTGTTCTGCGTACCCCGCCTCAAACAATGGATAGCGCATATGGCCTGCAATCCGACAGTGATATAATAAAAATAACTATTTTGGAAAAACATGGGCATAAACGAAAGGGTTGGGCCCTCAAAAATAAAAATCCATTGGATTTCTACAAGAAAATTGCCTTTTACTTTAATGCCCCGTTTATCCCGAAAAGCCGCCGCGCGTGGATGTTAGTTGGTTCGTTCGCATAACTGGCAGCTCAAATAACTATTTTACAGGCATAAACCATCACTGCTAATGTTCAGGATACTGCTGACCTTTCTGTTGCTCGTCACATGCTATTTCGTCCGGGCGCAATTGACCCCCGTCATTAAAGCCAATTACCAGGCAGCCGCCCGCTTCTCTCCCAGAAAGCTTGATAAGTTAGTCTTTTCCACCAGTGTGGACCCACATTGGCTAAAGAAAAGCGACCGCTTCTGGTATGTCTACGAGACTTCCGAAGGGAAAAAATGGTATATCATAGACCCTGTAAGGGGAGAGAAGAAACAGCTTTTCGATAATGAAAAGCTGGCCGCCGCCATCACACGGATTGTCCACGACCCTTTCGATGCGCAGCACCTGGGGCTGGATAGCATGCGTTTCATAAAAGATGAGAATTGGATCCAGTTTGAAGTGAAAAGCACTTCGGATGCGGAGAAGACCGACTCCTCAGGCAAAAAGACCGACAGTGTCAGGAAAAAGGAAAAGAAGGTTTTCTATTTCGAATACCACCTGCTGGATGGAACACTCAATGAACTCGTCGGCTATAAAAAGCCTAAACATAAACCAAACTGGGCTTCCATCTCTCCCGACAGTAACACCATCGTCTTCGGCCGACGCTTCAACCTGTATTGGATGGACAAAGCCAATTATGAAAAAGCGCTCAGGAATGAGGACGACAGCACCATCGTAGAGCACGCTCTGACGACGGACGGTGTGGAATACTTCAGCTATCATGGCAGCGGCGTACTCGGCGGCGGCGGCGAGACCAATGTAGACAAGGAAAAGAACAAGGATAAACGAAAGCCGGCACAGGTCTTCTGGAGCCCTGACGCAAAATATTTTGCAATGACCCGTTCGGACAGCCGCAAGGTAAAGGACCTGTGGGTCATCAACGCATTGGCCAACCCCCGGCCTACGTTGGAATCATATAAATATCAAATGCCTGGGGAAAAAGAAGCCCCGGTCGATCATGTGCTCCTTTTCGATATGACAGCAATGACACATCGCGAGCTGAATGCGGCGGGATTTAAGGACCAGGACGTTGCCTTGTGGGCAAAGCCTGTGCTGGCAAAAAATCGGGACGATGAATATCGCTCGAATATCTGGCTGGGCACGGACAGCAAATTCTATTTCTCCCGGACCAGCCGTGATCTGAAAAGAATAGATGTCTGCACGGCGGATGTAAAAGACACCGTTGCCCGGCCCCTGATCCGCGAAGGGCTTAACACCTACGTGGAAATCCACCGCCCGGGTCTCATTAACGAAGGTAAAGAATTGATCGAGTGGAGCGAGCGTGACGGCTGGGCCCATTTCTATCTCTACGACGCCAATGGCAAGCTGGAAAACCAGATCACCAGCGGTTCCTTCCATTGCGAGGACATCGTAGGCATCGATGAGAAAAAAAGGATACTCTATTTCTCGGCCAATGGTCGCGAAGCCGGCGAAGATCCTTATTACCTGCACCTCTACAAAGTGAACTTCGATGGATCTGGCTTTACTTTGCTGGACCCGGGTGAATTCGATCATGCAATCAACATGAATGACGATCAGCAATTTTTTGTCGATAATTATTCCAGGGTAAACACAGCGCCCAGATCTGCCCTATTCAATGCCCTTGGCAAAAAGATCATGGACCTGGAAGCGACAGATCTCAGCGCGCTGATGGCCGCCGGATATAAGTTCCCTCAGCCATTCAAGGTCAAGGCGGATGATGGTATTACGGATATCTATGGAGTCATGTACAAACCTTTCAACTTCGACTCCACGAAGAAATATCCTATCATGGAATACGTATACCCTGGTCCGCAGACAGAGGCGGTGAATAAAGCGTTCAGTCGGAGCATGGACAGGACCGAGAGGTTGGCGCAGCTGGGCATGATCGTTATTACGCTTGGCAACAGGGGCGGTCATCCGTCCCGCAGCAAATGGTATCACAATTATGGCTATGGCAACCTGCGTGATTATGGACTCGCCGATAAAAAGGCGGCGGTCGAGCAACTGGCAGACCGGTATCCTTTTATTGATGTCAACAGGGTAGGGATCCACGGTCACAGCGGCGGCGGTTTTATGAGTACGGCGGCCATGCTGGTGTATCCCGACTTTTTCAAGGTAGCCGTCTCTTCTTCCGGCAACCACGATAACGCCATCTACAACAGGTGGTGGAGCGAGAAGCACCATGGGGTGAAAGAAGTCATCAGTCCTAAAGGAGATACGACCTTTGTATACAACATCGAAAAGAACCCGGACCTGGCGAAAAATTTAAAAGGGCATTTGATGCTGTCCACGGGCGACATCGACAACAACGTCCATCCCGGTAATACCATCCGGGTAGCCAATGCCCTGATAAAGGCCAACAAGCGGTTTGACCTGGTATTGCTGCCGGGACAACGGCACGGTTATGCCGACATGACAGAATACTTTTTTTGGCGCATGGCCGACTACTTCTCCCATTGGCTTATCGGGGATGTGTCGGAAAGACCTGTGGATATGGAAGAAATAGATCGTGAACAGCCGCAGATTGGAGAGAAAGAAGGTAACAATAGAACGCCGGATGAAGACGAGGAAGAGGACGTTGATCAATAAGGTTGGGCGACCGGCCTGTCCCTTGCCGCCTCTTTCAGGGCAAAAAGCATTTTCTTGGCCACTTCTCCGGAAGATGCCGGGTTCTGACCGGTAACAATATTTCTGTTGACGACAGTGTGGCAAATATAATTCGGAGCCTTACTGTAATAAGCCTTGCCCGCAATCATTTTTGATTCCAGGGAAGAGGATAGCATCCCGGTCAGCCCGGCTAATTGCTCTTCGGTGTCGCTGGGCCCGGTAAGGTCCTTGCCTTTAACGAAGGGCTCTCCATCGCCCGTTTTCATCGAGATAAGAACGGTTACCGCATAAGACAAAAGGCCAATAACCTTACTTTGCCTGTCGAAATCTTCCAATAGCTGCACCAGCAGATCGTCGCCCGGAAGATCCCATATTGCGCCAAGACCGCCAGCCAGGAATACCATGTCGTAGCCGAATGCGCTCAATGTACCTAAAGGAATGGAATGCGCCATCCAGGAAGTCACCTCCAGGTCCTTTTGAAAACGCCGTATGGTAGATGTTGAAGCAATGATCGACTCACTTTTTGGATCTATGGGTATGGGACCGCCAAGGGGGGATGCCAGTGTAATGTCGGCGCCAGCGTCTTTGAATATATAGTAAGGGACAGCCAGCTCTTCCAGCCATACGCCTGTCTTGCGGCCGGTGTCACCAAACTGCTCGTGCGAGGTGGTTATAATCAATATTTTCACAGAACTCTTTTTAATCGACGGTTATGCGGCCCTTTGTTATAAGAGAGGAGGCCGCGTTTACAGTAATGTACGCTTATTAATCCGGATAGGGGGATTTATTTCAGGAAGTGAGGCGGAAAAACTTCTTCATCGCCTTAGGATAATCTGCCAGCGCCACTTCCGGCTCCGCAATCTCAGGATGCCAAAGCTTCTCCCATTCAAAGCTGTAAAAGCCGGGGTAACCATCCTTGTACAGCAGCCCGATGGCTTCGAAGATCGGGGATTCACCCTGCCCCAGGAGCAGGTACTGTTCTTTTCCATCCACCATTTTGCGATTTTCCATATGTCCCCCGATGGTCTTTCCATCTTTAATATGCGTGTGACGGATATATTTTTTCAGCTTTGGATACACTTCCGCCGGCGGCTCCTTTGTGATGGACCACATATTGAAGATATCCCAGATCAATCCTGTATTGGGACCGGAGGCCCCCTGCATGATCTGTTCCAGTACCGCCGTCTCCACCAGGTCGCCATGCGTCTCCATTAACACGGTGACCCCGCTGTTGCGGGCATGTTCGCCCAGTTCCAGCAAGCCCTTGGTGATGAGCCCGATGGTGGCGTTCTGATCCTGTTCTTTCGGCAGGCGATTGGGGAACACCCGGATATAGGGACAACGCAACTGATGGGCCAGGTCAATAAAGCGGCGTCCCTCGTCCAGATTGCGCTGCCGGGCCGCGGCATCGGCAAGATGTAATTCTGCCGAGGAACCCAGATTCACGAACTTCAGCTGATGGTCCTCCATTTGCCGTAGCGTGGCGGCAATATTTTCGGCATTGCTGAATTCAGGGCATTTGACCAGATCCATCTCTCTCAGGATCCCTCGTACCTCTACGCCGGAATAGCCGTTCTTCGTGGCAAAGTCCATGATGGCAGGAAAGGTCCAGTCCGGACACCCGAGGGTGGAAAAGGAGAGGAGAGGCTGCTTTCTGAACGACAGAGTAGATAGACCGGAAAGGCCCAGCAATCCGGCGCCGGCCTTCAGAAAATCCCTACGGGAAGAAGATATATTCATCAGATGATTATTTCACTTCCTGCATATCCAGCAGCCGCTTATAGATCCCCTGATGCTGAACAAGCGCATCATGAGTCCCTCTTTCCACAATGGCGCCCTTTTGCAGCACGATGATCTCGTCCGCATGACGGACGGTGCTGAGCCGGTGGGCGATGACGATGCTCGTGCGGTGCTGCATCATATTGTTGATGGCTTCCTGTACCAGCTGCTCACTTTCCGTGTCCAGCGAAGAAGTCGCTTCATCCAGTATCAGGATCGCCGGATTTTTAAACACTGCCCGGGCGATGGTCAAACGTTGGCGCTGACCGCCGCTGAGCTTCATTCCTTTATCGCCGATGGTGGTGTGATAGCCTTGCTCCAGCTGTGCCACGAATTCATGGGCATTGGCGACCTTTGCAGCTGCAATAACATCCTCCATTTTTGCGTCGGGCATGCCGAAAGCAATATTGTTAAAGACACTGTCATTGAAAAGGATCGGCTCCTGTGATACAATTCCGATCAGCTCGCGTAAGGAATGCGTCTTCAGGTTGCGGATGTCCTGTCCGTCGATGAAGATGCCCCCTCCCGTGACGTCGTAAAACCGGGGTAACAGGTCGGCCAGCGTGGATTTGCCCGCCCCGCTGCTGCCCACCAGCGCGATGATCTTGCCTTTTTCGATGGTCAGGTTCACTTCTTTCAGGACCTCCGCCTGTTCATAGCGGAAAGAGACATTCCTGTATTCAATAGCCGAATGGAAGCCGGTGACGGTCTTTGCGTCCGGGCTGTCGACAATGGTATTGGCAACATCGACGACACTAAGCACCCGCTCGCCGGCAGCCAGCCCTCGCTGGAGGTAAGTAATGGCCCCCGCAATGTTCTTAGCCGGTGTGATGATCTGGAAATACAGGGCAATATAAGCGATGAATGAGCTGGCCGTAAAGCTGCTGTCGCCAGACAGGATCAGCCTGCCCCCATAGATGATAATGGTGACGATGACGGCCACTCCCAGGAATTCCGCAAGAGGAGAGGAAAGCTCCCGTTGGTTGAGCACTCCTTTCGTGGAGCGGGCGAAATCGGCATTTTCTCTGTCAAACTTCTTCTCCATGAACTGCTCGGCATTAAATGCCTTGATGATCCGGATCCCCGACAAGGTCTCTTCCGTGGTGTTGAGGATCTTTCCCAGGATGGCCTGGCTGCGGCCCCCGCCTTTCTTCAGCTTGCGGGAGATCAGGGAGATGATAGTGCCCGAGATGGGAAAGAAGATCAGCGTAAACAGCGTGAGCTGGGGAGACAGGTAGAACAGCACGACAAAGGTGCCGATAATGACCAGCGGGTCACGGAAAATCGTCTGGATGCTGCTGACCACGGAATTCTCTATTTCCACCACGTCATTGCTCATGATGGAGATCAGATCTCCCTTCCGCTGGTGGATATAGAACCCAAGGGACTGCCGGGCATATTGTTCGTAAAGGATGTGCCGCAGCTTTTTTACCATGTTGACGCGCATACGGGTCAATACCTTCGTGGCCAGAAAGCCGAAAACATTCTTCAGCAATACGCAGGCCAGGGTGACAAGGCTGACAAAGACCAGGACTTTTTCTTTGCCGGACGGGCCGGCACTGTAATAATTTACATAATAGTAAAAAGCATCCTTGAACCAGGTGGCTGAGAAAGAAAAGGAGGGCAGCTGTTCGACCACATGCTTGTTCCCGGTGTTGAAAAGAATGTCGAATAAAGGTGCCAGCAAGGTAAAATTCACCAGGCCAAAGACGATAAAAAGGAATATATAGATGATATACTCAGGGATGTAGTGATGGTAGGGCCTTGAAAAACCGAGCAGGCGGAAGAAAATTTTCATGTACTTTTACAATTCACTTAAAGGGAGCAAAGTTAAGGTAATTTCAGTATGATAAGTATTATCACAGCAGTGCACAATGGTCTTGCTTTCAATAAGATATATCTCGAATACATCCGAAAGTATACCCATCATCCCTATGAGGTCATCATTATTGACAACGCTTCCACGGATGGCAGCCGTGAGTTTTTCAAGGCCAATGGCTGCAAAGTCATTGAAAACAGCCTGAACTATTCGTATCCTTATACGCAGAACCAGGGTATCCGGGAAGCCGCAGGCGAGTACCTTTTTTTTCTGAACAATGACATTGTGGTCTCCCCTGCCTGGGACAAGCATCTTATAGAAATTGCCCGGAGCCAGGATGTGGACATCATCTCTGCCGCAGGTATTGAGAACATGGGGAATTCCCTGGAGACGAAGGCATTCTCCCGGAAGTGGAAGAAGATCAAGAACCCCCTGATGTTCCTATTCGGTTTTGGGGAACGAAATCTCCGCCTGATGCATCGCCTGATGTATGGTGACTGGGAGAAGTTCTGTGCTAAGAGACGAGAACACCTTGGCAACGTGACGATCGAAGGCATCGTTGGCAACAATGTGATGATGACCCGTCGGGCGCTATCCATTATGGGAGATTGGGACGAACGTATCCAGGGCGCTGACTGGGATCTCTTCATACGGACGAAAAAGCGATCGGTGGAAGCAGGCGATATCAAGCCCTGCCATATAGCCCGGGGTGTGTTTATTCATCACTATATCCGGATGACCGCGAAATATGCCGTGAAACCAACGCCATTTGCAGATCGCGATAAGATGATCGAAGTGAGAACAAAATGGACGGCTGAAGAGATCGAACAATTTCATCCGGATGCGGCCATACAATAAAGAAAAATCTTATGCAAGAAGGAAAAAGACAGAAACAAGTGGGTGCCCTGCTGCTGCAGGAGATGAGCGATATTTTCCAGCGGCTGGGCCTGGGCATGATCGATGGCGGTCTGATCTCGCTGACGGCGGTAAAAGTGACGCCCGACCTGCTGGAGGCCCGGGTTTATCTCAGCCTTTTCAAAGTGAAGGACGTACCTGCCGCCATG
Organism: Flavitalea plasmicola; assembly: GCF_030546645.1. Classification (GTDB taxonomy): domain Bacteria; phylum Bacteroidota; class Bacteroidia; order Chitinophagales; family Chitinophagaceae; genus Puia. The sequence goes on from NZ_JAUOTO010000006.1 coordinate 690,904, forward strand.
AAAAAGATAGAGGATAGAAGCTGGGAGATCAAAAAAGAGCTGGCTGCCAGGGTAAAGCACCAGCTACGTCGTATTCCGGTGATCTCCTATTTCCAGGACGATACATTGGAGCATGCAGATAGAATGGAAGAGTTGTTCCGGCGGCTGAACTCGGAGAACCCAAAAAATGATGCATGAATTTCCTCTTTGCCTGGCGCTATTTCAAAGCAAAAAAATCGACCAACGCGATCAATATCATTGCATGGGTCAGCATGGCGGCCATTGTCGTAGGTTCTGCTTCCCTGATCCTCGTGCTTAGTGTGTTCAATGGCTTTGAAGACCTGGTAAAATCCCTCTATACCAGTTTTTATCCGGACGTGAGAATTTCGCCGGCCACAGGCAAGACCCTGACCTTAACACCTCAGCAATTGCAGCAGCTGTCGGGGATAAAAGGCGTTCGTGCCCTTTCCCTGGATGCAGAAGATAATGCCGTACTCCAAAATGGGGAATGGAGAGTCATCGCCGTTCTGAAAGGAGTAGACGAAAACTTTACAAAAGTCACCGGAGTCGATAAAAAGCTGGTACGGGGTAAGTTCGAGCTGGGAAACGAGGACCATCCTTTGGCCATCCTGGGCTCCGGCATAGAGAACGCTTTAAGTACGGAAGCAGACCGCGCCATCCTGCCACTGTCTGTATATATGTTTAAAAAAGGAGACGGAAACTACAATGCCGACCCTACTTCATCTCTCAGCAACGCGAATATGGCCACTTCCGGAGTTTTCATGATCCAGCAGGACTTTGACGACCGTTATGTCATTACCAACCTGCCCTTTGTCAAACGCATGCTGGCCCTGAAGCCGGATGAATACACCAGTGCCGAACTGGCGCTGGACGACCCCCGGCTGGCCAGGGACCTGGCTCCTGTCATTGGAAAGTTATTGGGGAAAGACTACAAGGTGCAGACCCGCTATGAGCAAAACCAAAGCTTGTATAATGTGATGGGTACGGAAAAATGGGTCATCTATGTGATGCTGACCCTGATCCTGGTAGTGGCCGCCTTTAATATGGTAGGCGCCCTGACAATGTTGGTCTGGGAAAAACAAAAGGACATTCATGTATTAAAGGCGCTGGGGGCGGATGACGGAAGGATCCAACGGATCTTTCTAAGCGAGGGCATCCTGCTGGCGCTCCTGGGAGGCGGATTTGGTATCCTGTTGGCAGTGCTCATCTGCTGGCTGCAATCCACCTACCACCTGGTGCCGCTGCAGGGCGGCTCATTCCTGATTGATTATTATCCGGTAAAATTGATCGCTTCGGATTTCCTGCTGGTACTGACCACCATTCTGATCGTAGCGTTGCTGGCCTCCTGGATACCCGCCCGGAAAGCCGCCCATACTCCCATCGAATTAAGATAAAAAAGGGTGGGTCGTTTTCAGGACGACCCACCCTTTTTTTATTTAGAACGAATTTTAATAATCTCCCAGCGTCTCGGGCAATTGTGCCAGGGCTTTTTGCAGCTGCTCGTCATTCGGCGCTACGCCATGCCAGTGGTGATCATTTTCCATAAAATCCACACCCTTGCCCATAATGGTATGCATCATAATAGCAATAGGCTTGCCTTTTCCTGTCATTCCTTTGGCCTTGTCCAGCGTAGCGACCACTTCATCCATATCGTTGCCATTCATCTCCAGGGTAGTCCAGCCGAAAGACTCGAACTTAGCATGGATATTGCCCAGGTCCATTACGGATTTGGTAGTGCCGTCGATCTGCTGACCATTCCAATCCACCGTGGAAATGAGATTATCCACCTTATGGGCGTTGGCGAACATGATAGCCTCCCAGTTCTGACCTTCATCTAATTCTCCGTCTCCATGGAGTGAAAAGACAATATTTTTATCGTTATTGAGTTTTTTAGACAGGGCGGCGCCGATGGCAACGCTCATACCTTGACCCAGTGAGCCGCTGGCCACCCTTACACCAGGAAGGTGTTCGTGCGTGGTCGGATGACCCTGAAGCCGGGAGTTGATCTTACGGAAGGTAGCCAGTTCTTTGATGTCAAAATAACCTGATCTCGCTAGTGCGGAATAAAATACGGGAGAAATATGACCGTTGGACAAAAAGAAAAGGTCTTCGTTCTTCCCATCCATGTTGAATTTGGGATCATGCTGCATCACTTTGAAATAAAGTGCTGTCAAATAATCTGCGCAGCCCAGGGAACCACCCGGGTGGCCGCTGGCAGATCCGTGAACCATTCGAACGATGTCTCTTCTAATCTGGGTAGCTATTGCTTTCAAATCGGCCATAATGAGCGTTTTACAAGATTTGGTGAGCAAAGCTAAGGATTTTTTCAAAACGAACCGGAGGTTCGTTGTCCTAGGGACAGACGTAAGATGTTTGGCACAATTGGGCTATATTCGCCTGAAGACCAATTGTGCTCAATATTTATCCCGAATAGTTTGACGCATTAAACTTTTGTACTAACTTTCCGTCCAAATTCCCTGGCTACCCAATAGCTTACTAACTGATCCGGTTTATTTGTAACATCTGAGACGAACTCAAACTTGAACTGGCAAGCCTACCACTCCAGGACCTGTGCGCACCTAGGCGGGTTTATATATAAGTAGCAATATAGAAATGGAAAAAAGATTCCTATTTTTGTTAACCAATTCAAAACGAGGCTGATGTTCGATGTTCTACTTTCGATAGCTATTTCTTTCACTATTACATTCCTTGCCATACCAGCTGTCATCAATGTGGCTGAAATGAAGAAGCTATTCGACATGCCGGATGAGCGTAAAGTACATCATTCACCTATCACCCCCCTGGGCGGCCTGGGCGTCTTTGCCGGCTTCGTTTTTGGATGCCTGCTTACGCTTCACTTCAATCAATATCCTGATCTTCAGTACTTTATGGCTGCTTCGCTCGTCATATTCTTCCTGGGACTTAAGGATGATATTCTTATTATATCACCCGTTAAGAAATTCATTGGCCAGGTATTGGCTGCCTTCATTATCATATATTATGGCGGCATCCAGATCAGGAGCATGAACGGTTTCCTTGGCATCTATCAGCTGCCGGAAATGTTCAGCCTGTTGCTGACCTACTTCGCTGTCATCGTAGTGATCAATTCATTCAACCTTATCGATGGGATCGATGGTTTGGCAGGCAGCCTGGGCCTACTGTCCACCGTTATTTTCGGTATCTACTTCCTGAATGTGAATCCAAACATGCTGCCTTATGCCGTTGTCGCGTTTTCGCTGGCAGGCAGCCTGCTGGCCTTCCTGATCTTCAATTTCCAGCCGGCTAAGATCTTCATGGGCGATACTGGCTCCCTGTTAGTTGGGACGATCAATGCAATACTCGTTATAAAATTCATCAATGTTGCCAATTCCGAAGACGTGAGTTTCAGGATAGCTTCTTCACCTGCCGTGGGATTCACCATTTTGATGGTGCCGCTGCTGGATACGCTCCGGGTTTTTGGGATCCGAATGTTCAACCGTCGCAGCCCATTCAGCCCCGACAGAAATCATATCCACCACCTGCTGCTGGACAAGGGCTTCTCCCATAAGGCGATCACCTTCTTCCTGGTGACAGTCAATGCGGCAATGATCACTCTTGTCTTTTTGGCAAGGAACCTCAACTGTACGGTGCTCATTTTTTCCGTCATCGCAATTTTCTTCTCACTCATAGGCCTCATCTATTACATGCGTCCTGCTCCCCGGCTCTTTGTGGCAAAAAGAGGAGCGGAAAAGAGCGCCCATCTTACAAAAGCTTCTAAGCTGGTAACCCTGGCCAAAGACACAATGCTGGAGCAAAACAATTAGTGTCGGGAAGATTAGCAATTTTTCCATAGGTTTGCATCAAGGTCTAACGGTATTTGCACCGAAGACCGTCATTATTTTTGTCAACTTATAGCATATGTCAGACGATGTTACGTTGATCCTGGAAGATGCCCAGGATAACATGCAAAAAGCACTCGATCACCTTGAAACTGAATTGATTAAAATACGTGCCGGCAAGGCCAGCCCGCAAATGTTGGACGGCCTGACGGTGGATTATTACGGCAGCCTCACACCGTTGAACCAGGTAGGCAATGTATCCGTAATGGATGCCCGCACACTGACCATTCAGCCCTGGGAGAAAAATATGCTGCAGCCCATCGAAAGAGCGATCATCAACGCAAACCTGGGCGTTACCCCTCAAAATGACGGCAATATCATACGCCTGTTCATGCCCCCCCTGACGGAAGAAAGAAGACGGGAGTTTGTGAAAAGAGCCAATGGTGAAGGCGAACAATCGAAAGTCTCTGTTCGCAGTATTCGCCGTGAGGCCATCGAGCAGATAAAAAAGCTGCAGAAGGACGGTCTGAGTGAAGACGAGGCCAAGGATGCTGAAAAGACGATGCAGGACCTGACCGACAAGTTCATTGCGCTTGTAGACAAGCATCTGGCGGCAAAGGAAAAAGAGATCATGTCCGTATAGATTCTCCCTACCCATCCCTTACTGATCACCTGTCGCAAGGAATCAGACCCTGTCACAAACATTGCTGTCCCCATGAGCTGCATAGGGGAAAATCTATACATTTGAATAGTAAAAAGGGATCATGGGAAAAATTAAACTAAAGGACATTAGTACAAGGGCCCCCGATGGCTGGGACAAACAAGAGACCAAAGACAAGCTGGTCGATATCCTGCTGGAGCTGGACGAATTGCAAAATCTGTTATACGCAGAGTCTAAACATTCGGTGTTAGTCATTATCCAGGGCATGGATGCCAGCGGTAAAGACGGGGCTGTACGCAACGTATTTGGAAAGCTGAATCCGCAGGGCGTGTTGGTAAGGTCATTCAAGGCGCCCTCCGCCGAGGAGCTGGCCCATGATTTCTTATGGCGGATCCACGCACACGCACCACCCAAAGGCTATATACAAATATTCAACCGTAGCCAGTACGAAGATATTCTTGTCACCCGCGTACATAATTGGATCGATGATAGCACAGCCCACAAACGGATGAAAGCCATCAATGACTTCGAACGATTGCTTACGGAACATAACGATACACATATCCTGAAATTCTACCTGCATATATCCCCCAAAGAGCAAAAGCAAAGACTGGAAGAACGCATCCACAATCCCTCCAAACAGTGGAAGTACAATGAGAATGATTTCGCAGAGGCAAAACTATGGGACGATTATATGTCTATGTACGAAGACTGCTTTGAAAATTGTAGTGATGTGCCATGGATCATCGTGCCGGCCGATCAGAATTGGTATAAAGAACATCTCATTGCAACCACAGTGAGGGACATGCTAAAAGACCTGAATATGCAGTACCCCGGCCTGAAGAAGAAGTAACCAACTTGATAAACCAAAATAGAAAATTATGCTTAAAGAATTCAAGGATTTTATCATGCGCGGCAACGTGCTGGATCTTGCCGTGGCAGTAGTCATCGGCGCTGCCTTTACAGCCATCGTCTCCTCTTTGGTGGATCATGTGATCACCCCCTTGCTCCTGACACCCGCCCTTAAGATGGCACACCTGGAGAACATCGAGCAACTGCATTACGGCGCCGTGAAATACGGAAGCTTTCTTTCTGCGATTATTAAGTTTATCATCATTGCCTTCATCCTTTTCCTCATCGTAAAAGGTTTCAAGAGCCTGGAAAGAAAAAAAGTACCACCGGCAGCCGCACCTTCTACCACCGAAAGATTACTGGCTGAGATCCTCGATGAATTGAAAGCCAGGCCCAAAGTCTGATCCGCACGATTGCTTGCCGTTATTGGAAAATAAATGCCGGGAACCATTCTTGGCAACTTTTTTGTTGAATCGACCTAAAGTAATCAAACTTGATGTGTTATGAAGAACTATGTACTGTTAGTCATCCTTACGGTAGGCAGCATCTCTTTATCCCGTGCGCAGAATAAGATCCTGGGGCTAAGGGACGAAGCAAACCGGAGCATTACCAAAGATCCCGCAGATACCATTCCCCAGACCTGGAAGACTGGCGGCATCTATAATCTCAACTTCAACCAGGCGGCCCTGAGCAACTGGGCGGCCGGCGGTGATAAATCTTCCCTTTCCCTTTCCACCCTGCTCAGCCTGTATGCTTTTTACAAGGAAGGCAAACATAATTGGGACAATACGCTGGATATGGCTTATGGTTTGGTGCAATCCACCAGCCTGGGTACCCGCAAAGCTGATGACCGCATCGATCTGGTGTCCAAGTATGGCTATGATATTGGAAAAAAATGGTATCTCAGCGGCCTGGTGAACTTCAGGAGCCAGTTTGCAAAAGGATTTGCCTATGAGGACACCGCCAGGCGGCTGACCTCTAATTTCCTTTCCCCGGCCTATGTGCTGGCTTCACTTGGTCTGGATTGGAAACCCAAAGACAATTTCTCGCTCTTTCTTTCCCCTGCTACGGCCCGCTGGGTGATTGTCAGCAATGACAGCCTTTCTTCCATCGGCGCCTTTGGAGTGGATACGGGTAAACATGTCCGGTTCCAGCTGGGTGCCTTTGCTTCCATCACCTATGTCTCCAACATCAGTAAAACGGCCAGCTATAAGACCAAGCTGGACCTCTTCACGGACTATTTGCACAAGGCCGGGAATGTCGCCGTCTATTGGAATAATATCCTGGCGGTGAAAGTGACCAGGCTCATCAGCATGAACCTGACAGTAAACCTGATATATGACAACGATATCAAATCTGTCAATAAGGATGGTACCCAGGGAGGTCCCAAAGTACAGCTGCAGGAAGTAATGGGCATCGGATTGGCCTATGCATTCAACAACCGAAAGATAACCAAGTGAAACGAAGTTCTGAACCTGCCTCGCCAGCCCAATAATATGTAGCATAACTTGGGGAAAACCGATCCTTATCTCAATCAGATTTTGGGGTATTTTCGCTTATGACCAATGCCACGTACCAGATCAGGCTACCACAGTTCGAAGGTCCTTTCGACCTGCTCCTGTTCTTCATAGAGAGGGACGAGCTGGATATCTATAATATTCCCATCAGCCGGATCATCAAGGATTTCTTAACCTATATACATTCCGAAGACCACCTCGATATCGAACTTTCCAGCGAATTCATCCTCTTCGTCAGCACCCTGATGCGGATCAAGGCGAAAATGCTGCTGCCCCGTAAGGAAGTGGATGAACAAGGCAATGAGATCGATCCTCGCCAGGAGCTGATAGACAAACTGTTAGAATACAAGCGCTATAAAGAGGCCGCAGCGACCCTGGCCGAAATGGAGGCCATCCGCCACCTGATGGTACGCAGGGGCAACCTTCAGAAAGAGCTTTCCCACATCGGGGAGGAAGCCGGAGAAGGCACCGAGATCCAGGCTATCACGCTGTTCAAGCTGATGAAGACCTTCGAAAGGCTTATGCAGCGTATACAACAAAGACAGAATAAGCCTGTACACACCGTGGTCCAGTACCGCTACACCATGGAAGACAGCCGGGAATATATGCTGACCATCGTGCAAAAGGAAAAGACGCTGTCTTTTGAAAAAATATTCGACATCTGCGAGAATAGACTGCATGCGATTTTTATGTTCCTCTCCATGCTGGAGCTGGTACAGGCAAAATATATGCATATCATGATCGGTGAAGGCCGGAATAATTTCATCGTCGAGTTCAATGAAAATCGCACGGAAGAGGATGATGGCTTTTTCCCCAGAGAAGAGGCAGACACGCCCGAACATACACCGCAAAACGCATTGGGTCTTTTTGACGCCCCCATAAATGGGCAGCCGGAATTACGCTTTGACGAAGATGGGGCGGATGACAAAGATCAGGGAGACGGGGACGACGAACCCGGAGAACAGGACGACACGTCGCTTTTGAATTAAGGTATTGCGCAATACTTACATACTTATGAAGACCATATTCTATCCCGCGGCCGAAAGAGGCCATGTTAACTTTGGTTGGCTGGACAGCTACCATTCTTTTAGCTTCGGCAACTGGCATCATCCTGAAAAAGTACATTTTGGCGCCCTTCGTGTATTGAACGATGACGTTGTGAAAGGAGGCGGAGGATTCGACACACATCCGCACGATAATATGGAGATCGTCTCCATACCCCTGAAAGGAGCCATAGCGCACAAGGACAGCACAGGTACCGAAGGTATCGTCTACAGTGGTGATGTGCAGATCATGAGTGCCGGCAGTGGCATTCGTCATTCAGAATACAATGCCTCCCATTATGACCCCGCCAACTTCCTGCAGATCTGGGTCTTCCCCAAACAACAGAACATCAGGCCACGCCATGATCAGCGAACCTTTGACCAGAGCCAGCGTAAGGATCAATGGCAGATAGTGGTCAGCCCCGATCCTGCCGAAGGCGGCGTATGGATCAACCAGGATGCCCGCATGGCTCTCACTAAACTAAGCGCGGGGAAAGACATTACTTTTACCCCTGCTTTTGAAGGCAATGGCATCTATCTCTTCGTGCTGGATGGCGAAGTGGAAGTGGAGGGTAAAAAGCTGGAAAGACGGGATGCCCTGGGCCTCTCCGAAATAAAGGATGTCTCTATCCATGCTGTTTCAGGCGCGGAGCTGCTAGCCATCGAAGTGCCGATGTTTGCATAGCCAGCCCTCAATAAAAGATCCATAATAGCACAGGCTTTTTCGATGCGTCCAGCATAGGCTGCAAGTGTTGCAGGAATCCCGGCGACACCATCGCACATCCTTCACTGTTGCAGATGGGATAAGGATCGGTCTCTCCCTCGGGAACGCAGCTGAATGAATGCAGCACAATATGCCTTTCCAATGCATTGTCATTGGTGGAATCCAGGCCGTGGAGGATATAGGCCCTTCCAAAACGCCCCATATAAGCGCCGCCAATGCGATACCTTCCCAGGGCGCTGCAATTGCTCCCATTGATATTGGAAAAGGAAGGAGTAAGGCTGAAGGCGCGGCCTCCGCTGCCATGGGACACCAGTCCTGCCATCCGGACAGAATCTCCATCCAGGTCATAGACAAAGAACCTGTTCTTCCCGGAAGGAAGATGCATGTCAACAAAGAATGCCAGCTTGGAATTATACGTATGCCCCGTTCCCGCAAGGAACTTTCTTAAATCGGCAGCCTTCCCCTCAAGTCGGGCGGCCTCCGCTTTGCGTAACCGCACTGCCTCCGAAGACGCAGCGGGACGTTTCTTCCATTTGTAAAAACCTTTGTAGTAATAATGTGCCGCCAACACGCACACAACAGTCCCTAACCCCGCCAGCACCAGGAGTAGTTTGCGAAGCCGCCGCATAAAAGAGTTTTAGATCATTGGGATGCACTCCAACGTGCATTCCACAGCGGAAATGCGGCCCTGCCTGTTAAAGAAATTCTAAAAGCGAAAGTACTATTGCAGCAAGGTGCTCACCTGCACTTTATCCTTCATCATATCCCGTACGGCGGCAACGATGGCCGGAGCATCATAACCACATTCGCGCTGCAGCTCCTTCAATGTGCCATGTTCGACGATGCGATCGGGAATACCGAGGATCCTGATATGGGCATTGTATCCATGGGCAGCCTGGAACTCCAGGATGGCAGATCCAAATCCTCCCACGACAGTGCCGTCCTCTACTGTGAGGATACGGTCGTATTTGGAAAATACTTCGTGCAGCAACGCTTCGTCCAGCGGCTTGGCAAAGCGCATGTCGAAATGGGCCGGGTTGAGGCCGTCCATCTTCAGTTCACGTATGGCGGTGGTAGCAAAATTACCGGGGTGGCCCAGGCTCAGAATAGCGATGTCTTCACCGTCCTTGATCTTCCGGCCTTTGCCAATGGGTACCTCCTGCATGGGCGTCTTCCACTGGGCCAGGACGCCTTCGCCTCGGGGATAACGGATGACAAAGGGGTGCTGGTTGCCGTCCAGCTGAGCAGTATATAACAGATTGCGAAGCTCGCTTTCATTCATCGGGGCGCTGATGACCATATTAGGTATACAACGCATATAGGGGATATCATATGCCCCGTGATGCGTGGGGCCATCCTCCCCTACGAGACCGGCGCGGTCCAGACAAAACACCACCGGCAGCTGCTGGATGGCTACGTCATGGATCACCTGGTCATATGCCCGTTGCATAAAGGAGGAGTAAATATTACAAAAGACCCGCATCCCCTGCGTGGCCATGCCTGCCGACAGCGTGACCGCATGCTGCTCACAGATGCCTACATCAAAAGCCCGGTCAGGCATCTTTTCCATCATGAATTTCAAAGAAGAGCCGCTGGGCATAGCTGGCGTAATGCCGAAGACGTTCGGGTTCTTTTCCGCCAGCTCGATGAGCGTGAGGCCAAAGACGTCCTGGTATTTGGGCGGCTGCGGGGTCTCATAATGCTTTTTATAGATCTCGCCTGTGATCTTATCAAAAAGGCCCGGCGCATGCCACTTGGTCTGGTCCTTTTCGGCAAGCGCATAGCCCTTCCCTTTTACGGTCATGATGTGCAGGAGCTTGGGACCGGGAATGTTCTTCAGGTCATTCAGCGTATCCACCAGCTTGGTAACATTATGCCCATCGATAGGACCGAAATAACGGAGGTTCAGCGATTCGAAAAGGTTGCTGCTCCGGCTGATGAATCCTTTGATGCTATGCTCTATCTTGGAAGCTATCTCCCGGCTGAACGTACTGCCGATAGGCAGCTTTCCCAGGGCCTTCCATATGTCGTCCTTCAGGCGATTGTATGTCTGCGAGGTGGTGATATCGGTAAGGTATTCTTTCAGGGCGCCCACGTTGGGGTCGATGCTCATGCAATTGTCGTTCAGGATGATGAGCAGGTCAGTATCAGCCACGCCAGCGTGGTTCATAGCCTCGAATGCCTCTCCGGCCGTCATGGCGCCATCCCCGATGACCGCAACGGCCTTCCGGTCGGTTTCACCCTTATACTTGGCTGCCATGGCCATGCCCAGGGCGGCGCTGATGGAAGTGGAAGAATGCCCAACGCCAAACGTATCATATTGACTTTCAGAGCGTTTTGGGAAGCCGCTGATGCCATTGTATTTACGGTTGGTGCTAAAATTATCCCGGCGACCCGTAAGGATCTTATGACCGTAGGCCTGGTGACCGACGTCCCAGACCAGCTGATCATAAGGAGTATTGAAAACATAGTGCAGGGCTACGGTCAGCTCGATAACGCCCAGGCTGGCCGCAAAATGGCCGCCATGTACGCTAACGGTGTCGATGATATACTGACGCAGCTCGTCGCTAACTTTTTGCAGCTGCTCCCGGCCGAGCTTTTTCAGGTCTGCGGGAGAATCGATGGACTGCAACAGCGGTCCCGGGGTAATTTCCATTCGGAGTTCTTTGATTTTGTAAAAATACACTTTTATTGTTGTTTGACACAGTGGTGCCTCAAATGTTGAAAATGAGCAGTATACATGTTATTAACCCCTGCTTTTACGCCGTTTGCTGAACCGATGGCCTATTTAATTTGGCCATTAGTACAATTTAGGGATGATCAGGTGGGGGAAAAGGTTAGATTTGGCTCAATTCATATACTTTCATATACTATTATGCCTAAAAATGCAAACAGGTATTATTGGTGGTGTCAGATCAGTGGTTGGGGTTTTTTGGCATTGGTAATGGTACTATTCTCCTCGACGCTTGATCAAAAGATCACCCAGAAACTGGTAGGCTTCCTCGTCATCTTCGTATTTGCAGGGATCCTGACGACCCATATATTCCGGGAAGTGATACGCCGGTCCGGATGGCTGCTGCTGCCGGTGGAAAAAGCGCTGCCCAAACTGCTGATCGGTGTGCTGCTGATCTGCGTGGCAGACAGCCTGATCCGTTTTGCATTCATTGAAGCGCTGGACCTCTCGACCTCGAAATCCAAAATGGATTTTATTTCCCGCCTGCTCGCTACTACTTTCGAGAACGGCCTCCTCATCATTCCCTGGACCCTCATCTACTATTTCTACCACTATATTGAGAATAGCCGCAGGCAACAGCTGGACACGTTGAAGCTGGAAGCGCTGGTGAAGGAACTGGAGCTGAAGACCATCAAGGCACATATCAACCCTCATTTTATTTTCAACGCATTGAACAGCATCCGCGCTCTGGTGGATGAGAACCCTGTTCGCGCCCGTACGGCCATCACTGAGCTCAGCAATATACTCCGCAGCAGCATGCAGGCGGAAAAGCTGGAAACCGTCACCTTTGAAAAAGAGCTGAACATCGTAAAAGATTACCTGGCCCTGGAACACATCCGTTTTGAAGACCGCCTGCAGATAGAATACGTGATAGACGAAGATACCCTTGATCAGCCCATCCCTCCCATGATGCTGCAGACCCTGGTAGAAAATGCCATCAAGCACGGCATCAGCAAACAGATAGGCGGTGGCAAAGTGAAGATCGTCTCGGATTTCAAGGACAACTACCATGAGCTGATGATCCAGAATACTGGCTACCTCAACGGCGCCCGCAATGGTGATGGCTTCGGCCTTGCAAGCACAAAGAACAGGCTACAGATCTTATTCGGACAAAAAGCTAATTTTGACATCCGTGAGATCGACGGCAATACTGTAGAAGCACGTGTATTGATCCCCATCGACATGAGTAAATAACAATAGTATGATTAGAGCTATTATCATCGACGACGAGCGTCTTGCCAGGAATGAGTTGAAAAAGCTGCTGATGGACTTTCCGGAGATCGAGGTCATCGCCGAGGCAACCAATGCCGCTGAAGGCGTGGAAAAGATCGACTCCCTGAATCCCGACCTGATCTTTCTCGATATACAAATGCCCGGTAAGACCGGATTCGACATGTTGTCCGAGCTGGAAAGGGCCCCCAATGTCATCTTCACTACCGCCTATGACGAATATGCGCTGAAGGCCTTCGAGGTCAACGCGCTCGACTACCTGCTGAAACCAGTCGAACCCAAACGGCTGGCCGACGCCCTGCAGAAGCTGCAGCTGGAAGAAGACAAGGAACCTATCTCAGATCATCCGATCTCGGTGAACCGGAGCATTCTGGGTGAACACGACCAGGTGTTCGTCAAAGACGGGGAGCGCTGCTGGTTCGTGAAGCTCTCCGATATTCGTTTATTTGAAAGCGTAGGCAACTATGCGAAAGTATACTTTGGGGGCAACAAACCCCTGATCCTGAAATCCCTCAATGCGCTGGAAGAAAGACTGGATGAGAAAGTGTTCTTCCGGGCCAACCGCAAGCACATCGTTAACCTGCGGCTCATTGAGAAGATCGAACCTTATTTCAATGGCGGCCTGCTGCTGGAAATGAAAGGAGGGGAAAAGATCGAGGTCAGCCGTCGCCAGACGGTGAAATTCAAAGAAATGATGAGCTTATAATTTTACTATTTTACATTTACATATGAAGATACTATTTGCCGCCTTTATCCTCTTTACCTGCGGTAGCCTGTCCGCCCAGAACGTAGATGCCGTCATCACCCCTTCCGCGGTAGAAAATATTGAAAAGAACCTTTCCTCCGATGCCATGCGGGGCCGGGCCACATTCACGCCGGACATCGACAAGGCCGCGGCCTATATAGCAACTCAATTTAAGGCGGCCGGCCTGCATACCTGGAATGGCAGCGCCAGTTATCTCCAGCCTTTCGCCATGGTGCAGGCGAAGACGTTGTCAGCCTCGGCAAGCCTGGATGGCATCTCCATTCCTGCAGCTTCCATTGCCGTAGCTTCCTCTTCCGCTCACCTGGTCGTCGATGAGAACAGTGGCTACGAGAAGGTATTCATAAAAGCCGGAGGCAGCTTCAGGGATATTTTGAAATATCTGTCCCAGGAGAAAAAGAGTTACCTGGTGCTCATCGACACCAGCTTTTCGAAGAACTTTCCCCGCCTTGCCGGGTTCGCCGCCCAACAGTTCAAATCCCCCCGCAGCGTGGTGATGATCCTTACGGCGGCCGATCCAGCCAGGTATTCCATAACCGTGGAACAGGAAGTCAGCGAAAAGAAGCTGGCCAACGTGGTGGGTATCCTTCCTGGCAAAAGTAAAAAGAACGAATATGTCATCTTCTCCGGTCACTACGATCACTTGGGAGTAGGACAGCCGAATGAGAAGGGCGACTCTGTTTTCAACGGGGCCAACGACGATGCCAGCGGAAGCACCGCTGTGATAATGCTGGCTAAATACTTCGGAAAATTAAACAACAATGAAAGGACACTCATATTCGCCACTTTCACAGCCGAAGAGATCGGAGGATTTGGCTCACAATACTTCTCACACCAGTTCGACCCCGCCGCAGTGATGGCCATGTTCAATATCGAAATGATCGGAACTGAAAGCAAATGGGGAACGAACTCCGCCTACATCACGGGATATGAAAAGACCGACATGGGCAAGATCCTGGAAAAAAATCTTTCCGGCAGCAAATTCTCCTTCTATCCTGATCCATATACGGAACAGCAGCTCTTTTATCGCAGCGACAATGCTACCTTAGCCCGGCAAGGCGTCCCGGCCCATACCATCTCCACCTCCAAAATGGATTCGGAAAAGTTTTACCACACCCAGGGCGATGAGCTCAGCACATTGGATATGAAAAATATGGCGGAGATCATAAAATCCATTGCATTGAGCGCAAAGACCATTATCGCAGGGACCGATACCCCCTCGAGAGTGGATGCGACACAGCTGAGGTAGAAACATTGCGTAATAAGGCTTCCGCAGAAATTTCAGTAGATTCGCTTCGAAACTGAAATAATTTATCATGAATAAGACGGTAGAGCTTGTCAACGAGTGGGCAAGCTTTGAAGAACGCCATCCCGATGCGGATCTTTCGGATTTTTGTCGGCACTACCTGATATCCCAGCGGGAAAAAGACAAGAAAATTCCCCTGGAAGGAGGCGATATTCCCTGGCATCCCAACGGTCTGCTGTTAAAAATGATGGGCAGGATAAATAAGCTCAATATCATCTTTGCCGCCAAGGCCCTGGAGGGTACCGGCATCGATCAATTGGAGGAATTCGGTATGCTGCTGACGGTGCGGCGGCTGAAGACACCGCGGAAGACAGAGATCATCTACGCCAATATCTTCGAGCTTAGCAGCGGAACGGACATGCTAAACCGCCTGCGGAAAAAGGGGTTTGTAAAGGAACATGCGGATAAGGAAGACGGTCGCAGCAAGCGGGTGAGCCTGACGTCCGCAGGGGAAAAGGTCATCGATAAATGCGCTCAACAGATGATGAAATGCGCAGGTATGATGCTGGCGGACATGAATGAAGACGACATACGACTCTGCACTCAACTGCTGAAAAATGTGGAGATCAAATTCGCCGCCCTCTGGCAGCAATATAAGAGCGCTACCTTCCAGGAGATCTATGACCAGGCCATGAAATAAACACCCTCTTCCATTTGTTTCGTAAACGTATTAATTAATATAAAATAACTTCAAAAATATTTTTATTATTTCGATTTCGTTGTATTTTTGAAATAAATACAACGAAAATGAATATTTTCTTTTTCCTGGTCCTTCATATCATAGGCCTGGCCACTATGGCCGGGACTACCATTGTCAGTTATGTTTGTTATGGTCAATTCTGGAAACAGTATGCCTTAGGAAAGCAGGGTGCAATGGCTATATTGAACGTGACAGCTTCCTTCAGATTTCTGTTCGCAGGGGGATTCCTCTTGCTTTTGATCAGCGGAATTGGCATGGTAGTACTTTCTCATGGGCTTTTTGCCCAGCAATGGTGGTTCCGTATTAAAATGGGCCTTCTCGTGCTTATACTGCTCAATGGGGCGGTGTACGGGCAGCGGCTTACATCAAAGCTGAGACAGGCGATGGAACTGCAACTGGCAGGAGGAAATGCGCTGGATAGCCTGGAGAGCTTAAAGAGTAGTATTCTGGTGATGCACCTTGGCCAGCTGCTGTTATTTGCCGGCATTTTTGTGCTGAGTATTTACAAATTCAATTAAGCGGTATGAGAACCAGGAACTGTATATTTATGGATCTCCAGCTCCACCTCCTGCTCCTGCAAGCCTTCTTCAAATACAAATCCCAGTTTTTCAAGTAGCTTTCTGGAAGCTTTATTTTCTTTTTCGAATACGCCATAGACTGCCGTGAGTTTCAGATCCCTGATAGCGAATTCCAGCAGCCGGGCCATTAGCTCGGAAGCAAAACCCTGGCTCCAAAAATCTCTTTTCAGCTGGCAGCCGATCTGCAGCTTCGATGTGCCTTTGATGGGGTTGAGATTGACTGCGCCGATGAAATGCTGATCCGTCTTTAGCCGGACAGCCCAGTGATAGCCGATACCATTGCGTATTTGCTCCAGCTTGGTCTGGAGGAACTGCGTATACTCATCGGAGGTCATTGTCTGAAATTTCTTCAGGTATTTGAACGTATCCGTCTCACGGGCCATTGCTTCCATGTCCGGCAGATCCTCCTCGACGAGCAGGCTGAGCAGTGTCCTTTCTGTTTGTAAAGAATACATGATGGGATTTGTTGGATGCTGACTATCCATTGATCAGCAACGTATAAAATTGAATGGCCCGCTGAAGGTCCCTGACGGGTAATCGCTCGTCAATACCATGGTAGCCCTTGCCGTCCGTGGTAGGACAGAAATTGACCACGCCATTGCTGATAGCCCGGAAATTCCTGGAATCGGTGGCTCCCAGCATGATGAATGGGGTAGGGATGATATCATCTGCAACAGCGGCAGCGGCATCGGCTACTTTTTTAAATGCATCGGAATGATAGTCCGTCATGGCGGAAGGCTCGGTGGAAAAGTCCCCGGCAATCCTGATCTTCACCCTTTCGTCACCAATGGACTTACGGATAAATTCTTCTACTTCCTTAATGCTTTCGCCTGGTAATATGCGGGAATTGACAAGGGCCCTGGCCTGAGAGGGAATTACATTCTCCCGCACGCCGCTCTCCAGGATGGTGGGGACAATAGTAGTGCCGGTCATCGCCCGGCCATCCTTGTCTTCTCCCATCTTGTAGAGAACATAGCCTTCGAAAAGCCACAGGTTATTGAGCGCCATTTTCTGAAAAAAATCTTCGGACGACCCGCTGATCCGGGCAAGGAATTCCCGTGTAGGCGGCAGGATCCGGCGGGGCGTTTTTTCATTCTGTAGTTTGTACAATGCCCTGGAGAGGATATCGATGGCCGTCTCTTTGTCTGGTCTCGAGGAATGCCCGCCTGTCTTTTCCACCAGCAGCTCAAACGTGGCATAGCCTTTTTCTCCAATGCCGATGAGGGCTACGGGCCGATGAATGTCCGGCAACCGTTCGTACGTGATCTCTCCGCCTTCGTCCACGACCATCTCTGCATGGACACCTTTTTGCTGCAGCAATTTGACGATAGCGATGGCGCCTTGCCCGGTGGATTCTTCATTATGGCCGAAGCAGAGCAGGACAGTACGCCGGGGCGTATAGTGCTGCCGTAGCAACGCTTCTACGGCCTCCATGATGGATATCATGCTGCATTTATCATCGACGGCTCCCCTGCCCCAGACCGTGTCCCTCCGGATCTCTCCGCCAAAGGGTTGTGCTGTCCACAGCTTTGCAGCCGAAGGCTCCACGGGCACCACGTCGTAATGCGCCATGAGGATCAGCGGGGCCAATGTGGAGTCTGTCCCTTTCCAGGTATAGACGTAGCTGAAATCGGTTACGATCTCCCGGCTGAGCCGCTGGTGAATAAGAGGATAGCCGCTTTGCAAAAAAGACCTGTATTGAAGGAAGACGCCGCTGTCGATACGGGAAGGATCCTGCGGGGACACCGTAGGTATGCGTATGGCCATGCTGAGATGCGAAATGGCGGAGTCGGGCAAGGCCGTTAAAGACCTGGCCTTGTGTTTGGGCCAGGGTTTGACGTTGAACGTCCGGATAAGGATCCACCCTGCCAGCAGCAGGACCAGTAAAACCAGTAAAGCACCTAGTTTCTTCATCTATACTTATTTAAATCCTGGCTTGCAGCTTGTAGCTTGCAGCTTGAGGCTAATCTCTGTAATTCAACGCAGGCTTCCGATCTCCTAACAAAGCCTTATATTGATAATCCCCTTTTCCTACCTTAAATTCTTCCTTCGCTCTTTGTATCAATGCGGGGGTGGTAAAAAGGTCAATGGCGGTCAGCGCCATCGTCTTGGCCGCCACCATCATTCCTTTTGCCCCGATATCCGTCCCTCCGCAAGCTGTTGCCTGCCAGCTATGGGCCGGAGTGCCCGTGACCCAGGTGGCGGACGACATACCGACAGTAGGAACCGCATAGCTGACATCACCCACATCAGTGGACCCGCCTCCGGCGTCATTTACTTCTTTCAATGGCTTGACGGTAGCAGCCTCTTCGATGCCGGCTACCTTATACGTAAAAGATGATTGTATCTTTTTCGCAAAAGCCTGCTCTTCCGGCGAATATGTAACACCTCCTACCAATAAAAGGTTCTGTTGCATAGCTGACGCCAACACCCGGTTGAGCAGCAGATCATGCGTTCCTCCGATGACCTCATAGTCCATCGTGGTCTGCGAGCCCAGGGCCGCGCCCTCGCCTGCCTTCACCACCCAGTCGAAAATACGGGCGACCTCTTCTTTTTTCGGGTGGCGGACATAGTAATATACCTCGGCAAAGTCGGGCACCACATTGGGTGCCTTGCCTCCATTGGTAATGACATAATGTATCCGGGTTTCCTGTGGAATATGCTCCCGCATAAGATTGACCATATAATCCATGGATTCCACGCCGTCCAGGGCGGAGCGCCCTTTATCCGGGCTCATGGCCGCATGAGCCGCCAATCCGTGGAAGCGGAACTTGGCCGACTTGTTGGCCAGGGCGCTGGTAAGCGTCACCCGGTTCTCATCACCCGGATGCCAGTGGATGACCACGTCCACATCACTGAAAAGACCTGCCCGTACCATGTATACTTTACCGGACCCCCCTTCCTCTGCCGGACATCCGTACACACGGATGGTGCCGGTAAGCTTTTTCGAAGCCATCAGCTTTTGGATCTCGATGCCGGCGGCTACAGATGCCGTACCAAACAGATGATGGCCGCAGCCATGTCCCGCATTTTTACCCGTGATGGGCGACTTTTCCGGGACCGCCTGTTGCGAAAGTCCCGGGAGCGCATCGAATTCCGCAAGGATACCGATCACAGGACTGCCCGATCCGTAAGTTGCGACAAAGGCGGTGGGAATGTCTGCCACGCCAGCCTTTACCGTAAAGCCTGCATCGTTGAGGGTCTTTTGCAATAGGGAGGAGCTTTTGACTTCCTTATAGCCCACTTCAGCGTAGTCCCATATCTGCAGGGCTATCTTTTTGTAGTCGTCATAACGGGATTGCAGGTCGGCCATAGCCCCGGCCTTCAGGGTAGTGTCAATGTCTGCGGCACGGGCAAAAAAATGCACCGTAAGTAAAATGGACAAATGGAGGAATTTCATAATGCAGTAGCTTGTTACTACAATTTAAGCATTATGTCCTGATTATCCATCAGGCAAACTTTTTCATCACCTTCTCCATCTCCGCCGCGATCTTATCATTGGAAAGGTTCCCGATGCTCCCCGCATGCGTATGGTGCAGCTGCTGCCTGTGATCAAATCGAAATTCACCTTTGTCTATCTGGTTGCCCACCTGCCGGTATGCCTCACGGAAAGGGATGCCCTTGTTCACCAATTCATTGACGGCCTCCACGCTGAAAAGATATTTGTATTTTTCATCCTCCAGGATGCCATCCCTGATCTGGATATTGGACAGCATCAGACGCATCATCTGCAAACAGGCCTTCCCTTCTTCGATGGCAGGAAATAGGATCTCCTTGGTCAGCTGCAGGTCACGGTGGTAGCCTGATGGAAGATTATTGATCAGGAGGGTCAGCTCATTAGGGGCGGCCTGTATCCTGTTGCACTTTGCCCGTATCAGCTCGAATACGTCCGGGTTCTTTTTATGCGGCATGATGCTGCTGCCGGTGGTGAGTTCTGAAGGAAAGGAGATGAACCCGAAGTTCTGGTTGATATAAAGACAACAGTCCATGGCCAGCCTGCTCAGGGTGGCGGCAATGGTGGCCAGGCCGGTGGCGACGATCTTTTCCGTCTTGCCACGGCTCATCTGGGCATATACGGAATTATAATTCAGCGTGGCAAAATGCAGCAGTCGGGTGGTCAACTCTCTATCCAGCGGAAAGGAGGAGCCATAGCCGGCTCCGCTGCCTAAAGGATTCTTATTGACGACTTGATAGGCGGCCGCCAGTAATTCCAGGTCATCTACCAGGCTTTCCGCGTAAGCGCCAAACCAGAGCCCAAAAGAGGAGGGCATGGCGATCTGTAAATGCGTATAGCCGGGAAGGAGCTTGTCCTTATACTGTTCGCTCAGTCTGATCAGCAGCTCGAAGAGTTCATGCGTCTCTTCCTTCAATGCCAGCACCTGTGCCCGCAGGTACAGCTTGATGTCCACCGCTACCTGGTCATTACGGCTCCTGCCGCTGTGGATCTTTTTTCCGGCCTCTCCAATGCGTTGGGTCAGCATCCATTCCACCTGCGAATGCACGTCCTCGATGTCTTTCTCTATGACGAACTTGCCTTCCCTGATGACAGCTAGGATATTGTTCAGCTCCCGGTGGATCTGCTCCCGGTCTTCCTTGCTGAGCAGACCGGCGCTTTCCAGCATCTGCGTATGGGCCAGCGAACCCAGTACGTCGTATTCCGCCAGCAGCACGTCAAATTCCTTATCCCGTCCTACCGTGAAGGTTTCCACCAGCTGAGAGGTGCTCGTGGCTTCTTTACTCCAAAGTTTTTGTCCGCTCATAGTTAACTTATTTGTGGCTGCCCTCACAATAGGGGCTTCAACAGTTCAATATATGATGTAATACCTTCCTTTATCTCGTCCAGGCGGATATATTCATCGGCAGTATGGCTCCTGGCCGAATCGCCGGGGCCCGTCTTCAATGTGGGAAAAGGCATAAGGGCCTTGTCGGAAGTCGTGGGGCTGCCATAACATTTTCTTCCTGCCCGCACCCCGGCCTGCACCACGGGATGCTCCATGGAAATGGAGGATGAGCGCATCCGCAGGCTGCGCGGCTGCACATCGCAGGAGACATGCTCCCGGATGACGCCCAGTATCTCTTCAAATGTATAGAGTTCATTTACCCTTACATCCACGACGAAATGACAAGTGGAAGGCACCACATTATGCGCCTTGTTATCAGTGTGGATCACGGTGACGCTGGTTTTCACGGGTCCCAGCAGATCGGACACCTTGGGGAACCGGTAGGTGCGGAACCATTCGATATCAGGCATCGCCTTGTAAATAGCATTCTCTCCCTCTTCCCGGGCGGCATGCCCCGCTCTGCCCTGAACAGTGCAATCCAGCACCAGTAATCCTTTCTCCGCAACGGCCAGTTGCATCTGCGTAGGCTCGCCTACGACTCCCCAATCTACTTTTCCCAGATAGGGGATCAGCAGCTCGATACCCTGGTGGCCGGAGATCTCTTCTTCTGCCGTGGCGGCCAGCAGGATATTATGTGTCAGGTCCTTTTGCCCATAGAAATAAATAAAAGCCGCGATCAGCGATACCAGGGGGCCCCCGGCATCATTGCTGCCCAATCCATAGAGCTTGCCATCCTTTTCTATAGGAGAGAAAGGGTCGAGCGTATAGGCTTTGTTTGGCTTGACGGTATCATGGTGGGAATTCAATAATAACGTAGGCTTGGCCGGATCGAAGAATTTATTTTTCGCCCAGATATTGTTTTGGATTCTTTCCGTGGAAATACCCTTACCCCGGAGAAATTGTTCGAGGAGCGCAGCCGTCTTATCCTCCTCCTTGCTAAAGGAAGGGATGGCGATCAGTTGCCGCAGCAGGTCGATCGCTTCCGCCTGTAATGTATGGATGGCTGAGTCAAGCATGTACGATGGTTGTGCCGGATGTCCCGGTGAGTAATTGGGGCAGCTGTTCTGCCCGCCCGATAATGACTTTTCCCACACCGCTGTTGAGGGCGGCGAAGGCATTGTCCAGTTTAGGTATCATGCCGGCAAAGATCACCTGCCTATCCTTTAATTGCTGATAATAGGCCGCATCAATACGCCCGATGACAGAATCGTCATCTTCTGCATTCAGCAGGACACCGCTCTTTTCAAAAGAGTAAACCAGGCTGGTGTCGAAAGTCCTGCACAGGGCCCGGGCTACTTCCTGGGCGATAGTGTCGGCATTGGTATTCAGCAGCTGTCCATTCCCATCATGGGTGATAGGCGCAAATACGAGCGTCTTGTCCAGCATCAGCAGGCTGGTAAGCAAGCTGGCGTCCACAACGTCCACATCTCCTACATAGCCGTAATCAATGGTGGGATGCACTCGTTTGTGTGCAAGGATGGCATTGCCGTCCGCACCGGTAAGTCCCATGGCATTGCAGCCTTTCGCCTGGAGGCTGGCAACGATATTCTTGTTGATGGTGCCGGCATACACCATCGTGACGATCTTCAGGGTCTCGGCATCCGTGATACGGCGTCCATCGACCATCTGCTGCTGAACGCCCAGACCTGTGGCGACCCGGGTAGCCAGCTTGCCTCCCCCATGCACCAGGATCTTCTTGCCTTTTACAGCCGCAAAAACTTCGAGGAATGTCTCCAGCCTGGCCTCGTCGTCAATGATATTACCACCTATCTTGATGATGGAAAGTTGCATGATCTATTTTTTTAGTAGCTCCGCCAGGACTGCCTGTGCGGCCCATACCCGGTTGGAAGCTTCCTGCGTCACAATGCTGGAAGGACTGTCCAATATCTCGTCGCTGAGCTCTACGTTACGCCGCACCGGCAGGCAATGCATCACTTTCGCGTTGTTGGTCTGCCGGAGCTTTTCCTGTGTCAGCATCCATTCCGGGTCATTGCAATAGATCTTGCCGTAGTCGGAAAAGGTGCTCCAGTTCTTTACATAGATAAAGTCAGCGTCTTTCAATGCTTCATCCTGGTCATGGGTGATCGTAGCGCCTTTCGTAAATTGCTCATCCAGCTCATAATCCTCGGGATGCGTGATGACGAAGTCGGCTTGTCCCCAGGCATTCACCCATTGGGAAAAGCTGTTCGCTACGGCCTGGGGCAGTGCTTTAACATGCGGCGCCCATGTAAGGACGATCTTGGGACGGCGGATGGCAACCCGGGGAAACCCAAGCGTTTCATTGATGGTGATGAGATCCGTAAGACTCTGCAGTGGGTGCAGGGTAGAGCTTTCCAGGCTGACCACCGGGATGCCGGAATATTTTACGAATTGATTGATATAAAGCTCACTGTAATCCTCTTCCTTGTTCTTAAGCCCTGGGAAGGTCCGGATACAGAGAATATCAAAATAATTTCCCATGATGGGAGCCGCGTCTTTTACGTGCTCCACCTTATTCCCGCTCATGATGGCCTCTTCCTCGAACTCCAGGGCCCAGCCCTCCTTGTCCACGTTGAAGACAATGGCTTCGGCACCCAGGTTCTGCGCGGCTATTTGCGTACTGAGACGGGTACGCATCGAGGGGTTGAGGAACAACATACCTATTCTCTTGTCGGTCCCCAGCTTTTTATCCTTCAATGGATCCGCCTTGTAGGACAGGGCCGTCTGTACCAGGCTGTCAATGTTCTTTACATCATGCGCAGAGAGAAAATTCTTCATTATTACTTCTGATATTTGAAATGATCAATTCGCGGATTTAACGGTCCCTTGCAGGGCATGGATCTCTTCCTCAAGCGCTTCCAGGAAAGCATCGGCATCCTTCTTTCTCAATGCCAGGGAAGGCAGCAGGCGGATCGTATTTGGCTTGGCCTCCCCCGTGAAGATACGCTGATTGAACAACAGGTTCTTCCGCAGCTCCTTCCATTGTTCCGGAACATCGAATCCGATCATCAATCCCTTGCCCCTGACATTTTGGAGTCCCGGAACTTTCTTCAGCTGCCCGATCAGGTAGCCGCCCACCTCGACGGCATTGGCCATCAATCCTTCTTTTTCGATGACCTCCAGCACAGCCAGCGCTGCGGCGCAAGCCAGGTGGTTACCCCCGAATGTCGTGCCCAGCATGCCATGCTTTGCATGGAGATGAGGGGCGATGATGATACCCGCTACAGGAAAGCCATTGCCCATTCCTTTGGCCATGGTATAGATGTCTGCATCTACTCCGGCATGGTCATGGGAGAAGAATTTCCCGCTGCGCCCATATCCGCATTGCACGCTGTCCGCGATGAATACCGCGCCATATTGCTTGCACAGCTTGCTGATCTTTTGCAGAAAGGCGGCGGAAGCTTCCTGTATGCCGCCCACACCTTGTATCCCTTCGATGATGACCGAAGAGATCTCTTCTCCCCTGGATGCAAAACAGGCTTCGAGGGCCGCTTCATCGTTAAAAGGAAGGAAAATGACATTGTCCGTCTGGTTGACTGGCGCCACGATGGATGGATTGTCCGTTACGGCGACGGCCAGGGAAGTACGTCCATGGAAAGATTTCGTGAAAGCCACGATCTTCTTCCGGCCATTGTGAAAGGATGCCAGCTTCAGCGCATTTTCATTGGCTTCAGCTCCCGAGTTGCAAAGGAAGAGCTGATAGTCTTCCCTGCCGGAGATCTTACCCAATTTGGCTGCCAGCTCCTGCTGCAGCGGAATGCGGATGGAATTGGAATAGAACCCCACCTTATTCAGCTGGTCGGTGAGACGGTTGACATAATGGGGATGGGTATGGCCGATGGATATTACAGCATGGCCGCCATAAAGATCAAGGTACTGTTGTCCTTCATCGTCCCATACATAAGAGCCCTTGGCTTTTACGATGGTGATGTCATTGAGGGGATAGACGTCAAATAAGTTCATAATAAGTTTTTTAAAAAGCGTTTGCTTTCAATTGCAAGCCGGCCGTCTCATCGAGCCCAAACAACAAATTCATATTCTGTACGGCCTGGCCAGAAGCCCCTTTCGTCAGATTGTCGATGACCGAATGAACCACCAGCTGGGAGCCTTGCTGCTCCAGCTGGATCAGGCATTTGTTGGTATTGACCACCTGCTTGAGCGAGATGGGCTGTCTGCTGACGATCGTGAAGGGATGGCCCTGGTAAAATTGCTCATAAAGGGCAATGATCTCTTCCGGTCGTCGCCCGACCCGGAGTTGGGAGGAGACGAAGATGCCCCGGGTAAAGTCTCCGCGCCAGGGAACGAAATGAATGGATGCATCTCCCCCTCCCGCCTGCTGCAGGGATTGACCTACTTCTTTCAGATGCTGGTGCGTCAGGGTCTTATATGCCTGGATATTGTTCGCCCGCCAGGAGAAGTGAGAGGTGGCCGAAAGACCTTGCCCGGCGCCAGTAGACCCCGTAATACCCGTGGTATATATGTCGTTCAGCAGTCCGGCCTTGGCCAGGGGCAGCAGCCCCAGTTGAAGGGCCGTTGCAAAACAGCCCGGATTGGCGACGTGACGCGCCGTCCGAATGGCTTCCCTGTTCAGCTCCGGCAGTCCGTAGATCACGGTTTGCCCGTCCAGCAGTGGGCCGCCCAGCCTGTAATCCTGCGAAAGATCTATGATCTTTACACCGCCCTTCACCGGCGAATTTTCTTCGATGAATTTTTTTGCTTCGCCATGCCCAAGACAGAGGAAGAGAACATCGACGTCATAGCTCCATTCGGAATCGAACTTTTTGTCCGTTTCGCCGATAAGGTCCTCATGCACGGCATAAAGCGCTTTCCCCGCATTGCTCTTGCTGTGCACAAAACGGATGTCAACGTTGGGATGCCGGAGCAATATCCGGAGCATCTCCCCGCCGGTGTACCCCGCACCACCGATGATGCCCGCCTTTATGGTCTTGTTATTTCCGGTGGCGGTGCTCATTGCAGGTCCTCGTTTACTTTGTGATAAATGGCTGTCTGGTTGCCGAAGATCTTGGCAAAGCCTTTCACGTCGTCACCCGACCAGCCTTTGTTCATCTCCCCGTAGCTGCCGAACTTGCTGCTCATGAGGTCATGAACGCTCTCGACACCGGTGACAGTAAAGCGATAGGGTTGCAGGACGACAAAAGCCTTGCCCGTGACTGTGGCCTGGGTGTCTTCCAGGAATTTTTCAATATTGCGCATGGTAGGGTCCAGCATCTGTCCTTCATGCAGCCAGTTGCCATACCAGGTGCTCAGCTGGTCCTTCCAATACAGCTGCCATTTGGTGAGGGTATGCTTTTCCAGTAAATGATGTGCTTTGATAATGATAAGGGGGGCAGCAGCTTCAAAGCCCACACGGCCTTTGATCCCGATGATGGTGTCGCCGACATGGATATCCCTGCCTACGCCATAAGGTTGTGCGATGGCTTGCAGGTATTGAATGGCGGCTACAGGATGGCTGAACTTTTTTCCATCCACGGATACCAGCTGGCCTTTTACAAATTCCAGCTCCAGCTGCCGGGTGCCCGTCTCCGTCACTTGCGTAGGCCAGGCTTCCTCTGGCAGATAGTCTCTGGAGGTCAGCGTTTCCTTTCCTCCGACGGAAGTGCCCCAAAGCCCTTTATTGATACTGTATTTTGCTTTTTCGGCATTCATTTCAACACCATGCTCCTTCAGGAAATCGATCTCCGCCTCCCGGCTAAGCCGCAGGTCGCGGATGGGGGTAATGATCTCTACACCGGGGAGCATGCTCTGGAATACCATGTCAAATCGCACCTGGTCATTGCCGGCGCCTGTGCTGCCATGGGCCACATAGGCAGCGCCTGTCTTTTTCACATGCTCTGCCACGGCAATTGCCTGTACCATCCGCTCAGCGCTAACGCTCAGGGGATAGGTGGCATTCTTCAGGATATTTCCGAAAATGAGGTATTTGATACAGCTGTCGTAATACTCTTTTGTCACATCCACGCATTCGAAGGAGGCAACCCCCAGGCTCCTGGCCCTGGTGGCTATCTGCTCGATCTCTTTATCGCTGAACCCACCGGTGTTGACGGTGAGCGCATGTATTTCCAGGCCTTTGATCTTCTGCAGGTAAATTGCGCAATAGGTAGTGTCCAGTCCGCCGCTGTAAGCTAATACAACTTTATTGTTCATAGTCTTTATCGGGTGAATTTCGGGTGAATGTTAAAAGTTGAAGAAAGTATGGAACAGGCTGCGGTGCCGCTTCGCATTCTCCGGGCTGCCGCCAGCCTTATTGCCACTATTGGCAGGCTCATGGTGCTTCAGGAAAGGAGCCAGCAGCTTCCACTGTTTGATACGCATAAAACGTTCGTACAGTTTCGAATGCTTGGTGAAATCCTGCTGGGTTTCCTCAGGCTCGTAGTGATCTTTGGGATCATAGAGCATGGCGGTGCACATACAGTTCTTGCGCTCCTTGCTCATGAGGATCTCATAGTTGACGCAGCTTTTACAACCCGCCCAAAAATTTTCGTCCTGGGTTAGCTCTGAGTAGGTGACGGGTTCGTAACCCAGCTCGGAATTGATCTTCATGACGGCCAGCCCCGTGGTGAGCCCGAAGATCTTGGCTTCGGGATAGGTCTTGCGGCTAAGCGCGAATATTTTCTTTTTGATCAGTTTTGCCAGTCCGCTCTTGCGGAATTGAGGAGATACGATCAGGCCGGAATTGGCCACATATTCCCCATGGCTCCAGGTCTCGATATAACAAAAGCCGGCCCAGACGCCGTCCTCGGTAAAGGCGATCACCGCCTTTCCTTCCCGCATTTTATCCTGGATATAATCAGGGCTTCTTTTGGCAATGCCGGTACCCCTCGCTTTTGCGGATGACTCCATCTCGTCGCAGATGATCTTTGCAAAATCCTGGTGCGTGTGGTCGGCTATTAATATTTTAAAGTTCTGTTGTTCCATTTTAGAAGTGTGCTCTTGGGATGAAAAATGATGCTCCATTGCTGAAACGGGATTAATTGTAGGATCAACCGCCGCAGGATGGGGGATAGTGCCGCTATATCAGGGGTCGCTATGAGAGAGTAAGTATCAACGTCGCACCCAAAAGGGAACAGGGCGAACGGAAAAAACTGAGCACAGGGCTGCAGCAAAAAACCCACGCTTATTGAAGGCGTGCAATATCACCGGGAGATGTGATATGGGTGAGTTTTTTTTCATTTCAAGACAGATGAAATTGTGTAAAATGTTTTTACAGGTGCAAAGATGGGACATTTTTTAGTTTATCGCCATTATTTTAACGTCAATTTTTAGATAAATCTTGCTAAACCAACCCTTTTTTATATGTTTATATTATTTAATGTATTATTTACTACTGGTTTAGCCTGTTAAAGTCCTCTTAAAGCCCTGCCTTCGGGCTTCCTTTAGTAGGGAAATTTGCATTTCTTGGAGCAATGTTCACGGCAAACTATCTTAGAATGGCCCGGCGCCATTTTCAGCGTCACAAAAGTTTTTCCCTTATCAATATTTTGGGACTTTCCACGGGCATCGCCGCCTGCCTGCTGATCTATGGTTATGTCCACCACCAGCAGAGCTTTGACAATTATCATCCCAAGGCGGACCGTATTGTTCGGGTGACGACTGTATTTCACTCGCCTGACACGGAGCTGGCTTTCGCTACCTCCAATACGCCTCTCGCCGGCGCCCTTATCCGGGATTGCCCCCAGGT
The DNA here is from genome assembly GCF_030546645.1 of Flavitalea plasmicola. Lineage (GTDB taxonomy): Bacteria > Bacteroidota > Bacteroidia > Chitinophagales > Chitinophagaceae > Puia. The sequence continues at coordinate 719,349 of NZ_JAUOTO010000006.1, forward strand.
GGAGAACGCCGTAAGGATCCAGAATGCGGAAATGACGGTTAAACAGGGTACGGTCATATTTCAGGAAGATAATTTTGCTTTTTCGGAGCAGGCGATCTTCTCCATCTTTTATTTCTCTTTCCTGGAAGGGGCGCCGGCGACAGCGCTCACAGAACCCAATTCCATCGTGCTTACAAAAAGCACTGCCCGGAAATATTTTGGCGACGGCGAAGCCATGGGCAGGATCCTGATCTGCGACAAACATTCCTATAAGGTCACAGCTGTGATAGCGGACAGGCCGGCAAACTCGGATATGACCATCGATGCCCTGGTTTGGAAGGATTTCCAGTCCGTCACCAGTTGGATGGACAACGACTTCGAGGTATACACTTTTGTGCTTTTCCGCGGACGTCCCGATCTCACCGCCCTGAGAAAACAATTGGCCGTTATATCCGCCACCTATATACAGCCGGAGCTGGAAAAAATGGAAGCTGCAAAATACCAGGTGCGGTTTACTCCGGAACTTCTGGCCGACGTGCATTTCAGCAAGAGAAAGATCGCCGACACACCGAAAGGCAACCGGCTTTTCAATACCATCTTTTCAGTGCTGGCGATCTTTATCCTGATCATAGCGATATTGAATTATATCAATCTCTCCACCGCCAGGGCGGAACAACGGGCAAAGGAAGTGGCAGTAAGAAAAGTGGCGGGTGCAAAGCCCGTTCAGCTGATGGGACAATTCCTGGGAGAATCTGTTTTCCTTATGGCCATCGCCTGGCTATTGGCCATCATGATGGCGGAGACCGCTATTCCATTCTTCAATAAAATGCTGTCCACCCGCATCTCCCTTGGGGACGGCGGCTCGGTATTTTTTTTGTTCCTCTTATTCTTCCTGACAACGCTGCTGGCGGGCGCCTGGCCTGCCTTTGTATTGTCGCGTTTCCAGCCTGTAAAGGTGCTGAAGGGCATGGCGGTACAGAGCAAGGGAATCGGCCTCCGGAAAGTGCTGACGGTAACCCAGTTCATCATCGCCCTGGCCATGCTGATGGGAACGGCGGTCATCTACAGGCAGATGCATTTTGTACTGCACAAAGACCTGGGTGCGGACAGATCGCAGGTCATCTGTCTTTCGGTGCCGCGGGATTCCATAGCCAGCCGGCGTATTATGGGTTTTAGTCAGGCCGTGCAGCAGATCTCCGGTGTCAGGGGAGTGTCGGTCGGCAGTGGTATCCCTGTCGAAGGCGTAATGATGAGCAGCACGACGGTGCGGTCTGCAGGCATGAAAAGAGAAATATTATGCAATTACTTTTTCATCGATGCGCAGTTCGTGCCTTTGCTGCATATCAGGTTGGCGGAAGGCCGCAACCTGTCGGACAGTATCCGCATGGACCCAAAGGAAGGGTTCATCGTAAACGAAGCCTTTGTACGGGCGATGGGCTGGCAGCATGGAGAAGGACAGTCCATCGAGGGCTATGGCCGGAAAGGGAAGGTCGTAGGTGTGGTAAAGGACTTCTTCTTCAAGTCCCTGCACAATGCCATCGAGCCGGCGGTAATGATCTATCACGACAGCGCCCGTAATGCATCTGCAGTGCTGGCAAAGGCATCTCCGTCCGCCCTGCCCCGTCTCAAAGAGACCTGGGCCCGCTATTTCCCTTCCAACGCCTTCGATTACTACTTCCTGGACGAATCTTTCGACGCGCAATACAAGGAAGATCGGATCACAATGACCTTATTCAATGGATTCACCTTGCTGGCGATCTTCATTTCCTGCCTGGGCCTCTACGGTCTGGTATCGCTGATCACGGTCCGGCGTACCCGTGAGATCGGTATCCGTAAAGTATTGGGTGCGTCCGGACGGGGTTTGATCCTGTTGCTGACACGGGAATTTTTCCTGCTCATCGGTTGGGCAGCCCTGGTGGCCCTGCCACTGGCGTGGTGGGGCCTGCACAGGTGGCTGTCGTCCTATGCCTATCATACTGCATTTACCGTTGACCTGTTCGTTGCGCCCCTTTTGCTGCTGGCGCTTATTACCTTGTCTGTCACTGGATTACGCGTTGTTCGGGCCGTACTTGCCAATCCGGTGGAAAGTTTGCGGACAGAGTAAGTACCTTTAGGGGACCATGACTGTCTCTCCCCGCCCCAACTGGACCCTTGCCCTCGGCATGCCGCTGCTGGTAGTGGCCGCCTGCACCATGATCGTCTTCAGCCCCCTATTCCTGCAGCACGAAGAACAACTCTCCATCGCCGTAACGTTGGACCTGACCCTGACAGCGCCCTTACTTTACTTCTTTGCCATCCGGAAAAGCAGTATATCAAAGCTGACAGTGATCCGTGTATTCCTGCTGGGATTATTGATCGCAGGTCTCCTGAATCATCGAAGCCCCCTGCCCCATGACATCAAAACCTGGATATCTCCCGTAATTGAATGCCTGCTCCTCCTTACACTGGCCCTCAGGTTACACAAAGCCCGCAAGAACGTACATGAGCTTGATTTCCTGTCAGGAACCCGTTCCGTAGTAGCCAGCCTCACAGGCAGCACGCGTGTGGGCGATATCTTGGGGTCGGAATTTGCCGTATTTTATTATGCTTTTGCACCGGCCGGAAAACGCCGGGATGGCTCTTTTTCCTATTCCCGTTCCTCCGGCGCCATTCCGGTACTGGGCGTATTCCTGCTGTGCATGCTGGCTGAAGGGATCGCACTACATTTTCTCATCGCACACTGGTCTCCCACGACTGCCTGGATCTTCACAGGGCTGAGTGCCTATACCATGCTCCAGCTATTTGCCCACATGCGGGCGATGTATGCCAGGCCCATTCAAATAGTGGGCAACCTGGTGTACCTGCGCAATGGCCTGGCGGCTGACGCCTGCATCCGGATGGCCGATATCGAAGAGATCAACCTCACCAGCCGGACATCACCCAAAGAAAAAGCCCTTAAGCTGGCCTTGTTGGGAGCGCTGGAAAATCACACCGTGCGTATAAAGCTCAGGCAGCCCGTGACGGTCGTACGTATGTTCGGGATCCGGCGGGAAGCATCAGTGATCTTGTTTGCCGTAGACAATCCAAAGGAATTGCTGGAGAGAATATCATAGCAGTGGCTCTTCGACGGGTACAGAATGTACGGCGGCGGCCATCTCCTTAATAAGCCCGGCGTCCTTCTCTATCGCATTGCCCACCACGATGACATTAGCCCCGGCCTTGCAGTTGCGGTATGCTTTCTCCGGATCGCGGATACCTCCGCCAATCACCAGCGGCACATCGATATGCGCGGCGACAGCAGCGATCATCTCTTCTCGGATGGGGTGACGTGCGCCGCTGCCCGCATCCATATAGATGAGCTTCATACCTAGCATTTCGCCGGCCATGGCTGTACAAAGGGCGATTTCATTCTTGTCGGCCGGGATCGGTGTGGCGTTGCTGATATACGAGACAGTGGTTGGCGCCCCGCCATCGATGACCATATAGCCAGTGGAAATGATCTCAAGCCCACTGCTGCGCACTTGTGGGGCAGAAATGACATGCTGTCCGATCAGCAGCTCGGGATTCCTTCCGGAGATCAATGATAAATAAAGGAGACCATCGGCATAACGGGACACCTGGGATGGCGTACCGGGAAAAAGAATCACAGGAATGGAACAATTCCGGCGGATATGCTGGACCACCTCGTCCAGGTGATTGGAGATGACAAGACTACCGCCGACCAGGAGGTAGTCTACCCCTGCATCGACAGCCAGCCCGGTGAGCTCATCGATCTTCCCCGCATTCACATTGTCCGGATCAATAAGGACCGCGAAAGACCGCTGCCCCTTATTTTTCTTAGCCAACAAGGACTCGTAAATAAATTGCTTCATTCGCTATTGCCGTTGGTAGTAATGCAAAAATGCGAAAAGTTTTCCGCTTTAAGGGAGTAAATTCCATGGAAATGTGCATTTTTACGTCTTGATCTTCAAGACAAATACGTATTATTCGCATTTGTTCACGTAAGACGTTCATCCGGGGACGTGTCTATCCGTAAATTTCCTGGTTGAAAACAAATGTAATAGATTTTTGTTATCTGTAAACTTATTTATGGCACCAGTTACTATTATCAACAATGAGCAGCAACAGCAATTCCAGGTACGGCTGGAAGACGAGCTCGCTTACCTGGAATATCGTTTCTATAAAGGAGACATCGCGCTCATGCACACTGAAGTACCGGACAAGCTGGAAGGTAGAGGTATCGCCTCGGCCCTGGCGGAATACGCGTTCAAATATGCCCGTGAGCATCGGCTGCCTGTCATGGTCTACTGTCCCTTTGTCGCCAGCTGGCTGAAAAAGCATCCGGAGAACAGGGATGTGCTGGACCCTAAATACAGGGACGACCATCCTAATTTGCGATGAGCCTTCACTATAACTATAATCTTACATAAGTGGCCACTTGTAGTACATGGTTGGCCGTGGAATTATTGCCTGCCCCGCTGACATATTGATTGAGATAGCCCAGCTCCACATCAAATTGCTTGCTGCAACGATAGCCGATGGCCAGGTATGCCCTGTTTTGGTCGAAGACCTTTCCGTTGACAGGAGATGGATCGCCCACATTGAGAAAGATCTCGTTCTGGATGGCGGCAAAAAATCCTGCCGTAAAAGCGCGTGAAGTGGCAGTACCATTCTGCAGGGGCGCCGTGGCTGACGCATCCGCAGGTGGTGCGGCCACAGGATGTGCACCTCCAAAAGGAATGACGGCCCGGGTGAAATAACGCAACCTGCCGGCATATACGTTTTTGTCATGCACAAGCGAATTTCCTTCCGCATGATGTTTGGGAATATAGCGCTGTTCCAGGCGGAAGCGATGTGCGATGGATGTCGTGCGGGCATAGCGGCTCAGACGCGTCGAATGGGTCACCATCAGCTGCTCCCACGTACGATGTTCCGGAAGATAGCCGACAACGCCATTGGACATCCGCTGCCCGGGAATATAGGCATAACCGGCAGTCCCCGTGATGGCCGGCGTGATATAGAAGTTGACCCCCGGACGCAGCAGCAATTGGTTCATCTGCTGCCATTGATGCGTGGTCCTGAACTGACCGTCGAAATAAAGGCCGAATTTGGGCGATAGTTTATAATTCTGGAAAGTGGCAAGCCAGCCCGAGAACTGTGATTGCGCAGAGACAGTACGGACGCCGATGATAGCCAGCAGGAGGATCAGAAGGAAAGTTTGCTTCATACCCCAAAATGAAGCAATTATATTCTAAAAAAATGGTAAAATTTTATCGCCGGACCATACTGTCCAGTACAATACCTCCCGGTATGGCCATATCCGGGATCCGGTCCCCAACCTTTCCTTCCGGTGCATCGCTGGTAAAAGCATACCATAGCATGGACGCACGCAGGTACATTACCCGGGTGACCCGTCCCGTGGTCATATCCTGGTGGAATTGATGATAATGCCCGTCCGTACACATCAGGGCCTTCCACGTCGTCGGAGGATCCGTCTTCAGGAAGGCTTTGTGCGCATTCATATAGTCCGTCTGGATGGCGCTGGCAGGAAATTGCGCCACAAGGTCGGAGTCATTGACCAGGGAAGTAAAGTCGGGGGCGGAATATTCGATGTCCGAGGTGCCGTCAGGCAATCTTTCTCCCCATGACACCCGGATAGGGCATCCTTGCTTCACCGCCTGTAACAACGCTTCCTTATCGCCATACAGGGTATGTCCACTGGTGTCATTTTGAAAGAGAGGCCGCCATCCCGCCGGAGCAGCCGTCCGGGAGGTGGAAAAGCTGATAAAGGCCAGTAAGGCCAGCACGAAAAGCATAAGCTTCAATTGCATATAACACGTTGAGGCAGTAAAATTTACACCAATGGCGGGAATGGGGAAATAAATTCAACGGTTAAGGCCGTATTTTTAACCGTTGGCCTTAATAAGGTCTCCAAATAATTATGCACATGGGTAAGCTGTTTCCCGCCTTATTTTGGACTAAAATTTGCACACTCTTTTCCACCCATGGGGATAAGTTTGACATTGGAATTCGACCTCAAAAAAATACTTTCGTTATCCCACCTACCCGTTGAAAACGTATCTGAAAATCTTTAAATCTGGCACTGACTTATGGCATCCAAGAAGCAAACTACGAAGGGCTTGCAGTTTCCCCGCCGCTTCACAAAGGACGATGTAAATGTATTCGATCAATTCGCTTACGATTATCGTTCGTCCCTGATCCGGAACCCCAGCGGGGAAGTGGTATTTGAAATGAACAACGTAGAAGTGCCTAAACGGTGGAGCCAGATTGCCACCGACATTCTTGCACAAAAATATTTTCGTAAAGCCGGCGTCCCTCAGCCCGACGGTTCGCTGGGAAGAGAAACTTCCGTAAAGCAGGTTGCCCATCGTATGGCCAACTGCTGGCGGGTATGGGGCGAGCGATATGGCTATTTTGCCAGCGCTAAAGACGCACAGGTGTTCTATGAAGAGCTGGTGTATAGCATTCTCGACCAGGCCTGCGTACCCAACTCCCCTCAATGGTTCAATACAGGCCTGCACGAAAGCTATGGGATCACGGGCAAGCCCCAGGGGCATTACTACGTCGATCAGGCAGACGGGGAATTGAAGAGGTCCACCTCCGCCTATGAGAGACCACAGCCCCATGCGTGTTTCATCCTCAGCGTTAGCGACGACCTCGTAAACGATGGCGGCATCATGGACCTCTGGGTGCGCGAAGCCCGCATCTTCAAATACGGGTCCGGCGTCGGAACCAACTTCTCCTATATCCGAGGGGAAGGTGAAAAGTTGAGCGGAGGCGGAACTTCCAGTGGTTTGATGAGCTTCCTGAAGATCGGAGACAGGGCTGCGGGGGCAATCAAATCCGGAGGCACTACCCGCAGGGCCGCTAAAATGGTATGCCTGGACCTGGACCATCCCGAGATCATGGAGTTTATCAACTGGAAAGTAGAAGAAGAAAAAAAGGTAGGGGCGCTCATTGCCGCCGGCTATCCCAGTGACTATGAAGGAGAAGCCTACCGCACTGTCTCAGGACAGAACTCCAACAATTCCATCCGTGTAACAAATGAATTTTTCGATAAGCTGGCCAGGGACGAAGACTGGGAACTCATTGCCCGCAGCGACAAAAGAGTAATGAAGCGTATTCCTGCAAAAGAAGTCTGGAACCAGATTGCGTATGCAGCATGGCGTTGTGCTGACCCGGGTACCCAATACGACACCACCATCAATGAATGGCATACTTGCCCTGAAGGTGGCCGCATCCGGGCCTCCAACCCCTGCTCCGAATACATGTTCCTGGACAACACCGCTTGTAATCTGGCTTCCGCCAACCTCCGCCGTTTCTACGATGAGGACACCAACACATTCGATGTGGAAGGATTCGAGTATTGCTGCCGTCTGTGGACCACCGTACTGGAAGTATCCGTATTGATGGCACAGTTCCCTTCCCGGGAAGTGGCGCAGCTTTCCTATGACTATCGTACCCTGGGCCTGGGCTACGCTAACCTGGGCTCCATGCTGATGATCATGGGTATTCCTTATGACAGCGAGGAGGCCCGTGGCATCGCCGGCGCTATCACAGCCATCATGACGGGCGTGGCTTACAAGACCTCTGCCGAACTGGCCGCCGTAATGGGCGCTTTCCCAAGGTACGAAGAGAACAAGGAGCACATGCTGCGGGTCATGCGTAATCACAGACTGGCCGCTTACGATGCGGATGAATACGAGGGATTGGGCATCAAGCCGCAAGGGATCAAGGCCCGCTATTGCCCGGACTATCTGTTGAAAGCCGCCACCAAGGCCTGGGATGAGGCGGTGCAATTGGGTGAGAAATACGGCTACCGCAATGCGCAAGCCACCGTCATCGCTCCCACTGGCACCATCGGCCTGGTAATGGATTGCGACACCACGGGTGTAGAGCCGGATTTCGCGCTTGTCAAATTCAAAAAATTATCCGGAGGCGGCTACTTCAAGATCATCAACCAATCCGTGCCCACTGCCCTGAAGAACCTCCACTACACGGACAAACAGATCGATACTATCATAAAATATGCCGTGGGGGCCGCTTCATTCGCTGGCGCCCCTGCCATCAATCACCAGTCTCTGAGCGAAAAAGGCTTCATCGCGGAAGAAATAAAAAAGCTTGATTCGGCCGTGGGCTCAGCCTTCGAGATCGGTTTTGTATTCAATGTCTACACGCTGGGCGAAGAATGCCTGCAACGCCTGGGATTCAAACCTGAACAATATTTCAATCTTGAATGGAGTTTGCTCGAAGCCCTGGGTTTCACGGGGAGCGAGATCGAGGCTGCCAACAACTACGTATGCGGCACCATGACGGTGGAAGGCGCCCCCTTCCTGAAGGATGAGCACCTGGCGGTCTTCGACTGCGCAAATAAATGCGGCAAGATCGGCCAGCGCTACATCCATGCACACGGTCATATCCGTATGATGGGTGCCGCACAGCCTTTTATCAGCGGCGCCATCTCAAAAACGATTAATCTTCCAAACGAAGCTGCGGTAGAGGACATCGCAGACGCATATATGCTTAGCTGGCAGCTGGGCCTGAAAGCCTGCGCACTGTACCGCGACGGTTCCAAGCTGTCCCAGCCGCTGAGCACAAAATCCGACAAGAAAAAGAAGGAGATCGAAGGAGAAAAAGAAGCCACAGCCCCTGAAGCTCCCTCCTCCACAGAATCAATGATCGTAGATATGAGCAAGCTGACTGTGCAGGAGCTGCTGGAAGAAGTGCAGAAAAGAGTGCAGGCTTCTCCCGATACCAAGCTGAAAAGGGCGCTTGCTACCATCGTTGAGCGCAGGACCCTGCCCGCCAAGCGCCGGGGCTTTACACAAAAGGCAAAGATCAATGGTCAGACGCTTTTCCTCCGTACAGGAGAATATGCCGACGGGACAGTGGGGGAAATATTCATCGACATGGCCAAAGAAGGAGCCACGATGCGCAGCCTCTCCAACTGTTTTGCTATTGCAGTCTCCATCGGCCTGCAATATGGCGTACCGCTGGAAGAGTTTGTTGAGAAATTCATTTTCACTCGCTTTGAGCCATCGGGCATGGTAGATCATCCGAATATCAAAAGCGCAACTTCTATCGTGGATTTCATCTTCCGCAGCCTGGCTTATGAGTATTTGGGTAGGACCGACCTGGTCCATGTGCTGGACAGGCCCGAAGTAGCCAATACAGGCACCGATGACTGGGATGAGATTCCCACATCTCTCGAATATGATAAAAGCACACCCGAGCTGAGCGATGTGCGGATCGTAGCAAAAGCCAACAGCGGGGGGACCACCTCCCCGGCAGGACAACCACTGGCGCCAAAGACCTCCAGGGCAGCCTCGGCTATAAAGGCGGAAACAGGCCTGGATGCGGTGAACGCTGCGGCAAAGAGCATGCAAAGCGATGCGCCTGCCTGTAATACCTGTGGACATATCACCATCCGCAGCGGAACCTGTTATAAATGCCTGAATTGCGGGAATAGTATGGGTTGTAGCTAAACGTCTCACGATAACCTAATCATAATTTCGCAGCTCCTTCGATGTCTATCGGAGGAGCTTTTATTGCTATGAGGGTATAAGTGTGAGGATCTAAGGGTTTTTTCCCCGGACACTCCAACTTTGTTGTCCTTCCCCCCTTCCAGCACCCTAAAAAATGGTTATCTAATTTCACTGATTCTTCCTATTTTTCTTCTGACAAACGAAAAAAAAGACATACATAATACTTTGTCAATATTTTCGTTATAGAATAATCCTTAACACCTAAAATGGAAACCATGAACAAACGTATTGTGTTGGCGCTCATCGTAATCTCTTTATTTGCCTCCTGCGCCCGTAGCGTGACCCCCGGGGAAGCCGCAAGTCATCACTATGGCAGTTGCAGGAATGTCCGTTAAGGATAAATCCCTGTCGTTCCAGGAACACAGCTCTGGTATATCGCCTAATGTAATTCGGCCATCCTGTATCATGCGGGATGGCCTTTTTCCTTTATTTTTACCGCCAAACTACACTGGGCGGAATGACAATTCAATTTAGTTACAACAAAAGACAGGTGCTGGATGGATTACGTGGTCATTTTTTCGGACGACCGGAGATCAGATTCCTTTTCATTTGTATCAATGTGTTTGCGATCATATCGGCTATCTTATTCTGGCTCAAGCAAATACAACCTCAGCCCTTCATCATCTTTTCCGTTCTCTGGTTCCTGCTTTGGCTGTCCATCCGACGGCTGCTGCCGCTCAGTATCTACAAAAGATCGGCTACCTTCCAGGATACTTTTACCCTTACCCTGGAAGATCAGGGCATCCTCCTGGAGACCAAGAAAGGCAGCCAGCGGTGGAACTGGAATAACTTCAGCGCTTTCAAGGAAACCGCCTATTTCTTTCACCTGTATTTTGACGCCCGGAGCTTCTTTTTGATCCCCAAGGACTCTTTTAAGGACATCACGGACATACAGACTGCCAGGCAATTGCTAAAAGCGCATATTAAGGGTTAACACTTGCCTGATTTTAATAAATCTTTATATTTAACGATTCGCTGCTCCCTAATCCGGCTAACTTGCCTACCTTGCTACCGCCGTTTTTCGGCAATACAAGTTATGACCAAAGTATCCTTCAATAATAAGCATAATGCTTTTTATACCACCCTGAAGACATCCGTAGACCAATATTTCAACCAGTCTCAGCTCCGCAAAACAGGTAATTGGCAGCTATACGCTAAAACCGGGATTTTAATACCGGTTGCATTGACCCTGTATATCACCTTATTAAGCCTCTTCCGCCATCCGGGCTCCGGTGTTCCGGCGCTCCTGCAGGTCACGGGCATTTCCATGAGCATTTTGCTTGGATTTGCGCTGGCAAGCATCGGGTTCAATGTAATGCATGATGCCTGTCATGGCAGTTATTCCAGCAAGGAATGGGTTAATGAGATCATGGGACTTTCCCTGAATGCCCTGGGAGGGAATGCTTTTATCTGGAAGTTTAAGCACAATATCATTCATCATACCTACACGAATGTCGACGGTATCGACGATGATATTGCCAAAAGCCCGGTCATGCGCCATTGCCCTTCTCAAAAATGGGTGCCGGCCCATCGATTTCAGCACATTTATATGATCCTTGCATATGCCCTGTCGTCTTTTCTGTGGGTATTGACGCTGGATTTCATCAAATATTTCAAACGAAAGATCGTTAATACGCCCCTGCAGAAAATGGATGTCCGGGAACACATTGTATTTTGGCTGAGCAAGGTACTCTACATCCTCTTTTACATCGCGATACCCATATATGTCACTGGCTGGCGTAACTGGGCGATTGGCTTCACCTCCATGCACCTGGCTCTCGGCCTGACCCTCGCCCTCGTATTCCAACTGGCGCACGTGGTGGAAGGCGCCACATTTGCACATATTCAGGAAGGCGAGACGAAAAAGCTGGAAGAAGAATGGGCCATTCACCAGGTGAAAACCACTGCTAATTTCGCCCCGCGGAATAAGTTCGTATCCTGGTATGTCGGTGGATTGAACTTTCAGGTGGAACATCATTTATTCCCCCGGATCAGTCATATACATTATCCCGCGATCAACCTGATCGTAAAGGACACCTGCCGGAAATACGGCATCGACTACAACGAATTCCCTACCATGCGGCAGGCTGTGAAGAGCCATTTTCACGTGATGCGCCAACTGGGCAAAAAACCGGCGCACCATACAATGCACGCCTGAGCCGCTCAAATGCCTCTCTCCAACAGACCGATCACCAGTTCCTTATAGCTTCTGCCGATGGGGATCTGCTTATTGTTGATCTCTATGTCCGTAGCCGTGAAGGCGCTGATCTTATCTTTCGCCACGATAAAGCTCCGGTGAATGCGGATGAAGTTATTTTTTGACAGCAGCTCTTCGATGGCGCTTAGCTGGAATTTTGTGAGGATGTTCTTTTCCAGGGTAGTGATGCGGATGTATTCCCGGAGGCTTTCGATATACAGGATCTCATCCAGGAACACCTTTACCTTTTTTTTACCTACGGAGAAAAAGAAATAGGTCCTTTCCCGCACCTCCGCCGAGATGGGCGCCGGCTTGCTATCCAATGGCTGGTTCAGCTTGTTCACTGCTTTTAAGAAGCGGCTAAACCGGATGGGCTTCAATAGATAATCCACCACATTGAGCTCGAATGCATGCAGCGCATAATCCTTATAGGCGGAAACAATGATGACTCGCGGCGGATTGCGCAGCGATTCCAGGAATTCCATTCCTTTCAGCTTGGGTAAATGGATGTCCAGGAAAAGGAGGTCGATCTTCTCTTTCTGCAGCAGATCCATCGCGTAAATGGCGTCGGCACAGACGGATCGCAGCTCCAGGAAAGGCACCTGCCGGACATAATCGGTCAAAATTTCAGCTGAGAGAGGCTCGTCCTCGACGATGAGACAGTTATATTTCAACATGGCTCTCTAAATTTAAAAAAAGGTTGACAGTGAAAAGATCATCCTCGTTGCGAACATCCAGCCTGTAATCCTTATAGCTGAGCTCCAGTTGCCTTTTTACGTTCATCAGCCCGATGTTGTTGCCGGTAATACCTTGCTGATCCGCGTCTTTCGTGTTCTCGATGTTGAAATATAATTGCCCGTTGCTTACACGGATATCGATATGGATGAAGGACTGGAAGCGGGTCTCGCTGATCCCATGCTTGAAGGCATTTTCTACAAAGGGCAGCAACAGCAGAGGAGTGATATGGTAGCAGCCACCATCAAGCGACTTGTTAAAGCCCACGGCAAACCGTTCATTGTACCGTATCATCTCCAGTTCCAGGTAGTCTTCGATCACCTTGATCTCATCCACCAGGCCGATCAGGCTGCTCCTGGATTCATACAGGATGAAGCGGAGCAGCTCCGATAATTTCATCACCACCTCAGCCGTATCGTCGGATTTTTTCCGGGCCAGTCCATAAATATTATTCAGCGTATTCAGCAGGAAATGGGGATTTGTCTGGTTGCGCAGGAATTTTAATTCCGCGCCTAATTTTTCCTTAACCAGGCTTTTCTCCCTTTCTTTCGTCACCAACTGTATACGTACGAATTTTATAGAAGCCGCCAGCCCTGCAATAAAGCCGATGTCCATGGTGGCGACGATGACATTGGCGATACCCAGGGTGTTCCCGTCAGGGATCGTTCCTCCATAGACCTTTGCGTACAGGATATAGTGGGAGGTGAACCTATACAACAGCACACAAAGAATAAAGACAAGAATGATCTCCGTTACGATCCTTCCCAGCGCATGGTTGGCTGCGGTGATCTTCGGGATGGACACATAGAGCACGAAATAGGTCAGCAGCAATTTGTAAGGCATATTGATAAGGGCTGCCTGGATGGCAATGCCCAGCATCCGGCTATCGGAAATATCCCTGAAAGATGGTCCTACCCAGTTATAGGCCAGGAGGGTATCCTGCAGGACATATAATACCCAGAAAGCTATATGCAGCCAAACCCTCCTCATGAACCATAAAAGTCGGAAAAAAAAGCCTGCCATCGGGTAATAATTGTCGGAAAGCAGCCTGCAACCCACCGGCAACCGCCATGAGGCTACCAACAGCGCTTATCCTCAGAGCCATACCGTATGGATATCTTAAAAAGCTGCCGGTAGAATGCACGCAAAGGAATATCGCCGAAAACGGATATTCGTTATATGCGCACCACCTATCTGCTTCCATTAGCCAGCCTCTTATTCGGTATACCCTGGATCATATTCGGGATCCAGCATTTCCTGTATGCAGATTTTGTCAGGGGTCTGGTGCCGGCCTATATGCCGGCACGCATCTTTTGGGTCTATCTCACGTGCGTAGCCATGATCGCTGCAGGCATCAGCTTTATCCTCCGCCGGCAGGTGCGGTTGGCCGCTTTCCTCCTGGGCTGTATGCTGCTGCTCTTCATTTTGATGGTACATCCACTGCTGTTGTCCGGTGAGCCGCAAGGGGGAATACACTGGACGCGGGCTTTGCAGGACACAGCCATTATGGCGGCTGCATTTGGACTGTGCCTCGTTTATAGTCCTCATCCCTCATCACCGAAGGCATCCATCATTGTAAAATACTGCTATGCGCTGCCGCTGATGGTGCTGGGCGCACAGCACTTTACGCACAATGCTTTTGTAACGGCTAAGATCCCCGCCTGGTTCCCATTAATAGATGTTTTCGATTATTTGATAGGGATCGCATTGATCGCCGCTGCTTTGGGCATCCTCTTCACGCGAAACGCACACCGGACGGCCGTCAGACTGGGTGTGCTCCTCATGATCCTGTTGATTCTCCATCATATACCTTTACTGGCGGCCAATATCCATAATGCCATAGAATGGACAGGGGCCATGCTCGACCTGGCATTGGCGGCAGGGGCATTCATCGTGGCGCAGACCGCTGATTTGTAACTCCTTCTTCCATTTGCGGCCAGTATTTCTTATACGCCCAGGCAAAGATCAGGGGAAAGACCAGCAGGGAGAAAAGCATGGCGCATACAATGCCGCCAATGACCACCCGTGCCAGCGGCCGGGAACTCTCCGAACCTATACCAGTGGAGAGGGCCGCAGGGAAGAGGCCAATGGCTGCCATCAGGGCGGTCATCATCACCGGCCGGATCCTGGAATTCACACCGAGACGAATAGCCGTATACAGAGAGCTGCCCTGGCCTTTTAAAGCCTCAAGGTTTTGTTTAAAAACAGTGATCAGCAGTACGCCATCCTGGATACAGATACCGAAGAGGGCAATAAACCCGATGCCGGCCGAAATGCTGAAATGGGTGCCGGTTATCAGTAGGGCGAAGATGCCTCCCACAATGGCGAAAGGGACGTTGAGAAAGACCAGGGCAGCATCTTTTAGATTGCCAAACATGACAAATAACAGGATAAAGATCAGGACAAGGGCGATTGGTACTACTTGGGCAAGCCTGTTCTCCGCGCGGCGCTGATTTTCAAAATCTCCCTGCCACACCATGGAATAGCCTTTTCTGAGGCTTACATTTTTGTTCACCTTTTCCTGAGCCTCTGCAATGGTGCTGCCCATGTCCCTGCCCCGCACAGAGAATTTCAATGCTGCATACCGCTGGTTATCATCCCTGAAAATAAGACAGGGTGCCGTTTTTTTTGTTATAGTGGCTATCTCGCGGATAGGAACCTTTGAGCCATTTTGCGTGGGAACAAGTATGTCACCGATGTCCTTGGCGTTCTTCCGGAAAGCTTCAGGCAGACGGACGCGAATATCGAATTTTTTTATGCCCTCGTAGAGCTGTGTTGCCGCCTTGCCACCGATGGCCATTTCAATAACCGCATTGGCATCTGCCGTAGCCACTCCGTAAAGGGCCATTTTTGACTGATCCAGCTCGATGTCCAGTTCCGGCTGGCCAATATTCCTTATCACACCCAGATCTTCTATACCCTTGACATTTTTCAGGATGCCACCTACCTCCGTTACTTTATTCTCCATATAACCGAGCGAGTCTCCGAATACTTTTACACATATTGAACCTTTGACGCCGGATACGGCTTCCTCTACATTGTCCATGATAGGCTGGGAGAAATTGAGATCGACGCCCGGGATTACACGCAGCTTTTCCTGCATTTGTGCGATCAGACCTTCCTTGCTGATCTCGTGCTTCCAGTTTTCTTCCGGAAGGAGGATGACGTCGAATTCATTGTTATAGAACCCGGTGACATCCGTGCCATCATCGGGCCGACCTGTCTGCGACGCAATGCTTTTCACCTGGGGGAACTGCATAAGGATACCCCGGATCTGGTCCGCCACTTCGTTGGATTTTTCCAGGGAGATACTGTAAGGCAGCTGCGCCCGTATCCAGATGGACCCTTCGTCCAGCTCAGGCAGGAACTCACTGCCGAGGAAGTTAAAGCTGTAAAGGCCTGCCACGACGACCAGGCAGGAAATGACCAAGGCAATCCTCCGATGCCTGAACACATATTGGAAGGCGTTCAGCATGGCGGCCGTGAGAAAATGCACAAAAGGGTTTCGCTTTTCATGGACGTTCTTCCGGAGGAGCAGATTGATCAGCACAGGCACCAACGTCAAGGTAGTGATGAGGGCGCCCAGCAACGCGAAGCCCAGGGTATAGGCCAGGGGAGAGAACATCTTCCCTTCAACTTTCTGGAATGCAAAAATGGGAAGAAGCCCTGTAATGATAATTGCTTTGGCAAAGAAGATGGCTTTGCCCAGTTCCGTACCTTTGTTTTTGATAAGCCCCAGTTTGCTGAGCCGGTTGAATTTTGTCATCCCGGCTTCCAAAGCCTTGTGATGCAGGGCGACAAATAATCCTTCCACCATCACCACGGCCCCGTCAATGATAATGCCGAAGTCCACGGCGCCCAACGACAGCAGGTTAGCGGACATGCCCATAAGGTGCAGGCAGATAAAGGAAAAAAGCAACGCTATCGGTATAATGATGGATACGATCAGCGTGGTGCGCCAGTTGAACATGAACAGGGAGACTAGTAACGTTACCAGAAGAATGCCTTCCACCAGGTTGTGGAGCACAGTGTGCGTGGCATAGCCGATGAGATCTTCTCTATTGTAGTAAGGGACGATCTTAGTGTCGTAAGGCAGCACTCTTTTATTGATCCTGTCGATCCTTTCTTTGAGCGCACGGATCACTTCCCCCGCATTTTCTCCCTTTCGCATCAGGACAATGGCCTCTACAACATCTTTTTGCTCTTTTATAATCCTTTTGCGATTCTCCAACTGTGCATCAGACCGGCCTACCTGCCCCAATCTTGGCTGGTTGGAGATCTCTACTTCGGCAACATCTTTCACGAGTATAGGTATGCCATTGAGGTTTTGGACGATGATATTCTTTATTTCATTGATGTCGTTGAGCAGGCCGATGCCCCTGACTACATATGCCTGAGAATTGTCGACGACCACGTCGCCCCCGATGTTGATATTGCTCCGGTTGACGGCATTATAGACGTCCAGCGCGGAGATGCCCAGGTCGGCCAGCTTCAGTGGGTTCGCCTTTATTTCATAGGCCTTCACCTTTCCTCCGAAACTTACGATGTCGGCCACCCCTGGTACAGAACGTAGTTCCCTGTCCACTGTCCAATCCTGCATAGTCTTCAGTTCCCGGGGATCACGAATGTCGCTCTCCAGCGTATACCGGAATATTTCACCGGTGGGACCCGTTGGAGGCTGCACCTGCGGGCTGATATTTTCCGGCAGTGTAAGGTTCACCAGCATATTATTCACCTGCGTTCGGGCATAGTTATCCGGCACACCATCTTCGAAGATCAATTTCACCATTGAAAGACCGAATATGCTGGTAGATCGAAGGCTGGTCTTCTTTTGCACCGGGTTGAGCGCTATTTCAATGGGAATGGTTACGAATTTCTCGACCTCTTCGGCGCTCCTTCCCGGCCATTGCGTGATGAGGGTTATCTCGGTATTGGTCACGTCCGGAAAAGCTTCGATGGACATGTTCTGGAAAATGATGACCCCCGCTATCACCATCAGCAGTGTTGCGAAGAAGATAAAATACTTATTCTTTAGCGAAAAGGCCAGTATCCGCTTGAGGAGCTTATTCATAGTAGCATTTTTTGTAACAGGCAGCAGACTGCGCATAGATGGTACGCAGGCTGCCACAGCATCAATGAGAAAATTGAAAAAATAAAAAGGTCATAACCACCAGGAGCATTCCGGCGGAGGCGAGAGTATCTCAATGCATGCGGAAAGGAAAGAGGAGGCCAGCTTTTTCTGATGGACGGAGGAGGCACACAGACAGGAAGGGGGCAGAACGGGAAAGCCATGCCGCATATCTGTATGCCATGCGAAATTTTTATTAAGCCCCTTAAGATTTATAGTGTGAGCGTAAGTAAATGCGTCCTGGTTCCCTTTTTTCCATTCAACTACCCATTCCACGATCGTTTCAGTGGGATCGCAAACGAGCCGAAGGTTCGTTGCCATATTGTAGTCAATGTAAGGTTCACTGCAAAGGCCAAGATTAAGCAGTTGCAATAAGAGGATACCGATCAGTAATTGCCGTGCTATGAATAAACGCTTTTTCATTCCGGGAAGTGCAAAAATATTCCTTGCATATCGCACGGGATGTTAATGCGGATTTAACAGGTTGTTAAAGGAGGCGGCTAACTTATCTCGGCTTGTACTTCGCCTCTTCAAAGATCCGGCGAACAGGCGTCCGCATCAATGCTTCCGGGGTGATATCACCGTGCACCTGCAGGTATTTCTTCACGATCTGCCAGCCTACCCAGGCGCCGATATTACCAGGTGAAGTGTCCGGCATTCCCAGAGTCTTAGGACCATCGCCTACGTAATTTTTGATGATGTCGGGGTCCAGCGTGTACAGGTCCGTATTTTGCAGGAAAAAATTCCAGATGTCGGATTCATGGGAGTTACACCAGTTCAGCTGTGACTGGGTAAAACCTGTGCGAATACTGTCCGCGATGGCAGGTTGTAACTCTCCGGCCAGCCACCAATACTTTCCTTTGATGATCATTTGGTCCAGCAGAGGACGACCTTCGCTGCTGTCGGGAAAGATGTCCTGCGCAAGGGCTGTAAGACAATTGGGAATGATATATTCTGGCTCAAATCGCCGGGTGATATAGGTGGGGTAATGGTCCTGTCCGGCATAGAAGGACGCATCTTTTCCTGCATAGGATTGGAGACCGATAGCCAGCGTATACTGGGTGATGGCCACACCAGGGCCGTCAAAAGGACCAATAAAAGATACGACCCTGGGAGGCAGATTATAACGGGGGAAATAATACTTTATGTAACGGAAGGATTCGGTCAGCTGCCGCTCCAGCCAGTCCAACCGGGCATATTTCTTTTCCAGCGAATCCTTTACGGGCAGATAGCTGACCAGGAACTGCCGGCTGGCCACAAATGCCACCCTACTGGTGTCGGACAGGGGGCCGGCACCTAATATATTACCTACAAAATCTCCTGTGAAATAAGGATACTCCTGGTCCAGGCGATGAAGGCCAGGGACAATATTATTGGAGTCCAGGGAAAACCAGGCGGTGTCATAGCGGATGATCCGGACTTCCTTGACCTTTACGCCCGAGACATCGGGTCCCTTGTCGCCATGACCGCAGGAAGCCAGTAAGAAGCTGAGGATAAAGGCCAGGGCAACCAGGGCCAGGTTGAGGCTTCGGGGGAAAGGACGGTGTTCAGGAACAGGCACTTGTGAAGCTTGAGTGGTAGTAAGCGAATGGTTCTTCATACTGCGAAATAACGTGAATGCAGTGAGATTAGTGTAAATTTGTACCATGAAGATCGCAATGGCCCAACAAAATTATCACGTCGGTAATTTTGAAGAAAATACCCGCAAGATCATAGACGCCATCCGGCAGGCCAAACAGTCGGGTGCAGACCTGGTTGTGTTTACCGAGCTGTCCGTCTGTGGCTACCCGCCCCGGGATTTCCTGGAATTCGAGGATTTCATCGCGCAATGCTATGCTTCCGTGGACCGTATCCGGGAGGAGGCCGACACCATCGGCGTCATCGTTGGATCCCCGGCACGCAATACGGACCCGCTAGGGAAAGACCTTTTCAATGCCGCCTGGTTCCTTTTTGAGAAGGAAGTTAAAGGCATAGCCCATAAGACCTGTTTACCCACTTACGATGTGTTTGATGAATACCGCTATTTCGAGCCGGGATATGAGTGGAAAGTGATCCCTTTCAAAGGGAAGAAAATAGCCCTCACCATTTGTGAGGACATCTGGAACCTGGGTGATAATCCTTTGTATAGGGTCTGTCCAATGGATCAGCTGATAGGACAGGAGCCGGACCTGATGATCAATATCTCCGCCAGTCCTTTCGATTATGATCATGATGAGGATCGCAAAGAAGTAGTGCGGCAGAATGTACTGAAATACAAGATACCCATGTACTATTGTAATGCCGTAGGCTCTCAGACGGAGATCGTTTTCGACGGAGGTAGCCTGGTATATGATGCAAAGGGAAGATTGGTAAAGGAATTGAAATACTTTGAAGAGGACCTGGCAGTGATAGATTTGCCCGCTCCCGTACCCCCGCTGTTTGAAGAGCTGCTCCCCGGCTTCTCTATCCCCATTCATTCGGAAGAGGCGGGAGATGATGACCTGACTGCACCCACTGGAAAACCCTCTGTACCAGGAGTGGCAACGACCACTACGGATGCGCCGGCAGGCAGCGCTGCCGGGGAGTCCACCTTGTTCGATAAAGAAATGCGCGTATCCAGGCTGAAAGATCCCAACAAGGTCATCGAATACCTGGTAGATCAGGAAAATATCAGGGAGATCCACCAGGCCCTCATACTGGGAATCCGGGACTATTTTTCCAAGATGGGCTTTGCCAAAGCCATCCTTGGGAGCAGCGGCGGCATTGACAGCGCCGTCACCCTGGCCCTGGCCTGCGAGGCACTGGGGAAGGACAACGTGCGGGCCATTCTATTGCCTTCTCCTTACTCCACCTCCCATTCTGTCAGCGACGCGGAACAGTTATCCCGCAAACTGGGCAACCCCTATGACATTATTCCGATCAGGGAAGTGTACGAGTCATTGTTGCATACGCTGGAGCCGGTGTTTAAAGGCACAGCCTTCGGCCTCGCAGAGGAAAATTTACAAAGCCGGACCAGGGGCAACATCCTCATGGCCATCGCCAATAAATTCGGTTATATACTTCTGAATACTTCGAATAAGAGCGAGCTCTCTACAGGCTATGGAACGCTCTATGGCGACATGGCCGGCGGCCTCAGCGTGCTGGGTGACGTATACAAGCTGCAGGTATATGCGTTGGCCAGGTATATCAATCGCAACGGAGAGATCATCCCCGCCAATATCCTGGAGAAAGCGCCTTCCGCCGAACTACGGCCCGATCAAAAGGACAGCGATAGTCTCCCCGAATACGATGTGCTCGACAAAGTGTTGTATCAGTATATCGAGCGGCGGAAAGGTCCCAAAGAGATCATTGCCATGGGTATCGATGAAGCCCTGGTGAGAAGAGTGCTGCGGCTGGTGAACACCAATGAATATAAACGCAATCAATTCTGCCCCATCATTCGCGTGAGCAGCAAAGCCTTTGGCGTAGGCCGCCGTATGCCCATCGTGGGGAAATATCTCTCCTAATGTTTTAAAGAGAGCACATACCAGAATTTGATGCCTTGGAAGCTGGTGTCTTTATACACTGTTAGCTTCGTGTCAGTAAGCGTACGTACTTTCAATCCTTGTGCCAATATGGGGTTGACATCGGATTTCAATACTGGGGGATTGCTGTTGGTAAGGCTCCATGAATAAGTGGCAGTTTGGGGATCTGCACTGTTGCATTTCGTAGCGCCTTCATCCATCACCACCGTACTATCCTTGTTGAAAAGGTAAGTATTGTCCTTGAAACAGGCTTCCAGGCTAGGGTCTTCCTGGTCAATATTTCCATCATTATTCATGTCTATTCCGGCCGTGTCAAATTTCCAGACACTCTTGGTCAGCAAGGTTACATTGGCACTATTGCTGTCGGAATTACTTTTGCTGCAGGATGCCCAGTTAATTGCAAGGGTCAATAGCAGCAGGCAAGAGGCGGTCCATAGGAGTTTTTGCATAAAATTGGACTTATAATACATTGGTTATTAAAAACATATAAAATGCCGGAATTATTGTGTACATCCAGGGCAAAATAGGCAATTTTCGGGCCGTTTTTTAAGCTGCAAGCTGTTAGCCTCAAGCTACAAGCCAGGACTTAATTAAGCACTTGCAGCTTGTAGCTTGCAGCTGCGCTCAGTGCCTGAGAACGATGGTATACCGCGAGCTGACTCCTCCCAGCTTGTGATCGGCGTAGATGACCAGATGATCATTATTGAGCGTCTGGACCCGATAGTACTGATCCTGAAAATAAAGAAGGCTGTCTTTGTTTTGGAACGACCAGAGAAAAGGAAGACTGTCCGGCCCTGGGTGATGCCGGGTCTTCG
This sequence comes from Flavitalea plasmicola, assembly GCF_030546645.1. GTDB lineage: Bacteria > Bacteroidota > Bacteroidia > Chitinophagales > Chitinophagaceae > Puia. The sequence goes on from NZ_JAUOTO010000006.1 coordinate 741,251, forward strand.
CCTTGCCATCCTTCATGGCGCCTGTGCCGTCCTTTCGGAAAACGATGGAGTAGTCTTTTTCGAAACCTATGATACGGGGATCAAGCGCATTAAAGCTGACCCCATCTTCATCGTCTGAATCAAAGGCGGCTTTTTCATATTTCCAGGGAGAGTGGGTTAGGAGTTCCATATCATGGCCGGAAGCGCCAGTGCAGCTACTCAGCGCAACGCTGGCTGAAAAAATTAATATGGTCCATTTCAACAACATGCTGCACGAATCTTTAGAAGGCCAGATAACCCCAAGGTTTAAACTGCCTGATTGGAAAGTTATTGCCCTATCCTGTTAAAAACCGATTAAAAGGGTGGTTTACCACCAGTGGTAAAGACGGAATTTTGGTCCCAATGGTTGCTATTGCCTATTTATTATCTATCCGGGAAAATTTCCCACATGGAAGTAATGGAAAAAGGCTGCGGGGAAAGCCTGGCAAAAGTGACTGTAGTCAGGACGGGGACTCCCTGGTCCTTTTCCGCGGTAGTGAGTACCTGCGTAGACCCGCTGAAACTCTTGATGGTGGCCTTATCGGCATAGTCGGTGCCAGGGCTTTGGATAAGCAAATTGCCCTTGACGGTAAATTTGGCGGAGTAGTCGCCTCCGGAGGCGCATTGGATCCCTGCATCGACAAATACAATGGTTGAATCTTCCTGCAGCTTCATGAGATCGTCTTTTTCGCAGGCATCCATTTGCGCCACATTATCAACGGTGATGCCGCTGGAGGTGGACGTTGAGGCGGTGAGTTTGTACGTTCCGGCCAATTGCTTGACGGTATAGGACTGTGCATCGTTCTTTTTACTGCAAACATTGATGATTTGGACAACAGCGCCGGAAATAACAAAGAATAGTACGGTTTTTTTCATAAAGAATTGGGTTTGTTTAACAATTAGGAGCCCTCCATTACCCATTTCCGGGCTCGCATTATTGTTATGGAAACCTTGTTTTTAGGAGACTATTTGCCTTAAGCGGTCAAAAAATTAAAATATTGATTATCTGGCAAGCTACTTGCCCTGTGAAAGCGCTTTCTATCCGGTGATTAAGAACGCAATTTGTACGGATAGAATCGTTATTTTGCAACCTTAATATTAGTAATATGCTCTATACCGCAGAGGATATCAGACAATTAAATAATAAGATCCAATACCAGGCGGCTTTTATCGACAGGTTAAGGGACGAGGTAGGTCGCGTCATTGTAGGACAGCACCATATGCTCGACAGGTTGCTAATCGGCCTGCTCAGCAATGGCCACGTCCTGCTGGAAGGCGTTCCCGGCCTCGCGAAGACCCTGGCTATCAAATCCCTTTCCCAGGCTATTCATGCCCGTTTCAGCCGGATCCAGTTTACACCCGACCTCCTGCCGGCCGACGTCATCGGGACCATGATCTACAATCAGCAAAAGCACGAATTCGTCGTCCGTAGGGGCCCCATCTTCGCCAACTTTGTGCTGGCCGATGAGATCAACCGCGCCCCGGCAAAGGTCCAGAGCGCCCTGCTGGAAGCCATGCAGGAGCGGCAGGTCACCATCGGGGACACCAGCTACAAATTGGAGGAACCCTTCCTGGTGCTGGCTACACAGAATCCTCTGGAACAGGAGGGCACCTACCCGCTTCCGGAAGCCCAGCAGGACCGGTTTATCATGAAGGTCATCGTGGACTATCCAACCAAGCAGGAAGAGCAGATGATCATCCGTCAAAACGTGCAGGGAGGGCAGGCACCGAAAGTGGAACAGGTAGTTTCCATGCAGGAGATCACCGAGGCGAAAGATCTCGCCCGGCAGGTGTATATGGACGAAAAAGTGGAACATTATATTTTGGATATCGTGTTTGCCACAAGAACTCCCGAAAAGTATAAGTTGGAAAAGCTGAAACCCCTGATCGCCTACGGCGGCAGTCCCCGCGCCAGCATCAATCTGGCCCTGGCTGCCAAAGCCAATGCTTTCCTGAATAAGAGGGGCTATGTGATCCCGGAAGATGTCCGTACCATCTCCAAGGATGTGCTGCGTCATCGGATCGGGCTGACCTATGAGGCCGAAGCCGAAAGCGTGAATGTGGAGCAGGTGATCGATGACGTGTTAAAAGCGATCCCCATCCCATAGCGAGCACAATAATTATCATATGCTGACAACTGCAGAAATAATAAAGAAGGTCCGGGAGTTGGAGATAAAGAGCAAGAAGCTCACCCGGCACCTCTTCACGGGAGAGTATCACAGCGCCTTTAAAGGGCGTGGCATGAGCTTTCGCGAAGTGCGGGAATATGCTGCGGGCGATGATATCCGATTCATCGACTGGAATGTTTCGGCACGGTTTAACCATCCTTTCAGCAAGTTGTTCGAAGAGGAACGTGAGCTGACGGTGATGCTGCTGGTGGATGTAAGTGCCAGCTCCCTTTTCGGCACGGTGCATGCCCGTAAAAAGGATATTATTACCGAGGTCTGCGCCGTATTGGCCTTCTCCGCCATCAATAACAACGACAAAGTGGGCGTCATCCTGTTCAGCGATAGGGTAGAAGGATATATCCCGCCTAAAAAAGGCAGGGAACATGTACTGTACATCGTACGGCAGCTGCTTTCCATAGAACCCCGGCAGAAAGGGACCAACCTGCGGGAGGCCATTCGCTTCCTCAATCGCAGCGCCCGCCAGAAAAGTATCGTCTTCTTCCTCAGTGATTTCATAGAGGAGAGCGTTCGCGAAAAGACGACTGCCGCTGATCCTGCCATTCGTGAAGAAAGATTCGAGGACGCCTTGAAAGTGGCAGGCAAAAAGCATGATGTCATAGGCATTAAAGTGTATGACAAAATGGACATGGAATTGCCGGCCATCGGTCTCATCGAGGCGGAAGACGCGGAGACGGGTGGCCGATACTGGGTGGATACGGACGATTACCTGGTGCGGACGAACTATCAGCAACATTTCTTCAATCAGACGGAGCAGTGCAAAAGTTTTTTCCAGAAGGCCGGTTGCGACCTCCTGCACTTGCGTACGGACGAAGATTACGTCAAAATATTACAACGCTTTTTTGTCGGACGCAACAGGCCGGCTTAGTACATGAAAAGATTAATAGTATATATAGCCTGCCCCTTTGCGTTATTGCTGTTGTCCCGGACACTTTCCGCACAGCCGGCTCCTCTTGTCAAGGTAAAGGTCTCCGTCGACTCTCAAAAAATTGTCATCGGACAACCCTTGCAGCTGATGGTGGAGGCCTTCGTTCAAGGCAACGCTCCGCTGACCTGGCCCGCCATCGACAGCTTACCTCATTTTGAGTGGCTGGAAAAAGGGCAGCTGGATTCTGTCGTGAAGCCCGACGAGCGATATTACCGCCAAAGGTTCGTCATCACCAGCTTTGACTCCGGGGCCTGGGCCATTCCCCGCCTCCCCTTTACTTCGGGACATAAGAAGTATTTCTCCGACTCGATACGAATCGCAGTCAACTATTCCAGGTTTGATCCCAGCAAAGACTTTCACGACATCAAGGATATCATCGATATTCCCAATCCCTATGCAAAATGGATCCCCTGGGGAGTGGCAGCTGTCACCCTGATCGCTTTGGCGCTGGTGGTCTGGCTGGTGCTGAAAAAGAAATTAATACAGCGGGCGGCAGCGGCAGCATCCGCGCCTCGCCTCTCTCCCTATGAGGACGCCATCCGTCAGCTGGAAGAGCTGCATAAGCAGGGCGCAGGTGGAGATGGGCAAATAAAGATCTACTACACCCGGCTGAACGATATCCTGCGACTGTTCATACTCCGCAAGCTGGGAATTGCAAGCCTGGCGGAAACCAATGAGGAGCTGATCGGGCAGATACGAAGGCTGCCCCTAACCCGTAAGCAATTTGATGAATTGGCGGAAACGTTGCGAATGGCCGATTTCGTGAAGTTTGCCAAATATCAACCGGCAACGGCCGACAACGAACATAATTACCAGGTCATCCGCCAGTCAGTGGAGCACCTGAATGCGATAGGCCAGGAAGAAGAAAAGGACGAGATAGAAAAAAAACAAAATAAACCAACGACCTAGTGCTGTACGATTGGTACGAAAATATTCACTTCAGCCAGCCGGCGTTCTTCGGGCTCTTTGCCCTTGTGCCGGTGTTGATCTATTGGGAGCTGCGTAAGAGCGGCCAGGCACAGGGCACTGTGCTGGTGTCATCTACACGTCCTTTCGCCGGACAGCGTTCCTGGAAGAACCTGCTGCGACCCGTACCCTTTATCTTTCGGATACTGGCCTTTTGCTGCCTGATCATCGCCCTGGCGCGCCCCCAGACCCGTAATGATGAACAAATGGTCACCGGAGAAGGCATCGACATCGTGCTTTGCCTTGACATCAGCGGTAGCATGCTGGCCCAGGATTTTACCCCCAATCGAATGGAAGCTGCCAAGAACGTGGCCGGCGACTTCATTGATCACAGGCCCACTGATCGCATTGGCCTTGTCATCTTTTCCGGAGAAAGCTTTACCATGTGTCCATTGACCACGGACCGCGCTGTCCTGAAGACACAGCTGGCCAGTGTGCAGAGCGGCCTGCTGGAAGATGGTACGGCCATCGGCTCGGGCCTCGCCACAGGAGTAGACCGCCTTCGCAATTCGCCCTCAAAAAGTAAAGTGATCATCCTGCTGACAGACGGAGAGAACAACGGCGGGCTTATCGACCCCAATACAGCCAAAGAGATCGCGAAATCCATCGGCGTACGTGTATACACGGTGGGTATGGGCACCGAAGGCTTTGCCCCCGTGCCGATCCAGACTCCCCAGGGCGTCCGTATGTCAAGGGAAAAGGTCAACATCGACGAGAAGTTGCTGACACAGATCGCAAAAGAAACGGGCGGACAATATTACCGGGCCAAGGATAACGAAAGTCTGAAAAGTATCTATGCAGAGATCGATCGGCTGGAGAAGTCCAGGATCGAGGTGACAGCCCTTCGTCGCTACACAGAACAGTTCTTTCCTTTCGCACTGGCCGCCGCAGTCTTGCTCATGCTTGAGCTTTTGCTGCGCTGGACGATCTTAAAAAAGTTCCCATGACGGCGACTGTGTATAGGTCAACAGGCAGCTGGTACGTGGTGAAAACCCCGGAAGGTGAAGTGTGGAATGCCCGGTTGAAAGGTGTCATGAAACTGGATGGGATCACTTCCACCAATCCTATTGCCGTAGGGGACATCGTGGAGATGGAAGAGGAAGACGCACTGGAGAACACGGCTATTATCACGAAAATACACGATCGCAGAAATTATATCAACCGGCAATCGCCTTCCCACCGTATGCAGCATCATATTGTGGCTGCCAATCTCGACCAGTCGCTGTTGCTGGTAACGCTGAAAGAGCCCCGCACTTCCCAAGGGTTCATCGACAGATGGCTGGTGACTTGCGAAGCTTATCATATTCCCGCCATCCTCATCTTCAACAAGGCGGACCTTTATAAAAAGAAAGAGACGGAAAAGTTCGATGCCTGGAAAGAGATGTATGAGGACGTCGGTTATCGGGTCATCCGTATGAGCGTACAGACGGGAGAAGGCGTGCAGGAGGTGAAAGATTGCCTGCAGGGTAAGATCAGCCTGCTCAGCGGACATTCCGGTGTGGGGAAATCATCTTTCTTGAATGTCATCCTTCCGGACCTGCGGCTAAAGACGCAGGATGTCAGCGGGTGGAGCGGAAAGGGTATCCATACAACGACCTTTGCAGAGATGTTCGACCTTCCTTCAGGGAAGGTCATCGATACTCCTGGTATGAAAGAATTTGGACTGGTGGACATCAGCCGGGCGGAGCTGTCAGGTTACTTCCCCGAAATGCGGGCGCTGGCCGGGCAGTGTCAGTTCAACGACTGCCTGCACGCCGAAGAGCCAGGCTGTGTCGTGAAGGAGGCGGTACGAGAAGGGGACATCACTGAAGACCGCTATGTCAGCTATCGCACTATTCTCGATTCCATCGACGACAAAAATTACTGAACCTCCTATCCCGATACCGCACCGGCCGTCGAGCTTTCGTGTTTTTCAGGATCGACTCCTCCTTCCTCCCTGATCTCTTCCTTCAGCGGCTCAGGCTCTTTTTCATCCCTTTCATCACCCAGCAGCATACCCCAGGCCTTCAGCGGTTCGATACGGTCGAATACTATTTTCGCCATGGCGATCACCGGTATGGCAAGGAACGTGCCGGTGATCCCCCAAACATTCTCACCGACGATAACACCCAGGACAGTGATAAGGGCATTGATCCTCACTTTGGAGCCTACGATCACAGGCAGCAGGACATTCGCATCGATCAGGTGGATACCGAATACGACGCCGGCGACAATGAGCACCTTAGCCGCGCCCGCTGTGGCAAAAGTGACCAGGGCGCTGAGGATCATGGCAGTTATGATCCCGATGTAAGGGATGATGTTAAATAGTCCGGTGATCAGCCCGAGTAGGATGGCGTATTTCACCCCAAGTATCCATAAGGCCAGACAGGTAGCGCCTGCTACGATGATCATTTCCAGCACCAACCCCAGGATATATTGACGGATGCGGGACTGTATGTGTGCGATGATATCATACACCGTCACGGAATTCTCTTCCTTGAAAACCGAGACGAGAAAGCGCACGATAAGACGGCGGTAGTACAAAAGAAAAAAGGTGTCGAACATGATAAAGACCATGAAAAGCACGAAGGACGAGAGAGAAAGGACCGCATCGCCCAATACGGAAGAGCCCGTGGCCAGCAGCTTGGAAGTGGCATTGTCAAGGTAAGTATTCTGCTGCTTGATACGGATATGGAATTTTAGAGAGATCCAACGCTGGAGATCGCCGAGAGATGTCAGCACCTGTTGCTTGAACAAAGGCCAATCGTCCGCCAACGTGCTGATCTGGGCGCCGACCAGGAAAAGTATAAAGGCAAGCGTGCACACTAGCAGCAGGACAGAGACGATGGAAGCCAGGCTGCGGGGCAAACGCAGCTTTTTCTCCAGGAGGTTTGCCAGGGGCAGCAGCAGGACGGCGAAAAGCAGCCCGAATACCAGCGGCGCAAGAATGGACTTGCCCAGGATGGCGATGTAGAAAAGAGCGATCAGGCTGACCAGTACCATAGCCAGCTTGGTATAGAAAGGCGCAGAGGGTTTTGTGTAGGCCATGATGCAATATAAGAAAAAATGGCGGCCGCCCTCGTGGGCGGCCGCTTTTGCCGAAAGGCGAACAATCGTCAGCTTCAGAGCCCCGGATCATCCATGGACGATAGACCGGTTAAGACATATATCTTTTAGCAGTGTTGATCAGGAGTTTGCTTTCAAGGAATTTGGCCACTTCTACCACGGCGTCGTTATCCTTGCGGGGCGCCTCCCGGAACTTTCGTGGATAGATAGAAATGCCCGTGTAAATATTATAGTGAAGGGTCAGGATATGTCCCTTGTAAAGGAAGTCCCACATAAGACTGTCGAATTCATCAGTTTTTTGGGTGAATTTAATATCCAGGTCGTCGGAGAGGATATTAGCTACTTCGTAAAAACGTTTCAGACCGCAGTCGTCGTCTATGACGGCTTCTGTGCAACCGAAATCGGTGCGGAGAGTCAAGGGGCTCATAGCGTAGGGATTTAAATGTTTATAATAGAGTACAGATACTTACTATGCTTTGAATTTAGACGCCTTCGGGACTTTCTCTCCACTCAGGATCCGCTCCGCACCCACATTTTTCCCGTTGCTTGGACAGCCGCTTTTTGGTCCGAAAAGATTGTGTACCAGTCCGCAGGAACTACCGAAGAAGAGCAATGCCGACAAGAGGATCAGAAGGGGAAAATTAGTTCTCTCCGGACTCCTGCTATATATGGATCTTGTGTCGTATATCGTCGGTTCTGTGTTCATGGGATCGGATTGGGTCTTTTCTTATTTATAAACGATTTAAACCTACAAATATTATTTTGAAAATGCAAGGGTAATCACTTGTAGCGATTGGAAACTAGTGGTTTCTGGTTAGTTCTAAGGGTATTTTGTCTTTTGCCGCAGATACTAATCAATTACTGAGCAGGCGGCGCCGCATTGGAGTCCTTGAACCAGCTGGCATAAAGCGTATAATGTTCTGCAATGCGGTCGATCTGGCCCTTGATCAGGTCTACAGGTATGTCCTTGATCTTTCTGGCGGGAATACCTCCATAGATCGTACCGCTTTCGATCTTGGTGCCTTCCAGGACAACGGCGCCCGCTGCAATGATCGTGTTGCTGCCGATCTCGGCATTGTCCATGATGATAGCGCCCATCCCTACAAGGACTTTATCGCATAGTTTACAGCCGTGTACAATGGCATTGTGACCGATTGAAACATTGTCTCCGATCACCGTTTTTGTTTTTTGATACGTGGCATGGATGATCACGCCATCCTGGATATTAACTTTATTGCCGATGCGGATGCTATTGACATCGCCGCGAACGACCGCATTGAACCAGATGCTGGTGTCATCACCGATCTCCACATCTCCCACAACCGTGGCATTGGGGGCAACGAAGCAGTTCTTTCCAAATTTTGGGAATTTGCCTTCGACGGGAAGAATGGTAGCCATGGCAATGCTTTTTGTTTATGCGAATATCCTAAGAATTCTTTTACGAACTTTGCCATTAATGAGTTTTAATTCCAACAACAGCAAGGGCATGGATCTTCGGCAAATGTTCCTGCGACACGTAGCCCAGACCTCTCCCAGCCCCCTGGGCATCGAGATCGCCCGGGCAGAAGGCATCCACCTGTATGAGCCGTCCGGAAAAGCCTATATGGACCTTATAGGGGGTATCAGCGTCTGCAACACAGGTCATCGACATCCGCGCGTAGTCCAGGCAATTAAAGACCAGGCCGACCGCTACCTGCATGTATTGGTGTATGGGGAGCTGATCCAGTCTCCGCAAGTCCGGTATGCAACTTTGCTGGCGGCCAATCTGCCAGCTTCGCTGAACAGCATCTATTTCACTAACTCCGGGGCAGAGGCTACGGAAGGGGCGATGAAGCTGGCCAAACGAGCGACAGGCCGTACGGAAATAGTAGCTTTCCGGCAGTCCTACCATGGCAGTACACAGGGAGCGCTAAGCGTTATGGGGGACGAATACTGGCGGAATGCTTATCGTCCGTTGCTGCCGGGCGTACGGCATGTCGAATATAATGTGATGGACAGTCTGGAATGGATCACGGATCGCACCGCTTGTGTGATCGCAGAGACCGTACAGGCCGAGCGGGGCGTGTACGCGCCGGCACGGGAGTGGATGAAGGCATTACGGCAGCGATGCGAAGAGACAGGAGCTTTATTGGTACTGGACGAGATCCAGGCGGGATTCGGCAGGACAGGCAGGCTCTGGGGCTTCGATCATTATGACATTGTGCCCGACATTCTGCTGTTGGGGAAGGCGCTGGGAGGCGGCATGCCCATGGGCGCGTTTATTGCCGATAGACAGTTGATGTGGACTTTGACTGGAGATCCCGTGCTGGGACATATCACGACTTTCGGCGGGCATCCCATCTCCTGCGCGGCGGGGCAGGCGTCCCTGGAAGTGTTGCTGGAAGAGAAATGGATCAGCGAGGTGGCGGCAAAGGAAGCTTTGTTCCGGCAGTTGTTGGTGCATCCTTCCATCCGGCAGCTGCGCAGTTGCGGATTGTTGATGGCCGTGGAATTCGACAGCTTTGAGATAAACAAGCAGGTCATTGATAACTGCATTGAAAAGGGCTTGCTGACAGATTGGTACCTTTTCGCACCGCAGTGTATGCGCATAGCCCCACCTCTTCTAATTACGGAGGAGGAGATCCGGCAGGCCTGTGAGATTATTTTGTCATCGCTCACTCATTAACAAGGCGGGTTGGGTGTTTCTCATAGTAAACCTACTTATGAAGCTCCAACCAGGCGATGCGACCATTGCCCGGTTCTTTCAGGGTAAAAAGACCGTGGATGTGGCGGGACTGCCGGGGATCAGCCCTATAACTGTGCAGTCACAGAAGACGAATGCCCTCTTGAATTGAGGGCATTTCGTAGCATTCATAAGTTTTGACCGGTGGTCTGGTGAGGGTCTGCGGCATTTAGGCCAGGGCGAACCAGGTGAATTCACCCACGAATAACTTGGAAGGGTGCGTTTCCAATCCTCGGGCCAGCTCGACGATGGTGGATAAGGAAACATTGAATCTCCCGTCTTCGATCTTGGCGATCTTGCTGTTGTCGAGGTTGCAATTGGCGGCTACCTGTCTTAGGCTGAGTCGTTTTTTCTCCCGCAGCTCCTGGATAGTGGCCCCGAATCTTTTTTTAAGGATTTCTTTTTCTGCTGTTGTCATGGATTGGTTTGGTTAATGGATAACCAAGATGAAAATTTTTCCCGATAGGCGTGCGGTTTAATTAGGCCACAATTTAACTCTTTTTTGCAAGAGCAATGCGGGAAAATATAAACATTGAAAAAAATTACAACTAACTGGGTATTGACAGAAGGGGCCGGAAAAGTTACTTTGCCGGCCAGATATGGGTACGAACCAGATCAGTTTTTCTTATGCCGGTCTTCAGGGATCGGCTTTTTCTTTTTTTAAGACAGCATATCATCCAGATCGGTTGTGGGTTTCCGTGAGGCTGCTCCACCTATGCCATTCCACCACAGTTTACTTCGTCTTTATATAGCAATAAAATTGCTATCCGTTCATTTATAAAAACTACCGCTTTGATTCATTTAATTTGTGGATAAATATCTTATTTTTAACCAACTTTCTCCCTAATCTGGTTTCTTTTTTATCTAATTTTATGCTGCAATTTACCCGACAATCTCCTCCCGATATGGATAATTGAGTATCCATTAAAATCAAATTCTATGTCCAGGTTCAATCAATCTTCGGAGGAGCTTTTTGACAAGATCATATATTTAGAAGAGGAAGACAAGCAGGAACCGCTGCGGGTATTTCGACGCTTTTATAATGACTACCGTTTGCACGAGCTGCGATACATATTGTGGAGTATGGTAGAGGCCTGCCTGACGACAGATAATTCGGAATTCAGCGAGCCCGAGGAGCGGGCGGACCTCCTATTGCGCTGCAGGCATTTTGAGGAATTGCTGGAAGCCGGTTGGTTGTTGGCCGGGGTAGGCCGGGCGAAATGACTGTGAATTTCTTTTGTCTCGCTTTTCCAATTAAGTTTGTAATTTTATGCAGCGTCTATTTGCAAACAGCTCTTTATTTGCACATAAATATTTACCCTTATGGAATGGTCGAAAAATACTTGTAGTATAAATACGACCTTTTTTTAGGTAAAAATCACCTTTTTTTCTAGGGAGAATTTGTTAGAGACCCTAAATAAAATGATTAAAAAGAGGTAGAAACTGATAGATTATGCTATCATTGTCAGCGTTTGGCCCTTTTTCTTGTTAGAAAAACTCACATATTTTATTTTTCAATATCTTCATGAAACCTTATCCGAAACAGGCCCTAGCCCCGGAAGCGGGGATCACTGCCTGACGTTAAAATTTAATTGGTTGTTTTGGTTGTTCGAATTAGTTAGTAGCATTTTAATGGCAAGTAAGGTATGAGTGGTAATACTTTGACACTTGATGTCTCTATCGATCGGTTCCGCGAAGGGGATCGCGAAGAGTTTAAGCGTGTATACGACTCCTGTTATGACGGGTTGTATATCTTCGCCTACAATATGATCCGCAAGGAGACAGAAGCTCAGGATATTACTACCGAAACCTTCATCAAGCTCTGGCGATTACGCGAAAATTTCGAAAGCCTCAATAATATACGCGCCTTTCTATATGTGACAAGCCGTAATGCTTGTATCGACTATTTGCGTTTCCTTCAAAAACAGCGATCCGCGCATAAAGAGATTCTTTACATGGAAGAGTTAAGCGGAGACATGAAGAATGAAATGATCAATGCCGAGGTCCTGGGCGCATTGGCACATCAGATAAAATCCCTTCCCGGCAAATGCCGGAAGATCTTCGAACTCATTTACGTTAATAATCTGACTACTGCGGAAGTGGCAGCCAGGATGGGCATCAGCAACCAAAATGTCCTCAATCAAAAAGCAAGGGCGATCCACCTTCTTCGTTCGTCATTGCCTGCGGTAGAGCTTTGCCTTATCGCCTTATTCTTTTTCATTTAAGCAATCATTTTTCGGGCCGCAAGACTATTATGTGATTTATACATAATAGGTGTTCCAATTCCGGAACCTGGAATAGAAATAATTTTTTTAAAAAACTTGAAGATTCTTTTGTTAAAACTATAATGTCATTCGTAGTAAGATTGAACGCTGTTGCAGAAGGGATGATATTTTTTTATCAGATGGATCGCAAAAAGTACAAACAGGAAGTGCATGTCGGATGAACTGAACTACATAGAAAGGATAGCAGGGCTGATAATTAAATTTCATAATGATGAAATAACGCAGGAAGAGTACCAGGAGCTGATGGACTGGAGGCAATTGTCGGATGAGAATCGTGTGTGGTTTGACAAGCTTTCCGATCCGGATTATCTCCGGGGTAGGGTCCAGAAGTTCTCTAATTTACAATCTTTGAAAAAGGCAGGATGGGAAAAGGTTATATCTGCCATAGATGAAGAAGATCTTTCCGTACAACCAGCCATAGTGAGGCCCATGCATCGTACCCGGTATTTTGTGGCGGCCTCCCTTGTTGGTCTTTTGGCTGTTGGCGCCTGGCTCTATACGAGAAATAGGCCGGTTGCCACGTCCGATGCTTCACCCGCGCTTACCTCTACTTTTAAGAATGACGTGGCGCCGGGTGGAAATAAAGCCATTCTGACTTTGTCCGACGGCTCCAATGTAGTGTTGGACAGCGCCGGCAAAGGGACCATCGCTCACCAGGGCATTGCCCGTGTAGTGAAGCTGGATGACGGCAAACTGGCTTACAATAATACGGGGAGTGAAAAACCAGCCGCCCTCGCGTATAATACGCTGACAACACCGGCCGCTGGTCAGTTTCAGCTTTTGCTGCCGGATGGTACCAAGGTTTGGTTGAACAACGCATCGTCTCTTCGCTATCCCGTCGCCTTCACAGGCAAGGACCGCGAGGTGGAACTGAAAGGGGAGGCATATTTTGAAATAGCGCCCAATGCCCGTCAACCATTCAAAGTGAAAGTGAATGAAGGAACGCAAGTGGACGTGTTGGGAACGAGCTTTAATATCTCTGCTTACACTGACGAAACTACAATAAAGACAACCTTATTATCAGGCGCTGTGCGTATTTCCCGCGGCGATGCCCGGAAGATCCTCAAGCCTGGTCAACAAGCCCGGATGAATGAGTCCGGCAGCCTCGAAACCCTGGATGATGTGGACACCGATGGGGTGGTGGCCTGGAAGAACGGACTATTTCATTTTGAAAGAGCCGATATAAAGACGGCGATGCGGATGCTGGCCCGCTGGTACAATGTGGAGGTGGTCTATGAGGGGGCAATTCCCAATCGCACATTTGGAGGAGACATGGAACGTAAGCTAAATCTTTCAGAGGTGTTGAAGATCCTCGAGAAGAACGAGGTACACTTTGACATCGAAGGGCGAAAGCTCACGGTGAGACCATAACACAGCAGTTCCTTTACCATTATACCTTATACACTCTACGCGATTCTTGCTTTATCAAACCTTTCGTCCTTTAAGGCATAAGAAAATTCACATATATCCCATTTCAGGTGGAACCCAATTCCCATTAGTCCATTAAACCTTTCTTTTAAGCCTGTGGAGTGCCTCTCGTTTCGGGATCAATGCCCGCAATAAGATCTTGCGACCTACCAGGCTGGGCTATTTAGTTTTATTTGCGAACCACCTAAAATTATGAACATGCTAAGAAAGGAGTACTACAAGTTCCCTCTACACCCTGTATAAATGGCATACATCCATAATACGCAGGATGCATCCCAAAAAGAAGCCGAAGTGTTACTAGCACTTCGGCTCTAAAAGTCCTGATAGAGCAGGACTCCAAAACCCGCCTTTACGGGGCGGACTTTGTACTATAATCCTAAACTAAAGGTAATGCTTTTTTTTACTATACGTAGACGCCCTATTTCTGTGCATAATAAGGTGTCTCAACAACTGCTAAGGACGATGAAATTGACCACCTTCTTTTTGGTAGCTATATACCTTCATCTCGGTGCCACTGGCTTTGGCCAGAAAGTAACTATTTCTGGAAAGGATCTGCCTCTGGAAAAAGTGTTTACCATGATCAAGAAACAAACGGGGTATGTGTTCTTTTATGACTATAGCATTTTTCAGGGAGTAAAGAATGTGACCTTAGATTTCAAAAATGCGAATATTGAGAATGTAATAGAGGAGTGTTTACAGGGACAAGGACTTGATTACAGTATTCTGAATAAAACCATTTTCATAACAAGAAAGCCAGAAAGAAAAATTGTATTGAATGACCCTATAGCGGAAAAGATGTTCAAAACAAAAGGGGTTGTTTACAATGAATCTGGGCAGCCATTGTCCGGAGCCAATATCACAATTAAACAGACGGGAAAAGGAACGCTTACGAATGCTAAAGGTGAATTCGTATTGCCTGCTGTCCCTGAAAATAGCATTTTAATTATTAGTTACGTTGGCTACAAAAGTCACACTTTCATAGTAAAGAATGAAGAACCCATCTCCATACGATTGACGATTGCAATGAATGATCTGGATGTACAGGTTGTGCAGGCATACGGAAGGACAAGCAAACGGCTAACCACAAGTAATATTGGCCGAGTTACTAGCGAAGAGATTGAAAGACAGCCAATAATGAACCCTTTGTTGGCTCTTCAAGGAAAAGTGGCAGGCCTGGATGTCGTGCAAACCAGTGGTTTTGCTAGTGCTCCGGTCAAAATAGAATTGAGGGGAAGAAGCGCTATTAATTCTCTTTTTACCTCCGATCCTTTATATATCATTGATGGGGTACCTTTGACTGTCTTGGAGGTAGGAAATTCTTCCACGTACGAAAGTGGTTCGTATGGATTCTTACAATCAGGATATGGAGGACCGGCCAATGGCCAAAGTCCGTTCTTTAGTTTGAATCCAGGGGATATTGAAAGCATAGAAGTATTAAAAGATGCCGATGCAACCGCTATTTACGGTTCAAGGGGAGCTAATGGCGTTATATTGATCAGCACCAAGAAAGGGAAGACGGGAAAGACCAAATTAGACATGCGCATCGAAAGTGGCCTCAGCAAAGTCACCAAATACTGGCAGATGATGAACACGCAACAATATCTGCAAATGCGCAAGGAGGCACTGAAGAATGACGGCATCACTCCCTCTATAAACCATGGTGATTATGATCTTCTGCAATTTGACACAACAAAGTATACTGATTGGCAGAAAAGCTTGTACGGCGGCACAGGACGAAATATTGATGCATATGCTGGGCTTTCAGGAGGAGATGTGCGAACCACCTTCCGGCTTGGAGCTTCTTACAATCGCAATACTAATATCCAAACTGTCAGCGGCGCAGATCAACGAGGTTCATTATCCTTCAATCTTACACATCGTTCTGCCAATCAACGGTTCTCCGTCGGTCTGATAGGACAGTACTCCTATACTCAATCGGATATGATAAATATAGCCGCTGCAGGTACACTTCCTCCAAATGCCCCAGCAATCTATGATTCTGTGGGAAATTTGAATTATGCAGGATACGGAGGAAGCAACGCTACTGCCAGACAACGTTATCCTTTTTATAGTCTCAAGCAACCTTACACAGCCAAAACCAATTTTCTCAATAGCAATTTGGTTTTTGGCTATTTACTTTTCAAGGGATTGCAATTCACTACCAATCTGGGGTATAATAACACCCAAGCCAATACAATGTTTCTTTCACCGATTGCTTCCCAGGATCCGCTTAGTAGCCCGGTTGGTCTTAATCGCTCAGGATATAACACAAATAAAAACTGGATAGTTGAGCCTCAAATAAGTTACGACGGTATTATAGGCGAGGGGAAGTTGTCGATCTTGGCCGGAGCATCCGTTCAGCATACCAGTACCGGCGGAATTCTGTTGACGGGAGATGGATATACGGATGATCGCCTGTTGAAATCCATTGCCAATGCTCAAACTCAGCGCGCTAACGATCTTTTCGGCGAATATAAATATGCAGCAGCATTTGGCAGAGTTACCTATAATCTTAAGAATAAATATATATTGAACTTCAATGGCCGTCGCGACGGATCAAGTCGTTTTGGCGAGGGAAATCAGTATGGCAACTTTGGATCGGTAGGTGCGGCCTGGATTTTTTCTGAGGAAAATTGGTTGAAGAAAGGACTTCCTTTCATTAGCTTTGGAAAATTGAGAGGAAGCTACGGTACCACTGGTAGTGATGCTGTGGGTGATTATCAATATCTAACTAGGTGGTCGGCAAATGTCACATCGGGAATTCCTTATAATGGTTCTCAGCCGCTGTTTCCTACCCAGCATGCTAACCCAAATTATCGGTGGCAGGTGAATAAAAAGCTTGAGGCGGCTCTTAACTTAGGTTTTCTGAAAGACAGAATAAATCTTGAAGCAGTGTATTATCGGGACCGGTGTGGAAATCAATTGGTGAGCTTTCCTACACCATATCTTAGCGGATTTACTTCTGTCATAGCTAATTCTCCTGCATTGGTGCAGAATGCAGGATGGGAATTTACCATGGGCGCTAAACTGATAGATAAAAAAGATCTAACGTGGACGATTAACTTCAACATTTCTCTTAATAAGAACAAACTGTTAGCTTATCCAAATATTGATCAATCTCCATATGCAAGTTTGCTTATAATTGGCAAATCTTTGAATATGATTAACCTATTCCATAATAAGGGTGTCGATCCGCAAACTGGGGAATATATCTTTGAGGATAAGAATCACGATGGAGAAATTGTGTATGACCCAGCACATCCTGATCAGACTGATACATATGCATTTGATCGTAGCCCTAAGTACTTTGGAGGCATTGGGATGAATTTCAATTATAAGGGGTTTGCTCTAAATTTATTCTTCCAATACAAAAAGCAAATTGGAAAGAACGCTTTTGCCAACAGCGGCCTTGCGGGAAAGCTTGGTAACCAATCTTTGGAATTGTTTGAAAAGCATTGGCAAAAGCCAGGTGATATTGCTTCTTATGCCAAATTTACCACAAAGACTACTGATTCTTATATACATTTTATTGCGTCAGACGGCATTTATACAGATGCATCATTTGTACGACTATCTAACCTTTCTCTTTCTTATACTTTGCCTTCATCTATTGTCAGAAAGGCGGGAATGGAAGGTTGCACGTTCTTTATTCATACTAACAATCTGTTTGTTATCACAAAATACAAGGGACTAGACCCTGATACGCAAGTTTTCGGTAGTATGCCTCCTTCAAAAACATTGGTAGGGGGAATAACTTTTAATTTTTAACGCGATTATTATGAAACGCTGTATTATATACACATACTTTTCTGCCAGTCTCATAATTTTGGGCGGGTGTAAAAAGCTCGTTCATATTGCAGAACCCACAAACTCTATTACCACGAGTGAAACTTTCAGTTCAGTTGCCCAGGCTACTGCTGCTGTTACTTCCATTTATAATGATATGAGTTATAGTTCTGGAAGTTTCTTTTATGCAAGTGGTGCAACAACAATATATGCCGGTATGAGTGCTGATGAGCTAAACCCTTTCGGCAATGGCAGCGACCCCTATTTCACCAATGAATTGTTATCTGATGATGGCACACTTCTAAATGTTTTTTGGGCACCCTGTTATTATGATATTTATATGGCAAATGCGTGTATAGAAGGCATACAGGCATCGAAAACATTGCCGGGAGAAGTAAAGAAGCAATTGATTGGTGAGTCGAAATTTCTTCGTGCTTTCTGCTATTTTTATCTTGTAAATTTATTTGGGGATGTTCCCTTGGTTACGTCTACTGCATTTGTTAAAACGTCTCTACTTGCAAGGACAAGTGCAGACTCAGTGTATCAACAAATGATTTCGGATTTAACTGAAGCCAAAACAACACTACCCTCAGATTATAGCCTATTCAAGGAACGAATTCGGGCAACTTCCTGGGCGGCAAGTGCGCTCTTGGCCAGAGCATACCTTTATAAACAAAACTGGTCACAAGCAGTTGCCGAGGCTAATCTTATTATAAATCAATCTTCTCTTTATAATTTAGATTCGAATCTTAATGATGTCTTCTTAATGAATGGCAATGAGGCAATCTTGCAATGGCAGGATATTAACCAGGGCAACTTCCTGTATGCCACCCAGGAAGGAAATCTTTTCATTCCATATGATTCCCAGACAGCGCCTTATTATACATTGACAGATCAGTTGCTTGGTGCGTTTGAACCAGGAGACAAAAGGCGTGAGTCATGGGTGGATAGCGTTAATATTTCAGGGACAGATCTTTTTTATCCACATAAGTATAAAGTAAGAGATGCATCGGGAGGCAGCATTACCGAATACTATACAATATTACGATTAGCTGAGCAATATCTCATTCGGGCAGAAGCAAATGCGCAAATGAATAAGACATTTGATGCTATTGGTGATTTGAATATTATTCGTAAAAGAGCGGGCCTTTCTGAGTTGGATCCCTCTCTCTCTCAGGCACAAGTACTGGAAGCTGTGGCTCAGGAAAGGAGAATTGAATTTTTCGCAGAATGGGGACATAGATGGTTTGATCTTAAAAGAACTGGCAAGGCGGATGTTGCTCTTTCGACTATTAAACCTTCGTGGCAAAAAACGGATACACTATACCCCATTCCCCATCAGGAACTATTAACAGATCCAAATTTAACCCAGAATCCAGGATATGGGAAATAATAAAAATCATACTACGATGTCAAGATCATTTTTTTTTCTTTTAATTAGCCAGCTTGCAGGACCTGTTTCACAAGCCCAGAATGCAAAATATAGTATCACTGGACGTATAGAAGGCCTTAAGGAACATGAAAAAGTCACAATGATGTTGTCGAATAGTAAAGGGTTGGGGTCCTATACAGACTTTTGGGTTGTTTCTGATACTGCTTCGGTGAAGAATGGAGAGTTCTATCTTAGTGGGACAGTCCCTGAAGGACCGCGTAGGTATATGATGATCTTCGACAAACATGATGGCAAAAAGATTAATTTGTATTTAAACAACTATGAATCGATCACAATAAATAGCAGCAACATCGATCAGATTCCGAGTCCCACTCTTGAAAGATATATATCCATCAAAGGTAGCCCAACTAATTATTCATTATTGTGTCTGGTACCTGCTGAGGAAATCTATTATGAAAGCATTGGAAAGTTGAACCGATATGTGCAAAAATTGAAAGACTCCATCGGATTTGACGGACCTATGCTAGGTAATATTTTTACTCTTCGGGAAGAGCTTAATAAGACATTTTATTACCAGATATTTTACGGCGATAAAGATCCAGACGATTCGCGTACACCTGATATTAAGGAATCTAACATTGTTCTGCCTACTTATTATTCCAGCTTTCAACGGTCGGGACATGCCGCCTATTGGGCAGAATTTTATAAAAATTTGGATAGTGCTAAAAAGAACAGTTTTTTAGGTAAATGGATGAAAGAACTGACGGCACTATGTATTGGACAGCCTTTCCCGGCGTTCAGTTTTTCGAACGCTGAAGGTCGGCAGGTGACATCAAATGAACTTCTAGGGCGTAATAAAATGACTTTAATACATTTTTGGGCTACGCATTCATATGAAAGAAGGAAGTTTCAATATGAGCTACGGGACCTCTATAAACAATATCATGATAAGGGACTGGATGTTGTCGGAATTTCATCCGATATAGATATGGAAAGCTGGAAAGAGGCGCTGACAATGGAAAAGTATCCGTGGCTTAATCTTATCAATCCAGGGGGAAAAATTATAGAAAAGGTATACAGGGAATATGGAAACTACAGAAGTGAAAATACGACCAATGTCCTATTGGATAGGTCTGGAAATATCGTGGCCTGGGATGTAAACGGGGCCGAATTAGAATGGAATTTATGGAAATATCTCGGAGACGGTAAATCATCGACTCAATCTGTTACTTCCGTCAATAGATAATCTTAGCTCTATTTATTTGTATGTTTAAATTTATACTTACGGGCATTTTGTTTGCCGTTTGCTTCGACATGTCGGCCCAGGTAAGCAATTGGCAAAATCTCGATTTAGAAAAGGATAGTGTATTCGGTATAAGCACTGAAAAGGCTTACGCCTTGTTGAAGTATAAGAAACCGAAGATAGTAATTGTAGCCGTAATTGATGGGGGCATCGATACTTCTCATGAGGACTTATCTCAAATTATCTGGAGAAATAGGAGAGAGCAGGCCAACAATGGGATAGATGATGACCGGAATGGCTATTCAGATGACATTCATGGTTGGAATTTCATCGGGGGCAGGGTTGGCAATGTTAATTATGATAATTTAGAATTAACCAGGCAGTTACGGGAAAAAAGCCCATTCTTTGATAGCATTTCACATAGCCGAGTGCCACAGGAATATCAAATGTCTTACCAAGCCTTTCGTAAGATGAAATCAATCTATGATCGAGAACTCGAAAGCGCATATACAATGATAGATAAGATCAATCGAATTAGGATTGTATTAGACTCTATCGAAGATCATATCGGGAATCGCAATCCTTCCCAAAATGATTTCATGACATATAAGCCAGAGAATGATGAACAAAAAGATCTAGTCGAGAGAATGCTTGTGGAGTTTCGTACTCAAGCTGATTACAAGAAAATTAAACAAAACGTCACGGATGTATATAAATATTATAAGGATAAGGTTGATTATGGACTTAACCTTGATTTTGATCCACGGCCGTTGATTGGGGACAATTATAGCAATCCACATCAGATGTTTTACGGGAATAATGATGTATGTGGTCCTAATGCTCAGCATGGAACACATGTAGCAGGTGTCATTGGAGCCGTTCGAGATAATGAACGAGGCATAAAAGGAGTCGCTGATCATATCCAGATCATGGCTATTAGGGTAGTTCCCAATGGCGATGAGAGGGATAAGGATGTCGCAAACGCTATCCGGTACGCAGCAGATAATGGAGCTAGCATTATCAATATGAGTTTCGGGAAAAGATTTTCGTCGGAAAAACCTGTCGTGGACGAGGCAGTAAAGTATGCCTTATCCAAGGATGTTTTGTTAGTGCATGCTGCGGGCAATGAAGGTAAAGACTTGGATGATCCGGAAAATCATGTATTCCCTAATAGCTTATTTGCTGATGGCAGCGGTATTGGTGATGCCTGGATTGAAGTAGGGGCCTCTGGAAAAAAAAATGACTCTACTTTGGTAGCGACTTTTAGCAATTATGGACAAAAATATGTAGATGTTTTTGCGCCTGGCATACGAATATATTCTTGCATTCCGGGATCACAATATGAGTACTTGGATGGCACGAGCATGGCTGCTCCAGTTGTTGCGGGATTGGCTGCTTTGATAAGAGAGTATTATCCTCACCTGAAAGCGACTCAGGTTAAGGATATTGTCATGAAATCAGTGATTAAGAGCAAATATCTTATAAAGATGTGTAAGACAGGAGGAGTGATAAATGCCTATAATGCTTTATCTCTGGCGGCACATTACAAATAACGGAGAAATATTTTATTTGAATATTACAATGCACCTGAGAGATTTCAGGTGCATTGTAAATTTGTACTGGAGAATATACCACCTATTTGTAATATACCCTGTGAGCTCCAGAAATGGCAGTAACCAATGTTGCAAGTTTAGTGTTGCCAACATTGGTTTTTAACATAACTGTTCTTAAAGAGCCAGATTGAACGGTAGTGTAGTTTGTCGTGCTTGCGGACAGAGATCCTGAGAGACCAGAAGCTGCGCCAGCAATTTTTACGTCGAAATTAGCGAATTTCTTGTTGGCTTTAGTTGCCAGGAAACCACCAATTGCAAGTGCAAAAGCAGCACATCCAATGAAAATCTTTGACTTTTTCATAATTCAAGTTTTTTATTTTAAAATATATGCCTACTCTCTTATAAAGGTTTTCAGCTTCCCCTTCCCCGCTATTGCTAAAACCAGCAGGATTATTGCGCAATATTTTTAATTAAGTATAAATTCTCTTTATTATAACAAATTTGTAATTCTTAATATCAACAATGCAAATCCGATACTACCATTATTTATAATATACTCGGTGAGAGTTATTAATCGCAGTGACCATGGTTGCCAATTTGGTATTCCCCACATTTGTTTTTAACATTGCGGTTCTTAATGATCCGCTTTGAACAGTGGTGAAGAATTGAGAGTTCGCTGTTTCTGATCCCGATAGACCAAAAAAGGTTTTGAATCGAATATCAAAATCGGCATATCTTTTATTAGCTCTTACTGCTAGGTAGGCACCGAAAATCATTTCAGTAACCCCAATTAATATGAATAGCCTGTATTTTTTCATGATCATTTTATTAGTGTTATAACAACTGATGTTTTATTCGATTTCCATTCCAGATTGACACTTTCAGAAGTACGGGTAATTATTTATAGTATACTTTATGCCTACCATTAATTGCCGTAAACATGGTTGCTAACTTGACGCCGCTGATCGCGGATTTTATCACTACTGTTCTATATCCTGAACTTATGACAGTTGTATAGTCGTAACTGTCAGCTGAAAGATCACCTATAAGGCCACCGGCTACTGTTCCATAGAATCTTACCTGAAAATAGGAGTACTTGCGATTTATTCTGGCGAAAAGACGTCCGCCTATTGCTATCATCAAAAAAGTGATAGAAACAAATATTTTCCCTTTGGTAGTCATGACCTGCCTTTTTTTAGAACCGTGTTTACAAATAAACATGCTATGGGTGCAATTCATAGCTGTAGGTGTTTATTTTTTAATATCTCGTGCTAATCTCCTGTTTGTTCTTACTGAGAAAGATATGAGTGTAATCAAGAGCAACATTGATTTAGCTAACGAGGAAGAGCTATTTACAATATACCCGGTGCACCTGATTGACCGAAGTTACAAATGTGCATAGTTTATTACAGCTCGCACATACCAATAATAAAGTTCTTAAAGATCCAGTTTGCACCGTTGTGAAATTAGTTGTGCTTACGTTTAAAGCTCCTGTTATCGTAGGGCAGGCAGCCTTGATGGAAAAGCTTACAAATTTTCGGTTTGCTTTTGTTGCTATGAATCCACCAATTGCCAGGATAACAGCAGAGGTAGCAATAAGAAACTTTGTTTTTTTCATAATTTAATGTTTAGAGATTTTAGTTTAAAAGTCGATAGCCTAGTCTATTGGTATGAAAACAGCGTAGTAGAAAATGGATGATACCACTGGTGCCTATCATAAAATCGGCTGTCGGCGTACTTCTCTCTTCCATTATCCAATATTTACCTTTCTCTGGACCACTATTGTAACATGTGTGATTATAGACTTTTGCAATCCAATTCGCCCTATTTTCCCATTCGGAATTGCCGAATACCCGAAATGCCTCCAGATATAGTTCACCTAATCCTGCTAGTCCGGTATCTTGCGAGAAGTTGGTCTTGACCATACAAGGAGGATATTGCATTAATGCCCGCTCTGCTAGAAATTTATAGTTTTCGTTCCCGATGACTTCGTAGGCTTTTATGAAAACCAGAATTATACCTTTTCTTTCGTCTCCTAGTTCAACCCCATCAAGGACCATTTTTTTGAATATTTCTCCTTTAAACAGATATTCCAGATTATGTGTTCTTTTCAGTATATAGTTTAGAGTTTTATTAATTGATTCTAATAATTGATTACTGGGATATTGTTTATAATAAGCAAGAAGAAAGAAAAGTATACCTGGTATGCCATTGCCAAAGCGCATATTTTTTAATCCTTTTTTATTATCCGCCTCATTCAGGATCAACCAAGAACCATCCTTTTCCTGTCTTTTTAATAAAAGAAGAACAACCGCGTCCAATTGTTGACGAAAAAAATCTGATTCAACCAATTCTATGCATTGAAGTAAAGCAATACCTTGTCCGGTTACACCGGTAGTAAGATCCAGATTGTCATCCTTCAATTCTAATAACGACCTGATCCAACTACGATTTTTCTTGGAATTTTCCATTAGGCCGCCCCTGATGGCTTCTGCGAGGCTAAGTGCTATCCCCGATGCACCATTGTAAAGGCCAGGGGATAAATTGGGGAGACAACTAAAATAATTTTCCTCTATGAATTGCCAGCTTTTAGTATAATGAGATAGACACGAGTCAACATTAAATCCCAAGAGATGTGCCCTTGAAATGACATACAAAACACCAGCCAGGCCCTGGTATAAACCTCCATAGACTGAGTATTCCTTTTGACTATGTGACCCTGTCGTAATATTATCTATATTTTGAGAATACCATATGTCGCCAGACTGGACAATGGGCTGATTGATCAATCCTTGAAGACTTGCTGTAATTAAATTCTCTAGTTCATTTCTGCCAAACATTGCAGGAGGCTTTTCTTGGGATACATCGGCTTTAACGATGCTTACACGATACTCATTCAGGATGTTTTGAATGATATTTAGTTCAGGCCGCTCTGCTGGATTTTGGTTCATACAGGCACCAATCATTGCCGCAAGAGAATGGTTGCCAATAAATGCATTTAAATTACTAATCAAAAGTTTATTATCACTCGTATCAAAACGTATGGGTGAAAGGCCGGTGAATAGAATAGTCATTAAAGCGCCTAAGCCATAAATGTCCTCTTTAGGAGAAGGGGCCTTGGCTGCCTGTTGTTGTGGGGACATAAACCCGGGAGTTCCGGATTCAAAGGGGGGATGAGGATATGCTTTTTTGACGGAATAGGCTAATTCCATATCAATGAGTATGATCTGACCCCTGGAGTCAATTAGAAAATTCCCAGGAGCCATATCGCGATGGATATAACCATGATGATGGAGATTTTTAAGGACAGAGACGATTTGCAAAATGTAATCAAGTAACTCTGATTTTTCCTCAGAATGTAATTCGAACCAGCTTTTACTACTGAAATTCAGCTTCCTCATCCTGTCATACAATGAACATCCCTTTATGAATTCCATTACAAGGTAGCTATCTCCGTCTTCCACAAAGAGATCATAGATTTTCGGAAGCGGAATAATGCCAGCTAGTTCCTTATGCAATTCCTGTTGCCAAATCAGCCTGTCATAAACGTCCCGGCCTGCCTCATCGGATACCATGTTTTTTCTTCCCTGTTTAATAACACATTGTACAACACGAAATAGGCTTTTAACATAAATCCCTTTATATACATCTCCCTTACTGATATCGGGTTTTAAAAGGAATAAGGGTTTATATATGTGATTCAATACGGTTTTTGGTTTTTTGGGAACCGTACTGGCTAATACATCAAATGGCCAATTAATGCCGTGAGGCGGCTGAAAAGGAATGGAATAGGTATCTTTAATCAATTTACCAGCTGGGTCATATAAATATTCGTTTTTATTGCCATTAGCGTCAGTAAGCAATAATGGATGAAAACGACTATAGCGTGTATATACTACATTGCCTAGCGCGATATCAGTTGGGATGACAGGGCCTTTAATAGCTGTAGTTGCTGCCACAAGTTTTTTTGCTATCAAAAGGGCCAATTCGTCATTATCCGGATATACAGTGATTATTTTACCCAGTTGAATTATGCCAAGCCCTCCATTGAGCAGCGTCATTGCTGTTTCTTTATCTGCGGGAATTGTAAAGGAGACTTTTTCCGAAACCAGAATAGGGATGACTGTTTGAAAAAGATCATTTAATTGGGAGGCTACAGCAGATAAATGAATCACCCATCCCTGAATATCCGATATATCCCCTGCCTGCCAAAAGTAGTCTTTGGCCTTAAATAGTTCAACAAAAGAGGCTAGTAGACCGGAATAGTTTTCCGGCGAGATGGTCGATTCCTCATTCATTAAGACTGCGGTATTGGGATATAGTTGTATGGATGAAATTTCAGACATGAATATTTGTTTAATTCCGAAGATCTATATATCGTGTGGACAATAGTGCAAATACAAAGGATAGAGATGCTGGGAATACCTGGTATCGAAGGACAACAGGGGAAGCAAATATGCTGAAGCCCATATTCAAAATCCAAAACACTAATATCAATGCCAGAACAATGGTGTAAGAAGGTAAAGCTATTTTTATTCCGTTGAACAAGAGGAAACCGGCTAAACTGATGACTAGGAATAAATTCACCAGCGCATTAAATATTGGGTACCAATTTAAAGATGTGACGTCATGATCTTTATAATGATGAGAAATCCTAAGCGTCTTGTAATCAAACCACTCTTTAGCTAGCCTATCTACACTGTCTTCTCCCATATTGTATACGCCTAAAAATTCTATAGGAGGAACCGCAAATTTAATTGCATTCGGCCAGAGGAAATATTGAGCAAAGCTCAGTGGATATTTCTTAATTAGAAAGAATGCGTAGTCCTGATACAATGGTCCTTCTGCAGCCCATTTTTTGAAATACGGAGACGTGCTATCTCCTTTCCATTCTCGCATCATGTACTGTAATAGCGGAGCTCGCGGACTCCACAGATAAAAATAATTACGTAAAGTATCCAATCTGGATTGTTTAACCCGTAATATGGTGTCTTTATGCTGGCGGACCATATTTTCAAGTTTTGCAAATCGCTCGGGAAATTTATCATTAGGTTCATTTTTTACATGTTCGTATGCATATAAAGCATTATTTGCCAGTTGCCATCCTCCAAAGGCTGAGAATTGTCGATAACCTGTTACTTTATACATCTTTTGGCTGGTATATAGGACAGAAAAGGATAGCAGCATGAAACTAAATGCAATCCCTGCTATCTTAAACCAAGAATGCCGCTTGGTAAAAATGAATGCAAGGGTGGAAATTAAAGGGTAATAAATTGCATTATACCGTAGCGTAAACACTAATAGTAGCAGGACGGCATGAATAAAGATGTGTGATGTCATGGGACGACAGATTATCCAGATGAGCTGCGCTATCCATAAAGTGCTTAAACCTATAAATGTCGCATCAGCTGATATATAGTTCGCCAAATAATGGCTTATAGGGTTAAAAAGAAAGAAAACATACAGTATCAAGAAGATGATCTTGCTGGGTTTGAAAAAATATTGAACGGTAAAAAGAAGGAACAAGCTGCTACATTGAATGAAGAAGTATTGAAAAGCCACTAGCAGCATGTCCGAATGAGAGAATGCACTGAAAATTCGAAGGAACTTCGAATAGGCTACAGGCCATGTATTTACATCCGAATTCCGATAGGCTGCCTCTAGGTACGAATAGGAATCAACGAAATAATTTGCATATGGGTATAGAAATTTAAAAATAGCGAATTGAGCAAGCATTGCTACGGCTGCTAATAATAAATAAGCTCTATTCCATTTATTTTTCCACAAAAAGCTCTTAAAAGAATATTCGGGAAGTGGATCTTTCCGGGACAAGGTTGGTTCATTGAGGATAATCTCTTCTGGAATGGATTTCTTTTCCTCATGATAATCCTGCTCGGTATTGATGGACCATAGATTGTCCTTAGAGATGTTTCCTGCTACAATATTGTCTACTGCTACCATTGCTGTCAACATAGAGTGGTCTGCGTTATTGTATTTATGCATCCCATTTCGACCAACCAGGAATAAATTGCAAAATTGATCTGTATATTCTCGGATCTTTCCAAACTCGCTGAACGTTCCGAAATAAGCCGGATACGTTTTTTCCATGCGACGGACGGTTATATCCAGCACATCTTCTGCCCTGGCAAGGGCCATTTTTTCCAATTCTAGGATAGCAATACGCTGAATCGCCTCGTCGTCCAAGGCCCAGAAACTATCTGTTTTGTCACAGAAGTATTCCATACCAATCCATGTTTTGGACGGATCAGCAATCATTCCATCTCCCCAATTATTGTAGATCATCAACCTTCCTACTTTTACATCCCGCTCCTGGATGTATATCCAATTGTCTTTAAGTTGCAATTTTTTGTAGATTCCATCTTTATTTCGAGCCGATAGCTTTTCCAAAAGGATACCAACATTAATAAAATCTCGGTATTGCAAGCCAGCAGCTATAGCTTGGACATCAGTAGGCGCGGGCGAGTCCATGCCTGCAATCAATTCCTGAACAGGCATAGTGGAGAAAAAATAATCACCTTCCCAGGCCCCTGCCTGTCCGGTAACTGAGCTTACAGTATTGATCATAGTGATCTCCCCATCCTTATGGTATATTTTTTCCACCTGTTGATTGAGGAAAATTTTCCCGCCCATTTCCTGCACTTGTCTGGCTACTTCTTCCCAGAGGGCACCAGGCCCCTTTTTCGGGTATAGAAATTGCTCGATAAGACTTGTTTCTGTTGCTTTCTGATTGATGCCGGCATCTTTTTTCTCCCCCTTTCGAAAGCTTCGGAGTGCCTGAAATATTGCTTTGCTGAGAGATACTCCCTTGATTCGCTGAGCACCCCATTCTGAAGAAATTGAGTGACAAGGTACTCCCCATACTTTTTCAGTATAGTCTTTAAAAAATAGCAGATAAAGCTGTCGACCAAATTTATTGATCAGAAAGTCTTCAAGGTTTTTTTCATTTTTAATTGGGAATAGTCTTATCCATAAGAACGAAAGAAGAATCTTCCAAGTCCGGAGCACACCTAATGTTCGCAATGTCTCTAGACTTAGTTGGATCGGGTATGCAAAAAAACGGCGTAGAAAATAAATTCGTGTGAGACGCTGGATTACTAACATTACTTTATCCGAATCTTTTCTTTTACCTATAGCCGTGGCACCAGGATTAGTTTCAATACTTCTTTGTTTGTTCTGATAGGCGATTGTTATATTGGTTTTTTCTCCTTCTAATGGCATTATATTCAGCCACCAATCCATGACTCTGTCGGACTTGGAAAAGAAACGGTGCGGCCCCATATCCATTCTATTACCTTTGTAATTAATTGTACGAGATATTCCTCCAATCTCTCCACTTTTTTCCAGAATCACAGGAATGATATCTGTTCTTTTGAGTAATTCGTAAGCGGCTGTTAGACCGGCGGGACCTGCCCCGATTATGATTGCTTTTTTACTCATAACACTGGTTTTAAGGGTGGCTGTAGTGAGGAATTGAGAGCAACTCTTTCCGAACCTTGCAATAGCATGAGAGATACCGCCATTAAAATGATCATTGGGAAGAATTGATACCTGAAAACTATAATTGTCGCAGTTACGCAGAAACAGAAATTTAGAGTGAGGAAGCTGCCACAGAGTAAAAGGAATCGATTCGTAGGTCTGTCGGTAGTTTTATATTTTCGGGTTGCCAGGAAATGGAGGCCTCGGATAACAAGATAAAGATTCAGGAGGAAAAACAAAGGCGGTATGGGGAATAGGAGAACCCCCTGCAGACGTTTCGAGATGGACTTTGTTTTTAAACCTTTAAGATTGAACCAAAGACCTGCTATTTCTTCAACGCTGTCTTGCCCTAAGTTATATACTTCAAGTTTTTCCAAAGGGGTTATGAAATAATTTTTTGCATTTAACCACATATAATCTCTAATATATGCGGACGGATTATGTTTTATTAGATAACTGCCGTATTGGGAAAATACAGCAGATGCCTTTCCCCACCCGATTACTATATCTTGTTGATTCGTAAGAGAATAATGTTTAAACAAATATTGCTTTAAGGGTGCTTCTGATTGTCTGATGAAGTAATTTCCAGTATATTCTCCCAGATAGTCGTGAAATTCGGGGACGACACCATTGTAGAAGTTTTTCGAAAGGCTATCCAACTCACGCGTTTCATTAGAAGGCAAATCACTGGGATCAACATTCAGGTTTCTGTACATATAAAGTGCATTATTAGCCAACTGCCATCCTGTGAATAATGAGAATTGACTAGTTCCGGTCATTTGACGGGCAACCGACCGGGTGTGCAGAACAAATGGAATAATTAGAAGGAATGGTAAGAGTATACCTGCAGCCCTATATTTCCAGTTTCTAGCACATATTAAAAAGGCAACTATCGCCAAAAGGGGATAATAATAGGCATTGTTCCGTGTAGTAAAGCAAAGAAACAATAATAAAGCATGTACAAAAATGTTATAAACCATAGGCTTTTGCATTAACCATATTAGTTGAGTAAACCAACCTAGACTAAGAGCTGCAAACAAGGGATCACTGTTGACATAATTTCCGAGGTAGAGAAATAGTGGATTTGCAAAAAGGAAAATGAATAGAATTAATTGATAAGTCTTTCCTGGTTTGTAAAAATATAGTATAGAAAGAAATAAATAGAGGGATGCTCCCTCTAGAATGAAATATTGAAATGCTACTAGTAATGTGTGGGATTGGGTAATTGAATGAAAAAGACTCAAAAACTTCGAATACCCGATCGGCCAGATACTCACATCCAAATTCGCATAAGCTGCATAAAGATAACTATACGAATCCGAAAAAAAATCTGGAAAAGGATACAGTATTTTAAATATAACAAACTGAACAATCGTCCCTCCCAGCGCAATCAACAAATACCT
This sequence comes from Flavitalea plasmicola, assembly GCF_030546645.1. Lineage (GTDB taxonomy): Bacteria > Bacteroidota > Bacteroidia > Chitinophagales > Chitinophagaceae > Puia. The sequence continues at coordinate 771,704 of NZ_JAUOTO010000006.1, forward strand.
CCGATTAACCTTATTCTTCCAGATAAAGTTCAGAAATGACTCGGCAGATCCACGAGATTCCTGCGCGACAGACTGCGGTAGAACAAACGCCTGGTTCATAGTACTAATAGGATAAAAGTTAAACAATACTCATGCTGCACCAACAACTTCAGGCTCCGGCACCTTAATATCCGCCGGTATTTTCGAAAGAAACGAATACTTGATAATACACCACAACGTCCTCACCCCGTCCTTCCACCCAATCTTCTTCCCCTCCTTATAAGTCCGCCCATAATAAGAAATCCCCACCTCATAGATCTTCGCTCCCTCCACCTGTGCAATCTTCGCCGTCACCTCCGGCTCAAACCCAAACCGTTTTTCCCTCAGCGGGATCTGCTGTATCAGCGAAGTCCTGAACGCCTTATAGCCCGTCTCCATATCCGTCAGGTTCAGATTAGAGAACATATTGGAGAAAAACGTCAGGCACCGGTTACCTATCGTATGCCAGAAGAATAATATTCTATGAGGCTTACCTCCCATAAACCGCGAACCATATACCACATCCGCATACCCATTCACAATAGGCTCCAGCAAAGTGTTATATTCTCTCGGATCATATTCCAGGTCGGCATCCTGGATCAATAGATAGTCGCCAACAGCATGCTGAATACCTGTATGAATAGCTGCTCCTTTTCCCTGGTTGACGGTATGCCTTACATATCTTATAGAGACCGAAGGATTCTCTTCTATATACTCCCGGGCAACCAATTCAGTGTCATCTGAAGAACAATCATCCACGATGATAATATCCTTAGCGACATTACCAATCAGCTCCACCTGGTTGATCTTTTCCAAAATAATGGAGATCGTTGCTTCCTCATTGAAAGCCGGAATGATGATAGACAGTTTTTGAATATGGCTGCGGTGGGATGAGTACCGGATGTGTTTGGGAGCTTTGCGCACGGGCACAGCAGCTCCTGCAGATTGAAGAGTCTCATACATAGAATAAAAGTTTATCCCCTCCATTGAAGAGGTAGTATAATAAAAACCCGTTGATTCGATTAATCGTTAGTGCTCTGAAACCCGGAACGAACAACCCAAACCGGAGAGCCGCATGCGTTCGCAGTCGTATTCTTCCGGATCCGCATCCTATTCCAGCTCGGGCCGTTCTGGCCGCCGGGTCGTATATATGGGATTGCTATAACCGAGTCTTACCCCAACCTTATTTGTGTGGTAGAATTTTTTGCATGTCTGTTGAACGATGTGTGTAATTCAACTTACTTGTGTAGACAAATATAATCTACAGATCCAGGGGACTGCCTATGAAATAGGGATTAAAAATACAATAAGAAATGAAATCTGCAAGACCATTCATACTTCTTTCGTATCACCTCAATCATTCACCAAACCCTGCAGCCGCCTGCTGCGTTGCACAAACGCCGGCGTATAACCAAAATACTTTTTGAAAGCCAATGAGAACGATTCCGAATGTGAATAGCCGTTTTCCCTGGCAACGGCTTCCACGGACCTATCTGTCTCGGACAACGCCTGATGCGCTTTTTTCATCCTGCATTCATGGAGGAACTCTGTAACGCCAATACCATAGATCGCTTTGAAACCATGATTCAGCTTATAGACACTAAGACCTGTTTGCCCGGCGAGAGAACCAAGTGATATCTTACCTCCCAGATCCTGTAACATCAGCTCCTTCGCCCGATAGACCCATTTTGCATCCTCTTCCGTAATAACCCCGGACGCGGATGAATGACTTTCCGAAAGCCTTATCAACGAAAGTAAAAGCAATTCTACAGAGAGGTAGCCAAGATACAATTTGCGCAAGTGCCCCTGGTAATTACAATCCAGTATATTATCCACCACCGATAAGATGCCGGCATCGGCAATGGTGTATCCGGATCCAAACAGACCGGGCTGGCCCGCGGATACCTTGGCCAAAAAGGGCATCAGCCCCGGAAAGCTATTCTGCAAAGGCAACAAACGTTCTTTTCCGTAATAAACGGAAAGATGGCTGTACGCCTCACCCGGATGTAACTTCAATTTTGAATAAACTACAGGCACATAGTTGAGACTAAGGCCGCGCTCGTGCAGCACCCCCGCGCCGAAATACCTGGAGTCATAATAGTAACTGTTGCGGAGAACGATCTGCAGACGAATGGCAGGCTCTTCGGAACTATACACCAACTGTTCCCCGTGGTTGAAATACAGCGTATGGTAAAGGATGGAAATATCTTCTCCTTCCAGCTGCTGTACAAGCACATGGCCAAAGGGACCCACGGCGCCATAACAAACGCTATCCGGGATCTGCAGCTGCTGCAACGAAGAAGGCAAGACGGGAGAGAGATGGATCTCACCGCCTTGCGCTGCCTCGATCCGGATCTTCATGATCTTAATTTGCCGTTGGCTATAATTTGTTGCTTGCGAAATCGGTTGGGTGCACAACCAAAATAGTGTTTGAAGGCGCGTATGAAATTAGGAGGATCGTCATAGCCCGCCAGTAAAGAGATCTCGGCAATGCTTTTATTGGTTTCCAGAAGATTTTGCTTTGCGTCTTCCATCCGCACTTTATTGAAGTCTCCGAAGATAGTGGTGCCGAACACCTGCTTGTATCCCTTCTTAAGTTTGAATTCATTCAACCCTACTTTGTGGGCCAGCTGTTTCAGCGTGGGGGGATTTTCAATGTTGTGCAGCAAGTATTCCCTGGCTTCATACAACTTCTCCAGGTCATATTTTCGCAATGGTACGCCGGCTTGCTGTTCTGTGGGACGGTTGATCAGCTGTTCCAACGCCAGCAATAGCAATACGGCCGCTTTTGCCTGAAGGTAAGTGCGGCGGAGATCGCCTGTGTAAGGGCAATCGTGAATGGCATGCAGCATGCGCAGCATGATCGGGGTCACGGTAGCCGGTGTGGCGCTGAGCGTAGACGAAAGATTCTTTTTTCCTATCCAACGGATCAACTCGGGGAAATCATCCCCTAATTTGTGCAGATAAGTGGGAGAGAAATGAATATCCAGGGTATCTGCATGACTGTTGGCAGGATCAAACCAGTTGATCTTGCTGATGGAAGGAGCAGTGAAGAAATTAAACTGCCCTTCCGACATGCTCTTGCGTTCGCTTTCGCCCAACTTGTAATGCAGGCAATCATGTAATACGAACTGCAATACCAGTAGCCGGTCTCCCTGGCTTTGCTCGTACCAGCCAGCATCGGCTCCCAGGAAATAATTACTGAGGCGAATACAGAGATCCGGGCATTGTTCATCGAAAAATAAAAGGCTGCTAAAACATCCGGAGGATTGAAGCTCCCGGACATCAGGAAATGCGGTTGTGACCGCCGTCGCTGGCAAAAGGGGTTGCAAACAGGGACCCCCCCAGGTTGGTGTGGTGATGTGTATAGGCATAAGGTTCAATTGTTTCCTTTAATAGAAATATATGGAACTGCATCGTGGAAACTAATCAGATCTAAGCCTTAACCAACACATCTACTAATCCAGAGGTAAATTGGGTCAGTGATCTACGGGGCGATAGATAGCTCAGGAAAAAGGTCTGGGGAAATAAATATAAAAAGGATTTCTAATTTTACTGGTCAAACGCCGGGCATATCCGTGGCACATAGAAGTTAACCTATAAGCCAGCATAAGAGAAGAGGATTACGGCTGCGGGTTTCCCGCAGAGAATCCGGCCTTTTCCCGTCCATGTATACCCCCGGAAGGCTTTTTTTCAACAAAGGAATCTGACAGCCCCTTTTTTGCGTATATGCCTGTGAATGAGAAGAATAATTCAGGCTAAGAATTTGATTAGTCATCCCCGCTCACACAGCGGGGATTTTTTTTGAACCGCAGATCCTTATAACATCTTAAAAACCATCGCCGCCAGCAATGCCCCCACCACGGGTCCGGCAATAGGTATCCAGGCGTATGCCCAGTCACTGTCCCGCTTGCCGGCAATAGGCAACAACGTATGCATGATCCTCGGACCCAGGTCACGGGCAGGATTGATCGCATATCCGGTCGGTCCGCCCAGGGAAAGGCCGATACCCAGCACCAGCAGGGCCACAGGCAAGGCATCCAACGCGCCCAGGCTGCTGGAAGGCGAGGCGATATACAGGACGCCTAAAATAAGTACAAAGGTTCCGATGACTTCCGTGACAAAATTGTCCAGGGTATGGCGGATAGCCGGCGCTGTGCAAAATACGGCGAGCTTTCCATTGGGATCTCCTGGCTCCTGAAAATGCCCGCGATAGCTTAGATACGCCAACGAAGACCCCGCCATAGCTCCCAGCAGCTGGGCCGCAATGTACTGTGGCACCTGGGCCCAGGGAAATTTTCCGAGGGCAGCGAATGCCAGCGTGACAGCTGGGTTCAGATGTGCTTTGCTGGAACCGGCGGAGCAATATACTCCTACGAATACCGCTATAGCCCACCCGAATGAAATGACGATCCATCCGCTGTTCTGGCCCTTGGTCCTGGGAAGGACAACATTGGCCACAACCCCTTGCCCGAACGTAATGAGAAGACCGGTACCAATGAATTCTCCGAAAAAAGGTGTCATATGGCAGTGATTATAATGAACAAAATACTTAATGATCGCTACACCTGGTAGCCTCGCGCCAGTTCTTTGAAAGCCAGTACCTGCTCCTCCTGCCATACCCCATCCCGTCCCAGCTCCCTGGCTAGTAGCTCCGCTACCAGCGGGGCACACTCGACAGCCGCGGCAGCATCCAGCAATAAGGCCCTGGTACGCCGGCTCAACGCATCTTCAACTGTCATGCACAGCTCTTCCCTGGCGGCCCAGATGATCTCTGCCTTGATATAAGGCAGCCGGGTATGCAATAGTTGTCCCAGGGAAGTGTCGGCGGCTGCCAGCGATTGGATAGACGGCATATCACTACCATAATAGTACAACGGCGCATGAAAATCCAGTTCCCGACCTCCTGCAAAAGCCTCTCCGCCTCCATGGATCATTAGCTCAGCAGTCCGGCAAGGCCGTTCCGGAAGACCGGCGCGTGCAACCGCCGTGTTAACGGTATCCTCTGCCATCCGGCGATAGGTCGTCCATTTTCCACCTGTGACGGTGATAAGCCCTGACGCCGACACGCTTATCAAATGATCCCTGGAAAGTTCAGCGGTCCTCCGCCCCGAGCGTTTTACCAGGGGGCGAAGACCGGCGAATACACTGCGTATGTCTGCACGTGAGGGCGGCTTGGTAAGATACCGGCTGATCTGCTGCAATATAAAATCGATCTCCTGTGGCAGCGCCCGCGGCTCCGCTGTCACTTCCTGGACAGGCGTATCGGTCGTCCCGATGATGATCTTGTCATGCCAGGGTACGGCAAATAACACCCGGCCGTCATCAGTATGGGGTACGAGGATGGCGGCCTCGCCAGGTAAAAAATGTTTGTCGAGCACGATATGCACGCCCTGACTGGGCGCCATGATGGGCTCGCTGCCCGGCTCATCCATCTGCAGCACTGTATCTGTAAATATACCCGTGGCATTGATCACCACCTTGGCATTGACAGAGAATGGAGTCCCACTGATCTTATCATACACTGCAACACCGGTGACCTTCTCTCCAGCCTTGACCAATCCGCTCACCTCGCAATAATTCAGCAGCACCCCGCCCTGCGAAGCAGCCGTCATCGCCAGGCTGATGGCCAGCCGGGCGTCATCGAATTGTCCGTCATGATACAATACCCCTCCCCGAAGGCCTTCCGCATCCAGGGTAGGGGCGAGCTCCAGTGTTTCCTCACGGGACAGCAGCCTTGACGGACCCAGCCCGAGGCGACCGGACATCCAGTCATAGACTTTCAGTCCCAGGCCATAATAAGGACCCTCCCACCATTTATAGTTGGGGACAATAAAGGATTGATCTTTCACCAGGTGAGGAGCATTGCGTCGAAGAATGCCCCTCTCTTGCAAGGCTTCCATCACCAGCTTGATATTCCCCTGCTGTAAGTAGCGGACACCTCCATGGACGAGCTTCGTGGACCGGGAAGAAGTGCCTTTTGCAAAATCATACTGCTCCAGCAGCAGCGTGCTGAACCCCCGGGAAGCGGCGTCCACCGCTACTCCCAATCCCGTAGCTCCGCCGCCGATGATGCAGACGTCCCAGGGCTGGTCGCCCTGGGACGCTAAGGCCTGTAACATTACTTGTCTATTCATCTTTTAGCCATTATCCGCCCAGGCAATAGCCGCTTTTACCGCTCTTTGCCAGCCTTTCAATAACGTTTTTGCACGGGCAGCATCCATGGAAGGATCAAACCGACGGTCTATCTGCCATTGTTGTTGGATGTCTTCTACGGAATGCCAGAAACCCACTGCCAGCCCCGCCAGATAAGCCGCACCCAGCGCCGTGGTCTCCGTCACCGTAGGCCTGATCACAGGCGCTTGCAGAATATCGGACTGGAATTGCATCAACAGGTCATTGGCTGTGGCCCCGCCATCCACCCGCAGCTCCCGGATCTGGATGCCACTGTCGGCTTCCATAGCCTTCAATACATCGTAAGTCTGATAAGCAATGCTCTCCAGCGCAGCCCTCGCCATATGCGCATGCGTCGTACCTCTCGTAAGTCCAAAAAAACTACCTCGCGCATACTGATTCCAGTGAGGAGCGCCCAATCCCGCAAATGCCGGCACCATATAAACACCCTCCGTATCCGGCACCTGGGCTGCCAGAGGACCCACTTCCGAAGAGTGGTGGATCATTCGCAACCCGTCCCGCAACCATTGTACGACAGCCCCTGCTATAAATATACTTCCCTCCAGCGCATATTCGGTGCGCCCTTTCAACTGCCAGGCAATGGTCGTAAGTAGGTTATTCTTAGACAGGACGGCCTTCGCACCCGTATGCATCAGCATGAAGCAGCCTGTTCCATAGGTGTTCTTCACCATCCCCGGCGAAGTACACAACTGCCCGAAGAGTGCAGCCTGCTGATCCCCTGCGATCCCGGCGATCGGCATGCCCAGCGAACCGGAAGCCACCCCGCTGCTGGTGGAACCGTACACCTCGCTCGATGCCCTGACCTCCGGCAATACCGATGCAGGCACGTCTAACATCCGCAACAGATCCGCATCCCAATGCCCGGAATGTATATTCAACAACAACGTCCGTGAAGCATTGGTGCTGTCCGTAATATGGAGTTTACCCCCCGTGAGCTTCCATATCAGCCAGCTGTCCACCGTTCCGAAAGCCAGTTCCCCTTTCTCCGCCCGGGCCCGCGCCCCGGCAACATTATCCAATATCCATTTCAGCTTGGTGCCGGAAAAGTAGGCGTCGATGACCAGCCCGGTACGCTCACGGATCAGATCGGTATATCCCGCCGCCTTCAGCTGGTCGCAATATCCCGCCGTACGCCGGTCTTGCCATACGATAGCCGGATAAATGGGCTTACCACTGGCCCGCTCCCATACGATCGTGGTCTCCCGCTGATTAGTGATCCCGATCCCGGCTATCTCCTTCGTGGTAACACCGCTCTTGGCCAGCACCTCGGCCAGCACACCATACTGGGACGACCAGATCTCTTCAGGATCATGCTCTACCCAGCCAGGCTGAGGATAATATTGGCGGAACTCTTTCTGAGCCACTTGCAGGATATGGCCCCCCTGGTCGAACAAAATAGCCCGGGAACTGGTAGTCCCCTGGTCAAGGGAAAGAATATAGGAAGAAGGCATGTAATCGCTTTTGGTTTGGTAAACAATTAAGTAGGTAAATTAGGGAAAATTATTTTCCTGCCTCTCCTGGTATATTTTTTTGAGAAATAAAATTATCTTTCTACATTTACGTAAGCACTTACGTAATTAATAGTGATTATATGAACTTTTATGAAAAGACTGGCAAAATGGCCCTCGGCAGCCGCCTTCGCCGCTTAAGCGATCAGGTGACGGAACAGGCCGCTGGGATCTATGACCTTTACCAGGTAGACCTCCAGCCCAAGTGGTTTCCCGTGTTTTATGCCCTCTCCGAAGGCGCGGAGAAATCCATCACCGACATTGCCCGCGAGATCGGCCACACCCACCCTTCCGTTAGCCAGATCGTACGGGAAATGGTAGCCAAAGGATACCTCATAGAAAAAAAAGGCTCCGCCGATGGCAGGAAGAATTTCGTGGTCCTCTCGGAGGAAGGACAGCGAATGATGGAAAAAATGCAGGACCAATTAAAGGACGTCACCTCCGCCATCGAAAACGCAATGAAAGAGACACAATACGACCTGTGGAAAGCCATCGCGGAATGGGAGTTCTTACTGGACCAGAAAAGCCTGCTAAGACGGGTGCAGGAAGAAAAAAAACTGCGCGAGAGCCAGGACGTGCAGATGGTGGATTTCGAACCCCGCTATGCCCAGGCCTTTCGCCAGCTCAACGAAGAATGGATCACCACCTGGTTCAAAATGGAGGAAGAGGATTATCACGCCCTGGACCATCCGCAGGAACATATCCTGGACGGAGGTGGCCATATTTACATCGCCTTGTATAAGGGCGAACCCGTAGGCGCTTGCGCCATCATTAAAATGAACGATGGCGGATTCGAGCTGGCCAAGATGGGTGTGTCGCCAAAAGCCAAGGGAAAGGGCATCGGGTGGCTGCTGGGCCGCGCTTGTTTGGAGAAAGCGCGTGAACTGGGCGCGCACCGGGTCTACCTGGAAAGCAACACTCGTCTCAAGCCGGCCATTAGCCTGTATCATAAGCTGGGATTCCGTAAGATAGCAGGTCCGCCGTCCCCGTACGAACGATGCGATATACAGATGGAACTAATCCTGAAACCTTAATGGAGCTTCACCCTCAGTACCCTATCATCCGCGGTGATATACAGCACTTCCTTCGTTTCATTAAAAGCACAATTGGACGCCGGCCGGCCGAAGATCTTTATCAATCCCAATACCTTTCCGTTCGGCGAAATGATCACTACGCCATCCGGACCCGAGCTGAAGATATTGCCATGACCATCTATCTTGAACCCATCGGCGCCTTGCTTGACGGAAGCCCTTGCCTTCATCTCCGTACCATCCAGTAAAACGCCGCCACCCTGAATGTGGCCGGCCGTATCGAGCTGATAGGCATACCACCTAGGGTGCTGATCATCGCTGCTGCCGATATAAAGCGTCTTCTCATCCGGGGACAAGGCAATGCCATTCGGCCGCGAAATAGAATCGATCAACAGAACAGTCTCACCCTGGGCGCTGATCCTATACACGCCTTCAAATTTCAGCTCCCTCGAAGGATCATTTGCCTGCTTAGGGAGGCCATAGATTGGATCTGTAAAGTATATATTGTTCCTGCTGTCTGCGACGAGGTCGTTGGGACTATTAAACCGCTTTCCCTGGTAGCCTGATGACAATACGGTAAACCTGGGAACAGGCACATCCAACGCGGCGTCCATTCTCGCTACCTGCCGGTTGCCCGACTGGCATAGCAACAATCGCCCATCCTTATCCAGGGTAAGTCCGTTGGATCCATTCTCACCGTCACGACGTGCGCTATCCGTATATCCTGAAGGCGTAAGATAAACCAACGGCGTATCATTCTCCGACCAACGGTATATCTTATTCCCTATGACATCCGAAAACAGCAGCATTTGTTTGGCCGCTACCCAGACGGGCCCTTCCGACCATTTATAATTCCTGCCGATCACTTCGATCGTTGCATTGGTATCAATGAGATTGACAGCGCTCTTGTCATACAGTTCGATCTTTCCGACGGTCTTGTCCCGGCAGCCAGAGACGGCTATTGAATAACAAACGACGGCAGCAAGTAATGTTCTTTTCATATTGGCAATGTGATATAAATATACTGCAATTATTCGCTTGATATAGCATATCCGGCAGGCGATATAGGCTGACCCGTATGCTTGGACAACGCCAGGGTAAAACACGCCCCGAAATAAAACATGAACGAACAATAAAATACAAATAAAAGCAGCAACGCCAGGGAAGCAGAAACGCCATAAATGGCCTTCAAACCATCATAGGTAAGGAGGTGATGCAATAGCACCTGTCCTGAGGTGAACAGGATCCCGGTAAATACAGCGCCGGCTATTGCCATTTTCCAGGTCGGTCGCCCATAGGAAAGGTACTTCAATATCAGGACGAACCAGACGATCACTGCCAACGTGGTGATGAGACGATAGAGCAGCTCGTTCACCTGGAGGGGCAACAGCCAGCCCTTTGCATCTCCCAGCAGTACCGTCGAAAACAAAAGCCCTCCCATGAGGATGATGCCGATCGATTTGGTCCGGTGCAACAGCAGGAACCCCAAACCCTGATGTGCCTTGAGCCGGAAGCCCCACAATTGATTAAGGGATCTGCTGATCACCTCGAACAATGTAGTGGCGACAAATAGCAGGAAAATAAATCCGCCGATACGCGCCTCCCGGTTCAGGGATAAATAATGCAGGTTCCTGAGAATTTCACGCACCTGCAGCGCGATGCTCCTGTCGATCCCAACCCCCAGCTGTTTAAATAGGTCATGCCGTACGGTCTTCGGGTCGGCGAAGACGCCAAAAACTTCGATCAGGATGATCATAATAGGGGGCAATGCAAAGCTGGAAAAGAAGGAAGTCGCCGCCGCCATCCGCAATGGATCATTCTTCCGGAAAACCCTGTAAGCATTCCGCAAGATTAACCAGCTTGAGCTGGCCGTTCTCAAAATTGTAGCTTTTACCCCCATAAAAGATCAGCCGTTCTATTTCTTCATCCCCACCGTTTGCTTTACCCCGGTGAAAATACTTTTCCAGATCAGATTAAAGAATGACTTATACAGGACCCGGTCAAAATGCACCTCCTCCACCCGGGGATGCTCACCTTTATTGGAATTTTTCAAGATAAGATTCGCAAACAAGCTGGCCAGACCCTTTTTATCGAGCCTGCCTTCCGCCTCGTCCTTCTTCAGCAGAGAGATCTTCAGGTCATCATACAACAATAACAATTTGCCGTCGCTGGAAGAATCAGTGCCTGCAAAATTAAAATGTAGTTGATGTATCCTTCCATTCTCCATCCGGGCAAGTCCCATCGGCCGCGTAAGCGGATTGAGCGCCACCGCGTCGATACCGCCTATATTGCCATCAATGGAGAACCTTCCGCGCCTGTCCCCGAGGACCATGACCACCCGGGCATCCACTGGCGCCATATTCAGGAGCCTCGCCTTAAACGCCAGGACGCATTTATCATCCAGTGCTATATCTTCCTTCCTGTTGCTGATATTCTTAAGTGTCGCACTTACATCGTAAAATTGTAATTTACCCACACTGTCGCTTTTGCCGTTTCTTTCTTTATATTCTATAAAGGAATGGGTGAACACGGCCGCTTTGATTCGAATAGGGATGGGCAGGCGCATCAACAGCTGCTGTGGATACTTGCCCACCTTGCTGGTCGTGTCTGGAGGACGGGACAGGTCACGGTAGATCCTGAAAGCGCTTTTGCTGATCACCAGACTATCCGCCATGATCTCCTTATCCCAGAGGCCTTGCCTGCTGACATGAACCAGCCTCACATCTTCAAATGAAAAATTATATCTATCCTTCTGCACCGGGAAGGAATGTGCAAAAGCATCTTCGGGCAGCTGAGGTATTATTTTTACCTGGTGAAAATGCAACGCGTCATTCCGGCTGGAGAATCTCACCCCTGATACGTGCAACCTGTATTTCTTATTCTTTGTGGGAAAGGCTATTTCATCACAGGCCATTTCAAGGCCCCTGGCAAAAAGTATCCTGGAGCTGTCCCCGCCACTCGTGCTGTCGACCAGCACATCGGAGAAGACAAAAGAAACATTATTGCTGGAGAAAAGGACCTCTTTTCCGTTCACATGGCTGACACGCACATCGGCATGGGTAACCTTCACACTATCCATTTTAATTTTCAACAGTTTGCCCAGCATTTCCCTGGAGATGTCACTGGAGGAATGCAGGCGCTTGCCCTCTTTTTTCCGATCGCTCATCAATACCTCGATAGTTGCTCCGGCGATCTCCACCTTGCTTCCCTCTACTTGTTTAGCGAGCAAAGCCTTCGGCGTCTTGACGCCTGTAATTTCCAATGCTGGTATGGTCAGCCGCAGCAGCATCGGAGGCTCCCGCCCTTCCATCGCCAGTTGACGGTAGACGGCAGTATCTGGGACAACCTGTATATTCTTTGCGTGCAGGACCCCGCCGACCTCATCAAATGAAAGCCCCTCGTAATGGATACTATAAAGTCCTTCCGTTTTGTTCAGCAGCGCCTCTCCGACCTTCCTGCTCACCATCCTGTATTTATAGATCTGCCAGCCGAGGACCCCGATCACGATGATACCTATGGTAAGCAGTAAATATCCTTTCTTACTCCTGAGTCTTAACATATTGGCAGTAAGGGAAATATAATGCCAATTCATAAATACTTCCAATACAACCTTTCACACATCTGAATGGGCAAATTATTCCACAAAGCCAGCATAATGCCCCCGGCAATCCCAAAAACCTTCTAAAATTTCACCTGCAAGGCTTGCAAAAACCAATATTTACTCTTTACTTTGTATTTCAAAGTGCTTTTATATGGATAGCCCCAGCCAAGCCAACGAATCCTTAGAGACCCTCCAGGACATCCGCCGGATGATGGAACGCTCCTCCCGGTTTATCTCCCTCAGCGGGCTCAGCGGCGTTAGCGCGGGCGTCTGTGCGCTGATCGGGGCCTTTATAGCGCACGGCTGGATCATGGATTACTATGGAGGCATCAGTTTCTCGGGAGATGTCACGCCGGGATCATACGGCCGGCATGGCTACATGCACGGTGAGGCAGATGGGTTGAAATGGAAGCTGATCGGGCTGGCGATCGCAGTGCTGGCAGCAGCCCTGATATCCTCAACGTTCTTCACCTGGCGCAAGGCACGCAGAAGCGGCCTGCCTATCTGGGACATGGCTTCAAAGAAATTGATCATCAATATGCTCATCCCCCTGCTGGCTGGCGGATTATTCGTACTGGGCATGTTCTACCATACAGATTGGGACTATGTGGCTCCCACCTGCCTGGTGTTCTATGGACTGGCCCTTGTCAATGCAAGCAAGTTTACATTGACGGACATCCGCTATCTCGGTTTTCTTGAGATAGTATTGGGCTCGGTCAGCATGTTCTACCTCCATTGGGGGTTGTACTTCTGGGCAGTGGGCTTCGGGATCCTGCATATCGTATATGGACTGATCATGTGGTGGAAGTATGAGAGGGGAGGTACGGCATGAAGAATCCCATCGGCAATCTGAATAAGGTGTTTGACAGCCGGATCAGGATGGGAGTGATGAGTATCCTGATGATGAACCAGGAGATCAGTTTCAACGACCTGAAACAGCTGCTTGAGCTCACCGACGGCAACCTGGCTTCGCACATGATCAACCTGGAAGAGAACGGGTTTATCAAGGTGCACAAAGGTTTCATCGGGCGAAAGACAAACACGACCTATTCGATCACGAAAGCCGGGGAAAAGGCATTTAAAGATCACCTGGAAGCCCTGGAGCACATGATCAAAGGAATGAACAAGCCTGGCTGAGACCGCAGGCACAGCAACATACAAGGGGAACACCCTTTTTTTATCGGCAATAACTTTGAAATTCAAAGTACTTTTTTAAATAATAGCATATGACAGAGCAAATCGCACGCTACAAGACAAACACAGGCTTCCTGAAACCCCTTATCTCCGGACTCCTGGGCATCACCCTCCTGCTGCCGGCGAGCGTCTTTCTGCTGACCTTGCTGACGCGGATCATCTTCGGCACAAAGAAGATGTACCATTATTTCGCGCCTTCTTTCCTGCAGTCGCCCTTCGATCTGTGGGCGTGGCACAAGGCGCAGTTTATCCTCGGTACCTTGTTGTTGGCCATCATGCTGAACTGCCTGACTCATCGACGCCATTGGCTGAACATGGCCATCGTATTACAAGGTACTTTGCTCCTGGTCATCCTGACGGTCTATACAGTCATCCAGCATATCCGGTATTAAAAAATCCGAAACAATGAAGATCAAAATGATCCTTCCCGCCCTGGCAGAAGCCAAAAGCCCTTTCTGGCGACCCATCAAATACTCCCTGTTCCCGCCTCTGGGTCTTGCTACGCTGGCCGCATATTGCTCGCCGGACGACGAGATCCTTCTGCAGGACGAACATGTAGAGGAACTGGTGACTGATGACGAGCCGGACCTGGTGATCATTCAGGTCTATATCACCAATGCTTTCAGAGCATACGCGCTGGCCGATCACTACAGGAAAAAAAGAACATACGTTTGCATGGGAGGCTTGCACGTCAGCTCACTGCCGGAAGAGGCCATGACGCATGCGGACAGCATATTCATCGGTCCGGGCGAGGATACATTTCCAACATTCCTGAAAGATTTTCGTAACAAATGCCCCCAAAAGATCTACCGCAACAGCCAGCGTGATATTGAAGACATCCCTCCCATCCGGAGAGACCTGATCAAACGGAGCCGTTACCTGGTACCCAACTCTATCGTCGTATCACGGGGATGCCCCCACCATTGCGACTTTTGCTACAAAGACGCTTTTTTCGAAGGTGGACGTAGCTTCTATACGCAAAAAGTAGACGCGGCATTGGCAGAGATCGATCGCCTGCCCGGTCGCCACCTGTATTTCCTGGATGACCATTTGCTGGGTCACCAACGGTTTGCTTCCAGCCTGTTCGAAGGCATGAAAGGGATGAACCGGGTGTTCCAGGGCGCCAGCACCATCGACGCCATACTCCGGGGCAACCTGGTCGAACTTGCGGCGGAAGCAGGGATGCGCAGCGTCTTCGTGGGTTTCGAAACCCTTAGCAAAGGCAACCTCATTCAAAGTAACAAACGGCAGAACATCGGCCATGACTATGAACAGGCCATTCAACGGCTGCATTCTTTAGGAATCATGATCAATGGCAGCTTTGTTTTTGGACTTGACGAGGATGACCCCGACGTATTTCGCAGGACGGTGGATTGGGCGGTGAAAAATTCGCTCACTACCTGCACATTTCATATTCTAACCCCTTATCCCGGCACACGCCTGTTCCGCGACATGGCAGCCCAAGGCAGGATCTTGCACAAGCATTGGGATCAGTACGACACGCGGCAGGTGGTTTACAAGACGGTTGGGCTCAGTGCCGTTGAATTGAAAAGTGGATATGATTGGGCCTACCGTTCTTTTTACTCATGGCGGAATATTGTAAAGGCCAGCCTGGGTCATGACACTTTCAAACACCAGCTCAAACATTTTGCCTATGCCGGCGGATGGAAGAAGTTTGAACCATTGTGGAATTTCCTCATCAAGTCGGAGGGCCTGAACAAAATGCTGCCACTGCTGGAAGCCATTCTTTCAAAAGCTGGGAAACGAGGCGGACGCACGCAGGACGGAACCCTGTCTCCCTTCCCGGCCATTGCTTAAATTTATGGACAATTCAAACTTCATGGTAAAAGATCAAAAGTTCTCCGTCCGCAGCAGGCTCAGAAGTTTCTATTATGCCGGCGCCGGCATAAAGCAATTCTTCCGGCAGGAGCACAATGCCCGGATTCACCTGGCGGCAGCCATCGTCGTCGGCATCCTGGCCTGGCGGCTGAAAGTATCTTATACGGAGGCCGTCGCATTGGTAGTGGTCATCGGCCTGGTGTGGGTGACGGAAATGCTCAACACATGCCTGGAAAAGGCAATGGACATGATCACCAGAGAACATCACCCGGAGATTAAGGTCATAAAAGACCTTGCGGCCGGGGCCGTTCTGATCGCTTCTATCACGGCTGTGATCGTCGGGTCATTCATTTTTATCCCCAAATTTTTATGAAAACACAAGAAACCTTTGTAGCACAAAAGACAGCGCGTCTTTCAATAGACAGCATCCCTTTCCTCCGGACCGAAACGGATCGCCTGCTGTTCCTGTCCATGCTTTTCAGCTGCCTGCTGACGGCAGCGCGTATCGTGCATACGGAGCGGCGTACGTTTATATTTTTACCCTGGAATCTTTTCCTGGCCTATATCCCGTACTTTATTTCGTCGGCGTTGGCAAAGAGCAGCCGGCGAGGGGCAGGGTGGTGGGCCCTGTCATTTATCTGGTTGTTGTTCATACCCAACTCCTTTTACATCATCACCGACCTCTACCACCTCGGAGATAATTACAACGACCGCCAGATACCGCAGTGGTTCGATCTGGCCATGATCCTGTCCTACGTCTGGAACGGGCTTTTGTTGGGCGTGCTTTCCGTAAGACAAATGGAGCGGGTGCTCCTGCCCCGCCAGACCTTGCGCAACGAGCTGCTCTTCCTCTATCCCGTTATGTGGCTTAATGCCCTGGGAGTCTACGTCGGCCGCTACCTCCGGTATAACAGCTGGGACGTAGTGACCGATCCCTTTCAGCTGCTGCGGGACATCGCCGTCATGGCCGTTCATCCCCTGCGGCACCAAAACACCTGGGACATGGTGTTCTGCTTCTCGATCCTGATGACACTCATCTACCTCATGATGAAAAAGATCAGCAAGACGCTGACTTAACAGTACCCCTTTACCCTAAACAAAATAAACCCCTGACAATATGGAAAATATCATCAAAAGTTTTTGGGATCGCAATAAGATCATCCTGAAAAGCTTTTTCATCGGCATGCTGGTGCTGCTGCTCCTGATACCCGCTGCCTTTATACAAAGTCTCGTTTCCGAAAGGCAGTCACGGCAGCAGGAAGCCGTAGGCGAGATCAGCTCGAAATGGGCTGGCCCACAGACGATCACGGGCCCTGCCATTGGGATACCTTACACTGAAATGGTGACCGTTGACAACAAGACTGTCGAAACAAAGAAATGGGCCTATTTCCTTCCAGACAAGCTGAATATCCAGGCGCATGTCGTCCCGGAAAAAAGATACCGCGGCATTTATCAGGTCATCGTTTATACGGCGGAACTGCAGATAAAAGGTGCTTTTGACAGCCTGCGTATAGTCGAGCTGAATATCCCGGCCGATCGGCTGCTGTGGAATGAGGCGGCAGTTTTTTTCAATATCAGCGATGTACAGGGACTGAGGGAAGAAATGATCCTTCACCTGGCTGGGTCGGACCTGGACCTGGTGCCCGCTAAATTCTCGACGGATCAGTTTAAGAACGCGCTGAGCGCCACCCTTCCTGTATCCTTTGCTGGCACACATGTTCCCCTGGATTTTTCTGCTACCGTTCAGCTGAAAGGCTCCGGCAACCTTTTGTTCGTACCTGCGGGGAAGACCACGACAGTAAGAGCATCCTCTTCCTGGCCGGACCCCAGCTTTGCCGGCAGCTATCTCCCGGACCTGCGTTCGGTGAAAGACAGTGGCTTTGCCGCTGACTGGAAAGTGCTGTATCTGAATCGCAATTATCCCCAGCAATGGAAGGACAATGTCCACGACATGGACAAGTCCGCCTTTGGTGTAAACCTCATCGTCCCGGTGGATGCTTACCAGCAGACGACCCGCAGCGTGAAATATGCCATCCTGATCATCCTTCTCACGTTTACCGCCTTCTTTCTCATCGAATGGGTCTATAGATCTCCGATCCATGCCCTGCAATATGTATTGGTAGGCCTTGCGCTCTGCCTGTTCTATACCTTGCTCCTGTCATTCTCTGAGTACATCGGCTTCAATAAAGCATACCTGACTGCAGCCCTGGCGACCATCCTTCTTATTGCCTGGTATGTCCGCAGCATCCTGCGCAGCGCTAAGATGTCGCTGTTCGTCGGTTCGTTGCTCACCCTGCTGTACGGCTTCATCTATACCCTGATCCAATTGCAGGATTATGCCCTGCTGATGGGTAGCATCGGCTTGTTCATTACCCTGGGTGTTGTGATGTATTTTTCGAGAAAGATCAAATGGACGGAATAAAAATTAATTATTTATCCATATGGATACATTCTTGGATGTTATACAATTGGCATTGTGCTTCCTGGCCCTCGTTGCCCCACTGATCATTATACCTTGCATCTGGAAATTCATTGACGGAAGCAAAATGATCAGGATCGTGATTGGGATCTTACTTTCAGCTGTATGCTCATTTGTCTTGTTCTGTATCTGCGAAGCCATCGGCTCAAGACCCGGAATGGGCCCGTGACAATATCCTTGCGCTCATATTCACCACCTGCAGCAGGCGGCGCGTCGTACCTGGCCCGCCCTCAGCTTCCCCGGCACGGAATGTTCTATGGCGGACATACAGGAACAAAGCTAGCCCAAAGCATCAACAGCGCCAATCCGGTTCTTGCGGGATGACTGTACATCAACACAATAGTGCATTTCCAC
Organism: Flavitalea plasmicola; assembly: GCF_030546645.1. GTDB lineage: Bacteria > Bacteroidota > Bacteroidia > Chitinophagales > Chitinophagaceae > Puia. The sequence goes on from NZ_JAUOTO010000006.1 coordinate 789,923, forward strand.
CTGATGCTGTAACCCATCGTCCGTAAGCTGCACCGTCTCTCCCTGCCCCTCCCTGTCATCCATTTTCCACCATGAGCCATTGGAATGCTTGTCCTGAAATACGGTGATCTTGTAAATAGCGCGCCCATACCGGTAGTCCATCGAAATAGACGGCCATTCCAGAGGAAAGCAGGGTTTGAAACGAAGGCGGTCTGCGAGCAATTCAATGCCCAGCAAACTGCCGATGATGAACTGGTACATCCACCCGGCGGAGCCCGTATACCAGGTCCATCCCCCCCTGCCTTTATGCGACTCGTTGGCGTACACATCCGCTGCCATCACATAAGGCTCTGCCTTATATACATTTACTGACGAAGGATCCAAAGTATGGTTCAGAGGCTGGATCATTTGAAACAGCTCCCAGGCAAGCGCCCGTTGGCCCAATTTTGCAAAGGCCATCAGCGCCCATATGGCAGCATGGGAATACTGACCGCCATTTTCACGTACACCCGGCACGTATCCTTTGATATAGCCGGGATTGAGTCCCCTGCCTTCAAATGGCGGATCCAGCAGTTGGATGAGCTTCAGATCCCGGCGGACCAGGTGCTTATTTAGCGAATCCATCGCCATGGCCGCCCGTTCTCCATCTGCCGCTCCGGACAATACCCCCCAACTTTGGGCAATGGCATCGATACGGCATTCATTATTGACTTTCGACCCCAATGGCACGCCATCGTCGAACCAGGCGCGCAGGTACCATTCGCCGTCCCAGCCGGAAGCTTCTGTGTCGGATCTCAGCGCGGCCGCTTCCTTTGTACAGACATCGGCAAATCCGGCATCGCCATACTCATGCGCTACATTGCCAAAACGTACCAATACATCATATAAAAAGAAAGCAAGCCATACGCTTTCTCCCTGTCCTTTATTACCTACCTGGTCCATGCCGTCATTCCAGTCTCCCGACCCTATCAGTGGTAAGCCATGCTTGCCCCGGGGAAGAGCATGCCGGATCGCACGAACACAATGCTCATAAAGAGGGGCGCTCAGACTGCCGCTGACCGGCAGATCATAGAAAGAATCTTCTTCATGCTGCAACAACCGGCTTTCAAGGAACCCTATCGTTACGGATAGGATGGCTTTATCGCCTGTCGCATCGATATACCGGGCAACCGCGAAGGGCAGCCACAAGAGATCATCGGAGCATTTTGTACGTACGCCTCTCCCTTCTGGCGGATGCCACCAGTGCTGCACGTCTCCTTCCACAAACTGCCTGGATGCGCTTAAAAGGATCTGTTGCCGCGCAAGCGCAGGTTGCGTATGCAGCAAGGCCAATACGTCCTGTAGCTGGTCCCTGAAACCAAATGCGCCCCCGGATTGATAGAACCCGGTCCGGGCAAAGACCCTGCAGGCCATCGTCTGGTAGGTCAGCCAGCCATTGGCCAGGATGTTCAATGCTGTGTCGGGCGTCGTCACCTGTACCGCCCCCACCACTGTACGCCAATATGCTTTTACTTCATCCAGGGACCGTAACACCGCCCCTTTATCTGCAAACTGCCGCAGCAGTGTATTTACTGCCGTGATGTTCTCTCCATTTCCCAGTTGGAAGATGATGTCTTTTTCTGCTCCGTCGAACAAGTCGAATTTCACCTGTAATGCTGCACAGGGATCCATACCGGCGCCCACCCTGCCTGAAAGCTTTTTTCGGTGTAGGGAGTGTGGGCTCTCCAGGTTGCCATTACGGCCGATGAACTCCGAACGATCCGCCGTGAGACTTTGGTTGGGGCCCTCCGTTCTGAAAAAGGTCACCCGCTCGGCAAACGCGGTATTATACCGGTTCCGCACCAGTAGGGCCCCGCTGCCGGCATCCACTTCTGAAATGATATGCATGTTCGTCTTGGATCGCACATCCCCCAGGATCATTTCCAGGAAGCCCGTAGCCGACAGCTTACGTTCCTGGCCCGACCGGTTCCTGACCTTTAACACGATGAATTTTACAGGTAGTGCTTTGTCCACAAAGACCGTCAATTCGGAAGAGATCCCTTGTTCCATATGTTCGAAGACCGAATATCCGAAGCCATGGGTAACGATATAAGGACTTGCGCTTTTAGCCGGAAATGGTGACGGGGACCAGTATTGTCCCGTCTCTTCATCCCGGAGATAATAGGCTTCGCCGCCGGCATCACTCACCGGGTCGTTGCTCCAGGGCGTAATGCGGTATTCGTGGGCATTGATTGCCCAGGTATAGGCAGATCCGCTTTCCGAGACCACGGTACCGAAATCCGGGTTGGCAATGACATTCACCCAGGGTGCGGGAGTGGTGACGCCCTTCTCCACGATGATCTTATATTCCTTCCCATCGGGCGTGAATCCTCCTGTTCCATTAAAGAACAACAGATCCTTGGGTAACGCGATCTTTTCCTGGGTTACCTTCGTCGTCGCCGGCTTGATTTCCAGAAGTGGCGGGAGCACTTTTTCCGCATAATGCCTGTCCACCTGCTCAGACAATGTGCCTTTATTGTCATGGATTATTACCCGCGCAACACTTTCAAAAAGTATGCGGTCTTCGGAAGAGATCTGATCCGCCGATCGCACATAAATATTGCCGGGCCTGGCATGCCCTGCATTGCCGGCGGCTTCGGCAGTTATCATGCCCTGGATCTGATCCTGCAGCAACTGCCGGTAAGAGCCGTAATCCTCATTCCATATCACCAGGTCTACCGCCAGCCCTTTCAGACGCCAGTAGGCATGCGCTTGCACCATTTGTCTTACTAACTCCAGGCTTCCCGGATCGTGGACATGCATCAATACAATTGGCAGATCACCTGAAACTGAATGGCTCCAAAGCCCCGACTGCCCCCTGTAGTTATTGAGGATCACTGCCGCCTCTGCCCGGAAGGAAGAATTAGCGTAAATAACGGAAGCTGCTAACCGAAGGTACAATTGCGCATCGGATTCATTGGCGTTGATTTGCCGCAGGAGCACCTGGTTATGTGTCCAGGAAAGTTCAAATGCACGGTGCTTCAAATGCTGGTCCCGGTATTTATGCATCAGGCTTTCACATGCTTCTTTCACAGGACTGATGCCATATATCAGGTCGACCTTGACTGTCTGGCCAGGCTTTAAGTGAATGCGATAGCGGATAGAAAGGATAGGATCGAGCACGGACCCATTGCTGCCCGAGAGCTGGTCAATTTCCATAGCCTGTGGGTTCGCCAGGGTCCTTCCCCTGCCGACGAACTGCATCCGATCCGATTCGAATGACACGGCCTCCACCAATCCGCCATGGACATCCATCAGATGGAACATCCAGGGAGGTGTCTCATCCGCAGAACGAGGACGGCGCGTGCAGAATATCGCATTATATTGTGGTATGACCTCCGTCTGGACAAAAAGATTGCTGAAGGCAGGATGCGCCTCATCGGCATCCTGCCTTGCCATTACTATTTCTGCATAGCTTGTAACCTCAAGGATCTTTGCCGATTGGGTTCTGTTGGTTATGCCGACCCTTCGCATTTCAATATCATCTTCGGGAGAGACCACTATTTCCGTCCTTGTATCCAGTCCATGGTCAGTCCTGGAGAATTCAACATGACCCTGGGAAAAGACAGCCTCATAGTTTTTTACGGGGTGCAGGGTCGGCTGATAAGTATTGGACCAGACATGTCCGTTCTGTGTATCTTTAATATAACAGAATATACCCCTGTTGTCCTGCGTAGTGTCTTCTCTCCAGCGGGTGACTGCGATATCGTTCCAGCGACTGTACCCGGCGCCGGCATTAGTGACCATCACCTGGTAATGGCCATTACCTAAAAGCTGGAGCTCTGGTGTCCTTGTGTGGGGCGTTGTAATTTTCCGCACCGGTGTCTCGGCGCCGCCCACATGTGTCTCGATAAGGTCGGCAGCATGTACATAATAAGGTGTTGCCCTCGGCTGACGTTCATGCAGCAACAGGAGGGTGGCATTAAACCGGAGCTCCGACACAAACCGCTGCTGCATGGGCTTATCCAGCAGCACGTAAGCAAGCGAAAGCAATCCCATGCCTTGGTGGTGAACCATAAATGACTGCACAATGGTATGGGTCTTACCCCGGGGCTGTCGCCCGGGAGTATAATCGATGGCTTCATAAAAGCCGAACTCACCTTCAAACCCCTCCGCAGCTAATGTCCGGAGGTTTGCACATGCCTTCGCTGGCGACACCATCAACGCCAGCATGCTGGCATAAGGCGCTATCACGAGGTCTTCTTTCAGGCCTCGCTTTAGCCCCAGGCCGGGCACACCGAAAGCACGATATTGGTAATTCAGCTCGGCGTCCACCATATTGTAAGCCGATTCTGAAATACCCCAGGGCACGCCTTGCTGGCCCGCATACTCGATCTGCCGTCTTACCGTTGCTTTGGAGGTTTGTGAAAGCAATGTGTTATCATAGGAGGGCATTACCACTTGTGGCATAAGATATTCGAACATAGATCCGCTCCAGGACAGCAGGATAGGCTCCTTTCCGGGATTTGTCAGCAGACGGCCCAGGGCAAACCAACTTTCTTGTGATAACTTCCCCTGTGCAATGCCGACGAAAATACCCAGTCTTATTTCGGAGGCCAACAGATCATAATAGCTGTCATCTCTCCGGTGCTCATCGACGTTGAAGCCTATATGCAAAAGACCGGTCGACTTGTTCAGCAGAAAGTCATATTCTACGTCGCTTAGCTGCTCACAATCCTCAGCGAGCTGTTCCGAGAGGGCGATCCTTTCATTCGCCAGCCGGCTTGCCTGTATGATCGCATCGCGCAAACCAGTTAGCCACTGTTTTTCCCGGAGATCATTTTGCCCCTGTTCATAGGCTTCGATATGTGGCAGCAAATTGCCGGGTATGTCCCTTAGGTCCAGAAGCGTAGGAATGCGGTCTATCGTAGCTAGCTGAGTATAATGCGATGGAATAGGCAACATGTCCAGCCAGGGTATCTGTAACGCCAGGTCATCTCTGATCGCTTTCACCTGCCGTGATAATCTGTCGATCCATCTGGAGACAACCGTATGTTCCGGGACGACGGCAGAAGGCAGATCCCCGAGGAGCGACGCCAGCTCGTCCAGGTGCTTTTTTACAATGCTCAATGAACTGCTTTCAGCAGTTGCCCCGTTCAATAACGTCATTATCTTGCCTGCCTGCGCGGAGGGATGTTTCCCGGAGAGTCCCGTAATGATGCTGGCAGTAGTCTGGAAACCTTCGTAAATACGAGTCCCGAATACGGGTTGACCGGGTAGCTGCAATAAGCCCTGCCGCAGGGTGAGCAGATGACCAACGAGGTTACCGCTGTCGACGGCCGAAACGTACCTGGGCTGCAGCACCGACATGGATCTTGTATCATACCAGTTGTAAAAATGCCCTTTATACCGCTGTAGCTTGAGCATGCTCTGCAGGGTATTGTTGCACCTTTGCACGAGTTCTCCTCCCCCGATGTAGCCAAAGTCATAGGCGGTGAGATTGGCAAGCAGGGCCATTCCCATATTGGTGGGAGAAGTGCGGTGAGCGATCACCGCAACGGGCTGCTCCTGGTAATTGTCGGGTGGCAGCCAGTTGTCGGCCGCCGTCACAAATTGCTCGAAAAATGCCCATGTCTTACGGGCAGACCTGAGAAGGAAGGAAGTTTGCTCATCTGTAAGCTTGACCGTCGTATCCTTGGCAGGGCTGCTTACATGGGCCGCCAGCAACGGTGCGAGGACCCAGAGTGCAAGGATGGGGCTGGCGACATAGAATGCTGCGCTGTAGGTAAATAACAAAAAGCCCGCACAGGCAATGGCCAGCACGGGAGCGACCCACATGGATCTGTACATCGACGCGACATCGTTATGATCATTCCGCGATGCGGTGGCGGAGGGCGACCATTCTAATAATTTTTTTCTGGAAACGATCATTCGCCAATTGGTCCGTATGACGGCATCCGTATATTTTAAGGCCTCATAAGGCAGGACGGCGAGATTGAATAGGAATCGTGCAAGTATTTGGCCGATGGAAACGCCTATCTCGGATAAATGTGCTTTCAAAGTCAGGTCAACCGGCTTGTTCAGTAACTGCCAGGCCGTCGCTGCCAGCAGTGCCAGCAATTGGATGCCGATGACGACCAGGGTCCAATAGCCGGGCGACGGTAAAAAGCACCACCCCGCTAATAAAAGGAATAACAGCGTCAATGGCTGGAAACTTCTCCGGAGGTTGTCAAATATTTTCCACCTGGACAAGCCGGAGAGCTTATTTTTTATCAATCGGCCCTCACTGTTGGTGACGAAAGGCAGCATCCAGGCGCCAGCCTGCCAATCTCCTCTTATCCAACGGTGATGGCGCCGGACATCAGCCCTGTATTGAAGAACCCCTTCCTCATATAAGATCACATCGCTCAGTAAGCCGGACCGGGCATAACAACCTTCCAGCAGATCATGGCTCAGGATACGATTTTCCTGCAGGGCAGGCTGCAATACCTGTTCGAATATTTCGACATCATAGATCCCCTTGCCGATGAACGAACCCTCGCCGAAAAGGTCCTGGTATACGTCTGAAGAGGCCAGTGAATAGGGGTCGATGCCGGCTGTTTCACCCTGTATACGCAGGTACAGGGAAGGCGGCGTTGCAGGGGCTGCGGATCCAATCCTGGGTTGCAGGATGCCATACCCTTCCGTGACCCGCCTTTTTTGAGGATTATACAACGCATGATTGAGCGGATGTGCCATCGTGGCTATCAGCTTCCACACCGTTTCCCTGGGCAGCTGTGTGTCGGAATCAAGTGTGATGACATATTTCACCCCATTGAGAACAGGATAATTGCCCGTGATCAGGGAAAATGCATCACGACCCTTTCCCAGAATAAAAGCGTTGAGAGCAGACAGCTTTCCTCTTTTACGCTCGTATCCCATCCATTTCTTCTCCCGGGCATTCCAGGTCCTGGGGCGGTGGAAAAGGAAAAAAATGTCTTCCCCCGCCTGTTTATATCTTTCATTCAGTGCGAGTATCCTGTTGCTGGCGAGATAGATTAGTTCATCGTCTTCCGGCATGTCCTCTTTCGCGGCATCCGGAAGATCCGTCAATAGCCCGAAATAAATATTGGCTTGTCTGTTGGCAAGAAATCGTATCTCCAGCGCCTCGATCAAATCCTCAATATAGGCCTTTCCTGCAAGCATGGTAGGAATGACCACCAGCGTCCTGCTGGACGCTGGAATGTTCTCGGAGAAGTCCATCCGGGGCAGCAGCTTGGGTTTTGTCCAGATCGTAGATAACCAATTGACCATCGATACAGCCAGTTGGGACGCCCCTGAAAGCGTGATCAACCCAACCAGGGATAGCAGTGGCCAGTTAAGGGGGGCATACCGGTAGGCAGGATAGAATATGGCGGCCGCTGCCAGCAGTGTCAGGAACAAGATGGACAGCAGGTAAATGGTTGCAGGCATACGGTCCGTGAAAAAAGCGAGCCTGCGGACCATCGAATAACGCACACGCGCGGCCTGCCCCAACTGCCTCAGGCCTTTATCAATAAGGTAATAACCGACATGCTGATACCTATTGAACGAAGCATCCTCTCCTACATGCTGTCTTGTCAATGCAATTGCCAGGCGGGCCACTTCCGTCTCGGATAGGTCGGAGGATTTGGATATGGATTCCACAACATGCCTGTATCTGTCTCTCGTGGCAAAGTCCATCAGCGGGTAAGTACCCGTAATATCCTGTTTCAATACCTCTTCCACACTGCTGAGGGATTCCACAAATTCACGCCAGTCAGTAGCGCCTATGACCCGTAGCGTGCCGATGCTGTTGCGTACCGATACCTGGTCGGCGGCTTGTTTTTGATTCTCCTGCCGGACAAGATCATTGATGCTGGTGCCCAGGCCGGTCAATTGCTCCTCCATCCAACTGATAGGTAATGCCAGGGAGGGACCTTTCCCCTGCAGTTTGCGGGAAAATTCTGCAACGAAAGAGCTGCCCAATATAGGCCTGGACCTTACCATATCGGCGATGATGAGGATCAGTTCACCCGGCTCCTCCTTTATGGTTGTCATCATCTTTTCAGCCCAATAGCCCGCAAGATTTTGATCGATCATATCCAATGCTACCTTCCCGGCAATTCTGCGGAGGTTCTCGATGACCGCCAGGCGCAGCATGATGGGTATGGCCCATAGTTCACCCAGGGTCAACAAGGCAGATTCCTGGTAAGCTGCAATGAAATTGGTGAGGCTTTTTACGTCCACCCGCCCATCACTGTGGGAAATGATCTCCAAGGCAATGTCATAAATACGTGGCATGCCGGAAGAGTTGCCTTCGGCGAGATACGGCAATCCTTCACTGTATCCTTTCGGAAGATGCCTTCTTGCCATAACGATCTGCTCCTCTACAAGGTAGGAATTGTCAAGCAGCCATTCTGCCGCCGGGGTAATGCTCTTACCTGCCGCAACGCTTTCAACGATCAGGTTTTGAACCTCATGCAGTGTTTCTTCATTGTCAACCAGTCTTTTCAATAGCTGGTCGGAAGAATTGCGCTTCATCAGCTTGTGAGAGCGGGCCAGAAGGGTTCCATGACGATTCATCTGATCCGCGCTGTAAAGCTCGGACCTGAAAGGCTCTTTATTGTCGGAATTCCGGAAGGAATTGCTTCCCTGAAAATAAATGCGCAAACGGGATAATATGTCAAACACAGTGCCTGTAGTGACCTTCATAATATGGATCAAAATTTTTAAAGCCCGACAAAGAGAATATACCTGCCGGAGCGGGCAGCGGCTGTTGATGAATGTTCTTCTCCGGATAGCCGGTCTATCGTACTTGTGCTTGAATGACTTATCTTATCGACGGCAGGTAGCTATGAATGAGGTGGGATCTTCCACAACAAGACGAATGGTAGGCTTTTACAACGCTTCGATCATTGCGTAAAGCGCTGGCCTGGGCTTGCCCAGCACCATCTGCAGATTATTCAGCATTTCTTCTTTCTTGCCCTCCGCATACATCAGATCCCTGTCCGTCAGTGAGGGATATCGGGCCTTGAGCTTGATCTTCTGCTCGCTCCAATTCCCTTTTAATTCTTGTTTAACTGTCATTTATTTTGTTTGTAGGAGCCATGTATAACCATGGCATTCCCCTAAAGGTACGCAAAATCCCCCGGTAAACCCCGCTTACTTTAAGGTGCAGCGGGCCGTTACTGGGAACTCCTTCCGGATAGACAATGATAAATACAATGGGAATGACCTAGAACAATGACAGCTGACGGGGATCCTGCTCCTGCTTTTTTTTGCTCCCTGCTGTCAAGGCCTTTCGGGCCTGCACTTGCTCCGCCGGCGCACCCTCGGGCTTCCAGTGCGGCATGATATCTCCCTCCTTGCCTTGTATGGCATATACCGATGTCTCCTCAAATCTTGAAGCAAGAACGATCTTTACACCCTCCGTTCGCCCGTTGAAAAGATCTTGCGCCAGGTCCGGATCATTGTTGTTCTGCGAGAGGTGGGACAGGAATAAATGGCTCATGAAAGGAGGACGATGGGCAAGGAAAAGCTCCAGTGCCTGCCGGTTGGAAAGATGCCCTTGTCCCCCACGGATGCGTTTTTTCAAATGAAAGGGATAGCTGCCTTTCTCCAGCATGTCTTCGTCGTAATTTGCCTCCAGGAATGCGGCATGGCATTGCCTGAAATGCCGGACCAGATGCTCGCAGGGAGCGCCGATATCCGTGAACACCCCAACGACGGTAGGGCCTTCCCTTATGATAAAGCTGTGTGGATCAGCTGCGTCGTGGAACTTTGGAAAGGGTGTGATCGTCAGCGATCCTATGGTCACGGGAGTATAAGCGCTGAAGGAGCATACGAGATGCTTCTCCAGTTCGCAACCCCAATTCTCCAAAGTATCCGAAGTGATATATACTGGCAGCTGATATTTTCTGGCGATGATCGGAATGCCCTTGATATGATCGTCATGCTCGTGCGAGACAAATATCGCTTTCACGGATCCCAGGGACAGGCCCAGCCTACGCATACGTTTCTCCGTTTCACGGCAGGATAGGCCCGCATCGACAAGAATAGCTTCCTGATCATTCCCGATGTAATAGCAGTTGCCATTACTGCCCGAATTAAGTGAAGTGATATATAAAGACATCCGGCGACAAATGTAATACGATTTGCCCGATTATTTCCCCGGTTGCAGGGTTTCCGGGTTATACCACCATTCGCCTGCCAGCAGGTCGTCCCGGGAATAGGACCGCTTTCTTTCTTTTTCATCGAAAGCCCTCGTCAGCACAATGTCGTTCTCCGTGGGCACGTCAATGACGGAATACATGGTATATTCCGCGGAAGGACTCTTCCGGAAAGATGCCTCCGCATCGCCAACGCGGGGATAATGGAAAAGATGCGAGCCCGGCATCAACCTTTGCAGGAAATGCTCATCGACGGGCAGGAGCGCATCAGTATTTGTATGGGTTGCCATATTTTTTTGTATGAAGGGCACTAAAATCTTGTGCCAGCACGAGACATCCTGACGACCCGGACAGCGTCTGTTGCAAAAACGAACATCCAAAAACTCAAGTCTGCAACCAAATTGTTGTAAATCAGGAATATATAAATTAGGTATGTTTTTGGCAGCGACAATACATGCTTAAGAATATCCTCAGGACTGCCTGGCGCAACCTCTTTAAGACCAGGATCCACTCTTTCATCAATATTACGGGACTATCCATAGGAATGGCGGTAGCGCTGCTCACTGCACTGTGGATAATGGATGAGGCGTCCTACGACAAGTCCAACGAACATTATTCCCAGGTGGCCCGGGTGATGCAGACTACTACCCTCAACGGGCAGGTTTCCACATCTTACAGCGTGCCGCTACCCATCGCGGCCGAACTGCGCAATAACTATAAAGATGCCTTCCGCCGTGTTGCCCTTTCTCAATGGACCCGCGATCACATCCTTTCTTCCGGTGACAGAAAATTCACGGAGAAAGGAAAATTCATGGAGCCGGAAGGCCCCGAGATCCTTTCGCTGAAAATGCGCGAAGGTACAAGAGCAGGACTCAACGACCCTGCTTCCATACTGATCTCCGCCTCGACGGCAAGAGCACTATTTGGCAATGAGGAGGCCTTGAACAGGACCGTCCGGATCGATAACAAGGCAAACGCAAAAGTGACGGGCGTTTATGAGGACCTGCCTTCCAACAGCCAGTTCTTTCATCTGCAGTTCATATCTTCCTGGCAATTGTTCCGGTCGATGGATCCCGAAGTGGCAATGGTTGAGACGAGTTGGGGGTGGGATGCCATCGAGATCTTCGTCCAGTTGGCGGACAACATAAACATCGACCAGGTGTCTGCCCGGATCAGGAATGTCAAATTAGATAAGGTCAAAAACGCCAAAGACCTGGCAGTCTATAAACCAGTATTGTTCCTTCATCCGATGGCCCGGTGGCACTTGTACTCCGAATTCAGCAACGGAGTAAACACCGGCGGACGCATCCAATTGGTTTGGCTATTCGGGGTCATCGGATGTTTCGTACTGCTGCTGGCCTGCGTGAATTTTATGAACCTGAGCACCGCCCGGTCGGAACGCAGGGCCAAAGAAGTAGGCATCCGGAAAGCAATAGGCTCTTCCAGGGCCCAGCTCGTTGCCCAGTTCTTTGGTGAGTCCTTGCTGGCTGCGTTTTTTGCTTTTGTGCTGGCATTGGTCCTGACAGATGTTATCCTGCCTTTTTTCAACGATCTCACGCATAAGGAGATTTTCCTGCCATGGCGCAATGCCTGGTTCTGGACTTATGGCCTTGTATGCACGACACTTACGGGCATCGTGGCCGGACTTTATCCGGCCCTCTACCTGTCCTCTTTCAGGCCGGTGAAAGTGCTGAAAGGCTTATTCAGGTCCGGCCCCTGGGCGGCCTTGCCCCGCAAGGCATTGGTAGTGCTGCAATTCACTGTTTCTGTTGCTTTGATCATCGGTACTGTTATCGTTTACCGTCAGGTGCAATTTGTGAAAGATCGTCCGGTGGGGTATAATAAAGATGGATTGATCTCGCTACAAATGAATACGGCAGACTTTTTTGGCAAGCAGGAGATGCTTCGCAAGGCGTTGCTGCAAACAGACGCCGTAGTGGAAATGGCCGAATCATCCAGTCCCGCGACCTGGGTATGGAGAAGCAATGGAGGATTTGAATGGCGGGGAAAAGATCCTGCGACCCAGGCTGAGTTCGGGACCATTGCAGTAACGCATGGCTACGGCAAAACCCTGGGGTGGCAATTCACCGAAGGACGTGACTTTTCAAGAGGCTTGCCTACGGATTCTTCCGGGCTGATACTAAACCAGGCCGCCGTCAAATTTATGGGCCTGCAACACCCGGTAGGAGAGTCCATCACTTGGGACCACCATATCTACCGTGTCATCGGTGTGATCAATAATATGCTGATGGAATCACCTTATGAACAGGTGAAGCCTGCCATATACTACCTGGGTGCAGAGGCAGAGGCAAATTTCATCCTGATCAGGATGAAGCCCGGATCGCAGATGAAAGCATCGCTCGGTAAGATCCAGGCTATCTTACAGCAGTACGTACCTTCAGCGCCTTTCGATTACAAATTTGTAGATGAAGAATATGCGAATAAGTTCGGGGAGGAGGAACAGACAGGCCGACTCTCGCTCGTGTTCACTTCCCTGGCCATCTTCATCAGCTGCATGGGGTTGTTTGGCATGGCCTCCTTTATGGCAGAACAACGTATAAAGGAAATAGGCATACGAAAGATCCTGGGAGCATCTGTATATAGTGTGTGGTACTTGCTGTCGAAAGAATTCATCCTACTCGTGATCATCTCCCTCTTCATTGCCGGACCGGTCGCTTACTATTGCATGCATGGCTGGCTGCAGCATTACACCTACCACACGGAATTTGCCTGGTGGATCTTTGCGACGGCAGGACTGGTCGCCACCTTCATCACCCTGGTGACAGTGAGCTATCAGGCATTGACAGCCGCCCTGTCAAATCCGGCGGAAAGCCTGCGGAGCGAGTGATCAGAAGTCTACGCCCATCGATACGTTCATCACTGGCTTGCCGCCAAAAAAGGTGTTCATCTGCCACCCGGCGTCAAATCGGAGGAAATATCCCAGTAAGGTGCTGCGTGCCCCAAAGCCATATCCTCCAGCAAAGGGCCCGATACCGCCTGCTTTCAGCCTCACATTCAGGGCTGCCGGCGGCACCGGATCACCGCTGGGTATTTCGAGGGTAGGGCGGGAGAGCCCTCCATAAGCCCCATTCCAGGCCGAACCCAGGTCGAAGAACTGTACGAGCTGAAAATTACGTAAGAAAGCGTTATTGATAGGCTTGTTGAAGAGCGTTGCGAACACAGGCAGCCGCAGCTCACTGTTCAGGACCAGGGCATTATTGCCGTTGGCGACATTCTGTTTGAAACCCCGCAGGTTCACCGCCAACGACTGGAATGCATAAGTGGCGTCAGGTGCTGGCTGCGGCTGATTGTTTGCTTTTGGGAACAGCCAGCCATCGGTGCCGCCCAGGTAGTACACCACTTTCCGGTTGCCCCAGGAGAAGTCGCCCGCGAACCGCACCGCCCAGATAAAGTTGCGATAAATAGGTAGGTAATGCCTTGCGTCGAACCCAAAGTTATACATGTACTTGCCTTCTCCCGCCCCGGGTGTGGTGTTCAGTTGCATGTTCCAGTCCATATATGCCTTGGCTCGTATGCCATTGTAGATATTCGTAGCCTTCATCAGGGCATTGTCATATACATATTCCAAACGCAGCAGGCCATAGGTCTGTTTGTTTTGTGCCGGCAGCTCCAATATTGCGGAGTCAATGGAGTAAGGCGCTATTGCGGGGCCATAAGGGCGAAGCTGGACTTTATCCGTACGCAGTCCCACGGAAAGACGCAGGCTTTTTACTTTATCAAACGGGTACTTGATAATAGCTTGCCAGAGATTGGTATAGGACTTGGCATCGTATCCTCCATCTGCCATGCCCCCTATTCTTATGGCCAGGGGGGTATCGACATATGCGCCTACCTGCGTCTCCCGGTAATACAACAGGGAGAAATCGAATAGCTTTTTCAGGTAGTCCACCCGGGCAAACCACTCCCCGCTGCCGTCAAAGAAAGAAGAGCTGGTAGGTACGAAACTACGTCCCCCCTGCCCGGCGAAGGCACCCGCCCCGGAACCGCTGCCGAAGAAAGGCAGGCGCATGGCCCCGGTGAACCGGATGTCCTCGAAAAGATCGAATATAGAGGCTTTCAACATACCGTTGAACTGGTCGGTACCGCTGAGATTGATAGGCAGACTGCCGGTGAATGGCTGATAACGCGTAATGAGGACGTCGTTATTAAATCCGGCAGAGAAATTGTCAACCGAGAACTTCAGCTTATAATCGAATAGCTTCGCTTTCTTTAAAAGAGGCTCTTCCCTGGGCTCCGGGCGGGTGGAAAAAGGGTTGGCGTCATTGCTGACGGCAGTGGGACGGCGGTTGTTGGCGCTGGTGTCCCGTTTGTCCTTGTCGAACTCGCTTTCAAAAAAGTCATTCGCACGCCGGGACGTGTCCGGACGGGCAGTTCGGGCCCTGGGTGCGAGTATGTTCGCCCCCTGTACCTGGGCTTCCGTGACCGTCCTTTTCCGGTAGTCCGTCATCCGCGCTATCACGTTGCGCTTTTTCAAGGCAGCCTCATCCACCTTCAGTTTATACAGGTATTTTTGGTCGCCTTCCTGCCTTACCTCGGTCACCTGTCCGACATCGCCCGCGATCTTGGTCTCTGAAAGACCGCTCTGGTAATTGGTGATGGGGAAAATATAAGAGGAATCGCTGGTAATGGCAAATGAATACACGGTATCGGGCTGTTCCTTGTTCTGGGACTTCAGCACAGAATCCACATCTTTAGGATCGGGATTGTGCAGCAGCTCGTCTCCGATCTTATAGACCGTATCAATGCCGGCCCTTTTGGTCGTAAAAAAGCCCGCATAACGATTGTTGATCCCGTTCTCATCGCTGATAAAGGTGAAGTGGTTGACATTGTACTGCGTCGGGTAGCGGGCATTGCCATATTTCAGGTACGTCAGCTGGGAGATCTGCTTGCCCTCCATATCATTCCAGTTATCCACCAAAAACACATTGTAATGATAGTTGGAAGGCAGGACCGTATCCGCGCTCCTGGCCATTCCGGAGGGCCGGTTGGAAGAATAGATGATGCCCGTCTTATTAGGAAAGGTCACAAAAGTGGCATCCAGGTCGTCATACACATCATTGGTGATCTGCCTGTACTCATCCTTATCTATCTTATAGACAAAGATATCCGACTGGCCATTACGGCTGGCGCTCATCAGCAATGTATTGTTGTCGAGCATATATTTCATGTCCTGCACCTGCTGGAAGTCCGACAGGTCCTGCACGACACGCTTGTATTTGGACACGACGTCATAGACGAAAAGTTTCACCTTCCCCCTGTCCCAATAGACACAGGCCAGCCGGGTGCCCTTATTGTCCCAGGCGATCAGGGGATAGTGCGGATCCAGCTGCTCGGCATCGGAACGGACCCCGTTCCTAAGCAATATCTTCTTATTGATGAAATTCTCATGCAGCACAACCGAATATCTGCCATGTTTGAACTCTACCACGGCATACGTCTGGCTGCGGGGAGCAGGGTTGGGGGAGAAGTGGAAAAAATCCTTATGATCGTTGACGTCCTCTACCACCGCAACAGTGCCCTTGGGGAAATTGCGGCGCCCCCGGATATCCTTGTCGAATACATCCTCTTGTTCCGCCATAAAGTCTTTCAGCACTTCCTTGAACTTCTTTTTACAGATGCGCTGGGAGGCATTGTTGAGATTGCGGTACACCCGTGCCAGATATAGGAAATAGGTGACGTTCTCCTTCTTGTACTTGGTGGCCATATAATACCAGAAAGCATGCCCCGCCAGCAACGGCTTTTCAAATGCAAACTGATAAAAGTTCTTATATCTCCCGGAAAGAATGGCCGATTTCAGCTGGTCATCCAACGTGGTGCTCCAGGTCTCCCCCGCATAGTCAATGTAGCCGTCCGTTAGCCACTGGGGAAGGTCCAGCAAAGCCTGGTTCGTGGCAAACTCCCCCAGGTCGTCCCCAAAAAGGATGTTCTCCAGCAGGATACGGGCAATGCCTTGCCGGATCTGAACACGGAGATGGTTGTGATCGCCGTCGTAATAGATCACCATCTTATTGTTCACCAGCTTGGTGATGCCCCCCGTGGTCTGCCAGTCCATGCTCAGCCCGATATTGGACTGCTGCATGTCATTATAGGTGTTGTAAATGACGATATTGGCCCGGCGCTGGAGTCCGTATTCTACGAATTGCTCAAGACCGGGAAGCTCTTTTTCGGCCAGCTGGCAGACAAATTTGCCCAGATCCTGCCCACCCTCGCTGAAATAAGTATTAAAATTTTGGGTTTGGTAATATTTCCATTTGAACTTTTTGAATTGTAGCCTGTTCTTACCAAACTCTACAGTATTGACCTGGGCAGAAGCACCCCCGGCAAAGAAGAAAATCCCCAGTAAAACGAAAAAAAAATAGTGCGACTTCAACGTAATCTGAGGATCTTTAGGATCTTTCATACCCATTCTTTAGAGTTTTAAAGTTATAACAATCCCTATTACCGGTGAAATTGATTTTGCCGGTTTTATATGGGACGGAGCGCAACTAAAAAAGGAACGTATGCTGACAGTAAAAACCTTTGTTTTCAACCCTCTGCAAGAAAACACATACGTGCTATTGGACCAAAAGGATGCCTGCTGCATCATCGATCCTGGCTGTTATTTCGGTAACGAACGGGTGAACTTACAGGAATATATTGAACAGCAGGGCCTAACACCCAAAATTTTATTAAATACGCATTGTCACCTGGATCACGTCTTTGGTAACAAGTTCGTCTATGACACATGGGACTTGCCCTTACACCTCCACGAAAAGGAAAGACCGGTGTTGGAATATGCTCCGGCTGCAGGACGTATCTGGGACATGCCCTTCGAGAACTACCGCGGACCGCTGGTGCTGCTGAAGCCGGGAGAGAAAGTGAAATGGGGGGACGATGAGCTGGAAATCCTGTTCCTGCCGGGCCATTCGCCGGGTAGCGTGGGCTTCTACTGCGCCGCTCAGGGTTTTCTGATCGCGGGAGACACACTTTTCCGTGGGAGCATCGGCCGGACGGATCTGCCGGGTGGAGACCACGCCACCTTGCTCCGCAGCATAAGAGAGCAGTTATTCTCCTTGCCCGACGACACCATCGTCTACCCGGGGCACGGGGAAGAGACGACCATCGGCTGGGAAAAAGCGTACAACCCATTCCTTAAATAAAGCGACAAGCCTCAAGCTACAAGCTGCAAGCCAGGAACTAATAAGTCTTTCATGCCTGGACAAGCCAACTTGCAGCTTGTAGCTAAAGATATTTCCCCACAACAGGTAGCCTCCGGAACTCCTTCCGCTCCACCCGCAGGATGAAGAAGGCATAACCCCCGGTCAGCAAGGTGGCCAGAATAAGACTGAAGGCCTGGTTGTTCCAGATCCGGGTGATGCCGTAATGAATAAAGAACAGCAGCGCCACAATGACCATATAAGCCACCAGCTTCTTCCAGGCATAAGGTACCCGGTAGGCCTTCTGCCCCCAGTTAAAAGAAATGACCATCATGGAGCCATAGCATAAAAAAGTCGCCCAGGCCGAAGCCCAGTAACTGAACCGGGGAATGAAAATGTAGTTTATCACCAGGGTGATAGCCGCTCCGATCAGCGTAATATAAGCCCCCGCCCGGGTATTGCGCGACAGCTTATACCAGATGGAAAGATTGTAATAGATCCCCAGGAACATATTAGCAAAAAGGAGGATGGGTACAACCCCAAGTCCCTTCCACATGGTCTTGTCCCGGATGAACTGTTTCCAGATGTCCAGGTACAGCGCGACCACCAGGAACATCAGGCAAATGGTGATGACGAAGAATTTCATGACCCGGGCATAGGTGCGGGGGGCATCGCCCTCCGTTGCCTGCCGGAAAAAGAAGGGTTCCGCACCCATCCGGAATGCCTGTACGAAGAGGGAGATCAGTAAAGACAGCTTATAGCAGGCTGAATAAATGCCCACATCGAGGTCGGCTCTTGAGATGTCCAGCCGCCGGGCCAGCATGATCCGGTCGAAGGTCTCGTTGATCATTCCTCCGAATCCGGCGATGGTCAGGGGCAACGCATAGATCATGACGTCTATCCATAACTTTTTATCAAACTTCCACCGGAATTGCAGGAATTGACCCGACAACGCCAGGAATTGAAATGCCGAGGAAATGAGATTGGCCAGCAGCACATACCCTACCCCAAAGCCCGGGCTGTAGATGAGCCGCCAGATACCATTGGGATGCGTTTTCGCCAGCTTGGGACACAGAGAAAGAAAGAAAAAGGTAAAAAAGATGTTTAACAGGATGCCGGTCACCCGGATAAAAGCAAATCTCTTGGGCCGTCCTTCGTGACGTAGCTTGGCGAAAGGCAGGGCCGACAGCGCTTCCAGACCGATGATGCAGGCCGTGAAAGTGATATATTCCGGGCGGTTCTCCAGGTGAATGAAGGCGGCAATAGGTTGCCGGAAAAGCAGCAAAATGCCCGTGATCAGCAGGGTATTGAGGAAAAGACTGTACAGCAGCGTATCATACAGGTGGGCTTGCCCTTCCTTTTGCTGTATATATCGGAAATAGGCCGTATCCAGGGCAAACACCACCGCCACATTCAGGAAAGGGATCAGGGAATAGACCAGGCTCATCTTCCCGAAATCAGTGGTCCCCGTGAACATCAACGTAAGGTAAGGGGTCAGCAGATAGTTGAGGAATCTTGCGAAAATGGAGCTTACTCCATACCACATTGTCTGCCCGGCTAATTTTTTTATGCTGCTCAAAAAGGCGGTTGTTTGTTTCTGATGGACAAAAATATCCCGTTACGTGCATATTAACGCTTAATTTTCAAAATACCGTATATTAGACCATAAGGAGAAAAGCCATGGATATCTTCGCGCACATCAAGTCGGTCATCGGCATTATCCTGGGCCTGAGTATTGCCAAGCTGCTGCAGGGAACTGTAAAGCTGATCCAGCACCCGGGAAGGACCAAACCCTACTGGATTCACCTGGCCTGGGCCCTGTATATCTTTCTTTTGCTGATCCATTTCTGGTGGTGGGAATATAGGCTGAAAGATATATCCGGCTGGAGCTTCCAGGTCTATTTTTTTATCATCCTCTTCATCACCATGTACTTCACCCTCTGCGCCCTCCTTTTTCCGGATGACGTAAAGGATTATGACAACCAATGGTCCGAATATTTCTATTCCCGGAAAAAATGGTTCTTTGCAGTGCTGGCCGCCACCTTTTTAGCTGACATCCTGGACACGTGGCTGAAAGGGAAGGACTACTTTCTCCAGGCTACATGGGAATATCCTGTTCGTAATTCCATACACTTTGCCCTCTGCATCGTGGCTATGTTCGTATCTAACAGGAAGTTCCATGCCACCCTCGTCATCCTGTTCATCCTCTACGAACTGTCCTATATCTGGCGCCTTTTTGATTTTCTGTCATAATGGTTTTGATAGTAACTTTGCGCAAAATCAACCCCGTATGAACATGAAGCGCTATCTCTCCCAAAGCATGCTGTTCACCTTGACCATAATAGCTTGTTTCACTGCTACGCTACAAGCGCACGCGCAACAGCCTAAAACCTATGAATCGCAGGTCAGCTACCAGAAAAGCGTACAGCCGGCTATCCAGGTCGACCTGCCCTATCCCTCGGATGTAGTGGAATCTTCCATCAAAGAGTACATGGCCCGCAATGGCTGGAAAGGCGCCAGCAGCCGGGGATATAAAGTATATAGGAACATGAAGCTGGATAATTCCGACACTTCCTTGAGCGATCTGCATATTATGGTCGACCGCAAAAGCAGTCGGGATAAAAGTAATTCCATTGTTACGGTGCTGGCTGCCCGGGCAGGGGAAGACCCCGCCACCCGAACAGGCAAGGACGCTGTCATGATGAACAAAATAGCCGCCTTTATGGAGAAAATGCTGCCCGCCATCGAGGCCGCCGACCTGGAAGACAGGATCAAAACCCAGGAAGGAGATACCAAAAAAGCACAGAATAAACTGGGCAATCTCCACGACGAACAAGGCTCTTTGGAGAAAAAGATCAGGAATACGGAAGATGACCTGAAACAAAATAAGGCAGACCAGATAAAGGAAACACAGGCCATGCAATCCAGCGTAAAGAACGACGACGCCGCCATGAAGAAATCCCACAAAAAACTGGATAAGCTGTTGGATGACCAGACAAGCCTGCAGAAAAAGCTGGCTAAATACCAGGCTGACCTGGAACAAAACAAGAAAAACCAGGAATTCCAGAGGACGGCAGCCGGGCAGCAGCAGCAGACCCTCGATTCATTAAAGACCCTGAGGAAACATTAAAGGATATCTTCTTCCCTGATGAGATTGTGCCGGAGAGCGAAGACCACGACCCCTGCAGTGTTCTTCACCTCCATTTTTTCAAGGATACGGGTGCGATAACCTTCCACTGTGCGCTTGCTGAGGAAGAGCCGGTCGCCGATCTCCTGGGCGGTGTGTTGCAGGCATATGAGTTCGATGATCTGCTTTTCCCTCTCAGTAAAGAGATCGCTTGACTTCTTCTTCTGAGGATCGAATTTGCTCTTGACAATAAGAGAGGCCAGGCGGGCAGAAGTAAGTTTGCAATAAAATATATTGCCTTCATTCACGGTGAGGATGGCTTCCTGTATCTCCTTTTTATCTGCATTCTTTAGTAAATACCCTTTTGCGCCCGCCTCCAGCATTTCCACAATGAGGTCTTCTTCGTCAAACATGGACAGAGCAATGATCTTCAGCAGGGGATCATGTTGCAGCATGAGCCGGGTGGCTGCAATACCGTCCATATAAGGCATCTTGATGTCCGTAATGACAATATCAGGCTGCTTATCGTTTACCAGTTGGATCAGTTCACGACCGTCGCCCGCCTGTCCAACAAGGGATAGATTTTCCTGTTTGTTGATCATCAGCGCAAGACCGTCCCGAAAGATCTCGTGATCGTCTGCAATTACGAGGGAAATTTGCTTTTTCATTCAGTGCAAGAGGTAGGGTCCAAATCTAAGCAAATCTGGCCGTCAGGCCAAACCCCCACTACGCCACCGGTATCTTTATAAAATAATTCGTCCCTGCCCCCGGCTTCGACTCCAGCGAAAGTACCCCGTTCAGTATCTCACAACGACTCTCAAGACTACGAAGGCCCAGGCCGTGGGCGCCCGCCAGCACTTTCTCCTTGTCAAACCCTTTACCGTCATCCTTGGCAAGGAACAGCAGATGCCCCTCCTCTTCGCTGAAGCCTATTTGCAGGTTCCGCGCCTGGGCATGCTTGATTGTATTATGAACGATCTCCTGGATCATCCGGAAGATGTGGATCTCCTTTTCCTTAGGCACCTGGATCTCTTTCACTACGTATAACTGAATATTGAGGGATGCCTTGACATTGATCTGGTTGATGAATTCGCGGATGGCTTCCACCAATCCCTTTCTCTCCAACGTATTGGGCAGAAGATCGTGGGATATCCTGCGCATGCTGCCAATGATCTCATCCAGGTACTTCGCCGTCTTTTCCAGCACCTCCCTGTCAGCCTCCTGCTCCACCTCGACATTGCTGATGTTGAGCTTTACTGCAGCCAGAAGAGGACCCATGCTGTCATGGAGATCGCCTGCAATGCGTTTTCGCTCGTTCTCCCGGATTGTGATCTCCGCAAAGATCTTCTCCCTTTGCAACCGGACAAAACGGCGATGGTGACGAATAATGGAAACAAAGAAATATATGATAATCGCTCCAATGATTATAGAGAAAATAACGGTATTGTAAAGTATCTTATGTTCCATCAGATGCTAAAGTACGTTGTGCAAACCCCAGACCAAAAACTATCTGAGCGTGAATTTCTGCGGCGCAGGGATCATCCAGAGCGCAATGCCGAAGATAATGTTGGTAAGAACATTGACATAGGCCATGAAGCCGATGATATTGCTCGTGATAACCGACCTTTCAAATACACTGGCATAGTATGCCCAGAAATAAACGATCATATACATGAAATAGATAATAAACCCTAGGCAGAGAATGAATTGAGGGTTTCTCAAAAGATTACGGCTTTCATGTGTGATCGTAAAATTGATCTTATTGATGCTAAGCAGGACGATCAGGAGAAAATAGAGGAACCGGAAGTAGGGCTCGATGCGGGTGATATTCCCCAGGACAAGGTCCTCTTCAATCCAGAGCAGGATTGGACCGGTAAGCAAAAGATAATACAGCCACTTTTTTTGACGCAATAGGCCCCAGACATGGAATTGCCAGGCGATGAATATCCATTCCAGCACTACATAGATATTGACGACCACAAGATTGGTGCCATAGCGCTTGATGGTGATATAGCCCGCCGTTTCCGTCAACGTTCCGATGATCAGCAGGATAAAAAAGGGCTGATAGCCTTTGAGGCGACGCAAGCGTATCAGCCCTATGATAATAGGTATTAAAATGGATTGACTCAGTAGGTAAGTGAAGAGAAGCTTCATAATTATTGAGGCGTAAGCGGACCGGTAGGTGAGCAGACCGTCGGACAAAGGTTCCCCTGCTCCATGGCCTGGGCGCCATCTGCGGTAAGGGATTCAGCCTTCCTTTCCTTCGATGAATCGCCAGGTAAAGGCTTGACATCCGTACTGATCAGGTGATGAAGGATATCATTGCCATTCTTGTCATAAGGTACCATCACCAGCTTCATGACCCCTTTTGCATCCAGGCCGTAATAGATGCGGATACCAGCAGCAAGAGCCCCCGTGGAAT
Source organism: Flavitalea plasmicola (assembly GCF_030546645.1). Taxonomy (GTDB): domain Bacteria; phylum Bacteroidota; class Bacteroidia; order Chitinophagales; family Chitinophagaceae; genus Puia. The sequence continues at coordinate 812,756 of NZ_JAUOTO010000006.1, forward strand.
CCTTTTGCCTGAGCAGGATCCGGTACGTGTCACTGTTGAAGGCCTCTGCATATCCCATATTCAGGGCATCCTTGAACAGCGGGCATTTCGCTTTCAGCGTATCCGTAGTGGTCCTGAACATGGAACAAAGCGCTGTCGCCTCTTTAATGGAAATTGCGTGCGGCCGCACACTGTCTTCGTTAATAGGGGGCTCGGAAGGACCTCCGCCACACCCTGACAAGGCCAGGACAGCGGTGATCATTAAAAGGCCCGCAGCTACCGGGAGCGTCCTGGTAAAGGAAGTTGGGAATTTGTTCATAAGGAAATTTCTGATTTAAAGGGTGATTTATGTAGTGAACGATCAGGCGGCAAAATACTATTAACCGCAAGAAGGTAAGATAAGTATATACACCTAAATATAATAAGTATAACTACGTGCATTTTCCCGTAGGATTGCGCTAGGCATATTGTGTCCGATAATGGAACTTTGGCATCGAATCCCCCGGCGGACCCGGGGTTTTGGAGAGATAATTTGCACAGCCCCTAAACCATCTCCGTAGTGTTCAGATACCATTTACCATTAAACAAAACGGGTCAACCTCCTCCATCCTCACCGGGTGGGGGAATTTTTTAATTGCCTGGGATCAGTGTTGTATCTTTTTCCGGCCTTCCTTGATCTGCCCCTGCTTCTTCTTGGATTCAATCCTTTTTTCCTTAGAACCCTTCGAGGGCTTGGTAGCTATCCGCTTTTTCTCCTTCTTCAAGGCCTGTGCGATCAGGTCCTGCATTTTGCGGACAACTTCCTGTTTATTGGCTAATTGGCTCCGATGGACCTGGGACCGCACTTGCAAAAAGCCATCGGAATTGATCTTTCCGGCCAGTTTTTGTTCAAGCACGGCTTTTTGCTGCTCCGTCAGGACGGAGGAAGCTCGGACCAGGAAATACCCCTCTACCATCGTCTCTACCTTGTTCACATTCTGGCCGCCTTTACCCCCGCTCCGGGCCGTCTGAAAAATAATTTCTTTGGTTATATCGATCTTCATGCTATTTTGATGGGCCATCCATCCCCAATAGTATTAACTTGGTTTTAATTAAGCTCCCGAAGTTACCGCTAAATATGGTCCGACAATTGCAAAACGATTCAAATATGCTCAAACACCGCTTCATCCAGGTGTCCGGATTACATTTTCCCGGGAAAAAATGGTTCACCAGGCTGCTGCCCCATGGCGTGGCGGTATTGATATTCCTCCTGGTGGCGGTGATCTATTGCAAACCCGTCTTCCAGGGCAAGGTGCTTTTCCAGGAAGATCTGCTGCAATGGAAGGCAATGGCCCAGCAATCTTTCCAGTTCAGGCAGACACATGGACATTTCCCCCTGTGGAGCAACAGCATGTTCTGCGGTATGCCCGCCTACCAGATAGCAATGGACGGCCCGTCCCTCCACCTTTCTTCCGTACTCTATGGGATGTTGACCCTCTACCTGGAGAAACCCGCCAGTTTCTTCTTCCTGGCCTGCATTTGTTTTTACTTCCTCGCCGGCGTACTTCGGGTCAACCCATTCATCGGCATCATCGGCAGCCTGGCCTATGCCTATGCCACCTATAATCCCGTCATCGTAGCCGTAGGCCATGATACAAAAATGCAATGTATTGCCATGCTGCCCGGGTTGATTGGCTCCATGATCCTGGTCCTGGAGAAAAGATATTGGCAGGGAATGGCCTTGATGGCCCTTTTTGCATCGATGATGATCTCGACAGGTCATATGCAGATCGTCTATTACACATTCCTGGCAGCCATGTTCCTCTTTGGCGCCTATGCCATTCGCTGGATCCGTGGTAAGGAGTTCCGCCGGTTGCGCCATGCCTCCCTGGTATGCATCGGGGCAGTCCTGGTAGGTGTGCTGGCCAACGGCATTGTACTTTTTACCACCAATGATTCCTCCCATGAGACCATTCGGGGAGGCAGCGAGCTGGCGGACCATCAAAGCAACTACACAAGCAATGGACTGAGCGAGACCGCCGCTTTCGATTTCAGTATGTACAGGACGGAACCCTTCGTCCTGCTGGTGCCGGATATCTATGGTGGTAGCACCGACCTGCAATTGCCGGCCGAAAAGTCCCATGCAGTGCAGGCCCTGCAGAAAATGCCCGCCGAGCTGGGACAGTTGGTAGGGGAGGACGGACCGAGATATTATTGGGGCGGCGTGGGCGATCTGCTGGCTGGCCCCCCCTATGCGGGTGCCATCATCTGCTTTTTGGCCCTGGCCGGCCTTATCATGCTGGATAAGAAGCATAAATGGTGGATTCTGAGCGCTTTTATCGTCACCATCGTAATGAGCTGGGGTAGTTATTTCCAACCTTTCAACAGCTGGTTGTTGAAATATCTTCCCATGTATAACAAATTCAGGGCGCCCAGCATGATCATCGTTATCCCCAATTTCCTGCTTTGCCTCCTGGCCACACTGACCTTGCAGCGGATCTATACCTGGGGAATCAGCCGTGGGAACGCAGGGACAGCCATGCCTGTCCCGGAACAGGTACGCAGGGATTCCAAACAGATTTGGCAAAAATACCGCTGGGGCCTACTACTGACCCTGGCTGTCTTTGGTGTGCTGTTCGGCCTCTACGCCGGATCAAACTACACCGGCCTTTCAGACATCCGCCTGCTGGAAAAGGCCGCCGCAAAAGGCAAAGTCCAGGTAGGTTACGTCACCACCTTCCTGGAAGGCCTCCGCCTGGATCGCCGTACCCTCTTTCTGAACAGCATTCTGCGCAGTCTTTCCTTTGTTGCAGCCGCAGCCCTGATCCTCGCACTGTATCTGAAACGGAAGGTCCGGCCCGCATTCCTGCTGGCTTCAATAGGCCTGCTCAGCTTCGTGGACCTCATGGACATTGACCTGAAATATCTCAACTACGACAATTACCAGGAAAAAGAAGAATACCAGACAAATTTCATCCCGACCGAAAGCGACAAGGAAGTTATGCAGGACAAAGGATACTATCGTGTTTTCGATCTCCGTGACACGGCTAACAATACCCTAAGCTATGGGGCAATGACCGCCTACTTCCATAATTCAATAGGAGGCTATCACGCTGCCAAGCTGCGGGTTTATGAAGACCTTATAGTCCACCAGCTGATGAACTATCCCATCTGTCAGCCCGTGATCAATATGCTGAATACAAAGTATATCCTCCGGCGCAGCGTAACGGGCAAAGAGTTCGTTTATCAAAATGCGAATTGCCTGGGCCCGGTATGGTTCGTCGACAGCATCCGCTTCCTCCGGACACCCAAAACGGTCATGGATACCCTGACACATTTCCAGCCGGCACAGGAGGCCATCGTCTTCACGGCAGACAAAGACAAGGTCGCCTACGTGCCCGGACCCGATACTACCGCACAGATTCACTTGCTGAACAACGATAATGATGTCATTACCTACGTGTCGACATCGAAGAAGCCCAGGTTCGCCGTATTCAGTGAGGTCTTCTACGGCCGCGGCTGGAAGGCATGGGTAGATGATCGTGAAGTGCCCATCATTCGCACCAACTATGCATTGCGGGGACTTTCCATACCACCGGGACGGCATGTCATCCGCTTCGTCTTCCACCCCCTTTCCTATTATATAGGAAGACAGGTCCAATGGATGGCTATTATCCTCCAGTTGCTGCTGGTCGCAGGGGCCGTCATCGTATCATTGTATGAAAAAGGATTGCGTATCCGCATAGCCGGCCGGCCCGTGCTGAATTTCCACCCGGAGAGCTTACCTTCATCCTGAAATGCGAACAGTTATACAACGGGTAACCCGTGCATCCGTCACCATTGACGGCGTCCTGAAGGCTGCCATAGAGGCCGGCCTGCTGGTATTGATAGGCATCGAGGACGCAGACGGTCCGGAAGACATCGAATGGCTGAGCGGTAAGATCGTCAATCTCCGTATTTTCAATGATGCGGCAGGCGTCATGAACCTTTCCCTGAAAGATACAGGCGGCGACCTGCTGCTGGTGAGCCAGTTCACGCTCCACGCAGCCACGAAAAAAGGGAATCGCCCCTCTTATATCCGGGCCAGCAAGCCGGACATCGCCATTCCCCTCTATGAAGAGACCATTCGCCGCCTGGAGGCCGATCTGGGCAAGCCCATCGGTACAGGCATATTCGGGGCGGATATGAAAGTGGAGCTGCTGAATGACGGGCCAGTGACGATCCTCCTGGATACAAAGGTCAGGGAGTAGGAATTTCAGTAATTTTAGGTCAAATAATAATATATGGCGAAAAAAACCAGGGCGGAGAAAAAGGAGGACAAACTCTTTCCCTTACCGGAATACTCCCCTAAAGACGATATCTACAAGCAGGAAGAAGAGTCGGATATAGACCCGGAAACCAGGTCGAAAAAGAAGAAGGAGGACGAAGATCCTTCCCTCGACGACGGCTTGGATATACCCGGCGCCGAACTCGATGATGACGACGAAGCCATCGGTGAAGAAGACGAAGAAAATAACTATTATAGCCTGGGTGGCGATGATCATGACGACCTGGAGGAAGATAAAGGGGATTAATTACCATGCCGGAACAACATCTGTCCATAAAGGAAGCCCAGCAGCTGGTAGACAAATGGATCACTACCACCGGCGTGCGCTATTTCAGCGAACTGACGAACATGGCCATCCTCGCCGAAGAGGTGGGGGAGGTCGCCCGGTTGATGAGCCGGCTTTATGGTGACCAGTCCTTCAAAGCTTCCGATAAAGGAAAGGAATTGTCGGATGAGCTGGCGGACGTGCTATGGGTGCTGCTCTGCATTGCCAACCAGACAGGGGTCGATCTCTCCGTCGCATTGGAAAAGAATTTCGAAAAGAAAAACATCCGGGACGCGGAGCGGCATAAGGAGAACGAGAAATTGAGGTGATTCTTTATCTTTGCCGACTATGGCAAACGACACGAACAGGTTCCAGGCGATCATTTCGCACTGTAAAGAATATGGCTTTATCTTCCCGTCCAGCGAGATCTATGATGGCCTGAGCGCCGTTTATGACTATGGCCAAAATGGCAGTGAGCTGAAAAAGAACATAAAAGACTATTGGTGGAAAAGCATGACCCAGCTGAATGAGAACATCGTCGGCATCGACGCGGCCATCTTCATGCATCCCACCACCTGGAAAGCCAGCGGCCATGTCGACAATTTCAGCGACCCGATGATCGACAATAAGGACAGCAAAAAGCGCTATCGTGTCGACCACCTCATCGAAGCCCGGATCGAAGAGCTGGAAAAAAAGGGAGATAAGGCAGGCGCGGACGCCCTCCAGCAAGCTATGGACAGCCTGCTCGCCGCCAGCGACTTCGCCGGCCTGAAAAAGCTCATAGAAGACCAGAAGATAAAATGCAGCGTCAGCGATACGGGTAACTGGACGGAAGTACGCCAGTTCAATCTCATGTTCTCTACCCAGCTGGGCAGCGTGTCCGAAGAAGCAAGCGAGATCTACCTGCGCCCGGAAACGGCCCAGGGTATCTTCGTCAATTTCCTCAACGTACAGAAAACAGGCCGGATGAAGATCCCTTTCGGCATCGCGCAGATCGGCAAAGCTTTCCGCAACGAGATCGTCGCCCGCCAGTTCATCTTCCGCATGCGGGAGTTCGAACAGATGGAAATGCAGTTCTTCATCCGACCCGGCACACAAAAAGAATGGTACGAACACTGGAAGAACGAAAGGATGAAATGGCACCTGAGCCTGGGTATACCAAAAGAAAAATACCGCTTCCACGATCACGTGAAGCTGGCCCACTACGCAGATGCGGCCTGCGATATCGAATATGATTTTCCCATTGGATTCAAAGAAGTAGAAGGCATCCATTCCCGCACGGATTTCGACCTGAAGAGCCATCAGGAATATAGCAAAAAGAAAATGCAGTACTTCGACTCCGAGATCAATCAGAACTATATACCCTATGTCATAGAGACTTCCATCGGCCTGGACCGCACCGTCCTGATGGTACTGAGCGAAGCCTATTTCGAAGAGGACCTCAGCACTCCTGAAAAGCAGGATAGCCGCGTTGTGCTGAAATTCCCCCCCAGGCTGGCGCCCATAAAATTGGCCGTGCTGCCCCTAACGAAAAAAGACGGCCTGCCCGAAATAGCCCGGGAGGTGATGGATGCCTGCAAAAGCCAGTTCCGGTGCTTTTATGAGGAAAAAGATGCCATCGGCAAGCGCTATCGCCGGATGGACGCCATCGGAACACCATTCTGCGTAACGGTGGACCACCAGACCAAAGAGGATCAGACGGTTACTATCCGCTATAGAGACACTATGCAGCAGGAGCGGGTGCCCATTGCTGACATATCCAGGATCGTCAGCCGACAAATAGAAGGATAACAGGAATTTTTCGCATCCGGGATTTATTGTGTTTTCGTTAATTTATTACTATATTTGATCCGGATCGGACGCAAAGCCTGTCCGATCCCCTGAAAACGACCCACTGCATCCCCTGGTGAACAGCCTATCGCTTAAAGAACATTAAATTATTTTTAAGATGATTACTTTTGATCTAATCATTAATCCGGTTATTCTATTGATTGCAGTAATTGGAGGTGGTTTTATAGGTCTCATGATAGGTAGGGCGACATTGGCAAAAAGCCGTTCGAAGATCATCGAACTGGAAAAAGAAATGATGAATAGCCACGCCGAGATTCTGGAGATACAAAAGGCATATGTACAGCTGGAAAATAAATTAGAAGAACATTCCATCCCTGTCATCTCCATGAAGATCAACGGCAAGGAAAATCCCAAAGAAAAAGCGACGAAATAGCAGACCTAACCATAAAGCTCCTGGTGGATAGCCTTCCTGTCATAGCCTAATGCCTGAATCCGTTGCTTGGCTTCATCGATCATATTTTTCCATCCACATAAGTAGAAAGAAGCCGCCTTCAATTCATTTGTGCCCGAACCTTCCTGGTTCTTGCGGCAAAGCTCCTCATACACGGCGTGTACATATCCCGTACGGATGATATGGTCCGTGGAAACTTCCCGGGAGTAAGTAGGAATATAATGAAAGCTGGGTATCTGCTCGGCCAGCGCCTTTAATTCGGGGCCATATAACGCATCGCCAAAATGACGGCAGCCAAAGATCAGGTAGATCTCCCGGTGCGGGATATTATTATTAAGGATATGATGCGCCATGCTCCGAAAAGGAGCGATCCCCGTCCCTGTGCAAATGAAATACAGGTCTTTCTCGATAGGTTCCGGTAAGGTAAATATTCCCTGTGGCCCACGGAGCGTCAGCTCGCTGCCAACTTTCACTTCATTGAATAAATAATTCGTACCGGCGCCTCCTTCCAGATGTACGATCACCAGCTCGATAGTATTGGAGCCATCGGGCCAGGAGGCAATGGAATAACTCCGCACCCGTTTGTTGAGCTTCTCGTGAATAGGAAGGTCCAGGGTGACAAACTGCCCTGGCTTAAAGTCAAAAGAGGCAAGGGCCGGGATCTGTATCCAAAATCGCCGGGTTTGCGCCGTCTCATTCTCTATGCGGGTGACCTTACCGGTTTGCCAAGGTTGGAGCATACTGATGGAATTTAAGCGTGATGCTGGCAGGTACACAAACAAAGAACGGATCCGAAGATCCGCCCTTTGTTCAGTTGTAGCAGGCAATCGATTGGCTAATATATAATTTTTTTCCGGGTATGATTTATTTTTTCACCAGGATTTTCCGGACATAAGTGTCATTCCCGTGAATGATCTTCAGCACATACATGCCGGAAGCCAGGTTGCCGGCATTGATCGTTTTGTTATACGCACCGACAAAATTCGCATCATCTTCTTCATAGACTTTCTGGCCCAGGGTATTCAACAGGATGATACTGGTATTGTCCGGCGTTTCCATGTTGAACTGCAGCTGGAAGATCCCCGGGTTGGGATTGGGCGATACCACCAACCCAATGGTGGAACCGTTGACATCATTGGTTCCGGTGGAGACGAATGGTATGGAGTTGGACGGCAGCGCACACCCGCTGACAGCATCCGTGACGATGGTCTGATACGTGCCGGAGATCTTGGCGATAAGCGTCTTTCCGGTGGAATCCCGTAACAGCGTTCCACTCCGGTACCACTGGTTGCCATCGTCAAAGCTGCTGGTGAATACATTGGTATTGGTCAGCGTAATGACAGGCGCAGCTACGGGTGTGGCCACCACAGGAGTCCGGGCCGCCGTGCTGGGACAGCCAGTCAATCTGATACCCATGTTATAGAAGGGATAATAGATCTTTTTATAGGCCGTAGTGCTGTCGGCAGTATTGCCCCCCTGATCATTGCCGGTGATAGAGATCAGTCCGGGAATCGAAATGGGATAGGGCACGACGGAACTGCTGCCGCTGCCGAATACATTGGCAAATATGCCCGTGCCGTCAGTGCCGTCGATAATGATGATATAGCTGCCTGGAGTGGGAATGGGGATATTCAGATTGAATATTCCTCCTGTATCATTGTTATCAGCTGGGGCAGACGTATTAGGGCCTACTGCCAATGGCGTATTCCTGGTCGCGTATACGTCGATGGTCGTACTGTAGTTGGGTATATAGGAATAGGAGCCATTGGTACCCGACCAGCCTGCAAAAGTAGCAAGGGTAAACGTCACCTTCCCGCTATGAGAAAAATACATCTTGGCACTTTCGATGGTAAGGGGAACTTGCGTTGTCAGCTTTATGAAATTGCCCTGCAGCTGATAATAGGCTCCCGTTCCATTGGTGTAAGCCGCCATCTTATTAGGGGGGCCTTCTTTGGTTGCCAGATCGTTCACTCCCAGATAATAGGTGTTATTGGACGGGATCACGCTGGTAGTAGTGGAATTGCCCGCAGCAATAGGCTTGGTCGCTGTTGGACTATCATACCATAAGGCCACGTCGTTGCCGGAAGTGGTTGCTTTTAAAGAAGCGGTCGTGGCATTCGTACCGCAGGTAAATGCCGTACCCGTAGCAGTAGAGGAGTTGGTGCTGACAGTAGTGCTGGCGACATACTGATCGTTGCCGGTATTAAAGTCAGTGGCCAGGCCCGTTTTGCTCGTCAACGTATACGTCGTGCCGGCAATGGCTTTAAATGTGGTGTTATAGGTAAAAACGACATCGCTTTTGCCCGGTAGGCTATCCTTGCAGATCGCAGTAAGCGTGGCGACGGTATTGCCGCCGCCATCCTTGATGGTAGTCGTCACGGGAACTGCATTCTGCAGCGTAGTACCGTAGTTGCGGATCCGGATGGTGACGATCTGGGAATCGCTGGCGCAGCTGGAAAGGCCGGGCAATTCCAGCGAAGCCACGCCTACGTCGCTGGCGGGCGTGGAGAACATTACGCGGTAATCCTGGGTCTCGCCAGCAGTATAAGTGCCGCAGGCAGCAGGTACAGCCGCTGCCCCGTCCTGTACGACGATCCGCATGCGGGTGAATACACCGGCTTTTACGGTAGTAGGGATAGTAATGCTGCCCGTGTAGGTGGCGGCAGTTGTGGTGCTGCTCAGGTTCGTAGTAGATGCGGCAAGCTCGCCCGCATCGCCAAAATCACCGTTATTATTATAGTCGATATAAACAGCAATATTGGTGTTGGCAGTACCGCTGCATGTCTGGTAACCCACCTTGATGGGAAAGGTTTGCCCGATAGCCAGCTGTGGCGCAGCCACTGCAGTCTGATCATTGTATTTCGCGCCACAGTCGCCTGCTGTAGCATTATTCAGGCTGCCCAGGTTCACATTGCTGATAAAGGAACCGGTGGAACCCGAGGCGCCGGATGCGCAATAGGCTGTTCCGCCCGCCCCGCTGACCAGCAGCGAATAGGCCTGGCTGCCCGAAGGAGTGCCCTGCTTCAGGGTGCCCTTATGAGATACTTTTATTTTATAGGTCCTGCCGGGTATCAGGCTGTCCACCTGTACCTTTTCTACGTTGTCGCGGATATTGTCCCCCCTGGTAGCCGCCGCAGACGGCGAGGCAGGATTTAATATCCAGGGCAGGTAGACAGTGCCTGACGAGACATCGGTAATCCGGAGGTCCAGGTCATTCACCAGCTTGATGCCCACGTCATGAAAGTTGGAAGTGACATTGGCTGCCGGCACCCCCGCGGGATCCGTCCAGGAGATGGTAGCAATAAGAGGCGATGTGCCGGAAGCCACCACGGTGATGCTGTCGGCATCATTGGTAGTATTCGTCAGCTGATCCTCCACGACCATCTGATCTTTTTGGGCGGTGTTGTTCGAAGTGATGACGGAGGCCGCCTTTTCCATATTGATCAGGCCCCAACCATATTGATAGTCCGGACCGGGGTTGGCGCCCGCTTCGTCAGCCGTATGGATAAGAAGGCCCTTCAACGTGGCCGAACGCATGAAGGTGTTGCCATGCAGCTTCGACCAATATTCCTGCAGCAGGAAAGAAGAGCCCGCCGCAGCAGGGGATGCCATGGAAGTGCCGCTGAAAACATCATATGCATTGTCGGCAGTACTGACGGAAGACAGGACATTGGCCCCGTCAGCCACGACATCGGGCTTGATACGGCCATCCCCCGTGGGACCCCAACTGCTGAAATCGGTCAGCACTGCGTCCGAAGGCTGGCTATAGCCGGCAGGAATCGGATTCACCGCTCCTACTGTAAGGATATTCTTGGCATTGCCGTAGGTGGCGATGATCATGTAACCGGCATTGTTGCTGATGTTGGAAGGACGCTTTTCAGACTTCCAGCTGTTGGAACTGACATCGTAATAATAATAGGTGGCGTTCACGTCGGGACCATTCACGGATCTGTTGTTGCCCGCTGCTTTGGTAATCAGGTAGAAAGGGGCATTATACGCGATGGAGTCCCAGGTCCGGGTATCTTCGTCATATAATCCGAAGTTGACATCCACCGTGTCCCCATGATTGCCCCACCATTCCCACCGGCTCTGGTCGCCATTGTAGTACCAACCAGTAATAATGGAATAAGAGTGATTAGAAACAAGGAGTCCGTTCTGCGCCGCCGTCATCATCTCGGATTGGTCACTATTGAAGTCATACGCGTTCAGCATCTTTGCGCCAAACGACATGCCCTTGGCCACCGGGTTCACCCCCGCCGCGATCATCGTGCCGGCGACATGCGTGGAGTGATCGCTGAGGACCGCCGAGTTGTCTGCCTGGTTCACCCGGTTGTTCAGCTCGACGTGGGTATTCCTCACCTTCCCCTCGTCCCATACGGCGATCAATCCCGACATATAGTTGGCGCTGCCGCTGAGCCCAAGTCCCGTACTGCCGCCAGGCCAAAGGGAGGTGGTCCGGATAGTGGCGGCGGATATAATATTATCGTTGGTGGTTATATATATTGGATGCCCCGTCCGGCTGAGTCCCCGCAGATAGGCCAGGCGCCCGCTCTTGTTCTTGATCGTCAGCGGCCATCCATGCTTGGCGGCCAGGGTTTCCACCATCCGGCGGATATCCTGTTCCTGGCTGGCTTTGAGCCGGCTCGCTTGTTGAAGAGCGGCTCTATTGGTGGACACTTGCGCCTGGGAAAATAGGGCGGAAAGGAGTAGGATCGATAAAAGGAATAAGGAGCGCGGGCGCCAATTAGTCATAAGGATTATTTAAATCGGTCTTAAAAATAGTGTTTTTTAGCTGTTTTCAGGCTTAATTATATGTAACTTACTTAGAACCATTTTGGGGCCTTCCTTCATGCTGAAACTTTTACTTGTAGGTCTTTTGAGCCTTTCTTGCGGCCTGATCCACAGGACCTTCGGCGATCAGGGCATCGAAGGCACCGTCTTCAGCATCGGAGGCAACCGTATGCCCGCTCCAAATAGGAGAACTTCTGCTCCAAAAGAGGGTGTCCGCGGCACCATCTACATCTATGAATTAACCAATATCAACCAGGTAGATAGGGTCGGTGACGCGCCTTATTTCAAGTCCATACATACCCGGATGATCCGGCAGGCCGACACTGACGATAAGGGACATTTTAAAGTGCTGTTGCCTGTCGGTCAGTACTCCATTTTCACAAAGAAGGGTGATCTCTTCCACGCCAGCCGCAGGGATGAAAAAAACAATCTCGCCCCCGTTGAGGTCTTATCAGGAAAAATGACAAAAGTTGATTGTAGTGTAGAATCCGATCATAAACCCGTTTATTAGGATTTACGGTAATTTAACCTGTTCGGTTGCCTGACCATTTTTCGTATCTTTGCCAACTGAATGAACAGTGAGGTTTTATCCGGGTCTTTTTTGCATTCTCCCCGCCTTTTTCAACTGGCGGACAGACTCGTATTGTCCCAACCCCAACGCATTCATTGCAGGAACCTACAGGGCAGTAGCCCAGCCTTTCTGGTGAACGCCGTATTTCAGCATGAAATGACCAGCCAGCTCAATCACCTGGTAGTTTGTGAGGACGCCGAGGCCGCAGCCTACCTGCATAATACGCTGGAAAACCTCACAGGAGCCCTGGACCTCTTTTACTTCCCTTCCTCTTTTAAGACAAAGAAAAATTATCGACTGCTGAACAGCAGCCATGTCATGCTGCGCACCGAGACCCTGACGCGCCTGTCCGCAGCTATGCGAAATCCTGCGGCAGTCACCGGCAGCCATAAAAAGCTCATCGTCTCCTACCCCGAAGCGCTTTTTGAAAAGGTGGTACAGCCGGATGCCCTTTCCGGCAACATCATTTCCATCAAGGCGGGCGATACCCTCGACTTGAATGGCATGATGGAGCGCTTTGTGGAAAAAGGCTTCGAAAGGACCGACTTTGTATATGAACCCGGGCAGTTCGCTTTGCGCGGCGGTATCCTCGACATTTACTCCTTTGGCAACGAAAAGCCTTACCGGATAGAGCTCTTTGGCAATGACGTGGATTCCATCCGCATATTTGACCCCGAGACCCAGCTCAGTGAGCGTAAGTTGCTGCAAGTCAATATTATACCAAATGTGGACACCCGGGTGGGCAGCGGGGAGAAGATCTCCTTGCTGGAGTTCCTGCCGGAAAATACGGTCATCTGGATGCAGGACTGGGCTTTCACGAGGGAAAGGCTCGCCATCCAGGAGGAAGACCTGGAGATCTACCTGGAACACCTGACAGTGGAACGTGAACGCCTTGCAGCCCAGGCGGCAGCCGAACCGGCAGGCAAAAGCCGGCGCCCCCTGTCCCGGGAAGCCGCTTCGGACGAAGAGGATAAAATGGAGAAAAGAGAGATACGGCAGGAAGAGTTCGCCACAGCAGAAGACATAGGACGGGAGCTGAAAAAATTCCACGTGGTGGAATACGGGCCCTCGGCATCCGGTGACATCGATGGTGGTTCCCCTTTCGCTATCGATTTCCACACCCGCCCCCAGCCCGCTTTCAACAGGCAGTTCGACTTGCTGATAAAGGATCTGAAGTCCTGGGAGGCTAAAAAATATACCCTTTACCTCTTTGCTGAGAATCCGCGGCAGTTGGAACGGCTCCGTACGATCTTCGAAGACCTGAAAGCCGAGGTCACTTTCACCCCCATACCACTGTCCATCCATGAAGGATTCATTGACGAAGACCTGAAAGTCGTCTGTTATACAGACCATCAGCTTTTCCAGCGATACCATAAGTACAAGGTTAAACAAGCCTATAATAAGAACAAGGCCATCACCCTCCGAACCCTTCGGGAGTTACAGCCGGGAGATTACGTCACACATATCGACCACGGGGTAGGCGTGTACAGCGGTTTGCAAAAAATAGAAGCCAATGGCCGGCTGCAGGAGGCCGTTCGGATCATCTATAAGGACAGCGATATCCTGTACGTCAACATCAACTCTTTACACAAGATCTCGAAATACACAGGCAAGGAAGGCACTGTGCCCAGGGTGAATAAGCTTGGCAGCGATGTCTGGCAGAAGCTGAAGGAAAAGACAAAGACCAGGGTAAAAGAGATTGCTTTCGATCTGATCAGGCTCTATGCGCAGCGCAAAGCGCAGCAAGGCTTTGCACATACCCCCGACAACTACATGCAGACAGAGCTGGAGGCGTCGTTTATCTATGAGGACACGCCAGACCAGAGCAAAGCCACTGCCGACGTAAAGAAGGATATGGAATCTCCTTCGCCAATGGACAGGCTGGTCTGCGGGGACGTAGGTTTCGGCAAGACGGAAGTGGCCGTTCGATCAGCCTTTAAGACCTGCTGTGACGGTAAACAGGCCGCCGTGCTCGTGCCCACCACTATCCTTGCTTTCCAGCATTATAAGACCTTTAGCGAAAGATTGAAGGACTTCCCGGTCAAAGTGGATTACGTCAACAGGTTCAAATCCTCGAAAGAGAAAAAAGATACCCTGAAAAGGCTGGAGGACGGTAAGATCGATATCATCATCGGTACCCACGCCTTGCTGGGCAAAGAAGTAAAGTTCAAAGACCTGGGATTGCTGGTCATCGACGAGGAACAGAAATTCGGGGTGGCACATAAAGAGAAGATCAAGACACTGCGGACAAATGTCGACTGCCTTACCCTGACAGCCACGCCTATTCCCCGTACCCTGCAGTTCAGCCTGATGGGCGCCCGTGATCTGAGTATCATCAATACACCCCCTCCCAATCGTCAGCCTATACAGACGGAATTGCATGGCTATAATGAAGATTTCATCCGTGACGCAATCTACTATGAGACGGAAAGGGGTGGACAGGTGTTCTTCATCTACAACAGGGTCCAGGGGCTGGCGGAAATGTCCGCCGTCATCCAGGGATTGTGCCCCGATCTGAGCATCAGCTACGCCCACGGCCAGATGGAAGGCCATGAGCTGGAGGAAAAGATACTGGACTTCATCGACAGGAAATATGACGTCCTCGTATGTACAAACATCGTGGAGAGTGGCGTGGATATCCCCAATGTAAACACGATCATCGTCAATAATGCCCATCATTTCGGTCTCAGCGATCTTCATCAGCTGCGCGGTCGCGTAGGCCGGAGCAATAAAAAGGCATTCTGTTATCTACTGGCTCCCTCCCTGGCCACACTGCCGGATGACAGCCGCAAGCGCTTGCAGACGCTGGAACAGCACAGCGACCTGGGCAGTGGCTTCCAGATCGCCATGCGCGACCTCGACATCCGCGGCGCTGGCAACATGCTCGGTGGCGAACAAAGTGGCTTTATGGCCGACATCGGATTCGAGACCTATCAGAAGATCCTGGACGAAGCCATCAAGGAACTCAAACGCACCGAGTTCAAAGAGCTATTCAAAGAAGAGATCTCCAAAGCGGACGATTATGTACAGGACTGTACGATAGACACGGACCTGGAAATACTGATACCCGACAGCTACGTGGAAAGCATCACTGAAAGGCTATCGCTCTACACAAGGCTGGATAACAGCAGTAACGAAGAAGAATTGCAGGAATTCCATAAAGAGCTGATAGACCGTTTTGGCCCCATACCGCCACAGGTAGAGGACCTTTTCGACACAGTGCGTATCCGCAAGCTGGCCGTCACCCTGGGATTCGAAAAGCTGATCCTGAAGGATACTGACCTGCGTTGCTATTTTATCAACAGGCCCGACTCTCCCTATTTTGAGTCGGAGATCTTCAGTCGGATCCTGGACTATATTCAGAAATATACAAATAAGGCCAAGCTCAAACAGGCTGGCAAAAACTTCCTGCTGGTGGTGGATGATGTGCATTCCATGGCCGAATTGCTCCGTTTCCTCCGCCGGATGAGTGATTTCGCGCTTGGAGAAGATAAGGTCCCCGAAAGGGCAGCTGCTACATAAATTCATTATATTTATGGAAAAGGTGCACCATGGCAGAAGATCAACCAGGTTATATGCCTGACGGCGACGAACGCACGCTGGCCATCCTCTCCCATATACTGGCCATCATCCCCGGAGTCGGTTTCCTGGCGCCACTGGTGATCTACCTCCTAAAGAAGAACGATTCCGCCTTTGTAGCGGCCAATGCAAAGGAATCTTTGAATTTCCAGTTGACAATCATCTTGTTATATATTATCCTCTTTATTACCCTTATTGGAGTGCTCCTCTTTTGGGTAGTGGGCATCCTTAACACCGTCCTGGTGATTGTTGCGACGATCAGGGCTGCTGAGAATAGGATATACCGATATCCCATCAGCATAAGGCTGATCAGATAGCCTCAAGCCAGGATTTAATTAATTCTCAGCTTGTAGCTCGCCGCTCAAAGCGCTTTCTCCATAATATAATGTGGTATGGTGACCTCGATGAACTCTTCGCCGGTGGTGCTGTAACCCAGCTTTTCATAGAATCCAAGGGCCGTCTTGCGGGCATGCATACACAATTTTTTATAGCCAAGGTCCCGCGCAATATTCTCCGCGAAGATCATAAGAGCACGGCCAATACCTTTCCCCTGCATACTATTGGGGACGGCCATCTGTCGGAGACGCATAGTATGCTGGTCCATTCTTGTCAGCAGACAACAGCCCAGTAGTTTGTCGTCTTCGAAGGCGCCCATCAGCACATCCTCCTTTTCTTTTTCCAGCTCCGCTGCGTCAAATGAGAGACCCAGTGGTTTACGCAGGATCTCCATGCGTAAATTCACCATCTGCTGATACTCCTTCGTTCCGTGATCGATGATCCTAAGCGCCATGCTGTCTTTTATATTTTAAGTAAGAGGGAGGCCGAAGTTATTTAAATTTACTAATTCCGGGCTGTTAAATGGCGCAAAAACTAAAAATTTTACACATATTGCCAAAATCTGCTAAAGCGCTCTATTAGCGCTTGCGACGAGAAAATGCCAATTAAAGGGTGGTAGGGAAATTGCAAGGTACGAACAAAGGGTAAAATTAAAAAATGCCCGGTTTGTTGTGTTTTGCTGGAAATCTCTATTTTTGCAGCCGTATAACTAAATCTTACAAAAATGTCAGACATCGCTACAAGGGTTAAAAAGATCATCGTTGATAAATTAGGAGTTGAAGAAGCTGAGGTTACAAATGAGGCTTCTTTTACCAATGATCTGGGTGCAGACTCTCTGGACACCGTTGAACTCATCATGGAATTCGAAAAGGAATTCAACATCTCCATCCCGGACGAGCAGGCAGAGACGATTACTACCGTTGGTCAGGCTGTCGCTTATCTGGAAGAGCACGCTAAATAGCATAACCTCCGGTTTGCAATAAATTCGTTTGATCCGCCTTTTCGAGCAATCAAGTGGCTTAGAAGGCGGATTTATCCTTAAACCAGGACCTGCTGAAAGCAGCTCGTCCAGAATCGAAGATTCCGACCAAGGCAAAGGGTAACCGAGTGAAACGAAGGTTACGATCGAGAAGGACCGTGTCGAAGCAGGTCCGACGAAGATCTGAGTGAAACGAAGGTTACGATCGAGAAGGACCGTGTGAAGTACCCGAGGATACGAAGGGTACGAATGTTCACGAGGGGAGCGAAGGGAACGAACGAGGAAAAGCGAGGAACGAAGCTTTTTCGAAGTTCTGGGCGTGACGAAGCAGCCCTGACGAAATTCTCCGACGAAGATCTGAGTGAAACGTAACCGAGCAAAGCGAAGGTTAGGGGCAAGGAGAAGCGAAGAATGCAGCTTCGACGAAGGCCGTACGATCGAGAAGGACCGTGTGAAGTACCCGAGGATACGAAGGGTACGAATGAGATATCCGAGGAAGGGTCCAATAGTGTTGGAACCAACGAAGGCAACCGAGCGTAGGCGAAGGTTGCGACCAAGGTCTCAACGGTGTTGAGACAGTAGGCCTGGCGAAGCCCTCGTGACGAAGCAGCCCTGACGAAGTTCTCCGACGAAGATCTGAGTGAAACGTAACCGAGCAAAGCGAAGGTTAGAGGCGTACCTGAGGGAAGCGAAAGGTACGAACAAGGAGGAACAAGGGACGACGTTCCGACGAAGTTCTGAGCGAAGAATGCAGCTTCGACGAAGGCCGTACGATCGAGAAGGACCGTGTGAAGTACCCGAGGATACGAAGGGTACG
>NZ_JAUOTO010000007.1 GCF_030546645.1 Flavitalea plasmicola
ATGAGCGGAGCCCTGAGCTTGCTCAAAGGGCGCAGCGAGGCAACATCTCGTAAATTCCCGAAGGGAATTTGGCGGGCATTGAAAGCCCCCCAACAACGGATCACCGAAGGTAATCCGCCCACGACCTCAAAGACCGGCAAGACGCCGGAGGCGTCAGAGATGTTGATGAGCGGAGCCCTGAGCTTGCTCAAAGGGCGCAGCGAGGCAACATCTCGTAAATTCCCGAAGGGAATTTGGCGGGCTTTGAAAGCCCCCCAACAACGGATCACCGAAGGTAATCCGCCCACGACCTCAAAGACCGGCAAGACGCCGGAGAAAGACTTTCATATGGCAAGCAATCGTTAGACGGCCTTCTGTTTCCACAGAGGGCCTTTTTTTTTCGACCCGCCCGTTCAGGTCGATCAATCCCGAGGTAAGAGATGCTCACGCCGGCCGTAAAGTCCTGTTGAAAGAAGAGGGTAGCCGTGCCGGCTTTGGACATCTCAAAGTTATTTTTAATTGAGCGCGGAGACGCCAGCCCGTTTGTAGAAATAAGCCCGGAAGGGATCATCAGGAAGGCCCACAACTGGACTTTCAGTGGAAATAAACATCTTCTCATCTGTGAAAAATATCAATTACAGTCATAGGTATACGTAGAGGTGGCCATATCATTGCTGCCGGATCCCTGTGTGGCGCTTATTATTTTTCCACTCGCATCGAAAGTATAGGTGATGCTCTCCGTAACGCTTCCGCCACTGATGGATTTGACGAGGTGCCGCACCTTCTGGTACACCACTCCGAATTGAATCCACTGTCCCAATACCTCCGGGTCGCCCGGCGCTGACGGCTTATCCGTGTAGTAGGAATAGATATAGCTGCCGCCGGCCTGGTCCACCTCCGTTATATCGCCATTGTTATATTGATACGTGGCTTCGATGACACCACCGCCGTTGGTCTGTGAAGAAGTTTTTGTCAATTGCCGGTTGCTGTCATACGTAAACCTGTACACCGTGACATTGCTCGACCCCATGTGCATGATAATGTGATCGGCATCCCCATTGGCATTGAGGAACACCGTGTCGATGGCGGGCGATGTCCCTGTAATGTTGATGATGATCATACCGCTGGCATAGGTAAAGCTCCTGGTATAGGAAGTGCTGCCATCCGAATACTGTACGTTGCTGAGCCTGCCATCGCTTCCATACGCAATGATATAATTCTCTGACCACCCATTGCCTTTCACCTGTAGTCCCGTCAGCTTGCAGGAGTTGTTGCTGGCTGGGTGATCACTCTTATGGCAGGATAGAAAGGTCGTTGCTCCGACAAGGACCGTCAATACAATCGATTTATGCATTGTCAATGTTTTATTTGTTTCAGGACCCGAAACTAGCCTTCCGCATCTTTTCCTGCAACGCACCTTTCGCCGGCGGAGGCAGATTTCGCGTAACTGGTCCGTCAAAGCCGGGCGCCGGCAGCATAGCCGGATCCGCCTCTTACGCAATACTTCCACCATCTGCCCTTATCCGGGTCTTTTATCAGCGCTTTTTATTATTTTTCCAAGGTGGAACCTCCATTGACTGCACATGCGTAACTTCTTTTTATCGATATTGATGCTCATATTGGGAGCAGTTGCAACAGGGCAATCCTTTCCCGGGCTGCAATTCAACCACCTTACCACCGACGGCGGACTTAGCAGCAATACCACCACCTGCATGACGGAGGACAAACTGGGGTTTATCTGGATCGGCACCGATAATGGTCTCAACCGTTGCGATGGCTATCGGGTAAAACAGTATTTCCACCACGATGCGGATAGTAATTCACTGGTGTTTAGCGATATCCAAACACTATATTGCGACAGGAAAGGACGCATCTGGATCACCACCGGCGGCGGCGTCAGCTGCTTTCTGCCGGATAAGAATGTTTTCGTGAACTATTCCACGGAAATGCCATCCCCCAGGCGACTAAGGAACAATAACAGCGTTTCGGTGATGGAAGAGAAGGACGGTACGATGTACCTTACCAATCAGAAAGATGTCATCTGTCAGGTGCAGGACGACATGAGCCTGCGGGAAATAAAAGTACGAACAGCGCCCTTTTTTTACGAAAAGACCCTCAAAGAAGGATACGAAGGGATCATGTCCGACCATGATGGAAAAAGATGGGCCTATTGTGCCAATCGGATCTACCTCCTCGACCCATCCGGCATCCAACCCATTCAGACATTTGACTTCTCCCGCCAGTTGGCCCACGCATCCATCCGTCATATCCTGCAAGACCAGGAAGGCCGCTACTGGATCAGCACCTGGGGAGCATCCTTATGGCTCTTCGAGCCTGCCAGTGGAAAATTAAAACTGGCCCACAACCTGCCTGTAACAGATATCCTCGAATGGCGTTACAACGATCAAAACTGGCTGGTGGCCGAAGCCCTTTATTCGGGCGTCTACCTGCTCGATCAGAAGGGCGAATCGTTCAAAAAGCTGGCTTGGAATCCCGCCGATCCACACTCACTGGAGGGAACATTGTTCATTTCCCTGTACGCGGACAGCCGCAAGAACCTATGGATCTGCACTAACCGGGGAGTGAATTACGTGCAGGCTTCGGGAAAGATCTTCGATATCCATCCCGTGACCCAACCCGGCCGGCCCGACTACGAAAGGACATCGACAGGAATTGCCTTCAGCTTTTTCGAAGACAGCGGCACCACCTGGCTCTCTACCAGGTTTAAAGCGACTTTTGCCTATGATAAGGACATGCGGCTGAAGAAATACTTTACCAGCCTGTATCCACTGTCCGCCACGGCCAACAGATGGTCTCTCAATGCATACTATTTCTTCAAAAGAGGGTCCGATCTGTACATCAGCACCGACAGCGGTCTGGTCGTATATGATCTGCTTCGTGCATCGACAAGATTGTACTTCCCGCCCGCAGCGGAAAAAGACGGCGCCTTCCGCACCATTGTCGCGCTGGACAGCAGCCGTATACTCATTCGTACGGTGAACAAAGGACTGTTTATTTTCAACACCGTCACCAGGACATTCATAGGCCATCTTTCCGCCCAGGATTCCACGGCCGGCGCGCTGCCAGGAAGATTGAACTACCTGTTGAAGACATCGAAGGGGGACTTGTTCCTCAGCAGCAACGAGGGCAGGAACCTCGTAAGATACGTTCCCGCGCAAGGCCGGTGTGTGCCTGTAACACCTTCTAATGACTCCATCTATCACCTCCTCTCGAAAGGGATCTATGGGATGGAGGAGGACAAACAAGGCAGAATATGGCTGGCCGCGAGCAATGGGATCTTCATTTACAACGCAAAGGAAAACATCATAGAAGAGCATTTCACCGCAGACGGCAGGATGGGCGCCATGTTCAGGATATGTTTCGACACGGCGCAGAACGCCTGGGCCAACGGCAATTCCGGGGTTTGGTGTTACATCGCATCAAAGAAAAAATGGATCACCTTCAATGGCCGCGACGGTCTCCCTGGCAGCGATTTCGCCGGATTTATCAGTCCTGACAAAAAGGGGGAGATCATCGCCGGGCTCGAAGGAGCCATTGCCGTATTCCACCCGGAAAAATTGAATTTTGTCAGCAGCCAGCTTCCTGCCATCATTACTGAAGCGGCGGCCACCGACAGTTCGCTGCTGTTCCCTCTTGGCACCGGGCAGGAAAAAAAGCTCCGGCTCCCTGCAGGCCGGAATTCTTTTTCCGTAGACTTTGCCATACCCGGCTATTACAACACAGCCTCGCTGCATTATCTTTATAAGCTGGAGCCCCTGATGAATGAGTTCAGGGCCAACGACAATGGACATATCAATTTCAACGGCCTCATGCCAGGCCATTACACCCTGTATGTGAAGGGCGAGGACAAGACGGGCGACCTGAATGCCCGGGAAGATAAGATGGACATCATGATAGCCCCGTTCTGGTACCAGTCCTGGTGGTTCAGGACATCGGCGTTGGGGATACTGGCCGCCCTGGTCATCTTCCTTGTCAAAAGACGTATCTCAACCATCCGGAACGAATCGGCCCTCAGACAAAAGGTCGTCGAGACAGAAATGCAGGCTCTGCGCGCGCAGATGGATCCCCACTTTATTTTCAATAGCCTCAGCAGCATCGAGAACTTCATCATGCAGAATGAAAAAAGGCTGGCCAGCGATTATCTCAATAAATTCGCCTGGCTTATACGGATGATCCTCGACAGCAGCCGCAATGAACTGATACCCCTGGCGAAGGATATGGAAGCCCTGCAGCTGTACATCGATCTGGAGCAGATATCCTGTAATAATAAATTCATTTACAAGGCCATCATCGATCCCGTCCTGCTGAATGAGGACTATCACGTACCTCCCCTGCTCATCCAACCTTACGTGGAAAACGCCATTGTACACGGACTGATGCCCAGCCGGAGCGAGGACCTGGCCCTGGTGGTCATTGCAAGGCTGGAAGCCGACAGGATCAGGTATATCGTAGAAGACAATGGCATCGGAAGACAACAGGCGCAGCAATACAAGGCCAGCAACAAGCCCTTTCACAAAAGCGTGGGATTGAAGATCACCGAAGAGAGGATAAATATATTCAACCGTCAGACCGGGAGCAATGGTTCAGTCGTTATCACCGACCTGTACGACAAGTATGACATGCCCAGGGGCACCCGGGTTGAGATCACTATTAAAGCTATGTAACATGCAGCCGCTCAATGCCATTATTGTGGACGACAACTTCAATAGCCTCCAAAACCTCCGCCAGAAGCTGGCCGAGTTCTGTCCCGACATTAAGGTACTGGCCGTCACCCAATCGCCTGAAGAAGCCATCACGCTGCTGAGGCAGCTCCACCCGGACGTGCTCTTCCTGGATATCGAAATGCCGCGGATGAATGGTTTTCGCATGCTGGACGAGCTGGATGAATATGATTTCGATGTTGTATTCACCACCGCTTATAACCATTATGCCATCGACGCCATCCGGATCAGCGCATTCGACTACCTCACCAAGCCCATCGCCATCAAAGACCTGCAGCAGGCAGTGGAACGATTGATCGCAACCCACGATCTGCACACCCGGCAAAAGCTTGAATTGTTGAGACAGTCATTTACGGACGCCAAAAGCCAGGAAGACAGGATCGCCATCCCGACAGGTGAGGGGCTGGAATTCATACCCATCAGCCTCATCGCGCGCATCGAATCCAGTTCCAATTACGCGAAGATCTTTCTGACGGATGGCAGGAACCTCGTGGTTACCCGGCTGCTGAAGGATTTCGAGGCCATGCTGCAGCCGTATCATTTTTACCGCATTCACCATTCCCATCTCGTCAATCTGAAATACGTCAGGAAATATATCCGGGGCGACGGCGGCCAGGTCGTCATGGAGAATGGCGACGTCATTGATGTAGCCCGGAGAAAAAAGGAAGATTTCCTGAAGCTGTTCGCCATTTGATTCAGCTACCAGCTATGAGCTGCGAGCTACCAGCTACGAGCAAAGGTTTTAATAAGTCCAGCTCACAGCTCAATCACCAGCCCGTCATAAGCCAGCTCCATCCCCTCCGGCAAACTATGATTCACCTCCGCATGGAAACCCAGCTGATGGCTGATATGTGTGAAATAAGCCCGGGGTATCTCCAGCTCCCGTACAAGATCGATGGCTTCCTGCAATGTATAGTGGGAAATATGCTTTTCGTGACGCAGCGCATTCAACACGATGACCTCGCTGCCCCTTATCTTTTCCTTCTCCTCCTCCTCAATACGATTGGCATCCGTGATATAAGTAAAATCACCAAATCGAAAACCCAGCACAGGCATCTGCAAATGCCATACAAGGATAGGACGCACGCCGATGTCCCCTACTGTAAAAGGATCGCTCTCTATCCTGTTGAGCCGGATGTCCGGTATCCCGGGATACTTCATTTCCGCAAATACATAAGGGAATTCACGGACGATGGTCTCCTGCGTCATCTCATTCGCATAGACATTCATGGGCTGCTGCTGGAAATAATTATACGCGCGTACGTCATCCAATCCCGCCAGATGATCTTTATGAGGATGGGTGAAGACGACGCCGTCCAGTGTCCGGACGTTCGCCCGAAGCATCTGGCACCTGAAATCAGGCGTAGTATCTACAACAAGGGTGGTAGTGGGCGATTGAACAAGAATGCTGCTGCGGAGCCGCTTGTCCTTCTTATCCAGCGATGCGCATATCGCACAGGGACAGGCGATCATGGGAACCCCCGTACTGGTGCCCGTGCCCAGAAAAGTGATCTTTAAAGATGGATAGCTCACTGGTTAAAGGTAAGTGGAATTTGCTTACTGAACGGAGACCACGGTCACTCCTTTACTCGTTGTCCACCGAATGGTGCATAGCAAGAATGTCGTCATATATTTTTTTGACCTCGGGGCTCAGGTTCTCAGGCGTGATCTTCAATTGAGGGATAATATCCACCAGGGTATTGATACGACCCTCCAGCTGGAGGAATTTGTTCAGCACCACCACTTTCCGCTGCTCCAGGATACAATAGCCGCTCTGGAAATTACCTCTCTCATAGCGAACGATGTATTCTGCCTCATCCAGCACCCGCTCGATCTTGTCTAATGTGGTTTGGGTATACTTCATTCGTTCTCAATGTCTTTTTTAATGGCCGAACACAGTCGCTCCGCTCGTGCCATATACAGCCTAAAGGTACTAAATACCCCGCCTACCTACCCCTTGGCCCCTTCGATTTTATCCACAGCATCCCCATATTTGTGGATATCAACCATTCTTACTGGTCATACGGATCACCGGGATGATCATTTCTTCCAGGCTGATGCCCCCATGCTGGAAAGTATTGCGGTAATAATTGACATAATAGTTGTAATTATTAGGATAGCATAAGAATCCGTCCCCTCTGGCAAAGATAAACGACGAATTCACGGTAGGCACCGGCAGCCCCGCCTCCTTGGGATCCCGGAAGGCCAGCACCTCTTTGGCCTCGTAATTCAGGTTACGGCCATGCTTATAACGGAGATTGGTAGTGGTTTGCTTGTCGCCAATGACCTTATACGGCGTTTTTACCCGCACACTGCCATGGTCAGTGGCCAGGATAAGGTTGATCTTCTTGTCCGCGATCTTCTTCAGGGCCTGGTGCAGGGGCGAATGCTCGAACCAGCTGGCCGTAATGCTGCGATAGCTCGTCTCGTCGCTTGCCAGCTCCTTGAGCACCTCCATCTCCGTACGGGCATGGCTTAGCATATCCACAAAATTGTAGACGATGACATTGATGTCATTGTTCAAAAGGTTATGGATATTGTTCACCAGGTCCTGTCCCGCCTGGTAATTCAGCACTTTCGTATAGGAGAATTTCAGATCGTCCCGCTTCAGTCTTTTCATCTGGGCGCGGAAAAAATCCTCTTCATACAAGTTTTTTCCTCCTTCCTCGTCGTCATTCTTCCATTGATTGGGAAACTGCTTTTCAATGTCGATGGGCATCAATCCCGCAAAAATAGCATTCCGGCTATATTGGGTCGCCGTAGGCAATATGCTGTAAAAACTATCCTCTTCCGCTATGCGAAAATTTTCTGCGAAGATGGGCTGGATGGCCTTCCACTGGTCTATCCGGAGATTGTCCAGCAGCAGAAAAAAAGTAGGCGTCCCCTTCTCCACATGCGGCATCACTTTAAAGCGGAACAAAGTATGGGACATGATAGGCCCTTCCTCCGCCCTGGGATTGACCCAACGCGCATAGTTCTTCGAGATGAATTTGAAAAACTCCGTATTGGCCTCCTGCTTCTGGGTCTGGAAAACTTCCCGCATTTCCGGGCTATCCGACTTCTCCATCTCCAGCTCCCAATACACCAGCTTTTTATAAATATCCATCCACTCGTTGTAGTTCGGATTGCTGTTGAGCGCCATGAAAAGACTGCGAAACTCCTGCTGATAGGCCGTGGTCGTCTTCTCTGCCACCAACCTTTTATTATCGATGATCTTCTTCAGGCTCAGCAGCACCTGGTTGGGGTTCACCGGCTTGATCAGATAATCGGTGATCTGGCTCCCGATGGCATCGTCCATCAGGTTCTCCGTCTCATTCTTCGTGATCAGCACCACGGGCATCTGCTGATTGACCTCCTTGATCTTGGCCAGGGTCTCCAGACCCGTGATACCAGGCATCGTCTCATCCAGCAGGACCACATCGATGGGGTTCTCCTTTACAAAATCGATCGCGTCAAAACCATTGGTCATTCCCTTCACCTCGTAACCCTTGTTCTCCAAAAAAAGGATCTGAGACCGTAAACTTTCTATTTCATCGTCGACCCATAGTATTTTTCCGAGAGACATATTTTTTTCTATTTTATTTTGCACCGGTTCAAAAACAATCGCTGGCCGAAGGCGGGATCAAAGGTAAATTTATATTATCCGACCCGTATTTGTAGATTTGAAGATTGTTTAAGATCGTTTTAACAAAACTCAAACAAGAATGGCTCAAATGCCCCGCAAGATCATCAACGATCCTGTATACGGCTTTATTACACTGGACCACCCGCTGTTGCTGGATATCATTGCCCATCCTTACTACCAGCGTCTTCGCCGCATCCACCAGATGGCTTTTGCCCACCTGGTCTATCCCGGCGCCGTACATACCCGCCTGCACCACTCCCTGGGGGCCTATCACCTGATGTGCAGCGCCCTGGACGAATTGAAGCGTAAAGGAGTCGCTATCACCCCCGAAGAAGAGCTGGGCGCCAAAGTTGCCATTCTCCTCCACGATATAGGCCATGGCCCTTTTTCCCACGCGCTGGAAAATGTCCTGATCCGGGACGTTCGCCATGAGGAGATTTCCATCCTCATTATGCAAGTATTGAACCAGGAATTTGGCGGCAGGCTGGATACGGCCCTTCATATCTTTACGGACGAACACCCAAAACGCTATCTGCACCAGCTGGTATCAGGGCAGCTGGATACGGACAGGATGGACTACCTCACCAGAGACAGCTTCTTCACAGGCGTCTCCGAAGGGGTCATCGGGTATGACCGTATCCTGAAAATGCTGGTCGTTCACAACGGGGAGCTAATGGTGGAGGAAAAAGCCATCTACTCCATTGAAAAATTTCTCGTTTCCCGTCGCCTCATGTACTGGCAGGTCTATTTGCACAAGACTGTGCTCAGCGCGGAAAAAATGCTCGTCCGCATCATGGAAAGGGCCAAGGAACTCCTGGCAAAAGGCCCGCAGCTGAACTCCTGCAGCCCTATACTCGACCTGTTCCTGAGAGCCGGGGAAAGCCGTGAACTCATTGAAAGGAACCTGGATAAGTTCTGCCTTCTGGACGATTACGACGTGACGACCACCATCAAACAATGGATGTTCCATCCGGATAAGGTTTTATCCTTACTCTGCCGGCGCCTCATCGACCGTCGACTGTTAAAAGTCTGTCTGCAGGCAACCCCCTTCCCTGAAGAACACGTAATGGAATTGAAGGAACAGGTCAGCCGGGAAGAAGGCATCTCCCTGGAGGAGGCGGATTATTTTGTCTTTACGGGACAGACGACAAATACCACTTACGATCCTCTGGAAGAAGAGATCAACATCCTCTTCAAAAATGGAGAAGTAAGGGATATCTCACAGGTGGACAATGCACTCATTCAACAAACGCTGGCAAGCCCTGTGAAAAAATTCTATCTTTGCTACCTAAACACAGTCTCAGCAATATGACCTTTTCTGCCGCACAAATAGCCATGCTCATCAACGGGAAAGTAGACGGGGACCCGAATGCTTCAGTCGCCTCTTTTGGAAGGATCGAGGAGGCCGTGACCGGGCAGCTGGCCTTCCTGGCCAACCCAAAGTATGAAGAGCATCTGTATACCACGGCGGCTTCTGTCATCATCGTCAACGAAACGCTGGAGCTCAAGCAGCCCATCGACGCCACGCTGATCCGGGTTCCGGATGCCTACAGCGCTTTTGCCGTGCTGCTGGCCAAATACCAGGAAATAGAAGCCCAGCAGCTCACCGGTGTCCAGGAACCTTCCTATATCGCTAAAACGGCAAAACTCGGGCAGCATGTTTTCGTCGGGGCCTTTGCTTACCTGGGAGAAGGCGTCGTCATCGGCAATAATGTAAAGATCCATCCCCATGTCTACCTCGGCAACAATGTGAAGATCGCGGACAATGCCATCCTTCACGCGGGCGTAAAGATCTACCATGACTGTTCGATAGGAGCGCATGCAACCATCCATGCCGGCTCCGTCATCGGGAGCGACGGCTTCGGCTTTGCTCCGCAGTCCGATGGCAGCTTCAAAAAAGTTCCCCAGATCGGCAATGTCGTCGTGGAGGATTATGTGGAGATCGGCGCCAACGTCACCATCGATCGCGCCACCATCGGTTCCACCATCATCCGGACAGGGGCCAAGCTGGACAACCTGATACAGATCGCCCACAACGTGGAGATAGGTCACCACACCGTCATCGCGGCCCAGGCTGGTGTCAGTGGCAGCACCAAGATCGGCAGCCAGGTGATGATCGGCGGACAGGCAGGTATCGTAGGCCATGTGCAGATTGCCGACGGAGCGAAGATCAATGCGCAAAGCGGCGTCACCAAATCCATCAAGACGCCGGGAGGCGCCGTGACGGGCAGCCCAGCCTACGACTACACCAGCGCCTTGCGCAGCCAGGCCCTCAGCCGCAACCTCCCCGACCTTGATAAAAGATTGAAAGAGCTGGAAGAGCTGGTCCGTCAATTGTTGGCGGAAAAGGTGTAAAAACACGGAAGAATTGATACCTTAGGGCCAGCCTAATAGTTTTCATCTATGTCAAATACCGATAACTTTCTTCCTGCTATTAAAGATGGGTATACTTTCAAAGGAGCGTCCATCCGTATCGGCGTCGGTATGCTGGATGGCCACGCCGTCCCAGGCGCTGACATTTATCTACCCCTCCGGACCATGAATCGTCATGGGCTGATCGCCGGCGCCACAGGCACCGGCAAAACAAAGACCCTGCAAATGATCAGCGAAGCGCTGAGCGATGCCAGCATCCCCGTGCTGCTGATGGACATCAAAGGCGACCTCAGCGGACTGGCCGCGGCCGGTACGCTCAATGAGAAAATAACCGAGCGTTATAAGCTCATCGGTACAACCTACACACCCGCAGCTTATCCTGTCGAATTCCTCTCGCTGAGCAAGGAAAAAGGCGTCCGCCTACGTGCCACGGTAAGCGAGTTCGGGCCCGTCCTAATCTCCCGGATCCTCGGGCTCAATGACACCCAGGAAAGCGTGGTAGCCCTCGTATTCAAATTCTGTGACGACAACAAGCTCCCCCTGCTCGACCTGAAGGATTTTATAAAAGTGCTGCAATATGTCAGCAACGAAGGCAAGGCGGAGATCGAGAAAACATACGGAAAGATCGCCACCAGCTCCACCGGCACCATCCTCCGGAAAGTGATCGAGCTGCAACAGCAGGGCGCCGATCCATTTTTTGGAGAAAAAAGCTTTGAAGTGGATGATCTCATGCGCATCGGCGACGATGGCAGGGGCATCATCAATATCCTTCGCGTGACGGACCTCCAGGACAGGCCGAAATTATTTTCCACCTTCATGCTGCAGATGCTGGCCGAGCTCTATGCCATCTGCCCGGAAGAAGGCGATCCCGACAAACCCAAACTAGTCCTCTTTATCGACGAAGCACACCTGGTCTTCCAGGAAGCCGGCGATGCGCTCCTGCAACAGATCCTCACCATCATCAAGCTCATCCGCAGCAAAGGCGTAGGCGTCTTTTTCTGTACGCAGAACCCCACCGACATTCCCGCCGGCGTCCTTTCCCAGCTGGGCCTGAAAGTGCAGCATGCCCTGCGGGCTTTTACAGCGGCCGACCGCAAGGCCATCAAACAAGCCGCGGAGAACTACCCCGAGTCCTCTTTCTATAAGACCGAAGACCTCATCACTCAGCTGGGCATCGGCGAAGCCTTTGTGACGCTGCTCAACGAAAAAGGTATCCCTACCCCCCTCGTCCATTGCATGCTGTGCTCGCCGCGCAGCCGCATGGACATCCTGCAGCCGGCCGAGATCGATGCCATCACGGGCAAATCGAAGCTGGTGGCTAAATACAACGAAACCATCGACAGCGAAAGCGCCTATGAGATCCTCAATGCCAAGCTGGAAGAGGCTGCAGAAAAAGGTGCTAATGAAGATGATGATGCCGGCAAAAGCAAAAAAGCAGGCAAACCCGAAAAAAGCACCCTGGAAAAACTCCTCGACAGCCCCGCAGCCCGCCAGGTAGGCAGGACGGCGGCCAGCGTCATCACCCGCAGCCTGTTGGGAGCATTGGGACTGGGGGGGCGCACCTCCCGTAGAAAGAGCAGCCTGTTCTGAGTGCACGGCCATCCTCAGCTTATCCGGTCTTCCTTCCTGCCTTCCGGCAATTGTCGCAGATGCCACAATCCTTCGCGCCCTTATCCCCGAAATAATTCGCCAGCATGCGGCTCCTGCATTCCACGGACAGATCCATATACCGCAGAATGGTCTGCACCCGTGCTGCAAATTGTTCCTTTCTCAGCCGATGACCCACCGGGTCGATATACAGTTCCTCCGCTGCCGGACGCCCATAGAAAAAATACAGCTGCGGACTATCCTTTTGCGGCGTATAATCGATGACATGGTACCCCTGCAATTGCTGCAGCTCTTTGACTACCTGCGGCACATCCTTCCCGGTGAGATACGCCAATTGCTTTTCCCTCACGGGCGTAGGCCTTTCAAACACACCCTCGTATGTCCGCAGCAACGTATGGATCAGCGGCTGCAACGCAGGCTGATCATGCTCGAAATCATACAGCGCCTGCTTGGCCGTGGTAAACTGCACCGACGAAGGAAGGAACACCTGCTGCTGAAAATTCAACAGACCTTCCTGCTCCAGCGTCCTGATCACATTCAGGGTTGTCGTCGTGTCGCATCCAAAGGCATCGCTGAAACGAAAGAGATCGAAGTCGTAGTAATTACCCTCCCCGCTGCCCACTGGCAATTGCAGGTAGTTCATCAGCTGCTGGTACACCGGCCGGATCTTGTCGATCGGCGGGAAACGAACCCCGGGCAGGGCCTTTAGCCTGTCCCTGTCCAGTCCGTCGCATAACAGGACGGCATACGCCTTACTCCCGTCCCTCCCGCCCCGGCCGGCTTCCTGGTAGTAATTTTCCACTGATTCCGGCGGATGAAAATGAATGACCGTCCGCACATCCGGTTTGTCAATCCCCATGCCGAAGGCGTTGGTGCTAACGATCACCCGCAGCCGGTCTTTTAACCAGGCATCCTGCACGGTCCCTCTTTCCTCCCTTGAAAGACCGGCATGATAGGCGCCGGCGGGGATGCTCAGACGGTTCAGCTGTTCGGCCACCTCCCTGGTAGCGCGGCGGGTATTGCAATAGATGATGCTGCTGCCCGGCACTTTTTGCAGGATATCCGCCGCCTTCTGGAGCTTTCCTTCCGTCGCAAAAAAACTGTAAGAAAGATCAGGACGGGTAAACGAGCTGCGGAACACGGCAGGCTGGCGCAGCTGCAGCTTCTCCTGGATATCTTCCAGGACTTCCGGCGTAGCCGAAGCAGTCAGCGCCAGCATGGGCGCTTTCAGCTGTTCACGCAAAGCGGCGATCCTCAGGTAAGGCGGCCGGAAGTCATACCCCCACTGGGATACACAATGCGCTTCATCGACGGCGATCAGGTTGACAGGCAATGAAGGGAGATATTCCTGGAAAAGTCCCGTCTCCAGCCTTTCAGGGGAGACATACAAAAATTTGCAGTTGCTTTCAACTGCCAGCCGGAGCGTATTGACCACCTCTTTCCTGCTCATGCCCGAATAGAGGGAAAAGGCTGTGATATTCTTGCGGCGCAGCCGGTCTGTCTGGTCCTTCATCAGGGCGATCAGCGGGCTGACCACCAGGCAAAGACCGGGACTGGCCATGGCCGGCACCTGGAAGCAAAGGGATTTACCGCCGCCGGTGGGCAGGAGGGCCAGTGTATCCTTGCCATCCAGCACACTCCGGATGATGTCCTCCTGCAAAGGGCGAAAAGTATCGTGGTTCCAATATTGCTTTAATATGGTTCTCGGAGATAAGCTCATAGCTACATCGAAACTACTTCACTTTTCTCACAAACAACCGGAGAGAATTAAGGACCAGCACCACGTCGCTGAACCCCATCGCCAGGGCCGCCACCGCTGGCGTAAGCAAACCCAATCCAGCCACCGGAATGGCCACGATATTATAAAAGAAAGCCCAGAAGAGGTTTTGCCGGATGGTGGTGAAAGTATGGCGACCCAGCTCCAGGGCCGCGGGCAGCCGCCGCAGACCATGCCCCATCAGCACCACATCTGCCGTCTGCAAAGCCAGCTGAGCCGCATCGCTCATCGATATGCCGATGGTTGCCGCAGCCAATGCCGGCGCATCGTTGATCCCATCCCCTACCATGGCCGTGGGCGCTTCCGCGCTCAGCCGGGAGACCACCGCGACTTTCTGCTCCGGTGTCTGCTGTGCAAAGACCTCGTCGACACCCAGCTGGGACGCCACCCGGGCACACCTGTCCTCCTTATCACCGCTTAGCAACACCGTCCGGAAACCCTTGACCCGCAGCCACTGTAAGACCGCCGCCGCCTCTGCACGCAGGGTATCTTCCACATCAATCCAACCCAGCAGCTGACCGTTGCGAACGATATAAACACTATGACCCTCTTCCCGCGTCAGCCCGGCGGCCACTTTATAGGAGCCCGCAATATACACATCCCCCTCTTTTGTCTCTGCCCGCATGCCCACCCCCCGGATCTCTTCGATCTTGCGCCACCGCTGGTCATTCTTCACCCGCCATGCACGGGTGATACCGCGCGCGATGGGATGGGCGGAATATTTCTCCAGGGAAAAGGCGATCCGCCGGAACTCCTCCGGACTGACAGGCGTGGGACCAACCCCCGACCCGGTCCCACCCGCCTCCATTCGATCCCGCTCCGGAGCATGCCCCCCGGCCGGGGCCACCTGCCACCCGACGATGGCAAATTCCCCCGTTGTCAGCGTGCCTGTCTTATCGAATATTACCTGCCGTACCCCCTTAAATGCCTCCAGCCCCGAAGCCCTCCGGAAAAGAATACCCTGCCGGGCAGCCCTCCCCAGTCCAACGGCAATGGCCGCCGGCGTAGCGAGCCCCATGGCGCAGGGACAGGCAATGACCAGCACAGCAATGGCGCGCATCAGCGCCGGCGTAAGTGCATGCAGGAAAAAATAATTCAGCCCAAATGCGGCCACTGCCAGCCCCAGCACGACAGGAACGAATACCGCGCTGATCCGGTCCGCCAGCCGCTGTACAGGCGCCTTTTCCCCCTGCGCCTCCCGCACCATCCGGACAATGCCGGCCAACACAGAATCCCCCGCATCCGCCGTCACCTGGGCACGAACAGTTCCCGCCACCAGGATGCTGCCTCCAACCAGGAAATCCTTCGACCGCTTGTCCAATGGCAGGCTCTCTCCTGTCAGGATAGACTCGTCGACACTGGCCTCTCCCCAAAGGATCTTTGCATCGGCAGGCACCCTCTCCCCGCTGCGGATAAGGATAAGATCGCCGCTCCGCAGCTGATCACCCTCCACCGGGAAGACCATCTCCTGCTGCTCATCATCGTATGCCACCATATTGGCCATGGTCTTTTCAGAACGTACCAGCCCGTCCAGGGCTTTTTGCGTGCTCCGGACAGCAACATCCTCCAGGTAATATCCCAGGAATACAAAGGTAATAATGGCAGCAGCGGTTTCATAGAACACATAGTCCGCCCCTAACCCCATCCATGTGCCGGAGAGACTGTACAAAAAGGCGGCCGAAGCCCCCACCGCTATCAGCACATTCATATTCGGTTTGCCCTTCCGGATACTTTTCAGGGCGCTGCGTCCAAAAAAATGCATCCCTGTAATATAAACAGGCAGACAGATCGCCAGCTGTATCCACGGGTTTGTCAGCCAGACCATGCCAGCTCCCATCTCTTGCACGAAAAGTATCGCCGTAAAAGGCAGACAGATGAATAAATAGCGCAGATGCCTGTTGATTACCCCTTTGGACATAACGCAAACTAAGTTAATTTTACAGCATGGAGATCTGTTTTCATTTGCAGGATATCCTGCCGGCAGCTGAAAAGTTCTGGCAGCAGTGGCCCCTGCAAAAGGTCTTCGCTTTCCATGGGAACATGGGAGCGGGCAAGACCACCTTCATCCATGCGCTATGCACGGCGAAAGGGGTCACCGACACAGTAGGAAGTCCCACTTTTTCCATTATCAATGAATACGCATATCCGGGCGGAAAGGTCTATCACATCGACCTCTACCGGCTCCGGGACGAAGAGGAAGCCCTTCGGGCAGGCGTGGAAGATGTCCTGTACAGCGGAGAGCTGTGCCTGGTGGAGTGGCCGGATAGGGCCCCCGGCATTTTTCCGCCGGCAACCATCGCATTGCAGATCGCGGTCATCGATCCCGAAACACGGAAAATCACGCAAATTTCCGATTCATGAACAGCGCACGAAAAAGTCCCTCATCCAGACACGCATTTTTAGCGCTTTAAATCCAATTTTAAATTGTAATTTGACGAGCACATGTCTCAGCAAAAACCAATAATCAGCACCTCCTTCAGTTACGAAACATTGGAAGAAACCCTGGATGTGAAGCCGAAAGGCGTTCCTCTCAACATAGGCATACCCAAAGAGGTCGCCTTCCAGGAAAACCGCATAGCCCTGACGCCGGATGCGGTGGGCGTATTGATCAGCAATGGGCATGATGTGATCATCGAGCACAACGCTGGCGAGGCATCCCACTACAGAGATAAAGATTACAGCGAGGCCGGCGCCAGGATCGTATATGACAAGTCCGAAGTCTTCAAGGCGCCCATCCTCGTGAAAAGCGCTCCCGTCATCGAAGAGGATCTGCCCTTATTGCAGCTGAACCAGATCGTTATTTCCCCCATCCACCTGTCCGCCATGAAGGCGGAGCTCCTGCAGAAGATGATGGACAAGCGGATAACGGGCATCTCTTTTGAAAACCTCAAGGACGACAGCGGCACCTATCCCATCGTCCGGAGCATGAGCGAGATCGCCGGCAGCGCCGTCATGCTGATCGCTGGCCAATATCTCGGCTCGGCCAATCATGGGAAAGGCGTGCTGCTCGGTGGCATCTCCGGTATCCCTCCTACCAAGGTCATTATCCTGGGCGCAGGCATCGTAGGTGAGTTTGCCGCCCGGGCCGCACTGGCCCTGGGAGCTTCCGTAAAAGTATTCGATAACAGCGTATACAGGCTAAAGCGCCTTCAGAACAACATCGGACAGCGTATGTGGACCTCCGTGATGGAGCCCCGCATCCTTTCCAAACAGCTGAAAACCTGCGAGGTCGCCGTAGGCGCTCTTTCCTCCCAGACCGGTCGCACGCCCGTGGTGGTCACGGACGAAATGGTGAGCAATATGCGCCCTGGAAGCGTGATCATCGACGTCAGCATCGACAGGGGCGGCTGCTTCGAGACCAGCGAGATCACCACCCACGAACATCCCATCTTCATGAAATACGGGGTCATCCACTATTGTGTCCCTAACATCCCTTCCGGCTTTGCCCGGACGGCCTCTCATGCCATTAGCAATGTATTGATGCCGCTGCTGCTGGAGGCGGGGGAAGAAGGCGGCTTCGAGAACCTCGTCTGGCATAAGATCCACCTGCGGAGCGGTATCTACCTCTTCAAGGGAGCGCTGACGAACTTCCATCTCAGCCAGCGCTTCGACCTGAAATATACGGATCTTAATTTATTGATCGCCAGTCAGCGGTGACGCTTACAGCTCGTCCCTCACAGTAACCTTCAAACTTTCCAGTCTTTCTTTTAAGGCTTTCCAGTCTTTGTCCCCAAGACTGCCGGCTGAATATTGTTTGGAAAAAAAGCCTTGCATGTTGACACGTAAAGAATTAGCGCCTCTGTAAAATTGTTCAAAAATGATCTCCCTGCTCTTTTCCAGCCTGTATCCCCGCCTATACCAGGGAAAAAGATAATTTTTCAAAATGAGATAGCTACCGGAGACCTTAAAATAGAATAGCTGAAACCCACTGATGAGATAAATAGGCAAAATAATAGCGGCAGGTAATATGGTCTCATCCCTGATGGGGTCCAGCCTGCCCTTGCGCGCATGTAGCCCAAAGATCAATGCGCCTATCATAACCAGCAATTGCAGCATCGGCATATTGAGTAAAGGACGACCAGCAAATGTCTCAGCAAGATCCTCTTCTCCGGCAGGGATCGGGTCAGCGCCCAAGGGGTCCGGAAAAAGGGGGCCGCTTCCCGGAGCTGCAATATAACCCTCCTGGAGGGCCTGTTTAAGCGCAGGGACATTGCGATAAAAAATGTCCGGCAACACTTCGCTTTGCCCACCGTTCCATTCAATGACAATGGCATTGCTGCGCTTATTGCCGTTTAGAATGCCCGCCTTTTTTCGTGCAAAAAGTTTGATGGAAGTGATCTCATTCCTGTAGATGATCTTTTTAAAGAATAGACCTTTTAGCTCCAGCCTGTCCGGGCATATCCTGATAATGATCATCCTTCTTGCCACCAGCCAGCCGCCTGCCACACCTCCTGCTACCAGCATCAGCCCTGGAAATATTCTTCCCTGCTGATGCATGAGGAAGACACCCGGAATCAGCAGCATGCTAAAAAGAAAGATAGGGAAATAAATATAATAGAAGCCGAACCTGCTCTTGATCATATTTGATTACAACTTGTAATCCATAATATTAATGACTTTCTCGCAAAATTCATACTCCTGCACATCATTCGAGCTGACGATCACCAGCCGCCCCTTGCAATGATCCCTGATCAATTGATCATAGAGCGTGATCCCGTCCTTATCCAGGTTGGTACACGGCTCATCCAGCAACACCAGCGGCGTATCGGAGAAAATAGCCTGGGCCAGCCGCACCCGCTGGCGCATACCCGAAGAATAATAACGGATCTGCTTGTCTGCAGCAGCCGCCAACCCCACTTTATGTAAGATTTCTTTCACCGTCCAGTCTGCAAGCAAAGGCTTGAACGACGCATGAAAATGCAGGAACTCCGTCACCGTCATCTCCTCGATAACGTCCAGGTAGGGGGCCGCAATGGAAAGATGCCGGAACACCTGGTCCGGCGCGATCGTTCCTTCACGCGCATACTCGATCCTCCCTTCGCTGATGCCAATAGCTCCCGCGACAGCCTGTAATAGCGTCGACTTACCGGATCCGTTCACACCAGTGATGGCGTACGTACGCCCTGCAATAAATTCGTAATGGAAATGACGAAAGATCCAATCGCGGTTGAAGCGTTTACCTGCATCAATCAGCGTAATCTTCATCAAAGCTGCTTTTGCTAAAGCGTTTAATAATCCCCCGGCCGCTCTCGCGAATAAAGGTAACGATCTCGTCCCTTTCATCGCTGGCGGGGAACTCCTCTTCCAGGAATTCCAGCGCCTGGCTGGTATTCATGCCCTTGTTATAAATTACCCGGTAGATATCCAGGATATGATTGATCTTGTCGATGGTAAAGCCGCGACGCTTCAGCCCTACAGAATTGACGCCAGAATAGCTGAGGGGCAGACGGGCGGCTTTGATATAAGGAGGGATATCCTTTCCTACCAGGGAGCCCCCACCCAGAAAAACGTGATTACCGATCTTTACAAACTGGTGGATGGCGCACATGCCCCCCAAAATAACCCAATCCCCAATCGTGACGTGCCCCGCCACCTGGCTATTATTGCTGAGGATACAGTTATCCCCGATGATACAATCATGCGCAATATGGCTATAAGCCAGGATCATGCAGTTCTTCCCCACTTTCGTCGTCCAGCGATCCCGGGTTCCCCTGTGAATGGTAACAAACTCGCGGATGGTGGTATTATCGCCTATTACGACGGTCGTCTCTTCTCCGTCGAACTTAAGATCCTGAGGATCAGCAGCTACGACGGCTCCAGGATAGATCCGGCAGTTCTTTCCGATACGGGCGCCTTCCATGATGGTGACATTGCTCCCAATCCAGGTCCCTGCACCGATCTCTACATTGTGATGGATCATGGTGAAAGGATCCACCCGTACGTCGGCCGCCAGCCGGGCATTGGGGTGAATAGAGGTGTAAGCATGGATCAACGGTCGCTCAATTGATTGATTATCTTTTACTTGGATCATTATTGGATCTTCCTTATGGATTACCGCCTTCTTATTCATAGGCCTATTAAAAAAATGCTGAGCTTTACCCAGCATCTTACAAAAATAAACTTATTTGACACAATTACACTAAAATAAACTTCCCCCCATACCTCTTAACTTCTCTTTACCAATTGTGCCATCAGGTCGGCTTCTGTGGCAATCTTATTGCCGACAAAAACAGTGCCCCGCATTTCACAGATGCCCCGCCGGATCGGGTTGAGTAATTCCATCTTCAGGATCATGGTGTCTCCCGGTACTACTTTTGCCTTGAATTTACAGTTGTCGATCTTGATGAAGTAGGTGTCGTATTGCCCTTCCGGCATCGTATTGATACAGAGCAAGCCCCCGGTCTGCGCCAGGGCTTCGATCTGCAGCACCCCCGGCATGACGGCATTACCGGGAAAATGCCCCGCAAAAAAAGGCTCGTTGAAGGTGACGTTCTTGATACCCACGATGTGCCTGTCTGTAAGCTCGATGATCTTATCCACCAGCAGGAAGGGGTGTCGGTGGGGGAGTGTCTTCTCTATCTGATGGATATTGAAGACAGGTGGCTGATTGGGATCATATATGGGAACATTCTTCACATGCTTGTTCCGGCGGATATATTGCTTGATCTTTTTGGCGAATTCCACATTGGAGGAATGGCCGGGCCGGTTCGCGATGATATGGCCTTTGATAGGATAGCCAATCAGCGCCAGATCGCCTATGACATCCAGCAACTTATGCCGGGCCGGCTCATTGGGGAACCGCAGCTCCAGGTTATTCAGGTATCCTTCGCTCTTGATCTCGATCTTGTCCCTTTTGAATGCCTTGGCCAGTCGATTCATTTCTTCCTGTGTGACAGGCTTGTCCACGATGACAATGGCGTTGTTGATATCGCCCCCTTTGACCAGGTTGTGCTCCAGCAGCATTTCCAGCTCGTGCAGAAAGCAAAACGTACGGCAAGGGCTGATTTCCGCCTTGAAATCCCCTATATTCTTCAGCCCGGCATGCTGGGTCCCCAAAACAGGGCTGTTGAAGTCGATCAGGGTCGTTACCTTGTATTCCATGGCGGGCATGACCACCATTTCCACTCTTTTCTTCTCGTCATAAAAGGTGATATTCGTATCGATGCTGTACCATGCTTTGGCCGCATCCTGCTCCAGCACCCCCGCGGCTTCGATGATCTCCACAAAAGGCTGGGAACTTCCGTCGATAATGGGGATCTCCGGACCATTGACCTCCACCAGGCAATTGTCCACGCCCATCCCCACCAGCGCTGCCAGGATATGTTCCACCGTGCTGATCTTCGCGCCGTTCTCCTCCAGGGTCGTCCCACGGGAAGTATCCGTCACCAGGTCGCAATCTGCCTTGATGGTGGGTTGTCCTGGCAGGTCCACCCGCTGGAAAAGGTAGCCAAAACCCGGGTTGGCGGGTTTCAGCGTCATATCCACCTGGATGCCTGTATGCAGGCCTGTCCCGGAAATTTTCGCTGCCGATGCTAATGTATGCTGTTTATCAGGGTTGAAATTTGCGTCCATTTGGCAAATATAGCTGCAAGCCGCAAGCTACAAGCCGCAAGCTAGGTTTTTTTTATATCCATAAACGCCTATCAAATACTGGCTCATAGCTCGTAGCTTGCAGCTTGTAGCTTTCATAAGTCCTCTTCTCTTTCGAGCATAAGGATAGCGCTCTGGGGTACGACAAAGTACTTCTCACCCTGGTACATCACTTCCGTGGCCCCGCTGAGCAGGAAGATGGCGACATCCCCTTCCCGCGCCTGCAGCGGGATATATTTCACCTGTTCGTCGCTCTGCTTCCAGGGCTCATCATCCACAGGCATCGGAATGGCATATCCCGGTCCGGTCCTGATGACGTAACCCTGCTGCACTTTTTCCTTTTCCTGGACGCCGGGGGGAAGATAAAGACCTGAATCTGTGCGTTCATTCCCCTTGGATGGCCGGATCAGCACCCGGTCGCCAATGATCACAAGTTTCTTAAATTTGTTATCTGAAGTCAGCTGCATAAAGACAAAATTAGATTGAAAACCAATTATTAACAAAATATTAGCCGCAGTGGTTGGCAAAGAGGAAATGATTTAATTTTATTTGTATCTATCTTTCGCGTATATAAAAACATCAATCATGGAAGGCAAGAAACCCAAAATATTATTGTGTGAAGACGATCAGAACCTCGGAAGTGTCCTGAAGAACTATCTGGAATTAAGTGATTTTGATGTGACCCTGGAGCGCGACGGACGATTAGGACTGGCCGCTTTTCAGCGCGAACGGTTCGACCTCTGCCTGCTGGATATCATGATGCCGCATATGGATGGCTTTACCCTGGCGGAGGAAATCCGGGATGTAGACCCTGATATCCCTTTGTTCTTCCTCAGCGCCAAGACGATGAAGGAAGATATCATCCAGGGCTATAAGCTGGGTGCGGATGATTATATCACCAAGCCTTTTGACAGTGAAGTGCTGTTAATGAAGATCAAGGCGATCCTCAAACGCAACGACGACCTCAACAAGGAATCGGATAATAAGGAATTCGATCTGGGCTCCTACCACTTCAACCCAAAATTGCGGGAGCTTAGCCACAAAGGCCAGACACAAACCCTTTCACCCAAGGAGAATGAGCTGCTGAAGATGCTGGCGGAACATATGAACGATCTGCTACCCAGGGAACAGGCCCTGAAAAAGATCTGGGGCAGCGATACTTATTTCAACGGCCGCAGCATGGACGTATACATCGCTAAGCTGCGTAAGTATCTGAAAGATGACAATCAGATCGAAATAGTAAATATACATGGTAACGGCTTCAGACTCGTTGCTCCTGTAAAAGCCTAATACAGCATTCCTAAAACAACGGCAGCTCTCCCGGCCGGCCCGGACTTTTTTTCCCAAGATGCTCATACGCCTTCGCGGTAGCTTCCCTGCCGCGGGGCGTACGCATGAGGAAACCTTCCTGTATGAGAAAAGGTTCATAGACCTCCTCGATCGTGCCCGTCTCTTCACCAACGGCAGTAGCAATGGTGGTAATGCCGACAGGCCCTCCTTTGAATTTTTCGATGATCGTCGAAAGGATCCTGTTGTCCATCTCGTCCAGTCCATGCTCATCCACGTTGAGCGCCCGCAGTGCGTGCTGGGTGATGGCCAGGTCGATGACCCCATTGCTTAGCACCTGCGCAAAATCGCGCACCCTTCGCAGCAGGCCATTGGCGATCCGGGGCGTGCCGCGGCTGCGACGGGAGATCTCGCCCGCAGCATCTGAAGTGATCCGCGTATTAAGGATCGAGGAAGAACGCAGGATGATCTTCTGTAAGGTTTCGGCATTGTAATACTCCAGCCTGGATTTGATGCCAAATCGGGAAAGCAGGGGCGCCGTCAGCAGTCCGCTGCGGGTAGTGGCGCCTACCAGGGTGAAAGGATGGATGGTCAGCTGAATGCTGCGGGCATTAGGACCCGTATCGATCATAATGTCGATGCGGAAATCTTCCATGGCCGCATACAGGTATTCTTCCACCACCGTGCTCAGACGGTGGATCTCGTCGATGAACAGCACGTCATTGGCTTCCAGTCCGGTGAGCAACCCTGCAAGGTCGCCTGGCTTCTCAATGACGGGACCAGAGGTCTCTTTGATATTTACTCCCAGCTCATTGGCCACGATCCTCGACAAGGTCGTCTTGCCCAGGCCGGGGGGCCCATGAAAGAGGATATGGTCCAGGGCTTCCCCCCGCATCTTCGCTGCCTTGATAAAGACCTTCAGGTTGTCTATCAGCTGAGGCTGACCGGAAAAATCCTCGATAGCGGAAGGACGTATATTGTTCTCAAACTCCTTGTCCAGGGGACTCAAAGCATTTTTGTCGTTGTTGAGATTGAGATTAGACATGGGACAAAGATACCGGGCAGCAGGATATTATTTATATTTATATCCACAAAACTTAATCATATGAACATAGGAGCCATTGGGTCGGCCGCCGTAGGCCAGACATTGGGAAAAGCCTTCCTTGCAGAGGGGCACAACGTGATGCTGGCATCGCGTGACGCCCATAAACTTGAACTGGCGCAATGGCTGAAGGATAATCCCAAAGGAGAGACGGGCACTTTTCGGGAAGCCGCGCAGTTTGGGGAGCTCCTGGTCCTTGCCGTCGCCGGGCAAGGCGCGGAAGAAGCGGTTCTTCTGGGAGGAAAGGAAAATTTCACGGGTAAGATCGTCATTGACGCCACTAATCCAATAGATAAGAAACCTCCTGTCGATGGCGTGCTTGCCTTTTTTACTACACTGGACGACTCCCTGATGGAAAGACTGCAACGGCTGGTGCCGGAAGCCAGACTGGTAAAAGCATTTAACAGCGTAGGCAGTGACTTTATGTATAAGCCATCTTTCCCCGGGGGCAAACCGACCATGTTCATCTGCGGGAACGACGCTGTGGCAAAACAGACTGTCACTGACATCCTCACGGCATTTGGCTGGGAGACAGAGGACATGGGCCAGGCAACGTCAGCCCGTGCGATCGAGCCCTTATGTCTGCTGTGGTGTATCCCGGGATTTCTCCGCAATCAATGGACACATGCATTTAAGCTGCTCAAACTTTGACGGCTGGCTCACGGCAGTCGCCTCCATAAAATATCCGAGAACATTTTCTTCGAGTCATAGAATTCATGCACTGGACTGAACCCCGCCTGCCTTGCCAGGTAGTAAGTCTCCTGCAGGGAATATTTCTGAGAGATCTCCATGAAGATGGCCTCATTCTCCGAAAAGCTGATGACGGCTTCGTCTCCGATGTGCACCTGTTGCGCAACCCGGCTGATCAGGTAGCTTTTGCACGCGCCGGTGCCCGGATCATATACGGGATAATGCCCGAACTGGTCGATGTCGAAATCCGCATGCAGTTCGCGGTTGATCCTTTTCA
The DNA here is from genome assembly GCF_030546645.1 of Flavitalea plasmicola. Taxonomy (GTDB): domain Bacteria; phylum Bacteroidota; class Bacteroidia; order Chitinophagales; family Chitinophagaceae; genus Puia. Next base: position 25,051 of record NZ_JAUOTO010000007.1, read on the forward strand.
GCAGATTGAGGTTAAAAGCCTTCGTCACGCCCTGCCGGTCGTTATAGGCTGCAAGGATCGTCCCCGGGTCCTTCTTCAGGTCGAACCCGATGAGCAAAAGGTCGCCGGGCCGCATGCGGTCATGTAATTGCCGGCAAAAAAGTGTAGCCTGCTGTATGGTCATGTTGCCAATATTGGCGCCCATGAACAGCACGATCTTCCTGCGTTGGGAAATTTGCTCCACATATTCCATTCTGTCCATATATTCCCCGTTGAGCCCCTGCATTTGCAGACCGGGAAGGCTCACCGGCAGCTTATCTTCCAGCCATCCAATGACGTTGGACGATATATCGATGGGATAGTACGTGAAATGCGCCTTCGTCCGTATCAATTCCCGCAGCAGGTGCCAGGATTTGGTGGCGTCCCCGGGCCCCAGTTCCACCAGGTCAAAGGGCTCGCCATCGAAGAGGGCAGCCATGGCGCCCGACTGGTGCTGCATGATCTCCATCTCACAACGCGTAAGATAGTATTCCGGACTGGCCATGATCTGCTGGAAGATCTTGTCACCCGCCTCGTCATAAAAGTATTTGGAAGATAGATATTTCTGAGATGCCTTGAGCCCATTGATCACGTCCTGGTAAAATCCTGATAGACGGCGACCTGGCAGCTTTCTGGTGGAGGTGACAGAAAACATAATACTGTTTTTAGTGATTAGACCCTATTTTATCAAACAATTCCAACCCGGGTTAGTTCATCTGGCAAGACGTATGCCAGTAAATTGCCACCGCAGGTGAGGATGAAAAAAATTCCGGTACGTATTCCGGCTATGATGGGCAGGAGTCGCTACCGACGCTCCTCTCAACACCATCTGGCTCACCATGAACTTACCGTTATATTCGCCGATGGCGCCTTCCGCCTTCTTAAATCCCGGATAAGGCAGGTAGGCGCTTTCTGTCCATTCCCATCTTTTTCCCCAGTTGAATTTCCTGGATGAGGCTTCCCATTCACACTCCGTGGGCAGGCGCATACCTTTCCAGGCGGCAAAAGCGACGGCCTCGTAATAGTTGATGTGGCAAACAGGCGCTTTCGGATCCACCTGTCGCAGCCCCGCCAGCGTATAGTAATACCATTTACCGTCGATAAAATGCCAGTACAGCGGCCCCTTGACCTGGTTGTTCTTCACCCAGTCCCAGCCCTCCGCATGCCAATATATAAAATTTTCATATCCGCCGGCTTTGATAAAGCCGAGATACGCCTCGTTGGTCACCAGGTCAGCCGAGATGGCAAAATCATTCAGGTAGACCTTATGACGGGCCAGCTCATTGTCAAAACAAAAACCTTCCCCTTCGAACCCTATCTCATAAATACCTGCCGGCATCGAAACGAAGCCCTCTCCCGACTCCGCCCCCCCTTCATCGATATCCTTGTCCGACAGGGCCGGGAACAATGGGTTATGCCCCAGGATGAATTTGATATCCGTCCACAGTAATTCCTGGTGCTGCTGTTCATGGTTCAACCCCAGCAGCAACGTATCCCGCAGCACGTCGTCCGCCTGGCAGGACAACAGTCTTTCCATCGCCGCGTCCACATACTTCCGGTACGCGTAGACATCCTCTACGGAAGGACGGCTCAGATTGCCCCTGTCCGTCCTTATCACCCGCGCGCCGATCGTCTCATAATAGCTATTGAAAACATAGTTATAATCCGCGTTGAAGACCTTATATGCCAGGTCATATTTCATCAGCACAAAAGTCTCCCAAAACCAGGTAGTATGCCCAAGATGCCATTTGGGAGGGCTGACGTCGGCGACAGGCTGCACCACATAATCCTCTGTGCGGAGAGGCCGGCAGATAGCTTCGCTGGCCTGACGTATCGTGCGATATTGTTCCAAGAGGCTCATCGTTTATTTTTTTTCAGGTAAGTGGTAAGGTCCGATATACTATGTATACCCAATTGTTGTGCCTGGCTTCGCCGCATCATCAATGCATAGGCATTGTTAAACCCGATGGGGTCCAGCCAGGTCAGCTGGTACTTCTCATCAAAGCTTCTTTTTACATACTGATAGACGCTGTCCCTGTGGCCTCCCAGTCGTTGAACATCCTCCTTCGGTGACTGAAGAATGGCCAGCAGGGCCGTCCCTGTGTATTCGGGGTACATATCGATCTTGTTGTTCAGCAGCGCTGTAAAGCAGATCTTCGTCCCGCCCAGCCCCGTCTTCGTTTCCACCTGCAGCCCCATATATCCACGGATCAGCATCGCATACATATGGAGGAGGATATACTGCTCGGGGAAGATCTTGGATCCCAGCCGGATCGTGCCTTCCGCCGCCGGCGCCGGATCCCTGTACAACCCCTGCTGTACCAGGAAATCCCGGGCGCATTTTTCCGGAGGCTGGCCCAGGTGCTCCACTTTGTAGTTGAGCTCCGTCATCACAGAATCATTGATACGGCCCGCCAGCTTGTTCAGCACAGGACCGAGATCCTTGTATCGTTCCAGCACTTCCTTCCGGATGACAGGCGCCGCATAATAAGGTGGAAAAATTCTTCTGTCATCATCCAAGGTCAGCAGGTCATAGGTCTTCAGTCTTCCGTCCGTACTATAGCCGCTGATGACATCCAGTTTTTTTTCATAGGCCGCCTTGTACATGACAGCATCGCTGATCACCACCGTACGGATCTTTAATCCATACACTGCGCGAAGGCCGATGTCGCCATCGCTCCTTCCCATAAATTCAGGCGTGAAGCCTGCCAGCAGACGGGAGCTGTAGCCCAGGGGCAGCACATAAAAAGAAGAGAAGACCAGCAGCACGATGGGCATGGCCCACAAGGTCGCTTGTCTTTTTCTTCGCCCCATCTTCTGGACCAGGGATAGCAAAAAGTCCAGCAGGATGGCCAGCAGCGCCGCCGGTATGGCGCCGGCCAGGATCATATTCGTATTGTTCAGCGCGATGCCGCCAAAGATGAACTCACCCAGTCCGCCCGCGGCAATATAGGCAGCCAGGGTACCCACACCTACGTTGATCACCGTGGCCGTACGTATACCCGCCATGATGACGGGAAAGGCCAGCACCAGCTCCACCCTGAACAACAGCTGCCACCGGGTCATTCCCATCGCTACCGCTGCCTCTTTCACCAGGGGATCTACGCCGTTGATGCCTGTATAGGTATTCCGGATGATGGGCAGCAAGGCATACAGGAACAGCGCGGTAATGGCAGGCAGGGGGCCGATGCCCAGCAAGGGGATCATAAACCCCAGCAACGCAATGCTGGGAATGGTCTGCAGCACACCTGCCAGGCCAAGGACGGATCCCGCTGCTTTCTTATGACGGGTGATATAGATCCCCAGGGGCAGCCCGATAAGGATGGCGATCAGCAAGGAAATAAAGGTCAGCCCGATATGCTCGAAGGTCTGCTGCAGCAGCTTAGCCGACTCCTGCCGCATGAATTGCCAGAGGGACTGCGCTTGCTCCATCAACTTTGCCTTGTCTTAAAGTGATTAAATGCTTTCACCAGGGCCGGGTAATCATCCGGACCGATCATCCTCACCTCCAATTGGAAACGCTGATCGTCAAAAAAACCTTTTACATATTCGTCGGCGGGGTGGAACAGCAGCTCCTCCGGCTTGCCGGCCTGCACGATCTTCCCCTTATCCATCAGACAGATGCGGTCCGCCAGCTCGAAAGCTTCCTGGACATCATGGGTGACCAGAATAATGGTCTTGCTCTTCAGCTCGTCCAGCTCCTTGAAATCCTTTTGCAGGCTCGTCCTTGTAATAGGGTCCAGCGCCCCGAAGGGTTCGTCCATCAGCAGAATAGGAGGGTCGGCCGCGAGGGCCCTGGCAAGCCCGATACGTTGCTGCTGGCCGCCGCTCAGCTGGTGCGGATAGGAAGACAGGTACGTGGAAGGAAGATGCAGCTTCTCCATCAGGGATATCGTGCGCTGCCGGATCTTTTCCTTCTCCCATCCCAGCAGCCGGGGAACAATGGCAATGTTCTCTGCTATCGTGTAATGCGGGAAAAGGCCCGTATTCTGGAATACATATCCGATGCTCCGCCGTAATACCTCCGGAGACCCTTCCTGCGTCAGCTTGCCATTGATGCGGATCTCGCCCGAGCTGGGCTCGATGAGGCGGTTGATCATTTTCAGCAAAGTGGTCTTGCCGCAGCCGCTGCGTCCCAGCAATACAAAGCTCTCTCCTTCCTGTACGGTAAAGGAGACATGGTCGACGGCCGTGGCGCCGTCGAAGGTCTTTGTAATGTTTTTGACTTCGATCATCACAAGGGCTACAAAGGGCTATTACAAGCTGCTGAAAAGATTGTTCAGGGATTCGCCAAAAGTAGGGTGGGCAAATACAGCGTCACGGATCCGGTCATAAGTAATGCCTCCCATCATGGCCATCTGCAATATACCCATCAATTCGCCACCACCCATGGATAACATGGCCGCACCGATTATCTTTTTGTTATCGGCATCGACAATGGCCTTCAGGAGGCCGCGGGTCTCGCTGTTCTCAAATGCCCGGGCGATCCTGTCGGCAGGCAGGGTGGCTACCTTGACATTGACGCCCTGTGCACGCGCCTCTTTTTCCGTAAGACCCACCCTACCCAGCTCCGGATCGGTGAAAAGACAATAAATGGGCAGACGGCCGGCAATACTTTCATTTCCCTTCTCTACCAGGTTCTTGTATACAATAAGATGATCATTATAGGAGATATGCGTGAACTGGGGGCCACCCTTCACATCTCCCAATGCGTAGATACCCGGGATATTCGTTTCGAGCTTATCGTTGACCTTGATAAAACCATGCTCGTCCAGGAGGATACCTGCAGCCGTGGGGTTCAGGGCAGCCGTATTGGCGCTCCGGCCCGTGGCCAGCAGCAGGTGTGTCCCCTCAACGGAATGCGCAGCCGCCTCCGGAGCATAGCTGCCGGCAGGCATGGTGAGGTCCACTTTGACCCCGCCCGACCCCGGAGAAAATGACACCTGCGTCACCTTTGCATGGATCAATATCTTTATGCCGTCATCCTCCAGTATCTTCTTCAATTCACCTGCAATATCCTCATCCTCTTTCGACAGGAACTGCGCATTTCCCTCGATGATGGTGACCTCGCTGCCCAATCGTCTGTATAGCTGACCGAACTCCAGGGCAATGTAGCTGCCGCCAATGATCACCAGGTGACGGGGTACTTCCAGCAAGTCCATGATCGTGTCCGAAGTAAAATAGCCGGTCCCCTCCAGACCAGGCACTGGCGGTATCACAGGGCTGGTGCCCGCATTGATAAAAATATGGTTGGCCGTCAACGCAGACCGGGAACCGTCCTCTTTCGTAACGGTGACTTCCTTCTCTCCCGTAAAGACCGCATTGCCAAAGATCAGATCGAGATGGGCCGTACGCAGCAGCCCCTGGGTGGAAGATTCCCGGGCCGCCAGCACCACGGCATTCTTACGACGGACCACCTCCTCCATGTTGACCGCGTAACCAGAGGTATCGATCCCGAAATCTTTGCTTCTTTTAACGAGATAGGCTATACGCCCCGAAGCGATCATGGTCTTGGTAGGCGTACAGCCGACATTCACACACGTGCCCGCTACCCACTTACGCTCTATGACAGCCACTTTCCATCCTGCATTTGCCAGCTTTTTTGCCAGCGGATTACCCGCCTGACCGGAACCGATAATGATCGCATCATATTTTGTCATAGCACGTATCTTTATAAAGCAATGTTCCCATGAAGCAATAACCATGCCTTCGCCTCGTAAAGATAAGACAACCCCGCATCCCATCGACTGGGAAAAATACCAGCACCTTTTCAGGGAAACAGCTGTCCCTGCCGGAGGAAATGGATCAACCTATAGCCCAGTAACCTCCCGTTTTTCGGCTTCCCCGCCGCTCTATGAGTCGTTGCTTCACCAACTCCCTTATCTGGCGCTCGATTGTCTTTAGTGGTCTGTTGTCCAATAGTTTTGGTAAATCCTTAGCTTTTGTGCCTGGGTTTTTAATTACAATTTCCAATAAGGACTTTAATCCCTCACTTAATCCCTCACTCCCAGCTGTATCCAGTACAGCCGCGCTGATTGAAAAACTGCTTTTAAACTCCGTATGATCATCTTCCCGCATTGACTAAGCTACTTGTTATTTGCAAAGTACCGATGATGCGGAATACGAACAAAACTTATAGGTATGAACATACTACGACACAGCTAACTCAATCCTTCCCTTCCGCGCCCCCCTTCTTCTTCCGCCGCCCCCACCAGATAATAAAACCCGTCACCGGCAAACTCGCACAGATCAGGCTGGCAATAAACGCAATGATCTTCCCCGTGAGGCCGCCAATAGCGCCCACATGAATATCATAGTTCATCTCCACCAACTTCTCCCCTCCGTTCTTTTCCGAATGGTTGCGCCTGTGCAGCAGCTTCCCGGAATACTGATCGAACTGCAGGGCGTCAGCGCCATAATACGTCTCACGCCCCTTATAGCCCAGCGCATAAATGGTCCCTGTCTTCCCCGCCGCGGGAATGATCAACAGCCGCCTTGACTCCGGCAGCTGCCGCAGCGCTTCCTGGAAAGCAATATCCATCGGGTGACTGGTAGCATCCCGGGTCAAAGGTTCCACCGACACCACGCTCACCTGCGGCGGCGGCGTGGTACTACCCGAAGCCGCAACGTATACCACCGCCTCGAACCATCTGAAGGCAAAGACCATCCCCGTCAGCGCGATGATCAGCGCAGGAATAAGGCTGTAAAACCCCGGCACATTGTGCAGGTCGTAATTCACCCGCTTGAAGCGGGCCTTCCATTTGATCTTAAAGCTTCGGTCACGCAGCGCCTTCGTCCATTTCTTTGGCCACCAAAGCACCAGTCCCGTGATGAGCAGCAGCACAAATACAAACGTGCTCCAGCCCACGATAGGCTGACCATAAGGCGTGTTGAGCAGCAGGCTCCAATGGATATATTTGACGATATGGAAGAAATCATGCTTATAATCATGCACCCCCAGCACCTTCCCCGTATAAGGATCGACATACACGGTCTGGAAATACCCGACAGCGCTGAAATAGGTCAGCGACGTATCGTTGAAATGGTACGCCATGAATTCCCAGCTGCGATCCGGCTGACGATGGATCGTGACATCGTTGACAGGCATGGATGAGCCCAGGGCCGCCTGTGCGGTCTGCAGCAGCTCGCTCAACGGCCGGGTGGAAGACGCCGAAGCCTTTACAAAATACTGGTCCTTCCTCACCGTCTCGGAGATCTCTTTCTGGAATACATACAGGCAGCCGGTGATGCTGACGATCAGCACGACAATGCCGGAGGCCAGCCCCAACCAAAGATGAAGCTGGCCTATCCAATATTTTAAGGTCTTTTTCTTCTTCACTTATACGGGCTAAAACTTGAAAGAAATACTCGCCACTACGCTTCTCAGCTTCTGCGGATTGACCGTAGTATAGCCGATCCAATATTTTTTATCCGTCAGGTTATCGGCCTTGACGGCAAATCGAAACTTCGCATAGTCATAGAAAACAGAAGCATTCAGCGCAGCATAGGACGGCAGTATAAACACCCCCACCGACTTGCTGTTGATGATCTTGTTATCGCTGGCATAGTTGCCGCCAAACCCAACGCCCAGCCCCTGCAGTGATCCCCCCGGCAGGCGATAGCTCACCCACCAGTTGGCCGTATAAGGAGAGGAGGCTGTGCCCGGCCGGCGACCCACCACATCCAAATCCGCCTTCAGGTACTTCGAATCATTGTACGAGAACCCCGCGACAATATTCAGGCCCTGTAGGGGATTGGCGACCACCTCCGCCTCGATACCTTTGCTTCTTTGCGTTCCATCCTGGATCTGTGGGAAGGGTGGCAGGCTGGGGTCCGGAACAGCCGGCACATAGGCCCGGACAATGTTGTGTACCCGAATGTCATAGACACTCACCGTGCTCGTCACCTTTCCTCCAAACAGGTCGAGCTTTACACCCGCCTCCGCCTGGTAGGCATTTTCCGGCCGGAAGGCCTTGCCCTTATAGTCTGTACCCGTCTCATTGGTAAATCCGCTCTGGTAGTTGGCAAACAGGGACACCTGGTCCTTTACGGGCTGGAAGACGACCCCGAACTTGGGCGACAACGCGGTCTGGTTGTAACCACCGCTCGTCTTGCCTGTCGTCACGTCATAATTACCTTTGTTGACAAAATGGTCCACCCGGAGCGCCGCCATCACCAGCAGGTTGTCCGTCAGGTTCGCCACATCCGAAACATAGGTGCTGTACGTGTTGGTGATCAGGTCCACGGGATAGACAAAAGTGACCCCCTTCGTCTCATATAAATTCGCCAGCGCCGCGCGGTTGAAGTTCCTGTAAGTGGGAATATCCCCATGGGAAGCGATCGTGTCCAGCGTGCCGCCGCTGAAGAACTGGTTGGAATTGTGATTAAAATAATCCAGGCCGGCGACAAACCGGTGCTGAACGCCGCCGAAATAAAACTCGCCATTGAGGTTCTGCTGGATCTCCATCATCCTGTCCCGGCTGTTGGCCGTGAACTGATCGTTGCGGGAGATATAATCGCTGCCGATGGCAGTCGGGTCGCCCGTGACGGCACCATTGGACAGCAAATAGAAATAAGGGCCGGGGCCGTCAGAATAGCTGTTTGTCACCGTTATATTCGTCTGCGTGCTCCATTTGTCTGATATCTTATATAGCAGCTGACCGAAGAAATTCGTGCTGGCGGACTTCTGGGAAAGGTCGTCGCTGAAGAAGCTCCGGCGATAATCCAGGGGCAATTGGTCCGCGCGGGAATAGCCCATCGAAGCGATGGTCTGACCATAAGGGAAAAAGAAGATAGGCGCCAGCAGGTTCGTGCCTCGGTAGATCTCCGCGTCGAAGAGGAAGGACACCCGGTCGTTTATTTTATAGGACAGGCTGGGCGCAAAGGAAAAGGTCCTGTTAAAGCCATTGTCCTGGAAGCTGCCTTCGTCCAGGTACGCCGTATTCACACGCAGCAGGACATTCCTGGCCGAGTCCAGCGGTGTATTGAGATCCGCGCTGATGCGGTTGAAGCCGAAGTTGCCGCCCGCATAGGTCACCTCTCCGCCAAAAGATCCATAAGGCTTTTTCGTCACCCGGTTGATCAAGCCGCCATAGGAGGTCAGCGTGCTGCCGAACAAGGTAGCGGAAGGCCCCTTGAGCACCTCGATCCTTTCGAGATTCGCGGCATCGATCTTGCTGCTGACGATGCCGGCAATGCCATTCCGCAGGTTGCTTTGTACGATAAAACCCCTGGAATTGTAATAGCTGCCCCCGTCACCGCTGCGCCCCGTGGCCTCCCACATCTTCTGAACGCCCGTGGCATTACGCATGGCATCGTCCACGGAGAACACCAGCTGATTGTTCATCAGCTCTTTCGTGATCGTGGTATATACTTGCGGGTTCTCTATATTTTTCAGGGGCATCTTAGCCGCATAATCGCTGCTGTTACGGGCAAATTTGTTACGGCCGCCCGATACCACCACTTCCTGCAGCTGCCGGCCGGACACCTGCAATAAAATAGCCACCGTAGTGGACTTGCGGCTTTCCACCGTCACACGCTGGCTCGCTGTGGCAAAACCTGTCATGGATATTTCCAGCTCGTACTCGCCCGCCGCAAGGTTGCGGAGGGTAAAATTCCCATCCTCATCGGTCAGCGTGCTCCTGCGCGAACCTTTCACCTGGATCGTGACAAAGGCAGCCGGCCGGCCCTCGGACGTAGTTACCTTCCCCTTGATGGAGCCGTTGTTCTCCTCCCCGATGCGGGAAGAGTCGGCGGGAATGCCCGCGGCATATCCGGACAAGCCGGCAATCAATAAAGCAGCTGTAATAACGGTCGTGAATATTATATTTTTCAATTGATTATGATTTGAGCGGCAAATTTGCCACAGGCAGCCCGGCTCCGGCGACGACATCGGGAAAAAATACTTACGCAATAAGGAAACAACAGCCGAATAGGCCCGGATTTTGCATGTCCAGGCAGAAGAAGTAAAAGACATTTTGTACAGATGAAAATGGACGAGTTTAAGGCCACCCTGAACGGGCAACACCCGCCACCCGGTGTCACTGCCAGCCTTGCGGCCATGTGGTACGACGCTAAGGGCGAATGGGAGCAGGCGCATACCATCGCACAAGACATCCCCACCAGCGAAGGATCGCTGGTGCATGCTTACCTGCACAGGAAGGAAGGAGATAAGTGGAACGCCCAATATTGGTACAACCGGGCAGGGCAACCGATGCCCGGGCTTTCTTTGGAACAGGAATGGGAAGACATCGTACAGGGTTTTCTCAGCGGCAAACCCATGTAAATAATTCGTTAATCAAGCATATCTATTCCCCTTATTAGTATATTTAATCTATGCTTCTCTCTTCCCGGCAAAGGTTTTCTGATAGTATTTTCTGGAAAGTTGTCATCCTGCTGCTCACAGGCTTACTGGCCTGGCAGTACTTTTACAACAGGAGCCTTTGGCTGGACGAGGCCATGCTGTCACTGAATATCATTCAAAAGAATTATGGAGGACTGACTCACCCCCTGGATTATGTCCAGGTAGCTCCCATCCTTTTTCTGTGGATCGAAAAGCTTTTCACCTCCGTCCTGGGTAGTTCGGAAATGGCGCTTCGCCTCTTTCCGTTCCTTTGCAGCATCGCGTCGCTCATCCTGGTGTATCATTGCACCAGCATCCTCACCAAGAACAGGTCCATTGCCTTGATGGCCGTCTGCCTGGTGGGCCTTGCCCCTCCCTTTATTTATTATGCCTCCGAGGTCAAGCAATATGCCACGGATGTCACCGTATTCCTTGCGATCTATTTTGTCACATTTTCCGAAAATGATTTTGTTCGGCGGCGCAGGTGGGTCCTGCTCTCCCTCACCGGCGCTATTGCCATATTCATATCAAATGCCTCCGTCATACCGCTGTGCACCGTCGGGATCTGGTGGTTCGTCCGGGCAGTGCGTCACCCGCAGGACAGACTACCGGTGATGATAGCCCTGGGGATCTGGGCCATCTGCTTTGGGATCAATTTCCGGCTGTTCATCTGGCATCATCCCTCCGAAGCGATCATGAAATCCTACTGGAAGGACGCCTTTATGCCCCTGGGACACCCGGGCGCCACGGCAAAATGGCTGATGAACAGGGCCTTTCACTTATTTGACGAGCTGCTGCCCAGTCTGGGGATGGCTAAATTCTATATCCTTACTTTCTGTCTTTACGCCGCCGGCCTGGCCCATCTCCTGCTCACGAAAAGATACCTGCTCGTATATCTGCTGACCGCGCCGATCCTGATACACCTGGTCTTAGCCGCCCTGAAGATGTATCCTTTCGATGGGCGGCTCACGCTTTACCAGCTGCCCCTGTATTGCATCGTGCTTGCCCATGGGATCTATCAGCTGGCCATCCTCATAGGCAAAAAGCCGCCGTTCACCATGCTCCTCTGTGTCCTGGGCGTCCTCCTTTTTGCGGGGAAAGGAGTGCGGTCCGTTCCAAAACCCGTCGAAGAGATGCGGCCGCTGCTCGCCCGCCTGAACGCAGACATCAAGCCCAATGAATCCGTCTTCATCTATAACTACAGCAGACCGGCCTTTACATATTATTATGAGACAGGCAGAGTGCAGGTAGGAAATGCGCCCCTGTACGTCGGTCAGCCGCAAACCATCGACCTGCAACAGGTGAAAGGACATGTCTGGCTCCTGTTCTCTCATGTCCATCCCAGCGATGGCAGCCGGGGAGAAGAACGCATTATGGTAAAACACCTGCTCAAAAGGGGCCGGCAGCTGCAGGAATTCGAGCGCACAGGTTGTTCTCTCTACCTGATGGATCTCTGGTAGCCCTGACCGCAGGCCCTGCGTCGTTCTCCGGAAATAAATTATCTTAGCGGAGACTATGCGCCGCATTTGACATTTCCCTACACCATACCTATCGGTCATGCCCGGGTCCCCCTGCATTCCCTGCTGGAACCCCTGGCATTTTTCACCGGCTTCCGTTACTTTTTGTACCTCCGGGCGCGCAAGGGCGACCCGATCACCACGTCCAATCGCACCAGCATATTCATAGGCGCTATTTTCGGCGCATTAATAGGCAGCCGCCTGGTAGGAGGCCTGGAAAACCCGCCGGCCATGCGCCATGCCGGGAACATATTGCTTTATTTCTATGAGAACAAGACTGTGCTGGGCGGCTTTCTCGGTGGTCTATGGGGCGTGGAGCTGGCAAAAAAGTTCATCGGTGAAAAACAGGCTTCCGGCGACCTTTTTGTATATCCTATCCTGCTGGCCCTGACCATTGGCCGCATCGGCTGTTTCAGCATGGGCGTATATGAAGAGACCTATGGCACGCCTACTTCCCTGCCCTGGGGCATGGACCTGGGCGATGGAATTCGCCGGCATCCCGTGGCGTTGTATGAAATAGTGTTCCTCGCCTTACTATGGATGACCATAAAAAAGATCGATCCCCTGCTGGCCACCGAACAAGGCGCACGCTTCAAGGTCTTTCTCATCGCTTACTGTGCATTTCGCCTGCTGCTGGATTTTATCAAACCGCATTATACTTTTCCCTTCGGGCTTTCCACGATACAATTGACTGCCATGGCGGGCCTGATCTATTATTACCCTCATATCATTCGTTATGCCCGAAAGACCTTACACCTATTATGATTTTACGGTGAGCATCTGCCCCGAATGCCTGCGCCGCGTGGACGCCAAGATCGTCTTCGAAGAGGGCAAAGTTTACATGATGAAGCATTGCCCCCATCATTGCTCTTTCAAAGTCCTGATCGCTTCGGATATAGCGTACTATAAGAACATCCGCAATTACAACAAGCCCTCCGAGACGCCGCTCCGCTTCAACACGCCCACGGTCTATGGCTGCCCCTATGACTGCGGGCTTTGTCATGATCACGAGCAGCACAGCTGTCTCACCGTAGTGGAGATCACCGACCGCTGTAATCTCACCTGTCCCACCTGCTATGCCATGAGCAGCCCCCATTATGGCCGGCATCGCACCATAGCCGAAGTGGAAGAAATGCTGGACATCATTGTCGCCAATGAAGGCCGGCCTGACGTGGTACAGATCAGCGGGGGCGAACCCACCCTGCATCCCGATTTCTTCGCCATCCTGGACATCGCCCGTAAAAAGCCTATCCGCCACCTCATGGTCAATACCAACGGCATCAGGATCGCTAAGGACAAAGCATTTGCGCAACAGCTGGCGGCCTACATGCCCGACTTTGAGATCTATCTGCAATTCGACTCCTTCAAGCCGGAAGCATTGCAGCAGCTGAGAGGCAAAGACCTTACCGACATCCGCCTGAAAGCCCTGGAGCACCTGAACGAGCTGAACCTCTCCACCACCCTCGTGGTCACTCTGCAGCAGGGCGTCAATGACGACGAGATCGGCAAGATCATCGAATTCGGCCTTCAACAACGCTGCGTCAGGGGCGTCACGCTCCAGCCTACCCAGGCGGCGGGACGGATGGAAAACTTCGATCCCGCAAAGGATAGGATCACCATGACGGATGTACGCACGAAGATCCTGGAGCAAACCAGCCTCTTCCAGCCCAACGATCTGATCCCCGTCCCCTGCAATCCCGATGCCCTCGTCATGGGATACGCCTTGAAGCTGGCCGGCCAGGCCTTCCCTCTCACCCGTTATATCGACCCGGCCCACCTGCTGGACAACAGCCGCAATACCATCGTGTATGAACAGGACACCGAGCTGCACAAACACCTGATCAACATCTTCAGCACCGGCATTTCCGTCGACAGGGTAGAGGACAACATGAAACAATTGCTCTGCTGCCTCCCTTTCGTGGAAGCCCCGGGCCTGGGATATGACAATTTATTTCGTATCATTATCATGCGGTTCATCGACGCCTGGGATTTCGACGTACGCGCCATTAAGAAGAGCTGCGTGCACATCGTGCATAAGGATGGGCGGATCATTCCCTTCGAGACGATGAATATGTTCTACCGGGATGAAAAGGAGGAATACCTTAAACAATTGCAACGAGAAAGAAAAAATGCGATGGTATGAAAAAACACTTTCAGATATCCCTGATCATTATGGCCATTGCCTTCCTCATCGCCATCTTCGCCGCTCTCAAGGCCGGCATGGAAGGATTCGTCATTGCCTTTGGCAGCATCTGTTGCCTCGGCGGCCTGGGTTGCCTGGTCGCGGGACTTTTCCTGATGATTGACAAGAAAAGCAGGGAGGACGGGCAAGCTGTACTCTTAAGCGCCGGCATCACCCTCCTCATCGGCACAGGCGTCTGCAGCACCTTATTAATGGGCTAAGTAATATACCGCATCATCCCCAGCACCAGATCCGGGTCCGGGCAATTCGCCAGCCATTTATCCTTTTCGGAAAATTTACAAACCCCCGGGTAGTCCCCCTTCCACCCCTCCATATCCACGATCAGCTGAAAATGCAGATGTGGCGGCCAGTTGCCGTTCTCAAAGCGCATCCCGAATTCCGCGATCACCTCCCCCTTGCTGATAGACTGGCCTTCATGCCGGTTCTTAAGGGAATTCAGGCTCAGGTGACCATATAAGATCTGAAAACCCATCCCATCCAGGTGATGCGTCAGGATCAGCGTAGCGCCATAATCACTGTCGTTGTTGTTGAAGGCGAAGCTGTGGACGATGCCGTCCAGCGGCGCCATCACCGCCGTCCCCGCAGGACCCCAGACATCGATACCCAGGTGCAGCCGGCGGGGCTCCTCTCCCGCATCAAAATGCCGGCTCCGTGCATACAGCGTGCGATGTTCCCCATAGCCGCCGATGCCATATCGCGCCCCATGCTGCCGTAATGTCTCGTTGATATAGCCCGCAAAACTTTCCGTATCGGCTATCTGCTCAGGCCGGAGCTCCTTATTATTTTCCGTGAAATCAAACGGATACAGCCGGTCCCGGTTGGGATCGAAAGGCACCACAGGATGAAAGTCCATTGTATGCGCCCCTAATATATTTCGTATAGCCTGTTGCTCCAGGTTCATGCTTTATTTCTTTACCTCCGACAGTACCTCCTCCACCGCCTTGTCCACCTGCGGATCCCTCCCATTTATTTTATCCTCGAACGTATTGATCACTTTGATGTCCGGCGCCACTCCCGCGGCCTCGATGTCCTTCCCGTCCAGCGTATAACATCCCCATGAAGGCAGCCGGACAAAGGAGCCATCTACCAAGCCCGCGCCACTCGTGAAAATGATCCAATGATACGTCTCATTACCAATGATCTTACCCAGCTTCAGGGCCTTGAACCCCTGCGCCGTCATTTCCGCGTCGCTGAGCGACTGTTCATTTATCAGCAGGACGATCGGCTTGTCGGCAGGCGTAAAATTTCCCTGTGTCGTCAGCTGCCCACCCCTGTATTTCCATTGCAGGTACGAGCGCTGGCTGAGGAATTTCAGCACTTCGTCATGTACGTTCCCTCCGGTATTATATCGTAGATCAAGGATCAGGCCATCCTTGCCGTTGAGCTCCTGCGTCATGTCCACAATGAAATGTTCCAGCTCCTGTGTGCCCATGTTCTTCATACAGGTGTAAGCGATCCGGCCTTTGCTTTTTTCTGTCACCCGGCGGCGGTTGTCATCGATCCATGCATCGTACACATTATCAGCCAGTGATGATTGCGGATGGAGCTCCACCTCGAAGGGCTGCCCCTTCCGGAGGAACGTGAGCTTCACCTCCCTGTCCAGGGAGGGATGGGTGAAATAATAGCTGCGGTCCGTCTGCTTGTCGACAGCGATGCCATCCACTTTCACCAGCTCATCCCCCGGCAGGATGCCGGCCTCTTTTACATCGGCGGCTGAACGGGCGACAATGCTTTTCACCTTATAGGGATCGTCGTCCGCGAAAAGAATGCCCGTCTCCATCGTGCTGGCGGCATATTGCACCTCTTCTTCGTCACCGAACGAGCTAAAGCCCTGGTGGGAAGAGTTCAGCTCGCCCAACAGGTCGTTCAGCAGCACCCGCAGGTCCTGCCGGCTGTTGAGATAAGGTAAAAAAGTACTGTAATGATCCCGGGCAGCCTTCCAGTCCAGGCCGTGGAAATGCTCGTCGTAATAGTTTTCCTCCACCCTGGCCCATGCCTCCTGGAACACCTGGGTGAATTCGCCGGAAAGGCTTTTCCTGAATGGGAAGCTCAGCGCCAGGGCATCCAGCTTATTCTGATCCAGGTTCAACTTATATACGGTGCCATTCACCAGGACATAGTATTTGTCCCCGGCGACCGATATATTGATGTTCCCTCCTTCGGCGCCCGTGATCTTTTCCGTCTTATTTTGTTCGAAAGGTTCTATGACTGTCTTCCAGAGCGTCATTTTTCCCTGATCCTGGTTGCTGAAGAAAAGCACGTTCGTCTTTTCGCCCTTCTGGATAAGGTCCACCAGGTATTGGTCTCCAAAGGAGGGACCTACCTGCTCGATCCTTTCCATGATCCGGGCTGCGTCGATGACAACAGACACAAGCGAATCCTTTTTGGTGCTGTCCTTTATCTGTGTTTTGAACAGCTCATCATACTTATCCGCCCGGAAAGGCTGGCCGAATTTCTCCAGCGGCAGCCGGTACACCTTCGGATCCCGCAGGCCGAAAGGATAGGCAGGCCGCAGCCGGGCCGAAGTAAAATAAAGGTATTTGCCGTCCGGCGACCAGGTGGGATCGGCCTCCGACACGCCCGTATTGGTCAGGTTAACAGATGCGCCCTTCACAATATCATACACAAAAATATCCTGTTCAAAATTCCGGTGCGCCGTATAGCAGATATACCGCCCGTCGGGAGAGAATCCCGGATCAGAGGTCTGAAAGGCCCAGATCTCGTCCCTGGCGATCGTCTTGCTCTCAAATGTCTTAAGGTCCATCAGCCGCACTTCATCGCGGCCGCTGAGATAGGCGCCTTTTGTCTTTGTTTTGTTGAATGCCATCCCCCGGTTGCTGCGCGTGTCGCTGGTCAGCTGTTTCAAAGGTGCGCTGCCATCTGCGGCAATGGTGTACCAGTTGAGATAGCCGCCGGTCGTCTGGTTGAATAAAAGCGTCCTGTTATCGGCAAGCCATTTCACTTCCCAGACCCTTTCAGCCGAGCCCCGCTCTATTTTCCGGATGAATTTACCTTCCGCATCGCTGACGAATAATTCGCCCCTGGAGACTACCGCCAGCTTTTTGCCGTCGGGGGAAAGGTCCAATGCGCTGATCTTACCCTTGATATCGAACTCTTTTTCCTTCGGCAGCACATAATTACGGGCAAGGGTAATATCCAGCTTACGCGCGCTGCCCGCCCCGATATCGTATAGGTAAAGCTGGTAGTCTTTTTCAAAGACGACTTCCCCGCCCCCGGCGTTCACGATGGCATTTTTAATGGAAGACCTGAAGCTGGTCAATGCCGTCTTTTTACCTTCTTTGAAAGTATACAGGTTATACTCGCCGTTGCCTTCGTCGGAGATGAAATATATATTCCCCTTCCTGTCCAGCGTGGCGCCAAAATCCTTGCCCGCATAGTCGGTGTACCGTTTGTAGGCATGTGCCCTGGGATTGTAGGATTGGATATCCGGGTTAAAAGGTCCTTTATAGTGTTTGCGCTGCACCTGGTTGCTGCTCTCCCACGTGTCGTTGAAAAAGATCTCCCCCGAAGAAGGATGCTCGAAGAGATTGTGATCATACAGGAAGAAGTAGTCACCGAAGACACGCGCCGGCGTACCGCCGTCTATGCTGACCTTGAACCCCGACTGCCGGCCCATGCGGTCGGAAGTAAAATAGATCCACCGGGAATCCCAGCTCCAGGAATTGACGACATCGCCGGAGCTATGCCAGGTGAGCTGCCGGATCTCGCCGCCGCCCGAAGGCATGATATATACATCGGCGTTGCCATTCTGCCTGCCAGTGAAAGCTATCCATTTTCCGTCGGGGGAACAGCGGGGATTGGTCTCGTACCCCGGCATGGCAGTAAGTCGTACAGCCTGCCCGCCTTTTGTGTCGGCCCGCCACAGATCACCTTCAAAACTGAATACGACAGTGGCGCCGTCCGGGCTCAAACAGGGGTTGGAAAGAAAATAAGGACCTTTCTCCTGAGAATAGGTATGTAAACCCAACAGCAACAGTGAAAGAAAGCATGTAAAGCGCATGGTGTACCTTGTTTTGGTAATTTCAAGGTACGATGGATGCCCTTGATTACCAAACCGCTCAAAGGCAAAAAAACACGCTGAGCACACATCCTTTCCCGGGCGACGTATCTATCTGTAGCTTACCCCCGAATACATTCACCCTGCTGATCATATTCGTGATCCCGATGCCTGCCCGCTGTTGAGAGGCGTCAAACCCTTTCCCATTGTCCTTCACCCGGATATTCAGGCGGTTGCCCTCGTGATGAACGAACACATCGATGCGCGAGGCTTCCGCATATTTCAGGATATTGTTCAGCTGCTCCTGCACGATCCGGTAGATGGAGATCTTCAGTTCCTGGTCGATCGAATCCTCGTCCAGTCCTTCGATATCGAGATAGATCTCTTTGTGTGCGATCTGGATGGAGTAGATCAGCTCCTCCAATGATTGGCGCAGCTGCAGGTGGCCCAGCGAGGGGGGCGCCAGGGATTTGGAGATGCGGCGCAGCTCCTCCATGCTTTTCATCAGGAGATCCCTGCCCAGGTAAACAAACTCACGGAGATGGCTGTCGTCCTTCAATCCCGTCTCCATATATAGTTTCACCGTCGCCAGCATCTGGCAGACATTGTCATGCAATTCCTTGCCGACCTCGAATCTTTCTTTTTCCTGTGTATAAAGGATGATACGTGCGATCTCTTTGGGGAGACGTTGGTTTTCCGCTACCGCTAATGGATTGGTCATGGTCAGTTATAAAGGGGCCTTCGTTTTTGCTACTACGCTATTGCCCAATAATAACACCTCCCATTATACGAAGAAGGTATTTTCATGCCCTTGCAGGCATTTTTTTGCTAAACAAAAGTTTAGCTATTCTAAACCACCACGTTGATCATCTTGTGCTTGACGTAGATCACCTTTTTAGGCGCCTTCCCATCCAGCCATTTTTTCACGAGGTCATCGGCCAGCACCAGTTCCTCCACCTGCTGCTGGGTAGCGTCCAGGGCAATATTCAGCTCGGTACGGGTCTTGCCATTGATGGCGATGGGATAATTTTTCGTGGACTCGACCAGGTATTTCTCTTCGACGGCCGGATAAGCCGCGTCCAGGACAGAGCCCTCGTTGCCCAGCAGCTGCCAGAGCTCTTCGCTGACATGGGGAGCATAGGGCGTGAGAATGACCAGCAGCTTTTCCAGCACCTCTTTTTTATGACACCGCAGGTCCGTGAGCTCGTTGACACCGATCATCAGCGCGCTTACCCCTGTGTTGAAGGAGAAGCGTTCCGTGGCATCCTCCACTTTTTTGATGGTCTTATACACCAGCTTCAGCTCCGCGTCGGTAGCTTTTTCCGTCGTCCATATCTCACCTTTCATCTCGTCGAAGAACAACCGCCAGAGTTTGCGGAGGAACCGGTGGACACCTTCGATCCCCTTGGTATCCCAGGGTTTGCTGGCTTCCACAGGACCCAGGAACATCTCGTACATACGGAAAGTATCAGCGCCGTATTTGTTCACCAGGTCGTCTGGGTTCACGGTATTGTACAGCCGCTTACTCATCTTTTCCACCTCCACGCCGCAGATATATTTGCCTTCCTCCAGGATAAACCGGGCATCGGCATATTCCGCCCTCCATTTTCTAAAGGCTGCTATATCCAGCTCCACACCATCCACGATATTGACATCCACATGAAGGGTAGAGATCGCGATCGACTCCAGCTCGATGGATGGATCATTGTAAATGTTCCTTACTTCCAGGGTCACCAGCTCATGAAATTCCGGCGTGCCTTCTATAGCCCTTATGCCATAGGACACAAAAACAGGAGCATCCTGTCCCATGGAGGGTTTTCCGGTCTTACCCTGACCTTCATTTTCTATGAACTTCAGCTCCAGCCTGTATACAAACCGGCTGCTGCCCTGGATCATCCCCTGGTTGACGAGCCGTTTGTACGGCTCATCATGTCCGATCAGTCCCCTGTCGTAAAGGAATTTCGTCCACATACGGCTGTACAGCAGGTGCCCGACGGCATGTTCCGTTCCGCCGATGTACAGGTCCACCTGACCCCAGTAATCCGAGGCGGCGCGGCTGCAAAAGACCTCGTCATTATGCGGATCCATATAGCGAAGGAAATACCAGCTGCTGCCGGCATAGCCGGGCATCGTATTGGTCTCCAGGTGCCGGCCCGTCCATGCGGGAATATTGGCCAGGGGCCCTTCCCCTTCAGGGCCGGGGCCATATTTTTCTATATGCGGCAGCTCCAGGGGGAGCTCTTTTTCATCCATGGGTGTCGCGATCCCCTCTTTCCATACTATTGGAAAAGGTTCACCCCAATACCGTTGACGGCTAAAAGCGGCATCCCGCATACGGTAGTTAACCTTGCGGACACCAATTCCCTTTTCTTCCAGCTTTTTGATGGCGATGACGATTGCGTCCTTCATGACAAGACCGTCCAGGAAATCGCTGTTCTCCAGGATGGCATCCTTCGTAGGGTTGGCTTCCAGCCCGTTGAAAGCATCTCCGATGATATTGGTCACCGGAATATTAAAATGCTGCGCGAACTTAAAATCCCGTTCGTCGCCGCAGGGCACCGCCATGATGGCGCCTGTGCCATAGCCTGCCAATACATATTCGGAGGTCCAGATGGGGATATGCAGCCCGTTGAATGGATGGATGGCATAGGCGCCCGTAAAGCAGCCCGTGATCTTCTTTTCCGCCATCCGCTCCCGCTCGCTGCGACTCTTCACATAGGCCAGGTATTCCTCTACTGCCCCCTTTTGGTCGGCAGGCACAATGCTGTTCAATATGTCATGCTCGGGCGCCACCACCATAAAATCCACGCCAAACAGCGTATCGGGACGGGTGGTGTACACCGTCAGGCGGGGCGCTTCGCCGGCGCCGGCCCCATTTGCGCCTGCCCTTTCACTCGTTGCCGCCGTATACACCTCAAACGTGACCTCGGCCCCAAAGCTTTTACCGATCCAGTTGCTCTGCATTTCTTTCATCGCATCGCTGAAATCCACTTTTTCCAGCCCTTCCAGCAGACGGTCCGCATAGTCCGTGATGCGGAGGTACCATTGCCGCAGCTTCTTCTTGACCACCGGAAACCCTCCGCGCTCGCTGACGCCATTGATCACCTCATCATTCGCCAGCACGGTGCCCAGGGCTTCGCACCAGTTGACCTCTCCATATCCGCAATAGGACAGCCGGTAGCCCATCAGGATCTCCTCCTTGCGGCGGTGATCGAGGCCTTTCCACTCCGCAGCGGTCAATCGGAGCCGGGGCTCGCCCGGACAGGGATGCATCGCATTGCCCTCCGACTCCAGGATCTTCACCAGGTCTTCGATAGCCCTGGCCTTGCCCTGCTTGCGGTCATACCAGCTTTTGAACAGCTGCAGGAAGATCCATTGCGTCCATTTATAATACGAGGGGGTGCTGGTCCTGAACTCGCGGCTCCAGTCGAAGCAAAAGCCGATATTATCCAGCTGGCGCCGGAAATTATTGATATTTGTCTCCGTGGATACGGCCGGATGGATCCCATGGTCGATGGCGTATTGCTCAGCCGGGAGGCCAAAGGCGTCATATCCCATGGGATGCAGCACATTGAAGCCTTTCAGCCGCTTATACCGGGCAAAAATATCACTGGCGATATAGCCCAGGGGATGGCCCACGTGCAGACCTGCCCCGCTGGGGTAGGGGAACATATCCAGCACATAGAATTTAGGCTTCGCCGGATCGTTACTTACCTTATAGCTCCCACGCTCATTCCAAAGCTGCTGCCATTTTTGCTCAATGTTGCTGAAATTGTACTCCATGATGTTCTTGTTGGAAAAAAGTTAAAAGCCTCATTATCTTTAAAATAATGCGCTCTTTATACCGTTTAAAGGGGTGTAAAAATACGAAAAGGGCGGGTAATTCAATTGCAAAATGGCTGCGGAAGCCCGCAAATCCGTTAATTTTGTTCAAATGAAATTTTCTCATGGCGCAATTCGGTAAAGGATATGCTAAGCGGAGTACCCCCTCCTATTTCATGGCTATCGTGGGCGTTTCGCTGGTGCTGATCCTGTTAGGGCTATTAGGCTGGATCGTGATCAATGCCAATAAATTAGGCCAGAATTTCAAAGAAAATGTGGAAGTGCAGGTATATGTCCGGGAGAATATTTCGTCAAAGGACAGTGCAACCCTCGTGCAATATATAGCCGGCCAGCCTTATACGAAATCCTACGAGTACCTGACCAAGGACCTGGCCAAACAGCGTTTTGTGTCGGATGGCAACAAGGACTGGGGGGCCGTTCTGGACAAGAACCCCCTGCCGGCCAGCGTGAATTTCAAGATCCGGAGCGAATATGCCCAGGTTGACTCCCTCAGCAAGATCAAGGAGGACCTGATGAGCAATATTGCCGTCAGTGAAGTGCAATACAACAAGGCGCTGGTAACCAATCTGAACAATATGATCCGCAAGATCAGCCTGATATTGCTGGCCGTGGCGATAGGCATCTCCATCGCCGTGATCGTCCTCATCGACAATACCATTCGCCTGGCCATGTTCAGCAACCGGTTTCTCATCAAGACTATGCAGATGGTGGGGGCCACCCGCGGGTTTATCGCCCGGCCCATGGACATAAAGGCCATCCTGCACGGGGCCATCAGCGGCCTCATCGCCATCGGCGTCATCCTGGGCGTGATCCTGGCCACCGAACAGCTACTTCCCGAGATCCGGGCGCTCAGGGACTACACCCTGCTGTCCGCCCTCTTCATCGTCATCGTCCTGCTGGGCATCTGTATTTCGTTCATCAGCACCCACCGCAGCGTGATAAAGTACCTGAAAATGAAGCTGGACGACCTGTATTGACCCGTGGGCCAATGCCGCAATAAATTTGACACCTTCCAATTTAATTGAAATCAATGTCCCTCAAATATTCGACCAATGCTCCCTTTAGCCACCTTTTTAACGCTCCGGGACCGGCGGTCCCGTCACTCCCGCTAATTATTGCCCTTCGGGCAGCCGAACTGTGTTCGGCTTTCAGTATATTGCAACCCCAATAATCAATCTATTTCACTCCATGGCTACAACCACGACCAAAAAGCCGGCCGCACCCGCCACCGCCAAGACTGCCCCGGCAGCACCCAGGCAAACCACGCCTTTATTCGGTAAGGAAAACTACCGGTGGATGCTGATCGGCATCGTTCTCATTGCCCTGGGATTGATCCTGATGGCAGGTGGCAAAAGCCCTGATCCCAACGTCTTCAACAAGGATGAAGTATACAGCTTCAGAAGGATCACGCTCGCTCCCATCCTGATCCTGGGAGGATTTGTGGTCGAGATCTTCGCCATTTTCCGTAAGGATAAGAAGAACGCTTAATCATCATCATGACTTCTATTCAGGCTATCATCCTCGCGATCGTGGAAGGGCTGACCGAATTCCTTCCTGTCTCGTCCACGGCACACATGAAATTTACGAATCCTATCATCGGCGTGGAATCCACGCCTTTTTCGGATATGTTCGAGATCGTCATCCAGCTGGCCGCCATACTGGCCGTCGTGGTCGTATATTATAAGAAATTCTTCGACTTCACCCGCATCCGGTTCTACACCAAACTGGTGGTGGCCGTGATCCCTGCTCTCGTATTCGGCGCGCTGCTGAAAAAGCATATCGATAATGCCCTGGGCAACCTCTACTTCATCGCAGGGGTCATGATCGTCGGCGGCATCATCTTTCTCTTCGTGGACCGTTGGTTCCGGCATCCTTCCATCGAGCATGAATCGCAGGTGAACAATGGCACTGCCTTCCGCATCGGCTGTTACCAGGTGCTGTCCATCCTGTTCCCCGGGTTAAGCCGCAGCGCCGCCACCATCATCGGCGGCATGAGCCTGGGCCTCAGCAGAAGGGCCGCAGCAGAGTTCTCTTTCTTCCTGGCAGTCCCCACCATGCTGGCCGCCTCTGTAAAAAGCATGATGGACCTCCATAAACAACATCCCGAAGCGCTTACCACCAGCAACCTTTCTCTTTTAGGGGTCAGCAGCCTTGTTACGTTCATCGTTTCCATTGTCGTCATCCGTTATTTCATCGGGTTCCTGAAAAAACATGGGTTTAAAGTCTGGGGGTATTACCGTATCGTCGTCGGACTGGTGATGCTCTTCCTGCTATGGAGGGGGATTGTCTGATGCAGACCGCCGGTAAAAAAGTGATCAATGGATGGGCCATGTATGACTGGGCCAACTCCGTCTACAACCTCGTCATCACCACCACTTTTTTCCCCATCTACTTTACTGCGGCGACAAAAAAACATTTTGGCTCCGAGAATATCCCCTTCCTCGGCCGGACCTTTATCAACTCTTCCTTATACGATTATTCCCTGGCCGCCGCCTATCTGCTGATCGCGCTGGCTTATCCTATACTTACCTCCATTGCAGACACCCGCGGGAATAAAAAGATCTTTATGCAGGTGTTCTGTTATATGGGCGCCATCGGCTGCAGCATGCTGTTTACTTTCAATGGAGGGAACCTGGGATCCGGTGTCTTCTTTTTTATCCTGGCTTCCCTGGGATACACAGGCAGCCTGGTGTTCTATAATTCCTATCTGCCCGAAATAGCCGCCCCCGCGGATCAGGACCGGGTCAGCGCCAAAGGCTATGCCTACGGATACGTCGGCAGCGTGCTGCTCCAGATCATCGGCTTCGTATTGGTGCTGATCCTGGAAAAGAAAGACCCCTTCTTAGGCCCGCAGCTGACTTTTTTGCTGGTGGGACTGTGGTGGGCAGGCTTTGCACAGCTCACCTTCCGGGTATTGCCCAAATCCAGCCAGCCCCAGGCCAATAAGGTCAACGTTTTCTCCGCCGGTTTCATCGAAATAAAGAAAGTGTATGGCCAGGTAAAAAAGATGGCCGTGCTGAAGCGGTTCCTCCGCGGTTTCTTCTTTTACAGCATGGGCGTCCAGACAGTGATGCTGGCCGCCACCCTTTTCGGCAGCAAGCTGCTGGGGCTGGAAGATACCAAGCTCATCGTCACCGTGGTCCTGATCCAGCTCGTGGCCATCGTAGGCGCCACCTGGATGAGCCGGCTCTCCGCAAAATACGGCAATATTCGCGTACTGATGGGCGTCGTGCTTTTCTGGATCGTCATCTGCATCTCCGCCTATATCACCGCAGGGCTCGCCGGGCCGTTGAAGCCTTATCATGAGCGCATCGCACTGCTGCAGCAGGAACAGGCAGCGTTCAAGGTCCGCAAGGACAATGCCGCTAAGATGGACTCTGCCGCTGTCGTCACTGCGCTGGATGCGGCCGAAGGCAAGGTCGAGGCAGAGCTGTCCCGCGTCAGCCTTACCCTTGCGCCCAAGCAAACCCCTATCGAATACTCATTCTATGCCCTGGCACTGGCCGTGGGGCTCGTCATGGGAGGCATTCAATCCCTGAGCCGGAGCACTTATTCCAAGCTGATGCCGGAAACAAAAGACACCGCCTCCTTTTTCAGCTATTACGATCTCACGGAAAAGATCGCCATTGTCATCGGCATGTTTACCTTTGGCTTCCTGGAAGAGAGGACCGGTAGTATGAAGAACTCCATACTCTTCCTCGTCGTCTTTTTTGCCATTGGCCTGATCTGGCTGTATTCAGCCCTCGTGAAGCAGCGCAAAGAGCAGTCCGCCGTGGCTGCCTGATCGATCGCTATTACCCTATTGATCCATCCATTCAAATTGACCATATGCAACTCATTTTCATAGAAACAGGACTCTTCAAGCTGGATGGCGGCGCCATGCACGGCGTGGTGCCCAAGACCCTCTGGAATAAGGTCAATCCCGCCGACGAAAACAATCTCTGCACCTGGACCATGCGCTGTCTCCTTATCCAGGAAGGCAATAAGCTTATCCTGGTGGATAATGGCATAGGCGACAAGCAGGATGCAAAATTCTTCAGTCATTATTACCTCCACGGCGACAACACCCTCGACAAATCCCTGGCAAAACACGGCTTCCACCGCGACGATATTACCGACGTTTTCCTCACCCACCTCCATTTCGACCATTGCGGCGGCAGCATCATCCGGGTTGGCGAAAGGCTCGTGCCTGCCTTTAAGAATGCGGTGTATTGGAGCCATTCCCGACACTGGAAATGGGCGACGGAGCCGAACGAGCGGGAGAAAGCGTCTTTTTTGCGGGAGAATATCCTGCCTATCCAGGAGAGCGGGCAACTGCAATTCGTGGATGCCGCCGTACCGGCTTCCAGTGTTTCCACTTTTTCCATCGGCGCCACCTGGGCCGGCGGTCCCCTTGAAACCATTTCCAACGTCATTATCCCTGGCCTCTCCGTTCGCCTCGCCAATGGTCACACGGAGTCCATGATGTTGCCGCAAATGCAATACAAGGGTCGTACGCATGTGTTTATGGCAGACCTGCTGCCTTCGGTTGGTCATATTCCCCTGCCCTGGGTGATGGCTTACGATATGTTCCCGCTGACGACCTTAAAAGAGAAGCGGTCGTTCTGGGAGGAGGCTGCGGCGGGTGGGTATGTGTTGATGCTGGAGCATGATGCGGTGAATGAGTGCTGTACGCTGGAGAAGACAGAGAAGGGGGTTAAAATGGGAGAATCGTTCTCTCTTTGAGTCGGAAAAGTCTTATTTTTACAGGATTATGTGCCAATTATGTGATTTTTTACACAAAAACGGCAGATAAATTGTGAAAAATGGATATAAAAAGAGCAATACAGAGGAAATTATTACGCTGGAAGCAGTCACCGGAGAGGAAACCGCTCATCCTTCAGGGTGCCAGACAAGTAGGTAAAACCTGGTTATTGAAGCATTTTGGTACATCAGAGTTTGACAATGTCGCCTATTTCAATTTTGAAGAACAACCCGATCTGAAACAGTTCTTTGAAAATACAAAAGATGTAAGGCGGATTTTACAGAATTTGTCTTTAGTGCATGGGCAGCCAATAGTGCCGCAAAGAACACTTATCATCTTTGATGAAATCCAGGAATGCAATGATGCACTGAACGCGTTAAAATATTTTAGTGAAAATGCTCCTGAGTATGCAGTGGCCGGGGCAGGCTCTTTACTCGGGGTTTCCATGTCAAAAGGAAATTCTTTTCCTGTTGGAAAAGTAGATTTTCTGCATTTAAATCCCGTCTGTTTTGCAGAGTTCTTATCCGCTGCCGACCCGGAGTTATTTTCTTTTTTAGAAAGCATTGACCGGATTGAGCCACTGCCGGATATTTTCTTTCATCCGTTGGTCGACAAACTAAAAATGTTCTTCATTTCCGGCGGAATGCCTGAAGCTGTAGTAGCATTATTAGAAAAGCAAAATATAGAAAGAACACAGCAGGTGCTTCAAAATGTACTCAATGCCTATGCGCTGGATTTTTCAAAGCATGCTGAAAAAAAGGAAATTCCGAAACTCAACTATCTATGGTCTTCCATTCCTTCTCAGTTGGCCAGGGATAATAAAAAGTTTTTGTATCAAGCAGTAAAGCCCGGAGCTCGTTCCCGCGAATACGAAGATGCCCTGCTCTGGCTTTCGCATGCAGGTTTAGTACATCGTATTTTTCGTATCTCCAAACCAGGTTTGCCCCTTTCTGCTTATGACGATCTTTCCGCTTTTAAGCTCTATTTACTCGATGTAGGATTGCTCCGTAGGCTTTCGTTTTTGGATCCTATTGCAATAAGGGAGGGAAACCGGCTATTTACTGAATTTAAAGGAGCCCTGAGCGAAAACTATATACTACAGCATCTGATTGCACACTTCGAAGGAATTCCTCGTTATTGGACCTCCGGCAATCAAGCAGAAGTAGACTTTTTAATCCAAATAAAGAATGACATCATCCCCATAGAGGTAAAATCAGACGAAAGCATACATAGCAAAAGCCTTACCCTTTATAATGGACTATATCACCCACCACTTCGAATTCGGTATTCATTGAAAAACTTAAAGAAGGATGACGGGTTACTCAATATTCCGCTATTCATGGTTGATTACACTGAGAAATTGCTTCGGCTTTCCTAATACAACGCATTCCGTCATCATAAAAAGCTTGGAAATGCTACTCTCCAGGTGTGGATCTTGCATTATCAGCCTGGCAGGCACTCTGATATCTTAAAAGCATCCAATAATTCATAAAAATGCCAATCGACCCAATCAGGGTCACCACTCCTCCCCGATAAGGATAAGTCTCCAGCACCGGCGCAACAAGAGCTCCGAAAACCACGGCGGCAACCACGGAAAATAATAGTACCCTGTTTGGAAAAAAATAATTCAGCGCAGCCAACGCGGCTATGATAACAATACATATTTCAGCATACCATTCAGCCGATATTCCCATGCCACACCTCTCCCATAAACCATTTTAAAAATATGAGCCAGGTAATTAGCCGCCCCGTATGCAATAAGGTAAAATAAAATTTAAATGACAGGAGTCAGGATATAAAAGAAATTAGCACGGTATCTCATGTTTTTAGCCTTAAATCGGTCAAGTAATTCGGAATCATCCACGACATAGGAATAACTTCCCGACCCCGCCTCCGTCCGCAACGCCAGTGGTGAATGAATGCTATATTCTCCGTCAGTCCGAAAAGACAATAAAGATCGCAGAAACACGCTAATTGAACAATTGAATGCCACCACCCTCCATTTCGTATGCAATTGTCGTTTTTAAATTCTTTTGTAGCAAATCAATAATGATGAGAACCAGTTTTTTTATCATTGTTGGGTCCATTTGCAATTCCAATAAAACGTTCTTCTTTATTTTAATCATATAGTTATATGAATCGTCATAATCGTAGTTGTTTTTTTCTATCTGGATCTGAATTCCAAATACCGAATATGAATAATATGTTCCATTGAGGACATGATTGCTATCTCCCTCTAATATATTGCTATCAATCCCAAGGCAGGCGAAAACCTTCCGCGACACGTCTTCGATTTCGCTATTCATATAAAAAAATAAATGTTCAATCATATATTAATTACTTTTTTGGTTTGGGCTTAATAGCTGCCGGGGTGATCTCTCTTTGTAAAATTTTACTCCATTTTTCAGACCATTCGCGTAAAGCGGGATAAGCATTAATCATTTTATCAGGATGTATAAATTCAGGCCTTGCTTTTCCCCCGCTAACTGGAATATCTTCTCTTAAAATTACAAAGACATCTATATCACTGGCTTTAAGACCTCCAGTTGCCACCTGCCGAAATCCACCACCCTTTGAAGAAACTCCCGTAACAGAGCTCCCCGTGACACCCATTTTTTCATAATTAATACCTGATTTATCCAATGCAGCTGCCAATTCTTCACCAACTTTTGCAAATTGTTCCGCATTTTTAAACCCTCTAGGAATCATAGAGGCCGCTTTTGCCTCCTCACCGCCCGGGAAAAAGAGTATTCCAGCTTCAAAAGCTAGTGCTCCGACGGCCTTATTATCGCCATTAGCCGCTTTTTTTACTAAATCTTGGTATTCATCAAGAGTCTTTTTTACTGCTTCGGCTGCCGATGCTAGCTCAGGGTTAATTTCAGGTTTTGCTCCTGGGGGAATACCAGCAATATATGTTGTGTTGACTCCATAAATGGGACCTCTATATTTAGTATTAATTAGTGATTTTACACTATGTACTATTTGATCCACATTTTTCTCGGCCTGCTCCAAGAACCCTTCTCTCACTCCTCTCAAGTGAGTAGTTCCGTATAAATACTTCTCTGCCTTTTCGCTGAGATACCAAAAAATAAATTCATTGCCATCTAGGTCAACTCCAGCTATAGGGTTATTTCCAGTATATTGATACGGTGTTAATTCTGGATATTGCCTAGTCAACGCATCCACACTCAAAAACTTCCCCACTCTCGGATCATACACCCTCATCCCGTAATCAATCTGATCCCCGATCCCTTTCACCTCATTATCATTCTCCTTCCCATTAAACCCATACCGATACCCCCCACTACTAAACGTCCTCCCCGGCATCTGCATCCCAAAAGGATAATAATCCGTCGCACTCGCCACATCAGCCGAATAATAATCCACGACCGACAGGCCAGCCGAGTTCTGGATCTTCTTATCTGTCACTGTCACCAGCACATTCCCCAAATGATTACTTAATTCAAAGAGCTTGCTCCCCCGCACCCACACATTAGCCGTCGGTGCCGCCAGGTTCGTGCAATTTACATTTAAATTCAAAATACCCAATCGGCTGCTGCCATATACATGCGCCTCCGTCTGCGTCAACGCCCCGCTGTTCTTCGCATTATCCCCTTGCACATACGTAGCCATCACATTCCCGGACGCATCCCGCACATACCAGGTGGTGATCCCCCCTACATTCTTACTAATCCTATTGCCGGAAGCATCATAAGTATAAGTAATGACCCCGGAAGCATTCGTGATCGTAAGGATCTTCCCATATACATTCCAGGTTATCGTGCTCGAACTGTCATTGATCAGGTTACCGATCTGGTCATACTGGTAATGGAGTGGCGCCTGTGATTTTATATCATCATACCCCGTGCTCGCAATATCTCCAATGCTAGACAGCCGGTTAGTCATATGATCTACACTGCCGGACACCGCCTGACCGGGGGTGTATTCCCCTATGGTGCCATCTCCCTTCACATACTGATACTTATAGCTCATGTTGTCCATGGCCAGGTTGGACCCAAATCCATTCCGGCTTAGCGTCAATATATTCCCGTTCGGATCATAACCATACCTTTCCGCATAATCCTGCATCGGCGCCGTACCCGTAGGCCCAAAGCTGCCATTGGCCGCCCACGCATCCATGCTGCTGATCCGGTTCAGCTGATCATACTTATAGTTGTAGATCATCGGCGTGCTCGTCGTCAGCTTGCGGATATTCACCGCCATGCTGTTGATATTCCCGTTGTACAGGTTGTTCCTGGACGCCAAAGGCAAGGTATTGCCCTGGACGTATCCTACAGGTGCTGATACTGGCTTGTAATCCGTATAAACACCGTCATCAAAATAATGCAGGTTGAACTTAAAGGCATCCCGGGCAAATGGTGAATTCACGCCCGTACCATCGGAGTCATACAGGTCCCCCCCACCGCCATCTACCCACGATGGATTGACGGACTTAAGCCATCCCTGCAGCGTATAGGCATAGTCAATCCCCTGCACCTGCAGTCCGCCTAATGTCGCGCGGGCCAGCGGTCCATGCCGGTAATACTGATAAGTGGCGTCATTTTCCCATTGAATGGAATCCCGGCTTGTGCGCACACCGGTGATCCTGTTCTCCGCATCATAAGTATATTGATGGTAGAAAGCATCGATCCGGCCCGGCTGATAGCTCACCTGGTTGACCTTATTGCTGACGAGGTCATAATCATATTTGATCAGCTTATACTGGTTGCCATTCGGCGTCATAACGCTGGATGCCCCATAATCCTGTACCAGGGTATCCACGTTGCCGTGCACGTCATAGCTATAATATGTGGCGGCACGATAGGCAAGATTCTCCGCGTCAAACACTTGCGTATACGCTACCCTGTTCCGTAGGTTCACCTGTCCCAATGGTGCCAACCCGCTAAAGCCGACATACGGCACATCATAGACAGTCCGTGTGACCTGCGCCTTGGTACCCCCTGAAGTCAGGTCCGCCAGCCAGTTGCTCAGCGCTGTCTCGTCCTGGCTGATGGTCTGGGTCATACCCGTGGACTGAGGTTTCTGACCTACCTCCTTAATACGACCCAATTGATCATATATCGTATAGCTGTACGACGGGTCCGCCAGCTGTTTGGCATTCTGGCTGACCGCCAGCCGCCCGAGCCTGTCATACCAGAAATTTGCGATCCCTGCATCCGGTGACCGCTGGGCCACCACCTGGTTCAGTGAATTATACCGATACTGGGTGGCCATGTTCTCGATATTCGTACCATTGGACAGGTCCGTAGCAGCCAACCGGGAGGACTGCACCTGCGCCAGATAAGTCGCATTGAAATTAGGTCTGACAGCCGCCGGAGGCAGCGTCTTCACCAGGTTACCCGCCTGGTCATAATAATACAGGGTATAGTGATATTCGGAAGGCTGATACGTGGCATAGAATACTTCGGCAGACTGCGCGCTAAAACATTTTGCCTTATACAGACTGTCAAAATTGCCGATCAAAGAGTCCTTGCGCTGCTGGAAGATCAGCATCCCTATAAACTTAGCCTCATCTTTCGCTTGTTGGCAAGGGTTGGCGTCGGTGGTATCCGGCAGGGGGAAAGAAGTCACCGGCTTTGAAAAGTCGCAGAGCGCATATTCGCCGGCCCCGCCATTGCCCGACAGTAAGGTCTCGAACTCATCCGTATTGAGGCTGCTATACTCCTGGAAGAAGATGATGCTGTCCCGGGCAATATACAATTGCGGCGGCGGCGAACCCGAAGGGGGCTGGGTAGCACGGTCGGTCAACAACAGCCAGGCTGGGGCGCCATTCGCATAAAAACAGGAGGGGTAAACTGCCGCATATTCGTTGGCCGATTTGTTGAATCCTGTCTTGTAATTAAGGTACCTTGCCCATAATTCATTTTGGCGCACCATATTGGCATCGGTCTCTCCGACGTAAGGCACTGCGGAATAGGCAGGGTACAAGAGTCTGAAGGTATCAGTATAATTCTTGAGCACGGTGCAGGTGACGCAAGGGCGCACATAG
Source organism: Flavitalea plasmicola (assembly GCF_030546645.1). Taxonomy (GTDB): domain Bacteria; phylum Bacteroidota; class Bacteroidia; order Chitinophagales; family Chitinophagaceae; genus Puia. The sequence goes on from NZ_JAUOTO010000007.1 coordinate 57,746, forward strand.
CCGCAATTCAGAAATGCGGGAACGACCACCTGGGCGCCAATAGGAATACGCCTGTAGTAGGTGAAACAGGAATCGCCACCACCCGACCTGGGCACACAGCCGGTGGTCCAGAAAGTAAACCCATTGCAGCTTGCCAACCCTTGCCAGAGTGGCAAGGTCAGCGAATCTCCATAGTTAGCGAGCAAATATGCATTCATGCTGCTTAAACTGGTGCTATCATAACCGGCAGCCTTTGCAGCAGCTTTTAACATCGCAAATTGACTGCAATTGCAGGTATCCGCATAAGCAGCCTGCTTTACATATAAAGGCGGGTTAGCATTAAATGGCTTGGGGTAGTCCACGGAATACGGGTTACAGAAATAATTGTCGCCCGGAAGGGTAGCAATACCATTGGCAGTAAAAACATGATTGATGATAGCCTCAAAATTATCGGGATTGAGAGGGCGTAAGGCGGGATTGACATTGGACGCGCCTTCAGGGTTATTGCCATTAATGGAATTGTGACACACCATTACCATCGAATCCAGGATAGTATTGATGATATTGGTGACCTTTACCGAGTCGCTATGGGTCTCTGTTAAAAGGAACTGCTGGAGTTGCTCACACTGCATCAGTCTTCCTTGCCAGAAAGGTCGTTGACCCGCACATTGGTCCAAAAGATACGGGGCTGCATTTGCCGTGGCCTGGGTAGCAAGAGACACGGGATCAACACCTCCTTTATTGGCAGCTTGCCCCCACCAGGTCCAGCCATTTTGGGTTGCATTGTCCTGCATCGAAAAGAAGTAGAGCGTCTTATGATCCACATCCCGCAGCTGGTTCATCTGCGTCTCGGATAGGCTTCCGAACATCTGGGCATTGACATACTTCACCACCATATCATTACGGTAGGAAAGATATTGATTGCGGAAAGCCAGCCAGACGGCATTTTTCTGGGCATCGGTGACCGCGGAAGGATCGATACCATCCTTGTTCATGCCCGCCATAAAATTGAACTGTAGCGCCTGCGGAAGCGTCGTATCCACCAGGGCCACACCATTTGCAATCCGCCAGATCGTATGATTGCCTGACTCGTTTGGATTGACGCTGACAGACAAATAATACAGCATGGAGTCCCGGTCGGTTTGCACATATCCATGGTTGCTATTGTAAGTAAAATACGGATCACTGGACACAGGATTCAGATAACCTTTGGCCAATGCGTCAGCATACGTATTGCAATGCATCACATTGTCCAGCCAGTTGTAAGAGGATGCCATTGTCGTCTCGGCATAATGCAGTTTACTGTATTCCGGATGGAAATAGATCAGCCTGTCCGCCCAATTACGCTTGAACATCACAGCAAAATCACTAGCAGCGAGGGCATTGATCGTAGCATGATCCGCCTGGCCGTTAGGGTAAAGCATAATATCTGCCGTTCCATCCGTATTGACATAGTAATTAGGATCGCCGTTAGGCTCTGATACCGGGTTCCTGAAATAAGGCCGGGTTCTGATATTGCCATAGTTGGAAGCGGTGGCGAATATATTGTAGCGCGATGACAGGCTGGTTGCATCCGCCGACGGCAACGCATATTGCCCCGTATAAGGTATCATGTCGGCGAGCATACGTGCCCGTATCATCCCAAGTGTGCTGAATGCCGGATTCACCGAAAGGCCGCAAGCCTCGGAGCAGGCCAGAGAATCCTGGGCATATAACGCATGTAAGGCCGAGTCAGACAGGGAAGTGCTTCCGCCGACGGAGCTGATATAATTGCTCTTGTAGGTGGCATAATCTCCCAGCTGAGCCTGACAGGCGCTGCAATTACGGGTGGCACGCGGAACTCCACAGTTGGTTGAAGCAGACAACGCGCTGAAGATCGAATCCTCGATATCCTGCTGGGTTTTGCACAGGAATACTTTCAAGGCACTATCCTCTCTGATCTTAAGTAACGAGTCGTTAAGGGTGAGTGTCTTCCTGACGATCCATGATCCCACCCCCAGCGTAGTATCAAATTGTATTTGGGTGGTAGCCGTGCCGATATTATCCCCGGTGAATCCCATGGAACTTCCGCAGGCCTGGCCGGCAGCAACCATCTGCAGGTTATTATAATGTTTTACGATAGGCGCCGCATTGGAGCAGCCTTCCGGACGGATGGATATCTCCAGGTCATACTTACAGTCAAAACAAATAGACTGGTTATTGCAGCTCATTTGTTGCAAAATGGCTGGAGTCAGCTGATAGGTAAAATAATAATGAGTGGAGGTTGGCAGCAGCAGTGTGCTGATGGATTCAATGGAATTATCCTTAATGATATTGCTGGTAGGAGTAAGCAGGTTGCTGGTCAGCATACCTGAAGCGGCGGGATAAAACGTACCGTTATTATTGATGGCCGAAAGCTTTCCGGGCGCGTCACCTGCGAGGGCCGTGGCCACCGTACGACCATGCATATCCACATAGCTGACACTCATCTGACCATTCGCATCCTGCATCATATTCTTAAAATAATGGGTCGCATCACCTGCCTCAGTCCCGAATAAAGCATCAAGTTCGTTCTGCGTCGGTTTACCATAGAAATATTTGGTCTCGTGCCCGCTTCCAGTCTGGTGGGACTGCCCTACCCCTCCCTGGCTGGTGATTCGCCCGGTAGGATCATCCGTATATCTCGTTTCTGAATACGCATAGCCATTCGCATCCGGCACCAGTTTGGCGGTTGCCTCAGAAGCGATCCACGGGTTATTGGGAGAATAATACTGCCCGTTCCCTCGATCTTTTTTTAAAGCCGGTGCGCCGACACATTGATTGCCGGCTACGGCCAGATCGAAATATTTTGCTGGGTTATCATTCGTGCTTTGTCCTTCAAACCGGTTGAAATCCTTAAAATATTGAATTGCAGTCGATAGGGTAGGCGTAGGTAATATCTGTACATTGGGTCTGCCCTGAAGATCATAAATGGTTTCCGCCACTGTTGTATTGCCGGTGCTGTTGTCCTTTGTCACCGTCTGCCTGGGCCGGAGGCTTCCGTCGAAGTACTGTATGACAGTCTTGCTTTTGGCGTTTTCGGCAAAAACCGTAGATACCTGCCAGTTCATATTCGGCTGATGACCGGCGTAAGGGTATGGTTGTGCAGTGGACCATGGCCCCGTTATCAGGTTGCCGTCATTTCTTTTGAGTGCCGCCCGGACCCGGTAATACAAAGTACCTCCACTCAGCGGGTTGGCAGGATACAGCAATGGCACACTATAATTGTAGGCGTTGTTAGAAGCGATATCTATATCGATCCGGGAGCTATTACTCATGAACAATGCATTCGGATCAAATACTCCCGCCACATTATAAAAAGCCTTTGTCTCATTTTCCACCCATGCATACTCCAGCTGCGCCATATTGTGGTTATTCCCGGCTGGAAAGCTCCATCCTACGGATAGCTGATCAGGATGATTGACATCGTCATAATTTTGGCTAAAGCTTACAGGAGCCGCCAAAACAGGCGTAGAATAATAACGCAGATAGCTTATCTCGTTATCAACAAAAAGCAACGGCAATACGTCGGCGGTCGTCCAACCATTCGACAAACCGGTGACTGTCACGCTGTTAATGGTCACCTGCACCTGCTCGTACCCCGCCGTAGCATCCAGCAGGACGTACGATGTGGGATTATATTTTACCCCGGTCGCCGGGTCATAGTTCACTGTCAGCGTAAGGTTACTATTGGTCACATCGGGAGTCTGGCTGCCGGTAGGAAATAAGGTCCACATCTCCACCTTTAGAGATACCGTAGCGGTGAATCCAGACTTAAAATACAGGAATGTTCCGCTAGTGCCCCCCGGCGCCGACTCATCGATCTTGAATCGCACAATATTCCTGATCTTCCTGGAAGTGGCCCCCAGGGGCGTGTAGAACACCTTATCCGGCGAAGAAGGCAAAGGCCCAGTACAAGGCAAATGGTTCATTGTCCCCGAAGATTGCCCCTCCTCGAACTGTGCACGCAGCGATCCCGATGCCATCAACAGCAACAAGCACACATAGAATAAGCGTCTCAGAAAAATAATTTGCATAAACAGATGTTTAAAAGCATTCCTGTTACTAGAAGGTCTTTATTACTTCATATCCTTCACACCTGGCTCTTCCACTGTAGTTATTCGATTTTGCATCGTAATTCACCCGATCCCTCCATAAAGGCATTTGTCCGGCTTTATCTTTCGCCACCTCTATCTCCCTAAAGCTGACGGATACCGTCTGCGTTATTTCGAGATTTTTCCTACCATCCTTCTCCGTTTCCATCTTCGCTACATTAAAGCCGTTAGCCTTAAACATGTCCCCCATTTGTTCGGTCGCTTCATTCCGCATATGCATACTGACCTCCATCAGCAAGGGCAGATGAGATCCACGATGGTAGATCAGGACCATCTCTGAATTCGCAAAGCCCTGCGGCGTCCTTCTTTCATTGGTCCTGATAATGATCTGTCCCGTATCTCCTGCATCCGGCAGTCTGGACACCGTGCAACGTTCCCGTAGCATTCTTTGCACATCTGTATTCTTAAGGGGCAGGATATCGATCTTCTTTTTCGTAGCCATGTCCACCTTGTTCATCTGGATCATTTTACGGGAATGACTGATCCGGACCATCAGGCTGTCCTGCAGGAATATTTCCTCCTGTTCGTTGCCGTAATAAAGGTCGTCCTGCACCTTATAAAATTCATTATGCAGGACATTGCCGGTTTTCGTCGTGTCCATCATTGGCCCGGATCGGAGAGAAATGAGGCTGCTGTAATGCAGATAAGGCTGTACTGCAAACGCCATCACCTGGTTAAATTCCCTGATCATAGCCGTAGTATCCCCCTTTTTTTGAGCAAACACATTATTAGCAATCAAAATGAACAACAGCTGTATATATACTAATTTTCTCATTGTATGGTATTAATTGACTTTTGCTTTGCGGACCTTGTTTCTTTTATAGTCTTGATGCCCTGCAAGGTTTCCTGCTTTACCCTCACCAGCTGTCCTTCTTCGTCATAGTCATAAAAAGTAGAATAGTTGTTCCCATCCAACTCAGCGGTTAGGCGAAGGGTCCGGGGATCATATATATAACTTTTCGTATCTGCATTGAAAGGTTGTATTCTTATATCATCCCAATAATTATCAGCCGTACCACTATTTACCAGCCGTAGCTGCATGGTAGTGGCAGTTTGCGGCACTGTAAATTCCCCTTCCACTTTTTGCCATCCTTCAATAATTGCCCCAGTTGGCTCAAGCATCACCGCTGCTCCGGCACCACCAAAATTCAATTCTACTCTACTATCTGAATAGCTAGCCTTGGTACAGGGCGTGGTTGAGCAGCTTTCTCTTACCCATCCTGAGAAAAGCATTCTACTTCCGGGGGCCACGGAGAAAGATGGATTGAGCATAGAGTCAGTGGCAGCAACTGGTCTGGTTGTGATGCAACCATTTACCGTTGAGGTAGTTTTATAACTGACATTAGCTGCATTGGTCGAAAAGGAAATACCGGTGTATCCCCAACTATTATTTCCACCATCCGGCCAGGATGGTGGTGGAACATACCATCCCCATGAGTAATTGATGTAGGAGTCACAGGTTGTAATTGGCCAAAGAATGTCAAACTCCCAATCATTAGGAGGGCTATCAAATAAAGACCACTGCAAGGCATTCTTGATAATTGACGTTACTTTGTATAGACCCTTGCAAACCAAAACGTTCGTGTAATCAACTCCAGTAGTATTAATTAGTGAAAAATGTTGCGTTTCTTGCGGACCGTCAACTCTTTCCATATTAACCTGAATGGATAAAGCAGTGAAATTGCAGGTCTCGTTCTTACCATACCTCAGGTGGAAATCGTAATATCCGCTCTGCAGTACATCGATATAGTATGTATTAGAGATATTGAAAAAATGCCTCCTGGTTTTATTATTATCGAAAAAAGCATCCCTGATAACAACAAAAGGCACTTGAAACCCTCCATTTGAAAAGTTGGTAATTCCTTCCCATAACGCTTGCGGCGTTTGATATGCTACATTATTATCTGCAGGAACGAATGGCTCTACCTGGGCGTTATTAATGACACCACCCGTTTGATAAGGCCGGTGGGATGTGTCTTTAAAGATATTGAAATGAAAATCTTCCTTGGCGCTGCCAACAACATCGATGGTCCTGACCCCAATAGTCCCCTGATTTACCTTTAATACATATTTACCCGTATGCGCATTGAAATTCATCGCATCTGTATTCTGAATAGTACCTACCCCGACGAAGTCGATATACCGTTTAGCGCACAGGTTCGGGATCATCACGTTCACCGTATCGGAATATCTGTAATCTTCAAACCCTTCGCTGAATGCCTGACCATAACGAGCATTCTGGACCATCGCTACCGGCAGTTCCTTTCCAAAACCATATTGGGCCGCCGTATACCGATTGAGCGCGTCCCTTGTTTCCAATTCTTGGCCTTTGGCATTTATTTTTGTTAGCTCGCTATTCCAAACCCACCTGGTATTGACATTGTCTGGCACCATGTTGCTATTGCCGTCAAAGCTCCAGAAACTACCAAATCCTGACAGATAGCCATTTTTACGGATCGTCGTATTGACGTCAGGATCGGTCTCCATACGAGACCCGTAATAGACATAGTTCCGATAGGGTTTAAAATTCCCCACCAGCCCCTTGAGATAGGGATTAATATGGTTTTGCAGCGAGCCGTTGCAATCCTGGCTCTCTACGTTGATACAATTGACAATGCTGTATGATGTCTTCAGTATCTCATCATTATCTGTCTGCCATTTCTCCCTGAATTCAATTGCAGATGCAGCTATGGCCTTGCTCGCGCCGTCGATGACGAGTTTTCGGATCCCGGAAACCGTAGCGATCGGGCTCACCATGGAAGTAATAGCAGTTACATTTTCTCCGAGCAGGTTGCGGTGGCCGCTCCGAATGATTCTTAATGTAACGCCCGATGCAGTGTAAGGCTGGCCGGCTGTATCCATCAGCAACAGGTTCCGGTTGGCAACAGGAACAGTAAGGGCTGTCACATTCTTATTAAAGTCAAAGACCCACAATTTATTCCTATCGGGCGATGGATCCGGACAAGTCGGCTGACTACCTGTCTTCCCTTCCACATAAAGCTCATCTCCGCTTTCCAGCACGCCTTGGTTGGGAATACCACTTATTACCTGCCCGCTGCTGATATTCACGTCTTTGAACTCCATTCCTATATTACTATACGCCGGCCCCATCCCGCTGTACGCCCAATAAGCTGGATAGCTAGTTGAATATACAGGGTCATTGAACTCGTTCAGCGTCTTATTCACGATGGGACTGCCCGTCTCAGCATCATAGGCAATGTTCCTGGTTGTCACCGTGCTGCCTTTATCGTTGACTATCACGCTGTCTTCGATAGCGTGATAGTTTATCAGCTTGGTGGTCGTTACAGCCCTGTATATATTCTCAATATAAGAGTCCAGGGGATAAACGAACACACCGAATATCGGCCAGGGCACAAAAGAGAAGAAGTCCACTTGCGCCTGGGTATTGGTCCCCGTGCTCCTGATACTGAATTCACGCACGTCCGTCATCAACTCCATATCTACACCCATATTGCCGCTGATAACAGCCCCTCCCTGCTCATTATGGACAAAATCCACCAGGTCATTCAGCCCATTGGCTCCCGTGTTCTTATAGGTATGCACAGTATACGACAAAGGAGTATTCTCATCGCTTTCACTATAAGCCGCCTGCGATTTCATCTTACCATGCATATCATTCGTCTCCACCAGGAAACCCTGCGAGGTGGTACGACGGTCGATTGTCTCCTTATAAAAGAAAGTGAACGGAGGCGCCTGGTGATAATCCATATTATACATGGGCGTATAGGTGGAAAAGCTCGGGTAATCCTTTGCCGTATAGAATTCCGTCACCTGCTTACCGATCGAAGAGCGTACGACAGAATCCGCATGGGTGCCTTTCCGATGGATGGACCGGACAGTCACCTTGCTATATCCCACCACAGGCGCAGGATATAGTCCTTCCAACATCGGCATTTCAATGGCGCCATATTGGGCAGATGCCAGCGGCAGCTTATTCTCGAACTGTAAGATCTCCCGGAATGGGTTCTCTTCACTGCCGATGCCCGGCTCATAAGAAGCCACCCCGCTGCTGATGGTAGTTACGACCCCGTTGACCTTGGCCGTCGTGGTATAGTCATAATCCTGCCCATATTGAGAATCATACTGCTGGCTCATCGCGTTCCAGTTATCCTTGACCAGCAATCGCTTCACCCGGTGCCCGCCTCCGTATTTAAAGAAGGTAGGAGCCGCCAGGCGTACAAATGAGCTTGCCAGGTTAATGAGGCAGCCCTTCTGGGCATCACGCACCTGATTTTCGGCATTGGTAAAAGCCTTGGTCAGACTACCCAGCGCGCCGCCGATCATGGCAAAAAAGGCCTCAATTCCGGTATCATCGCTCAGATCATAGCCGGAAAAGACCTGGGCAGGTAAATTATCGATCAGGAAATGTATCGAAGCATTAGCCAGCGGGCTCTTGTTATCCACCGGTCTTAGCTTCAGGTAAATGATCGTTCGATCCGTGCTATTTGTACAAATACCATAATCGTCAAAATTGGCATATACCGTCAGTGGCTCAACCCCCTTTGGCATATTTACATCTAGCTTGAAAGCCAGCTGCTGTCCCAGGCCATCGAGGTACTTGGAGTAGATTTCCTGTTTAAGCTTCGCCAGGTCGGTATTCTGTAATGGCGATGGCAGCTGCACATAGGCATAGTACAAATCCTGGTTAGCCGTGCGGGAGTACAGCATATTACCTGCTGAGTAAGTGGTGCTGTTGCCTATACCGTAAAGCTGCATCATATTGCATGACCTTCGGTTCTGAACATACGCATAATCGTCGGCCTCATACTGCACCTCCATTTGTCCCCCTGAAGGCAAGAGGATCTTCTTGAGTCCCCATGCTCCTGCAAATACGTCATTTGCACCTTTGTTCTGCGAAGTGTAAGGATAGTCGATATTGCTTAGACCAGCCGGATTCACCGCCGCCCCGGTTGAATCAGTAATAGGCTTATAAGTACCCCAACGATCCGAAGCGTTGTAAGTATACTGAGGGTTATCGGTTGTATGATCAAGCGTTCCATAATTGAAAACATACATGTTTTTAGAAGCCCGGGATTGTCCGTTGAACGTGAAGTACACGTCGGTCAGTGTCAGCTTGCCCCCTGAGGCATCGTCCGGCGTGCCGTTGCAAAGCGCGTAGGAATAATCAAAATGAACTGTCTTTAATGGTACTGCTGCAGCCAGACCCTTGGTCTTTATTTCCGATTTGGTATAAAGCATGATACTATCCAGTTTTTGATTGGCATTCTCAGCTCCATTGATCATGCCGTTCTGGTCGCTTTGCACACCTTTTGCGTCCTGGCGGGGGCTGGTGCTGAAAATCGCGATCATCGCCTTGGATTCGATGGCACGCAGATACCAGGCTTCCCGCTCCCCATAAGAGATAGTCGCCTTGTTATCTCTCTTTTCAGTACGCAAACCCACGTTGAAATGAGCTTTATTACCCGCGCTATTGTTGCGTGGCGTCCGCCACTTATGGGTGGAAGGGGACATGCTATAGTCGAACTTCACCGCATTTCCAAGGTCGTCCTCTGTGATGCCATCCCCGGTACGGTCAACATAATCGGGGGATAAAAGTCCAGTCAGCATAAATGAGGATGCATAGGCCGGCGTATTTTGCACATTCACATATCCGTCAAGGCCATTATTGTCATTAATAGCTGAAGAGTTAATAGTTGGTTCATCTGTATCGTAGTCGACGAGATTGGTCGTTGCATTGCCGATCTTCCTTACTGAAAAAGTAAAATCCTTTTGCTGGACATTGTATACGGGCAACCCGTATACATAACGCATGCCGCTCCCCTCCAGTACGGATATTTCCGAGATGTGATTGGTTTTACGGTAACTGCCCACACGTGGAATGCTGGTAAATTGAAGGTTGTTATTTCCGTCAAGCGTATTCTGATAGCTGCGAAGGGAAGTATCCAGGCCAACCTTGGCTGCGTCGCCCGCATTCAGCATGGTGATGACCTGGGTGCGCTTTTCACGAGGCTTTTTATCATCACCATTGGCTTGCGCAAGTGAGATAATGCCCATGGGAGCATTTGTCTTCTTACTAAATTGCTCCAACTCGGATTGGAGCCGGGGAGACACCGAAGATCCGCCTAATCTGAAGCGTACCAGGTTGTCCCTGCCCATCTTGTTAATCATCATGTCGTTGGTAACGGTGGTTTCGCCCGGATTGCGGAAATAAACATTTTCGAATGAGCCGCTGAGACTGGGTGCCTTGAACTGCAATGTCTGGTTCAGGGTATTGTTTCCGTCGTCCCAGTTCCCAGACCGGGTAGGGGTGGAAACCTGGGTGAAGTTGCCTCCATAATGGCCCGGAGGAGCAAGATCTGCGCCTATAGAAAAATTGTCATCCTTCGAATTGGTCTCATTGTCTCGCATAAAACCCAGATCGCTCCGATAGGCGCGGATCGAACCGCCCGTGCCTTCACCCTGGATACTAAAAATATCATAGTCATACTGCGGAGCCGAGAGAACTGGTGTATGCGGCGTCACTTCTCCATCATTGACACGGTTGAAGTCCATTATGGCATCTCTGCGTCCATTGGCTTTTTCCAGGTACATAAATCCTACCAATGGTTTGGTAATAGTAGTGGCGCCATCGGCTACCCTCGATACTGAATAATAGCCTTGCGCCGTTGCGGCTCCTCTCAGGCCAAACATCCCCGATCCCAGCTCAACTTGCCCTGATGTATTGCTATACTGCATAGGCATACGCAGTGTAGGCATGTAGGATGGTCGAGCAAAGCTAATCGTCGTACTGGTTATATCCCTCGAGAAGCTCTTGTCCAAGTGCCCATACCCCTTTGTTGTCAACACAGAATGAAAGACGCTCATTTGCGAATGAATGTTCAGGTCCTTAATACCAGTGCGGGAGTTATAGCTTGTGCTGAGCCCAATGCCCAGGTCCATCTTTTGGCTGACGGAATGCAATCCTGCGTTCAGAGAAGGCGATAAGGTCAGACCACTCCTGCTGCTGAGCTTGGCATTCGCACCTAAATTAATACTGAGACCTTGTACACTGTCCAGGGGGGCAGTTTTCTCATGAACAATTGACTCCATAATGGGAATGCTGACGGAAATACCCGCACCCAGGGTCAACTCGGGTCCAAGGTAATTGTTGATTGAAAAACCAACGTTGAAATTAAGGTCGGGCTTCTTAATGCCGATCACTTCAGCGTCTATCCCGATCTCTCCTCCCCAGGTTTTATTAGGCTTTACATTTTGTTGCTGCTCCAGCATGTCCGTCCCGTCAAAATCATCCGGCACCCCTCTCATATTCCTGCTCACCGACCCGGGATTGATATTCCATCCCAGCCCCACCCAGCTGGCTTCCTGCTCCATGGTGATGCCTCCGTTATAGAATAGGTTCACGGGATATCCATCCACATCCAATAAAGGTATGCTGTAAGAAAAATCACCCGTGAACAGGTTCACCAGGTTGTCGGAGCCAACGGCCTTAAAAGAGCTGGCCTCGGGCGATGCCGGCCCGCCAATAAATGCAGCCTGGCGTGGATGTTGTTGCACGCCTCTGGAAAACACGCGGGGGTCGACCGCCGGTGCAGGAACCCTCCGCACAGGGGTCACCGAATTCCCGGATGCCGCTGGAAAATACGAAAGACGCCGGGTCGATCCAGCCAAAGAATAAAAAGGCGCCATCCCCGGCAGATAGAACACCAGGTACATCATTACTGCAATACGTCGCCGGAATCGAAAAGAAAGCGTTTGGATCATATCGATGGATTGAATCTGATGTTATTGGATCGTAAAGGACACCGCAGCCCGGGCTCCACCCGGTTCCTGCAGGGCAGCTATATAAGTATGTTTGCTTTGAAACTTGCGGTTCAGCGGTATTATCAGGAAATTATCTCCCTGACGAAGGGACATGGTCTTCCTGGTCATTTCCTTACCGTCTTGCGTTGTCAATAGCAGGTCTGCTGAACTTGCCGCAGCAGCTACATATTTAAGGCGCAGCGTGTCTCCCTCGACCATCTCCCTTCCCGTAGTCTTGCTGTCCATCAGCAGATAGACCACGCTGCCTGCGGTGGCAAGAGCTGTCTTATCCCCCGTCCGGAATGTCCACACCTCCGACTTCACAGCATACTGCGCACGGTCCCTGGCAATGATCTGCCAGGCATATCTTTTCCCCATCTCCAGCTGTGGCCCCTGCAACGGATAAGAAAAGAAAGGCTGTTGCAGCCCCTGCGCCTGCTGCACCGGCAGGTTTTGCTGGATGGCATCCGTGATGGACTGCCCTTCAAAGACCGGCGAGATCAACAAGTCATACCGCAGATCGCCAAACATGGACAGCGGCGCCGGAGGGACCCACGTGAAATCAGGATTGGAACGCGCTACCACCGAATCATTCTCCGGCATGGTCAGCAATGGAGGGCTCAGTGGCTCAACTTCTATCTCATCACAATCATCAGCTGCCGCCGTCTGGTTTTCACCATAGGTCCAGATCAGCCGATAACATAGCTGATATTTACCGATAGGCAGCGTACCATTGGCGGACCTGTCCGCCACCACTCCCGGTCCATAATTGTATACGATCGGTTCGATGGAGGACATTTGGATCTTCTTCACCCCGGGCGTCACCCGGAATGGCGCTGATTGGCCAGACAAAACGGTCTGGCGGGTTTGAATATCCTTCATATCCAGGTGAAGCGTAGCTTCCACCGTTGCCGTGCTCGTATTGGACACCGATACGTTCCACAGCTGAGATCTTAAATAGATACCCCCCGTAGGCAAGATGGCGACGTTGAACTGCGCTTTTGCCAATATAAAAGGCAGCCACAAAAATGTTACCAGCACAGGTTTTCTCAAATGATTTCCTGAAATATGCATAATGCGTTTTTAAAATACTTTCGTCCATATCGCCCTTCCCCAGTCATTCGCCACTAATCCATTGCCGTCATTTGGCAAATAATCTTTACTATACATCAGCCGCAGGCTGCCGATGGCGCCAACCCGCAGGTTCACCTCGGCCGAGCCGCCCCAATAAACAGCGCGGCTATCGGGTAGATAATTATTTTTCACGCCCCCGCCCACCATCAGGAATTTGTTGACCGTCAGATCGACACGTTGCTGAAATATCCAATAGCGTAAACCCGGTTGCTGCGTGTATTGAAAATCCGTTTGTGTATGTATATGGCCTAGATCGATACTATGACTATACGTCATCGTCCGGGCATTGTAAGCCACAAATCCGGAATCAGTCCCCTTATTGTAAAATTGCGAGTAGTTGAGCGCGCTGTTCATCCGGAGCTTCCTAAAGGCATAATCGTAAAACGCTCCCGCCGTCAACGCATAATAGACGGTCTCGGACAAACTGCCATCGGAGCTTTTGATCAGCTGTGTGCTGGGCATATACCCCGCAGTGAATACAGGCCACTTCTTCTTTCTGTACACCAACTGAAGACTTTTGAAAAGCATCGAGCTGCTGTAGCTGGACGCCAACAAAGGATCGTCAAAATTGCTCTTTTTGATCTGTGCGTTCAGCAGCAGCTGATTGTTGAAAAAACGCTGCCTCCATTGTATGCCCCATCCTTCCTGTCGGGTGCCGGACCGGAAAATGCTATAAGACTGAAAACTGGCGCCGATCAATTTGTAGAATACGCCTATATCCGTATGGGTCACAGGCAATGCCATATTGAATCTTGCTGCCAGCGCCTCATTATTGTGATCGGAAAAAGTAAAAGCATGCTGCATGGACGCGCTCCGGTCTCCGGCCGACACATACGGTGAGGAAGATTTTGCTGCTTCCAGCGATAGTGATTTGTTCTGGTCCAGCTTATATTTCATTTCCAGTGAATAGCCGAACAAATGAGTATTGTTTACCTGCGGACCAGCCGGACTGGTTGTTCCTGCAGGCCCGCCAAAACTATTCTTGGTGCCCTGGTACACCGTGAAAATAAAAACCCTTCGATCCTTGTCGCCCCAGCCCAATCTGCCTACTACCAGGTTCTGCTTCGGCATATTACCCGGCTGCACGACAAAGTCCCGGAAAAGGTAATCCACCGTTCCCGCAGCAAATGCCGCGTAGAAAGACGGATTATATTCGATATTGACGCCATTGATACTGATATTATTTACGGTCAGGTCTGAATAGTTCAGGGAGTTGCGACCGATACCAAACCGGGTAAGCGCCATGAGTTGTTTGTCCATCTTTTTCATTCCCTCACCCCCTCCGGCACATTCCAGCTCTTCCAGTTCTTTGGCAGATCTGGCATTCCTGACCTTTGTGGTAAAATCCCTGATCAGCGAATCCTGACTGGCTCTAAAACTATTTACATGATGATAATCCTCCAGCACCACTTTATAAAGTGAATCGGCCAGCTTTCGCTTTTCCTGCATCCTTTTTTCTGTGGGTCCCGGTTGCTGCATCTGCGCCGTCAACGAATCGATCCTTCTGTCCAATTTTGCGGACAAGCTGTCTTTTGACAAAGAAGAAACATTTACAGGCGCTCCTGCGGAGCTGCCCTTCCCGGGACGTAAAGGCAATATTCCAGTCAGATCCTGAACAGCTTTAAGCCGGTCCTTTTGTTCCGTCAATTGCATTATCTGCTGATAAATACGCTCCTTTTCATGCACCGCCTCCTGTATACGGACAGGATTATCCACCCAGCTCTTCAGTGCATAATAATTGTTCCTTCGGTCGTTCATCAATCTTTCCAGCTTCTTCACGCTATCTGCCACGCCCGCCTTTCGGATCATCGCGGCAATGATCGAATCTTTTAGTTGCTGCTGATACACCTGGTGATTGAACTGGACATTTACGTCTGTGTAATTCTTAAAGAAGGTCGTATTGGATTGCCGAGAGTTGACGAATATCCGGAAAGGATAGCGTCCTTTAACAACGGCATCCGCATACACCTGCTCATTGTGCTGCTGCAGGTCCGAGGCCGCGAAAGGAGTGTCCAGCCGCGCCCGGTAATCGAAAGTATAGGCAATATTGCCGTGAAGGCTAAATAATGCCGCCGCCTGTTGCATCGGCTTGCCGCCAACTACCTCCCGCACGATCGCCACATCCTGCTTGTACGGATTGGGCAAAAAAACAGGCTCCAACGTATAAGATTTACAACCGGTCAACTTTCTGAAATTAAGAGTGATACTATCCGACATGTCAGTTTGCGCCCGGGCAGCGCTGCAGGCCACTGCCCACCACAGGCAGGAAAAGGCGATCCGCTTTATCCAAATGATATATTTTCCCGGCTTATACATTATTGAACAGACCTCGCTAACGACCGGCCCCCGCCTGGATCTGCTTCTTCAGCTCATCCAGCTGGGCTTGCATCGACAGCAGCTTTTTATTCTCCTCTTTCAATGTTTCGATCTCCTTATTCTGTCGGATAACGTAAAGGGTCAGCTCTTCTAATTTTTGCAGCATCGCCGCCTGGTTATCTCCCAGATCGACGCCATTCTTTTCCACCTCGGCGGCGGAAACGATCCCTGGCAAATGCTGATAGGTAGCGATGTATCTTTCCAGCTGGGGGAGCTCCGGAAGCGTGTAATTGCTGCTGAACACAAAATCCGGCCAGCCCGTTTGTGTGACCTTTACCTTCGTCGTGGTGATGGTACCGTTGACAGCCAGTTTTGTCTGAGGAGTGGCGATCCCTACACCGATATTGCCGTTGTTAAGTATACGGAACACTTCAGCATTGGCGCTGTTGTTCACCAGCAGAGAGCTGGTAGTATCCGTTCCGCTGCCTTTGATATGCAGCTTGGCCTTAGGCGTATTGATATTGATGCCTACTGATAGATTGGATTGCTGGATCGTCAGTGGGTCCGGACTTACGGTGTTGGCCCCGGAAGTAGACGAAAAACCGAAAGTAATATAGCCGGTGGTGCCGCAGTTATTGTATATATGAGATGCCAGGCAATTGGCCGTGATCCCCCCGACGTTTTGTGCACGCAGGGCTAGGCAGGACAACGCCAGACAAAATGTAAAAAGATGCTTGTACATGTGAATTTTTTTTCTGTTGACTAAAAAGTGGTAAGCGCTGCGCGCTTCCAGCCGGAAGCAGTTTTTACATAGATGTAGTTACTGTCCCAGGAAAAATCTCCGGTGTTTCCGTTCGCGTCGCTGCTCGAACTGGGTGTATAGGTGGTTCGTAAACGCAGTTGCGAATAACCGCTGGCGCCTGTAACATCCATTGCGGAAGTAGGGCTGGAAGAATTGGAAAGATATCCAGTTTGGCCCTTCATCCACCAACGGTTCGTCATTGCATGGATCGTAGATCCGGATGCCTGTGCGGTCCCAGTGGAAAAAATAATATCACCCGTGACTCCGGTGCCAGTGCCCCTGCCTCCATTGATGGCGAAATTGGGTGCATTGCCATTCGGATTGCCCGTCGTTCCTCCTAATCCTATTCCGCCATAGCCACCATTAATAGTGGCTACTCCATTTCCGTTGACCACAAAAACGGGGTTGTTGTAGTAGTCCACGACGGCCGTGACGTTACCGGGAGACGCACGTCCGAGGATAAACGAGCCAACGGGAATATTCCCCAGGGCCTGCTTGTTCGTGCCTACACATGCGCCCCCAAAAGACACCATAGATGCATCCACCCCAGCTGCCCAGCCATTCCCATAGTTTGCAATTAGTCGGATAGAATAGACATCTCCACTATTAACATCTGCATATCCACTGAACCTTGCCGGTCCATTCACATCCAGTTTATAGGAGCCGCTCGTTGTAGTTCCGATGAGCAAATTCCCGAGGCTGTCCAACCTTGCTTTTCTGGTGTTATTGGTATACAAGTCCAGGTGGTTATTATCCTTGGTTCCCAGAACGCCCGTCGTCCCAAAGGTGTTTCCTCCCTGTATCCAGGCATTCTGATTAAGTATTTTCAAGGTGTCAGCGCCTATGAGATAAAGGCTGTCGCTCAGCTTGGTTACCGACTTCTTGAAAACGGTCCTTCCATTCCCTGTATTGAATAATAATCCCACCACATTTTTAGTATGATTTTCGATAATAAGCTCTGAGGAATTAGGTCCGGTAAGCTTAACACTGTCCGAGCTGATGGAATAGGTAGACTGGGCGTAAATACAATTACCCGCACCCATCAGTACCAGATACAAAAAGAAATATTTCATATATCAATAACTATTTAGCAGTTTTTGAACGATGCGTTTGCACACGGCATGGCAATACCTGTACGCATAGACTAAAATATTCTATACGTCAGTTACAAGAAGAGATAGGGAAAAGATCAGCGACTAAATGATCTCAATGCAGACGAAACCATGATCCGTCATAGCAAACGTTTAAATAATAACGGAGGGAACAAACAGAGGCAACGGAGATAGAGGCTCGTACTAAGACAAGTTTGTGGTTCATGTGAATATGTTAAGGTTTTAAAGAGTCGTACTTGTGTAAGAGGTAGGATTAAATCTAAAAGCAAACTAGATAAAAAAAACAACTACACCTAGAGGTACGGTAGCCGTCATTTATCATCGGCATATGTAAAACCCTTCCAACATATGTGTTGAAAAATCTAATCACCGTGTCGCTATTGTCAATATCTGTGTGTATTTCAGCAACCGGCGTGCTACTATACCATTAGTATTTACACTATGTATACTTATTAGACAATCGTAAAAATAGAGGAGTTTTACGCAACAAAATGTGGTTTTCCGAAGCAGACTTTTAATCCGTCAAATAATTCGGATTCATCCAGGACATAGGAATATCCGCCTCAAAACCAATCCCGCCTTTCCGGATCCGATTCGTCAATCTCCCTTCTATTACAAACCCCAGGCGCTGATAGAATTCAATCGCCTTCTTATTCGACTCCCGGGCGATCAGCTCGATCCGCAGGATATCCTTCCGGTTCTCCATCACCTCCTTCAGCAATGCCCGGAATAACGCCTTCCCGATCCCCCGGCCCTGGTGTTGCGGATCCACGGCCACAGTAAGTTCGCTCAGGATATGGCCAAAAACTTTCGGGGAAAGCTTATAACAGTGGATCTCTCCAATAATATCGTGGCTGTCAGGGTCTTCCATGACAAATTCAAGACCGTCCCGGAGGGACCTCGTCACAAACTCCTCTACGTATTCCTCCGTGATCTCATCATACGTCCTGGCCAGTCCGTCATTGCTGCGGCTGACCTTTTTATAAAGGGAAAGTATCCGGGCCTTATCCCCCGGCTGGCCTGATCGAAGTAGCGGATCGTTCACGGAAGCAGGTTTTATTTCCGGACTAAATATAGGATTATCTCCATATCCGCCAAACAAAACGTCCATGGTGAGATCGCTTTGCACAAGGGAAAGGGCATGATCATTTTTATGCAGCCCGAACGTAGTGATCATGGTCAGAAAAATCGCTTTGCGGGTACCGGTCTGCGCTCTGAATACGGAGAGCTTATTTCTCAGTTCCTGCGCATACTTTTTATCGATGGCAAAATCATCAATGGAGAACTTTATTTCAAAAATATTGATCACCTGGTCCCGCCTGTCGATGACCAGGTCTATCTGCACGCCAGTTTCATCAGCAGCCGTGCTCACCCAGGACCCTGTAATAGTCTGCACACCTGAAATTCCAAGCGCCTCTTTTATTTGGTCGATATGCGCCAGGCACACCTGCTCGAAAGCATATCCGCTCCAGGCTCTTTGCCTGGGGCTATCTATCTCGTGTAGCCAGACATCCTTATCCAGTTTCCCCGCATCCCTGATCCATTTCAAATAAAAAAAAGAATAAAAATCAGCTAGCTGATATAAGCTGTATTTCCCCTTCTTGTCAAAAGAGGCGTATTTCCTGATAAAGCCGCTTTCCTCCAGTTCCTCTAATATTCTCGTGGTGCCTCCCCCGCTGGGTAATTTCGCCTGGCCGATCAAAACGTCCCGGGTCATCCCCTTATTCTTCTTGCTTAGCACCTCGATCACAGCAATATGCTTCTCCGCCTTATTAAACAGCGATTGGTAGAGGTTGTTGAATTCATTTGCCAGGAGCCCTTTCGGATCAAAGCATAATTCATTAATGTTCTGCGCCGCGCTTTTCCGGATATCCACCAACCCCAGGTAAAAGGGAACACCTCCCAGGGCCATGTAAAGCTGGACAAGCTGGTATCTCTCAAATACAGCCGACTTGTTCTTAAAGAACTGTTCACACTCTCTTAAGGTGAATGGCTCCAGCTTTATACTGTGGGTGATCCTGTTATGCAAGCCCCCTCTGTTGTTGATCAGCTTATGGATCATCCAGGAGGCAGCAGATCCGCAAACGATTAATAAAATATCATTCCTTGCGCTGGCCCATGAATTCCAAAAATGTTCTAACGCAGGTATAAAGTTGGATCTCGGCGTATCCAGCCACGGCAGCTCATCCAGGAAAATTACCTTCTTCGCATTAGGACTCGCTTCCAGTATCACCGTCAGCTGTTGAAAGGCAGTAAACCAATTGGAGGCAGGTTCCCACCTTGTGTAAGAGGTATCATATTTTTGAAGAGCAGCATGAAAATTTGTTAATTGATGCTGCGTATCCACGTGGGCAATGCCCGTCAGGTAGAAATCAAACTGATTATGGTAGACCTGCCTGACCAAAAAGGTCTTGCCTATCCTTCTACGCCCGTATAATGCCACAAAGGAGGAGGAAATATTGTTTTTTAAGGCAGAAAGCAGCGCGGATTCTCTTTCCCTACCTATTATTACTTCCATAAAACCCCAATTTGGCCAAATCTACTATATTTATCTAACATTTGGCGAATTATGATCGTATAATTGGCCAAATCTGCACAATTTAACCCACATTTGGCCAAACTTCCTCTATCCTTGGTCTAATTCCAGAAAAGTATCTATGAAAGAGATCCCCGCCAATAAAGCAGGCATATCCTCCCCTTCACATTCAATGGTCCCATCAAATGAGACTTCTGCAGATGAAGCCCTGAATAAATAGCAAAACACACCGCCTCCGCCTGAAAGGGAGAACTTATAGTGGTACCGGCAGTCATACCAGCCATGGTCGATGATCCTTTTGGAGAAAGACAGTGTCATGTTACAGATCCACCAGCGAAGACAATGGATAACGCAGATTCTTATAGTAGCTCATATCCACCTTGATGCTGCCCACCGTAATGGGACTTTCCACGCGCAACGCAATATGGTTGGGATCGTCACTCACCCAGACCGTCATTTTCTCCCCCCCTTCGAACATCGTACCCTTCACCAGCAACGGCTTGAATTTGATGGTCTTGAACTTGGCGTACTTCGTGCGAATGGTCTCCTTGCCGAGGTAGCGCACATACAAGTGATACACCTGCCTGTCCAGGAACATATCGAAAGGCACCTTGTCCCCGGGCTTGAAGTGAGAAAAGTCCAGGTTACGAACATAGAACATCGCGCTCAGCACATCCTGTATACAGGATGGCACCTTGTATACTCCTTGCGAAGTCACAGCCGTACCGGTGTTCTTTACGAAAGTGACATTCTCGTAGGTCTTATACCCGCCTTCGTCGACATTCCGGATGAACTTATAGGGCTGCAGCGTAGCCGTGTCGATATACGACTCATACCGGTCCCGGACCTTGAAGAACTTATCATAGAAAGGATAGCTCTTCCCATCGGCTATCACGTGATAAACATCCTTGCCGTTGAAATGATCCAGCGAAGTGTTGAAGGTGGCTTCGCCTGCGGCGACATATACGCTGGCCAGCGTGTAATAGACTTTATAGGTAAGCGATTCCCCCGCCTGAAAAGCCGTATTGCGTACCGTGCATGTGTCATCTCCTTCCCCGGCTGTCTGGGGAAAACAGATACCAGTCACCAGCAGGATGCAAATCGTAAAAAATACTTTCATTTACTTTTAAATAATTTAATGCTTAAGATCAACAGGCTGCCTATCAAGGCCGGGACGATTAAGTTCACCAGCCATATGGCAAACGAACCGGCGAATATCCCAATTGTGTTGGCGCTGAATATTTCCAGCACCTGTATGCTTGTTTCCCACCGAAGGCCCAGTTCCGTCAAAAAGGTAAAAGTGGGTATAATCGCCATTACCAGGAACACGACACTCACTCCACCCCACAGCTGCCCTACAGTGAGCAATACCCCAAACACAGGAAATATCAGACCATACTGCGCAATGAATACAAGATACCTGCCAAAAGATAAGAACAATATCTTCAATAAGATCGTTGCATCAAAATTTTCCAAAACTTTAATATATGCCTGGTATTTCGCCAGCCCGGGTATTTTACTCAATATCCCCAGCAACCGGGAAAGACGGAAATAAATAATTGTTAAACTTAACAACAGCAGGAGCACCAGGCCCAGCAACACATTCAGCCAGTAACCCGTGTTCTGATGCACGGCAGAAACAGGCCCGGATAATGACCCGCGCAAATAAAGAATACCTGCAAGTCCTGACAGCAGCGTCACCAGCAGCTGGGCCATGCTGCATACAATGGTGAGGGAAATGGATTCAATACGATGCCCGGATCGCACATACAGGAGACGGCCCAGGTATTCGCCCATCCTATTGGGGGTAAAGGAAGCCATCGTGGTGCCGGTGAAAATAGCCCTCAATGCATTGGGATACGCAATGCCGCCAATGGGACGAAGCGCCAGCTGCCATTTCCGGGCCTCGATGCCCCAGTTCACAGGCATCAATGCCACCACCAGCCATATCCGCCAGGACAACGGTCCCGTGATAGCCTTGCAGACCTGGTTCAACGACTCCTTCCAGTTGGGCTGATGGGTCACCTGCAGCCAGATAAACCAGGAAAGAAGCAGGAAGACCACGGGTCCGACCACTAAGTTGAGTATTATCTTTACATTTGTTTTCAATGGCGCCGGTCAATAGGTGTCAAAAATAGGTCTCCTCTTGCAAAAGCCATCTAAAATAATTCTGGGCATCGATCCGGGCACGCTGGTAATGGGCTATGGTCTGGTACATTGTACAGGCGCCCGCCTAACCCTCATTGAAATGGGGGTCCTCAAGCTATCGGCTAAAAAGGACGCCTACCAACGCCTGCAGCTGATCCATAAGAAGGTCACCGAGCTGATCAGCCTGCACCAGCCCCATGATTTCGCCATCGAAGCCCCCTTTTTCGGTAAGAATGTCCAAAGTATGCTGAAGCTGGGCAGGGCGCAGGGCGTCGCCATCGCCACCGCCATGAACGCCGGCATTCCCGTCACGGAATACTCTCCAAAAAAGGTCAAGCAATCCATCACCGGGAATGGCAATGCTGAAAAGGAACAGGTCTGGAAAATGTTGCAAACACTCCTCAGCCTGGACCAGGAGATCAAGGCCTATGATGCATCGGATGCACTGGCCGTCGCCGTCTGCCATCACTTCCAGCATAAGCTCTCCAGCCGTATCGCCGATCCGGCACATCAGTCAAAACCAGGAAAAAAAATTGACGGATGGGAAGCATTCATCCGCGAAAATCCGGGCAAAGTAAGATCACGCTAGTCATCCAATTCAATCATACCACCGCTTGGGAAATCCTTTCAAACGATATAAGTTCCTCCACTGGGCATACAACCTGATCCATTACCGAAGCCTGTCTCACAATAAGGCCGCCTACAGGAAATATGACATCCATAAGCCCGTGATCGCCTCCATTTCCAGCAAGGATTTCCCTGATAAGACCTCCAGGGCATGGCTGGACACAGGGCATTCCCGGGAGCTGGTCTCCGCCAAACCCGCCTTCCGGCATTTCCCTCCTGCCATCCAACAGCAGCTGAAAGCCTGGAGCGACAAAGGCTATCTCGTCTGGAACAGCTTCCTGGATGACGCCAGGATCGACTCAATACAAAAGGAAGTGGACAGCCTCGTACGCCGGGGAAAATTACGCCCTACCCATGACAACAAGCTGCTGTTTGCCAATCGCCATTCAGCCCTCATCAGGGAGGTCACCCGGGAGAAAAGATTGATGGAGCTACTGGGCTTTATCCTTGATAAGGAAGTGGTGCCTTTCCAGACCATCAATTTTACATACGGCAGCAATCAGCGCGCTCACTCCGACAGCATCCACATGACCACCTACCCCCTGGGCTATCTCATTGCTGTCTGGATCGCCCTCGAAGACACGCACCCTGATAATGGCCCCCTTTTCTACTATCCCGGCAGTCACCGTCTGCCCTACCTGCTCAACAGCGATTTCAATGAAGGCGAGACGGCCTTACAGCTGGGGAAAAAAGATTATGTCGACTATGAGGACCGCATCGCGGAGCAGATCCGGGAACGATCCCTGCAGCCCGAAGTATTTCTGGCAAAAAAGGGCGACCTGCTCATCTGGCATGCCAACCTCATCCATGGAGGGATGCCCGTACAAAACCCCGCGCTGACACGCAAGAGCATGGTCATTCACTATTATGCAAAGGATGTGGTGAAATACCATGAGATCACGGAACGTCCATCGCTCCTCAAGTAACCCCATAAATGTAGATGGATCAGCCCAGCTGTGCAACCAGCTTTTCCTGTGCCGCCTTTAATTGCGCGGGGCTTAGCTTTAGCTTGTGGCGCGTAAAGTTCAGGTCGTCGGCCCCGTCGATAGGCACCAGGTGCAGGTGCGCGTGCGGCACTTCAAGCCCTATCACGGCCATGCCACAGCGCGCGCAGGGAAAAGCCCGCTCGATGGCCCTTGCGATAGGCTGCGCGAACAACAGGATCTTTGATATGTCCGCACTGGACATATCGAAGAATTTGTCAACTACCACTTTCGGCACGATCAACGTATGACCTTCCCGTAAAGGAAATATGTCGAGGAAAGCGAAGAAATCAGCGTCCTCGGCAATCTTGTAAGCCGGTATCTCCCCGGCGATGATCTTTGAAAAAATGGTCACACCGTTATGTTTTCTATTTTGAATTGGAGTCTCCCTGCGGGCACCTGCACATCGGCTACTTCACCCACTGTTTTACCCAGGAGCCCTTTACCAATGGGGGACGTCACGGAGATCTTGCCCAGCTTAAGGTCGGCTTCCTTCTCCGACACCAGGTGATAGGTCATTTGCTTTTTATTGGTCAGGTTCGTCACCGTGACCTTCGTCAATATGGACACCTTACTCGTGTCGATGCTGCCTTCCTCGATGATCCGCGCATTGGCGAGATCACCTTCCAGCTTGTTTATCTTGGCTTCCAGCAACCCCTGCGCTTCCTTGGCTGCATCATATTCGGCATTTTCACGTAGATCACCCTTCTCGCGCGCTTCGGCAATCGCTTTGGAAGCAGCAGGCCGCTCAACGGCTTTCAGCCTTTGAAGGTCCGCCTTCAATTGCTCTAATGCTTCCTTGGTAAAATAGGTAAAACCACTCATAGTTGCCTCCTTTGGTTTACATGTGTTCAGGCAGCGGACCTCCGTCCGCTACGAATAAAGAAAAAAAATACAACGCCTTAGGAGAAATCCAAAAGCATTGCACTATTTGCCATAAAGGTAGGAAAAATTACATAAACCGAATATTGTCTAGATAATGTCTCCCGCCCCTCAGATTCCCAGTTTTTCCAATATGACCGTTGCCATCTTTAGAAAAGCCTCGTGGCTATACCCGGCAATATGAGGGGTAATAAGGACGTCAGGCCGGGCGAGCAGCCAGTCCAGCTGCTGGCGTTGCAGCCCGGTGTAGGTCTCCAGCTTCTCATTTTCAAGCACATCCAGTGCGGCCCCCGCGATCTTTCCTTTTTCCAGCGCCCGGATCAACGCCGCCGTATCATGGACCTTACCCCTGGACGCATTGATGAACCAGGGCTTCCTTTCCAGGGATTCGAAAAAATTGTCCCCGGCCATATGTAGGGTCTCCGCCGTCAGGGGCACATGAAAGCTGATCACATCGGCATAGCGGGCCACCTGCTCCAGCGACGCCTCCCTGACATTGCCCCGGGCAAAATCGAATTTATATTTATCATACGCCAGTATGGTGACATCGAAAGAAGATAATACTTTGGCAAAAGCGCCTCCCGCATTACCAAAGCCTACAATACCCACGGTCTTCCCGGTGAGCTCCGTGCCACGGTTGGCATCCCGGATCCATTTCCCCTCCTTTATCTCATTATAACTGGTGTACAGCCGGTTCATCAGGCCCAGCAGCATGCCCAGGACATGCTCGCCCACGGCATTGCGGTTACCTTCCGGACTGCTGACGCATTTAATTCCTTTGGTGGCGGCATAATCCGTGTCTATCAGCTCCATACCGCTGCCTAAACGCCCGATCCATTGAAGGGCAGGCGCCTTGTCCAGCATCGCCCGGTCGATCTTCAGCCTGGTAGTGACGATCAGTCCTTCGGCGTCCCTTATAGCGTCGGACAGCTCCTCATAGGTCATCTGGGGGGCATATTCAACAATAAAGCCTTTTTGGGTCAGTCTTTCACGGAGATAGTCATGTACTTTGGCAGTAATGATCACTTTTTGCATGGTGGTGGTTGTATAAAAAATAGAAGATGATCAACGCATTTTGCAGGTCAGCCTGGCAAAATCGTCGATGGACAATTGCTCTGCACGTTTATTGAATATCGGGTCCTCCAGCTCAGCAGGCTCAAACAAAGGCTTGACGGCATTACGGAGGGTCTTCCTCCGCTGATTGAAGGCAGTCTTCACCAGCAGGAAAAAGCTCCGCTCATCCCGGTAAGGAGGATGCTCCGCCCTGGGAACCAGCCGGATCACGGC
This sequence comes from Flavitalea plasmicola, assembly GCF_030546645.1. Lineage (GTDB taxonomy): Bacteria > Bacteroidota > Bacteroidia > Chitinophagales > Chitinophagaceae > Puia. The sequence continues at coordinate 83,467 of NZ_JAUOTO010000007.1, forward strand.
ACTCTTCACCTTGGGAGGCGGCTGAAAGCATTGTTCATGGACCTCGAAAAGGTATTCCACCGTGAAAAAGGCCTGGATAAGGACGCTCAACACCCCATACACTTTACTCCCGGGGCCGGCAGCCACCCGCTGGGCCACCTCCTTCTGGAACATGCCCGTCATGCTCAACAGCAGGTCTTTCCATTCCAGCATTTTGAAGAGGATCTGGGTGGAAATATTGTAGGGGAAGTTACCGATCACGGTAAAGGCCCCTTCGAAAGGCCGGTCCATATCCAGGATGCTCTGGTGGATGATCCTTCCGGCCAGGGCCGGCCAGGTCTTCAGCAAATAAGTCACCTTTTCATCGTCCAATTCCACCGCCTTGAAGTCAATTCCTTCTATTTCAATGAGATATTTCGTCAGGGCGCCTGCTCCGGGGCCTACCTCCAACAGCCGGGCGCCTTCGGCAGGAAGTGTCTCGCGGAGGGATGCCACGATCTTGCGGGAAATGTTCTCATCTCGCAGAAAGTGCTGGCCCAGGGATTTTTTCAATACATACATCAGGCTGCAAGCTACATAAAAACAGCTACAAGCTACAAGCCCCAAGCCGCAAGCCAGGTACTTAATTAGTCGGTTTTGCTTGTAGCTAACAGCTTGTAGCTTGCAGCTGGAAATTGCTTGTAGCTTGCAGCTAATTTCTTACCTTGCCCCTGAAAATTAAGTGAATGAGCCAATTACAACGCCCCGTCATAGGTATTTCCACCGGAGATATGAATGGCATCGGAACCGAGCTGATCATTAAGACCTTCTCAGACCCCCGCCTGCTGGACCTATGCACCCCCCTGATATTCGGTTCGAACAAACTCATCAATTTCTACCGGAAATCCATCCCGGATATCAACTTCAACTACCAAAATACCAAGGACTTTTCCCGGATCGCCCACAAACAGGTGAATATCTACAACTGCTGGGAAGAGGAGATCGCCATCGTTCCGGGCACGCTCACCGACGTCGGCGGCAGCTATGCCATCAAATCCCTCACCATGGCCGTAGAGGCCTTACGGGATAAGAAGATCCAGGGACTGGTGACGGCCCCCATTCATAAGAAGAATACCCAATCCGCTAATTTCAACTTTACGGGACACACCCCCTATCTGAAACACATGTTCAATGCCAGCGATGTGCTGATGCTGATGGTTTCCGACAATTTCCGGGTAGGCCTTGTCACCGAGCACGTTCCTGTCAAAGAAATAGCCCGGTTCATCACCAGGGAAGCCATCATCTCGAAGCTGAACATCCTGCGGGATAGCCTGATAAAAGACTTTGGCATCGATAAGCCGAAGATCGCCGTATTGGGACTGAACCCCCATGCAGGCGACGAAGGCCTCATTGGGAAAGAGGATGAAGAGATCATCAAGCCGGCCATCAAGGACGCCAAGCACAATATGCTCGTATTCGGCCCCTACAGCGCCGACGCGTTCTTTGCCCGTGGCTACCACTCCCGGTTTGACGCCGTCCTGGCCATGTACCATGACCAGGGATTGATCCCTTTCAAATCCCTGTCCAGCGGCGAAGGCGTGAACTATACGGCCGGCCTGCCCATGGTAAGGACCTCTCCCGACCACGGGACGGCATTTGACATCGCCGGCAAGAACAAGGCAGACAGCGCTTCCTTCCTGGCATCCATCTATACTTGTATCGACATCATCCGCAACCGGCAGGAATTTGAGGACAACAGGAAGAACCCCATGAGGAAGATGGGCTCCGTCGTGCTGGCCAACGCCGTGGACGAAAAGATCGAAGAGAATTGATGCTACCCGGCCCGGCCTACTGAAACATGCTGTCCGGCACCCCTTTATTGATCGTATAGCTGCTGTAGTTGAGCTCCACTTTTCCTTTAGCGCTGGCAGGCGCCTGCTGCTTTTTCTGCGAGCCGTCGTCATAATCGAGCGTGACTCCCTTGGGCAGCTTATAATTCTTCACATTAAAGGTAAAGACTACCTTATCCGGCAACGCATAACCCACATATTTCCCATAGCGCATCTCCACCTCGTATGTACCGTTGTCCCGCGTGGTGGTGCGGGCCCGCAAAATGACAAGACGTTGTTCATCCACCCAAAACGTGGATAGCACCAGGTCCGCATTTTCATCCTGGGGCAGCAGCTTGATCACTTTTACTTTCTGTCCCTGCGCAGTATCGGTGCCCGCGTCAAGGACCGTATAGTTCCCCTTCAGGAGATTGTTGAGGCTGACGGTCACCGCCCCTTTCGGCACAAAGGAAATGCCTTTCTCATTTTTTATCTTCAGCTTGTCCGGCTTTTTGAAATACACCTGCACATTGGCTTCCGGCTCTTTTAAAAAGCTCACGTTGGTCTTCATCGTACCCGTCGCCTGGTAGTCATTCACCTGGTCCAGGCGGGCCCGGACCTTCTGCAGCAGCTCCGTCGCCGATTGCGCAGACACGACGTTGGCAAACAGCACTATTACCCACGCCAATACATATTTTTTCATAAAAATTACTTTAGCTCAAAATATCTTTTTTCCTGAATGCCCATATGGCCGCCGTCACAAACAAAACAATATACACCAGCAGGATCGTGAGGCTGCGGAAGATGGAAGACAGGTTCTCCACAGAGCCGTCGATGGTCCCGCCCTGTCCGTCCGACTGAAGATAAAAGAAGCCTTTCCAGGCCAGCATATGGGAAGTAAAAAGCCAGGGATTCACCGTATTATCATACAAGGGTATCCGCATTTGCGACAGGATGGTGAGGACAATGACGATGCTGATGGTAGCCACGATGGGACCGATGGAGTTCTCCGCAAACACCGACAGCAGGAAAGCCAGGGCGGCCACTGTGGTGAGGGCTACCGTTGCATATCCAAAGGCGGCAAAATAGCGCCACAGCACATCCGCTTCACGGATATGCTCTATCACATTGTCGCGTGCAAGGATCATATCGTTGGTGCCGAAGACCCACATGCTGAGGAACAATGCCAGCATCGCCATCCACAGCAGCAGCAGTATCGTGTATATGACGGACGCCCCGAACTTCACCAGCATCAGCTGTGTACGGCTCACCGGGCGGGTGACCAGCAGCCGCAGGGTGCCCATATTAGCCTCTCCCGCCACGGTATCACCCGCGACAAGGGCCACCAGCAGGGGCACCTGGATCAACAGGGTATTGAGAATGACGAAAGCCGCCAGGTAACCATTCATGATAAGCGTATAGGGCACATTAAAAGTGTCCGAGAGACTGGTCAACACCAGCTCCACATACGATCGCCCGTCAAATTTCAATCCCACCTGGATGATAAGGATCATGGCGGCTATCGCCCCGAAAGGGATATAGGTACGGGGACGTTTGAATATTTTAAACAGCTCGATCTGTAAAAGCTTCCACATGCTGGTTGGCGGTTGTCAGTGATAAAAAATAATCTTCCAGTGGATGCCGGGGTCGCACGGCATCCACTGGTATGCCCTGCTCTACCAGGTCCCGCACAAAGGAAGGAATAAGCGCCTTGTCCATCTTCAACAGGAATTTTGTGCCCCTGTGCGTCTGGAGGTCCGCCTGCCAAGGGCTCCGGAGGAGCATCTCCGCGGCCAGCGCGGGATCGCTCGTATCCAGCTCTACCAGGGTCTGTCCCGGATGGAACAGGTCCGCCACAGCCCCTTCCACGATCTTTTTCCCCTTATCGACGATCAGCATACGGCCCGCGATCAGCTCCATTTCACTGAGCAGGTGCGAGGAGACGAGCAGCGTCTTTTTCAAATGGCTGCTGAGATGCAGGATCAGGTTGCGTATATCCACGATACCCTGTGGGTCGAGGCCATTGGTTGGCTCGTCCAGGATGATCAGGTCCGGGTTATGGATCAATGCAACAGCAATGCCCAACCGCTGTTTCATCCCCTGCGAAAAGGTCTTCACCTTGCTTCGAGCCCTTTCCGCCAATCCTACCTGCTCCAGCTGCTGCATCAGCAGCTGTGAAGTGGGACGGATGCCGCTCATTCGGGCAAATAACGAAAGGTTCTCGTACGCAGTGAGATATTTGTACAGGTCCGGCCTTTCGACGACCGCGCCAACCCGGCGCAGGATCTCCCGACGATGGGTCCGCAGATTCATCCCGAAGATCTCTATTTCTCCGGCCGTAGGAGTAACAAGGGTCAGCAGCATGCGGATGGTAGTGGATTTCCCCGCCCCGTTCTGCCCCAGGAAGCCGTAAATATCCGCCTTCTCCACGGAAAAGGACAGGGAATCGACAGCTTTCAGCTCCCCAAAATGCTTGCTAAGGCCCGTGACCCGGATGATAGAAGACATACGCTTGAATATCAACGTAATTTACGGCGGTTTGGCGGCCTGTACGTCAATTTTTTTCCGGGGGGCTTGCAAAACCCGAATGTCTTGTCTATATTTGTTTCGTTATCCATCCTACGGACAATCCCCCTCTTAAATTTTACTATCCCCGAAAAACACCAGAACCTTTAAGTTAAGTGTAAGCTCATTTGTATCGCTATATAGTTCCTTCCTTTGAATCGCCGTGTTTATCAGCTTTAGTTTATTCACCTTCTGAAAATTACAAAGATGAAAAGGAACTTCTTCTCCTTGTTGGTCACTTCCGCGATGATCATCGGCATGCAACCGGCGCATGCAGCAACTTCCGACAATTTCAATTCCCGCAAAGGCATTAAGCTCACTGAAGTAAAGGGCTTCCTGCAAGGCAATTGCTGGTTTTTCTCCGACTTCGACGTCAACCGCAGCGGCTGGGTCCCCAATATGGAAGGGGATGGGGCCATGGTATCCGGCTCCGGCGCCAACGCCACCGAAATGACCGGTATCTTTACCCCCCTGCTGGACCTCGACGGCCCCGTCACCGTCTCTTTCGCTTACAAATTCAACCTCCCCGTAAAGGACAGGAGGTGGATAAAGATCTATACGACGGATGCCGCCAACAAGAGCCTCACCTTGCTGGACAGCATCGAGTTCACCGGCCTGGACAATACGCCCGTCTACACCTATAATAAGGTACTCGCCGCCACGAAGGGACAGTATAAATTGTACATCAATTACCAGGGCATAGGCGGGAACGAAAGAATCGCGATTGACGAGCTTTCCATCGGCGCCGCTGCTCACTACAGCTCCGCTTGTAATGTCTCCCCCGTAGCGCTCCGCGACAGGTTCATCGGGTCCGCCAGCCACACTGCCAATGGGAATGTGCTGAGCAATGATTACGACCCCAATCACGAAACACTGACAGCCTATCTGCTGGAAGAATCTCCCGACGGCAACGTAGACCTTCAGAAGGATGGCGGTTTTGCTTTTACGCCGAAAGAAGGCTTTACCGGTTCCTCCACGCACTTCGTCTATAAGATCTGTGACAACGGCAGCCCTTCCCTTTGCAGCATCAACACCACAGCCACCATCCGCTTCCCCACCCGGAGCACCCTCACCAACTTCCAGGCGCTCTACCGGAAGAATGCGGTGGATATCAACTGGAACGCTTCGGCCGACAACGGCAGCGCCCGTTTTGAAGTAGAAAGAAGCATGGACGGCACTTATTTTCAGAAAGTGGGAGAAGTGGCGGCCTCGGGTGTAGCGTATGCTTTCACCGATAAGATCAGCGACAGGACGGCAAGGGGGAACGACCTCTACTACCGCCTGCGCCAGGTGGACGCGGCCGATCGCGTCACCTACTCTAAAATGCTGATCGTACGGACCTATGGCACCAAAAGCGTCACCGCCGTCAGCGTTACGCCCGACCCGGTCGTGAATGATATACAGGTGAATGTCCAGCTGAAAGAAAAGGCATTCGTCATGATGAAAGTGACGGACAACAATGGCAGCGAGATCATCCGCAAGACTGCCATGGGCGAGAATGGCGCCAATACTTACGATATCGAGGATACCCATCAGCTTCAGCCCGGTATGTACCAGTTGGAAGTGATCATCAATAGCAACGAGCGGCTGACGATGCGGCTGGCAAAAAGCTAAAAAATAGGGGCCCTTCGCAGGGCCCCTATTTTTTGATATCTAAGTATGTCTGCAGATCCTTCACATACTGTTCGAAAGCCAGCACGCCCTGGGGCGTGATCTTACAGATCGTCTGGGGATAATTGTCCTTGAATTGCTTGGCCACGTCGATATACCCTGCTTCCTTCAGCTTGTTGATCTGAACGCTTAAATTACCGGCCGTGGCACTGGTCTTCTCCCGCAGGTAGGTAAACTCCGCTTCCTTTACGCTGATCAGTATCGACACCAGCGCCAGCCTAAGCTGAGAATGTAATATAGGGTCGAGGTCCTTAAACATTTTTACTCCTTTCTTGCAGGTATTTTTTTCTCAGGATCAGGCCGGGAATAAACCAGGCCAGTTGCGCGCCTCCGGCCAGATACAGCAGCTGCCAGGGCGCAGGCGTCAGCGAACTCAATATCGAGAATACCCAACAGGCGATGCCCCCGATGATCATATAACGGAACTTCCTGCCATAGCCGATGGCAAAGGTTGGAATGCCATAAAGAATAAGATAGAGCGATATCGGGTTGGGCAGTTTATACCGTATGTCAAAATAATTCAACAGGAACACGGCCGCGGCGAAGCTGAGCCAGATGCCGCCCCGGAGGTTGTCGTCATGCGTCTTGTATTTTCGCTGCCTTCTCTCCCGCCGCGCGATAACGATCTGTGGAATGACAGCCACGAAGCTCAGCAGCCAAACGGCATCCAGCCAATCCAGGTGCAGGAAAGAGTGGTTGATGAAGCTCACCAACGCACAAAAAGTGATGATCGCGCCCCACATCAGCGCGCTGACGCCTGTCTCGAAATAGTCGTCCTTGGCCCTGCTGATCATTTGGGTGATCAGCAGCAGGCTTTCATGGCTGGTGAGCTCTTTTTCCTTAGACATAGAATGATTTAATTACACTGAGCTAACATATCCTCCGCTTGTTTTTGTCCCCAGGTGGGAGCAAGGGGCTCGGGATGTGCGGCTTTATACAGGGAAACCGACTTCTCGAAAAGTGGTTTTGCCTTGTCTTTTCCACCGCCGAACTGGGGAGGCGTGCCGAAAAGGCTCATGCCTTGCAAATAATACAAGCGGGGGTTATTGGGGTCCGCCTGCAAACCTTTCTGCAAGGCTTCGCCGGCCGTTTTACCATAGGTCATCCAGCGGCTCTGCGGATCCACCAGCATCTGTTGGGTGGCGGACATATTTTCCACCGCGTATAATTCGGCGTTCTTTTCAATGGCCTCTGCCTTTGCCAGGTAAGCGTTGATCTTGGCGGAATTGGCGTCCTTGTCCTTGGTCGCAGGGTTCCAGCCTACCCAGGTCTGGGCCAAAGCCGCATAGTAATAAGGCAGCCACTTTGTTTTTTCCGCATCCCCGATCCGGTCGAAAGTGCCGGCCAGACTTTGCAGCTCGTCGATGCTCTTCGCGGAGTCCAGCAGGGAGATGTTCTTTTGCATCATCTGCGTGTATTTGTCAGACTGGGCGCTCACAGCCAGGGACACCAGCAGGGTCAGCGCGAGAAACGTTTTCTTCATGGTCATAGTTGTAAATTTAAAATTTTAAATTATAGATTATTGTTAATGGCATCCTGGCTACGATCCACACCCCAGCTCAGGAAGCAGCCGATGAAATAAAATCGGTTGGCTGGCGGGGTGATAGGCTGTTTGTACTGTCCGCTGTAAGAAAAATTATATCCATACACCGCATTATATCCTAATAGGTTGCTGACGCTGGCGAACAGCACGACAAAGGTCCTTGCCTTGGGATTGCCGATCGTTGGCACATATTCCGCGCTGAAGTTCAACGCCTGGTAAGACTTCGTCTTCCCCTGCTCCGCCAGGTCGAACTTGGGACCGCCCGCCAGCCGGAAATTGTAATAAGGCCTTCCCGTGGCGTAGCTGTAGGTAAGGTTGAAGCCTGACTTGATCTTCGTAAAGAATTTCTTGGTCACGAGGGACGCCGTATGCTTCGCAGCAAAATTAGGCACCAGCTGCTCCGTGTAATTGAGATAATTGCGCTTCGTGTCCAGGAAAGAATAGCTGATCCAATAATCGAAATCCTTGATCGTCCTCTTATCTCTCCAGAACAGCTCGATCCCCTTGGCATAGCCGCTGCCCGAATTATTATAAACGGAATAGTTATAGGAGACGGGCACCGTCTTGATCAGGTCCTCGTATTTTTTGTAGTAGGCTTCCACCCGGAAGATCCTGTCCTTCGACATCTTCTGGTAGTTGACGATATAATGCGTCGCCTTGGTAAATCCGACCTGGGTAGTATAGAAGAGCTGGCTGTTCTCCGGCTTCTGGTAAAATATGCCGTAGGCCAGGGACACCTGCGCATCCGGCGCCGTCCTGTAGGCAAGGGAAACCCTGGGCGCCAGGTCACTGCGACGGATCACCGAAGAGTGTTCAAAGCGGACACCCAGCTTGGCGGCCAGCTCATTGGTGAGGAAGATATCTGACTCGGCAAAAACGGCATTATAGTTATCCTTGAATTTATAGGTAGAATCGATATGATACTGCTGTGTGCGGTAGCGTTGATAGTTATAGGCATACCAGTACTCGCTGCCAAAGCGGATGGAGCTGATGCCACCCAGCTTTTTGTCGAAGACTGCCTTGATCTGCGAAAGCTCCTGCTTCTGGTCCACGCCAAACGTTTTGAAATTCATCCAGAATACACTGTCGGGAAAGGATTTCGGCTGGTTATACGCGTCCTGCACCTGCTGGCCCAGGTTGTCCAGGTTCGTGCTGAAGCTGGCGCCCAGGTCCATTTTCCAGCCGTTGTTCAGGTATTCCCGCCAGCTGAGGTTATTGTACCAGTTGTGGTTCGCAATACCGAATGCATCTTTTGCATTCAGCGTGTCCACGTCTTGTCTGCGCAAACCCAGATCACTATAGGCAAACGTCGTATAGTATTTGATCATGCCCCCATTCTTCGTCCTGATCCGGAAATTCGCATCGCCGTTGTGGAACTGCGGCATCTTATAATAGTCGGGCACCTGTTTCACCGCCTTAAAATACAGCCCCACGTTGACATAGTTATACGAAAAACCATAAGAGGACTTTTTGTTCTTCGCCAGCTGCTGTGTACCCAATCCCACAATGATAGGGGAGATGGAAGCGTCTATTTCGGATTTCTCCGGCAGATCGATGGATTCCAGCAGTACTACCGAAGACAGCGCCTGGCCGTAAAGCGCCGAATAGCCGCCGGTGCTGAACACGGTGCCTTTGAAGAGGAAAGGAGAGAAACGGCCGCGGGAAGCGATATCCGGGACGCTGGAAAAATAAGGGTTATTGACCAGCGTTCCGTCAATATATTGTTTGGCTTCATAACCCGCCCCCCCACGAACAAACAAACCTTCCGATTCTCCCACCTGCTGGGCGCCCGGCAAGGTCTTCAAAGCCGCCGTAATATCCGCATTGGAGCCCGCCGTGGTGGCCACGTCCAGGGAGCTGAGGACAGCCCCTCTTTTCGCGTCCCCGGCCGTAAACGACCCGGCAGTGATCGTCACCGCCTTCAATTCACTCAGCTGCTCTTTCATCACGATATGCAGGGTGATCGCCTCTCCCGAAGGATTGATGGATTGCTCCACAGGGAAATAGCCAATATTTGTAATGGTGAGGATGTGCGGCCCCGTTTCGGTGGTTTTAAAACGGAATGCCCCGGTACTGTCGACCGTAGCCCCATCATAGGAATCTTTAATCGTGATGCTGGCCCCGCGGACAGGATGGCCCTTGGTATCCTTCACCGTCCCCGAGATAGCCGTCTGGGCTCGCAGCCAGCCGGTCATTAAGGTAAAAGCAATGAATAAGGCAGTTTTTGGTGTCATCGCAAAGATTTGCAGCAAAACTAAACTAGTTTATTTTATAAACCAAACTCCCGAAGAGCACCTTCTGCCTTACAGGGCCCATTCGCCGGCGGAAAACCCGAAAAACACCGGTAAACCCCGTCAAAACGTCGGTAAACCGGGGCCGCCCAAAAAAAAAGCCAGGCTTAGAAAAGCCCGGCGGTTGTTGATCGTACCCTTTAAAACTAAACTTTTGAATATTCTGGACAGTCGTCGCCTGATGCCTGCCGGGAACACCGGAGGATGAGGGACGGCCATAGTTATATAATGACTAATTAGCCGAAAATGAGAACAAACAGTAAATAATAATAAGTGGCTTTCGTACGGATGATCAGAAGAAAAGAGATTGGAAATAATCGAATCGGATTGTTTTTCCGGAGCTTGGAGGGCGTCGTGTTGACGTTGTAAAGATTGCCAAAATATTCGGAATCTGCAAGGGTTTCTCAAAAAAAAACCACGCATTCGCGTGGTTTTTTTTCATGCTTAATACTTTTATTTATACTGAGGGATCAGCCCGTTGGCCAGCTCCACCATCTTCTTTACACCGTCGTCAGGCAGATTGCCTTTCTTAAACTCTGCCAGCACTTCAGGCAGCTTGTTCTCCATTTCCAGCAGGAAATGATCTTCGAATTCCTTCACCTTCCGCACAGCCACCTGCCGCAGCAAGCCCTGTGTACCCAGGTAAATGATCGCTACCTGCTTTTCTACGGAGAAAGGAGTGTATTGAGGCTGCTTCAGGATCTCCACGTTACGGGCGCCCTTGTCGATCACCAGCTTCGTAGCGGCATCCAGGTCGCCACCGAACTTGGAGAAGGCTTCCATCTCACGATACAGCGCCTGGTCCAGCTTCAGCGTACCAGCCACCTTCTTCATGGATTTGATCTGCGCATTACCACCCACACGGCTAACGGAGATACCTACGTTGATCGCAGGACGGATACCGGAATTGAACAGGTTGCCTTCCAGGAAGATCTGACCATCCGTGATGGAGATCACGTTCGTGGGGATATACGCGGATACGTCGCCGGCCTGTGTTTCGATGATGGGCAACGCTGTCAGCGAGCCACCGCCTTTTACCAGGTGCCTGATGGACTCGGGCAGGTCGTTCATGTTCTTCGCTACGCTGTCATCGCCGATGACCTTCGCGGCACGCTCCAGCAGGCGGCTGTGCAGGTAGAACACATCCCCGGGGTAAGCCTCACGGCCGGGAGGACGACGCAGCAGCAGCGATACCTCACGGTAAGCAACAGCCTGTTTGGAAAGGTCATCAAAAATGATGAGGGCAGGACGTCCCGTGTCACGGAAGAACTCACCGATCGCAGCGCCGGCAAAGGGAGCGTAGAACTGCAGGGGAGCAGGGTCGGAAGCCGAGGCGGCAACGATCACCGTGTAATCCAGGGCGCCGTTGTCAGCCAGTGTCTTCATCACACCTGCGACAGTGGATGCTTTCTGACCGATGGCGACATATATACAATAAACAGGCTTGCCTGCTTTGTAGAACTCTTTCTGGTTGATGATCGTGTCGATGGCGATGGCAGTCTTACCTGTCTGACGGTCACCGATGATCAGCTCACGCTGTCCGCGGCCGATGGGGATCATCGCGTCGATGGCCTTGATACCCGTCTGAAGCGGCTCCTTCACAGGCTCACGGAAGATAACACCCGGCGCCTTACGTTCCAGGGGCATCTCATACCGCTCACCCGTCAAAGGACCTTTGCCGTCGATAGGCTCTCCCAATGTATTGACCACACGGCCCAGCATACCATCACCTACCCTGATGGAGGCGATGTTCCCGGTGCGGCGTACTTTCGCGCCTTCCTTGATCTCTCCGCTCTCACCCATCAATACCACACCCACATTGTCCTCTTCCAGGTTGAGGGCAATGGCTCTTACGCCATTCTCAAATTCCACCAGCTCACCGGCGCTGACATTGCTCAGGCCATAGACACGGGCGATACCGTCCCCCACCTGCAGCACAGTGCCTACTTCTTCCAGCTCAGCGGAAACATTGAAGTTGCCCAATTGCTGGCGCAATATTGCTGAAATTTCATCTGGTTTGATCTCTGCCATAATTTATACTGTTGTCTGTTTTTTATGTAATCTGTTTTGCTCGGCTATCTATCTGATCTTATAGATAAAGTCGTTGTTCTGGAATTGCTTTTTAATGTTCTTAAGGTCGAAAGCGATGCTGCCATCTACCAGCTCATCCCCTACTTCCAGGACAAAACCACCGATGAGGGATTCGTCGACAGCCGTCAGGAGCTCGATATCCTTCAGGTGCTTGTCGGCCTTGATCTTATCGACGATGCTCTTCTTCAGCTCTTCGCTGACAGGGATCGCCGTCGTCAGCTTCACCGTATGAATGCCCTTGTACTCCTTGTACTGATCGATGAATGCCGTGATGATCTCGGGAAGAAAGAATTCGCGGCCCTTACGCAGCAGCAGCTTGGTAAAGGTGGAAGTGATGACAGAGGTCTTTCCGGCCGTAATGGCATCCAGCACTTTATCTTTCTTATCGGCCTTTATGACAGGGCTCTTGATCATCACCACCAGTTCCTTGCTGCTCCGGAAGGCTTGCTGCAGGAACAACATGTCATGGTAAACCTCCTCCAGCTGACCTTTTTCAAGGGCCAGGTCGATCAGTGATTTGGCATATCTGCCGGCTAAACGTGGGTTGGGCATGTTTTGAGCGGCAAGCTGCGAGCTACAAGCTGCAAGCTGGCCTTATTTAAGTTTAAAAATCTTTTTTATGCATATCAAAATCTGACTTGTAGCTTGAAGCTTGCAGCTTGTAGCTAGTTCAGTTTCACTTCGTTTGCTAAGTCCTTGATATACTTCTCCTGCTCGCTCTTATTGGACAGCTCGCGACGCAGTATTTTTTCCGACACTTCGATCACGAGGTTGCCGACCTGGTTCTTTACTTCCGTAATGGCAGCCATTTTCTGCTGCTCGATGGCAGCCCGTGCATCGGTGATGATCTTGCCGGCTTCCAGCTTGGCCTGGTCCTTCGCTTCGTTGATGATCTTGTCCTTGGTGTCGCGGGCCTCTTTCAGCAGTGCAGCCCTTTCTTCACGGGCTTTTGCCAGCAGGGCTTCATTCTCGCTCTTCAGCTGGGCCATTTCAGCCTTTACTTTCTCGGCGGTAGCCAGGGAATCGGAGATCCCTTTCTCCCGCTCGTTCAGCGATTTCAGGATGGGCTTCCAGGCAGTCTTTTTCAGGATGAAAAAAAGAATGAGGAAAGCCAGGAGGTTCCAGATAAAGAGGCCTAAGTCGGGCGTTAATAAATCCATATCAGATAGATACTTTTAACTTTTATTGAGATCAGTGTTCTTTTTGATGTAACTGCATCCTCGGCCCTGTGCTCCGGATGCAGTACGTTTTTTACGTGCGAACCGGCTTATTTGAATACAGCCAGCAGACCTGCTACGGCAGCGAGAAGGGCAACACCTTCCACCAGGGCCGCGGCCAGGATCATGTTTGCACGAATGTCGTTCGAAGCTTCCGGCTGACGGGCAATGGCTTCAACAGCGCCTTTACCGATCTGACCGATACCGATACCGGCACCGATTGCGGCGAGGCCTGCGCCAATCGCACCATAACCAGGCTGTACTTCCAACATGATAGTCATCAACGTCATGATACTTGGTTTTTATAATTAAAAAAGCGTTCTTTTAGACGATTACGGCATCATCATGATGGCCCGGCTCATGCGCATGTTCATCATGGCTGCCTTCAAAGGCCTGCCCGATAAAGACGGCGGTGAGGTTTGCAAAGATGAATGCCTGTATAAATGCGACTAATATTTCAATCAGGTAGATAAAGATGGCCAATGCAATGAAGAAAGGGGAAGTGCCCCAGCCCAGCCCCGTGTTCATCGCGCCGAAGATGAAGATCAGGATGATAAAGCTCAGGATGATGATATGGCCCGAGATCATATTGGCAAAAAGACGGATGATCAAGGCAAAAGGCTTGGTAAAGATACCCATGATCTCCACGGGGATCATGATAGGCTTCACACCGAAGGGGACGGGCGGATTGGCGATATGCCCCCAGTAATGCTTATTCGTGCTGAAAAGGATGACCACGAAGGAAATGATGCCCAGCACGGCCGTAAAGGCGATATTCCCCGTCACATTGGCTGTGCCCGGCAGCAGGCCGATGAGGTTGTTGATCAGGATGAAAAAGAATACGGTAAGCAGGAAAGGCATGTATTTCTCATAACGCTTGCCCAGGTTCGATTTACCCACCTCGTCCCTGACAAAGGTGATGACAGGCTCCACGGCATTCTGGAATCCGGTGGGGGCCGTCGTAACACCCTGGCCTTTAGCGTATTTTCCGGCGATGCGGCTCATGATCCAGATAAGCAGGATAACGGAAATGATCATTTGAACGGCATTGCGGCCCAGGGAAAGATCATAGACCTTGACGCTGGCATCGGGCGCGCCGGAAGCGTCCACCGCCACGATCTTGCCGGGTTTGTATATCTTTTCGTCTAATTTGTTCTCTTCCACATATTTCTCTTCCAGCAAACGATAGCCGTTGTACGTTTCCTCCCCATGCTTGAAGGCGGATGACATGAATACAGACCAGCCTTTGGCGGGAGAATAAAGGATCACCGGAAGAGGAATGCTGACGGGATGATTGCTATAGTTGAAAAAATGAAATTCGTGCGCGTCCGAAACGTGCTCCAGGATGATCTTGGAAGGGTTTATTTTAGGCTTTTCCTGCTTGCCGGTCTCGCTGCCGGGAGCGGGTTTCTCCTGGCCGTACGAAATCGCCGAAAAAAGCAGGCAACTTAGGCTGAAAACCGCGACCATCGTGAATTTGCTGCATCTTGATAACATACCTTCCCCGAATTTTGCCGCAAAGATAAGGTTGGAGTGGGAGAATATGAAAATAGAATTAAAAAAAGGGGACGGAATATCCCTGCACCTCCCCTGTCATTTCCACTTCCGGGGTGCTCCAGGACCGCATCTGGTCCAGGGAATGATACAGCTCCGGTGGATCCTGATAAATTTCTTTCCCGGCAGCTTGGTTTCCAGCACATTACCGTAACCTTCCCCCTCATGCGATCTTTTCCTGTTTTTCAAACTGCATCTGGTGCAACCTGAAATAATGCCCCTGCCGCTCCAGCAGCTGCTCGTGTGTCCCGATCTCTTTGATCTCACCTTTATCCAGTACAATGATCTGGTGGGCCTTCCGGATCGTGGAAAGACGGTGTGCGATGACAATAGAGCTTCTGCCGGCGATCAGCTTGTCGATGGCCTCCTGTATCAGCAGCTCGGATTCCGTATCCACGGAAGAAGTGGCTTCGTCCAGGATGAGAATGGAAGGATCATACAGAAGGGCGCGGATAAAGGAGAGAAGCTGACGCTGCCCCAGTGAAAGCGTGCTACCTCTTTCCATCACATTGTAATGATATCCGCCGGGCAGCCGCATGATAAACTCATGCATACCGATGAGCGTGGCGGCCTCTATTACTTTTTCCTCCGGTATATCTTCATTGCGCAGCGTAATATTATCTTTTACGGAGCCGGAGAACAGGAAGACATCCTGCAGCACCACGCCGATGTTCTTCCTCAGATTATCCAGCTTATAGTCTTCTATCAATACGTCATCGATCCGGATCTCCCCCTCCTTTATCTGGTACAGGCGATTGATCAGACTGATAATGGAGGTTTTTCCACTGCCGGTATGCCCCACGATGGCCACTGTTTGACCAGGCTGGATGGTGAAAGAGACATTCTTCAATACGTAGCGATCCTCGACATAGGCGAAGTTCACATTCTTAAACTCCACCTTCCCTTTGATCTTGTCCGGCGCATAATTCCCTTCCTTCCTGACGGTGTCGTCATTATCCAATACCCGGAACACTCTTTCACTGGCCACCATGCCCATTTGCAATACGTTGAACTTGTCTGCTATCACCCGCAGCGGGCGG
Organism: Flavitalea plasmicola; assembly: GCF_030546645.1. Taxonomy (GTDB): domain Bacteria; phylum Bacteroidota; class Bacteroidia; order Chitinophagales; family Chitinophagaceae; genus Puia. The sequence continues at coordinate 99,226 of NZ_JAUOTO010000007.1, forward strand.
AACAGGAGGTTCAGGTAAAGAAAGAAAGAGATGATCTTCCCGCTGAGCTCCTTTGCCTGGACTTCCGGCAAATGCAGCACCTGGCGCGCACCCCACCACACCAGCAGGCCGGTGGATACAGCCAGGATGATCTCCACCAAAGGAAAGAAAATGGAATAGGCAAAAATGGCATTGATATTCGCATTCCGGTGCTCCCGGTTGATCTTGTTGAATTTTGCGGCCTCTCTCTGCTCGCCGGCAAATGCCTGAACGATCGCCATGCCCGTGATATGCTCCTGTACAAAAGCGTTGAGCGCCGCCACCGCATTCCGCACCCGGATAAAAGACTTGTTCACGGACTCTTTAAACAGCCAGGTGGCCAGGACCAGGAAAGGGAAGGGCGTCAGGCAGATGAGGGTCAGCCGCCAGTCCACCACAAACATGAATATCAGGATCGATACGATGGAAAGCAGGTCCGCAATGATGGGGATCAGCCCGTCCGAGAAAATGTCATTGATGGCTTCGATATCGTTGATCGTGCGGGTAGTCAGGGTGCCGATGGGGGTCTTGTCAAACTGTGAAAGGTTGAGGCCCAGCACCTTCTTATAGACATCCACCCGGAGATCCTTCACCACTGTCTGGCCCAGCCAGGCTGTAATGAAAGAAAAATAAAAGCGGGACACTGTCTCTATCAGCAATAGAGCGATCTGCAGCACCGTGATCAGGATCACCAGCTTCGCCATCTCCTGTTTGACGGAAAGAACAGGCCCGGCGCCATTCCGGATATAGTCATTGATCGTCACCTGGATCAGGAAAGGACGAAGGGGGGACAGCACGGCCAGCAGGATAGAAAGCGCAATAGAAACGTACAGTCGTCTCTTATACGGTGCGGCATAGCGAAATACTCTTCGCAGCAGGCTGAAATCGAATATCTTTCTTTTCATAAAAACAGCTACAAGCTACAAGCTGTCAGCTTCAAGCCTGATTTTAATAAGACGCAAAATTACATATAAGTCTCCACTTGTAGCTTGCAGCTTGCAGCTCAAAAGCTACTCACTGTCCATCGCTTTCCGGTAGGCCTTAATGAAGATGGCTCCCAGGTTCTTATACGGAGGAATATAGTCGTCGAACTTTTCCTTGGCCGCAGGATCATTCTGGAAATGCGTGCTCAATTCCCTCCACATGGGCAGCCACTCGATGTCCCTGCCGGCCAGCAGGGTGTTGTTGATAGCCTGCAGGATTGGCTCATTCACGGTCTTGGTGCCCACCTGCTTGGAAGAGATGATATGTGCATCCTCGTTGATCTTCAACACTTCGCTGAGGTTGTTGTAGCCGCCGCAGGAACCCAGCACCACGATACGGGCCGTAGCCGGCATCTGGTAAATGGTATATTTTACGTGATAGCTATGCCCCCGGTGTATGACAATGGATGGCTTCATATGGCGGGATTCCAGGTAAGCAGCCAGTGCCTTCTGGGCCTTATCGTCCGGGTCGTCATCCCCCAGCAGCGGTTTGTTGGCAAAGATCATCACAGGCTTGCCACGAACGGAGGTGATGGTGACCCATTGGGGATTCTCGGTGATCTTCCATTCAGGCTTCGCGCCCGGCCGGGGCCTGAACATGGCCATGAAGTTCGAAAAAGAGTTTTGACCGTCCTTGTCCTGGTCGCCATAAAAGAACACCTGCTGGATCACCCGGCCACTGTCGTCCGCCAAAGAGCTATAGTCCACGGAATAGATGGGCGGGATGCCCAGGCGGGCGGAAAGATCGGTCTTATTGGTGGTATCAGCCGACTCGAACAACGTCTCCAGCAGGCTGTAAATGACAATACCTTTCTTATCGCCTGCCGTAATATTCTTCTCATAGTTGGCCTTCACTTCCCCCAGGATAAAGCGGGCCAGCGGCCGGTTCTTTTCAAAAATGCTGCTGTAGGAGTCGGCAACATCCACCGCTTCTTCCTCGTTGGCCTTTTCCAGGTGAATGATAAAGGACTTCATGATCGTGCCCGCATTCTGCTTGTCCATGGTGCCGAGAAAATGGTCCAGCTTGTTATAGGCGGCAGCCATCTTGATGAACTTGCGGAAATAATCGCCATGCACCTGCATGATCAGGCTGTCACCGTAAGGATGGGCCATGCGCTGGAAGATCCGCTCATAGACGCCCAGATAGCTGGAAGTATAGATCTCATCCTCGCTCAGCACGATCAGGTAATAAAGCTCGGCCGGGGTCAGCGGGTCCAGGATCTTAAATCGGATGGCCGGGTTTTCCACGGTATGCAGCGCATTGATCTCACGCACGAAGATCTCCTTGCCCTTCTTCATAAGCATATCCGTCAACGCATTCATTTCCAGTGGCGTATCTCTTTCGGGCGGCAGGATCCTGCCCGCATAGTCCAGCCGGGTCCTCACCAGCAGCCGGTAATAATTCAGCTCATCGCCCTTTACCTTATCGATATCTTCCGTAGTGATGCGCCCCTTTACCAGGTTGTCCAGGAAGGGAAAATACAGCTGGCCGCTCCTGCTGTTGGCCATCATGGCCACTGTATGCACCAGGGTATCTTTACAGCTGCGGATATGGGCGCCCAGCTCGCCGCTGGCAGCCGCAAAATCATACAGCTGCCGAACGTCATGATGGCCCGCTATGACAATGAGGCTGTCCTCGAATGGCAGCCCGGGATGATTATGTAAGTAATTGAGGATCAACGAAGGGTGCATCTCGCAATACCGTCGCACCAGGTAAAGACGGGCAGGTTTGACGCCAGCGTTCTCGGTCGGATAAAGAAAACATTCCACCAGGATCTTCCCTATCTCATAGCTTCCCCCGGTGACGACGGGCTCGATGCTTTCCCCTTTCCTGTCCAGCTCCATCGCCTGCCGGAAAGCGGCAACAAGCGCCGGGGCGGCGGAGACCTGGATCTCTTTGGTCGTGTATGCCTGGTGAAAGCCCCTTAAAAGGAATTCCAGCGCCCTGAGATATTTTTTCTTGTTATTGGTATTCAGCGTGGAATCAAATTCTATTTGCTGCTGCAGCTCGTCCACCTGCCGCACCAGGGCATCCGTCACCTGGAGGTTCACCGTCTCGTCCTTGGCCAGCCGGATAAGACTGTCACGCTTGCCTCCGCCCGCAATGATCAGCTTTTGCTGCTCTTTGTCCACATTATCATGCCAGAGCATCCTGTCCTGCGCCACCTTATAAGGATAGGCATTGGTCTGTGCCAATCCGCTCAAAGTAGAAGAGATCATGAGTACAGATAGCGCCGCAGCAAGAGGAATGGATCGTATAAGTATAATCATAAGATTTGATCGGCTGGCTCCGAATGTAATGTATGCAAATTTACGACCAAAGGAAAATGTGCGCTAATTTAAGACAATACCCCGGGAGGACAGCCCCGGGAGGGTATCAGGGGTGGCTGGGTATTTCCCGATGTTATTTATGTATTAACAAATTGTAAACTGATAGGCGATGATCGGCCCATAGCTTTATTTCCAGTAGGTTTGCGTAAATTTTTAGGAAAGATGGAATCCAAAGGCAAGAAGATCCTCATAGCCGACGATGAACCCGATATTTTGGAGATCATACAATACAATCTGAGCAAGGAAGGATATGATGTCGTCACCGCCAAAGACGGGGATGAGGCAGTCGGCAAGGCTAAAGTGACCCGCCCGGATCTGATCATCCTGGACATCATGATGCCGAAGAAAAATGGGGTAGAAGTGTGTGAGATCCTTCGCTCCCAGCCAGCTTTTAAGGAAACCCTGATCCTGTTCCTTACGGCCCTCAGCGATGAAGGCTCCCACGTCCGGGGACTGGAAACAGGCGCCGATGACTACGTCACCAAACCCATCAGCCCCAAGATCCTCGTCAGCCGGGTAAATGCGCTTTTCCGCCGGATTAACAAGGAGCCGGAAGAAAAGGTCCTTAAAATAGAGAATCTGACCATCGACCCCGCCAAATTCGAGGTCACCGTTGATGGCAAGGACGTCACCCTGGCAAAAAAAGAATTCGAGCTGCTATACCTGCTGGCCTCCCGCCCGGGCAGGGTCTTCTTACGCAACGAGATCCTGAACCAGGTCTGGGGGAACGAAGTGATCGTGGGCGACCGCACCATCGACGTCCATATCCGTAAGATCCGGCAAAAATTAGGGCTGGATTGCATCACCACCGTCAAAGGGGTTGGCTACAAGTTCAATCTCTGAACAGGAAGATCAATTCCCGCACATGATTCGTAATTTTACAGGATGCCCTCTACGAAGAATTTATCGCCCAAACAGCTTTCTGCGCTGACGGCCGGACTGCTGGCGCTGCCCATCTCAGCGGGCATTTACGTGCTCACGAACAATAGCATCGTAGGCGCAGCCTCCCTTCTCATCATCTTTTCCGGCAGCTATGGCCTGATCCAGTTCACATTGGAAAAGTTTATATACAGGAAGATAAAGCTGATCTATAAGTTGATCCACCAGACGAAGGCTACGAAAAAGGAAGAAGTCTACTTTAAATACATCCTCCCTCAGAAAAGCATTGACGAAGTGCGGGAAGACGTGGAAAAATGGGGCGAAAAGCGAAACGAGGAGATCGAGCTGCTGAAAAAGAATGAGGCTTACCGGAAAGAGTTTCTGCAAAATCTCGCCCACGAATTCAAGACGCCCATCTTTGCTATACAGGGATATGTGGATACCTTGCTCAACGGGGCAATGGAAGACCCGGACATCCGGAAAAAATTCCTGGAAAATGCCGCCAGGAACGTAGACAGGCTGGTAAACCTCATGAACGACCTGGATGAGATCTCCACCTTGGAGCGGGGAGAGCAATTATTATACAAGCAGAATTTCATCATACAGGACCTTATCAGGGAGAGCTTCGAGTCCCTCTCCATTAAAACCACGGGAAAGAATATAAGGACCTCTATCAAGAAAGGATGCGAATCCCCCATCACCGTCTTTGCCGACAAGGAAAAGATCCGCATGGTGCTGACCAACCTGGTGGAAAATGCCACCAAATACGGCAAACCCGGTGGCACCATCGTTGCCAGCGTCTATAAAATAGACGAAAAGAACGTCCTGATCGAGGTCAGTGACGACGGCATCGGGATCGAAGAGGAGCACCTGGGAAGGATATTCGAGCGCTTTTACCGCACGGATGCAGCCCGGAGCAGGGACAAGGGCGGCACCGGCCTGGGACTGGCCATCTGCAAACATATTATAGAGGCCCACGGACAGTCCATCCATGTCCGGAGCACCCCCGACGTAGGCACTACCATCGGCTTTACCCTGGAATCACGCCGCGATTGACAGCTGCGAGCTACGAGCCATGAGCTGTGAGCGACAAGCTGCAAGCTACAAGTCGGACTTAACCAGCTATTTTAGAAACTATTAACGAATTTAACAGCAGTCTGCTTGCAGCTTGGGGCTTGCAGCTTGCAGCTTTTTACTACCTTTGCCCCTTAAAAAAGAGGCAGTGACAACCACGACCCAAATATTCGATTATAGCAAATGGACCAGTCAACTCGACGAATTAGGCAAAAAGTACCAAACCGCCAGCCCCTATCCGCACATCGTGCTGGAAAACTTTGTCAATCCCGAAGTGTTGAAGGATTGTATCGCCGAGTTCAACAAGCTCAACGAAACAGATGGCTGGATCAATTATAAGCACTATAATGAGAACAAGCGAGGTCTCAATAAGCTGGACCTCCTGCCCACAACGATCAAAAGCACGATCAACGAGCTCAACTCCCCGGAATTCCTCCAATTCCTCAGCAAGCTGACAGGTATCAAAGACCTGCAGAAGGACGACGGCCTGGAAGGGGGCGGCATCCACCAGTCTACCAGGGGAGGATATCTCAACATACACGCCGACTTCACCGTTCACCCCCATCACCGCAACTGGCAGCGCCGTGTCAACGTGCTGGTCTATCTCAACGAAAAATGGGAAGAGTCCTGGGGAGGCAAGCTGGAGCTATGGGACAAGGAAATGAAAGCCTGTGAAGAAAAGGTAACCCCCGTATTCAACCGCTGTGTCATCTTCAATACCGACGCAGACTCGTTCCATGGCCACCCCGAGCCGATGACATGCCCCGAAGGTGTCTTCAGGCGCTCTATCGCGCTGTATTACTATACGGTCGAGGCCAACCCTTTCCGGAGGGCTACCTACTACCAGGCAAGACCCGGCGAAGGCAGCAAAAAGATCCTCGTCAGGCTGGACAACGCCCTCGTCTCGATGTATACAGCCATCAAAGGGAAGCTGGGCGCCAATGACAAGGTGGTCAGCAATATGCTGAAATTCTTTTCGGGAAAGAAGAAATAGGTCAACGACCCGGGACTTCCCGCTTCATGAACACAAACCCATTTTTGCGGTATAGCTCCTTCAGCTGCGGGAACTTATAGTTTTGTTCCCTGTCCACTTTCGTGACAAAATAAACAGGCTTGTCGATGGGGCCCGACACCAGCCATTGCTCATCATATGAATTGGGATTCGCAGGCTTTTCCTTCATCGTATAGAACAGCTCGCCATAGCTTTTAAAGCCCAGGCAATGTACATAACAATCTTCTCCCTGACGGGCAATGAAGAAATCGATGTTAGCACCCTGCGAATAGCGCTCTACCTTAGGAACAATAATAGCGGAAGCCAAAAAAACGACGATCGCCATGCCGACGAAGAGGGTCCGGGCGGCGTTATCGAACTGGCCTTGCCGTAATTTTCGTATGCCGACGATCAGCGAAACGACCAGCAGGACGCCCACCAGCCCTTCCCATCCCGACCAATGCACTTCCGCCTCCATATTGCCCCTGGCAAAAGTATCGTCGACATAGGGGGCCAGCCTTTTCACGTTCAGCCCGATGATCGCCACCCCCAGCAATAGCAGGGAGATCAGTCCCCCGAGGATTGCCGTCAGCACACCCACGTATTTCTTGTAGACGGCCTCGCCCCGCTGCCACTTATAGATGGAATAAGCCGCCAGGAAAGTGACGGGGAACCACGCCAGCGACGAGTAATGTATGATCCGGGACTGGACAATAGTGAACAGGATGGTCACCACCCAGAACAAAAAGATCATCCATTTCTTAAAGTCCTTGTCGTACCGGCTGCCGTATTGGTTCTTGAAAAAAGCAGGGATGGCCAGGATCGAAGCAGGGAAGCAGCCCACCAGCAATACGATATAGTGATACCCGAAGAATCCGGCCTGGTCCGCATCGTGCGTGGTGAACAGGCGGTATTGGTATTTTAGGAACTCATTGATGAACCAGGGCCCCCGCTTGGCCGTCTCATACCCATACCAGGTGGACAACACCAGGAAGGAGATCACCAGGAAGAGCAGGGCATGCCCCCAGCTGAAATAGAATTTCCAACGGTTATAAATGAAGTAGACCCCCAGCACCAGGAGGAAGACCATCAGGGCCACCTGCCCCTTCGTGAGCACAGCGAGTCCCATGAATACCCCTGACCAGCACACATAGAAATACAGCGGCCTGGTCAATCCCTCCTTGTCAAAGCCATTCCGCTTCCAATGGTATAATATGAAATAATAAAGTGAGAGAAAGGTAAAGAGGTTGAACCATGGATCGATGATGCCCGACTTGAAATACATATTGGGAAAGAGCGATCCCCCATAGGCCAGGGCCCAAAGGACGCCAAACCGGGAGTCATAGATCCGCCTGCCGATGCAAAAGACCACAATGAGCGTGACGATGCCGCAAAGGGCATTGGGAAAGCGCGAGGCGAACTCATTCACCCCAAAGATCTTCATGGCCGTGCTTTGCATCCAGAAGAACATCGGGGGCTTTTCCCAGAAAGGTTTGAAATCCACATATACGCGGGAATAGTCGTCCAGCTTGATCATCTCCCTCGAGCATTCTGCGAAATTGATCTCGTCCCAGTCGAACAAATGCACGCGGCCCAGAAAAGGTATAAAAAACAGGGCGCCGAGAATGGCGATGAGTACGATAGTGGTGGTTTTGTTCAAACGCATTACCAGGCTTTTGGCCGCAAAGATATCCTATTTAAGAGGTTTATACATCTCTCTTTTCATGACGCCCCATTTACAGAGACGGTGGACGACAGACACCTGGAGGACACCCAGTCCATATACCACGCTGCGCCGGAAATTGATGCTGGAAGCCTCTTCAAAATAGCGGGTAGGGCAGGTGATCTCCGCGATCTCGTAGCCCAGGTAAATGATCTGGGAAAGCATCTGGTTGTCGAAGACAAAATCCTCCGAGTTGATGTCGTAGTTTATCCGCTGGAGGATCTCCCTGGAAAAAGCCCTGTAGCCCGTGTGGTATTCGGCCAGCTTTTGCTTGAGCATCACGTTCTCGAAGAACGTCAGCATCCTGTTGAAGATATATTTATACAGGGGCATGCCGCCATGCAAGGCGCCCTTGCCAAGGGTCCTGGACCCCAGCACCACCTGGTAAACATTATTGGCAATGAGCCAGGCCATGGAAGGTATGAGCTTCGGCGTATACTGGTAGTCGGGATGGAGCATGATCACGATGTCCGCCCCCAGCTCCAGCGCCTTGTTATAGCAACTTTTCTGGTTGCCGCCATAACCCCTGTTCTTGTCATGCTTGATGATATGGGAAATACCCAGCTCGCGGGCCACAGCCACCGTCCGGTCGCTGCTGTTGTCGTCGACCAGCACCACTTCGTCCACGATGTCAAAAGGGATTTCTCCATACGTCTTACGGAGGGTAAGCTCGGCATTGTAAGCCGGCAGCACGATCACCAATTTTTTACCTTCAAGCATAAGACGTTAAAATAGTTGAATTTTCTCCAAAAATAGAGCGCAAACGTACGTATATCATATCAATACAGAAAATTTTAGCTGTAATTCTGCAATCCTACTGCGGGGACGGGAATTTTTTGATAAAAAACCAATGGACGAGAAGGGCCGTCGTCACGCCGAGGAAGGACCCCATCAATACATCCGTCAGGAAATGCTGCCCCAGGTAGATCCTCGAATACCCTACCGCGACAGCCGTCAGCACGTAAAATACATTCGTCCTTTTATTCTTCTCGAAGATGGCCAGCATGGTCGCCAGCGAGAATACCGTAGTGGAATGCCCCGAGGGAAAGCTGCTATACCCGCGGCGGGTGATACCATCGATGAAATAAACGTATTCCCTGTGATCGAAGACCTCCCAGGGACGGGGCATGGAAAAGACATTCTTCAGGATCTGCGCCAGCAATGCCGACAGCAGAAAGGCGGAGAGGAGCTGCCAGGCCTGGGACCAGCGGCGCAGCACCATCAGGAGAATAACCACCGCGCCCGCGAAAATGCCATCCCCCAGATAGGTAAAACCAATAAAAAAATAGTCTAATGGGCTTCGATGAAAAGGGTTCAGGAATAAGAAAGTGGCCATTTTCCCTTTCATCAGAAGGAATATCAGCCCTACCAGGAAAAAAAAACCATAACAGAGAAGAAAATTGCGATTGACTGCAATGATTGATCTCAGTCTATTCATCCGGCAAAACTACTACAAACCTTCCACTAATTCCTCGGCAAGACCAAAAGAGAGGGTCATGCCCGCTCCTCCCAGCCCGTTGATCACATATACATAAGGCTCCGGAGAAAAGAACAGATCGGACGCTCCGTCCGTCAGCTTCGCATATATGCCATTCCAGGTCTGGGTGACACGCCAGTCCTTCACCTGGACGAACGTACGCAGATAGTCCAGGATCATCCGGTTGATAAGCTCCTTATCAAAGGGATCGTGCGTGAGGCCGTATTCGTGCGAATCGCCTACCGTCAGCTCGCCATTGCCATTCTGAGCGACCATCACGTGAATGCCCCGATCCAGGTAATCCGGCAGCTCTTCCGTATAACGTTGCTTCAACCCTGTCAGGGATGCGGCGGCCTTAAAGCTATTATAATGGATGAGAGAAAGTCCTCCGCAAAGCGCAGGCCCTATACGCCATTCCGCAGGCTGCGGTGCGAGGCGCAGCATCTGCAGCTTGCATTTGGTGACTGGCTGCCGTGAAAAATGCTCGGGATACAGCGTTTCAAAGTCCGCGCCATTGCATATGAAGATCAGGTCCGCCTCATGTTCTTCGTCATTGCCGATGTATACCGCCTGATCCGAAATATACGAAACACATTTCCCCCAATGGAACGCTACTTTCAGCTGCCCGGATAGCCAGTCCGGCAAGGCCGATACAGCCTCCCGGGGATCCACGATCAATTCATCCCTGCTATAAAGGCCGCCCAGCAGCCCTTCGGGAACCACCGCGGTCGATGCGCCGGCCACGCCCGCCCTGTCCAGCAATTGCACCGGTCTTCCCTCTTTACGGAAGATCTCCGCCAGCTCCTGCAAGACCAGCCATTCATCAGCGTGGTAAGCAACATGAAGGCTTCCTGCCGGCTCAGCCCAAAAATCCGCCTTTGGAGCAAGCTCTTTCCATATCTCCCGGCTGCGGACCGCCCTGTCATACATCTTCCCCGCCGGCTGACCAATAGGCCAGATCATGCCAAAATTGCGGATGGATGCGCCCACCGCCTTATCGCTCCTTTCGAAGACCTTTACGGAAAATCCCCTCAACGCAAGGGCCCTGGCGGTTGCCAGCCCTACGATGCCCGCTCCGATGACAATGGCTGATCGAGATGATTGCATAAATTACCTATTTCTTTTTACACCGGTGATGCTTATTCCGAAACTTAACCATCCCCGGTGTACATCTTATAATTGACCTTCGGTCAGCGGATCTGTGATCCGCTCCGGTAGATCCTGTCATATAGCACAGCCCCCCATAGCACCAGCACTATGCCAACGGTAGCCGCTACGTAGAAGATCGCCGTGAAAAAGTCCACCCATGTATAACGTATCTGCACAAATTCTTTTAACAGGAGGACGACCACCGTACCCAGGTAGCCGAACGCATCGGCGAAATAAATGAGAAAGCCCACATTTCCTGGTACTTTATAAGCGGCCAGCATTCTTTCAAAATAAAAACAGTTGTAAGGTATATACCCCAGATAAAGCCCCGCGGAAGCGACCAGTATCCAGTTCACCGGGGAAAGGATATGCAAATGGTAGCCCGCTGTTGCCACCGCCGCCAGCACGAAGCCGCCGATGATAATGACATTATTCAGCTGGAAAGCCTTGTAATTATTTTTTATTAAATAAAATCCACCGATGACGGCCAGTACGATCAGGGACACGATGGTGCTGGTCTGCGCAAATACGGCCGCATGCTGCAATGACCCCGTCTCCGTCCACAGCTCGTTGATGAAATCTTCGCAGAAATCCCTCAGGATCGTCAACATTACATAAGCGATGATAACAGGAATAAGCGCAACGCCGAATTGCCGGAGGAACGCTTTCCGCTGCTGTTTTTCCATAGGCAGCCGGATGGTACGTTGCGCAACATCGGCTGCCGTGGGGGGCGGCGTCTGGTTCAGCAACCAGGTCCCCAGCAACAGCGGCCCCAGGAAAATAGCGGCCGCCGCGAAGGGCATCCACTGCTCATTGACGCCAGCATAAAGCATCAACGCCTTCCCTACGGTCTTGGCCAGCCCGCTGGCAAAAATAAAGCTGGTGGCCAGGATGGCGCCCATCAGCTCCGTCACTTTTCGACCTTCCAGGAAGCCGAACACCAGGCCCCAGATCAGTCCAAGGGGCAGCCCGTTGATGAATAGAAAAATGAAATTATAGGGCATCGGCACCCACCCGAAAAGCAGCAGCGCCGCCCAGGAGATCATCATCAGCCGGATAATATAACCCGCACGGCGGGCAGGTTGCATCATGGCGATAAAACGGATGCCATAGAACTTGCTGCACATATAGCCCAGCACCTGCGAGATCACCAGCACCACCTTGTAAGAAACGCCGAACAGCCGGACGCCGTCATACGATGCGGCGGTGAATGGCTTGCGGAAACCATACATGCTGGAATAGACCACGAAAGAGGAAAAAGACACATATAATATGAATACCCAGGCAGGACTGGCCGACAGCCGGCTCCGGAGCGTCGGACGATCACCGGCGGCGATAGCCACGGGCTCGGTTGATATGACGGCCATCTCAGGCATGCTCAATAATGGGTATTAGCTCTTCCAGGCTGTCGATGATATGGTCGGGATGATATTGCTCCAGCTGGACGCGGGTATACGCGCCGGTGGTGACGCTGACCACTATTCCGCAGCCAGCATTGCGGCCTTCTTCCACGTCCACTTCCGTATCCCCGATCTTCAATACCCGGGCGGGAGAAGTTATACTAAGCCGCTGCATCAATTGATGGATCATGTACGGAAAAGGTCGCCCTTCAGGTACCTCGTCGCTGCAGATCACCTGGTCGATAACACCGTGCCCATTGTCCCAGTGCAGCCGCTGCAGGATAGCATCCGTGATCGTACGGGTGAACCCGGTGTTCAACGCTATTTTCATCCCCTTCCGCTTCAGGTTCGAAAACACTTCCTCCGCATGAGGCAAAGGTCGCAGCTCCTTTTCCGTGCGGTAAAATGAGAGCATGCCGGCAATAAACCTGTCGTGGATCCTGTCTATCAGCGCCCGGTCCTCTTTACGGTGCGGCGCATATTTTTCCAGCAGTCGCCGGATCGCATCGATCTTGCGGAAGCCCATTACTTTCTTTACCTCTTCCTTCGGCACGGTAAGGCCGAACGCCTGAAAAGCCTCCATGAACGAATGGGCTACATCGCCCTTGTCATGTACGGTCGTCCCCGCTATGTCAAAAACCACCAGTTGAATATTGCTCATAAAAGATCATATAGTAGTTAGGTGTCGGAACATCATGTCTTTATAGTGTTCGAGATCGGGCAAAGCCTTGCCTTCGATCTTCGCCTGCTCGTCCCATTTACGCATTTTGACGATCATTCCGAACAACGGGTATTGCTCGAACGCCGTCGCTTCCTCCTCCGTCATAGGGCCGCCCTGGTATTCCAGCGTCTTCCTGCTCGCATCCGACAGCTGTGTATAATAGCCAGGTTCCCGCACCGTCAGGTACCTTTTGGCCTCCACATGGGATTCCACCAGGCGAATGACCTTTTTCGAAAAACCTTTCCCCCGCAGGAACTCCGCCCCGATGGCCTCATGGTCTTTTATACCGAACCCATCCATTCCATTCTCCCCCGTCGCCGCTTCGCTGATATGACCAATATCATGCAGAAAGGCCGCCAATATGACCTCTTCGTCATATCCCTCCTCTTCCGCCAGCTGGGCCGCCTGCACCATATGCTCCAGCTGGGAGACCTTTTCACCGGCATATTCTTCGCCGCCGTAACTTTCATACATGCCGAAGATCTCATCGGTGATCTGCCGTGCTTTTTCACTTTCCATAACAAATCTTTTAATTATTTAAACACCGTTGGAACAGGCTCCGCCGAACCATGGTCCGGCCGGAATTGAAAACCCAGCAGCGCAGCCATGGTGGGCGCCCATTGCTTCTGGTACAGCTGCGTGTGGGTGCTGACCTCCCCTGCCGGCATCGTATCGGGCCCCATCACAGCCATCCAGATCTCACCGGACTCTTTTATTTTCTCACCATGGTCCCGCCAGGTGTCTTTCATCTTATCTCCCCTGCCATGGTCGCAGGTGACGATCAACGTGGTCTTATCTTTGTATTGAGGCATGGACTGCAGCGTGTTCCATAAGTCCGCGATCATGGCATCCTCCGCATGGGCCTGGCTGAGATACTGGTCATACAGGCCCGCATGCGCAAAGTCGTCCGTCTCGTCGAAAGCAATGTAGAGCACCTTGGGCTGGTAGGTCTTCAGGTATTCTTTCCCGGCAAAATAAGTGATCACGTCAGGTCGCACTTCCAGCGGCTGCGGAGCAAGGAACTGCATTTCATTCACCACCTGCAAGCCCTTGTCAGGAAAATGGAGGCTATCCACTCCCGAATTTACATAAAGTCCGCTACGCCCCGTGTTAAGAATATAGGGAAATACATCCCAGGTAGTGAAGGCGGCAACTTTACCGGCGAATCCCTTCTGCCGGCTGATAAACTCCAGCACATTGGTATTTCCATTCAGCACTTTGTCGTTGGAATTGACAGCCGTGTCAGGATATCCTGTAAAGATCTCGTTATAGCCGGGATAGGAGAACTGGTAAGGATTAGCGACATTCACCAGGTTGCCGATGGTCCTGTTGCCATAGAGCTGCCCCTTCTCCTTTACCGTGGTCCAGAGAAAGGGGAAAAGCTTCTTCCTCCTTTCGCGAATATCCGGGCTGTAAAACATTTTATTCAGACCGTCCTTGTTCCTCGTAAATTTTTGATTGCCTGCCAGTGCGGTATCGATCCCTCCGAACACTTCCTGCCAGCGCATGCCGTCCAGGGTGAAGATAACAAGGTTCTCGGTACGGTGGGATACGACTTGTGCGGCGCCGGGAAAGGCGCCGCACAGGATCAGCATAGAGATTACAAATAACAATTTTACCCGCATAGTTAAATTTATTTGATCAGCCACATGGCCAGGTTGATATCATCCTGTCCGTTGTACTGACGCTGGACAGCAGCCTTATAATTATCTCCATTGGAGGTGATCTCATTGGTTGGATACTGGAAGCGCAGGGGTATCTTACCCCCGTTGCCCGTGCCCGAACCTACGCTGAAAGCGGGAATGCCCGTCCTGCGCCATTGATAATAAGCCTGCAAGCCCGAATTGCGCGCATAGGCCAGGTATTTTTGAGTAAGGATCTGGGATAGCCCGTCGTTGGTATTTCCCTTGTATTGGACTGCAGCCTGGCTGAGATAATCGCTGAAGGCGAAGTGGACTGTGTACGTTACGCTGCCAGTCCCGCCTGCATTGCGAAATACCACCTGGTTGTCGCCGTCCTTGATGCCATAAAATCCAAACATGGCCTTGATGCCGTTGGCATACCATGCCGATGCATCACCAGTCGCCCATCCACGGTTGATACCCTCTGCAATGCTAAAACACACTTCTGCATAGCTGAGGATCAGCGTCGGCTCCGCCGTATACGTAGCATAAAAATGGTTGTAATTATACAGGGAGATCTGTCCCGCACCGGACAAGGTGGAGAGCACGCTCAGGTCGGCTCCCAGCTGGGCGCCGACAAAAGACCCATAGTCGGTGTCGGCAAGTCCAAGTCCGCGGGCGGGCTCGGCCAGTACCATAGCGCGGATGTCATTTAATTGCCCCAGCGTGGTCAACAGGGTGGCCCCCAGGTTGAGACGACCGGCATTGTTCCCATAATTGCCGGGATTGTCCGGATAATAATTATAGGTGCTGTTATAGACATACTGCAGGTTGTCGTCGTTGCTGTTGAAAACGGGATATTTTGCAGGAGTGCCCACAATGTCTGCAAACTGCTGTTTGATGTTAAGATCGGCGGCGTCGTCAGCTCGTTTGCTTAGCTCGATCAACACGCGCAGCCTGTAGCTGTTAACCACCTTCTGCCACTCGATGAGCGCGTTGCGTCCGGTGGCATCCGCATATTTGGATGTTTCCTGGTAATACCAATCCCCCGAGAACTCCACAAACCCGTTGGCGATGAAGTCCGCAAGCATGGTATTGGCGCTATCCAGCCATAAGAGCGACTGTTTGAAAATATCCTTTTGGCTGTCGTATTTCGGAGTGGGACTGGCGGTGCCTTTCAATGCCTCGCTCATGGGCAGATCCCCGACTTTTTCCGTCATGTTGACAAAGAACCAGGCGCGAAGGAAAAACCCCAGGGCATGGTAAGGGTTCTTATCCGTTCCCACCGCTTTTTTTGCTTCGGCTTCCATGGAGATCACATTGTTCAGTGCGCTATAGTTGAGGGTGGCGCTGCCTGTCCAGTATTTGTTATCGCCATAGTAAGTATAATTCGAGGCTATGAACTGGTCCGCCTTGTCTTCGTAATCACCGGGAAAAACGACCAGGCTGTTCAGGATGGAACGAAGGACCAGACCGGGAGGTACCGTTTGCGGCAGGTTCTTGTTCTGAGAATATTCCGCGAATTTTTTAGAGCACCCCATGGTCAGCAGTAAGACCGGGAGGGCCAGGACAAACGTGGATCGTATGATGTTGCGTTGCATAGTGACTGATTTTAAAAGACTACATTTAAGTTGATGCCATAGCTACGGGTAGTGGGCGACTGGAGACCATGTTCCCGGGAAATCACATTAAACTGATCACGGCCGGGAAATTGGTCCACATCCAGGTCTTTGAACGCACTAGGGAAAAAGTATAGCAGGTTCCTGCCCACCAGGGAAACATCTACGCGGTTAATAAAGGACCTATGCAACCATTTTGCGGGCAGTGAGTAGGTAATGACCACTTCACGGAGTTTCGCATAGGTCTTGTTCACCATCGTATGTTGGGGATCGTTATAGAAGCTGCTGACATAATCCTGTACCCAGACCGTGGCAGAATCATTCTGTCTGAACGTAAGACTTTTGCTGTTACTGATGACCCCTGTTGCCGGGTCGTACTGGATCTGGCCCGATCCCCCCGAGCCCGCCACCTGCACACCGTCGCCGCCGAGGATAGGGCGGCCGTTAGCATCTCTTGCCTCCTTATTATGTGTGGGATTCTTGGGATCCGGACCGAAATAACCTGCATCAGCCATGTGCTGGGATTCATAAAGCCTTGCCTGTCCGATCTTGCCAGTTGCGGTATTCAGTCCGCGGCCGCCTTCCGTGAGTTTGCGCAGCACATAGTCCTGCAGCCGTCCGCCTACCATGCCGTCGAACTGGAAACTAAAGCTGAAGGATCCATAGGAGAACTTATTGTTGATACCCCAGGCCCAGTCAGGATCGGCATGTCCCAAATATTGGGCTTTGGGCAGATAAATGGGGAACCCGGACTCATCATGGATCACTTTCCCATCGGGGGTCATTGCTTCATAATTACCGAACAGCTTGTCTACACGATCTCCAACATGATAGGGATAACCAGTCCCGTTGTTCATCTCTTTAGCGCCACCGGCAAAGGCAGAAAAGACTTCCTTGTACGTTGACCAGTTGACCAGAACATCCCAACGGAAGCTGTTGCTCAGTTGTATGGGCGTGCCTGTAACAGAAAGTTCTGCGCCCGTCCTTTTCGTAGTAAGCCCATTGGTGACGATATAGCTGATGCCGCTGGTTTCCGATACATATTGATTGGAGATCTTGGGGCCATCCTTGTATTGGAACCAGGTACCGCTGAAGCCCAGGCGATTGTGGAGAAAACGCGCATCCAGGCCGAACTCATAGTTGGTACGGGTGCTGGGTTTGATGCCCGGGCTGATGGTATAGTTAGGCGCATCGGCGCCGGAAACGTTGTTATACACCGGATAGGTCGTATAAGGCGGTGCAGAAAGTGAGTAAGTGGGCCCGTCATATGGCGTATAATATCCTGTTCCGTAGCCTACAGGGCTGGCTATACCCAGGCTCTGAAAAGCGGTGCCCGCATAAGCTGTAGTACCTCCATCCTTCACAGTGGCAAAGCTGCCGCGCAGTTTGAGGAAGGTAATGGCGGATGGCAGCGTGATATAGTCCGACAACGGCGTGCTCAGAGACACGGAAGGATAAAAATAAGCGTTCTTCCCCACCGGCAGGGCGCTGGTCTTGTCTAACCGTCCCGTAGTGGACACCGTGAAATAATTCTTATAGGTGAGGTCCACCGAATAGTAGGCGCTTAAGAGCAAAAGATTGGAATTATACGAATAAGAACGCACCGACTTGAGGCTGTTGGCGAAAGTATAAACATTAGGCACCACCAGCTGGTCCGTGCTGGTATAGCTGGACTCGTATTTCATGTTGCGGGCTGAGCCACCGCCAAAGGCGCTGATGGAGATGCCGCTGTTGTTGATATTCTCCTTGTTCAGGCGCAGGAGCAGCTCGGTATTGTTCTCCCACAGGTCGCGCCGGTCCTCCCGGTAATTACCGTGGTTGTGCTCGTCTCCATACGGGTGCGCGGAAAATGGCAGCTTTTCATTACGCAGCACATTATAAGTGGTCATATTGCTCCGTAGCATGATATCCAGGCCCTTGTTGATCTTATAGGTAAACGCGGCCCAGCCGTAAAGGTCGTTCTTATAATGACCCCGCAGCCATTCATAGCTGCTGAACCAGGGATTGTGGTAGCGCTTGTATTCCGCGAAATTGGATTGAATGCCTGCCTTGCCCGGTTTCCAATAATTGCGGATATTGGGGTCCTGGACATTCCAGTCAGCGCCCGTCCAGATATCGATATTGTAGATGATGCTGTTGGGACCGTAGGCGACATCGGGAATATTCGGGGTGAACTGACGGTTGTAATTGATATTGGCCTCGACCTTGAACCTATCGGAAACATTGTAGCTGCCCAGGACGTTCAGGTTCAGCGTATTCAGACTGGTGTTTGGGGTAATGCCACGCTGGTAGCCATTGGACACGGACATCCGTACCGTGGACTTGTCGGTCACCGAAGAGAAGTTGATATTATTCGTAGTTAACAGACCGGCCTGAACGAAATTTTGAAGATTGTCCTTGCCGCGCGCTACCCAGGGAGTGGGTTTGATATTACCCGTAAATGTTTTTACATTAGGACCGAAGCTGGTGGTATAAGTGGCATTGGGGTCATAGGCACCATCGTATTGCGGCAACAGTCTGCCATCCAGGCGGGGCCCCCATACATCATAGTCTTTGTCGTTCCTGCCGGAACCGGTGCCATTAGCCAGGTAGTCGCCGAAGGCATATTGTTGATTGTCACCTCCGCCGTACTCATTCTGTACACGGGGAATGGCGATAAAACCTTTGTTCATCTGCGTGCTGGAATTGATCTCCACCGTCCAGCCTTTGCCATTCTTTTTTCCGCGTTTGGTTGAAATGAGAATAGCCCCGTTAATGCCCCGGCTGCCATATAGCGCTGCGGCAGTGGGCCCTTTCAATACTGAATAGGTTTCGATGTCATCAGGGCTGATATTCCAGGTATCCGAATTGATGGGAATGCCGTCTACAACATAGAAATTCAGCGGCGATCCCCGCAGCAGGACAGTGGGGGAGGCCAGCATTTCCTGGCTGATGCCCACGTTGAGACCCGCCACTTTGCCCGTTAAGCCATTAATGGGGTTGGGCTCCCTGGCTTTCAGAAGATCGTCGCCCTTCACTTCCTGGACCGAGTAGCCGATGCGCTTGGCCTCTTTACGGATGCCGAGGGCGGTGACTACCACCTCGTTCAGGTTCTTTGTATCTGCCTTAACGGTAATAGTAAGCGTACTTTCATCACCCAGCACTATCTCTTTCGACGTGATCCCCACTCCTGAGATGAGGAGCACATCCGCGTTACGCGCCTTGATGGTAAACCGGCCGTCTACATCTGTGGAGGTCCCGGACTTAGATCCCCTGATCAATACCGATGCCCCGGCCACTGGGCTTTGGTCCGTCTCCGATAACACCCGCCCGCTAACGGGTCGCTGCGCATGAACGAGCAGGGGCAGACAAAATAGCAATAACCAGACCCCTTGCAAAAGGGTAGATCTTTTTCTCATATTACAGTAGTTTTTAGTTGCACTAAATGATGGATCATTGTGCGGCGAAATTATCCGGGCAGTATGAAGGGAAGGTTAGGCCGTCTTTAAGAAAATGTTAATAGTTTACAAATACTAAACCAATGTTAAGTATTTATAAAATCCTTCCAACGGTATGGCGGGCAAATAATAATTGATTATTTTCTTGATAAGACTGCGCAGGATCAGAAGAGATAGAAGACAAGGACCAGCGCTTCCGTAGTACCGACGTTCTTCAGCCGGTGGGGGGCACGGCCGTCAAAAAAAAGCGTATCGCCTTCTTCCAGGGTGAAGGTCTCTTTTTCCACCTGGTACTCTACTTTTCCCTTTAATATATACTTACATTCAAAGGCGTCCGTGCTGATCATCTGCTTACGGCCGGCATTCCGTTTCAATTCCAGCAGGACCACATCCGCAGCCTGGCTGGCAACGCTGCGGGTAAGTATGCGTTTGTACGAGAAACCTTTCACGGGCTCCTTCTCAAAAAGCTTTTCCTGGCCCTTGCGGATAATGAGGACATTCCCTTTATTGGCGGCATCGTGCATGTCTTCGAAAAAGGTCTTCAGGTCCTCGTCAAGGGAATGGATGATATTGAACAGTACGGGAAGGGAAGGGACGGTACGGTTATTCTCGATCTGGGAGATCAGTCCCTTGCTGACCCCGGCCTTGTTGGCCAGCTGTTCCAGCGTGACATTCTTCTGTGTTCTTTTGGTCTTGATCTTATCGCCCAGCAGTAATATCAGTTCTTCATTCATACAGCATGCCCTTTATTGCAGGCAGCCAAGATACTCCAAGATACTCAAAATGATATTAAATGAATATTAAAGTCCGAATGCCTGTAATATCCTCGTGAAGACGGCGGTATTCTCATACACACCCCTGAAAAGTCCCGACCGGGGGCCATAAGCGAATACAGGCACGGGAATGGCCGTATGGTCATTGGTCGAGAATTGCCCTCCCACATATCCTCTCCGGTAATCCCCGTCCATCAGGGTAAGTCCGCCTGTCTCATGATCAGCCGTCACGATCACCAGCGTCCCTCCATCCCTGTCCGCAAAACGCAAAGCCTCTCCCACCGTCTTATCGAAATCCATCACTTCCATCGCCACATACGGCAGGTCGTTTGCATGGCCGCCATAATCCACCTGGGCCCCTTCCGTCATGATAAAAAATCCCGGCTTATTGCGGGACAGCAGATCGAGGGTTTTGTTAAATGCCTTTTGCAGCCAGTCACCCCTGCCATCCAGCATGGACTTGCCCGCCCTTGCCTCCACGACGATCCACTTTTTATCCGTTCCGGCGCGAACACTATCTATCGCAGGAACAATGGTGTATTCCGGTTGCAACACCCGTAACAGGCTGTCTGTCACAGCCGCTTTTTTGCCTTCATTCAGGATAGCCACATTGTTCAGGCTTTCATCGCCCGAACCCATCAGCACGCTGATGGGCGCGTTCTTCAGATCCCGGAGGACTGCGGTGGCATTCCCCCGCTCTGACTGATGGGCATAGAAGTCGGCCGGCGTAGCATCGGCGATATCCCCGCAGGTCACCAGGCCTGTCCGGATCTTCCGCTTTTCCAGGATCACGGGCAGCAGGGGCAGGGCCTTGCCGGTATGATCCACGCCGACAAAACGGTTGTTCGTCTTTTCGCCGGAAGAGAACGCAGTGGAGCCCGGAGCCGAATCCGTCACATAGCTGTCATAGCTGCTGGTCTTCGACAGCCCGATGTTCCGCATGGTAAATATATTCAGTGCGGCCTTGTTGGCGGTGTAACCCGCATACAGTTGCGCCAGGCCCGTACCATCACCGATGAGAAGAATGACATTCTTCACAGGCTTGTCCACTCCATCCGTCTTATACGTCGGTTGATAAGGCTGGTAAGCCCCCCCTCCCGTATAGGATGTCTTCGGCAGCCGGCGTAAGAAATCGGACAGCGCGGCAATATGATCCGTATTTATATAATCCACCTGCAGATGCATGAACTGGTACCAGGCATTGATAAAATCCGGCGCATCCCAAAATCGGACCGTCTTTTTCTCTTGATGGGCTTTCTTCACCGCCTCCTGCAGCCTGGCCCATTCCTTTGCAGGGATGATGCCCTTCCCGTTCCATTCGGAATAACTTTTAAAATCATCGCTGAGCATAACCACCTTATCCAAAGCTTCCTTACCGTATTGCTCCGACAATACGCCGTCGAACCAGATCCATGAAGGATAGGACGGCCACAGGAAGGAGGCAGGCCGGTTGCCCGTTATGACAAATTTGATGGCGGGATTGCCGGTCAGCTCCGGGTATTTCCTCAGCACTTCGATCAGCCGCGCAAGCGTACGGATGGAATCCGTCTTGATATCGATCAGCACCTGCAGCCCGGCCGTTGCATTCTGAAAAGGTCTGCCGCCATGCTGACGGACACAGGCCAGCAGCGGATCGAGATAATAGGTCTCCAGCGTCCTTTGCAACGCCAGCTCTTTTTCCGAATGGGCCACCACCAGCGAATCCTGGCGCAAGAATATATCCGCCTCGATAGAGCCGAACCCTTCGTTGTAGGCCAGCCGGAATGGTACTTTCTGCTCGTAATCGTTATGGGAATGGGCATTGCTGCAAGTATACGCAACGGGCTGCGCCTGCAGGCTGAAAGTCATCAGCGCCAGCAGGACGATGAGGGATCCTGAGTTCATTTCGCAAGTATATACAAAAATTCCCTTCCCGCCTCTGTTAATATTCCGTTCACACAAAACTTACAATTACTTAACAACCAGGTAAAAATGAGGTAATACTTAGTATGGACCTTTGGAAAACCACAATAATGGAAAAGCGACCCGTGGATGTAGTTGTTTTGTCGGACGTTCATCTTGGAACCTACGGCTGCCGGGCTAAAGAGTTGGTGAATTACCTCAAAAGCATCACGCCTAATATCCTCATCCTGAATGGCGATATCATAGATTGCTGGCAATTCTCCAAAAGGTATTTCCCTCCCGCACATATCATGGTCCTGAAGGAGATCCTTCAATTCATCACCAATGGTACGAGAGTATTCTACATCACTGGCAACCACGACGAGATGATGCGCAAGTACACCGATACCCGCATCGGCAACTTTACACTCACAGACAAGCTGGTGCTCGAGATCGACAATAAAATGACCTGGATCTTCCATGGCGACGTGTTTGACAATACGACCAAGGGAGGCGCAAAGTTCCTCGCCAAGCTGGGCAGCAGTGGATACCAGGGGCTGATCCGCTTCAACCGTTTTATCAACTTCATCTTAAAGCTATTCGGTCGCGAGCGGGTCTCCATCTCCAAAAGAGTGATGGCAGGCGTGAACAAGGCCGTCAGCAAGATCAATGATTTCGAGCTCATTGCCGCTGAGCTCGCCATCGAAAAAAAATACGACTATGTCATCTGCGGCCACATTCACCAGCCTCAGAAAAAAGTAGTGGAAACAAAGGACGGCAAGGTCACCTACCTCAACTCCGGAGATTGGGTGGAGCACCTGACGGCCCTGGAATACCAGCACGGCGAATGGTCCATCTTCGAATACGACGAAAAGAAATTCCCGGTAGCCGCTACCGTCGAGATGAAGCCATCCCTGAGCGTCATTACGGACGAGATCAATTTTTATATCAATTCATTAGCAGCAATATGAAGATTTTTTACGCAGTACAGGCCACTGGCAACGGCCATATCAGCAGGGCCATGGAGATCCTCCCTTACCTGGAACGTTATGGGAAAGTAGATCTCTTTCTCAGCGGGGCTAACAATACCCTGGAGCTGGATGCTTCCGTAAAATATCGCAGTAAGGGCCTGAGCCTTTTCTACACCAGCGTCGGCGGACTCAATTATGTGGACACGGTCCGGCAATTCTCCCCCCGGCGGCTGCTGAAGGAAGTAAAGGAGCTGCCCGTGGAAAAATATGATCTTATCCTCAACGACTTCGAGAGCATCACCTCCCTGGCCTGCGCCTATAAAAAAGTGCCTTCCGTCAATTTCGGCCACCAGGCCAGCTTTATCTCTCCCAAAGTACCCCGGCCCGCCAGGAAAGAATGGATGGGAGAATGGATCCTGCGCAACTACGCCCGGGCCACGCAATACATTGGCCTGCATTTTAAACAATACGACGACTTCATCCTCCCGCCAGTGATCAAACGGGAGATCCTCCAGGCCGATGCGATGGACAAAGGGCATGTCACGGTGTATCTCTCCTCTTTCAGTGATGCCGTTGTGAGCCGCTATCTCAGCCCCCTGAAGGATTACAGCTTCCAGGTCTTTTCCAAAGAAGTAAAGCAGCCCGTACAGCAAGGTAATATCCTCTTCATCCCAGTCAATAAGAACGCCTTTAATAAAAGTCTTATCTCCTGCAAAGCCATCATCACAGGCGCAGGTTTCGAAACACCCGCGGAAGCCATGTATCTCGGGAAAAAGCTCCTGGTTATCCCTATCCGGGGACAATACGAGCAGTTCTGCAATGCGGCAGCCCTTGAAAAAATGGGCGTGCCTGTCCTGAAAGGGCTGGATGGGAATTTTGCGGCCGTCTTCGGGGCAATGATGCAGCATAAGAGATCACCAGCCCTCCGGCTGGATCATAGCACCGAGTCCATCGTCAGCTATCTCATGCATCACTGCACAGACCGGAAAAAACACCAGCTGGACCTGCTCTATCCGGAGTTCATCTTCAATTAATGTAAGGATAACCATTCAGTAAACTACGCATAATGTATCCCCGCTACCTTTATACCCGCATTAATTGGTTAGTCACCCGTTAATCGATGGTTTATATATGTAGAGTTGAATTTTCTCATGCAGAGCCACTTCATTTCCATGACGGTGGCTTTTTTCATTTATGTAAGCATAAAAAAAGACGAGCGGGTCGCTCGTCTTTTTTTATAGAGTCTCTATTTATTTAGAACGTATACTTCAGTCCTAACTGTCCCTGCCAACGTGAGTTGATCGGGTCATTATAATAGTAGTGACCGCCTGAAGTGGGTGCCTGGAATTGGAAGGTAGGTGTGTAGTTCACCGTCACTCCATCAGCCTTGTAGGGGTTACCGGGAGCATTGCCTGCGGCATCCTTTGCAAATTTCAGGAAGTTGACCGTATAGTTGTTCAGGTTGCTCACGAAAGTGATATGACCCCAATTGTTGTTGATCAGGTTCAGGACGTTGAAGATGTCCAGGCTGATCGCCAGCGTATGCTGCCTGTTGCTGCTGCTGAGATGGAACTCGTGCATCAGCTTCAGATCCAGCTCATGGTTCCAGGGCGTACGCATACCGTTACGTTCTGCGTATTTACCTCTCCTGTTCTTCAGGTAGCTGTCGGCATCCACGAAAGTGTTGAAGGCAGCACGATTAGCCGCATCCAGGATCATCGTCTGTGATTCAGCTACTGTAGGGATATAAGGCAGTGCCGAGTTGGGGTTCAGGATATTACCCGGTACGCCGGCATAGATCAGCGTGTAAGGGCTGCCGGACTGACCGGAGTAGAAGAAATTCAGGGAAGTGGTGTGCATCGGGTTCCAGTTCAACGCTCCACCCAGGGTCGCTACGATATGCTGGCGCAGATCGAAGTTGGAATAACCCAGCTGGGGATTATTGGAAGAAATGGCCGGATTGTAATCCCAGTTGCTCTGCATGGAGTTGCGGATACCATTGGCGACGTCTTTCGACATGCCATACGTATAGGCAGCGGACCAGTTATAGCTGAAGGTAGCTGTGCTGCCTACCCGGATAGGATCAGATGTCCTCGCGATCTGGGCAGTAAGATTATACCGGTAGCCCTTATTGGTGTTGGTCAGCAGGAAAACGTTGGCGAAGTCCCCGTTGACATTGCCGCCTGTGTACACCGGCGTCTGGGTTGGCCCGGTGGAATAGAACTGCGTCACATCCTTCTTATTGATCTGCTGAAACAGGACGTCATGGATGGTCTTGGTGTACATACCGTCCAGGGTCAGCTTGTAACCATGCCCCAGCTTGAAGTCCACCGCTACGCTGCTGCGCCATACAGAAGGAAGCTTGAACTTATTGTCCACGATATCGAGTTCACGTGTCTTAATGGAGTTCGGGCTCACCGCACCGATGGTAGATACCAGGTTATCAGGTCCAACCAGGGGTACCGTAGTACCTGCTGCAGGCTTGTAATCGATATTGTTGAAGTTAGGACCGCTGAGGGTGTATGCATAACCTAACCAGGCGAAGGGGATACGGCCGGTGAAGATGCCCGTACCGCCTCTCAGCACAACGGATTTATCACCCTTGATATCCCAGTTGAAGCCCAGACGGGGGGACAAAGCGACATTGCCAAACCATTTGTTGTCGAATTTGCCATAAGGCGTATGCGAATACGTCGGGTTGGTGGGGTTGACATAGTCAACTGTAGTGTTCAGCTCCGGGTCGGTAGCAGGCTGCTTCCCTACATAGGAATAGTCGATCCGGATGCCGGGCGTAACCTTCAGACGGCGGGTGATGGAGATCTCATCGCCCACATAGGCGCTGAGCAGGCCTACATTGAAATGGCTGCCGGGCGTATTGGCACGTAATGCATCATAATCGTTCTTACCTGCACCGGGAGCATAGGCGCCCCGGATCCGGCTGGGGCGGTTGATGAGAAAACTATCGACGCCTCCATACTGCCAGCGACCGTTCCAGCTGTTGACAAATCCATAGTCGAAGCTATAGAATTCGTTATGCGTCCCAAAGGTAAATTTATGAATGCCCTTGTTCCAGGTGACATTGTCCGTAAATTCAAATGTCTTTTGACGCTGGTCATAGATAGCAGCCTCGCGCCAGGTACCTAACCA
The DNA here is from genome assembly GCF_030546645.1 of Flavitalea plasmicola. Lineage (GTDB taxonomy): Bacteria > Bacteroidota > Bacteroidia > Chitinophagales > Chitinophagaceae > Puia. The sequence goes on from NZ_JAUOTO010000007.1 coordinate 125,422, forward strand.
GATATTGGAGGCGCCGTTGGTGATGTCCACATAGGGGGTCACATTATTAAAAGCGCCGGGAAAGGTACGGTAGTCGTGTACGTTGATATAACCCAGGATCAGCTGGTTGTTCACCGTATTGCTGAACTTGGTCTTCAATTCAGCTACGATGTTGATATTCTTGCTGTATTGGGTAAAGTCCGTCGAGCTGAACTGGTATACTGCGGGCGTACGCTCCAGGTTATTACCCCAGCCCTTGGTATAAATGCCACGCAGCGTAAGCGTGGTTTTGGGGCTGATATTGTAATCCAGGCGGCCGAAGTATTTATCGCTGTTGGTGAAGATCTTGCCCGGAGCATAGGAGCCCGGGTCGAATCCGGCGGCTTTGAAGGCGTTGGTGATCTGCACAGCCTGTGCTGCCGTCATCGCGGCGCCGGCTTCACCTACATTGTAGAAAGTAGGTTCCTGGCGGCGGGTGAGCTCCACATTGGCGATGAAGAACAGCTTATTCTTAATGATGGGTCCGCTAAGCGTCGCACCATATTGATAGTCATAAAAATCGGAACCGATTGACTTCTTCGCGGCATCCGGGCTTTTCCCCACCAGGGCGTTGTTCCTGCCATAGCCATAGACAGAACCATGAAAGTCATTGGTACCGCTCTTGGTAACAGCATTCACCGTACCGCCCGTGAAATTACCCAGCTTTACGTCATAAGGAGCCAGCTGCACCTGAACTTCCTGGATAACGTCCAGGCTGTAGGGATTGGTGCGGGTGCCGGATCCGGCCGTACCTGCCTGGCCACCACCGCTGGTGCCGCCAAAAGAGTTGCTGAAGCCGATGGCGTCATTGTTCATGGCGCCGTCCAGCGTAATGTTATTATAGCGAAAGTTACTGCCGCCAAAAGAGTTGTTGTTCGACTGCGGAGTAAGCCTGGTAAAATCGGAAAGGCTTCTACCCAGCGTAGGCAGGGTGGTCAGCTGCGCCTTGCCCACGGTGAGCCCGGAGGTCTGGGCTCTCTTGCCGCCTACTACCACGACTTCCGTCAGGGCAGCCTCATTGAGCTTTAATCCAACGTTTACCTCAGGGTTCTCACCCAATGTGAGGCTGAGGTCGGAGATCGTCTCTTCTTTATAGCCTGTGAAAGAGATCTTTACTGTATAAGGCCCTCCCACTTTCAGGTTGGGTATAACAAAAATTCCTTTGCTGTTTGTCTGGGAACCTGTAGAGTATCCCGTGGGTTCATGTTTTACTACAACGGATGCGCCCGGTACGGGAGCTCCCTTGGAATCATAAACGACACCATTAAGCGTGGCGGTCGTCTCCTGCGCCCGGGCGAGTCCCCCGGTGAGAAGAGCGATCGTGCTGAACATAAGCAATAGTCTGAGTCTGAAACGCGACATAACGATTAGTTAAAATTTGCTGCAAAGGTGGCTCCGGCATGTTACCGGCAGGTTACCCCAGTGTTAAGAAATTGTAAAGAGGGTGTAACAAGTCAATCTTATATGATAGAAGGCATATCCATATTAATCTATAATACAACGGATTACAAAATACTTTGCTAAAAAAGACCGTTACATCCCGTCTTCCTCAATTATTGGAGAATTATCGCAGCAGGGGTAATCTTATTCCCTGTATCCAGGCGTCCGCTGCCCTGTATTAATAAATCATTACCATATTTAATTGCGATTATCCCGGGGTCAATGCCTTGTAATTTTATTAAAATTCTCTCCCATGAGTTTTAATTCAATAATGAAAGTGTTCATGCCCAAGGACCAGGTGTTCTACACTTTATTTGAAGAGGTGGCTGGCAACGTGCATGGCATGGGCAAGGCCCTGAAGGCGGTGGTCTCGGAGACAGATTTCGATAAGCGCGAGGGATTGATCGCGGGGTTGGAGACCCAGGAGCATCTCAACGATGCGCTGACGCACCAGATCTATACCGAGCTGGGCAGGAATTTCATCACTCCTTTCGACAGGGAGGACATACACTACCTGGCCAGCACCCTGGAAGATATCTGCGATTATATTTACTCCTCCGCCAAAAAGATAAATTTTTACCGGGTCAACCCAAACGACATGGGCATCCAGAAACTGGCAGACCTCATCGAACAGAGTGCGGAACAGATCAACAAGGCTGTCCGGGAGCTCCGGGATATGCGGGACATGCGTAAGATCACCGACGCCCTGGTAAGGGTCGACAGCATCGAGAACCAGGCCGACGATGTCTTCGACATGAGCATCGACCGCCTCTTCGAAACCGAACCCGACGCGAAGGAGGTCATTAAGAAAAGAGAGATCTACCAGGCAATGGAAACCGCCACGGACAAATGCGTGGACGTCACCAGCGTGATCGAGTCTATTATTATTAAATACTCAAAATAGGCCCGGTATCCAGGATGCACCGGGCCATCAGATCATTGCAGCGCGGCTCCATCCCTGATCTCATCATTGGCATTGACGACGATCTTTTCATGCAGCTGAATATTGCCGAAGACCTCGGTGGAGTCATTCCTGGAATTGCCGGTGACGATGTCAACCCAATGAGCCTTGCCCTGCGCAACGGCAACAACGTACTTCTTCTCCTGGGAGGTCACAATGGCGGAAGCCGGCACGATGAACGAGCTGGTACCCCTCTTCACGGGTAACATCACCTCCGCATACATCCCCGGCTTCAGCAGGCCCTGGGTGTTATTCACATCCACTTCCACGGCCTCACTCCGGTATTTCATATTGAGCGCACCGGCGCTCCGGCTGATGGTACCCTGGAAGACCTTGCCCGGCAGCGTGCTTACCCGGAAGCCGACGAGCGTATGGCCCGTCAGCTGGTTGCTGTAAAGCTCCGGCACGTCGATCGACAGGCGCAGCTTGCTTTCCTGCTGCAGCACCAGCATGGGCCGGTCGTCCGTCTTCAGGTTGGGTCCTACCAGCGCGCCGGGATGGACATTGCGCTCCGTGATCGCCCCCTCGAAAGGCGCCGTCACCGTGAGATAGTTCTTTGTCACCTCCAAAGACTTGTAGTTCGCCATCTCCCCCTGGGCAGTCGCGCTGTCCGCGATCATACGGGCGCGTGCCAGCTCCAGGTCATGCGCCGAGACGGTCCCCGGCATCCTGTTGGCCTGGACAAGCCGTTCATAATTATCTTTACTGGCCAGCGAAAGCGAATAGACCTGCAGGTATTTGGCCCTGGCCGCCAGGTATTGCTGTTCCATTTCAGGCGCTTCCAGGACGATCAGCACCTGCCCCCTTCTCACTTGCGATCCCCTGTCTACCGGAACCTCTTTGACAAACCCATTGACCCTGGGATAAATATCCACCATCTCGAAAGGTCGGAGCACTGCCGGCAGATTTACAGAAGCGCCCAGCTGGCCCTCCGTCACCTCGCCGATGACGTACCTGTTCTTCACCGCTTCCTTGTCTGAAGAATCCTTGTCGACAGGCTTTGTTTCAGCCTGGTTGCAAGCGGCCATCAGCATCACCAGCAGGCCGTAAAAAGAATATTTTATCGCATTACTCACGTTCATAATGATTTCTTTATGGTGTTCGTGCATCTTCGATGTCATATACTTAGTTTATATTTTGATTTGCCTCCGGCATCAGGGAGGGTGTGGAAAAATTCGTTCGCTTTTGTACCAATGCATACACCTGTGGCAGGATCAGCAAGGCCGCCAGGGTGGAAAATACCAATCCGCCAATAACAGCACGGCCGAGCGGCGCCGTCTGGTCGCCCGCCTCACCCATGCCCGAAGCCATGGGTATCATCCCCGCGATCATGGCCAGGCTGGTCATGAGGATCGGGCGCAGACGAATAGAGGCGCTGGTGACGGCGGCACGGGAGGCATCCTTATACTCCATCCGCAGCTTCTCCGCGTTGGTGACGATCAGGATCGCATTGGCCACCGATACGCCCGTGGACATGATCATCCCCATGTAGCTCTGGAGGTTCAGGGTAGAGCCGGTGAGCAGCAAAGCGATAAGTGATCCCAGGATCACGGCCGGGACGGTCGTCAATACCGCCAGGGATACCTTAAAGGACTGGTAATTGGCCGCCAGCAGGAGAAAGATCACCACGATGGCAATGGCCAGGCCATTCTGCAGTCCGCTGAGCGTCTCCACCAGCAGGCTGGATGTCCCTTTTATCTCCGTGACCAGGCCGCGGGGCGGAGCGCCCAGCTCCTTAATGGCCATCTGAACGGCAGCCGTGGCGGCGCCCAGGTCTTTTTTATAGATATTGGCGCTCACAGTGACATAGCGGCGGGGGCCGGCCCGGTCATATTCCCCGGGAAGACTGTCGATCGAAAAATTCGCAATATCCTCCAGGACGGGTCTCGGCTGTCCTTCGACCAACGGTATCTCTTTCAGATCGCCTACCTCATGCATAATGTATTCCGGCACCTGCACCTGTACCTGGTAGGTATACGAAGTGCGGTCATCCAGCCAGAGGTTCTTCTGCGTATAGCGGCTGGAGCTGGTGGCAGCCGTCACCGACCGCGCAACATCCGACAGGTTGATACCCATCTGCGCCGCCTTGAATCGGTCCACGTTAATATTGATCACGGGAAATTTAAGCGGCTGGGCGATCTGCACGTCCCGGAGAAAAGATACTTTTTCCAACCTGTCCACCAGCTTGCCTGCAAAGTGCCCGATCTGCTGCATGTCCCTTCCGGCCACCCGGACCTCGATAGGCGTGGAAGCACCCTGGCTCATGATCTTTTCAGTGAGATCGATGGGCTCGAAAGAAACTTTCATTTCAGGCAGCTGCGCCGCGATCTTCTTCCTGATCTCATCTTTGAGCTCATCCATATTCACTTTGTATTTCTCATCCAGGTTCACCTGCAATATGCCCTCATGCGTGCCGCTGTTGAATACATAGAGATTGCTGGAACCGAAATTGGTAGGCACCGGTCCGACAAAGGCCGAGCTGATCGCCACATGCCCGTCCACCATCTTATTGACGATATCCAGTACATCATGCAGCTTGTGCTCAGTCACTTCCAGGCGGGTGCCGTCGGGCTCTTTGATCCGCAGCTGGAACTGGCCTGTGTTCACCTTGGGCATCAGGTCCTTGCCGATCATCACAAAAGCAAGACCTGCACATCCAAAAACCACGAGGAAATACAAGCTCACCGTTGCCCCCTTGTAGCGCATCAGCGCTTCGATCCGGCGCGTATAGGCCATCTTGAAACGCTGGAACCGGTCGTTCTTTTCCGGCACCGTCCGCTCATTATTGCCGTGGAGCCTTACTTCATCCACTTCCGCGGTGTTCAGCGCCAGGCCGGCATGCGCATGCTGGTGACCATGACGGTACATGAACTTTTCCGCCTTCAATATCCAGTTGGAAAGAATGGGCACCAGGGTCTGCGCAAGGAAATAAGAAGCGATCATCGCAAAGCCAATGGCCAGCGACAGGGGCAGGAACATCGCCTTGGGCACGCCTGTCATGATCAGGGCCGGCGCAAATACCGCCAGGATGCACAGCAGGATCAATAATAAGGGAAACGATATTTCCTCGCAGGCTTCATAGATCGCCTGGCGCTTGGGTTTTCCCATCTCCAGGTGCTGGTGAATGTTTTCGATGGTGACGGTGGCCTGGTCCACCAGCACGCCAATGGCCAATGCCAGCCCGCTGAGGGTCATGATATTGATGGTTTGCCCCGCCAGCTTCAGCAGCAGCACGGCGCTGAGCACCGAGACAGGGATCGTGATGATGACCACCAGGCTGCTGCGCCAGTCCTGGAGGAACAGCAGCACCATCAGACCCGTCAGGATGGCGCCCAGGACCCCTTCCGTCATAAGGCTCTTCACTGCATTGATCACAAAGACGGACTGGTCGAACTCGTAAGAGACATGCACGTCCTCCGGGAGCAAGGTCTGTATCTCCGGCAGCTTGGCCTTCAACCCTTTCACGACATCCCAGGTAGAGGCGTCCGATGTCTTTACCACAGGAATATAAACGGACCTCCGTCCATTCACCAGCGCATAGTCGATCGTGATGTCCGCCGCGTCGCTGACCCTCCCGATGTCCCTGACAAAGACAGTGCTATTGCCATTGTTGACGACGGGAATATTGTCAAATGCCTCCACCTTCTGCTCCAGCGAGTTCAGGGTCGTCACATACATAGTATTGTTGATCCTGATATTACCCGAAGGACTGATGGAATTGTTCTTCGCGATGGCGGCCACCACCTGGTCCGGCGAAAGATTGAACCCCCTGATCCGCTCGGGATCGATATTGATGATGACAGACCGGGCATTGGACCCAAACGGCGGAGGTGCGGAAAGGCCCGGCACGGTAGCGAACATTGGCCGTACCCGCGTCAACGCCAGGTCATAGATGTCTTTCAGCGGCCTGGTCGGACTGCTGAAGACCAGCTCACCCACCGGCAGGGAAGAAGCGTCAAAACGCACCACTTGCGGCGGTAAAGCGCCGGGAGGGAAAAAGGCCGAGGCACGATTGACCTGCAATGCCACCTGCGCCGAGGCTTCCGCCATATCCGTCGTTTCATAGAACGTAAGCTTGATGATGCTGATACCCTGGATATTCTTGCTTTCAATATTTTTGATGCCATTGACATAAAGGAACTGGTCCTGCATACGCGTGGCAAAGAACCCTTCCATCTGCTGCGCCGACATACCTCCATAGGGCTCGATCACATAGATGGTAGGTAGGTTCAGCTTGGGAAATATATCAATGGGTATGGTAAAGATCGCCAGCACCGAGAACAGCAGCACCCCAAGGGTGATCACGACCACGGCGATCGGCTTCTTTAGTCCCGAAGACACTAATGACATACGGTAGTTATTTTAAAGTAGATAAAAGTTGGTAAATGTCTCCCTTCGCGTAGGCTTTCTGCACAATAGCCCTCCACACGCCGTCCTTCGTGTTGACCACATCTGTCTGGGCCCTGTTCAGGACATACAAAGCATTGGTAACATCGATGATATTGGAAAGGCCCGCATTGTATTGCGTCAGCCGTTGATTATAAGCATCCCTGGCGGCATTCAGCTGCACCGGGATCTCATTGAATTTTTCGATGGCCGTGGTGAGGTTCACCGACGCCTGCAGACTGGCATTGGTCAGCGTCTGCTCCTGCTGCTCGTAGTTATGAAGGGCGACCTCCGTCTGGTACCGCTGTACATTTAACCTGTCCTTTTGGCGCCTGAGATCGAAGAGATCGTAGGTGATACCCAGCCCAAACAGGTAATTGTAACGTGAATAGCCCAATCCGGAACCAAGGTCTTTATTGATCGTCCCGTCCGGCTGAATGCTGGACCCTTTCATCCAGCCGGCAGCCAGCACATATAATTTGGGCAAATAGGATTTCCTGATCAGCCGCTCCCTCGCCTGGCTGTTCTCATAGATGGAATGAAAATAGGTGAGAAAGGGATGACCGGACCTGGCAGTATCCTTATACCCGGCGACGTTCAGCGACCCCAGCAACAGGCTGTCATTGCCCTGATCCGGGCTGATAGCGGCGGTATCCAGCGCCGTCAGTAAAGACAGCTGCACTTTGGATTGCCGGAAAGCATTGTAGACGTCCATATAATTCAGCCGGGCCTTGGAATATTCCGCCTCTGCCAGGCTGCTGTCTACCCCCGGCCGCAAGCCGCTTATTACATAATTGCGGATAGCCATCCGGATCGTATCAGCGCGCCGGAGATTCTCCCATTGTATCAGGCTGAGCTCGTAATTCCTGATAAGGTCCAGGTAGGACTGAAGGACGATGGAGGCGATGTAGAAGCGCTCTCTGCCCAGGTCCATCGTATCCACCTTCAGCCGGGAATAAGCTTCCTGTATGCCGGCCTTATAACCACCGAAATTAGAGGCCTGCCATTGCAGATAGGCAACGCCGATATTACCTGAGGACACCGTGCCGATATTTTCCGGACGGGCGCTGACGCCGGATACAGAAGGCACAATGCCGCCCGAAAAATAGGCGGCTCCAAGATTATTGCTGGTGCCCGCATCCACCTGCTCGAAAAGATTCAGGGAAGGCAAACGCCTGTCCCTTGTCTCCGTGACAGCGGCCATGCCGGACCTCACCTGCGCCTCCCGGGCGCGGATGGAAGGATAATTGCGCAGCGCAAGAGACACCGCGTCGTTGATGGATAATGCCCTTCCCGGACTGCTTACCTGGGCACGCATGGGCAGTCCGGCAAATACAAATACTATTAAAAAAATGCCAGGACAGCGCCATCCTGTATCCTTTTTCAATGCATACACGATCATGTGCTTGTTTTTTTCAGGACAGCAAATAAGATTGTCCTGCTACAAAGAAATAATTGCAAAAATGAAAAGTGATAGCTGGAAGATCAGCCCAGGGAAGGAGGACCCCGAAGCGGGAAATTACCAATGAACTGCCGGATGCAGCCGCCCGGTAAAAAGGGAGAATAATGATGTTGACAATACGTGAAATCCGGATGAAGAACGAGGGGAAAGTCAGCCACAATAGCTTCGCTAAGCAAAGACTTGCCATGCCGCTTCTCGCCATGTCTTGTATGATCGGAAGGCTGACCCTGCGCCAGCAGTGATATAAAATGCTGCGGTTGCCGGGAGACATGCAGGGACGAACGCCAGGACTGGGCCGGCGGCAGGTCATGAACAGGCGGTTGCGCGCTCTTTACAAAGCCCGCTATCAGCACCAGCAATGCTATGATCAAAGTATTCCTGCCTGCTCTCATTGAACAGCTAAGATAGAAAATATTACGTTAAGGCGTAGTTATTCCTCGTCGTCTTCCTCGAACTCAAAATATTCCTGCTGTTCTTCAGTCGCCGGCTCTTCGTACAGCGCCTGGAACTTTTCAGCCGTCTCCTGGTCAAACTCTTCCACCAGTTTGAAGACCGCCTCATCCTTATATTGAAAAAAATCTTCGGCCTGTGGCAGATAGCTGCGCAGTAGCACCGCCTCTTTAGTAGTAAGGAGCACCGATATCAGCTCGATATCGGATTCATCATCTACCTGGATCAGGTAATAGGTGTTGGGCTTGAGATCTCCGAAAGTGGCCATGATCATTCGTTTTAGTCGGTAAAAGTCTTTTATTAATGTTATCGCACCATAAATTCTCTGAAAACATTTTGTTAGGTCTGTGACTCACCTGCGATGCCGAAAAAATCGTGCCTGGTTGAATGTAGGTTGGACTATAAAAAGGAGCGTCCCGGCACAGATGCCGGGACGTGTGCGCAAATGGTTGGTCGTTGGATTATTTCTTTGCTTTTACCTTTGCAGTTTTTTGACGGGTCTTTTTTGCCACCGTTTTCTTCGTGCGCTTTTTCTTGCTGATCTTCAACAGATCACGACTGATGAGCTTGCTGACATTCTTTACATGGGTAGCCAGTTTTTTTTCACCTAATTCCTGCTTGTAATCAGCCAGGGCGCCTGTCAACTTTTCCACGATCTCCTTCCGGACCTGCTTTTTCTTCGGGATAGCTACGGCTTCTGTCTCTTGATGACTCATACGAATAACGTTTTTTGATAATAAAAAGATAACTTAAAATTAATATTAAAACCACAGACCCAATGTTAAGTTTTCTTCCCTGCAGCCTTTCCTGCTGACATAATGCTGTCACTTACGGGTGTTTACTTTGTCTGACAAACCAAAAAAAACTACACCATGTCCACCGTCCGGATGTTACTGAAAGAAATGGAGCAGGAAGCCCTTACTACCCGCAAAATGCTGGAACGTGTCCCCTCCCATTACTTTGACTGGCAACCACATAAGAAAAGCATGACCCTGCAGCGCCTGGCCACTCATGTAGCCGAGCTACCCTCCTGGGTGGAAATGGCCGTGATCACAGACGAGCTGGACTTTGCCCATAATGCCTATGCCCCTGAAGTGGTGGAAGATACCGCCGCTTTGATGGAATATTTCGAGCGCAATCTCGCCAGAGGCCGGGAAAGCCTTGCCAAGGCCTCCGAAAGCACCCTGTCAGAGAATTGGACGCTCCGCAACGGGGACCAGGTCTACCAGGTATCCAGCAAGGGAGAGGTCATCCGCATGGCCTACAACCAGATCGTGCACCACAGAGCCCAGCTGGGCGTATTTCTCCGGCTGCTGGATGTGCCCATCCCTGGCAGCTACGGCCCCAGCGCCGATGAAGCGGAATTCATGTAAGTGAAAAAGGCGGGCAGATGATCGGAGACCCGATCAGGTTTGAAGCTCCACCTGGGCAGGTATACCCAGCTTTTTAGCAAACTGCATGATATCGTCCGCCAGCAGGATCGGCCTTTCCATGGCTGCGAAGTGACCGCCCTCCGGCATATTGGTCCATTGCTGTATGTTGAAGATGCGCTCAGCATACTCTTTCGGAGCAGGCACCATATCCTTGGGAAAGATGGCGACGGCTGTAGGAATGCTTATCCTGCTTCCGGCTCCCTTGTTCTTCAGCATGTCCCGCATCGCCTCGTAATACATCCTGAAAGCCGAGCCCGCCGTTTGCGTGACCCAGTAGATCGTCAGGTTCGTAAGCAATTCATTCTTGGTAAAGCTGTTTTCCAGCTGCCCTTTGGTATCGCTCCAGGCGTAAAATTTCTCGATGATCCAGCTTGCCAGCCCGATGGGAGAATCATTGACCGCATACGCGAGCGTCTGCGGCTTCGTGCTCTGAAGGATAGCATAGCCTCCTTCTGTCATCTGCCACTGCTGGCCGGCCTGCATATATTTTTTCTCTGCCTCCGAGAGGTCTTCCGCCTTCATCGTAAAAAGATGATGGTAAGGTACATCTGTCAGGTGGATACCCAGCAACGCCTCCGGATGATGGACGGCCAGCTGTTCGGCGATGCTGCTGCCCCAGTCCCCGCCATGGGCGATGAATTGCCTATACCCCAGCTCATCGGTCATCAGTTGGGCAAAAAGGTCGGCCACCAGCTCGGGATTCATACCCGGTTGTTTTGGCCTGTCGGAAAAGCCAAATCCGGGAATGGAGGGCACCACCACGTCAAAGCCCGCCGCCGTCAACAAAGGGATGACCTTTAAAAAACGGATAAAACAGTCCGGGTAGCCATGTGTCAGCAGGATCGGAGTTGTTCGGCGCCCCTTCCCCTTGTGATGGATGAAATGAATGCCAAAGCCGCCGATATCCGCCCGGAAATGAGAGAAGGTGTTCAGGTAATCCTGTTGTTCATACCAGTCGAAGCCATGTCCCCAGTGCGTACAAAGCTCGTATAAGTACTCTTTATTGGTGCCGTACGCCCAGCCGCTGTCTTCTATTTCATCTGGCCAACGGGCTCTCCCCAGGCGTTCTCTCAGATCATCAATAACGAAGGGAGAGATGGAAATGTGGAATTTTTGTATTGACATAGCGGTCCTTTAAATGCCGTATGCAAAAAACAGACCACCCGTGGCAGCGGAAGATCAACGACTAACGCGCATCAGCTCAAACCATTCCAGGCTGTGCTCCCGCGTGCGGTGATCCAGGAACGCCCCCGAAAGCTGGCTTACATGAAAGTTGGGGAACCGCTGCAGCCTGTCAACATGATATCCCTCACGTAAAAGAGTATCTGAAAATGCCGGCCTGGCGAAGAAAAGCGCCTGCCCCCCGGCCAACAGGGCGGGCAGGCTGTCCAGCGGCATCCGCCGGACGGGACAGGGTGCGTAAAATTCGATGGAATAATTTTCCGGCGCCTTTTCCGGCATGTAGAGGATATTACAGGAAGGGAGCTGATGCCGCAGATAGTCCCCCGCAACCATGCCAGCCTGGTAGCGCAGCATCGTCGGGTACAGGCAACAATTAATGAACAGGAAGGCCAGCAGCGCCATCCAGTAGCTGCGCCCCACAGCCGACGTCAGTGGATTGCCCCGGAACCAATAGAAAGGAAAGATCGACAGCCCCGAAAAAACCAGCAGAACATATAGCCATCCGTAAAAATGGAACAGCCAGCAAAGCAAAAACACCATGGCAGGCAATAGGAAAACGATGGCCCCCTGGACCACGGTAATGACCCGGACAGCGACCCGGCGCCGGATACGATAAAGGTAGGATGCCGTCAATATCGCAAAAAAGGGAAAGAGAATATTCAGATAGTGCGGCAGCTGGAAACGGGAAAGCGAGAACATACCAAAGCTGATGAGGGCGCCGGCCAGGAACATCCGATCGCCCGAAACAGCTCGGCGGGTGAAGCCCCGGAACACGGAAGCATACAACAACAATGACCAGGGCAGAAAAGCCCAGAGCAATGTATGAAAATAGAAAAAAGGATCTCCGTTGCCCTTGATAGGACCTGTATTAAAAAATCGTCCGAATTGACTGTCCCAGAAGAAAAAACGAATGCCGGACACGCCCGTTCGGCCAAACACCTGCTTCTCCGGGTGCAGATCGAACTGGACATAAAGACAATATAATTCCGGAAGGATGAAAACACCCGTCAGCAGCAGCGCGATCCACCAGCGGACGTTGCGGAACTGCGCCCAATCTTTACTTATTATCCAGTCCAGGACTAAGCCACCACCAATGGTCACCAATACAAACGGGCCCTTGGTCATCATGGCGCAGGCTGTCAGCAAGCTCCCGGCGACCAGGTGCCAACCCGGCCTCACCCTGGAGGCCTTATAGAAATGATAGACAGCGCCGATCACCAGCGCCGTGAGGTAAGGCTCTGCCCTTACGTCATTGTTGGAGATCACCAGGTGCGCCGCCGAGACATACAGGAGCACGGACAGCTGCGCAACGGCCCTTCCATAGTTATCCTTTGCCAGACGATAAACATATCCCCCTCCCGCAGCCCAGAACAGCAGGGCCGGTAATTTATAAGCAAAGCTGTTGATACCGAAAATGCGAAAGCTGATGGCCGCCAGCCAGAAAGGGAAATGGGGTTTGTCCAGCCAGTCCCTTCCTTCGACACGGAGATGTATGAAGTCGCCTGTTTCGGCAATGGTGCGGGCGATCATCGCATACAGCGCGCCATCGGGTTCTATGATGCGTATGAACAACCCACTGGCATTGACAAGTATGCCAGGCGCCAATAGCAGGAGAAACCATTTGTTCAGCCACGCTTCCCAGGGGGAGCTATTTGGATCGATCATCAATTTGTGTTGCCGGCTTCTTTTTTAAACCATCCGATAAAGTTATACCGTCCCTCACTATTTCTGGCCCACACGTAGTTGAAGATACGGGATATACCAACGCCGGTAAGCCACCCGGTGCCGGCCCCTGCCAGCGTATCGAAAGGATAATGCTTACCTACATAGATCTGGGCATAGCAAACTGCTGCCGCCCAGACATAAAGGCCCCACCATTTCTTCCCACCCGTTAATGTCCGGAAGACGGGTTTTCTGAAAAATTTACCCCGTCTTCCGGAAAGATCTAATGACTGTCCTTCGGACAACGAACCTCCGGTTCGTTCAATAGTACGTACGGCAAAATACCAGAAAGCAGCCAGGCCAAAATGATTGGCGGCATGCGAAGAAGGCATGGAATAAAGGCCCCCGCAATCCCCCAGTATCCTGATCGTCTGCGCCATATCAGGATCGTGACAGGGACGGAGCCGTTCGAAAAAAGGTTTCATCACCTGGGCCGTAAGACTGTCCGTAATAGCAAAGGTCAATAAGCTCAGCAGGATGAAAGGCAATGCCTGCTGCCGGACATACCGCAGGGAATAATACAGCATGAAGACATAGAAGGGTATCCAGGTATACGGATCACGCAGGATCGGCGCCACCCGGTCCAGCACCGCATGATCCGAGTCATGCTGGATCAGCGTGAATAAAATTTTATCGATATGATCCAGCCATTCAGGGAAGTTCATGGGCGCCGATTTTATCTAAAACTAATATCCCAATATAACCGCTGGATTGCCGGTGCATTATTGTTCCGTTAAAAAAAGCGTGGATGCGGTAATAAAGACTTAATCTTCCGTTAAACATGCGGTCATACGCCGGGTTTACCTTTAATAAACCCATTATCATGAGATCCTTCACACCCTTTTTGATAGCATTTTTGTTCATTTCCACGGGCGCCGGCGCGCAATCTCCGGAGAGAGGATCATCACGGCATCTTTTTGTCATCACCATCGACGGGGTCAGATGGAAGGAAATATTCGAGGGCGCCGATCCCCAGCTGGTCTCCAATACTGACTATGTACAGGATACAGCCCTGACGCGGGAGCTCTACTGGGACACCACAGCAGACCTCCGCAAACACAGGCTTCTGCCATTCTTCTGGAATACAATTGCAAAAAAAGGGTGTCTATATGGCAACCGGACTTTTGATAATAAGGTTAATGTGAAGAACTTCTATAAGATCTCCTATCCAGGCTACAATGAGATCTTCACAGGACATACGGACGCCTTTATCAGCCCCAACCTGGCCATCAATAATAAGAACACGAACGTGCTGGAATATCTCAATGGTACAAAAGAATATCATGGAAAAGTGGCCGTTTTCACTTCCTGGAGCGTTTTCCCCTATATTTTGAATGAATCCCGCAACGGTTTGCCTATCAACAGTGGCTATGAAAAGCTTCAGGAAGAGGATGATCCGGAAGCAGGGCTGATCGACAGCGTGCAGGGAAGCATGCCTGCGTCGCATACCCGGCACGACCAGCTCACCTGGCTCACTGCAAGGGAATATGTCCGGCAGCATCATCCTTCTGTCGTATTCATTGGCCTGGGGGAGACCGACGAATGCGCCCATGCCGGAAGATATGACCTCTACCTGCAGCATATCGCCGATGCGGACAGGATGATAGCCGAATTATGGTATGCCGTCCAGACCGACCCCTTTTATAAGGATAGCACCACTTTCCTCATTACCACCGACCATGGCAGGGGACGGAAGCCCAATAAATGGACCACGCATGGGTTCTGGGCAAAAGGGTCGGGGGACATCTGGCTGGCAATGGTGGGACCGGATATAGCCCCGGAAGGTGAGCTGAGGGGCGGCGGACAGGTCTATCAGCGACAGCTGGCGGCCACCATGGCTTCCCTGCTGGGAGATCCCCCGGGAAAAGGACATCCGCCGGGCAGTCCGATCGTCCCTCCCCATCCATTGGAAACCGATAACTTAACACAAAAGCTTTATTCAAAACGGTTAAATAGCCCTATTTTCGCCCCAAATTTCGCTGCATGGGCTTTAACTCAATCGTTCAACTCTTTACCCCTAAAGACCGTGTCTTCTATTCCCTTTTCGAAGAAGTAGCAGAGGGCGTAGGAAGAATGGGGAAACTGATCAAAGAAGTAGTAGCCGAGCCTGATTTTGACAAACGGGCGGCCATCATCTCCCAGGTGGAAGACCAGGAACACGTCAATGATGATCTTACACACCGCGTATTCACCGAGCTGGGCAGGAACTTTATTACGCCTTTCGACCGGGAGGACATCCACTATCTCGCCAGCTCGCTGGATGATATCTGCGATTATATTTACGCCACCACCAAAAAGATCAATTTCTACAAGGTCAACCCCAATGACACAGGCATCCAGAAAATGGCCGACCTGATCGAGCAGGGTACGGCTCAGATCCGGATTGCCGTCCGGGAGCTCCGCAATATGCGCGATATGCGCAAGATCACCGATGCGCTGGTAAAGGTCAACAGCATCGAGAACCAGGCCGATGACATTTTCGATCTCAGCATCGAACGCCTGTTCGAGACGGAGCCCGATGCCAAGGAAGTGATCAAGAAAAGGGAGATCTACCAGGTAATGGAGATCGTTACAGATAAATGCGAGGATGCTGCCAACGTAATAGAGTCCATCATTATTAAATACGCCTGATAGGTTATGAGCTTTCTGGTAATTATTATCATCCTTGCCCTGGTGTTCGACTATATCAATGGGTTCCATGACGCAGCCAATTCAATAGCAACCATCGTCTCGACAAAGGTCCTCACCCCTTTTCAGGCAGTGCTCTGGGCTGCGGTTTTCAATTTTGCCGCTTTTTTCATCTCCCGCTATATTATTGGTGAGTTCAAGATCGGCAATACCATCGCCAGCTCCGTCAATCCCGGGTTCATCAACCTGGATGTCATCTTTTCCGGGCTGATAGCCGCCATCTGCTGGAACCTCCTTACCTGGTGGTTCGGCATCCCTTCCAGCTCTTCCCACACGTTGCTGGGCGGCTTTATGGGCGCGGCATTGGCCCACGCGGGAGCCCTGTCCAGGGACGGGGTCAACGTCATCAACTATGCCAAGGTGATCCCTACGTTCCTTTTCATTTTCATGGCCCCTTTGATCGGCATGGTCGTCGCCTTTGTCATTACGCTCCTTATTCTCAATATCTGCCGCCGGGCAAACCCCTACCGGGCCGATAATTGGTTCCGCAGGCTGCAGCTGGTGTCCTCAGGATTACTGAGCCTGGGTCATGGAGGAAATGACGCCCAGAAGGTCATGGGCATCATCGGGGCAGCCATGATCTATTATGAAAAGTCCAAAGGGCACGTGATGACTTTCACTCATTTTGTGGACGCGAATATGTGGGTGCCGCTGGCAAGTTTTTCCGCCATTGCCCTGGGCACCATGAGTGGGGGTTGGAAGATCGTGAAGACCATGGGCACAAGGATCACGAAGGTCACCCCTTTGGAAGGCGTCGCCGCAGAAACGGCGGGCGCCGTCACCCTGTTCCTCACTGAAAAGCTGGGTATCCCGGTCAGCACCACCCATACCATCACAGGCTCCATCATCGGCGTCGGCGCTGTCCGCCGCCTGTCAGCAGTACGATGGGGCGTCACTATCAGCCTGCTCTGGGCCTGGATCCTCACCATCCCCGTCAGCGCCCTGCTGGCCGCCGTCGTTTATTTCATCCTTCGCCTGGTACACGGCTGATAGCGCAAACGATTGAGCCAATGGACGAATTATTGATGGTGGGTTAACAATTCTTTGCTATTTTCGGGGGATTATTTTAACCATCCCCAATTGAGGAACTATGAAGGGAATAATTCTGGCCGGAGGATCCGGCACTCGTCTGCACCCGATCACTTACGCCATCAGCAAACAGATCATGCCCGTATATGACAAACCCATGATCTACTATCCTTTGTCCACCCTGATGCTGGCTGGTATCCACGAGATCCTGATCATTTCCACGCCACATGATCTCCCGATGTTTAAAAAATTATTCGGGGACGGATCGCAGCTGGGCCTGCAGTTCTCCTATGCCGAACAGCCCTTGCCCAACGGACTGGCGCAAGCCTTCGTCATCGGCGCGGACTTCATCGGGAAAGACCCGGTGGCCCTCGTGCTGGGAGATAATATATTTTATGGGGCCGGCCTCGGCAAACAGCTGGAGAAAAATGCCAACCCCGAAGGCGGTATCGTATACGCTTACCAGGTCAGCGACCCCGAACGCTACGGCGTTGTCGAGTTCGACCAGGACAATAAAGCCATCTCTATTGAAGAGAAGCCGTCAAAGCCCAAAAGCAACTATGCGGTGCCGGGCCTTTATTTCTATGACAACGAGGTGGTAGGCATCTCCAAAAGCCTGAAACCTTCCCCCCGCGGAGAATACGAGATCACCGACGTCAATAAGGAATACCTCCGGCAAGGGAAGCTGAAAGTATCCATCCTGGATCGCGGCACCGCCTGGCTGGATACAGGCACTTTCGACTCCCTGATGCAGGCTTCGCAGTTCGTACAGGTCATAGAACAAAGACAAGGTATCAAGATCGCCTGCATCGAAGAGATTGCCTACCGGAAAGGCTTTATAGACAAACAGCAGCTGGAAAAAATGGCGCAGCCACTGCTGAAGAGCGGTTACGGCCAATACCTTATTAATCTGATTCATTCATAAACCCCCTGTAATTACTCTCGCTTATGGAGAAAATTCTTGTCACCGGAGGATGCGGCTATATAGGCAGTCATACGATCGTAGACCTTATTGCAAACGGATTTGAAGTTATTTGTGTAGACAATAACGTCCGCAGCTCTCCACGGATCTTAGAGGGCGTGGAAAAGATCACGGGCAAAAAGATCAAGAACTATAAAGTAGATCTTTGCAACTACGATGACACTTTCGCCATCTTCCAGGAAAATGAGAACATAGCAGGTATCATCCATTTCGCCGCCTACAAGGCAGTGGGAGAATCCGTGGAACAACCGCTGATGTACTTCGAGAACAACCTGATGTCCCTGATCAACCTGCTGAAATGCGTACAGGAATTCGAAATCCCGCATTTTGTGTTCTCTTCCTCCTGCACCGTTTACGGCAATCCCGACGTGATCCCCGTGACGGAAATGACGCCCCCCAAGCCCGCCGAGTCGCCCTACGGCTATACCAAGCAGATGGGAGAGCAGATCATCAATGAATTCTCCAAATCCACGAAATCCACGAAGAGCATCCTGTTGCGCTATTTCAATCCCGTAGGCGCTCACCCTTCCATCCTCATCGGGGAAATGCCCATCGGCAGACCCGCCAACCTGGTGCCCGCCATTACACAGACAGCCATCGGCAAATTGCCGCAGATGACCGTCTATGGCGACGATTACCCCACCCGGGACGGCTCCTGCATCCGGGATTTCATCCACGTCTGCGATATTGCACACGCCCACACCCTGGCCATTCAATACATGCTGAACGGGAAAATGTCCAAAGCGGCCGAAGTATACAACCTGGGAACAGGCAATGGCGTCACCGTGCTGGAAGCCATCCGCGCTTTCGAAAAGGTCAGCGGCGTAAAGCTGAATTACCAGATCGGCCCTCGCCGGCCGGGAGATGTAATAGCCATCTACGCCAACAACGACCTGGCTAAACGACAGCTGGGATGGCAGACGGAATTCGGACTGGAAGATATGATGTCCACCGCCTGGAAATGGGAGCAGAAATTAAAGACGGACGAGAAGTTCTTCAACGGAAAATTTTCCGAGCTGAACTAAATTTTTGCCGTTAATTTGCATCACCAAACAAGGGCCCAGGCCCTTACAATTCTATTTTAATAATTCTCAATTCTGATTCATGTTAAAAGAGATTCAAGTCAGTGGCAATAAGGACACAAGGAGCGGCTTTGGAGACGGCATCGCGGAAGCGGCACGTAAGAACCCGAATATCGTAGCGTTGACAGCCGACCTGGCCGGCTCGATGAAGCTGAATCAGTTCATGAAAGAATTTCCCGAAAGATTCGTCCAATGCGGCATTGCAGAAGCCAATATGATCGGCATCGCAGCCGGGTTGACCATCGGAGGTAAAATACCTTATACTACCACATTCGCCAACTTCTCCACAGGCAGGGTGTACGACCAGATCCGCCAGTCCGTGGCCTATTCCGGCAAGAATGTAAAAATATGCGCTTCCCACGCCGGCGTCACGCTCGGAGAGGACGGCGCCACCCACCAGATCCTGGAAGACATCGGCTTAATGAAAATGCTGCCCGGTATGTCCGTGGTCGTCCCTTGCGACTATGCACAGACAAAGGCTGCCACCATGGCTATCGCTGACTATGTCGGCCCCGTGTACCTCCGTTTCGGCCGCCCCGTATGGCCCATCTTCACCGACAAGCTCCCCTTTCAGCTGGGCAAGGCCCAGGTCTTCTCCGAAGGCACTGATGTCACGATCTTCGCCTGCGGCCACCTGGTATGGAAAGCGATAGAAGCCGGCCGCATCCTGGAAGAAAAAGGCATTTCCGTGGAAGTCATCAATATTCATACGATCAAGCCGCTGGACACCGCAGCCGTGATCAACTCCCTTACCAAGACCCGCTGCGCCGTGACTGCCGAAGAGCATAACATCATCGGCGGGTTGGGCGACGCCATTGCACAGGTGGCTGCCCGCCATCTTCCCACACCCATCGAATACGTCGGTACGAACGATACTTTTGGCGAAAGTGGTACTCCCACCGATCTCCTGAAAAAGTACGGCCTGGATACCCCTAATATCGTGGCAGCAGCCGAAAAGGTCATAGCCAGGAAAAATAAATAATGAAGATGCCTATGGGGGTGACGATCCATGATGCGGAATTGCTAATTCAGTTCAGAAGCCCTGACACCAAGGAAAAGGCCTTTACTGCTATTATAAAAAAATACCAGGAAAAGCTTTATTGGCATATACGCCGTATGGTAGTCGACCATGAAGACGCCAATGACGTATTGCAAAATGTTTTCATACGTGTATGGAACGGATTGGAGAATTTCCGGGAGGATAGCCAGCTGTATACCTGGCTGTACAGGATCGCTACGAATGAATGCCTCAGCTTCCTGGACCAGCAAAAGAGAAAATCTACCCTCACTCTGGACGAGTCGGAATCGGGCCTGAGTAACAAGCTGATAGCGGACAAACATTTCGATCCCAACAAGCTGGAATGGAAACTGCAGCTCGCAATCCAGCAACTTCCTGAAAAACAAAGACTTGTATTCAATCTAAGATATTATGATGAGATGCCCTACGAGGAAATGAGCCGGGTGCTGGATACCTCGGAAGGCGCACTGAAGGCATCTTATCACCATGCTGTGAAAAAAATTGAGGATTATATCCTGAATCATTAAACTTTAATTACCCCACGGGGTCTGAAAAGTACATGCAATCGAAGAAAGAAATATTGGAAGAATTGGAGGGGCTGAGCATGAAGGTCGCCGGCATCAGCCGGCAAATGCCTTTTGAGGTACCTGAAGGGTATTTCCCAGGGTTTCCCGAAAAAATGCTAGGCCTCCTCGCTGAGGATACTGCGGATGCGGCCCTGTCTCCCGGATGGGGGAAAGGCCCTGCCTTCAGTGTCCCTTCCGGCTATTTCGAAGGGTTCGCCTCCCGGATGATGGACAGGATAAAGACAGAACTGGGGGAGCAGCCCCTTGACGTAACCAATGAGGTGAGCCAGGAGGTAAGCGCGGAACTGGCCGCCATTTCCCCTTTCCTGAGCCAAATAGCCAAAAAAACACCCTTCCAGGTGCCCGTAGGCTATTTTGAAACCCTGGAAGCAGCACCCGTACTCCCGGAAGAAACCCTCTCCCCCCTGATGGCCGGACTAAAGAACCAGCCAACTTATCAGGCGCCGGAAGGATACTTTGAGACATTCCCGGAGATCCTGTCCGCCAGGGTGCAGCCGGCGGCTGCCGCCCCCGCCCGGACCGCCAGGGTCATTTCCATGAACAGCAGAAGGAAAGTATGGTGGCAATATTCAGCAGCAGCCGTGATCATAGGATTTGTCTTTAGCATCGGATGGCTGCGCCTGCATACCTCCGTCAACAAGCCGGGATTGACCGGCACCGACGTGTCCCAGGGATTGGCCAAGGTCAGCGACCAGGATATCGAGAGTTATCTGGATAACCAGGACAATCATGTCGCGCAGCTCCAGCAGGATGACGCCATTGGCAAGAGCATAGCTTCGTTGGAATTCTCGGACAATGATATAAAGAGTTTTTTAGGCGATCTTTCAGACAATGAATTGACTCAGTACATGGAAGAGCATGGAGATCTTAAAGATTATCCAACGAATTAAGAGCGATCATGATTAAAAAAATACTATCCGTATTAATCTTACTTGGCTGGTTCGCACTGCCGGGCCTCGCCCAGGCGGGAAGGCAGCAGCGTCCCGGTGCCGCCCTGGAAGCCATGAAGATCGCTTTTATCACCAAAAGGCTGGACCTCACTCCTGAAGAAGCTGAACGCTTCTGGCCTATCTATAACCGCTATGCCGCCGAAGTCAGACAGGCCTACATTGTTTACCGGGACCGTCAAAACGAGATCGAGCTGGATGAAGCGCTCCTCACCATAAGGAAAAAGTATAACTCCGAATTTTTAAAGGCACTCGCTCCCGAAAAGGTCAACCAGTTCTTCCGGGCCGAAAAGGACTTTGCCGGCTTCGTACAAAAGGAAATGCAGCGACGACAAATGCAGCGACGACCTTTTGGCGGCAGGTAGCCATCCCACCATAGACCGCTATATTTTACTTATTTACCGATTAATTTTATTGGGCGGTGGCCTATTACCGATATTTGAACCTGGTGTTTTTCATAGGTTAGCAACGGCCGGCTCTTTCCAGGGCAGGCCTTCTTTTTGCGCCTACGGCAGCCATGAGCTGCAAGCCTCAAGCCTCAAGCTACAAGCTGAGACCTAATTAAGCGTAGCTTGTAGCTTGCAGCTATCAGCTTGAAGCTAAGTAGGGTGTCCGGATATCATGGTAAAAAAGGAACGTCCACCCTTCCTTCCTCCCCAACTCCCACCATTGCTGCCTGAGCTCCATCGCCTTCTTCCCGTCATAGTCATACTTCGCTACAAAACGGCTTTTCATCTGCTGCAGCTGAGGGGCCACATCCCCTCCGAAAAATACCTTCTCCCCTCCATCCACGATCCAGAACACCTGGTGCCAGGGACAATGCGCACCCGTCACTTCATATTTAATATAACCATCCAGCACCCCGTTGCCATCCAGGAAAACAACTTTTGGAGAATCCTTCAGGATGTCCAGCTCGTCCGTGATGTAAGAGGTAGGGCCTTTCTCGTAGGCATATTCCAGCTCCTTTCGCTGTACATAATAAGTGGCATTGGGAAAAGACAGCTCCCGGGTCCCGGGACGACCTTTCACCTCCCTGCTCACACCGCCCGCATGATCCTTATGAAGATGGCTCATCAATACTTTGGTGACCCTGGCCGGGTCAATGCCCGCCGCCCGCAGGTTGCGATGGATCTGCAGCTCCCCGTCTATCTCAAACCCCAATCCCGTATCCACCACCAGGATATCCTCCGCGGTGATGATCGCGAATGGCTGGACTTCCACCAGCAGGCTTCCGACAGGACGCTGCTGCAGATCGTCCTTCTGCGTATCGAAAGGGACGAATAACTTGCTCTTATCGATGGTGAAAGAACCTTCGGACAATGGAATGATCTTCATGCTGCAAAATTAACGGTATTACTACTATCTATCTTAATACCATCTGCCTGTCCGCATCCAGCCGCACCAGGATAAACAGCATGACGCTGAAGGTAAGCAGGCTCGTCCCTCCATAGCTGACAAATGGAAGGGGTATACCGATAACAGGGGCCAGGCCGATCGTCATACAGACATTGATGACGATGTGAAAGAAGAGCACGCTGGCCACTCCATAAGCATAGCAACGGCTGAATACGCTGCGCTGTCGCTCGGCAACAGAGACGATCCGCATCAGCAGTAATGCATAAATACCCAGGAACAGGATACTGCCAACAAAACCAAACCCCTCCCCGATGGTACAGAAGATAAAGTCGGTTTTCTGTTCGGGCACGAAATCATACCGGGTCTGTGTGCCCTTCAATAACCCCTTCCCTATAAGCCCCCCGCTGCCAATAGCGATCTTACTCTGCTTGACATTGTAGTTGTTGTCTTTTTTCTTCCCTTTCTGCTCGCTTTCAATCGCCGCTTCCGTGGCCTGGTCCTTGGGAACATAATCCTTCCCGATGGCATCATAGATCCGTTTCACCTGGTAAGGCTTGAACACATGATCGAAGACAAAGGGAACGACAAATCGTTGCACACCCACACAGACAAACCAGATACCCACGATCAGGAAAAGGATGCTGCGGCTCCGCTTCACCTGCCTGCGCAGGATATAAATGGCCAATAGTGCGATCAGCGTGAGGATAATGGCCAGCGTATTCGGTTCCAGCAGCAGCGTCGCCACTACCAGTACGGAAAAGCTAAAGCCGATCACCAGCACGGAAGCAGGCAGACCTTCCCGGAACATCACCAGGAAAAAGGAGAAATACACCAGCGAAAGGCCCGTCTCCTTCTGCATGATGCTGAACATGGCCGGAACCAGGGCAATGGCGGCAGCGATCAGCTGACTGCGGGGCCGGGTAAAATTAGTATCGACCCTGGATAGGTATTTCGCCAGGGCGAGGTTCACAAAAAGCTTGCAAAGGTCAGCCGGCTGCAGCTGGAAGGCGCTGCCAAAGCGAATGATCGACTCCGTGCCCTTTACCTTGGAGTGAAAGGGGAATACCAGCAGCAGGAGGAAAATCCCAAAGGCATAACCCAGGTTAGCCGTAGCCGTGAAAAATTTGCTATCCGTCAGCAGGATGAAGGTACCGATGATACCCGCGATGATAAAGAACAGCAGCTGGCGGCTATAGTCCGTTTTCAGGGAAATAAAGCCCTGTATGACATTTTCACCTTCATGATAGGAGGCGGCAAAAATGCTGGTGACCCCGATGGCGCAGAGGATAAACCAGATCCAGACCAGGCTCCAGTCTACACCTTTTGATATGGTAGGGTTACGTTGGCTCATAATTATCGTTGGGTGGAATCCCCCTTCTGATCCGATGGTTTCTTAATAGTCGTGGATGACGGCTTGCGGCTATCCCCCGTGTCCGGCCTGCGGTGGACCACCGGGGTATCCGGCCTTCGATGGGCCGCCGGCGAATCCGGCGGGGCAGAAGCACGACGACCGGAATCCTGTCTTGGCGTAGCTGCCGCAGCTGCCGGCACCACAGGCGCTAGCCTGGGTGTCAGGGGCTTGTAACCCGGCATCTTCCGGATATTTTGCATCAAAGGATTTCTTGAGCCTTCCGAAGTATCCAATAAGAACGTACGATTGGCCTTGTCCAAATACTTCAGCAGCCGGGTGCTGTCCCCCGTCAGCCGGGCCCAGTCGGCCGCGCGGCCGGAATCTGCCTTGAATTGAAGACGGACCAGGTATTTGGGCATCAGGTTCACGCCGGCTATCCTGTTGACATCCGCCAGTCGCTCGTTCCGCAACGTGTCGTTCAGGTATTTTTCAACCATGAAAGACGCGATGGGTGCGGCCTGCGCCCCGCCGTATCCCCCATTTTCCACAATGACAGCTACCGCGATCCTGGGATTTTCCCGGGGTGCAAAACAGACAAACCAGGAGTGGTCGCGCATCTTGAGAACACGACCGTCGATCACTTTCTTATTCTCAGCCGTCCCCGTCTTACCGCACATCGTAATACCGGGTATCCGCGCCGGGCGGCCTGTGCCAATCTCGATCACATCCTGCATACCGCTGCGCACCACTTCAAAGACATCATCGGTAATATGCGACACGGGCTCATGCTTCTGGTGAAAACGGTTCAGCAACGTGTCTTCTTCCGCAGCGCCTTCGATATCCTTTACAAAATGAGGCGTATAGTAATACCCTTTATTGGCGACAATGCACATGGCATTGGCCATTTGCAGCGGAGTGACCGTCATCTTATCCTGCCCTATCCCCATGGTCACCATTGTACAGGAATTCCAGCTGTGGTTGTATTCCTTGTCATACGCAGCCGTATCCGGAATATTGCCCCCATCCTCACTGGGCAGATCGACCCCGATGCGATGCCCCAATCCAAATGCGTTGACATACTCCTTCCATTTTTGAAGTCCCTTACGCGAGCTATGATATTCCGGATTATCGACAGTCAACCGGAAAGTGTTACAAAAGAAAGAATTACAAGAGTGGGCTATGGCAAGACGCAAATTGGCCGCGTGACCAGGCCATTTCTCAAGGCATTTCACCGGTTTGTTGCAGCCATAATAAGTGCCCAGACATCCAATCCCGCTGGAGGGATCGATCACCCCTTCGTCCAGGCCGATCAGCGCCCCCACAGGCTTATAGGTCGAGCCGGCGGGATACTGCCCCTTGATTGCCCTGTTCAGCATGGGTCCCGAAACATCCAGCGCCAGTTTTGCATAGTTGGTCTGCTTGTCCGGTCCGGTCAGCGAGTTGGGGTCATAGTTCGGCCCGGATGCCATGGCCAATATCCCCCCGGTGGATGGTTCCAGGGCAACAATAGCCCCTGTCTTGCCTGCCAGCAACCGTTCAGCCAGCTGCTGCAGCTCGATATCCATATAGGTATGGAGATTCTTTCCGGCAATGGCGGGCGTATCCAGGTCCGCATTGCCATAGCGCCTCACCAGCCTGTTCTTATTGTCCTTCAGCCAGAATTCAATGCCCCGCTGTCCCATCAGCGACTTTTCATAATACTGCTCCAGGCCGCTGCGCCCCACATAGTCGCCCAGCTGATAATAATTGTTGGATCTTCGCAGGATAGCCGAATCGACTTCCCCTACATAACCCATGATATGGGCCGCCGCATTGTAAGGATAGACCCTCACCGGTCGCTCCTGCAGGTTAAATCCCGGAAATTTCCAGATATTCTCCTCCAGTCGGGCATACATCTCCGGTGGCAGCAGATCCTCGAAAATAGTAGGCCGGAAAGGTCCGTTCTTGGCTTTTGCATCCAGGACACGGCTGCGGAACTCCACCGTATCGATGCCTATCAGCTGACACAAATACGCTGTGTCGATATTTTTCACCTGCGCAGGCGTGACCATCAGGTCATACAGAATGGTATTGTTGAGTATCGCCCTTCCCTTACGGTCATAAATGATCCCCCGGGAAGGATAAATGCTTTTCCGGTACAGGGCGTTCTCCTGCGCCTGCTGCTTATACTTCTTGGAGATGATCTGCAGGTGGAACAATTGCGCCGCGATGATCAGGAACATACCCGCAAATATGAGGCGGACAACATTACTACGGGACTGGTTAAATACAGACATATAAAGGGAACTCCCAACGGGTTACAAAGTACGGTATATTAACGCTGATCGCCTAAAAATCATTGCCTCGGCGACTGGCTTTTAGCTACTAGCTGCAAGCTACAAGCTACAAGTTCGCTTATTTAAGTCCTGGCTTGCAGCTAGTAGCTTGTAGCTTGAGGCTAGATAGTATTGGTTCTGAATTTCTGCTTGCGGAAGAACAGCAATTCTGTCAGCAGCACCAGCAGTAGGCTGACAGCCGTCGAAGCGATGACCTTACCCAAAAAATACAGGAAAGATCCAAAGCTCATCCATTCCAGTAATACCAGCCATGTATGATGGAGAAAGGTAAGAACGATGACATAAGTCGCATAGGGCGCCCATCCCATACTGACGATGGAAGGAGAAATATAGTTCTTGTCGGCGCCTTCCTGCGAAATGAGCAGACCAATGACGAAAGGCCTGACATAAGCGATCAGGGTACAGGCCGCAGCATGGAGGCCGGGCGTTTTGCTGAAATAATCCAGGCTGAGGCCAAAAATGAACCCCACCACCGTGAGGCCGGCCCTGGACAGGCTGAAAGGGAGCCAAAGGATGAACAGGTAATAAAGATAGGGGGTGATAAACCGGTGCAAGGGCGGCATCTTGAACAGGATGAACACCTGTACCAGGATGAATAAGATGAACCGGATAGTATTTTTCAGCAGCTCGCTCATTGTACTTTTTTACGGGTAGAGTCCTCTATGCGTTTTTGCTCCTCGAATTGCATATTATCTATAACATACACATACTCAATATTAAAGAAGTTCGTGGCGGGTCTTACTTTCAATGTATAGAAATTGCTGGCATTATCCGGGACAATGTCATAAACGGTACCTACCATGATATTGGCCGGGAAGAGCGAAGAAGTCTGGCTGGTGAGGACGGTATCGCCTTTGGCCACCTTGGCGCTTTTGGGAATATCCTTCAGAGTTACAAAGAGAGGGCTCAGGCCGTCCCATTCAATGGCGCCTCTTTCCGCTCCATTCTTCAGCTTGACAACCACTTTGTACTGGCGATGGAGCAGGCTCATCACCGTGGCATAGTTCTCACTGACATTGACCACCGTGCCCACGATACCCTGCGGCCCTACCACACCCATATTGGGACGAACCTGCTGGGCAAAGCCCCGGTGGATCGTAAGATAATTGAACTGAAGCGCTGTGGTATTGCCGACGACCTTTGCCTCCAGGTAGTTGTATTTAAGGATAGACCTGGCCGAGTCCACCCGGATCGTGTCCATCACCAGGCGCCTGTTTGAATCCGGCGCCTCATAATTCTCTTTCAGCAGCTGGCGCAGACGGATATTTTCCTTCACCAGCGACTCATTGGTCCGCTTTAGCTGGAAATAATATTCGATACCATTGTATTTTTCGTTGATCCTGCCGGTGAGCTCCGTACTGACATTCATGAAGGCCGCTTCATGGAACTTGTTATATCGGAAGAGGAAGGAAAGGGAAACTATCTGCAACACCAGGAAGAAGAGGAAGTTAAAATGCCTTCTGATGAAGAGAAAAACGTTACGCACCGCTGTGTAGATTTATTTCGGGTTCCTTTTTCTGGTTTTAGTTCGGCCGCCATCCTCCTATCGCATGACGAAGGGATAACGGTCGTAATTCTTCAGGGCGATGCCGGTACCCCGGACAACGCTTTTCAGAGGATCGTCGGCGATGTGTACAGGTAACTTGATCTTTTGGCTCAGGCGCTTGTCCAGTCCGCGCAATAAGGCGCCACCACCCGTCAGGTAGAGGCCGCGGCGGTAAATGTCGCCTGCCAGCTCCGGTGGTGTTGTTTCCAGGGCTTTCAGGATAGCTTCTTCGATCTTGAAGATGCTCTTATCGAGCGCTTCGGCTATCTCCTGGTAGCTTACCATGATCTGCTTGGGGATACCAGTTACCAGGTCGCGTCCATTGACAGGAATATCGTCAGGGGGGTTGTCCAGGTCCTTCAGGGCCGCGCCGATCTGGATCTTTATCTGCTCAGCGGTACGTTCGCCGATGAGCAGGGAATGGTAACGGCGGAGCGCTTCCATAATATCGGCCGTGAATTCGTCGCCGGCGATCCGGATGGATTGATCGCATACGATCCCGGCCAGGGCAATGACGGTGATACCGGTGGTACCGCCGCCGATGTCGATGATCATATTACCTACAGGCTCTTCCACGTCGATGCCGATGCCCAGGGCTGCTGCCATAGGTTCGTGGATCAGGTATACTTCCTTGGCCCCGGCTTGCTCGGCACTGTCCCGGACGGCCCTCTTTTCTACTTCAGTGATGCTGGAAGGGATACAGATCATCATCCGCCAGCTGGGCGGGAACAGCGGCTTCTTGGGATAGATCATCTTGATCATCTCCCTGATCATTAGCTCGGCTGCGTTGAAGTCAGCGATAACGCCATCTTTCAGCGGTCTTACGGTGCGGATGCTTTCATGGGTCTTTTCGTGCATCATCAGGGCTCGCTTGCCCACGGCCAGCACGGTTTTCGGGTTGTTGCGATCCAACGCAACGATGCTCGGTTCATTCACCACAATTTCGTCGTTATGTATGATGAGGGTATTGGCGGTACCCAGGTCCATGGCTATTTCTTGCGTAAGGAAATTGAATAATCCCATTTTAGTATAAAGGTCAGATTTTTGAAATTTCAGCTATTAGTGCACCCTTGCAGTACCAGTACTTCGTCGGAGCTGCTTCGACACGCTCCTCCTCGTCCGTACCCTTCGGTTACCCTCGGGTACCACTTGGACAGCAAAATTGAAGGAAATAATTTGAATTACAAAGGTGAAACCCTTGATTCATCGGATTATTTTCCACAAAGCTTTAACTGCCAAATTTTTTTTTGAAGGCCGTCTTCAAAGGGTATAACTCACTGTACAGAACGAAAAAAGTTAGAGTTGCGTATGTGATGGGCAATGTGCCCGCAAAGATTTTTTCGAATGCAGTCCCTCTCTTGTTTTCGGAAAGGACAAGTCCTTCCGAAAACGATCTCATAATTGGGAACTTCGCCGGCCCTTCGGCCCTCGGCCCGTCTCGTTCATAACCTTCGCTACGCTTAGTTACAGCCGCCGAGCCTGTGGCTCGTCCTAGCGCGCAAACCCCAACCTCTTTTCCATTTCAGCATCCAGTTGCGGCAATCGCTTCCTTTCAATGAGAAAGCTCGTGAGCCCTGCAACGTCTTTGAACAAATGATGCTTCATTAACGCCGCGCTCAGGTAATCCTTACCCGTGCTGCCTCCCGTGCCGATGCGCGTACCAATGATCCGGTGTACCATGCTCATATGCCGGTAACGCCAGGTGCTCAGCTGCTCATCGATCTCCAGCAGCTGATGCAGGACCTGGAAAGGCAGCTGCAGGATGGGATATCCCCGGTAAAGCATGATGAAAAGCGCAGCGCGGCTCGCAGCAGGAGAAAGCGAGCGACTTTCCGCAAAAGTCCTTTCAGCGAATGGTCCCTCCGGTGAGGGAGCACCGAAGAAGATCCTGTCGAAGAGGTCAAGGTTGGACTTTTCCCGCTCTGCCAAAGATTCCAGGTAGCGCTGCCTGTAATTCGCCCAGAAAGCAATCCCATGATCCTGCGGTGGAATAACGCCCCCGGGTATGGGCCCATCCGCAGGCAGGCGGAAGAAAGGCATCCGCTCCAGCCAGGTATTGACCAGTTCAAGAAGAGAAGGGGCGTTTTCGGCCGCTTTGATGGTATCTATCTCGGGCTGGCGAAGCTGGGAGACATAATACTGCTGTCCGTACCGATGCTCGTATTTAAGCCCCAGGCGGGCTTCCAACAGCTTAAACTGCCAGCTCTGGAAGCCGGAGGCAGGACGGAGCATATCCCGGAAGTCCAGGAAATCCATGGGCGTCA
This sequence comes from Flavitalea plasmicola, assembly GCF_030546645.1. Taxonomy (GTDB): domain Bacteria; phylum Bacteroidota; class Bacteroidia; order Chitinophagales; family Chitinophagaceae; genus Puia. Next base: position 155,662 of record NZ_JAUOTO010000007.1, read on the forward strand.
TGGTCTCCATGATATCGATCTGGTGAACCAGCACTTTCAGAATGGTTCCGCAACGGCCAAGCCGGTGCACGACGGTTTGCAGCTCCGGAGCGTTGTCATTCAGGGAAGGTTGCTGCATGATGTCGATGACCGAACCGGTCTCGAACAACAGTTGCTTGAACCAAAGTTCATAGGCCTGATGAATGACGATGAAGAGCATCTCATCATGGGCAGGCTCCCCACGCAGCACGCTCTCCGGAGATTGTGCGTTCAGGATCTGGTTCAGCTGCAGGTAATCGTTGTAATGGACTTCATTAGACATATTGGAGGTATAATACAATTAAGTTCTTTACAGGAATTCATAGCCGATGTCACGCCGGTAGTAAATGCCTTCGTAATTTATCTTTTCCAGCACGTCCCTGGACTTGTCGACAGCCTCGTAAACAGTTTCGGCAAAGGATGACACGCACAAGACACGGCCCCCATTCGTCAGCACCTCGCCTTTTTCCATACGGGTGCCGGCATGAAATATCAGGCTGTCCTCCGGCAATGGCTCTTCCAGTCCCGTGATCGGCAACCCCTTCTCATAGCTCCCCGGATAGCCGCCGCTGACAGCCACAATGGTACAGCAAATACGCGGGTCCATCTCGATCTTCACCTTGTCCAGGCGCTGTTCAGCCACGGCCAGGAAAAGCTCCGCCAGGTCATTCTTTAGCCGGGGCATCACCACCTCCGTCTCAGGATCGCCCATCCGGCAATTGTACTCGATGACATAAGGCTCTTCCCCCACCTTAATAATACCGATAAAGATGAAACCCTTATAATCAATGTCCTCTTTTGCCAGGCCTTCCACGGTGGGAACAATGATCCGCTGTGTTATCTTGGACATGAAGACCTCGTCGGCGAAGGGTACGGGACTGACGGCGCCCATCCCCCCGGTGTTCGGGCCTTTATCACCTTCACCTACCCGCTTGTAGTCTTTTGCCTCCGGCAGGACGACGTAATGCCGCCCATCCGTCAGCACGAAGACAGACATTTCGATGCCATAGAGGAATTCCTCCACGACCACCTTGCTGCCTGCCTCGCCAAACTTATTGCCCTGCAGCATCAGCTCGAACTCGGCCACCGCCTCGATATGGTTTTGACAGATCACCACGCCCTTGCCCGCTGCCAGGCCATCCGCCTTCAGTACGATCGGCAGGCTATGCTGCTGCAGATAAGTAATACCCTCGCTGAAATTAGCGGTACTGAACTCACGGTAACTTGCGGTAGGGATCTGATGCCGCTCCATGAATTTCTTGGAAAAGGCCTTGCTGCCCTCCAGCAGCGCGCCTTTTCCGGAAGGCCCAATGACGGGAATATGCTGCAGGTCCGGGTCCGTGGCGAAAAAATCCACAATACCCTTTACCAGCGGCTCTTCCGGGCCTACAATTACCATCCCGATCTTCTGTTTTGAACAGAACTTCCGGACGCCTTCGAAATCTACAGGAGACAGATCGACATTGGTGCCGCATTGAGCCGTACCGGCATTTCCAGGAGCAATGAATAGTGATGAACAGAGACTGCTGCCGGCAAGTTTCCAGGCCAGCGCATGCTCTCTACCACCCGAGCCTAACAATAAAATATTCATGGGGGTGTAAATTATGGTGCGCTTTTCAACTTAAGTGCCCGAAATTCGAATTTCATGGGCACATTCTGAAAAAGAATTTTTGCAAAGGTACAACAGCCTGTATATGCGGTATTCCTCCGCTTTTGTCCATTAAATGACGCGCAACACCGTCCGTAAGGTATTTATCTGTATTTTAGGCACCAATAATTCAACCCATGAGTCAACCTACAACCCTGACCGGCAAGCATCCCAAGGCATTGTATGTATGTTTTTTAACTGAAATGTGGGAGCGTTTCGCCTACTATCTCATTGCCGGTATCCTGCTGCTCTATTTGCTGGACAGCAGGAACAACGGGGGCAAGGGCATGGATGCCAGTACGGCGGCTGATATCACCGGCACCTTCATCGCCCTCATCTGGCTTCCCCCATTCATAGGCGGGCTTATAGCCGATCGCTATCTGGGCTATATCAAGTCCATCTTTATCGGGGGCTCACTATTGGCTGCCGGCTACCTGGGGCTCACTTTGCCGGGAGACACCACCATGTACGTTTCACTTGGATTGATCATCGTCGGCAACGGCTTTTTCAAACCCAATATCAGCACCCTCCTGGGTAATATTTACAACCGGGAAGACCTGAAACCCCTGAAGGACAATGCATACAATATCTTTTATATGGGCATCAACATCGGCGCCCTACTCTGCAATTTCGTTGCAGCCTACCTGCGGAACAAATATGGCTGGGGATATGCTTTCGGTGCCGCCGGCATCGGGATGATCATCGCCCTGATCACTTTCGGACTGAATCTTTCAAAGGTGCGGGTAGGGAATGTGCTGAAACCTGCTCAGCCGGAAGACATGCACCTGTCCAGGATCTCCCTGTACGTATTCGTACCCGCCATAGTGGCGGCTATCATTGGCTTTTATGTGCCGTCGAGGGTCTTCCATACCACCCTGATGGGCAAACCTTCCAATGACGCCTTCGTTTTTGCCTGCGTGCCAGTGATAGGCTATTTTATCTCCTTATGGGTGAAAGCCAGGGGAGAAGATAAAAAAGGCATCGGCGCCCTGCTGTTCATATTTGCCGTCTCCGTCATCTTCTGGTCACTGTATTATCAGAATTTTACGGCCTATACCCTTTGGACGGAAAGGCATACGGACAGGACGATCACCTCGGCCATCACGGAAAAAGTGGCCGACCAGATGGGACTGATGCAAACGGTAAGCACCACCCCCCGGGAAACGGAAAAACTGGATGATCACCTGATGCCGGTGACGGATGACAGCGGCCATATCGTAAAGACCATGGGCCCGGACCCCTACTATAATAATGTCCCCCGGGAAAACTGGCCGCCACCTGGCCAGGAGCAGAAACTGGCCAATGCAGAGCTATACCAGTCTATCGGCCCTTTCTTCATCGTGACCCTGACACCCCTGCTCGTGCTCCTGTTCGGCTGGCTTAGAAAAAGGAAAAAAGAACCTACTACCCCGGCTAAGTTCGGCATCGCCCTTTTTGTTTCCGGCCTGTCCTCCCTATGGATGGTATTTGCCGTCCTCTCCGTATCCTCTATCTATCATTATAAGGTATCGCCGGGATGGATGTGGGGGACCTACTTTCTCGTTACGGTGGCTGAGATCTTCCTAAGCCCCATGGGCCTTTCGCTCGTGTCCAAGCTGGCGCCGCCCCGGCTGACCTCCCTGCTGATGGGGGGCTGGTTCCTCACCATGTCGCTGGGCGGAAAGTTCGCCGGGTTGATGACCAGCTCCTGGGATAAGTTCCCCGACAAAAAAGTGTTCTTCCTGATATGGTTTGTCGCAGGTACGCTCGGAAGTTTCCTGATCTTTAGCCGCATCAAATCCCTCAACAGGATCGTCCGCGAAAAAACAGGCGAAGCTTAACTCCTAAAAAATCAACAATGGCTGAAAAACGATTTCAACCTTTTGTCAGTGCGGATACCCAGATGAAAGAGTTTACTTTCAAGGCCGTCCTGATGGGCAGCCTCTTCGGGATCCTCTTCGGCGCCTCCACCGTCTACCTCGCCCTGAAAGCAGGCCTCACCGTGTCGGCCTCCATCCCTATAGCGGTACTCGCCATTACCCTGGGACGGAAATTATTCAGGACCACCATCCTGGAGAACAATATTATCCAGACCACCGGCAGCGCCAGCGAAAGCATCGCGGCAGGCGTCGTCTTTACCCTGCCTGGGTTCCTTTTTCTTTCCAACGTCGAATCCGGCAATTATTTCAACTATGCCGTCATCTTCATTCTCTCCATCTTCGGCGGCATTATGGGCACCCTGCTAATGATTCCCTTGCGTCGCAGCCTCATCGTAAAAGAACACGAGACCCTGCCGTATCCGGAAGGGACAGCCTGCGCCTCCGTGCTGATCGCAGGCGAAAAAGGAGGAAGCTTCGCCAGAACAGCGTTTCAGGGCCTGGGCTTCGCCTTCGTTTACGCCCTGTTGCAGAAAATGTTCAAGGTCGTCGCCGAAACACCGCTGTTCGATACGGCCAAATACAAATCCCTTAACAGCGTATTTCCTTCCGCCCGCATTTCGGCCGACATCACCCCGGAATATATGGGCCTGGGCTATATCGTAGGTCCACGCATCGCCGGCGTCCTGGTGGCAGGCAGCGTCCTGAGCTGGCTGGTCATGCAGCCGCTCCTGGCTTCACTGGTCAACCCCTCGGTCATCGCGCTGCAGCTGGTCAAGCTGGGGATGCTCAAAGACATTCATACGGCCGGTGGCACGGGTGGATGGAACCCTGTTACCCAAACCTTCACAGACCCCGCTTCCGCGATCTACAGGGCCTATATCCGGCAGATCGGGGCAGGAGCCGTGGCCATGGGCGGCCTGATCACCCTCATCAAGACCATCCCTACCATCGTATCCTCCTTTAAGGAAAGCATTGGCTCCGTAAAAGAAAAGGGTGCCGACAGCCGCATCCGTACCGAACGCGACCTGAGCCTGAAAGTCGTACTGTTCGGCAGCATCGGCCTGGTGCTGCTCATTGCCTGCCTGAATATCATTCCCGGAGACTCCTTCTTCAGCCGCCTGCTCATCGGGGTGCTGATCCTCGTCTTCGGCGCCTTCTTTGTCACGGTAGCATCCCGCATCGTGGGCATCATCGGGTCATCCAATAGTCCCGTCTCCGGCATGACCATCGCCACCATCATGGGCACCTGCCTTATCTTCCTGGCCGTGGGCTGGGGAGGGCAAGGATACGAAGCCATGGCCCTGGTAGTAGGGGGAATGGTCTGCATCGCCGCCTCCAACGCCGGAGGCACTTCCCAGGACCTGAAGACGGGCTTCCTGGTGGGCGCTACCCCCCGCTATCAGCAGCTGGCGCTGTTCATAGGCGTCATTGTTTCGGCATTGGCCGTGGGCTTCACCATTAAGATCCTGGATATGCCCACCGCGGCATTGCGGGCCCAGGGCATCCAACACGCCATCGGCTATACCTTCAGCGCCCCACAGGCCACCCTGATGGCCACCCTCATCAAAGGCATACAGGGTGGAAAGCTGGACTGGAACTTCGTACTGGCCGGCGCATTCCTCGCCCTGGTCGTGGAGCTTTGCGGGGTCCGCGCACTAAGCTTCGCCATCGGCGTCTACCTGCCCCTCTCCACCACACTGCCCATCTACATCGGTGGCATGATCCGCGGATTGGCCGATAAGGCCAAAAAGAGAAGAGGCTTACAGACAAAAGAAGGTGAAGAAGAGTTGGAAAAAGGCAACCTGTTCGCCACCGGCCTGGTGGCAGGCGGCGCCCTGATGGGAGTCATCTTTGCCTTTTTGAGCATCCCGGAAAAAGTTTCCGACTTCCTTAAAAAGCTCAGCCTGGAAGAGACCCTGGGTAAGTCGATGGGAGAGATGCCCTACTATCTGCTGGGTGTCGCCTTCTTCGCTATCATGGGCTATGTCCTTTACAGGACAGCCATTGCAAAAGAAAAGTCCTTATAGTTTTCGAATAGACTTAACGACAACGATCCGGGGACCCGTGACGCCGGGCAGGGCCTCCATTCCTAATGTCCGGCCCGTATCGAAGAAGTTGATGGCCACATGGGCGTTTACATCCGTATGTTTGAATTCGGCCGGAAGATGCTGAAGATGGAGATTTTCATGGGTACTGTCGGTGACGATGTAATAGCCCAGCCCGTCCGCATTGGGATCGCCGCCATACTTCAGCTGTCCGGTGACCGTCGAAGCACCGGGTTCGGTATTGCTCTTCTGGCAGGAGGCCAGCATGCCCAGGGCCAGCAATAAGATCAATGAAAATTTCATAGTACTTGCATAAAGGTCCACTATAGACAACGCCCGCCGGAGACCCGTTGCACCCAAAAATATCCGGTCAACGCTTTTTTCAAAAATTTAACGCGTTGCCCGGAATCATCTAATATCTGAGACCTTCGGAGGAGTTCCGGGCCCTCACTCAGAACTTCGTCAAAGCTGCGTTCCTCGCTTTTTCCTCGTTCGTACCTTTCGTTCCTCAGGTACGGTCGTAACCTTGCGGTTATAGGCAACGAACCTCCGGTTCGTTCGGGTTAATTCATTTTGAAAGGAACGATCATCTCGAAGATCGGGATATTGACCTCGAAATTTTTCTTGTTGTTAAGGTTCTCCATCGTATAGGAGCCATACATCTTGCCCATTTCGGTGCGCAGGTTGCACCCGCTGACATACTGGTACCTCTCCCCGGGGTTCAGGATGGGCTGTACCCCAACCACCCCTTCTCCTTCCACCTCGCGGTAACTGCCGTTGCTGTCGAAGATATGCCAGTGACGCCGGTGGAGCTTGACAGAAAAATTGTTGTGATTTTCGATGGTGATGCGATAGGCAAACATATATTCACCGGAAAGGGGATTGGAGTAATCCGGTTGATAAAAGGTCTCAACGCTTACCTCCACGCCTTCTGAGATCTTATTTGCCATCTAATCAATTTTGTCTAAAATTAATCAAAATCAGCGGAAAAACTGGCTTAATTTTGCGCCTGATTCGTAGCAGCATAGATATAAAATAACAAAATATGAAGATCGCAGTAGCAAAGGGAGATGGCATAGGGCCGGAGATCATGGACGCAGTGCTCAATATATTCAAGGCAGGAAAGGTATCGCTGGAATATGTTTTCGTAGATATGGGCAAGTGGGTATTCGACAAAGGATTCTCCAATGGCATGACGCCCGAGGCCAAACAGACGATCGAAGAACTGGGGATCTTATTCAAAGGACCGATGGAAACGCCTAAAGGCAAGGGCGTGAAAAGCGTGAACGTTACGGCGCGCAAGACATGGAACACCTATGCCAACAAACGGGTCTTTCAAACATTACACGGCGTGGATACCGTGTTTTCCAAGGCCGGCATTCCCATTGATATCACCATTGTACGCGAGAATATCGAAGATACTTACGGCGGGATCGAGCATATGCTGACCCAGGACGTAGCGCTCAGCCGCCGTTTTATCACCCGTCCGGGCAGCCTGCAGGTGATCAAGTATGCGTTTGAGATGGCCAGGAAAAAAGGCGCCCGCCGCATCACCTGCGGTCACAAGGCGAATATCATGAAGCTGACAGACGGCCTGTTCCTGGAATGCTTCCAGGAAGTGGCAAAGGAATATCCCGAGCTGAAAGCCGATGACGTCATCGTGGATGATCTGGCCATGAAACTGGTGGTCCGTCCCCAGGAATTCGACGTAGTAGTCCTCACGAACCTGCAGGGCGATATTATCTCCGACCTCTGCGCGGGATTGGTAGGCGGACTCGGATTCGCCCCTTCGGCCAACATCGGCGATCACATCGCGATTTTTGAAGCAGTCCATGGTACCGCCCCCGACATCGCCGGAAAGAACATCGCCAACCCTACAGCCTTGCTGCTCAGCGGCATATCTATGCTACGCCACCTGGGACTGATGGAAAATGCCGCCATCATCGAGAATGCGCTGCTGTATACCCTGGAACAGGGCGTACATACCGGGGACTTCGGCGACAGGAACACCCCTTCCCTGAACACGACGGCCTTTGCGGAATCCATCATAAAGAACTTCGGCAAAACGCCGGAACACATGGCCAGGCCCCTGCTGCCGAATATGCCCGTTACGCAGACAGCCTTTAAGCTCACCAGCAATGAAATGATGGTCACCGAAGAAACGCAGAAAGAGTTCATCGTCGGCGTGGACCTTTTTATCGAGAGCTCGGAACAGCCCGAGACCATCGCCAAAAAATGCCAGCGTCATGCAGGCGTGAAATTCAACCTCATCAACATCAGCAACAGGGGAACACAGGTGTGGCCTACCGGCTCCGTCTATACGAATCTTGTCAACCAATACAATGTCCGCTTTGAAAGCATCGACGGGTCACCCCTGAACCAGCAGGACGTGCTGGGCCTGTATGTCAGCCTCAGCGGGGATTTCAAGATCTGCTCGTCTGAACTGCTCAATATGTGGGGGAATAAAAAAGCATACTCGCTGGCGCAGGGGCAGTGAAAAAATCATGCCACGCATCTGAGATTATTGTGCGCGCCGGCATGAAAAAATCATGCCAGCCCCCATGGAAAATATTATAGCTCCTATTGGCCAGAAACCCAAGATTGGCGTGGATTTTGCCGTGTTACCGCGGTTCCACAGTTGCCCCTTTTACCCACCCATAGAACGGCGTTGCTACCTTATTTCTATTTCCTTTTAAAGACTTATTTAAACACGTAAATTATGAAAGAACTGTACAAATTCTGTCAGGCAGGTATTTTATGCCTGGCGCTCCTTTCGGTTCCAGGCCTGATCTTCGCTCAATCCAAAAGAACGCTGACAGCGTACAAGAGCACGCCGATCAACAAGTACGTCAACGGTTTTTACAATTCCCTTCCGGCCAATTACAGTACCAGCGGTAAGAGTTATCCCTTACTGGTCTTCATCCATGGCATGGGTGAGATAGGCGACGGCAACGCCCAGCTTGTCAATGTCCTGCACAACGGCCCCACCCAGCAGATCAACCAGCAGGTGAACCTTGGCTATAACGCCAACTTCCCCGATCCGGTGGTCGTGAACGGCAAGTCTTTTGAGTTCATCGTCATCGCCCCCCAGCTGAACGCCTGGCCTCCGGGAGCCGATGAGCCCAACACGGTCAACGACGTCATCAACTATGCCATCAGTCACTATAGGGTGGATCAAAGTAAGATATATCTCACCGGCCTCAGCATGGGCGGAGGCATCACCTGGAACTACCCGGGCTATTCCAAGGCGTACGCTAAACGCCTGGCGGCCATTGTTCCGATAGCCGGCGCTTCCTATCCGCAAAGTTCACCTGCCTCCAATATAGCGGCAGAGCATGTACCCGTCTGGGCCACCCACAACCAGAGCGACCCTACGGTCCCCTTGTCCTATACGACGGGTTGGATCTCTCTGCTGCAGGGGCTTAAAGAAACCCCGGCTCCCCTGGAGACCATCTTTCCTGCCACCGGCCATGGCGGCTGGTTTCAGACCTACGGCACCGTCAATGTACCAGGGATCAAGAACAGCGCCGGACTCAATATTTACCAGTGGATGCTTCAATATAAAAGGAGCGGAGACAATGTCATCATCGACCAGGGTACCACCGTGCCGCCGCCTTCCGCCAGCGCCGGGAATGACGCGGCTATTACCCTTCCCACCGCCAGCACGGTGCTGACAGGTACCGCTGCGGAACCGAATGGCACCATCACCGCCTACCAGTGGTCACAGGTCAGCGGTCCCAATACTGCCATTTTCTCCACTCCAAAGAACGCGCAGACTTCCGTCAGCGGACTGATACAAGGCACCTACGTGTTTAAATTCACCGTCACCAGCAGCACGGGCCAGTCGGCCAGTGACCAGGTGACTGTAGTCGTGAATGCAGCGACGGTCGTCACCGTCACCGCAAATGCCGGAGCTGATCAATCCATTACCCTCCCCACCGCCAGCGTCGCGCTGACGGGCACGGGTACGGTAACCAACAGCACCATTTCCACCTATCATTGGACCCAGGCCAGCGGCCCCAATACCGCCGTGTTTGCAGATGCATGGAGCGGAAACACCACCGTCAGCGGTCTGGTACAGGGCACCTATGTATTCACCTTCACCACCACCACCGCCTCGGGCAAATCCGCCAGCGACCAGGTGACTGTAGTAGTGAATGCAGCGCCGGCTGTCACCGTCACTGCAAATGCCGGTGCTGATCAGTCCATCACACTCCCCACCGCCAGCGCCGCCCTCACCGGTACAGGTTCGGCAACGAACAGTACTATCTCGACCTATCATTGGACGCAGGCCAGTGGTCCCAACACCGCCGTATTTGCAGATGCATGGAGCGGAAAAACCAACGTCAGCGGTCTGGTGCAGGGCACCTATGTATTCACCTTCACCACCACCACCGCCTCGGGCAAGTCCGCCAGCGACCAGGTGACGGTCAAAGTGAACGCCGCACCGGTGACTTCCGTCTTCACCGTGAGCGCCGGTCCGGATATCAGCATGACCCTGCCGACCAGCAATACAAAGATCGCAGGCGTAGCCACCGTTAAAGGAGAGGCCGTAGCCACCTGTAAATGGACCCAGGTCAGCGGCCCGGCGAAGGCCACGATCACTGGCGCAGGATCCATCAGCCCCACCGTCAGCGGGCTCATCCAGGGCTCCTACGTCTTCCAGGTAACCATTACTAGTACGTCCGGAAATTCTGCCTCCGACCAGACGACGGTGACGGTGAATCCGCTTGTCACTTCCACTTTTGCCGCAAGCGCCGGCGGCGATGCCACGATTGCCCTGCCGCTCAATATTTATATGATCAATGGCGTATGTACGGTGAAAGGTCAGAAAGTCAAAACCTGCACCTGGAAACAGATCACCGGTCCCAACGCGGCGACCATCTCTGGCCGGGGTAGTATCAAGCCCGTCGTCAGCAACCTGATAGCAGGGGCCTATGTCTTCGAAGTAGACATCACCAGCACAACAGGACTTAAGACCAGCGACCAGATGAAGCTCACCGTAAAACCGACAACGGCCAGCGCCGTGGAAACATCAGCCGCCAACGCGACCAGCCTGATGCTCGACAGCGCCTCTTCCGGCCTCAAGGTTTATCCAAACCCCGTTGCCGCCGGCCAGCAGTTTGCCGTCGAAGGACAGGGCATGAAAGCAGGTACCGTGAAGTTCCTGATCTATGACATCTCAGGCAGGTTGGTAAAACAGGTCGTGCTGGATAACCAATCCACCTATTTCCGGCAGACCATACCCGCCACTGGACTTACGAAAGGAACGTATGTGCTGATGGTAGTGACGGAAGGAGAGAAACCTAAAACATTCAAGCTGCTGGTCAACTAACAGGACCTCCATATTATTTCATTCATCTTCCCGGCGGATCAATCGATCCGCCGGGCTATTATTACCAGGATCAATACTCCCAGCATCACGAAAGCCAATAGGGAAATGAAGTGGATGGATTGATAAAGCCGCTCTTTCCTGTCGAGCTCTTCATGCCTGCGATGCTGATCCGGTCCTGTCTCATCCGGATGATCCCTTTCCGTTAGCCTGGTCCGGATATAGAGGGTAAAGCTGATGAGCGTGGTCAGTGCGCTGCCGATGCAAAGCGCAACCAGCAAAATAAACAATACGGGACTGTCCATATCACCGCAAATTATCCGGCTTTTTTCGAGGAGCTGTAATCATGTTTAAGCAGCCATTGCAGGACCTTATCCCGCTGATCGCCTTGTACCAGGATCTGCCCGTCTTTCACCGAGCCGCCCGTACCGCAATGGGCTTTTAGCTTTTTACCCAGGTCTTCCAGGTCGGACGCCGTACCGGCAAAACCTTCTACGAGGGTCACCGCCTTGCCGGCCCGCTGCCGGGTATCCAGCTTGACACGTAATTTCTGCTGGCGGGGCGCCAGCGTTATTTCCTGGGGGAGGTCCTCGTCTATCCGGAAATCAGGGTCGGTGGAAAAGACGATACCGGAGGAATTCGTTTTTTTCTTGCTCATGTTCTGGTGTTTATAAGGTGCCCTGGGGCCATACGCAGCTATTGTACGGTGATGGCCTTCAGGCTAAGGTCCAGGCTCTTTGCCTGGTGGATCAGCGCGCCGATGCTGACATAATCCACACCGGTACGGGCATAATCCTCGACGTTGTTAAGGTTGATGCCGCCGCTGGCTTCCGTCTCATACCGCTCGCCTATCAGGGCCAGGGCCTTGGACAGCTGGCGGGGAGTAAAGTTATCCAGCATGATCCGGTCTACCTTGCCGATGTCCAGCACCCGCTGGACCTCTTCGATATTGCGGGTCTCCACTTCTATCTTAAGATGGGGCCGGTAGGCCTGCCGGTAAGCGCTGGCCTTTTCAATCGCCTTTTCCAGGCTGCCGGCATAGTCGATGTGATTGTCCTTCAGCATGATCATGTCATAAAGCCCAAAGCGATGGTTGATACCGCCGCCGATGCGGACGGCTTCCTTCTCCAGCAGACGGAAATTGGGCGTGGTCTTACGCGTATCCAGGACGCGCGTCTTATACTTCTGCAGTTTGTCGACATATTGCCGGGTGAGCGTGGCAATACCGCTCATACGCTGCATGCAGTTAAGGATAAGGCGCTCGCATTGCAGAATAGTATGCACGGTGGCTTCAGCCTCGAATGCTTCTTCGCCGTCCCTCATGATCTCGCCATCTTGCTTGAAAGGAGTAAAAATCGCGGAAGGCTCTTTCAGCCGGAATATTTTTTCTGCTATCTCCATGCCGGCAAGGATCCCATCCTGCTTGATCTTCAGGACAGCCTTACCCCTTGCTTCGGGAGGGATACAGGATAAAGTGGAATGATCGCCATCACCAACATCCTCCCGCAAGGCAGATTCCACGAGGAATCGCAATTGATCGTCAAAATTGTTGGACATGCGGTAAAGATACAGGAATTCACCATGCGGTAATACGGGGTACGGAGGAAAGGAAGGGAAGCTAAACGATAAAAAAAGGAGCTATTCTGCAGGCTGAAAACGGAGATCCTGCAGCAGCAGCCTGTCGCCTTTCTGCTTGATAAATAGGGTGGTCCGGTAATCTCCATTGCGGGTCTGCAGGACGCCTATGCAGAATTCAAGGCCGCTGTTCTCGCCTTTGTGCTTGACCAGGAAATTACGAACGACATTGGTCTTGAAGAAATCACGGATGATCATCTCCGCCTGGCTTTTGCTGTAAGTATCGCTTTTTTCGGGGAGAGCTATATCTACCCTCGTGTCAAGATAACGGGATAGCTGGTTAATGTTTCCGGAGCGCATCGCAGTGGCAATGTCCTCAATGCTGTAATCAGTTCGGAAAGAAACCAGGACGAGCGCCATAGTCATGACTGCCAATCCAAGGATGCTTTTCATATGAATAGAATATTAGTCGACTCGCTTAATACCAATTATATGCCAAACTATCTTCCATGTGTAAAAATACCATTATCAGGTAAGTAGATGCCCCCTTTAATCGCTATTCTTCCTAACTTTGCCCGCCACGATCATGTAAAAAATCAGTTTTTATGCCTAAAAAGAAAGTAATCCTGGTCATAATGGACGGGTGGGGGTTAGGAAAGAAAAAGTCATCGGATGCCATCCAGCATGCCCGGGTTCCCTTTGTCAGCTCGCTATATCAGCAATATCCCAATACTACGCTGGTGACCTGCGGCGAAGCGGTAGGGCTGCCGGAAGGCCAGATGGGCAATTCGGAAGTAGGCCACCTGAACCTGGGGGCCGGCAGGGTCGTTTACCAGGAGCTGCAGCGTATCAATGTAGGTATCCGGGATGGCTCTTTCGCCCAAAATAAGATCTTGCTTGACGCCATCCGCGGCGCGAAAACCAAAGGCAAGCCGCTCCACCTCCTTGGCCTGGTCAGCGATGGCGGCGTGCATAGCCATATCAATCACGTAAAAGCCATTGTGGACGTCTGCAAACAGGAAGGCCTGGACCAGGTATATATCCACGCCTTTACGGATGGCCGCGATACGGACCCCAAAAGCGGACTGGGCTTCATTCGCGAGCTGCAGGAGCACCTGAACAATACGACAGGCAAAATTGCCACCGTAAGCGGCCGTTATTATGCCATGGACCGTGACAAACGCTGGGAACGCGTCCGTCTGGCCTATGACGCCATGGTGCATGGTAAAGGCGCAAAAGCCACGGACGCCCTTGCTGCCGTGGAACAGGCCTATGCCGCGGGGATCACGGACGAGTTCATCAAGCCCACCGTCATCATTGATGAAGATCAGCAGCCGCTGGCGACTATACAGGACGGGGATTTCGCCCTCTGCTTCAATTTCCGGACAGACCGCTGCCGTGAGATCACACAGGTCCTAACGCAGACGGATATCCCCGAACAGGAGATGAAGCGGTTGTCCCTGGACTATACCACCATGACCCAATATGATCAAAGCTTCAAGGGAGTGCATGTCATATTCGAAAATGACGACCTGAAAAATACGCTGGGAGAGATCATCGCGGGACTGGGGCTCAAACAGATCCGCATAGCCGAAACGGAAAAATACCCGCACGTGAGCTTCTTCTTCAGCGGGGGCAGGGAAGTCCCTTTCGAGGGGGAAAAAAGGATCATGGTCCCCTCGCCGAAAGTGGCCACCTATGACCTGAAGCCCGAAATGAGCGCACTGGAGCTGACCGAAGCCATTTTGCCCGAGATCCGGCAACAATCGGCGGATTTTATCTGCCTGAATTACGCCAACACCGATATGGTAGGCCATACGGGCGTCTGGGAGGCCGTCATCAAGGCCGCCGAGACGGTGGACAGCTGCGTGGAAAAAGTGGTAAAAGCCGCGCTGGACAACGGTTACACCGTATTCCTCACGGCCGATCACGGGAATGCCGACTATATGGTCAACGACGACGGGAGCCCCAACACGGCCCATAGCCTGAACCTGGTCCCCTTCTTCATCATCGACAAGGATTGGAAAGGGAAAGTCCAGCCGGGCAAGCTGGGCGACCTGGCGCCTACCATATTGACTTTCATGGAATTGCCCATTCCGCCGGAAATGACGGGGAAAGTGCTTATTTAGCTGCAAGCCACAAGCTACAAGCTGCAAGCCAGGTACATATAAGCACTTAATAGGTCCGACTTGTAGCTTGCAGCTTGAAGCTTGAAGCTCATTTAGGTGCTTGCACCTTTTTTTCCGCCATGCAGCTTTGCGTCACAAAAATTGTCTAAATTACAGGGCAACCAATTCCGGTGACGATATGACCGAAGAAGCCATTTTACAAGGCTGTTTAAAAAACTCGGCGGCTGCCCAGCGGGAACTGTACAACAGGTACAGCCCCAAAATGCTGGCAGTCTGTTATCGGTTTGCTCACAACAGAGAAGACGCGGAGGACATGTTACAGGAAGGGTTCATTAAGGTCTTTTCACAAATGCATACTTTCCAGAATAAAGGTGCATTTGAAGGTTGGATCAGGAGGATCATCGTCCACACCTGTATCAACAACCTGAAAAAGAATAAACGCTTTAATGAGAGCCTGGATATCGTCCATGCCAGCGGTGTCCAGGTGCGGGAGGAAAGCGTTCCATCCATCGTGCAGGCCAAACAGATCGTGGAATGCATTCGGATCCTGCCCATCGGCTATCGCACCGTTCTTAACCTGTACGCCATCGAAGGGTACTCTCATAAAGAGATAGCGGAGATGCTGGACATCGAGGAGAGCACCAGTCGTAGTCAATACACCAGAGCTAAACAAATGTTGGAAGATATACTGATCAGGAAGAAAATACTACCAAAACCAAGAGAAAAGTCGACGTGGCTGTTTGCTATCCGATAAGATAAAAAGATCCAAACCATGAAAATATGTCTAAAAATGCTTGATAATGCGGGAGAGCAACTTCTATAGTGAGGAATTTGAACAACTGCTCAGGGAAAAGACGGAGCAATACAAAATGTACCCCTCAGAGAAGGTATGGAAGGGTATCCACGGTTCATTGCACACTAAAAGGAGATGGTTCATAACAAGCATGTCCCTGCTGGTAACAGGCATCCTCTTCTTCGCCGGCAGAGAGCTCCTTTCCCCCTCTAAAGCAGAATTGGCCAGGCGATCAGCCGCCGCCACCCACGGTCTCGCTGACCCGGCAGTCGCCAGTGATGAAAATGAAAGTCCTTCCCCATTGGTGGCCCTTTCGGGCCAACGCCGTAATACAGCCGCTTTCCAGGCCAATAAACGTAATGCGCCAGGCGCTGATGATCGCTCCTACAGAGAGATCAACATCAGGGTAAGCGGTCCGGCAAAGAGCCAACCGGACATTTCCGGGATGCTGAGCCAGGTGGTCAGCCTCCCTTCAGAGCCCCCTTCCATTCCCCTGATCGCAGCAGTGCACATAATGCCGACACTCCAGTCACCCGGCGTGACAGAAGATGCAGCTTCGGCTTCGGCCGGCTCCGCCGCCCAGGCAGGCCGGAATGTCATCGCAGCAGGCAATACTCCGGCAGGCGCGGGGACCTCACCAGGCACGGACAGGTCGCTGACCTTTATTTCCAACACGCCTGCAGCGGCCGAAAATGCTAAAGACATCGATCCCCCCGTACACGCAGCCAGGAACAACCCGCTCTCCAGGAATAATCTTGCGATAACCCGCTCCACCACCGGTGCCGTCACAGGTAGCGAAGCCCTGGTCGACTCCGCGGGTAAGGCGGCCGGCGGTAAGGTCGTATTCACCGAAGCCATTGCCGATCAGCAGCGCATCAACTGGCTGTATGATTATGCCGTTTACAATATGCCCGCTGCCGCCAAAAGAGGAAGAAAATACTTCCAGCTATACGTATCACCCACCCTCACCTACAGGAGCCTGTCAGGCGGACAACCTGGATCCAAGACATACTTTATGCACGGTGATGCCACCGATTACATCGACCACAAACCCTCCCTCGGATTTGAAGTGGGCGGTATGATCATGTACAGGCTGACACGCAACCTGACGGTCAAGGGAGGTCTGCAGTTCAATTTCAGCCGCAATACCTTGAAAGCCTATGCGAGCAAGCCGTTGCGGCCCACCGCCGACCTCAGCTCCTACTACGGCTATTATATCGACAGCATGATGGCCCGTAACACCGTTACCAATTTCGACAGCAGGGCGCAGGTCAACCTCACCAACGATTTTTATCAGCTGTCCGCACCCATCGGCTTCGAGCTGAGGATCATGGGCAACGAGCGTTTGCAGCTTAATGTGGCTGCCACCATACAACCCAGCTACCTGATGAATACCAACTCCTATCTGCTGACGGGTGATTACTACAATTATGTCAAAGGCCCCAGCCAGTTCAGAAGATGGAATCTCTACGGAGGGTTGGAAACCTTCCTTTCCTACAGGCTGCCCAACGGGTTGCGCCTGCAAGCCGGGCCCGAATTCCGCTACCAGCTGCTGTCCTCCTTCAACAGCGGCTATCCCATCCAGGAACACCTGAAGGGATACGGCTTCAAGATCGGCATTGTCAAAGCCATTCCATAATCGTAATTTTGGGGCATGAACATAACGGTATCCTTTTTCGCCGGCTGCCTGCTGCTCTTAGCTGCCTGTGGAAACCAAAAGACCCCCGCCTCTACCCCAGACAAGGTATCCAAAGCCACGGATACGACCGCCCAAAAATTCTTTCCCGTAGCAGATTATCTGCAGTCTGAGATCCGGTATGTCGACTCCACCCCCCTGGCCATACTGAAATGTGAGACCGTGCATAACAGGACGGATTCCTCCTTTCTTACGCCGAAGGAGTTCAACAGGCTGGCGTCCTCCTTCCTGATGCCTGAGCTGGACAGCCTGCAGCAGGGTTTTACGGAGAATTCCTTTGGCGACCAGACGACAGGCTATCTCAGCTTCACCTATTCTCCAAAGAATAAAGAGCAGCCCCTTCGCCGCGTGGACGTAGTGGTCGCTTCCGGTGAAGGATTTGACAAAGTGAAAAGCATCTACCTGGAACGCACCGCCCGCGAGTCGGATACCCTGGTAGTAAAGAAAATGTACTGGCAGTCCAGGCACAGTTTCCTGGTGATCACCAGCTTTCAGGCTACCGGAAAAACACCCGAGACCCGGCAGCTGAAAGTGATCTGGAACAATGAAGAGGCAGACTAAAAAATATGACGCAGGAGCAGTTTAGCAATATCGCACATACAATACCTGTAGACCCGGGTATTTACAAATATTTCGACGAAAAGAATGAGCTGATCTACGTCGGGAAGGCCAAAAGTCTGCGTAAAAGAGTAAGCTCCTATTTCACCAAGACCTTCACCACTTATAAGACCCATGAGCTGGTGCAGCGTATCCGGCGCATCGAGTTCACCATCGTGAATTCGGAGCAGGATGCATTCCTGCTGGAAAATTCCCTCATCAAGCAGTTCCAGCCGAAATTTAACATAAACCTGAAGGACGACAAGAGCTACCCTTTCATCGTCGTCAAGAACGAACCATTCCCCCGTGTATTCCTCACCCGCCGCAAGATCAATGACGGATCTGAATACCTGGGCCCGTTCACCTCGGTGGGAAAGGTCCGCGAGCTGCTGGACTTTGTCAAGGGCAATATCCAGCTGCGGACCTGTCAGCTCAATCTTACTGATAACAATATCCGTAAAGGAAAATTCAAAGTCTGCCTGGAATACCACCTGGGCAACTGCAAAGGTCCCTGCGAGGGGCTGCAGACGGCTGAAGATTATAAAGAAGGCCTCGTGCAGCTGAAGAATATCCTGAAAGGCAATCTCGGACCGCTGATGCAGGAATTTAAAAAAGAGATGCGCGAGCTGGCCGAGAAAATGAATTTTGAAAAAGCCGAGATCGTCCGCAAAAAGCTCGAGCACCTGGAGACCTATGAGTCCCGCTCCATCATTGTCAGCCGGCATCTCAGCCACGCGGATGTATTCTCCATGCTCCGGGACGGCGACCATGCCTATGTCAACTTCCTGATGGTGGAGAATGGCACCATCGTACAGACACATACGACGGAAGTAGAGACACACCTCGAAGAGTCGGACGAGGAAGTGCTCGCATTTACCGTGGCGCAATTAAGAGAGACCTTTAACAGCCATGCCCGGGAGATCATCCTCCCTTTTCCCATTGAATACCCCGAAGAAGGCATCACCCTCACCATACCAAAAGGAGGTGACAAGAAAAAGCTGCTGGAGCTATCGGAGAAGAACGTGGACTATTTCCGGGAAGAGCTGCGCAAAAAGAAGATCCTCCAGCTGGAAGGCAAGACGTTGGACGAGCGGAAGAAAGTGCTTGATCAGCTGATGGAAGACCTTCAGCTGTCGGAACTGCCCATACACATCGAATGCTTTGATAACTCCAATTTCCAGGGGAGCTACCCCGTGTCCGCGATGGTCTGCTTCAGAGATGGAGTGGAAAGCAAAAAGGATTATCGTCATTTCAATGTGAAGACGGTACAGGGCATCAATGACTTCGCAACGATGAAAGAGGTGGTACACCGGCGATATCGAAGATTGCTGGAAGAGCAACAGTCCCTTCCACAGCTTGTGATCATTGACGGCGGCAAAGGTCAGCTGAGCGCGGCCATGGAAAGCATTACGGAGCTGGGACTCACCGGGATGATGACAGTGGTAGGCCTGGCGAAGAATGAGGAAGAGATCTTTTTCCCCGGCGATACCGAGTCCATCAAGCTGCCATACAACAGCGACAGTCTGAAGCTCATCCGCCGTATCCGGGATGAAGTACACCGCTTTGGCATTACATTTCACAGGCAGAAAAGAAGCAAAGGTACTTTTGTAAATGAGCTGGAGCAGATCCAGGGCATCGGCCGTCGCACCGCAGACATGCTGCTAAAGGAATTCAGGTCGGTGAACAAGATCAAACTATTGACGGAAGAAGAAATAGCCGCTGTGATAGGTGGAGCAAAGGCGAAGCTGGTGAAGGCGCATTTTAGTCCGCCGCCTCGGGAAGAAAACTTGTAAACCTCCATTTCCTGCGTATTCGCAGGCGCTTGCAGTTTCTTTCGGCAGCTGCGCTGCCGGAGTTTAGTTAGACGCTAATCTATTGCGCGCTTCGCGCGCTTTTTCAAGGCGCTGGACGCGCCTAGAAAAAAAAGGGGCCCGGATAGACATCCAGCCCCGTTTTTAAAATCCAATATCCTATGAAAAACCAGTGTAAAAATAGTAAAACAATTTTATTTAACAATACCCGCTTTTGGGTATTTTGAGAAAAAAAAATTCCATACTAACTAATTAATTTTTAGTTATTTATTAAGGTATTACCCCAGGAGGAAATGAGGTGATACTCCTAAAGGAAAAGGGTATCGTATTTTTACGATACCCTTTAATTATTTACATTTTTATCTTAATTAATACGACCAGAGATCCTGCTCGTAATTGAATATTTTCTCTTTGATATTCTCTCCTTCCAGCAGTTGGAGGATAGGGTCCCTGATATAGCCGCTGATGAACTGGTCACCAGGATTATCTACCGTGGACTTGATGATACGGCTGGCGAACATGCGGCTCTCAAAAAGCTCTTCCCAGCTCATACGGGCCCCGAAATTCTTACCATTATACGCTTCAAACTTCGCCAATATAGGGCGGATCTCGGGATAATATACCCAGAAGATAGGCAATACGGCGCGGAAGCTGCCGTCAGGGTTAAGGATCGTCTTTTCGGGCGCGATACCCAGGATACGTACGTGAAGACGGGATGATTCCTTATCGAATACCCATTCTTCCTTGATCTGATACCTTTCCACCGCATCAGGGTTGAACTCCTGTGTGATCGTAGTGTCCTTCATGGTACCTTTGGATCCATCCGGGTCATTCACGGGATCGGGGATCTGAATGGTCTGCGGCTTACCCACCAGGCCGTTGGCAATCTGCTGGAAGGTCATCGGGGTGGTAAAACGATCGTCGACGTTGGCGTCGAAGGCCGTAATGTTACCCGCTTTGATACCATTCAGCAGGATATAGATGAAGCGTTGGTTACCATTGTCTTCTGTGGCCTTGTACACGAAGGGAAGGTTCATCTTCTCGTGCACGTCGATCTCTCTCCATACCCTTTGACGGTAAACGGCATCGTCCTCACGGATGTGTTCATACGTCAGGGGCGTACGGTCTTTTACCAGATTGCGCTCGATGATGGCATCGTTACGGAGGGACTTCAGGGGGTCAACCAGCTTGATATCCGCGTCTGCCACGGGAGCCGGCTTCACCGTATCCTTCACAGGGGCTACGGCGGCGTTGTTCCCGCCCTGGCTCTTGGTACTAGCGGACTTTTTAGCCGGGGGCCGCTTCTTTCCCTTCCTGGTTGTCTGCGCATCAGCTGTTCCGGCTGCCAATGCAACCACCAGCGCCAACAAGCATAATCTGATAAAATGCTTTTTCATCTCTCTTGATTTATCTTATTAAATACTTTAGAAAGATCTGCCCGCCAGTGGCGGACAGATCTCAAAAATTTATTATTTCAGGCTGAACACCATCGGAGGTAATTCCCGGTTTCTTCCGTCCTTACCTACCACCGTGATCGCGTCAAAGAAAACGTTGGTGCCAGGAGAGGCGCGCTGCACGATGCCGGCGGCTTGTCCGGTCCAGCGGGGACCTTCATTGACGGCTTCCTGGTATTGAGGGATATTGCCGCCCAGCGCTGCCAGCTTGTAGCTGACAACTCTGAAGCCTGACTGGAACTCAGAACCTTCCAGCTTGGCCAGCAATCCACCGATGGCTTTGAACTCAGCGGAGGAAATGGCGCCACCCTTCTTGGAACCTACAAAACCCGTGGGGTTCGGCAGGTATTTCACCCGCATGGGGAATTCCGTTCTCTTTCCGTCAGCGTCGACAATGATCTTACCATCGCCGGGGCTGGTGGGCACTACATTGTAGTTATCGCCATCGGTATGTGTGATCTCACCATTGGTGAAGGATACATGCACTTTCTCGCGGCCTACGCTGCCACCGGAGATCCTTACGGGGTTGTCTTCCTTCACATACAGCACGTTCATCTTCTCCAGGAAAACAGAGGCGCCGGAAGGCTGGCCTACAGTATATTTTACATCTCTCTCGACAGTAGCAATGGTGCCATCGGGCTTAGCATAATCAATTTTTACTTTGACAGTACCGGTAGAGCTGACCTTTGTTTTCCAAAGGGCTGTACCGTCTGCAGTCAGGGGCTGCACAGAGCCATTGATAGTGATCTTCGGCTGGGCGGCGGCACTGAAAGCGCCGATACCGGCCTTGATCTCCAGGTCATCGCCTGGCATCAAATACGTAGCGTTGGGAGCTACAAGGGCGTCGAACTTGTCGAATACGATCTTCACTTCGCCGATGCGCTTGTGCAGCTCGTCGATCACATGGGCTTCAGAGTTCTTGATGTCACTCTGGAACTTGCTGAGGATCGTAAGGGCCGCAATGGTCGGCGTCATGTGGAAATAGTTGATCGTCCAGTCCTTGGGAATATTGCCGCTGGGCGTATTGTTGGATTCCGACTTGGGAATGCTTAGGTCAAGGGGCAGTTCCTTCTCAAAACGCGCCTTGGTCTGGCGGAGCTCTTCCTTCAGCTTCTCGTCCGTCAGTTCCGGATAGTTCGAAGGGTCCAGCAGGTTCAGCAGATTGGTCTTATATTCAGTAAGACCTTTGTACAGCTTGGGGCCTTCACCCTTTGTATCGAAGATACGGGTGGCGGCGTCCAGGTTACCTTCGGTAAATTCCTTTTTGCCATCCTTCATCTGGGGATTGGACTCCTCGATGAGCTGGTTCTTAAGGCCTTCGATATAGCTGGTGAGCTCACCGGAGATCTTTTGGGCTTTGAAAGCGCTGGGGGCCCACATTTTGGCTTTCTCAGCCGTCTGGGGGTCTTCGAGCTTTGCTTTGAATGAAGCGTAGGTGAGGTCATTCTTCTGACTAACCACCCCATTGGATTTTTCTATGCTCGTATTCACGGTCTTAAAAGCGTTCAATACCTCGACGGATACATTCAGTGCCAGCAGGGCTGTAAGCACCAAATACATCATATTGATCATCTTTTGCCGCGGTTCTTTAGGTAAAGACATGGGTCAGTAAATTATTTATTTTCCAAATTGTAGTTTTTCATAATGGTGCTCCGGACAAAACGGGCTGGTAGATATCATGATATTAGGACTGGCGGCCTTGCATTGCGCTCAGCATATTGCCATAAACATGGTTCAGATTACCCAGGTTCTTAGCGAGCAGGGCAATTTGTTCCTGTGTCTTCTTAGCGTCGGATACACTGCCTTGCATCGTCTCGGAGGCCTTCACCAGGTTGCCATAGAAGCTGTTCATCGCCTTCAAATGGTTGTTGGTATCCTGCAGTTCCAGCTCATAGATGGCATTCAGGCTGCCCAGGTTCTTGGTCAGCACCTGCACCTGTGTATGGAATTGCTTGGTGCCTTCAGCGGCAGCGTTGAAGCTGGAAATGGTATTGGTAGCATTCTGGTAAGCGCCTTTCATGCTATCCAGGGCCAGTGCGGCTTCTTTAGTCTTATTGGTATAATCGGTTGTCGCAGCAAGGGCGCCGGAGACATCGCTGATCTTTTCAACAGTCGTACCGAATTTCTTGAACCCATCGCTCAGGCGATTCAGGTTAGCCGGCGTAATATCGGCTTCCTGCAGCATTTTGTCCATCTTGTCCAGGGCAGGATTACCGCTGGTGCCACCGGCCAGTTTGGGCAGCGCTTCAACCAGGGCATGCATTTCACCTCCGGGAGGGGGTAAGAAAGCATATACGAGGAAGATCAAAGCCTCTGTCAACAAACCTGCAGTCAAAAAGAAGTCGGCCAGTTTCGTGTGCAGGATCTTTTGCAGGGCTCCGAAGATAACAACGGCTGCACCTACGCACACTATAATGTTTATCAGTCTTTCGGTAGATTTAGATACACCAGCGCTCATAGTTTAAATTTTTAAGTGTTTTTGAAAGGATTTTAGAAGGGTTATGGAAAAAAGAGTTCCTGTTGATTTCTAGGTTCTCAAAATCAAAACGTAATTTTTTTTAAAAAATTGTCAGGTCCTACCTGCGGTTGTTGGTCATTGTAGGCGGCAGATCGATCACACACCGGAACCCGATGTACGACTTGGCAGTATCCTGGTACTCATAAGTACGGGTACTGGTCTGCAGAAAATAACCTACATCCTTCCAACTGCCGCCACGTATCACCTTACGCTTCATACGGGGGGGGTCGGAATCTTTCGCATTCCAACGGATATCCGGGTTCATGTCGTGCTGGAAGTTGTAAGAACCTTCATAATAGAAGGAGGAGGTCCACTCAGCCACGTTGCCGGCCATGCAATACAGACCAAAGTCATTAGGCCAGTACGCATCGGCACGAACCGTATAGAACCCGCCATCTTCCGGGTAGTTACCACGGCCAGGTTTGAAGTTTGCCAGTAAGCAGCCTTTTTTATTTCTCAGGTAATAGTTACCCCAGGGAAACATCGATTGAGAACGTCCGCCGCGTGACGCATATTCCCACTCCGACTCGGTAGGCAGACGGAAATCCGATTCGGTAGCCATTTTCTTCCTTTCCAGGAAGGAATTCAGGTAGCGCGTCCTCCATTCGCAGAACACCGTCGCCTGCGTCCAGTTCACCCCTACCACAGGATAATTGCCGAAAGCAGGGTGGGAATAGTAGCGCTTGGTCATGGGCTCATTATACGAATAGCTGAAATCACGGATCCAGACCAGGGTATCCGGATAGATCTTAACGTCTTTTTTCCGGATATACTGACCACGGGGCTTGCCTTCATTTTGCTTCTGAGCGGCTTCCTTCAGGTCAAAGGTCTCTGAATGGTACACCAGCTTGTTGGGATCAATTTCTTTCTTGCCGAAGATACGGTTGTCGGGAACGACTACCATCTGATCGATCTTCTCGATCGTGGCCTTGTCGCCCCATTTGATGGTAGAAGCCTTCTTCCAGTCGATCTGGAAATGGCCGTCCACATCCTTACCATATTGCATCAGGGTTGCTGCAGTGGAGTCTCTTACCCAGTTGGTAAACTGGCGGTACTCATTGTTAGTGATCTCTGTGGCATCCATCCAGAAACCATTAATAGAGGTTTGCCTGTTCCTTGCAGTGTAAGCAAAGTTGACGTCTTCATCGCTCGGCCCCATGTGGAAGGTTCCGGGCGGGATATACACCATACCGGGGGGCTTCGAAAGATTATAGGCATTTGCAGGAGAAACGCCGTGCAACTGCCCGTCATCAGGGAGTCCCTTGTGGGACTTGCCTAACTTTCCGCATGCGGTCATCAGCATCAAAGCCGACAAGGCCGTCAAAGTGGATAGGTTTTTCATTTTCATAATATTAAAGGGTATTGGGCAAAAAAAATCTTTTGACAACATCTCGCTACAAGTTTAAAATTAATTTTTCGAAAGTCAAAGTTTTGATCCGGATTAAAAGTCCTTTGCCGCTTACCACTTTAAATCCCAATGGTTTACGCAAACATTACGACATTTTCAAAGGCCGGACAAAATCCTCGAATCGTCCATTCAAAACATGCTCTCAAAGGCCGGACGAAACCTTCTAAGCCAAGACGCTAGTTATATTAACGCAGGGCATGCCCGACTTATTGTACATTCAAGGGGCTAAACTTTTACACATTTTCGAGGAGACGGATGAACGCAGCAACTTCATTTACAGGTAGTTGACAGGTATAGTTTTTACATAGGAACATCAACGGAAAGTCTTCCACAGACTTATCCGACAATAAAGGGAATTGGGTATTGATAACGTTGGCAGATTGAAAGACCCGGTAGGGGATAAACTGCTGTAAAAGTGCTGACCGGGCCTCTTCCGGGTGCCTGCCGGTGAGAACGATCTCCGGGATTATATACGTAAGGGCCTGGTACAGGGTTGCCCAAATTCCAAAACTGCCGGGGTACTGTGTCACAGGCCTGTGAAGCCCCGCCGCCATCCGGACCGCCCGCTCCCGCCATGCCCCTTCATTAAAAATAATGCCCATATACGCCAGGTTAAATGCCATCAGCCCATTTCCGGAAGGCGTGGCCCCATCGTAAATCTCCTTTTTACGGACGATCAGGTCCTGCTGATCTTTGTGCGTAAAGAAGAAAAGGTCCGTATCCTCATCGGAGAAATGATGGAGGGTAAATTCCATAATCTCCTTAGCTTTAATAAGATAGCCGGCATCGCCCGTTATTTCCTGCAGCTGGAGCAGGGCTGCCATCAGCCCCGCATAATCGTCCAGGAAAGCGGGGAATTTGGCCTGTCCGGCTTTATATGAGTGATAAAAAAAATATAAGTCTTTGCCTTTCAAATGCCGGTAGATAAAATCCATGTTTTCTACGGCCCATTCCCTGTATTGCTCATCGCCCAAAGCGCCATAAGCCTTACAACAGGCAATATTCATCAGGGCATTCCAGCCCAAAAGTATCTTGTCATCCAGGGCCGGGCGAACGCGCTGCCCACGATGTGCCAGCAGGCGGATACGGGCGCTTTCGATCCGCGGATCATGGGACACCAGGTCGCCGGGCCGGATGAGGATATTCCTCCCTTCCCAGTTACCTTCCGCCGTCACGCCATAAAATTGATTGAAAACAGGAGCCTCTTCCCCCAGCACCGCATCGATCTCCGTCTTGTCCCAAACATAAAAACGCCCTTCTTCCCCTTCACTATCCGCGTCCAGCGCCGAATAAAATGCCCCCGCGCCATCCGACAATTCCCGGCGGACAAAATCCATGGTCTGCCGGATCGTATCCCTATACACCTCTTTATGGGTAAGCTGGTACGCCTCACTTAGCACGATGACCAGCAGAGCGTTGTCATAAAGCATCTTTTCAAAATGGGGGACCAGCCAATTTCCGTCCGTTGAATAACGGGCAAAGCCTCCTCCCAGCTGATCATATATTCCTCCCCGGATCATTTTCTCCAGGCTGAGACAAGCCTGCTCCAAAGCAGCAGCTTCCTTTGTAAAATAATAATAATGTAAAAGGAACTGGATGGAGAAGGTCTGGGGGAACTTTGGCGCCCTGCCAAAGCCGCCATCCTGCTTATCGGCCATGCCCATCAGGCTTTCATAGACCTGGCGAAGCGTATCCTTATGGAAGACTCCGCCGCCGGGAAGGGGAGCGCCCCCGCCCACGCCGAAAGATCCCGTTGTCGCCACATGATCGGTGAGCTGCTGCGCCTGCTGCTCTATCTCCTGCCTTTTCTCCCGGAATGAGTCCGTAATCGCCTTCAGGACGTCCCGCCAGGAAGGACGGTTGTAGATGGCCCGGGGAGGGAAATAAGTGCCCCCGTAAAAAGGCTTGCCCTCCGGCGTGAGAAATACATTCAAAGGCCAGCCGCCACTGCCGGTGATGGCCTGCACAGCCTCCATGTATATGTGGTCCAGGTCCGGACGTTCCTCCCGGTCGATCTTGATGTTGATGAAATGCCGGTTCATAAAGCCCGCTGTCTCTTCATCCTCGAAGCTTTCCCTTTCCATGACATGACACCAGTGACAAGCCGCATAGCCAATGCTTACCAGAATGGGCTTATTTTCCGTCCTGGCTTTCTGCAATGCCTCGTCTCCCCAGGGATACCAATCCACCGGGTTATGGGCATGCTGCAATAAATAAGGGCTGGTCTCCTGTGAGAGTCTGTTCATAATTCAGCTTCAAGCTGCAAGCGACAAGCTGCAAGCCTGGGACTTAAAGTTACAAGCTTCAGGCCAGAAATTAGCTGCAAGCGACAAGCTTCAAGCTACAAGCAAAAAAAACAGCTGCAAGCTTCAAGCTACAAGCTACAAGTAAAGAATGTTAGGTATTAGAAGAATCAAAAGCACTTAAAAGTCGAGCTTGCAGCTTGAAGCTAGCAGCTTGCGGCTTTATCAGATTCTCTTCCCCACCACAGCCAGGTATTTCTCCAGGGCCGAAACCATGGAAGGCGCCTGCGGCTGGGGAGCCTTGATATCGAGGGTGAGGCCGGCTTCTTCAACAGCTTTCGAAGTATTGCTGCCAAAAGCCCCGATCTTAGTGCCGTTTTGCTTGAATTTGGGATAATTATCGAAGAGACTTTTCACACCGCTGGGAGTGAAAAAACAAATAATGTCATATTCGCTTTGATCGAGGACGACCTTCACATCATTGCTGATGGTCCGGTACATGAACGGGGTGGCAAATCCGCAATTGTTATGCTTCAGCCAATTGATGATCTCGTTATCCTGCTGATTCTCCGAGCACGGATAAAGGAACTTCTCGTTCTCTTTATGTTTGTTGATGACGTCGAACATGCTTTTGTTCAATCCATCGGCGCCATAAAAAACTTTCCGCTTGCGATAGAGGATGAACTTCTGGAGATAGAGGGCCACAGCTTCCGTGATACAGAAATACTTGGTGTCCTGCGAAACGATCACCTTCATCTCTTCACAGATACGAAAGAAATGGTCGATAGCATTACGACTGGTGAAGATCACCGCCGTGTATTGCGCGATATCTACCTTTTGCTTCCGGAAATCCTTTGCAGGGATGGGTTCCAGGCGAATGAACGGATGGAAAGCCAGTTCCACGTCGTATTTCTTGGCAAGTTCGAAATACGGCGACTTGTCTGTCTCAGGTCTGGGTTGCGTGATTAAAATCCTTTGTTTATCCCCGTTTTTAATCATTTGTGTTTCCCCTATGGATTTGTAAAGTTACTACACTTTTTCCAAATAAGTCAATAACACCTTGTAAATCAACAGCAGGGGTGCTATTTCGAAGGCGCAAAGGTACAAAAAAAAGTAAAACGGAGTTAGTTTTATTTCGGTCCTTACGGGCCGGTAGGCCGCCACCACCCTATAGATCAGCAAGATAAAAACCATTGCTACTGAAATAGTTATAAAGACCTCCCGGGCTTCCAGGCCAGAAAAAGTGATCAGGATCAAGAAAGGGAGGAGGAAAATTCCCAGCATTTTATTCACCAGGAATACCACGAAGATATAAGTATCGGTAGCCCGTGAAATACCAAAGACCCAGCCGCTGAATTTCAGGATCAGGAATTTTCCCAGGTAAATGACGGCCAGCCCGGCGATGCAGTCCAGGTAGAGGACCCAGAAGTTAAGCCCACTGCCCAACCGGGAATAATACAGCAGGAAACAGGCATACAATCCGCCCGTGACGAAGAACAGGATATTCAGCAGCAGGGAAGGCAGGGGCGCCTGCAGCACCTGTTCCCTTATCTGCTGCTGCCGCAGCGATACACGGAAGAACAAGGTCATCAGGTTGGAAAAATATTTCTCGAAGAAGATCCGCACCAGGGCGAAATAGAACAGGATACCCACCAGCAGGTAGAAGAAGCTGTCCTTTGATTGGGGCCGGTGCGGCTGAAAAGGCTGCTGCACGGGCTTGCCCGGGAAATTAAAATATGTATTGATGTTCAGCACCTGCCTCCAGTAAACAAGCGCGTCAGGTCCTTTCTCCTTCACAGGCGCGGATGGCGCGGGTCCGCCTGCCGGCTGAGCCGCCAGCACCGTACTATCAGGCCGCATCTTCGCAATGACAGCCGTGGCCGAGTCGCGCCGGCCTGCCGTATCGCGTCGCAGACTATCCCTGCGCAGGCTGTCGCGGCGATGACGCCGCAGGGCCTTCGCAACAGAATCAGCCCTGATCGCGGAGTCGGATCGCACCACCGGACGATGCGCCGTGACATGCAAGCTGTCATGCACGGGCCGGGCCGGCGGCAAGGTCGTGTCGGTTTGAGCAAACAGGTTGCCAAAGAACAAAAGGCAGGGAACAAGGAGAGAAACTAGTTTATGCAGGTACATATTGGTCACGGTTACAAAAGTATCATTTGATTTTAAAAAAAGCTCACATATCCCAGATGTATCTTCGCGTCATGAAAATTGAGATGGGTATCTTCCCGCTTTCCCAGGGCGTAGGAGATATTGAAGATGCCGGCCTTTGTCTCAAAAGCCAGTCCCAGACCGAAGCCCAGGAAAGTACTATTGAGGTTGAAGCCGGTCACTGAATTTTTGGCCCAGCCGCCATCCATGAACGTGAACAAATAAGAGTTCAGGCCGATGAGATAGCGATATTCCAACGTCCCCACCGCATACTGCGAAGCCAGGATACTTTCTTCATCAAATCCTCTCAGCAGCTTGTACCCGCCGATCCTGAAAAGCTCGTTCCTGTAGGTAGTCGGGCTGTTATAAACGCCGCCATTGAATGCCAGTTTCAACGTGGAAGCGTGGGATAAAGAAAAATAATGGGCTGCGGCCCCTTTCAGCAACAGCTGATAAGAGCTGAGCTTCACCGTATCATACAAAGAGGCATAGGAAAAGTCCGGGTCAGCGGGGTCTTTCAGCTTTACGATCTGCGGGTTCTCCTTTATTTTCTTCGTCCCCACCGAACCAGTGAACTGGACCTCATTCCCTTTGCGGGGGTTAAACCGGTAGTCCGTATTGTTGAAATCATAGCTCAATCCAAGGCTGACGGCCCGGATATCCGCTTCGCTGGGCAAAGCGCGGGAAGCCAGCACCTGCACCGTGTCGACGTCCAGCAGGCTGGAGATCATATTCCGTATGAACACTGCCCCCGTCTGGGTGGCGGAGAAAGCATACTGCACGCCCAGCAACATATTGACATTGATGTAGGAGGAATCCTGTTTGAACAGATCGAAAGAAGCATTCATGCCGAAAGGGGAATGGAACAGGTAAGGCTGCTGGAACAAAAGGTTCAGCCGGGGCGAGCCGGCCTGCAACTGCTGCCAGTTGAGCCCGATGGTCTCCCCATTGCCCAGGGCGTTCTTCAGGTTCACCGTTGCCTCGCCGGTCACCAGGAGCTTGTTGCCCAGCACGGGATCGCTGCTGGGAAGAAAGCCCACCAGGGCGTTGATCTGGCTGCTTTTCTTAGGTTTGAGGTAAAGGTTGATAACGCTGCCCGTGCCCAGCATGGCCAGCGTCCAGGGCTGCTGCTCCTGCACATAAGGCAGCTCCAGGATCTTCCTGCTGATAGCCTCCAGCCGCTCTTTCCTATATACGCTGCCATTGGGAATATTCAGATAGCGTTGCATAAATTCATTGGAGATCTTGCCCGTACCATACACGCGGATGCTGTCTATATGGTATAAAGGCCCTTTCTCCACCTTTAATTTCGCTGATACTTCCCCGTTGGCGCCCATCGTGACGCTGTCCAGGCTGATCTTACCGAAAGGATAGCCGTTGTTCTCAAGATAGTTCAGGAGCTGCTGCTGCCGGGCCTGGTACTGCCTGAAATCCAGCAGCCGGTGAGAAAAAGACCGTTCATTCCACGCGACGCCGGACAGAAGGGTGGGATCGACCCCGCTGACATCGATCCGGGCCCATCGGTACGTCTCACCGACAAACAGACGGATGGTCGTGCCTGTAGTGTCTGCACCGACGCTGTCGACCGAAGCCGTCAGGTAGCCTTTGGCCTGGAGAAGAACGGGTAGGGTGAAAATATACTCCGTGCAGGCATCTTTGCTCTTGAAGGAGCTGAGAAGGCCCAGCTGCTTATGAATAAAGAGAGAATCCTTGTCAACAGACATGATATGCAGGGGATATTGCGTCCATCCCCTGGAAGTAATCAATAATACAGCCACAATAAGGGCATATCGGCTTATTTTTGTACTTCGCATTCGTCCGCTAAAATTAAGCAAACCGCATGGCAGGTATCTATCTTCATATTCCTTTTTGCAGGCAGGCCTGTCATTACTGTAATTTTCATTTTTCCACATCCCTGCATCGTAAAAACGATTTTGTCCTTGCTTTATTGAAAGAAATGGAAGCAAGGAAGGATTATCTTGCCGCAACGCAGGTGGACACCATCTATTTTGGGGGTGGAACGCCTTCCCTGCTTACGGATGAAGAGCTCCGCCTTATCCTCGACAGCCTGCACACGCTTTTCCCCGTGGCTCCCGGGGCGGAGATCACGCTGGAAGCCAACCCCGACGACATGGCGGCGCCCGGTAAGCTGGCCGGCTGGCGACAGTCCGGGATCAACCGGCTCAGCATCGGTATCCAATCCTTCTTCGAAGAGGATCTCCGGTGGATGAACAGGGTCCATAATGCTGGACAGGCGGCGGATGCCATCCGTAATGCCCAGGACGCAGGCCTGGATAATATCAGCATCGACCTGATCTATGGAACCCCCGGCCTCTCCGACCAGCGCTGGGAAAAGAATGTGACCCGGGCCCTGCAATTGAACATTCCCCACCTCTCCTGCTACGCCCTGACAGTAGAGCCGCGGACAGCCCTGGATACCATGATCCGGCAGCACAAAAAAGAAGATGTGGACCCGGATGTCCAGGCCCGCCAGTTCCTGTTGCTGATGGACCTCCTTTCAACAGCCGGCTACGAGCACTATGAGATCTCCAATTTCTCTCTTCCCGGACGGCGCAGCCGGCACAATACAGCTTATTGGCAGGGTAAGCCCTACCTCGGGCTGGGCCCTTCCGCCCATTCGTATGACGGCAGGGCCTCCCGCCAATGGAATGTCGCTAATAACGCGCTCTATATAGCCGATCCCACCGCCCGGATCGAAAAGGAAACGCTCACATCCACCCAGCAGCTGAATGAATATATCATGATCTCGCTGCGGACGATGGAAGGCTGTGACCTCGATCACGTCTCGCAAAGATTCGGAGACAACGAAGCCCATGCCCTGCGCCTTAAGATAGCGCCTTATGTCCGCGGGGGAAAAGCCATTGACGACGGACGCCGCCTTATATTGACAAAAGAAGGAAAATTACTGGCGGATGGGATCTCGGCGGACCTTTTCTTCTAACCATTCCACCCATAGGTGAAATATTCATTGTCGAAGGTGCCGTCATCGTACAGGTTCACCATCGCATATCCATTGTCTGTGCGAAAATGCTTGCCATTCCACCAATTACCGCTGACAGCCCCATTGCTTATATAAGTTACGCCATTGTAGCTCACCTGCTCGTTAAGATGAATATGGCCGCTGAGACACAGACGGACATTGGGATGCCGGTCGAAGAGCCCAATGATGCGGGCCGCATCCGTATGCATATTACCCCCTCCCAGTATGTACCCGGCTTCATCCTTCACCTGCTTGTCTACAGCCAGCACGGCGGCCGACAGGATAGGCGCGTGGGAGATGACCATCACTGGCCGCTCGCCCGGCGTTGCAGCAAGATCGCTTTCCAGCCAGGCAAACTGCTCGTCGTCCAGCCTGATCGTATACCAGCCTCCATCCAGCTTGGGATGGATACTGTCCAGTACGATAAAATGCCACTCTGCTTTGTCAAAGCTGCGGTACGGCTTGTCCAGGCGCATCTTGTCCAATGCAAATTTCTTTCCGTATAATGGATCGCTTTTCTCTCCCAACCCCCAGCAATCATGGTTACCGATGCAGTATTCGATGGGTAGCGAGTTCTCTTTTTTCCAGACCTCATGCCAAAGTTTCCATTGCACTTCCACCCTTTCCTTCGTCGCCCCCAATGAGTCGAAAACAGCATCCCCTCCGCTGAAGATAAATGCAGGCGCTTCTTTCTGCGACTGCAGATGATGCAGGCAGGCAGCAAGCCCCTCCGCAGCCCTGAGTTCAGGCTCAACATGCACATCTGTCAGATGCGCAAACCTTAGAACTTTTTTCTTCGAAGCCCCGGCGGCTGTAGCAGGCGATGCAGCCAGCACCCTAAGGCCAGGTAAAGAGCCAAGCAGCCCCAGCAGCCCGGCTTGCTTTAATAATTCACGACGATTCATAGATGGAATATTAGCGTAAAGCTAAAATGACACCGGGAAGTTCCTGTATTAATAAATTATGAACTCCCCCTGCGATATCCCCCCATGGATTGTCGTATTTGCCCCTTCGGATCGTCCTGATCCCACCCCCCGGTTCCCATGAAAGGGCCGGACCTTTATACAGTATAAAAACAAACGCACTATGGAAAAAGAATTTAAGATCACCATCGACGCCCCCAGGGAAAAAGTATGGAATGCGCTTTGGAAAAATGAGAGCTATCAACAATGGACGGCGCCTTTTGCCGCCGGCTCCAGGGCGGAGACGGACTGGAAAAAAGGAAGCAAGGTCCTGTTCCTCGATGGAAAGAATTCAGGCATGGTATCCACGATCGTTGACAATAAGCCCAATGAATTCATGTCCATCAGGCACCTGGGCATTATTAATAATGGGGTGGAAGACCTGGACAGCGCGGAAAGCAGGCAATGGGCAGGCGCGCTGGAGAATTATACGCTCCGGACAGTGAATGGGAAGACTGAGCTCATCGTAGATATGGAAGGCAATATCCCCGAAGCGTTCGTGGACTACTTCGTACAGACCTGGCCAAAAGCTTTGGAGAAACTGAAAGAGATAGCAGAGAGGAACTAATGACCTACTTCCGGTGGAACCTATCCTTCACATAATGGATGCCCTGCACCGCGGTGAGGATGAGTACCATTCCCAGAATGGCCATGGCTCCGAATCCCTGAAATGAAAGAGGCATATGGCTGAATTTTGTGCACCGGTTATGGTTTATTCCGAAAATTAACCCATCCCCGGTGCACGGCTAATGATGGGAACTTCGGCGGAGCTGCTTCGACACGCTCCTTCTCGTTCGTAACCTTACGGTTACAGCCAGTGGACCTGTGGTCCACTTTTGTCAGATGGGGCTCCCTGGGTTCCAGGGATCCCGTCCTCCATTGTTAGACAAGGTACGGCTCAATTTGTTTAAATCCATCCCCGGCTTTAACATTTTCCCACAAGATGCGGTAAATAGTGGCTGCGATGGGCATCTCTGCCTTTATCTCTTTATTGATCAGATACATACACTTACTTGCATTGTACCCTTCCGCCACCATGTTCAGCTCCAGCTGAGCAGCCTTGACAGAATATCCCTTCCCGATCATATTCCCAAATGTCCTGTTCCGGCTGAACAGGGAGTAACAGGTCACCAGCAGATCGCCCAGGTACACGGAAGCGGCATAATTCGCGCTCCTCCGGTGAGAAATGGGGTCTTCCTCTGTGTGAATGCCCACTTCAATGTGTCGGATACCTACTTTCAGCAGAAAGCTGGCCATTTCATCCGCGCAGTTGGCTATCAATACGCTGAGGAAATTATCCCCATATTCCAGCCCATGAGCGATGCCCGCTCCCAGCGCGTAAATATTCTTCAGGATCGCGGCAAACTGTACGCCATATATATCATTGTTAATGACAGTATTAAGGTAATCCGTCGCAAAATAAGACGCGATCTCGCCCGTAGAGGTTTCATCCTGACCGGAAAAAGTCAGGTAAGACAGCTTTTCGGCAGCCACTTCCTCGGCATGACAAGGTCCCATGACGGTGTAATAATCGGCAAGGTCCGTATGGAACTCCCGGGCGAGATAATCGTTGAGCAGCAGGTTCTGCTCTGGCAAGATCCCTTTCACGGCAGAAATAACCTTCTTCCCCTGGAAAATGGTTCTGTCAAGGCCCTGCAATGTCCCTGCCACATAAGCAGACGGAACCGCGATCACCAGGGTGTCGGCCGCCTGGATGACTTCCCGCACATCTTCGCTCATCGTCAGCAGCCCCGTGTCGAAATAGACGGAAGGAAGATACTGCGGGTTGTGATGCCGGGATTGTATATGCTGTATGATGCTCTGGTGTCGTATCCACCAGTTAATGGGAGTCCCGTTGTCGGTGAGGATTTTGGCTAACGCCGTAGCCCAACTGCCACTGCCTATCACTCCAAAGCGCATGCTGCCTTCTTTTTAGTTCTTGCCTTCGAACAATTTTTCTTTTGGTACCACTTTCACCTTCATTCCGCTCTTCAATGTCTTGTTGACGATGCTGTAAGGGCCCGTGATCACCTGGTCGCCTTCCTTCAGACCATCCACGACCTCAATGTAATTAATATCCTGTATATCCGTCCTAACCTTGACTTTTTTCACCGTGTCGCCGGTTTGCAGCACAAAGGCCACCACATCCAGGTCATTCATGGAAGGAGCGGTAGTCTTGCTGGCATCGGGACCTTTGTCGTCCGTCTTCTTATCCTCCGCCTGCGTGCTTTTATCTGTTCCCTTTTCGCGGGTGGACACGGCATTGATGGGCACCGACAGCACACTGACGTGCGTCCTGGTCTGGATATCCGCGCTGGTGCTCATCCCGGGACGGAAAGGGAAAGATTTAGGCCGGTGGGGATCGATGAGGTCCTGGTAAGAGTCCGGCGAAAGACGAATGTGCACCTTATAGTTGGTGACGTCATTGGTGGACACGGTGGTAGTAGCGCCGGAGGCGGTGGTCACGCTGCTGGCTATTTGCGTAACGATACCTTTGAACTTGCGGGTGCTGTACGCATCCACTTCCAGGAGGGCAGAGTCCCCGAGGTGCACCTTGGGAATATCGTTCTCGCCTACATCTACAATGGCTTCGATCCTGCTCATATCCGCTACCCGCATCATCTCGGTGCCCGCCATCATGGAGTTGCCCACCACCCTTTCGCCTTTCTTGATGCTCAGCAGGGAAACCACGCCGTCGATGGGAGACACCACAGTCGTGCGGCTCAGGTTCTTGGCCGCAATAGAGAGGTTGGCACGGGCACTGGCGACGCCGGCGACATTCCCTCTGGCCGTCTGCAAAGCCGCCATATAGTTCGCTTCGGCCGTTCTGTAGGCGCTTTCCGCGGCCTCGTATTCGGACTGGGAGATCACTTTCTGATCCAGCAGCTGCTTTTGCCTGTCTAATGTCCTTTGGGTCGTCTCCATGGCCGTCTTCAGACCTGGCAGGGTAGCCGATACATTGGAGACCAGGGCCTGCTGCTGGTTCATCTGCGCCGCGGCCTGGTCACGCTGGGTAGTATAGATATCCGCATAGATCCTGGCCAGCTCCTGCCCTTTCTTGACACTGTCTCCTTCCTGCACCACGTTGAGCTCCACCACCTCTCCCGAAATATCGGGACTGATCTTCACTTCCTTTTCCGGGTAGATCTTGCCGCTGGCCGTAACGATCTCCGTGATATTGCGGCGCGCAACTTTTTCGGCCGAAACTTTTGTTCCCTCGTCCTTGCCTATCACACCTGCCTTCTTCAGCCCCACCAGTCCGATGACCAGTATCACGATTCCGAGGATTATCCAGAGTGCTTTCTTGTTCATAGATCAACAGGTTATTATTTTGATAGTTTTATGCCCATTCCCTTATAGAATTCCAGCACCTTCATCTTGAACACATAATCATACTGGGCGTACACCAGGTTTATTTTAGCGGTGAAGTAATTATTCTGGTTGATCAGCAGGTCTACGGTGTTCAGCATGCCGACACCATATCTTTTCTGCGCATAGTCCGCGCTTTTCGCCGTAGCCTCCGCAGTGACCTTATTGGCTTCGAATTTATGGAGGGCCGTCACCGCTGCGGTATATGCCTGGTAGATATTGTTCTTCAGGGTGAGATTGTCCTGCTCCCGCTGCAGCTCTGCATTCCGGAGGTTGAGCTTCGATTTGGAATAGTTGGTGCGAAGCGTGCCGTTATTGAGGATAGGTATGCTGATATTCAACCCTACATACTGGTTGAAGTAATTGTCCAGTTGCCTGAAGTAAGGCGTCTTCCGAAACTGGTATCTCACTACGCCATCCTGCACGATCCAGTTGGAAGTGCCGGATACACGCAAAGCTTTCAGCGTATCTGTTCCCATCTGGGCGGAAGACAGGATGGGGTCCGTGGCATTGCTCACATAGTTCGTCCCGAGGTTGCCTCCCAGCGCGACGGTAGGCCACCGGGCTCCCTTGGTTGCCGATACATATTTTCGGGCCGACTCTATCTGCAGGGCGTCCGCCTTCTGCAAAGGCTGGTTGATCAATGCCGTGGCATATACCGCCTCCGGCTGTAAATTATCTATATTCTCGATGGGTATATTATCCACGGGCGGTGTGTCTACCTCAAAAGGGGCGGCAGCATCCAGTCCCATATATGCTTTCAGCGTCAGCACGTTCAGCTGGACGGTACCCACCAGGGTGATGTAATTGGAACTATCCTGCGCCACCTGGGACGCCAGCTCGGCCGCATTCAGCTCCGGCAAAGTACCGGCATTCACCTGCTTACGCGTGATCTCCAATTGCGATTGTGACAGCTGCAGCTTCGCCCGCCCCGTCTCCGCCTGCTCTCCCGCCAGCAGCACATTCAGGTAAGCGTTCGCGACATTCAGGGAGACATCGTTTCGGGTCTTGTCCGTGACAGCCAGGGCCGCCTGCCAGGCAAACCGGTTGGAAGCGATGACGTTTTTGAGATTAAAGCCATTGAAGAGGACAACACTGGTCTGCAAGGCCCAGTTATTATTGACAAACGTCTTGTTATCGATGGTATACGTCGTTTGGTTGAGTGCGTTACCGCTGTTGACGCCAACCGCAGTGCTTAAAGAAAGCGTCGGTATCTGGGAAAGCTTGCTTTGATCAAATGTCAGCCTGGACAGCCTTGCCTGTACGTCAGCCTGCTTGATGGAGATATTATTGGCCAGCGCATAGTTGACGCAACGCGTGAGGTCCCATTTTTCCTGGGCCAGACTCATATAACTAATCAAGGATAAAGGTAGTAGCCACAGCAATTTTTTCATGGTCATGGACAAATTTAAGGGACTCGCCGCCAAAAATACAGAATCCGCCTGATCTCATCAATTTTACCAGGCTTTCAGGAAAGCCTGCTCCAGGTCGGCTATCAGGTACCCGGCGTCTTCCAGCCCCGTGTACAGCCGCAGCATACGATGTTCGTCGTTGGAAGGGTCAAACTGTACGGGGTCAAGGGAGGCGCAACGGGGAAGGATAAGGGACTCATGTCCGCCCCAGCTCACCGCCATCATGATATGCCGAAGGGACTCGCAGAGACGGACGATCTGCCCCATCTCCGTGGCCCGGACATAGAAGCTCAGCAGCCCGCAGGCCCCCTGCATCTGTCTCGTAGCCAGCTCGTATTGCGGGAAGGTTTCGTCGAAAGGGAAAAGGACCCTTTCCACCCGGGGATGCCCTTTGAGAAATTCCGTCACCTGCCGGGTGGTTGCCGCGATGCGCTCCAGCCGTGCAGGCATCGTCCGCAATCCTCTCAGCAGCAACCAGGCATTGAAAGGCTGGATCCCACTGCCGATGTTGAGGTACTCGCTGTCAAAGATCTTCTTCATCATCGCGCCGGAACCCGTGAGCACCCCTCCCAGCGCGTCGCTATGGCCGCCGATGTACTTGGTGGCAGTCTGCATAGCGATGTCGATGCCCATTTCGATGGGACGTTGTAGCAGGGACGTGCAATAGCTGTTGTCGACGATGGTGATGATGTTCTCCGCACGGGCCAGCTCTGCCACGGCCCGGAGGTCCTGGAGCTTGAATTCCCAGGAATTGGGAGACTCCAGGTAGATCACACGGGTATTCGGCAGGATTGCCCGCTCGAAGTTCTCAATCTGCGTTCCGTCGATATACGTAGTGGTCACCCCAAAGCGGGGGAGCACCACGTCAAACATCCTGGCGGACCAGGTATAGGGCCGCTCCACCGACACGATATGATCGCCGGCGCCGACATTGGCCAGCACAGCCGCGAAAGTGGCCGCCGCCCCGCTGTTGAAGACCAGGCAATCTTCAGCGCCATCCAGCGCCGCCAGCTTTTTACGGAGGATCTCCACCGTGGGATTCAACCCCCTGCTATAAAGATAGCCGCTGTACTCGTCGTCGAAAAGCTCCTTCAACGCCGCCACCGTCCCCACCCTGAAATTACTGGTCTGCATGATGGGAGGAGCAACGGCATTGAAATAAAGCTCCCTGTCTTCCCCTAATTCATTGATGATATAAGAGATATCCATATCTATTTCTTTCTGGATTTACTATAACGGACTACAAAATACACTATAAAGAAGATGGCCAGGATCAACGCGCCATATGCCGCCGTCAGCGGGTCATTCAGCACAATGCTGGCGGCAACCCCCATGTACGCGAGTATAAAGATCAGGGGCAGCAAGGGAAAGAGCTTCATCCTGTAAATTTCTTTGCCGCTCTCCTCGCCTACCCGCCTTTTTCGTAGGATGAACAGACAGGCCGCGGAAGTGGACATGCCGATGGAGTCCAGGAAAATCGTGTAATTGATGATCTTCTCCACCGCGCTGGTGAAAAGAAGCGTGATGATGATGACAAGGCTGAAGGCGGTCAGCGACCAGACGATCGCATCGTGTTTCTTCGTCTTCTTCTTAAAAGCGGCAGGCAGGATGCCTTCGTCCGCCATGGCATACATCACCCGGGGATTGCTCATCAGCAACACGTTCACATAGGCGAGCACGGAAAGGAACATCAGCACACGCAGAATATTTTCGCCTATCGGACCGAAAAGATGATTGATAAGAATGGCGGCAATGGCATCGGCATGTTTCAGCGACTCGAAGCCAATGACCTTCACATATACAAAGTTGATGGAGAGATACAGCAGGATAATGATGGTGATGCCATAAGTAATGCCTTTGGGCATTACCCGGGAGGGCGATTGCACGTCTCCTCCAAAATTGATCGATTGCTGGTAACCGCCATAGGTGAAGGAGACGGCGATAAGCCCTACGCCCAGTCCTTTTAGAAAGGCAGGCAGCCCGGAAAAGGAGTGGGCAGACGCAGGGACGGTGTCCGGGAGACCCGTAGGCTGGGTGCCGAAAACGGATAGCAGCAGCAAAAGGATGAGCGAGATCTTTATTAGGATCAGCGCATTCTGTACCCGGCTGCTCATTTTGATACCCAGCATATTCACGATATAAAATACCGCGACGGCGCCGATGGTGATCCCCTGTTTGAAGA
The DNA here is from genome assembly GCF_030546645.1 of Flavitalea plasmicola. Classification (GTDB taxonomy): domain Bacteria; phylum Bacteroidota; class Bacteroidia; order Chitinophagales; family Chitinophagaceae; genus Puia. Next base: position 195,868 of record NZ_JAUOTO010000007.1, read on the forward strand.
TCTCCGGCGGCGGCCCTTCAAAAAAGAAATGCCCGATATATTCCGCCCCGATGACAGCCACCAGCGCAGTAGAACCCGCATTCGACACCAGGATGATACAATTGACGGCAAATGCCACAGAAGGATGATAGCCGTAAGAGAATATCTTATAATAGCCCCCCGTGACAGGATACCGGGAGCCGATCTCCGCATAAGTGAGGGCGCCGCAGAGGGCCACCAGACCGCCGGTGAGCCAGGCCAGGAAAAACACCGCCGGCGTTCCCGCATTCGCGGCAGCCACAACAGGCGTCCGGAAAATGCCCATGCCGACCGTCAGGCTGACCACGATCATGGTGAGGTCGAACAGACTTAGCTTTTTCTGAGTCATACGCTTTGTAAGATAAGTTCTAACTTCGTAACCACCAGAACTTAAATCCGGTGCAATGAAAAAATTCCTGCTCCCTGTATTCCTTGTGATCAATGGTTTCGCATCAGCCCAGGAAGCGGTGCCACCCTCATTCCTGTCGGATTCGGCTGACACGAAACCTTTGCAGGAGGCAGTGGTAAAAGCCTATGAGCAACACCGGAAACTATCCGACGTCGGCGCTCCCATCAGCATCGTCAGCAAGGCGGCCCTCAACCGGTTTGGCAACAGCAGTATCCTGCCGGCCATGAATGCCAATCCCGGCGTCAGGATGGAAGAGCGCTCGCCCGGCAGCTATCGCCTGAACATCAGGGGCAGCTCCTTGCGCAGCCCCTTCGGCGTAAGAGACATCAAGGTCTACTGGAATGAGATCCCCCTCACGGATCCCGGGGGCAATACTTACCTCAACCAGCTGGGCTTCTACAATTTCCAGTCGATGGAGATCATCAAAGGCACCGCGGGCAGCCTCTATGGCGCGGGCATCGGCGGCGCCGTGCTCATCAACAGCATGCCTGCCGTCTGGGAGAAAGGGGTCACCGTGGATTACGGCCGTGGCAGCTGGAACGCACAGAACATCAACGTAAATATCCGCACAGGCGATGAAGACCATCGGAATATCTTCAGCTATACCCATCAGAACAGCGATGGCTACAGGTCGTGGACAGCCATGCGGCGGGATGTTGCCAGTTGGGAGACGCAGCTGAAGACCAGTGAGAAACAGTCTATCCATGCCTATATCCTGTACAGCGACCTGTATTACCGGACACCCGGCGGCCTCACCCTGGCAGAATATCTGAAAGACCCGAGGCAGGCACGCCCTTCAACACCTACTCAGCAGGGAGCCATACAGGCCCGGGCAGCCATCTACCAGAAGAACTTCACCGCGGGATTCAGCAGTCAATACCATTTCAATGAGCACTGGCAGAATACCACCGCCGTATATGGTGCTTACACCGACTTCCGCAATCCCGGGATCAGGGTCTATGAGATCCGGCAGGAACCGCATTTCGGCGGACGCACTGTATTCCAGTATAAGACAAGACTGGGAGAGAATAGCCTGCAGATAAATGCCGGCGCTGAAGCGCAAAAAGGATTTTTCGAAACGAGGGACTACGCCAATAAGCAGGGCGTGCAGGACACGCTGCAGACTGATGATCGCATCGGCAACTGGCAGTATATCCTTTTCGCCCAGGCCGACCTCAGGCTGAATGCAGGCTGGACCGTGACGGCAGGCGCCAGCTTCAACCGCAATACCCTGCAGCTCACCCGGACATCCATTATCCCACCGGTGACGAACGATATCCATTTTGCCAACAAGTTTGCCCCCCGCATTTCCATCCTGAAAAAGATCCTGCCTGACATTTCCCTCTATGTCAGCGCCGCCCGGGGCTTCTCCACTCCCACCGCACAGGAATTACAAAAGACCAATGGATTGCTGGGCCCCAGGCTGCAGCCGGAAGATGGCACAGACTATGAAGTGGGTACAAGAGGCAATCTGTTCCATGGAAAGCTTTTCTTCGATGTCAATGCTTTTTTCTTCTACCTGTCCAATACCATCGTGCAACGGATCGACTCCAACGGGGTGGGCTATTCGATCAATGCAGGCCGCACCAATCAGCATGGCATAGAAAGCTTTGTATCCTACCAGCTGGCCGACGCCCCCAAAGGCTTTTTCAGCAGCGTCCGCCTGTGGGCAAGCCATACCTGGCATGACTTTCACTACCGCGACTTCTCCACCGGAGGACATGACTATTCGGGCAATCGCCTGCCCAGTGTCCCGACACATACGGTGGTCACCGGCGCGGACATCCTCCTGCAGCCGGGATTTTACACCAATATTACCTTCACCTACGCAGAACGTATCGCACTCAACGACGCCAACACCGCATATGCCGGATCGTACAACCTCCTGGGCGCCCGCGCCGGTTACAGAAAGGCCTTCCATGCCAGGTGGAAGCTCGACATCTATGCCGGCGGCGACAATCTGCTCAACACCCGCTATAGCCTGGGCAATGACATCAATGCGGCGGCCCCCCCGGCGAGATACTATAATGCAGCGCCCCGCGTGAATTATTTTGGAGGAGTGTCGGTGAACTATCTGTTGTAAGCCTTACATTTGCGCAGATACTGGTTCCGCAACAGGCGGATTAAAAGGGAAGTCCGGTGAAAAACCGGCGCTATCCCCGTAGCTGTAAATGCCCCCGTAAATGACTGGTGCTTCTACCACTGTCCGTCAGCCGACGGATGGGAAGGTACACCGGTACGGCATAAGCCAGAAGACCTGCCAGCATCACTCGATATTCATCACTTTCGGGCGAAAAGTATGCAAAACAAAGAAGGGCTTCGATCAATTATGTTTGTAGGCACCGGCTCCGATGTAGGCAAGAGTGTCATCACGGCGGGATTTTGCAGGATCTTCCGCCAGGACGGCTATACCCCTGCCCCATTCAAGGCGCAGAACATGTCCCTGAACAGCTACGCCACCCCGGAAGGCCTTGAGATAGGAAGGGCCCAGGCAGTACAGGCCGAAGCTTGCGGCATTCCCTGTCACACCGACATGAACCCCGTATTGCTGAAGCCCACCACAGACAAAAGCGCCCAACTCGTATTACATGGCAAACCCACCGGTAATTTCTCCGCCGCCGAATATTTTCTCTCCGGCAGCAGGGAAGCGTTGTTCACGGAAGTGAAACAGGCCTACCGTCGCCTGGCCGCGCGCCATTCCCCCGTCGTCATGGAAGGCGCAGGCAGCATCTCGGAGCTGAACCTGAAGCACCTCGACATCACCAATATGCGGATGGCCATGGAGGCCGGCGCCGCCACCTATCTCATCGCAGATATCGACAGAGGCGGCGTATTCGGCAGCTGTTATGGAACGATGGCCCTGCTGACCGCCGATGAGAGAGATTGTATCAAAGGCATCATCATCAATAAGTTCAGGGGCGACGCCCGGCTGTTCGAAGAAGGAAGGACGATGCTGGAAAAAATATGCCGTGTGCCCGTCATTGGCGTTGTCCCTTTCTTCCGTGATATTTTTATAGAGGAGGAGGACGCCATCGGGCGGCAGCAGAAAAGCAAGGGCTTCCTCACCGGAAAAGTCAACATAGCCGTGGTCCTGCTCCATCGCCTGTCGAACTTCACGGACTTCCATTACCTGGAACAGGATCACCGTGTCAACCTTTATTACAGCCATGAACCCCGGGAGATAGAAAAAGCCGATATCATCATCCTGCCCGGCAGTAAGAATACCATCGAAGACCTGTCGGCATTATATGACGGCGGTGTCGTCGCAGCGATCCACCGCGCTCATGCAAGCCGAAAAACCATCATCGGGATTTGCGGGGGCTACCAGATGATGGGCCTGCAAATAAACGACCCTGAGCAGGTAGAGTCAAAGACAGGAGCTATTGCAGGTTTAGGGCTCCTGCCCGTTTCTACCACCATGCAGGCAAACAAGACCACCCGGCAGCGGAAGTTCCGGTTCCGGAATGGTACAGACATCTGTGAAGGCTATGAGATCCATATGGGCGAGACGAACGCGCTGGAAAAGGAATGTCCCCTGAACCGCTTCGTCGATGACCACAACGGCGGCCACAACGGCCGCCTCGCCGACGGCTATTTTCTCAACGAACGATGCTGGGGCACCTACCTGCATGGGATCCTGGATAATCCTGCCGTCGTCGATGCCCTCCTCGCACCTTACACCAGCCTCCCGGGTAAAGCAAAGGATCACCGGCAATTCAAAGAAGAACAATACGACAAGCTGGCGGCCCTGCTGCGGCAGCATCTCGACATACAAAGCATCTATCAAACATTACAAAGCTAAACGCATGTTATACGGGCATGGTGATAATGGTTACAGGCTGGGCGGCGACATCATCGCCGACTTCAGCACCAATGTCTGGCATGGGGGCGAGCCCGCGGGACTGAAAGAACACCTGTTCAGCCAGTGGCGGCAGATCAACCGCTATCCGGAAGTAGCAGGCGAAAGCCTGGCAGTGAAAGCAGCACGTCATCATGGATTGACATCGGAAAATATACTGGTCACCAACGGCGCCACCGAAAGCATTTATCTGATAGCCCAGGCCTATGCCGCCCGGCGGTCGGGCATCGTCATCCCTTCTTTTTCGGAATACGAGGATGCCTGCCGCATGCATGGGCATAAAGTAGATCTCATTGAATGGGATCACCTGGCAGTCCCCGGCAAACAAGAACTGTTATGGCTGGGCAATCCCAATAATCCTACAGGTGCGGTATTTTCTCAAATGGAACACCTGCTCGGCAATCATCCCGATACGCTATTTATCATTGACGAAGCCTTTATTGAGTTCACCCGCACGATCACATCCGCGATCTCCCTCCTGCACCATTACCCCAACCTGGCGATCCTGCGCTCGCTCACCAAGACCTTTTCCATCCCCGGATTGAGGCTGGGATACATTGCAGCCTCCCGGGAGATCATCAACAAGCTGCAATCTTTAAAAATGCCCTGGTCAGTGAATGCGATGGCCCTGGTAGCGGGACACTTTATCTTCGACCATTATGCATCCATCGGTATTCCGCTGGATCGCCTGTTACAGGATAAGGAAAGCTTTGTACGGCAGCTGCGGCAGGATCATCTCACCGTCCTGGATAGTCATACGCATTTTTTCGTCTGTGAAACATCATCGGGCACTGCCCGGGCGCTGCAGCAATATCTATTGGATGAATGCCGCATCCTGATCCGGGACGCGGGCAATTTCAGGGGACTGAGTGAAAGACATTTCCGGTTGGCTACCCTGGCCCCGCATCAAAACCAGTTATTGATCACCGCTCTTGAAAAATGGCAACGGAAATGCGCATGATCATACCGCTGGCAGCAGGCTATCTGCTGGACCTTTGCCTGGGCGACCCGGCCGGGTGGCCGCATCCTATCCGGCTCTTCGGATGGCTGATCGCCAAAGGAGAGGCCTGGCTGAATAAAGGCAGCACGATCTTCCTCAAGGGAATGGCCATGACCCTGGTTTTATGCGGAGCCATGTTTGTTTTCTTCTGGTACCTATCCATTCTGTTATGGCGCCTGCATCCCGCCCTGTATTACATCGTCAGCAGTCTCTTCGTGTTCTATGGCCTGGCTAACCGGCAGCTGGTGGTCGAATGCAGGCAGGTGTTTACCATATTGCAACGCAACGGGACCGACGCGGGTCGCAAACAATTGTCCCGCATCGTAGGAAGGGATACCTCAACGCTCAACCCCGCACAGATCCGCATAGCCGTGATGGAGACCCTGTCAGAAAACCTCAGTGACGGCGTCATCGCCCCCCTGTTCTTCTATGCGCTGGCGGGCGTTCCCGGCATGATGACCTATAAGATGATCAATACGCTGGACTCCATGGTCGGCTATCGGAGTCCGCGCTACGAACAGTTCGGCAAGTTTGCCGCCCGCCTGGACGACGTGGCCAACTTTATCCCCGCCCGTCTGACGGCGTTGCTGATGGTGCTGGTGACAGCCAGCGGAAGGGGCGCGCAATTTATGTTCCGGTATGGGCGCCGGCACAAGAGCCCCAATGCAGGCTACCCGGAAGCCGCGCTGGCAGGTATCCTGGACGCACGGTTTGGAGGCGCCAATATTTACCAGGGGGTCATCGTGACAAAACCTTTCATAGGCGTCAACCCGCGTGAGCTGTCGCCGGAAGAGATAGAAAAAGCCGCCGGCGTCAATCATAAAACCTGTTTGTTGATGGTAATACTGATCATATGCCTAAATATATTATAACCGGCGGCCCGGGTGCAGGTAAAACAAGCCTGCTGCAAGGCTTGCATCGGTCGGGGTATCCTTGTCAGGCAGAAGCTTCCCGGCAGCTGATCATCGAAGAGAAGGAACGGGATTCCGGATGCCTGCCCTGGCTGGACCTGCCCTGCTTCGCCGGAAAGGTATTACAGCGCATGGTGTCGTCCTTCGATGCAGCGGGCAATACAGGGCCCGTCTTTTTCGATAGAGGTATCCCTGATATCATCGCCTATCTCAGGGCTGCCCATCTGCCGGTGGGAGAGTTGTATCACGCGGCGCTGGAAAGGTACCGCTACGCCCCGACCGTTTTTTTGCTGCCGCCCTGGGAGGAGATCTATATCCAGGACAGCGAAAGATGGCAGACATTTGCAGAGGCGGCGCAGTTGGCGGATCATATATGGACAGTTTACCGGCAAGCAGGTTATCAGGTGGTAGCGCTTCCCCTGGTCCCGGTGCAGCAGCGGATCATATTTATTCAGGACACCCTTTCAGCCCTGGCCGGAAAGGAAAAACAATTTTCATGATCAACATCAGACTTTTTTATTGCGCCCTCCTGCTCACGATCTTTTCCTGTAAGGAAAGAACAGCTCAAAACACGCCGCCGCCCGCCGTCGACAACAGTGACAGCCCCGGGGTCAGTACCACGATACGATACGCCCATGGCTTTACCATCGACTATCATGACCATTACAAGCTGGTGCATGTGCTGGACAGGAAAGGAGAGGTGACGGATACCCTGGAATACCTCCTGGTGCAAAAGGGACATCCCGCCCCCGCCGGCCATCCCAAAGCGCAGGTGATTCCCATCCCTGTCTCCTCCTTTATAGCCATGTCGTCCATGCATGTGGGAATGGCAGATTTCCTGGGAATAGCCGACAGGATCACCGGGCTGGGCAGCTTACAATATATCAACTCCCCCGTCGTCCGGGCAAATATCAAAGCCGGCAAGACCATACAGGTGGGCCTCGACGGCAATCTCAACAATGAGCTGCTGATCTCCCTCCATCCCGGCCTCATCATAGCCATGAGCAACCCCGAGGCTACGACGGCTAAGTATAAAACGCTGATGGACGCGGGCATACCCGTCATCCTGAACGCGGAATGGCTGGAATCCACTCCCCTGGGCAGGGCCGAGTGGGTAAAGCTAATGGCCGCGCTGGTGAATAAAGAAGACCTGGTGAATAAAAAATTCGATAGTGTGGCGAGATCTTACGACAGCCTGGTGCGGCTGGCCAGCCAGGTGAAGGAGCATCCCCGCGTCATCATCGGAATGCCTTACAAAGGATCCTGGTTCGTCCCGGCTGGTGACAGCTATATGGCCCATTTCATCCGGGATGCGGGAGGAGGGTACAAATGGGCTGATACCAAAGGCGTCGGCAGCCTCGCCCTGAATTTCGAAGCCGTGGCGCCGGAGGCACTGAAGGCGGATTTCTGGCTGAATATTGGATATTTGGATCGCAAACAGGATATAACGGCAAAGGACACCCGATTTGCCAGCTTCAGATCTTTCAGTACAGGGCAGCTGTTTAACAACAATAAAAGGACCAACGACATCGGGTCCAACGATTATTGGGAATCCGGCGCCGTAAACCCCCAGGTACTGCTGGCGGATATGATCAGCATCCTTCACCCGGAGCTGCTGCCCGGGCATACCCTCGTTTATTATAAACAATTACCATGATGCAGCTGAGAACCAACCAGCGAAAACGCAAAACCATACAGCTGGCATTTCTTTGCCTGCTGCTGCTGGCGGCCTTCTTCCTGGACATTGCGCTGGGACCGGTGAGGATACCTTTACGATCCATTTGCAGGATCGTCCTTTCCCTGCCCGGAGAGGACAGTACCTGGCAATACATCGTCACGCAGATCAGGATACCAAAGACTTTTACAGCCGTCATCGCGGGCTGCGGACTTTCCGTCAGCGGACTGCAGATGCAGACCCTGTTTCGCAATCCCCTGGCCGAACCAGCGGTGCTGGGCGTTACTGCCGGCGCCAGCTTAGGAGTAGCCGCCGTCATGCTGGCAGGAGGAAGCATCACCACGCTGTACACGATCCGCGAACTCGGTCTCTCCGGAAGCTGGCTGATCACTGTCGCCGGTTGCACAGGCGCCGCAGCCGTCATGCTGCTGGTGATTCTGATCTCGAGAACAGTCAGGGACAATATCATGATGCTGATCATCGGCGTTATGGTCGGCACCGTCACTTTGTCCATCATCAGCATCTGGCAATACTTCAGCGACCCCGAGCTGATCAAAGATTACCTCATGTGGACCTTTGGGTCGCTGGGCGGGGTGACGGGGGCGCAGCTGTATATTTTAGGACTGGCGGCCTTCGTGGGCCTCGTCATTTCCTTTCTTTCCTCCAAAATGCTGGACGCCCTGCTGCTGGGAGAAAATTATGCCAGAAGCATGGGCGTAACGACACAGCGGGCGCGGGTGATCATCATCTGCAGCACGAGCCTGCTGGCAGGCAGCATCACGGCCTTCTGCGGCCCCATCGGATTTATAGGGATTGCGGTACCGCAAATGGCACGTTCCCTCTTTGCCACTTCCAATCACCGCGTCCTCATACCCGCATGCTGCCTCATCGGCACCATCCTCATGCTGCTATGTGATGTGATAGGACAATTGCCGGGCAGCCAGGCGGCCCTGCCCATCAATATCGTCACGGCCCTGGTGGGCGCCCCCACCGTCATATGGATGATCCTTAGAAAAAATAATTTAAGCATATTCGGATGAGCAGCCGTCAGACCTTATTAGAAACAAAGGGATTGGAGGTGGGATACAGATCCCGCCGGGGCAAGCCCGTCACCATTGCAGGACCGATCTCCGCGACCATCCGGTCAGGACAGCTCATCTGCCTCCTGGGACCCAACGGCGCAGGCAAGTCCACGCTATTGCGGACCCTGGCCGGACTACAACCCTCGCTGGGCGGCGCCATTCACATTATGGGTGATCCCAGCTCCGCTCAACGGACTCCCGCCGCATTGGCCCGAAAGATCAGCCTGGTCCTGACAGACCCCGTTCGCTACAGCAACCTCACGGCCTATTCCCTGGTAGCCCTGGGAAGATATCCTTATTCGGGCTGGCTCGGCACCCTGAAGGAAGAAGACCGGCGTATCATCGCATGGGCCATGGAGGTGACAGGCATTGGATCATATGCCGATCGAAAAATAGGAATGCTCAGCGACGGTGAAAGCCAGAAAGTGATGCTGGCCCGCGCCCTGGCACAGGACACGCCATTGATGATGCTGGACGAACCCACGGCCCACCTGGACCTCCCCAGCCGCATACGGATCATGCAGCTGCTGCATAAGATGGCCAGGCAAACGCAGAAAGGGATCCTGCTCTCCACCCACGAGCTCGACCTGGCTTTGCAGGTGGCCGATGAGCTATGGCTGCTCCAGACGGGCGGCAGGCTGGACAGAGGTATGCCGGAAGACCTGGTGCTCAACGGCACCTTCGAGTCTGTCTTCGACAAAGAAGGCATTCTCTTTGACAAACGAACAGGTAGTTTTAATATCCATTCCGGTCATCTGAAAAAAATAGGGCTCGCCGGCAAGGGCGTGGCTACTTTCTGGACAAAGAGAGCCCTGCAGCGGGAAGGTTTCGAGGTGACGGCGGCAGGCCAGGCAGCCATGGACATACGGGTGGAGGAAGGCGCCGCTCCTGTATGGCTGCTGGACTCATCGTCGGGCAGGCAAACCTTTGACAGCTTATCCGGCCTGCTCGACACATTACGCAATCAATTTATTTGATATGAAGATCTATACAAAAAAAGGAGACACAGGCACCACAGGCCTTTTCGGCGGCAGCCGTGTTGCGAAGGACGATGTCCGGGTGGAATGCATCGGAACGCTGGATGAAGTGAATTCCAGCATCGGGCTGCTGCGCGTGCAGCTGGGAACTGAACATGCATGGCAGCCAAAGCTGCATAAGATCCAAAAGGACATGATGGATATGATGTCGCATCTGGCCAGGCCCTCCGACGCCAAAAAAGTCAACAACAATCCCATGCCCGAAGACGGAGCGGCGCTCTGCGAAGCCTGGATCGATGAGCTGGAAGCGGCAATGACCAGCCCTTCCGAATATTTCCTGCTGCCGGGCGGTGATGAGATCTCGGCCTTGTGCCACCTGGTGCGTACACAGATGCGCAGAGGCGAGCGAAGACTGACGACACTGATGCGGGCTGATGCTGTGCACCCGGCCATCCCGGCGTATATCAACCGGCTATCCGATCTTTTCTTTACATTGGCGAGGGCGGAAATGGATAAAGCAGGAGTGGCAGAAGAGAAATGGAAATTATTCCTGTACAAAAGATTTAAAGGTGAGACGTCGGGGAAATAAGTAATAAATTTCCACGTTACCGCTCCTCTTCCTACATTTGCCACCGATCATGGTTGATCCGCCTACAGGCGGATCATTAAAAGGGAAGTCCGGTGCAAATCCGGCGCTATCCCCGTAGCTGTAAGTGCCATTCTCAGATTCCGGCAAACTTCAAACCACTGTCCGTCAGCCGACGGATGGGAAGGTCAGCCGGTAGGGCACGAGCCAGAAGACCTGCCAGATCATTTCATCATTCAAGGCTTTCGGGTGAAAAGCATGGAGTGTAAATGTCCCGCACAGGCAGGCAATTTATATTTCAGCCCTGTTTCATTAATCTCGAAGGCTCATTAAAACCCAACTGTAATGAGCAAGAAACATTTCTTTCTTTTCATGTTGTCGGCAGCCGGCAGCAGCGCCCTTTTCGCACAATCATCAGACACCAGCGGCCGCAGGCTGGACGAAGTAGTAGTGACAGCCACCAAATTTCCCGTTAAGCAAAGCCTTACAGGTAAAGTACTGACAGTGATCACCAAAGAGCAGCTGGAAAAAAGTGCCGGCAAACAGCTCACGGAAGTACTGAACACCCAGGCCGGCGTCTTCGTTGCAGGATCCCAGGGTCCGCTGGGATCGACACAGACCGTTTTCCTGCAGGGCGCCTCGGGGGGAAAGACGCTCATCCTCATCGATGGCATCCCCGCTTATGATCCTTCAGGTATCGCCACGTCTTTTGACCTGAACCTCATCAACACAGACCAGGTGGAAAGAGTAGAGATATTAAAAGGGAGCCAGTCCACCCTCTATGGCAGCGACGCCGTGGCAGGGGTCATTAATATCATTACCCGCAAAGGAGGGAACAAGCCCGTCAACCTTTCCGCGCATCTGTCAGGAGGCAGCTACGGCACCTTCAAAGGCTCCGCCGGCATAGACGGAAAAATAAAGAACACTTCCTACAATGTCATGTACACCCACCTCCGCAGCGATGGGATCTCCTCGGCCTATGACTCCAGCCATAAAAGCCACTACGATAACGACGGCTTTTCAGAGAACCTCGTAATGGTCAATGTCGGTCAAAAGATCAGCGATGCGCTGAATCTGAGAGGCAATTTCCAATACAACCAGTACGACAACGACCTCGACGCGGGTGGATACAAGGATGATAAATTATACACCACCACCAATAAGAACACCCAGGCCGGCATTGGCGCGGACTACACCATTCTCCACTCGGCGGTCCATTTCAATTATAATTACAACACGGTGACCAGGAGTTACCTGGACGATTCGGCGACGCTGATCACACAGGGCGGCAGCTTCAGCAAAAGTAAATTCACCGGCACGTCACATTACCTGGAGCTGTATACCAACATCGGCATATCCCGGCACCTCGATCTGTTGGGCGGAGTGGATTACCGCAACCAGCGGATCAATGAAACAAGCCTGTATATCTCCCAGTACTACGCGCCACCTCTTTCTGTCCTGAGCCCGGATAGCGCCAAAGTCCGGCAGTTCGCGGCCTATGTCTCCGCCATTGTAAAGAATATGGGAGGGTTTAATTTTGAAGTGGGCGGACGCTACAACAGCTTTAACAGGTATGGCGACGTCTTTACCTATTCTATCAATCCCTCTTATCTGATCAATTCCAGGGTAAAGATCTTCGCTAATCTTTCTTCCGGCTTTTCAGCCCCCACCTTGTACCAATTGTATTCTGAATACAGAAACCCCTCCGGCGACCTTAAGCCGGAAAGGACCACCAGCGTGGAAACAGGCATTCAATACAACTTTTCTCCTTTCAACATCAGGGCGCTGTACTTCCACCGCAACACCAGGGACAATATAATCTTCTACACCGATGCGAATTACACCAGCTGGTATATGAACCTGAACAAGCAGCAAGACCAGGGGGCTGAGCTGGAAGCTTCTTACAGGATAGATCGGTGGTCTTTCTCGGGAAATTACACGTACACCACGGGAAAAGTCACCACGCCCGTGAATGGGAAGGACACCACCTATAATAATCTCTACCGCCGTCCTAAAAATGCGGTGAACCTGAGCGCAGGCTTTCAAGCCACTTCGAAGCTCTTCCTCAGCACGGCTTTACGGACAACAGGTAAGCGTATCGAATCGGTATTTGGCGGCGCACCGGTGAACATAGATAGTTATTATACGCTGGACGCTTATGCCGAATACAAGGTCACATCTTTCCTGAAAGTGTTCGCGGATGGCAAGAATCTCACCAATCAACAGTTCTTCGACATACCCGGTTATAGCACCAAAAAGTTTAACTTCATGGCCGGCGTCAGCCTGCGTTGGTAAAAATATTATACAATGAAAGCCTGCTCCTTTCTTCCCGCCGCCACGAAAATGATCTATGACATGGGCTTAGAAGATCTTCTGTATGGAGTGACCTTCGAATGCCCGCCGGAAGCAGCCGGCAAGCCGGCGGTGGTGCGCTGCATGCTGGAAGGAAATAACTACAGCAGCGAAGAGATCGATAGAATATTCTCCGCCTCCAAAGCCCAGGGGAAAAGCCTGTATTATGTGGAGGAGGACCTGCTGCAGGCCATTGCGCCCGATATCATCTTCACGCAGGATGTCTGCGATGTCTGCCAGATCGATACGGCATGCACGGCAGCAGCCATTGCCCGCCTGGAACGACGGCCTGTGCTGATCCCTCTGACTCCATCCAGCCTGCAGGATGTCTTCCAGACAGCGGTGCTGATCGCTACGGCCCTGGGCCGCGAAGAAGCAGCCTATCGCCACCTGTCCATCCTGCAAAAAAAGATGGATCATATCATCGACGAATTACGCAGGCACAGGGCTCCGCACAGAAGGGTGATGGTGATGGAATGGATCGAGCCCGTGTACAATTGCGGACATTGGATACCTTACCAGGTAGCCTGCGCGGGAGGTATCGACATGCTATCAAATCCCTCGGGAGACAGCATCGTCACCCCCTGGGAAAAGATCGTACGCTATGATCCCGAAGTATTGGTCATCGCCCCCTGCGGGTTTCACACGGGTCGCTCGGCCGAAGAGCTGCACCTGCTGCAATCCAAACAGGGGTGGCAGGATCTCCAGTCCGTGAGGAACGGAGCCGTATTCCTCGCTGACTACGACCTGTTCACACAACCAAGTCCGGGAACCCTCACGGATGGGATCGAGCTGCTGGCTGCGCTGTTCCATCCCGGTATATTCACCGTGCCTGAAACCTTACGTTCCAAATACCGCATTGTACCCGATAAATTTCCGCAGCATGTGTAAGCACGAGGAAAAATATTGTCCCCGTTGCGGAACTCCTTTCGAATGCAAAGTAGGAGATATCACGCAGTGCCAGTGCTACGGCATCCGGCTGTCACCGGAAGAACGGGCCTTTATTGAAGGCAGATACCAGGACTGCCTCTGCCGGAAATGCCTCTCGGAACTGCAACAGCGGTATACCTTATTCAGGGAAAAATATTTTTCGAATGAAGGAAAATAGACAGACATCCGGCCTCATTTTCATCACTGGCGGCGCCCGCAGCGGCAAAAGCCGTCACGCCCAGGAGCTGGCCCTGCAATGGAGCGACAATCCTGTTTACATAGCGACGGCCCGGCAGTTCGACGACGAGTTCAAACAACGGGTCCGCCGTCATCAGCAGGAGAGGGACCACCGATGGACCTCCATCGAAGAAGAAAAAGCGCTCAGCCGGCTTGACCTGGGAGGCAAGGTGGCTGTGATCGACTGTATCACGCTGTGGTTGACGAATTTCTTTATCGATCTTCGATATGACGTGGATGCATGTCTGGAAGCCTGCCGGAAAGAGATCGATGCGTTATGCCTGCAGGATGCCCTTCTCCTCATCGTAAGCAATGAGATCGGCATGGGCGTACATGCAGAGACGGAGATGGGAAGAAAGTTCACGGACCTTCAGGGCTGGATGAACCAGTACATTGCATCGAAAGCAGGCACGGTGCTCCTGATGGTCAGCGGTATCCCCCTCGTCGTAAAAAAAGAAGCATCATGACCCGGGCCTATATGAACTGGAGTGGCGGAAAAGATTCCGCGCTTGCCCTGAACAGGATACTGGAAGATCCGGCCTGTCAGGTACAAAGCCTGCTCACCAGCATGAATGCAGAAGCAGACCGGATCTCCATGCACGACGTGCGCAGGGGGCTGCTGGAAGCGCAGGCGGCATCCATCGGCATTCCGCTGCGGACACTGGACCTGCCCCATCAGCCCGCTATGGATGTATATGAGGCCGCCATGGGGGAAAAGGTAGCGCTCCTGAAGGCCGAAGGCTGTACCCACGCTATCTTTGGCGACATCTTCCTGGAAGACCTGCGACGATACAGGGAAGAAAAGTTGGAAAGCATGGACCTGACCTGTATCTTCCCGTTGTGGAAAATCCCATCCGCGGTGCTGATGCGGGAATTCCTGGAGAAGGGGTTTAAAGCAATCGTCATATGCGTGAACACCCGGTGGCTGGACAAAAGCTTCTGCGGAAGGATCATCGATGAGACTTTTTTGCAGGACCTGCCCGCAGACGTGGACCCCTGTGGCGAAAATGGAGAATATCATTCCTTCGTTTTCGAAGGGCCCATTTTCAGCTATCCCATTCCTTATGAAAAAGGAGCTATCGATTTTAAAACATACAAAGGACCCGAGGGTCCGGCAAAATTTTATTTCTGTGACCTACATTGCTGATACAACCGCTCAATTGCAGGAAACCTTACAAGGCCGCATCGACAGCAAAACAAAGCCCCTGGGCGCTTTAGGACGACTGGAGGAGCTGGCGCTGCAGGTCGGTATGATCCAGGGAACAGCCCATCCACGGCTAACCCACCCTCATATCGTTGTGTTCGCGGGAGACCATGGCATCGCCGCCACCGGCCTGGTAAATCCCTATCCCCAGGCTGTGACGGCACAAATGGTCCTCAACTTTCTCCAGGGCGGCGCGGCCATCAATGTATTGTGTCGTCAGCACGGCATCGGGCTGCAGGTGGTGGATGCAGGCGTGAATGTGGACTTCGCCCAACTGCTGCCGGAAGGAACCCCCTCTCTCATCGATGAGAAGATCGCTCCCGGCACCCGCAACTACCTGGAAGGGGAGGCAATGACCAGGGAAGACGCCTTAAGGGCCATGGAAGCGGGGAAAAAGATAGTGACCGGCCTGCATAAAGAAGGCTGCAACTGCATTGGGCTGGGGGAAATGGGCATCGGCAACACGTCCTCCGCATCGCTGATCATGAGCTTTGTCACCGGCTTCCCGGTGGAAGAATGTTGCGGGCGTGGCACGGGCGTCAACGACCAGCAACTGGAAACAAAGATAGCAACCCTCCGCGCTGTCCACCGGCGGCATGTGCAGGCAATCGCCGCATCCCCCGATGTGGTGACGATCCTCCGGCACGTAGGAGGCTACGAGATCGCCATGATGACAGGCGCCTATCTCCAGGCAGCCGCCTTAAAAATGGTGATCCTTGTGGATGGCTTTATTACCACCGCCGCCTTATTGCTGGCTACCCTGCTGGACCCGGAAGTAAAAGATTTTTGTATCTACTCACACACCAGCGGCGAACAGGGACATCAACGAATGCTGGAGTACCTGAACGCCCGCCCGCTGCTGAACCTGGGCATGCGGCTGGGCGAAGGCACCGGCGCTGCCATGGCCTATCCCATCGTACAGTCGGCCATGGCTTTCCTGCGCGAGATGGCTTCGTTCGAATCAGCCGGGGTGAGTAAGCGCGAGTAGCCTCACGAGGATCATATGATAAAGCAATGGAAAATATTCCTTACGGCCGTCATGTACTTCACCCGGATAAGGGTGCCGCAGAACATTGGGCATGATCCGGAACACCTGAACAAGGCAGCCACCTATTTCCCCCTGGTAGGAGGGATCGTCGGTGGTATCTCGGCCCTCGCGTTCCTGGTGTTCTCCCGGCTCATCTCAACGGACATCGGCATCCTTTCTTCCATGATCGCCGGACTGCTGGTGACCGGGGCCTTTCATGAAGATGGATTTGCCGATGTATGCGACGGCTTTGGCGGCGGCTGGACAAAAGAAAAGATCCTCCTTATCATGAAGGACAGCCGGGTGGGCGCTTTTGGCGTCATCGGGCTGATAGCGATGCTGGGCAGTAAGTTCCTCCTGCTCCGTGAGCTGCCGTCTTTTACACCCGAGCTCAACGGCTCACCCCGCCTCCTCTTTTTCAACTACCGCTATTTCATCGGCGCTGTGATCACAGCCCATACTTTGAGCAGGCTGATGCCCGTGGTCGCTTTGCAATGGACAGACAATGTGACGGACCCGGAACATAGCAAGTCCAAACCCATCACTGACCGGCGGCTGCCATTGCCGGCGCTCCTGATGGCAATATTGTTCGGGGTCCTGCCCCTTGCTTTCTTTCCCTGGCCTTTCTGGCTGGTGATCCTTCCCGCAGCGTATGCTACCTTTGAAATGACAAAGTATTTTAAAAAATGGATCGGCGGCTATACGGGCGATTGCATGGGCGCCATCCAGCAAGTGACGGAGATCGCCATCTACCTGGGTTGGATCATCGTCTGGAGGTATACCTGAACCACCTATATGAACGATATATATCTGATACGGCATACGACACCCGCAATAAGCAAGGGCATCTGCTATGGACAGACGGACCTGGATGTCACGGAAACCTTTATGGACGAAGCAACTGTCATCCGCCGGCATTTGCCGTCCGGATTTTCGGCCGTGCATAGCAGCCCGCTGCAACGCTGTGCCCGGCTGGCGGAACATTTATTCCCGGAACACCCCCTGACCCTTCATCCCCAGCTGATGGAGATCCATTGTGGAGAATGGGAAATGCGTGGCTGGGACGATCTGCCAAAGGAGGAAATAGAACCCTGGATGAAAGATTTCGTGCAGGTGAGGATACCCGGGGGTGAGAGTTATGCCGACCTGCATCAGCGGGTGACGGGATGCTTCCACCGGATCCTTGACAATGCACATACCGCCAACGGCCCCATTGCCATCGTAGCGCACGGCGGGGTTATCCGGAGCATCCTCTCCCATCTCACCGGTACGCCTTTAATAGACAGTTTCAAGGTATTTTCCCTCTACTACGGGTGCGTGATACGCCTGTATGACACCGGGGCGCCGGAAGGCCTGGGATACGAGATCCTGTCCAACCTGGCGCCGCCAGAAAAAGAACAACACAAACCAAAGAGCTTTTATTCCAACGATAAAGGCCCTGCCTGAGCTGATCCACGTACCTTCGCAAAATGGGAAAATGGATGGATTTCGACTGGAATCAGCTCCTCACCGTGACATTCACATTATTTGCCGTGATAGACATCATCGGGAGCATACCCCTTCTTCACGCCCTGAAGAAAAAGCTGGGCGGCCTGCACGAAGGGAAAGCCACGCTGATCTCGGGGCTGCTGATGATAGCCTTCCTGTTTGCCGGCGAAAAATTATTGCAGGTCCTGGGGGTGGACCAACGCAGCTTTGCCGTTGGCGGCTCGATCGTCATCTTTATCCTGGGGCTGGAAATGGTGCTCGGGGTGGAATTCTTCAAAAGCGAGCCGGACGCGAAAGCCTCCATCCTCGTACCTATCGCCTTTCCACTGATAGCCGGATCGGGTACTTTGACCACCATCATGTCCCTGAAAACCAATTTTGAGACCTCCATCGTGCTGTTCGCCATCCTGATCAACCTTATTATCATCTTCATCGTGCTTAAATCCCTGAATTCTATAGAAAAAATCTTAGGACAGGCAGGTATGATTGCTGTACGTAAATTTTTTGGCGTAGTTTTGCTGGCCATCGCCGTAAAAATATTCAGCAGCAACCTCCGGGAACTGCTGAAATAGATCAGCGGAAATGTATATGGTCCTGTAGTACAATGGATAGTATAAGGGTCTCCGAAGCCCTGGATTCCAGTTCGATTCTGGACGGGACCACCACTTTTTAATGACAAATTAAGGCTCTCCTGGGCTTATCTTAACCTCCAATCTTGGATGTTTGTTAAAATTCGTTAATTTACAGTTGAAATAATGTCTTGTCGTGTGATGAGCATTGTTTTTTTACTATCCAGACCCCATTGAAAGATCACACTGTCAATAAACCATTAACCAAACTATAGTCACATGATAGTTACATCCCCCCATATCTTTTAATACCCGTTTTTTTATTGCGCACCATCGAATTGCTATAGCACTATAGGAATTCGTATGGATATTTATTCTATTGTCAACATTAAACCATAATCAAAAAATCAGCAAGCTTATGAGAAAACTCTCATTATTATGCAGTCTTATCCTGCTATGCGGCCAGTTATGGGCGCAAAACCGGATAATCACCGGTAAAGTAACAGACGAACGCGGAGCACCCGTAGCTAATGCCACTGTCCAGGTGAAAGGGGGCAATAAGGGCGCGGCCACTGACGAAACCGGTAATTTCACCATCTCTGTCGGCCCTAAGGCAGTGCTGGTCATTTCCTCTGTTAATTTTGCCACACAGGAAATACGCGACCTGTCTTCTGTTCCCCTTGTCATCACACTTAAGGCGGGAAGGAACGACCTGGCCGAGGTGGTCGTAGTTGCTTACGGCACACAGAATAAGACCAATGTCACCGGTGCGATCGCTTCCATCAAAGGAAACCTGATAGAAGACAGACCCGTTGCTTCTGTGGACAAGGCGCTGCAAGGGCTCGCCGCTGGTGTCCAGGTATCTTCTTCCAATGGTATTCCCGGATCCGCCACCGATATCAGGATCAGGGGCATCGGCTCCCTTAACTCCGGATCGCAGAGCCCGCTGTGGGTCATTGATGGCAACGTCAACTCCCTGCAAGGCGATCTTACGACCAATACGACTACCGCCAATGCCCTGAGCGCATTGAACCCGGACGATATCGAAAGTATTTCCGTGTTGAAGGATGCATCCGCTACTGCCCTCTATGGATCCCAGGCCGCCAACGGGGTGATCATCGTGACCACCAAAAGCGGCAAAGCCGGCAGGACCAAGGTTAACCTCTCCACGGAAATAGGTAAGAACAGCGTTGCCTTTTCCAATAAAAGGAACAGACCGGTAAATACACTACAATACCAGACATTGCTCCGGCAGTCTTTGATCAATGCCGGTTATGCAGCTGATAATACAGAGGCGGACGCGTTGATCATCGACCCCACCAACGGCTTGGGCCTGGATCCCAATTGGACCAAGACCAATACGGACTGGATCAAGGTCGTTACCCACACTGGCAAGCAGCAGCAATATAATTTAAGCCTGAGCGGCGGCAACGAAAAAACGCAATACTACGCTTCCGCCGGCTATTTCAACCAGGAGGGTACCACCATCGCCACCTATTTCAAAAGATACAATGGAAGCATTGCTGTGGTCAACAAGCTAAGCGACCAGCTCACTTTCAAGGCAGGCGTCAGCGGCAGCAGCAGTATTCAGCATGCTCCTCCCGGAGGTTCGGCATATTCCAGCCCGGTCAGCGATGCCTTTTTCCTGCCCCCTTATTTTTCTCCCTACAATGCAGACGGAAGCCTTCGTTACCACGACCCGGAAGGTCAATTTGCTGAAGGCTCCAATTACAACCCGCTCGTCACCGCAAAATGGAACAAATACTCGGATCAGCAGACGAATTTCAGGGGTTATGTCACGGGTGAATACCAGATCATCCCTAATCTGAAATTCAGAAGTAACTACAGCGCTGAGTACCTGGATGTAGACGAATATTCTTACTGGAATCCGATCTATGGTGATGGTAGTACTTATGGCGGGTTGGGACAGGCAAACGACCGGAAAATTTTCAACTGGACCTGGACCAATCAATTGAACTATCGCGTCAACCTCACCAGCGCGAAGGACTTCTATGTGGACCTACTGGCGGCTACAGAAGCGCACAGGCAAAACAATTCCTACCTGCAGGCTTCAGGCCAGGCTTTTCCACAAACGGTCCAATTGATCTACCTGGCAAACGCAGGCACACCGACGGCAGCCTATAACGTTCCTACGGCCATGGCCTTAAATTCCTATTTTGGAAACGCGGTGGTGAATTACAAAGACCGTTATGTCCTGTCAGGCAGCTACCGCCGTGACGGCTCCTCCATATTCGCCGACAAACATAAATGGGGAGGGTTCTATTCTGTGGGTGGATCATGGAACATCAACCAGGAAGAATTCTTTCGGGATATTCCGGTGATTAGCCTGTTAAAGCTCCGCGCCTCCTATGGCGGCACGGGCAATACAAGCGGCTTTAACTTCTACTCTGCTCTTCAAACTTATGCGTATAACACCGCCTATGGAGGCGCTGTCGGAAGCATTCCCGACAATGTAGGCAACACTAACCTCTCCTGGGAAAAGATCTATCAGACCGACATCGGCCTGGACTTCGGCCTGTGGAAAGATCGTCTGAATGGTTCGATCGATTACTATAACAAGGAATCCAGGGACCTGCTGATCAACGTTCCGCTGTCACCCACCGCAGGCTTTTCCTGGAACACTAATAACTCCGGCCAGTTGATGAACGTGGGAAGCATGTATAATCGCGGTTTCGAGGTCTCCCTCACCGGCAGACCCGTCGTGACGAAGGATTTCACCTGGGAGTCCACTTTCAACATTTCGCATAATGTGAACAAGGTCACCAAGCTGTATAACAAAGCGCCCATCCCCCATAATACCCGGTTCAATATTTCGGAAGGACATAATATTTATGAGTATTACACCCGTAAATGGGCCGGTGTCGACCCTGCCAACGGGGATCCGCTGTGGTATACGGACACTGCCAATAAAGCAACTACCAATAACTCAGCCATTGTCCCCCTCATGTTGACAGGTAAGACTGCGATGCCCAAGTATTTCGGGTCCTTCATCAATACCTTTACCTACAAAGGGATCTCCTTGTCGGCGCAGTTCTATTACAACTTTGGCAATTATATCTACTCCACCTGGGAGAATTATTTTTCCAGCGAGGGACAAAGGCTGCCCGGCATGGGCCAGCTGACCAATGAATTGCGGGCATGGCAGAAACCCGGAGATCATACGGACATACCGAGAATTGTCTTCGGTGGTAATAAGTCTTCCAACCGTCCTTCCACCCGCTATCTGTATAAAGGCGATTATATCCGTCTGCGTGATGTCACGCTCGGCTATTCCCTGCCAAAGGCCATCCTTAGCAAAGCCAAGATCTCCAATCTCATGGTGTACGTGAGGGGCACCAACCTGCTGACATTCGCCACCGACAAGAACCTTGGCATCGATCCTGAATTAGGTGCAGAAGGCATTGCCGATCTGCAGGTATTCATGCCGAAATCTGTCACAGCTGGTATAAAGGTTGGATTCTAGAGATTTTTAAATTAAAAAAAGAAGATCATTATGAAGAATATAGTCAATAAAACATTTCTAACCCTGAGCATTGCGGCGATGATGCTGACATCCTGCTCAAAGAATTTCTTGGTTCAGGACCCCCATGATAAGCTCCCTGCCTCACAGGCGTTGAACGATGTCCCGGCCATGCAGACGGCATTGAACGGGGCCTATGCGCAGCTTAGGACAACCAGCCTGTACGGCAGGGATTTCCCCATCCTCGGCGACCTGCAGGCCGACAATATTTTCATTGAAGTAAATAATTCAGGACGCTACCTGACCCAGTTCCAATACCAGGTTGCCGCTTCCGATGCAACCCCCGATGGAGGCTGGAAATATGCTTATGGCGCGATTCTCGCCGCCAACCAGATCATCGATGCCAAGGTCACAGGCAACGGGGTCGATGCCGTCAAATCACAGGCTTATGCCATCCGGGCGCTGACCTATTTTAAACTGGTTAATATCTATGCCCGTCCCTATACGGACAATCCGGCGGGCCTGGGCGTACCATTGATCCTGCATTATGATCCCACGCTGCTTCCTACAAGAGAGACTACCCAGAAGGTCTACGACCAGATCGTCAGCGACCTGAAGACAGCCTTCCAGACCGCCCCTGCCTATACGAGTTCTATTACCCTGAGCAAATATTCCATCGAGGCGTTGCTGGCACGGACTTATTTTTACATGGGCGACTACGCCAATGCAAAGACGGCCGCCCTGGACGTGATCAATAACAGTGGATTTACCCTGGTGAACTCAGCTGGTGCGTACAAGGCCTTCTGGGAAAACCCGGCTGCCCAATCCGATAAATCGGAAGTGTTGTTCGAAATAGACGTAACATCCACTAATAACAACGGTCCCGATGACCTGGGAGGTTTCTATTATCAAGGCTACCAGGACGTGTATGCGTCCAAGCAGCTCGTCGACCTGTATAGCGCCACCGATATCAGGGCAGCTGTTTTGATACCGGGCCTGACCAAATCAGGAGCGACTACCACCCTGGTAGGAAAGTACACCAATGGCGCCAGCACATCGGATAGGGATAATCTTAAAGTCATCCGGCTGGCGGAAATGTACCTGATCGCCGCCGAATCATCCCTCCCCGGAAACGAGGCAGACGCCAGGACATACCTGAATGACCTGATGGCCTTTCGTGACCCGTCGTTCGGAGGATATGCCTCCACAGGCGCCCAGCTCTTACTGGACATCGTGACTGAGCGCAGAAAAGAGCTGGCTTTTGAAGGCGATCGCCTTTATGATCTCAACAGGCTGAAATGGGACATTGACAGAGGCACGCAAAATGCCGGGTCCATTCCGCCGAAAGTACAGATTATCACGTATGCGGATTACAGACGGATATCCCCCATCGGTCAGTCTGAGATCCAGGCAAATGCCAATATTAAAAGCCAGCAGAACCCCGGCTACAACTAAGATCCGGACACTTACATAAAAGATCCATGGAGGCCGGCTCGTCTGTACGAGCCGGCCTCTTATTTTAAAAAATTGCATATCCTTATTATTTTTTATACTTTACTTTCGAATCAGGCTGTTTCATGCCTGAAAAATCACTGTTAACCAACTGACCCGTTGGTCACATGAGGGGTCGGTAGCAACTATTTGTTATGCCAAATCAACGCTATCGAAGTCCCCCGGACATCGCCTTCCTTTCTTTGTATTTCACTCGTCCGTTATTATCTAAACTTCCAAAAGGATAATCGTATGTCCACGGACATATAGAATTTCCATGACACTCCTTTGCCCGGTTGCCACTCACCGGCAACCATTCTATTAGCTAATTATTCAAAAAACAAAAGCTTATGAGAAAAGTCTTACTTTTTTTCACCCTTATTCTGCTATACAGCCAACTGACGGCCCAAAGCAGGATCATCAGCGGCAAGGTGCAGGACGAAAAAGGCAATCCCGTCCCCGGCGCCAGCATACAGATCAAAGGCAGCCGCCGCGGCACCAGCACCACTGCGGATGGCGTATTCAGCATCTCCGCCCCGGCCAATGCAAAACTGTTGTTGGTCTCCTCCGTCAATTTCGCCCCGCAGGAACTGCCTATTTCAGAGAAGATGACCATCGTGCTGCTGCCGGCCCCGGCCTCCGGCTTGCAGGAAGTGGTGGTAGTGGCCTACGGTACACAGAAAAGGTCCGAGGTCACCAGCGCCATCTCCGTAGTGGATGCAAAAGCCATCAGCAATCAGCAGGTGACGACCGTTGGACAAGCCTTACAGGGCACAGCTCCCGGCGTCATGGTGGTCAATGACAACGGGCAGCCGGGTGAGAACCCCACCATTCGCATCCGGGGCATCGCCTCTATCGCCGCCAGCGCCGACCCCCTCATCGTTCTCGACGGCATCCCTTTCGACGGCAACCTGAACATGATCAATCCCAACGACATCGACAACTTCTCCGTATTGAAGGATGCTTCCGCCACTGCCCTCTACGGCTCCCGGGCCGCCAACGGCGTCATCCTGATCAACACCAAAGCAGGCAAACGCAATGCAGCCCCTTCCATCACTTTGTCGGCGCTCTATGGACGTAGCTCCCGGGCTACAAAAGATTATTCCTACCTGAACACCAAACAACAGTTCGAGCTCACCTTCCAGCCTTACATGGAATATTGGGGAATGACGCCGCAGCAGGCATCCGACTATCTCACCTCGCCTTACGGATTTGGTTATAATCCTTTCGGCCCTTCGATCCCCAAGCCGGTTGGCCCCGACGGCAAGCTGACAGCCGAGGCAGCCAGCGCCAAACTACTATGGAATGACGACTGGACAAAAGCATTGACCAGGAACAGCCCCGCCCGCCGTGACATCAACCTGGGCATCAGCGGAGGAACAGATCGCTCAAGGTACTATTTCTCCGGAGGCTACCTGGACCAGGATGGATATATCACCAAAAGCCAGTACCGCAGAATCACCGCCAGGCTCAACTATACCACGGATCTCACCGATTGGCTGCAGATAGGCGCCAGAACCTCCATCATTACTTCCCATCAGAACTATCCCGACCAGGGCACCGGCCATTACAGCGACGTAGTAGCCTTCGGCCGGACCATGTCTTCCGTCTTCCCCATCTACGAGCGGGATGACAGCGGACGGATCGTCAAAGACATTAAAGGCAATCCCGTATTTGATTACGGATACTATGATCCCAACAAGAGCGCCAACACAGGCAGGCCCGTGCTTCCGCTGGCCAATGTAGTAGGCACCACCGCGCTGGACAGCTGGACCTACGATCGCCTCCTCACCGACCTCAACGTATATGCACAGGTGAATTTTACAAAAAGATTTTACTTCAGGACCAGCTTTGGGATCAACAGGAACAATGTGGACCAGCTGCGGTACCAGAACAAGGATTATGGCGACGCCGCTTCCGTCAGCGGTCGCACGTACAAAGAACAGGACCTCACTACCTCCTGGACCTTTAATAATATGGTGGGGTTCGACCAGCGTTTCGGCGACCATCACGTCGAAGCCATCGCCAGCTACGAGGCATACAAATACAATTTCGAGACGCTTTACGGGTCAAAGACGGGCTTTGGATTCAGCGGCGCGCAACAGCCGATAGGCGGCGCCGTGGCGGAAAGCTTCGACGGCTATACGGTAGCCAACACGCTGGTGAGCCTGCTGGGACGCGCCCGGTATGATTACCAGGGCAAATATTTCGCCGAGGTCTCCGTCCGCCGGGACGGCTCTTCAAATTTTGCGCCCGGCAACCGGTATGGCGTGTTTCCCGCCGGCGGCGTCTCCTGGCTGCTCAGCAAGGAAAGCCTCTTCAATGGGAATGCAACGATTGGCCTGTTGAAGCTCCGCGCTTCCTATGGAGCCGTGGGCAATAATGCCTTGCTGGATGGCAGTGGCTTCCGGACCTACTTTCCCTATCTCAGTACTTTCGCCTATGGTTATAATGACCTCACCAATCCGGGCGTCTATCTCAACCAGCTGGCCAACCCGCAGATCCAGTGGGAGAAGCAGCTGAGCGCCAACATAGGCGTCGACTTCGAGCTCTTTAAAAGCAGGTTCACAGGCAGCCTCGACCTGTTCACAAAGAACTCCCAGCACCTGATCCTCAACCAGCCCCTATCCCCTTCGGTCGGCTTCGGCTCCTTCATCTCTAACATCGGGAAAGTGCGCAACCAGGGCATAGAGCTGAACCTTAATTATGCCATCCTTCGAAGCAAAAACTTCAGCTGGGATGTCAATCTGAATATCACCTACCTGAGGAATAAGATCATTACCCTGCTGCCCGGCATCGACACTTTCGCTGTCAGAGGCGCATTCCGCAACGTGGTGGGTAAATCCATTTACGAGTACTATCTCCCTTTGTGGGCCGGCGTGGATCCTGCCGATGGCCACGGCCTTTGGTGGACAGACGAAAGGGATGCCAGCGGCAATCTCACTGGCAAACAGGTGAAGACCAATAATTATTCCCTCGCACAAACCACCGGCAAATGGGTGGGATCGGGCATTCCCAAATACACCGGCGGTTTTTCCACCAGGCTGAAGTACGGCAACATCGATTTGAGCATCCTCTTCAATTACGCATTGGGTGGAAAATACTATGACAACAATTATGCTTCATTGATGCACGGCACATTCAGCGGCTTCGGCGCCCAGATGAACACAGATGAAACAAAAGCATGGCGAAAGGCGGGAGATATTACCGATGTGCCTAAAATGAACGCCAGCGCCAACGACGAAGAGCAGCTTTCCACCCGCTTCCTGTACAGCGGCGACTATCTCCGGCTCCGCAACGTCACGCTTGGATACACCATCCGCACAGACAAATGGCAGAAAGTGGTGAAGGACGCAAGGATCTATGTGCAGGCCGACAATTTCCTCACTTTCGATGGGCTGAAGCAAGGCTCCGATCCGGAATCTTCCCTCAATGGATTTGCCAGTGGCAATGCATTTCCTTTCAAAACATTGTCCGCCGGCATTAACCTTACCTTTTAATTCAAAACACGATGCGTATGTTTAACAATAAATACAGATTAACGACAATATACCTCGGTCTCACGCTCGCCGTGCTGTTCGGGGCCTGTAAGAAAAGCTTTATCGATGGCAATCTGCCAACCGACAGCGGCGACCGCGCCCAGGTATTCGCTTCCGTATCATCGGTCCGATCCTATTTCACGGGCATCTACCGCAACCTCCGTCTTCAGTGGCAAAGCACCGATGGCAGCGCAGGCGGCACTGATGACTGCTACAGCTACAATTCCATTTGCCTGGCCCGTGCCATAAAAGGGAAGGACCTCACCATGGCAAGACAAAACTGGTTCATTTATGATTATGCGAATGCTAACCGGGAACCCACCTACCGGCGGGTCCGGTTCACCTGGTACTATTTCTATGAGCTGATCAACCAGGTGAATATACTGATCGACGGCACGCAAAGCAGCACTACCATTGCCGACGCCGACAAGGCCACCATTATTGCCGAAGCGCGCGCCATGAGAGCTTTCTTTTATTTCGAGCTGGCACGCGAATTCCAGCTGGCTTACAGCAAGGATCCCAACGCCCCGGGTGTTCCCATCTACACCACTCCCGCTACCACTTCCACACCCGGCAATCCCCGGGGTACCCTGCAGCAGACATTCGACCAGATCAACGGCGATATCGCCTACGCATTACAGCACCTCGGCGCTTCCCGCAACCTGAAAGATCAGATCAATATCAATGTAGCCTGGGGCCTTGCCGCAAGGATCTACCTGGAGCAGGGAAAATGGGCCGAAGCGCAACATGCGGCGGAGCAGGCGATAGACGGCTATGCCCTGGACGCCAGCCACTATCGATCCAATTATAAAGACATGGCCTCCCCGGAAGTGATCTGGGGCCTGCCACAGACGACCTCCAATGGCGGACAGTCTCTCTATTATGGGACCCCCAGCTCCTTCTATGACCAAACGAGGTCGGGCTATGATGCATTCTATATAAGCCTGGACCTGGTGCAAAACTTCTCGGCTACGGATGTACGCAATACTTTCTTCCAATCCGGCAGTGATCCATCAGGGCCTGATTATGCCGCCACCAATAAGTTCGGCAAGGGATCCGGGCAAGGCGTACAGCTGTTCACCGGAGAAGTGGTGGAGCAGCGTACCACGGACCTCGAAGAATCCATCAACCTCATGCGCGTGGCCGAAATGTACCTGGTAGACGCGGAGGCCATGGCCAGGCAAAATGATGACGCCGATGCCCATGACGTGCTATTCGCCCTGCAAAGTGATCGCGACGTCAACGCCGTCAGATCGACCAACACAGGTCAGGCCCTCATCGACGAAATTCTCCTGGAAAGAAGGAAGGAGCTGTATGGGGAATTGGGTGTGGATTGGCTGGATGCGAAAAGATTACAGCTACCCATCGATCGTACGAACTCCAATCATGCGGCTGCGTTTGCCTATGTGATCCCTGCCAACGACCCCAGGTTTAATTTAAAGATCCCGCAGGCGGAGATGCAGGCCAACAAAAGCCTGAAGCCCGGAGATCAGAATCCGTAATGCCGGCATAGATGAATTTAAAAAGAGGGAGCCTTTCGTACAAGGCTCCCTCTTTGCACTAATGCCGGATCGATATCTTTTGAGTGTTCCTTTTCTTGCCGCTGAAAACCTCGACGATATAAGTTCCGGGATGTAATTTGCTAACGTCAACATCTACGTTCAGAACTGATTGGGTTACAATCGATCTTACCAGCACTCCGGAAACATTGTACAGGTTGATCCTGTCGATAGTCAGCTGGTTTTTCGATGGTGCTTTTGGCGCCTTGGAAAGCGGCCGCTGTCCATCAGCCTGGAATGGCGGCGCCTCCGCTGTAATGGTAAGTGTATTGGAGACAGGGTTCGGGGAAACTTTGACGGAAAAGCCCTCCAGGCTGATTACATGGATCGTTATGGTAGTTTCAACTGTTCCACAATCATTCGTTTTCGAAAGCGTCAGGATATAGTTTCCGGGGTCGATGAAGGAGGTCATGGCCGGGTTGCCTGAGAGACCCATTGGAAAGCTCTCGCTTCCGGGCGGCGGCGTCAACATCCAGGCGTAGTTCTCCTCCGGATCGGTGGTCGCTTCATATCCATAAAAGTAATACATCTTATTTGTATAGACTTGTGATACCGTTGCCTCTATCTCAGGATCGTAGGGCCCTTCTATCAGGCTCGGAGCCAGGCCGACGTAAATATTGTCTTTTGAAACCATCGAAGACGCACCAGTACATGGATTGCTAATGTACGCAACAAGTGAAATCGGTCCCGCCTGGTTCCCATTCCTGGTCAGCATCACCGTGGTCGGGGTTAATGGGGTGACAGAGACGAGGCCGGTGGGCGTTACCTGCCACGTTACCGAACTTCCCTGCACAAGGGAATTGTTGAGAGCATATACCTCGGAGATACATACGTTACGGGCTCCCGATAGTTCGTAGGAAGGTATAGCGCTTGAAAAATTGACAGTTTCGATAAAATTGGTGGAAGACGGAGCGCCGTTGATCAGCGGCACTACCGTTACATTTCCGGGCGGGGTGGTGCCGATATTAGGCACCAGCGTAATGGTGCTGGCAGTGGTAGTTATGGTGGCGGGAGCGGCCGATCCCCCATAAAGCCATCCATTAGGTGAGCCCAGGTTCCATTGGAATCCAGTGACGCAGGTAGCTTGCGAAGCGTTTTGAATAGTGAAGGTCACCGGGTTGTTATCGCCACAGGACAGTGACAATGGATTGACATTATTGGCCAGAATACTAATCGTCGGCCGTTGGATGCTGATCTTCCACCACTCGCTGGGTTTCAACGAAGCGCTGCAGTTGTTCCTGGCCCTGACCTGGAAGGTACCCGTGGAGAGAGCATCCGGTGTAATGGTGGCGAACGATCCGCCCAGGATAACATTTGAGCCGGTAGAGGCGGTACCGTTGACCAACCACCCCTTTGGTACCTGCCACTCATAAGTATTCATAGCCGTGCCGTAATCCGTACCTGTGTTATCCTGGTAGAAGACCAGCGGTGAGTTATAAGTAAAAGCGGTCGTGGTACAAAGCGGGATCGTCACCACCGCATCGTAATTGGGCGGAGGCGTCGGCAATGGCGGCGCAGGAAGTTTTGCTTTGATGCCATCCAGCGTATTCACATATTTAAATTTGTAGGGCCCGAAGTCAGTACCAGCGTGGATGGTGATGGAATGTTCTCCTTTCGTATCGAGGAATCCAAGAGCGAATTCACCTCGATCATTTATATTATTAATAATGGTTACCCCGGGCGGAGAGGGCTTTATCGATGGGCTGGGAACGATGGTGGTAGTAAAATTATAGGCGCCGGCCACTTGTAATGGGCAGTAAAAGTGATTGGCATCGTCCGGCAGCGGGGAGATTTGAGCGTGAGTAAGTCCTGCAATGGAAATAAATACTAAAAGAAGGTTGAATTTTAGAGGCATAAGGTTTATTTAGGACGACAAAATATTAACTTTTCCCTGTTAATGACAAGGAGCAATGTTACATTATGTCGTACCTAAGGGTATTTTTAATTCAACACCTCTTTCAACTTACTCTCCAGCTCATCCCCTCTCAATCCCTGCGCAATGATCTTCCCCTGGGGATCGATCAGTATATTGAAAGGAATACCCTGGAACTGGAAAACTTCCACGGCCTTGCTCTGCCAATATTTAAGATCGCTGACATGCGTCCAGCTGAGCCGGTCGTCCTTGATCGCTTCCAGCCATGCATCCTTTTCTTTATCCAGGGAAACGCCCAGGATAGCAAAATTTTTATGCTTAAACTCACTGTAAGCCTGCACCACATTAGGGTTCTCCGCCCTGCAAGGCCCGCACCAGCTGGCCCAGAAATCCACCAGCAGGTATTTCCCTTTAAAAGAAGAGATGGAGACCGTACGCCCCTGTGGATCCGGCAAAGCCAGGTCAGGCGCCTGACGCCCTACCCAGGTGCTGTCTTTCTTCTGGGCCATTTGGGCCAGCTGCTGCTCATAATCCTGCTTGATGCCCCGCAGCGCCACATGGTCGGGGAATTTTTTCACCAGGTCATTCAACGCCGACTCGAACTCGGATTTGGAAAAGCTGCGGGAAGACCAGCCCAGTGCAAGCGCGCAAAGCGTCGGATTGTTATTCGTGTTGATGAATTGGCGCAGATAGGTATTCAGCTCCTGGATGGCGCTGTTCTTCTTATTGGTAGCAGCCAGCAAAACACTGTCCGGGGCACTGGCGCCTTTCAGGCTGTCCAGCTGGGACATAGATTGCTCCATTTCAAAGTTCTTCCTGCCAAAGAAATTGATAAGGTCTCTCAGTTGCGCGCTGGCTTCCGATCCGCTGGTCTCATAAAAATCGTCTTTCTTCCCCAGGTCCACATTTATTTTGACGTCGGCCGCGTCATTCACGAGGGGAACAGCCAGGGCATTATTGCCGAATACCACCTCGTATACTTCCTGCGCGCGGACGGTGCCCGAAAGCGAAAAACGGCCATTGTTGCCGGCCAGCTTTGCGGAATCGAGTATGACAGGCGCCTGCTCTTTTCCATAAGGCACTTCCAGCAGGTAGGCATACCCGACAGGCCCCGCCATCAACGCCAGCTTATCCGCATTCTTATATTCTCCCTCGACAGTAAAGCCGCCTTTCTTTTTTTGTTGACAGGCAGACAACAAAAGGGCGATGATCACTAATCCTGCGACACTGCGGGTAAGGACTGAATATCTTTTTATCATTGTATATCCGATTAGACTTAGTTTTCAAGTTTTTCCAGCAATAGCTGATTGGTGAGCCGGGGGTCTGCCTTGCCTTTGGACAATTTTTTTACTTCTCCGACAAAAAGGCCGATAAGCCCTTTCTTGCCTTTTCGGTATTCCGTGACCTTATCGGGCATCTTGGCCAGGGCCTGTTCTACCCAAACGGCAATTTCGCTGGTATCCGAGCTTTGCAGCAGGTTGAGGGCCGTGGCGATATCCAAAGGATCGCCGGCAGGGTCTTTCAGCATGGCGGGAAAGATCCTGGAGGAGGCGATGGAAAAGCTGAGACGCCCTTCTTCCACCAGCTGGATCAGACGGCCCAGGTTCGAAGGGGTGACGGGGAAGTCTTTCAGCGATAGGCCCTGCTCATTGCGGGCTGACCAGACAGGTCCCTGAAGCCAGTTGGCTGCAGCTTTATAGTGAGGGGTTTCTTTGATCAGCTTTTCAAAATAATCCACCGTTTCCTTATCATCACAGATCACCCTGGCATCGTATTCCGGCAGCTGGAGATCACGGGTATACCGGGCCACCAGCTCTTCAGGCAATGCGGGAAGGGAACGACGGACCGCTTCCAGGAAAGCGTCGCTCACCTGGAAAGGCGGCAGATCAGGGTCCGCAAAATAACGGTAGTCATTCGCCTCCTCTTTTGTACGAAGGGGGAATGTCGTCCCATCACCCGCATCGAAGCTCCGGGTCTGCTGCTGGATCGGCTTGCCTTCTTCCGCCAGGGCGATCAGGCGCCTGGCTTCAAATTCTATCGCCCTCCGCACGTTGCGGATAGAGTTCAGGTTCTTTACTTCCACCTTCGTGCCCAGGGTAGTCACGCCTTTCAGACGGATGGAGACATTCGCGTCGCAACGCATGCTGCCTTCTTCCATATTGCCATCGCAGATGCCCAGAAAACGCACGATCTTACGCACCTCCGTCAGGTAAGCATACGCCTCATCCCCGCTGCGCAGGTCCGGCTCCGTAACGATCTCGATCAGGGGCACGCCTGCCCTGTTGTAATCCACGCTGGTATTTTCAGGGTCCACATCATGCAGGCTTTTGCCGGCATCCTCTTCCAGGTGAATGCGGTTAAGCCGTACGTCCTTTTCCCCTTCAGCCGTGCGGATATGAACATATCCGCCAATACAGATAGGCGTGGTATGCTGGGAGATCTGGTATCCTTTGGGAAGGTCGGGGTAGAAATAATTCTTGCGGGCGAAATAGTTATTCCGTTCAATCTCGCTGTGACAGGCCAGCCCCATCTTGATGGCGAACTCGACGGCCGTCCTGTTCAATTTAGGCAGGGCGCCGGGATGCCCCAGGGTCACCGGGCTCACATGCGTATTGGGATCTCCTCCGAAGACTGCACTGTCGCCGCAGAACAATTTTGTCCTGGTCAACAGCTGTGCATGAACCTCCAGGCCTATAACTATCTCATATGCATCATAGTTGATCGACATATCCCGGCAAATTTACCATATTCGGGGGTGATTTCCCCACCCATTTAACAATTGATAAAAAACTGGGGGGAAGGTCCGCCAGCCCAACAGATGAGCTACATTTAGCCCATGGAAAAAGATAAAAGCAGCATTACTTCCCTGGCCGTAGCCGGTCTGCGGGCTGCACATCAACTCATTGATGGTCAGCCTAAATTGCTGGATGACCCCGCTATCCTCCGACTGCTGGGACCGGAATGGAACGAAAAGATCCTTCAGCACCAGGGCACATATCAGGATCCGGCAGCCACGCATCTGCGCTCCCATGTCCTGCTGCGCAGCCGCTATGCAGAGGATTGTTTGTCGGAAGCTTATGCCCGGGGTGTCCGGCAATATATACTCCTGGGCGCCGGACTTGATACCTACGCCTGGCGACAACCACCCGGACTTGCACAGCTGCGCATCTTCGAAGTGGATCACCCGGCCACGCAGGAACAAAAAAGGCAGCTCCTGGAAAAAGCCGGACTGGCAATCCCCGACAACTTATACTTCATTCCAACAGACTTCGAATCAAGCTCCATCGGAGAGGCGTTGAACCGGGCCGCCGCTTCCTCTCCTGGCCGTCCTGACTTTGACGCCGCACTTCCCTGCTTTGTATCCTGGCTGGGGGTCATGGTCTACCTGACCATGGAGGCCATTGACGCCGTATTCGACTGGCTGTTCGCCCTGCCGGCCGGCAGTGAGATGGTGCTGACGTTCACCCGGAAAAGAGAGTTCAGCGTCCTGGGCGATAAGGCGGCGGCACTGGGCGAGCCCTGGCAAACTTTTTTCACTCCTGAGGAGCTCAGGGAGAAACTATTGCTTCGGGGGTTCTCGTCCGTCCATATCCTGGAGCCGCAGGAAGCCTGGCAAACCTACTATGCCGGCAGGACGGATGAATTGCCTTCGCCCTCCCACGCCAGCATTGCCCGCATAACCGTATAAAAAAAGGCCCCACTGAGGGGCCTCCACTTTCATTTTATATACCTCAGCCTTACAGATCGGCCGTCTTCAGCTTCTTCGGTATCCTTACCTCCAGCTCCTGCGCCTTGCCATCGCGGTTCACGCTCACCTTGATGCTGGATTTATCCTTGCTCGCACGGGCCAGCTCCGCCAGTTCGGTAGCGCTATTGACCTCCTTGCCATCAAAGCGGGTGATGATATCGCCTTCCTTGATGCCGGCTTTTTCCGCTGCGGATTCGTCACCTACTTCCAGCACTTTGACGCCCTTGCTGTCTTCCGTATCCTGGGCCTTGATTCCCAGCCTGGCCCGGGGGCCTCCATAAGAATAGCCGTAACCACGGGGCATAGGAGCACCTGGCACACCCGGCGCACCCGGCATTCCTGGCGAATAATCAAAGTTGAAATTCTGCAGGTCCGGCATTTTGTAGAAATTATCGGAACTCATCCCCGGTGCTTTTCCCAGGGTCACCGTGATCTTCTGCTCCTTGCCATCCCGTTTCAGGGTCAGCGTCACCTTGCTCTCCGGTTTGTATTTGTGGATCGCTTCCGATAGGGATTGTGGGCCGTCGATCGTGATCTCATCTACGCGGGTGATGATGTCGCCCACCTTCAGGCCAACCTTGGCAGCAGCGCTGCCCTTGGAGATCTCATGGATCTCCGCGCCTTCCACGCCATCCTTATCCGGCTTTTCCGTGGTCACTCCCAGGAATGCCCTGTTGGAATTGCTTAACCATCCTTCGCCATCGATGCTCATGGCGCCGCCATGCCTGCGGAAAGGAGAGGGGGCGAAGGTGAGTGTTTGGCCATCCATTACCATCACTTTCTTCTTCCGCACAGATACATTGTCGTCATTGTATTCGGTGACAGGCTTTCCGTTGATAAAGACTTTATTGTCCCTGATCTCCACCGTCACCTTGGCATCCTTGCTGCTCTTGTGCTTGATGACGATCTCATCATAATTCCCCAGCTTATCGCTGGAGCTGTCCGCATCATCCTCATTTTTGTCTTGTGCGAAACCAGGAGCATGCAGCATTAGGATCAAGGCTGCCATCCCGGAGGTCTTTAGAAGGTATTTCATCATAGCTGATTTTTTTGAAGATTATCTACGTTGATTTTCGTAGATCAAATATAGGGAAATTCGGGAAATACGAAAGTTTTCGGAAATGTTAAAATCTAACTCCCCGCACCAAACTCCCGCAGCACTTCTCCTATCCGGCTTTTCATAGCGACAGACAGTCCCGGCTCCCTTTCCAGCCATTGCAGCGTCCCCGGTTCGATCCGTGCGCCGGCCTCCAGCAGGATACGGATGATCCCGACATAGTCGGCTCTTTCTGCCGGCCAGTGGTACACCGGGTCGCTATGGATCGCTGCATAAAAGGCGGCGCCCAGCGCCGTTCCGCCATAGATATTTTTCTTTTCAAGATCCATCTTCCGTCGGATCAGCAGCTGGATAGTCTCCGGGCGACCGCCCAGGATAGCCCAATGAAGCCCGGTCAACCCGTTCATATGCTTATCCGGATCCATCCCCCTGCCCAGCAGATATTCCACCACGGCCGTATGGCCGAACTCACAGGCCCAGGCAAAGCCATATTCCATCTGCGTCTTTGTACCCGGATCTTTCAGCGAGCCGTCCTCATTGAAAAAGCTCTTCACCGCGTCGAGCCGGCCAACGCCGGCAGCTCCTTCCAGGTCCAGTTTCGCTCCGCGCTGCGTTAGATAGCCGGCAGCCTCCGGTCGCCCATTGCGCAGACAGGCGACCACCGCCAGCTGCCCATTGCCGCCCGCGCCGGGATGATCGATGGCGGCGCCTGCGGCTAATAAAGTATCCAGTAAAGGGATCATCAGCCCGGATTTAGCAGGATGAATGCTGGTGGACACCAGCCCGAGGGTGGTCGCTCCGCCCCCATACATATCTGCCTCCGCATCCACGTCGGCGCCGGCCGCCAGTAAAAGCTGCAGCATTTCCAGTGCGTTCGGGGGATATCGCTGCCGCTCGTCCTCGACGCCATTGGTGCCGACGTAATGCAGCAGGGTGGCATGGTGGCTGCGTGTGGAACGGGCCCTGATCAAGGCAGGGTCCTCCCGGAGCATTGCCTGTAAGGTAGGAGCGTCTCCGGCGATAAGGGCGTCGACAGCCCGTTCGAATAGTGGGTATTGACCTGAGGCCACTTGATAAGGCTGCATGGAGCAATTGATTATGCGCCTTGCAAATTATAAACTTTTTCTCAGGGGCCAGAGCAATTTTTCCAGGCCATTGATCTTGATCTCATATAGGGTGCCCAGCAGCATGCCTAATTTCCCCTTGGGAAACCCTTCCCGGTGAAACCATTCCAGGTAGGACACCGGTAAGTCACAGAGGATCGTATCCTTATATTTACCGAAAGGCATCTTCATCTTGACCAGGTCCATGAGCAGCTCCGGGTTGGGCTGAAGTGACGGATTATCCAATCTTTTGATTTTTTTTGGTTTTCCCCATTTATATTTGTGCGCCTGGTTAAGGCAGAATCATCCAAATGTACACTAAATCAAGCTGTTTTACCGTTGGTTGTCCTATCCCACCCTGTGATAATCTCATTGTTTGCGGATGAAGAAGATCAAGTATTACTATAACACCAATACGCTCCGCTATGAAAAGCTGGAGACACCCCTGCGGGTAACCCTGCTGCGTGTCCTGGGTTTTATGTCGGCCGCCGTCGTTACCGCGCTGATCCTGGTGTCTTTAGCCTATAAATATTTCCCCTCCGCCAACGAGAAGCGGCTCATGCAGCGCAATGAAGCCCTCCAGGATAACTATTACACCCTCAATGACAAGGTGCAAAAGCTCCAGGGCCAGATGGCGGAGCTGGAAAAAAGGGATAATAATGTCTACCGGGCCATTTTCGAGGCGGCGCCCATCCCCGACAGCGCCCGGGCCAAGGCCGCCGAACAGGAGCAGGAGATCCGGCTGGTGCAGGGCATGGACCAGGAAAACCTCTATACTTCCGTGGCTACCACCCTTAACAAGCTCAGCGCCCGCATGGCCAGCCAGGCAAAATCCTACACGGCAATAGACGGATTTATCAAAAATAAAGAACAGCTGCTGGCCTGTACCCCGGCCATTCAGCCCGTCAGCAATAAAGATCTCAGCCGGATAGCGTCCGGCTTTGGCTACCGGATCGACCCCGTATATAAAACCACCAAATTCCATGCGGGCCTTGACTTTGCCGCCCCCCAGGGAACGCCGATCTATGCCACGGCCAACGGGACCGTAGAAGTAGCCGGCAACACCGGCAACGGCTATGGCAACCACGTCGTCATCAATCACGGGTACGGCTACGGCACCCTCTATGGGCATATGTTCCGGGTAAAAGTAAGGCCCGGGGAGAAAGTCAAACGGGGCGAGATCATCGGCTGGGTAGGCAGCACGGGAAAAAGCACCGGCCCCCACTGTCATTACGAGGTCCACCGCAACGGCGATCCCGTGGATCCCGTTTATTATTTCTACAACGATATTACGCCGGAGCAATACGACAGGCTGTTGAAGTTAGCCGCATCCAGCAATCAAAGTTTTGACTAATCCTGCGTATCTTCACAATAGATACGGGTGTCCGCAGGGCCATTAACCAACGGACCGGAACGATTTTTGACCCATGATTTCGAGATGAAGCAAGAGTTTTCCCAAATGGCGTTTGATTTTCCTATGGCGGAGCCGCAAGCTCCTTCCCAAAATGCCGCTGCCTCCCAGAATGGGAGACAGGGAAATAACGCGCATGGCTTGTCGCCGGAAGAAGAGCAGGCCGTCCACGAAGAAGGCCGCCGGGCAGGCGTAGTGGTACGCTTCAAATCCATGAAACCGGCAGAAACCCCGGTCACGGCATCACCCGCTGGCGCCACCCCGGTCCCGGCTCCTGTCGCCGCACCAGCTCCGCTCGCAGCTCAAAACTCTCCGCTCACAGTTCAAAACTCACAGCTCGAAGCTCACAGCTCACAGCTCGAAGCTCAAAACTCCCAGCTCGCAGCTCAAAGCTCGCAGCTCAAAGCCCCCCGTCCTGCGCCAGAGCCCATATTTGTGCAAATGGAGCTGCTGCCAAGACCGGAACCACTGCCGGAGCCGCCGCCCATAGCGCCGGAACCAGAGCCATCTCCCGAACCGGAACCCATACCCGAACCGGGCCCGCTGCCAAAGCCCGAACCAACGCCCCGCCCGATCGCTCAGGCGGAAGAGATCAAAACAATGCCGGCCCCCGTGCTCACCGCTCAAAGCGCACCGCTCGAAGCCCCCACGGCGCCAGCTCAGGCCGAGGCGCCCCCCACACCTCAAAACTCAAAGCTCGCAGCTCGCAGCTCAAAGCTCACAGCTCAAAGCGCGCAGCTCAAAGAAAAACCCAAATCCAAAAGAGGACGCAAATCCCTGAAGCAGGTGGCCGCCGAAGCCGATCTGATCAATATCCCCGAAGACGAGGTCCTGTTCAGCAAACAATATTACACCATGGGAGAGGTGGCCGAAATGTTCCGTGTCAACCAGTCCCTGCTTCGCTTCTGGGAGACGGAATTCAGCATCCTTCAGCCAAAGAAGAATAAGAAAGGCGATCGCTATTTCAGACCTATCGACATCAAGAATCTCCACCTGATCTATCACCTGCTCCGGCAGCGGAAATACACCATCGAAGGCGCCAAGGATTTTCTTAAGAAGAACAAGACAGCAGACCAGAAATTCGAAACGATCCAGCGGCTACAGGAGATCAGGGCCTTCCTGCTCGAACTGAAAGCGCAATTGTAAACCTTATTAGACCAAAAGAAAATGAAACATCTTTTACTCATCGCCATCATCATCGGCCTGGGCATCCTCACCCGGGCGGAATCTGAATACTCCGTCTCCAGTGACGGCACCCATAAGATCCTGAAAGGCCTCATCAGCAGGGATATGCTGGAAAAAGATACAGCCTTCTCCTGGTTTCATCAAAACCTGCGCGCTTATTCCCCCAACGCAGCCACGGTAGCCGCAGTCCGGGCAAATGCCGCGCAGCTGCAGTTCCTCGTGTTCACAGGCACCTGGTGCGAAGAAGCGCAATATTTCCTGCCCCGCTTTTGCGCCCTGACGGATGCTGCCGCCATCCGGGCGGACCAGGTGACGCTGATAGGCGTCGACCCGGCAAAAAAGACAGTCCGTCATCTCACCGAAGAGATGCATATCACCGCCATACCTACCTTCATCGTCCTGAAGAACGGCAGGGAAATAGGACGCATCTCACCCACCTCCAAAGACAGCCCCTGGGAAAAAGAGCTGATCAGGACTTTGCAGAACCCACAGACAGACCCGCTCCGCTGAGCCGTATATCCGTACTGGCTCCGGCAATGTCCACTTTCAGGGTCTCCAGCAAACGCAGCGCATCCAGGTTGATGGTCTGCTTGACATCATTGAATTCATCCTGGGTGATAGGCGCAGTAAAATAATCTACATTGATCAAAAAGGCCGATGCCGTAATATCATTTAGAAATGCCGTGCTTTTCTCCACGGTGTCTTTCTTTAGTATCTCTTTCAGTCCTTCTATCAGCTTGTCCAATACCGCCGAAGAAGTCGAGAGTCCTATCTCCAGCCGCAGCTCGCCCTTCCGTTGCGTGCGGAGCGTAAGGTTGTCCACGATGCTGTCCACCATCTGCTTGTTGGGCACCGTGACATAGGTCTTCTGATCCGTCCGGATGCGGGTGCTCCGCAGCCCGATCCTTTCCACCGTACCGGAAATGTTGTTCACCTTCAGCACGTCCCCCGCCGTAAATGGCTTGTCAAAGAAAATGACAAAGCTGGCGATCAGGTTCTCGATGCTTTCCTTCGCCGCCAGGGCCACCGCAGCGCCGGCCAGACCCAGCGAAGCGAGGATCTTGGTGACATCCACTTTAAAAGCCGAGTCCAGGATCATCAGCAACCCGATGATGCCGATGATCACCTTGAGGAAATCGCGCAGGAACACCACCATCTGCATATCCCTGGGTCCGCCGCTGCGGCGGGACTTGTTACGCATCACCAGGGCGATGAAATCCACCAGCCGCAGCAACAGCCAGATGAAGCTGACCACCATGATGATGACGGCAATACCCTGGATGATCGTCCTGGACTTGACTTCGTAAATATCAAAATCCAGGTCAGGAGGAAGATGCAGCTTTTCCAGGGAAGACACAGATACGAACACGACCAGGAATGTGCCGATAGGCCCCACCACCAGGTCCAGGAATGCAGACTTATCCAGTCCCGAGCCCATCCGGCGGATCAACCGGAAAAGGCTCCTGGCTATCAGGCGCGAGATAAACCGCTTCAGGATGATGACAAAGAGGATAGTGGCGACAACAATAATATAGGCGCGAAGCGGATTGCCAAGGACGATCTGGTTCCAGAAATTGTGCATTACAGTTCAATTGTCGGGCAAAAATACGCCGGAGCCGGCTCACTACCGATTCGAATACACTTCCAATCCCGTTTTTTTCAGCACATAGATCGCCGAAGGCGTGATCCTGATCCGGCGCGCATCGGCTGCATAAGCAGGGATCGGCTCCTCCTGTAAATTCAGCGTGCCTTGCTCATAGCGCAAAAAGGAATGAGCGTCCCGGCCGAGCATGCTCTTGTCCAGCACGTCGAAATCCTTCCAGCCTGTGAGGGCAATGTGGTTCTTCAGCCCTCCATAATGATCGAACATATAGACACCTTTCGCCGTGTCATAGAGATACACATAGCCGCCCTGGTCACGCAGCAGCGATGGATCGGGAGTGGAATCAAACAGCAGCCGGAAATCGGTGGTCTGGTCCACCAGCGTCCCGTCATCCCCGATCCGCTTCAGCTTGGCTTCCAGCTCATCATATACCCAGACATTGTTGTCATAGGCCAGCCCTACTGCCTTGGCCTGGAGGATATTCAGCTTCCTCAGGTCGATGGTATTGACGATGTTCAGGAACCTGTCCAGCTCGATGACCATGGTAAATTCCCGGTAGTATACCACTATCTTCAGGGGATTGGTGACATCGATGGACGAGACTTTTCCAAATCGGCGGACGTCATTGAATATAGCCAGGGAATCTCCATTGGAACTTAGCTTCCGCAGCTGGTTGCCCGCGTTCAGCACATAGATATTGCCCAGGTTGTCCACCGTAAAATCAGTGTAGTCGCCTACGATGGTTTTGCTCAGCATAAAGTCGGACGCCCGCTGGGCAGATGCACCCTGCAGGATCAACATGCTCAGTATGGTAATATAGAGTGCCCTCATTTTCGGATGATCTTTTGGTCCATCTCCGGCGATTGCGCCTTCAGGGCCAGCTGCTGTCCATCGAATACAGCATAGGTGTTGTACCTGATCCAGTCACCCAGGTTGAGATAACGGCTGCCATTGAGCGTAAAGTCGATGGGCAGATGCCGGTGGCCAAAGATAAAATAGTCGAAATGCTCTTTCTTCAGCACCTCCCTGCAATACACGATCAGCCATTCCCCCTCTTCTCCCAGGAACCGCTCGTCTGCCTGCCCGGTGACCGCCCTGCTCCGACGGCTGGCCCAATTGGCCAGTCCCACACCCACCGCCGGCGGAAGGATCCCAAACAGCCCCTGGCAAATACGATTGCGGAAGATCTTCTTCATGAACTTGTAGCCATGATCGCCCGGGCCCAGCCCGTCGCCATGCCCGATGTAGAACTTCCGGCCATTATACTCAAATGTCTTCGGCTCATGATAC
This sequence comes from Flavitalea plasmicola, assembly GCF_030546645.1. Lineage (GTDB taxonomy): Bacteria > Bacteroidota > Bacteroidia > Chitinophagales > Chitinophagaceae > Puia. Next base: position 237,532 of record NZ_JAUOTO010000007.1, read on the forward strand.
ACGGGTATATTCAGCTCCTGCTCGAAATAGCCGCTCATCCACATGTCATGATTGCCGACAAAAAAATGCATCGGTATGCCCGAGTCCGTGATCTCCGCCATTTTTCCCAGTATGCGGGTATAGCCTTTCGGGACCACCGTACGGTACTCATACCAGAAATCGAAGAGGTCGCCTACGATAAAGATCTCCGCCGCATCCTCCCGGATAGACTCGAGGAAGCGGACGATATGCTTTTCCCTCGCCAGGCTGGTGGCATGGTCGGGAGCGCCCAGGTGAAAGTCGGAGAGAAAATAGATTTTTTTTCCGGGGGGGATCTCCATGAAATAAATTTAATGCCTGTCTACCAAAAACAGGTAAACTTCTTTCGGGCCATGTACGCCTACCACCAGCGTCTTTTCTATGTCCGCCGTGCGGCTGGGACCCGTTGCAAAAGTGATCAGGGAAGGCAGCTGCCCCTGGTACTTTTCCTTCAACGCTACAAGACCATCCCGGATGTCATACACCAGCTGATCGGTATAGGCGATGCAGATATGGATGGGCGCGTACACGCTGACGGTACGCCCGCTCACCTGCCCGGCGCTCATGACAATGCTGCCCGTCCTGGCGATCAGCAACTCGCAAGTGGTGACGGCCGCATCGCAGTCTTTCAGCTCCACCGGGGAAAAAGCATCGAAAGCATGCTCCTTCAGCAGGGCCTTCAGCTGGTCCTCACGGCAGTAGAGCTTCGTCAGATCGCTATGAACAACCAACGCCTTCAGCTGGTCCGCCAGCTCACGATGGTCCACGCAAAAGATGAACTTACCCTGCAATTTGGTGAACTGCTCCGCAAACTCGATCTCGGGGTCCTGCGTCGCCGGTGTAAAGACAGAATGATGGCCTTCACTTTGCGGAAAAGGAATAGGCGTTGATTGACTCAACGCCTGCCTTATCTTTTTTAGAATATTTTCCTTCGCGGAGGACACTTTCATATCACAACGCTGTTTATTTGACTTCTTCCGCCGTCGGGGGTACCACTACCGCCGGAGGCACGCCATTGCTATCGCCAGGCTGCAGACCTTCACGGGAATGATCTTCGACGTCCAGCAGCCTTTTTTCCTCGTAAGGACGTTTGCCGATGAGGGCTTCCACATCGCTCTGGAAAAGGACTTCCTTATCCAGGAGCGCTTCGGCCAGGATCTTCATTTCCCTGTCCTTGCTGGTCAGCAGGCTCTTGGTAGCTTCGTACGCCTTTTCGATCAGGTTGCGCACTTCCTCGTCGATCATACGGGAAGTCTCTTCGGAATAGGGCTTGGTGAATGTATTCTCCGCCTGCGGATCATAAAAGCTCACATTCCCTACTTTTTCGTTCATCCCGTATACAGTGACCATGGAATAAGCGATCTTGGTGATCTGCTGCAGGTCATTCTGTGCGCCCGTAGAGATCTTTCCGAAATTCAGCTCTTCGCTGGCGCGTCCGCCCAGCGTCATACAGATCTGGTCGAACAGCTGATCCGTGTTATAGAGATATTGCTCTTTCGGCGTGTATTGCGCATAACCCAGCGCGGCAACTCCCCTGGGGACGATGGTCACCTTCAACAGCGGGTAAGCATGCTCAAGGTACCAGCCGCAGATCGCGTGACCGGCCTCGTGGTATGCAATGATCCTCTTCTCGTCGGGAGAGATGATCTTGTTCTTCTTTTCCAATCCGCCGATAACCCTGTCCACCGCATCCTGGAAGTCTTCCATCTCTACATTATCCTTCCCCTTACGGGCGGCGATCAGGGCGGCTTCGTTACATACATTGGCGATATCTGCGCCCGCAAACCCCGGGGTCTGCTCGGCCAGCTTATGGATATCCAGCTTGCTGGAGATCTTGATCGGTTTCAGGTGTACTTTGAAGATCGCTTCACGGCCTTTCAGGTCGGGCTTGTCTATGGAGATCTGCCTGTCAAACCTGCCTGGACGCAGCAGCGCCGTATCCAGTACATCGGGACGGTTGGTGGCCGCCAGGACAATGATCCCGCTATCGCCTCCGAAACCATCCATTTCCACAAGCAGCTGGTTCAAGGTGCTTTCCCTTTCATCATTGCTCATGATGGCATTCTTACCTCTCGCACGGCCAATGGCGTCTATCTCATCGATAAAGATGACGCAAGGCGCTTTTTCCCGTGCCTGCTTGAACAGGTCCCTTACCCGGCTGGCGCCTACACCCACAAACAGCTCCACAAAGTCAGAGCCGCTCATGGAAAAGAAAGGCACCTGCGCTTCCCCGGCCATGGCCTTCGCAAGAAGGGTCTTACCCGTTCCCGGAGGACCCACCAGCAGCGCTCCCTTGGGTATCTTACCACCCAGGGCCGTATATTTCTTGGGATTCTTTAAAAAGTCGACGATCTCCATCACTTCCACCTTCGCTTCGTCCAGGCCGGCTACATCGTTGAAGGTAATGGTCACCTTCGTGCCCTTGTCGAAGAGCGTTGCCTTGGACTTGCCGATGTTGAAGATCCCGCCGGGCCCGCCGCTGCCGGCCTGCCCGCCCATCTTCCGCATGAGCATCACCCATATCAGTACAATGATCAGCAGGGGTAGTAAAAAATTAAGCAGGGGGCCGAACCATTCTCCTTCCGATTTGGAGTTGACGGATATCTCCAGCTGTGGATTCTTCACAAAGTAGTCCCGCAATATCTTTTCATATTCCTTTACGTCCGTCACCTTGAACTCGAACTGGGGGCCATCCTTGTTGACGCCGCTGGGCCAGCTGCCCTTCAATTTATTGGCATAATAAGGTTTCTGCAAAGAATCTTTCTTGATATACACCCGTACCAGCTGCTTATTGCTTATCAGGTCAAGCTTTTGTACATCTCCGTTGGCCAGCATGTCCCTCCTGAAATCCAGTTCGTCCACCTGATGAGCGTCGGGAGAAAGGCCCCCGAACAGGTTGAAGCCGATCAGTACGGCCGCGATGATCCCCCAGATCCAGTAGATACTGAACTTAGGGCCTTTTCTCGAACCGTTGTCGTCATCTCCCCTGGGCCTGAACCGCGGAAAGCCAGACTTATCGTTTTGTTTCAAATCTTCCTGTGGCATTTGTATTTGTCCGTGTTGTTTTTGCTAATTATAATATAAGAACTATATGACGAAAATGTTCAAAAAAAACCCAGTAAACGGTAAAATATCCTGTTAAATTGTCGGTATCCGGGGCTTTTCTCTTACCTGGTATGCTGATCGGTGTGTTTTTCCTGGGGTGCATCGCTCCACATGTCTTCCAGTTTGTAGAACCGGCGGCTTTCCGGCAGCATGACATGTATGACGACGTTGACATAATCGATCAATACCCATTGGAGGGTCTGTCTTCCCTCGTGCGCATAAGGGAGTTCACCGCAGTTGCTCTTCGTGGATTCTTCTATATGATCGGCAATCGCTTTCACCTGCGTACTGCTCCCGGCTTCACAAACAATGAAGAAGTCCGCTACAGCTTCGGGGATCTTCCGCAAATCAAGGGAAACAATCTCTTCTCCTTTTTTCTCCTGAATGGCCTGTATGATGGTTTTAAAGATTTTCGAATTCCTCGTTAATCTGGCTACACTATTGCGTTTCCGGGTAGCTAACATAGAAAGCTGTTCCAATAATCAAAACGTTTTTGTGATAAATTATATTTTAAATGTCGGCAAATCAAATTATTGTGAGAAGCAGGGTTTAATTTTGTCCAGTCGCTGCGAGCGCGTTATTTAACCCGCGCCCCTCATTCCAAAAATAGTACATTTTGTCTATCGGGCACTCTTTTATTGAATTAGGATCAGTGGATAGCACCAACAACTATGCCATGGCCCAGGTGCATGCGGGAATGGCCTCTCATGGGGCCATGTTCTTCGCCCATGATCAATGGGCCGGAAAAGGCCAGCGCGGCAAGCGCTGGACAAGCACTCCGGGTGAAAATATCATCCTCAGCACAGTCTTAGAGCCTGCTAATCTGCCTATTATACAACAATTTGCCCTCAGCGCCGCCGTTGCGCTTGCCTGCCATGACCTTTTCAGCCGCTATGCAGGCGCAGCCGATACAGCTATTAAATGGCCCAACGACCTCTACTGGCGTGACAGAAAGGCAGGAGGCATCCTCATCGAAAACAGCTTCAAAGGGGACCAATGGGCCTATGCCATTGCAGGCACCGGCATCAATATCAACCAGACCCTTTTCCCGGAAACTGCCCGTAACCCCGTTTCGTTGCGGCAGATCACCGGGCAAAGCTTCGATGCCCCCGCCCTGGCGCGTGAGCTGGGGACCTTCCTGGAGCTGCGCTACCAGGAGCTCATCCAGGGTAACGCAGGCGACCTGTTGCGGCAATACAACGATCGCCTCTACCGGCGGGACCAACCCGTTCGGCTTAAAAAGGACCAGGCCGTATTCTCAACAGTAGTGAAAGGGGTCACCCCAACAGGCGAACTCATCACCCAGGACGTGCTGGAAAGGCATTTCTCTTTTGGGGAAGTGGAATGGGTGCTTTAACATGGAGCTACAAGCTTCAAGCGTCCAGCTACAAGTGGCGTATTATAGGTATTATGGCTTGCAGCTGATGGCTTGTAGCTTGCAGCTTTAAAGCTCCGACCAGGCCTTCAGGATCTCCTCCGCGTGCTGCTTGCTTTTAGGCTTCAGAAAGATCTTACGGATAATGCCCTTTTCATCGACGAGGAACGTAGTGCGATGCAATCCCATATACCGGCGGCCGTAGAGCAGCTTCTCGCCCCAGACGCCATACTTATCGATGATCGTATGCCCGGGATCCGCCACGAGGGTAAAAGGCAGATCATATTTTCCCTCGAACTTCTTATGCTTCTTCTCCTCGTCCGGGCTGATGCCGAGAATGGTAAAACCCGCCTTTTTCAACAACGCATAATGATCCCTCAGGTTACACGCCTGCACCGTACAGGTGGGCGTATCATCCTCGGGATAGAAATACAGCACTACCTTTTTGCCTTTGTAGTCGGATAAGGAAACTTTCTTCCCATCCTGGTCTTTCCCCGTGAAAGCCGGGGCCTTGTCTCCTTCCTGTAAATGAGTCATAGTTTATCTTGTAAATCGGTATTCTTTAATGGTACGGTTGCCTGCTACGTCTTCCGCCGTCACTTTCAGCACATGCTTGCCGGCAGGGCAATGCCCGTCCAATATATAAATAAAATCCAGGTACTTGTCATTGGTAAAGCAAAGCCAGTGTCCGCCTTTTCCACCCGGTCCGTCCGCTGGCGGGTCCAATTCGGCACGGAAGCCCCGAATCCCGCCCAGGTCGTCTTTCACCCGGAAAGCGATCCGGCTGACCTTACGGAGGACAGCCCCATCACGTATACCAATAGGCGTAATGACAGGAGGCAGCTTGTCCTCCACCAGACAGAAATCCCCAAACTCCCGGAAACGGGCGGAAGCCCAATCTCCCAGCCATTCCGGGCGCACAGCCTCTTTTTTAATCCCTTCCTTACGCAGCATCACCACCCTGTCCTTGCTGACCCTGGCCGACCTGATCCTCACGAGCAAAGGCTCCTGCAACGGTATCACGGTGCTGCCGATGGCATACACCGGGGAGGGCCTGCCTGGCGCGGAGTCAATGATGCTGCATCCGATGTGCACCGAATCATACAACGCTTTTTCACTCACATAAAAGGCAACGCCCTCCGCCTCATATCCATCCAGCATACCCGGAAAAAAGACCTTCCCGGCCAATGGGGAGCTGATGATCGACACCACGGGAGAAGGACGATATTGCACCTGGAAATGCAGCACGGTGGTGTTGCCAGCGGCATCTTTCACGGTTATACGGATAGCATGCGGGATGCCGTCGCTGAGATCGATCACGCCGTCGGTCGCCGGGCGCGTAAGCCGGTGGGCAAAGTCGGGAGCAGCCGCCGCGACAGCAACCGTTTGGTAAATGCAGGGCGCGTTTTGCCCCGGCAACCGGGACAGGTGCTGCAGCCAGGGGCCGCCTTTCTCCTTCGTCCTATAGTCGACGTGACCGTTGATCTTGCGGGTATCGTTGTAGCTGATGTTATTCATCTCGAATGCCGTCAGCAGCACGCCGTCCTCCTGGAGGCTGGCCTGGAAGATCCCATTGGGATTGGCGGAGCCGGACTGGCTGTCAAAGGCCGATATGGCAAAGCTTACCCGGGATGCCGTCACCACGACCAGGCTATCCTTCAGCCGGAAGCCTCCCTCCGAAGTCCTGATCACAGGCCACATCTGCGGCGACTGCTCATAGGTGCTGAGCGACCTGTCATAGATGGCTAACCGAAGAATGACGGGCGGTACGTTGTCCGGCACAGGCATGCCGAATAACAGGGGGTTCAGATTGGTGTCGTCGGCGGTACGCCGGATCTCGAAATGCAGGTGGGGCCCCTGGGAGCCGCCGGTATTGCCGCTGTAGGCGATCAGCTCGCCTTTCTTCACAGGGAAGAGGTCAGCGGGAATATCGATGGACGCCTGCCAGGACTCCGTCCTGTACTGCCAGCCGCTGACATAGGCCGCCAATGCCGGAAAGAACTTATTCAGGTGGGCATACAGCGTGGTATAGCCGTTGGGGTGCCGGATATAGATGGCCTGGCCAAACCCCGCCGGCTCGATCACCACTTTGGCAATGTAGCCGTCAGCCGCCGCCATCACAGGCAGGTTCTCCTTCTGCTGCGTGCGGATGTCCAGCCCCATATGGTAGTGATTGGCCCGGAGCTCGCCAAAATTCGCCGCCAGCTTGATAGGGATGTCCAGCGGGTTGCGGAAATAGCCCACAGGATAGCCGGAGGAAGGAAGATCTTGCGCAAAACATAAAAAAGGGTAAAAGGCAGCCGCGACGATCAGTAGATGCTTCATACAGGCAAAGTTAGTCGAACCGAAGTACCGCCTTCTATCCCGAAACAAGAAAATCCGTCCCGTTTTTGAACAAAAAAGAACCATTGCTGTTAAATCCCAATGCATCTTCTCTGCGTATATATACCTGATCCGGCCGGGTGTTTGGGTACTAAGTAATTCTCCATCAGTCAAGGTCGGCCATCCTGAAAAAATACTACTAATAGGGAAGGACTTTTTTGAAATTTGGTACAGCTTTTGGCTTAGAAATATTGTCTTATGATCAGAATACTTTTCCAGGATATAAAGTCACCGTCATGAAAGGGGTTAAAAACAAAATGGTAGTTTTCGCAGCCGTCACCGTAGGAGGTGTCATCGGTCTGTTGAAAGGCGAAGAAGCCAAGCAGAAATGGGTCTTCCGGCTGAAAAGCAAGTACGACAACCGTCGCCAGATGGCCGAACGGAAGTCGATTGCCCGGAAAGGCGGCGTGCTGCTTGACGACATCGAGCTGGCTGCCTATCACAACAATTAGTAGTTAATTATACTATAATTCAGACGCATCCGCCTGAAGGCGGATTTTTTTTGCCCGTCCACCAGACATTTAATGCATTTTTAACCTTCCCATGGGTTACCCTGGCCGCTCTCGGCCGCCACACACAGAAAGAAATAAAATAATCGGGAAAATTTGCCTCACTGCCGTAACTTCGCGCAATTTTATATTTTTTCCAACATGCCCAAAGATTCCTCGATCACCAGCGTACTTATCATCGGTTCCGGTCCTATCGTTATTGGCCAGGCTTGTGAATTTGATTACTCCGGCACCCAGGCCGCCCGCAGTTTGCGGGAAGAAGGGGTACAGGTCATCCTGATCAACAGCAACCCTGCGACGATCATGACAGACCCGATGATGGCCGACAAGGTTTACCTGCTACCGCTGACCGTGGAAAGCATCGAACAGATCCTGGAAGAAAACAAAATAACCGCCGTACTGCCCACCATGGGCGGCCAGACGGCCCTCAACCTGGCCAAGGAAGCAGAAGACCTCGGTATCTGGGAGAAATATGGGGTCCGCCTCATCGGCGTCGACATCAAAGCCATCGACAAGGCCGAAGACAGGGAAAAATTCCGGCAGTGGATGATCCAGCTGGGCGTACCTGTCGCCACGGCCAAAACAGCCAACTCCTACCTGGAAGGGAAAGAGTTCGCACAGGACATAGGTTTCCCCCTGGTGATCCGCCCCTCCTTTACCCTGGGCGGCACAGGCGGCGGCTTTGTTCATGATAAGGACGACCTCGACGAAGCGCTGAACAGGGGGCTACAGGCCTCTCCCATCCATGAGGTGCTGGTAGAGCAGGCCGTCCTGGGATGGAAAGAGTTCGAACTGGAGCTCCTGCGCGATGCCAACAACAACGTGGTCATCATCTGTACCGTGGAGAACTTCGACCCCATGGGCGTGCACACAGGCGATTCCATCACCGTGGCGCCCGCCATGACCCTCAGCGATACTGCCTTTCAGCTGATGCGCAACACCGCCATCATGATGATGCGCGACCTGGGCAACTTCGCCGGCGGCTGCAACGTACAGTTCGCCCTCAACCCCAAAACCGAAGAGATCATCGCCATCGAGATCAATCCGCGGGTAAGCCGTTCTTCGGCCCTCGCTTCCAAAGCGACAGGCTATCCCATCGCCAAGATCGCAGCCAAGCTGGCCATCGGGTTCACCCTCGATGAGCTGAAGAACCAGATCACAGGCACCACCTCCGCTTACTTCGAGCCCGTGCAGGACTATGTCATCGTGAAGATACCCCGCTGGAACTTCGACAAGTTCAAAGGCGCCAATGACACCCTGGGCCTGCAGATGAAGAGCGTAGGAGAGGTCATGGCCATCGGCCGCAGCTTCACCGAGGCCGTGCAGAAAGCCTGCCAGAGCCTGGAGAACAATGCCGTGGGACTGGGCTATTATGGCAAGAGCCTTATGCACGCCGAAGAGCTCCTGGAATATATTAAGACCCCGAAATGGGACCGCATCTTCCGCATTAAGGATGCGCTGATGGCCGGCATTTCCGTGGGCACCATCTCCAAAGCCACCAACGGCATCGACCGCTGGTTCCTCTATGAGATCCAGAAGATCTGCAACACCGAGAAGGAGCTGGCCAAATATAAAATTGATACCCTCCCCACCGAATTGCTGCAGACGGCCAAACGGCAGGGCTTCAGCGACGACCAGATCGTCCGCATCATGAACTCCGGCACGGAAGATCAGATGTACGAAAAAAGAAAGGCCCTGGGCATTACCCGCGTCTATAAAATGGTAGATACCTGCTCGGCGGAATTCGAAGCGAAAACGCCCTATTTCTACTCCACTTTCGAAGGAGGACACGCCAACGAAAGCAAGGTCAGCGATAAGAAGAAGATCATCGTCCTGGGTTCAGGCCCCAACCGCATCGGTCAGGGCATCGAGTTCGATTACTGCTGTGTACACGGACTGCTGGCCATTAAAGAATGCGGCTACGAGGCCATCATGGTCAACTGCAACCCCGAGACCGTCTCCACTGACTTCGACATCGCCGATAAGCTCTACTTCGAGCCCGTCTACTGGGAACATCTCTGGGAGATCATCGAGCATGAAAAGCCCGATGGGGTCATCGTTCAGCTGGGTGGTCAGACGGCCCTCAAGCTGGCGGAGCGCCTGGATAAGAAAGGCATTAAGATCATCGGCACCTCCTTCGACAGCATGGACATCGCAGAGGACAGGGGCCGCTTCAGCGACATGCTGAAAGAGCTGGGCATCCCATACCCCGACTACGGCACCGCCTTCGACGTCGATGAAGCCATCCAGGTGGCCAACCGGGTCGGCTATCCCGTCCTGGTCCGTCCCAGCTACGTACTCGGCGGTCAGCGCATGCGCATCGTCATCAACGACGAAGAAGTGGAAAAAGCCGTGGTAAGCCTGCTGAAACATATTCCCGGCAATAAGATCCTCATCGACCACTTCCTCGACCGCTGCCAGGAAGCCGAAGTGGACGCCATCTTCGACGGTGAGAACTTCCATGTGATGGGCGTGATGGAACACATCGAGCCGGCAGGTATCCACAGCGGAGACAGCAATGCCGTCCTGCCCGCTTTCAACCTCACCCCCCTGGAAGTGACCACCCTGGAATATTATTCGGAAAAGATCGCCCGTGCCCTGAATATAAAAGGGTTGATCAATATCCAGTTTGCCGTCAAGGACGGAAAGGTATTCGTCATCGAAGCCAACCCCCGCGCCTCCCGGACAACACCTTTTATCGCCAAAGCCTACCAGATCCCTTATCTCAACGTCGCCACCAAGATCATGATAGGCCAGCATAAGCTGACGGACTTCAAATTTGAGAAAAAGCTGAAAGGCTTTGCCATCAAAGAGCCCGTCTTCAGCTTCAACAAATTCCCCGGCGTGAATAAGGAGCTGGGGCCCGAAATGAAGTCCACGGGCGAGGCCATCCGCTTCGTCAAAGACTTGCGGGACCCCTATTTCAGACAGCTGTACAAAGACAGAAGTATGTATCTCAGCAAATAAATACAGACGGCCATCCCCAGGGTGGCCGTTTACTTTTTGGAATTATTCCCCAAAGTGGAAAACTGCAACTCTAGCAAGGAATTTGCAGTAGAAGCCCATAGCTAAACGCCATAAATACTTATGAAGCAACTACTCGTTTTGACCCTTTCCCTGATCACAGTAACGACTGCCATGGGCCAGCTGAAAGCAAAAGTAAAATGCCCCGACCTTTATGTGGATGTGCTGAACGGCACCGTGAATGACCAGAAGCCCAACTATGGATGGGCGGAGATAAAAGGCAGGATCCCCTGCTTTACCAGCGCGGTAGATGAATCATCGCCGGAGGCCAAATGCGGCCCCGCCATATTTTACAAGGATAAGGACGTCTCCTTCTACACAAAAAGACATTACATAGAGATCAGCGCCAAATTCGTGGGCAAATGCAGCATTCCCCTCCTGGGCTCCAAAAGAGGCAGTCTTTTCAAAACCCTGGGCAACCCCAGGATGAAGGATGATCTGTGGGAGGCCTACGACATGCAATACGGCACGCTGATACTGCACTACAATGTCGCCGGGGCGGCCGGCAAGGTGATAAAATTCCAGATGACCACCGAAAGCACGGAAACCATCCAGCTCTGCGAATAAGCAGCGCGCTTAGCACTACCCTTTATGGTTCCCTGTTTCTTTTGGTCCACTCGCCGATCAACGGAAAAGCCAGGTGAAACCAGCTGGTATAATGCGCGGGGTGCACAGCCAGATCCGCCTTGATCGCTTCCGGCGAAACAAACCGGTATTCACTTACCTCTTCAGGGTTAGGATGAACTTCCAGGTCATAATATCCCACGAACACATGATCGAACTCATGTTCCGTAAGCCCATTGTCAAAGGTGGATTTATAGGTGAAGTCGAATACCTTCTCTAATGCTGTTGTAAAGCCCAGCTCCTCCGAAAGCCTGCGACGGGCAGCCTGGCAGGTGTCTTCTCCCGGTCGGGGATGGCTGCAGCACGCATTGGTCCAGAGCCCCGCGCTGTGATACTTTCCCGGCGACCTGCGCTGTAAAAGCATTTCCTTTTTTGAGTTGAAGATAAAAACGCTAAAAGCCCTGTGAAGCAGGGCTTTTCGATGAGCTTCCATTTTTTCCATTACTCCCAGGGGCTCGTCAAGCTCGTTTACCAGGATCACTTCTTCCAGCATAGTACCCGGGCAATTAGACATTAGAATCGCTGAATTTGCGATTTCAATAATTTACGGGCAAAGTGAATGCGGCTCTTGATGGTGCCCAGCGGCTCCTGTAACATATCCGCGATCTCGTGGTATTTAAATCCGTCGAAATACAGCAGGAAAGGATTACGGAATATCTCCGGCAGCTTGTGGATCGCCGTCTGGATATCTTTCACCCGCAGATTGCTCTCCACCGCCCCGGGCACTGCCAGCTGGGCGGAGTTTAACAGGAAATCATTGGGCGTACTATCAAAAATGGTATTCTGTTTGGCTTTACGGCGGTAATTGTTGATGAAGATATTCCGCATGATCGTATATAGCCAGGCCTTTATATTGGTGCCGACATTATATTTATCCTTATTAGCTAAGGCCCGGAATAAGGTCTCCTGGAATAAGTCCTTGGCCGCCTCGGAATCACGGGTCAAAGTGATGGCAAAGGGCTTCAAAAACTCCGCATTATTGACCAAAAGTTGGTTGAATTCTACTGTGGCCATGTTATAAAATTGTTTAATAAAGTTCTACCCAAATTTAAACACAAAACGGATGCAGGACAATAATTCGTGTCCAATGGTTTAGTTAAAAAAACAACTGCCGAAAGATCAATGATTTATTTCCCACCCTTTCTGTGTGCATTGGTTACTGCGAATAATATGCAAAAACAAGGCCTCTTCGGCGAGATCGCCGGTAAGGAAAAAAAAGACTGCCAAATAAGGGGAAAGGCTGACGAAAGAGGTAAAAAGGCGGGAAATCGAGGAAAAAAGCGCTGACAGACCTGCAGACAGCCTCTGCCACATTGAAGATCAAAGCGTAGCGATAAACTCCTGTACTTCCGGAAGGCTCCGCTTGCAATGGATCCCGGCCGGTATTGGGCGAAGATGGTTCCTGGCCAGCTGACCGGAGATCACCAGGGGGATATCCGGGATACACTGCCTGACCTGGGAAAGGAATTTCTCGAGGTTGAAACTGCCGGTAATACCCGTGAGATGTGTATACAGGTAATCGGGGCGCTTGTGTTTACTGACGAACGTCACGTCCTTCAGGGGCATATCCGCCCCCAGGTAAAGCACCCCAGCCCCGTGGGTCCGCAGCAGGTAATGTACATACAGCAACCCCAGCTCGTGGTGCTCACCCTCCGGGAGAAAGAGCAGCACCGTCCGGGACGCCTGCCGGAATGGCACAGCTTTTTCTATGCCTACGATCAGCTTCTGACGAATGATATTGGATACCAGGTGCTCCTGGGCAGGATGGACATGATTGGTAAGCCACAGCAGGCCGATGCGGTGCAAAAAGGGGAAGATGATCTGGGAAATGGTCCGGTTGATCCCATGGCCAAGGACGTAGCCATCCAATAACCGCTCGAATGACACAGTGTCCAGGTCGATCATATGAGCGATCAGCTCATTCACCAGTTTCTCCTGGAGCGCTTCGGCATCGGAAAGTGAAAAGATCCTGTTCTTCAGCTCCTGCTCGCTCATCTTGTTGATCTGCGAGATCTTGTAGCCATATTTGTTCAGCAACGAAATATGCAGCACCCTCTTCAGCTCCTCGCTGCAATAATAACGGATATTGGTCTCCGTACGACAGGGCTTCAGAAAAGAATACCGCTGCTCCCATATCCGGATCGTATGCGCTTTGATGCCGGATAGATTTTCCAGATCCTTTATCGTAAAAACGTTCATACCCTGTTATTACAAGAGAAGCGGCAAGCTTGTTTATGCTTTGAAGGGCAATATATGAACTTTTTGGAATTGGCTAAAAGGTGTAATTCCGGATCATTCCGGTGTCGAGCAGCTTCTTCACCGCATCTTCAATGCGGGCGCTACGGAGGTTTTCCAGGTGCTTTTGGTGGTGCAGATCAGTCCCCAGCAGGTCGACATATTTCTTTTTGATCAGGTATTGGGCTAATTCCTGGGAGCCTTTGCCATAATAGCCCTTGAGTGACAATAAATTAAGCTGAAAAAGACAGCCGGCATCCTTCAGCTGGTCATACCAGCTCTTGTTAGCCCCGAAATACAGATACCGCTCCGGATGGGCCAGGACAGGCTGGTAACCCTTCAGCTGAATATGGAACAGGGTATCCTTTAGATTAATGGCCGGAACAGCAAATGACAGCTCCACCAGCACCATTTTGTCCTTCAAGGTCAGCAGGGGCTGATCCGTCTCCAGCAGATCAGTGAAATGTTCATCCATCAGGTATTCCGCCGCAGCCCGGAACTCCAGGGTCATATCCTGGCGGCGAAGCTCTGCCTGCACCGCCTGGAACCCTTCCCCGATGGTAGCAGGCGTATTCGGATAATAGTCCGACAGCACATGCGGGGTAGTGATCAGCTTATGATAGCCGAGATCGACCAGCCCTCTTATCAGCTGGAGTGAATCCTCCATATCCTTCGCCCCGTCATCGATGCCGGGGATCAAATGGGAATGCATGTCGCAGCCGATCCCGCTGAAGTCCGGGATATAAGCGCCGGATCTTTTAAAAAATGTAAACACTGATCATGATTGAATTTTAGCGTTCTCTGAAAATCTCTCCTCAGGGATTATCCCTCTTAAAATCCTCGTATACCTTCCGGATGCCATCCTCCAGGCTGATGGAGGCCTTCCAACCCAGCTTATGCAATTTGTTCACATCCATCAATTTCCGGGGCGTTCCGTCCGGCTTGGAAAGATCGTGCTTTACCTCCCCTTCATAACCTACGATCCTTTTGATCAGCTGGGCCAGCTCACCGATCTCCAGGTCCTCTCCCGTGCCTATGTTCACAAATCCCGGTTCATTATATTGCTGCATCAGGAAATAACACGCGTCCGCCAGATCGTCCGCATGAAGGAACTCCCGGCGCGGCTTGCCCGTGCCCCACAGTACGACCGAAGGCTCCCCCATCTTCTTTGCTTCATGGAATTTACGGATAAGTGCGGGAAGAACATGAGAATTGTTCAGATCGTAATTGTCATTGGGCCCATAGAGATTCGTAGGCATCACCGAAATGAAATTACAGCCGTACTGCGACCGGTAGGCGTCAGCCATCTTGATGCCGGCGATCTTGGCGATGGCATACGGCTCATTGGTCGGCTCCAGCTCCCCGGTGAGCAGCGAATCCTCTTTCAACGGCTGAGGCGCCAGCTTGGGGTAGATACAGGATGACCCCAAAAACATCAGTTTTTTTACGCCTGCCCGGTAAGCCGCATCGATGATGTTATTTTGGATCATCAGGTTGTCATACAGGAATTCGGCCCGGTACGTATTATTCGCGAGAATACCTCCCACCTTTGCCGCAGCCAGGAAAACATGGTCCGGGCGCTCTTTTTCGAAAAAAGCATGCACGGCCGCCTGGTTCCGCAGATCCAGCTCTTTGGAGGTCCTTTCCACAAAGTTCGAGAACCCTTCCTTCTTCAATTTCCGGGTGATGGCCGAGCCAACCATTCCACGATGGCCGGCTACATAGATCTTATCGTTTTGTTGCATATTGTTATCCTCTTCTGGCTCCTAAATTTAATTGGCGTCGAAAATAAAATGATTCAAACAGTTTATAACTTATAAAACTGACAGGAATAAGTACGACAAGGACAAGCAATATTGTTAAGAACACCCCGGCAGCATTCTGGGGCATATATTTTCCAAAGTGGGTAAAAATGATCTCCAGCATGAAATTGTGCCAAAGATAAAAACTGTAAGAGATCCGGCCAAGACCGGCGAAATACCTGTTCCCCCAGATCCGGGACAAGGTATTGTTTTCAAGACAGGAATAGATCATACAAGCAAAGCCCATTGTCATCAGCAATGGACCGATGCTCTGAAAGATAAAGCCTGCCGAATGCATTCTGGCTACAAACCCCGAGTAAAAGAACAATTTTCCCGTATAAGCGATCACAAACCCGGCAAATATGCTCCACCAATTGGAGAAAAAAGGCACCTTTTTCTGCGTGGCGAAAAAGTACCCCATCAATATTCCCCAGCCAAAGTGCCCGATATTGCAAAATATAGTGTACCACCACGCGTCTCCCGGCATAAAGATTCCTTTATAATGCAATAGGTTCAGGAATAGATGGATGCCAAAAAGCAAGCCAACTGTTCGCAGGATGCCTATCCTGTTGATCTGGACAAAGATCAGGGGCAACAACAGGTAAAAATGCCATTCTACCGCCAATGACCAGAATATTCCTTCGATCTCCGCATTGGGAATATGGTTCTGCAGGAAAATAAAATTGAAGAAAAGCCTGTACGGCAGATTATGCGGGAACCATGCGTAATGGGCCAATGCAAATATCGTACAGGCTACATAAAATGCCGGCGCTATCCGCAGCCATCTTTTTTTCCAGAAAGCTATTGCCGTCTGGAAATTATACGTCTCTTGTTTGGAAAGGACCAGGTAGAAGCAAAAGCCGCTTATCACGAAGAACAGATGCACGCCGGACCCCCATAAATTGAGGATCTGCATGACATCGATACCGCCTACCTTGAATGCCGGAGTATTGAAAGCGCTCCAGGTGTGAGCATACAATACTCCCATGGCGGCAATAATTCGCCACCCATCGATACTGCCGATTCTTTTATTCATATTGATTTTTGATGTTAAACCCGGACTCTTTTAATATCTTTTCCTTCCGGAACAGCTGTACATCCGAATTCACCATCTCCTTCACCAGCATGGGAAGATCATACTTTGGCTTCCAGCCCAGCTTTTGATGCGCCTTCGTGGGATCGCCGATCAGCAGGTCCACTTCCGTGGGGCGGTAATAACGCGCATCCACGGCTACCACTTCTTTGCCCACTTCTACGATGAAGTCAGGATTGGTGCTGGCGACGACGATGCCCACTTCTTTTTCTTCCTTGCCCTTGAATTCCACTTCGATCCCCACTTCGGCAAAAGCCATCCGCACAAATTCACGCACAGGCGTTGTCACGCCGGTGGCAATGACAAAATCCTCCGGCTCCGGCTGCTGAAGTATGCGCCACATGGCCTCCACATAGTCCTTTGCATGCCCCCAGTCACGACGGGCATCCAGGTTACCCAGATATATCTTATCCTGCAGCCCCAGGGCGATCTTGGCTACTCCGCGGGTGATCTTACGGGTGACGAAGGTTTCACCGCGCAGGGGCGATTCGTGGTTGAAAAGGATCCCATTGGTCGCATACATTTTATACGCTTCCCTGTAGTTCACCGTGATCCAGTAACCATAGAGCTTGGCCACTGCATAGGGGCTCCTTGGATAAAAAGGAGTGGTCTCGCTTTGCGGCACCGCCTGTACCAGTCCGTATAATTCCGAAGTGGACGCCTGGTAGATCTTCGTCTTTTTCGTAAGACCCAGCAGCCGTACTGCCTCCAGTATCCGCAATGTTCCGATGCCATCGGCATTGGCCGTATATTCCGGTGTCTCGAAGCTCACGTGCACATGGCTCATCGCCGCCAGGTTATATATCTCGTCCGGCTGCGTCTCCTGGATGATGCGGATCAGGTTCGTGCTGTCCGTCAAGTCGCCGTAATGAAGATGAAAGTGGACATTTTTTTCATGTGGGTCCTGGTAAAGATGATCGATCCTGTCCGTATTGAAAAGAGAGGACCTTCTCTTGATGCCATGTACGATATACCCTTTTTTTAAAAGCAGCTCGCTCAGGTAGGCTCCATCCTGTCCGGTGACGCCCGTAATTAACGCGACTTTTGCCATAATTTACTTGATTATATATTGGTGAATCTTTCTTAACGGTTTGATATAAAGCGTGAAAAAATACGGTTCTAATTCATTCAATTTCCAGGCCAATCTATCTTCCTTATTCGCACGGAGCCTGTTGCCCAGTGACGCATTGCTCATTCCGCCGGCCCGCATCTTCACGATCACCCGGGGAATATAGTGTGCGGAGAAATCGTGTTTAAGCAATACCCTGAGCATCAACTCATAGTCGGCGGCGCTCCGGAGACTTAGATTAAAATACCCCGCCCGGTCATACACTTCCTTCCGGACAAAAAAAGTAGGGTGGGGAGGCATCCAGCCGAAATAAAAATTTCTTTTCCTGTATGCTCCCGAATGCCAGGTCCGGAGGACCTTGTCCGGGTTGTCGGCATGCACATATTGCAGGTCGGCATACACCGTCATCACTTTCGGGTCCAGGAAGGCCTTCGCCACTTCGGACAGCACCTCCGGATCAGTATACATATCGTCGGAGTTCAGTATACCCACCACATCGCCCGTAGCCATGCCGATACCCTTATTCATGGCGTCATAGATCCCCTTGTCCTTCTCGGAGATGATCTTCGCCACATGCGAAAATTGTGAAACGATCTCCAGCGTCTTGTCCGTGGACCTGCCATCTACTATAATGTGCTCCACATCAGCATACCGTTGCCTCCGGATACAGGTAAGCGTGTCGCTGACCGTGGCGGCGCTGTTGAACGTGGCGGTGATGATAGATATTTTCACAGTATAGTCCTCGTTTTGATCGCAGTGGCGGGGTTTCCCTTATAAATAGTATAAGGGTCCAGGTCGCCACCCGACACTGAATTGGCCGTTAAGATACTATGGCTCCGGCAGGTAGTTCCCCCCAGCACGGTAGCCCTGGCGCAGATCCACACCCCATCCTCCAGGGTAATGGGCGCCGTCAGGAAATCGAATGTTTCTTTCCTGTGGTCGTGGCTGCCTGTCAATAGCAGGCATCCCTGCGACAGCGCTACATGGTTTCCAATCACCACATCCGATAAATTGTCGATCCACACGCCCTCCCCGATCCATGAATGATCGCCGATCCGCAGCTTCCAGGGGAACTTTATATTCACGGAAGGCTTGATCACCACACCCGCGCCGACCTTTGCGCCAAACAAGCGCAGCAGGGCCCTTTTGGCAGACGAGAGGACAACCAACGGATTTTTGAAGAACAGTATATTCACGAAATACCAGCTCACCTGCCGGAAGCGGGAAGCCCCGATCCGGATCGTTGTCCGGTATATGGCCAGGTTCACCTGTTTGCTTGCTTCCATGTCATAATGTTTTCTATGGCCCAGGCAATCGCCTCATAAGAAAAGCGAAGAACGTGGTGTCTGGAAGCTGTTTTCATGCGCCCCAGCAAGACCCTGTCTGCAAGGAGGCCCTCTACCCATTCCCGGCCTTTTTCCGGATCTTCCGATCCAACGATCAGTCCATTCCGTCCTTCATCCACCAGGTCAACAGCACCGCCCACTTTGTCGGACAGCAATAAGGCGCATCCGCTGGCCATGGCCTCATTGGCGCCCAGGCCCCAGGTCTCGCCCGGTCCCCTGGAAGGTAGCACAAAGATATCGCCCATACGGTATATGACGGGCATTTGCTGCTGGTTTTGAAAATCCAGGAACAGGATCCTTGCATCGGCGCCCGCGGCCTGCTTTAGCTCCTCTTCCAAAACGCCATTTCCGACGATGAGCACCTTCAACCGGGGATCGCTTATCCGCCGGGCCAGCTCCAGGAGAAAGAAGGGGTTCTTCTTTGGCTCCAGCTTTCCTGCAAAAAGCAGCACAAGGTCATCTTCCTTTATCCCAAGCTGCAACCG
This sequence comes from Flavitalea plasmicola, assembly GCF_030546645.1. Classification (GTDB taxonomy): domain Bacteria; phylum Bacteroidota; class Bacteroidia; order Chitinophagales; family Chitinophagaceae; genus Puia. The sequence continues at coordinate 256,599 of NZ_JAUOTO010000007.1, forward strand.
CTTGTCGGCCGCCTGCCGGCTATAGACATCGTCCGGCACGGCGAATCGATGATTGTCTATTGCGTGCGGCGCATAAACCAATTCCTTTTCCTTCAGGCCATGGGCCAGGAAATATTGCTTATTGTTCGTTCCCACATACAGGGCATGATCCACGTGGCTGTACACCCATCGGAGCAGCAACCGCCTGATCCGCCGCCGGATGCCCGGGACCTCGTCCAGCAGGGTAGAGTCGCCCCTGAATATTACAGGCACCTTGCCATGAAAATGCCGCATACAGCGGAGATGGCTGTGGAAGCTCCAGCCGAATACCAATACAGCATCAGCCTGCCATGATGCGATCTCCTTAGGCAGGGTCGGATTCACCAGGCCGCCAAAATGATGGCTGCCGGGATCCTTAGCCGTATTCTTTACAAAAGTATATGCATATCCTTCCAGCAAGGGAATGTCCCATTCGATCTTCTTCCCGAAATCAGGATCGTATTTTGCCCCCTGCCCGGACTGTTCCCAGGTGTAAAAAACCCTGATCTCCACCTTTCCGCGAGCCGCCAGTAGTTGGAACAAAGGCGCATTATATTGAATGGGATGACTGGTGACAATTGCTAGCTTTTTCATCAACTTCCAGGCTGTCGGCTAAATAATTTTAGATAATCCTTTTGCAGGGTCGACTGGGCGATCAGTTCCTGCACGAATGTAAACGTAGACTGGCTCCATCTGTTGTATTCCTCCTGTCCAAATCCTGCGGCTTCTTCAATGGCCTGCCTGAACAGGTCCGGTTGATCCAGCGGCAGGTCCCATCCCGCACGGGCTGCTGCCAGGTTCCGCCAGGGCGTCTGGTCGCTGATCAGCACGGGCCTTCCGAGGGAAAGGGACTCGAAGATGGCGTGTCCGAAATTCTCACCCATGGTAGGCAGGACGAAGATATGATGCGCATTGGTAAGGACAGGTAGCTCCTGGTTGGGTATTTCGCCGGCATACGACACGGCGATATTACCCGGCAGCTGGTGGATCAGCTGATCGCATACTTCCCAATAGCTCTTATCCTCCAGGCTGCCGACAATGGTCAGCCGGACCCTGCCCCTCACATCTTTCAGTACTTTAAGCAGGAAATCCAGGTTCTTAATGGGATGGATCCGGCCAACAAAGATCATGGAAAGCTCGCCGGCCAGTTTTTCCACAGGCCGCAGCGTTTCCGGCGGCGCAGCAGGAAAATTGGAGATCAGGGACACCCTGGCCTTGCGGCCGAAATGCAGCTGCACATCCTGTAACTCGGTGGTGTCCGATGCATGAAAGGACAGCGGACGGTACAACCCGGTCCAGCGGAATAACTTCAGGAACACCTGTTTCTTCAACGGTTTGAACCGTAAGGCGCTTGCCCTTAACATTCCTCTCGGCGAAAGGACGATATTGCCTTTCAGGCCGTGGAGCTGCGCTATCAGCAGGGGATAGATCGTGAAGGGCGTAGAGAACATGCTGTTGAGATAAATAAAATCAGGCTGCAGATCCTTCAGCTGTTGCTTTATATTTCCCCAGGTCAGCTTTGCGGGGGAGCAGTAATAGATCTGAACATGGGGATGAGCGGCACCCGACCAGACGTCAGTCCTGATCCCCTCATAAGGGGCCGTAGAGCCCAGGTCCCTGTCGGTGGTAAAAACATAGAGCAGGTAATCTTCCCGCATATACCGGACAAAGTTCACACAGCTCCGGATCGGTCCGCCTGCTTTAAAGCCGGGCTCGTACCAATCCGCAAATACCAATATCTTTCTGCGCTGATCTATGTTCATGAATGGATGGCTCTTAAAAATCTCGCCGGGTTACCGGCATAAATACCGGGAACATCGATGTCCCTGGTGACCACGGCGCCCGCACCGATGACGACATCGCTGCAGATGGTCACCGGCATGATCGTGGCATTGGAGCCAATGGACACCCTGTCCCCTATAAAAGTGGGCTTCCACTTTTCCCTATCTCCCGCAGGTCCGCCCGTCGAAAAGGTATCGTTGACGAACATCACGCCATGCCCGATAAAACAGGACTGTCCGATGGTGACGCCTTCACAGATGAAGCTATGGGATTGGATACGGCTCCGGCTGCCGATCCGGACGTTCGCCTGCACTTCCACAAACGGTCCGATGAACGCGTGGTCCTCTATCGTACAGCGATAAAGATTCACGGGCTCCACGATGGTGACATCTTCGCCAAACTGCACTTCCACGATGCCGATATGGAGGATCTTCGGTGTCATTTTGCCGCCTGGTATATCTTTTCGATGATCTCTACTGTTTTTAAGCCTTCGCTACCTCCAAAGAGATTAGGCGCCCCGTTTGTCAGCACGTCGACGACATGGCCATACATCTTGTCATGATTGGACATGGATCCCTGGTAGTCGCCATAGGAATTTGCAGGATTACCTGCCGGAAGATCCACCCGCTCTTCTCCTTCGATAGACAGGTACTCCAGTGTATTGAGATATTGCCCGCCGATCTTTACGGTTCCTTTTTCGCCAACGATCACTAACGAGCCTTCCATATTCTTCCTGTGGCTGTTGATGGTGAAGTGAAGGGAAGCAAGCGCGCTGCTGTCAAAGCGCAACGAGGAGACCACCGTATCTTCGAAATCGACGCAACCCTGGTGTGAGAAATTATCAGAAAAGCCAACGGCTTCCCTCACATCTCCGATCAGCCAGTACAGCAGATCGACGAAATGACTGAATTGTGTATATAAAATGCCGCCGTCCAGCTCGCGGGTGCCATGCCAGGAGTCCCGGTAATAGGCGCCTTCCCTGTTCCAGCAGCAGTTGACCTGTACGCTGTAAACGCGCCCCAGCCGCCCTTCGTCCAGCATTTTCTTCACAGCGACCACCGGTGGGTTGAACCTGTTCTGCTTTACAACGAAAAGGGTTTTACCAGCCTTTTCGGCCGCCCCGATCATTTGCCGGCAGTCATTAGAGCTGAGGGCCATTGGCTTTTCACATAGTACGTGAAAGCCTGCCTCCAATGCCAGGATAGTATGTGCCGCATGCAAACCATTAGGGGTACAGATGGCGACGACATTCAGGTCTTGTTCGGCATCCAGCAGGTCTTCAATCCGGGTATAATGACATGCACCATACCTTTCCCCAATCCGGGCCGATCGTTCCTCCACCACATCGCATACGGCCTTCAGCCTGCCGAAAGCAGCAGCCTGCCGGGCATGCCGGCTGCCGATGGCGCCGCATCCTATGACGGCGAAGTTCAGCATGAGACACCATTCTTTTCCAGCCAGTATTCCAACACGATGAACAGCCAAAGCTCGCTCCACCGGGTACTTTTGTCTCCGGAAAGAAAACGCTTCCAGTACTGCAGGAGCTGATCGGCATCTATGAATGACCGTTCCGCCATATTGCGGATATGTTTGTCTCCAAAGGATCGCAGCTCATTCCGGAGCCAGGTGTCCCAGGGGAAGAGAAAGCCTTGTTTTTTACGATGGACGATCTCGTCCGGCAGCAGGGGATGGAGGGATTCTACCAGCAGGCTCTTGGGGTACGTGGGTTTCTTCAGCTCGTCAGGTACGGCCAGGACAAATTCCACCAGGTCCTGGTCGAAAAATGGCTCCCGCACTTCCAGGGAGACCGCCATGCTCATCTGATCCGTATCCTTTAATAAGGTATGCTGGGTATAGCCCATGTATTCCGCTGCAGACACCTGGCTCAGCAGGGGCAGCTGCTGCAGCTCCTCTTTATGTGAAACAAGAAAGGTTGCAAGACTTGTCGGCGCTGTGAACGCCTCGTCGCGCGTCAGCCGGCGCATCAACTCCGGGGTAATTATCTGCCGGAAGACCGGATATGCCTTGTCGATGCTACCGCTTTCCTGGCGCAGCAGCTGCTGCATCCGTTGTTTCCTCGAGCCGGCCGGCTGACCGATGGTCGCCAGGTTCCGGATAAAACGCGGCAGCTTCCACAGCCAGTCTTTCTGCCGCAGCTGCAGATATTGGGAAAAATATGGATAGCCGGCGAACAGCTCGTCCCCCCCTACGCCCGACAACGCCACCGTCATGCCTTTCTGCCGGATGACTTTGGAAACAACATAAGTATTGACCCCATCCCCGCTGGGTGTATCCATGGCATCCAGCGCATGCTGTAGCTCGTCGAGGAAGCTTTCCGGCTTTAATAATATACGTGTATGATTCGTGTTGAATTTAGCGGCCACCATCTCCGCATAGGCGGATTCATCAAATTCTTTTTCAGAAAAATAAATATTGAAGGTATTGGGTTTGTCATCCCCGGCTTCCGCCATCAGCCCTACCACCGCACTGGAGTCGATGCCGCCGGACAGAAAAGCGCCTACCGGCACATCGCTCACCAGCCTTCTCTTCACCGATTGCAGCATCAGCGCTCTTATCTTCTCCTGGACTTTTTTGCGGTTGCCGAAATCAAAATCCACGGGATTACCCGTCACTTTCCAGTAGACCCGGGTAGTTGTCCGGCCCTCTTTGATCCGCATCCAGCTGCCCGCTTCCAATTGCCGTATACCGGCGATCATCGAATGCGGGAAGGAGACGGATTGATAGCTGAAAAAATCGGCCATCGCCGCAGGGTCAGCTTTTCGTGGCACGGCGCCCGAAGCCAGTATGGCGCGCGTCTCGGATGCAAAAAGGAACTTTTCGCTATCGAGGAAATAATAAAAAGGCTTCACGCCCAGCCTGTCCCGGGCGACAAACATTTCCTTTTCCTGGTGATCCCAGATGGCAAAGGCAAACATGCCACGGAAATGCTGCAGACAGTCGGCCCCCCATTTGGCATACGCGGCGATCAGCACCTCCGTGTCCCCCGTGGTCCGGAAAGCGTATTCAGGAAGTTTCGCCCTTACTTCCTGGTAATTGTACATTTCCCCGTTGAAGACCATGGTATATCGCCCCGAATTGTCCGCGAAAGGCTGGTTCGCGGCAGTAGAGAGATCGATGATGGACAGACGCCGGTGACCAAGCCCCAGCTCATAACCATCGTAGAAGCCATCCGCATCGGGCCCCCTATGGGCCATGCCATCCGTCATCCGGCGGATGACAGCTTTGTCCACGGGCTTATTGGAAAAATACAAAACACCTGCAATGCCACACATTATAAAAAAGTTTTAGACGGGTCCTGATTTACCTTCCTGCAAGGCGCGATAGCAGGCAAGGTATTGTTTCGAGATGCTAACGACATCAAAGCGTTCCGCATTGTGCAGCCCCGCAGCTACTATTTGATCCCTGCAGGCCGGGTCGCCGATGACTTTCAGCACGCCGGCCCTGATCGACTCCACCGAGAAAGGATCTACCAGGACAGCGCCTTCTCCCGCGACCTCTTTCATGGGACTCAGGTCACTGGTGATGACAGGCCTCCCCGTTTTCTGCGCTTCCACGATCGGCAGGCCAAAGCCTTCATAGAGGGAAGGGAAAAGGACCAGGTCGGCCGCGGCATATTCTTCCGCCATCTGCTCGTCTGTCAGGCGGCTGCCGGTACTGAACGCAATGCGATGCTGCTCCAGCAGCCCCAGCACCTCTGCGTTGATCTGTCCGATGATCCTCAGCCGGCATGGTATGCCTGCCAGGGCGGAGATCGTTCTTTCCAGGTTCTTATTGGGGGTGGTGCCTACGAATAATATGATGGGTTGATCTGCCCTGAAAGCCGTAGGCCGGTGGCAAATGCCTTCCCGGATAGGGTTGGGGATGACCCTGATCTTGTCCGGGCTGCAACCCGTATGCCGCACAATATCCTGTTTTGTCGCCTCCGAGATGGTGGTGATCAGCCGGCAATGCCGCACAGGCCAGTCCAGGAAGAGTTTCTTCAGCAGCCATTTCTTGAGCCCGCTGGCCTGGCGCATGAACACGCAATCGTGGATGGTCAGCAGGACCTTCCGGCTTGGAAAACCCAACGCGGCATAATGGATATCGCCGGTGACATGGTAAATATCCATCCCCTTATCGCCGAAACCTTGCCATACAGTCCGGAAGTTCTTCAGGGAAAGGCCGCTGTCGGGCGCATAATATTTTGCAATTTCCAGTCCCTGCCGCCGCAGCTCTTCTTCAATACTGAAAAAGACGCGCTCGATACTGAAAAAGATGGGGTTCGTCTTTCGGAAAAGAAAAGCAACTCTCATAAGTTAAGACCCGTCACTTTTCTGAATACATAAATAAAGGCGATCATAAAAAATACCCCGGTTACCAGGGAGCTGAAGGTGGTCAGCACATCCGTTTCCACCACCACGGCATAAAAATACAGGAAGGGTATCCAGCACAGGATGGAAGGCTTCTTCTCGCTCCATTTGAGCAGGTAGGTCAGCAGGGCATTGAAGAACAGCCCGTAAAAGAACATGAATATAATGCCGCCCGTCCGGCCAAAATTGGCATAGGCTTCGCCAATTGGTCCGATATTCATACTGTAGCCCACCAGGTTATAGCCCCAGAATCTTTTCAGATTGTACTTCCCTCCTGATTCAGGTTTGTCGGGCCAAAAAACGCGGGGTATAAAAGCTGCTGCAATGGAGACGCCGATGGTCTCACCATTGGCATAAGGGAAACGCCGGGGCACGCGGTCCATGGTTACCCCCACCAGCCAGCCCTGGTTCATACGTACCGCCGTAGCAAATAATTTCTTTTTTTCGAACATCATGGACGGGGCCATTAACCGGTCTCCCATCACTTCGAGGAAATAGGACGCGCTGGCCCCTTGCTTCCAGGAATAAGCCCGGTAGACCGTTTTAACGTTCTGCATGAGGAATACGAAAAAAAAGGCCAAAAGGCAAATGGTCAGCTTAGTAAAGAAATGCATCTGTTTCAGGAACAGTGCGATCAATATGTAGAACAGCGCCATACTATACACCAGCTCCCCGAACAGGCCCGTCTTAATGGAAGCCAGAAGCGTTAGCCCTATCACCCCGCCCAGGATAAGCCCTTTCCGCTTGTTCTCCGAAAAGAAGATATAGAATACGCCGACAAATGACATGTGCTCCAGGAGATATATCACGCGGCCAATGGAAGCGGGCAAGATATAGCGCAACACCCCGGAAACAAGACTGACCCCGATAAGGATATAGCCTATTTTATCTTTCCCCCTGAAAAAGCGCCGGACCCTTTCCTTATATTCTTCCGAATTAGCATTTATCTGCAATTTCGCCAGCCGCAGCTTGTATCCAATCGTCATAGCAAGCGTTCCGGGAAAAACAAAGGAAAAATAGTCCTCCGAAGTGATGGGCATGTACTTGTAAAAGATCCGGGCCGTATAGTCGTCCTTCGTATAATTGTGATAAAAGATCACGGGCATCACCAGCCAGGTGAAGCTGGCCAGAATGATGGCAATATCCAGCACCACCACCTTTCTGCCCAGATTGCCCAGAAAACTGAAAAGATTATATATCAGCAAGGCCACAGAAGCCCCTTCATAAAAGGTCAAATGGGTGGACATGCCGATATAGGCGGCAATAATGACGGCAGAAATTAAGTATAGAAAAAAATCTCTCAATGTTTCTTGGAATATTATTTCACCACGCAACAGTCAGCAGGCCCTCTCTGAGCCTTTGTACGGAAGCCGTGTCCCTGAAATCAACTTTACCTTCAAATATGTGTTCATTCACATCTGCAGGACGCAGTTCCCCCTGCCAGTCGCCTGCCGGCCGCACGATAGCCGCATCCGATAGAAAGGCGCCCCAATAGCTGAAAGTGCTGCTTTGAGAAAGAACGATCATCTTACTCTTGCTCATCAACAGGATGTCCAGTATATCCGGCTTGTCCTCCGACATCACAACACCTGGCAACGAAAGCACGTCCTTTATTTCTTCAGGGGCCGCATCCGTAAAGATGGTGGCTGGCAGCTCCTTGCCGGCCACTTCCCTTGCCAGCAGGATGGCATTGATAAAAAAAGAATCAGGTGTGATAGGATTACCCAGTTTAAAATCCCCCCGCCGGATATGAAGGGCGATGACTGGCGCCTGGTAACGTTCCAGTTGCCCCCGCATGGTCGGATGCAATTGGTCGAAGATCGCCTTTTTCACCAGGTCCCGGTGAGCCCGGAAAGGCCCGAAAAGGTCTTTGCCGGGAGATACCTGGTCGAATACATAGAGCGCATCGTTCTTGTTCGCATCAGCCATTTTCTCGACAGACGGCTCTACTATGATCTGCGCTTTCCTTTTCTGCCACCGGGTCTTTATTTTTTCTGCCAGGCTGCTCTCCCTGAAATATCCCCAATAAGTCCTTTTCTTTCTTTCCCAACGCAGCCAGGCGCCCCATTGGACCTTTCCCCACGAAGACGCCACCAGGGGCAGTTCATTGAGATGGGCGAAAAGATAGCCCCTGGTCCAGGTCAGCATCATGTTGCCAAGGCCCGTCCGGGGAAATTGAACATATACCTTGCCCTTCGCCATTTAACCCCTATTTTTCAACGGTAAAAAGATGGCATCGCACCAAAGCATAAATCGCTCGTTGTAATAAGGATCATAGATCCCTTCCAGGTAATAATCGAATTGTTTCAGATAGTTGGCGATATCATACAGCATGGGTTGATCCTTGTACTGTGGTTTAAAATACGCTTCGGTATAGATGAGCCCGATCTTCTGCGCACGTAACATGGCTTCGCCCCCTTTCAAAATAGAGAGCTCTGTTCCCTGTGTATCCAGCTTCAGGACATCGATATGATCCAATCCCTTGTCCGCACAGTATTTGTCGAGGGTAAGGGTCCGCACTTTTTGGACCCCTACGTTTGCGCAGAGCTTATCCGAACTGGCGCCAATGGTGATCGACTCCAGCAGCGAGTTGGTGTCATTGTTGACATTGAGAAAGAAATCAGCTTCTCCTTCCTTCTCGGACAGGGCCAGCTCATGCAGATGGATCTTTTCCTTCTCCGGGTTTTGCAGCCAGAAAGCTTCCCGGAACGCCGTAAACGGCTCGAAAGCATGGATGGTAGCCGAAGGGAACATTTCCCTGTATTGCCGGGTCACCAGTCCCCGGTTCGCACCCACATCAAATACGACGCGGGCTGTTTTTCCAAAGATCCCGGCCTGCGCCTGCATGGCGTCCCTGTTCACTGCGCTCTTCTCCAGTTTCTTTAAATAGCCAATGCCGTGGATCTCGGCGTGAAAGGGTCTCAGGAACTTATTCAATAGGTTCTTCATGCAACGGTGATCTTGTTTAATAATTGGGCCAGCTGCCCGGTGACGGATTTCGCTGAGAACTGGTCGAACAACAGGTAGTTAACGCGGGCGGGTGAAAAATGCTGCTGAAAGGTAATATACTCCTGGAATATCCTGGGAAAAATACCGGAAATACTATCGACGCCCTCCTCTCCCTCGAAGGGCAGGACAAGGCCTGCCCCGGTGTTTCGAAGTACCTCGCAGGCCGTACTTTGTGCATGCAATACGGCCAGCACGGGCTTTTGGCTAAGTACCGCCTGGTAAACCTTGGAGGGTGTGTAGTGGGGCTCCGTGCTACCCAGGATAAAGACCCCCGAGGCTGCGTCCAGGTGGATCAGCACATCCAGGTAAGGTATTCGTGCCGGGTATTCGAAGATTACTTTCTCCCATAGGCCGTACTTTTCCGCCATGGGTCGTATATTATATCCTTCCGGATCATTAGGCGTCTTCCCGGTACCAATAAAATGGATCTCCAGATCGGCAAAAACCGAAGGAGCTTTTGCCATGGCCTGCATAATCGCTTCCAGGGGCCGGTAGGCCTTGGGCAGCATGGCGCCGGCATAGACCAGCTGTATCTTCCCTTTTGATTGCTGAAAGAGATAAGGACCCGTATGCAGCTCCTTCACTTTCAAATGGTCGGCCGCCTCTCCCCCATAGGGCATGGCGCCGAACAGACAGGTGGGGGCAAGCTCCGGGTTCCTTTCCTGCACACCTTTATAATAACCTTCCGCTACGCCGGTGATCAGGGAAGCTTTCTTTATAGCAATGGGCTCCAGGATACTGGCCAGCTTCCAGCTAAGCCAATGCCGGGAAAATAATTTCTCGCTGCCGGGGAAACGATGGACCCAGGGATCGATATAATCGATGCCATATTTGACGCCGGTGGAAGCATGCAGCCACCTGCCCAGCAGCGCGACATAAAAAGAAGGGATCGGGATGTATAAAAAGTCGATCGCCTGCTCCTTTATAATATGCCTGGCTCTTTTGTACAGCTGCCGGAATGCACGCAAACCCAGGTCGCCGATGAGCCTTGGCCGGGTAACGGGGAAGGCGCTGACCTTCTCTATCTGCAATCCTTCCGGCAACAGCCGGCTGAGCTGATGATCCAGCTTTTCTTCATAATATTTTTCATCCACGGCCAGGATCACGGGTTCCCATCCAAATTCCGGCAAATGCTGTGCAAAAAGCCTGGAGCGATGCACAGCCGCCAGGTTGGAAGGAGGGAAATGAGGGGATATGATGAGAATTTTTTTCAAGACAGGTGAAGCCTAAGGTGGTTTAATAATTTTTCGGACTCATTTTCCCAGTTGAAGACTTCGTCGGCAGCATGGCCTGCAGCCATTTTTGCCTTCGCCAGTTCATAGGGGTGAGCGATATAGTACTGCATTGCAGTTGCCAGATCATCCGCATTGTTCATACGGCACAGGCGACCCGCCCCGGGAAATTGGCTGAGCACGTCCCTTTGTCCATAGGTATCCGTTGCTATAATAGCCAGTCCCGACATTAAATAAGATAATATTTTATTGGTGACACAGATATCCCTGTTGATCGATACAGATGATTCCAAAGCAAGGCCTACATCAAAATTAGCCCCGTCTGCCACGATCTCTTCGGCAAGTATCGGCTCATGAAAAAAAACCATCCCGGACTGCATTTTTGTACCCATCCGCGCGAGTAACACATCCTTGTACCCTGCATCATTAAATGTCCCGCGAAGATGCAATTCCATGGGAGAGGATATCCTGGATGCAGCCTCCATCAGCTCTTCCAGGCCCCGGTCAGGCCCGATGACCTGAGAATACCAGTAGAATCTCACCGGCTCGTGCTCAATAGCCGTCCGGTGCCAGGCAGGGAAGGTATTCAGGATGGTGACAGGAGGTTTTATACCGTATTTCTTTACATACGCTTCGCCAATGCCTTTGGAGGCAGCCGTCAGGTAGGTACAATGTGGAAGGTATTTTTTTTCCAGGTAGGTAATGATCCGATCGGAGCCCTTCTGGCTCATACCCGTGTGAAAGTCTTCGGCATCAAAGCCGAACAGGGCCTGATTGCTCCTCGCGGCGGCAAACCCTATACCCAGGGCCTCGGCATGGTGTGCGATGTATATGTCAGCTTGCTGCTCCTTCGCCAGTAACAGTAATTCGTCATAGGCCTTTTCAACGGCCCGCTCGGCGATCCCAAAATGCAAGGTCAATCGGGATAGCTTATGGAAAAGCTTTTGCTTCAACGATAGGTATAGCCACCTTTTTTTCTCATCCGGCCGGGTCTTTCTGAAATTCACCGTTTTCAGGGTCCATTTCCTGGCACGCATCATTTCCTCATCAAACTTGCTTTGCAGTTCATGGTTATTGATCGTCACCACCACCACATCATATCCGTTGCTGTAAAAAGTGTCCGCTTCCTTCAGGACCCTTGGGTTATAGCTGATATGCCTGGTGGTAACGATACAGATCTTTTTCATAGAACTCCTACCTCATTATAGATCTCAAGGTACCGTCGGGCTACTTCATCAAAAAGCACCGGCGGATTCACGCCCGATTTGAGGGCAGGCAAAAGTTGAGGTTCGTCCAGCAGTCGTTGTAGCTGGGCCTGAAGACTATCGAGAGATTTAAACGTGAAGAGAAGTCCATTCTTGTCATGCCTGATCAATTCCGCATTTCCGTATACTTCACTCGCCAACACCGGAATGCCCGCTCCAAAGGCCTCCTGGATCACCAGCGGCGACATTTCGGAGAAAGCTGAAGGCAGACAAAGCATATCATGCTGGCCCACCGTGCTTAACAGGTCTTCCCTGGAAAGCAATCCACGCCAGTGAATATTTTTCCTGCCAGCGGACAGTTGGTGGCATTTGTCAATATAAGCCTGGTCCCCTTTCCCATAAATGCTTAGTTCGATCTTGCCCTCGGGCAGCTTGCCGATAGCATTCAGCAACAGTTCCACCCCTTTCAGTGGGTGAAGCCTTCCGATAAAGATCAGCTTTATAGAACCAGTAAAATTGAAAGCGAGACGTGGCGCCGTATGGCCCGGCTCACCGGCAAAGGATAGAGCAGGTGGCACATAGGTAGTTTTCTCTTCCGGGAAGCCGTTGGCGATCATTATTTTCTGGAACCATCTGGCGTACAGTACCACCTTGTTACAATTCACTGCCAACTGATCCAGTTTCTTTTGAATGTCCGCTATGCGGTTGGCGCCTGCAAGCCCTGTCCCTAACGAACTGTTCCAATATCCCGTATCGATCCCTGTTTTTTGCAGCACGCCGCTTAATGCCCCCATTACGTTGGCCACCGTATTGCTGTGGCCCTGGTGTACGAGATGACAGGAAGCGCAGCGCACCGGCCTGATAATGCCGTCGCAGATCTTTTTCTCTTTATAGATCAGCGTCTCCGTGGCGCAGACATGGCCAGGCAGGTGCATTGTATATATCACCGGGATCCCCAGTGCTTTTACCTCCGCAATATGCTGAACCGTGATCCCGATGCCCGCATATATACCATGAAAATGCACACAGGAGGGTCGGGCGCCCCGGATATATTCACGGAAAGCTTTGATCCCTTCTGGCAGGGCAAGCCCGGAAATATGTAGTCTCGTTTGCTTCGTTGGCTCTGCATACTTGATCACCCGGATACCATCGTAGACATATTCAGCATTCTGGTCCTGGCCGAAACCGGGTATGACCACTTCCGTATCGATGCCCTGCGCAAGCAGGAATTTGCAGATGGACCAGCAGTAGACCTCCGTTCCGGCTACATGCTCGGGCAGAAAGCCGGGTATGACATGAACGATCTTCATTCGACAGGTTATTTTTTCAGGATGTCATAAGGTTGGCCATTCTTCATCCCCATCACTGCCAAAGTAGTCCTACGGATAAAATAGACGGGATAATTATGCTGTTTTAACCATTTTTTAAAAAAATGTTTGACGCCAAATAGATGAGCATCATGCCAGAGGATGACGCCGCCTTCCGGCTTTATCAATTGCAGGGCATTCTTTGTATCACTTGCAGCATATTCTTCACTGTGGGCGCCATCGATGAAAACTGCATCCATCTTTCCAGCGTAAGGCGTGAAATCGAATTTAGCGGAGTCCCCCCACACCTGCTGGATCAGCTTTTCCTGCGGCGTATTCAGGAATCTTTCCCCGCTGACGACTTTTGTAGCCAGCTCGACATCGATATGTCCTGTCTGCAGGCTTACTGTGTCCGATTCCGGCGGTAAATTAAGCGTGTATACTTTCCCTTCTCCTCCTGAAAGATTCATGGCGATAGCCCGGGTTGTCCGGCCGTCAAAAGTTCCTATTTCGAATACCGTATTACATTTGTTGTCTTTGATGATCCCTGCTACACTAATCAGCTCGAATTCGGTCGTGTTATGCTGCCGGGCTTTCAGCGGCGCCACGGTGATCTGCAGATCGTCATGCTGAAGGATCTCGGAAAGCTCTACGCTCCTGTCGCCCGAAAAAGGATAAATAAGCGCATCATAGCTTTGTGAAAGGCGATGGCGGGCAGGGCGGGAAAAAGGGTATTGGAGAAGATTCCCCGCAAATACGAAAAAGTTGGAAACCGTATACCTGAAAAGCGTCTGAATAGAAGACATTTGTGATATTTTAAAGGGTTTAAACGATCGACACGGGCGACTGCCTGCTGACTATTTTTCTATAGGTCCCTTTCATCTTGTTGACAGGGATCATTGCCTCCACCAGCGAAAGAGGGCCGACTCCAGCCTTACGCGACAACTGGACGGCAGCCGAAAAGTTCATTTTTCCAAGCAATCCCAGTATCTTCCGGCCCATCAGCCTCCTGCTATTGCCCAAAGCGGCCTTTCTTTCTTTTTCCGATAACGGGCAAAGAGGGTTGTTAAGTATCTCCCGGTCCAGGTCAAATCTCAACAGGGCATATTCCTGGCTGCCCATAGAAAATTCCTGGCCCGGATGCGTCCTCCACCAGATCAGACCGGGCTGCATCTTAACGACCGGATGGTTAAGCGCAAACTTCATCCACATTTCGGCATCGCCGATATACCGCCTTCCGGAAAATCGTCCGGCTTCCTCAAAGGCGCTTCGGCGTATAATAGTCCCTACGGGCCCGGCATAAAAAAGTCCGCCCATGCCGAAGAAATGCTGCCTGTAAGCATCATAGCTGTTGTACAGGATAGGGTAAGGGCTGGAATCGTCCTGCACCTCATTACCGCAGAATGCAAAAGCGGCCTCCGGAAACTTCTCCATCACATTCACCATGATCTCAAGGCTATGTGGATAGATCAGATCGTCCGAATCCTGGTATTTCAGGTATTTCCCCCTGGCGTAGGACGCTGCTTTATTACGATTGGGATAGTCCCCCAGGTTCGTTTCATTGACATAAACCCTTATCCTCGGATCTTTCGCGGCGTATTGCCGGGCTATCTCTACTGTCTTGTCTTTTGAGACATCGTCACAAACGATGAGCTCAAAATCTTTAAATGTCGAAGCCAATACGCTTTCTATCGCTTCCACAATATACTTTTCCCGGTTATAGGAAGTCATTAACACACTGATCAAAGGATTCATTTGATCGTTTGCAGCCATACGTTAAAATTATTTTGCAGGGGTGACCCTATTATCCCTGAAATTTTTTCTGCACTGAAAATGGTATCTCCACTCTCAAGTTTTTCATCCATTACAGGCCATGGGATAAGCTCGACACCGACCGCATATTTTTTTGCAATGGCGTCAGCCACCTCGTAAAGCGAGAAGGTCTCTCCTGCAATATTGAAGACCTGGTTCACACTTTCCGGCTTGTTGATTGCCAGAAATATCTGCCTGCATAGGTCTCCGACATGCGTAAAGCTTCTTTTCTGGCCGCCCGTCCCGTATAACGTTATGTTTTTCCCCACGACTGCCTTATTCATAAAAAAACCGACTGTTCCATAAGAATACGAATTATCCAGCAGGTTCCCGTAAGGCACGCATATCCGGAATATAGTAAAGGCTCTTCCGAAATAGGCGCCGTATTGATGAAGAAGGGTCTCGCCGAACCATTTGTTCAAAGCATAGATGGTCTTAAACTCCTTTTCGTCGTCCTCTGCCAATAGTTTATCTTTCACTCCTTTATATACGAGTCGTGTGGAAGGGAATATTACCCTCGCATTGCTTTTTGTCGCATCCAGGCGGCTCAGCAAATGCAAAATTCCTTTCTCATTGACATCGACATAGGCCTCGTAATCCTCATACGCCTTCGCTGTTCCGGTGATGCCCGAAAAATAAAAGACAAGGTCGACGGTCGTATCCAGCTTAGCGAACTGCTCCTTGCTGCGGACATCCAGGCTCTCATATACTATGCCCTGAATGCCGCACTGGTCAGCTAAATCATATCCATGCACCTCACATCCCTGCTGAAGCAAATAATACCCAAGGCTTTTACCGATATATCCATTGATCCCTAGCAGCGCGACTTTCATAATTTTATTTTTATTGCCGTATCCTGGATGGCCGTCAGTATGCGACTTTGATCGAGGATATCCTCCAGGTGCCTGGAGCCATCTCTTTCCGCAACGCTTCTATGAAGCTCCTTGAGTATATTCATAAAATGATTGTCCGGCTCCAGTTCCTGGACAATGCGTTCGCCCTGTTGCTCCAGCAATATCTTCGGCCTTTCCGCCGGCTTTGGAGTAAAAGCCCGTTCAGCCAGCAGCCGCCCCCTGCTACCCCAGAATTCGTAATTGCATTGATAAAAGTTATCAAATCCAAATGAAAGCTGCGCGACGATGTTGTCCCGGCTGATCAACGAAACATTCCCAAAAATATCAACGCCGGTGACAGGGTCCAGGTATAAGGTTGCCGAGATCACTTCCAGCCCTTGCCCCAGGAACCATTGGCTCGCTTTTACCGTATACGCGCCCGCATCCAATAATGCTCCACCGCCGGCCGCTTTGTCATACCGGAAATTGTCTTTATCCAGCGGAGGAAACCCAAACTGGCTCCGGAATACCCTGATCTCCCCCAGTTTTTTCTCCCGAAGCATCTCCCACGTGAAATTATGCTGGGAGTGATGGCGGAACATAAAGTTTTCCATGAGGGTCAACTCTCTTTCTTTAGCCATTTCAATCAGCCGCATAGCAGAGCCAAGATCCATGGCAAAGGACTTCTCCACCAGGAGGTGCTTGCCGGCTTCCAGGCACCGGGTGATCCACTCCTCATGCAAGCCCGTGGGCAGTGGCATATAAATTGCCTCGATATCCTGCCTCTTCAACAGGTTCTCGTATCCCACTATACCCTCCACGCCAAACGCTTTTGAGAACTCTTCGGCTTTTCCGGAGGTACGGCTCCCGATAGCGGCCAGCTCGAAATATTCCGGCAGACCCTGTATAGCGGGGATCATCAGCCGTTTGGCTATGCTGGCACATCCCATTACTGCAATGCTGATCTTTCTCACGAATGTTAAAATGATACTGCAGCCAAAAGACTTCTGGCCTGGATGTTTAAATAATTATTGAATCGAATGAAGGAATACAGCTGACTAAGCGTCATCCAGCAATAAGTTTCCGGCAGTTCGTCGGAAAACTCGCTTCCTACCTCCACGATGATATTTAAATTTTGTTCGTTGTAAAAACGCCCGCCCTCTTCGGATTGCATTGCCCTGTATAGAATATTCTCCGCCCGCGCATTCAATACCTCATTTATGAAAGGAACTTCATATTCATTTAACCCCTTCCTGTAATTGCCCGTTAGACATTGTACGCTCGGCGCCAGCTCAAGTATATCGAAATTGCCCGCTTCGATCTTTGCCTGCACAAGGAAATGCATCACTCCATTGATCTTTTTGACAATAAACGCGATCAAACCCTCCTGGGCTGATTTTACAAGTGGCTGATCCCACGCCACCACCTCCCTGTTGCTGATGTGCACGCGCGCCCCTATCACGGAGAAATATTTATGCGCTTCATGCCGGATCTCCGTGCTTGTAGTCACCCACTTTTCAACTCTATTCAACGGTATCTTCGATACTTCCAGCTCATATTTACTTTTAAGCCCGGTGATCCATGAAATGATCTCTTCGATCGTAAGCAGTGCATTGCCTTCATCCAGCGCGGACAATAACATCTGCTGTCCATCCCTTACAAGCGTGTCTGGCGGAGAGATGAAATGCTGGAAGAGCTGAATGCTTTCCACAGGAAAAGTGCCATAGCTTATTCCGGAAATGACCGTCCTCGTATCCATATTGACAAGGTTGTCGACACTCATCATTTTCTTGATCTGACCCAAGGTAAGCCAGCAGAAATCATCATGAACGGGGATTTCCTCATGTACTTCTATGATGATATTCCGGTTCCTTTTCCTCAAAAAACGCGCACCCTGCTCCGATTGGAGCTGATCCAGCAAAACGTCCGCGCTTTTCTCTCCGTTGAAGTATTCCAGGTACAACGGCGCCTTGCCTTTGTGTACTTTTGAATAGTTGCTCTTGGTGGCCTGCAGCGTGGGCGACAGCTGGACGTAATTGATATTCCCCGGCTCTATCTTAGCCTGCATGAGAAAATACAGCACGCCGTTGAAATGCTTTGTAATGATACCCAGGAAGCCGATCTCGGGCTGATTGATGATCGGCTGGGTCCAGGATTCCACCAATCCCCAGTTCGTCTTTACACAAATGCCTTCAATGGAAAAAAAACGCCCCGTTTCATGATGCAGGTTGCCGGACTTTTCATCGAAAGACCATTTCTGCAGCTCTTTGAAGGGTACTTCCTCTATTTCTATCCTGACAGCATTCCTCCGCGAATCCATCCATTGTAAAAAACGCTCATTGGGCATCAGCTCCCCGTCATAAGCATAGGCGGAACGAAGGAAGGAAATATATGCGCTGCTTTTGGGCATCTAGTTCGATTTTAGTTTGGTATTTCTGAGGAACCTCACTACACTGTTTGGTAGCCATTTCTTATCCAGCGCGCCCGGAGGTGCCGGCCTGTATGTCTTGACCCTATCCCTGTTAGACGTCTCTGCAATAATATCCCAATAAAGCCGGCTGCACCGAATCGGGTCAAATGTGCTATCGGCAAATTCAACGGCATTTGCAGACAGGTTATTATACAGTCCACGGTTGGATACAAGTTCCCCGATCCTTTCCGCAAATGCCGGAGCATTACCGGCTTCTACCAGATAGCCGTTCTTACCGTTCTCCACGATCTCACGTATCCCGCCAGGTATATCACTTACGACAGGAACCAGGCCTGTCTTCATAGCCTCGATCAGGGAGACGGGAAGACCTTCGGATTCGCTGGTCATCAGAAAAACATCATTTTCCTTATAGATCTCGTGAAGACGCTGATTGTCCAGGAAGCCTGTCAGCCTGAAGTTAGATCGCCCGCCGATGGCCGTCTCCAGTTGCCCGCGCAAAGGGCCGTCTCCCACAATGGTAATTGTTACCTGCGTCCCTCTGCTCTTCAAAATAGCATCGATTTCCGGGATCAGCAGCGGGTTCTTTCTTTCCTCCAACCTGGACACATATACAACCCGTAAGTTCTCTGCCGCTGACGCTGTCCTTTTCTCGTGGACGGCGGGCGTTGGAAAATAAGCCAGCCGGATATCATTTCTCCGGTGCGGTAAGAGATGGCACAGCTTTTCATAGATCTCCCTGCTAATGGCCACAAATGAGTCAATGACCCCTTCGTGCTCTTCTGCGATGCTGTAGTAATGCCCGAAATCCCCCAGCACGATGAGAACCACCGGTTGCCGCAAGCCCAGGAACTGTACCATTTGCAATTCCAGCATATCCGTCGCAATGATACAGTCGTTATTTTTGCCGATCAGGCTCCCCAATCCACCGACCGTGTGGTAGATATTGTCTTTACAGTGATAGCTGAACTTTATGAGCCTGACATTATTATTCACAGTACTTATCTGTTCCCGGCGAACACACTCGTTGGAGTAGGCTACAACGGCAACATTGCCC
Organism: Flavitalea plasmicola; assembly: GCF_030546645.1. Lineage (GTDB taxonomy): Bacteria > Bacteroidota > Bacteroidia > Chitinophagales > Chitinophagaceae > Puia. The sequence continues at coordinate 275,652 of NZ_JAUOTO010000007.1, forward strand.
GGGTCAGGAACATGGTCCAGCAGGTTGTTTACAACGCTGTAAACCCCTCCGATCGCATCTGGTAGGAAAAACACCATTTTTATTAGTCTACTTCTTTTATAAAACAAGCCGGGTTGCCGCCTACCAGGCTAAACGCGCTTACTGACCTGGTTACAACACTGCCGGCCCCCACGATCACCCCTTCTCCCAATTTTACGCCTTTCAATATGATACTTCGCAGGCCGACCCAGCATTTGTCCCCGATCTCCACAGGCGATGACACCACTGTGTTCCAGTTTTTGTACGCATGCCCTTTCTGCCATTCTATACTATCATTCATTCTTTCCGAGGAATGGATCGAATGTGAATTTGTATCTATTATGTTGCAATGCATGGAAATAAGGACATTGCTCCCGATGGTCACTCTTTCCGAACACTCTACATAAGTGCCAGGGCCTATATATACATTGTTTCCAATGACGACCTTCGAAGAAGCCCTGTACAGCACGATCGTTCCACAAATACAACAGTCATTTCCTATCTCCAGGTAAATGTTGCCCGGGCGCTTATCTGCAAGTATCACATTCATCGCACTCAGGTTGCAGCCTGCGCCGGCTTTTATGAAACCATCACTCATCAACCGGGCATTGTCCCGTATATTGGCAGGGCCCTGATCGCCCATTATCCTGGTCAGAATGCGACGGAATAAACTCATATTAAAATAAAACTGCTCACCGGAACGTAATACCCATACGTGAAAATATCATTTCGCGTAACTGGTGGCTCTTTCGTTTAAAAAAATGCAGCCGTTTCTTACTGCTGACAGCGACTGGAACCATTTTCCCGCTTTCGATGATCCCACGGAAGAACTTCATTACGTTCTCGTCCCGTATGGTTTCCGGCAACATATCGTCCTTAAAAATAGGCTGGGAAATGATCTCCAGCGCCAGTTCATCGTTATTGTCGATCTCCATGATGCGTCGGATCAACGCCCGCTCATCCTTAAAATCATGGTAATTGATAAATCTTCCCGGATTGAAGTCTTTCGCAATCTCTTTATTTCCCCAATAGATAGGAATAGAGCCTACAAAGCATGGCTCGATCACCTTTTCAGTTACATATCCTGGATAAGAAGAATTCTCGAATGCAAATACGAACTTATAGTCCTTTATGAACTCAAGCTTATTATCTACGTTCCGCCCGATGTTGTTCAAATATCTGCCGCCCGAGTCCACCCGCTTGACCTTAGACAGCTTGTGAAAGAAATTGATGCGCTTTTTTGAATTTCCATTCGACACCAGCATACAGCAAAACTTGTCCTTGGCTTTCCACTGCTCCCTGATCGCCTCTGCGTTGCGGTTTTTCAAAACATTCAAATCCTGCCCCCACAGGTCGATGTAAAGGCGATATAAAGGCAGGCGGTAATGACGGGGATCATTATTAATATCAAAGGAGAGCGCGTAATCGCATCCCGAAAAATCAGGTCGCTGATTCTCAGAAATGAAGTTGATCCGGATACATTTGTACTTGAGATATTCGTATCCGTAGCAGGAGTAGAACAGAAAGTCCGGCTCATCGGCAATTCGTACTTCGTACTGTTGTGAAAGGAGATGCACGAAGTAATTGTTCTCCTTATCGAACCCCTTCCAAAAATCCGTAAAATTAATTTTTATCTCCCTTTTCATCTCCTGACAAATAAAACGTTTCCCATATCATATCCTTTGGGAATAGCTTCAACGACCACTTTGAAGCCCAATGATTCAAGGTAGTCCCTGTACTTGTCATATACACCGACCCCTTCATAGGTCTCCTTAACACTTACTTCTGTATGAATCACTTTTACGGAAGGAAGTATCCTGTTTGAAGCCTTCAGCATCTGCATTTCAAAACCCTGCATGTCCAGCCAAAGCATATCGACATGATCTATATTGTACTTAATCGCCCAGTCGTCCAGGGTGATAGTAGTAACCTCTATCTTTTTATTAAAAAAAGTTGTTGTATGGTCTATAAGATGATCTTTCGGTGGTAACAGCGAGCTGGAGGCATCCGAATCACCTTCACTGACAAAGAAATGATCTATTCCGGACTTGTTGCTTAATGCCAGTGGATAAGACGTAATGCGCGGATATTGCCTGGTCCTGTCCGCCAGCCGTTGGAATATCTCAGGTACAGGCTCGAAAGCGTGCAGCGTGCCGCCCAATACTCTATTGAGCTCGATAGAATCAGTTCCGTCATGCGCCCCGCAATCTATGATCACCGGTGAAGCCGGCAGATATTTTTTCAGAATGGATTTGGAGATCCGCTCTTTGCTCACTCTTGGAATAGCGAGGTGCTGGAAAATATAAAAATCCCTGAGATAATTATACTTATGTGCTATTTTACTGATCAGTGCCATCTTCAAAATATTAGAATGGTTTTTTCTTATCCCTTCCTGTATGCCTCGGTAATTTTCCTGGAAATAGAACGAACATTTTGTCTGAAGGAAAGGAATTGTTTAACACTCATAAACAGCCATTTTCCCCTTGCTATAACGTTTTTAAACAAGATTTCATATAGGGGATAATGTTTTTTTAAAAGGTCGGGGGCTACCCTGTAGATCTCCCTGAGCACCATTGGCATTGCCATTTGACCAAGGTGAATTCCGTCAAAGAAATACACAGTCCTGCTTTTTAAATTGCCCTTTATCAGCTTTTTGAATACAGACAAGAAAACAAGATTTCTCTTCTCACATTCCATTTTTAAATACGAATTGAACAAGATGCTGCACTTGTTCCTTTCCTCCATGGAGCCATAGGTCGGATATTCTATATTGGTGGAGTTCGCGCTTGGGATGGCATTCCAAACCATCATCCTGAACCCCATGCCGATCAATTCATCGATCACCTGAAAATACCGCCTGACGCATTGCTCCACCAGGTCCTGCAAAGGCCTTTCCTGAAGATCTGCCTGTTTTAACAAGTGGCACCTGCAGTCTATTTCGCCAAAGCACATCATGATCGTAGACGCACGAGGCAGCTGTTTCACAAGATCAAAAAGCTTTTCCCGTCCTTTTTCTTTAGTATTGATATTTGTCAGGCTATACGCCAGTACGGAGCCCAGCCGATATCCCTTAAAGAAAGGGTATTTATTGGAAGCACTTTCAGGATACGCCGGTTGTATGGCGTCAAATCCCGAGAAGAAGCTCGCATGGCTATCTCCTATGCAATGTATAACGTCTACGCCTCCCATGTTGCTCTCCCCAGTGATAAGCCTAATCGTTCGCGGAATATACGACCATCATCGTATACAGATTGTACCTCGAATGATTCGCAAAGCTCAACCCAGTCCAGGAAGCTCTTGAAGCGATCGAAGGCTCCCACCGAAACATAGTATTTGCCCGGAACGAGGTTGTTATCAAGCGTCACTTTTATGCTGCCCGCCCCGGAGCGAACAGCGGCATATTGCCCGGTATCCGTCTGAAAGATCCCTTGTACACAGACGCCTTCATCATTGTAAATAAGAATAAAAAATTCACAGTCGCCCGAAAAGGAGCTAGCCTCAAAATCTATTTTAAAAATTAGTTGGGACAGAAGGGCTACAGTCGCAGCTTTGGATCCATTAATTTCTACATTATTTATACGTAATTCCTTTCCCCCCATTTTATGGGTATAGACTTTGTCGCCATGGTCGCCAAAATCCAGGTAGGACTTAACGATTTCTGAAGAAGATCCCGATTTGATAAGTTTACCCCCCGCGAACAGGATCGACTTATTGCAAAGCGTCTTAATGATATTCATGTTGTGGCTTACGAACAGCACAGTCCTGCCTTCGTTCTTGCTTACGTCTTCCATTTTGCCAAGGCATTTCTTCTGAAACTGGGCGTCCCCCACCGCAAGGACTTCGTCCACTATCAATATCTCAGGTTCGAGATGTGCCGCGACAGCGAATGCAAGCCGAACATACATCCCGCTGCTATACCTTTTCACCGGAGTATCAAGGAATTTCTCTATTTCCGCAAAGTCTACTATTTCATCAAATTTTCTTTTTATTTCGGAACGGGCCATCCCCAGGATGGCGCCATTTAAAAAGATGTTTTCACGGCCGGTCAGTTCCGGATGAAAACCCGTGCCGACTTCCAGCAATGAAGCGACCCGCCCCCTTATGGTAATACGGCCGGAAGAAGGCTCTGTGATCCGGCTCAGCACTTTTAACAGCGTGCTTTTACCTGCGCCATTTCGACCGATGATACCGACCCTGTCGCCAGGAAAAATCTCGAAGTTAATATCATTAAGAGCGAAAAATTCCTCTTTGGCAGGCCCGCTTCCTCCTTTGCGCGTACGCCTGGTGAGACGTTTTGCCTGGTTGGCGATCACATCTCTCAGGGATGTATACCGTTCCTGGCTTTCATGAGAGATAATGAACTTTTTGGACAGTTGTTCTACTTTGATTGCTGGAAGGGTCATGACACTTAAATATTATCTGCGAAAGTTTTCTCGGTCTTACGGAAATACCGGATACCAATAATGCAAAAGAAAATAATTACTGCGCAGGATGCCAGGAAGCCGGGAAGATAGATGGGCTCGCCTACGATACACCAGCGAAATCCGTCAATGACGCCTACCATGGGATTGAGCGAATACAACAGCCTCCATTGCTCCGGCACCTTGGAACTTTTGAAGCCCACGGGGGAAATATAAAGGCCGAATTGTACGATAAAAGGAATAATGTATCTGAAATCGCGGTATTTGACATTTAGGGCGGTGATATACAAGCTCGTCCCGAAAGAAGCAAGAAAGGTCATGATCACAAACACGGGCAATAGAAGCACCTGCACGGGCGGCAGAAAATGATACCAGGCCATTAGCAGGATCATCAATAGCGCGGATATTCCAAAATCGACAAAACTGACGATCACGGAGCTGGCCGGAATGATCATTCTTGGGAAGTATATCTTGGTGATCAGGTTGGAGTTGCCTATGAGACTATTGCTGGCTTCCGCCAGAGCATTGGCAAAAAATTGCCAGGGTAGCATCGCTGCATATACCGTAATAGCATATGGCACGATCTCATCCTTTGCGAAGTGAGCCAATTTGCCATAGATGATAGTGAAAATGATCATGGTGAGCAGAGGACGGATAATGCTCCAGGCGGCGCCAATAGCTGTTTGCTTATAACGAACCTTGATGTCCCTCCAGCTCAGGATGTAAAATAGCTCCCTGTAGCGCCAAAGATCCAGCCAGTAATGTTTCTCCGAATGACCTGCTTCAATCACCAGTTCCGGAACGGTACTTTCTAATGCCGACATTGCGTGTTGTTTTATCCGAACCACCTCTTCCATAATTTGGCAAGAGGACTAAAAATATTGGATGTGTTTGATTTGCGTTTTTCATCTTCGAAATAGCCCGATTCGTGACCGTACCCATACGCCCCATAATAACCATATCCTCCCCCGTAATACCCGCCATAATATCCCGCTCCCACTTTTACATCGTTCAGCAGGAGACTAAGGCTCGGAAGCTTTCGGGAAACATATAAGTCCTCGATCATTCCCAGCTGTTTGCGGAAAGTATGGCCTTGCCGTATGATGTAAAGCGTACAATCTGCATATTTTCCCAAAGTGATCGCATCGCTGACCAATCCCACGGGGGCCGTATCCATGATCACTACTTCGAAAGCCTTCATTACCTCTTCCATTAATTCGTTGAGCCTTGGATCCAACAAAAGCTCTGCGGGATTAGGGGGTATCGGTCCACAAGGGATAACATATAAATTGTCAACGCCCTCTACCTTCACCAGCAGCTCCTCGAACGACGCCTTTCCGATGATATAGTTCGTTATCCCCATCTTGCGCTTCAGGTCCAATCCGGAAACGATCTTAGGTTTTCGGATATCGAATTCCATGATCACCGTTTTCCTTCCGGATAACGCCATAACTGCGCCGATATTGGTACTGATAAAAGATTTCCCTTCTCCGCTGAAAGAAGAGGTCACCATGATCACAGGTCTGTCCTTCCTGTTGATGATATATTGCAGATTTGTACGAATGATCCGGAACTGTTCCGAGATAAACCGGCGGCTGTTAAGCGCAACCACAAGCGTTGCCTGACCTTCGGAATGACCTATTTCACCCAAAATAGGGGCCTGGGTCTGCTTTTCGACATCTGCCCTGCCGCTAACCTTATCCTTCAGCACCTCGCGGAGCGCCGTAATACCCACAGGGATCAGCAGGCCGAGCAGAAAGTAAAAGGTGAAGATCTTCTTTTTATCCGGGCTCACCGGCACGGATGATCCGATCGCCGGTTCTATGATACGCGAGTTGGATATAGTCGAAGCAGAAGAAATGGACGTCTCGATCTTTTTTTGAAGGAGTAATGAATACAGATCTTCCAGGATCTTCTGCTGTCGCTCGATATTCAATAGTTGCATGGACTTACCTGGCAGGCTGGTAATGTGTCCCTGCAATACCTGATTTTCCTTCTCCAGATGGCTTTGAGCGATCGTATATGCCTGTTTGACATTCATCAACGCCTGGTAAATATCCCTTCGGACCCTCTCCAGGGAGGAATTTAAGTTCTGTATCAGCTGGTTGCTTTCCGACGTTGTCTTCAGATAGTTATCCCGCTCCAGCTGCAGCCGGTTATATTCGCTCACCATCTGTAATAAGGCTGGCTCCTCGATCCCGAGGTTGGTAGGCACCAGTTCGTAAACATTCTTTTTATCCCCCACATAGTCCATCAGCCAATTGACTATGCTCAGCTTAACCGCTTGCGCTACCTTCTCTTTACCACTTTCCCCCACCTTGTCCAAATACGCTTTTGATTGGCCTTCTATGTCAAAAGCCTGGTTCTCCACCATGAAGTTGCGCAATACACCCTGAACTCCCCGAAGCGTATCGTTCAATTCGAACAATCGATCGTTGATGAACTTCAGCGTATTGGTGGAGATCTTGGTTTTATCTTCCACGATGAGGGTGTCATACACCGCCATTAGCGTATTAAGAACATCCCTGCCAAGGTTCTTACTTTCAGAATCGAAGGTAAGCGTCAGTATCGTGGACTGATCGGCCGGCTGTGCTACTCTAAGATCTCCGACAAGTGACTCGACTGCGCTCGAGATCGACAGGTGCCGCAGCTCGAACTCCCTGCTGCCATAATTGCTGAAATCCATACCAGCCGTGGTATCGATACGAAAACGATTTCCACCTTCCTCAATTTCCTGGCCAAACGGGATCGGGTTCTTACCCTCATTCAACAGAAACCGGCCATTGTCCAACATCAATATCTTGTAGGATATATCTGCTGAAGAATCCGCAATACGGGTAAATTGTATGTTGATCGGCCGCTCCGGGTAGATCAGGCTGCTCCTAACCTTTCCTCTATTATAACAAAGGGATTGTAATTGAATATCTTTCACAACCCTACTTAGAACTGGCCTTGATTTAAGGATCTCCACCTCGTTATTCAGGTTAACATTCCCCTGAGCCATGAATAATTCCTCGAATCTGGGATCTTTACCTCCGCCGCCGTTATCCCGGTCATTCTTGATGAGCAGTGAAGCCTTTACCTGGTATATCTGGGTCGTATAGCGGACCTTAATATAGGCCAGCACAATAAAAACAAAAGCGCTGATCAGTATCCACGGTATTAGCCATAGATACCGGAATATAAATTCCCGTGGGCTTATTTTCCATCGGTTGTCCTGAAGGGATGAATGTTCCGGGATGCCCGTTCTTATTTCACTGTCACTCATAGGATGCTAAACGAATTTATTTTCTGAATATGCTGTACAAGACAGCGAGTGTGGAAACTATGCTGGTGGCGATGCTGACATTACGGATAGTCACCTGGTCACTGGCCGCCACCCGCTTCCTATTCGGTTCAAAATAGACAACGTCGCCTTGCTGCAAATAATAATAAGGAGAGATCATGATATCCGGCTTGGTAAGATCTAATCGCTGGAACTCACGTTTCCCATTGGCGACCCGCATCACCAGCACATTATCCCTCCGGCCATAAAAAGTCATGTCTCCCGCCATACCAAGCGCCTCGAAAAGGTTTATATGCTCACCCGGAATATTAAAAACACCAGGCCTGTTGACTTCACCCAACATAGTGAACCGGTAATTGACAAACCGGATGGTGTAGTATGGATTTTTTAACGGCCCGCCAAACCGTTCATCCAGCCGGGCATCCAGCGAATCCCGCAGCTGTGTTTTGGTTAATCCTTCTACATGCAGGAATTTCAGGCTCTGGAACTGAATATTCCCTTGCTCGTCTACCAGGTATCCTGGCGTCGAAGGAGTACTTCCACCGGGAGATGTGCCTCCTGACGAACCCGAAGAAAGGCCACCACCGCCCATTGAACTTCCTCCTTGCTGCGAAGAGCCTGATCCGGAGATTGCCATGACAGATTGATTGTACAAGGCTGTAGCCACTGGATTGTCGCTATATACCATGATATTCAGTACGTCTCCTTTCTGGATCACGGGCTCGGCGATCTCAACTTTGCTTAAAGCTGCGGTATCGAATTTGCCCTGCATGTAGGTCAATTGCCGGGTATTGCCGCAGGAACTGATACAGCCGGCAAACGCAATCGCTATCATATACCCAACTCCGCCTTTCCACTTTGAAAAAAGATAATTACGCATTCAAAAGGATTGTTGTTATTCTTATTTCCTGACTAAAATCGCGTTCGAACGCTCGATCACCGCCACCAATGAATAGCCGATGCTCTCGATGATCACCTTCACCTTATTATTCAGTACTTTGACCACCTTTGCCTCCTGGTTCATCAACACGCCCCGCTGTATCTTGATCTTCTCATTCGCTTCCAGGTCCAGCGACTCTGCCCGGACATCCGTATATTCATTCAGGAACTTCCGGATGATCTGGATCTCCTTATCCAGCACGATCGCCGGCCTGCCCAGCCAATAGACAAAATTTACCACCCCATTCGTCATCCTCACTTTCGTCTGTTCGTCCTCCCCTATATACACGAACACATACGACTTGAACAACGGCTCTTCCAGCCATTTCACCCGGTCACTCCATTTCTTTCTCACCTTGTTCAGCGGACAGTAGGCCTCAAACCCGCTCTCCGACAACAGGCTATATACCTTCTTTTCCCACCGGGGCTTGGTATATACAGCATACCAGCTTCTCTCCTTTACTTGCATAGCTTCGCCTCCTCAGTCACATACTTAGATAATAACTGATTGAATATCAATAACATGAGTTTTTTAGAGGGTGGGGGATCTTAAAAGCGAAAAGGGTACAAGCGAGCATTCATATGAACTACTCCTTATACCCTTTACAGTATGTTTATATTAAAAGGTCACTCAACTTATTCTTCACAGGAATAACTAAATTTAAAGAATATTGGGATTATAGGACACAAAAACTAATATTGACACGGATTTATTGTACCAATTGTCTTACAATTTCTTACACGCTCCACTGATTTCCCGTATCCGTGCAAATATAGGGGATTTTAATATTCAATAAATCTTAATTGCCGATTGAAAAACAGTCTTTTAAAGGGCTTGGGATAGGGCCTGATCCAAAGAATGGGAGAAAGGGAAAAGGCCCGGTTCAGACGGGCCATTATATAATGTAGGAGGTATCTGAAAACTAGGCCCGCAGCCTGATCTTCTGTCCACCATTTTGTAGTCTTTCGCTGAGGCTTCTGTTGACAAAGATCAGGTTACACCCCATTTCCTTATACAACTCAAAGCCGTCTCCCAGCGCCTGGCTGAACTTTTGACGGTCTTCGTCCGAATCATACTCCAGGCAGATCATCAGGGCTCTGTCGATGGTTTTCCGGGCGCCCTGGAGCACTTCATAGTTCAAACCTTCCACATCGATGCTCAGGAGGCTGATGAAATCGAATTCCAGGTGCCGGATGGCGTCATCCAGCCTGATCACCGGCAGGTATAATGTCTTATATACGTTGGCATCCCGGGTATTGGCGAACGAGCTCAGCACCGGGGTCTTCGAAACATGAAATGGAAGGATGGCGTTCTCGTTGCTGCATCCGATGGCCAGGGCGATGTCCTTAGGCCTGAACTTCTTAAAAAGTCCCGCCAGCTCCTGGTTGGGCTCCACGATAATCCCATTAAACCCTTTTCTGTAAAGCAGGTAGGAGTTGGAGATATCCGAAGGGTGATTGGCGCCTACATCGACGTAAACAGACCCCCCCAGGTCATACCTGCTCAGAAAATCGGCGATGACGACATCTTCGCCATGCTGGGAATAAGATCTTTTGGTTGGTTGTAAAGCATGATACCATGCTTTTCCGAAACGCTTGACTTTACCAAGCACCGGGAAGTGATTGACGAGGAATTGCTTGAACATGGTTGTGATATTGGATCAGTTATTTAACGATCCTAAGTACAAAAAATTGTATTTCCGTAGTGGATTGTACTTATTTTTCGTCCCTGGAAAGACGGCCTATCAGCCAGAAGAGTGCCGAAGCGAGAATAAAGAGGATACAAACGATGACAATGGAGAACTTCACCCGCGCCAGGTTATAGGCGAGAGAGACGTTTACCTGGGACACTGGTCCGGACAAGGTCCTGGATATGACGATATTTTCGATGACATCACAAATGGTAGCCGCAAAGATCAGCCAGCCAAAGCCCCGGCCTCCCCTGGTCAATATCTCGTTGCCTGTGCAGGCGGAAACAAACCGGCAGCCCAGCGCGATGGCCAGGGTATATAATACGATGAATAAATAAGCAAGGGAAGTGCTCTTAACCCCCGGCTCGTACTTGCCGGAATTTTTCCAGTCATCTATAATGGCACTGGCTTTATCGACGGTCTTGGCGATCTCCAGTTGTACGATCTCTCCTGAGGTCAGCGGATGCAGGTAATTGCGGGCCCAGATCATGTAGGCGATAGTAAGCAGGAAAAACAACCAGAATAGTTGCCGAAGACGGTTTAATCTCGCCGGCCAGGAAGGAGGTTCCATGTAATACAGACTGTTTTTTATCTTTGCGACGTTAAGTTAAGTATAAAAATCCATTTCTTAGATGAAATACAATGTTTGGCTCTTATCGCTGCTCTTTGCATTTGGTACCCTTTGTGCCCAAAGACCCGTATCCGGCAACCCGGCAGACAGTACTCCACGTATAGGTAATACCCTATCGGGTTTCAGGAGCAGCCGACCCTCCCTGGAAAACAAGTTATTTTTTATGACAGACCCGGGGAAACAGGGATCATTCGTCGCGGACCCGGCGGATCACACATCACCCGATGACAGCGTTATGACCATTATAGCGGCTAATGGACTCCGGTACAAGCGGGTCATCGAGCAAAATATTCTCAACGTCAAATGGTTTGGCGCCATTGGCAATGGCTCAGCCGACGATTGGGCGGCCATTCAGAAAGGGATTGACTATATCCTGCGTAATGACCAAAGTGGCAGAACACTTTATTTTCCCACCGGTCTATACAAGATCAGCAGGCCCCTCATCATTGCCCGGCTCACCGGCAATACCTACCAGCATGTCAGCATTAATCTCCAGGGGCCTATCAATGCCAAGGATGCAGCCAACGGTTCCGCCAATATCATGCCCGCCTTCAACAACGCTTTTGCCATCGGGGTCCAACTAGGCAAGGGGGTGTTGATCAAGGACCTCTATATAGGGGGTCAGTTCAAATTTCCAGGCAGGCTCAATTCCATCATGATCGACACCCTGCCACTTTCCAAATGGACGGATGGCGCATGCCGGGACAACCCTGCTTCCCCCTATGCCGGGATTGCGATTGACCCCTTCTCGGACTCCACAGCCTACCTTTCCAACAGCGACATGTACCCCGGGCTCCATAAATATTGCCCTGCCGGCTTGAACAGGAGCGGGTCCACTGCCGTCCAGATCGTCGGATGCTCGATCACCAATTTCATAGTGGGGATAATGATAACGCCTTCCCACCAGCAAAACGGAGAGCTGGTAGACGTCATCGACTGCGACATCAGCTATAATAAAGTCGCTTATGCCATGGGACAGGCCCAATCCAAGGAATGTCACGTGGAAAGGCTGAAATGCTGGGGGGGCACACATACCGTATTCGATAATATGAGTTACGGGATCCGCAATGGCGATGGTGCTGCCGTCCCACTGGTCAATGGCGCCAATCTTGCTGGCTCCGTAAAAGAGCTTTGCCGTATCCATGCCGCATCTTTCCCCGGATCGTTCCGCAATATATACGCGGAAGAGTTATTCAGGATCGGCTACGTCAGTGGCCATGCCACTGTCAGCTTTGAAGATTGTCAATTTGATTTCGCCACCCATGGGCCTGGTACGCCTTATCCCGATTTTTTTATCCTGGGCTCGGACGTCTCCTTCAGGAACTGCATGCTCAGGTCCTATACAGGCAATGTAGGAACGCGCTTGCTGCTCTCCAATACCAACGATTATTTTGAAGGAGGTAATACCAATGAGCCACCCGTTACCGTGAATCTAAATGGCAGCATCGGCTTCCCCAATCCTTCTTTCAGGAATGTCAACATGTACTATTCCGGTGGCGTGTTGGGTAATAACAATTATGGTATATCATCTTCCGAAACAGCGTTGCAAGGCAGTAATGGGATCATACGGGATCCGGTATACTATGGCAACAGCTACGCATTCAGGGACCCTTTTTCCAATCTCGGTGTTTTGTATCGATTCACGTACAACAACCATTATGAGCGGACAGCGGCTCTATCCGGCAAGCCGGTAATCCATACAGACCTCTCCAAATGGACGGCAAGCTTTAAGGTCTCCGATCCTTCCGATGCGGGGATACTTAAGGTGGGGGACTTTATTCTAACGAGGAACCAGCCATATCAGCATGAGTTCTCCAAAGAATTTGCCCCGACATATCCCGTAGGCATCATTTCACGCATTGATCACGACATGGTCTATCTCGACAATCTTGCTATGGGAATACATGACGGCATGGCACTGGAGCTGTATACGGACTATTATGTCTATTGCAATCCGCCATTTACAGGAGACATTGCCGCGGGAAGTAATACGCTGACGAATGTACAAGGCGTTTTCCCCGCTGTTGGCGAGCGCCCCGACTTGCCCATGATGCCGGTCGGGACGTATGTCACAGCAGTGGACCCCGGAAAAAAGACCGTCAGCCTTTCCACGACCAATAATACGGGCCGGAGCTTCTCCGACTATACGTTTGTGAACGGTTTTCCGCGGATCGACATGTACAGCTCTTATGACATTCCGTATTTACAGAAGTATAATAAAACATTTATAGGAGGATCCAACTTTTACCATTATCCTGACAGGAATCTTCCTCTCTATGGCATCAACTATGTACTTAATGAAGCGAATGCGGATAAATATAACATAATTAATACCAACATCGCAGGCGACACCACCTTACACAAATTGAAGTACAGGCGGGTGGAGAAATGAGGTCACCCTTCATTAAAATGTAGTCAGCGCCGCCCTTTTCCATCCAGGAGCTCTTGATATAAATGTAATTACTGTCCCAGGAAATATCCCCGGTATTCCCGTTGGTAGCGGGAGTTGAGCTGGGCGTATACGCCGTCCGCATTCTTAATTGTGAATACCCGTTCGCTCCCGTCACATCCACCGCTGAAGTCGGAGCGGAAGTATTGGAAAGGTACCCTGTCTGTCCTTTCAACCACCACCGGTTCGTCATTGCGTGCATGGCAGTGCCGGATGCCTGCGTGGTCCCCGTTACCACCAACGCGGAAAATTATCAAACCTTTGTTTTATTGCCCCCAATTCATCTTCGTCTATATTTTTTGAATATCTCAATTCAAATAAACCTGATCCCATGTCCGGTTCTTTGCAAAATAATTCAAACTTATACCCCTCTGGTGTGCTAATTATCTTAATTTGAAAACCCTCGCTCAGGCTATTTAATAGTGCTATTTCCTGGGTATTATCACCTAATATGTTCAGCTTATTTGTAAATTTATCCCAGTGAGTACAGTCAACCCATATATCGTTAGCATTATAACATGATGTTCCCGTCAGATGTTTAATTACTATTTCAACAAGTAACTTAATTGATGGTAGTCGATCTTCCGACTCAAGTACACTCATTTTTAATTCAATAGGGTTATTTATTTCTATTTCCATATTTATCGTTTTTTTTATAATGGTTGGGCATACATTATTCCAAACATATCATTCAACCAATTGCTCCCCATCCTTAGCATACGCATGCCGTCTGAATCCCACTACTTGCACCCGCTGCAGCTCTCCCTGATCCTTTTCCCCCTGGTGAGCGATCTCCGCGATGGTCATCGGTCGGTGGATCCTGCCCTTAAAGCCCAGGTGTTCCGACAGGCGCTGCGACTTTTCAACGGACAGCTTACCAAACTCATATTGCGCGATCAGTCTACCCTTCCGCATCAACGCCCCATCCACCAGGGAGAGGGATTGATTGAAAGTACAGATGATCTGGATCCGAAGGGCGTCAGCCAGCAGGCCGTCTGAGATATTCAACAGGTTGGACACGGATGAGGTTCCATTGACCTTCCGGTCCATGATGATATTTTCCGCGTCTTCGATCACCAGCACACAGTCCGGATTATCGATCAGCAGGTCCATAAAATCAGGATTCATGATATGATCCGCTGCGGAAGGAGATAAGAACAACACCTTTTTCCGGAGCGTTCCCACCAGGTGCCGCAGATAGGTCGTCTTGCCCGCGCCGGGCAGGCCATGCAGCAGTACAATGCCTTTATCTTCCTTTTTGTTGAGCCGGGTTCGTATGAGGGCATCCACTTCCCGGAAATCGTCCTCGTAATAAAGGCCCAGGTCCAGCTTCGTCCGCTTGATATCCATGTTCTTCAGCTGAATGCCATCGATATCTTTCATGATCAGATCGATGGAGAATCTGCTTTTCTTCTCCCGCCGCTTAAACCGGCTGACCTCCCTCAGCAGCTGCTTTGCCTTGTCATGATCTCCATAGGTATACAGGACCTGACAATAGTCGAAAGCGATCTCGATCATATAGCTGCCTTCCAGCAGGATCATGGTCCTGTAGACCTCGAGGCGCCGTTTTTTCGTGTTCCATTCCGAATATTGATAAATGTCCCCGGCAGCTGGTGCGTAGACCTTTTTTACATAAGCCAGCACTTTATCCATATCGATCTGGCTCACCCAGGTCATACAGGGCGGCTGTTGATAGCAAAACATAAAGAGTGTCTTGCTGTCTAAAAAGCTCCTGTCAAAAATATTACTCGCATCTATAATGCGATCTTGTTGTTCTATTATAGTGTCCATGTTTTCAATTAAATTTTCATCAATACATTTCCCTTCGGGCCTTTTGGCCCGTCTCAACTTATAGTGCTATTCCTAACTGAAAACATGAACACGCATAACCATACATTTTTTGGAAAGTAGCGCATCCGCCAGCCGACGGATGGCTACATTTTCCTCCTTTTCGAACCCAATGATCTTATACTATAATATCTTCAATCGTCTCCATCCGCGCGCCTTCGTTCTCCAGGGCCTTCAGCACGCCGAACACCTGCTCGTTCCATCCTGCCGCAAGGTATACGCCATCTTCCAGGCATTCCAACGGTTTTTTGCCATAGCCCGCCAGGTCGAAAAGATAAAGCCTTGCCTTGGGCGCCAGTTCGCGGTACTGTCTCCAGAGCCGGCCCAGGTCCGCTTCCGCGGGCTGATTGAAAGAGCGTTGGTTCCACAGCTGACAATCGGTGAAGATCATCACCTTGTCCACGATCGCTCCTTTCTTCAGCAGGTCCTGGATCACCAGGTGGGCATTCAGCGCATATCCCGCTTCGCCTTCTCTTTTATGAAGCCGTTCCAATTCTCCCAACAGCTGCCGGGAGGGAAGGGAAGTCACCTTCCATGTATTACCGATGATGCCGGTAGTCACTTTATCACCCCGGCTCTTCAGCAGCATTGCCAGCAAAGGCGCTATATCGTACCGCTGTACCAGGCTGCCTTCCTTCACGGGATGCCGCATGCTGGGGCTGACATCCATGGCGATCACGGTGCTTTCGCTTTCATCCAGGCAGGCCAGGTAATGAGCACTATGCAATAGAGCCTGTTCCAGTGCCTCCTGCAGCGTGGCGGCGCCGCCTTGCGGCATCTCCTGTAATTTCCGGTAAGCCGCTACGAATCGCAGCGGCGACTGCCGGCTGCCCGTGACGGCAGCTTCATTGCCAAGATAGGCCGCCGCCAGCTTCAGTACCTTACCGCTTACGCCCGCTTTCAGGATATTCGGCAAATGATCGAGCAAGGCCGCATATCCCATCCGGAAAGTAGAGATACCTTCTTTCCATTTGTCCCGGAGAGCGGATTGCTTTATCTCGCGGCTATCATAATTCTGTTGGCGTAGCGCTTCATATTCGGATAACCAGGCATTGCGGGCAGGCAGCTTATCCTGCTGTATCCTGCGGAACAAGGCCTGCTGAGCCTTGCCTGCTGCCTTGGGCTGCACCAGCGACAAGGCATATCTCAGCCTGGCCTGCTGCGCTTTCGTGAGCCGGACGAACCGATAGGTATCCAGCCGGTTGAAATGGATGGCCAGGTGCTTCCGCAACGCCGTCGTCATCCGTAAGCCCTTGCCGCGTTTGTTCCCGTGGACGTGGGCATAATGATCCAGCCAGCCGGGGATCTCACCCGCATGTTGTATCACACGACCCGTCAGTCTGCCGACGAGCTCTTTATCCTTACAGATTCCCGACAGCTCCGCCGCCAGGATAAAAGATAGGGTCCGGAGATGCAGCTTCTCCCGGAAATGGACCGCCAGCCGTGCAACATATACTGGATCGTTGTCACGGATCAGTTTCCTCAGCCCGGCAAGCTGCTCTGCCGGCTGGTCATAGAAGGATTCATACAGGGACATACACAGCAGGGCCTCATACAGCTCCCACTGTTTGTCCACGGTCCATGTTCTTACAAATGCATAACGTTCATCTGTTTGTCTTGCTCTCAGGCTAAAATTAAATTTCATCTTTTCCTCCCCCGTTTAATTTATTAACAATAAACCCGGCACATGGCGCCGGGTCTCAGTATCATCAATGCTGCTGCTTGCAGATCAAATCTGAACATGTCCCGGCCACCTGCCCTTGCATAGTATCCCTACAATGGGATCAATACAATTCCATTTTCGTTGCGTAGCCATATTATTCTTATACAGAAAAGCCCCGCTTTAGGCGGGGCTTTCGTATGCTGAACTTTTTTTAGTTATTTAAACAGCACCTCATGCCCCGCGGATATAGGATTCTTCACTGATGCAGACCAGCGAATCACCTGTTTGTATGTAATGGTTTGTCGAAGCATGGGCATTTTTTTGTTTTAACAGTACAAAATAAAAATCTTTTTCTCTTTTAACCAACTATTTCAAAAAATATTTCAAAAATATATTTATACTCCCGCATCATGCCGTGCTCTTCAGCAGCATCGAGATCTTCCTGTGCAGTTCCTCCGGTCTGAAAGGCTTGGGCACTACTTCCATAAAACCCTTTTTCATCAGGTCGGCCCGCATATCCTCGTATACTGCCGCCGTAAATGCAATGGCAGGGATGTCCTGGTCCACTTTCCTGATCTCTGACAAAGCCGTGACGCCATCCATTTCGGGCATCTCCAGGTCTATCAGCACCAGCTCATAGACGCCCTTCCTGAACTTCTCCACTGCTTCGCGGCCATTGACGGCCTCATGTACCTCGATGCCCCATTTGTTCATCAGCTTCCTGGCGACAGACATGTTGACCGCATTATCCTCCGCCATCAACACCCGGATCTTTCCGAACGAAGGCAGCTTCTTGACCTTTTCGTCATTGATATATTGCTTTGCATTTTCGTTGATCTCCAGCTCGGCGGAAAAATAGAACGTGCTGCCCAGGCCCTCCCGGCTGTCCAGCAGCAGCTCGCCCGCAAACAAACTGACCAGCTTTTTCGTAATGGCCAGCCCCAATCCCGTCCCGCCATACTTCCGCGTCGTATCCGTATCCGCCTGTGTAAAGCTTTCAAAGATCTCCTGCTGCTTGTTGGCGGGGATGCCGATGCCCGTGTCCTTTACCATGAACTGTACGACAGAACGCTTGCTGGACGAAGACACTTTCCGGGCGCCCAGCGTGATGAATCCCTCCTGCGTGAATTTGATGGCGTTGGAAAGCAGGTTGCTCAACACCTGGATCAGCCTCGTTTCATCGGTAAGGAATTCGGCTTCCAGCTTATCATCCACATCGATCAAAAATGTCAGCCCCTTTTCCTGCACCTGCATGGAGAACTGCGCTTCCACCTTTTTCAGCAGGCTCCTGATATTCACCGGCACATTCTCCAGCTCCACTTTCCCCGATTCTATTTTATTGAAATCAAGGATCTCGTTGATGAGGACCATCATGTGCTCCGAAGACAGCCTCAGTACATCCAGGTGCGATTTCTGTTCCGGCAAATAGTCTTCCTGCAGCAGCAGGTTGGAAGTGCCGATGATGCCGTTCAGCGGCGTCCGCAGTTCATGGCTCATATTGGACAGGAAACGGGTCTTCGCCAGCGAAGCGACCTCGGCTTTCTGCTTGGCCTTCATCAGCTCGAACTTCGTCATTTTGATCTCCGACAGGTCCAGGATGCTGATCTTCCAGAAATGATGGGTATCATCGACAAAGGGGACGACATTCACATAGGCGAACACCGTGTTGTCTTTTTGAGAGGTAAAAGATAATTCGCCCTGCCATCCCTTCCCGGCCTCGCCGGGATGCTGCTCCATGCCCCTGAATATCTTAATATGCTCTTTCGTGAACAGGCTGTCCATGGGCGCGCCTACAATATCTTTCTTGTTGCCGATCTCCAGCAACTCGACCGCGCGGCTATTGCAATCCGTAATGATCAATGCTTCCGCATCCAATATGAATACGCCGTCCAGCGAAGTGTTGTAGATCGTATCGACAAATTGTTTTTCTTTTAATATGGCGGCTTCGTTGTTCCGGTTGATACGCAGGATGGCATAGGAAAAAAAGGCGGTAAGCGCCAGGGAGATCACCAGGTTACTGTCATGCAGCTTGGTGAACATATTGGCAATATGCACCTGGTAATGATTTTCCGGGGGGCATTGGGTATAGCAGAACCACAGGGAAAGAAGGGTGACACTATAGGCAAAGGTCAGCTCCAGCAGATTCCGCTTAAAGCTGACGATAAAGGTGATGACTAAAAAATAGGGCCAGTAATAGAAGTATTCCGCTGCGTTAAGGCCTTCCATATAGTTCATCACCGCCAGGTAAACGTTCAGGTTCAGGACAGACAGCAGCCGGGCGAACAAATAATGCCTTCTCAGGTTCAGCTGATAGGCCATGATAAAGATATAGGCGGCACTGAGGTTGATCAGGGCGCTGATATACAAGCCGTAAGAGAAATAGGAAATGACACAGACAAAGTTGGCGACCAGGATGAGCAGGATGAACTGATTAAAACGAATCGTCTGCTTTCGGTTGGAAATAGAGGGTTCTCCTCCAAGGCCGGAATAGACGACATCCTCATAGAAGGATTTACAGGTCAGAAGTAAGTAGTTGCTCAAAACAGGAATTAAGGATTTCTATTTAGACAACGGTTTAAGTAATAATAATATTACATTAGGCGTTAGGATATTAACCTTAGTCAACTATGAGCGATACCCCCAACGAACAGGAGTTTGCGTTTGACGCACATTTCAACAGTCAATATATCAACGAGTTGTATGACAGCGATTATGCCCTTATCGAGGAGACTTTCGCTGATGTGTTGCATGAATATGGCCCTTTGTTGCAAGAAGTGATGGTATGCTACCGCTCCGGCGATATCCCCGCCCTCAGGAGTGCCGTGCACAAGATAAAACCCCTGCTGGGCTATGTAGGCCTCACCACCCTGCAGGCGGGATGTCAGCAATTCGAGAACAATTGCCAGCAGGACGGCTTTCCTTCCCTGCACGAAGACTTCACCGCCCTTTCAGCCGGTCTTACTACGGCAAAAAGCCAGATCGAAGCAGAAAAGGCCCGATTGACGAACTTCGTCCTCCGATCGATGTAGTGATCATGGCCTTGTCGACGCCTTTATGCTTTCAGTTATACTTTTCAATCCCGCTTCCAATTGTCCCGCATCCGGCCAGCCGAATCCTATGCGCATGTAATGCCGGGGCATTTCAAACCAGTGGCCGGGCCCCGTGTAGGTTCCGTATCGCTCTAACAGGAGCCGATAGAACCCGTCGATATCTATGCGCTCCGGCCGCCGCATACGAGGGAAACAGACACAGCCACCCTGCGGCGCTATCCATTCCAGGTCCTCCTGCTGTTCCATCCAGCTCTTTACGATGGCATACTTCGTACGTATGTCCTGTGTGATCCTTTGATAATGCGCTGCTTTATGCCGTACATAGCGAAAAGCCACTTCTTCATCCAGCGGCGAGCCGCAGATATGGATCTGTTCTTTGGCGGCCAGGAAGGTCTCCATCAGCCGCTGGTCACGGCAGGTGACCCATCCCATGCGCAGGCCGGGCAGACCATAGGTCTTGGACAGCGAGGAAATGCTGATCACATGGTCGCCATATTCCGGGGCCAACGGCAGCGGCTCGCCGAAAGTCATATCCCGGTAAGTTTCATCCACCAGCAAATAGACCCCGTGGGCTTTTGCAACGGCCCCCAGCGCCTGCATGTCCGCAGGACCCAAACAAACGCCGGTAGGGTTGTGCGGATAGGTGACGGAGATATATTTCGTCCTGGCTGTCATGGCCTTTTCCACGGCCTGCAGGTCCAGCGCGAACCCCTCTTCAAAACGAAGATCGATATACCGCAGATGGGCGCCGATGGCCCTGGGCGTCTCCAGGTTGGTGGCGTAATTAGGCCGGACGACGACCAGCTCATCGCCAGGCTCCAGCAACGAGGTAGCAATGATGAACAGGCCCCCTGCAGCGCCGATGGTAAGCAACGCATCCTCTCTTTTGAGAACGGGACTACCTTGTATCAGCAGGTCCCGCAATCCTTCATGTCCGGCATGCGACCCATAGCACAATACCAGGTCTTTCAGGGCATCGCCCATATCACCAATGTCACGGAAAACCGTATCCGTATAGGAGCTTTCCGAAAGGTTATGGCGGATGCTGTCATATCCCATCTGCTCCGGGGATTCGATCTCGATGGGCATTCTTTTATAGCGCATGCAGACATATTTAGCGTTCAGCAAGTTACTACAAATGCTTTTCTTTAGTATTTTCAACTATGAACAGGAAAAATTTCATCCGGCTGTCCGGAACCGCCGTAGGCGCCCTTGTATTCTCACGTTGGCCGGGCTTTGCCGCTGCGGCCGCGGAAGAGATAACACGGCCCTTAAAGATCTTTGCCATACTTGACGATGGAGCGCATGTGCTGCATCGGGACAGCAATAGCTCCTGGACCTATAAGGACATCACGGTAAAATGTCTGTCCTCGGCCGCCGGCATGACCGTAGAGGTGTACGCTCCCACACAACCCCTGCAGTTTATCCGGCTGGAATGGGCTTACCCGCGGCAAAGCACCACCGGCATCCTGGGTGATCACTGGGAAAGGACCTACGGTGACCTGGACTTCCATCCGCTGGACAGGAACAGGAAAATGCCCTGGTATTTCATTGCCTATGATGGGAAGTCCACCACCTGCATGGGTGTCAAGACAGGTTGCCCGTCCATTGCTTACTGGCAGGCGGAACCCGATAAGCTCTCGCTGACGCTGGATACCCGCAATGGCGGCATGGGAGTGCAGCTGGGTCACCGCACGCTGCATGCCGCGGAGATCATCGTCACCCGTAACCATGGCGACGAAAACGAATATGCCACAGGCAGGCGATTCTGCCATCTCTTATGTGAAAAGCCAAGGCTCAGCCGTCAGCCCGTATATGGCATCAATGACTGGTACTATGCCTATGGGAATAACAATCCCGCCCTCATCCTGGAGTTGACGAAGATCATGACCGACCTGGCTCCTGATACCGACAACCGCCCATTTAGCGTGATAGATGCGGGATGGGCTTACTATTCACCCTGGCATCCCAATGATGGCGGGTGGATGGATGATTTCTCCCGTCCCAACGATAAATTTAAGGACGGCATGGACAAGCTGGCCGCGGATATCCAAAAGCTGGGCATGCGGGCAGGCATCTGGACGAGGCCATTGTGCGCCGCGCATGACGATCCAAAGTCGCTGTTACTGCCAGCCATTCCCGGAAGGGACGATCCTAAGTCTCCCGTGCTGGATCCTACTATTTCCGAAAATGTAGAGCGGGTCAAGCGTAATGTGCGCTTATATAAACAATGGGGTTATGAGATGGTGAAGCACGATTTCACTACCTATGACATGCTGGGCAAATGGGGGTTCCAGATGAAGGACGATATTACTTCCCCCGGATGGCATTTCCACGATAGGACCCGCACCACAGCGGAGATTGCATTGGACCTGTACCGTGCCATCCGCGAGGCTGCAGGTGACAGCGTCTACATCATAGGCTGCAATACTTTTAGTCATCTGGGCGCCGGTGTCTTCGAGCTGAGCAGGATCGGGGATGACACAAGCGGAAAAGAGTGGGACAGGACACGTAAAATGGGTGTCAACACATTGGGTTTCAGAATGATCCAGCATGACAATTTCTATGCGGCTGACGGTGATTGCGTAGGGCTCACCAGGGACATCGCCTGGGAGAGGAACAAACAATGGATGGAGCTGGTAGCCGGCAGCGGCACTCCTTTGTTCATTTCGGCACAGCCTGACATCCTGGGCAGTGAACAAAAGCAGTCGATCCGTGCGTCTTTCGCCAGGGCGGCAAAAAAACAGCAGCCCGGCGAGCCGCTTGACTGGCTGACCACCTTACAACCCCGAAAATGGAAACTTGACGGCGAGGTGAGGACCTTTGACTGGGGTTAAACTGTACGTGAAGATCCGCTCGTCCGGTATTCCCCTTTTAGTAAGCGCCTGGTGGAAATGATAAACTAAATTTCTTCTCCCTACGAGGTGGAAGACGCCGTCTTTCCAAAGGTTCCACAACTCAGGCTCCAGGATATGAAGAAAATGAATAGCCTGTTCGCCGTTTTCGCCTTTGCGTGGGACCACGTCGACCAGCAGCCCCAGCTGTTCCGGCAGATGGAGATAGCGCTCGTCCAGTTCCAGCACACCGATGTAATTCTTAAAGGGATAGCAGATCTCTCTCCGGGCTTCGTCAAAGAACAGGATGCCTGTCTCATCTCCGAAAAAAAAGTGATACTTGCCTTCTGTAAAAAACATGATCGTAACTTTGGCGATAGATTATCTTAGCGTACGAAAGTACTGCGTATATACCCCTCAGTGTTTATACTTTCCGGATCATTTTTTATATTAAAAGGATTTTTATGGAAGTAGCATTTTATGATAAACATGGGAAAAAGACAGACATCGATTTTTCCGGCATCTTTTCTCCGCAGGTCGGCCGGCAGAAGGTGCGGGAAGTGCGCAAAAATCTGGATCTTCCCTTCGTCTCCGCCGAGTCCGTCCAGTTGTCAGTCCAGGATTTTGATATTTTATATGGTGACATGCGGATGAAAGAGTGGCAGAGGGCTTATTTTAATACTTCTTCCGAGCCTGAGCATATTGAAATGCATTTCACCCTGGCTGGAGAGGGTTTTCTCCGGAATGAAAACAACGGAAAAAGTTATCACTTTTCTTCCAATCAGCAGAACCTCCATTATATGCCGCAGTTCGTTGGCTCCAGCCAATATGATGAAGGCGCTTTTCATAAGTTCTTCGAGGTCCGGTTTAGTAAGGATTTCTTTCTCGAACTGGCGGCAGACAGCAGCCCCGTCCTGATGGATTTTGCGGACCAGGTGGCCAACAGCAAGGCAGTAGATGTCTGCGCACAAAATCTTCCTATCTCCTTTGCCATGCACCAATGCATCAACGAGATCCTGCATATGCAGCTGGATGACGGCCTACGGCGAATGTTCCTGCAATCCAAATGCATAGAGCTACTGTCCCTGCAGGCGCAGGCTTATGAGGACATCAACGGGAAAGTTCGCAGGGCCTGTAAAACCACCTATGACAAAGAACGCATATATTTTGTCCGCGACTACCTGGTCGAACATGCGGCCTGCCCTCCTTCATTGACGGAGCTGGCCAAGGTGGCTGGCTTGAATGAGTTCAAGCTGAAGAAAGGCTTTAAGGAAGTTTTTAATACGTCCGTCTTTGGCTATCTCAGCGATTTCAGGTTGAATGAGGCGCGCAATGGTTTGCTGTCGGGCGGCATGCCTATTAAAGAAGTTTCCGAACATTTCGGATACTCTTCCGTACAGCATTTTACAAAGGCGTTCAAGAAAAAGTTTGGGGTGACGCCGGGGGCGGTGAAATAGTCTTTATCAGAAACTTCATATGAAAAATAAAGAAAGAGCAACAGGTTATTTCCTTATTATAGTCTCATCAATATTACTAATTGGATACCTTTTCGTTTTTATAGGCCATATTGATTTTTTTGCGACTGCAAAAAGATGGAACAGCAGAAATTATTGGGCATAAGGAGTCTAAAAAGGGCGATGGAGTTTTTATACGTCTATCATATTTTAATGAATATAAATCCAGAATAGATACGACAAATATCTTGTTTAAATATTCGACTGTAAAAACGTTATTTCCCCAGGATATACAGGGTCAAATCAGGGTTCTTTATACGAAATGGCAGGGCCAGGTTTTTGTAAGAGAAATTTACGTGCCTGCTATAACAATCTTTATTTTTGACCTTATTGCATTTGGATTACTTTGGTTAAGCATGATGGCAGGGATTTCAAAAATAAGGGCAAAATAATACCCATGGCAAGAAGAAGTTCATACATAATAACCATTTCTCTTTATTTATTTACGATTCTATTACTTATTACATTTTTGGGCTGTACGGATAAGGCTGAAAAAAAATGTGCCTATACCTATAGGGATGCGGATAACTATTATTGTGTCGAAGGAAAGCTTAATTCAGGTATTGAAGATAATGTCTTTATTTTTTATGAAAAGAATGATGCCATGCCCTTTAAAGAGTCGGGATTTTATAATGAGGGGTTCCGAAATGGCCTTTGGTCTTATAACGTCGGTGGAAATCTTAAGACAATTAAATGGGGGCATTATAAAGATAAGAATTTAAGATTTGAAACGAATGTTTTTGAACACATCGACACAATTAAATACGGAGATGTGCTCACGGGTTTTGAATTTACCACTACTGAAGGAAACCTAAGCCTTATAATCGCGGTAAATGATGCTATGAAGGACTCATTGAGAAAGAAAGATTATAGGACCGAGATAGAAAATGAATTTCGCGAGGAAAAATATCAAATGACAGAATATAATTTTACAAAATTGAATAGCGAAAATCGCGAAATAGGTATTGCCAGGCTAGCAGCTAAAAAGCGCAATGGTAAGATGTTTTATATGTGGACTGCCTATTCGTTTCTAGACAGCGGGTTATTTGTTCAATATTCTGTTCTATCGGAAAGGAAAGAAAATGCGTTTCAAAGCATTTTATTTAATTCAATTCTAACAAATTTATTTATTGGCGGCAAAAGGTTTTACAATCCCTTCAAGCAAGAAATATCAAAAAACTAATGCTGTTGAGTATCTGGAATTATTAGCGGATTAAAGGATCTGCATCGTGGCGATAGCTATTTGAGTCTTAAACGGGGAACTATTGTAAATCATATGTGGCTTCCAAACTTCGAGCAGTACAGGGATAAAGTAGAAATAGGTGATTCATTATACAAACCTGCTTATTCAACACTTTTTCAATTATATAAAAGGACCGATGCAGGATTTGCTTATAGGGGGAATATAAAAGTTGAATATTGATTGTAAAAATAACTTTTATCATTTGCCTTCACCTATTAATTATCAGAACAGGCTAGCCTTACTATGGCAATCAGGTTAAACCTCGCCCTGGATTTTAAGTATTTTTTCCAGCTCTATTACGTCGAGCTGGTCTTTGGGACGATTTACTGCTTTTTTATTTGCTATTAACTGATGTATGTGCAAAAAGGGGACTTTGACATCATCTATCTCGGCGATAGCAGCCATCTCCAGGCATTCATCAAAGCTATAATCTTCGAGCCCCTTCATATTTATCAGTATATCCAAACGAAGTCCGTTCATCAATCGGAAATCAGTCCAGCCTGGGACAAATTGCATAGTCTCAAGCATGAAATAGTCACCCATTCCGCATTCAATAAATGCCGCCCTTAAATGCTGTCGATTTACGGGAGTGTCTTCTATCCATATATCGATATCTCCTGTAAATCGTTGGTATCCGTGAAGGTTTGTAGCATATCCACCCACCATGATATACCTCACATTTTTCTTTTGCAAGGCAGCCCAGAACTTCAATATTTCCTCGTCGAAAATATCCATGAAAGTTATTTGCTGATATAGGGTTTACGGGTTATGACCGCTTTACTCATGGTCTGCTGGATTTTGTACAACCGGGTAGCCATGAGGAAACGCTCTTTGTATGAACGCCGAAGGCTTTCTCTCAGCAAATCCATCTCCGCCTTTTCAAAGGCGCGTGCCTGATCAGGAGCAGGCTGGCTATTACTGTTAGGCATAATGGAGAGGGTTAATTGTGGTCTGTAAATTACAAAAAAAATACTAGCCTGCAAAAAGACCTATTTCACTATCTGCTGATAATCCTTTAGTTACGTTTACAATAATAAACAAAGCCCCTGAAATCCTAGCCTGAAGAAAAGATCATCCTCAAAACAACCTCATCTGCTCCCCCGGCCTCCTGAACTGCGTACAATCCAGCTCCCATCGCTCCGCATTGAGCCCATACTTCTGCGCATACCTCGCATACTGCTGCGCCACCAGCTGCGCAATATTACCCTCCCCACGCATACGCACACCCCACCGGCTGTCATTGACCTTCCCATCATGACTCGCCTCTATCAAATGCCACACCTTATCAGCTCTGTCAGGAAAATTCTTATACAGCCAATCATGAAATATCAGCTTGATAGCCCCATTCAGCCGGATGAACGTATAGGCCGAAAAAGTCGCCCCATGCTCGGCCGCCGCCTGCATGATCCGCTGCATCTCATGCTCATTAAGCCCGGGGATCATCGGCCCCAGCATGACGCCCATCCGGACGCCCGCATCGCTGAGCTCCCTGATCGTGCGCAGCCGTTGTTTCGCCGTCGTGGTACGCGGCTCCATCACCCTGCGGAGCTCCTCATCAAAGGAAGTGATCGACACCAGGATAGACACCAGGTTTTTCTTAGCCATATCCGCGAGGATATCCTTGTCCCGAAGGATACCGGCATTCTTCGTGATCATGCCCACCGGCTGGTTGAACTCCCGGCAGACTTCCAGCAACTGGCGGGTGATGCCGAACTTCTTCTCCGCCGGCTGATAACAATCTGTATTGCCGCTGAGAGAGATGGGCAGGCATTCCCATTTAGGATGCATAAGGAATTTACGCAGCAGTTCGGGAGCGTTCTTCTTCACGATGATCTTCTGCTCGAAATCCAGTCCGGCGCTATAACCCCAATATTCATGCACATTACGGGCATAGCAATACGTACAGCCATGTTCACATCCCTGGTAAGGGTTCATGCTGTACCACATGCCCACATCCGGGCTATCCACTTTATTGACGATGCTTTTAGCATGCTCTTCCAGGTAGATGGTCTCCGGGTTGGGCTCCAACCAATCGTCGATGGCTTCGATATGTTCCTTCACCCGCTCGTTCTTAAGGAACCGGTTCTTCGGATTGAATTGGGCGCCCCTTCCTTTTAGATATTGATCCGGATCCTGCTCTTCGGGCGGCTCGGGCTTTTTTTCTTTACTGGAAGCGCGGACTATTTTGTGGCGGGTCAGGGCAGTATTCTCCCTATCCCCTTGTTGCTCAGTCATAGTGACGATTTTCAGGGTAAACAAATGTCGACGCGGAGCGTCCCTACATGAATAACGCTCCCTGGCGGGTAGTTACCGGAAGATTCTGAAAGGCCATCCGTTCGGCTATCTGCCAGGCGATGTCCCCGGCACGGCGCTTGAGCAGGAGCATGCTGTCGGCAATGAAGCGCCCGGTGAATGATTTATGGCTATACTCCTGCCACCCCTTCTCATATTGGAAAGGCAGCAGCTTGCGCGCCACCGTGATATAAGGCTCGTCGATAAAATGAGGCTTATGCTCCTTGTCCAGCTTCATCAGCCGTTGAATATCCTTCACTTCCGTCACCAGACTGCGGATAGGCAGCTTGCTGGTGATATTGATGAAAATGGTATGGGAAGGAAAACTTCCAAAATCTTTTAGCTCCACCTTGAAAGGACAATAGCCCATGGCGATGGTCCGGAGCCGCTGTACAATGCGCTCTTCCATCAACGCCAGCTGCGTAAACCGCACCAGGGTCACCTGCGGCTTACCACCGACAGCGCCCGGAGCCTGGTAAGCTTCGGAAAAATCCTTTTTCACCTGCTGTATCCTGGCCCGCAATTCTTCATGGGGACTAAGGATGACCAGGTATTCGTTGGTAGCCAGCTGCTTTTTGTAGTTCTCGTTGAGAACGGCTGCTACAGGTTTGATCGCTTTTTGCATGGTTTCTGTTTTAAAGAGTGTCAGCATCAGGCCGTATAGGTTTCAGAAAGATCTGCCCCATCATAATGCTGTGTTCCCGGCGGCAACCGGAATACATTCACGGTCCGGCAGGCATCGAAAGAGTGCTCCCGCCTCAACAGCACCAGCTCTTCCACCTGGAAAGACTCATGAAAGGTCTTCCGGGAATAATCGGCCATCGCCTTATTATACACCTGCTCGGTCAGCCCTCCCGCAATGCTCAGGTAAGGACGGCTGATCAGGTTGACTGGAGGACATCCGGAGCTGCGGATAAAATCGTCGATCGCCCGCAGCTGTTGCATCAGCTGCCGGAAAGGCTGAGGGTCCTGCACCCGCAGGTAAATGGTATGCGGAGGGAAGCCGCTGTAATTGTTCAGGGTGATGGGAAAGCTTTCATGCCTCCGGCAGATCCGCTGTATCCATCGGATCAGCGTCTCCTCCATCTGCTCGCTCGCCTGGAAGGCCGCCACCGTGATATGAGGCCTGTTCCGCGTCTTCATGGCAAGCCCATAGTCGAAAAGGAACTGCTGCTGCTCTTCCAGCAGCTTGTCGTGCAGGTCCCCGTAAGGATAGATGACAAGCAGGTACTCCACCCGCCGGTCCGCTGCCGTCCTGCCCCCGGAAATAGTCTCCAGCGGGGCGAAAAAAGTTGATCGTTGTACTAACCCGGTATCCATAAATAAATTTTAATTGATCAGGAAATTAGTATAAATTTACTAAATTAATTAGCATACTAAAAATTATTTTTTCTTGCCCTGGAAAGAACCTAAATAGATGCACATGGAACTCGAACAATTTTTTGGCATGAGCTACAAGGGTAGCAAGCATTTCACGCAACAGGAGATCCCTGCCGCCAATGCCACCGGCTTCGGTGCGGCAGCGGACGATTATATGGAAAGAGGCATCGACCTCAATGAGCAGCTGGTGCGGAACAAGCCCGCCACTTTTTTTATGCGGGTCAGCGGCGACGCCATGACCGGCGCCGGCATTTTCAATGGCGATGTGGTGATCGTGGATCGTTCCGTCAAGGCAGCCAACGGAAAGGTCATCATCGCCACCCTCAATGGCGAGATGCTGATCCGGCGTTTTGAAAAAACATTCAATAAGATCCGCCTGGTGCCGGAAACACCCAAGCTTTCAGCCATCGATGTCGACCTCTCCGGAGCGGAATTTTCCGTCTGGGGAGTAGTGACCTATGTCATCCACTCACTATAATATTACTTGACCATGATGGCCATCGTAGACTGCAACAGCTTCTATTGCTCCTGCGAACGGGTATTTCGCCCCGACCTCTGGAACAAGCCCGTTGCTGTGCTCAGTAACAACGATGGCTGTATTATCTCCCGCAGCGACGAAGCCGGCAAGCTGGGCGTCGACATGACCGTTCCTTATTTCCAGGCCCGTCATATCATCGAGAAGCACCATATCAACGTATTCTCCTCCAACTATCACCTGTACGGCGATATGAGCTGGCGGGTGATGGAGACCCTGCGATCCCTGATGGGCAATAAAGCCTCCGCAGTGGAGGTCTATTCAGTGGACGAAGCTTTTATGGACCTCAGCCATATCCCTCCCGAAGCACTACAGGCATACGCCGTGCATATCAAAGAGACGGTGGAACAATGGACAGGCATCTCCGTTTCCATCGGGGTGGCGCCTACGAAGACCCTGGCCAAGCTGGCCAACCGCCTCGCTAAAAAGAACAAGCAGCGCTCTGGCTGCATCAATGTTCTCGCCACGGAAGAGCAGCAGCGCCTGGCCCTGCGGCAAACCCGGGTAGACGATCTCTGGGGCGTAGGCAGGGCCTATGCGGTCAAACTGATCAACTGGGGTATCACCAGCGCCTGGGAACTGTCCAATATGCCGGAGGAATGGGCCCATACCAATATGGGAGGCGTCACAGGCGTACGGCTCATCCGGGAGCTGCGCGGACAGCCCAGCATCGAAATGGAAGAAGCGCTGACAGATAAAAAAATGATCGCCACCACCCGCATGTTCGGCCGCCCCGTCAGAGATATCCACGAGATCAAGGAAGCCGTAGCCACCTACATCTCCCGGGCCGCCGAAAAGCTCCGGCGCCAGCAAAGCGCAGCCGGCACGGTCAGCGTCTTCATCGTACCCAGGGAACAGGACCACCTGACCGATTTCCGGCGGGGAACGGCCATCAGCAACTACACCACCCTCCCCAGGGCCACCTCCCTCACCCACGAACTGATCAAAGCCGCCACAGGACTGGTGGACGTACTCTACGAACCCGGCAAAGAATACAAAAAAGCAGGCATCATGCTCAGCAGCCTGGTCCCCGACGACTCCATACAAGGTAATCTCTTCGCACCCCATGCAGAAAATGAGCATCGCAACCTCATGCATGCCGTCGATAATATTAACTTCAGCATGCGGGACGACAGCGTCAAATTCGGCTCTTCCGGGATGAATAAACATTGGAAAATGCGGCAGGAGCTCCGGTCCCCCCGGTACAGCACCCGGTGGGAGGATTTAAGAAAAGTTCAGTAAATCAACCTGTTATGAGTTATTTAGACTTTTTTTCAAGAAAAATAAAATATCCTGTCTCCTCATCCGTCTACCTTATAGAATGAAGGAGCTACTGACGATATCACCGGTTATGAGTTCACCAACGGGAAAAAATATCACGACGGTCATCAGCACGTTCGGCAAGCGCTTGCTGAACTTTATCCGCCAACGGGTATCCAATGAGGCGGACGCGGAAGACATCTTACAGGACGTCTGGTACCAATTCACGACAACAGTGGACACAGAACCCATTGAACAGGTCAGTAGCTGGCTATTCGCCGTGGCACGTAACAAGATCATCGATCGCTATCGCAAAAAGAAACCGGACTCGCTCGACAGCCTGCTGACGCCCAACGAAGAGGATGGAGGACCAGACTTCTCCGAGATCCTCTTTGATAAAGGGAGTAACCCCGAGACTGTTCACCTGCGTAATCTCTTCTGGAAAACCCTGAAGGAAGCCCTGCAGGAGCTGCCGGAAGACCAGAGAAACGTATTCGTATGGAATGAAATGGGCGATGTCTCTTTCAAAGAGATCGCAGACCATACTGGAGAAAATATCAACACGCTGATATCAAGAAAAAGATACGCCGTGCTCTATCTGCGGGAAAGACTGATGACCTTGTACAACGAAATTATAAATCATTAAAATAAAAAGATCATGAAACGTTTTTGGATGAGAAGGGTAGCCGGTATTATTGCGATGGTTATCGTGGGAGTAGCCGTTTTCTCCACCATTGTTATGCTGTTGTGGAATGCATTGCTGCCCACCCTCTTTAACTTCCCCGCTATCACTTTCCCCCAGGCCCTGGGACTGCTGATCCTTTCAAAAATATTGTTCGGCGGCTTCCGCGGTGGCGGCGGCCCCAAACAGCATTGGAAGAACAAAATGAAACAGCATTGGATGAACATGAATCCTGAAGAAAGGGAAAAATTTTCGCAGGAATGGGGCAAACGCTGCGGGCCTTTCGGACAAGGCGGCCCCTTCGGACCCCGCGGTCCTTTCCAGGCGGAAAAAGATACACCCACAGAAAGCGCCTCCTGACCAGCGCCGCCATTAAAACAACCAACCACTGAAAGATCGTTCATATGTCAGCAAACCTTTTATCCAACGCGCTCCCGTCCGCCGGCCTGGCCCGGCTGTCGAGCTGTCTCTTCCCCGGATACCAGTCCGCCGCCAGCGACTGGACCCTGGAACAACTCAACATCCTTCCGTATCAGCATCTGCTGGAGATTGGTTACGGACCGGGCAAAACGACCCAGGCGGTGACCAGGAAACTAAAGACAGGATTCATCGCAGGCATCGATTGCTCCGTCACCATGTACCAGCGCGCCTCCAGAAGGAACAAACGCGCCATCGAGCAACAGCTGTTACAGCTGCACGTAGGCAATCTGTACGAGCTGCCCTATCCGTCTCATTACTTCAATACCATCTACGGCACCAATGCCCATCTGTCCTGGAGAGACCCGCAGACGGAATTCATCCGCCTTGCCAACATGCTGAGAACGGGCGGACGCCTCGTCATGATCCTGCAGCCGGATTGGGCACGACAGGAAAAAGCCATCCGCGCCGAAGTGGAAAGACTGGAAGAAGATTACCTCTCAGCCGGATTGACAGACATCCGCATTCGTTATAAGGATACAGACCCGATCACTGGCATCGCGATCACAGGGTATAAGGCTTAACGCATCTAATTCATTATCAATACATTATATCTCTTTACGGAAACTTTAACACACCCCCGTTAAATCTCCCAAAGCTTTTTCATTCTTATATACAAGGATGCGAACTGACCTTGAAAAACATCCCGGTAACAATAAATTCTACAATTATGAAAAAGCTACTTGTACTCACCACGATCCTCGCCGGCACCCTGGTTGCCACTTCGGCTTATTCACAGGTATCTATCCACGTCGGATTCAACCTTCCTGTTCGCAGAGTGTATGTTGCACCTCCCCCTCCTCCGCCGGTAGTCTATCAGCAATATCCTGCCCCCGCTCCGGTGTACCAGGATGATTATGGCTACAACCAGGACAATTGCGCCCAGGCGCCCACGACAGTCGTCTATGAAACAGAATACCCCGGGTGTGCATATTACAACTACCCCGTATGGAACGGCCACTACCGCGACCGGGTATACTACGAACACTATCGCCCTTATTTTTACAGGGACAACAGAGGATACTTCGACCGGGGACGTTTTGACCGTGAAAGATTTGTACGGGAAAGGTACGCACGTGGCGGATATGACCGGGGTGGATACGACCACGACAGAGGCGAACACCGTGGATGGGACCGTGACCGTCACGGCCGGTGGTAAAAATATTTAAAAGTAGAAGCCGCTTCAAAACGAAGCGGCTTCTTTATTTTGTCTCTAATCATTATCCCTCTTCTCCGCCACCCTTACAAAAGCAGCTCTGTTGGGAGCCGGCACTTTCGCCTCCATCCCTTTTATTCCCTTCCAAAGGATCTCATTAAACTCATTATCCGGGATCCGATCCTCCCGGGTAAGGTCAAGGCCCGCAGACTTCTTAGCCATCTCGTTCCACGCTATATTTTTATCGGAGAGATCCACATTCGCAGGCAACGCATGAAACACTGTCTCATCCGCCTTATCGGAAAAGCATCGCCATAAAGGAGTCGCCGCCGCATCATACTGGGTCATCGGAGGCAACCCCAGGATCAGCTCCATTGTACGGAGCACCGAAGTAGTGGAATACATCGTATGATCCACAAAATGACGCTTAACCAATCCTCCCGCTATATACACCGGGCTGCGATGCGCATCCACATGATCGGGACCATTCTGCGCATCGTCCTCCAATACAAGGATAACACTTTCCTTCCAGATAGGGCTTTTGCTGAGATATTCCACCAATTCCCCCACCGCCAGGTCATTGTCCGCGACATGCGCAAAAGGCGTAGGCCGCCCCTTCTTCATTCCTTCCGTATGATCATTACCCAGCCTCACCGTATTAAATCGGGGCAACGCCTGTGCAGCCAGCAGGGAGTCGAAATCCCTTTTCCACTGACCCACTCTCGTTGTATCCCGCACGGTCAGGTCCCATCCGGTGTAATAAGGACAAAAATGCCCTTTCAAAGTTTGTATGTTTGGCTTATAATCGTCCGCAAACTCTCCATAGGTTCTGAAAGATATCCCCGCCCGCTTGCAATGATCCCAGATAAATCCGCCCTTATTATTGGCGATCTCCCTGTTGCCTTCCGAATCATATCGCCCCCCTCTTCCTCCATAGTAAGTAGGCCATGTCTTTTCCAGGTAGTCATTGGCATAAGCCCCCATGCTCCAGTTGTGTCCGTCCGCACTCACTTCCGCATCCACGTAGAAATTGTCCAGCAGCACAAACTCGCGCGCAAGCGCATGCAGATTAGGCGTAACCCGCTCGCCAAATAATACCAGGCTACTATCCCCGTTGCCTTCCTTCATATCTCCCAGTACCTGGTCATACGTGCGATTTTCTTTTATTATATAGAAAACATATTTGATAGGCGAAGGCTCTCCTACCTTCATCGGCACGGGATTGCCCGGCTGGCCCGCGGCCAGCAATTCTCCCTCTTTGGTGTAAGGCGTATTCTGGTACACCTGCCGGGAATAAACGCCCAGCTGCTGGTCGTCCGGCTCGGCAATAATGCTCATGGACCCCTTGAACAATCCCGCTATATATTGCACGGTCTTCGCCTTTGCAAGATCCCCTTTCTGATAATTCACTTCCTGCTTCCTGCTCACCGGGCTGGGCCCCTCCGGATTAGACTTGGATGAAAAACCCTTGCCATTGGCTACCCAGATCTTTTTCCCTATCGTCCGTACAGCAGTAGGATACCATCCCACCGGTATGAATCCCCTGGACTTACATGCGCCCGGCGTTCGTATGTCAAACACTGCCAGGCAATTGTTGTCTGCATTGGCAACATACAGCGTCTTCTCATCCGCGCTGAGCGCCAGTGCATTCGTAGTAGAGCCGGGTGGGGCATCCGCATACAGGGCCGCGTTCAACGTCTCCACTACTTTCCGTTGCAGCAGATCGATCACAGACACGGAATTGTCATTGGCATTGGCTACAAAAAGCCAGCGCCCATTCTTCGTTAGACAAAGATCATTCGGATTGTCTCCCACAGGGACCTCCCCGGTAAATACCCGCCGTTCCGTATCAAAGATCAATACCTTGTCACAACCCCAGCAACTGACATAAAGCGTTCTCCTGTCGCGCGAAAGCTTACAGGTATATCCTTCTCCTCCCAGCTCCAGTTTCTTCACGACGGCCCTGGAAGAAAGATCCACGATATACAGCGCGTTGTTCTCCTTCGTCACGACATACAGTATATTCCTCTTATAGTCGATATCCAATCCGGCAGGGGAGATCTTCTCCGGCCATTTCTTCCCCAGGATAAAACTATCGGCAAGCCTTAACCGATGATCTCCCGCGCCGATCGCATATTTCAGGATCTGGTTATCATTGCCTCCCGACGCATACAGGAATTTGTCATCTCCGCTGAACTTCAATCCCAGCCAGCTCCGCCGGATGACGATGCTGTCCACCACTTTTTCCGCCGCCACATCTATGAGTTGCAGGGTCTGGGTGCTCTGGCCATTATTGGTGACAGCCAGCCAGCGACTGGAAGGGGAAACAGCTATGTTCAAAGGCAGGTCTCCCAGCGTCAGACTGGTCCCGGCCGGTGTAAGGCTCCAGCCATTGGGCAATAAGATCATGGAATCCGCACCTGTTCCAGGCCGCCGGCCCTCTGGCTGCGCCCAGGCCTGCCCCGACAACGCAACGAACAGAAGAGGTAAGAAAATTTTATTCATACAAAAAGTTTTGAAGCCCTCTCCGCCGCCTCCGGCTTTCCCACATCTATGAGCTTCGACCCACTGTGATCGAATCCCCGCACCGAATGCGCCGCAGCCAGATCAAGATATACGTCTACCATGGAAAATTTCCCTTCCTGTTTCATCAGCCCAAAAATGGCCGGATCGATCACGTGAATGCCGCTGAATGCTTTTTCAATCACCGCTCCGCCCGAAGAAGCGCCGCCCACCCATCTTTCCTGGCCCGTCTTTACATTCCTCCAGCCACGCAGCCGGTGCTTGTCATCGAAAAGGAAATAGCGGGATGTTGCGCGGTCCGTCACCGCCAAAGTAGCCAATGGCCGGTGCTCAAAATGATCCCGTATCATGGCGCCCAGGTCCAGGTCAGTGAGGATATCCACATTCATGACGACAAAAGGTGCTTCCTTCAGCCATTGTCCCGCCTTCTTCAGCCCGCCTCCCGTCTCCAACACCTCATCCTTCTCGTCGCTGATGGTGATCCTGCTTCCCCAACCATTGCTGGCTGCCAGCACGTCTGTGATCTGGTCCGCAAAATGGTGGACATTCACCACGACATCCCGGATCCCATATTGTTGGAGGTATTCGATGTTTCGTTGTAGTAGGCTTTTCCCATTGACGGGCGCCAGCGCCTTCGGATGATGATCTGTCCATGGCTTAAATCGGGTGCCCAGCCCGGCGGCGAAGATCATGGCTTTGGAAATGGGAGTAAAGTTCATGAGGGCAAATATAGTGTTACAAGACTATATTCTGCACCAGCGCACTCTTCTCGGGGTAGTCCGTATTGAAATGAAGACCCCGGCTCTCCTTCCGGAAAGACGCTTCCTTAACAATAAGATAACCCACGGTGATCAGGTTCCTTACTTCACACAATTGAGGCGAGACCGCGGTGGTCTCATAAAGCGATTCTATCTCCTCATGCAGCAGGTCCAGGCGCGTCATGGCCCGCTGAAGACGCATATTGGTCCGTACTATACCTACATAGTCGCTCATCAGCAGCTGCAGCTCCTTCAGGCTTTGCGTAATAAGGATCATTTCACCCGGCGCCGTCGTCCCTTCCGCATTCCAGTCCGGGATGCTTTCTTTATATTCAATGCTCTCCGCTTTCTCCACCGTGTCCAGGTAACAGCGATGGGCAAACACCAGCGCCTCCAGCAGCGAGTTACTGGCCAGGCGGTTGGATCCATGCAGCCCCGTGGAAGAACATTCCCCGCACGCATACAGGTTCCTGATGGATGTCCGGCCCCACTCGTCTACTTTAATGCCCCCACAGCTGTAATGCGCGGCAGGCGCCACCGGTATCGGCTGCTGCGCAACGTCGATCCCGATGGATTTACATTTTTGATAAATATTCGGAAAATGTTCCACGAATTTCACCTGGTCCATATGACGGCAATCCAGGTAGACATGTTCGGTACCCGCTTTCTTCATCTCGCTGTCGATGGCCCTTGCTACAATATCGCGGGGCGCCAGGTCCTTCCGGGGATCATAATGCTCCATGAATGCCTGATCCCGGTTGTTCAGCAGGATCCCTCCGTCGCCACGGACAGCCTCCGTGATGAGGAAGGAAGGGCTGACGCCCGGCTCATACAAGGCGGTGGGATGGAACTGGATGAACTCCATATTCTCGATACGCCCCTTGGCGCGGTACACCATCGCCACTCCGTCACCCGTCGCTATTTTCGGATTGGTGGTCGTACGATAAGCCTGCCCGTTACCACCCGTCGCCAGCAAAGTAATGCGGGATAATATCTTTACGATCTTGTTGGTATGCTGATCCAGCGCATATACGCCATAACATTCAATGTCCGGCGTGGATTTCGTAACGAGATAGCCCAGGTGGTGCTGGGTGATCAGGTCCAGGACGAACCAATGCTTGATGATGGTAATGTTGGAATGCTTGCCCACCGTTTCCAGCAGCGCCCGCTCGATCTCCTTACCCGTAACATCTTTATGATGCAGGATGCGGAATTCGGAATGGCCGCCTTCCTTACCCAGCTTGAACTCTCCGCCGGAATCCTTGTCAAACCGGGTCCCCCAGTCGATGATCTCCTGTATGCGCTCAGGACCTTCCGTTACGACGATCTCCACCGTATGAGGGTTGCAGAGACCGTCCCCGGCTATCAACGTATCCTGTATATGCTTGTCGAAGCTGTCATTTTCCAGGTCTGTGACACCCGCAATCCCGCCTTGTGCATATTTGGTATTGGTCTCATCCGCTCTTGTCTTGGTGATGACAAGGATCTTTTTGTCGGGGTGTGCCTGCGCCACCTTCATCGCATAGCTCAGGCCTGCTATACCGGAGCCTATCACCAGGAAGTCTGTTTTAATCATAACTACTAAAAGAAAGCAAAGTTAGCGCTTGCCGGGGATTTACAGCTCAACTATTTGCCTCCTGCCGGCGGCCCGTACAGATCTTCCATTGCCTTCTCCGCAGCAGCCTCATGCAGGAAAAGATCCCCCTTGACGATCTTGCAGAAAGTCTGTACCAGGAGGAATAGGATGACCAGGCTTGACAAAGTCAGCAGCACGCCGGCGATCACGCCAAACACCCATGCATCATTGATTTCCCTATACCGGAAAGCAGCCCCCGTGATCGCCGTCAACGGAAAGCTCACCGACCACCAGCTTACCCGGAAAGGACAGCATTTGGGCAACAAGAAGATCTTACTGCCAAACAGCAGCAACAAAAAAAGATCGAAATAGAAAAAGACACCGGGAGTAATATCCTGTGGTCCCGCAAGCCCCGCAGCGTCCGAGAACGCCAGCGCAAAGGTTGCCACGAGGATCAGTAAGGTAGGTTGCACCGCCGCAGGCATCGCCGGCTGGAAGAACAGTCTTGATATAATGATCGTAGTTAGAATGATGGCAAACAGGACCCCGATGCCATAGAACAACAGGCATATTTCATGGATACCGCTGATAGGAAGATGCATCCCCACAATAGGTACGTTCAACGTCCCTGCAACGGGCAGGACCCAAGCTGGCAAAGCATTACCCGGATCCTGCCGGTGGTCCAGCCATTTCCGCAACACCATCCAGGTGAACAGGAACATCAGCACGGCCCCCGTTCCCCAGACCCATTCGGCCAAAAGAAGGTCATACTGACGAATAATGCCGGGGAGCAGGAGAAGAGAGATGGGAATGGTTGCAAAAAAACTGACGGACACGGGATGGTCGAACTCCTCTTTCGCCGATGGCGGATAGCGTCTTAGCTTGATCAGGTAGGCCGCGGCAAGAACAAGGAATAATACGATGGCCACCATGCCGATGACCTCATTGATCCACAACGGCGCCCCCCAGGTCCGCGCAGCCTGCTTCCAGCCAGCGCTTAACCCCGCCAACGCCATGATGGCGCCAAACAGGCTGGCAGGGAGAAACTTAAAAAAAGAAGATCTGGAGGCGCCTTTTCCCATACCTGTAAAGCTATGGCGCCTGCCTCAGGCGGGAAATTGCCAGATCAGGGCAACCGTGGTACTTATTATGGGATCAATACTCTATACTGTAGCCGAATTGCTCCGGATGCTCGAATACATCTATCAAATTGTATTTGATCGTCACCGTCTTCTTGTCCTCCGAAAGCTTGGCCAGCGGATTGTCCACTTTCTTCACCGGGCGGGGCAGCACGATCGTAGTAGTATATAATATTTCTACGCCCATCTGGGCAGCCTGCTTCATCTGGGCCAGCTGCGGGTCGTTGGTCAGCGCCTTCCATTTATCCTGGTTCAGCTTCTTGCTGATGGCCCCATCCTTACAGCTGACGTCGTAGATACCGTTGAACTGGTTGATATCCGGGCTGCCGGCGCCCTGCATATCCTGTCCTCCCAGTCCGCCTAAGAGGTTGGTATTCCCCAGCGACCCATCGCTCAGCGTCTTATACAAGTCCTGTAGCTGGCCATAGCTGCTAAAAGGGAATTGCATGTGGGTCTTGAAGACTTTTTGTTCCAGGTCAACATTGAGGTGCATGGTGCCATTGCGCAGGATGGCTTTCTTGGCGGGGCTGAGGGATTTCACCGTATCCACGATATCCTTCATAAGGATCGTGGTGTCCATTTTATTGATCCCCTTTTTAGCCAGCTCATCCTTGCCCATATATTCCTGGAGCATCGCTATGGCCTGGCTCATATCCATATCCATTGCCATCTGACCGCTGCCATCATTTTTTATATTCACCT
Source organism: Flavitalea plasmicola (assembly GCF_030546645.1). Lineage (GTDB taxonomy): Bacteria > Bacteroidota > Bacteroidia > Chitinophagales > Chitinophagaceae > Puia. The sequence goes on from NZ_JAUOTO010000007.1 coordinate 315,719, forward strand.
TCTCGTCAATGTCCAGGCAGCCAGCCATCAAAAACACAAAGGATAGGGGAAAAAGATACTTCAGGAATTTCATCGATTTTATTATTAATGTGAGCAATTTACTTTTTTACTGGACGCTGACCTTATACCGGGCGGTAAATATTTGTGAATGTCCCGGCTGCAGCAGGGTAAGACCCATTTTATTATTGAAGCAATCGGGCGCGCCGCTGAGATTCTCGACAGCAATGCTCTGCCTGGTGGCCGGTGTATAGATCTGCAGGTAAGGATAGTTGGCGTCCGGGAAAAAAGAGACGCGGAGCCCGTTGGCCGGGTTAAACAGCTCACAGGCAGGGCTAACGATCTCCTGTTTCAGGCTAAAGCAGTTGTCCAGGAAAGTGTCCCCCATCAGCCGGGGACTATCGAAGGCATCATATTGCAGCAATTTGCCGGTGGGCACCAGGCGCTGATCGAACTCCACGATGGCCGATGCATGAAATTGCATCTCCCAGTCATCGACCTTGCCGCCCAGCTGAAAATAGGGATGCCAGCCATCGGCGATAGGGATGACCCGTTCATCCAGGTTGGTCACCGTCGTCACCACTTCCAGCAGACTGTCAGGGTGCAATATATAACGGACACCACAGACATAGTCGAAAGGATAGCCTTCATCTTCTTTATTGTAGCGGTATTCCATGGTCAGCGTGGCGGAAGTCTCGGCCGCAGTCTCCTCCAGGACAATAAAGGCTTTATTGAACAATAGTCCATGGATGGCATTGCCGTCATTGAACAGCTTCTGCAGCCGGTACTCCTGCCCTTCGAAGGTATACCTGCCCGCCCCCAGCCGACAGGGGAAGGGAGACAGCTTGGGACTCTTAAAGGATATGCCTATCTCTTTCTCCAGCTGAGCGCTGTCATGATAATTATCGATCACATTGAAAAGGCCGGCCGAAGCGGCCAGCCGGACAGTAAAAGCATGCAGGGAAGCGCCATGATCGGGCAGCAAGGCAACTTCGGTCGCCGTAGCCTCATCTTTAAGGATCACAAGGCGCAGACCATTCTCTTCCAGATGACGGATGGAAAAACTCATAATGCCTGCAATATATGTTCTCCTTCCCAAACCTAATCCACCCTACTCAAAAAATGACATTACTTCTCCGCCGCTGAGATACAGTTCTTTCCACTCCTGCGCTTTCTGCTCACCGAAGACCCCAAAGGTCCTGAGGATCTCATAGGCAAACTCTATCACCGCCACCCCGTTGGCCGTGATGATATTGCCTGCATTGACACAGGGCATCGCCTGGTAAAGATGCTCCCCGGCATAATCGGGACAATAATGTTTCAAAAAGCCGGGAAAATTGCTGGTGTGCGGAATATCATCCAGCAAACCCAGGTCACCCAGGGCAAGGGTAGCGCCGCAGATGGCGGCAATGGGTCTTTTGCCGACAGTGGCCCTTATCAGCGGGAAGATCTCCAGGTTGTCCCCCTCTTTCCACTTCTCGCCTCCCGGCAATAAAAGAAGATCGAAATCCTCCGGCTCCATCATCTTAAGGCTGGTATGGGGCGTCACCCGCATCCCGCTCATCGAGGTCACCGGCTGCCCATGGGTAGAAAAGGTCTCGATGGCAAACTCAGTGCCCTTTCTGCCCAACCAGGCCGTCGTAAGGGAGATCTCCTGGTCGGCAAAACCATCAAAAATGAATACAGCACAAGTTTTTTTCTTGCAATTGTTTATGATCAGGCCCATAAAAAAGGTTTTAATAGACTTGGTTAAAGGACGCCCATCCGGACCTCCCGGCAGTTGCTCTCCGGCGCGCTAAAGGCAATATGAAGGTATGCTTCAACATGTATATCCTTCGTATTCACTGCCTTTTCGCCGGCATGTGCAACCATCTGCTGATATATTTCAGCGAGTTTCTCCGCGACTTCCTCTTTATGATCGTGCATGGTTCTTTGTTTCTACAAAGAAACGTCAGAGAAGTGACAGCCCTATGTCAGTAGTTGCCATACCTGGCAATTAATCTTTCGGCCAGCTCTTTCATAAGGTTTTTCAGGGAGGAGGGGGATTCCACCGTGGCACAGCCGGCATAGGTCAGCAGCCAGTGTCCGAAATAATGAACGGAAGACGTCATGAACTTCATACGAACGGTTTCTCCCAGGTCTTCCTCGGAGACAAAACCGTTGAGGTATTTCTGTTCCCGCAAATATTTTACCACATGTTTGTCAAACTGAATGACGACCTCCTCGACGGAATGGTCGCTGGTCAGCTCACGCATATATTCATGCACGGAAGGATGGGACGAGGCGTCGAAAATTTCATCCAGCGCAACGACCTTGAGCATTCGGCTCAGCCGGAAATCCCGCAACCCTTTCCGCAGACGGCACCAGCCGATGAGATGCCATGCGGCGGAATAATACAGCAGCCCGATGGGCTCCACCTGCCGCAGGGTAGTCTCTTCCTTGGCGGAAGAGTGATATTGCAGATCGATGACCCTTTTCTGCACGGCCGCCTGCTGCAATACAGACAGGTATTGATGAGAGGTCTCGCTGACGGGTGTCGATCGCGTCACTACGGCAATATGATCGGTGAGATCTTCTACATAATCCTTGTCAGTACCCCGCAATACAGCCTTGATCTTATACAGGGCTGCGCTGAAATGTTTTTGGGCGGCTTCATCCGCAAACCGTTCGGCCAGCTTGGAACCCAGCAGCAGGGCGCTTGCCTCCTCCCGGCTGAACATGACAGGAGGAAGACGGTAGCCTTCCATGATCGTATAGCCTGTGCCCGCTTCTCCAATGACAGGCACGCCGGACTCGTCCAACGCCTTCACGTCCCGGTAGACGGTCCGCAGGCTGATATTGAATCGGTCGGCCATCTCCTGCGCAGTTACCAGTCTTTTACTCTGCAGATGCGTCAGGATAGCATGGAGTCGGTCGATCCGGTTCATGAAATCGCCCTCCCTTCGCTGACCACCGGCTCCGGCTCTATCCAGGCGTCACTTTCCTTTAGTAAATTGATCAGCTCCTGTACTGCAATGGCGCTGTCCACCCCACGCTTGACCACCTCTTTACCCCTGTATAACGTGATCTTGCCCGGTCCGCTGCCCACATATCCAAAATCGGCATCGGCCATTTCGCCCGGACCATTTACGATGCATCCCATGATGGCGATCTTTACGCCTTTGAGATGATGGGTGACGCTCCGGATCCTGGCCGTCGTTTCCTGCAGGTCGAACAACGTACGCCCACAGGAAGGACAGGAAATATACTCCGTCTTGGAGATACGGGTACGGGTCGCCTGTAAGATGGAAAAAGAAGTATTATTGATGAACTGGTGATTGTTCCTGGTCTCCAGGTAGGTACGTCCGCTGACCCTGTTATTGACGATCTTTTTCGGGTCATTCATCAGCCAGATGCCATCGCCCATACCTTCCAGGAAAAGAGAGCCCGCCTCCGTGGAAAAATGGATCAACTGCTCGTCGATGGTGCTGTCCGAACTTTCAACGGCAAGGATCAGGGGACAGTCAATACCTTTGCTCATCAGCTCGATCATCAGCCGGCGGACGGAGAGCATAGGCTGCGGATGGCTGGACCAGCAGCATAGCACCGCCGTCTCGTCAGAACGGATGGCCTCCAGCATACCTGACAGGTCACTGTCAGCCGCATCTATGGAAATGAAATTCATCAGGCTGGAACGCTCAGTAGTTTCCAGGTATTCCTTTCCCTGGTACAACGGAAGGTAATGTATCCTGTCCGTCTGCATCCATGCAGCATGATCGCAGATGACCCGCAGCGTCCCGGGCAGATCGAAGCCGACCAGCTTCTTGCCCGTATATAGATAATCCGCCGCCGCATCGCCGATATTCCATTTGTCACTGACGGCATCATAGCTATAGCCTACCGCTTTCAGATCCATCCGGTCAACATTTGCCGCTTGCATAAAGTCCGCGACGACGACAGGCACATGATGGTCGCCGATATTCGCGACAGCCTTCGTAGCACGCCGCCGGTATTCAAAAGGAGAATAAGGCAGCTGGTCCACGGGAGGTATCGCCGGGGCAGTTTTTGCGGAACGACTTTCATTCTCATATCTTTTCACCAGGTCCTTACACACAGGTATCTCGAACTCCGGGTCTTCCGTCAGGGAAACACGTATAGTATCCCCGATGCCATCTTCCAGTAACGTACCGATACCAATAGCCGATTTGATCCGTCCATCCTCGCCATCCCCAGCCTCCGTTACACCCAGGTGCAGCGGATAGCAGGCGCCAAATTCATCTTCCATCGTCCGGATCAGGAGGCGATATGCCTGTACCATCACCAGCGGATTGCTGGACTTCATGCTGAGGATAATATTGTGATAACGCTCGTCCCGCGCTACCCGCAGGAACTCCATAGCGCTTTCCACCATGCCCATCGGCGTATCGCCGTACCGGCTCATGATCCTATCGCTCAAAGAGCCATGGTTGGTCCCGATACGCATGGCCGTGCCATATTCCTTACAGATCTTCACCAGGGGCGTGAATCGCTCCCGGATCCTGTCGATCTCTTCGTTATATTCCGTATCGGTGTATTCAATGAACTCGAATTTCTTTTTGTCGATATAATTACCCGGATTGACCCGGACCTTTTCCACGATGCGGGCGGCTATTTCCGCTGCATTGGGCGTAAAATGAATATCCGCTACCAGGGGTGTATTATACCCTCTTCTCCGCAGCTCATTTTTAATGTTCAACAGGTTCTCCGCTTCCTTTTTCGAAGGAGCAGTGATCCGCACGAGCTCGGCCCCGGCTTCGATACAACGGATGGATTGCTCGACAGTGGCTATGGTGTCCATCGTGTCAGTGGTGGTCATCGTCTGTATCCGGATGGGATGAAAATTTCCCAGCAGCAGATCGCCGATCTTTACTTCAAGGGTCTTCAGCCGACGATATTCAGTAAGGGAATGACAGTATTGTTGCATAGATGATGTAAAGTTAGCATACAGAACCCTCCCGGACAATTACCATTCTCTTATCAGTTATTACCAGTCCTTTTCCGGCTGGTTGAGCGCTTTCGCCTTATTCTGGTTCATTTTGTCCTGGATCTCCTTCTCTTTTTGCTGCAGGGTCTTCAGATATTGCTCCACCTGCTGTTTATTGAGCCGGCTGGGCTGCGGCTTGGGTTGCTGGGGCTGTTCCTCTTTATTCTCATCTTTCTTGTCCTTGTTCTCTTTCTTCTGCTGCTGATCCTTTTTTTCTTTTTCCTGCTGTGATTGTTGTTGCTGCCTCAGCTGCTGAAGGGCTTTTTGCAGGTTCTCCCGGGCATCTTCATCAGCAGCGTCCAGCTTCAGCGCTTTCTTCCATGCATCGATGCTTTCCTGGAGCTTTTGCTGCTTTACAAGGGCTACCCCTTTGTTATACAACCCTTTCTCCTGCATAGCCTTGTCGGTGGAATGTTCCACGCTGGCCCCATACGAATTGGCCGCATCATTGTAGTTATTCTTGCGGAACTGGGCATTCCCCAGGTTATAATTCGCGGTAGCGTTTGCAGGCGCTTTCCTGACAGCTTCCTCGTATTGCTGCTGGGATTGGTCCAGTTGCTTCTGTTTATAATACCGGTTGCCGCTGCGGATCAGCGCATTTTCTTTTTGCGCCGAAGAAGAGAGCGAGCAGCTGACGAACAGGACTACCGTACTGATGGCAAGACGCAGCTTTTGCCGGCGGCGCTCCGGAAGAAAATATTCCACCAGCAGCAGGACCAGGGCAATTCCCAGGAACCACTGAAAATAGCTGATGTAATCAATAAATGCCGCATCACTAAGGGATTTCTGCTCAACACTGGCCAACTGCTGGGTCATCGTGATCAGCACATCGTCCAGATTATCCATCCGGATATACCGGCCATTGGTTGCATCAGCCAGCTGTTGCAGCTCGGCTTCATTGAGTTTGGAGATCACTGTATTGCCCTGATCATCTTTTTTCAATTCGTTGGTGGCAGGATCGACAATGGGCGAGCCATCCGGCGAACCAATTCCAATGGTATTGATCATCACGCCGTTGCTGGCCAGCTGCCTGGCAACTTTCAACGCTTCCGGATCATGGTCCTCTCCATCCGACAGCAGGATGATCGCCTTGTATTTTCTTTCTTTACTGTTGAAGGAAGTATTGGCCATCTTCAGCGCTTCGCCGATCACCGTGCCCTGCGTGGGAACCACGTCCGGGGAAGCATTTTGTATATACAGGTGGGTAGCGCCATGGTCGGTAGTCAGCGGCATCTGCAGGTAGGCCCTGCCCGCAAAGACCACCAGCCCGATACGGTCATTCTCCAGCTTATCCGTCAGACGGGTCAGCAGCTGCTTGGCCCTCTCCAGGCGGCTCGGCTTGATATCACGGGCCAGCATGCTTTTGCTGACATCCAATACCAGCATGACATCCACGCCACGGCGATTCACGTTCTGCATGGCGCCCGGCCTTTGGAAATTGGCTGCCCCCAAAATGACGGCAGTAAGGGCCAGTAATACCAGCCCCACCTTAATTCCAAAACGAAGGGGCGAGAAACTCTTAACCAGCTGCCCCACCAGCGCAGGATCGCCGATCCGGGCCCTCGTCTTTTTCTTCCATCTCAGGAACGTATACAGCAACAGCCCCAGCAAGGGAATCGAACCCAGACCAAACAGATATTCAATATGTTGCCATTTCAACATAGGATGCAATTTAAGCAACTTAGCGCTTCGGAACTTGCAAAATTTGGGCCCAATTGGGCTTTGGGAAATCTAGCCCAATTGGGCTAACATCTAGTTTCTTAGACCTTCGGCGCAACGGCGTTCCTTGTCCCTTCTCGGTCGTAACCTTTCGGTTACAGACAACGAACCTCCGGTTCGTTCCGGGGCCCAATTCAACAAATGAACTAATGATTGTCCTGCCAAATATCCAGGAGGTCCTGCTCGTGCGCAGATGGTTGATCCTTAATGATATCTCCCAGTGCCCGGGCCCTTTCCGATCTCCTGTTCCGCCACAGAAGTGCGAATACAATAATGCAGGTGACCACGACGATGGCAAATACGATATAGCCTGTCATAAAGGCCTTTTTTAGAAAGATAAGCGATTATTTCTTCCCCTGAAAGAAACCCATTTTCTGCAGGATCTGGCGAAGAACGCTCAATCCTTTGTCTTTCAATCCCTTACCATCACCTGTCGCATCCACGTTTAAAACGAAGAAATAAGGATGTTTATTCTCCTCCACCCACCCGATCACCCAGGCTAAAGCATGCCCGTCCTTTCTGACACCCGTGCCTGTCTTGAAGCTCAGCAGGTAATTGGAATTGCTTTCCATCAGCATCATCTGCCGGACGATCTTTTGAGGACGGGGGTAGAAAGGTAGCTGGTCGAAATACAGCCTTTTCACCAGGCCCAGCTGCTCATCGGAAGTAATCGTCAGGTGGTTATCCAGCCAAAAGGTATCGACGGCATTACCCATGCTCTTATTGCCATATCCCAGGGAATCCACCCATCTTTTCAGGCTGTCCTTACCGATGCGCCGGGCCAGATCCTGGAATGGCTTCGTACAGGAGCTACGGAAAGCGTCCCGAATCTCCATCTCATCCCCATGGCACATATCAGCTTCCGTTGCCAGATGACTCATCAGCAGCTGACTGCTGTCCGCCCGCTCTTTTCCCGTTGGCAGCACCCCGATCAGCATATGCTCGTCCTTAACGATCCCCGTCTGTATCCCCACCAACGCCTGGATGACATCAAAGGTCCCCGCGGGAAGATAGGCGCTATCCCGGAAGCGGGAGAGATTGGAGATGGTAAAATGTCCCTGTCCGTTGTCAAACATTCCAAAACTGCCGGAGACCCCCGCGGCATCGAAATATTGTTTCAGACTAGCGTCTTCCGTTACATTGTTCTGGGAGCAGCCGGTAAGTATAAAACAGAGGATTAAAGCAGAATGAAGTACTTTAGACATGAGGAAATTTGCGCAAAACTACTAATTTCAGCTACATGAAGCTTGCTGCCATAACCCTTTTAATTTCCTGCGCAGTATGCAGCTCCGATACGTTGTTTGGCCAGTCCACGTCAGGAACAGATTTTGATCACCCTGGCTACAACTCCTTGCTGCACATTTCGACGGACAATGGAAATTTTAAAGGCAGGCTCGTCGCCATGACAGATTCTTCGCTCACGCTCCTGCGCATAAGAGAAAAAGACAGGATCGAGATCCCCGCAGGCAGCATCGGGACAATAAAGGTCAAAAGACGATTCTTCAGATCGGTGCTGCTGGACGCCTGTGTGGCAGCAACGCTGACAGGTGCGCTTGTAGTGGGTTATTATTGGAACCAGGGGTTCTGGACGCCGGAAGATCCGCCGTTCGGACAATCGCTCCTGTATGGCCTTGCATTCGGGACCGGGGCAGGTGGGCTTTTCGGCATCGCAGAGTCGGCTTTTTTCAAGCTGCGTTTACCCGTCAACAAAAGCCTGGACCTTTTCCGGAAACACCGGGACCGCCTGATGCATTACTGGGCCTACTGATCATTCCTTCGGCAGGTTGTATTTTTTTATCAGTTTCAGCAACACGCCGTTGGTCCAGCCAAAACCATCCTGACCGGCATACTCGCCACCCCCGGCGTCTTTATTGAGATCTTCCACATTGTATTTTTCCATCAGCTTGCCCGTTTCCTTAAACACTTTCTCATTCAGCTTCACCCATCGTGCTGCGATCTCCGCCGCCAGATCCTTCTGGCCGCAACGGTCCAGGCCCCAGATCACCATCCACTCCAGCGGGGCCCAGCCATTCGGAGCGTCCCATTGTTCCCCCGTATTGAATTCAGTAGTAACAATTCCGCCCGGCTTCAACAGCTTCTGCCGGATGACAGCCGCCACCTTCGTTCCCAGAAAACTCATATAATCCGGGTGTTCGTTGATAAAGCAGAACGGATACATCCCAGCCGGGTTGATATGATTGCTTTGCTTTTTTGCCTTCCAGTTATAATCGGTGTAAAAGGTCCGTAGCTTGTTCCAGCAGTATTTGTCGATGAGCTCGCCTCTTCTGACGGCCTTACGGCGGTAGACCCCGGCAGCAGAATCATCCTTGTTCATCAGCCTGGCCTTGGCAATGGATAGCTCCAGGTGGTACAGCAGCGCATTGAGATCAGGAGGCACCATATCCGTCGTCCGGATCGTCACAAGATTTTTTCCGTCGGCAAACCAGCGGCTGCTGAAATCGATGCCGCTCTCCGCACTGGCCCGCAGGTGGTGGTACATTTCTGTTTTGTCCCTGCCCGACCGCTGTGCTGTCAGCACATCCTCCCGCCAGCTTTCCTGGCGTGCGGTGGTGGCATCATCCCAATAGCGATTCAGTATATCTCCCCCTTTCAGCCTTACCACCCTCCGGTAAGCCTGACCCGGCATCAGCTTATCACTCCCGTCCATCCAGAACTGGTACTCTTTTTCCATGGCAGGAAGGAACTCCTGGTAAACGCTGTCGCCTTTGATCTCCGCCAGCAATTCCACCATGACAGAAAAAAAAGGCGGCTGCGAACGGCCTAAATAATAGGTCCTGTTACCATTAGGTATATGCCCGTAATGCTCGATCAGGTAGGCGAAGTTCCTGATCATATCCTCGATGATCCCGGTCTCGCCGCTTTCTTTCAAACCCAGCATGGTGAAATAGCTGTCCCAGTAATAGACCTCACGGAATCGCCCCCCCGGTACAATATAAGGGTACGGCAAGGGCAAAAGCGAGCTGCCTTCCACCACCTTGTCCGGGGTCCTTTTCAGCACTGCCCATAAATTCTTGATATGGGTCACCACATCGTCAGTGGCATTGGTCTTATAAGTATCAGTAGGGTTCAGCGGCAGGTCGAAGTTGTCCTGCACGAATTTCTTCAGATCAAAACCCGCAGTGGCTTTACCCGTTTCATAATCCGCTACGATGTCCGCCGGCTTGCGTTTGGGAATACAATCCACAAAGGTCTTCCCGTCGGCGAATACTTTGTTCATCTGTACGTCCACGAATAATTTCCCGTAGATCTTGTCGGGAGGTGTGGTAACGATAGGCTGCGCAAGCGACGACAGGTAACACAGGAAGAGGAGGAGTAAGCCGGCGGTTCTTTTACTCACACTATCATACGTCTTTTCAATGGAGTTCGTGAAATGAGGATTTGACAACGTCAAATCGAATTCGACAATTCCTTTGGAAATAAATTGTGACGTTGTCAATACTTCGTATTTCATATTCCACAGTTAATGTAATCATAAACCTACGTTAAAATGGGGAATGTGCAAAGTGCTGAAAATACCGCGGAAAAGCCTACAACCTCGATCCAGGCAAACATAAGAAACCCCGCGAAGAATCGCAGGGTTTTAACTTTTGCTTATGATCCAATTAAAACGTTTATTCAGCACCGTCGCTCGTCGCACGTTGGACGGCGTAATTACCGACTTTTTGCCCTACCGTCAATCCCACTTCACAATCCACCTTGTAATGGATACCTCCGATAAACCTGGAATCAGCAGCTTCCTGCGCCATCGCCATGTAAGCGGAAGCCCTCTCCGGAACGATATGCCCCAATATGGTGGCAGCCGCACCGCTGAACATGGAATGTCCTGAAACATAGGACGGGAAATTCGGCACCCCCGTCAGGGTCTTGATCTCTCCATTCAATTGTGAAGGACGGGGATTGAAATAAAAATATTTGATATCCCAGCAGACAATGCCGGCATCCATCTCAGCGCAATTCAGCAGGGCAAGATTACGCGCCCACCTTACTTCGCTGTAATTCTTCTTGATAAAATCTTCGGTAGCAATGGCATTCCAATGGCCGGGAGGCGTAGAAGTGCCTACGCCGTCCGCCCAGAATTGCACGATCCTCATCTGGTCCCGGGTGGGGGATTTCACTTTGGCATACACCTCCGCCGTGGCCGACTTCATATCGTCGCTGCTGGTGGAGGGAGGAGGTCCGGGACGGAGATTGACCATCGTAGCCGAGTCGAATAAAAAGCATTTCACCTTGCCGAACAATGGCAGCATGGGAGGGCGCGCCGGCGTTTCAAGGCTCAGCCAGGGTACCTGGCTCTTGGCTTCGGTCTGGGTCACCAGCCCGGCCCAGTCGGTAGGTGTTCCCACCGCCTTACCTGCATTATCGCCCCTGGCACGCGTGATGAACATTTGCGCCACCTGCCGGCCCAATGCTTCTCCGGCAGTAATATCGCTACGGGTAGCAGCGCCCGATATGATCGCGGCCAATTCCGCTTCCTGCAGCTTCTGCTGGATGGTGCCAATCTCCCCTGGGAACAGCAGCTTCATCATCTCCGCCGTCACGCCGGCCAGCACCGCCGCCTCTGACGGATAGGAAGGCAGGGTAGTCTTCGTCACATACGCCTTGATCGTGGAATCCACCTTGTAAGGCGCCGGTCTGTTATAAAGCATTTTATAATGCCAGCAGGCCACCAGGGCGTCATACTGGGCTGCGCTGACATAGGCATAAGCCCTTCCCGCATAGGGTGGGTTGGAAAAAGGGAAGAAAGGATAGGCAAAAGGATTGGCGGAACTGGGAATGGGATAGGTTCCGTCAGGAAGCTGGTAAGGCGGAAGATTGTATTTCGCCACCAGTCCCCGCATCACCTCATTCCAGCGCAGGACAGCGCCGGCGCTCCAGTACTTGATGGCAGCTGCCTGGGCGCTGGTCATGTTCCTCTGGTAGCCTTTTAGCTCCAGCATGTCGGCCGTATAGGCCGTCGAGTTGGTAGCGGCAGGGGCCGCCACGGCAAAAGAGTCCGCACGGGAAAGCAAAATGGTCTTCCAGGTGCCGGCATTCACATCCTGGTCGGCAGGGTTCAGGGCTGGCAGATCGGCTGTCCTGTTCGAGACATCCTTGTTACAGGCCGCAGTTGCCAGCAGGAGAGCGAGTGCGGGGAAAAATATCTTGTTACGCATAGTTATTTCTTTTTCTTTTTACACGAAAAATCCAGGATATAAAAGACGCCGGCATCATAGGAAGTAGCCTGCCCGACATTTCGTCCGGCCACCGTATAGCTGCCCCCTCCCGTCAGGGAAAGTCCTGCCACCCGCTTGAAATTATATTTAAAATGAGCGCCCGCCATGGTAGCATTCATCTTATTGCTGGGGAATGGCATGTCATTCTTCCTGATATCGAATCCGCCGATGGTGGTCATTTTAGTGGCCACGGCTTCAAGGATCCAGCGCTCGCTGCGGTAGCCCGCCCTGACATTGAAAAGCGTCATGTTCGGCATCTCCACTTCATTGGTGAAATGCATTTCCGTCGTGTAATAGGAAGGCCGGTCGATCTTTATATTGTCACGCCAGGTATACGAGCCTGACAAGGTAGTAAAGAACTTTCCCAGCTGGTAATCCAGCATCAGCCTGCCCGAAAGCGTCTTGCTGTGCAATCCGATGGCAAGGGGAAGATAGTCGGCAATATAATTGGTCAGGGGAACAGATCCCCCACCCAGCGCATACACGGACAGCACGCCACTGCCGATGTTCTGCTCCACGGCCAGCCATTTCAGCCAGAGGGTAAGATCCTGGACGCCATGCTGGTCATGCAGCGTGCCCGCCGTAACATGCGTCCATACATACGGCGCATTGATCAGTACGTTGAATTTTTTGCTGACGCCATAAGTGCCCATCAGCCCGATCATCTGGGTGGACATGGTCCCGATATTCTGGTTATTGCGCTTGAACGTGCCTTCCCAATAATGGTCCCAGCTGCTGTGCATATAGGTGGCGCCGACACAAAAATTATTCTTCGTCATCATGATAGCGTCCTCGTCTGTCTGCGCGCTTGCATCCGGCGCATAGAAGACCAGCAGGGTCAGCATCGCCGGGTAAAATTTTTTAAAATGTTTCCACTTCATACTAATTAGCAGTTTTGGTGTTTAATTGAATCAAGCAAAAAGTACCTGTTATTATAATTTAAAGCTGACGCCGAGATTGATCACATAGTCGGCAAAGGCAGCATCTCCCTGTACATGTTTGTTATACGTTACAGAATTTTCCTTGTCCGTATTGCTTTGGGTCCTGTTACGAACAAAGGCAACGGGAACGGACAAATACAGGCTGGTGGACCTCATCCTGTAGGTAAGCGCTGGCTCTACCGACCAGATATAGCCGGGACGGCGGAAATCCCCGCTGCCGCCGACGAGGTCATTCACCGGTATCCCTTCCAGTCTTACGCCGGCAGCAAAGGTTAACCCATGGACCCTGGGAATATTATAGCTGAATCCGGCACGGAACATATACTGATCGGGAACGCTGCAGATAGCCTCGTTGGCCAGCGTAGGCGACAGCGTCTCACGATAGGTACGGGTACCATTCTGCTCCCGCGGATTGATCAGGTAATAGGCATTGCCATACACGCCAAACCGGGGAGAGAAATTATAAAAGGCGTTCACCTCCGTCGTAAAGCCTGTGCCGCCATCGCCCAGCTGGATGGATTGATCCACGGTCCGCAGCTCCTTCGTACCTCCAGGCCCTACATTATACCAATAGTCCTTGTAATTGTAATCCCCTGTAGGCAGCTTGATGCCCAGACCGAGCTGAATATTCCCGCGGGTGCTTATCTTGGGGTTCAGCAGCCAGCGATAGACAGCCAGCCGGATGTCGCCGACCCCGAATGAATGGGTGCTATGCCGCTCGTTATAGTTATTGACGCCGTTCACCAGCCCATGCTCGTATAACGAAGAACGGGCGTTGGACAGAATTGGCACATCTACCATGTAAGACCACCGGTCGTTAACGATCCTTGTCAGCGTCAGATCAAGGCTGAATTGGTGATTGATCACTTCATTGCCCAGCTTCTGACGGTCCTTGTTCTCAACAGTTCCCGAAAAGTGACGGAAGGATTTAAAATAGCGGCCACTAGCGCTGAACTGCCAGCCACTCTCGTCGGTGCTATCGGGATGCGACAGCATACAAGTGCCGCCGGCGCTTTTGATGGCTACACATCCCTGCGCTCGCGTCTTTTCAGCAGCCACCATCATTAACAGCACACTCAGCATCGATAAAACGATCTTTCTCATTTTTGTAGTAGTTTTTGGTTTGTATATGTAACGTCGTTCTTTTTCATTTTTAATTTATTCACCACCCATTCTCCTATTTTCCTTCCCTGCTCGGTACTGACGATGCAGGAATGGTGAAAATGGATGCCTCCATAGTACCGCGCCCAGTTGTTCTCTTCGGCTGCGGCCCGGAAGGAAGGGAAGGTGCGGTTTTTAATGCCGAACTCCAGCTCCGTGGTATCCGTATAGCTGAAGTTGTCCCCGAACATGCTGGTAAGCGTCTCGGCCGCGGCAGCCGAGCAGGTGGAATGCCCGCAGGTGTATTCCGGGAAAGGAGGCGTCTGTAAGTGGGGACGCCAGTTCGGATCGATATATTTGTTGATCACCGTCTCCGGCCGTGCAGTGTTGTGCCGGTATTTCTCATCCCAGCATTCTATAAATGCGTCGAAAAGGGCGATGGTGGTTTTTGCATAAGCACAGACCGTGGTCGGGAAATCGGCATTCGCTTTTTTGGCGGCAATACCGACGATGCTCATCCAATGTCCCGGAGGAGAAAATTTCTTGGTGCCGAACATAAGATGACCGGACACGTTCAGCTTAAAGGGATTGTCATCCCAGAAATCGGCAATATGCGCCTGCTCTTCCGTCAGGCTGTCCACTGCATTCTTTATGCTTATCACTTCTTTGTAATAGTCGCTGTTCTTATTTGTCACGTCGAATTTATAAGGCGGGGGCGGCGTGAACTGAGAAGCGCTTTCCATCACGACAGGACGGATCGTGTTCCAATGCGGTTCCATGGCGGATGCATAGGCAGGGGGGGTAGGCACCCAGCGTCCGGGTGAATCCATAACGGTATATTCCGGGGCGCCCCGCGTCTGCAGGTAATTGTCTTTTTTGCTCCACTTCATAATGACGGCAGATACCGTATCGGCATAGGCAATGGAGTTCGCAAACATATTCTCAGGCATGCCATGATCCGTTGCCAGCTTTTTCAGACTATCCACATAGCCTTTCATGCTTCCCGCGGGAAACGTCACGGCTTCCCCCAGCTTGCAGAAAGCCAGCAGAGCGGCGAATTCAACTTCCACCGGCTTGCCTGCGACAGGCTTGGGCAGGGGCGTCAACCCATTGACCTGGCCGGCCAGTGAAAAATATTGGTCCGGATAGCCGCCCGCTATCACCTCATAGGCCGCGACAGTGGCGTAGAGATAATTCCGGGAAGCAATGATCGGTGGAAAATTATTACCCATCACCACCGTGTTCAATTCGTAGACAGTAGCGCAATACAGGTTAGGATCCTTAAAGACCTTGTCATAATCCTTCTTCCTATTACATGCTACCAGGCCTGCCAGGATACAGGCGATCACCAGGGATCTATACATACTTTGTTTTTAATACAGGGAGACCATCGACGCACAGCATCCGGCATATGATCCGGACAAACAGCAACGACGCCGCTGCTCACGGAGTTACGAATGCGCTGTGCAAGGCATAATTAGCAGGAAAAGAAGTCTGGTGGCTGCTCCACCGTAAAATGATAGGAGGTAGAGAGGGAAGGCGCCCCGGCCCGCATCTCGGGCGAGTGGATGACAGCGCAAGGCTGGCCCATGGTCAGGCAAGGCACCATATCATAATCTGTTGGGGAAAAACCTTTCGGGGCAGCATGACCATCGGACTTTTTGCTCTGTCCGTTATGCTGCTGAATATCGTTCACCAGCTGGAAGAACTGGTTGCGTGCGGTCTGCAGCCGCATCGCCGTATGGTTGGGAATGCACAGCAGCTCGATCGAGTCATTGAACAGCCGGCGCTTGACATATTTATACTGTATGCCACCGACCTCGATCTGGCCATCCACCCGTTCGAATTGAGTAGTACTATTGTAATAGGAGAGGTGCGAAGAAGGGACCTTAATAGAAATGAGCTGGGACTCGTCATAACGATCCACGTCCAGGCTTGCTTCCAGCCGCCGGTCAGCCCTGTTCTCCAAATAGAAGGACAACAACTTGTAACCGTACCAGTTGAAAACCAAAATCCCCATTAGCAGTATAGCAGCAACCTTCTTCATGTATACTTTACGCAGCTCAAATTAGGGATTTTTGTTAATTGAACAAGGATTTTTTAGGGTATATGAAGGAGTCTTTAAAGACTTGGTTTTGAAAAACCCTTATCTGTTTCTGTTTATTTTTATTTTTTAATCAAATATTTACAAACACAACATAATGATTATCAACTAATTAAAAGCTTTCATTTTGGGTTTTGTTGTGTTTTGTTGTGTTTTTCTGGTCTTATTTCACATACTTTAGAAATTAAGCGTGTAGGTTCTGAATTTTTTGCTGCCATTGGGCATTACTTTACCTTCCGAAATAAGAGAATTTAACTGCTCTCTCAATTTTCCGGCTCGAATTTCTCGTCCTATCCTTTCATGTATGTCCGACAAAGAACTAGCAGAGTAAACACCCAAATCCTGGATAATAAGCTCCTTTAATCTATAATCTTCAATCTTTCTCAAATTGGTCTTACCCTTAAAGTTTGACTTTTTTAAGAAATCCGGATTTATAAAGTATTCAGCACCCTTGGTTTTGCCTCTGGACTTAATAAGTCCCAGACCAGGCAACCGACCTAACCAGTCTCTAATTGCATTTTGCTGTTGAAGGTTAAGGATCTTAGAAAACTCAATGGCAGAAAGTGAAGTGTGCTGGGCAATAAGCCCTAAACAAATTATTTCCTTCTGCCTGAGTTGGTATTCATCATTCGCACGACTTATCAGCGTTATTACCTCATTTTTTGTGACTCGTTTTTTTATAGTCACGGTTACTCTGTCATGCCCCTCAGTGGGCACCGGAACTTCCTTACCATTAGAGAGCAATATTTCATACATTTTGTCAAAACCGGTGCCTTCTCGTTCCATTAACTTCAAATCATAAAAAACCTTCGCTAAATGGTCATTGCGTCTCACTGTTTTATGAAGGATATTAATTGGAGTAACTCCGGTCGGTAACAACCCAGGATTATGAACCTCCAGGCGATCAGGGTATAGATTTATGAAAACATCCCCTCTGGTTGTATATGGCCTGTGAACTAAAGCGTTGGCAATTAGCTCTCTGATCACTTCTTCTTCATAACTTGGTACAAATTTCCGGAAAATCCCGTCGGAAACTTCAATTCCTTCTTTCCAATCCGGTATTTGCGACCAAACAGCTTCAATCATTTCTTTGGGATTTAAAGAATAATCATCCCATACAATTTTGTTAATTCGATTCGCATTTTCATCATATTTTAAAAATTGAATAACAGGTGCATATAATAACTTAGCTCTATCTGTTCTTTTACCAATCCATAACACTCCCAGGTTAGTTAAATGCTTACCTTCTGCCATAAAATAGTAGTCAAGTAATTCATTAGCCGTTTTCTCCCTGACAAATGAAGAAACTCTACTTGAGGCCTTTATATCTTCAACAAATTGTTGCAATTTTTGAGCATCAACATCTGTCCTGTTGACATTTGAAACCTTCTTTGTCTCCCAGACAAATGCAGGTTTGTCCGTAAGCAGCCGCATCACATCCTCTGGTTGTAATGGAGTGCATTTGTCTGAAACCCGATAGTAATACCGCCCATCAGTCGTGCTGGCAATTGTGGAGAGACTCTGTAAGATTTTAAGCTCAATAAATTGGCCACCATTTTTTGCTATTAATATTTCCGCATGAGTAGCCACATTGATCGTAAGTTCTGCAATTCTTTTCCGAAGTTTGGCGGGTAAATTTTCATCTATTTTCTGATCGGGTGAAGGAACATCCATATCATCCTCAATACCGATGTATATACTTCCCCCTTTTGCGTTGGCAAAGCATACACAGTCCTTTGCCAGTTCGCTCCACTCCGCAGTAGAACCGATCACAGTACGTAATGACTTTTTATCTATGTATTCTGACTCTTTCATTAAATAAAATTACTTCATTTAAAAAACTAATGACTGTTAGTTTTTTTGATTTAATTTTGTTGACGCTCCAAACATTAACACCATGAATTACACCCCTTTACATAAAGTCCGCATCGTCACTGCCGCAGCCCTCTTTGACGGCCACGACGCCGCCATCAACATCATGCGGCGGCTGCTGCAATCAAAGGGAGCGGAGATCATCCACCTGGGGCACAACCGCTCCGTGGCGGAGATCGTCGAATGCGCCATCGAAGAAGACGTGCAGGGCATCGCCATCACCTCCTACCAGGGCGGCCACCTTGAATTCTTCAAATACATGAAAGACCTCCTGGACCAAAACGGCTGTGGGCACATCCGCCTCTTTGGCGGCGGCGGCGGCACCATCCTTCCCCAGGAGATCCACGAGCTGCAGCAATATGGCATCACCCGCATCTATTCTCCCGATGACGGCCGCCGGATGGGATTGGAAGGAATGATCGAGGACGTCATCAAACAATGTGATTTCCCCCTCAATGGCAACCCGGCGAACTTTAAAGGCGAAATGAAGCTGGGGGAATGGAAAGACATAAGAAAGATCGCCAGGGCCATTTCCAACGCTGAGAACGGGACCCAAGGCAATCCCACCGCAGTACCAGCCGACGCACCGCTGGTCGTTGGCATCACAGGCACAGGAGGAGCAGGCAAATCATCCGTCACCGACGAGCTGGTCAGACGCTATCTCCATACCTTCACGGACAAGACCATCGCCGTCATCTCCGTCGACCCTTCGAAGAAAAAGACAGGCGGCGCGCTGCTGGGAGACAGGATCCGTATGAATGCCGTCGCCGGACCCCGCTGCTATATGCGCAGCCTGGCAACCCGGGACAGCGACAAAGCCCTCAGCGCCCATGTACAGGAAGCCATCGACATCTGCAAACAGGCCGGCTATGACCTCATCCTCCTGGAATCCGCCGGGGTGGGCCAGAGCGACGCGTCCATCCTGGATCACGTCAACCTGAGCATCTACGTGATGACCCCCGAGTACGGGGCCGCCTCCCAATTGGAAAAGATCAACATGCTGGACTATGCCGACCTGGTCGTGCTCAATAAGTTCGACAAGGCCGGCGCAAAAGACGCCCTCCATGACATCCGCAAACAATACAAACGCAATCACGGCCTCTGGAATGCCAGGGACGGGGAATTGCCCGTGATAGGGACCATCGCATCGCAATTCAATGACGCCGGCGTCAACGAGCTTTTCGAAAAGCTTATGGGACTGGTAAACCAGAAAGCATCCGGAAAATTCACCGCCGTCGAATTACACCCGCATCTGAAAGATACGGCCACCCAATCTACCATCATCCCCCCTTCCAGGGTCCGCTATCTCTCCGAGATCAGCGCCCAGGTAAGGGAGTACAATAAGCTGACGGACGAACAGGCCGCCGTCGCTTCCAAACTTTACAAACTCGACGGCGTGATCAAAGACCTGCCCGCCGGGTCCCCTGCCGCCCAAACACTCCAGGATCAGCAAGCCAAGCTCGAAAAACAGCTCTTCCCCGTCTGTAAAAAGCTCATCGACGAATGGGAAGATACCAAGGCTCGTTATCAAAAGGAGTTCTTCGAATACGATGTAAGGGGAAAGATCATCCGGCAGCCCTTGTACACCGAATCGCTCTCTCACCTCCCCATACCCAAGATCGCCGTACCGCGTTACCATGACTGGGGAGATATCCTGCGCTGGCGGCTCCAGGAGAACTTTCCCGGAAAATATCCTTTCACGGCCGGCAGCTTTCCCCTGAAAAGGGTAGAAGAAGATCCCACCCGGATGTTTGCAGGAGAAGGAGGACCGGAACGCACCAACAAACGGTTCCACTACGTTTCCGTCGATCAACCCGCCAAACGTCTCAGCACGGCTTTCGACTCCGTCACCCTGTACGGCGAAGACCCCGACCCCCGGCCGGACATCTATGGCAAAGTTGGCAACGCAGGCGTCAGCATCGCTACGGTGGACGACGCAAAAAAACTGTACAGCGGCTTTGACCTTTGTGATCCACGTACGTCGGTGAGCATGACCATCAATGGCCCTGCGCCTATATTGTTAGCCTTCTTCATGAATGCTGCCATCGACCAGCGATGTGAAAAATACCTGGACAGCATCAGTGGATGGGAATCAGCAGAAGCCATCATCCGGAAAAAGTATGAGAAGACCGGCAAACCCATCTACTACAATCCGTCCCATCCGGGCCGGCTTCCCGAAGGCAACAATGGCCTGGGCTTAAGACTATTGGGAATGAGTGCCGATGAGGTCCTGCCTCCCGAAGTCTACAGCAAAATAAAGGCGGAAGCCCTGGCCCAGGTGAGAGGTACTGTGCAAGCCGACATCCTGAAGGAAGATCAGGCGCAGAACACCTGTATCTTCAGCACCGAGTTCGCGCTCCGGCTGATGGGAGACGTACAGGCTTATTTCATCGAAAAAGACGTCCGTAACTTTTACAGCGTATCCATCAGCGGCTACCACATCGCCGAAGCCGGCGCCAACCCCATCACCCAGCTGGCCTTCACCTTGGCCAACGGGTTCACCTACGTGGAGTACTATCTTTCAAGAGGAATGGACATCGACGATTTCGCGCCCAACCTCTCGTTCTTTTTCAGCAATGGGATGGACCCTGAATACAGCGTCATCGGCCGGGTGGCAAGACGCATCTGGGCCAAAGCCATCAAACACCTTTACAAAGGCAACAGCAGGAGCCAGAAGCTGAAATACCACATACAGACCAGCGGCAGGAGCCTGCACGCCCAGGAGATCGATTTCAATGACATCCGCACCACGCTGCAAGCCCTGTATGCGATCTATGACAACTGCAACTCCCTTCACACCAATGCCTATGACGAAGCCATTACCACTCCCACCGAAGAAAGCGTGCGCAGGGCAATGGCCATCCAGCTCATTATCAACCGCGAGCTGGGCAGCGCAAGAACGGAGAACTTCACACAAGGCAGCTTTGCCATGGAAGCGCTCACCGACCTGGTAGAAGCAGCCGTTATGACCGAATTCGACAAGCTGACGGACAGGGGAGGAGTGCTGGGCGCGATGGAAAGAATGTACCAGCGTAACAAGATACAGGAAGAAAGCCTCTACTATGAAAGCCTGAAGCACAGCGGCGAGCTGCCGATCATCGGCGTAAATACTTTCCTGAATAAAAAAGGATCGCCTACCATGCTGCCGGGAGAGGTTATCCGCAGCACCACGGAGGAAAAGGACCAGCAGATCCACAACCTCCGGTCCTTCCGCAAAAGGAATGAAGAAAACAGCGGAATGATGCTCAAAAGACTAAAAGAAGCCGCCGTCAATAACGGGAATTTATTTACGGAACTAATGGAGACCGTGAAATATTGCAGCCTGGGCCAGATCACCCATGCCCTTTATGAAGTTGGTGGCCAATACCGCCGCAATATGTAACTTTACGCCGGTCAAAATTCACCAGCATGGCAAATAACCTGAGGATCCCTGTCGCATTCAAAAATGATAAGACACTTTCATCCACCATCCTGGCCGGCGACGTCGGAGGCACAAAAACCAATATAGCGCTGTACAAGATTGAGAACGGGACCTTCACCCTGCAAAAGGAAAAAAGATACCCTTCGAAAGATTACCGTTCCCTGGAAGATATTATCCATGATTTCTCCGGCGGCGCATTGCCCGATCGTATATGCGCGGCCGTGGCCGGACCAGTGATCAAAGGCAAGAGCAAATTAACCAACCTCTCCTGGAACCTCGATAGCGAAGCCCTCAGCGGATCTTTACAACGACCCGTCGCCTTTATCAATGACCTGGAGGCGACAGCCTACGGACTGGCAGGCCTGCAGGAAAACGAACGGGCCCTCATTGCACCCGGAGATGCGGCAGCCAGTGGCAACATCGCCATCATCGCCCCGGGAACAGGCCTGGGTGAAGCCGGCCTCTACTGGGATGGACAAGCCTATCATCCTTTCGCCACGGAAGGAGGGCACAGTGACTTCGCCCCACGCAATGAAACAGATATCGAGCTGTTCCGTTATCTGCAGCAACAGTTCGGACATGTCAGCTGGGAACGGGTGGTTTCAGGCATGGGCATCAAAACCCTCTACCATTTCTGCACCGAAGCAAAGAGAGAAATGGTTCCCGAATGGCTGACAAAAAGAATGGCGACGGAAGACCCTGCAGCCGTCATCAGCCAGGCGGCCTTGCATCACGAAGACCCCGTATGCGCTGAAGTGATGGACCTCTTCGTTCGCTTCCTTGCCACGGAAGCTTCCAGCCTGGTGCTGAAGATGATGGCCACGGGCGGGCTATACCTTGCCGGCGGCATTCCCCCGAAGATCTTACCGCTCCTTCAAAACGAAAACTGGGAAAAGAACTTCGACAACAACGGACGTATGCACGACCTCTCGGAAAAAGTTCCCGTATATGTCGTTCTAAACGATAAGATGGCTTTAATGGGTGCTGCATATTATGGCGCCTATAATATGTGAAAAAAACCTATATTTACGCCGTCTGATATTTCTCATTATTCTTCCTCTTTCCGCCTGACCCGGCGTTAACGCCTTCGCATACCCACATCCAGCCTTCGCAGCTAACCATTTTTGCTCACTTTTCAAACCTTCACAAAATGGAACCATTTTTGTCGATGATCCTATTATGGCCCTGTAACTTCAATCCCAGGGGATGGGCCTTCTGCCAGGGACAGCTGCTGTCCATTGCACAAAACACCGCTCTCTTCTCCTTGTTGGGCACCATTTATGGCGGCAATGGCCAGACCACTTTTGCCTTGCCGGACTTCAGAGGCCGTGTGCCGGTGGGCGTAGGCCAGGCCCCGGGCGCCAGCATGTATGACCTTGGCCAGGTAGGCGGCACGGAGTCCACAACACTCACGATCAATCAAATGCCTGCGCATACCCATGCTGTTGCAGTTACCCTGACGGTCAAGGCGTCTAATGCGCAGGCCACCGACAGCGCGCCCACTGCCACCGTCAATACGCCGGCGGCGCCTTACGATACGCTGAATGCCAGCGCCATCGCCGGTTACAACAACCAGGCTCCGAATACGGCGCTGAATATTGGCGGCGGCGCCGCTTCTGGCGTCACTGCCGTTGCGGGAGCCAGCCAGCCGGTGACCATCATGCAATCTTACCTGGCCGTGAATTATATCATCGCCCTCCAGGGCATATTCCCGTCCCGTGATTGATATTCTGGCGGCTTCAGGTATAAGTATGCCCAAAAACCAACAGCTGAAACTGGGATGGCTATTCCCTTACTCGGGTATTTTCACGCACCTGAAAAAGGATCTTCAGCAGGGGTTGGCCCTGGGTTGGGGTGACGGGCGCGGGGACATCGTTCTCGCCCCTCACCCGGCCTTCATCCAGACAGGAAGTCTCAGGGACACGGAAGATGCCCTGAAAAAACTATTGCTCTATGACGAGGTGGACCTGGTGATGGGGGTTGTCAGCACTAAAGTTGCCCGCAGCATTATACCGCTGTTGGAGCAGCGGCGGACCCCTCTCCTCTTGCTGAACCTGGGAGCCGATATCCCTACCAGCGACCTGCAGTCCCCCTATCTGCTGTACAACAGCCTGCATCTCTGGAAAAGTCAATGGGCAATAGGTAGATGGGCGCAAAAGAAATACGGAGGGGAGCCGGCTATCAATCTGTCCATATATGAGGCCGGTTACAGCCTCCATGAGACTTTTAAGGCGGGCGTAGCAGCCGCCGGGGCCGAAACGGTAAAACTGAACATCGTCAAAAACTTTGCTCCTTTGCCGGACGTGAGACCACTTATTCAATACCTCATTGCACAACAACCCGCCCACGCCCATGCGCTGTTGTCGGGAAAAGAAGGAGAGCTTTTTCTCCGGCTGTTCAACGAACAGGGCCTGCATTCGAAAATAGCGTTGACGGTCAACCCCTTCATCGTGGAGGATGGCTTGCCTTCCGGGATCACCGACGGCACAGCTATGCACAACGCCATCACCTGGTCCCGGGACCTGGACACTGTAGCCAACAGGCAATTTGTAGAAGGATACCAGGCACGCTTTGATGAATACCCCCATGCTTTTACCCTATTGGCTTATGAGGCGGGACTTGCATTGGCCGCCGCCGTTCAGACCATCCCCGGAAAGATCGACGGCGCCAGCCTGGCCAATGCCCTGGAAAATGCCCGGCCGACCGGCCCCCGGGGCAAGCTTAGCCTTTCCACCCGCCCCCTTCAAACGCAAATGCCCGTGTATATAAGGCAGTCCGTCATCGCCCCTGCAGCTGACCAGCATCCTAACAAGATCATTGAAATATTGACCGGAATAGAATGGAATGCCCCTTCTCTCATCACCCAACAGCCCTTTTCCAGTGGTTGGCAAAACCCTTACTTGTGTGTTTGACAAAAATGAAACAACATGAAACCATCATTTCACCTGATCCTCGCCGTCAGCCTCCTGATGGCGCATACCTGCTACGCGACAGCTCCTTCCATAGGCACCACGAATTTCAACTCCCTGACGACAGGAGCACTTTTTGCAGGCGCGTCTTCCCCCGCAACAGCCTCGAATGTTGGCTCCCTGGGCTGGAATTTTACATTGTCTACCGACGGGGGATTTATATCGGCATCCATAAGTTCAGCCGGCGTCACGGGGGCAAGTGATGTTTGCATCCGGATGAACCGGTCGACATTGGGCTTCGCCGTCACAAGTTTGGCTACCCTTAGTAATGACGGCTCCGCATTTAAGCTGAACCATGCTTATCTCAAGGTCAACCTTTTTTCCGGTGCCTCCGCAGACATGACGCTCACTGGTTATCGCAACGGCACAGCCGTGACGGGCGCCATCAAAACCATTACGGGCATCACCACTAGCACCTGGACAAACTTCGATGTCAGCGCCATAGCCGCCTTCAGCAATGTCACGGAATTCAGGTTCACCCAGGCAGGCAGCACCAGCGCAGTCGTCAGCTTCGCCGTGATCGATGAAATAGATATATCCGCGGCCGTCCCCCTTCCCCTTACCCTTGACCTTTTCAGCGGACAGCGCCAGGACAACACCGTCCTCCTGCATTGGACCACGCTACTGGAACAAAATACAGCCTGGTTCGAGATACAACGTGCGGCAGACGCAACAAATTACGAAGCAGTAGGAAAAGTCCGGGCATCCGGTAACAGCAGATCCCCGGTGAACTATGCGTTCGTCGACGACCTCCCCGCACCTGCAGCCCCCAGGTATTTTTATCGCCTGAAAATGGCAGACATGGATGGCCGTTTTACCTATAGCCCCATCATCAGCATCGGCGTTCCTTCCGGCGCCCTTGATCTCACCGCCTACCCCAATCCCATGACAAACACCACGACGCTGACCGTCCCCTCCAACACCCCGGCCATCGCCCTGCTCACGGTGACGGATATGTATGGACGAAAGATACTCGTCCGATCGGTGCATCTCCAAAAAGGGAATAATATATTACCGCTGCTCTTTTTCCAGGGCCTTGGAAAAGGCATCTACCAGCTGAGCCTTGCCACACATGAAAAAACAGGAACCGTCCGCTTGCTGAAGACCGACTAATCATACAGTACCTGGCATTTTTCACAATAAAAGGCCCGGCGTTGCCGCTTCCCCAGTTTGGCTACTTTCACCAGTGGGTTGCCGTCCCGGGGGCAGATCTTTTTGGTATGCGCCAGCCAATGCTTTCTCAATTCAAACGCTTTTTTCCATCGCAGGAAATCAAAACTGTAATTCCGGGCCTCTTTTATCATCTCCGTCAGCTTGCGGGGCGGTAAGGCGCCTACCTTGCTCAGCGGATGAACACGGATGCGAAAGAGCACTTCATTCTTGATGATATTGCCTACCCCTGCAAAAACATCCTGGTCCAGCAAAGCGTCGCAGACCAACGAATCCGGCATCTCTTTTAATTTTTTCCGGGCCTTGCGGGGATCCCATTGATCGTTCATCACATCGGCGCTCCAGTCATAGACCTCATCGGCAGCAGCTTCCAGCAGCTTCACCGAGCAGGCATAAAAATACAGGGCGCCCCTTGCAAAGCGGAGGCATAGCCGGGGATGGGCCTTCGTCTTTTCATCAATGCTGTAAGACCCGAAAAGCATAAAATGTATGCGGATCGTTTGTTCCGGCAGGCAGATAAGAAAATGCTTGCCCCAGCTCCTGAGATCAACCACTTTCCGGCCTGCCAGCAATGTCTTATCTATCGTTTTTGTATTGCCGGTGACCTCCAGTATTTTCTTCCCTTTAAAACCTTGCACCTGCTCTTTTAAAATGACAATGGATGGACCTTCCGGCATAAAACATATTATTTTTGGAAGTAATGCAAAAGCCAGACCCGGGACATTCGTTCGAATACTACAATCATCTAAGGTTTCGATACAGGGCAGCCCTAAATAAAACCATTAAAAATTTAAATCGCGACACGGGGAAAAAATCTAAGCGATGATCGCGCCTTAATTTTAGGGCCTTATCTCTTAGATCACGGTTAAAGGAATTCTGATTATGTTTGACACCCCTGAACAAAAGGCGCAAAAGGCCAGGGCATTGAAAAAATTAATGTCCAAATGGTTGTCCGTACAGGCCACGGAAGGCAAAGCGAACGTATTGATTGCTAAAAATCCGGAAATAAAGCCGGTAAGGCGACAGCGGAAGACCTCTTCCAGGTGATAGGTATCCGTCGAACAGACGCAATCTCAGAACATACGCAGCTGCTGGACCCTGGATCGACCCGCAGGCGGTCGTGCTTTGCCAAAAACGGTCCTTCCCCCATGCATCCAGGACTCGTCCCGTTCTTTTTCTATGAGCTGGTCGAGCCCCCCGGTAGGCGTAAAATCCTTTTCTGCCTTACGCGCCAGCTCACTTAGCTGCCGGATCGCCTCTTTCTTATCGGACTGCCCGACCTTTGCTTTATGCACAGCCGTCTGCAAAATGCTGATCGTCTCGTCATATACTTTTATAGGCACGGGAAAGGGATGACCATCCTTCCCTCCATGCGCAAATGCAAACCGCGCAGGGTCCCTGAACCGCACAGGCGTTCCATGGATCACTTCGCTCACCAATGCCAGTGATTGCAACGTACGCGGTCCGACGCCTTCCAGCAACAATAGTTCTTCGAAATCGGAAGGCTGCTTTTCATGGGCCAGCCATAATACGGCGCCCAGTCTTTTCAGGTCCACATCTTCTGTACGAACGTCATGATGCGAAGGCATTACCAGCTGCTGTATATCCTGCATCATATGCTCCGGCTTCTCCCGGCTGATGGTAAGCACGCCATTACGGGCAGGGTTGGCCGCCGTATCCGCCATGTTGAGGATCATGCCCTGGTTAGCCCCGCAAATGGCAGTATGAGGGCCATTTACAAATGAAGCGAGATTGGCCGAATGCCAGTGGTAGCGCCTGGCCATCGAATTGCCTTCGCTCATCCCCTGCTGGATCACCGTCCACTGCCCCTCATCGCTGAGGACAAAACTGTGCATGTACAATTGAAACCCGTCCTGAACGGCCGTATTATCAACTTTCGCGCTCAGCTTGCTGCATCTCACCAACGCATCGCCATCCAGACCCGTGCTTTCGCAGACTTTCCGTATCTCCTCCGGCGCCTGCCGCGAAAATTTTCCCTTTCCCCCGCAGATATAGATCCCCAGTTCCCGCGAGTGCGGGTTGATAGCCCTCTTTAAAGCGCCCATCACCGAAGTGGTAACGCCGGAAGAATGCCAGTCCATACCCATGACGGCGCCAAGGCTCTGGAACCAAAAAGGATCGCTGAGCCGCCGGATCACCTCCGTCTTGCCATAATCGGCGATCAATGCTTCCGTAATGGCCAGCCCCAGCTTGGCCATACGTTCGGACAACCAGGTTGGAACATAGCCATAATGTAAGGGAAGATCTGCGGCGCCCGAGCGTTTCATACTAACGAAATTAGCAAATTATGGGCAATAATCCACACCCCCAAAAGATCAATCTCACCCCTGGTGAGCGGTCGAATGGCTATAGGCCACAGGGGAATGCTGCCCTTCCTTCACCTCTTCGATGGTTTTCCTGTTAAAAGCTTCCAGGTCCCTGGGCGTACGGCTGGTCACCAGCCCATTGTCGGTGACGACCTCCTTGTCAACCCAAAGCACGCCCGCATTTTGCAGGTCGGTACGCAAAGAAGGATAGGAGGTCATATTCCTTCCTTCTATCAGACCCGTCTCTATCAGCAATTGAGGTCCATGACAGATAGCCGCCACCGGCTTGCCGCTCTCCAGGAAATGTTGCGCGAATTCCACAGCTTTCTTATTCAGCCGCAGCTGATCGGGATTCAATACCCCTCCGGGAAGGACAAGGGCATCAAAATCCTCCGCCTGCGCACTCTCCAGCTGAATATCCACCGGTAGCTCAATGGACCAGTGATCATGGTCCCAGGCCTTCACTTTTTCTTTCTGCGGCGAAACGATCTTCACCTCGGCGCCGGCTTCCTCCAAAGCCTTTTTGGGACTGGTAAGCTCTACTTCTTCAAAGCCGTTCTCCGTGAGGATAGCGACCTTCTTGCCTGATAATGTTGCCATACCTATATATTTTTCAGACACCGCCTCAAAAAGGATACCATGCCGGCAGCCAGGAGGGCGGCCACATCCACCGGTGTAAAACGTCAAATGACCTATATTTGGGGGACTGGGAGGATCCTGGTACGTTCTGGCCTGCCCTTTGCTCAAACCCTCCCTGTCAATCACCAACAACTGTAACTAAACCCCGGTCGATATGTGGAAACGCAAGGCGGCTGTCTTATCATTGATCTTTTTTGCTGGTATCCATCCCTCAGGAGCCCAGACAGTGACGACGGATACTGCCTTGCAAAACCTTCCCGCCCGGTGGGACCTGCAGAATTGCCTGGAGTACGCCATTAAGAATAATATCACCATTAATACTTTCCGCCTCCAGCAGGCATCCGCACAGCAGGACCTGCTCGGCGCAAAAGCCGCGATGGAACCCGACCTGGCTGGCGCCGCATCCGGCTACCTGACCTATCGCAAACAGGCCAACGGCTCCGGCGGCTATGGCGGCAGGAAAGTCACCGAGAATGGTAATTATAGCCTCAATTCATCCATCATCGTTTACCAGGGTGGGTACCTGCGCAATAATATCCGGGAAAAACAGCTGCTGACACAGACGGCCGGACTTGACATCCTGCAGCAGGAAAATGACCTTACGCTCAACGTTACCCAGGCTTTCCTGAATATCCTGCTGGCAAAAGAAAACATCATCTACCTTCAGGACCTGGTGAACACCTCGGCCGAACAGGTGAAACAGGCCCGGCAGAAATATGATGTCGGTACCATCGCCCTCAAAGACCTGGCTCAGCTGCAGGCGCAGAATGCCAATGATAAATATTCGCTGGTCACCGCGCAGAACACCCACAGGCAAAACATCATCTCGCTCAAGCAATTGCTGCAACTGCCTTCGGCAGTGGAGTTTCAGGTGCAGGAGCCGGATACGCTGATATCCAAAGCGCTGGTGCCTGACCTGCGCGAAGTCCAGCAGCAAGCCCTGGCAGTCAGGCCGGAAGTAAAGATCGGCGATATCAATGTTGACATTGCACGCACAGACCTGCAGCTGGCAAAGTCCGGATTTCGCCCCACCCTTACAGGCTCCGGCTCCATCGGAGCCAACCATTCCGGAGGTGATCCGGGCATTCTTCAACAGCTGGACAATAGCTTCTATCAGCAGATAGGCCTTTCCCTCTCCATCCCCATCTTCACCCGCAGGGTCGTTCGTACCAACGTGGAAAAAGCGCGGATCCAGATCGACCAGGCGCAGCTGGATCAAAAGAACATTAAGAATAACCTGAGCCTCCAGGTAGAACAGGCCTATGTGAATGTAGTCAACGCCCAGGGACAATACGACGCGGCGGTGGAACAGCTGACGGCGACAAAAGAAAGCTACCGCATCGCCAACGAGCAGCTGAAAGTGGGCGCCATCGCCACCGTCGACTACCTTATTCAGAAGAACCTCTATACGCAAGCATATCAGCAATACGTGCAGGCCAAATACAATGCGGCGCTCACCATCCGGATCTATGATTTTTACAGGGGAGTGCCGATTAAATTATAACGAATATGAACAAACGCGGTATCATCATTATCATTATCCTTCTCGCCGCGATCGCAGCGGTATGGCTACTCTTTTTCCGGAAGAAAGAAGCGCAGGTGGTATTGCAGACGGAAGCTCCGCAGATCGGCTATATCTCCCAAAGTGTCACGGCCACGGGGAATATCCAGCCCGTGGATACCGTGACCGTAGGCTCGCAGGTGTCCGGGATCATCAGCGCCCTGTACACGGACTTCAACGCAAAAGTTAAGAAGGGACAGCTGCTGGCGCAATTGGACAAATCCCTGTTCATGGCCGCCGTAAACCAGAATAAGGCTTCGGTACAGTCAGCCCAAAGCCAGCTCATTTACCAGCAGAGCAACTTCGGCCGGCAGGAGCTGCTGTTCAAGACCGGCGCCATCTCCAAAGCCGATTATGACAACGCCACTTATTTGCTGAATAATGCCAAAGCGCAGGTGGAGAGCGCCAAAGCCCAATTGGCCTCCTCCGAAAAAAATCTTTCCTATACGGATATCTTTTCTCCCATGGACGGGGTAATCCTGACACGCAATATCAGCGTAGGCCAGACGGTGGCGGCCAGCTTCAATACCCCTACCTTCTTCACCCTCGCCAAAGACATCACCAAAATGCAGGTGCAGGCCAACGTGGACGAGGCGGACATCGGCAACGTACAGCATGGCCAGCGCGTCACCTTCACGGTGGATGCATTCCTGGACGATGTGTTCCAGGGCTCGGTGGAAGAGATCCGCCTGAAACCCGTCACATCGGCCAATGTGGTGACCTATACCACCATCATCTTCGCCCCCAACGACGATCAGAAGCTGAAGCCGGGCATGACGGCCAATGTGACCATCTACACCAAAGAGATCGACAGCGCGCTGCTTATCTCCGCCAAAGCCTTGAAATTTGAGCCGGACGCTTCACTGGCAAAAAAATATACCATCATTGCCGACAGCTCGGCCGGCGCCAGCGGGAAAAAAAGAACCCATATGCATCGTGCTGCGTCCGGAGCGGACAGCATCACAGGCAGCGGCAAGCTGCGGAAAAGAGATACCAGCACCGCCAAGGTCAGGGACAGCTCCCGCGCACAGGCATCGGAGATAGCCCATGTCTGGGTGCTGACGGACAGTACCAGGCTGGTGCAGAAAAAGATCCGCACTGGTATCAACAACGATACACAGGTGCAGGTGCTGGAAGGATTGACACCGTCCGACGTGGTGGTCACCGGGGCCGAGCAGGTAGTCTCCGGTAAAACAGGCGCCGCCGCGAAAAGTCCTTTCATGCCCGCAAGACCCACCAGACGTCCGGGAGGCCGTGGAGTAAGATGAGCAACGCGATCCTATCCATACAGAACATTCGCCGTGAGTTCCAGATGGGCACGGAGGTCGTCAGGGCCCTGAAAGGCGTGTCCTTTGATGTTTTCCCCGGGGAGTTCGTCACCATCATGGGCAGCAGCGGCTCAGGTAAAACCACCCTGCTCAACACGCTCGGCTGCCTGGACAAGCCCACCGATGGCGTCTACCTGCTGGATGGCGTGGACGTGGGATCCTTGTCCCGTAACGAGCTGGCCCGCCTGCGCAACAGGAAGATCGGCTTTGTATTCCAGTCCTACAATCTCCTGGCCCGCACCAGCGCCCTGGAAAATGTAGAGCTCCCCCTCTTCTATGATTCCTCGGTCACCGCAGTCCAGCGGAGGGAACGGGCGGTCAAAGCCCTGGAATCCGTCAGGCTGGGCGACAGGCTGGACCACCTCCCCAATCAGCTGTCGGGAGGCCAGCAGCAACGGGTAGCCATCGCCCGGGCCCTGGTGAACGAGCCGGTGATGATCCTGGCCGATGAAGCCACGGGCAACCTGGACACCCGCACCAGCTACGAGATCATGGCCCTGATCCAGGAGCTCAATCAGCAACAGGGTAAGACCATCCTCTTCGTAACCCACGAGCCGGATATCGCCGCCTTCAGCAGCCGCACCGTCCTGTTGCGCGACGGGAAAGTGCAAAAGGATTTTAAGAACGAAAATGTGCGTTCCGCCCGGGAAGCGCTGGCCGCGCTGCCCGTATCGGACGATTATTAATACCAGCAGCTATGCATCCATTGAATCTCATACGGGTCGCCCTGAGAGCGCTGCAGCGGAATAAGCTCCGCGCCTTCCTCACCATGCTGGGCATCATCATCGGCGTCGCGGCGGTCATAGCGATGGTAGCCATCGGACAGGGAAGCAAACAAAGCATCCAGGAGCAGCTGTCATCTATGGGATCCAATATGATCACCGTCCAGCCAGCCAGCAACAATATGGGTATGCCCGGAGGCGTCCGCCTGGGCGCCAGCAGCCTGCAGACCCTTACCCTCGCGGACGTAAAGGCCCTGCAGAAAAAAAGCGAGTTCCTCGGCGCCGTGTCACCCGTGTCCTCCACCAATGGCCAGGCCATCAACGGGGCTAAGAACTGGCCCACTCAGCTTCAGGGCGTCTCCCCGGATTATTTCGACATTCGTAAGCTCATACTGAGAGACGGCATCATCTTCTCAGACCAGAATGTAGCCGAAGCTGCCAAGGTCTGTGTCCTGGGACAAACGGTGATCAATAACCTATTCGATCCCGGCGTCAATCCCATCGGAAAGATTATCCGGTTTGGAAAGATCCCCCTCACCGTCATCGGCGTGCTCAAGGTCAAAGGCGTGAGCAGCTTCGGACAGGACCAGGACGACGTCATCCTGGCGCCGTATACCACCGTGCAAAAAAGAATTTTAGCCACCATTTATTTCCAAAGCATCTATGCTTCCTCCACCAGTGAAGCCACCTCCGACACCGCAACCAAAGAGATCACGGAGATCCTCCGCACCTCCCACCGGCTCCGCAGCGACGAGGACGACGACTTTTCCATCCGTACCATGCAGGAGCTGCTGAACACCCTGAATTCCACCAGCCAGCTGCTCACCGTCCTGCTGACTGCCATCGCAGGCATCTCCCTCGTCATCGGCGGCATCGGCATCATGAATATCATGTACGTTTCCGTGACGGAACGCACCAAGGAAATAGGCCTCCGCATGTCCATCGGCGCCCGCGGCATCGACATCCTCATGCAATTCCTCATAGAGGCCATCGTCATCAGCGTGACCGGCGGACTCATTGGCATCGGCCTGGGCATCGTCTCCTCCCTGCTGATCACCGCCTTGCTGTCCTGGCCGACCCTGATCTCCGAATCTTCCATCGTCCTCTCCTTCCTCGTCTGCGCTATCACCGGCGTCTTTTTCGGGTATTATCCGGCGCTGAAAGCCAGCCGGCTGGATCCGATCGAGGCGTTGCGGTATGAATAGGTTTGCTGGGGCTTAGTTTTATATAGGCGTTGGAAGGTTTTTGCTTCTCCGCTTTTTTCGGCGACCCTAACCCTTCTGCCGCTGAGTCCTTCGTCGGAGCTGCTTCGACACGCTCCTCCTCGGCCGTAACCTTCGCTACGCTCGGTTATCTCTTCTGTCAGCATCAATTCTACTTGGGCCGACGTACTTTTGAACAGCTGTACAAATCTCTACCATCGAAATTAAGGCGGACGCCAGGGCAGGGTCGACCTCAAGGCCACGGAATGGCAAGCCGCCAACCTCTATCACCTTCGAACTCGTCCCACTTGCGAACTCGTCCCACTTGTCAAATCCCTCCCACTACAATCGGCTCCCCTACGAAATCCCCCCTGGCCCCCTCCGCGGCCAAGCCGTCAGCTATGGCCTGAAGGAGCCTTATCTTTCCGATGGAAGAAATATGTCTCAATGCCCGGCAATAGTCCTGGTCCAATGTTTCACCGAAATCGATCGGAGAGAGGAAAGTACAGCGACGGAAGGCTCATAGCTGCGGCAAATAGCACAGCAGAAAAAACTTCAAAGCACCTAACAAATCCCCATCCTAAAATCCCGAAATCCCGAAACCAACCGAAATCTTACCTTTGCCTCATGAACCGTAAAGAAGAAGTCCTCCAGGACGTAGTCATAAAATTCGCCGGCGACTCCGGCGACGGCATGCAACTGACAGGAAGCCAGTTCACCAACAACACCGCCCTCCTGGGCATCGACCTGGCTACATTCCCTGATTTCCCAGCGGAGATCCGCGCCCCCCAGGGCACCCTCCCCGGCGTCAGCGGCTATCAGCTCCGTTTCTCCAGCGACAAGGTCTTCACCCCCGGCGACGAATGCGATGTCCTCGTAGCCATGAACGCCGCCGCCCTGAAAGCCAACCTGAAAGGCCTCAAAAAAGGCGGGAAGATCATCGCCAACCTGGAAGGCTTCGACAGCAAAAACCTCCGCCTGGCCAATTACCCCGATGGCATCAACCCATTGGAAGACAACAGCCTGGATAATTATACGGTCATAAAGGTCGACGTGACCAAAATGACCCGCGAAGCGTTGAAGGAAATTACCCTGGGCACAAAAGAAAAGGACCGGGCCAAAAATATGTTCGTCCTGGGATTCCTTTATTGGATGTACAACCGCGACATGGCCACCACCATCCAATTCCTGAAAGATAAGTTCGGAAAGAAACCGGAGATCCTCGAGAGCAACATCAAGGCGCTCCAGGCCGGCTTCAACTATGGCGACACCACCGAGACCTTCACCACCACCTACCGGGTGGAAAAGGCAAAAATGGCGCCCGGCGTCTACCGTTCCATCATGGGCAACCAGGCCCTGGCCTATGGCCTCATCGCCGCAGCTCAAAAAAGCGGCCTGCCCCTCTTTCTGGGCTCCTATCCCATTACCCCCGCTTCCGACATCCTGCACGAGCTCAGCCGCCATAAGTCATTCGGCGTGCGGACCTTCCAGGCGGAAGATGAGATAGCGGGCATCACCTCCGCCATCGGCGCCGCTTACGGAGGCTCCCTGGGCATCACGACCACATCGGGCCCGGGCATGGCCTTAAAGGCGGAAGCCATGGGGCTGGCCGTCATGCTGGAGATCCCCCTGCTCATCATAGACGTGCAAAGGGGCGGCCCCTCCACCGGCCTCCCTACCAAGACGGAACAAAGCGACCTGCTGCAAGCCTACTACGGCCGCAACGGGGAGTGCCCCATGCCCATCATCTCGGCATCTACTCCCAGCGATTGCTTTGACGCCGTATACGAAGCCGTCCGCATCGCCGTCACCCATATGACGCCCGTCATCTTCCTCAGCGACGGGTATATCGCCAATGGCGCCGAGCCCTGGAAATTTCCGAAAAGCGAGGACCTGATCCCCATCGAAGTGAAATTCAAGACAGAGCTGGGGCACGGCGAAGACAGGTTCCAGCCTTATCTCCGGGATGAAAAGCTGGTGCGGCCCTGGGCCATACCCGGCACCCCCGGCCTGGAACATCGCATCGGCGGACTCGAAAAACAAAACATCACCGGCAACGTAAGCTACGACCCGGAGAACCACCAGCTGATGGTAAAGATCCGCGAAGAAAAAGTAGAGAAGATAGCCGAATATATCCCCTTACAACGGCTGGACAGCGGTCCGGAGAAAGGCGAGTTGCTGATCCTGGGCTGGGGTAGTACCTACGGATCCATAAAAAGCGCCGTGACGGAGCTGCAAAATGAAGGCTATGCCGTCTCCCACGCTCACCTGCGCCACATGCGCCCCTTCCCGAAGAACCTGGGCGACATCCTGAAAAATTTCAGCCAGGTGCTGATACCCGAGATCAACAATGGCCAGCTGATCAAAATTATCCGCGACAAATATTTCGTGGATGCAAAAGGCTACCATAAGATCATGGGCGTGCCTATCACGAAGACGGAACTGGTATTGAAGATCCGGGAGATGTTGGGCGGGAATAATTAGCAGGAGAAAGCTCGCGGCTCAATCTGCCGATGTTCGATACCACTTTTGCAATAAAGTTGAACTGATCCACCACAGGCTTTAATCCCGACAGCTGCCGCCGGGTATCGCTGTCGATAAGACCGCTCCCCAGCTCCGCTCTTCGTTGTTCCAGCAAAGCATTCAGCTGGTCGTTCAGAAGACGGAGGTCTTGCCTTGCCATCACTCCCATGCCGTTGTCCTCAGGCCCCGCCCCTTTCCCATCTACGCCATTCTCCGACGCTTTCAATCCTGCAGCAGCATCCTCCAGGCAGTCGAGTATCCCATCGACCACCGGCTGGTACAACCCGGGATTTGCATATCCCGTAGACTGGGGCAGCGCATAATAAGACAACGTGGCGATATGCGAGGTCAGCATATGATTGGACACGACGAACTGGTGCATCCTCCCCGCCTCTTCCCGCTTGCCCCGAGGCTCCGACAAGATCCGTCCAAAAGCATCGGAGAGATTAGCCAAAGCCACGAAAGCATCCTTGCGTGAAAGCTTATATTGTGTCACGCTGGCCGGCTTCCCCAAAAAAGCGCCGGCAACATCCCGTAAATAAGCGGCATTCGCCTCGATGATCCTGATCATATAGTCGCTTAGCTGTTCCCGCTCCCAGGAAGGAACGATGAAGATATTGGCCAGGAAAGCCAGGGCCGAGCCGATGGCCGTATCGATCACCCTGTCGGACAGGACGCTCCTGAAGTCGGCGGGGTACAGCAGGTGGAACAGCAGCAGCACATAGGGCGTCATCAACGTCACGCAGACCAGGTAGTTCGTCCGGATAAAAACATAGGTCCCGATCATGAACAATATCATCAGCACGAACAGCACATTCCTGTCGTGGATGAAATACAGGATGAGCAGCCCCGCTAATGCCCCCGCCAATGTGCCCATCAGCCGCTCGAAATTCCTTTTTTTGGTAAGACTGTAGGCCGGCTTGAGGATCACGATGATGGTCAGCAGGATCCAGTACCCATGCCCGAAAGGCAGGAAGCCGGAGATGATATAGCCCGCGATCGTAGCGATGCTCACCCGTAATGAATGCCGGAAAATATGGCTGCGCAGGGAGAGATTCTCAAAAACGAGCTTTTTATCGATGTCCTGGTGGGTGATGAACTGCTCATAATCCACGGGCGGCTGATCATCCTTGCTCAGGCGGCGGTCATAAGTCGTATATCCATGCAGGGTATGCAGACGATCCCCGATATCCTCCAGGCTCTCCAGTATATGACGCAGCCCGATGAACCCCTCCACGTTCTCCGCCCTGCGATGCTGGTCCCGGTAATGGATAAATGTCTCCCTCAGCTTTTTGATCCGGGCGGCAAGATGAGGGGTCTCCACGGACGGCTTACCGCTTTTGACCGCTACGCCGATCTCATCCAGCTCAATGGCCATGTCCAGGATCACCCCCCGGAACGCTGACAGCAGCCCGCTCTCGTCGAAGCTGCGATGCAATAGCTGGTAATCCTGCTGGGACGTCATCACCCTCTCAAAAAGGTCCACGATATCCAGGAATATCATGACCAGCACCCTGCCCGTATGCGTCGACTCACGGACAATATCGCGGCTTTTGAACAGCAGCTCCCTCAGCAGCTCCTGCTTCTCATGCAGGTCGATCTGGCGGTCCACCAGCTGCCGGTAACTCCTGTCATAGTCCACTTCCTTCGCATAAAAAGAAGCCTTGATACGGAGATAGTCGGCCGTGGACTCCACACAATCCCCCAGCGCCTGTTGTATCAGCTTATAAGGACGGAAGCTGTAGAGTAGCAGGCTGAGCACCGTATACCAGGTACCTCCTGCCAGTATATACAGCGCATTGATAAGGCTTTCCCATCCATGCTGCGGCCGGTCGATGCTCAATACCATGACCAGCAAAGCATTGACGCCAATGGAGCTCGCCCGGTTGCCATAAATGCTCATCATGGAAAACAAAAAGCAGAAAACAAAGACCAGGACGCCCGTCAGCAGGCCCGAGCCGGACACCATTCCCGTCAGCAAAGCAGCAATGAAAATAATGATGATGCCGGCGATCATGCCGTTACGGCGATGATGGATGGGACCCGGGTTGTCCGTATTGGCCACGCACATGGCGCCAATAGATACCGCAATGCCCACGGAAAGATTATTAAAGTAGCTCAGCAGGATGGCCGGAATGGTGATCCCCGCCGTAATGCGGATAGCCCCGTTGAGATTATGGCTATTGATGAAGCTTTTATATTCCCTGATATAATCCATTGCCTCATATAAAGATACCATGACAACGACAATTCACCGCCAAATAGCATTATTTTTACGCCCCAGAAACCGATTATGACAACTACCATCGAAGACATCCGGGAGCTATTACGCACCTATGATCCGGCCCCTGTTACCACGCTGGAAAAAATACCGCAATCAGGCAGCAACCGGATGTACTTTCGCATCCACACAGCCGAAAGATCATACATCGCCACCTATAATGAGAATGTGCGGGAAAATCGCACCTTCGTTCATTTCAGCCGGCATTTCAGGGCCAGAGGATGCCCCGTCCCGGAGATCTACACGGTCAACGAGACCTACACCATCTATTTACAGGAAGATTTTGGCGACACCTCCCTGCTGAACGAACTGGAAATGCACGGCCACGGCGACCACGTGTATGAGCTGTTCCGGCGCAGCCTGCAAGCCCTGGCAAAACTCCAGATCAAAGGCAACGAAGACCTGGACTACAGCTGGTCCATCACGTCCAGGGAATTCGGCAAACAGGCCATCCTCAGCGACCTGCTTTATTTCAAATACTATTTCTTAGACACGCTGGAGATCCCTTACGACAAGGAGAAGCTTATTGACGACTTCGAAGCGCTGAGCACCTATCTCACGCACGTGGATCACAAATATTTTATGTTCCGCGACTTCCAGAGCAGGAACATCCTCATCCGCGATGAACAGCCCCACTTCATCGATTTCCAGGGCGGCATGAAAGGCGCCCTCCAGTATGACGTAGCTTCGATGCTATGGCAAGCCAAGGCCGAGCTGTCCGATGACTGGAAAACCAGTCTCCTCGAACACTATATGGACTTCGTCGAAACGCTGCTGGAGAAGAAGATCGACAGGCTGCGCTTTGTCAGCCAGTACAATGGCTATGTGCTGATACGCCTGCTCCAGGTGCTGGGTGCTTATGGCTTCAGAGGCCTTTTCGAACGCAAAGCGCATTTCCTCACCAGCATCCCCCTGGCCCTTCGCAACTTCAAATGGTTCCTCACCAACAAGCAGGTGGGCATCGTCCTGCCGGAGTTCGAAAGGCTCCTGGGACTCATGGTGGAAGAGAATGTGATCCATCGTTTCGAGCCATTGCGGGCCACAGAACAGACGCCGCTGGTAGTACACGTCAACAGCTTCTCCTATAAGAAAACCGGGATCCCCGGAGATGACAGCGGAAATGGCGGCGGCTTCGTATTTGACTGCCGGGGCATCCTGAACCCGGGAAGGATCACCGAGTTCAAAGTGCTTACCGGCCGGGACAAAGCAGTAAAGGACTTCCTGGAACAACAGACCCGTATGCCGGAATTTCTCAACAGCATCTACAACATCGTGGACATCGCAGTGGAAGATTATATCAAAAGGGATTTCGAAAGCTTGTCCGTCAATTTCGGCTGCACAGGCGGCCAGCATCGCAGCGTCTACGCGGCAGATGCGCTGGCGAGACATTTGCGTAATAAATTTCATGTGAAAGTAGATCTTCATCACATCGAACAAGAAGGAAAGAATTGGGTTAATACACCGTAGATCGTACACGTATGTATTATGTAGTTTATGGATCGCTATATCTTTTGTCCCTCCTGCCCATGTGGCTGCTCTATCCGCTGGCCGAAGGCCTGGCCCTGGTGTTGTACTATGTCATCGGCTACCGCCGCAAAGTGGTAAGGGGCAACCTCCAGCTGGCCTTCCCCGAAAAAACAACGGCAGAGCTCATCCGCATCGAAAAAAAGTTCTACCGGAATTTCGTGGATAGCTTTATGGAGACCATCAAGCTGCTGTCCGCCACCCCTGCTTTTATCAAACGACACTTCGCCATCGACAACCCGGAGATCCTGGATAATTTCTATGACCAGGGACGCAAATGTCAGCTGCACCTGGGCCACACCTTCAACTGGGAGATCGCCAATGCGGCCATGCCCCTCCTCTGCCGGTATCCTTTTATCGTGGCCTATATGCCCGTGGAGAACAAGATCTTCGAACGGCTGTTCCTTCACCTGCGAAGCCGCACTGGCACCATCCTCCTGCCAGCCACCCGTATGCAGCGGGCCATCATCCCCTATCGCAATACCCAATACCTCCTCACTTTGGTGGCAGACCAGGCCCCTGCACATTCCGAACAGTCCTACTGGCTGAATTTCTTCGGACGTCCCACCCCCTTTGTCCGTGGACCGGAAAGAGGCGCCCGCATAGCCGATATCCCCGCCGTGTTCGTAAAGTTTTACAAGACCCGCAGAGGATATTACCGGGTAACCTTTACCACCCTGGCCGACCATCCCGCAGCGCTGCCGGAAGGCGAGCTCACCCGCCGCTACCGCGATTACCTGGAAAACGCCATCCGCGAGCACCCCGATCTCTGGCTCTGGAGCCACCGGCGCTGGAAAGCCCCCTGGAAAGAAGAATACAGGAAATTGTGGATAGATTAACGGGTTTCTGTTACCTATAAAACCCTGATCGCCCTATCTTTACCCGAACCCTACATCAAGCCAACGGGTAAATTCAATGTATTATTTCTTTTACGGCCTCCTTTACCTCGTCTCCCTTCTTCCCATGCGTATATTGTACATCCTGGCTGACGGAATATATGGCCTGGTATATTATGCCTTCGGCTACCGGAAAAAAGTCGTGATGGACAACCTGCAGCGTGCCTTTCCCGAAAAGACAGCGGCCGAACGCACCCGCATCGCCAAAAAATTCTATCGCAACCTCATCGACTCTTTCATGGAAGTGATCAAGCTGCTGTCGGCCAGCCAGCGGTTCCTGAACAAGCGATTTACCATGGACACCACCGTCCTTAAGGAGCTGCACGCATCGGGCGGCAGCTGCCAGGTGCACCTGGGCCATACTTTCAATTGGGAATGGGGACAGCTGGTGCTCACGGGCCTGACAGATTATAAGATCATGGTCGTATACCAGCCTATAACAAATAAGTTTTTCGAGCGGCTGTTCTATCGCCTCCGCACACGCACCGGCAATGTATTTCTCCCCGCCAACAAAATGAAGGAAGCGATACAGCCCCACCTGCAATCCCAGTACCTGCTGGCATTGGTAGCCGACCAGGCCCCCGGGAACCCGAAAGAATCCTGGTGGCTGGATTTTCTCGGACAGCCCACGCCCTTTGTCGCCGGACCGGAAAAAGGAGCGCGCAGCTGCGGGCTACCGGTCGTCTTCGCCTATATTGAAAAACCCCGCCGGGGCTACTATCATGCAACCCTGAAGCTCGGATCCTGCGAGACCGCAAGCCTCCCCGAAGGGGAGCTCACCCATAGATATGTACGCTTTCTGGAAGACGTCATCCGCCGCAATCCCGACATGTGGCTCTGGAGCCACCGCCGTTGGAAACATAAGTGGAAAAATGATTATGCTTCTAAGTGGATCAGCGAAAACCACCCGCCGGAATACGTGTAAAAAAGGGTGAAATAACGGGTACGGTTCAGGTGCTTTTTTTCGGCGGTTTGTTCCTACATTCAGGTCCTATTTGTCAACCATTTAAACCTGAATTTTATGACGTCACTCACCGATGGCGGAAGCCGCATCTCCACCCCTGTTGCACAGCAGCTCATTGGCACTTACAAAAATGAAGAAGGCTGGCCCCCCGACAAGACCAGGGCCGTCTGGTTCTCCCTTGATTCCCTGGTCGATATGCAAACCCTGATCAATGAACATGGCGGGGACGGTATCCGGATCTATTTTGGGAAATATCCCCAGGACGTGGACATTCCCGGAACACCAGACCCCGCCTATAAGGGTAAGGTAACGCTGGTATTCATTCCCACCGTCACGACAGCCGACGGCAGCCACCAGGACATATTCCCACCCGTAGCACCCGACGCTACGACCGCATCCGGACAGCCCGCGCAAAACACCACGCTGGCCGGCACCGATGGATCCGGATACGATCATGGCAGCCTCTGCCCCCCCAATTGTCCGCCATCATCCCCAACCCCCGGTCAATAACAAGCAAATCAACGATGTTCCACCTTGCCTTTTTTATATACTTCGAAATGGCCGCCTTTATAGTGAGCCTGCTAACCTATCGTGCGTTGAAGGGAACGGCATTCAGGCTGTTCCCTTTCTTTCTCCTTTTTATCGTAGCCACGGAATTGATCGGAACTTACATGACTTATATCCTGCGTCTGAGAAATAACAGCTGGTTGTTTAATATCACCACCACCCTGGAATATATCTTTTACGCCCATATCTTTTCCCTTACCCTCCGTGACCCGGCCTTTAAAACAATGGCCCGCCGTTTTATGGCCATCTATCCCATGGTAGTGCTGCTGAACCTCCTGTTCGTACAGGGCTTCACTGAGTTTCACTCCTATACGGTCGTATTGGGCAGCCTCTTCATGATCATCTTATGCTGCCTGTTCTTCTATGAGCTGCTGCTGAATCCCCTGGAAGGTGAATTACGCAAGGTCCCCATGTTCTGGATCAGTACGGGCATCCTGTTCTTTCACTTGGGCGACCTGTCTTTCGACTTATTATTCAACCTCCTGAAGAATGACGCTACGGGCAAGGAATTTTTTTCAAGCATTAATAATAATCTTATATTAATACTTTATTCCTGCTTCATAATAGCGTTTCTATGCCAAAGGAGTCTCGTGAAATCATTATCACATTGATTGCAGGAACGAGTACATTATTGCTTTTAGGCGCCCTGATGATCTCCTTTTTATTCCTTTACCGGAATCGTCATCGCAAGCTGCTGCGGGAAAGAGAGCAGCTAAAGCTCTCCTATGAACGGGAATTACTGAAAAGCCAGCTGGAGATCCAGGAACAGACCTTCCGGCATATCTCCCAGGAGATCCATGACAACATCGGTCAGATGCTTAGCCTGGCAAAGCTTAACCTGTCCACCATGGACCCCTCCCTGCCGGATAACCTGGAACAAAAGATCATCGATTCCAAAAAGCTGGTGGGGCAGGCTATTTACGACCTGCGCAACCTGTCCCATGGCCTCAGTACGGATTACATCGCCGACATGGGACTGGTCCGGGCCATTGAGCACGAATTGGAGATGGTCCGTAAATCCGGGAATTATGAAACTCTCTTCGAGTCGGAAGGGAAGAGCTATCCCCTTGATAAACAGCGAGAACTGATCATTTATCGGATCTTGCAGGAGACTGTTA
Source organism: Flavitalea plasmicola (assembly GCF_030546645.1). Taxonomy (GTDB): domain Bacteria; phylum Bacteroidota; class Bacteroidia; order Chitinophagales; family Chitinophagaceae; genus Puia. The sequence goes on from NZ_JAUOTO010000007.1 coordinate 358,901, forward strand.
ACAATATTATTAAACATGCGGCATCTCAAAAAATTATAATACATTTACATTACAGCCAGGAAGAACTTACACTTAGTATAACAGACAACGGAAAAGGATTTGATCTTACTCCTCTAAATCAGGATGCATCTTTTGGCCTCGGTATCAGGAATATGTACAACCGGGCCCAACTGATGGGTGCAGGTTTTAAGATTAGCAGCACACTTGGGCATGGCACAAGTGTAGTACTCAGCGTGCCTGTTGAAGCTGCTAATACCAGAACCTAAACCTCTTTCGGAATGAACAATCTCAAACCCTCGGTCGCTCTGGTGGACGACCACGTACTGCTACGCAACGGATTAGCTAATCTTATCCGGAGTTTTGGAGAATACTCCGTGTTATTTGAAGCCGGCAATGGCAATGATCTGATCCGGCAGCTGAAATCGCGTTTACTCCCCGACATCGTTCTGCTCGACATCAACATGCCTGACATGGATGGATACGAGACTGCCCTATGGCTCAGACGGCATTACCCGGAAATTAAGATCCTGGCGCTCTCCATGTATGACACGGATAATTCCATTATCCGGATGCTGAAGAACGGTGTAAAAGGATACATCCTCAAGGACACGGAACCCTCCGAGCTGAAGATGGCCCTGGAATCCGTGATCAATAAAGGCTTCTATTATTCGGAAATGGTCACAGGCAAGCTGATCCATACCATCAACGCCCTTGACGTCGTCAACCACAAAGTACACCACGTGTTCACCCTCAACGAACGGGAACTGGAATTCCTGAGGCTGGCCTGCACGGAATGCACTTATAAAGAGATTGCCGAACAAATGTACCTGAGCCCACGTACCATCGATGGCTACCGGGATACCCTGTTCGAAAAATTGAATGTAAAGACAAGAGTCGGCCTGGTGCTCTATGCCATCCGCAATGGGATCGTAGCGCTTTAATTCAGCACACTGTTCTCCTTCTCGATCTCGATGCCTTTCTGGTCCTTGATCTTGGCCCAGCCGCCAGTCACGTTGCGGATATTGTGTATGCCCTGCCGCTTGATCAGCGATGCCGCTATGATGCTGCGATAGCCGCCGCCGCAATGCAGGTAAATATTGAAATGCTCGTCCAGGTTAGCCATGCTGCCGGGATCTACCAGGTCATTCAAAGGCAGGTTAAGCGCGCCCTTGACATGCCCGTCCGCAAACTCCGTCTCCCGCCGCACATCCACCACCAGTAGGTTCTCGTCAAATGGAATGTCCATCGCCAGCTCATCCGCCTCCACATCGATGATCATATCGATGGGCAGCCCCGCCTGTTGCCAGGCGCTATAGCCCCCGTCGAGATACCCCTTCATTTTAGAAAAACCCACCCGCGCCAGCCTTACTACACTTTCCTTTTCCTCGCCGGGAGCCGTCACCAGCAAAATGGTCTTGTCAAAAGGCAGGAGGCTGCCGGCCCATTCGGCAAATCTTCCGTCCAGCCCGATGCTGATGGCGCCGGGAATGAACCCGTCGACGAATACCGCCGACTTTCGCGTGTCCAGGACGATCGCCTCCTCATCCTTCACCAGCTGCTGGAACGCCTGGAGGTCCAGGGGCGAAAGCCCGGCTTCCAATACGTCATCCAGGCTTTCATATCCTTCCTTATTGATCCTGGCATTGATGTGAAAATAGCTGGGGGGTGCGTCCAGGCCCTCGGTCACCGCCTTGATAAACGCTTCCTTTGTCTGTTCTTTTAAGGCATAATTGCCTTCCTTTTCATCGGCGATGGTGCTGTACGTGTTAGGTCCCAGGTTCTTTCCACAGCTGCTGCCCGGCCCATGCGCGGGATAGACGATGACGTCGTTGGGCAAGGGCAGTATCTTGCTCCGGAGCGAATCATATAGCATCCCCGCCAGGTCTTCCTTGCTGAGGTTGCCGCTGCTGAGATCCGGCCGGCCTACATCACCTACAAACAACGTGTCGCCTGTAAAAACGGCATGGGGACTCCCTTCCGCCGTTCGCACCAGGTAACACGTGGACTCGATGGTGTGCCCAGGCGTATGCATCACTTCAAGCGTGATGCCGCCCAGACGAAATACCTCTCCATCCTTTGCCAGGTGAATGGGAAATTCAGTCTCCGTGCGGGGACCATATACGATAGGGGCGCCTGTAGCCTTGGAAAGATCCAGGTGCCCGCTTACAAAATCAGCATGAAAATGAGTTTCGAAAATGTACTTGATGGTTGCCTTTCTCTCTTTTGCCAATTGCAGATACGCATCGATATCCCTCAAAGGATCGATGATGGCGGCTTCTCCTTCACTGTCGATGTAGTAGGCGGCTTCACTAAGACATCCAGTGTATAATTGCTTAATAAACATAGCCATAATTTGAATGATGGCTGTAAAATTAGCGATTATTCACCGATTTGACGGTCAGGAAGCCGACGTTAATCGATCAGCTCATCCACGCATTTCATAATTTCTCCCAGGCGATCGTGGTTGATAATGTAGTAGATGAATTTCCCATCCCTTTGCGTTTTTACTATGCCGGCCCTGCGCAGGATAGCAAGGTGCTGGGATGCCACGGACTGTTCGAGGCGGAGATGAACGTAGATCTCTGTCACCGTCAGTTTCTTGTTCTCATCCAGGAGGCGGATGATCTGCTGACGCAATTTGTGATTCAGCGCCCTAAGAATGAGCGCGCCTTTCTTCAGGTTCAAAAAATCAACTTTTACAGGAGCCCCGTCAGAGCCCTCTGCATTTACTACCATCCAATAGTTATTGTTGTTCATCGTTAAACTCATGAGCGATTACCATTTTAAGGATTTCAAGAAGATACAAGACGGATCAAACAAAATTAGGTGCTACTATTTAAAAAAAATGTTCATTTTTTACCAATATGACAATATAGTCATTTTCTTGTATGAGTGTAGAATTCTTTGGTATAAGCGGGCTCACTATACGCCAGGCCGGTGAATTCTTGTTGTAAATATCGTAAAAAAGATAGAATACCCAGATACCCAGGATGGTAATTAATTTCAATGAAAGTCGCGCTGGATGCAGTGATTATAGGTTTACACTTACAACTTCCACCGCCAAAAAACGACATTTGTCTATGCGCAAGATACGGTGCAAACGAATGTTCATCCACGATCATGGCACCGGTAGGCATCACCTCTTCCAGATCATTTTGGTAGACTGCTGTAAAGACCTCCATACGCCGTGCATCGATCATTGGACATAATAACACATCCGCCGGCACCTGCTCTCTCGCTGCCAGCGCCATTACCTTCAACGTATTCTCCGTGATCAAAGGAATATTCAAAGCATAGCAAAACCCTTTGGCAGCGGCCATTCCAACGCGCAAACCCGTATAGGAACCGGGCCCGGCCGTCACTGCCACGGCCTGCAGATCTTTCATGGTATGCCCCGTATCATGCATTATTTTCTCCACTGCGGGATGCAGCCAGGAAGCGTGATCTTTTTGATCAGGATTCATCGCCATCGCTAATACCTGCCCTTCTTTTGCAAGACAGATACCGCCTTGCTCCGTCGCCGTGTCTATGTTCAGGATCAATCCCATTTGCAGGCTTCTTGTTAATTTTTTTTAATCACATTTTAATCCAACCAAGGCTTCTTTCATAGCCGTAGCAGGCAGGTACCGATTGTCAGTCATGCCCAATTTGTTAAGAAGATCATAAATATTTTTCAATCCGATCAATTCGCTCCATTCGAAAGGACCAAAAGGATAATTCGTACCCAGCTTCATCGCGGTATCGATCTCCTCTTTTGTGCTGACATCTTCCTGCAAAGTATAATACGCTTCGTTGATGATCATTGCCAGGATCCTCGCGCTGACCATACCCGCAACATCCGAAACAATACGATAGGAAAGATCCAATTGTTTATAAAACGCCTGCACCGAATCCGGTGGGGGCGCCGTCATCGCCAACTCGTGAATATTTCTCTTCAGCATGCCGGGCCATGCATTGATCCGTATGAATGGCTGGCCGATCTCCTGTAATGTATGCACCACGGAATTTATCATCACCGGTGCGGGCAATAGCCGGCTCAGCTGGTGAATGCGCATCTCATCAGGAGCAAAAGCCATATCCATAAAAAGGTGGGCATCCCGCTGCTGTTCCAGTCCGTCCACATCGTCAACCCACACGCATTCCCATCCAGACGGTAGCTTGCCCGGCAACCATTCCTTTACTTCGGTCTTTCCCGCAATGACAGCAATCTTCATACTGCAAATATAGCCACAAGCTGCAAGCTACAAGCCTCAAGCCAGGTTCACTTAATAAAACAAAGCTTGTAGCTTGCAGCTTGAGGCTTGCAGCTGATTTATGTGTAGCTTACGGCAAAATTACGAGACATGGAAAAACAGATTGTGAGTACCCCCAACGCCCCCGCTCCCATCGGCCCCTACAGCCAGGCAGTCCTGGCCGGAAATATGCTATTCATCTCCGGGCAAATAGCCATTAACCCCGCCACGGGCAACGTGGAAGCTGCCGGTGACATCATCGGGGAAACGCATCAGGTAATGCACAATCTCAAAAGCATCCTCTCCGCAGCCAATATGGACTTCGGTCATGTAGTGAAGACCACCATCCTGCTGAGCGATATAGGCCATTTCGGGCATGTCAACGAAGTATACGGCAAGTATTTTACAGGTGATTTCCCGGCAAGAGAGACCTATGCGGTCAAAACCCTGCCCAAGAATGTCAACGTGGAGATCAGCATGGTAGCGTTCCTGCATTAAGCAGACTGCCCCTTCAGAACACCCAGCTCCTTCCCGATCTTGGTAAAGGCCGCAATCGCCTTATCAAGATGATCCTGCTCATGCCCCGCGCTCAGCTGCACCCTGATCCTTGCCTGACCCTTCGCCACGACAGGATAGAAGAAGCCAATGACATAGATGCCTTCATCCAGCAGCCTGGCGGCAAAGTTCTGGGCCACTACGGCATCATACAGCATGATAGGCACGATGGGATGATCTCCGGGCCGGATGTCAAAACCCGCCTCTTTCATCTTAGCGCGGAAATATTTTGTATTATACTCCAGCTTGTCCCGCAGGGCCGTCGTCTCGCTCAGCATGTCCAGCACAGCAATGCTGGCCCCGGTGATCGAAGGAGCAAGGCTGTTCGAGAAGAGATAGGGACGGCTCCGCTGACGCAGCATTTCAATGATCTCTTTCTTCCCGCTGGTGAACCCCCCGCTGGCGCCGCCAAGGGCCTTGCCCAGCGTGCCCGTGATAATATCGATACGCCCCATCACACCACGGTACTCGTGCGTACCCCTTCCCGTCTTGCCAAGGAACCCGGAAGAATGGGATTCATCAATCATGACAATGGCATCATATTGATCGGCCAGGTCGCAGATCCTGTCCAGCTGGGCGATCGTGCCATCCATGCTGAATGACCCATCCGTCACGATGATCCTGCTGCGGGCGCCCTGCGCAGCTTTCAGCTGCTGCTCCAGGTCCTCCATGTTGTTGTGTTTATACCGGAACCGCTGCGCCTTGCAGAGTCGCACGCCGTCGATGATGGAAGCATGGTTCAGCTCATCCGAGATGATGGCGTCCTGCTCCCCGAACAATGGCTCGAAAATACCTCCATTGGCGTCAAAAGCGGCGGCATACAGGATCGTATCCTCCGTCCCCAGGAAAGTCGCGAGCTTTTGCTCCAGCTCCCTGTGAATATCCTGGGTGCCACAAATGAACCGGACACTGCTCATACCATACCCCCGGGTATCGATAGCCTTATGCGCCGCCTCGATCACCTTGGGATGGGAAGAAAGACCCAGGTAATTGTTGGCGCAGAAATTCAATACTCTTTTATTGTTCACCGTTATCTCCGCCCCCTGGGCACTGGTGATAATACGCTCTGTTTTAAAAAGGCCGGATGCCTTGATCTCTTCCAATTCCGCGGCTATACGTTTGACAAAGGAGGGATTCATAAAGGAGTGTTTTTTTAAGACGCCAAAGGTAAGTAGTTGAGCTCTCATCGATTGTACAACTAAGGGTATTTTTTCCCGAATTGTAACAAATTAATATCTACCTTCGTCTAATAAGAGAAACAGGGCTAACTATGAGATCAAGGACCTATTTTCGTCTTTCCTTTCTGATCCTGGTAACAGCTGCCAGCCTCATTCTTTTTTCCTATTCCCGGAAAAAAGCGGAACCCGATACAGACCGCAGCAGCGAATGCAGCAAATCCTGCGAAAAAAAGTCGCAGACCGAATTCATCCTCTGGGAATCATTTACACGTAACCTATTGTCCGCCAAGGGATAATCCCTTTTTTTACTTTCCTCTTCTTTTTGTAACATTTCCTCCATCCGCCCGTATTACCGGTATGAGCGTAATTTTATCTTTCCCCGACAGCAGCTGCTTATGACTGAGAAAGAATTCAATGATTGTGTCACGAACTACGCGGACAACGTCTATCGGTTTATCCTTAAGAACCTCCGCCATGAAGAGGACGCAAGGGACGTGGTGCAGACCGCCTTCGAAAAGCTGTGGAAATGCCGGGGCGACGTCGAGACAGGCAAAAGCAAATCTTATCTTTTCACCATTGCCTATCACCAGATGATCGACCATATCCGGAAAATAAAAAGAGTGCAGCTGCGGGATGAGTTCAGGGAAGAAGCAAAGATCGGACATTCTCCCGCGCAGGACCTGAAGAAGGTGCTGGAGCGGGCGCTGGCCCGGCTGAATGAAACACAGCGCTCATTGGTGCTGTTAAAAGACTATGAGGGATATTCCTATGAAGAGATTGGACAGATCACGGGGCTCAACGAAAGCCAGGTAAAAGTATACCTGCACCGCGCCCGTATCCAATTGAAAAATTATCTGGTCAGCCTGGAAAACCTAATATAAACTTCATGATCACACGAAATAATTATGAGGAATTCTTTTTGCTGTACGTAGACAATGAATTGTCCCCGGCAGACAGACAGGCCGTGGAAAGATTCGTCGAAGCGCACCCCGATCTGAAGGAGGAATGGGAGCTCCTGCTGCAATGCAGGATTGACCCGGATGATACCCCCGCTTTCCCGGCTAAGGAGCTGCTGCAGCAGCATGAAGACTTCTCCCTGGTCAACCCGGATAATTACGAATCGTGGTTCCTGTCCTATGTAGACGGAGAGCTGGACGAGGCTTCCCGCCAGGCAGTGATCGAATTTGTCCGCCTCCATCCTGAAAAGAACATCGAGCTGCAACGCCTGCAGCTGGCAGTCAATATCCCTGACCCATCCATCGTATTCCCCGGCAAAGAAAGCCTTTACCGAAAGGACGAAAAGAGAAGGATCGCCTGGCTGCCGTTTGCCCGTATAGCCGCGGCAGCACTGGTATTGGGCTTCGTCGGTCTGCAGGTCTTTCATCCTTTCCGGTCCGGCCGGTCCATAGCCGGTAAGCCTTCCCCACAGGCGCCCGTCATTATGAAAGATTCCACGGCTGCAGCAATGGCCAGCACAAACCATTCCACGCAGGCGCCCTTACCAACTCCCTCCGGCGAAAAAACGACTCCCGGCCAACCCATCGTAAAAAAATATCTGGCCGCTGTAACTCCCCGCGCTGCTGATTCGTTACACCTATACAAGCGCCGGCAGACAGGCAACGAAGAAAAAGAAGCAGCCGTTCCGGCGCCAGCGAAAGCAGATCCAACCGTTCCCGTGGTGGCGAAAGCAGACCCGCCCGTTCCGGACAAAGCCACCGCTTCCATAAAGGTTCAGCCGGCGGATAACAACCCCGTCGGCGAAGCGGACCCGGCGGACAAACTGGCCGTCATCGATCCGAAAGCAATTGACCGTACCAGGAATATCCCGGCCACAAAAGTAGCCGCCGGCTCTTTCGCTACCCAGGCCCTGCTGGATCATGCGGTGGCATACACATCGGACGAATCCATGGAGGAGAGAGCTTCTCCAAAGAAAAATAAGTTACGCGGCATCTTCAGGAAGGTGACCAGGGCCCTGGAAAAACCCTCCAGCCGCGCGGAAGATGAAGACCGGAAGGTGCTCATCGGAAGCTTTCAAGTATCATTAAATTAAGATCTCACTAAAAAAAAGGTAATAATATGAGGCGTCTTTTGTCTTTAGCAATCTTATGCCTGTCCCTGTCCGGTCATGCACAGGACACAACCACGACCACAAAAAAGGATACAGTAGCTCCGGCACCCGGCGACACCATCCGCGTCGGCAACCTGATCATCGTCAAAAAAGGAAAAATAGACAAGGAAGACCACGGCACTATTCACGTCTACCACCGGCATAACTCCTACCGCCCCTCCAATATCAGCACCAACTGGGGTATCCTGGACCTGGGGTTTGCTAACTACAATGACCAAACGAATTATTCATCGGCCTCCGCCCAGCAATTCGCACCCGGCTCCACCAAGGACTGGTTCCGCCTTCGAACAGGCAAGTCCGTGAATGTCAATATCTGGATCTTCATGCAGCGCATGAACCTCATCAAGCACGTGGTAAACCTGAAATACGGACTGGGCATCGAACTGAATAACTACCGATATGAGGAAAATATTAAATTTCATACTAATCCGACCATAGTCGTCATGGATACTATCAACTATAGTAAGAATAAATTGGCCGCAGATTATGTAACTGTCCCATTTATGCTTAATTTTAACTTCACGCCGCATAGAAGGCATGACTACGGATTCAGTGTAGGCGCGAGCGTTGGATATCGATACTCTTCCCGCCAAAAATTCAAGAGTAAGGAAACCGGAAAGTATAAGACATTCGACGACTTCGACATGGATCCGTGGAAGATCTCATGGATCGGGGAATTGCAAATGGGATGGCTGAAGCTGTACGGTTCCTATGCCGCCAAAAGTATGTTCCTGAAAGGATTGGACCAGCGGCCCTATACCGTAGGACTACGGTTCGGCAACTGGTGATGATAAGATGCTTATTGCGTGGGGGTTAATTTTCAGACGATCCCCACGCAATAGCAAGAAGCTGAGAATTCTTTAAGAGTTCTCATGTGTAGTAGTAACCGGTGCTATTCTTAGTACCGGTTTTGTCTTTTTTAAGCCTCAAGCGACAAGCTACAAGCCGCAAGCCAGACTTATATAAGACTTAAAAGAACCAACCTTGTAGCTTGCAGCTTGTAGCTTGCAGCTCGCAGCTCGCAGCTATATTGTTAAAGTTTCCCACATTAGAAATAAACCAAATGTCGCGGCCGTTGTCCAAGGGTAAAATTGCCGCAAATGACTTCGAGAAAGATCCTCCTTGGAAGCTTGTTCCTGCTGATCCTTTGTGGATTCAGAGATGCCCGCACACGCACCGCTCACAAACGCTTTTTCCATCCCGACCCCGAAGGGGAAGTATATATCCTGGTGATCAAAAGCAACTATGAGCTGCAAGTCTTTGACAGGCAGGGATGGTACGCCACCTACCCGGCAGTCTTTGGAAATAAATCCCTGGATGACAAGATGATGCAGGGCGACCGGAAAACCCCGGAAGGCATTTTTCACATCGTGAGGAAAAGACCCCATGAAAAATGGGATAAGATCATGGACCTGGATTACCCCACCGCGGCAGACCTGGCTAAGTTCAATGAAAGAAAAGCAAAAGGATTGATCCCCCGGTCAGCCAAACCGGGCGATGGCATCGCCATCCACGGCACCTGGCCGCATGATGAGATGACCGTGGACAATTATCAGAACTGGACCAATGGCTGTATTTCCCTGAAGTGCGAGGACATGGACGAACTGTACGCCATTGCACCCATCGGGACGAAAGTCGTCATTCAACACTAATACCTGATCCAGCTTCAAGCTGCAAGCCTCAAGCCGCAAGCTTGGCTTAATTATGCCCCCTTGTAGCTTGCAGCTTGAAGCTTGTAGCTAGGTGTCACAGGCGCCCCGCCTTTATCTCATCCACCACCCCGGGGTCCAGCAATGTGGAGGTATCTCCCAGGCTGCCGGTCTCTCCCTCCGCGATCTTACGCAGGATCCTGCGCATGATCTTCCCGCTGCGGGTCTTAGGCAGGCCGCTGACGAGCTGGATCTTATCCGGCTTGGCAATGGCGCCAATGATCCGGGCCACCGTCTGCACGATCGCTTGCCGAACATGGACGGGATCGCTCTTATCCCCGTTGAATATGACATACGCATAGATCCCCTGTCCCTTGATATCATGCGGATAGCCTACCACCGCACTTTCCACGACCCCCGTATGCATGTTGATGGCATTCTCTACCTCCGCCGTACCGATACGGTGGCCGCTGACATTCAGCACGTCATCCACCCTCCCGGTGATCCGGTAGTTGCCCTCCGCATCCCGCAAAGCGCCGTCACCCGTGAAATAAAGCCCGGGATACGTGGCAAAATAGGTCTGCCGGCACCGCTCATGGTCTCCGTACGTCGTGCGTATAATGGAAGGGAAAGGAAATTTTATGCAGAGATTGCCGGCCACCGGTTCGCCGGAAGCGCCCCCATGCCACACACCGTCCCTGGCGGCATCGCTGCCCGGAACAGGCTCCCCTTTTTCATCTACCAGCAAAGGCTGAACACCCGGCAAGGGCAGGGTGGCATGCGCCGGCTTATGCGGGGTGATGCCCGCCAGGTTGGAGATAAGGATACCCCCGGTCTCCGTCTGCCACCAGGTGTCTACGATGGGACAACGCCCTTTACCGATGTTCTCATGGTACCAATGCCAGGCTTCCTCATTGATGGGCTCACCCACCGTGCCCAGCACCTTCAGGCTGCTGAGATCCTTGCTTTTCACATAGTCCGGTCCAAAACCCATCAGGCTCCGGATGGCCGTGGGGGCCGTATAAAGGATATTGACCTTGAATTTATCCACGATATCCCAGAATCTGCCGGCGTCGGGGTACGTAGGTATGCCTTCAAAAAGAAGGGTAGTGGCCCCAGCGCTCAGAGGACCATATACAATATAGCTATGCCCCGTGATCCAGCCGATGTCGGCCGTACAGAAATACACGTCGCCCGGCTGGTATTGGAATACGTTGACAAAAGTATAATTGGTGTACACCATATAGCCGCCACAGGTATGCACGACACCCTTCGGCTTGCCGGTCGACCCGGAAGTATACAGGATGAAGAGCATATCCTCCGCCTCCATCGGCTCGGCCGGACATACGGGATTTCCCTGCGTCTCCACTTTCCTGATCTCATCCTCCCACCAGGTATCCCGCCCCTTTATCATGCTCACAGGAACACGTGTACGCGTCAGCACGATCACCTTCTTTACGGAAGGACATTGCACCAGCGCGTCATCGATCACCGATTTTAAAGGAATTCCTTTATTCCCCCGCTGCCCCCCATCCGAAGTGATCACAATATTACATTGCGCATCCTGTATCCTGTCGGCAATGCTTTGCGCGGAAAACCCGCCAAATACCACCGAGTGAATGGCCCCGATACGGGCGCAGGCGAGAACGGCGATGGCCAGCTCCGGCACCATGGGCATATAGATACAAATACGATCGCCTTTCCTGGCGCCATTGTTTTTCAGGACCTGCGCAAACTGGCATACTTTAAAATGCAGCTCCTTATACGTAAGGATCCGGTAATGTTCCTCCGGATCATTCGGCTCCCAGATAATGGCCGGCTGATCGCCTCTTTCAGCCAGGTGCCTGTCCAGGCAGTTCTCAGTGATGTTCAGCTGGGCCCCGGAAAACCATTTCACACGCGGATCCGTGAAATTCCAATCCAATACTTTATCCCACTTGCGGTGCCAGCTGAAATTCCCGGCAATGCCCGCCCAAAACCCTTCCGGGTCCTCGACACTTTTCTTATACTCGGACTGGTACTGCTCCATGGACCTGATCTGGTAGGGATAGCTCATATGACGAACGAAGATTTTTGTAGATAACTGTTTATTAAATTAAGGGCCATAAATTTAGAATTTAATCGTCAACTAATTACATTTACTTTCGCTTTAACGCAAACGATTCCATAACCTTAACGATCATCTAAATAATCATCTAACGATCACATGGCTTCCACATCTGTCACCGGCATCCGCAAGATCATCACCGCCTCCTCGCTGGGAACCCTCATCGAATGGTATGATTTCTACATTTTCGGTAGCCTGGCCACCGTCATCGCCGCTCAGTTCTTTCCCAAAGGCAATCCCACGGCAGCGCTGCTATCTACCCTGGCCACCTTCGCCGCAGGATTCATCGTACGCCCTTTCGGCGCCCTTGTCTTCGGCCGGCTGGGCGATATGATCGGACGGAAATACACTTTCCTCCTCACCCTGATCATCATGGGCGGCTCCACCTTCGCCATCGGGCTGGTCCCCAAATATGAGACCATCGGTTTTGCCGCCCCCCTGATCGTATTGCTGCTCCGCCTTTTGCAGGGTCTGGCCCTGGGCGGGGAATATGGCGGGGCCGCCACCTACGTCGCGGAACATTCCCCTGCCCACCGGAGAGGGTACTTTACTTCCTGGATCCAGACGACAGCTACGGTAGGCCTGCTTGTATCCCTGGGCGTGATCCTCCTCGTCCGGCACCTCCTGGACCAGGACCCGGCCCGCAGCATAGAAAAATTCAACGACTGGGGCTGGCGCATCCCCTTCCTCATTTCCATCGTACTGGTGGGCGTCTCTATCTACATCCGCCTGAAAATGAGCGAATCCCCCCTGTTCCAGCAACTGCGCACGGAAGGGAGGACCTCCACCAATCCCCTGAAAGAAAGCTTCGGCCATAAAGCCAATCTGAAAGTAGTCCTGCTGGCCCTGTTCGGCGCCACCATGGGACAGGGCGTCATCTTCTATACAGGCCAGTTCTATGCCCAGACCTTCCTGGAGAACACCTGCCGTGTCAACTTCGATCAGGCCAAGACCATCCTCATCCTGGCCATCGTGCTGGCCAGCCCCTTCTTCCTGGTCTTCGGCGGATGGAGCGACAAGATCGGGCGCAAATGGATCATGATCGCGGGCATGGCGCTGGCCGTACTGTCCTATCAATTCTTCTTCCGGCAAATGCTGACCATCTCCGACACCAAAGGACGGACCGAGCTGACAGCCGAAAAAGAGATCCGCAGCAATGTAGCCTTCATCGGCGCCACCGGCAACATACTGCGCAGCACTTCCACCATCCGGCATTACGAAGACGGCTTCACCGTCAGCGAAACGCAAAAAGATACGCTATACGCAGGCGGAAAGGCAGGCGCCAGATCAAAGCCCGAGGTGGCCAAAACCCTGGGGACGGCGGATTATTGGAAAATGATCGGCATCGTCTTCATCATGATCATCTATGTCACCATGGTGTATGGGCCCATCGCCGCCTTCCTGGTAGAATTGTTCCCCACCCGCATTCGCTACACCTCCATGTCCCTGCCTTACCACATCGGCAATGGGGTGTTCGGCGGTCTCACCCCCTATGTCGCCCTGCTGCTGACGACCATCAACCCCGACAATAAGCTGGCGGGACTGTGGTATCCCGTCCTGGTGGCGGCGGTCTGCCTGATCATCGGCATGCTGTACATACCCGCTAAATCCCCATCTGCTGAATAACCATTAAAAACAACGCATATGAACACCATAAAGAAGATATTAGGAGTAGCCTGGATCGCCCTGGGGCTGGTGGCGCTCTTTTATCTCATCAGGACCGCCTCCTCCGAGATTGCCCGCAATCCGGTGTCGAGCACAAAGCTCCAATGGGGCATCTTCATCGGTATTTTTATCCCCATCGCCTTCGGCCTGGTACTGTTTGGCTACTACGCCCTGAAAGGAGAATACGGGACCGGGTATGATAAATAGGGGGGATTAACCTATTTTTATGGGGTAAACCACCAGCATGTCGATTGAAATTAAGGACCTTGTAAAGATTTACGGCGAGCAGAAGGCAGTGGACGGCATCTCTTTTAAAGTAGGTCAGGGAGAGATTGTAGGGTTTCTCGGCCCCAACGGGGCGGGAAAATCCACCACCATGAAGATCATCACGGGCTATCTTGGACAGGATGAGGGGGAGGTCACCGTCTGCGGGATCCCTGTTAAACAGCATCCCCTGGAAACCCGGAAGAAAATTGGCTATCTGCCCGAGGCTAATCCCCTGTACCCGGACATGTACGTGCGGGAATACCTGGATTTTATAGCCGATGCCCACGCCGTCCCTGAAAAAAAACAGAAGATCGAATCAGTCATCGCCACCGTAGGCCTCACCCCGGAAAGTAAGAAAAAGCTCGGACAGCTTTCCAAGGGGTACAAACAGCGGGTCGGCCTGGCAGCCGCACTGCTGCACGACCCGGAAGTGCTCATCCTGGACGAACCCACCAGCGGGCTGGACCCCAACCAGATCATCGAGATCCGCGATACCATCAAAAAGCTGGGACAAAATAAGACCGTATTGTTCTCTTCACATATCCTGCAGGAAGTAGAAGCCCTTTGCGACAGGGTCGTCATTATCAATAAGGGCAAGCTCATCGCCGACAGCCCGCTTGGCCAGCTTCGCCTGGACAATCGCACCAACGCCATCCGGGTAGCGTTCAAAGAGGACCTGGAGACTTCCAGGCTGCAGGCATTGAAAGGCGTCACCTCCGTTCGTAAACTGGCCGACCGGGAATGGGAATTACAGGCAGGGGAGGATACCGACGTTAAAAAACAATTGCTGGAGCTGGCTTTGCAAAACAATTGGAACATTGTTTCTTTGCAAAGTGAAAACCAAAGCCTGGAAGAGATCTTCCGGCACCTGACGACCTGATGCCTACGGACTACGCTTACAATCTACCAACCAACACAAAACAAAAAACTACGAACCAACCATGAGCTACATCGCTGACATTCATGCAAGACAGATCTTAGACAGCCGGGGCAATCCAACGGTCGAAGTGGACGTGATCACCGAGAACAACCATCGCGGCCGCGCTGCCGTGCCCAGTGGCGCATCCACTGGGATTCACGAGGCCGTCGAGCTCCGTGACGGGGACAAGAGCACCTACGGAGGAAAAGGGGTGTTGAAAGCCGTTTCCAATGTGAACGATATTATTGCCGACCAGCTGATAGGTTTCCCTGTAAACGAACAGGCTTCCCTGGACGCGCGACTCATTGAAATGGACGGCACAGACAATAAGGGAAAACTGGGTGCCAACGCCCTGCTGGCCGTATCCATGGCTGTAGCCAAAGCCGCCGCCCAGGAAAGCAAGCTGCCTTTATACCGCTACCTCGGCGGAGTGAACGCCACCGTGCTGCCCATGCCCCTCATGAATATCCTCAATGGCGGCGTACACGCCGACAACAAGATCGATTACCAGGAATACATGATCGTTCCCATCGGCGCCGACACCTTCAGCGATGGCCTCCGCTGGGGAGTGGATATCTTCCATCAGCTGAAATCCGTCCTGAAAAAGAAAGGCTACAGCACCAATGTCGGCGATGAAGGCGGTTTCGCCCCGGACATCCAAAGCAATGAAGAAGCCATCGAAACAGTGCTGCAGGCCATCGAGGCGGCAGGCTACAAGGTCGGCACCCAGATCGCCATCGCCCTGGACGCCGCCAGCAGCGAAATGTACAAGGACGGCAAATATAAATTCTATAAGAGCAGCGGCAAGGAGCTCTCCAGCGATGAAATGGTGGCCTACTGGACCAGCTGGGTAAATAAATATCCCATCATCTCCATTGAGGACGGCATGGCCGAAGAGGATTGGGATGGCTGGAAAAAGCTGACGGAAGCCATTGGCAACAAGGTACAGCTGGTCGGGGACGACCTGTTCGTCACCAACACTAAG
Organism: Flavitalea plasmicola; assembly: GCF_030546645.1. Classification (GTDB taxonomy): domain Bacteria; phylum Bacteroidota; class Bacteroidia; order Chitinophagales; family Chitinophagaceae; genus Puia. Next base: position 374,586 of record NZ_JAUOTO010000007.1, read on the forward strand.
ATCCTTCAAAAAGGCATCGACAGGGGGGTAGCCAACAGTATCCTCATCAAGGTAAACCAGATCGGCACGGTCACCGAGACCATCAATGCCGTACAGCTGGCCCAAACCCACGGATATACCACCATTATGAGCCATCGCAGCGGCGAGACAGAAGATACGACCATCGCCGACCTGGCCGTAGCCCTCAATTGCGGACAGATCAAGACAGGCAGCGCCTCCCGTACCGACCGGCTGGCCAAATACAACCAGCTCATCCGCATAGAAGAAGAGCTGGGTGACAGCGGCATTTATCCCAAAGGAAGGATCAAATTCAAGAAATAATTTGTAGTTTACGGTCCCGGGCGCTCTAAAAGCGCCTGGGACCGCTTTTTATTATGAAGCTTCTCTCCCATATTCCTGCCTGGTTGAAGAACAAATATGTGCTGACGGCTCTGGGATTCACCGTCTGGATACTTTTTTTCGACGCCCGGGACTTCATCACCAGCCATTTCAGGGAAAAAGGAGAGCTGAGAAAGCTGGAAGCAAGCAAGAAGTACTACGAGCAACAGATCGCTACCACCCGGCACGAGCTGGAACAGCTAAGATCCAATCCGGCCCTGCTGGAAAAATATGCAAGGGAAAAATACCGGATGAAAAAGGATAACGAGGATCTTTTCCTGGTCCGGGAAGCCACCCCTCCTGCAAAACACTGACATTTATAGTTTTACACTTTAGGATTACCCTTTCTACCTAATTAATTCCCTTTGGAGGACAATAACGCGTACCCGATAACCGTTTTAATACTGGACGTTTCACTTTTACTGCTTCGGAAAATTTATTAGGACATTAAATGGTTTTGCCTATGACACTCTTTACACCGGAGGATCTTTTGCTTTACTTGTACAAAGAGTCTTCCCCAGAATTGACGGTTGCTATAGAGACAGCGCTCAAGGAAGACTGGATGCTTCGCGAGAAACTACAGGTATTACAATCTTCTGCTGAAGGCCTCGATAAAGTTACGGTATCTCCCCGCACGGAATTGATCCTGAAGATCATGAATTACGCCCGGGAGACAGCTACCGAATCTGTACAGCACTGAACCAACGTTGGATCTCCGGAAAACAGGTTACCGAAAAATATACCCTGTTTCCCGGAAACATCTTATATCTGTCCTTTGGACAACGAACCTCCGGTTCGTTAAGGTTGATCTCCACGCACTGGCCAGAACCGGCAATGCTTACGTGATTTCCCCATAACTTTACGGTCATTGAAATTTGCTGACAATGACCAGAAAGGAACGCTTTCAATTTGTACTGGCCTACTTTTCGGAACACAATCCCGACGCTGAGACGGAATTGATCTACGACAACCCTTACCAGCTGCTGGTAGCGGTTATACTGTCGGCGCAATGCACCGACAAAAGGGTCAATATGACCACCCCCGCGATTTTCGAGCGGTTTCCCACCCCCCAATCCCTGTCTGAAACCACTTTTGACGAGCTGTTTCCGCTCGTGAAAAGCATTTCCTATCCCAACAATAAGACTAAACATCTCATTGGCATGGCAAAAATGCTCGTGGAGAAATTCCATGGGGAAGTACCATTGACGGTGGAGGAGCTGGTGGAATTGCCGGGCGTAGGCCGTAAAACAGCCAATGTCATCACCTCCGTGGTGGACAATCAGCCGAATATGGCCGTAGATACCCATGTATTCCGGGTCTCTGCCCGCATCGGCCTCACCGTGAACGCCAGGACACCTCTGGCAACCGAAAAGCAATTATTGGAGCTCATCCCCCGCGACCTGGTGCATGTGGCCCATCACTGGCTCATCCTGCACGGACGGTATGTCTGCGTAGCCCGTACGCCCAGATGCGAAGTTTGCGGGCTCAGGCCCGCCTGTAAGTATTATAAGAAGGAGGTGGAAGGAAAGATCCCGGCGCCGAAGAAGAAGGATCGCGCCTAGTCTTCGCCGCGCATTCTTTTAAGGATCCACTCGGGGGGAGGGTTTTCGAGCAGGTCTCTTACGGCATCCTCTCTTTTTTTGATAAAGACGGGATCATTATCCAACATTTTACCAAAATCACTTTCAACCACCTTTATAGTGACCCTGCGTTTCAAAATATCATCTTTTTTCCTGGCCTTCATATCACTATAAATTTACCTGATTTTTTTGAAAATGAGAAACGCTTTGTAATTCACCCCCTTTTTAAAGGGCACCCAATCCCTCCCAACTTTACCATATATCTCAAACTCCCGGCCGATCTCATGCCAAAAAGTAGATATTCCCATTTGGTACAGCCTTGTACGGGATGAGGTGCTGCCTTCTATCTTTATGATCGCTTTTGGCCAAAAGCAAATAAAATCCAATATTACTTCTGCAACTGTATGCAACACTCTTAAATGGTCGCTATTATTACTTATTGCCAGATCATTTATTTTCCCCGTTGACTCGTCAAAGTCTCCAAAAGCAAGATTAAAAGCATTTCTGCCTAATTCCGGCGTAGGCTGAAATCGCACCATCTTTCTTATCCGGCCCCTCGGCCCTTCGCTATAAAACCAATAAACAAAGTCTTCTTTGCCTCTCTCCAAATCATATGTTCCCGATTCCATACTTCACGCTTTATCCCATAAAAAAGTGCCGCCAGCAAAACTAGCGACACTTCTTGCCAAAATTTTGGAAACTATTTGCCCAAAACACATTACATTCCCTCTACATCCCGCAGCATTTTTTCTTTTTCTTCTTTTCCTTCTTTATCTTCTTCCCCGCATCACGCCCATCCAGCGGTTTGCCCGCATCCACTCCCATCGCCTGGTACACCGTCTCCTGTATCCTTCCCCGTATGCTCAGGTTGGATAGCCGGGGATTCGTCTCTACCGGATTCACCCTATTCGACAGGAAAATAAAGATCAGGTCATATTTCGGATCCACCCACACACAGGTACCGGTAAACCCCGTATGCCCGAACGTCTGCGCCGAAGCCGACAAACAGGGATACGGCTCCTTCCTCGTTGCATTGTCCTTCTCCGGCTTATCAAATCCAATACCCCGCCGGCTGATGCCACTATGGTATGCCGTAAAATAATCGATCGTCTCCTTCTTAAGAAAACTACGCCCATTGATCGTCCCTCCGTTCAACAGCATCTGCTCCAGGATAGCCAGATCATAGGCATCGCTGAACAGTCCCGCATGCCCTGCCACCCCACCAAACATAGCCGCGCCCGGATCGTGCACATCCCCCCTGATCTGCTGCTGCCGGAATATAGGCTCCAATGCCGTGGGAGCGATCCTGCCCAGTGGAAAACGTTCCCTGGGCTTAAACCCCGACGAACTCATGCCCAAAGGCGCATAATAGGTCTTCCGCACATATTCGTCCAGCGGCATACCGCTGATGGCCTCGACCACCTTCCCCATAAAAATAAAATCATTGTCACTGTACACGTACTTGTCCGGCGGTCCCAGCTTACTCTGCAGTATGCGCGTATACATCGTATCTCTCCAGTCATTCCGCATATACATATTCTCCGCCACCCGGATACCATAAACACTATCCGGCCGGGCAGCATAAAATCCTGGCCGGGGAGCGCCCTGGCGGGCACTGTCGATCGTCTCTTTGTAAAAAGGTATGAAAGCATTCAGCCTTGCCTGGTGCAGCAGCACATCGAAGATCTTCAGCGATGCTTTATCGGTTCCTCTTACCCAGGGCAGATAATCTCCCAGCGTCTTCTGCAGGTCCAGCTTCCCTTCGTCATATAGCTTCATCACCGCCATCGTAGTAGCGCAGATCTTGGTGCAGGAAGCCATGTCATAAAGCGACTCCGTATAAACAGGCTCTGTCTTATCGTAGCTCATGTACCCAAAGGCCTTTTCATAAGCGATCTTCCCACCTTTTGCCACCAGCACCACGCATCCCGGCGCCGCCTGCTTGTCGATGGCTTCCTTGCAGATGGCATCGATCTTGTCCAGCTGGCGGACATCGAACCCCAGGGCCACGGGATCCGCTGCCGGCAGAATAGCGCGGGCCGGAAGGATCCCCGCACCGGCCTTATAACCCTCGCATACGGTGACAGGCAGCTGGCCTTTTGCCGTGAATTTGCCGGCAAGCCAGTCCGCGGCCACGCTTTGTGTGATCTCATCGTCCTCATAACAAGCCACCAGGTTCCTCGCCCCGCAATCATTTTTCAGCGCATAGGGGTTCCCAAATGCCAGTACGACGGACTTGTTTTGCTCCTCCAGCTGCCGCAACAACCAGGCGGCTGACTGACTGATGGCAAAATTGCGGGCAGGCAACCGGGCATAATTGTGGAGCCCGATCACCAATGCGTCATAGCGGTTGCTCAGCAGTTGCAGCGCGGCTGCCGCCTTGACGCTATCCAGCGAATAATCGAAAAGATACACATGCGCATTGTAGTCCGTCCGCAGCCGGCGGCTGAACTCGTTCTCTTCGGTCAACCCCATACCGATGTAAGCGATCTTTTTCTTTTTCATAACAGGACGTGCTCCCATGCCATCCGGCGCGACCAGGCTGTTGACAACAGGCGAGCCCGTACTGGCAGGAGCCTGGAAAGGGAACACTTCTGCATCCTCGTTGCGCAGCAGCGTCAGGGCATTTTCCGCCACCTGCCGCCGCATATGCCTGACTCCTTCATTCAGGTCTTCTGTAAGATGTGCCGTGTCCACGGCCCTGCGGTCCGCCAGCCCGTAATTATATTTTGCATATAGCACCCGCTTTACCTTTGCATCGATGTCCTTCCACTTCAACTTCCTGCTGGCCAGCGCTTCATTGATCTTTGCCAGACTGGTGCCCACGTCGCCCGGCAGGCAGAGCATGTCATTGCCGGCGATCAGGGATTGTACGGAAGCATTCCCGTCAGGATAGAACTTCGCCACTCCTTTCATTTCCAGGGCATCTGTGAAGCTGATACCTTCATAGTGCAGCTTTTTACGCAGCAGCTTCGTCACCGCCTTGTTCGAAAGGGAGGTGGCCTGGTTAGGCGTATTGTCGATGGCAGGAATATAAAGATGCGCGATCATGACGCTTCCCACGCCCGCCTTGAACAGCTCCCGGAAAGGGTAGAGCTCCAGGGAATCCAGCCCCGCCATGCTTTTATTGATCACCGGCAGGTCCAGATGGGAATCTACGGACACATCTCCATGTCCCGGAAAATGCTTGGCGCAGGCCATTACCCCTTCATCCTGCAATCCCTTCATGTATTGTATGCCATATCGGGCCACTTTCAGCTTGTCCTCCCCAAAGCTCCTGTCATTGATGACAGGATTATCCGGATTGTTATTGATATCCACTACGGGCGCATAATTCACCTGTATGCCCATCCGCCGGCATTGGGCCCCCACCAGGCGGCCATATTGATACACCACCGAAGGATCGCTCATCGCGCCCAGCATCATTTGCCGGGGTAATGCGATGACACTGTCCATCCGCATTCCCAGCCCATTTTCCGCGTCTATGCAGAAAAGGAGGGGGGTCTTTGCAATACCCTGAAAATAATTGACCCGGCTGGCCTGCGCCTGCGGCCCTCCCTGGAAGAGACAGATCCCCCCCACATTGTATTTCCGGACGGCCGAATCCACTTCCTTATCATAAAAAAGAGGGCCCCGCGTCACCGGGTCGATGGCCGACATCCGGATCACCATCAGCTGGGTGATCTTTTCATCCGGGGACAAGGTCCTGAAAACGCTGTCAACCCAGCTGTCCGCATTGGCGGCGGGCGGCTCGGCTAAAGGTTGCGCAAAGGCAGCCAGGCTGCCGAAAACAAGTAAAAGGACTGTAAAAGGTATTTTCATATCCGCGAGGTTTCTCCATGCTGGGCCGCCTTATAATTATTAGGCGTAAATTGCAGCACAAATTAAGGTAGAATTGCCAGACATCATCCATTTACTGCCCGATAACATCGCCAACCAGATCGCCGCCGGTGAAGTGATCCAGCGCCCTGCCAGTGCGGTGAAGGAATTGCTGGAGAATGCCGTCGATGCGGGCGCCACGGAGATAAAGCTCATCATCCAGGACGCGGGGAAATCCCTCGTACAGGTGGTGGACAACGGGAAAGGAATGAGCGAGACGGATGCCCGGATGGCTTTCGAGCGGCATGCCACGTCCAAGATCAAAAATATCGACGACCTTTTTCACATCCGCACCATGGGATTCCGGGGCGAAGCCCTGGCCTCCATTGCAGCCGTAGCCCAGGTGGAGTTGAAAACAAAAAGAGAAGAGGACGAAACGGGCACTTGCCTGGAGATCGAAAATAGCCGGGTCACCCGCCAGGAACCCGTCGCCTGCCCCCGCGGCAGCAACATCGCCATGAAGAACCTTTTCTTCAATGTGCCCGCCCGCCGCAACTTCCTGAAGAGCAATGCAGCGGAGATGCGCCATATTGTGGACGAGTTCACACGGGTGGCGCTGGCCTTCCCCGCCGTCTTCTTTTCCCTCAGCAGCAATGGACAGCAGCTGATGCACCTGGAAAAAGGCAGTCTGAAACAACGCGTGGTACAAATATTGGGCAGCGCACACAACGCCAAATTGGTATCTGTCCAGGAAAATACTGACTACCTCAACATCTATGGATTTGTCGGCAAGCCCGAGACAGCCCGCAAAACAAGAGGAGACCAGTACTTCTTCGTCAACCAGCGTTTTATCCGCAGCGCCTACCTCAATCATGCCATCATGAACGCGTATAGGGATATGATCGCCCAGGACAGCTTCCCCCTATACGTCCTCTTCATCGATCTTGACCCGGCGCAAGTAGACATCAATGTGCATCCGACCAAACAGGAGATCAAGTTCGAGGACGAAAAGATCGTCTACGCTTTTGTCCAGGCGGCGGTAAAGCACTCCCTCGCACAATTCAGCGTTACCCCTACGCTCGACTTCGACCTGGACCCTTCCATCCAGGGGCTCGATGCAGTAAGCAAGCCCGTTAGCGACGAGAAAAAAGCGGCCGTCACCTCCTCTTCCCTTTACCAGACCTTCACGAAGAAGAACCAGGCGCATTTTATCGAGCCCTCGCAAAAAAGCGAGCTGAAACACTGGAAAGACTTTTACGAAAAGCCATCCACGCCTGCCAAGCCCGGCGAACCTGCGCCTGCAAGGACCGAAGGACCTGCTCATTCCCAGGCCGCCCATACGGACATCCCCGGGCTGGCCGAAGCATCCTCCATTCATAGGGTGTCAGCTCCGGAGGAAGCGCCGTCGCTTCCCGGCATGCCCCGGCCCGGTAATAAGATCGCACCCATCGAAGGGGCCCCCCTCCAGCAGCTGCTCAATACCTATATCGTAACGCCAACCAACAGGGGTTTTATCCTGATACATCAGCAGGCAGCCCATGAAAGAGTACTATATGATCGCTATGCCGCCGCAGCAGCAGGTAAAGGGATCCCCAGCCAGAAAAGCCTGTTCCCTGCGACCCTCCAGCTATCTCCTCCGGATGCCATCCTCCTGCAGGAACTGGCCCCCGACCTGCAGATCCTGGGCTATCAGATAGAACCTTTTGGAAAAGACAGCCTCATCGTACAGGGCACTCCGGCAGATACAGGCCAGGGCAATGAAAAAGCAATTCTGGAGCTCCTCCTGGAGCAATTCAAACATTTCACCAGCGACATGAAATTCTCCCGCCGCGAAAAGCTCATCCGCAGCATGGCCAGACAGCAGGCAGTCAAAGCCGGCCAATCCCTGGAAGATTCCGAAATGAAGGCCCTGGTAGAAGGGTTATTCGCCACCCAACAGCCCAATGTCACCCCCGGGGGAGAACCCACGTATATCGAATTCAGAAAGGAATACGTGGAGAAGCTATTTGGGAGATAGCTTTTTCTTCCGGCCATCCCATAAAATATAACGGAGATACACCTGGATAGAACTATTCCTCGACTGGGACACCTGTGTGTCAGAGAGCCTGACATCAATGAAATTGCTGAGCGCTCGGTTGTAACGGGCGCCGATAATGAACTTTTTATAGGTATAGCTCAGGTCAAGCAGCAGCCGCCATTCATTCGTCTTCATTTTCTGATAGGTCGTGTCATTTTTAAAGCTTTGCACTTTCGACGTTTTGACAGTATCCGCGCCGGTGCTATAGCGGGGTAAAGCCTTATCCTGGAAAAGCCCAACGCCATTTGTCAACCTTGAATATTGAAGACCTGCCCCCACGTAAAAATTAGAGAACGGACTAAAATGAACGCTCAATGGCACATTGAAATAAAACAGCTTTTTGATATAGAGGACGCTTTGAAGCTTTGCGGTGGGGATCGTCGTCGTATCCACCTTCGACTCGCTGGCCAACAGGTCCTTCTTCGTATACTGAGGCGTATTGAATTGCGCTTCCAGCTGGACAAAAAGCTTTTTATTAAAGTAATAACGGATCATCGGTACAGGGATATAATCGCGTATCCCTCCCGTAGTGCCGCTGGAATTATAGTTCGATCGCTCCTGCTGCCCCACCGTAAAGAATTGGTTGAGGCCAATGCCCGCTACCCATCCTTTATAATTGGCCCGCATGCTGTCGGCCTTCTTCCCGGCCGCAGCCACACTATCAGCCTTTTTTTGCGCCAGCATCTTTTTAGCCACCGTCTTTTTGACGAGGACGGCAGTATCCATATTGCTCCTCCTGGCGGCCGGATCACCAACTTTGAAGCCCCCGCCCGCCGTATCGTCAGGCTTCGCCGGCCGGACAGGAAGGGGAGCTACCCCCCCGGGGTCCTTACCTTCCGCTGCATCGACCCTCTTCCCGGCAATGCCTCCGGCCAGTTCATCTTCCAGGCTCCTTTCGTTCTTTCCCGCGGGAGCGCTCTTTATTTTTTCCCCCCTGACTGGCCTCTTCTTTTTCCTTGCTGTGATCCTTTCCGATCTCTTCTTTTCTGTGGCGCCGGATACATTATCTCCAGGTGTACTGCCCCCTTTCTCCTCTATCTCTCTGTTACTGCCTGGCTCTTCCCCATTTGCGCTCCTGCCCACTATCTTCTTCCTGTTCACATCACTTCCCTCTTTTCTCCGGCTTGCTCTATTTTCTTCTGCCTCCTTCTTTCTATTACTCCCTGCATGTTTCTCTTTTGAGGCGACCCCCACCATCTTTTCCGCCCTTGTATCATTTTCTGCTGTCTCTCTGTTTATGTTACGCCCGTCATGCTCCCTACTGCCCGTCGTCCGCTCATTCCCCGCCACGTTTCCTTCCTTCCCCCGGCTTCTCCTGTTCTCCTCCTCGTCCCCCTGTAATTCCCCGCTGGCAGTCTTCCCTTTTCCCTCACTACTATCTCTCATCGCCTTGCTTTCCCGGCCCTTACCATCCCTTCCACTTCCACCCAACCCTATATACCTGTGCAAACGCCCCGGGCAATTACAAACCCCGATCAGCAGTAACAACAGGATGATCAGCAATAACCAACGCCGCCGGTCCCTCTTCCCACGATCAGGCATTTCCTCCTCCAGCAAGCCTTCCATGGCTTTCCAGGCATCATTCATCTCCGGAACCGGGATGTCCTGCAGCTTGTCAGCCCATGGATTTATATGGTCATGCCTTTCCATCATGGGTTGCTTTCCATAAGGTTAACAAGTACTTTTAGCTGTTTCCTTGCTTCACTAAGATGCCACCGGCTGGTGCCCTCGCTGATGCCTAACAGAGTCCCAATCTCGCGGTGATTGAACCCATCCACAGCATACAGGTTGAACACGAGCCCGGTGGCATCCGGCAGCTGACGGATCAATTTCAGTAAAGCTTCTCCGCTGAACTTATTCAGCGCTTCGTTATCGATGGCGGGCTCCTCCGTTCCGGCCGGTAATCCTTCCGTATCCAGATAGGCCCGCTGCTTGCGCAGAAAATCGATCGCCGTATTGATAATGATCCTTCTGATCCATGTATAAAGGGACGCTTTGCCCGCCTCATAAGTTCCGATATGCTTAAACACCTTTAGAAAACCGTCATTCATCACTTCCGTCGCATCCTGGCCATTCCCCGTATACCGGACACAGAGGGTCATCATCGCATGGTAGAACTTCTTGTACAGTTGCTCCTGCGCTTTACGGTCGTTCTTCTGACAACCCCGGATCACTATTTGTATGTCGTCCTCCCCGGATGGCAATGGTAGAATTGATCGGCTCTTGTTACGAAATGTTCATTATAGCTTCTGGATCCTGCTTTGCTTGGTTATCCCACCATACTGTACCTGCACATAATAAATGCCCTTCGGAAGACTGGCCGTAGGCAAAGTGATATGGTTCGTGCCCGCATACCCCTCCTGCTTCCTGACAAGCACCAGGTGACCCATGCTGTTGAATATGTTGATATTGATCATATGCCGCTCATCCAGCTGCACGTCCAGGAACGTCTGGCCCGGCGCCGGGTTGGGATAAGCGACTATAGAATTATTGCCCCCATTGCCAAGACTGTCGATACAAACCAACTGTTGCGTAATACCATAGCAGCCCGACGCCGTCGCTGTATACAATGTAACATAGTAGCAGCCCGTATCCGTGAAAATATGCGTGGGTTGCTGCCCATGCAGGATCACCGTGTTCAGCGAGTCATTGGTTCGCCAGATCACCCAGGTAAGCGAATCGGACACCGTGCTGTCCTGGGCGACGAAAGTCACCTGGCCGGGATCAGCGGGATGGTGGAAATAGAAAAAGGGAACATTACAGCTAGGCCTTCCCGTCACATGCACCGAATCGGCGGTGAAAGAAATGCAGCTGTCGGTTCCGTTATATCCATAAAGCCGGAGTGTTACAATATAGGTTCCGCCAAACGGGTAGGTATGGACAGGTTGGCTGCCGAATGCGGCCCCCCCGTCTCCGAAAGTCCAGTAAAAAGTATAGTTATTGGGACTGGCTGTAAAATGCACCGTCTGCGGATCGATGGAATCCACACTATAATGAATGACAGGCGATACCGCGCAGCCGCTCGACACGTCGATCGACTGGCAGGCGGAAGAGGTGCAGCCCGAGGCGGTATGCAGGCGGGCGCAAATGGTATAATGTCCGGAAGCCAGGGTCCGGTTCAGCAGGCTGTCGCCTGTTCCCACCAGCGTATCATTGATATACCATCTGATCGTATCCGTAGACGATCCGGAAGCGCTGGCAAAAAAGTTATATATATGTGAATTTCCCGCGGAATCACCCTGTATATACAGGTAGATAGGACAGGAAGGAGCTGCGTTGACAACCACATACTGCGCGGTAGAATCAAAACAGCCGGCGCCCGTCGAATCCCTGATAACATGTACGACCCGGTAGGTGCCATTCTGCTGGTAAACATGTACGACAAATGAATTGTTCCTGCTGAAACCCGTACCATTCCCATCCCCGAAATACCAGTAATGCTGAATATTGGGCAGGGTATCCTGGGCCCGGAAGCTGACGGCGGTCCCGGCACTGGTATATGCCTGGAATTGAGCCGTACAGGAAGAGCTGTCCTGGCCCCTGACGGACAACAGACAGCAAAAGAAAAAAGCGGTGATCAGCGTGTAAAATTTGTTTTTCATATAGAAAAGTTTAAGGGAAGCCGGAAAAATAGGACGGCCTCTCCTTAACACGTACGGGTACAGGAAAAACAACGTTGGGTTCCCGGGTCAATATTTTTCCCGGATCCCCTCCAGGAAATGCTCCATCTTCCTCCGGACGGCCGGATCGCTGTGGTTGTTGATCAGGATGGAAAATATCAGCAGGTGATCCTTTTGAGTGATGAGGAAGCCGCTGAGGGCCACGACCCCGGTGAGACTCCCCGTCTTGGCATAAATATAACCGCTGTCCTTTTTATAATAGCTGGACAGGGTGCCTGTCCCGCCCGTGGGAAGGATGCCTTTCAGCCTGGGCAGGCCGAACTCGTCCTTCATCTTATTCAATAGCCAGACAAAGTCCCGGGGCGTGAACAGGTCATTGCGGCTGAGACCGCTGCCATCCACCCAATACGGCCGTTGCGGAAGGTCTTTCAGGTCGGATCTTAATAAGGTGTCAATGATCCGGGCTTCATTCATCCTCCCCAGCCTTTCATTACTCACCATCAGCAAGGTTTGCTCGGCAAAAAAATTATCGCTGCGATACATCATGGGCCGGAACAGGCTGTCGACAGGACGGCTATGGATGACATGGAGCAACGGATCATGCGCGCCTCCCGGAACAACGTCGCTGCGATGATCAGGCCCGGGCAGCTGATGCCGGGTAAAAACAGCCCGTCCCACCGTATCCTTCAGCAGGACGGCAGCCGAGGCCGTACCTTCGGTGATAAAAGGGACATCCTGGGTCTTTTGCTTTTCCTTTCCTTCCGTGATCTCGAAAGCATTCCTGTTCAGGTCCCTTTCCACATAAAAAGACTTCTTCATCGTGTCCGGCGAAAACCGCACTTCCCAGCTGATGTCCGGTATGGTGTAAAAGGATGCCGAGGTAGTATCCTCCACCCAGCGAATGACGTTGCCATATACTGGCAGGGCGCTTCTTTCCGGCATATAATCATCATTGTAATCATCCCAGGCCCAACCCCTGCCAAGGGGCTTCTCCTGCCAATTGGCGTCTGTAAGCCACAGCGGCTTTTTTGTCCGCTTTAAAAAGTCCATCACAGGTTGGCTGGAATAAGCAGGATGGAGGAAAGAAGGGTCCCCGGCAGGCACCAGGAAGATAGCCGTGTCCGTCTCCCGGTAACGGACCCCTACCAGCGAATCCCCCAGGTACTTCAGGCCCGCATATAAAGAAAAAAGTTTTGTATTGCTGGCCGGTATGAAATATTTATTGCTCTGTTGCTCGTAAAGATAGGTTGCACTGGCAGGATCATAGAGACAGATTCCCACTTGCGCGGATTCCAACCCGGCCTGGGAGAATACGGACTTCGCGGAAGAGCGGATAGAACGTGCCGGAGAACAAGCCTGGCCCAACAGGACCGCCATCAGGATGAAAGGGACATGCTTCATTCCTCAAACCTACCTAAAATCGCCCACATTTGCCCCTGTCCTCTTACTGAAGTCCCCCATGACAACGAAGCGTAATGCCATTGATATAGCCGTTAGCAATGATACCCCGGATCGCGGCCGCCACTTCCTCCGCACGCCCGACCCTGCCCACATGCACCCTGCCGCCAAAGTCGCTGAACACCTGCTGCTTAGCTGCTGCCGGCAGAAAATCCCACCACGGCGTATCGATGACGCCGGGAGAGACCGCATTTATTCGGAGTGGTTTCAGCTCCGCCGACAAAATGGGGATCATTATTTCCAGAGCGCCATTGATTGCGGCCAGACCGGATGCACCCGGCAGCACAGACCCCGCACTGGCGGCGGTCACCAGCGTAACGCTCCCCGCGGGATCCATATATGGCAGCGCCGCCTGCAGCGTATGCAGCTGTGGCCAGAACTTACTGTCAAACCCTTCCTGCAGCTCCTGTAAAGACAGCTCTTTGAACATCCCGCCGCCTTTACCCCCGCTGACCGCAAGGACAAGGTGATCCACCCCTCCCGCCGTGCTGAAAAAGGTATCCAGCGACGCCCGGTCACGCGCGTCCAGCGCCACTGTCTTTACGCCATCAACACTGTCTTTCAGCGATTGTAATTTCGAGACGTCACGGCCCAATACGGTGAGAGAGGCCCCTTCTTCCGCCAGTATTTTTGTCAATGCCAATCCGATGCCGGAACTGCCGCCGGCAATCACGATCCTGCTTTTACTTAATGTAGTCATCTTGTATTTTTTATACAAATTTCCTATAAGCCGCGCGGCTTATCCCTACCCGTATCATGCAGGTGATTGACCCGATCATGCATTCTTGTATTCCAGGGGCGTTTTACCCGTTCCTTTCTTAAAAAAACGATGAAAAGAGGACGGTTCACTGAATTGCAGCCGCCAGGCGATCTCTGCAACGGGAAGATCGGTGTATTGCAAAAGGCTTTTTGCTTCGAGCAGGATCATCTCTGCGATATGGGCGGACGCCGTTCGTCCGGTGACCTCTTTCACCGTACGATTGAGGTGGTTGGGTGTGACATATAACAAACGTGCATAATCAGCCACCTGCTGCCATTCCAGGTAATGCTGCCCCACCAGCTTCCTGAACTTCATCACCAGCGCTGTAGCTTCAGGCACGCCGCTGTAGGAGCCCAGCTGCTGCTCCTGGTAGCTTCTCTTCAATTCCAGCAACGCGAGGTGAAGGTAAAGCCGGATCGCCGTCTCTTTTTCCGGCTTGTGCGCTTGCAGCTCCCGGTTGATCGACAGCAGCAAGGTCTCTATTTGCCGGACGGCGGAAGGGCTCACCTGGAAAAAAGGCACCCCGGAGTAATTGAAAAAAGGAAACTCATCGGCTATCTCCCCGGCCGCAACCAGGGGTTCCAGGAAGGTGGGGTTGAACATCAGGTAATAGCCAAAGATGTCCTTGCTGATATTGGACTTGGAAAATATCTGATTGGGATACGTACAATTCACCGTACCCGGCTGATGGGTGTAATGCTCCAGACCCAGCTGAACATCGCAGCTACCCCGTAACGTTAGCCCGATGCGGTAGAATTCACTGCGAAGAGGGCCCATGCTGCTGGTAAGTCCCACACTGGAATATAGCTCGAAATCTTTTATACGCAGGGAGGCCTCCAGCTGATGGTAACCGAAAGCCGGCGCCGGTTCTGACGTGCGGTGGATGGAATGATACCGCTCATCCAGCTTGTATTGAGGTATTTCCCGCTTCATAATTTATCCCCTCTCCTGTGCCCTTAACCATCGCTCCGGGATCTCATTGCTGCTGGCCAGCAGGTAATCCTGGTAGGAACAGGCGATGTATTTGCTGTCAGGCAGCTGCATCCACCAACGCTGCGTTTTCTTGCTCTGTAAAAAAGTCGTCTCCACTTCCGCAAAAGCCGTCCGGTATTCTATAAAGAGGTCGCGGTCCGTCAGGGCGGCCTCGCGCCTGCCCCTGCTCTTGCCGTCGATGAGATACCACAGCATATGACTGATCTGCCGGGCGGTCAGTCCATCCCGGTCCCTTTCCGGCAGGTAGCCGTAAACCCCCACCGTGTTGACATGCTGGCTCAATCCGGCATAACGCATCAGGATACAAGCCTCTTCCCCGCTGAAGCCGTTCGGAGACACCCGGTTGGCCGGAGCGAACGCGTTGGCGATCGCAGAGATGTCAAAGGTGAACAAATGGGAATTGCGGATGACGGGCTCCATCTCCTCGATATTGTCCTTGACGCTGCCCAGCCGGAAACAATCGAACCGGAGTTTGTCCATGGTCTCCAGCATATGCGGATGCACATAATAGCTCTGGAAGCCGATGTGATTATAATGGTGGATGTAGTTAGGCTCTCCCGTCAGCATCTCCATCAGGAAATTATCGCTGCGATGCAGGGAATGGATGTCCAGGTCGATCAGCGCATCGATGCAGGTGGCTTCGATGATATGCTTTCTATCCGCATACGTATAATATTGGGAGATGGTAAGGTCATGCGATCCGCCCAGGATCAATACGGTCTTTCCTACATCTGTGAGCGCCCCGATCACCGTCTTGAGCGCAGCATACGTGTCGGCCAGGGTAGCGCCGGAGCGGATATTGCCCACATCTGCCAGGCGGATGTCCGGATGCCAGTAGTACAATTGATAAAACTCCGCCCGGATAGTGTCCGGTGCATGCGGACGGTTGCGGTCACGGCCAATCCCTCTTTCCTCGTCGCATCCGACGATCACCAGGTTTGCCTCTTCCAGATCCGGGAAGTATTCATCATGGACGTCGATGAGCTTACCGATCTGCCCGTCCTTATACCCCTGATCCTGCGATAGTTCTGCAAGATTCACCGGATTCAGGAAATCGCTTATGTGCAGGTTTGACGGCATGGATTCTCTCAATTTTGGCAGCAAACCTACGTATATTTCTCTTGTATCCGGCCATTCACCCCTCATTGAGAATTCGGCATTATGGTGTAGGTTTGCGCCATGGAGCAATTGTTACAACAGATCGAGGCCTACAAACAGGAAATAGGGAGCATCCAACCCGACGGAGCAGACGCCCTGGAAGCGTATCGCATCAAATTCCTTGGCACCAAAGGCATTGTGAAGAGCTTGTTTGCAGAGATGAAAAATGTCCCGGCGGACAGGAAAAAAGAGTTTGGACAAGTATTGAATGAGTTCAAGCAATTGGCCGAAGCCAAATACGAGCAATGGAAGAGCCATGGTGACAGCGCCCACGCTTCCGCAGGTCCCGCCATCGACCTTAGCCTGCCCGGCGACCCCTTGCCCCTGGGCACCCATCACCCCATCACGCTGGTGCGCAACCAGATCGTGCACATCTTCGGACGACTTGGCTTCTCCGTGGAAGAAGGCCCCGAGATCGAAGATGACTGGCATAACTTCACCGCCCTCAATCTCCCGGAAAATCATCCTGCCCGGGATATGCAGGACACTTTCTATATTCATCAGAACCCCGACTGGCTGCTGCGTACCCATACCAGCAGCGTACAGGCCCGCGTGATGGAAAGACAAAAGCCTCCCATTCGCATCATTTGCCCCGGCCGGGTCTACCGCAATGAGACCATCAGCGCCCGCGCCCACTGCTTCTTCCACCAGACTGAAGGACTGTACGTGGATGAGAATGTATCTTTCGCCGATCTGAAACAAACCCTCTATTTCTTCGTGCAGGAAATGTTTGGAAAGGATGTGAAAGTGCGGTTCCGCCCCTCCTATTTCCCGTTCACGGAGCCCAGCGCCGAAATGGACATCAATTGCCGCATCTGCGGCGGCAGCGGTTGCAGCGTATGCAAACACACGGGATGGGTAGAGATCCTCGGCAGCGGTATGGTACATCCGAAAATGCTGGAGAACTTCGGCATCGACTCCAATAAATATACAGGCTTCGCATTCGGGATGGGCGTCGAACGGATCTGTCAGCTCAAATACAGGGTCAACGACCTCCGCCTGTATTCGCAAAATGACGTACGATTCCTCAGGCAATTCACCGGGGCGGTATAAATATTAATTGTATGATCCACTCCATCTGCATTTGCGGAGCAGGCACCATGGGCAGCGGTATCGCTCAGACAGCTGCGGCAGGCGGCTTCAAAACGATCCTCTTTGATGTTAATGCCGAAGTCCTGCAAAAAGGAAAAGCTTCCATCGAAAAGAATGTTAGGGCCTTAAAAGAGAAAGGACGCATCACCCCCGAAGAAGAACAAGCGACCCTCCAACGCCTGCATCTCGCCGCAGACCTCCGGGACTGCCGCGCCGACCTCATCATCGAAGCCATCGTGGAAAAACAGGAAGCCAAGCTGGACCTCTTTCGCCGGCTGGCGGAATACAATGACAGTCAAACCATCTTTACCTCCAACACCTCTTCGCTGTCCATCACCGCACTGGCGGAACAGCTGCCTCATCCGGAAAAATTCGCCGGCCTGCATTTCTTTAATCCCGCCCCCCTCATGAAGCTGGTGGAAGTGATCAAAGCACGCACAACGGACGACACCGTCATCCGCACCCTCCTGGATCTTGCCAGGCAGATGGGCAAAACGCCCGTCCTGTGTAAGGACGCACCAGGCTTCATTGTCAATCACGTTGCAAGACCCTACTATCTGGAAGCGCTACGACTTGTAGAGAATGGCGCCGCCGACCTCGCCGACATCGACGATATAATGGAAGCATCCGGTTTTAAAATGGGGCCCTTCCGGCTGATGGACCTCATCGGCAATGACATAAACTATGCCGTGAGCTGCTCCGTCTATGATGCAATGGGCAAACCCTCCCGGCTGCGGCCCTCCGCTATCCAGGAAAAGAAAGTCCGGGACGGAGAGCTGGGTCGCAAATCCGGAAAAGGATATTATAACTATCTTCACTGATCTATGGATCCCATTACGCTTAACCCATCGGGCAAAGGAAGGGTCCTCGTCACAGGAGGCACCGGATTTCTCGGAGCTTACATTCTCAGGGAATTGGTAGAAAGAGGATATTCCGTCCGGGCCATTCGCCGGGACGGTCGGCAACCCTTCTATATCGCTCCTGGTATCCTGGATAAAGTGGAATGGGTACCCGGCGACATCATGGACCCCATCGGCATGGAAGAGGCCATGGAGGGCGTTGACGCCGTCATCCACGCAGCGGCAAAGGTCTCCTTTGACAGGAAGGAAAGGCATACTCTTTATGCCACCAATATCGAAGGCACCGCCAATGTGGTGAATGCAGCCATCGCACAGGGCATACACCGTTTCGTACATGTCAGCTCCGTCGCCGCCCTGGGCCGCACGAAAAAAGAGGAGAAAGTGACGGAAGAAAAAAAATGGGAAAGCAACAAGCATCAAACGAGCTACGCCATCAGCAAATTTTACGGTGAGCTGGAAGTTTGGCGGGCCATCGGCGAAGGCCTGCCGGCCGTCATCGTAAACCCCAGCACCATCCTCGGCTACGGCGATTGGAATACCTCCAGCTGCGCGATCTTTAAAAATGTATACAGGGAATTCCCCTGGTACAGCAATGGCATCAACGGGTTCGTGGACGTTACGGACGTCTCTGCGGCCATCGTCGCCTTGCTGGAAAGCGATATCACCGGGCAGCGCTTTATCCTCAATGCAGACAACTGGTCCTTCAGACAGCTGTTCAATAACATCGCCGCAGCATTTGAGAAAAAACCACCCCACCGGGAAGCCACGCCCTTCCTTGGCGCCATCGCCTGGCGACTGGAAAAGATAAAGTCGATGTTTTCCGGCCACCGCCCACTGCTGACCCGGGAAAGCGCCCGTGTTGCACAAAGCAGGACCATGTTTGACAATAGCAAGATCCTGCGGCAACTGCCCGGCTTCCGGTTTACTCCGCTGGAAAAGACGATACAGGGCGCCTGCAACGCGTATAGGCTGCTGAAGGCGGAATGATCCACACTGGCCTGGCGCATGTTAAAATCCCTCTGCCGCCTTTCAAATTCCATATAACCTGCCTATCTTACCATATAAAACGATATCCATGAATGCGCATTTCCTAAGGCCCCTCCTTTACAGCGCTTTAATCCTGTTGTCGCTGCCCCTCTATTCCCAGGATAAGACCTTCAGCATAACCGGTAAGGTCATCGATGCAAAATCCGGCCAGGCCCTGGCAGGCGCCAGCGTTTTCTGCCAGAACACCACGATAGGCACCGTGTCAAAGAATGATGGCAGCTTCTCCATGCGCCTGGCCAATGGGGGATACGACATGATCGTCTCCTTTACGGGTTATGAGACGAGAAACATCCGCATCAATAAGGATACGAAGGATAAGGACAGTCTCACCATTGAAATGAAAGAAGCGGACAAAAGCCTGGGAGAAGCAGTCGTCACCGGCAGCGCAGAGGTGGAGGACGGCTGGAATAAATACGGACAGTTCTTCCTGGATAATTTCATCGGGACCACACCCTTCGCCTCCCAATGCACCCTGGAGAATAAGGATGCCCTGAAATTTTATTTCTATAAGAAAAGGAACAAGCTCCGGGTAAAAGCGAAAGAAGAGCTGATCGTTACCAATAATGCCCTCGGCTATAAGATAAGATTCCAGCTGGACTCCTTCGTATACGAGTACGGCACGAATATCAGCACCTATGCGGGCTATCCCCTCTTCGAAGAGATGCAGGGAACGCCTGAGCAACAGCAGACCTGGAAGAACAACAGGGATTATACTTATGCCGGCTCCCGGCTTCATTTCATCCGCAGCTGGTACGACAGCACGCTGGCGGACGAAGGGTTCATACTGGAATGGGCGGACAGCAGCAATAAGGGAAAGCTCAAAACCATCAAGGACCCCTACGACCCAAAATTCTATTCAGTGGACAGCGGAGAGGTGGCGATCAACCTCACAGGCCGCCTGAGGGTGAGCTACACCAACCAGGTACCCAACAGAAAATACCTGCAGGAGCACAATTTCCCGCTCAATACAAAAGTGGAGATCTCCGCGCTGGACCTCCTCAATGGCTTCGTCATCGAGGAGAACGGCTATTTTTACGACCAGCCGGACGTGATCAATATGGGTTACTGGGCCTGGAAGAAACTGGCGGAGACGTTGCCGTACGACTACAACCCGGAATGAGTTGTTAACCGCCAATCTTCCCTCGATGGTCTTTCATCTGGCTAGTTCCGCTTAGCAGACCTTGCTTCCTCGAACTCGCTGAGCTTCTACCGATGCCTGCGGCATCTATCAGGGCCTATGATGGGCCTTCGGCCGGTTGAGCTGTGCTCAACCTTGCATGACCCTGTTCCAAAGTTCAGGTATCCGCTTGATCCACACCAGCTCCCTTTTCTTGACCGCAGCCTCCTCCACAGGCGTGCCGAAATACACTTTGCCCGCCTCCAGCGAAGCAGGCACTCCGCTCTGCGCCAATACCACTGAATTATCCCCGATAGACAGCGTTTTGCTGACGCCTACCTGGCCCCAGAGGATCACCCCGTTGCCGATCTCCACGGCGCCGGCAATACCTACCTGGCCGGCAAACAGACAATTCCTGCCCGTGACCGTGTCGTGACCGATATGTACGAGATTATCCATCTTCGTACCCGCACCGATGCGTGTATCATGGCTTACCCCCCTGTCAATGGTACAATTGGCGCCTATCTCCACCCCATCTTCCAGCACCACCCGCCCGCAGCTCTCCATCTTCTTATACCACAGCTCCCTGTCCTTTTTGGAATTATAGTAAAAGGCATCGCTCCCGATGACGGTGCCCGCCTGGATGATCACCTTGTTGCCGATGACACAATGGTCGAGGATAGTGACATGGGGATGAATAATGCAATCATCACCGATCACCACATGATGGCCGATGAAGACACCGGGCGCTATATACGTATTTTTACCTATGACGGCCGAATCGCTGACCATTTTCACCGCCGGCTCGAAAGGGCGGAAATGACGGACGATCTTCAGATAAGCTTCAAAAGGCTGCTCCACCACCAGCAGCGCTTTCCCCGCAGGCAGCTGCTCCACCGCTTGGTTAATGATGATATAGCTGGCCGCCGACCTGATACACTTGTCATAGTACTTCGGATGGTCCACGAACACAAGATCGCCTTTCTCTACTTTATGGATCTCGTTTATGCCGGTGGCATGGCCATTCTTATCACCAATAAGCTGAGCGCCCAGGAAGTCGGCGATCCATTGAACAGAGACGGGAGAAGGAAATTTCATGATGGAAAATTTGTGCGAAGGTAGCCCGGAACGAAGACTTTAAGACGCTGTCTTCGCTCCCTTTTCCACAGGCTAAAAAAAAATGTGAATAAAATTTATGAGAAAATTTTTTCAGATAGAGAAAATTATTTTTAATATTGTGTAGGGAAATTTATTTCCCGGTACTTACTAACCCATCCATATACTAAGAGTCCCGCCTTCTGGCGGGATTTTTGTTTGCTTAAACCCTGGATCCGCCATCCGATTTTCATTCAAATTTTTTCAACCATCGTGTCCCGGTATTTCATCGTATACAAGCCATTCAACGTGTTGTCTCAATTTACTTCCAATGAAGGAAAGCCGACATTAAAGGATTTTTTTTCCGTGCCCGCCGACGTGTATCCCGTTGGCCGCCTGGATTTCGACAGCGAAGGGCTCTTGTTGCTCACGAATGACAAACAGCTGAACCATCGCCTCCTCGATCCAAAATTTGCACACGAACGGGAGTACTGGGTACAGGTGGATGGACAGATCGATGAAGCCGCTTTACAACGTTTGCGTTCGGGCGTTACCATCAATATCGACGGTAAACCATATACCACCCGCCGCTGCCAGGTGGAGCTGTTCGACAGCGAACCAGGGGTGCCGGTGAGAAATCCCCCCATCCGTTATCGTGCCCATATTCCTACCAGTTGGATAAAGATCGTCCTGCAGGAAGGCAAAAACAGGCAGGTCCGGAAAATGACGGCGCAGGCCGGTTTTCCCACATTGAGACTGATACGCCACCGCATCGGCAACATCACCCTGGATGGTTTACAACCCGGTGAGATGCGGGAAATCGTTAACTTTCCATCATAAAATATATAAACATGCTGAAATCAATGACCGGCTTCGGGCGCGCAGAACAGGCAGTAGGAGACAAAACCTTCCAGGTGGATATCAAATCCCTGAATGGCAAACAGTTTGAATTGCAGCTGAAACTACCCGCTTTTCTAAAACCATTCGAATTCTCCATCCGCAAGCTCCTTTCCGAAAAGCTGGGTCGCGGCTCGCTGGACTGTACCATCAGCCTGAAAGGCACCGGCAACGCCAAACCTGTCAGCATCAACACCGACCTCGCCAAAGCTTATTACAAAGCCCTGGCCGATCTGTCCGAAGAATTGAACCTGGATCCTTCGAATATCCTCAGCACCCTGGTGAAATTACCCGAAGTGATCACCCCCACCAGCGACACCCTCACCGATGAAGAATGGCAGCAATTTGAAAAAGTGATCCTCAGCGCCATCGACGACCTGAACGGACACCGCCTTAACGAAGGGGCATCCCTGGAAGAAGACCTCCTTCTCCGTATCGACAATATTCTCAAGCACCAGGAAGAAGTGATCCGCCTGGAACCCCTCCGGCAGGTAAAGATCCGGGAAGGCCTCACCAAACTGCTGGAAGAGCAGGTCGGCAAGGAGAACTATGACGCCAACAGGCTGGAACAGGAACTGATCTATTATATTGAAAAGATAGACGTCAGCGAAGAGCAGGTAAGGCTGAAGAACCACTGCGATTATTTTAAGAACATCCTGCAGGAGCCGGAAGAGGGCAAGGGAAAAAAGCTTTCCTTCATCTTACAGGAAATAGGCCGGGAGATCAACACCACAGGCAGCAAGGCGTATGATTCCACTATCCAGAAATGCGTAGTGCTGATGAAGGACGAGCTGGAAAAAGCAAAGGAACAGGTCTTAAATGTGCTATAGCACATTTAGCTACAAGCTACAAGCTACAATCTGCAAGCCAGGCGTTTTAAAAAGTCTTACTTTGAACCTATCTTTACACAAATAAAATTCCTTGAAACCGAAGCTTTTCTCCCCCCTTGTAGCTTGTAGCCTGAAGCTTGAAGCTTTCCTCGCAGCTCGCAGCTCTTTGCTCAAAGCTCGCAGCTCAAAGCTCATGGCCCTGCTCGCTGCTTGTAGCCTGCAGCTTGCAGCTTGTACCCCCCTCCCTTCCGATGTTTTTGAAAAGAACGTGACCATCCCCGGTCAGGCCTGGGCCAGCAGCTTCAAGCCCCGCATCGACTTTACCATACAGGCAAAAGACACGGCAGACCGGTACAACGTTTATGTGGTGCTGCGGCATTCCGATGCTTACCAATACAATAATATCTGGATACAGGGCATCATCCGCAAGCCGGGAGACACCGTTGGCAAGAGCCTGCGCGCCGACCTTCCCCTGGCCGATAACAATGGATGGAAGGGCAGTGGCATGGACGATATTTACGAACACCGCATCCTGGTCCGCGACCTGGCCCTTACAGGCTTTTCAAAACCCGGTACCTATTCCTTTACACTACAGCAAATAATGCGCGATGACCCCCTCCCACATGTCCTGAACGTAGGGGTCCGCCTGGAAAAAGTGCAATGAACCTATTTGGAAAAAGACGCCTTGCCATTGCCACCACCGTCTACTGGGTGCTGCTCGCCTATATCATTGCCGGGCTGGGCTGGTGGTTCATCGCCCTGCAAACACAGAACAGGCAGATGGCCACCTACAAATTACAGGAGCTGAAGCTGGACGATCCCGCCTATGAATCCAGGCTCAACGCCATCAATGCGGAAGCCGATCGGAAAACAGCCGGTTACATCGGCGAAGGCAGCACCTTCCTCCTCCTGATCCTCGTAGGCGCCCTCTTTGTCTACCGGGAAGTAAGAAGACAAATAAGACTACAGCTGCAACAACAATACTTCATGATGGCCGTTACCCACGAGCTGAAAACACCCATCGCCGTCACCAAGCTCAACCTCGAGACCCTTCAGAAACATCGGCTGGACGAACAAAAACAACAAAAGATCATCCAGGCAGCCCTCCAGGAAACAGGCAGGCTGGATAACCTGGCCAATAATATTCTCATCGCTTCCCAGCTGGAAGGGGGCGGCTACACCCGCTCCAAAGAAGACCTCGACCTCTCTTCCCTGGTACAACGCATCGTGCACGACCTCCGTCACCGTTATGCCGACCGGAAATGGGAAGACGTCATCGAACCCGGCTGCAGTCTCGCAGGGGACCCCCTCCTGCTGCAAATGCTCGTCAGCAACCTCGCAGAGAATGCCATCAAATATTCTCCTAAGGAAGGCGTCATTTCCATCCTGCTGCGGAAACAAAAAGACCATATCCTTCTCCAGGTCAAAGACGAAGGACCCGGCATACCGGAGGAAGAAAAAAAGAAGATCTTCGACAAGTTCTATCGCACAGGCCGGGAACAGACCCGCACCGCCCAGGGGACAGGACTGGGCCTTTACCTCTGCCGCAAGATCGCCCTGGACCATAAAGCAACGATTAAAGTCACCGACAATTCCCCGGTTGGGAGTATTTTTACAGTATCGTTTTAATATTTATGAGTGCAAAAATCTCCATCCTCCTGGTAGAAGACGAAGAAAACCTTCACGAAGCTCTAAAGCTGAACCTGGAGCTGGAAGGCTATGAGATCACATCCGCTTTTGACGGAACACAGGCATTGAAAGCGATCGACTCCGAATATTTCGACCTGATCATACTGGACGTCATGCTGCCCGGCATCGACGGCATCAACGTCACTGAGACCATCCGTGTCCGGAACAATGACGTGCCCATCCTCATCCTCAGCGCCAGGAACGCCAGTGCCGACAGGGTGCTGGGCCTGAAGAAAGGAGCAGACGACTACCTGACCAAACCTTTTAACCTGGAAGAATTGCTTCTGCGCATCCGCAAGCTGATCGAAAAGAATAAGAAAATGCAGGAAAAGGATTCTGCCGGCGATGTGTACTCCTTCGGGAAGAACACCATCGACTTCAAGGCCCAGGAAGCCACCACCAAAAAAGGCGAGCGCATCCAGCTCAGCAAGAAAGAGGTCATGCTGCTGAAGCTGCTCATCGAGAACAGGAATGAAGTAGTCACCCGGGAAAAGATCCTGCAGGCCGTGTGGGGCTACAACGTCTATCCCACCACCCGCACCATCGACAACTTTGTGCTCAACTTCCGGAAATACTTCGAAGAGGACAGCCGCAACCCCAAATATTTCCACTCGGTGAGAGGGGTGGGCTATAAATACACGGAATAACATCCTTCCATCATCAGGCCAGCCGGTGCAGCACCGGTTCCGCCTGCCGCAGCAATAGCTGCATGTTATAAGGGTCATACGCCGGCGTATACAGGTTCATCTCGCATTCATTCAGGATGCTTTCCAAAGAAAGGATATTTTCCTTGTCCCAGCCTTTTAGCTCCAGCTGACGGACAATATTATGCTTATTCAGCTCGCTGGCGGGAAGCTCCAGCTTTTTCGAGATCGCTTTCCACACGGCCCGGTTCAGCTCCCTGTAAAAACCCTGAAAATCCCCCTGCTCAAATAATTGTTTGGTTTCCTGCAAAGGGTCTATCACGGGCGCAACGGCCATTTGCACCGAAGCTGCCATCGCCTGCCGGGCTTTTTCGGCCAACAGCTCTTCGGCCTCTTTTTTCGCGGCCGCCTCTTTTTGCTCCTGCTCCGTCTTTTTCAAACGCATATTCTGCCTCAATAAGTAGACAGCCAGGAAAGAAAGGATCAATACGGCAAAGATCCATTCCAGGTGATCCTGGATCAATTTCTTCAGCGCGCCATTGCTTTCTTCTTCCGTGACAGGGGCCGCCTTCACAGCGGGTGCTTTCTTTTTTGCAGCGCCTGCCATTACCTGGAAATCCAGCGGCTCCGTACCCGCCGTCTTATACGATTGCGTGGCCGGATCGAAATAAGGGATATGAATGGCCGGAATGGTATAATGCCCGGGATCCCTGGGCGTAAAAACATAGTCGAAAGACTTGGTCCCCGTCATGGGAGCCACGGTTTTATTGATATCTTCTTTGGTGGAAGGGTCGAAACCATCGACGCCCGCAGGCCATGTCAGCTGTGGCGCATTGATCACCGGCAGATTGCCCTTGCCGCTGATGACAACATGCAGCGTCGCTTCATCCTGCGCCGTGATATTGCGATTGACCAGCGAGGACTGGATAGAGAAGCTGCCCACGGCGCCATTAAAACCCGCCGGCTTGTTTTCCTCCGGCAGGGGCTTAATCGTGATGGAGACGGGCTTCGTATTCAGGGTCACATTTTCCTCCACCTCCGGTCCCAGGTCATCGTCATCCGACATCTGGTCGAAAAAGTCCCGCAATGGGTTACCACTGCTATGCCTTGTTTCCTGCTGCTTTGTTCCCTTGACAAAATGAACGGTATTCTCCACTTCCACGGGATCCAGGTCGATGGTGCCCGGCTGCAGCGGTATCAGTTGTGTTTTACGAATGACATGGACCGTATATGCCTTGCCATTGAGTCGCTCCACGGTAGGAGCATCCGTATTGGGGTCCACCATATCGTAGACGCTAAATCCGTTGAGCGAAGGACGCTTAGTCACCCTGGACTCCGAGCTCAGACGGGAATAGAGCTTATAGGTCGCGACGATAGGCTCACCTACATAGCAGGAAGTCTTATCCACCTGCACCTTCAGGAAAAGGTTCTTGCGGATCTTCTCTTTGGGGTTTTCTCCCGGCCTGAGCACGATGTCCCGCTCTACATCCCTGGGGGCACCCATCGGATCCGGCGGCCAGTTGATGGAAGGAAAGGGATTGACAGGCCGGGTATTGCCGCCGCCAGCGCCGCCCCCCGCGCCCGAAGAGGTCGCATTCACGGTGATCGCAATGGATTTGGATTGCATATGCTTGCCGTCCACCGTTGCAGAAGCGCCGCCGATGACAAACTTACCGGTCCTGACAGGCTGTAAAACGAAAGAGAGCGATTTGTACTGGCTCATATTGCCGTTGACAATGCTCATCCCGCTGGATTGAATGGGTCCCTGCACCACCTGGAATCCCTGGAAATCCGGAGGCGTCAGCTGATCTATCTGGCGCGCATTCTCAACGACGTACTCCACCTGCAGGTAATCACCCCTGCCGAGTTCCTGGCTGCTGACGACCGTATTGAACTTCACCTGGCCGGACACAAAAAGGCCCATCAGCAATATGACCAGGATCATGAAGGGAAGACGTACAATTGCGCCGATAGCCGATAATTTTATTGATTTAACAGGATCCATACCTCACGACTGTAAAAATACATTTTGATTGGCAGGCAACACCGCCCGGCCAGGGTTAAAACTCAGTTAAAGATCGCTGCCCTGGCCGTTTCGCTGCATAAATGCCTACAAATCCCCCAACTGCGGCCGCATCACGATCTCCTCCACCGTCGCCTGCGCCGAAAGCCTGCTGGCTGCATACACCATCTCCGCAATATCCCCCGCCTCCATGATCCTCAAAGGATCGATCCCGCTGGCCGCCCAGGAATCCGTATAGGCCGCCCCGGGATAGAGCGCCGTCACTTTGATACCATGCGGCTTCATCTCTTCCCGGAGGTTCTTTGAAAAACCCGCCAGGGCGAATTTGCTGATGCTGTACGCCCCCCCATTGGGATAGGCTTTCAGGGAAGCGATGGAGCAAATATTGAAAATATGCCCCTTTTTCCGTGCGATCATGGCGGGTAGCAATGCACGTGTAAGGTGATAAGCACTGTAAAGATTGACCTCCATCATCTTTTCCAACACGCCATCGGCCTCGTCGTGAACACTGCCCGGAATGAACTGCCCGGCATTGTTCACCAGGATATCCGGCGATGCCCCGCCTGCAGACAGCCACTCACCGCAGGCCAGCGCCTGTCGCTTATCCGCCAGGTCAAAGGCACGCCACCGGATCCCGATGGAAGGATATTTTGCCGCCAGCTCATCTGCTGTCCGTTGCAGGGCGTCCCCATTGCGGGATACAAGACAAAGGTCATATCCGCCGGCGGCGAATTTTTCCGCGATGGCCTTACCCAATCCCCGGGAGGCTCCGGTAATGATACAATTCATAACTTCGTGATTTACGGGCATATCCCCGGCATACAATATGCAATATAAACACCTTTTTTTCGACCTGGACCATACGCTCTGGGATTTCGAGGCCAATAGCCGGCAAACCCTGGAAGAATTATACCATTCGCTGAACCTGGCTGAAAGAGGTGTGCACGATTTCGACCTTTTTCACCGCTGTTACATCGTGCATAATGATAAATTATGGGCTCGTTACCGCAACGGGTATATCAAGGTGGATGAGTTACGATGGAAGAGGATGTGGCTTACCCTCCTGGATTTCAGGATCGGTGACGAACCCCTGGCGCGAAAGATGGATGTCCTCTTCCTGGACGCCCTGCCCACCCGGAATATCCTGTTCCCCCATACGTTGGAAGTGTTGGGCTATCTCCGGGATAAGGGTTATGTCTTACACCTCATAACAAACGGGTTCGAGAAGACCCAGCACAGCAAGCTGCAGCACGCAGGACTCTCCGGTTATTTTACGGAGGTCATCACGTCGGAAGGATCCAACAGCCTCAAGCCGCATAAAGAGATCTTCGAATATGCCTTACTGAAAGCGGGGGCTGCTAAGCGGGAAAGCATTATGCTGGGGGACAATGTGGAGGCGGATATTCAGGGCGCCATGAATGCAGGTATCGACCAGGTATACGTCAATCACGTGGGCGAGGAGCCCGCCGTAAAACCAACCTATACCATTCGTTCATTGAAGGAGCTGGAAAGAATATTCTGACCTAGCCCTTCTGCTTTCCACACTCCTTGCCCGGGCAGGTCTTGTGGGTCTTTTCTTTTTTCTTGCCTTTTTCCTTGCCATTTGTAGCATGGGCAACGCCGGCAAAAAGAAAAGCGGCTGTAGCGAGTATTAATATCTTCTTCATAATTTAAATATACCCTATTTCTCTCAAAAATCCCAATTAAATCACCACGTCGCCAGTACCGTAACACCGCCCTGCACTACCTGGTTCAGCTGTACATTCACCTTGGTGCCCACAGGCAGCAGGACATCCACCCGGGAGCCGAACTTGATAAAGCCATATTCCGCACTTTGCTCCGCCTTCTGTCCCACAGACAGGTAGTTCACAATACGTTTGGCCAATGCGCCGGCAATCTGCTTCACCAGTATCTCCCCGCGCCCATTGCGCAGCACCACGCTGTGCCGCTCATTCTCGGTGGAAGACTTGGGATGCCAGGCTACCAGGTATTTTCCCTTATGATATTGATTATACACCACTTCGCCTCCTATGGGATTGCGGTTTTGATGGACATTCGCAGGACTCATGAAAATGGACACCTGTATACGACGGTCCTTAAAAAACTCCTGGTCGACAATCTCTTCGATGACCACTACCTTGCCATCCGCCGGGCAAATGATCAGGTCATCCCCCTTTGACAGTTTCCGGTTGGGCACCCGGAAAAAAGAGATCAGGAATAACAGCAAGGCCAACGTCACGAAAAAGATAAGATAGCTGAGCCAGGGCACATGCGCGCTGATAAAGTAAAAAGAGAGCAGGTTGATCACTGCAAAAGCCAGTGCGCTAATGGTGATCGTCTGATAGCCTTCCCGATGAATAGTCATTACAATTAATTGAAAAATGTCCGGAAAACGGGCTAACTGAAAAATATAGCCCGTCTTCCGGAAAAATCTAAAGATAGGTACTTCGTCAAAACTTCGTTCCTTGTTTTTCCTCGTCCTTAACCTTCGCTTCGCTCGGTTACAGCCGACAAACCTGTGGTTTGTCCTGCAAAATTAAGGAATTTGCCGGATCAACCGGGCAGCCATATGCGGTCCTGTCACAACAACAGCCACATCATATAAAGCCATACAAAAGGGGTCGCCACCAGTAAGGAGTCAAAGCGGTCCAGGAAACCTCCGTGCCCCGGCATGATTTGTCCGCTGTCTTTCACCCCCGCCATGCGCTTCAGCTTACTTTCCAGCAGATCGCCCGCAGTACCGGCAACGGCGGCAATAGCCGCTATCGCCGCCCATTGCAACGTCCATGACCAATCTGTCAACCCATCATTGACACGACGGGTAAAAAAATACCCGATGGTGCCGATGACAACGATCGCCAGGACAGCGCCGCCCAGGGTGCCTTCCCATGTTTTTTTCGGGGAGATCTTCGAAAAAGGCGTCTTGCCTATCAGCGATCCGACAATATAGGCCATGGTGTCATTGATCCAGATGGAACCAATGATGATCAGCACGAGCAAAGTGCCCCAGAAACTGACGATATTCCCGTAGAACATGGTCTTCATATGTGTCAGCAGGCCCAGGCTGAGAGAGATATAAACCAATCCGGCCGCAGAATACAATAGGTTCCTCACGTTGAGCACACGGGTAAAAATGATCTCTCCCAGGGGCAGCACAAATAAAAACACCAGCCCCATCCACCATCCGATGGCATGGAAAGAAACATTCCCGATGCGATACCCTTTATTGGTAAAATACCACATCAGGCACCAGCCGGCGATCATGACGCCATAACGATGAAAAGGTGAAATGGTGGCATATTGTCCGTCGATGCCGGCTATCAGCCGCTGGTATTCATACCAGGCGCCGAAATGGATGATGGAAAAAAGAATAAAAAAGCTCCATTGGTTCCAAAGCAACCCGGTAAGCATGACGACTACAAATATGGCAGCCGTTAGCGATCGGGTCTTGAATATAGTAGGGTTCAATGCCATTGTCAACTGTTAAAACGTCTGAGAACTTCGGCTCGGAGGCCATCATTCCGGAAATCCGTCATAGTCATTGGTGCCCTCCGCATATACCTCCGCGTAGTTTGCGGTAGAGCGCCGCCGTAGTACAGAAAGCAAACCTACGACTATTACCAAAGAAATAATTGCCCAATAAAGCGGAACGGAAGGGTCCTCCGTCAGCAGGCGGGGATAAAACGAGACAGCCACTACCTGGATGCCATTCGTAAAAAAATGCGCCAGGATAGAGGCCCAGAGACTGCCGCTATACCAGTAGATAGCGCCCAGCAATGTCCCGAGGAACATCCGGGGCAAAAAACCCCTGAATTGAAAATGCATGGCGGAAAAGAAAATGGCACAAGCGGTAATGCCTACCCACGGACTTTTGAAGATCTGGATCAGTATACGCTGCAACGCCCCCCGGAAACAGGCTTCTTCGAAGATAGCCGGAATGGCGGCAATGACAATTACATTGATAACGATGTCGATGGCAGAATGGGTCTTTAACAGTATTGCCGTTTTCACTTCGGCTTCTTTCTCCATGTTGATCATCCAGTTGGACAGCGGCAGGTTCTTATTGATCTGCCCCAGCCAGCCCTCAAATGGAAAGGAGAACAGGAGAAGTACCACTGCCAGCGCATAAAAAGCCGGGTGCGGGGTCTTCCGAAGTCCAAGAAAGTCCAGGGGAGGCTCCCGGGAAGTCATCACTGCATAAAAATAGGCCGGTAAGCCAAATATCCCCATGGTAGAGATCATCTGTAGCAGCTTCTCCCCATTCACGCTCCGGTTGCCGGGCGCCAACAAGCTTACAAACACGCTCGTAAAGAGGATACTCCCACCCAGCAGGAGCAGGAACAAGGCGAGCTGGCTCCAGGCTGAGGGTATTTTCAATCTTCTGTCCATAAATAACAACGCTTCATCTATCCTTTGACCATTGGGCATTTCAGTGTAAATTTGCATCCCTGATGGCGATAAACGTCGGCAATATACAACTTCCTGCATTTCCACTTCTCCTGGCCCCTATGGAGGACGTGAGCGATCCCCCCTTTCGCTATGTCTGCAAGCAGAATGGGGCCGATTTGATGTATAGTGAGTTCATTTCCAGCGAAGGGTTGATCCGCGACGCCATGAAGAGCCGTATGAAGCTGGACTTCTTCGAGTACGAACGCCCTTTCGGTATCCAGATCTTCGGAGGGGATGAAGAAGCCATGGCCATGAGCGCCCGCATCGTCGACACCGTCCAGCCCGACCTCGTGGACATCAATTTCGGATGCCCGGTGAAAAAAGTGGTCTGCAAGGGCGCCGGTGCGGCCGTATTAAAGGACGTGGAAGCCATGACGCGCCTGACGGCAGCCGTCGTAAAAGGTACAAAGCTGCCTGTAACGGTGAAAACACGCCTCGGCTGGGACGATCAGTCGAAAAACATCGAAGAAGTGGCGGAACGGCTCCAGGACGTGGGGATCAAAGCCCTCACCATCCATGGCAGGACCCGCGCGCAGCTGTATAAAGGCGATGCCGACTGGACCCTCATCGCCCGGGTAAAGGAAAACCCCCGTATCAGGATACCCATCTTCGGCAATGGGGACATCGATTCGCCTGAAAAAGCAAAAGCATACCGGGACCGCTACGGCATAGATGGTATCATGATCGGCCGGGCCGCCATCGGTTACCCGTGGATCTTTAACGAGATAAAGCATTACCTGCAGACGGGCGATCATCTGCCCGCCCCGACCATCGAACAACGGATCGCCGCCATCCGCGACCACCTGCTCCGTTCCGTGGAATGGAAAGGCCCCGTCGTAGGCATCCTCGAAATGCGCAGGCACTACACCAATTACCTGAAAGGCTTCCCTTATATCAAGGAGTTCCGCAACCAGCTGGTGCAAAAAGCCTCCGTTGCGGAGATCGAGGACATTCTGCTGCAGGTGCAGCAGCGCTATGCCGGATTCGTCCCAGAACGCACCGTCACCAGTTTCTCGGCCAGCCAGCTGGAAGATTGCGCATACTAACGACGACCCTCACCTGAAAAAAAATCTGAACCATTTCAGCTTGCCTTCGTAAGGAGGATACTTGATCGACGGATCGATCCATACAGGCGTTTGCATCACAGGCTTTGCATGCGTAAATACATCGAAAGTATTTTTGCCATGATAAGCTCCCATGCCGCTGTAGCCCACACCACCAAAAGGCAGGTGATGATTGGCGAAATGCCATACCGTATTGTTGATGCATCCTCCTCCAAATGAAAATTGCTCCATCCAGGAGCGCTGCTTTCCGGCGTTCCGGGTGAAAAGATAAAAAGCCAGCGGGTCCGGATGCTGCCGCACGATGGCCAGCGCCTCTTCCATGTTCCGGTAGGTGAACACCGGTAAGATAGGGCCGAATATCTCCTCCCGCATCAGGGCGCTCTCCGGCGAAACATCTTCCATCAGGGTGGGCTCGATAAACAACCGCGTCCTGTCATGACGCCCTCCTGAAACGATCTTCCCCTCCGACAGGTAGCCCACCAGCGTATCGAACCTCCTTTCATGGATGATCTTCGCATAATCGTTGCTTTCCTCCGGCCTGGCTCCGTAAAAAGACAACATGGTCTCCTGCATGGCATGCATCAGCCGGTCCCTGACATCCGCATGCACCAGCAGGTAGTCCGGGGCAATACAGGTCTGCCCCGCATTGATGAACTTGCCCAGAACGATACGCCTGGCAGCGGTGGGTACGTCGGCATCGGCCTCCACCACCACCGGGCTCTTGCCGCCCAGCTCCAGCGTAACAGGCACCAGCTCTTTGGCCGCCTGCTGGTACACGGCCCGCCCGACAGGTATGCTGCCTGTGAAAAAAACATGGTCAAATCGGAAAGATTGCATCATCCCCGTCACCACGCCCGCCCCCTCGCCCTGTACCACGCAGACATATTCCGGCGGATAGAGGGCAACCAGCATTTTTTCGATCAGGGCCGACGTGGCGGGAGCATGTTCCGATGGTTTCACCACCGCGCAATTGCCGCCCGCCAGGGCGCCGATCAGGGGCACCAGCGCCAGCTGCAGGGGATAGTTCCAGGGCGCGATGATCAGCACGACACCCAATGGATCATGATAGACCCGGGAAGAAGAAGGCAGGTTGACCATGTTGGTCCCCGCACGCCGCGGCCGCATCCATTTCCGGAGATGTCGAAGGCTATTGTTCAATTCGGCCAGCACCAATCCCGTCTCCGTGCCATACACCTCCTCGCGGCCCTTTTTCAGGTCGGCATACAGCGCTTCCGCAATCGCCTGCTCGTGCCGCAGCAGGCTTTCTCTCAACAACAGCAGATGCTTTCTCCGCACATCGTAAGACCGGGTAGCCCCCGACTGGAAATGGCGGCGCATGGCAGGCAGATCGATAGACATAATTATACTGGTTTAATGCAGTAACAATTTCCTCAAATTCGGCGGGATTTGCTTTTTAATTTTGCGAAAACTTTATCAGATGAAACCCATCTTCGATTCAACGCTTCATGACATTCTCAACGAAAGATTGGCAAGGCTAGAAGCATATTTCAATTCGGACGTAATTTTTTATTATGGTCCTATCGCCGATTCGCTTGAAAAACCCTTCCGTGACTTTATTGAAGATTTCAATTGGAGTAGCCGCCTTAACTCATATTTTAAAGCTAAAGATCGAGGATTACTCCAGCGATAAGGCGTTAAAATCACTTATAAGAGAATATAATGACTTGATTTGCCAATACATATTGAGAAACGGCTCTGAAGCCTTCTTACATTCACGAAAATTTATTTAAATTCGTATTATGAATTCAATTGCTGAAAAAATTCAGGAAACAATAAATGCCGAGGAGCTTAAAAACCTTGGTGATAATAAGTTTAAAGAACTTCAGCAACTCATCGAAACCATGAGGGAGCTCGGTATGGACAGAAAGCCGGAATATACATTTCCGCTTACTGATACTATCGGAAAAACCTGTTATTCTTCTTTAAACAAACATCCGAATCGCTAAAATTAAGGACAATCACTTGACCGATGTAAACAAAGGCCCTCTTGGGGCCTCTTTTCTTTTAGCTTAATTATGGCAAATTCGCCATAATTAAATGCAATGATTTAGTGCTTAATTTTGACTTTATGAGCAATGACAACGTTATAGGGAAAATTCCTTTTTTGCGTACCAATGATGACAGCGATTACATGCAGCAAGCCCTCAAGGAAGCCCGCAAAGCATACGCCGAAGAAGAGATCCCCATCGGCGCCATCATCGTCCTGAACGACAAGATCATCGCCCGCGGTCACAACCAAACGGAAAGACTGACAGACTGCACCGCACACGCCGAGATCATCGCCCTCACCTCCGCCTTCAATTTCCTGGGCAGCAAATACCTCCCGGATGCCTCCATCTATATCACCGTAGAACCCTGCCTCATGTGCGCCGGCGCGCTCTATTGGAGCAAGATCGGCCGCGTCATCTACGGCGCCGATGACGATAAGAACGGCTACCGCCGGGGCATCCGCCTGCCATCCCTGTCCAACCCATCAGATGACCCCCTGCTCCCATCTCCCGAAGCCCGGATCCCTACCTGGCCCTTCCACCCCAAAACCACCCTCATAAAAGGCATCCTGAAAGAAGAATGCGCCGCGCTGATGCAGGACTTCTTTCGCGAACGCAGGAAATAGCTGCGAGCACTTTCCAGCTTCAAGCTACAAGCCTCAAGCTACAAGTTGGCATTATTAAGCCATGCACGACTTAAAAGATCTTGCTTGCAGCTTGTAGCTTGAAGCTTGTAGCTAGATTTTTCTGATCTTGATGTTCTTGAAGGTCGCCCCACCACCATGATCCTGCAGGTCGATCAGTCCCGTCTTCGCCACGCCATAATCAGGATAATCCTTCCATTTGCCGGTGGCCTTCAGCTTCCGCCATTCCGGTGTCCGGACCTTAAAATCAGCCACCTTGAATCCATTGAGCCAATGCTCCACATGATCTCCATTTACAACGATCCGTGTATGGTTATACTCCCCCTGGGGCTTCGTAGCGATCTTCAACGGAGGATGCATCGCATAATCCGCCCCGCTCTTCTGCCAATCTTCCAACTTCCCCGGGTACCCGAAATCATCTATCAGCTGGTACTCCGGCCCGGTCTCATAGGGATGCTCATGCGTCTCCAGCACATGATAAAGCACACCGCTATTGGCCCCCTTTTCAATCTTCCAGTCCAGCTCAAGCTCAAAATTCTCATATTTCCCATTCGTCACCAGGTCGGCACGATGCTGTACCCCTTCCTGCTTGCAATGCAGCTCTCCGTTAGTGACCTCCCAGCTGTCATCGGGCGCCTGCTTATACGTATGCCACCCCGCAGTCGACTTACCGTCAAATAATAATTTCCAGCCCGCCTTTCTCTCCCTGGCAGTAAGCGTATTGTCCTGGGCCTTTACCCCGAAAGAACACCCTGCCGACAGACAAAAGACAGCTGCAATGCACTTGAACATAGTATACATAAAAAAGAGATTAGACGAGAAAGTTACAAAACTTTAAACATCCTCCCACCTCCGGGTGTAATCCATCCGTTTGGCAGGGTGCGCATTTTCCTGTAAATTCGCTACCCCTTCAGTGGCCTCACGGCCCTTATTGACAAGACTTAATTTTAGATAACATTAAAAACATCCGTTATGGCATTTACACTTCCTGCGTTGCCGTATGCATTCGAAGCATTGGAGCCGCACATCGACACTACCACCATGCAGATACACCATGGTAAACATCATCAGGCATATGTTGACAATCTGAATAAGGCCATCGCCGGCACTCCCAACGAAGGAAAATCCCTGGAAGAGCTGGTCGCAAAAGCAGGCACCATCAGCCCTGTCGTCCGCAACAATGGCGGAGGACACTGGAACCATACTTTCTTCTGGGAAAGCCTCAGCCCCAAAAGCACCGGCGCTCCCTCAGCCAGGCTGGCCGACGACATCCATACCACCTTCGGCAGCTTCGACGCCTTCAAGGAAAAATTCAATGCGGCCGGCATGGGCCGTTTCGGCAGCGGCTGGGCCTGGCTCATCGTAAAGGACGGCAAGCTGGAGATCAGCTCCACCCCCAACCAGGACAACCCACTGATGGACGTAGCCGAAGTAAAGGGAACACCCCTGCTGGGCGTGGACGTTTGGGAACATGCCTATTACCTGAAATATCAAAATCGCCGCGCCGAATACCTGGGCGCTTTCTGGAGCGTAGTCAACTGGGATAAGGTGGCTGAACGTTATGCGGCCGCGATCGGCAAATAAATCATACTCACCGGCAGCGTGACCCGCAAGGACTACGCTGCCGGAATACCATTCGATAAAAAGAACCATATGCAGCAATTTTCCGCCACGGCATTTTCGATCGCAGCGCTTCTCTCCCTGGCAGCTTGTAAAGGACATCAGAAAAAGGTCATCGTCTATGCAGGCAGCGATATACAGGTAGATAACACCAAGACCAATATCACCGTTGGCGAAGGAGGCCCCTTACATCAACAGGACCTGGACTTCTCCGGCGGCGATCCGGTGACGCTCAACGCGCAGACCCCTTCCGGTAAGGTCAGCCTGGAAGTGGCGGAAGATGGGCTTTATATAGCCAACCTGAAAAATGACACCATCGTAGGCAGCTTCCAGCGCGTAGGTGCGGCATCTGGAAGCAACCGTATTACACAGGATCAGCTGAAACCTATGGTGGATAGCCTTGAAAAACTGGTTCGCGGCGAGAACGTCAGCGCAGCCAATAAGAATTATTTTATCCTGCCCAACCATATTGCCAAGGTCAGCCAGACCACCGCAGCAAAGGTATTCGGACCTTACACAACGATCCCTTCTTCTTTCGACGCCGGCTCCGTCCCGGAGATCTATAAATTTTATAGCGTCAAGGAAGTGCACGAAATGATCAATAAATTCAATGGGATCATTTCGCCGGCCAAACCGGCGAAATAGCCTCAAGCCACAAGCTGCAAGCTACAAGTAAAGTTAACCTAAGCACTCCTGGCTTGCAGCTTGAGGCTTGCAGCTTGCAGCTTCCTAAGGTACAGGGTCCACCCCATGTCCTCCCCAGGGATGACAACGGACAATGCGGCGTAGCGCCAGCCATCCGCCTTTCAGGGGACCATATTTTTGCAGTGCTTCCAGGGCATATTGCGAGCAGGTGGGCGTAAAGCGGCATTTGGGGCCTAACAGGGGCGAAATAATCCATTGATACAGCTTGATCAATGCGATCAGGGGCAGGCTTAATATGCGTCGTAAGGTCCTCATGATCCTATCTCCTTCGCTATTTTTTCCAAAGCTACAGCTATCCTGCCGGACACCAGGCGGTGATCGGGCAGTTCTTTGCCGGTATAAATAAAAAACAGGCAGAGCGAAAGCCGCCGTTCCTCCACCCAAAGCGCCAAAGGCTCTTTTTGCAGGCGATAAGCCTCCCGGGTCAGCCGCTTGATCCGGTTCCTGTCTACCGCCTTTTTAAAATTCCGCTTGCTGGCCCCGAATCCGGCCTGTAAACCCGGCCGGCCTTTACCCACATTTCCCGCTTGACCAGGCCCGCCCTCCGGGGGTTCTATCACATAATAGACCATGTAGGGAAAGACATGCAGGCGCTTGCCCGCACGGAAGACCCGCTCGATCTGCTTGCGGCTCTTCAGCCGCTCACCCCTGCCTAATGTGAATCGCCGGTGGATGGGAGATATTTTAAAATAAAAAAAGCGAATTAGCTCGCACTAATTCGCTGCAATATAAGCTCTATGGTCCGATGACGGAAAAACCCGTCCCGGCCGGAAATGCTATTTCAGTTTCGATTCGTCAGAAATCGTCAGTTTCTTACGACCCTTTTTACGACGGCTGGCCAATACCTTACGGCCATTGGCAGTCTGCATGCGCTTACGAAAACCATGAACAGTTTTGCGGCGACGTCTATGAGGTTGGAATGTACGTTTCATACGTTCATTTTAAATAAATTAGAAAAAACTTTTTCCATCAAAGACCACGGGTCACCATACCCGTCGCCGGTGAAAGGGACGGCAAAATTAGGGAAAAAAAGATGGCCGGCCAAGTGTTTACTAATATTGCACCGAAAAATATCCGCTGCTCAGCTGGTAGGTCTTGGGGTCCTGGAAGGTGGGGTCAGTCGCCAGGAACTCAAAATTACCCCTGATCCTTCCGGCAGTAGGATCATTTTCCAGGATATTGAGTGTCCCGCTGGCAGCGCCAAAAGTGGAGTTGATCACCGGACTATAGACGCCGGTATAGGTGAATTGCATGTTATCGAACATATAAGGCCCTCCCGGAGCGATATCAAAAGGCAGTATAAGGGTAATGGCCTGTGCCCCATTGAGGGCTGAGCCATTTATAACCAGCGTGTTGGAAAAGTTTGAAGCCAGGATGCTCCTGGCCATCCAGTTCTGTCCATCGATGACTGCATGCATCGTATCCCCTTTGTTAGCCTCCGGAAGGGACGAACTATAGGGTAATTTGTAGAAGACCCCTTCTGTGATCTTTTTTTCCTTACCGTCGACGTTCCGATAGGCATTGAAGAAGAATGTGCCGGTAATGGTCTTGTTCACCGGGTCGATGGCGGTCACTGTCACCGTCCCGCCCGCCTGGGACGTGTCGCTGCCCTGGTTGGAGGTGTAGGCATACAGGTCGGCGGAGTCTTTATTGGCGTACGCGGCAACGGAAGTAGTGTTCTGGTCGAGCGTGTAGACCCCGGGGACCGTATCGTTGAGGATAATGCCCAGCTGCTTATTGTCCGCACTGAGGCCCGTAATGCTGATAAATCCCGCCGCAATGGTGGCCCCTTTTTGATTGTCAGCAGCTATCCATTGCGTCCCATCGATCTGTGCCATAAAGGTCCCGTTGCGACCATTGGGATTTTCTGTGCTGACCTCTTTCCGGCAGGAGAAAAGGCCCAGGACCACCAGGACGGACACGATATGAGAAAGGTAACGGGACATAATGCAACTATTAAGGTAATACTATATGCGTTGATTGTAAAGCTTTCCCATAGAAAATACTGGCGTGGCTGTCAAAATCCTCGGCGGAGTCCGTGGTAAAGCACCGGAGCTGGCCGTTCCTGGAACACCGGCGTTCCATCTCCGGATGACGCTGCAAATAATCAGCCAGACTCTCCGCTACGATCTCGCCCTGGACGATCAGCTGGCTACCCGCCGGCAAATGCCGCGCGATCTTGTCCCGCATCAGGGGATAGTGGGTACATGCCAGGAGCACAGCGTCAATATCAGGAGATTGGGCCTTCAGCAACTCCATATACTCTTTCACAAAATAATCAGCGCCAGGCTTATCATGCTCGTTATTCTCCACCAGGGGCACCCAGAGCGGGCAAGCCTGCTGGAACACATCGATGGAAGGGTAGAATTTTTCGATCTCGATAGGATAGGACCCTGACAGCACCGTCCCCCGGGTAGCAAGAATGCCCACTTTGCCCGTCTTCGTATACTTCCCTATCACTTCCGTGGTCGGCCGTATCACCCCCAGCACCCTTTTATCCGGCGCGATCAGGGGAAGGTCATGCTGCTGGATGGTCCGCAGCGCCTTCGCCGAAGCCGTATTGCAGGCCAGTATCACCAGGGGACAGCCCTGGCGGAAAAGCCATTGCACACACTCCAGCGTATAATGATACACCGTCTCGAAGCTCCTCGTCCCATAGGGTGCACGGGCATTATCTCCCAGGTACGTATAATCATACTGCGGCAGCCGGGCCACCAGCTCTTTCAGAACCGTGAGGCCGCCATAACCTGAATCAAATACACCGATGGGTTGCGAGGATTGCATAGTATAAAAAAACGCCGGGGGAATAGCCGCCCAGCGCTTCATTTAATATCTGATTTGTACAATAGAACCTATTTATTTCGCCGGCGATGGGTTCCGAAATTTACCGAACGGCTAATGATGAGAACTTCGTCGGAGCTGCGTTCCTTGCTCCTCCTCGTTCGTAACCTTCGCTTCGCTCGGTTACGGCCATAGCGCCTGTGGCGCTATTTGAGGCCGAGCTTCTTCTTCACCAGGGGCAGCAGGTCATCTGCGGGAGGGGATGCCAGCAGCGCTTCCTTCGTCAGCACATAAGCATAGCCGTTTTCCTTGGCCACGGCCTGCACCGTTTCAACAGCTTTCTTCTGAATAGGCGTGATCAGATCCTGCTGCTTCTGCTGGTACAGTTGCTGTGCCTGCTGTTGCCATCCCTGCAGCTTGATGAGCATTTCACCCATATTCTTCTTCTTCAGTTCCAGTTGCGCCTTTGTGTATTTAGCCGTATCCTTTGAGTTCAAGAGGCTGTCCTGCTCATAATATTCCTTCTTCATGTCCTCGAAATTCTGACCCAGCGCATTCTGGTAATCATTCAAGGCCGTATCCGCTTTTTTGTATTCAGGCATTGCAGGGATCAGTTCGGAAAGGCTGATATAGCCGATCTTCGCCTGCGCTTTTGTTGAATTGCCCGCCATCACCAGGCCCATAACCACCACTACTACGGTAAGAATCTTTTTCATTTGTTCGTTGTTTGTTTTTGGTGAGCACGGAACATAACGGAGTTCCATGATCTTATTTGTTTTTGTTGTTTGCTTAACGACACTTTAACAATAGCCAGGCACATCGATCACCCAAAGCTTCTTCTCCTTATTTGGCAATTCCCAAAGCCCGCAGGATATCCTCGCTTTTGTCCAGCTTTGGGTCGGCAAATATAACAGTAATTCCTTCACTTTTATCCAAAATTAAATCGTACATCCTGTTGACCGCAATCTGCTGGATGGCGTTGTATACCTTGTCCTGTATGGGTTTGACCAATTCCTGCCGCATCTTGAACAGGTCGCCTTCATAGCCGAAACGCTTGCGCTGAAGGTCCCGCACCTCCTTTTCCCTGTTGAAAAGCAGATCCTCTCTTTTCTTCTTCAGCGTATCGCTCAACATCACCTGCTCGGCGTCATAATCCTTGTACATTTTATCCAGGGCCGACTGCTTGTCATCGATCTCTTTCTGCCACTGCAGGCTGATCTGATCCAGCTTTTTCTGGGCATCTTTGTATTCCGGCATTTTATCCAGGATATACTTGGTGTCTACAACGATGATCCGTTGCGCCTGCCCGGCCAGCGCAAAGGCCAGCAACAGGCTTACAAATATTATTATCTTCCTCATAGGTGCATTTTTAGGATCTGTAAAATAAGCATTAATCCGGTTCATACCCCAACATAAATGTAAACCGGGTCGCATTTTTCAGAGAGCCATTCTGGATACGATCCAGGCCTATCCCGTAGTCGAAACCCAGCAGGCCGAACATGGGCAGGAAGAAACGCATGCCCACGCCTACGCTCCTGCGGAGACGGAAAGGATTGTATTCATTGTAATTATACCATCCATTGGCAGCCTCGAAAAAGGTCAGCCCATAGATCGTGCTGCTGGGATTGGTCGTGAAAGGATAGCGCAATTCCAGCGTATACTTATTGAACATGGTAAAGAACTGGCTGGCCTGTTGCTGGTCAGGGTTGAATTTCGGATCGGAGTTCTCGTAAACAGGATAACCCCGCTGGGAGATAATATCATACCCCAGCAAGCCGAAGTTGTTGGTCAGACCCGCATCCCCCACCTGGAAACGCTCGAAAGGAGAGAAGCCAAGCCTGCTGTTATAGCGGCCCATGAATCCGAACTTGGCAGATGCCTTCAGCACGAACTGACGGCTTTTGTCCGCTCCCATCGGTTGCCCGATCGGCAGGTACCAGTCACTGGTAAACCGCCATTTATGGTATTCCGGCAATTTGTAGCTGTTCTGCTGCGTAAGACTCCTGTCAAACGCGGAATAAGGCGGTGTGAACTGAACGCTCAGGATCTGGCTGGCGCCAGACCTTGGATAAATAGGCTGGTCCAACGAATACCGGCTCAAAGCCAGCTTGAAACTCAAGTTGGTGGAGAAGCCGTTCCGGAAGGCCGAGGTGAACAAAGGATAGTTGTTCAGGTCGTACTGTGTATAGTTCACAGAATACGTCAGGGTGAAATAATCATCCGGCCAGTGCAGCTGTTTGCCCAGGGCCACGGAGACACCGAAGTTCTTCAATGAGTTGGTATCGCTGAACGAATAGGTATTCGTCCGGTAGTTGTATCCTCCCGTACGGAAGACGCTGCGGTAAAGACTGACAGTCAGTGAATTTCGCTTCTTTCCACCCAGCCAGGGCTCCGTGAAGGAGAAGTTATAGGACTGGTACGCCTTGCCATTGGACTGGATACGAAGGCTCAGCTTCTGTCCATCCCCGCTGGGCAACGGATCCCATGCAGATTTATGAAGAATGTTCTTCATAGAGAAGTTGTTGAACGTGACACCCACCGTCCCGGTGAGACCAATGCCGCCACCCCATCCCGCGGACAGCTCCAGCTGGTCGGCAGATTTTTCTTCCACTCCCCAGTTGATATCCACCGTCCCATCTTCCTGGTTCGGGTTGACGCCCGGGGTGATCTTTTCCTGGTTGAAGAAACCCAGGTTCGCAATCTGCCGCTGAGAACGGATCAGCTCCTGCCGGCTGAACTTATCCCCTGGTATCGTGAACAGCTCCCGGCGGATGACATACTCCTTTGTCTTTTCATTCCCGGTGATCGTAATATTCTTGATCGTCGCCTGAGGCCCTTCCGTCATACGGATCTCGAAATCGATGGTATCATTATATACCGCCGTTTCCACCGGATCGATATGGAAGAACAGGTAACCGTCATCCATATACAGACCACTGATATCACCACCCTCCTGGGACATCTTCAATTTCTTGTTCAGGATATCCAGGTTGTAGACATCCCCTTTGTGAATGCCCAACGCCAGGCTGAGGATACTGTCGGAGTATTTGGTATTGCCCCTCCAGGAAATATTCCCGAAATAATATTTATGCCCTTCTTCCACCTTGATATCTACGTTCATCTTCCCTTTCTTCACGATCGTCCTGTCATCTACGATCGTTGCGTCACGATAGCCCTGCGAGTTGTAATAGTCCAGCACCTTTTGTTTGTCCGCCTCATACTTGGTGGCATTGAACTTCGCCGAGCTGAACAGCTTGAACCGGAAGTACGGGTCCAGGAATTCCTTCGTCCCCGTAAACGACAAAAAACCCCATTTATCGAGGTATTCTCTGAAGCCCATGCGGGAATGAGCGCCGAACGTCGTGTCCTCCGGAGGCGGGAACAGCGTGAACCGGGTCTGCTCATGCGTATCCTTCATCTGCTTCTTTAGCTTGATCTCCGAAACAGCCTGGTTGCCGAAAAAATTGATCTCGCTGATGCGAACCTTCGGGCCTTTAACGATGTTGAAGTTGAGTATCTCGGAATTCGCGACAGACGGGTCTTTGATTTCGGTAATGGTTATCTGCGCATCCTGGTAACCCTTCTCGGCATAGAACTTTTTAATGACCTGGATGGCTGAACGCTTCATGTTCTCGTTGACCACCCGCCCCTTGACCAGGCCGGTCTTGGTGGTTAGATCGTCCCCATCACCTTTCTTCACCCCCTTAAAATAAAAATTCGACAGGCGGGGCCGCTCTGTCACAACGATCTCTATATAAATATTGGTGCCGGAAATTTTCGTAAAATTGATCTCGATATCGGAAAAAAGATTTTGCTTCCAGAGATTCGTAATGGCCTTGCTGAAATTATCACCGCCCGGAATTGTCACTTTATCACCTACTGTAAGCCCTGAAATGGAAGTGAGTAGCGTCTCGTCAAGGTATTTGGTTCCGGCTATCTTGATG
Source organism: Flavitalea plasmicola (assembly GCF_030546645.1). Lineage (GTDB taxonomy): Bacteria > Bacteroidota > Bacteroidia > Chitinophagales > Chitinophagaceae > Puia. The sequence goes on from NZ_JAUOTO010000007.1 coordinate 418,939, forward strand.
CCTGCAATAGTGTATTCACGGGGAGGATTTTTAGGGTTGGTAAGGTTGATTAATTCGGGATCTACAGAAACTGGATGCGTCGTATCGGTAACCTGGGCTTTTGCAGCAGTTAGATTCAGTAAGCAGTAAGATATTAGTAAAAAAACACAAATCAGTGATCTTCGTTGCATCCAGTCGGTTTTTAGAGCGGCAAATTAAGGGGATTTATTAAAAGTCTTTGTTAAAAAGTGGTCTGGGAAGCAGACGACTCCTGCTGGATTTGTGCGCCAGTCTTCCCAAATCGCCTTTCTCTGCCCTGGAAGTCGAGGATGGCTTCATATAGGTTCTCCTTTCGAAAATCAGGCCAGCGGACGCTGGTAAAATACAATTCAGCATAAGCGAGTTGATATAGCAAAAAATTACTGATGCGGTACTCTCCGCTGGTCCGGATCATCAATTCCGGATCAGGGAAGTCCCGTGTGGACAGATATTGTTGAATGGTGTCCTGGGTAATGGCGGCCGGATCCAGCTTCCCCGCCTTCACATCCAGGGCGAGGCTCTTCACCGCTTCCGTAAGCTCCCAGCGTGAGCTGTAGCTCAATGCCATGATCAGGTTCAGCCCCGTATTCTTTCCCGTTATCTCCAACGCCTCCTTCAGCTCATTACGGGCATATTCGGGTAGCATGGTCATATCGCCGATGACATGCAATCTTATATTATTCCTGCTGAGCGTCTCTGCCTCTTTCCGGATCGTCTCCACCAGCAGCTCCATCAGCCCCGTGACCTCGACAGCCGGACGATCCCAGTTCTCCGTGGAAAAAGCATAAAGGGTCAGATAACCGATCCCCAGCTCCGCACAGCCTTCTACGATATCCCTGACGCTCTCGACGCCATGAAAATGGCCAAATAGTCTGTCCTGGCCCTTTTCCTGGGCCCAGCGACCGTTGCCATCCATTATAATGGCGATATGACGGGGTAGCCGTTGCAGATCTATTTTTGCCTTTTCAGACTCCATAGATGGTTTTTTATCACCGGGTATGACTTTCCCGAAATTCGGCCCACCCCCGGTGCACGTTTAATGATGGGTCTTCTCGGTTCCACTTAAGGGGCTCAAAGATAGTGATTTCAGGGGTTTGAGTTGTTAAATTCTCATCATTGGCCCCGCAGGGCGGTTCTATTGGGCGGCCGTTGCGTCGCACCCTTGTACTGTCGCGGGGCGATTCGTCCTTTCTCCGCTCCTGTTGCTTTCACGGCAGATCGCTGAGCCTTCTCCGCTTTTTCGCCAGCCCTAACCGTTCCGTCGCTGTACTTTCCATCTCCGATTAATAGTATTACTACTGTGAACGATGACTATCGCCAAACATCAAAATATATCCCCTACCGTAGGAAAGTAAGGCTCCTCCACGGCAGGGCATGGCTTAACCCCCGTCTCCGCACATTGCCTTCGCCGCAAACTCCATCAACATTCTCAAGCCCCTTGAATGGCAAGCCGCCATCTTTATTCCCTCCAAAATCGTCCCACTTGTCAAATCCCACCCGCTGCAATGAGCCCCCACTTATCGAATCCCCACTGGCCCCCTCCGCGGCTAGTCAATCAGCTATAAGTCCCCACTAGCCTCCTCCGCGGCCAGCCGATCAGCTATAGCCTGAAGGAGCCTTACTTTGGGCTAGTCGATCCAGCCACAATAGCCCAATAGACATCCGCTCAATAAAGGTAAAATGCCCAATGGTACCCAAAGTACAGCGACGGAAGGCATATAGCTGTCGGGAATAAGTAATGGCAATAAACTTAAAGGAAGAAGACTTAAAGCCCCCCCGGAGCAGGACACTTATACGAACTCAAATTAAATGAAAGCATAACTTCCGCAAACAAATACCCGTCCCGCTGGTTGGAATACCCCCGCTGACGCCCCTTGATCCCGATAGGGGCCCCCACCTCACTACTGCGGTCCTGCAAGGCATACCAAAGGGTAGGAGAGCCATCCGGCAGCAAATGCGTCTGCGCGTCAGGCGCATAATTGGTGCTGACGTCATCTATATAATCCGTGGTGGTAAAGCGGTAAACCACTTCGAAACCCAGGTTCATATTCCGGTTGAGATTATATTTCACCCCCACGCCCAGGGGAAAGCACATCGCCATGCTACCGTAAGGCTTCCGGCCGGGGTACAACGAAGAACCCTGTCCCTCGGTTCCCAGCTGTCTTAAATAAACCTTCTGGCCCCGGTAATAAGCATACGGGTCGTAATTGAACACACCGGCCCCAAAAGTGATATACGGGGTAAATCGGTCGTAAAGACTACCCGGTACGAACTTGTAGAAGTTGAAATCGCCCTGCAGCGTCAGCTCCCATATATTGGTATTGAAGCTGAGGTTCCGTCGCAGCATGAATTCGTTATTGGTATTATACCTGTCCGAATACCCGAGAAAAGCATAATGCCCTGCGATCCGCAGGGCAACGTAATTGCCGAACTGTTTACGGAAAAAAGCGCCCAGGGCCATATTCGGGCGATTGAACCGTGGATTGGGATTCAGGTCCCCGAAATAATGCGAAGCGCCGGCCGAAATACCATACTCACCTTCCTGAACGATGGCTTCTTCCTGTGCATTCACCCGCAGACAACCCAGCAATAATGATATTACGGTAAGACTCAGCAGCTGCTTCATATAATTATTATAATACATTGTCCTCATAGGAAACGAAATTTGTGTTTTTTTCGTTCCCATCCCTAACATCATTTTGCCCAAGGGTTTGTTAAAATTTAACCCCTTGGGCTCAAATCCATATTTAATCGGCCTGCGGCCGGCAGACCTGTGGTCCGCCCTGGTAAAAATTACAGGTCATTCATTGGTCAAAAACCAAGCCGCATCGGCTAATTCCGGGTATCCAGCCCCCAGGAAAGCTTGCCGCGGAGGGTTTGCAGAAAATTATTTTCATTCAGGCGTATCAGGCTCAGGGTGAAAGCCTCACTGCGAACAGCCAGCTGTACCTGCTTATCCACGATCTCCTTCCTGGAATCCAGGACACAGATGAAATTCTCCGCCCGCCCTTCCACTTCAAAGGAGATGATATTGTCATCCGGCACGACAATGGGACGGACATTCAGGTTATGCGGCGCCACCGGCGTGATGACAAAGCTGGCCGATTCCGGGAAGACCACAGGCCCCCCGCAGCTGAGCGAATAGCCCGTGGAGCCGGTGGGCGTAGCTACGATCAGGCCATCCGCCCAATAGGTATTCAGGAACTCTCCGTTCAGGTACGTGTGGATCTTGATCATCGGGGAAGTATCCGTTTTATGGATAGCGAATTCATTTAATCCGTAAGGCACATCCCCAAATAATGGCTTGTTGGCATCCAGGTGGATCAGGCTGCGCTTGTCCACCACGAATGTGCGGTTGACCAACGCATTGACAGCCGTTGTCAGATCCTCCTTACCAATGCTCGCCAGAAAACCCAGCCGGCCGAAATTGATCCCCAATACCGGGATGTTCTTATCCCGCACCAATGACACCGTGTCCAGCAGCGTACCATCCCCCCCTAAGCTGATGAGGAATTCGATGGAATCGTCCAGGTCACTGGACTCGCGGAAACTGGCTATATTGGAGGGAAGCATAAAGGCAGACCCGATCTTTTCCAGGAATGGCTGGTGGATCACTGGCTGAAGCTGCTGTCTTATTAATTCGTCAAATAATCGCTGAACCCCGCTCTGCTGTTCGTATTCGATCACGCGACTGTAAATGGCTACTTTCATTTGGTATTAATGTCTGTTCAATGGTCAAATGCAGTCGGCTTTGCCTCGTGTCATTTCGAATTAACGTCTTTCAATGGTGAAATGCAGTCAGCTTTCGCTTCGTGTCATTTGGTATTAATGTCTGTTCAATGGTCAAATGCAGTCGGCTTCGCCTCGTGTCATATTGAGCTGTTAGCTACAAGCTTCAAGCCGACTTTTTATAATTTCTAAAGCATTTTGAATGTTCCCTCACGGCTTACTGCAGCTAAAAATCATTTCTGATGTGTAAAAATAACCCGTTTTGCCCTAATTGATTAAAGCTATAATCCAGCCGGAAGTTCAGATCATAGAAGGTAACGATGTCCAATCCAAAGCCTCCACTATATAACATACGGTTGACCAACGAATTAGCTTTAAAGTCTGCATTGTACGCATAGCCGTAATCTGTAAAGGCCGTGGCATAAATGCGGAAAGGGATCCGGTCATGCGAGCGGACATGCATGAAAGGTATGCTGAAATTGAATAGCTCCCGGAAAAAAGTATTGCGTAGCACAATCCCGGCTGTACCATCCACCACATAACGGTCCAGTCCCCTCAGGAAGAAATCCCCGTATCCCAGCAGGGACTGATTATAGAAAGGCTGATGCAGTGGCCATTTCAATACATTGGTATTCTCAAGCCCAAACCAGAATTTCCTGGCCAGGGGCCAGCTACGGGTCAGCTTGGTATAGAATTGCCAGAAATCCATCTCTTTGGTGATCCCCCGGCGGGTAAGCCCCGTTTCGAAAATGATCCCGTTCAGCGGATAGGCGACATAATCCACGTCCGTATAGTTAAAACGGTAGGCCAGCTCCGGGTAGACCACCTTTAGCTTGTCGTGATTGAAATAATGAGGGTTCCACACTGCCACAGCACTGTCGATCCGGGCGCTGGCCATCGTGAAATTTATCAAATGCCGCACTTTTAATCCCGGACGATAGAAATAACGTACCGAGGCGGAGAAGGTTTCGCTAAGGTATTTGCCGGCATAGGGGACGGTATCGGAGTTGATGAAGTATTGCTGGTTGCCCGCAGTCAGCGCGTTTACTTCCGTCTGCTGCGCATAGCTAAAGCCCCCGCCGAAACCATGCTTCAGGGTCTTGTCGGCATAAGGCTGGTTATAATACAGCTCGAATTGCCGGGCATAGCCGGTGATCAGCCAGGCCGTCAGCTGATCGTTCCTCCCCGTGAAATTGAAGTGCGTAAATTTTGCGCCATAGTTCACCCGGTTGAGATTGTAATGCCTGGCGGCCCAGGCTGAAAAATTACGGTCCACCGGCCTGAAATAAGGAACGGGAAAGATATACCACCGCTCTTTCACGTCTATCGCAATATCCGCCTCGTACCCGCGGAAACTTTTAAGGTAGATGACCACGTCATTGAACAGATGGGTATTGATCAGCCGGTCATGGGCCCTTTGAAAGGAGATCACCAGCTCATGGAGACTGACGGAATCTCCGGTCTTGAAGTACAGCTCCCGCTCGATGATGTAATTCTTCGTTTTTTTGTTCCCGGTGATATAGATCTTTCCCACCGTAAATGCTCGGGAACTATCAGTGGCAGATTGCGCGTGGGAATAAGAACAGAAGAGGATAAAAACAGCCAACATCAAATATGTACGGTCCTTCTTTATGGCCATATTGGGGAGGGACATCAGGTCTTTACAAGTTAGTAATTCATCAAATGTTCAGGTAGTTCATCAAGTGATCGTAATTGCTGCGCAATTCGTTCTCGTACAATTCTTCCCCGAAATAATACTTAACCTGGTACTCATACCGCTGGAAGGTGGCGATAATGTCGGAGATCTCGAGCTTATTGATCCGTAAAGTAATATAGAAATTCCCGGATGAAGCGTCCGGATAGGTATTCAGCTGCGTGATCTGGGCGTCATTGGTCTCCACCAGCTTGCTGATCTCCGAAAAGGAAAAGCTGACCTTTTCCATTTCCAGCACGATGATGCCCCCTGTGTCGTTGACGCCGCCGGTCCGGCCCAGCTGCCTTAACAGGTCGGTAGCCGTGATGGATCCGATGTATTCCGCCTCACCGGCAATCACCGGGACCACCGTCAAAGCAGACTCGTTCACCATTTGCACCGCTTCGAAGAAAAATGCGTCGGCATGGGCGGCTATTTTGGAGAAGCTCCCCACCAGCTGCGAAAGCCGGGTGGAATCGTCCTCGATATTCAAAAGAGCATCCTCGCTCACCAATCCGGCCAGCTTATCCTCAACGACGACAGGCAGGTGGGTGACATGAAAATCCGCCATCAGATCCAAAGCCTGCGACACCGGGTCATTCAGGTGCAAGGACGGGATAGAGGCCGATATGATCTCTTTGTTTAACAACAGGACGAAGTATTATTAAGTAAAAGTAAAAAATCCCTCTATACAAAGACGTAATAAATCAGGCTACCGCTGCCGGCTCGTTCAATTTTCGCAAAAATTTATGAAGGATCCCGTTGAACTCCTCCGGCCTTTCCATCATCGGAGCATGGCCGCACCGGTCGATAAAATGCAGCTCGCTGTTCGGGATCAGCTTATGAAACTCTTCCCCTACAAAAGGCGGCGTTATATTATCGTTCTTTCCCCAGACCAGTAAGGTCGGATGTTTGATCTGGCTTACCTCATCACCGAGGTTATTCCGGATGGCGCTTTTTGCCAGGGTAATGATCTTGAGCGCCTTAAGACGGACATTCACCGTCTCATAGAGCTCGTCCACCAGCTCCTTGGTGGCCATCTTCGGATCATAGAAGGTTAATTCGGTCTTTTTCCGGATATATTCATAATCTCCCCGCTTGGGATAAGTGTCCCCCATGCCATTCTCGAAAAGGCCGGAGCTGCCTGTCAGGGTAAGGGATTTTATCCGCTCCGGGTGACGAAGCACGTACATCAGCGCCACATGCCCTCCCAGGGAATTACCCAACAGGTTGATTTCCTTATAATCCCGGTATTCAATGAATTTATGGACGAATTTCTCCAGCCCCCCCACCGAGGTGTGCAGGAGATCCAGTTCCAGCAAGGGCAGCAGCGGCACCACCACCTTATAGTGTTGGCGGAAGTATTCGATCTGACCGGTGAAATTGCTCAAAGCACCGAACAGACCGTGCAATAATAACAGCGGCTCGCCTTCCCCTTCCTCGATGAATCTGAATTTTTCTTCTTGTTTGATTTCGTATTCCATCAGCTATTAAATTCTATCCCGGTAATTATTCGTAAAAATAGCAATTTACCGCAAAAAAAACCTACTTCTTAATTCCCGGCGCCCCCCACCCCACAAATTTACAACATCTATAACCGATAATATTTTAAATAGTTCTAAAGCTTTCCGGCCACATCCGGGGCCCAGATAGTCTACTTCTTTTGTAGACTGTTGTTCAGGTGGTCGAAAAATTCCTCCAGCTGGGCGAACATTCCCTTGAAAAGGGGGATAAGACCGCCAAATCCGTCGATCACCACAGGCCCCCAGCTTCGGATATGCGGGTAAATGATGGAAGCCGACAGGGTAGTCCCCGCAATCAGCCGCAGCTGGACGGCGTAGAACAACAGCACGCTCAGTATGATCGTATGAACGATGGCATACAATAAGATCCCTCCCAGTTTATTCAACCACCCCATCATCGCCAGATCCACTGCCGCCTCCATCAGCCGCCCGATCCACCTCACCAGCAGCACAACGGCCAGGAACACCAGCAAAAAAGCCAGCACCGGCAGCCACCGGCTCGAAAGGGAAGTATGGATCCTCAAGTACCCGGCCAGGGTGGCCGATAGCTTCATGGCAGCCGCCAGGCCAAGGATAAAGGCCAGCGCCGAAACAACAGCAATGATCAACCCGTGCCGCAACCCTTTGAATACAGCCCACAACAAAAAGATCAGGAACAGGACATCGATCCACATATTACTTTGATAACAATTCCTTCACCGTCGCGCTGATCGTTTTGCCGTCTGCCTGACCTGCCAGCTGCTTGGTGGCCGCCCCCATTACCTTGCCCATATCGGCAGGAGAGGAAGCACCCGTCTCGGCAATGATCTTCGTCAGGGCCGCTTTCAGCTCTTCCGCGCTCAGCTGCTTCGGCAGGAATCGCTCGATGACCGCGATCTCCTCCAGCTCCTTCTGAGCCAGGTCAGCCCTTTGCTGCTGCTGGTAGATCTCCAGGGAATCCTTTCTTTGCTTGATCAGTTTCTGAAGCAGCTTGGTCTCATCCTCCTCTTTCAGCTCCCCTCCGGCCCCTTCAGCTGTTTTAGCAATAATGATCGCAGCCTTGATAGCGCGCAACCCCCGCAGGGCCCCTTCATTTTTTGCAAGCATCGCTGTTTTCAGCTCTGCCATTACTTTTTGTTCTAAACTCATGCCAAAGAAATTTAGCGATTTACTGAATCCGTTCAGGCCTTGTTGCTTTTTAATTGCTGTTCCCTGAACTTATTATAAAAATCCTTTGCAAACTGCTTCATATCGCTTGTAAGCGCCGGATCCTGGGTAGCCCTGTGGTAGGTCTCGGCCATGGTCATAAAGGTCTGGTAGAAAAAGTCGGCCATCTCGTCCACCATCATGTCCTTGGTCCAAAGATCGATGCGGAGCGCCGTCTTTTCCGCCCCATCCCAGAAGGCCAGCATCATTGCTTTCGCCTTGCGGGCCGCCTCGGCAGTCGTATCCGTCGCGTTCCAGCTGATCTGCTCCGGCACCCTGTCGGCATCCAATATAACATCGATATTAATTGAAGATCTTCCCATATAAAATGTTTAGCAAGTCGCAAGTTACTGGTTTCTCCCGATTGCATCCCAAATCGTGGCCACAGACCGCCTCAGGCTCAGATCAGCCACGCCGGGCGCGGCCTTTTCTATCAGCCCGTTCCGGAATGTTTCATCCTTGTAAAGGGACTTCAGCCCATCCGCCAGGGCAGCCGGATCGCCCGCAGGGACCCGGAGAACGGCCTCCCTGGCCGCCGAAGTGATCACAGGCACGCGTACTTTCCAGGCATTCAGTACATCGATGCTGAGACTGCCCCGCCTTTCCAGGCTAATGGCCCCATAGGCCGCCCCTAATATATCCCTTTCGACCGCCGGAACCAGGCACACATCCTGCCGGTATTTATAGGAATCCAGCTTTCCCGCCAACCCCGGATCGCCCTCCCCGGCCAGCACCAGCTTCATATTCGAAAGCTGCCGCTTTTTGAATAAGGAAAAAGCCTTTAGCAGGTTGATCACGCCCGACAGCGGCGCCCCTGCAATATCCGTATAGAAATACTCCTTCCCCTCTGACACCCGCCCCTTCACCGCTTCCCGCGCCTCCATAGACAGCGGCGCCACCCCCTCATCCGGCGCCGGAGGTACCGCATGGACCCCCGAAAAAATCTCTTTATCCGTCTTATCCGCAAAGCAAAGGACCGCCCTGGCCGCCCGCACCTTCTCCATCACCTTGCCCTCCGCCTTACCGGGTATCCAACAGCACTGCGGCACCTTTGTTCCCCCGGCCAGCCTTCCATCTGTCATCATGATCAGGTCCGCCTGATACTTCCGCACGATCCGGGGGATCGCCCAAAAATATTTCCAGGTCATCACCTTCTCCCCCGCCGGTAAGGGCAGACTCCTCCCTCCTTTGTTGAGCAGGAATAGCCATTGCACGCCCTCCTGCTCAGTAAGCCCGGCAGCGCAGGAAAGGAGGAACCGGGTCTTTTCACTGGCAGGGCCGGGCCCCTGGAGAGGTCTGCAGTCTAAAAGAATGAGCATCAGACAAAGGTAGTCCTAGTAATGTGCATAAAAAATCGGCAAAAAACCTGATTAACAATCAATGATTTATAATTTAAGCTATTGCTTATAATGTGGTTTTTACGATCCCGCGCGGCCGGACAAAGCCGCTTTGGCCTCATTCTTGCACCTATTTAACTTAATTTTAATTAATCCGATTCCTCACGAAAATCCGTGCTTATGAACCGTGTGTACACGCTCCATTTTACTGTCTGTATATGCATGATAGTAATTTTTCCTCGTTTTCTTGCGGCACAATGCACCTGCGCTGACGGATCAGCCGCCACTCCCATTGTCAATACCCTTACACTCAACCCTACTTCAGTATCCAGCGCCAGTCTCACTTTTCCAAAAATGAACCCCAGCATCGGAGACCTGGGATGCATCACGCTGGACTATAAATTGTCGGCACAAAGCATTTCAGGAGCCCGCAACCTGGCTCCTTCCACCGCCCTGCTGGATCCTTCGGACCCCCAATACAGCCCCACCGGCAGACTGGAATATGCTTTCGACCTGCTCACTTCGGCGAATGTATCAGGTCCCGGCTTTACCGTGGTCAAGCCGTACCATACTTATTATGGTCCCGATTCTTTGGGCGCATACGGTCAGCCCGATGACAGCATTACCTATGGCCCTGACAATGTGCTGAACGGCATCACGGGCTCCAAAAGCTTCGGCGGCAATGCGGCCTATCTGGGCGCCGGCAATGTGACCCTGTCCTATTCTATCAGTGGCGGACTGACGACTACCGAAGGAGGCCTGAACTACAGTCAAAAGATCCAGACCACCTATTGGGGCGACTTCACATTGACCTACTATTGGTGCCCCTCGATCGTACTGGCCACCTCCATACAAGATTTTACAGCAACCCCAAAAGGTCATGCCATTCTTTTACAATGGCTGGCCAATATCCACCCAAACAATTCAAACTATGAAATCCAGATCTCGACAGACGGCAGGAACTTCGCCAGCATCGCAGAACAGCAGGCTAACCCTGATGCAGCAGGTGCTACAGCAAAATACCAGTATCAATACAACCCTGATCAGACTAATGTGGACAAACTCTATTTCAGGCTCAGGGAGATCAGCGCCACGGGAAAAGTAGGCTATTCCCAGGTGCTGGTAGTGAGTAAGAACGGGAATCCCGGCGACGCCGCTTTCATCAGCTACCAGGTTTATCCCAACCCCATCACCAATAGCCTGTCATTCCGGTTTAATACACCGCAGAATGGCCGGTTCCGGCTGGAACTGGTCAATACCGCCGGCCTGATCGTACAGCAAATGGCCGTCACGCTCGCAGGAACCAATGAAATAGGGATGGATCTTCATCCCACACCCGCTAAGGGTTTGTACTTCCTGCGCGCCACCGACCTTTCGCATGACAGGCAATACACCAGTAAGGTCTATGTAAATTAGCGTTCAATAGTTATCCTTTCCTGTTTGAAAGCCCCTGCTCATGGGGGCTTTTTTTATTTTTTTTCCGGCAGTGGGGGGGCTATTCGGCAGTCGTCACTCACTTGTACTGGCGGTGCGTACTTCGACTTTTGGGTTTTTCTACGCGTTTGCCAGGATTTGCGTTCTCCGCTTTTATCGGCGACCCTAACCCTTCTGTCGCTGTAATTTCTCTTTCTGTCAGCACCTATCATACTTGAGCCAACACATTATTGAGCACATGTAAAAATCTCCACCATCGAAATTAAGGCTCCTCCAGGGCAGGGTCGACCTCAAGGCCCCGGAATGGCAAGCTCCCGCCTTTATCCCCTTCAAACTCGCCCCATCCGCCAAATCACTGGACTGCCCATTCACTTGTCAAATCCCGCCCACTGCAATTGGCCCCCTCCGCGGCCATCCGACCAGCTATGGCCTGGAGAAGCCTTACTTTCCGACGGGAGAAAAGTGCGTCAATGCCCGGCTATAGTCCTGGTTCAATGTTTACTGAAATTGATCGGAGAGAGGAAAGTACAGCGATGGAAGGCTCATAGCTGTCGGGAACAGCAATAAAGCAAAAACCTGCAAAGCACCTAATCCAACCAAAAACCACAGCAATAGACAGCAATTGGGAAATTCCCGATTTTCATGTAGTTTTGACTTAATGGAACACATGGAATACAATACGACACGAAATCACCTCATCATGCGTGAATACGGTCGTCACATCCAAAAGATGATCGAATACCTCGTCACGCTGGAGGATAAAGAAAAAAGACAACGCAACGCGTACGCAGTCATAGAGCTGATGGGTTTCCTCAATCCGCACCTGAAGAACGTCGAAGACTTCCGGCATAAACTATGGGATCACCTTTTCCTGATCTCCGACTTCAAGCTGGAGGTATCCTCGCCATATCCCATTCCCACCCGGGAAACACTGCGGGCCCGTCCCAAGCCGTTGAAATATCCCAAACGCTATCCCAAGTTCTCCCACCTGGGCAAGAACCTGGAGATCGTCATCAACAAGGCGCTGGCCGAAGAAAATCCGGAAAAGCGCAATGGCTTTGCCAATGCAGTCGCCTACTATATGAAGCTGGCGTATAACAACTGGCATAAGGAGACCGTCCACGATGACGCCATCCAGAGCGAACTGACCAATCTCACCGCCGGCCAGCTGGAGTTCACCAACACGCCGTATGTGAAGAGCTTCCGCCCTAACGAGAACAGGGAGAGGGATCGTCAGAATTTCAATGATTACCGGGGCAAACGCAATCAGAAATTCCAGCAGCGGAGCAATAATGGCCGCAACGACAGGAACAACGATCGCCCGGGTAAATTCAAGAAAAAAAGATACTAATATTAAATTATAAAAGCCAAGCGGACCCATGGTCCGCTTGGCTTTTTCTATTGCAAAAAGAATGAACTCATTTGAAGTCATCGGAGGCAAAAAGCTCAAAGGAGAGATCATCCCCCAGGGTGCAAAGAATGAAGCCCTGCAGATCATCAGCGCTGTTTTGCTCACTCCGGAAAAGGTGACCATCACCAATATCCCGGACATCCTGGATGTCAATCTGCTGATCGAGCTGCTGAAAGAGATGGGCGTAAAGACAGACCGGACAGCGCCAGACACCTGCACTTTCCAGGCGGATGCCGTGGACATCGACTACCTCCGCAGCGATAGCTACCGTCAGAAGAGCGGAAGGCTCCGCGGGTCGGTGATGATGGCCGGCCCTATGCTCGCCCGTTATAGAAAAGCCTTCATCCCCAAGCCGGGGGGCGATAAGATCGGGCGCCGGCGGCTGGATACCCATATCATCGGGTTTGAAAAGCTGGGCGCTCAATTCAACTATCATCCCGAGGAAGGGCTTTTCCACCTGGAAGCCCCTCATTTAAAGGGATGCAATTTATTGCTGGACGAGCCCTCCGTCACCGGTACCGCCAACATCATCATGGCCGCCGCCATGGCCGAAGGGTCCACCACCATTTATAATGCCGCCTGCGAACCTTATATCCAGCAGCTTTGCAGGATGCTGACCAGGATGGGCGCAAAGATCAGTGGCGTCGGCAGCAACCTCCTGCACATTGAAGGGGTCAGCTACCTGGGCGGCACCGAGCACCGCATGTTGCCGGACATGATCGAGATCGGCTCTTTCATTGGCCTGGCCGCCATGACGCAAAGCGAGATCACCATCCGCAACGTTAGCCTGGAGAACCTGGGCGTCATACCCGATAAGTTCAAACAGCTGGGCATTCAAATGGAGTTCCGGGGAGATGATATCTATATCCCCGAACAGGACATCTATGAGATCCAGAGCTTCCTGGATGGCTCCGTGCTGACTATTTATGACCACCCCTGGCCGGGCTTTACGCCGGACCTGCTCAGCATCGTGCTGGTCGTTGCCACCCAGGCGAGGGGCTCTGTATTGATCCACCAGAAAATGTTTGAAAGCCGGCTGTTCTTTGTGGACAAGCTGATCGACATGGGAGCCCAGATCATCCTTTGCGATCCCCACCGGGCAGCTGTCATCGGTCAGGCCAGGGAACAGAAATTGCGCGGCATCTCCATGAGCAGCCCTGATATACGGGCGGGAGTGGCCCTGCTGATCGCGGCCCTCAGCGCTGAAGGCAGGAGCGTCATCCAGAACATCGAGCAGATCGATCGCGGCTATCAATATATAGACGAGCGGCTTCGCCGCCTGGGCGCCCAAATCACCAGAATATGAGCCAGGGAAAGATCATCATCATCACGGCTCCTTCCGGAGCGGGAAAAACATCCATCACCCGCTATTTATTGGCGAAATACGACTTCCTGGCTTTTTCCGTCTCCGCGGCCACCCGGTCGCCCCGCGCCCATGAAAGGGACGGCGTCGACTACTATTTTCTCAGCCTGGAGGAATTCAAGCATAAGATCCAGCAAAATGAATTCGTAGAGTGGGAAATGGTCTACGAAGGCAAATATTATGGCACCCTGAAACAGGAGCTGCAGCGGATCTGGGCGGCAGGCAAGACGCCCCTGCTGGACATCGAGGTCAAGGGCGCCATTCACATCCGTGAACAGTTCCCGGAATCCACCCTGTCCCTTTTCATCGAGCCCCCCTCCGTGGAAGAGCTGCGCCGGCGCCTGGAAGGCCGGGGTACCGAGACCCAGGAAAGCCTGATGGCCCGGGTCAACAAAGCCGCCTATGAGATCTCTTTTAAGCATCATTTCGACCTGATCATTGTGAACGATCACCTTGAGAAGGCCTGCCGGGAGGCGGACGAAGCCGTCAAATCCTTTTTAGGGCTATGAGAATCCGATTTTTACGATTAAATTAGTAGCCTCTATGATGATCAATACGCATACCCTTGTCTGGATTGTGATAGCCTGGCTAATGATCGCTTTTTTCTCCGGGATCGAAGTGGCGTTTGCCAGTGCCAACAAGCTGGCCATCGAGCTGAAGAAAAAGCAGGGGCTCAGCAGCGGTATCATCCTCTCCAATTTTGTGGATCATCCGGCCCAGTTCCTGGGCACCAGCCTGGTGGGATTTAATGTCTTCCTGGTTATTTTTGGCCTGATGGTGGGAGAGACCTTCCTCCCCCTGTGGAACTGGCTCATTACCAAAATACCTTATGCCGGCAGCTATGTCAATGCAGGCCGCCTTTTTGTAGAAACATTGGTGGCCTCCGTATTCATCCTCTTTTTTGGAGAATTCATTCCCAGGGCGCTCTTTAGAAGCAAAAGCGACTCGCTGCTGAGCTTCTTCGCCAGCGCGATGGATCTATTCAGCCGCTTTTTCTCGCCCATCGCCGGATTCTTTGCAGCGATTTCCCAGTGGGTCCTGAAATATGTCTTCAACGTCCGCATGGATGAGCGCAGAGGCGCCTTTTCACTCACGGATGTGGAGCATTTCATGCAGCAGGCCGGAGACACGGAGGAAGACGCCAAAGGCCTGAATAAAAACCTTATTGAGGCCGCCCTTCGCCTGCCAAAAGTAAAGGTCCGGGAATGCCTGGTACCCAGAAAAGAGATCGACGGCATCGACCTCAACGCCCCCATTGAAGAAGCGCGGAAGAAATTCGTCGATACGCGGTTAAGCAAGCTGGTTGTATATGACGAGAACCTCGACCATGTAGTGGGATATATTCACCAGTTAGACCTGTTCAAAGCGCCGCCTTTTATCAAGACCATTCTCCATCCCATCCCCGCTGTGCCCGAGAGCATGAGCGCCACCGACCTGATCAGTAAATTCAGCCGCGAAAGAAAGAGCATCGCATGGGTAGTGGATGAATTCGGCGGCACCGCCGGCATCGTCACCATGGAAGACTTGCTGGAAGAGATCTTCGGAGAAATAAAAGACGAATATGACACCGAGGAGTTCGAGGAAAGAAAGCTCTCTGCCGATGAATTCATCTTCTCCGGTCGCCTGGAGCTGGATTATCTCAACGAAAAATACCATTTGGAGCTCCCGCAGAACGGCTCGGAAACCCTTTCCGGCTATATCATCAATCAACATGAGACCATCCCCCATCTGAAAGATCGTATCATCATCGGTGATTACGAATTCGAGATCCTCAACGTCTCCGATACACGCATAGAAATGGTCCGGCTGAAAGTGCTGAAATAACGCTTCCGGATATTATGAAATGGCAGGCAACCCGTGGCCCTTCGCTGCGCTCGGCTACGGTTAACGTATGTTAACCCGTGGTTAAACAGGCCCGATTTCTTTTTCATGCTGTAATTTTTGGCCACCTTTATTCTCGTAAGGCAATCAACCGGAACATCTGATAACTCCTGAAAAAAGATATTGTTCCTCTGCTAAAAGAGGGGAATTTTTTCATAGGTCAGTTAGGAGTAAACAATGCACTCTGTAATGGAGTGCTTGTTTTTTTTATGCACCCGTGCGGAGAAAGGTATTTTCAAATTAACTTCGCGGCAGTGAATATAGCTGCAAGCTGCAAGCTTTCAGCTACAAGTGGTTATTAATAAATGAGTTAGCTTATAAAACTAGGCTTGTAGCTTGCAGCTCGAAGCTTGTAGCTTACTATGGCTTTAAATCTTTTTAACAGGAACGCCGAAGGGGAGGAGATGTCTTTCATAGACCATTTGGAGGCGCTGCGCTGGCATATTGTCCGCTCGGCGCTTGCCATCGTCATCGTGGGCATCGTCATCTTCATCAAAATAGACTGGATCTTCTCGAAGATCATCATGGGGCCTATCCGCAATGACTTTGTCAGCTATGTGGGCCTCTGTAATCTGGGCAAGACCCTGCACCTGGGCGATGCCCTTTGCCTGCAATCCGTCAAAGGCCTGGAACTGCAAACCACCGAGTTCGGCTCCCAGTTCATGACAAGCATCAATGTCGGGATCATCGGAGGCTTTATCGTGGCCTTCCCTTACGTATTCTGGGAATTATGGCGGTTCGTAAAACCAGCCCTTTCCCCCAAAGAATTAAAAAGCAGCCGGGGCGCCATCTTCTGGGTGAGCTTTTTTTTCATGCTGGGCATCGCTTTCGGTTATTTCCTGCTGGCCCCTTTCACGTTCAGCTTTCTTTTCAACTACACCATCGGGATTCCCGGGACCATCATTACAAGGCCTACGCTAAGCGATTACATCGAGAACCTGATAGACATCATCATTGGCTCGGGCCTGGCATTCCAGCTGCCCCTGGTCAGCTATGTGCTCACCAGCATCGGCCTGATAACGCCTACCTTTCTCCGGACCTACAGGAAATATGCTTATGTAGCCATCCTTTTTATTGCCGCCATCATCACACCCTCCCCGGACTGGATGAGCCAGACCATCGTAGCGTTGCCGCTTATCCTGCTATACGAGCTGAGTATCCGGATCTCCAAACGCGTCGTCAAACGCCAGGAGAAGAGAGATAGGGAAGAGTGGTCGTAATTGAGCTGCAAGCCTCAAGCTGCAAGCTACAAGTGGGACTTAAATAAGCCATAAAGAACTTAAATGAACCAAGCTTGTCGCTTGCAGCTTGCAGCTTGTCGCTAACTGGGATTTGCCGCGGTATGCTTCTTCGCTATCTCCGTCTTCATTTCCACCCGCTCGATATCGTTGCGGTAATCCTTGATCTTCTCGTCATTCTGGCTGGCCAGGATCGCCTTTTCGAAATAATACACTGCTTTGCT
This sequence comes from Flavitalea plasmicola, assembly GCF_030546645.1. Taxonomy (GTDB): domain Bacteria; phylum Bacteroidota; class Bacteroidia; order Chitinophagales; family Chitinophagaceae; genus Puia. The sequence continues at coordinate 435,975 of NZ_JAUOTO010000007.1, forward strand.
ATAGTTCTGTCTCAGCTCTTCGGATAAGGCATATCGGCCATAAACCCATGATTTATCGATCGTGCGGATGCGCAGGCATTTATCCAGGTGCTGCCCCAGCTCATCAAATCTTTCCATGTCCATCAGCAGGGCCGCCACATGGAAATAGGAATGCGGGTACATCGGATCACACCGCATGGCAGTGAGAAAATGATTTTCCGCCTTGACATAATCGTCAAATTGCGTTTTATAGAGCCATCCCATGGAATTATGAGCGGGCGCACTATCCGGCTCTTCATACAGGATGCTTTCGTATTTCTTGAATGCTTCGGCGTAATTGTTGTTCTTGATATCAGCTTCTGCTTCCAGGTATAGTTCTTCAGAGTTGGCGTTCATATGGTATTAATTTAATTACCACCCCAGTATCCACGCAAACATCAGCGGGGCTACAATAGTGGCGTCACTTTCAATAATAAATTTTGGCGTGTTGATATCCAGCTTACCCCAGGTGATCTTTTCATTCGGCACGGCGCCGGAATAAGATCCATAAGAGGTGGTGGAGTCGGATATCTGGCAGAAATAGCTCCAGAAGGGTACATCATGCCATTCCAGGTCCTGGTACATCATCGGCACCACGCAGATAGGGAAATCACCGGCAATGCCTCCGCCTATCTGGAAGAACCCGACACCCTTACCTTCCGAATTATTACGGTACCAGTCCGCCAGCCACACCATATATTCGATACCACTGCGCACGGTGGTAGCTTTCAGCTCCCCTTTGATCACATAGCTGGCAAAAATGTTACCTGTGGTGCTATCTTCCCAGCCGGGTACCACAATGGGGATATTCTTCTTCGCCGCGGCCACGATCCAGCTGTCCTTCGGGTCTATCTCATAATACTGCTCCAGATCCCCGCTGAGCACCACCTTATAAAGGAACTCATGTGGAAAATAGCGCTCACCTTTGGCTTCTGCCTCTTTCCACACTTTTACCAGGTGCTTCTGCAGGCGACGAAAGGCTTCTTCTTCGGGTATACAGGTATCTGTAACGCGGTTGTAATGGTTTTCCAGCAAGTTCCATTCCTCCTGCGGGGTAAGATCCCGGTAATTGGGCACCCTTTTATAATGGCTGTGCGCCACCAGGTTCATGACATCCTCTTCCAGGTTCGCTCCTGTACAGCTGATTATCTGCACTTTATCCTGGCGGATCATCTCGGCCAGAGAAATGCCCAGCTCTGCCGTACTCATCGCGCCAGCCAGGGTAACCATCATCTTACCCCCCTCCTGCAAATGCGTTTCATACCCTTTGGCGGCATCCACCAGCGCCGCAGCGTTGAAATGCCGGTAATGATGCTGAATGAATTGCGAGATAGGACCTTTGTTCATGATTTTCAACAATTTTTTTGTGTGCTCGGGGATGTTTTTTTCCGAAAACTAACCCATCCCCTACGCACGGTTAATGATGGGCCTTTCGGCCAGCGGGACCCTGTCCCGCTTGATGAATACCGGGATCGATCCCGTTCGGTTAAGGGGGCAAAACTAACGTTTTTTTGCCGCTCTGCCCCCCCTTCGCTTTCTTACAATTTTCCCGGCAGCATATGATGGAACTTTGTGTGACAAAATTTAACATTCATGACACAGACAAAGATCCTGATCACAGGCGCCACCGGCAGCGTAGGTTCCGAACTCGTAAAACAGCTCTCCGCAAAACACATCCCGTTCAGAGCCCTGGTACGAACCTCAGATAAAACAAACGCCTTCCCCGCGGAGGCTGAGATCATACAAGGCGATCTGGGTGACCCCGAAAGTGTCCGCCAGGCTTTGCAGGGTATCGAAAAAGCCTTCCTGCTCACCAATTCCTCGGAGCAGGCGGAACAGCTGCAATCCTCCTTCGTGGACATCGCCGCCACCGCAGGGATACAACACATCGTAAAGCTATCCCAGCTCCATGCCAGGCCGGATTCACCCGTCCGTTTCCTCCGCTATCATGCCGCGGTCGAACAAAGGATAAAGGATGCCGGCATGGCCTACACCTTTCTCCGGCCTAACCTCTATATGCAAGGTCTGCTGGGCTTTCGCGGTTTCATTGCACAGCAGGGAAAATTCTTCGCCGCCGCAGGCAATGCACGCATCAGCCTGGTGGATATCCGGGACATCGCCGCCATGGCTGCAGCAGCGCTCCTGGATAAAGGACACGAGTATAAAACCTATGATATCACGGGTCCTCAAGCCCTCACCCACGAAGAGCTGGCTGCCCATCTCTCCGCCGTCCTTGAAAAGCCCGTGCATTACATTGATGTCACCCCGGAGCAAATGCAACAATCCCTGCTGTCAGCCGGCTTCCCCCAATGGCAGGCGGAAGGGGTGATCGAAGACTATGCGCACTACGCAAGAGGAGAAGCCGCAGCCGTCAGCCCTTCTGTAGAGGCCGTGACAGCTCATCCTCCCCGCGATTTTAAAAGCTTTGCACGCGACTATGCCCCGCTTTTCTCCTGATCCCCGAATTTCACTACATTGCCGGAATGGACGATGGCAAAAATGCATATCTCACCCGGAGCATCGCCGCCCCTGACGAGTTTGCTGAAGTATTCTCCCACTTTTATGTGGCGGAAAATCACACCGGAGAACCTATACACAAGATCCTGGTCCCTTCCTTCCAGACCATCCTGGTATGCAGTTTCGGAGCTCCCCTGGCGCTGACCACCTCCCCTCACCGAACCCTGCTGATCAATAAGGTCAGCATCCTGGGACCTGTAAAACAACCCTTACATTACACCCTGCCGCCCGGTGCCGAAATGCTGGTGGTCAACTTCCGGTCGGACGGGTTCTTTCGCTTTTTCGGAAAGGCCCTACAGGAGCTGCGACCGTCCGACCCCGATGATCTGCTGCGGGACAATTGTTTTGCGGAGCTCTGGGAAACATTGAGACCAATGACCTCCATGGATGAAAGGATCAGCCGTATCCTTGCATTTGCCCGCCCCTATGTACGGCCGCAGGATGCATTGATAGCGCAGCTCGATGAAATGCGGAAAGAGAATATCCAGGGCAGTCCCGTGAAGGAGATGGCAGGCCGGTCTGGTCAGACAAAAAGGAATATACAATTGAAACACCGTCAGCGCCTGGGATACAGCGTGAAAGAGCTCACCCGCTATGAACGTTTTCTGAAAGCCCTGGAGCTGGTCGGCCGGCAGATCTCAGCAGGCCATAAAAAAGTGGATTGGTTCGACATCATCCATGACTGTGGCTACTACGATCAATCTCAGTTGATCCATGACTTCAGGCATTACCTGGGCCTTTCGCCTACGCGTTATCTTAAAGTGCAAAAAGACATCTGCCTGGTCAGGCCATCCTGAAACATCAATTCACCTTATATAAGGTGGCAAGGTCTTTCAATTCAATGACATTGCCTGTATTCGTCTTCTCGAAGATCCGGTTCTTTACAGTGGAGATCGTATTCCATTTCAGGTTCAGGGCGCTGGCGATCTCGTTGGTGCCGGTGCCTTTCAGCATATAGTGCAGTATTTCCAGCTCCCGGGGGGTGAAGTCGGAGAATGGATTATTGAATCCCGATAACTCGCCATGATCCGGTGCGGGAGGATCATTTTGAAGAAAGCGGCGCAATAGTTTAATGGTTTCATCCTCATGGATCGTTTTGCTCACATAATGATAGATGCCGTATTGCCGCAACGCCTTGGCATAGATCCCGGCAGGCTGCATGGAAAATATCATGATCCGCAGTTCGGGGTACAACTTCTGGATGGCCGGCAAAACTTCCAGGCTGCTGCCATCCGAGAGGATGATATCCAGCACCAGGTGAGAATACGTTTTTTTGGAAAGCTCTTTCATCAGCTCGCCGCAGCTGGATACTTCACCCATATCCGGGTAGCCGAAATACAGCTCAAACAGCAGCTTCAGTCCTCTTCGGGTGATACTATGATCGTCTGCAAGTAGAATATTCGGCTTTGCCATACTTAATTCAGATAAATGTGCGGATACCGGGTCGTCTCCCTGGTGCTCCAATCTATATTTCCTTTCATCAGGTATTCAAGGGCATGGACATATTTATGCAGCATAAAGTTAGTTTCTTTATCATATATATACGCCCTTCCTGACAGATCGACGAATTCATGGACCGTATTGTCATGCACCCGCGCCGCCTCACTGATGGCCTTCTCCATGCTGAGGGAGTGTTTTCTTTTCAAAATGGTCACCAGATTGAATTCGGCGCCGTTCGACTGCGCTACCTCCTTACTCAGCGAAAAAAGGTCATTGGCAAAACAAATGGCGTTGCGGCAGATCTCCGTCAGCTTGGTTACCAGGGGCATCCTGTATATTTCTTCGCTCAGGTTGATCCTCCCCGTCACTTCCAGCGAATCCGTGGCCAGATTGGCCGCCCCCAGGTATTGCCGGATGCCGATGTATTCATTCAGGTCAGGCGTCCTGCCATCCATGATATGCCTTAACTGCCACATGCCGCCCGCAAACATATCCTTGATCCCCTGGATGAACTTTTCCTGCCAGCCCGTTCCAGAGCGCAGGAGCATCCGCCGCCAGAAATCGCTCAATGCCGTAAGGATGGGACCGTCCTTTTCCAGCGAACAGATCTTATTGGTTTGCAGCACTTCCAAAAAGTCGCTTTCAAACTGCAGGAAAGCCCGCTTGTCTTTTATAATATCCTGCTCGTCCAGCTGATCGTCCACAATAAATAATAAAGTATTCAGATCGCACCAGGCACAAAGATCGACATACTCCCCATATGGATAGCTTCGGGCGATCATGGAAGCAAATCGCTGCTGTTTATACTGCGTCAGCATCTCATAGGAGCTGATCAGCTTAAAGTCGAGGAGCCATTGCTGTGTATGTGCTTCAATTTCATTGATGGCGGGATGGATGGTCGACGAGAACGGGCAATACAGCCCCGGTATCGTGTAGAGGTGCATAGTGATAAGGTTTTATTTGTGTTCGAATTTAACACTTAAACAATTACTTACACCGCTCGTATAAGTTTCCGTATAGCCCAAACTAAGAATTAACAAATAGCTTATCCAGGCGGGGCAGGGCCCTTTCCACCGGCGCCGCCAGCGGTATATAAACAGTAATGCTGGTCCCCACTCCTTTGCTGCTGCTGACAGTGATCTTACCCTTCAGTGTCTCTACCAATTGCCGCGTGATATGCAATCCAAGGCCTACCCCCTCCCTGTTCTGGTCAGTGCTCTTTTCCGTCACGAAAGGCTGTTCGAACAACCGGTCCAGCTTTTCACTGTTCATCCCCTCTCCCGCGTCTTCCACATTGATCTTCCAGTAGCTGCCCTCTTTTTCGATCCGGACAAACACTTCGCTCTCCTTCCGGGTGAACTTGATCGCATTGCTGATGATATTGGTGGCGATCTGGGTAATTTTCAAACGGTCGCAATCGACAAACTCAGGAATATCTTCCGACACATGGAGATGGATATGCACTTTCTTTTCCGACGCGGAATACTGCCCGATATCCACCAGGTTGCGTATCAACAGCCGGACATTGATCGGTTCCGGATACACCTGGTCATGGATCCCGGAAGAATACTTGGAATATTCCAGGATATTGTTCAGCACCATTTTCAGGTTTTCACAGGCCGACCGGAGGTTGTATATCAGCTTTTTCCAATCCTGCAGCTTCTCAACACTCTCCATCTCGCTGAGGATCTGGATGATGACAAAGACGCCAAAAAATGACCCCCGCACTTCGTGATAGGCATTACTGATAAAGATCGTCTTCATCCTGTTCTCCTTTTCCTCCTTCTCCAGGTTGATCTCGATCTGGCCTGAATAGTCCTTCAGCCTGTTTAATAGCCGGTTATTATTCCTGGCATACAGATAAAAAATAAGGATCACCAGGAAAATGATCACCCCGTAAGAACCCCACCGCATAAAATACCTCAATGACTCGCTCACCTGGATAGGTTTGACGAACTCATACTTGAAGTTCATCTCCAGCAGCACCAATACCATTATCGTCACCGCGATACAAAATGCACGTATGGCCATCTTCTCGAAAATGAAGAGTACGCTCCCAATCAGGAAGACGATCATCAGCTGCGCTTCTACCGCCTTGCCTATCAGGCTGCTGAAATAAAAAGTAGCGGCATTGAGGATCAGGTAGAACCCTATATTGGCGGCATCGTACCACCTGCGGTAATTCATCCATACCAGCGAGCCGATCAGGGCGGCTTCCAGATAGCTTCCCAAAAGGACGAGGGGTTTGCCGCTCATAATGAAAAAAAGCAATCCGACAGTGAGGTTGATCAGCGCGATCCAAAGACTCATAAGATTTACGCCAATACAAATGCCGCGCTTGGAGTCGTGATCAGCAAGTCCTTCAGATCCCGCATAGACAAGGGAGCTCCAGAGTTTTTTTAACTTGTTCATAGATTGGGCTTAAAGAGTAGACGGAAGGAGAGGATAGTAGCAGTCAGGTGATAGATGCTGTGAAAATAACACTTATTTCTTATAATATGCCATCCGCCGTGCAACGGGAAAATGAATTTTTGTTATAATACTATCTCTATACGAGCGCCTAAGAAGATGCCCTGAAATCTTTTATTTTTTCTTGTTCCATTGGAATAAAACATTATACCTAGACATAATTCTACGGCGGATTCTATAGGAAATTATACTTTACAGGTCTAAAGAATAAGGTTTAGGGTAATGGGCTTTGATAGTAGTAGCCAAATCCCCCTGGTATGTGGGGGCGAGAAGCCTTAGCCAACATTAGCATGTTGAGTTAAAAATAGCATTACAAACCGCCTTATTCCTAGGGCGGTTTATTTTATCCCCGGCTTTCTTCATCATAATTCATAGAAAAATTTCCTGCCCCTTTTCCACGCGTTCAACACACCGGCGGCCGCTGAGCTTTTTTCCCGGACAGAAGCATCGCCTCCCGCAACATACTTTTCAATGCTTCCAGACCCTGCGCCTTCGGATAATGATAAACTTCGGAATAAGCCAGTAAGGAGGCATCCGGCTTAAGATCGGAATAAATGATCACCGGGATGCTTTCATATCGTTCGTCGTTCCGCAGCAGCTCAAGAAACTCCCTGCCATTCATGACAGGCATTTTCATGTCCAGGAAAACGATATCGGGAATGGCGATCTCCTGGCTTTCCAGTTTGTCCCATGCATCCTGGCCATGTAAGGCATAATAACAAAGTATATCCGGGTCAACATTTTCCAATGTCTCCCTGAATATATGCGCATCCTCATAGTCGTCATCGACAAGTAGAAATTTTTGTTTCATGTCATCGGTTTAATCGTCCTGTTTTAGTGAAAGTCGTGTCTTTAAAGATACGACAATAGCCTGAAAGATCAACGGGGCGCTAAATTCCAGGCTTTTCCGGTGCAGGCGCACAACAAAAAGCCGAACAGATATTTCTGCCCGGCCTTTGTCCAACTAAAAATCAAACGATAAAGCTCGTGTTCGTATATATAGGTGTATTATTGTTCCGCTGTCTTCTTCGTCTTGGAATATACCTCCCAGCTATCGATCCCGTTGCTGCGCAATACGATCTTCTTGTCCGCGTTCTCCAGCGTCACATAATAGGTCGTCTGCTCGTCTGCCGCGATCTCAAAAAGATCGGAGATCCAAAAACCCGTATAGTCCCTTTTCAATGGCGTGAGCAGGCTGATAGGCAGCTGGTCGGATACGATGTTGCGGACAACGGCCGTCATCTGACCGTCATTGTTATAGTAAGCATAGAGTACCTGGTCGTTCATGGTGAACTCTACTTTTACATAGCCTGTCTTCTGTTCCCACCTGATATTTTTTGCGTTGCCGAAATCCTTGTGAAAAGATTTTACTGCCAGTTGGTTTACATCTGTTTCATCAGTCCCGTTGGCGAAAGCGCTAAGTCCCATCATAAGCACGGTAGCGATGGATAAAATAATCTTGTTCATTTTTCTTCTTTTTATAATTTTTTTAAAATTTGTTTTGATTTCCTCCTGTATAGAACGTGTAGCCTGCTCTGCTTTTGTCGAAGATGGTTCTTTCCCGGGGTATCCATCTTCGGTACATGCGGTACGCTACATATAAGACGCAGCCTTTTCTCCGATGTTGCAGCTGCCTCAAAAATTTTTTCTGCTTTTTTTCTTTATTTTAAAGAGCGATATCAAATGTCTCACATCCTTTGACGAGGCAAAGCTAGAAAGGTTACACTCCATCTGCAATACAATCTACACGAGCGGCGTCCTATATGAAGGAATTGTGAACAGTCCTTCGGAGAATATTTTTAACAACCCCTGAAACCCTTTGCAGTCCTGCATTAGCGCCGGTTTCTTAATAAAAATATAAAATCCGCCACCATCTTGTTAAACCATAGGAACGGTGGTTGGTCCCACCAAAAAGAAATTCAGTAAATTGTGTTTGTGAATTATCTGGCACATGCATACCTGTCCTTCGATATACCCGACATAGCAGTAGGCAACCTGATCAGTGACTTTGTAAAAGGGAAAAAAAAGCTGGACTACCCAGTCACCATAGGCCACGGCATTGCCCTCCACCGGTCCATCGACACTTTCACCGACACGCATCCCATTACCAGTGAAGCCAAAAGCTATTTCAGGGCCGATTATGGTCTGTATGCCGGTCCGCTGATCGATGTCGTATACGATCATTTCCTTGCCAACGACCCTGCTCAATTCCCCGATCCCGCCAGCCTGGAGGCCTTCACCGGCAGGACCTATGAGCAGCTCGCCAGCCGTCAGGACCTGTTCCCCGACCGCTTTGCCCGCCTTTTCCCCTATATGAGGTCCCAGAACTGGCTTTACCATTACCGCTCCCGGGAAGGCATCTACAACAGCTTCCATGGCCTGGCCCGCCGCGCTACCCATATGCCCGACCCAAAAAAGGCCTTTCAGCTCTTCGAAACACAATACGAAAGCCTGAAAGATTGTTATAGCCGTTTTTTTCCGTCGCTTAAGGATTTTGCTTTTAGTCAGCTGACGGCCGTCTCCACTATTCCATTAGGTGGGAAAAATTGAATAATTTTGCCATACATAAATCAATTGATGTCTATGAACCTTCGTAATGTAGTCCTCGCCGCCGTCCTGATAATGGGCCTCGACCACGCCGATGCCCAAACCAAACCCGCCTCCCTGGACAAATCACCCATGGACATGTGCTACTTCCCGGTGGACTATCCCGTCCTGAAGATCCAGGATAAGACCCCCGGCCCCCTCATTGCCCGGGCTATTTACAGCCGCCCCCAGAAAAACGGGCGCCACCTGTTCGGCGACCTGGTAGAATATGGCAAAGTATGGCGCCTGGGCGCCAACGAGGCCACGGAAATTGAATTTTTTCAGGACGTTAAGATCGATAATAAAAAAGTAAAGAAAGGCCGCTACACGATCTACGCTCTCGTGGATACGGACAAATGGACCATCATCCTGAATAAGGAAACAGACACCTGGGGAGCCTTTCGCTATGACATGGCCAAAGACGTGCTGCGCACCACTGTCGCGGTGGAAAAGCAGCCTGAAATAGCAGAAGCCTTCTCCATGGAATTTGAAAAAGCTAAAAAGGGCGCCTTGCTCATCATCAACTGGGATGATGTGCTGGTAAAACTCCCCATTAGCTGGTAATATGTGCGGTATCGCAGGCATCTTATCCCCCGACCCGGCAAACATCAGCCGGCAGCGCTTGAAGAAAATGACGGACGCCATCGCCCATCGCGGCCCGGATGGAGAGGACGCCTGGATCAACCCTTCAGGCCAGGTAGGTCTTGGTCATCGCAGGCTGGCGATCATCGATCTCAGCCCCGCAGCCGCGCAGCCCATGCATTACCTGGACCGCTATACCATCCTGCACAACGGGGAGATCTATAATTATCTTGAGCTAAGAAGCCTGCTGCAATCCAAAGGCTATCATTTTACTTCAGCATCTGATACAGAAGTGATCCTGGCGGCCTATGATCATTATGGCTCTGAATGCCTGCAGTACTTCGACGGCATGTTTGCCTTCGCCATCTGGGACGAGCGCGAAAGAAAGTTATTTGCCGCCAGGGACCGCTTCGGCGAAAAGCCCCTCTTCTATTTTAAGGATGCCACCCAATTCCTGTTCGCCAGCGAGATGAAAGCGCTCTGGGCCGCCGGTGTAAAAAAGGAAAGCAATAGAAAGCTGATATTCAACTTCATCACCATCGGCTATACCCAGAACCCCGCCAATGGCTTCGAAACTTTTTACAACGGCATTTGCAAGCTGCCTGCGAGGAGTTTTCTGGTGTATCAGGCCGATTCCGGTCAGCTTACCACTTCCCTTTACTGGGACATCAGGATAGGCGACAGCTACTCTCCAGGGGAAGATGACGCCATCAGACAGTTTACAGGCCTTCTGTCCGCCTCTATCCGGCGCAGGATGAGATGCGACGTGCCGCTGGGCACCAGCCTCAGCGGTGGCCTGGACAGCTCGTCCGTCGTAGCCAGCCTCTTCGCCCAAAAAGGACATCCCCGCCGGCTGCAGACATTTTCAGCCATCTTTCCCGGCTACGAAAAGGACGAGTCCGGCTTCATCCGGCTCGTTAGCGAACGATTTCCCATCGACAGCCACACGATAGAACCCTGCGCCACAGACCTGGTAAAAGACTTTGAAAAGCTGGTCTACCACCAGGAAGAGCCGTTCCTTTCCTCCAGTGTCTATGCCCAGTTCAAAGTATTCGGGCTGGCAGGCAGCCACGGCGTAAAAGTTTTACTGGACGGCCAGGGAGCCGACGAGCTCCTGGCCGGCTATCATAAATATTATCACTGGTACTGGCAGGAGCTGTATCGGAATGACAAGAAAGCCTTCGTCCTGGAATTGGAGGCAGCCAGGGAATCCGGAGTAGACGACCGGTGGACCTGGCGTAACAGGCTGGCCGCCAACCTCCCGGTCTATGCAGGCATCTTCCTGAAGAAAAAAAGAACAGCCGCACAACGCAGCAGCAAAGGCCTTTCCCGGGATTTCGTCGGCCAATTCGGGTTCTCTTACTATGACATCCCGCATTTCGACCGCCTCAACGGTGTACTGTATTACAACACGTTCATGAATGGAATGGAAGAGCTGCTGCGCTATGCGGACCGCAGCTCCATGGCCCATGGTGTAGAAGTGCGCCTGCCTTTCCTGGACCATGAGCTGGTTGAGTTCCTCTTCTCCCTTCCTTCCCATTTCAAGATCAGGGAAGGGTGGACAAAATGGCTGCTACGGACCAGCATGGAGAACGATTTGCCCAAAGAGATCGTCTGGAGAAAAGATAAGACAGGTTACGAACCTCCACAGCGCTCCTGGATGCAACACCCCGCCTTGCAGGAATATATCCACGAGGCCCGGCGACAGCTGGTGAAGGCGAAGATCCTGGCCCCGGCTGTATTGCACAAAAAAATTCAGCCGCAGGATGCTCATGCGGCTGAAAACAACGATTGGCGATACCTGGTCACGGCAGCGTGCCTGACTAGTTAGCTTTTTTATACTTCTCTACGACCTGCATATTCCCGTCCGCATTCGATTTAACAGTGATCCAGTTCTCATCATCCTCCAGCTTGATATAATACTCCACCGCCGCATCCGTCGTCATCTCGGTAACGCCAAATACTTTTTTATCGGCGTATTTCTTTTGCAGACGGCAAAGGATGTTGATGGGAAGGTTCTTCTCCTTGTAGTAACGGAGACTGCTGATAAAGTTCCCATCCTTGTCATAATCGATCTTGGTAAGGACGCCGTTCTCCGAAAAATTGACGGTATATCGGTCCGCCTGCTCCAGCCATTTCACCTGCTGCGCGTCAGGAAAGGTTTTCTTGAAAGAATTAAGTATTTTTTCGCTGATGGTAAATCCATCAGTAGCAAAGGCTCCAGCCGTCAGCGTCATAAAACAGACGAGGGTGAAGAGGGTCTTTTGGATGAATACGCGCGGTGTCATAAATGGTTATTTTTAAAATTTTTTATTGAATAAGTCAATTAATAACGTAAAACTATTGTTCCAAAGCGCGCAAGTCAAGCCAAACTTTACGTTCGGTATAAAGTTTTTACCCATCGTATTATGCCGGACTCTCCTTTAGGTTACCCAACACCGTAAAAAAAGATTTGAAACCTGTGAAATATCGGACGAAACGGTAAAAAGTCATGTTGCTCCCGCGGGGTTAAGCTTTTGTTAAACCGGATTAGTGGTTTTCGGTATCTTTACAAATTCAAGAAATCACACCACACCAATGAAGCTTTCAACCAAACTCATCCATGCAGGCATGGAGCCCGATCCTTCCACAGGCGCCATCATGACCCCAATCTACCAGACCTCTACCTATGTACAGTCCGCCCCGGGCAAACACAAGGGCTATGAATATGCCCGCTCGCAGAACCCCACCCGCCAGGCGCTGGAGACCGCCATGGCCGCGATAGAGAATGGGAAACATGGCCTTTGCTTCAGCAGTGGCGTGGCAGCCACGGATGCCGTATTACGATTGCTGCTGCCGGGAGACGAAGTCATCGCAGCCAATGATATGTACGGCGGCACCTACCGCCTGTTCACAAAAATATTCGAACCCACCGGGATCAAATTCCACTTCGTCAATATGCAGGATGCGGCGAATATCAAACAGTACATCACCCCAAAGACCCGTCTCATCTGGGCGGAAACACCGACCAACCCCCTGATGAATATCGTCGACATCGCCGCCGTGGCCGCTATCGCCCAACAACATTCCATTCTGCTTTGCGTGGACAATACCTTTGCTTCGCCTTACCTGCAGAACCCGTTGGACCTGGGAGCAGACCTGGTATTGCATTCCGCCACCAAATACCTGGGCGGACACAGCGATGTCATTCACGGCAGCCTGGTAATGAATGACACCAGCCTCCGCGATAAATTATATTTCATCCAGAAAAGCTGCGGGGCCGTCCCCGGCCCACAGGATTGCTTCCTGGTACTGCGCGGCCTGAAGACCCTGCACGTACGCATGGACCGGCATTGTTATAATGGTGAAAAGATCGCTCATTTCCTTCGCAGCCACCCCAAGGTAGGGCAGGTGTACTGGTGCGGATTCGAAGACCATCCCGCCTATGACATCGCCAGGCGCCAGATGCGGGGCTTCGGCGGCATGATGAGCTTCACCTTGAAAGATGACAGCCTGGCGACAGCCACCCGCGTACTTTCTTCCACCCACCTCTTTGCGCTTGCCGAAAGCCTGGGAGGCGTGGAATCCCTGATCAATCACCCCGCCAGCATGACCCATGCTTCTATCCCCCGTGAAGAAAGGATAAAGAACGGGCTCAGCGATTCCCTGATCCGGCTCAGCGTGGGCATCGAAGACGCGGACGACCTGATAGAAGATCTCCGCAAAGCCATCGGGTAACGATACGACCACATGACGACAACACCTCAAGATCTTCGCACGTTCCTGGATAGAAAGGTGGATGAATACAATCGTCCATCTTTCATTGCCAGCGACCCCATCAGCATCCCACGGGCATTCACCAAACAGGCGGACATCGAGATCTCCGGTTTTTTCGCAGCCATCTTCTCCTGGGGCAATCGCACGACCATCATCAACAAGTCGCGACAGCTGATGCAGCTGATGGATAATGCCCCCCATCAATTCATTTTACAGCACGAAGAAAAAGATTTAACAAAACTGTTAAACTTCCGGCACCGCACCTTTAACGACACTGACCTGCTGTATTTCATCGAATTCTTCCGGCATCATTATACCCATTACGATTCCCTGGAAGACGCCTTCCTCCATACGCCCGACCACCTCTCCGGCTTCTATCATTATTTCTTCTCTCTGGACCAGGTCCCACCCCGTACCTACAAGCACATCGCCACGCCGGAGAAGAACTCCAGCTGCAAACGACTGAATATGTTCCTCCGCTGGATGGTACGCGACGACGACAGGGGAGTGGACTTCGGCATCTGGAAAAGGATCTCCCCCAGCCAGCTCATCTGCCCCCTGGACGTTCATGTTGCCAGGGTAGCCCGCCGCTTCGGATTGATGACCCGGACGCAGACGGACTGGCAGGCAGCCTTGGAGCTTACCGGTTATTTAATTACATTGGACGCAGACGATCCCGTGAAATATGATTTTGCCTTATTCGGACTGGGCGTCATGGAAAAATTCTAAATCTTGACTATGAAGCAAGCCTTCCTTATTTTATGGGCCCTCCTGTTCCTTTCTCAATGGTCGCCGGCCCAAATGACAAACCAACAACAAAAAAATCTTACTGCCTTCACCCGCCTCTATGGCTACGCACGTTATTTCCACCCCTCCGATGAAGGGGCGGAGCTGGATTGGGACAAATTTGCCATCTATGGCAGCAGCATAGTAATGTCAGCAAAGGATGACAAGGCCCTGATCAGCACCTTAAAAGAATTGTTCCATCCCTTTGCTCCCACCATCGCCATATATGCAGCAGGTCAAGGCGATCCATTTTCCAGCGCCTCCATTACACCCCCGGATACAAACAATTATAAGCCCATTGCCTGGCAGCATTTGGGCGTGGCGCTCAGCAGCAACAGCGTTTATAAAAGCATCCGGGTCAATCGCCCTTCACCGGAAATAGCAGCGGTACAGGGTTTTGCTCCCGTCTCGCAAACTTTCTCCGCAGACCGTATCAAAGGAAAAGAATTCCGGCTCAGCGGATGGATGAAAGTAGACTCCACCTGGGGTGGCGCCGGTCACCTTTGGATGAGGATCGCAAAAAAAGGACAGGTGGTTTACTTCTACAACATGGACAACCGCCCCGCCACCTCGGGTACATGGAAAGAATACAGCTTCACGGGCCAGGCGGATATGAATGCCGATACTTTGTTCATGGGCGCCTTCCTCAGCGGGAAAGGCTCGCTGCTGATAGACCATATAAGACTTTCCGTAAAAGAAGCCGGAGAATGGAAAGAGGTCCCTCTGGAGAACGGCAGCTTCGAAAATGACAACCCGACAGCCAAAGGATGGCGCTATAACCAAAACCTGGCAGGCTATCGATTCGCGACAGAATCTAAGGATGCCCAGGATGGCGCCAAAGCCTTTTCCATCGTCAGTGTGAAAGGCGCCAGCCTCCAAAACAGGCCCGTCGCCCAGCCCTTATTTGACCATTACCCCAGGCCGGGCGAATCGATACATACCTCCCTCGTCTCCGGCATCGATTGCAACGTTCCCCTTGCCCTGTATGGCAACAAAGAGCACTCCTGGCCAACAGCCGATACGGCTGCGCTTACCCGCCTTCAAAAGGCCATCCAGGCCGCGGCTCCTGCTTCGGTAAGCGGGGACGCACTCTCCGTCCGGTTAGGCGATATCGTCATCGCCTGGAACATTTTCCGCCACTTCTTTGCCTATTGGGATGATGCCTCCGCCGCGCCGGAGCAGCTGCTGGATAAAGCCCTGTGGAAAGCAGCAATGGACAAGACGCAATTCGATTTTGTGCAAACCCTTAAATTAATGACCGCCCCGCTGAACGACGGTCACATCTATATCAGTTTCCAGAGAGACACCGTGCAAAGGGCATATGCACCGCTTACCTTCGTCCAGGCCGAAAGCAAGCTCCTGATCGAGCAGGTGCTGGACAGCAATCTCCGCACGTCCATTTCCCCGGGTGATGTGGTAACTACATACAATGGTCAGCCGGCAGCCGCCTATCTCAAGGACCTCGATCAGACCGTTTCGGGCTCGCCGCAGCTGAGAGCATTCCGGATTGCCGCCGAACTCCCCATCGGTCGCCAGGATAGCAGCCTGACCCTCACCATCCAGCGACCGGATGGCATCCATACGGTCAATGTACGTACCTCCAACAACTGGCAAACCTGGTATGGCGCCCAGGCTAACCGCCCTTCCGGATGGCTCCGGCCCGGCATCTTTTACATCGACATCGAAAAAGCGCCGATGGATTCCATCAATGCCTGGATGCCGCAGCTCACGCAGGCCAAAGCCATTATTTGCGACCTGCGCGGATATCCCAATAGTAACCACGAGCTGATCAATCACCTGCTGGATACGGCGGAGGACACGAAGTGGATGTTTATCCCCGAGATCACCTATCCGGATTATCAGCACGTCTCCTACAAAGGCGGAGGCTGGCAAATGACCCCCCAATCACCGCACCTGGGGGGAAAGATCTTCTTCCTGACGGACGGCAGCGCCATCAGCTATGCGGAAAGCTATATGGGCTTTATCAAAGACTTTCACCTGGCCACCATCGTAGGACAACCCACGGCCGGCACCAATGGCAATATCAATCCCTTTACCTTGCCTGGAGGTTACCGCATCTCCTGGACAGGAATGCTGGTGAAAGACCACAACGGCGGCAAACATCACCTGAAAGGCATCACACCCGACGTGCCGGTGCAACGCACCATCCAGGGCATCCGGGAAGGCAGGGACGAATTCCTCGAAAAGGCCATTGGGCTGGCGGAAAAATTCTGAGCCTATGGTTTGGGTGCCCCCGCTGCGGGCGGCTGTTGGGCAGCCTGCTGCTGTTGCTCCCGGGCCTGTTTGCCCGACAGGGAAGATGGCAGCGTGACGTCTGCCTTCCCTTTCGTCGCCTTATCCTGTGTCCCTCCGGCGGAAGAAGCGGCAGGAGCCGCATCCGCCTTACGAACAGGCACTGCCACTGTCTGCACCGCCTCCATGCGCGTCGCCTTTGGTTGCACCGCCTCCGGCTGCACCGTCTTTGGTTGCTGCGCATGGTCCCCGCCTTTCAACGGGATGGCAGTCCGCACGACCTCAAGCCGTCGCACAGGATCACTGGTTCGCACAGGCGGCAGCTGGGGTTTATTCGTTTCCTGTGCCTGCGCGGTAAACGCGATGCAGGCGATACAAAGCTGGAGTAATATGATTTTCATGACTATTCTATTTGAACGTTATTAACAAAAGCCCTTTGTTCACTTCACATTGACCAATACCCTGATCTTTCCGGCAGCGCCATCGAATGCTTCCAGGGCCTTGCCGATGGCCTCTCCTGGTTTCACCTTGTCCAGGTCGGCTTTCATGGCGTAGCCCTGCCTCGAGGAAGTCACCAGGATATCCCCCCGGCGAATAGGGCCGTTCTCATCACACACTTTCGTGGGGATCACGCCTACCACGCCCATAGGGACCTTACCCGCCAGAGTGCTGGTGACAGACTCTTCCGTCAGCAGCACACCCGGTTTAGTGGCATAGACGCCCGCCACCAGGGGAGAATAGGCCTCGTTCGATCTGACCACGGTCCTGTCGGTAGTAGTAGAGATGAGCAATACATCTCCCGGCTCATAGTCCGCATAGGCTCCCTCCACGTCGAAGGCTTCGGCCAGGTCGGCGCCGGAGTTCTGTGTACCTCCGTCGAAGAACCCTTTGCCCGTATTGTCTATGCGGGCCTTATTAGCGCCGCTTTTCTGGAAGATGGCCAGGTTACCGGAGCCTTCATGGTCCACGACCATTGCCGTACCCTGATCGAAGCTGACCACCTGGAGGGTAATCCCAAAACCCGTTGGCTCAGAATGCTCGAAGTAACCGGCATATCCGCCGGTCCCGGAAGCCACCCCGTATACCCCGGCCGTACCATTGTTGCCGAAGATGGAGTTCACTTCCCCCCGGACACCGGCCCCTACGCCGCTGGTGTTGTTCATAAAGAAATTCCCCGCATTACCTTGCGAATGATCCGCGATCACCCCGGGGCCATTGCTTGTCACATTCAATATATTCGATGTGTTCGAAGAATTGCTATTGGCTACGCTTAATCCGGAGCCCGTGCCATTGGTGATGGCTACCAGGGTCGGCTGTCCATTGGAGGACTGCTGATTCTCGAAATACCCCACAGTACCCAGCCCCGCGGTCGTAGCATACAGGGCCATCCCATAACCCGTCGTCTCCGAATGCTCGAAGTAACCGCCATAGCCGCCGGTGCCGGAAGACACCCCATAAACCCCCGCCGTGCCGTTGTTGCCGAAGATGGAATTCACTTCCCCCCGGACACCGGCGCCAACGCCACTGGTGTTGTTCATGAAGAAATTCCCCGCATTGCCTTGCGAATGATCCGCGATCACGCCCGGGCCGTTGCTCGTCACATGCAATATGTTGGATGCATTCGCAGTGTTGGTATTGGCCACCGTCAATCCATGGCCCGTGCCATTGGTGATGGCTTCCAGGGTCGTTTGTGTATTGGCGGACGGCAAAGTCTCGAAATGTCCCACAACACCCTGCCCCGCTGTGGCGGCATACAATGCCATCCCAAACCCCGATGCATTGCTGTGCTCGAAATAACCGCCATACCCGCCGGTGCCGGAAGACACCCCATATACGCCGGCCGTGCCGTTGTTGCCGAAGATGGAATTCACTTCTCCCCGGACACCGGCCCCTACGCCACTGGTGTTGTTCATGAAGAAATTCCCTGCATTGCCTTGCGAGTGATCGGCGATCACACCCGGGCCATTGGACGTCACATGCAGGATGTTCGAAGTATTGGCATTGTTCGTATTGACCACCGTGGCCCCTTTGCCCGTACCATTGGTCACGACCTCTAACGCCGTCCCCGCATTGCTGGCATTCAGGTTTTCGAAATGACCGGCAATGCCCGTGCTACCGCTGATGCCTACCCGTCCAATCACCCCGATGCCGTTGCCCGAATTATCCGTTGCGACAAAGCCGCTCACGCCATAGCCGGGACCGTCATTGCGTCCTACAACGGCCCCCGTAGGAATGCCGCTGCCGCTGCTGGTCCTCCCCGTCACAGCCTCCCCTCCGGCGGTATTGTCAGCTAACAGGCCGGCCCCGCTGAGGACGCCGGTCGAGCCGTACATGCCCGTACCTCCCGTGCTCGATCCGCTTATCGCCATCCCACTCCCCGTATTGGTAAGGCCAAACAACGTGGAGACAGAATTGAGCGTAGCTGAATAAGGCAGGGCCAACGCACCGGCGCTGTTCGGTATCTGCTGCCAGCCCGTTCCTGTCTTGTAATACCAAAAGCTTTTGGTGTCCGTGTCATAGACCCACAACCCATCCGCAGGTGAGACAAAAGCAGTACGCTGTGCCGTAGTTACCCTGGGCGCCAGCACCCCTTTCGTGGTGCTTTTGACATCCAGCATCGCGCTGGCATCCGGTGAGCTTGCGTCGGTGTTGATCGCTACCTGTGCCCGTAAGGCAACCTGCCCCGCCAATAACAAGGCCAGGAGGGATAGGAGGGATCCCTTGATTTGTGTCATATTCGTAGATTTAAGGTTAATGCGGTATTTGATTTATTGTTTGGTGATCTTCGTTTGCAGCGAGACATTATTCATTCGTACCTCCACCACATAAGTGCCTGCCGCCAGTTGCGAGACAGGCAATACATAATGGTTGATCCCCGGCTGCAGGTCCCATGAAGCGCCGAGCAGCAGCTGCCCGCTGATGCTGAATAGCCGGATAGTTGCCCGGGAAGCCTCCCTGACAGCCACCTGGGCCACCGCCTCCGACTGTACGGGATTGGGATACACGGAGAATGGCAGCGTAATATCCGAGCACCCCCCCTCGAACACGGGAGAATAACCGTAGCTGCCGGACCTGTCTATGATCTTCAGCCGGTAGAATACACTGGATTTCCGGTCCGGGTCTTTATAACTGTAAGCCGCGCCGCTGGGATTGTTGGTTGCAGCCAGTTTGCCCAGCGTGGTCCAGGCCACCGCATCCGTGCTCCTCTCTATCTCGAAATGATCCACATCTGCCTCGACGCCCGTTTGCCACTGAATCTGCGTATAGCTGTCCTCGCAGGAGGCCTTGAAAGAAAGCAGCACCAGGGGCAGCGGATTGACCAGGTCCGTCAGGGTCCAGTAGCTTAGATCGGTCAACCCGGTCTTCTCCACATATTTGCCGGCGGCATTCCGGCTGTCGGCCCCCATCTGTATCCAGTTGACCCCATTGCTGCTCTTCCACAGGGACAGCGTCGAAGGGTCATCGCCATTCAGCTCTGCATTCAGGTAATAGAATCGCAGCGTGGCATTCAGGGCGGTGTTGTTTTGCGGCTGTATCAGGAATGTCCGCTGTATGCCGTGAATGCTTCCATTGCCCGGGTTCGTCGCCGGCTTACTGCTACGGCTAACCGTAAGATTACCAAGATTGGCCCCGCTGGTCAGGACAGCCCCAAGGTTGCCCGCATTCAGCTGGTTGGGATTGTTTACCCCAGTAGCAGATACAGTCACTGCTCCACCTGTGACTCCCGTAATATGGCTGGCCTCGCTCTCGCCCTGGAGGGCGCCGTTTCCCGCCAATTGCAGTTGATGGTTGTTCAGGTCGATCAGACCGTTTTCGAAATTCAGGGCATTCGAGATCTGCAGGGAAGTGTTCAGGGTCAGCGTACTTGCAGCAGAGGTATTCAGCGTCAACGCTTTTATCAGGGGCGAACCCGTTCCGCCCATCGACGTATTGCTACTGCCCATGAGCAACACCGTTGCATTCGATGCATCCAATGCACCGTCGCATTTCAGGTCGGTTTTATTCAATACCAGGTTGTTGCCGGTCACAGAGAAGGTCGTCCCCCCCTGGATAATGAGCTTGGTATTTTGCGCGGACAGGATACCCGGCGCCAGTAACAGGCTCAGCCAGATCAATAAGCCCGGGGAACGATGAGGTACACGCATGCGGAGGCGTACAGGAATACCCATATGTTTTTAAATTAAAATGATCAATACAATATATTGGACGGGATCAGGTGCAATAGGGGAAACAGACTTTCTAAAATAGTCAGGAGGCAGGGAAGATGCAGCAATAATGATTAACTTGCTTATCCTATGGAGGCCGATAACACACAGCAAAAGGAATGGATGCAGGATCTTCGCCAGACCTATGGTTTGGAACTGGCAGCAAACCTCAGCCGGGAAGAAGTCACAGCCTTGCTGGCCGAAAAGCTCAATGCACTGATCAGGGACGATTTCGGCGCACTGGTGCAGCTGCTGTACCGCGTCGACATCGAAGAGCCAAGGCTTCGTTATTTATTGCAACATCACAAAGGGGAAGACGCCGGTAAGATCATCGCCGGACTGATCATACAAAGGATGGAGCAAAAGATCCTCACCCGAAAGCAGTTCAGTAAAAAAAATAATGATATTCCGGAAGAAGACAGGTGGTGACTTAGTACATCAGCTCTTTTACTTTCTCTTTATCCTCTTTCTCTTTCTTCAGATCGAACATGGTGCCGAAGACCCGGTCCCAGATCGTGCTGCTTACCCCAAAACCTTTGTTTTCATCCTTGTAATGATGTAAATGGTGATTGCGCCAGAGCGGCTTCATCCATTTGAAAGGAGGATTCCAGGCATGGATGGCATAGTGCATGCTGCCATAAAGAAGATATCCGAGAATAAAGCCTGGCCAGAACATAAATACATTGGTGCCCATGATCAGGTACTGCAGGCCGAACAGGGCCGAGGCAATGATCAGGCTGGGCACCGGCGGCATGAACAGCCGTTCTTTATCCCGGGGAAAATGATGGTGGTTGCCATGCAGGACATAGATGAACTTCTTCGCCCGCTCGCTCTCCGCCACCATATGAAACGCCCAGCGGTGCATCAGGTACTCAAAGAAGGTCCAGAAAAACATCCCTCCCAAAAAGATCAGGGCGACCCTCGGGAGCGAATTATTCAGCGTGTCCCAGCTGTAATACAGGAAATAGCTGATAATGGGAATATACATTCCCCAGATTACCAAAGGATGCGTCTTGGTAAGCATTTCCAGATATTGATTCCTGAACAGCTGAGCCTGCCCTTTATTGTGGATCTTTTCGAATTTCATGGTTCGCCTGTTATAAGCAGCAAAGGTACGAAGAACCATCCAATCAACGCTCCGGGGCATAGGAGAGCCTGAATTTGCCGAGATCCGGCCTATGCCTCCTTTTCCGCCCCAGTTCATACCTATAAATGATTTCCCCTACCTCCCTGAAAAATGGATAGCCCGTCTCGTCATATTCGTATTTATCATCATTCAAAACGCCGTCCCGGTTGACATAGATCACGCCGCTGAGCATGAACTCCACTTTATTCTTAAAATCAACGATATAGGCCACATCCGTCAGGAAGCCGTACGACCAGCCCGGCTTGTTGAAGACCCGGATATATCCCGGAATGGGCGTCCTGCCCGCCTTGAAAAAGAAGAACTTCGTGTAACTGTCGAAGTATTCCGCCGTGTCATAACGGGGATGCCGCTCCTCCGAAGGGTATTGCGACATATAGCGATAGAGAAAGGCGTAATCCTCCGCAGTCAGGTGAAACCGTTTTGCCGGCGGCACCGACTCCGGAAATAATATAGACTGCAGGAGGCTTTGTTCATCTTCCAGGGGCACATTATTGTGCCGGGTGAAATCCATGGGCGTATGGACCAGCGAATCGTTACGGTCCAGGTGAGCATGGCCGATGAAGACCTGCCGGCTGAAATCGAACCTTGCTTTACTTTCAGCAGGCGGCTGCTCATACGCGACACTGTCATTCCGCATGAACCGCACAGGATTGGTATGCCGGTTCTCCTCCTCCGTCATCGGTACAAAGCGGCGGGTGATCCGTATACGGGGATACCCCATCTGCCACAGCCGCTCATTCAGGTATTGCTGACCTAAGAATTCATACAGCCGGTTGTACGCATCATTGTCGCTGACAAGAAAGATCTTTTTGATATACTGCGCCAGAGATGGCCGTCCGTCAGCCGCGCTGGTATCGGTGGATACGGGATGCTGACCGCTGAAAGCGCTATCCGTCAGCATTGGACTATACTTGTCGATGCCATGGCTTCGAAGATTGTTCATTTTTTCCAGGGCAAGGAAGGCAAGCGGCATTTTCACTGTGCTGGCAGGGTTAAAATATTCCAATGGGTCCACCCGGTAGTAATAGCTGTGAAACCGTGGCCGGTTATGGGCGTCCCGGTCTATCTGTGTATAGATAAGCTGGTACCGGAAAGAATCGGGGTGCGCTAATATCGTCCTCAGCTGCGGAGAAGCCTGGCCTTGCAGCAACCCCTCCAGGAAATGATCCGTCCGCTGCGCCCGGGATGTACCAAATATCATTATACCAATGACGAATAACCTTATTCCCTTCATAATCTCCTAAATCTAGCACATTTTAAATATTCCATTACCTTTGACCTCCCTGAAAAAAATACGCATATGAGGATCGTAAGCTATCTGAAAGAAGAGCATGAACAACTGGCCATCTTCGTGGAAGGGTTGTTATACGATATGGAGCTGATCCATCCCGACATCCCCAACACGATGGTCATGTTCCTCAACTACTGGGAGGAGCTGTACCCGCTGGTACAGGCAGGTGAACTGGCGATACAGGATGGCCACATCGGTAATAAGAAAGCCGTCCCCGCAGACAGCGTCCAACTGCTGGCCCCCGTACCTTTTCCTTCTTCCTGCCGGGATGGCTATGCGTTCCGTCAGCATGTCGCTGCCGCCAGGCGCAACCGGAATGCGCCCATGATCCCCGAATTCGATCAATACCCGATCTTCTATTTCACCAATCATCATAGTATCCAGGGACCCGGCGACATCCGTTGCATGCCCGATCATTTTGAAAAGCTGGATTTCGAGCTGGAAGTAGCCATCGTCATCGCCCGCCATGGAAGGAATATCCCCGCGGAAGAGGCAGATGAGTACATCGGGGGGCTGATGATCATGAATGATATGAGTGCCCGGCGACTGCAGATGGAAGAAATGTTATTGAACCTGGGACCTGCAAAAGGCAAGGATTTTTCCACCGTCACCGGCCCCTGGCTGGTGACCCTGGATGAGCTGCAGCCTTTCGAAGTACCCTGTAAGGAAGGACACACGGGCAAGAACTGGAACCTGCGGATGCAGTGCCGGGTCAATGATATACAGGTCAGCGATGGAAATCTGGCCGATATGGATTGGACCTTTGCCGAGATCATTGAAAGAGCCTCCTATGGCGTGGACCTCTACCCGGGGGATATCATCGGCAGCGGTACGGTCGGCACGGGCTGCTTCCTGGAATTGAACGGCACCGGCAAGCTCAACGATCCCAACTATACAGAACAGTGGCTGCGGGAAGGCGATAAGATAGAGCTGGAAGTAGAAGGACTGGGGATCCTCGCCAATACCATCGTACGGGAAGACAGTACCTTCTCTCTTTTGGCAAAAAAGAAGCGCTTATGACACTCGACCTTGCCTCCCTTAGCCCCGTCCTGCGGCAAAATTTTCTGCAATATGCCGTGGCGCCCCGTCCCGTCTGCTTTGCCAGCACCATCGACAGCTCCGGACAGGTGAACCTGAGCCCATTCAGCTTTTTCAACCTGTTCTCCTCCACCCCTCCGATCCTGGTCTTTTCCCCCGCACGGCGGGTAAGGGACAATACCACCAAGCACACCCTCCACAATGTGCTGGACGTGCCGGAAGTGGTAATCAACATAGTGGATTACGACATGGTGCAGCAGACGAGCCTCGCCAGCTGTGAATACCCAAAGGGGACCAACGAATTTCTCAAGGCAGGACTTACGGAAATGCCAGCTACCCGGGTACGCCCTCCCATGGTAAAAGAAAGCAAGATAAAGATCGAATGCAAGGTCATCGAGATCAAGCCCCTGGGTGAAGAGGGCGGCGCGGGCAACCTCGTCATCTGTGAAGCCCTGTGCATGCACATCGATGACGCCATCCTGGACGATGAAAAAAAGATGATCGACCAGCGTCGCATCCATCACATAGCCCGCCTGGGAGGCGACTGGTACTGCAGGGTGGACGAGCATAATCTTTTCCAGGTGGAGAAGCCCAACACAAAGCTGGGCATCGGCATCGACGCCTTGCCGTCTCCGCTGCGCAACAGTACCATCCTCAGCGGCAATGACCTGGGGCAACTGGCCAATGTGCACGAACTACCCACCATTGACCCCGCCTTTCATGACGACACCCTGAAAAATATATTCCAATATTATTCTGTCAATCCCGACGAAATGGAAAAAGAGCTGCATGCCTATGCCAAAAAGCTGCTCAGCCAGGGTAAAGTGGCTGAAGCCTGGCAGGTGCTGCTGGCATTGAACTGATGACCTATGCTGCATTTTTTATACCTTTGCCGCCATTTCTATATCATTTTCGGACTATGAGCACATCAAATTTGTCAGAGCAGGAGATCATTCGCCGGGAAAAGCTGGAAGAGCTGAACAAGCTGGGAGTGGACGCTTACCCCGCCCCTTTGTATCCCGTGAATTCCAATGCCGCTTATATCAAGGCCCATTACATGGGGGAATCCAATGCCGCCGAATTTGCCAATGTATGTGTAGCCGGCCGCCTCATGAGCCGCCGGGACATGGGTAAAGCCTCCTTTGCCAGCCTGCAGGACAGCACAGGCCGTATTCAGATCTATATCAAACGGGACGACATCAGCCCAGGAGAAGACAAATCCCTCTACGACAAAGTGTGGAAGCACCTGCTTGACCTGGGCGACATCGTAGGAATAAAAGGCTATGTCTTTACGACCAAAACTGGCGAGATCTCCATCCATGCAAAGGAGTTCACCATCCTGACAAAATCACTCAAGCCCCTGCCCGTTGTTCGGGAGAAAGAAGGCGAAACCTTCGATGCCGTCACCGATCCGGAGTTCCGCTACCGCCAGCGCTATGCCGACCTTGTCGTCAACCCGCAGGTAAAAGAAACATTTATTAAAAGGAGCAAAATGATCAATGCTATCCGGGACTTCCTTAATGACCGAGGAGCCCTGGAAGTGGATACCCCCGTATTACAGAGCATTCCCGGTGGCGCCGCTGCCCGGCCGTTCATCACGCACCACAACGCACTGGATGTTCCATTCTACCTGCGCATCGCCAATGAGCTCTATCTCAAAAGACTTATCGTAGGGGGCTTCGACTGGGTATATGAGTTCAGCCGCAACTTCAGGAACGAAGGGATGGACCGTACACACAATCCTGAATTCACCGTCCTCGAGTTCTATACGGCCTATAAAGATTATCTGTGGATGATGGAGACGACGGAACAATTGCTGGAGAACGCAGCCCTGGCCACCAATGGCAGCAGCGTATCGACGGTCGACGGCAAAGAGATCGACTTCAAAGCTCCTTACCGGAGGATCACCATGTACGACGCCATCCGGGAATACACCGGCATCGACATCAGCGGCATGAATGAAGACCAGCTGAGGGATGTCTGCCAGCAGCTGCATATCCCCGTGGACAAGACCATGGGTAAAGGCAAGCTGATCGACGAGCTCTTCAGCGAAAAATGCGAACATCACTTTATTCAACCCACCTTCATCACCGATTACCCGGTGGAAATGAGCCCGCTTACGAAGAAACACCGCAGTCGTCCCGGCCTGGTCGAACGCTTCGAGCTCATCGTCAACGGGAAGGAGATCGCCAATGCCTACAGCGAGCTCAACGACCCCATCGATCAACGGGAACGTTTCGAAGCGCAGCTCCAGCTGATGGAGCGCGGTGATGACGAAGCGATGTTCATCGACTATGACTTCCTTCGCGCCCTGGAATACGGCATGCCGCCGACAGCAGGTATAGGTTTCGGTATCGACCGGCTGGCGATGCTTTTCACCGGCCAGACCAGCATACAGGACGTATTGCTGTTCCCGCAGATGCGGCCGGAGAAGGTGGCCGATCAACAGGAAGATTCACAGCCGCATCCATGAGTTCCATTGAAAAGACATTAATTCACGAATAAATGAGGCCCGAAAAAATGACAGATCAAGAAGAAGGGCCGAATTGACAGACCTTCTCCATGATTTTTCATCGGTGTCTGCCGAACTTCGTTTCATGAGTTCCATTGAAAAGACATTGATTCACGAATAGATGCGGCCGGAGAAGGTAGCCGATCAACAGGAAGATTCACAGCCGCATCCATGAGTTCCATTGAAAAGACATTGATTCACGAATAAATGCGGCCGGAGAAGATGTCCGATCCATCCAAAACGCCCCGTCTGACCCCCATGCACAAATAAAAGCCCGCTTTCGCCATGACCTGCCCTTGCCGGAGAGCCTCCCTGAGGCGCCGATACCCTCCTGCTAACGGATAGCCGAGGAAACAGGATCTTTACAAAGGAGCTCATGCTTCGGAAAGCCTATGTGCAAAGATTGTCCGGGGCCGTTACCTAATTTTTCGTTAAATTGTAGGTATAAACGATTGCCATATGGATAATGCAACCATCTCTAAGATCGGAACCATTTTCTATGCCTTGGTTATTGGCTTTTTTGGCCTCAATCATTTTATGAATGGTACAGGCATGGCAAAAATGGTACCCAGGTTCCTCCCGGGAGGAGAAATCTGGGTATATCTCACAGGCGCAGCTCTTCTTTTAGCAGCTATTTCTTTTCTCATCAACAAGTATACCCGATTGGCGGGATTGCTGCTGGCCCTTTTCCTGTTATTGATTGTATTGACGGTCCATTTGCCGGCCGTACTGAATGCTCCTGATGAAAGTGCCAGGAGATTCCCCATGGTCAACCTTATCAAAGACACTGGCCTGGCAGCCGCCGCATTATTGGTGGCCAGCCGGCATTAGAACCGCAAGGCCGTTGCAAAATCCTTATCACGCCTAAAAAGCAAAATCGGGCCAAAGGCCCCATTCTGTCGTGGACCCGCAAAACCGGACCACGCCTAAATTAACTGTGGCGGACCACAGATCCGGTGCGCCATTCTCTTTTCGGCAGATGAAGCGGACCGAACGTCCGCTGATCGGCCTGACGGCCGATGTTTAGTTAGACTCTAACCTATTGTCCTTCGGAACTTCGGCGGAGCTGCATTCCTCGCTCAGAACTTCGGCAAAGCTGCGTTCCTCGCTTTACCTCGTTCGTACCTTTCGCTACGCTCAGGTACGTTCATAACCTTCGCTATCGCTCGGTTACCTCCTGTGCTCGGATCTGGCAAAAAAAATCCTCCCGCCTTTGAACGGGAGGAGGATGTTGCCTTTTACCCAGGATTAAAAATGAAAAAAATTTAATGGGTCGCGTCTTACGTCTTATAGAAATAAATCGTTCATTAACTTGTGCTCGGGATTGATCGCATACTTGGAAAAGTCCGAAATCCCGGCTTCAATTAAAACGTCCTCATCTATAAAAAAATTGCCCGTGCTTTCAAAAGAAGGTTTTTGTAATATGTAGAACGCCGCATCAGCAACAATTTCCGGTGTACGGCTTCGCTGAATCAAAAAATCTCCCCCCAGCAAATTCTTCACCGCCGCAGTAGCGATGGTCGTCTTGGGCCAGAGAGCGTTGGCGCCGATCCTATATTGCTTCAATTCCTCCGCCAGACCCAGGATCACCATGCTCATACCATATTTACTGATCGTATAGGCCAGGTGAGGGGCAAACCAGCGCGGGTCCATGTTAAGGGGCGGCGACATATTTAATATATGGGGATTATGCGCCTCCTTCAGATAGGGTATGCAAGCCTGGCTCATAAAAAAACTGCCCCTGATATTGATATTATGCATCAGGTCCCATCGTTTGAACTCGGTTTGCTCCGTTGGCGCGATATTGACAGCGCTGGCATTGTTCACCAGGATGTCGATCCCCCCGAAAGCATTCACTGTCTCCTGAACGATATGCTTGATGCTGTCCTCAAAGCGGATATCTCCCTGGATAGGGAGCACCTTACCCCCTCCGGCGGCGGCAATCTCCTCCGCCGCGGTAAAGATCGTCCCCTCCAGCTTTGGATTAGGCTCGGCTGTCTTGCCCGCAATCGCGATATTCGCACCTTCCTTAGCCAGCCGAATGGCAATGGCCTTGCCGATGCCCCGGGTCCCGCCCGTAATGAGTACTGTTTTGTTTGAGAAGCCTGTCATAGATAAAGGTATAATTACTACTGAATTAGGAACTACAAAATAGGTCAATTTATGCGCTATCCCAAATCTGCTGTCACCATACCAACAGCGTATATCGTAAATCTACGACAACAGCAGTAAATACTGCATCCTTTAAATATAGCGTTTCTTCTCTTGCGGTATAGGCCGTTGGATTGTATGTTTGTATTGTTAAGTATGATTGATGCGCGGGACCAGAAAATCCAATTTATCCGAAGAAAGACCGAACTGAATGAATGAATGAAAATCCAAAGAAAAACCAAGATCCAATTCCGAAGAAAAGCCAACATCCAAACATCCTGAAAAATCCAAAAGAATTCAAAATCCAGAAAAGCCCTGATTCCTAGATCAATCAAAACTTATCCGTTTAAAAAATCCAAATCCGAACAGATCCAATCCTACGAACAAGCCGTGAATTAAAATTTGTACCTATTGATGGCCGCGAAAATGTTGGTTAGGTATCGTACAAAAATGTTGAAACGTCCTGAAGAGATTCAGGACGTTTCTTTTTTTACCTCATCGGCAAAGCCGATCTCTTTTTTTCCGCGGGGCCCGTCCCTGAGTAACCTCGGGGACAGGCTTGGCGCGGCGCATGGGACGCAAGGGCCGTTCTAATGGTTCGTATTTCCTTTCTCGACGACTATTCCGGTTCTAAATCCGCTCTGTTGTATTCAACCCTGCTTATATATATCCAGTCTGTAATTCTAATATTGTCATCAGTGCGCATCGACAGGCATTGCGACACTCTTTTTAAACTTCTGCAAGTAGACGATCGGGATGCTGAAGAGTACAAATAACCCGATGATCAGGTAAAGATTATCATAGGTGACGAGCAAGGTCTGCTTGATGATATTGCCTTCCATGGCCCTGTTGGCCATTTGCTGGGCATCCAGCGCCGAATGGCCCTTGCTCATAAAGTTCTGTACCATGGCGCCATTCCGCTGCACATACTCCGTATTATAGGGATTGATATTCTCCAGCAACGCAGTACGCACCTTTCCCGACTTGGTATGGATCAGGGTCGTCAGGATGGCGATCCCAAAAGACCCTCCCAGCTGTCGCATCATATTGTTCAGGCCGGCGCCCTGGCCGATCTCAGGCCCCTTCAGCTCCTGCAGCGCCAGGGTGGTCAATGGCACGAAGAGAATGGCCATGCCGATCCCGCGGATCACCAGGGGCCAGAAGAAGTCTCCTGTACCGGATTGCAGGGTCGAATTGGACAGCATCCAGGTAAAGACAAAGAAAAGGAAGAAGCCACCTGTCGCCATAAACTGACCGGGTATGCCTCTTTTCAGCATCATCCCCACAAAGGGCATCAGCATGATGGTCGCCACTCCGCTGGGGAACATGATAACGCCTGTTTGCTGGGCGGAAAAACCCAAAAGGTTCTGGCAAAAGACAGGGAAAATGAACACGGAACCATACAGGGCAAAGCCCAGTATGAATGAGGTCAGGATACCCACCGCAAAGCTCCTGTTCTTAAGGATCTTGAAATTCACGACAGGATGATCCGTGCTCAATTCCCGCCAGATAAAGGCAATGCCTGCCAGCACAGTGGTTAACGTAAGCGCGGAAATATATGGCGTTGCAAACCAGTCCTCCGTTTCTCCTTTTTCAAGCACCACCTGTAGGCTGCCTACGCCGGCCGCCAGCAGGGCAATACCCCACCAGTCGATGGGCTTCCCTTTAGCATAGCGGGGAGATTCCCGCACAAAGGCCGAGACAAAAAAGGCGGCAATGGCGCCCACTGGTATATTCACATAAAATATCCAGGGCCAGCTGAAATGGTCGGTGATATACCCCCCGATGGTAGGACCTACGGTGGGGCCTACTACGGCGCCCAGACCAAAAAGGGCCGTCGCCATACCCAACTCTTCCCGGGGCCAGGTTTCCATCAGGATAGCCTGGGCAGTGGAAAGGAGACCACCCCCGGCCAGCCCTTGTAATATACGGAACAACACCAGCTCGGTAAGGCTATGCGCCTGTCCGCAAAGGAAACTGGCGAAAGTAAAGACGAGGATGGAAGTGATAAAATAGTTCTTTCTACCAAACCGGTCGCCCAGCCATCCCGACATAGGCAGGATAATTACGTTCGCCACCGCATAGCCCGTGACGATCCAGCCGGCATCTTCGAGGGTGGCGCCCAGGTTGCCCATAATGTCAGGTAAGGCCACGTTTACGATCGTGGTATCGATCAGCTCCAGCAGAGAAGCTAATATCACCGTGATGGTAATGATCCATTTTCTAAATCCATGTTCAGCCATGACACACAGTTTAATAAATTACAGAGGTTGGCACCCTGTCTTCCGGTCGGCAAAGTGCCATTTAACACAGGCCTATTTTGTATACACAACGACTTTTACGCTCATCCCCGCACGCAGCAGACTCTTCGTAACAGTATCCGTTTCCAGCTTGATCCTCACCGGCACTCGCTGTACCACCTTTACGAAGTTACCCGTGGCATTGTCCGGAGGCAGCAGGGAGAATTTGGCGCCCGTGGCCCCGGCAAAAGATTCTACAGAGCCTTGTATAGTCTTATCGGAATAGGCGTCGGGGTGAATGTCTACCTTCTCACCGATCTTCAGGTGCTCTAATTGTGTCTCTTTAAAATTTGCCGTCACATAGATCCCTTTGTCATCGACAATAGCAAATAGGGATTGTCCGGCCTGCACCAGCTGGCCCAGCTGGATATTGCGTTTGGATACTACGCCGCTGGTTGGGGCGACGATGACGGTATAGGAAAGCTGCAGCTTTGCAAAGTCGATATCCGCCTGACGGGAAGCGATCACACTGGCGGCGGCGCCGACCTGGCTCCTGTTGGTGCTGACGCGCCTTGCCTGTACAGGCACCTGCGTCTGTGCAACGTTCAGCGCGGCTTCGGCAGCGTCCTTTTCAGCTTTCGCATCATCAAACTGCGCCTTGGTGATCGCGTGGTCGTTATAAAGGTTTTGATAACGGTTAAAATCTTCATTCGCCTTCCATACCCTCACCTTGGCAGCCTGCACATTTGCCTGTGCTGTGGCGATACCCGTCCTGGCTTCCGACACCTGCGTCTCGGAAACATCCACCGTCTGACGGGTAGCCGTCAGGGCGGCCTGCGCCTGTTGTAATCTCACCTGGTAATCCCGGTCGTCCAGGACCACCAGCGTATCACCCGCTTTCACGAATTGGTTGTCGGCAAATCTTATTTCCTTGACATAGCCGCCGACCCTGGCCACCACAGGGCTGATGTCCGCGTCTATCTGGGCATTATCTGTTTCTTCATGGCTTTGGAAATAGAAATATTCCTTGGCCGAAAAGATCAGGGCTCCTACCAGCACCAACGCCAGGATGATGGGGAAGATGAGTTTTTTGCCTTTTTTTGGAGTGTTATTTTGTTCCATATACTATATAAATGCAGTTGTTTAAAAATTATCCTTTTATAAGCTGATCTTACCCGTTGCATGCAACATATCATACCAGGCGATGGTAGCGTCCGACTTGGCCAGCTCCAGGTTCACCCGGGCCTGGTACAGCAAGGTCTGCGCATCGATCCGGTCCGTCGTATTCACCAGGTTATTGCGGAATTTCGATTCAGTGATCCGCTCGTTCTCTTCCGCCTGTGTGACGGCATCCTGCAGGACTTTTATCCTTTCCAGGGATTGCCGGTAAAGAATGAAATTCTTGTTCACGTCCTTATGGATCTCATCCAGCTCCTGCTCTTTTGCCGTATTCAATTCCTGCCGTTGAAGCGAAGCCTCCCTTTCCTTGTTTTTATTCGTATATAGGGTGCCGATATCCCAGGAAGCGCCGATACCGAGGGTAACGGGGGCGATCAGGTTATTATGGGTAGGGATCACCTGGCCTGTAGGATTGATATAATACATTCCTGCTGTCGCTGACACCGTCGGCAGACGCTTGTCATGGATCTGCTTCACCGTGACGTCGGCCAGCTTGGTCTGGTAGGAAAGGTCCTGCAGCTCGCGGCGATTGGTCTCGGCCTGTTGCACCAGGTCGGTAAAGACAGGGTTCTGATCCAGCTTATAGCTGGGCGCCGGCAAAATGATCTGCGTGGAATCCGGCAGGCCCAGCAATATGTTCATATTGTAGTTGGCGATCCTTCTGTTGTTCTCCAGCTCTATCTCCGTCAATTGCAGCTGTGACTGCTGCAGCTGATACCGGAGCACGTCATTCTTCGTGGCCAGTCCCTGACCTTCGTATTTGGTGATCTCTTCCAGCTTACCTTGTACGTCCTGCATATTCTGCGCTACGATCAGCTGGTTCTGCAGGATCTTGTTATAATTGATGTACGAGCTGATGACCACCCAGGTGATATCGTCCTTGTCTTTGTCGGCATCCAGGCGGCTCATCTGCACCATCAGATCAGCTGATTGGCGGGCATATTTGAATTGATTGCCTGCGAAGATGGGCTCGGAGACGGACAGCGTACCCATATAAGCCGGAAAATCAAACGGCAATTTTATAGGTTCTTTTGTCACACCAGGGATCTCGATGAGACGGGAGAGCATCAGGGCATGGAGATATTGAAAGCTAACTTTGGCGCTGGGCAGGGCTGCATCTTTCGCCTGCGCAACACGGGTCAGGGCCTCGTCGATCTTGTATTGGCTCCTTTTCAGCTGCTTGCTGTTCTGTATGCCCAGCTGCACGGCCTCATCCAGGGTAAGTGTCCTGGTGGGCGTCTGTGCGGACAGGTCATAAGCAGTCAATATCAGGAGGCTTAAGGCCACTGAGAATGTCTTAATCGCGTTCATCAGTTTATATTTTATTTTATTCCCTCATTCAATGCGCACTTATAGATTATCTGTAATCAACCCTCCGGTGCGCATCATCTTAGGTCTACCCCTTAGAGGGCGAACCAAGGTTTGCAATGTCCAGATGCGCCCGTAACAACTGTTTAAGGTGGGCCTTCAACCTGGGGGCAAGCTTCGAGCGATAAGCTTCGTCGTTAGCATCGTATCCAAGGGCAAGGACCTGGCAACCATACGGTCTCGCCTGGGTGTAGGATGAGATGGTTCCCATCAGGGAGCCCATCGTCATAGGGATGTCAATTTCCCGGAAAAGTTTTTTTTGCTGTCCGTCCTGGATGATCTTGGTGATCTGCTCCAGGTTACGGAGCTTTATATTGATGATCCTGTCCCGGATCTCTTCAGATCGTACATTGGTAGCCTCCCGGTACATGATGCTGTGGAAACGCAGGTTGTTCAGCACCTTTTCGACATAAAATTCCACCAGCCGGTCGATCTTATCCCAGGGGCTCAGCGTCTCGTCCTTATTCAACTCTTCCAGGATGCCGAAGGAATAACCCGCCCGCAACTCGATCAGGGCCTCCAGGAGTTTCTCCTTGGAGCCAAAATAATAAGAGATCATTGCCAGGTTTACCCCGGCCTTCTGGGCAATATCCCGCACGGACGTTCCGTCAAACCCGTTATCCCCAAAAAGCTCCTCCGCCACCGTGAGGATATGTTCTCTTTTATCTGCTGCCATATCAAAGAATTGATGACACAAAATTAAACAAACGTTTGAATTAAACAAACGTTTAATTGAATATTTTTTGGATCGCCTTGCTCGCCAGCGGGAGGAATGCTATCTAACTTCCGTTGTGTCAGTCACTTGTGCTGTCGGGGCCTTGCTCGACTTTTTTGGGTTTTCTAGGCGTTTGGTAGATTTCCATTCTCCGCTTTTGTCGGCGACCCTAACCCTTCCGTCGCTATACTTTCCACCTTCGATGAAAATTATTACTACTGTGAACGATAACTAAGGCCAACCATCAGCAAAAATCCCCGACCGTAGGAAAGTAAGGCTCCTCCAGGGCAGGGTCAACCTCAAGGCCACTGAATTGCAAGCCGCCGCCTTTACACTTCCGAACTCGTCTCACTTGTCAAATCCCCGCTGGCCCAATCCGTGGGCGATCCCCAAAGTACAGCGACGGAAGGCGCATAGCTGTCGGGAATGAAAAAGGGAAAAACTAAAGGCCGCCCTAATAACTTAAGACGGCCTCCAGCACATAAATAAACTTATAACTCCTATGCCAAATCCAACACCGGCTTATTATCTAATATCCTCTCAATCTCCTCCAAAACATCGTGCGTCAACAGCGGCAGCACCTCCAGCGCCTTCAAATTTTCCAGCAGCTGCTCCTTCCGCGTAGCACCTAATATAGCCGTAGTAGTCGTCGCCGCATCCCGCACCGTCCAGGCAATGGCCAGTGCAGGCAACGAAACCCCCAGCCGCTTAGCCAACTCCGCCAGCTTCCCCGTCTTAGCGATCCGGTCCTCCTGCAGCCACCGCTTCACCAACCACTCATATCCAGGCATGGCAAACCGCGAATCCTTCGGAATACCATTCAGATATTTCCCGGAAAGAAAACCCGCCGCCAATGGACTCCAAATAGTCGTACCCAATCCCACGCTCCGGAACACAGGCAGATAATCCTGCTCCATCTTGAAACGCTCGAACATATTGTATTGCGGCTGCTCCATGACAGGTCCGATCAGGCAATACTGCTGCGCGACCTTATGCGCCTCCATGATCTCCGCAGCGCTCCACTGGCTGGTGCCCCAATACAAGGCCTTCCCCTGCTGGACCAGGTTATGCATGGTCCATACCACCTCTTCGATGGGGACATTCGGATCCGGACGATGACAAAAATAAAGGTCCAGGTATTCCAGCTGTAGCCGCTTAAGCGCCTCATGACAGGCCTCCACCAGGTGTTTGCGGCTCAATCCCGTCTGGTTGGGCACAGGCTTATCCCGCGATCCAAAATACGCTTTGGAAGAAACGATATAAGACGTCCTGTCCCAATTCTTCTTTTTTAGTACCCGCCCCATCATCAGCTCGCTTTCCCCATTGGCATAGGTCTCCGCATTATCAAAAAAGTTGATGCCCTTTTCATAGGCGATCCCCATCAGCTCATCAGCCGTATTGTCCTCCACCTGCCCGTGAAAGGTCACCCAGCTGCCAAAAGATAATACACTCAGCTGCAAACCGGATCTGCCCAAACGACGATATTCCATATTTTTTTGTTTGAAAGTACAAAGATTGCAAATTACGGGCCCACGACCAGCCCGCTCATATTTTACTTAGGCACAGCCCCCTGGGAAGTAAGGATACTGCCCTTGAAATGGGTGATCGTATACCAGCGGAAATTCTGGTCTGCTTCCATGCCATATCCGAAGAGGATCTTATCCTTTTGATAGATCGCCACCGAATCATCCGTCGTGAATTTCTGTGTCTGCTGGTCCCACCACAAAGATCTGCAATGGAGCGTGTCCCCCTTCAGAATATTCTTCACCCGCACGCTGTCCCGGAGAAAGACCTTATTCTGATTGGGCAGATATTTTCCGTATTTCGCATCCATCTGGCTTTCGATCTGGAGACTGTCGGTGTAAAAGTCCACATGCAGCGTACGGGGAAATTCAGAGTAAGGCGTATCCGCCTTTTGAAAACGCAGCATATAGGGAGAGGTGAGCTTCCCTTTCACCTTGGCGCCTTCGCTCAGATAGCTTTCGATATTCTTAGCCTCCTCCGGGATCGGTACCCTTGGCCCCGTGGAGGGCGTACTCTTGATTTTATTCTCACAGGATGGCAGCAGCACTGACGCAGCCACCGCCAGCACGACAGCGCAGAAGCCCGATAGAGAAAAGCTATTGATCATTGTATTCGCTGATGACATATAACCCCTTATAGATTAAATATGGGTCCGTAAAATATTGCTTTTTCAGGTGACGGGTGAAATACGCGGCATCGCCGCCGCTTAAAAGCACGTTAAAGTTCGCATATTTCTCCTCATAGGCCGCTACAATACCGTCTATCTCCTTGGCCATGCCCAGGATCACCCCGCTGAGTATATTGGTCCGCGTGTCATAGCCCGCCAGGGGAAAGTTCCAATCCGGCTTTACCAGCGGCAGCTTGGCAGTGAAAGCCTGAAGGGACTTGAAACGCATTTCCATGCCGGGGGAAATACCGCCCCCGATAAACTCCTTGTATTTATTGATATAATTATACGTGATCGCAGATCCCAATCCGATGACAAGATTGTTCTTCCCCGGGAAATAGTGCGAAGCCGCCACTACCAGCGCCAGGCGGTCCGTGCCGATGGTCTCGGGCTTGCCGACAGGAGTGGTGACAGGCAGACGTGAGAGATGACCGAGCTTGTGAAACCGGGTGGTTGCGCCCAGCACCTTCTCCATCTCCGGGTTATGCTCAATGACAGAGGAAAGGATGGACTTTGTAGGGTGGTACTGGTCTATCAGCGCCTGGATCGTTGCCGGTTGATCGTTGTCCAACACATGCTCGCAGATATATTCGCCGTCAGTAAATACGGCACATTTCATTCGGGTATTTCCAAAATCAAAGCAGAGGGTGGTCGCCATATGGATTTAATCTTCGAATTGGAACGAAGATAGGTTTTTGAAATGACCATTCAGCTTTACTCTTTCCTTCAGGGTTTCCATTTCGGCAATGACGGGCAGCACCCTTCCCAGGTGGCGTT
This sequence comes from Flavitalea plasmicola, assembly GCF_030546645.1. GTDB lineage: Bacteria > Bacteroidota > Bacteroidia > Chitinophagales > Chitinophagaceae > Puia. The sequence goes on from NZ_JAUOTO010000007.1 coordinate 473,196, forward strand.
TCAGGTATTCCTGCCGCTGCTCTTCCCGCATGAGGCCGAGCAGCTCATATTCTTCCTGCAGGGTAAGCCCCGCATGATGGGCAATGTCATAGGCGGCCAGCTCGGCGTCGGGCTTATGGAAATCCTTGGTGATATTCAGCAGCCGGTGCAATTCCCGGACGGCATTCAGCACCTTTTGCATCAGCTCCCGCTTGCCGGGGCCTTCTACATTTTCCGGATAGTTGACAATGGCGCCGCTGAATAATTTGTCAGGTACGACCTTTATCACTTCCAAAACCCTGAAAACGCGCTGGCCCTGGGCCCGGATATCCATCTCACCATTGTCGTACACCTTCACCACCTCGGTGATCTTCACCAGGGTGCCCATTTCGTTCAGCTTATTGTCTATGACGGTAGGAATGCCAAAAGGCTTGCCCTCCGCGTAACATTCATTCACCAGTTGCTTATACCTGGGCTCGAATATATGCAGGTTCACCGTTTCGCCAGGATAGACTACGATGCCCAGGGGAAATACAGGAATAAAATTCGTCATGTTTTAATGGTGCGGACTCATCGTCCACGCTGCAAATTTAATGATGCTTATTCAATCCGTTGACACAATAAATGCGCCCGGCGGCTTCTTTCGCCCGCCACAGCGCCTTACTCACCGGTGCATCCTGGGAATAGTGAGCGATATGATACAGGTGATAGACGATGGCCCTATGCCTCATGGATTGCTTTTTGATTCCATTCGCCAGCAGCCGCCATTCAATATCTATGTCTTCGCCGACGCCGGCCGTCACATAGTCTTCGTCATATCCGTTGACCTCCAGGATATGTTTTTTGAAGATCCCCCAGTTACAGCCCAACAGGCCATTGGTTTTGTTCCGCTTACGAAAAAAGGGGAGATAGATCCCATCTTCTATTCTTTTGGATCTGTGTTTGAACTGGCTATACAAGGACAGCAGCCCTGGGTCCCGCGAAGCCACCAGCTTTTGGGTCAGCTGCTCGCCCATCAACACTCTTCTGCCAAAAAAAAGGGTGCCCTCCTTAGCCATGCGCGCATACTCTTTCACCAGGCTGCGATGCGGTATGCAGTCACCGTCCAGGATCGTGAGAAATTCTCCCTCAGATATCCGTATCGCTGCATTCAGGATCTTATTCTTGCGAAAACCATCGTCCTTCTGACAAACATGCTTCAGTACGAATGGCAGGTCATGCGACCTTCTTTCCAGATACGCAGGCGTCTCAGGTGCATCGTCGTCTTCCGCAATGATCACCTCGAAGTCTTTAAAGTTTTGCCTTTGAAGACCGTCCAGGACCAGGTCGAGGAAAGGCAGATTCTTATAAAAGCCAATGATGACTGATATCTTCATAGCCGAAAACGCGGGAAATTTGTCTATCTGAAATTGACATGGTTATCCAACCCGTTTATGCAATACACATGCCCGGCAGCCTGCTTGTCTCTCAATAATTTATAGTTCACTTCCGCTTCTTCCAAAGAATAATGGGCCTTGTGATAAAGATGATACACGATAGCCCGGTGCTTCATGGATTGCAGCCGCAGCCCATTTGCCAGGAGTCGCCACTCTATATCCACATCCTCGCCAACGCCGGCGCTGACATAATCTTCATCATACCCGTTGATCGCTATGATATGCTTCTTCAGGACACCCCAGTTGCAGCCCATGATCCCCCCCTTCTTGACTTTCTTCCGGAAAAAAGGGATATAAATACCATCCTCTTTCCGCTGTGACCCATACTTCAGGTGGCTGTAAAAAGACAACAACGTTCGATCGCCGGTGGCCAGTAATTTTTGGGTCAGCGCCTCGCTCATCATGACACGCCTGCCCATCAGCACGCTTTCCTCTCCTGCCATTAATGCATATTCCTGCAGGCACCGCCGGTGGGGGATGCAATCCCCGTCGAAGAACACGAGCAATTCACCGTCAGCCGCCCGGACAGCCGCATTCAATATCCTGTTCTTCCGGAACCCCTTGTCCTCCTGGCAAACATGTTTTATTAAAAATGGCAGCTCCCCGGATCTTTTTTTTATATATTCTTTCGTGGCCGGTGCGTCATCGTCTTCCGCAATGATCACTTCGAAATCATCATACACCTGTCTTTGTAGCCCTGCAAAGACGAGATCGAGAAAGGGTAAATTCTTATAAAAAGCAATGATGACCGATATCTTCATGGTTGTAAAGATCGGTATATTTATCTTCCTGTTAATGCCATTTAAAATGGCGAAGATGAACCTGGCCCACAGCATCCGACCATTCGGCAGCGGATCCGGCCATTCGACTGTTCTTTGGAGATTGACCATATTAATGTAGGTTTGTCAATCAACATGACTGACAAAGCATCCCTTCTTTTCCGGGACATACGGCAAGGCAATTCCCGGGCACTGGCCCGGGGCATCTCGTATATAGAAAATGAAGTCACGGACTTCTTTGCTCAATTGCAGGACCAGCCGCCTTTTCCCGGATCCATCATTGGCATCACCGGCCCCCCCGGCGCCGGAAAAAGCACCCTCGTGGATGGGATGATCGGAGCGTTTATCGATGCAAAAAAAAAGATCGCCGTCCTCTGCGTGGACCCCTCCTCCTTTTTCCATTCCGGTGCGCTCCTGGGCGACCGCATCCGCATGAGTGAATGGTACAATCACCCCGATGTGTTCATCCGCTCCCTGTCTTCCCGCGGAACATTGGGAGGCCTGCACCCAGGCATTGTCAATATAACAGAGCTGCTGAAGGCCGGCGGCTTCGATCACATACTGATAGAAACGGTAGGAGTGGGACAGAATGAAATAGAGATCGCCGCACTGGCCGATATTACCCTGGTCGTGCTGGTACCCGAGGCGGGTGATGAGATCCAGGCCATGAAAGCAGGTCTGATGGAGATCGGCGATATCTTCGTCGTGAATAAAAGCGACCGGCCCGACGCGGATCTTTTCGCCAGGCAGCTCCGGCTCATGCTCTCCCGGCCGGGGCGGGAACCAATCGTCATGAAGACCATCGCATCCGAAAAAAAGGGGCTCCAGGAATTGATCCGCCAGCTGCAACAGCAGCTGCAGCAGCCTTTCACTTCCGATAAAAAGTACTGGCTGCTCACGGAAAGGGCCTTGCAACTGATCAGCCGGCGCCGCATGCAGGACATCGACCGTGAAGCGATGACCCAAAAGATCAGGGAGCTGTCAGCCGCCGGAAACTTCAACCTTTACCAGTTTATTGCCGGTTACTGATAGACAGCAGGTATTCCTTCAATTTTATGGGGCTTATATCCCGCATACATGCACAGTCATGTACGCCCGGACAGCCCTTGCAGGGCCCTTCCAGGGAGAAGACCATTGCCTTGGGTCCCAGTGGCGCCCAGCGCTCGGGATGGATAGGCCGTAAGGGAGGAAATAGCCCCAATGCGTGGATACCCACGGCTGCGGCTACGTGCAAAGGACCAGTGCCGGAAGCCAGCAACCCGTCTGCCCGGGCAATAAAAGCCAGGAACTGCGGCAGGCTTAGCTTTCCCACGAGATCCGTCACGGTCGGACACGCTTTCAGCAGCGGCTCCAATGCCGCCCGTTCCGCCGGCATACCCGTAACGAAGATCTTAAATCCTTCGGGAGGTAGCATTTTCACCAGCCGTATGAAATTATCGATGCCCCACTCTCTCCCATTCCCTCGGGATTTCGGGTGCAGAATGAGATTGAACCTTCCCTCGTCAAGCAGTCCGGCAACATCCGCCGGCAGAGGTGATAGCTTTGTCAGTCCATAATAACAGGGGATCTCCGCCAATTCATACAGGGGTTTGGCGCCCAGCACCGTCAGCAGACGGAGGTTGAGCTGGGCCTCATGATAGTGGGATTTCTTCCGGGACAGTCGCACCAGCTTATTACAGGTATACCAGTGATACGCCCGGTTGGTGGTACCGATACGGAGCTTGATACCCGCCTTTTTTGCCAGCCAGGCGATGGCCGGCATGGGAAGGACATGAATGATGGTATCGGCGCCCGTCGCCGCCAGCGCCCGGGCTTGTTCGGCCTCTTCCATCTCTTTCAGTTCGTCCCAATTGAGAAACGCATCCACATGCTTGCAGGCCCTGATGATCTCCTGCGTATAGTTGCTGCCGAGAAATATGATCCGCGACTGCGGATATAATTCCCTCAATACCCCTGCCACCGGCAGGGTCAGCACCACATCGCCGATAGCATCAGCACGGCTTACAATAAACGTTCTGTTTTGATGGGACATACCTTCTCTTTGTACGGCTCATGCCGTCTTCACGGCCGGCTTCTTGCCGATACTCTTTCTCACCTTCCGGAGCTTGACGCCGGTCTCCCGCCACCAGAGCTGGAAGGCTTCCCTCCAGTCAGTCGCCAATGTCCCTTCCCGGTAATAAACGGTATCCGTCCGGTTGATGAACCAGCGCTTATATCCATTGGAGGCCATCCAGGCGTTGATCTCTGGCAGGTAAGGATTGGAATACACTTTCCCATGCGTCTCCAGCGAAATGATGGCCGGCCGGCTCTTCATGTATTTCAGCACATACCATTCACAGCCCTCCGTATCCACGCTCAGCAAGTCGATGGTGCCATCATCTATCTCGTCGAACCTCACGCATGCTACGCTAAAAGTATCCTCGTTCTTCACGACATAGCTATCGTTGATCATCGCGGGACTGAAAGGCAGCGAAGTGGCAAACGTGGACTCACCCAGCTGCGCCAGCTCCAGCACGCCATGATGGTCGTAAATGGCGAAAGGATAAAGATGGACATGCGCATATTTACCGAATGCTTTTTCAATCGCGGCGATATTCTCCGGCCCCGGCTCCACCAGCGTGGTCCGGACACGATCCCTGGTAATAAAATCCAGGATATTCGACAGCTCAGGCGAATAAACCCCTACCTCGCAGACATGCTGGATAGGGACTCTCTTCAGCTTGCTTCTCTTATAAAGTTCATTGGAGACCATACGATCGGTTTATCTCACCATAAAAACATAAATATACGCAAAGAGGTCATCCGCCCAACGGCGGACAACCTCTTCCTTATCAAATATATTAATCTGCTTGGTTATGCTTCCACCAGCGATAGCCGATGAGGCCGAAAATAGCCAGAGGGGTAAAAGCCAGATAAAGGATCCCTTTATTTAAAGCCTTGGCAGGCCTTTCGCCCAATTGTTGCGCAGACCGCGTACAAATGGAGCACTGCGCCTCCACGCGGACAGAGCCCGTCGTCAACAAAAAGAAAAGGATTATAAAAAACACCCGTCTGTGTCTCATCATAACTACCTCCTTTTGACCAAAGTTACGACATAATTCAATCCCTGCCGTCCCCGCACGCCGCCGCTGGTTACGCCTCCGTCTTCATCGCAGTCTGGCGTCTCTTGCGTTCGTTCTCGTCGAGGATCGTCTTGCGCAGGCGTATCTTCTTCGGCGTCACTTCGATACACTCATCCTGCTGAATGTATTCCATGCACTCTTCCAGGGTCATTTGCTTTCTGGGGATGATACGGACGGAGTCGTCGCTGCCGCTGGCACGCATGTTGGTCAGCTTCTTGCCTTCCGTAGCGTTAACGATCAGGTCGCCCGGCTTGATATGCTCGGCAATGATCTGCCCGACATAGACCTCCTCGCCCGGATCGACGAAGAAAGTACCACGGTCCTGCAATTTATCGATGGAATAGGCCGTCGTCTTCTCCTGGTTCTTGGAAAGCAATACGCCGTTGTTCCTGCCGGGGATGGGACCTTTCCATGGCTTATATTCCAGGAAACGGTGCGCCATAACAGCTTCACCGGCTGTATTGGTCAGCATATTGCTACGCAGACCGATCAGACCCCGGGAAGGGATCTCGAATTCAAGGTGCTGCATGTCGCCCTTGCTTTCCATTACGAGCATCTCGCCCTTGCGCTGCGTCACCATATCGATGACCTTTCCGCTGTAATCGCCCGGTACGTCCACTACTAATATTTCAAAAGGCTCATGCTTCTTGCCATTGATCTCCTTCACCAGCACCTGGGGCTGGCCCACGGTAAGCTCAAAGCCTTCACGACGCATGGTCTCGATGAGGATACCCAGGTGAAGGATCCCACGTCCGTACACCAGGAAGCTATCCGCACTGTCCGTATCCTCTACGCGCAGGGCCAGGTTCTTTTCCGTCTCTTTTATCAGCCGGTCACGAAGGTGACGGGAGGTAACGAACTTGCCATCCTTACCGAAGAAAGGCGAGTTGTTGATACCGAACAGCATGCTCATCGTAGGCTCGTCTACGCTGATCACCGGCAATGCTTCCGGATTCTCCGCGTCGGCGATGGTATCCCCGATATTGAAGTCTTCCAATCCGACCACAGCGCAGATATCGCCCGCCATGACCTCGGCAGCCTTCTTCTTACCCATGCCCATGAAAGTATATAATTCTTTTACCTTGCTGCGCTTGATGACACCATCGGCTTGCATCAGGGCAATGTTCTGACCTTCCTTGATAGAGCCCCTTGCTACCTTTCCCACCGCGATACGGCCCAGGAAAGACGAATAGTCCAGCGAAGTGATCTGCATCTGCAACGGACCTTCCGACACCTTCGGAGCAGGTACATATTGCAGGATACCATCCAGCAAAGGCGTAATATCCTCACATTGCTCGTTCTTGCTGTTGAACCAGCCATTCTTGCCGCTGCCATAGAACGTGGGGAAGTCCAACTGTTCTTCCGTAGCGTCCAGGTTGAAGAAAAGTTCAAATACAGCATCATGCACCTCGTCAGGACGACAGTTGGGCTTGTCGACCTTATTGATCACCACAATAGGTTTCAGGTTCAGGTGCAGGGCCTTCTGAAGGACAAAACGCGTCTGCGGCATCGGACCCTCGAAGGCATCCACCAGCAGCAGCACCCCGTCCGCCATTTTCAGCACCCGCTCTACCTCACCACCGAAGTCAGAGTGACCCGGTGTATCGATCACATTGATCTTTACACCCTTATATTCCACCGCAGCATTCTTGCTGAAGATGGTGATACCCCTTTCCCTTTCCAGGTCGTTGCTGTCCATGATTAACTCCCCCGTCTCCTGGTTATCACGGAATACGTGGGTGGCATGTAAGATCCTGTCTACCAGGGTAGTCTTACCATGGTCAACGTGCGCGATGATTGCTATATTTCTGATTTCCATAATGTTATCTTTCTCCGGCCAAACCTGGCCTACCTGTTCTGTCCGTCGGTGGTGATTCGCGCTTCAAATCCTTCTCAAAATATTGATCTTCAGCACGAAACATCTATTTGTCTGGCCGTTCGGCCAAACCGACTACCCGTCGGTTTAAAGCCGCAAAAGTACGTCAAAACACCCGAACTTCCTAGCTTAAACGAACCTTTGGACGGAAATAACACAAAAAACACATAGCATCTGTCCGATCCCCCTGAAAAAGATGGACCTTTTCCCTTCGTTACCGTATTATATGCCCCCTATTTTATAAATTCAGGCCAAATTTGAGTCATGCGTAAAAAATGGTTGTTGCTAATTCCTGTTCTGCTTATCATTCTTTACCTGCTCGGCCCCAGCCCTTCCACCCCCGTCTACCGGCAGGAGATGCCCGTCGTACCTGCTGCACCGGTAGCCCTGGAAACCTATATCCGTGACAATGAAGCGCAGCACAAACTAAAGCCCGACAATGAAGCCCGCATCGTTTGGGCCAACGATTCGGCAAAGTCCCCCACGGAATATGCCATCGTCTACCTCCATGGCTTTTCAGCCAGCCAGGGAGAAGGCGATCCGGTACACCGCTATATCGCCCAACGCTATGGTTGTAACCTCTACCTCTCCCGTATGGCGGAACACGGCATCGATACCACAGAGGCCATGGTGAACCTCACGGCTGACGAATATTGGGAGTCCGCCAAACAAGCCCTGGCCATCGGGGAACAACTGGGCAAAAAGGTGATCCTTATGGGCACCTCCACGGGCGGAAGCTTTGCCCTGCAGTTGGCAGCCGCCTATCCCGATAAGGTCACCGCGCTGATCCTGATGTCACCCAACATCGCCATCAACGATCCCAATGCCTGGGTAGCGAATAACCACTGGGGCCTCCAGGTCGCCCATATGGTGACAGGCTCCCCTTACATCGTCAGCAAGGAAGACTTCGGCCCGCTCTATCGACAGTATTGGTATCCAAAATATCGTTCGGAAGCCGTCGTAGCCCTCGAAGAATACCTGGAGACGGCGATGGTAAAGAAAACATTTGAAAAGGTCCGGCAGCCAGTGGCCATGTTATACTACTACAAGGATAAGATCCACCAGGACAGCACCGTGAAAGTGTCCGCCTCCCTGGAAATGTTCGATCAGCTGGGTACACCCGCTAACCTTAAATACAAACAGCCTGTTCCCGAAGCAGGCAGCCATGTCATCGGCTCTTCCATTCGCAGCCATGATGTCGAAAGCGTGAAAAAAGGCATCGACCATTTCATGACGGCGATCCTTCATCTGTCGCCCATTCCCCACACACCCGATCTGCTGGCAGCTAAACCACAGACAATGAATACACATTAGCGTTCCAACATTAGCCGGAATATTCGATCTTTGCCCCGGAAATAATATATCGAGTGGTTGCAAGAAAAATAATTTTCCTTATCAATCCTATCTCCGGCACACGCGGCAAATCCTCCCTTAAGGAGCTGATCACCCGCAGGACAAAGGAACGGCACATCGATTTCGATATCCTTCCCACCAATGCGGAAGGCAAATACGATCTTTTACCCACGCTGATCGAAAGGGAGAAAGTGACAGACGTCGTCATCTGTGGAGGCGATGGCACCATCAACGCTGTGGCAGCCACCTTACAAGGCAACCCCGTCCGGGTCGGCATTATCCCGATGGGATCCGGCAATGGACTGGCCTTCGCAGCAAAAATTCCCAAAGACCCGTCCAAAGCGCTGGATATCGTTTTCACCGGCAAAGCTTCCCCGATCGACGGTTTTATGATCAACGAAAGCTTTTCCTGCATGCTATGCGGCATTGGCTTCGACGCACAGGTGGCGCATTCCTTCGCCCAGCAGCCGACAAGAGGACTGCAGACCTATGTAAGGGTCACTCTCCGGCATTTCTTCTCCGGTAAATGCTGGCCCTTCGAGATCGACCTTCCCACGGAAAAGCTCCATGCCGAAGCTTTCTTCATCAGTATAGCCAATGCCAACCAGTTCGGCAACCACTTCACCATCGCTCCCCGGGCACGGCTCGACGACGGCCTGTTAGACATCGTCATCGTAAAAAAAATGAATAAGCTCCACACCCTGCTGTCCGTCCTCCGCCAGGTAATGGGCAGCCGGCCCAAAAATATCCTCTATTTCCAAACACCCACTTTACGCATCGTCAACAGGGACCTCGCACCCTTACACATTGACGGCGATCCCCAGGCAACTGCACCGGAATTTAACATCCGCATCCTGCCGAAAATAATTCAGCTGATACAGCCTTGACCATTGTTGCATCGGGCTGCCATCTTACAATTTGTCGTTCCCGGGGCGCAATCATTCTCTTGAAAACGAACATACGCAGTAGCATATACGAACAGTGTATATAAATTGAGTCTGTAAAAGCAGCAATAGTTAATCCTATAAAGAGTTTGAGAACGGAGTAAATAGATGTCGCCCGTAAATGAATGCACTATTGGCCCTTTGCAAATTCCCTGAACCGTCCAAAACTCTTTTGATTCTCCAGGTTATCCAGGGAGCTGATGATATTCAGCTTCTCCTGGGTGGTAAGATGGAAATTGAGCGCAGCCCCCGCGTCTTCCGACTTGGGCGCATATTGGAACACCAGCTTGTGGAATGGAAATCCCATGCCGCTTTGCGCCAGGCTCAGTAAGTCATCCTGGTTGTATTCCTGCATCTTGTACCAGTTGTCCTGCAGCAATAACACCGGCTTGGTAATGATCTCGGTGACATTCACGGACTCATAAGGATTCTCCCAGCCGCCGGTCTTACGATCCCGTATCTGCAGCAGGACCACCCCGCTGGTGTTCTCCTGCATCCATTCCCGGAAAGCATTCAGGAACCGTATGGCATTCATCTCGCCAAAATTATCCCGGAATCCGGCATCCATCACATCGATCACCGGGACAGTAGGCAGCCAGACATTCGGCAATACATAGGGGAAAGTAGCATTCATACGCAGGGCGGTCAGCAGCCGCAGGTTCTCAGGACCCTGCCGGGCAAACAAGGCCCCGAAGTCCACGGCATCCGGGTCCATGCCGGGCAGCTTGCTGCTGTCAAAACGTGGCCGCATTAAAAAGCTGACAGGCTGGCTGCTGATGATCAATGCCCGGCTGTCGCGGGTAATGACAGGATTGAAGAACATCAGCGGCACCCTCGCCGCCGCCTCATCCACGGCAATGTCCTTCATCTGCCGGTTCAGCACCCCCTCGGTATTGGCATTCAGCTTTTGCTCGAAGGCGTAACCTCTGTCCTTGATGTATTCATAATCGCCCACCTTGAATTTCTGCGCCGGCGAAGCAAGGTCTCTCGCCACAAAAGAAGAGAACAGGGTGTTCAGCAGGTCGCCGGAAATGTCGTCCACGTAATGCCTGTCCTGCAGACGGATCGCCGCATTGCCGGCCTCCTTCATGCGTGAAAGCTCCCTGAAATAAGCAGCCCCCAGCATCCCTCCCGAAGCGCCCGTGATCAGGAACGTCTTGCGCATCAGCTTGCCTCCGCAGAGGCTATCCAGCCGCTGCAATATGCTCATGGTGAAAGTAGCGCTGCGATTGCCGCCGCCGCTGGTGTTCACCAGAAAAAGCACCGGCTTCGCCTCCGTTTGCCGGGCTTTCCAGCGCTCCAGGATCTTCAGCATGTTCGCCTTGTCGGCAGCGACATGCTGGGCCGAACACAGTTCCAATAAGGTCAGCTTATCATACAATGGCCGGTTCTCCTCATTGGTATAGTTCAGCCCATACGCCTTATTGGTAGGATCGATGACATTAAATCGGTACAACAGGTTCAGCACCAGGAACACCACAACAAAGAAGGGCATGCTCCAGCTCTGAAGAAAGTAGGTAAAGGCGCCGGAAAGGGATATCAGGATAGCAAAGAAGATCAGGATGCTGGCTGCTGCCGGCAGCTGGAAAAAACGGCTGTCCATGAAAAACCCCACGGCGATCAAAAATATGAACGCCACGAAAATAGACAGCACCGCAGAAATGTGGTGGCGGTTGAATATATTCTCGATGAAGTCCTTGCTATAATGGGAGACATCGCGCGTCTTCCTGATCGTGGTAGGCGAATTCATATACCATTTCACCCGCATCAGCCGGCTCTCATTGAGCTTTACCTCCTCCTTGCGGAACTGTGACTTGAAAAGCCTGGGATTGCTGATCACAGGCGTCATCCGCCTGATGATACTCTTGTCGGCACCGAAAAAATACAGCAGCGACACGACAATGATGAACATAAAACCCAGCATGAACCCCATGCTGAGCCAAATGATCCGGCCCGCAGGAAGCAATTCCTTGGTGCTGCTGAACTGCACCGCCTTTATACAATAGAATATCAAAAAGAACAGGGGCAGGATGGCATTGTTGATGCAATATTTCAGAAAAGGTTTGGTCGTAGTGGCCAGGAACCTGAAATGACGGCAAAAAAGAATGAACGTGGTGATATTCCAGCTCATGATAAAGATGCCTGTTGCCAATCCCACAATGGCAAAGCTGGCCCAGCTCACTTCTCCAAGATATTCCGGCGAGAGGAAAAGGGCTGCTGCACCATAACTTTTCATAAATCCGCCGTTCAACGTACTGAACAGAATGAACCAAAACACCAGCAGCACCTGGAACTTCTTAATGTGCAGCAACAGCAGTTGTACAGGGAAGAAATGATAGATCGATTTAAGCGTACGCATCATACGGTTACAGAATGACTTACAGGTCTCACAATGTACAACATCTCTACTATTGTCAGTAAAAAAAGCAGTCCCGTGATCTGGTGCAGCTGGGCCAGCCAGTCAAAAGCCACCCACCTGTTGGGAATGATCCCCGGACTGGCCAGCAGGCTGGAAATACCCAGGAAAACCTGGAGCCCGATCAACAGCAGGGGAAGCCATCGAAATGTAAGGAAATACTTCGGCACACCCGGGAGCCTGCAGGCCTTGAACGTCCATATCACTACCAGGAGGAGCAGCAGGTAAGCAATACCGCGATGGATGAAATGGACGGTGATGGTATTGCCGATGATGTCCTGTAAGAAGGGATGCTGGCTGAACAGGGCGCCCGGCACCCAGTCCCCGTTGATCGTCGGCCACGTAGGAGCGATGGCTGCCGCTTTGTTGCCCGCCATCAGGGCGCCATACAATAGTTGAAAAAACAGCACCACCAGGATCAGGATAGTCCAGCCACGCAGGCCCGCGCCTTTCCCCGTAGCAGAAGCCCTGACGATATGCCTTTCAGACACCATCAGCTGCAGCGCAAACCAGAAAGCATATACGATCAGCCCCAATGCAAATACAAAATGAAGGGCCAGCCGGGTAGGACGTACATAGATCGCATCTCCCGTCAGACCACTGGCTACCATGATCCACCCGACAGCGCCTTGCAATGCTCCCAGCAAAAATAAGATCACCAGGGGACGGATCATGTCCTTCCGCATCTTTTTCTTCCACAACAGCCAGGCAAGGCCCACTACGAATACCACCGCCACCAGCCGTGCCCACAGCCGGTGGAACCATTCCCAGAAAAAAATGAACTTATAATCAGAAAGGGTGAAATCCGCATTGATCAGCCGGAACTGGGGCGTCTGCCGGTACTTGTCAAAGGCTTCCAGCCACTGCGCATGGTTCAACGGAGGCAGCGCACCCGTCACAATATTCCATTCCGTGATGGATAGCCCCGAGCCGGTAAGACGGGTAATACCCCCCAGGATCACCTGTATCAGCAACATGATGACCCCGGTCATCACCCACATTGCGACGGGGCGGGAAGAAGAAGAAGAGGTTTGCATAGCGGCGCAAAGGTACGTGCCGGACTTTCAATGCGGTAATTTTTCCCGCACCACCCCATACACATACGTCCCGGCAACAGCGCTGAGCAAAGTCACACTCACCGCCGTAAACCCTGCCCCTATCTGCGCAAACAATGGCCCCGGACAAGCTCCCGTAATAGCCCATCCAAATCCAAACAGCAACCCGCCGAACACCTGGCCCTTATTGAACTTCCTCACCGAAAAGACGATCGGCGCTCCCGCCAGCGTACGGATCTTATATTTCCTGATCACCCACACCGACAAAATACCCACCACCACCGCCGATCCGATGACCCCATACATATGAAAGCTTTGCAATCGGAACATCTCCTGGATCCTCCACCATGAAATGATCTCCGCCTTCACCAGGACGATGCCGAAAAACATCCCCGTCAGGAGATACTTCAGCTGGTACCACCAAGGCCCGCGCGATTGCTGCACCTGATCCGGCTGACCCCCGGAGGTGACATCCAGGCTGCGCACTTCGACATCCATATTGATCTCTCTTTTTTCCATCATAACTGTAAGATCATCGGTAAAATAAAATTTGCCATCACAAATCCTCCCACCATGAAACAGCCGGTCGCCACCAGCGAAGGCCACTGTAAGGTAGATAGCCCCATAATGGTATGCCCCGAAGTACATCCCCCCGCATACCGGGTGCCAAACCCTACCAGGAATCCCCCCATCACCATCAACAGCCAGCCCTTCAGGGTCGACAAAGCCCCCCAGCTGAACAAGCTTCCGGGCATCAGGTCTCCGAAACCCTGTACCCCATAACCCTTCATCTCGAGGACCAGCCTCGCATCCACCACCATCGGCGCCCGATTCCCCAATCCATGTACAGCTACCCAGGCCCCGGCCAAAATACCCGCGACAAAAAGCAAGTTCCAGGCCTCCTTCTTCCAGTCATACTGAAAGTAAGGCGCTTTACCCGGCAGACAGGCAGCACAGATGTGACGGAGTGACGAAGAGACCGCAAGACCCTTGTTCCCTATGATCAGCAGGGTAGGGACAGCAAGCCCAATCAACGGGCCCGCAACATACCAGGGCCAGGGCTGCCTTAACCATTCCATTATTTGCATAAAAAACCATATTGTAAGAGGACGAAGTTATTATCATGTGGACAAAAGATACTCCTTCATTTTATCCAATCCCTGTATTTTTGAAAAAAATCCGGATTTGCTAAAGGCTTTTTACAAGGAGGGCGCCATTGAAGCAGGCTGTGACGAAGCCGGCAGAGGTTGTTATGCCGGTCCTGTATTTGCCGCCGCCGTCATCCTCCCCGATGGGTTCTACCACCCATTATTGAACGACTCCAAGCAGGTGACCCCCGAAGACCGGCAGGAGCTCCGCATTTTTATAGAGGCCAACGCACTGGCCTACGGCGTAGGCATGGTGGATCATGAGGAGATAGACCGGATCAATATCCTGCAGGCTTCTTTCAAAGCCATGCACCTGGCGCTGGATAAGCTGAAAAAGCGCCCCCGGCTCCTGCTCATCGACGGCAACCGCTTTGTCAAATACAGGCGTATCACTCATCATTGCATCATCCAGGGCGATGGCATCTATGCCTCCATCGCCGCCGCAAGTATTTTGGCCAAAACCTGGCGGGACGAATACATGCAAACCCTCCACCTGGAATTTCCACATTATAGCTGGGACAGTAACAAAGGATATGGCACCCGGGAACACCGGACAGCCATCGAAAAGTTCGGCCTGTGCAAATACCACCGGAAAAGCTTTAATATCCTGCCCGGCGAGCCAGACCAACTGGATGAAGCGGACCAACTCCGCGAGCCCGAAGACGCCCTCACCGCTCCTCCAGCTCCCACACCCCTAGTCCCATCCTGATCACCGAAGGCTCCTCTCCCGTACAATCCACCACCGTCGAAGGAACGATCCCCCCGATGCCCCCGTCCACCACGATATCCACGATATGATTGAACTTCTCATGGATGATCTCCGGGTCGGTATACTCCTCCACCATGTCACCTGGCAACGAAGAACTGAGAATAGGATGCCCCAGCTCCCTCACCAGCCCACATGCAATATTATTATCCGGCACCCGCAGTCCAATGGTATCCTTCTTGCTTTTCAGGATCTTGGGCACCTGCTTGCTCGCCGGGAGGATAAATGTATAAGGTCCTGGTAAATAGTTCTTTAGCATCCGGTACAATGGGGTGGAAATACTTTTGGTATACTTACTCAGGTCGCTGAGGTCATAGCATATGAAAGACAGCTGGGCCTTGGCCGGGTTCACCTGCTTGATCTGGCAGATGCGTTCGATGGCCTTGTGCTGGAAGATGTCACACCCCAGGCCATAAATGGTATCCGTGGGATAAATAATGACACCCCCGTCCAGCAGGCATTCCACAATGGTCTTTATATTTCTGGGCTGAGGATTATCCGGATGGAGATGCAGGAGCATGTGGAAATATACCGAAAAAATGTTAAGCCAACGCTAAGAAATTAACAAGGTTTTCTTAACCTGAATTTAGTACTATTTTTGCGGAAATTGGACCCCATGCAATTACATAAGGTCGATCGGGTGGACAGTATCAGTCCTGAAGATTTCAGGGACCAGTACTACACCCCAATGAAGCCTTTGGTGATCACCAACCTCTCAAAGCAATGGCCTGCCTATCAAAAATGGAATTGGGATTTTTTCAAATCCATTGTAGGCAATGTGGAAGTAGGCCTGTATAACAATATCAAAAGCGACGCCTATACCCCTATCAATACTGCGGACGACTATATGAAGTTCGGCGACTACATCGATATGGTCAGGAAGGGACCTGCCGAATGGCGCATCTTCCTCTTCAATATTTTCGAGCACGCCCCGCAGATCACCGCTGACTTCGAATGGCCGGAGGACCTGATGAAAGGCTTCGTAAAACGATACCCCATGCTGTTTGTCGGGGGTAAAGGATCCATCACCCACATGCATTTCGACATCGACCTTTCCCATATCATGCACACCCAGTTCGGTGGCCGTAAAAGAGTCCTGCTCTTCCCATTCGAAGAACAGCATAAACTTTACCGCAAGCCCTGGGAAGTCCTGAGCTTTGTCAATTTCGAGCACTATTTTGACGATTGCAACAATAAGCTGGAGATCGATAGATTTCCCGCCCTAAAGCTGGCAAAAGGATACGAAGTGATCCTGGATCACGGGGACACCCTGTTCATGCCGGCGGGATACTGGCACCATATGGAGTACCTGGACAGCGGCTTTGCCATGAGTCTGCGGGCTTTGCAGACCTCGCTGACAGGCAAGCTAAAAGGAGCCTGGTACCTGCTCGGAATGCGCAATATCGATACCCTGATGAAAAAAACGGCCCCGGAATGGTGGTTCAACCTCAAAAAAGAAAAAACCTTCAAGGCAGCTAACAAAGAGCTCGAAACCTTTGCTCCTTAAGGTATTTAGGTGTCTTTCGGTAGACAGATGTGCAGGAAACCCTTGCCCATATTTAAAAAACTTTAAAAAAAATATTGCTTTTTAACGAAATCGTCTTTATTTTTACCCCGCTTATACTCTGAAAGCGTTTAACTTATTAACGCTCACCCACAAGAATCTGATCCGATCCAATTTCCACATTCCGACTATCCAATTTCCGTCCCAAGATTCCAATTTCCAAAAAATATCCGGTTTTGCATTGAGTGTATGAAGGGTAACGTCTTTCATGCTGTTTAGTCTACTGATCCTTTGTGTCCTATCGCATATTATTTCCATACCCTTTTGAATAATGTCCTGGTGTTCTGGCTCATGGCCTCTACCCAAACGATCTTACCCTCGGTTTTACTGTAACTGAATTTGACAGACCAGGATGTATCCGGCAAAAATATTCTGGTTGAACAAGGCCAATATTACGGAAAGGCTTATGCGGAAAAGTGGAATTTTTGAATAAAAGACAAGCGCCAACAAGTCAACATGCGTTCAATAAAAATATATTCGATCTCTTTCTTTTTGTGGTTTCAGAGGTAAGCACAGGCCGGCGATGTCTATCGCTGGCTCTTTTTTTCTCCGGTACTAATCCCCGGACGCTTTAGCGGCCTCTTTCACTGGCCAAAAAGTTAAAAGATTTCACTGTGAAAAAACCAAAATAAAAAGAGGCTGGCTCCTGACCCGTAAAAAAACAGAGCCGCCTCTTTTTCGTTTTATGTCCTGAAATACTTCGTATTTCAGAGGGAGGCTGGCTCCTGACCCGTAAAAAAACAGAGCCGCCTCTTTTTCGTTTTATGTATGTCCTTATGGAGACGAATATCTAAACGATCGTCCACGTCTCATTACCCCGGAGCAACTTATCCAGGTCGCCTTTCCCCTTGCTGCGCACCACTTCCTCAATTTGAAGATTCAGCATCTCCTCATAACAAGGACGCTCCGTCTCATAAAATACGCCAAAAGGCCTGGGCAAATGGCCTTCAACACGCACGTCGTCGAACAGGCGCACCAGTATCTGCGCCTTGTAAAAATCCTTCTCGTCATGGACCCACAGGTCATCCTTGCTGAACCCTTCCCCCAGCGTAACCACCGTCGGCTTAAAGCCATCCAGTCGGATCCCTTTCTCCTGCTTAGCCCCGAATACCAGGGGCTGACCCTGCTCGAGGAACAAGGCCTCCATGGGTTTCGAGCTTTTTTCCGTAAACACTTCGAAAGCCCCATCGTTGAAAATATTACAGTTCTGGTAGATCTCCAGGAAAGACGCACCCTTATGAGCCGCACTACGCAACAGCATTTGCTGCAGATGCTTGGGGTCACGGTCCATGCTCCTGGCGACAAAGCCCGCATCGGCTCCCATAGCAAGCGCCAGTGGATTAAAAGGATGATCGATGCTTCCGAAAGGAGTAGACTTGGTCACCTTATTCTCTTCCGAAGTAGGAGAATACTGTCCCTTTGTCAATCCATAGATCTGGTTATTGAACAAAAGGATATTCATATCGAAATTCCTGCGCAGCAGATGGATGGTATGATTCCCTCCAATGCTGAGACTGTCGCCATCACCCGTGACCACCCAGACACTCAGCTCAGGCCGGGTAGCTTTCAGTCCGGATGCAATAGCCGTGGCTCTCCCATGAATGGAATGCATCCCATAGGTATTCATATAATAAGGAAACCGGCTGCTGCAGCCGATTCCCGATATAATAACAATATTTTCCCTGGGGATCCCCAGCGTAGGCATGATCTTCTGGACCTGTGCCAGTATGGAATAATCGCCGCATCCCGGACACCAGCGCACTTCCTGGTCAGTAGCAAAATCTTTTGCCGTTAGGGGCTGCGGGGTAACTGTAGTTGTTGCGCTCATAATACCCCAAAGGTACTAATGTAATCGCAATTCCATACCCAGCTGTAACACCCGGTTGGCATAGCTGTAATTGTCATCCGGCGTCAGATCCGACAATCCCAGTCCATACCGGAGGTAAAAACCCACCTGGCGGTTGGCATAATAGCCCATGCCCAGGTTCAACGTCGCATCCGTCTTGTGAAATCCGTCCTTAATATCCGCATTATACCCATTCGGCCCCTTATTCCGCGCTGCGGCGAGAATCCCCAGCTGAGGCCCCGCCTCCACGTAGAACCTCCGCGCAGGATAGTACTGGAACATCAGGGGGATAGTGATATAGTTCAGGGCCCAGGTAAACCGGACGTCCCTGTCCCAGTATCTCTGCCCCTGCCCACTGTACAATATTTCCGGCTGGAAAGCCCATTGTTTGGCAATGCTCGTATGCAGGAAAAATCCCACGTGTCCGCTGATCCGGTTGTCGCCGTACAGGTTGGAGATATTGGCTACATTCAATCCTCCTTTAAAGCCAGGGATGATATTTTGGGCTTGGGAAAGGCTGCAGGACAGGCAGATCAGGGTCAGGAAACATACATTTTTGCTCGGGTTCATAATTTTCTCTTTTAGGGTTTTGTAACGCAAGGCTTTCATTTGTAGAGATTTTACCCCTTGGAAACAAAGGATATGCCATACTCCTGTTTTGGCATCAATTAATTGATTCTCAACCTTAGGAAAATCACCTATCAGGTTGTTGCGGTGGCATGCTATTGGACACCCTCATAGATAAACCTACATATATGACAAAGCAGCTATTGTTGACCATCGCCATCGCCGGCAGCCTGACGGGCCTCACCGGCTGCGCAGTGGACGGCTATGTGGAAACGCAGCCGGCGGAGGTGGTTTACACCCGGCCCCTGGCACCCGGCCCGGATTATGTGTGGATCGAAGGAGACTGGATATATACGGGAGGAAGATACAACTACCACCCCGGCTACTGGCGCCGCGCCAGGGTCGGCCGCACCTGGCGGGCAGGTCACTGGGACCATGGTCCCAGAGGCTACCATTGGAACAGGGGACGCTGGAGATAAAGTACGTCATTTAAGCCCGATAAGGATATCTTATACCCCTATCGGGCTTTTCATTAAGTGAAAGCCTTTACCTGATGGTAATCCATAGCCTCAATTGGTACTTTTTTCACAATTTCTTTCACCAATCTCCGTATTATCGTTGTTATTTTATTGCTGTTATACTGACATTTAATATCTTCAAAATCCAATATATGCCCTCAACCATGCACAGCCAGATCTCGCTGCACCATTTCGTAGATGAATTGACCCTGGGATTGTTACCTTTGGCCGTTAGCCGGAAATCAATAATTATTAATCAAATAGATAGGAATTTGCAGGTAGGTTCCGACGAGAACATGTTAGCGTATGTCCTGTGGAACCTGCTGGACCGCGCCGTCAATAGCACGCAAAATGAATGTATCCATATCGAGTCCGTAACGGAAGGCGATACCACGCTCATCCGCGTCCGGAACGCAGGCACCTACTTTTATCGCACCGTCTGCCACGGTTTCCGTCAGGTGCAATACGCCGCCGAAAAACTGGGCGGCACCATCAGCATCGATTATACGGGCAATACCAGCACCACCATTGCCCTTACGATCAGGAACGCAGCCTAGCAGGCCACCTCCTAAAACGAAAAAAGGGGACCCTACCGGATCCCCTTCCTCCTGGAAAAAAACTATTAATATCTGCTATTGCTATAGTTGTTGTTCCTGCGTTGAAAGCCGCCGCCTCCTTTGTTACCACCGCCGCCATTGCCACGGTCTTCCCTTGGCTTAGCTACGGATACGCCGATGGTCCTTCCATCGACAGATGCACCGTCCAGTTCCTGAATGGCTTTCTGGGCAGCAGCATCATCAGACATTTCCACAAATGCAAAACCGCGGGATTTGCCGGTGAATTTGTCCATGATAACCTTAGCAGAAGATACTTCTCCGTATTCTGCAAAATAATCTTGTAAGTCTTCGTCCGTGACGTTGAAACTTAAATTAGAAACGTAAATGTTCATAAATTAACTAACTGGTTAAAAAAAATAAATAATACCAATCTGAGAAAATATAGCAGGGAGTAAAGAAAACTAACGATTACCGGAGATGGTTTAGCGGAAGCGATCATTCAATTACTAATGCTGTAAGCTCAAATTTACTTCACAAAGATACAATATTGTAATCAAAAACCAAGCGGAAAATATCCCCGAATCGGCTAATTAGTAATTTGTTAACGAGGGCTTCATTTTCCTGCTCGTTACGGAAAATACGACGAAAGCAAGCGATGCAAGGACCATTCCTGTCACACATACCCCTTTCCAGCCGGCCCATTCCCATACAGACAGCCCGATGAATGAACCCAGGGAAGTTCCCGTGAAGCTCACGGTCATGTACACGGTATTCAGCCGGTTGCGCGCTCCGGGCAGCAAAGCATAGACCCTGCTTTGATTCGACACATGGATACCTTGCATCGCCAGGTCCAGCAGGACGATCCCCACGACAAGTCCCACCACCGAAGTATCACATATATAAAAGATAATAAAGGATACGAACAGCAGGCCCAGACCATATCCGATGGCAATACGCGGATTGCGCTTATCTGCCGCCCCGCCTACCAGGGGCGCCGCCAACGCCCCGGCCGCCGCCGCCAATCCAAACAACCCGATGAGATCACTCTTAAAATGAAAGGGAGGACCCGCCAGGTGCAGTACCATCGTAGTCCAGAACATGCCGAAAGTAGCAAACCCCAATGCATTGATCGAAGCAGCCTCCCTTAACACCGGCTGCTCCCGCACCAGCGTGCCCAGGCTCCGCATCAGTGACGCATAAGACCCCGAAAAAGCAGGTACGCTCCGGGGAAAAGCCTTCCGCATGGTCAGCAGCAGGATAAAGCTGAGACCGGCAGCTACCCAGAACATCCCCCTCCACCCCAGCCAGGCGCCGATCAGCCCGCTCAGCGTACGGGACAGCAGTATCCCCACCAGCAGTCCGCTCATGATCGTGCCAATGACCTTCCCCGTCCGGGCAGGGGAGGCGAGATAGGCCGCCAGCGGTAATATCAGCTGCGGTATGACAGAGGTGGCCCCAATCAGCAGACTGGCGATCTCCAGGCACAGCAGGTTCGGCGAAAGCGCCGCAAAAGACAAACATACCACCGCACCGGCCGTCATCCACACGATCTGGCTCTTTCGCTCCATCTTGTCCCCTAATGGTACAAAGAATAATAGACCAAGCGCATAGCCCGCCTGCGTAAAAAAAGCGACCTGCCCGGCCTTGCTCTCTGGTACCCCAAATCCCTTGCTGATCAGTACGATCAACGGCTGACAATAATAAATATTCGCTACGATCAACCCGGTGCAAACAGCCATCAATACAATAAGCCCTTTCGGCAACTGATCCTCCAAACGGACCGGAGGTTCGTTGTCCGGAGGACTGACATTAAATTTTTCCGGAAAACGGTTTACATTTTCTGGAGAATCCGTTTTCCGGACATTTTCTAATGATTCTTCTAATGCTCCCATATTGACCGCAAAGATACACCGTCACCATTGAGCGCGATCGTGCGCTGCAAAACTTAACCCGATTGTGCCGAACGCCACAACGTCATTGCCCCGATTGTCAAAATATTGTCAAAAAAAGAGCTTTTTATAAAGTCAATGCTTTAAATTCGGCTCTTAAACAGTTATGTATGTTGCATGGTAAAAAAATAGCCGTCGCATTGACACTTTCAGCTCTGATGATCATTGGTATGGCCGCTACCCGTCCCTCCGGCAGCCCGGCGGAAAAGCCCCTGGCCGACAAGCCCCACAAAAACCTCAAGGTCCTGCCCAAAAACATCAGTCACGAAGACCTCGACAAGGTAATGGACAACTGGAAAGCCGCCCTGGGCGTGAAATGCAATTTCTGCCACGCCCCTTCCCAGGACAGCACTTCCCATAGGCTGGACTTTGCCAGCGATGCCAAGCCCGAAAAAGATGTAGCCCGCCACATGTTTAAAATGACGGGAAAGATCAATAAGAAATACTTCAACTTTGACAAGGATGACAAAGGCAATGCCGTTCCAACCGTCACCTGCATGACCTGCCATCGCGGCAACCCCCATCCGGAAGAGAAATAACCATTTATTCATAAAAGCGCACGCTCATGCAAAAGGGCGTGCGCTTTTGCCTTATACTATTCCTTCTTTATCCTGTTTTCATCTACCCCACGAGCCTCCTTGTCCTCCCCAAGACATTATTTAGAATAATAAATTGCCTAATTTTACCCGCTCTTAAGCGTACAAACAACTCACATCATGGCAAACAATTCATTTAAGTTCGGAATGATCGGCCTCGGCGTTATGGGTCGCAACCTGTTGCTCAATATGGCTGACCACGGTTTCCCCGTCGTCGGCTTCGACAAGGACACACAGAAGACTTCCACGCTCGAATCCACCGCTACGCCCGGCACCACCGTAAAAGGAGTTAATACACTGGCCGAAATGATCCAGGCGCTGGAAAAGCCCCGCAGGCTGATGATGCTGGTCCCCGCCGGGAAGCCTGTAGATGATGTGATCAACGATCTCATCCCCCTGCTGGATAAAGGGGACATCGTCATCGACGGAGGAAACTCACATTATACAGATACTTTACGTCGCGTCAAACTGCTGCAGGAAAAAGGCTTCCACTTTATGGGTGTAGGCATTTCAGGCGGTGAGCAGGGAGCCCGCACGGGCCCCAGCATCATGCCCGGCGGAGATCCCGAAGCATATACTCACGTACAACCCCTGCTGGAAGCCGTAGCCGCAAAGGTCAATGGTTCTCCCTGTGTCGCCCACCTGGGCAAAGACGCCGCGGGTCACTATGTAAAAATGGTGCACAATGGGATAGAATACGCCATCATGCAGCTGATCAGCGAAACATATGACCTCCTGCACAGAGGACTGGAACTGGACAATGACGAGCTGTACAAGATCTACAAAAGCTGGAACGAAGGCGAGCTGCAATCCTTCCTCGTGGAGATCACGCGCGATATCTTCCTCAAAAAGGACGAAAAAACCGACAATCGCCTGGTGGACATGATCCTCGACAAGGCCGGCGCCAAAGGCACGGGCAAATGGACATCCCAGGATGCCATGGACCTGGGCCTGCCCATCCCCGTCATCGACATGGCCGTCTCCATGCGCGAGCTCTCCGCCTATAAGGAGGAAAGAACGAAGGCCGCCACCATGTATAAGACTTCCACCGTCGACATGCCCATCCCCCAGGAAGTATTTATCCAGCAAGTGCACGACGCCCTTTACTTTGCCACCATCATCAGCTACGCACAAGGCCTGGCCATGCTGCACAAGGCATCCATAGAACTGGGCATGGAGATCCCCATGCCGGAAGTGGTGAGGGTATGGAGAGGCGGTTGTATCATCCGCTCGTCCCTCCTGGAAGTTTTCTATCAGTCCTTCACAAAAAATCCCGACCTGCCCAACATCCTGCTGGATGAAGATATCTGCACGCTGCTGTCCGCCAAAAGGCAGAACATGCGCAATGTGATCATCCACGCCATCCACATGGGCTATCCCGTGGCCGGCCTGATGGCAGCCCTCAGCTACTTCGATGCCTACCGGAGCGAACGCATGCCGACCAACCTTATTCAGGCGCAAAGAGATTATTTTGGCGCCCACACTTACCAGCGCATCGACGAACCAGGGGTCTTCCATTCGGAATGGAACAAATAAATATCGCACATTATAGAATCAATAGATAGTATATGCAAAACCATAAAAGACCGCCCGCCTCCCTCATCTTCATCTTCGGGGGCAGCGGCGACCTGAACTTCAGAAAGCTTTCCCCCGCCTTATATAATTTAGCCATCGATAACTGGATGCCGGAGAAATTCGGCATCATCGGCATCGGCCGCAGCAAATACAATGACGAGGATTACCGCAAACGTCTCTATGAAGGGATCCAGCAATTCAGCCGGCGGAAAGGCGAAGGCAACGGACAATGGGATGAATTCTCCCAACACGTGTCCTACCTCCAGATGGACGCGGAAAAAGGGGAGGAGTATCAAAAAATTGCCGATGTGGTGAAGAAAAAAGAAGAAGAGTTCGGCATACACCCCAATGTGATCTTCTATCTTTCCGTAGCGCCCCAGCTGATGCCCGACATCGCCCAAAAGCTGGGAGGCCTCAACCTCTGCTCCGACACACGCACCACCCGCATTGTGATCGAAAAACCTTTCGGGCATGACCTTAAAAGCGCGCACGAGCTGAACGAGCTGCTCATGGGTATGTTCAAGGAAGAGCAGATCTACCGCATCGATCACTACCTCGGTAAAGAGTCGGTCCAGAACATCCTCTCCCTGCGCTTTGCCAATGCCCTCTTCGAACCCATCTGGAATCGCAACTACATCGAATACGTACAGATCACCGCTGCCGAAACGGTAGGCGTGGAAGGCCGCGGCGGCTATTACGAACAGTCCGGCGCCCTGCGGGACATGGTGCAGAACCATATCCTTCAGCTGATGTGCATGATCGCCATGGAAGCCCCTGTATCTTTCGATGCCAACGAGATCCGCAATAAAAAAGTGGACGTGCTCCACGCCATCCGCAAGATCGCAAAAGAGGACGTCAATCACTACGCCGTGCGTGGACAATACGCCGAAGGTTGGATGAAAGGACAAAAAGTACCCGGTTACAAACAGGAAAAAAGCGTCAATCCCAGTTCCGCCGTCGAAACTTTCGCCGCCGTCAAATTTTACATCGACAACTGGCGCTGGCAGGACATACCGTTCTATGTTCGCACAGGCAAACGCATGAACCAGAAGACCACCAACATCACCATCCAGTTCAAGACCGCACCCAGCTACGCCTTCCCCCCCGAAGCGGCGGATACATGGAGGGCCAACCGGCTCACCATCAGCATCCAGCCTGAAATGGAAGTCCGGCTGCGCTTCCAGGCCAAACGCCCCGGCCAGTCCATGAACCTGGACCCCGTGGACATGGTCTTCAGCTCCGAATCCGCACACGAGCCCGAAGCATACGAGACCCTGCTGCTGGATGTCATGGAAGGCAATCCTACCCTGTTCATGCGCGCCGATCAGGTAGAGGCCGCCTGGAAGATCGTCATGCCCATCCTGGAAACCTGGGAAAGCCGCCCTCCGGTGGATTTTCCCAACTATACGCCGGATGCATGGGGACCCGAAGACGCTGAAGCGCTCATCGCCAGGGACGGGCACAACTGGATCACCATGCCCCCGGCCCAATAGGTATAACAAATTAAAACTACTACCAGTGGAGCTACACAAATTCAGGGATGCCGAAGCCTTAAGTGAAGCCGTCGCCAAATGGATCGCAGACGTCATCGCGGCGACGCTGAAAAGACAACCCCGGTTCACCATCGCCCTCTCGGGCGGCAGCACGCCGGAACGCCTCCATAAGATCCTGGCCGCCGCTCCGTATAAAGAGCAGATCGACTGGTCGAAGCTGCACATCTTCTGGGGTGACGAACGGGCCGTTCCTTTCCAGGACAGCCGCAACAATGCGAAGATGGCTTTCGAGACGCTATTGAACCATGTCCCCGTGCCGGCCGCGCACATCCATGTCATGCGCACCGACATCTCACCCGAGCAGTCGGCCACCGAATACGAAAAGATCCTGCATCAATATTTTGGAGAGAAAGGCCCCAGCTTCGACCTCGTCCTGCTGGGCATGGGTGACGACGGCCACACCCTCTCCCTTTTCCCGGGAACAGCCGTGGTGCATGAAGAAAAGGTTTGGGTGACCTCCTTTTTCCTGAAAGCCCAGGACATGCATCGCATCACGCTCACCCGCCCCATCGTAAACAGGGCGGCACGCATCGCCTTCCTGACGACAGGACCCAAAAAAGCCCACGCTTTAAAAGAAGTATTGAAAGGAGAATATCATCCCGACCTGTACCCGTCACAAACCATCATGCCGCAGGCCGGCGAGCTTCACTGGTTCGTGGACGACGCGGCAGCAGCAGAATTGTCCTGATCACCCGCCCACCAGGACCACCATCCTCCGCCCAGGGACCGGCGCCGGCAGTCCCCGACCTTGCCCATATGTCCCAACGTCCTGGCCGCCAGGGTAATATGGTATCGGAACATGGGCAGCTTCAAGGTGCAGATGGCAAGGACTGCCCGCACAGCATGCCGCAACGTACGGCGCGCAATAAAGGCGCGATAGCCCGGCCTGCGGATGTTACACGCATAGATCAGGATCCTCACCCACTCCTTTTTCATCTGTTGCGGCAAAGTAACAGCGCCGGGACGCGACTCCCGGTCATGACGGATCCGGGCCTTCGTAAAAACGCCGATGCCAAAATCCCAATAGCGCACACGTTGCGCATAATTGTCGTCCTCCCCATAATGGAAAAAGACAGGATCGAAGCCGCCCGTCCGCCGAAGACAATCAGCCGTGATCAACCAGGCAGCCGCATTGACAAAATCCGTCCGCACAAGCGTTTGCTCTCCCTTTTCCAGCAGGATGCCTTCCGCCCAGTCCGTGACAGCGCTCCGGAGAAAATATTCCAGGAAATTGGCGTCCATCGCAGTACCCTTCCCGTTGAGATGCAGCGGGCTGATGATCCCCAGCGACGGGTCTGCAGCATGCACCCCGATCAGGGCCCCGATCGTCTCCGGCTCCACGAAAGCATCCTGGTTCAGCAGGAACACATAGTCCGCCCCCTCGTCCACCGCCTTTTTCATCCCGATATTGTTCGCCTGTCCAAACCCGAGATTACGGGGGCTCGCCGTCACCTCCACTTCGGGGTAACGCTCCCGGATAAAATCGATCGTACCATCCGTCGACCCGTTGTCGATGATATGGATACGGCTGGGATAAATACTGCGCTGAACACTTTTCAGACAATCATCTATCCACTTAAGACCATTGTACGTAACAATGATGGTAATTACAGTTTTCAAAATATAACCTTCGGAATAACAAATATTAAGCCATAACCTTACGCATCTATCGAGTCGTAAACCACCACCTTACTCCACAAAGGCGAACACTCTTTTACAAATTGCAGATGGATAGGGTCCACCTGGTAACTGTCCTGGTCCTCCGGCGTATCGAAGATCAGCATCCAGCTGACGGAATAGCTATTGTCGATGACACCCCGGTCGGTAGCGGCCGGTACACCGATATGATGCTGCCGTATAGTGCCCACCTTCGACAGCTTCCGCAACCCGGCCACCAACGCTGCACGGTCTTCCACCCGCTCCGGGTGCTGCAGCCAGAAATAAACATGATGTACAAACATATAATGGTATTTAAAACAGCCCCTGGATCAATTCATTCGTCAGCTTCCTTTCTCCCTTGGTCCATATCGCGTTGGGAGGAGGGAACTCATTGATATTATACCCGCCCTGCGCGACAAAATCAAAGACGGCATGACAATACCCATCCAGCACCAGGGCGCATTTCAGCCAGTCCTTCGACCATACGATCATCAGCTTGGACCTGCCGATCTCATTGCCTTCATAAATATGCAGCGCATCCAGTATCCGCAACCCGCCACCTTCCTTATCCTTCTCCACGGCATAGAAATAGCCGGTCTCTCCGTCATCCTCGAAGACCACCCCAAACTGGTTCTCGGGAGAAAAACTTTCCAAAAAATTGTCCTCCCCCGGAACAAGGTCCAACTCCTGCATCAGGTATCCGTTCATACGTTTATTTTAATTGGTTCAGCCAGTCCACGATGCCCAGGTAGATCTTACCCGCCACCGCTTTATGGAATTTCGGGCTCAGGATCTTCTTCTCGTCTTCCGGGTTACTGAGAAAAGCCACTTCCACCAGGGCGTTTGGAAAGTCCGTGAGCCCGCTGAGCGAAAAATTGAAATTTCCCACATTGCCGTATTCCTTTAGCTTCAAGGAGAGCATTTGATTCAAGATCGTCACGCTCAGGGGGCGGAAGCCGATATACCGGTAATAGGTACTCGTACCCTGTACGGTATCATGGCTGGCGGAATTGAGGTGGATACTCACCAGCAGATGCGGGTTGAATTGTTTCAACATTTCCATCCGCTCCGGCATGGACAGGGAAGTATCCTTCGTGCGGGTCATAAAGACGTTCTTTACCCCCATTTTCTTCAATGTTTTCTGCACCTCGGTGGCGATCAGCAATGTATAATTCTTCTCCAGGACATGGCTGTTGACGCCGTCGGCGCCTGCATTATCACCCCCATGGCCCGCATCTATGGCGATCCGTAGCTTTTTGATATCCAGCACCGCGGGCTGACGCTTTACCCTTACCATCAGCCTCCTGCCCGTGCTGTCATATTCCAGGCTGAAACCCCAGTGCTGGCTATGCTTCAGCTGAATATACACCCGCAATACATCATCCTCCACCTGCTCATACCAGGTGTTCTTTATCTCCTTCACCGTACGCAGCTGCGAGATCCAGTTGGTATTGCTGGTGACGCCAAAAATATCCACCGCGATCCTGGAAGGATCGATCATTTGAAAAGCATGATAAGGCATCCGCTCGTCCAGGCTGATCGCGACAAGATCCACAGCGGTATCCCCGTAAACTTTTATATTGCCGCTGAGATGGGTATTGTGCGCCGCACGACGGACAGGCTGCTTGTAGAAAGGGACAACACTCGTCCTGGCTATATATGCGGAATGCGCGGCAGACAGCTGGATCTTATAATCCGTACCAAAGCTGTCCACGATCTTCACCAGGACATTCGAGTCGAGAAAACCCAGCTTGGCGCCCCCGAGTCGATCGTCTCCGATGCCATATTCCATAAAAGGGAATTTCCCCGTAGTACGGGCCCACCATACGCTGTCCTGGGAATAGACGGACAGTCCGCTCAGCAAAAAAAGAAGGTAAAATACGACAAACCGCATCTTCAAAGATAATACCTGCAAACGAAAAAGGCCGCCCTACTTTATTTAGTAGGGGGCCTCATCGCTCTCATGTGTGACTCGCCTATCACCCCGCTCAAAGGGGCGTTAAAAAACTATAAAGGATATTTATTATCCGCTATCAGCTTTGCCGAGATCCTCCTCCTGGCTTCCTTGCTGTTGAAAGGCTCCGTCTTGGTGAACCGTTTCAACCCCAATAGCATCATGCGTTGCTCATCTCCATCGGCAAATGCGTTGATGGCATCCCGGCCGGCCTTATTGATCTGGTCGGCCGCGTCGTACAGGTAGGTGCGCACGATATCCAGCTCGAATGCACAGGCCGCCTCTCCCCGCTGGTCCACCAGCTTCTCAGCCCTTAACAGGGAGCTTTCGGCGATAAAGGTCGCCATCGCCATGTCCGCTATATTCATCAATACCTCCTGTTCATTTTCCAACTTTGTCATCAGCTTCTGCACAGCTCCGCCGGCCGTCATCAAAATAGCTTTCTTGAAGTTGCGGATCGCCTTCTTCTCCCTGGCAAAAGGCGTTTCATCATCGTTGCCGAATTCCGGTATGCTCATCAATTCCTTCGACACCGCCATGGCAGGGCCCATGATATCCAATCTGCCCTTCATGGCACGCTTCAGCACCATATCCACCGTCAGCAGCCGGTTGATCTCGTTCGTACCCTCGTAGATCCGGTTGATCCGGCTGTCACGATAGGCTTTCGAAATGGTATATTCATCGCTGTACCCATTGCCACCATGCACCTGCACACCCTCGTCCACGACAAAGTCAAGCGCTTCACTGCCGAATACTTTCAATATGGCGCACTCGATGGCGTACTCCTCCGCGGCGCCCAGCAGCGCCTCGTTGAACGGCTTGCCCGCAGCCACCAGCTCCACTTCTTTGTCGTCGATCCATTTAGCCGTACGATACAGGGCGCTTTCCCCCGTCCAGATCTGGATGGCCATCTCCGCCAGCTTATGTTTTATCGCGCCGAAATTGGCGATCGCCGTCTTGAACTGTTCCCGGGTATTGGCGTACTGGACAGTAATGCTCAGCGCCCGCTTTGCTCCACCCAGCGCGGCAGCACACAGCTTCAGCCTGCCTATGTTTAAAATATTGAATGCGATGACATGTCCCTTTCCGATCTCTCCCAAATGGTTTTCCACCGGCACCTTGCAGTCCTGGAAATACAATTGCACCGTGCTGCTGCCCTTGATCCCCATCTTGTGCTCTTCCGGTCCCTGGGTAAATCCCTCGAAGCCTCTCTCCACGATAAACGCGGAGAACTTGTCCCCGTCGATCTTTGCAAAGACAGTGTATACGTCCGCAAAGCCGCCATTGGTGATCCAGCATTTTTGACCATTCAGGAGATAGTGCTTCCCGTCGGCAGTAAGCTTCGCCGTGGTCTTGGCGCCCAGCGCGTCACTGCCGCTGTTGGGTTCCGTCAATCCATACGAGCCCTTCCATTCACCGCTGGCCAGCTTGGGGATATATTTCTTCTTCTGCTCCGGTGTGCCGAAATAAAGAATGGGTAAAGTGCCGATGCCCGTATGCGCGGAAACCCCTACGGAAAAAGAAAAGCCGCCGCCCAGTCCTTCATTCACCAGCGTAGCCGTGATAAAATCCTTCCCCAATCCCCCGAACTCCTCCGGCACCGCCACCCCCAGCAGTCCCTGCTCACCGGCCTTTTGAATGAGCGAAGGCATCAGCCCCTGCTCCAGCTTGTCTATACGATCGATGACAGGCAAAACTTCCGTATCCAGGAAAGCATTGCACATATCTTTCACCATTTGCTGCTCTTCGTTGAAATCTTCAGGAATGAAGGTCTCAAAAGCATTGCTTTCTTTTATCAGCCATTCAGCTCCTTTGAGAGCTTGTTTTTTGTCGGTTGAGGCGCCCATAAGAAAACAGTTTATTGAATGAAAAAATTGATTCCGATCCTTTACCGAAGGTTATCATACACTACCTGCAGAACCTCTTTACAGATCTCTATCCTGTCCTGCGGCACACCTTCCAACGCCTCGTTCAGCGTGGCCTCCGCCAACCCCATCGTCTCCTCCTGCAGTTTCTGCGCCTGCTTCGTCAGGTAGATAAGGTTGATCCGGCGATCATTGCCGGAAGGCACCCGCTTCACCAACTGCAGCTTCTCCAGGTTGTCCACCAGCCGCGTAATGCTGGGCTTGTCCCGGAATGTGGCATTACATAGCTCCTGCTGGCTTTTACCATCCTCCTTCCATAAATGGTACAATACGCTCCACTGCTCGATGGTGATCTTCAGGCCCGCCGTATTGAACTTCTTCTGCAGGTTGCGGGCAATGGCCGTGCTGGCCTTCCCCGTAATGAAACTATATAATTCACCTTTCTTAAACTGGTTGTTTGGCATATAGTTAGTTAAACAACTAAATGAAATTACTACTATTTTCCGGATCGGCAAAGTGGTCGAAAAAATTTTTTGGAGGTGGCCGCGACTGCATTTTGACTGCGTGGTCAAAGCATATATTTAAATATCCTTCCCTTCTGTTTCTTGCAACCCTAAAAACCTTTCGCTATGCGTAATTACCTGTACATTATCGCACTAGGCATTATTATGCCCATTTTTTCCTCCGCCCAGACAAAGCTTAGGATCGCTGTCATCGGTTCTTCCACCGCAGCAGGCACAGGCGCCTCTCCGGCCGATAGTTCCTGGGTCAACCGCTTTAAAGCCTATTGTAAGTCCCTGGGCAGGCTGGACTCCCTGGACAACCGCGCCCTGGGAGGAACAACTACTTTCAATGGATTGCCTGGCGCCGCCGACACGACCCGTAACATCACCCATGCAGTGAACTTTAATCCGGACATCGTTCTCATCAGCTACCCGACCAATGATGCCGTAGCCGACATTCCATTGTCGACGTATCTCGCCAATCTCCGTACGATGTACAACATCGTGGTAGCCGCCGGTAAAAAATGTTATGTGTGCTCCACCCAGCCCCGGAACCTTTCCAACCACGGGCAACAGCTCACGCTGCAAATAGGAAAAGACTCCATCCTGGCTGAATTTCCCGGTCATAGTTTTGATTTCTTCGATCCGCTGGTAGCCCCGAGTTCATTGGACATTAACCCGATCTATACACCCGATGGCATTCATCCCAACAATGCCGGTCACCGCCTGCTTTACCAGGTGGTCCTGAGCGCGAATATCCTGCCGCCGATCCCGCCGCTGGCCCTCTTATTCGAAAGCTTCGCCGGCCACCGGACAAAACAAGGCATCGAGCTGGACTGGAAAGCCGCCGCCCAGGGCAGCACGGAAGATTTCATCGTACAACGGAGCGAGGACGGATCGCCCTACCGTGATATCGACGATCAAAAAGCAGTGCCCTCCGCACCCGCACAGGAATATTCCTTTACGGACAAGGTCCCGCTGGCCACCCGGGCTTTCTATCGGCTGAAGATCGTGGTCGATGGAACGCCCGCCTTCTCAAATGTTGTCCTTTTTGATCCCGACCATAAAAAATTCGGCATTCAACGTTTTTACACCCGGGATGGATACAGCAGCGTCAACGCCGAGATCAGCCTTCCAAAAGACCAGGTGATCCTGCTCACCATTCTCAGCGCCACCGGCCGGCCCGTGAAGCAACAGTCCTACACGTGCAGGGCGCCCTCGGCCATGCTCACGGCCTACTTACCGCCGCTCGCCGCCGGCGTTTACTTCCTGAAGATCTCCACGGCCGACGGAGACCAGATCGTACAGTCTTTTGCCTTCCGACCGTGAGCATTTCATTACAAGTATGTAGATTTAACCCGCAGTAACGGTTAAATATGCATACCTCATTTATCACATTCGGATCATCCAGGGTCAGCTATTCCCGGTGGGGCAACGGCCCTCAGGTGCTGCTCTGCTTTCACGGCTATGGCGAGTCGGCCGCCGGCTTCTCCTTTCTCGGAGAGGCGCTGGGCGATGCGTTCACCGTCTTCGCCATCGATCTTCCCTTTCACGGCTCCACGGAATGGCAGAACGGGCTTTCTTTTACCATCGATGACCTGGTAACGCTCCTCACTGTCATGACGGCCGGCCAGCCGCTGTCCGCATCATGGTGGCTGATGGGCTATAGCATGGGCGGCCGCATCGCGCTCAGCCTGATGGAGAAAATGCCGGAAAAGATCCAGCGCCTCATCCTGGTGGCGCCGGATGGACTAAAGCTGAATTTCTGGTACTGGCTGGCCACACAAACAGGCCCGGGACGGCGGCTCTTCCGGTGGACCATCCATCACCCCGGCTGGTTCCTGGCAACACTCCGCGCAGGCAATGCCCTTCGGCTGGTGAACCTCAGCATCTACAAGTTCGTCGTCTCCTATATCGGAGATGCACAGGTGCGCAGGGACCTTTACAGCCGCTGGATCTCCCTCCACAGCTTCAGACCCCATATCGACACCGTTACAAGCTACATTCGCAGGCAGGAGTTGCCCGTACGATTGCTGTATGGCCGCTATGACCGTGTCATTCGGGTGGAGACAGGACGGCGTTTTTGTGCAGCCATCGCCCCCTTCTGCAAGCTGGAGGTGCTCGACGTCGGCCATCGCCTGCTGCAGGCCCGGCACCTGGAGACGCTGCTTTCCCTCCTAAAAGAATAAGCCACCCATCCACCTAAGGACAAGTTCGCCTATATTTACCCCCCGGTAACATGTTTGTCCTCACCATCATATCCCTGCTGCTGCTAACCCTTTACGGTGGGCTGATCCTGTGGTACCGCCAGGCATGGAGCACCACGCCCCAATGGTCGCCGCCGGCCACGGCAAAGCCCCCGCAGACCCGTATCACCGTGCTGGTGCCCGCCCGCAATGAAGAAAAGAATATCCTCACGTGCCTCCAGTCCCTTTCCCTCCAATCCTACCCCCGCCACCTGTTTGACGTCATTGTCATCGACGATCATTCTGCGGATAGCACCGCGCGGCTGGTAAAGGAATTTGCCGCCACCGCACCCTTTTCACTCACCTGCCGCTCGCTCTCAGACCATACGGGTCCTGTCCTTGCCTATAAAAAGTTCGCCATCGAGACCGGCGTCCTCGCCGCCAGGGGCAGCCTCATCGTCACCACCGACGCCGATTGCTGGTTCACCCCCGACTGGCTGAAGACGATCGCCGCTTATCACGAGGCCACCGGCGCAAAATTCATAGCCGCTCCCGTCCGCATCGCATACCAGCGCAGCGGCAGGAGCCATTCCGGCTTCCTGTTCCTCCTGCAAACCCTCGACTTCATTACCCTCCAGGGTATCACCGCAGCCTCCGTGGCCCGCCGGTTCCATTCCATGTGCAATGGCGCCAACCTGGCCTATGAGAAAAAAGCTTTTGAAGAGGTGGAAGGTTTCAGGGACATCGATCGGCTGCCCTCCGGAGATGATATGCTGTTGATGCATAAGATCTACCTGCGGCATCCTGACAAGGTCTTCTTCCTGAAAAGCCGACCCGCCATCGTGTCCACCCAGCCGGAACGAAGCTGGAAAGGCTTCGTCAACCAACGCATCCGCTGGGCAAGCAAAGCCGCCAGCTATGACGACCGGCGGATCTTCTGGGTGCTGTTGCTGGTGTACCTGATCAACCTGCTTTTCCCTGTCCTCCTGCTGGCCGCCTGGTGGAATACCTGGTATCTATGGCTGCTGCTGCTGCTGGGCCTGGTAAAGACTTTTCTTGAATACCCTTTCGTCCGCTCCGTCGCAGGCTTCTTCGGACAACAGCGCCTGATGGTCTATTTCCCGGCCTTGCAGCCATTCCACATAGCCTATACTGTTATCATCGGGTGGCTGGGCCAGTTTGGCAGCTATAAATGGAAAGACCGAAAAGTAAAGAAATGAGTGCTAATCGAAATACCTGGCGCCGCCTGCTCCGCAACAAAGGCGCTATTTTTGGACTGATCATCATCGGTGCCGCCCTTGTCGTGGCGGTCACTGCCTATTTCATCGCCCCTGACTCCTCTCCCGATGCCAATCGTATGATCGTCGAGATAGGTGGACGCAAACCAGGCTTCCAACAACAATTCCTGCGGCTGCCAAAGGACAGGAGACAGTCTCCCCCTTCTTTTTTTCAACAGCTGCTCTCCGGCGAGGCGGACCGATATTACTACATCCCCATCAACAGCTACACCGCCCAATCGGACAGCCTCGTGGTGCAGAAATACGTGGACGAAGGCGTGGAAGAAAGAATAAGCTTCCCCATGAGCATCATCAGGATCAACAGCGCTCCTTTCCGCAACCCTTACAACGTGGAAACCCGCACCTTTCTCCTCGGCACGGATAAGTATGGCCGTGATATTTTAAGCAGGTTGCTCGTTGGCGTCCGGGTAAGCCTCGCCGTAGGACTGGTCACGGTATTGATCTCACTCAGCGTCGGCGTGCTGCTGGGCGCCCTGGCAGGCTATTTCCGGGGTAAGGTGGACGAGACCATCCTCTGGCTGATCAATGTCATCTGGAGCATCCCCACACTGCTGCTGGTCTTTGCCATCACGCTGATGCTGGGGAAAGGATTCTGGCAGGTGTTCATCGCCATTGGACTGACACTCTGGGTAAATGTGGCCAGGATCATCCGGGGCCAGGTGCTGGCCGTCAGAGAAAGAGAATTTGTAGAAGCCGCCCGCGCCCTGGGCTATTCCCACAGCCGCATACTCTTTCTTCATATCCTGCCCAATGTCATGGGACCCGTTTGGGTCGTATGTGCCTCCAATTTCGCCTCCGCCATCGTCATCGAAGCCGGCCTGAGCTTCTTAGGCGTAGGCGTACAGCCCCCTCAACCCAGCTGGGGACTGATGATCAAGGAGAATTATAATTTCATCATCACCCATAACCCCATGCTGGCGCTGGCGCCGGGACTGGCTATCATGCTGCTGGTGCTGGCATTCAACCTCCTGGGAAATGGACTGCGCGACGCGCTGGATGTAAGGACCTAACCTTTTTGTGTAAATCGATAGCTGCCCGTCCACGTATTGGAAGGCGTACTGTTGGATTTCACCGTGACGGTAACAACATTCAGGTCGCCCAGGGCCTGACCCGTAATGGTAAAATCATTGGAGGCCGTCGTCGTACTCTTCGAGGTGGAAAAGAAAGTGGTGGAGCTGCCGTCCTTTGCTGCTGCAACGGAAATAGTAACGCCAGCCGCAGGCATCGTGGATGTAATGGTTACATTCAGGTTGAAGGGCGCCAGGGCAGGAGCCACAACAGTGCCGTTTGCCGGGTTCATGGTCACTGCCAGGGTAGCTTCAGGGGTGCTTTTACCGCCGCCACAGCCCCATACCATGGGGACCAGCGCAATGATCAGTAAGGCCAGTATGCCTTTTGAGGCAAATCGTTGCTTCATAAGTGAATCGTATTGATCAGACAATTTAACGACTATTCTTTAAAGACCTGTACATTCCGGCTAAAACTTTCGTCGAGGGAAATAAAGGTCTCCGTACGTTCGATACCCTTGATCTTCTGCAGCTCATCATGCAGCACATAACGCAGCTGGTTGATATCCTTACAGGC
This sequence comes from Flavitalea plasmicola, assembly GCF_030546645.1. Taxonomy (GTDB): domain Bacteria; phylum Bacteroidota; class Bacteroidia; order Chitinophagales; family Chitinophagaceae; genus Puia. The sequence continues at coordinate 509,844 of NZ_JAUOTO010000007.1, forward strand.
GATCTCCGCAAACATGCTGTAATTCCCCGTCGTGTAGTTCAACCGCACGATCTCCGGTATCTTTTGCAGTTCCCGGGCAACACTGTCATATAAAGAACTCTTTTCCAGGTAGATCCCAATAAAGGCGATGACATCGTACCCCAATTGTTTCAGATCTACATGTAATTTTGTACCTTTAACGACAGCCAGCTCCTGTAATTTCTTGATCCGTACATGGATTGTACCTCCCGAAACGAATAGTTTTTTGCCTAATTCCGCATAGGAGATTTCCGCATTGTCCATCATTTCATGGATTATCTGCAAATCCAATTTGTCGAGATTCAATTTTACCGCCATCTTGAATAGTGTTTTTAAATTTTCTCTACAGCAGAATGCAAATATTTGAATAATTTTGAAAACACAAAAATTTTTATTGAAAAAACACGAAAAATTGGCCTATTTCTTTAATTTTACATCAAAGCAGCTCTTTTTAGAAGCCGATACTGTGGGATGATGGAATCTTTGGCAGACATGCCCTCTTGTCTCGGGGGTGGAGAATCGGGATAAACATAGTGTAATGCCGGATCTGGCTCACGCCGGGTTCGACTGGGGTTGACCACCACAGATTGCGCTACAGCTAACCGCTCCGTGGAGGTTCGAGTCCTCCTCCTACAGCCACCGGACCCTCTGCAGGGTCCACCAATATCACAATGTGGAGTGATGAAACTTGGCAGACATGCCCTCTTGTCTCGGGGGTGGGGATCCAGGATAAACATAGTGTAATGCCGGGTCCGGCTTCCACCGGATTCGACTGGGGTTGACCACCACAGATTGCGCTACGGCTAACTGCCCCGTGGAGGTTCGAATCCTCCCTCTACAGCAAACTTTAATCGATAGCCCCGCCTGAAAAGGCGGGGATTTTTCATTCCGGGAGCTGGGTGAGCTCGCTCACCAAAGCGGACGGGATGAAAAATCTCCAGGCGCGCCAGCGCCTGGGCTATCGATTGACGTTTAGCCTCCCCCCTAAGAGGATCGCCGAAGGCAATCCTCCCTTGCCCAAACACATTAACATCCCCTCCACGCACATAATCAAATTTCTCCATATCTTAGCCAAACCATATCCCACATACACTCTTAATATAAACATAACCAAACACGATTGCGAGATCCGGACATTTGACCAGAACTTTGCGCCACTGCTATGACCCAGGTGAAAGAGATAATAGAAGGCAACAGATTAATCTACAGTAAAGTTTTTGAGGAATACCATCTTAAACTTTACCAGTACATATATAGATATACCCAATCCGCCTACCTCGCAGAAGAGACAGTCCAGCTTACCTTCGTCAAACTATGGGAAAAAAGAGAAGGTCTGTCAGAACAATACGACATCTCCACCCAACTGTTCAGGATCGCCAAAAGCACCCTCATCGACCTCCTTCGCAAGGAAAAGGTCCGGGAAACACAGGAACTTTCAGATACGTTCATCGCGGGTCCTCAGGAGCATGAAAAGTACTCCTATAAAGAAGAGCTCCAGCATGTCCTTTCCGCTATAGAACAGCTGCCCGCCCAAAGCAGGCAGGTATTTAAATTAAGCCGCCTCGGCGACCTTTCCCACAAAGAGATCAGCGCGCACCTTTCCATCTCTCCCAAAACCATTGAAGGCCACATCACCAGGGCGCTGAAATACCTCAGGAAAGGCCTCATTTCCCTTTTTTAAAAAAAATCTTCGCAGAGACCGGGGGATATTCCCCGCTCATACGAATACAATATATGAGCATCCCAGATCAATTGATAGAGCGTTTTTTCCAGGGCGGCTGCACCGAAGAAGAACGGCAGCAGGTACAGGCGTTTTTCAACGACAACCCTGAAAAGTTAGCGCAATACCTTACCGAAGACAGCTGGGAAGCTTTCACCCCCAATGCTCTCCACGAAGCGCCAACGGAAAAAATGCGCCAGGCCATCGAAGATGAGATTGGCAAAATGCCCACGCCGGTGAGAAGGATCGGGTATGGCTGGGTGGCAGCAGCCGCGGTCATTGCCCTGACCGCCCTCTTCTTCCTGCTTTATAAGAATAAAAGCGACAATACAAAGCCGGAGACCGCATGTGCAACCCCTCCTCCGGCAAAACCACAGCCCCTGCTGAAAGATATACGCAACACCTCGTCTAAAACAAAGGCCTTCTTCCTGCCCGATGGCAGCAAGGTGGAATTATCCGCCAACAGCACCCTCTCGTTCGACAGCGCGTTCATCAATGGCCAGAGAGACATATTCCTGGAGGGCACGGCCGTCTTCACAGTAAAGAAAGACAACGTAAGACCGTTTGTCGTTCATTCAAAAGATATCTCCACCACCGCCCTGGGCACCGTCTTCAGCGTCAGCGATAAAGGCGGCCTGTTTACCACAGTCCACCTGTTCAGCGGAAGGATCGTGATCAAAAAGGAAGAAGGAAAACGCGGCGGTTCATTCGGGAATATTTACCTGGTCCCCGGTCAGCAGCTGGTTATTAACAAAGAGGATTTTTCCGTGCAGATAAAGAACACCGTTCCCCTCCTGGTCGCTAAAGCTCCCGCAGCTCCCGTCCAGTCTTCGCCGCAGCAGATCCTGAATTTTACCAACCGTCCTTTGGAAGAGATTTTCTCTCTATTGCAAAAGGAATATAATGTTTCCATTTCTTTCGATCCGGCAACGTTGCAGAACATGACCTTTACGGGCAGCCTGAACAAGGACAAGGAATCGCTGGAATCATTCTTAAACACCCTTTGCGATCTTAATGAACTATCCCTTAAAAAAATCAGCGACAACAGTTTCTCTATTCAGGTAAAATAACCCAAACACATATTCAGATCGATGACAAAGCGCATTAAAATATGCGCAAGGCAGGCTATTGTTCCAACTTTAAAAAACCTAAACATTTAAAACAAACATCAGCTTATGAATCGAATGCTAACATGGGTCTTACTACTGCTCGCCTGCTCGTTGCAGGCGATGGCCCAGCCCGCCGCCAACATGGCCACGGGCATTGTAAAGAACGAAAAGGGCGAAGCACTGGAGGGCGTCACCGTTCGCCTGGACAACGCTTCGAATGCATTTAAAAGCGCCACAACAACCAACAGCAAAGGTATCTTCAGTATCAGCAATGTACCGGCAGGCAGCAACTACCGCTTTATCCTCAGCTCCATCGGTTATGAAAACGATACCTTATCCGGATATGAAATGAAGGAGAATGGCCGCATCTCTTTAAGCATTGTCCTGCAAAATAAAAATTCAGCCCTGGATAGGGTGGTGGTAATTGGATATGGCGCTATACGTAAAAAGGACCTTTCTGCCGCCGTAGCCGAAGTGCCGGACATGGATCAGATCAAAGAGCGACCGGTGTTGGATGTGGCCAATATGATACAGGGCAAGGTCCCCGGCGTCACCGTGGTCAGCGAGGGAGGACATCCTGACAAGACCCCGAACATCGTCATCAGGGGCAAAGGCTCCCAGGGGCCCGAAGACGTATTGTTTGTAGTGGACGGCGTTCCGAATGCACCCTATAATCCAGCCGATGTGGTATCAGTCACCATCTTAAAAGATGCCGCTTCAGCCGCGATCTATGGAGCATTTTCCGGATCCGCCGGCGTCATCCTGATCACTACCCGCCAGGCTCAATCCACCCAGGGCAAGCCCAGCATAGAATATTCCGGCTTTGTCGGCGCGAAGACAGCCTGGAGACTGCCCCAGTCGCTGACAGCAGATAAAACAGCCCAGGTGGCCAACCTGGCCTATAACAACGCCGGCTTAACGCCTCTGGATGGGTGGGATGCTACTAAAAATCCATACGACCAGGTAACCCGCACCGACTGGGTCCACTCCATCTTCAGGACCGGTCTCGTTCAAAGGCATAACATTGTCATCAATTCAGGTACGGATAAGTTCTCCACCCTCTTCGCAGGCAGGTATGAGGAGAACCAGGGTACGCTGTTGAATACCTATAGCAAGAATATCTCCGGTCGCTTCAACGCCTCCTACACATTCAGTCCGAAAATAAAATTCAGGCAGGATGTGTTTTTAAACAACAACGACAACAGGGGCACCAGTACGGAAAGCGGTTACGACGGCACCATCCTCTCCGCCATTTACATGCCCCGCTCAGCCACCGTGTATTATCCTGATGGGACTTTCGGAGGCACCGTCCCCCGGGATGCACTTACCTACGCAGGTATCCATGGCGATGCCGTCAACCCTGTGGCCACCCTGCTGCGCAACAAGCCCTATAACAAGTCCACAGACATGCAATCTGTTTCAGAGCTAAGGATCGCCAATGTCATCACCGGGCTCTCCTTCTTCACACGCTTCTCCTATCGCCAGGGCAGCTCGCTGTATAAGAACTTCACCCCCAAACGTACAGAGCCGGGCAAACCGAACAATAACAACGAGCTGGACTATACCACGCATAAGACCCATAGCTGGATCTGGGAAAACACCGCTAACTACAACCGCAACATCGGAAGACATAGCATAGGTGCTATGGCCTCCACCACTTCACAGGAAGTAGCCGACATGGGTTTCTCCGCCTCTGCTAAGACTTTTGATAATGAAGCCAACTGGGCACAGTTCTTTGTCAATGCGGGCGACTTTACAGCCATCAACCCCAACGACTGGGATACGAAAGACCGCAACACGTCCTATGTCGGTAGATTATCCTATAGCTGGGCCGACCGCTACTTCCTGACAGGCAGCTACCGCTATGATATTGCAGGAAGGCTGGCCCCCGGTCATCGGGGCAAAGGACTTCCCGGCGCCACCGCAGCCTGGAAAATAAGCTCAGAGCCATTCTTTAATGTGCCAATGGTAGACTTGTTAAAAATAAGGGCCAGCTGGGGCCGCATCGGTAACCTGGGTTCAATCGGTTACTATTATGGCTATCCAACACTTACGCCCGACTATACCTACCAGGTAGGCGATGCCGCGCCCCATACACCGGCTTTTTACATGGCACAGGCCGTGAACCCCAATCTCAGCTGGGAAACGTCCGAACAAAAAGACCTGGGTCTGGATATCAGTCTGTTCAAAGAAAGACTGTTATTCACCGTGGATTATTTTAATAAGCACACTTATGACCTGATACAGACGTTGCCTAACTGGCCCTCTACCATGGGATTAAATCCTCCGTTCATCAATCAGGGAAATATCAGGAACTCGGGCATTGAGCTCACAGCCACCCTGAAAGGCACAGCCGGGAAATTGGCATATGAGGTCGGCGGCAACATAGCCACGCTGAAGAACAGAGTGGAGTACATCAATGGGAAACCAGATGGATACTGGGCGCATGGCGACTCCTGGAGAAGTGGCTCGCTTAACCCCTACCGTTCTACTGTTGGACAACCTTACTATTCTTACTGGCTGGTGAAAAGTGCCGGCATCTTCCAGACCGATAAGGAAGCCCAGGACTACGTAGGCCCCAATGGTACGCGCATTCAACCCAATGCCAAAGCAGGTGACCTGAAATTCATCGATCAAAACCACGACGGCAAGATCACCGATTCCGACAGGGTATACATGGGCAGCGCCGCCCCCAAATTCACTTATGGATTTACAGTTAACCTGCAATGGAAACGCTTTGACCTCAGCATGTTCCTGCAGGGCGTGGGCGGTGTGAAGCTGTTCCATGCTTTCAAAGAATCCACCCTTAATGGCTCGGAGCAAGGCTACAACAGGTGGGATAAGATCCTGGACGCTTGGTCCCCCTCCAACCCTCACTCCAACATCCCCATCATTTCCGCCAGCGACCACAATAATAATTTCGGTACCGCTTCCGACTGGTACCTGGAGAATGGGGATTATCTGCGCGTAAAAAGCGTGGTTATCGGGTACAATTTTCCGCAGCTTCTTAAGAACTGCAACCTACGGGTCTATGTCAGCGGCGACAACCTGTTGACGTTTACCCATTACAGCGGGATGGACCCCGAAGTAGGCGGTATAGGCCTGGACGGGGGACAATTCCCCGTATCAAGGATATACGCTGCCGGCGTAAAACTTACTTTTTAATTTTTATAATCGATCAGGATATGAAATCGACAATATTAAACTACTTATTCATTCTATCAGTGCTTGGCCTCGGTTCATGCAGTAAGAGCTGGGTAGATACCAAGCCCAATGGCACCGCATCGTCCGCCTATTTATGGGATAATGAGTCCGATGCTATTAAAGGTACCGCCGCCCTGTATGTGGCGATGAAGGACGAACCTACGTGGGGCCGCAACCTCTTTTGGATGCAAAACGCCAGCGACGACCTCATCGTAGGCAGACCCAAGGCCAAAGCAGAGAATATCAAGAATTTTGTCTGTACAGGCAATGAAGATTATATGGCCGGCGGCTGGAGCGATCTCTACTCCATGCTCAGCAAAGCCAATCAGGCGGTGGTTGGGATCAAGGCTTCCACCAGCCTGTCCACTGACTTCAAGAATCGCAGTTTAGGCGAAGCCTATTTCATGCGTGGCTTTGTCCATTTCTGGATCGCTTACCTCTGGGGCCATAAAAACCAGGGCGTCCCTTACGACAGTGCCGAAGACGTCCATTACGGACTGCGCATCGCCCCTCAGCTGCCGTCGGTTACGAACGACTATGCCATTATTGCGGCCGACCTGCAAAGGGCAGCAGATCTGCTACCCTTGTTCAGCACCTATGGCGATGCCGATAAAGGCAGGGCGCATAGAGCAGCCGCCCTTGGCTACCTGGTAAAGACCTATGCCTACTGGGCCCAGTACGACCCCAGCAAATGGGCGCTGATCCCCGATCTCTGCGACAGGATAAAGAACGAATGCGGTAGGGCATTGATCACCGGAAATGCCAACCCTGCAGACAATTACAAGGCCGTTTTCAAGATCGCCAACAACTGGAGCTCCGAATACATCTGGTCCGTCACTTCCGGTACCCAGGGCGGTTCGGAATTCGTGGGTGTAGTGCTGGAAAACACAGGCTGGGGCATTTACAACGGTTGGGGTTATTTCCAACCCACGGAAGAGCTCTATGATGAATACGAAGCCACCGATCCCCGGCGGGAAGCCACCATCCTGAAATTCGGAGACCAATTCACCTACTTCGGGCAAAACCGGAGCTATTATTCCACCAACAGCCTCTCAGGCTTCCAGATCAATAAGTATATGGAGCCCTATAGCTATGGTTCCAATGGAGATGCGTCCACGAACCCCATGATCAACCAGGACGGCAACTATCCCACCACACGGCTCAACCTGCCGCTGATGCGCTATGCCGAGATCTTGCTATTCAAGGCCGAAGCCCTTATTCAGCAAGGCAAGAGCGCCGATGCCGCCGCCCCGCTCAATGAAGTACGCGCACGGGTAGGACTTGGCCCCATCGCAGCGCCTACCATGGCCGACCTGAAACACGAACGCCGCTGTGAGCTCGCATGCGAATGGACCGATAGGTTCGAAGACCTGAAAAGATGGGGCGATGTTGCCACCATCAATGCCCCCCTGCACGGCCGCATCCATACTATTAAGACCGATCCAGCCTCTCCTTATACCATTCAGCAGGTCTGGCCCGCACGTAATTTCGACCCAGCCAAACATATGGCATGGCCCATCAATCCCGACGAGATTTCCTTAAGCAATGGCGTCTATAAACAAACGCCGGGCTGGTAATGAAAACCCCTCTCACAAAAACCCCGCAATTGCGGGGTTTTTTTTTATCCTTGGTCAAACCTTGGCCTCCCCCATCGACAGTGCCCAACTTTATTTAATTTTGCCCCATGGGCCAAAAAAAGCTGATCCGTTTCGCTGCTATCCTCACCTTCCCCAACGTCCTCCAATACCCTGAAGGCATGGCGGGAAAATGGGCGGAATTCTTCAAGAATGATCACCCCCTTACCCTGGAGCTGGCCTGCGGTAAAGGAGAATACACCGTCGGACTGGCCAGGATGTACCCACAAAGGAATTTTCTGGGCGTAGACCTGAAAGGCAATCGCATCTACATCGGCGCAAAGACAAGCCTGCGGGAAAACCTTACCAACGCCGCCTTTCTCCGTACCCAGATCGATCGCCTTCCCACCTATTTCCAGCCCGGTGAAGTGTCCGAGATCTGGCTCACCTTCCCGGACCCCCAGCTGCGAAAATCCAAAGCCCGGAAAAGACTGACCCATCCCAAGTTCCTCCGCCTCTATCAACAGATCCTCGTCCCCGGTGGGCGCATTCACCTGAAAACAGATTCACCCGTCCTCTATAATTTCACCCGCCTCGTCATCGATATGTACGGTCTCACCCTTCTCGAAAGCTCGGATAATATCCACGCCGGCCCTATCAAAGAAGAACTGAAAATAAAGACCCATTACGAAAGCCTCGACATCGCGCAAAGCAATCGCGTACATTACCTTCTCTTCACACTTCCCGCAACGCCCCTGCCAGACCTGGATGAAGCATTGCAGGAAAAGGTCCGCGAAATGGAGCCCGATGCACCCCAAATCGCCGGACAATGAACCAGCTGAAAGAAGGAGAAGACTTCTACTACGATCCCAATGGCCTGATGGTCCTCACCGCAAAATATCACCTGAAAAAAGGATATTGCTGCGGCAATGGATGCAGGCATTGCCCTTATGATTACAAGAACGTACCGGAACCACGCCGCTCGCAGCTGCTTGCAGAGCGAGGCAAAAGCCGGGACAAGTATTAATCTTATCTTGCGTAGTTCGTACCTTTGTACGAATCTCACCCAATATTCGCACCTTTATACGAACCACTAGTCCCCCGAACCTGGATTCCAGTTGCGTCCTTAGTATATGTTTTTGCAAGTTATTAAGTATTACTCATTTAAGGTTTGAATCCAATCCGGGAGCGTAAATATTCCTTAATGATAAGCCTTGGGACCGTTATTGCAATGGCAAGGGATTTTTAATTTTTGGAATATAATTTCTTTTATTTTTGTACAGTCTCTGCGCTTCTTCTATTGTTGAACTTATTGGGAATTATTCCTGCTTGTTACTACTCGAAGGCCAAATGCGATGTGGCTTCATGAAAACCTAATTTAAATTTAAACAAGTTCAGGTATAACTTAAGCCTATAGGTCAGGAGGTCGATAACCTGATATGCATTTAAACCCATATTGTATGCCAGAAAAAAAACAAACGATAGAAGTAAAAGGTACGCCCATTACCATAATGCAGGTCAATCAACAGGACTATATTTCATTGACTAATATTGCGAGACACAAGAATCCCAATGAGCCCAAAGATATTGTTAAGAACTGGATGCGGTCGAAAACTACCATTGAATTCTTAGGCCTGTGGGAGAAACTGCATAATCCGAAGTTCAAAGGGGTCGAATTCGACTCCTTTGTTCGGGAAGCAGGCAGCAATGCTTTCGTATTATCACCTACTAAATGGATCGAAAATACCCATGCTATCGGAATTATATCCAAGCCCGGTAATACTGGAGGCACATATGCGCACAAGGATATTGCTTTTGAATTTGCAGCTTGGCTTAGTGCAGAATTCAAGTTATATCTCATTATGGAGTTCCAACGTCTCAAAGACGAAGAAAATAGCGTAAAGAAACAGGAATGGACGCTGCAGCGTACCCTTTCCAAGATCAATTATCGTATTCATACCGATGCTATCAAAGAAACGCTGATTCCTCCTGTAATTACCAAAGAGCAGAGCACTACAGTATATGCCAGCGAAGCTGACCTGCTCAATGTAGCTTTGTTCGGCCAAACAGCCAGGCAGTGGCGAGACCAAAATCAGGGTAAACAAGGTAATATCCGCGATGAAGCTTCACTGGAACAATTGGTGGTATTGACTAACCTGGAAAGCATCAATGCACTTTTAATACGGAAAGGGTATTCGCAAACTGAGAGGTTACAACAACTAAACGAAGTGGCCATTCAACAAATGAAATCCCTTTTAGCAAACACCGCTGTAAAAAAGCTCTCACGATAAGGAAACAACAGAATACCTTGTGATTGGAACGCTTTTCAGCATAGGCATCGCAATAATCACAGGTCAGCTTGTAAAAATATACATGTAAATCAATAATACCTGCTGATCATCAGATAAACCACCACTCCCGTCACCGCCACATACAGCCAGATCGGCCAGGTGATCCTCGCCAGCCGGCGATGTTTGTCGAACTTTTCCTGGAAAGCGCGCTGCAAGGTGAACAACACCAAAGGAATGATAATACCGGAAAGTATGATGTGTGAGCTGAGGATAAAATAATACACATACCGCAACGGCCCCGCCTGCGCCTTTTCATCGACGCTGACAATGCCGTCATGGTTCACATCCCCATACAGCGTGGAAGGATTCGAAGCGTGATAGATCACATAGGAGATGAGAAAAATGCTGCTGAGCACGACAGCAGTAAGATTCGCCCGCTTGTGCGCCGCTACCTGCCCATTCCTGATAAAATACAGGCTGGCCAGCAGCAGGATCGCCGTGCTCGAGTTCAGGATGGCATGGAACAAAGGCAGGAAATGCGTATTGAACCCAAAGTCGACCTTCACCTGCGGTACCAGGATCAGGAACGCCACAGCCGCCGGAATGGCAATGCTGACGATAATAATGGGTACGGTAAGGTTGCGATTCATATATATTCTCTCTTTTTCTGTTTGCGGGAAAAATACACCACTGCGCCAATGGTTCCCAAAATTACGATGGCAAAGGGGATCATCAGCGGCCTCAGCTCCGTAAAAATGGACTTTCTTCTTTTATCTTTCTCCAGCATGATAAACACGATGTCCTCCGCCAGCCGGGCCATCTCCACCGTATCCGTCCCATGATAGTACCCCCGGACCACCCGGTCCTTGTCCAGCAGAGCCACATAGTCCGTATGCACAAAGTCCGAATCGACACTGACACTGTCCTGCAGTCCCAGCTTCAGCTCGTTGAGCGCAAAGTCGTAAATAGTCTTCTTCGGGCCCGTCAGCATCCACCAAACCTCCGGGTTGACGCCATATTTATCGGCATATTTCTTTATCACCGGCACGCTATCCCTCAGGGGGTCCACCGTCAGGGATAAGAAGCGGACGAAGGTCGTGTCCACCCGCTTCACCTCGTTGCGGATCTTCAACGCATCCTGCAGCTTCCGCATATTGTGCGTCAGCACCGGGCAAATGCTGGCGCAATGCGTAAAGAAAAAATCGACGATAAAGACCTTCCCATTTTCCTGGTCCAGGGACACCTGCTCGCCCAGTTGGTTCTGCAGGCTGAGATTGGCCACCTGATGCCACAATGTGTCGGAGACCTCCTTGCCGTTCTTTATCTTCGTCACCACCGAGTCCGGGTAATACCTCCTGGGCATCTCCACATTATAACGGCTGGCCACCGCATAGAACACCAGGGGAAGAAAGACCGCTACCGCTATTGCCAACCACGCTTTTCTGTTCATAATAAAAAAACCATCGCTGTTAGCGATGGTTATATAATTTTAATTAATTCTAAACACCGCCGTAGGGCTACTCAGCCGCTCCGGGCTTCTTCGCTGCAGGCTCGTGCCCTTCATGCTCTCCCTCTGCCGCAGGCGCTTTCTCCTTGCTCATCTCCAGGTGATGCCTGTCATACCTGTTGCGCAGGTTCTTGTACGAATTACCTTCATACAGGAAAGAAATGATGAACCATATAAATAAGGTCGCAGGGACGGCTATCGTCATGATCAGGTTCTTCAGCTCATGACGAAGGTGCATGAACTCCGCAATAATATAAAATGCCTTCGCACAGGTGAGGATCAGGTAAACCCCATTCAGCACATACTTGGGGGGGAAACCCGTTTTCAGGTGGATCGTCGCCAGCACCAGTTCCACCAGCGTGATACCCAGCAATATCCAGAACGTCCTCCAGATGGGCTTCGTGTTGAATTCGGGTTCGTGATGCTGACTGCCGGCTGTCTGAATATTTTCCATACTATTCTATTTTTGTGCGACGGTTATGGTTTATCCTGAAAACTAACCCATCCCCGTCGCACGGCTAATGATGGGCCTTCGGCCAGCGAACCTGTGGTTCGCTATTATTTTTTTAAAGCAGATAAAAACAAGTGAATACAAACACCCATACCAGGTCCACAAAGTGCCAGTAAAGACCAGCCTTCTCGATCATCAGGTAATGGCCCCTCTTTTCAAAATCACCCCGCAGGTTCTTTATCAGCATGATGATATTGATGATCACCCCCGAGAATACATGGAATCCATGGAACCCCGTGATGGTAAAGAAGAAGTTCGTAAAGTTAGTCGTGGCAGCGCTGCCGTCGGCATTCACAAAAGGATTCCTGCCCCACCAGGCGCCCTCGCTATGCAGGTGCGTCCATTCCCAGGCCTGGCAGCCTAAGAACATAAGTCCGCCAATGATCGTGAGGATCATATAAAAGGTCACTTTCTTCCGGTCGTTCTGATGGCCCGCAGCCACCGCCAGCACCATGGTCACCGAACTCATTATCAGGATAAACGTCATCAGGCTCACAAACACCAGCGGCAGGTGGGTATCCCCCATCAGCGGAAAAGCCCTGAAGACCTCGTTGGGGTCAGGCCAGCCATTGGTGGCAAACCGGATAGAGCCATACGATATAAGAAAAGCGCCGAATGTGAAAGCATCACTCATCAGGAAATACCACATCATCAGCTTCCCATACTCCACATTGAACGGACTCTTCCCGCCGCTCCACCATTTTTGTCCTGCTGGTACACTATGTGCCATGTTGCTATTTTAGTTGGTTTGTAAAGTTATTTAACTATTGACGAATATTATTTTATGCCCATAAAGAAAATGAACAAATAGATCCATAACAAGTCCACAAAATGCCAATAAGTGCTCATCAACTCAATCGGGATACTGTCATATCGGCGAACCTTTGACGCAAAGGCTTTGATAAACAATATGATCAGCGCAACGATCCCACCCAGCACGTGCAGCGCATGCAATCCTGCAATAATGTAGAGGAATTGCCCGCCTCCCGAACCCTTCAGCGTAATACCACTGTTCCAGATGCTCTTGAACCCTATCCACTGCAGTCCCACAAAAGCCACCCCCAGGAAAGCCGTCAAGGTGATCAGGTTGCGGTACCTCATCATCTCCCGCTCCTTGAACGCCTTCAGCGCCATCTGCACCGTCACGCTGCTCAGCAGCATGACCCCCGTGGAATACCAGAACGCCCGGGGAATGGAGAACGTCGTCCAGCCCGGTGCATCCCGCTTGACGATATAGGCGCTGGTGAGCCCCGCAAACATCATGACAATGCTGCCCAGTGCTACCCATAACGTGAATTTATGGGGATGTATTTTCTTTCTCTGTTCGTTCACTTTTATGTTTGCTTCAATCACCTCAGGAAACTTTATTCGCTAATAAGGCCAGTAATACTACTGGTAAATAAATATAACTGCTGAACATCACCCGCCGCGCCGCCTTCACCGTCATCTCCCTGTACAACCTTACACACTGTCCCACCATGAATAGGTTGGCGATCAACACCACCACCAGGCTCACGATCCCGCTCATCCCCGTGAAGTAAGGCAGTACGCCCACAGGCAGCAGCAGCAACGAATAGATGATGGCCTGTATGGCGGAATACTTCGTCGGCCCTTCATTGGACGGCAACAGCTTGAAGCCGGCCTTCGTGTAATCCGTATGAGCGATCCAGGCAATTGCCCAGAAATGGGGAAACTGCCAGAAGAACTGGATGGCGAACAGGACCCAGCCGCCAACGCTCAGATCATCATTTCCCGCCGCCCAGCCGATCAGGCAGGGTAGGCTACCCGGTACGGCGCCCACCAGCACAGAGATCGAGCTCACTTTCTTCAGCGGCGTATAAATGAACGCATATACAAAAAGACTGAAGGCAGCCAGTGCGGCGGAAAGCAGGTTGAAATGCCACCAGAGGATCAACACCCCTGCCAGCCCCGCAAAAACCGCAAAGCCCCAGGCCTCTCCCGTGCTCATCCTTCCGGATGCCACCGGCCGGTTAGCCGTCCGCTTCATCACCGCATCCGTATCTTTCTCCACCACCTGGTTGATCGTATTGGCGCTGCCCGTCACCAGCATCCCGCCCAAAAAGAACAGCAGGATCGAGACAAGGTCATACTCCTTTACTTTCGGCGCCAGCAAATAGCTGATCAGCGCCGAGAACACCACCATAAAGCTGAGATTGAACTTGATCAGCAGCTTGTAATCCTGCAGCTTGCCGGATAATTTGAAAGAGCTTGACGCGCCCATTAATGAGCGCTTTCATTGCTGCCCAGCGGCTCGGTCTGGGGAATGAAATCCCTCCCGTCCTTGGCATAATCATAAGCCCAACGATGCACTTCGGGGATCTCGCCAGGCCAGTTGCCATGTCCCGGACGGATCGGCGCTGTCCATTCCAGCGTCGTTGCTCCCCAGGGATTTTGCGTGATCACTCTCCTTCCCTTGAAAATGGAATAGAAGAAGTTGAACACGAACAGCAGCTGTGCGGCAAAGACGATCATCGCCACCGTGGAGATGAACCTGTTCAGGCCACCGAACTGGTTGAACGACAGCCAGCCGCTGTAGTCGAGATAACGGCGCGGCATGCCGGCCAGACCCTCATAGTGCATAGGCCAGAAAATAAGGTACGCACCCACCAGCGTGATCCAGAAATGGATGTACGCCATGGTATTGTTCAAATACCTTCCATACATCTTCGGGAACCAATGGTAGATACCGGCAAACATGCCCAGTATCCCCGAAACCCCCATCACGATGTGGAAGTGCGCGATAACAAAATACGTATCATGTAATTGAATGTCCAGCGTAGAGTTACCCAGGAAGATACCCGTCAGACCACCGGAGATGAACATGCTTACAAAGCCGATGGCAAAAAGCATGGCCGGCGTAAAGCGGATATTCCCCTTCCACAATGTCGTCAGCCAGTTGAATACCTTGATCGCGGAAGGCACGGCGATCAGCAGCGTCAGCAGCACGAACACCGATCCCAGGAAAGGATTCAACCCCGTTACGAACATATGGTGCGCCCATACCAGGAACGCAAGGACGGCAATGGCGAACATGGATCCCACCATGGCCATATAACCGAAGATGGGCTTCCGTGCATTCACGGACATCACCTCGGACACGAGACCCATCGCGGGTAATATAATGATATACACTTCCGGATGACCCAGGAACCAGAATAAGTGCTGGTACAGGATAGCGCTGCCCCCTTCGTTGGGCAGTGCCTTGCCGGAAGCAATATAAATATCGCTCAGGTAGAAGCTGGTGCCGCCATGACGGTCGAACAACAGCAGGATAAAGCCGGACAGCAGTACGGGGAATGAAAGGACGCCCAGGATGGCGGTGAAGAACAACGCCCAGATCGTCAATGGCATCCGCGTCATGCTCATACCTTTCGTACGCAGGTTGAGGATCGTGGAGATATAGTTCAGACCTCCCAGCAGCGAAGAGACAACAAACAACGCCATCGAGATGATCCACAGGTCCATCCCTATCTTGGAGCCTTCCGATGCATCACCCAGGGCGCTTAAAGGAGGATAAGACGTCCATCCACCGCTGGCAGGACCGGTCTCTACGAACAGCGAAGACAGCATCGTCACGCTGGCCAGCCAGAAGAACCAGTAGGACAGCATGTTCAGCATGGGAGAAGCCATATCCCTGGCGCCCAGCTGCAGGGGAATGAGGAAGTTGGCGAACGTGCCGCTCAATCCACCCGTCAATACGAAGAACACCAGTACCGTACCGTGCATAGTCACCAGCGCATAATAGAATTCCGGCTGGATCTGACCGCCTTTGGCCCACTTGCTGCCAAGCAGGTCCTCCAGGATCTGGAAATGCGCATCAGGATACCCCAGCTGCAGACGGAACAACACTGACATCAACCCGCCCAGGATCGCCCAGATCATCCCCGTGATGAGGAACTGCTTGGCGATCATCTTATGATCCTGGCTGAACACATATTTGGTAATAAAGGTTTCTTTGTGGTGATGGCCATGCTCGTCATGGTGCACATCGGCATCATGCGATGTAGCTGCGTGTCCGTGTAATGTTGCTTCGTTGCTCATGAGAAAAAATTTTATTGATAACCCGTCGCTGCTATGATAGCTTATTCTTTCTTTTTCTTTTATTGCCTAATTGATCCCCGCAGTGGAAGGGTTCTTCGGCAATGTGTCGATCTTCGGCTGCGCAGAAGGATCCTTATCGGGGAACGCCAGCACATAAGCCGCCTTTTGCTTGGCCTTCCACAGGATGAGCTCGTCATGCGTCACCACCTTTACGACAGCGCGCATGGTAAAGTGGCCCTTTCCGCACATCTGGTCGCAGGAAAGCTCATATTCGAAGTCAGGATTGCCCAGCTTCTTCTTCATCTCATCCGTCGTGAACTTGGGAGTGAACCACATCGTCGTGGGCGTGCCAGGCACCGCATCCATCTTCTGCCTGAAATGTACCAGGCCTACGTCATGTACCACGTCACGGGAATTGATGATCAGCTTGATCGGCTTGAGTACTTCGATATACATTTCATTTCCGACCACCACATCGTCATGCCCGGAAGGATCATCCCAGATAAGTCCCAGGGAATTACCCGCCGCCTCGTCGATGTTCTTATAATATTTCTTTCCGAATACGCCGTCCTTGCCCGGATAACGGAAGATCCATCCAAACTGCTTACCCGTTACTTCCACCTGCGCGGCATCGGCAGGAGCCTCGCCCGTGATGCGGAACCAGTAGAACAGGCCAAAACCCACCAGGACCGTCAGCGCAATGGCCGGCACCACCGTCCAGATGATCTCCAGGCGGTTGTCATGGGGAAAATAATACGCCGTCCTTTTCTCGGAATACTGGTATTTATATGCGAACCAGAACAGCAGGATCTGGGTGATGACGAATACCACACCCGTGATGGCGATCGTGATATACATCATGGTGTCGATCTGCTCGCCATGTTTGGAGGCGGACTCTCCAAGGATCTTGCCCCTGTACAGCTCGTTGCACCAGTATACTCCGATCAGACCCAGCACCAGGAATGCGATCATCAGGAAGCCGTTGATACGGTTATTCGCCTCAAAATTTTTCTTTTCGCCCTTCAATACACCCACATACTCACTTGCCTTCGCGATCTGAAAGGTGATCAGGAAACCTAATAACAGGATCAGTAACAGAAAAAGAGTTGACATGATAATCTATTAAACGATTTTTAAGTATGGTGGATGATACTTTCTTTCAGGAAAGGATGATTTCTCGCCAGCAACGGATACTTGGCCAATGCCAGCCCTGTCCGCCACATGATCAGCCCTACGAATCCCAGCGCGATACCGAAATCGAACAGGTTCATAGGAACATGGTCGGGATAATGATGCGGAAAAACCATCTGATAAAAATCCAGCCAATGTCCGAAAATGATCAATATCGACATAAAGGTCACCGTTGCATAGTTCCGCTTGGCGTTCCTGCTCATGTAGATCAGCAGCGGGGCAAGGAAGTTGATGATAAGGTTCAGATAAAAGATCCCCGTGTACGCACCGATCAACCGGGGTTTGAAATAAATAGTCTCTTCGGAAATATTCGCATACCAGGTCAGCATAAACTGCGCGAACCAGAGATAGGTCCAGAAGATCGAAAACGCAAACTGGAATTTGCCCAGGTCATGCAGGTGTTCCTCATTCACTAATTCCAGGTAGCCTTTATTCTTCAGGTAGATCACAAACAACGTGATCAACGCCATGCCGGAAACAAAAGAGCTCGCAAACGTATACCAGCTGTACATCGTGGAGAACCAATGCGCGTCAATGCTCATCAGCCACAACCAGGGTGTCACCGAAGCCACGGTCAGGGCAAACCATACGATGTAGATCGCCGCCCATACGGTATTATTGAACATATATTTCTTGCCTTGCTCGATGGTCAGCGGCGTATTGTCGATGCTGCGGGAAAGACTGCGCATCTTCATCCCCAGAACGATCCACAGTCCGATGGTCAGAATGCTCCAGACAGTGAAGAAGGTAGGGCTGAGAAAGCCGCTCTTCCCTTTGAGTATCTCGTCATGAGCGACATGATCTCTGTTCAGCCATTCGTAAATGGTTTCCTTACCGCCAACAACAATACACATCAGTATAATGAATGTGATTATGCCGATGGGGATCACAGAGATGGAAATGGCTTCCGTCACCCGGCGGAATGTCATCTGGAAACCACCCCAGGCCAGGGTGGTCGCGCAAATGAAGAACATGGCCGCATTGACGATCAGCAAAAAGTATACGCTGTTCTGCAGCAATGTAGCCCAGAAACGTGTTCCGTGATCGACATTACCATACATGATGAACCCAATGATCAGAGAAAGTATACCCACGCCCATCAGACCAAGGGACCACTGTTTGAACCGTCCGGGTATTTCAAAATGCTCTTTAATCGATGACATTCGAGAATGTTTTAATGTATTCTTTAATCCTTATTATTTCTTGGCGGCAGTTGAATCGGCATTCTTCACAGGTACGGGCGCATTGGCCGATGCAGCCGTCGTCTTACCCGCCCCTTGTCGCGACTTGATATAACCTATCACCATCCACCGTTGCTCCGTGTTCAGCTGCGAAGCATAGCTTCCCATCTTATTCTTTCCGTAAGTAGCGGAATAGAACATCTGACCTTCGGGCATCGCCTCATAGCGAGCGTCTCCCACCAGTTGCGCCGGCTTGGAAGGGAAAGGACCATCACCGCCTTTGTAAAGCGGGCCATTGCCGTCCATCTTGGCGCCATGGCAAATAGCGCAGTTCACCAGGTACAGACGGGCAGCTTCCACCGTATCCATGGAGGTCAGCGGGTTCTTCACCAGCCGGGAAGCCGCATAGTTCGTGCTATCCCCGTCTGCATCCTTCTTCAGCAGGAAAGGGAACAGCTCGCCTCTCTTGATCGTGCCAGCCACCGGCGCATTGCTGAAATGAATGCCTTTCTTTAACAGTTCCGCTTTCACCTCTTCCGTGACGGAATAAGTCTCATAAGCACGGCTGTAGGCCATATCAGGCATATAGACTCTACCGGGCTTGCGCCTTACGCCGTCGCAGCTGGCCATCAGCACAACCGCGGCTACTAAAAACGATAAAATGGATATTTTTTTCATCTGCAATTAATGTCTTACTGTCCTTTTTTCAATATTTACTTAAGCTAACGACGTCCCGATCGGCGTCTTATCCTTATCATAACGGCCCAGCCACCAGCCCGACTCCGCCACCTGTGTATTGATCCCCTTGGCGCCGATGGATGCCAGAAAGGCCTGGATCTCCCCTTCATTGCTCTTAGCCGTCAGCTCCAGCACCACCGTAAACTGGTCGTCCGTGCTCCGCAGATTGAAATGATGCTTGCGGACAAAAGGCGCCAGGTTACAGAGATAACAAAATGTCATCACCATCCCTACAGCAGAGAACAATACGGTCAGCTCGAATGTAATAGGTATCCATGCCGGCAGGTCAAAATGCGACTTACCGCCGAAATTGATAGGCCAGTCGGAATTGAAGATCCACCCGATGCCGCTCAGCGCTGTCGTAGTCCCGGTGATGCCGTAAATGAATCCCGCCGTATGCAGGCTGGTATCCCGCAGCCCCATCGCTTTGTCCAATCCGTGGATCGGCATGGGCGTATATACATCATGGATCTTATAGCCAGCGGAACGGATCTTTTTCACTCCGGCGAACAGCTCCGGCTCATCCTCGAAATATCCTACTACAAATTTTTTTACTGCCATAATCTTTTATTATATAATGATCATCTTCTTATTTAAGCAAAAGCATTAGTGCGCCGCATGAGGAGCATGCTCATGCACGTGCGCATGCTCGCTCGCAAACTCTTCCACGGACACCTTTTCGATCCCATCCATCTTTTCCTTGTAGATAGCCCCTGATTTCTTCAGGATATGCTTGATCTCGGCGATGGCGATGACAGGGAAGAACTTCGAGAACAGGAAATAACAGGTGAAGAACAACCCGAAAGTTCCCATGTAGAAACCGATCTCCCAAATAGTAGGTCTGTAATACGTAGACCAGGAGCTGGGAAGATAATCCCGGTAGATGGAAGTAACGATGATCACAAAACGTTCGAACCACATCCCGATGTTCACGATCACGGACATGAAGAAAGTCACGGTAAGGTTCCTTCTCATCTTCTTGAACCAGAAGATCTGCGGAGACAGCACGTTACAGCCCATCATCAAATAGTAGCTCCAGCCATAGGGACTGAAGATGTTCACGCGGTTCTGCATGAAGGCCCAGTTCTCGAAGGGGTTCTGGCCATACCAGGCAATGAAAAGCTCCGTCAGGTAGGCAACGCCCACAATAGAGCCCGTCAGTACAATTACTTTATTCATCACTTCGATATGCTCCAGCGTAATATATTCTTCCAGGCTCAATACCTTCCTGGTCACCAGCAGCAGCGTTTGCACCATGGCGAACCCGGAGAAGATGGCGCCCGCAACGAAATAAGGCGGGAAGATGGTCGTATGCCAGCCGGGAATGACAGAGGTGGCGAAGTCAAAGGATACGATGGTATGTACGGAAAGTACCAGGGGCGTACTGAGACCCGCCAGCACCAGCGACAAAGCCTCATGACGCTGCCAGTGCTTGGCAGAACCTGTCCAGCCAAAAGAAGTAAGGCCATAGAACATCTTCCTCCATTTCAGCTTGGCCCTGTCCCGCACCGTTGCCAGGTCAGGCAGCAAGCCGGAATACCAGAACAGCAGCGATACGGTGAAGTAAGTCGAGATAGCGAATACGTCCCACAGCAGCGGTGAGTTGAAGTTCACCCACAGGGGTCCGCGCGTATTGGGATAAGGCATTACAAAGAAAGCCATCCACACACGGCCCATGTGCCAGATAGGGAACTGGCCGGCGCACATCACCGCAAAGATCGTCATGGCTTCCGCCGCACGGTTCACCCCTGTACGCCATCCCTGACGGAACAGCAGCAGGATCGCAGAGATCAGGGTTCCGGCGTGACCGATACCGACCCACCACACGAAGTTGGTGATATCCCAGCCCCAGCCGATGGTCCTGTTCAGGTTCCACTGACCGACCCCGAAGATCACCTCATGCGTGACGGAGATGATACCGAAAATGAGCAAACCCACCGAGATAAGGAACCCGATCCACCATGCACGGGAAGGAGTGGCCTCTATTGGACGCACAATATCTTCCGTGACTTCGTGATAACCTTTCTGACCTTCAACCAAGGCTGGTCTTACCTGTGATTCGTACCTTAATGATGCCATAGTATTTTGAGCTTTTAGCCAGGCCCGGGGCCCGCTGTTTAATTCTTCTCTGGTTATAATACCTTTTTATACTGCTTAAGCATGCTTCTCTTCCGCTGCCTGCAGCTCTTCTTTTACGCCCCTGATCACATCCGTATGACGGACCTTGGCCAGGTAGTTGACATTGGGCAAAGTATGCACTTCCTCGATGACATAGAACAGGCGTTGCGCATTCTCCTTCCTCGTCCGGCTCACCAGGCTCGCATGGTCGTTGACATTGCCGAATACGATGGCGTCGGAAGAACATGCCTGCTGGCAGGCCGTCCGTACGTCCTCCATATCTTTCAGCTGACGGTTCTCCTTCTTGGCCTTCAGCTTGCCTTCCTGCAAACGCTGTACGCAGAAGGAACATTTTTCCATCACCCCGCGGCTGCGCACGGTAACATCCGGGTTCAGCACCATGCGGGTCAGGTCGTCGTTCATCTGGAACACTGTGGGATCCAGCTTGCCGACAGTCGTTTGGTCCTGGTTGTTCGGGAAGCTGTCGGCCCCCGTGTAATCAGCCCAGTTGAAACGACGTACTTTATAAGGACAGTTGTTGGCGCAATACCTGGTACCGATACAACGGTTGTAAGCCATCTGGTTCAGCCCTTCGCTGCTGTGGTTCGTTGCAGCCACAGGACATACGTTCTCGCAGGGGGCATTGTCGCAATGCTGGCAAAGCATCGGCTGGAACACCGTCTGGATACTGTTCGGGTCGTCCAGGTCGCCGCTGAAATAACGGTCGATCCGGATCCAGTGCATATCGTGGTAGCGCAGCACCTCGCTTTTGCCGACAACAGAGACGTTGTTCTCCGCATGGCACGCTACCACACAGGCGCCGCAGCCATAGCAGGCATTCATATCGATGGACATGCCCCATTTAATGCCGGGCTTGTCATACATGGGATACAAAGTCCCCTCTTTATCAAAGTTTTCGATCCCGCCGAAAGGCTTCAGCTCCTTCTCCCGCTCTTCCTGGAGCTCTTCAGGATGTTTGACGAACTGGTCCAGCGTAATTTCCTTCACCACCTGGGTACGCTCTTCATACGTGTTGTGCATCTGCGTCTGCGCGATGTCATAGAAACTATCTTTGGGCTTTTCGATACCGGCAATAGGCGCACTCCATTCCACTGTGGTCCCGTTGAAGCTCAGCAGAGGGAAAGCAT
This sequence comes from Flavitalea plasmicola, assembly GCF_030546645.1. Taxonomy (GTDB): domain Bacteria; phylum Bacteroidota; class Bacteroidia; order Chitinophagales; family Chitinophagaceae; genus Puia. Next base: position 532,216 of record NZ_JAUOTO010000007.1, read on the forward strand.
TCCAACCCGCACCCACGACAGACTTTCCGATAAAATCAGCGGTATTTTCTGGCTTGGCGCTGCTGCGGCCAAAACCTACTGCCACCCCGATCACGTTATTATCCGTGCCGGGCACGACCACCACAGGCAAGGTTATCTCCTTATTGCCTACTTTTATTTTGATCAGCTGTTTTTTCGGATGTACCTCATACGCGTCGGCCTGGCGACGGTCTGCGAGGTCCATATCTTTCCAGTTCTCCTTGGCAAACTTGGGGGACACGACAGCATAGTTGTCCCAGGTAGCCTTGGTAACAGGGTCCGGCAGCTCCAGCAGCCAGGGGTTGTTGGCCTGTGCGCCGGTGCCCATGGATATCTTCTGGTAGATCACCAGCTCGAAGCCAGCGCCTTTTTTAGTATTGCCGATGGCAGCAGCAGCCTCGGCCAGCTTGGCGCCGCTGAAGGCGGCACCGGCAGCAGCAGCAGCCGTGGCAGGCTCCGCCACACCTTCCTGCAGGGCCTTCTCATACGCCTCGACACTGCCCAGCTTGCTCGTCCAATATTGTGTAAAATAATGTTCGTAAGTAGTGGCGCTTCCACTCCATTTCAACAGGGAATCTTCAAAAGCCCTGGTCTTGAACAGGGGAGAGATGGTCGGCTGGATAAAGCTGTAATGACCGGGCTTCGCTTCAGTATCACCCCAGCTTTCCAGGAAATGAGGGGCAGGCAGCACGAACTTCACCAGTTCGGAAGTCTCATCCAGGCGATCGTTGAAAGATATAGAGACCTTCGCTTTCGCCAGCGCAGCTTTGAAGCCGGCGCCGTCGTAATAGTCATACACAGGATTGACGCCGTAGATCAGCAGCGCACCGACCCTGCCGCCATTCAGGTCGGCAACCAGCGTGTTCATCTCGCTGTCAATACCCTGGCGGGTCTGCAGGGGCGTCGACCAGTCAATGGTCGAACCGCCGGCGCCGATCGCTTCGTTGATGGCATTCACCACCACTTGTATATCAGGATTATTGCTGCCGCTGACGACCAGGGCCTTGCCCTTGTTCTCCAACAGGTCCTTCGCTGCTTTCTTCACACCCGCTTTTAGCTTCTCATCGAGAGCAGGAGCAGTAACGCCTACGCCCAGCTCAGCCGCCAGGGCCAACGCCACAGCGCCAGCCTCGGAAGGACGGTGGGTGTAGCGGTCATCCGCATTGGCGCCCGTCATGGACAGAAGGCTTTCAAACTGGTAGTGCTTGCTCATCGACGGGTTCTTCTCGTCGATCTTCCTGTTCTTGGCATATCCAATGCTATACTCCAGGTGGGCACCCCAGGTACCGAGGAAATCGGCGCCCAGGCTCACAATGACCTTTGCATTCTCAAATCGGTAGGAAGGCAGCGCCTTTTTACCATAAGTGGTCTCGTTGGCCAGCAGCATACCGCTGTAGCTGTCAGCATCATACTGCACATGACGGCTGCCGGGATATTTTGCTAAGAATTCACTGATGATCTGTTTGGTAGTAGGGGAGGTGATGGTTCCTGTCAGCAGGACCAGGGGAGCTCCGGCAGCACCTGCCAGCGCATCGCTCACCAGCTTGTCGAAAGCCTCGAATGTGCTTACTTCCTGGGGCTTGCCATCGACGATCTGCACGGGGAAGCGGAGACGGGCCGTATCATACAGGTCCAGTACGGCAGCCTGCACACGGGCGGAAGTAGCGCCTTTGGTAATGGACGACATCTCATTACCCTCCAGCTTGATGGGCCGGCCATCCCTTACCTTGGCGACGACAGGAACGATATCCCCGCCGACGTTGTAAGTAGTGGCATACCAGTCAGCCACACCAGGCACCATATTCTCGGGCTTGTTCAGGTAGGGTACAACCTTTTTAACAGGGATCTCGCAGCTGGCAGCCAACGTCGCAGCAGCCGTGCTGAACCCTAAATATTTCAAGAAATCCCTCCGGGGGGCTTTCGCGTCGAGCAATCCTTTTCCATCCAGGCCTTCCAACGGTAAATCCTCTTTGAATTCATTCTCCGTTGATTTCTGAAACGCTTCACTGTTATTGCGCTCTCCGAAACTTTGCCAGTACTTTTTGTCGCTCATATTTGAGAAATTTCACCCCGGTCTCCGGACGATCCCGGACAGAGCCTTAAGGGGCTTGAATTTTACATTATATATATAATAGGTCTTGATCTTCTTCTTAAGCTTTGCGCAGAGACTAATAGTGACATTTCTGGCACTCCGTACCACCGATGTTCTCAACGGTGACACTGTCCATCTTGCCTGTCTTCAAATCCTTATGGAATTTCTCGTAAATGCTGTAGAACTTGTTGCCATTGCCCGTGGAATCGCCGAAATTGACTTTCGTGGTACGGTGGCAGTTGATACACCAGCCCATGCTCAGGTCGGCAAATTGCTTCACCTCGTCCATTTCCTGGATAGGACCATGACAAGTCTGGCATTGTACCTTGCCGGCACGGATATGCTGGGAATGGTTGAAGTATACATGGTCAGGGAGACTGTGGATCTTCACCCACTCTACAGGCTTGGCGCTTGCCGCATTCGAGTAACGCTGCGTTTTGGGATCATAGCCGGTGTAGCTGTAGAGCTTCTGGATCTCATCCGTTCCATTCACTTCGCTGCCGTCCTCACGGTACAGCTTCGGGCCCTTGGTGTAGTCGTTGATCGCCGCGTGACAGTTCATACAAACATTGAGAGAAGGTACGGTAGCATGCTTGCTCTCCCAGGCATTGGTATGACAGTAAAGACAGCTGATCTGGTTGATCCCCGCATGCACCTTGTGCGAATAGAAGATCGGCTGCACTGGCTGGTAGTTCTTCGTACGTCCCAGGCCGATGGCGCCCTGAACAACCCAGTATCCACCAAGAATAAAGAGGATGAGTATGACGAAAGTAATATAGACCTTGTTGCGATAGAATGGGATGGGCTCGTGCGCGGGAATGCCTTCCTTATCGTCGGAAAGCTTCTTCAGGCTGCTGTTCACCTGCAACAGCACCATCATGATGATGGCCAGGATCAGGGTGAGGATGCCATACAGCAGCGTATTATCCCCTTCTTCCTTCTGGGTGGGCGTGCCCTCTCCCGGTGTTGCAGTAGGAGCCTGGTACGTTTCCACATACTTCAGAATGTCGTCGATGTCCGCATCAGACAGATTGGGAAAAGTGTTCATCGCCGCCTTATTGAACTGCGCATAGAGGGCAGTAAAATACGGGTTGCCGCTTTGAAGCACTTTTGAGTTGTTCTTGATCCAGTCATGCAGGAGCTTCTTGTCCGGCACCCGCTCCGTCACTCCTTTCAGAGCCGGTCCGAGAACTTGCTTTACGGGGCTGTGACAGGAAGCACAATTCGTTTGGAAAAGGGTCTTACCCTTTGTCGCATCCTGTGCATAACCCGTATTACCCATTGAAACCAGCGAGGAGAGGAGGATACTGAAGATAAACGTTTTTACAATCGGTCTATGATGGATCATATATACAATCTGTTGTATAATGTGGAAAAATCTCTTTGCAGAGCCCCAGGCATCTGTAACAGGTTGCAAAAATAAGCCAGGATTTTAACAATATATCAACATCGTCGAAATTTTTTTTCCCGTATTTGGCGTGGGTTTCAGCGAATTGTACAAACGATCTATGACCTTCTGTCATATTACTGTCAGCGGGATTTTTGAACAAAATTCAATGTTCAAATCGGGAGGGGAAGGGGAACTTTTTTAGTTCCGGCAATCGATGAAGCAGTCCCAAAAATACGGGACTTTCCCAGAAACGTTACATAAACGCTTTTATTTTCCGCCTGCTCCATACATTTGCAGATGCAGCAGATTGCCATTTTCGCTTCGGGCGCCGGATCAAACGCAGCCCGTATCATAGACCATTTTCGGCATCATTCTTCCATTAAAATAAGCCTGGTCGTTTGTAACAAACCTGACGCCGGCGTGTTGAATATTGCCGCCAGGGAGCATATTCCAACGCTGCTGCTCGAAAAGGAAAGGTTCTTCCGGGGCGATGCGTACGTGCCTGTGCTAAAGGAGCTAAACATCCACTTCATTGTACTAGCAGGTTTTTTGTGGAAGGTTCCCTCCGCGCTCGTACAGTCCTACAAAGGCAAAATTGTCAATATCCACCCGGCCCTCCTGCCCAAATACGGAGGGAAAGGAATGTACGGCCGCCTCGTGCACGAAGCCGTCATTGCCGCAAAAGAGAAAGCATCCGGCATCACCATTCATTATGTCGACGAATTATACGATCATGGCCAGACCATCTTCCAGGCCTCCTGTTCCATCGACGAAGACGATACCCCCGAGACCCTGGCACAGAAAGTGCACTTGCTGGAGCACGAACATTTTCCCCGGATCATCGAGCAGGTCCTTCTGGGCGACAGCTGATCAAAAAAACGTTAAACCAACGACCCCTGCACCATTATTTCCCGATTTGGTAGTAATATCACCGCAAAAATAATCGTCTTTTGGCCCATTCTACCCATAAAGCATTACTGGTTCTGACTTTATCCTTCACCTTCCTCGCCTGTGGGAAGGCTTGGGGCCAACAGGTGACGATCCACGGGACCGTATATAATATGTACAGGACCCGGCCGCTGGAAAGAGTCAGCGTAATGGCCGCTTCGGGGAAGGGCACGGCTACCGACTCCAACGGCAACTACTCCATCCAGCTCTCGCTCACCGACTCCATCTCTTTCTCCTACCTGGGCAGGGCCACGCAGATGTTCCCCGTCAAAGACATCAACAGCATTACAGGCTTCGACATCGCCCTCCACGTGGATCCCCTGGAGCTGAAAGAGGTCAGGGTCATGCCCCACAACTATCATATGGACTCCCTCCAGAACCGGAAGGATTACGCCAAGGTCTTCGATTTCAGGAAACCCGGCTTCAAGCTCACCAGCCCCACCACCAGCGGCGGCCTGGGTGCGGGAGTGGACCTCGACGAGCTGATCAACGTCTTTCGCCGCCAGCGCACCCGGCGCATGCTGGCTTTCCAGGGCCGGCTCGTGGATGAGGAAAAAGAAAAATTTGTGGACCACCGTTTCACCGAATACACCGTCAAAAAGATCACGCATCTCACAGGCGACGAGTTGGACAGCTTTATGGTAAAATACAGGCCCTCCTATGAATTCTGTGTCAAAGCCACCGATTACGATTTCTTTGACTATATTAAGATCGCATTCAAACAATATAAGGTCGATCGAAAAGACCAGCCTTAGCGAAACCAAAACACTTTCCCATGAACAAGCATTTCTGCCGGCCGCTCCTCACCTTGCTGGTCGCGGCCTGCTTTTACGGCCAGCCAACCGCCCTTGCCATCCGCTCCTGGTGCAACCCTATCGCTGCCGTTCACTTCTCTTCCCCTGCCACTGACACCCTCCCGTCCTTCCTCCGCGACAGCCTCGACACCTACGTCGGGCGGGCCCTCACCGACTGGGAGATCCCCGGCGTCGCCGTTTGCGTGGTAAAGGACGGACAGGTAGTGCTGATGAAAGCCTACGGCGTAAAAGAGCTGGGCAGGCCCGACAAGGTAGACACCAACACTTTATTCATGATCGGCAGCAACACCAAGGCTTTCACGGCCACCGCCCTGGCCATGCTGGACGCCGGTAAAAAACTTTCGCTGGATGACAAGGTCACCCAATGGCTGCCTGAATTCAGGCTGGACAACAAGGCCGCCGGCGAACAGGCCATCATCCGGGATCTCCTTTGCCATCGCCTGGGATTTATGACCTTCCAGGGCGATTTCACGTATTGGACCAGCAACCTCACCCGGGAGCAGGTCATCGAAAAGATGTCCCATATCAAGGCAGTCTACCCCTTCCGGACCACCTGGGGCTACACCAATGCCGCCTTCCTCACCGCCGGCCAGATCATCCCCAAAGCCTGTGGCCGCACCTGGGAACAATTCATACAGGACAGCCTCTTCACGCCGCTGGGCATGACCCATTCACTCGCACTTAGTAAAGACCTTCCCGGCGCCCCCAACAAATGCGCCCCCTATACCATGGCCGATGGAAAGCTAATGCGGATCCCCTATTGCAGCATCGACAACCTCGCCCCGGCAGGCAGCATCAGCTCCTCCGTCAGCGACATGAGTAAATGGGTCATCATGCAGCTGAACAAAGGGAAATATGAAGGCAGACAGGTGGTTCCCTCCTCGGCCATCGCACAGACCCGCTGGCCCCATTCCATCCTGGGCAACGGCGGACACCAGTACAATGAAGGACATTTCGCCCTTTATGGCCTGGGCTGGTTCCTGGAAGAATATGACGGGCGAAAGATCGTTTCCCACACGGGCGGCGTCAACGGCTTCGTCACCAGCGTGACCCTCCTGCCCGAGGAGAACCTCGGCATCGTCGTGCTCACTAACACCGACCAGAATGCTTTCTACGAAGCCTTGAAATGGGAGATCCTCGACGCCTGGCTCAAATTACCCTATCGCAACTACAGCAAGGTCTACCTGCAGCGCAGCCTGCGGCAAAGAGAGGCCGAGGCGAAAGAAGATAAAAGCTACCGCGATTCCGTCGCCCTCCACAGATCCCCGGCGCTTCCCCTGGCGGCCTATGCGGGACAATATGCCAGCGAGGTCTATGGGGACATGCAGGTAGTGCTGGAGAAAGGCCAGCTGCGTATGGTGTTTGCCCACCACCCCGACATGTTTGCACGATTGGAACCCCTGGGTGGCAACCGCTTCTACGCAACATTCTCAGACCCCGAATTCAGCAAAGCCGTCTTCCCCTTTGCTGTAGAGGGCAATAAGGTAAGATCCGTTACCGTGAAAGTGGCCGACTTCGTGGAGTACACCCCTTACGAATTCATCAAACGCCCCTAGCGCTTATATTTGTCACAAAAAACCCTCCGAACTTATGGACCAGCTAACCCTCGGCATAGGCACCCGGCTGCAGCATACCCAGTACGGACCCGGCGTGATCGTCGGCATCCGCTTCGCCACCTATCTCATTTCATTCATCAATCACGGTATCAAGGAAGTCGACAAGAATGACACCCACCTGGACGAGATCATTCCGGAAAATGTCACCGAAGAGATCGAAACCCATTCCGATGTAGAACGGTCCCTGCTAAAGATCCTGCGCCTCTGGGGAGGGATCTCCGAGAATGTCCCTCTCGGCGATAAGTGGCGCGGCGGCACCCTGATCCTGAAGTCCTCCGACAATTCCATTAAGCCAAAAGAAGTTCCCATCGACGCCTTCTTCCATAAGATCGTCATGGCCCGCGACAGGCTCCGGGTCCTGGAGCAGCAGATCAATGGCCACAAAGGATTGAGCGATGAGGAAAAGATCAATCTGCAGCAATATATCACACGCATTTACGGCAGTTTCACCACCTTCAATGTGCTGTTTCGTAATAAAGAACAATGGTTCGTGGGAGAGAAGGGGAGTGGGGAATGATTTTCCGGAAAGAAAAACCTCCCCGTTGGGGAGGTTGCTCTAATCAGTTCCATTACCATTAAACCTTATCCTATTAGCGTTAAAAATAGTTGAATTGCAAGAAATTTTCAAGAATTGTGCAAGAAAAGTGCAAAACTTCCACTTATGCAAACGTTTGCTTATTTTTAATGCTACCAAACCTGCGGTTCATGAACTTTCGCTTCCTCTTCCTTTTGTTCTTCTCCGGACCTATTTCTGCCCAATCTTACCAGAAGCTGCATAATAAAGCCATTCTCGTTGATACCCACAATGATGTACTCTCCGGCGTCGTCATGCAGGGAATGGATATCGAAAAGGACCTCACCGGCCGGACCCATTCTGACCTCGCCCGTTTCCGCAAGGGAGGCGTGGATGTACAGGTATTCTCTGTTTTTTGCGACGACCGCTTCGGTAAAGGCACCGCCTTTCGCCGGGCGCTGCAGGAAATAGACTCCCTGTATGCCATTGCCGGCCGCAATCCCCGCACCATGGAGATCGTCAAAGATCCCGCAGGCCTCCGGGACGCTATCCGCCACCATAGGCTGGCCGCCATGATGGGCGTTGAGGGCGGACACATGATCGAGGACGACCTGGACTACCTGGACAGCCTGTTTAAAAGAGGCGTTCGCTACATGACCCTCACCTGGAACAACAGCACCTCCTGGGCCACCTCCGCCAGGGACGAGACAAACCACGCATGGACCGTCACCCCTTACGGACTTACCGACAAAGGCAAAAAGATCGTCCGGCGCATGAATGAGCTGGGCATGCTGGTAGACCTCTCCCACGTCGGCGAACAAACTTTCTGGGATGCCATCCACACCACGACCAAACCCGTCCTGGTATCGCACAGCTCCGTCTACGCCTTGTGCCCCGTATTCCGCAATCTGAAAGACGACCAGATAAAAGCCATCGGCAAAAATGGAGGCGTGATCCAGGTGAATTTTTATTCCGGCTTCCTCGACAGTACCTACATGAAAAGAATGCAGGCCTTCACCGCTTCCCACAGGAGAGAGCTGGACTCCCTGACAGCAGCCAGGACGCCCGACTATGCCATCAACGAATACTTCGCACACACCTATCCACAGGAGAGCAGCGCCCTTAGGCCGCCCTTGTCCCTGCTGATCGATCACATCGATTATATCGTAAAGCTCATCGGCGCAGACCACGTAGGGCTGGGATCCGATTTCGACGGCATCGAATCCGCCCCCCGCGAGCTGGATGACGTGACGACGTATCCGCTGATCACGCGGGAATTATTAAAGCGCGGTTATAGTAAAACGGACATAAAGAAAATATTAGGCGGGAACTTTATAAGAGTGTTGCAGGAGAATATGCGCTAAAGGTCCCCGGCAGGAATTAATACTCCATCAACCTCCTCACATACTCATCCAACCTCGACTTCGCCAAAAAATTCCTCTCCAGCTCAATATTGAAAGGCACCGGCGTATCCAACGACGCACATCGCAGCACCGGCGCATCCAGCAACGCAAAACAATGCTCCCCGATCCATGCAGCCACCTCCGCACCAACCCCACCCGTAAGGGTATCCTCATGCAACACCAGCACCTTTCCCGTCACTCCCACCGACGCACGGATCGCATCATGATCCAAAGGCAGCAACGTCCGCAGATCGAGGATCTCGAAAGAAATATCCTGATGCGCCTCCGCATATTCCACCGCCCAATGCACCCCCGCACCATAGGTGATGATCGCAATATCCCCACCGGATCGCACCCGCCGGGCCTTCCCGATCGGCGTCTCATAGTAAGCCTCCGGCACAGGGCCGCTGATGCTACGATACAACATCTTATGCTCGAAATAAAGGACGGGGTTTGGATCATTGATCGCCGCGATCAGCAGGCCCTTGGCATCCTCCGGCGTAGCCGGGTACACTACCTTCAATCCCGGCGTATGCATAAACCACGCTTCATTGCTCTGCGAATGAAAAGGCCCGGCCCCTACGCCCGCACCCGTCGGCATCCGGATCACCGTGTCCGCCTGCTGTCCCCAACGATAGTGTATCTTAGCCAGGTTATTGACGATCTGCGTAAACCCCGATGTCACAAAATCGGCAAACTGCATTTCCATCACGCTCTTATATCCTTCCAGGCTTAACCCCAGGGTACAGCCAACGATGGCGCTCTCGCACAGCGGCGTATTCCTCACTCTTTCCTTCCCGAATTCTTCCAGGAACCCCTCCGTTATCTTGAATGCCCCGCCATATTCGGCAATGTCCTGCCCCATCAATATCAGCCGGGCATGCTGTTGCATGGACTGACGCAGCCCTTCCCGGACAGCATCCAGCAGGCGCTTCTCGGAAACAGGCCCCATAGGCGACGCAGAAGCCGCCGGCAAAGACTCGACCGCCAGGGCAGACCTCGGCACGGACGCCGCCGCAACAGCCACAGGTGCGGGCGCCTGCACCGCAGCAGACTTTGCCATCTCCCGGATCGGCTTCCTCCGGAAAGTCGACCGCTCATAAGGAGACCCGGTCCCCGCCGACAGATCACCTTCATCGCCCTTTATCATACCATCCCCATCCGACGCTTCACTAATCTCCACTTGTAGCTTGTCGCTTGCAGCTTGCAGCTCCTCTTCCCCTTGCAGCTTGTAGCTTGCAGCTTGTAGCTCCCCTTCCCCTTTCAGCTTGTCGCTTGCAGCTTGTAGCTCATCGCTCGTCGCTCGCAGCTCCCCCGCATACACATCCCTCAGCTCAGCCCCCGTATCAGGCACCACCACCATCGTATCAGCAGACGCCACGGCCAGCTCGGTTTCTATATATTGCCGTATCTCCTCGTGTATACTGCCCACCCTATCATCATTCAACACACCTTGCTCCCTTAAAAAACCCTCAAAATTCACCACCGGATCCTTACGCCCCCAGTCTTCCAGCAAGGACGGCGGAACATATTTGAGACCACTGGCCTCCTCATGCCCCCGCATCCGGAACGTCATACATTCCACCAGGTAGGGCCGTTGATATTTTATACAGTATTCCCTGACGCCCCGCAGGGTATCATAGACCGTAAGGATATTGTTCCCGTCGATCCGCACCCCCTGCATCCCATACCCTTCAGCCTTATACACGAGGCTTTCGCAGCGGTATTGCTCCGATACAGGCGTGCTCAGCGCATAGCCGTTATTCTCCACCAGGAAAATGACAGGCAGGTCCCACACCGATGCCGTATTCAACGCCTCATGAAAATCTCCCTCGCTGGTGCCGCCCTCCCCGGTGAATGCAAGCGCCGCCTTATTCTTTTTGCCAAGCTTATACGCCAATCCCACGCCGTCCGCAATCCCCAGCTGAGGCCCCAGATGCGAGATCATCCCACAAATAGCATATTCCTTACTGCCAAAATGAAAGCTCCTCTCCCGGCCCTTGCTATATCCATCCTTGCTTCCCTGCCACTGCAGGAACAGCCTGGCCAATGGCATTTTCCGGGTAGTGAACACCCCCAGGTTCCGGTGCAAAGGCATGATCCATTCATCCGCCTCCATCGCCATAGTAGCGCCCGTGGCAATGGCTTCCTGCCCGATGCCGCTAAACCATTTGCTGATCTTTCCCTGGCGCAGCAGCAACAGCATCTTCTCTTCTATCATCCGCGGCAGTAAAATGCTCCTGTAAAAATGAATAAGCTCGTCGTTGTTAAAATTCTTTCTGTCAAAATTCATACGATAATTATAAAAGCCGTCTACCAGCCTGCATGGGACCTAATCTTCCCGCCGCTCCCTTCTCGCATCCTTGTACAGAATAGACGTAAGAATAGATAATAACAGGCTGAACAAAAGCGCCCACCCAAAGCTGGCGACCCGGAATCCGTTTACAAAATTCCCGGCCAGCAGAACAATGGCGGCATTGATAACAAAGAGGAACAATCCGAATGTAAAGATCGTGATCGGTAAGGTAAGGATGATCAGGATCGGCTTTAGCAATGCGTTAAGGATGGCCAGCACAAGGGAAAATACCAGCGCCGTCCAAAAGGTATCTATATAGACACCTCTCATCACCGCAGACAGGCCGAAAGCAACGATGGCCGTTATAAGGATGCGGAGGAGAAAGTTCATGCAAATCTTATTTGCATTCAATTTAACACTTGTAGGCAATATTCTTCCAATCTATTTGGAAGCAACCAGGAACAGCATCTTAACTATTTCATTTTCAGCACCTATCACTTCCTATTCATAACACAACTCACAACTCATAGCCCACCGCTTGCAGCTTGTAGCTTGAAGCTTGCAGCTCACAGCTCGTCGCTTGCCGCTCGCCGGTACCTCCTCACACCACCACCAGCTCGAAGAAAGCTTCAGGGTCCAGGTATCGCTGCGCCAGCTCCTGCAGCTCTTCGGGAGTGATCGTCTTGACGATCCGGATGCCCTCATAGAAATAGTGCTCGTCGAGCCCATTCAGCAGCAGGTTCTTCCATCTGCTGGCCACCTGGAAAGGTCCATCCAGGTCCCCCAGGATGCTGCCGATCGTGAAGTTGCGGGCCATCGCCAGTTCTTCCTCATCGATCAGTTCCTCCCGTAAGAGCTCCATCTCTTTATATACTTCTTCGATAGTGGCTCTGCATACTTCTTTTCCCGCCTCCGTCGTGATAAGCAGCGCGCTCTCCTGCCGGTTGTTCAGGAGATAGCTGTGGATGCCATAGGTATATCCTTTATCCTCACGGATATTCGTCATCAGCCTGGACCCGAAAAATCCCCCGAAGACATTGTTCAGCACCTGCACCTTTTGAAAGTCCGGATGATGCCTGTTGGGAAAATTCCGCGCGATCCGGATCGAGGCCTGCACGCCTTCCGGATCATTCACGATATCATACTTCCGCTGCGTCGCCGGCGTAATGACAGGCAATGCGGCAGGGTCCGGGGCTACAGGGGCACGCAGCGGCAACACCCCGAAATAACGCTCCAGCTCTTCGGAAAGGGTAGGGGGCAGCTTCCCGGCAACAATGATCCGGCAGGCGCCATGACTATAGTGCTGGTGGTAAAAGCGCAGCAGTTCGTCGCGTTGCAGGTTTTGGAGGTCCTCCAGCCGGGAATATTTTCCATAGGGATGCTCCGGCCCGTATAGATAGGACTCGATCAGCCGGCCCGCGACAAAATCGCTCTTTTTCAGGTTCACCTGGAGACGTTGCTGCCCATTCTTCTTATAGATAGCCACTTCCTCTTCCGGGAAGACAGAGTCCGAGATCAGCTCCGCCACCACAGGCAATAGCTCGGATACATGCTTGTTCAGGCAATGCAAGGTGATATCCGCCGTCTCATGATGGGCGGCACGGCTCAGGTAAGCGCCATAATATTCGAAATGCTCGTTGATGTTAAAAGCGCTGCGGGTAGAAGTGCCGTTCTTCAGTAAGGCGCTGACCGCCGCAGCCACCCCGTTCCGCGACTCATGCGAGTTGCCCGCATCGAAGATCCAGCCGATCATCAGGGCATCCTCGGTGCCCAGGTCAATGAGATATACCTCCACGCCATTGCTTAACACCTGCTTGCGATACAGCGGCAATTGCAAATTGAAATCCTTTGCATCCTTGATAGGGGGTGCGATCGTTCTATTGAGCATGGGAAACCCCTCCTTTGGGCTGACCACTGTGATAGTAAAGGGTGTTGCTGTTGTTGGGATCAAATAATTGCCGGCTGGTGGAAAGGATCTCTTCGGCTGTGACGGCCTGGTACCTTCCCAGCTCCGTGTTCATCATCCCTGCGTCGCCCAGCAGCTCATAAATAGCCAGGCTATTGGCGCGGTTCATCACGCTCATGTCTTCAAAGACAATGGCGGACTCCGTCTTGTTCTTTATTTTCGTCAGCTCTTTTTCAGAGATCTTTTCCGATTGCATCTTCAATAACTCTTCCTCTACCGCCTTATCCGCGGCTTCCAGGCTCACGCCTTTGATCAGCTTACCCTCGATGACCACCAGGCCCTCATCGACGGAGCCCGTGTGATAACACTCGATCTGGCTGAATAATTTCTTTTCCTTGATCAAAGCCTGGTGCAGGCGGGAAGAACCTCCTCCACCCAGCACCTCCGTGATCAGGTCTGCCACGTAATAGCCCTGCTCCAGCCGGGAAGCCATGTGATAGGATTTATACAAGGCGTCCAACGGCACGTCGGCCGTCACTTCCAGCTTTCTTACCTCCTGCTGGCGAGGCTCCTTCGGCAGATTGCGCACATACTTCTCTCCGGAAGGAATATCCCCAAACCATTTTTCCGCCAGGGTGCGCACCTGTTCCGTCTTCACTTTACCGGCCACTACCAGGATGGCATTCACAGGGCGGTAGTACTTAAAGAAGAATTGCCGCACATCCTCCAGTCGCGCATCTTCGATATGGCTCAGCTTGCTGCCGATGGTCATCCAACGGTAAGGATGCTGCTTATAGGCCAGCTCCCGCATCTTAAACCATACATCCCCATAGGGCTTGTTGATATAATGCTCCTTGAATTCTTCACAGACCACCTTCCGCTGCACTTCCAGGCTCTTCTCGCTAAAAGCAAGGGACAGCATCCGGTCACTCTCCAGGTAAAAAGCCGTCTCGATATTTTCTGCGGGCAGCTGGATATAATAGTTGGTGAAGTCGTTGGTGGTATATGCGTTGTTTTCTCCCCCCGCCAGCTGCAGGGGCGTCTCGAAATCTTCAATGTTCACGGAGCCGCCAAACATCAGGTGCTCGAATAAATGGGCAAAGCCTGTCTTCTTCGGATCCTCGTCCCGGGCCCCTACATCATACAGCACATTCACTACCGCCATGGGAGTGGAATGATCCTCATGTACCAAAACCCTCAGTCCATTGGACAGCTGAAATCGATCGTATTGTATCATAAATGATTCCTTTCCTTTACCCTTGGTTTGCTAGGGGGAGGGCAAATTTACGGAAAGTTTAAAGAATACTCTTCACGCGCATGACATGCTCCTGAAGATCCCCATCCCGCTTGATGATGAGCTTCACCTTTTCGCCCACGCTTTGCAGGATGTTCTTGTAGACCTGGATATTATTACTGAAGTTGTTGTTCACGGCGATCACCACATCATCCAGCTTCAGGCCCGCTTTCTCCGCGGGCGAATCCGGCATGACATCCCCGACCCGGATCTCCCCTTCCAGCCAGTAGATGCCCAGTCCCGTATAGGAATAATCGAACTGATCCCGGTAGTGGCTATTGGGGAACAGGAAGATCTCCCTCCGGTCGTAATTCAGGGTCACGTTGAACCGGCGGAGGATATCATTACCCAGCAGGCCCCCCAGGTTGGGATAGGAGGTCACATTATAATCGTCATCAAAAACATAGGTAGGCACTTTGCGGAACCGGTATGGGCCTAACCTGACCTCCTTCAAAGTGGTAAGCGTCATATTCGCCTTGCCGCCCAGTCCCTGGGCCTGGGTCTTGAAGAACTTCCGCTTGGGATCGAATACACTGCTGTCATTCACAAAATCGGAAGACAGCAGCATGCAAAGCCCCGCCCCCGTGTCAAAATAAAAACGCGCGTCGATGGTCTCTCCATCCCGCACCGTTGCGCCCTGGATCGGCAGGCTGGCAATGACAGGTTTCAGGAGGTGGCCGCCCTTCGGATACTTGAAAGTCCCTTTGCTGTATACATAGACCTTGGAGCTGTCATAATTGATCTGGACGATAAAACGGGAGAAAAAGCTATAGCCAATGATGCCGTCTACCTTCTCCCCATATACGCTGCTCAGTATATCGTAATCGTTCACGTGAAAGTTGAGACTGTCCACCCGCAGGCCGGGCAGGTGCAGCGTCTCATTATATATGAATTTCACCTGGCGCACGCCGGCAATGCCCAGGATCGTCTTATCGGAAGGCAGAGAAACTATCTTCAGCCGCTGACAGGTAGCCGAATCCAGCGAGATGCCCCCGCTCCCGGTATCCAGGATGAAATTGAGGCTGTCCGGGAAATCACCGACGCAAGCCCTTATCAGGATCACACCGCCCGTAAATACGGTAAAAGGAAAGCTGGTGATCAGCTTGGCAGGCGGCGGCACGAATTTCTCCTGTGCCTGCAGGGGACGATTTGAAAAAAAGACCGATGGGATTAAAAAGAACACGAGACACCGGAAAAATCTGATCGGATGATAAGGCATGGAGAAAAGGTGTTTTTTCTGGCAAAGCATAGCTGGCGTGATTCGGAAGACTAAATATATCACCATTTTACCGTTATGACAAGCCATTCATCCTCTTTTTAAACAGGCGTAAATCGGCCTTCAACCGCGTGCAGCCTGGCTTCAATAAACTTCAGCCGACATGCATTTTTCTACGAACTGCTGTTTTCAATGGACACAAGGTTCCCACCCATGGACCAGCCGTCTTTGCCGACACCTTGCAATTCCATATCCCTGCCCTACCTTTACAAAATAATTCATCTGGCAATGCATCTTCCCGACCTATATAAAAAAGCCTACGACCGCGAATTCTTAGACATCGAAGAAGGCGTATTCCTTTTTCAGAACGCTCCCCTCACCGAGCTGATGTACCTGGCAGACGAGCTGCGTAAAATGCAGGTTCCGCACGGAAAGGTCACCTGGCAGATCGACCGTAATGTCAATACCACCAACGTTTGCATCGCCAACTGCAAATTTTGCAACTTCTACCGCATTCCCGGTCATGCCGATGCCTACATCACCGACATCGCTACCTACAAAAAGAAAATAGAAGAGACCTTTCGCTGGGGAGGAGATCAGCTTCTCCTGCAGGGAGGACATCACCCAGGGCTGGGATTGGAATTCTATACGACCCTGTTCCGCCAGCTGAAAGAGCTTTACCCCACCCTGAAGCTGCATACGCTGGGACCTCCCGAGGTAGCCCACATCTGCAAGAAAGAAAAAATGAGCCACCATGACGTGCTGACTGCCCTGAAAAAAGCAGGAATGGACTCACTGCCCGGCGCAGGCGCCGAGATCCTCGTGGACAGGGTACGACGCCTCATCAGCAAAGGCAAATGCGGTTCGCAGGAATGGCTGGACATCATGCACGAAGCCCACAAGCTGCATATCACCACCTCCGCCACCATGATGTTCGGACACGTAGAGACCCTCCACGAACGATTCGAACACCTGGTGAAGATCCGGGAGGTCCAGTCCAGGAAACCCGCCGAAGCAAAAGGCTTCCTTGCCTTTATACCCTGGACCTTCCAGGACGTCGATACCCTGCTCACCCGCATAAGGGGCGTACACAATCTCACTACCCCGGAAGAATACATCCGCATGATCGCGCTCAGCCGCATCATGCTCCCAAATGTTAAGAATATCCAGGCATCCTGGCTCACTGTAGGCAAGCAGACCGCCCAGCTGTGCCTGCACGCAGGCGCCAACGACTTCGGAAGCATCATGCTGGAAGAAAATGTGGTAAGCGCCGCAGGCGCCCCTCACCGCTTCACCGCCAAAGGTATCCAGGAGGCTATCCGGGAAGCAGGTTTCGAGCCCCAGCTGCGCAACCAGCAATACGAATGGCGTCCCCTGCCGGCAGCCATGGAAGAGCAGGTCATAAACTACTAACAGTCATGGGCTAAGTATTTACCCTTGTTTTTTTGTAGTTCCGGAAACTTAAACGGAGAATTTTACGTTTGTTAAGAACAGCTTTACAATATCCATGAAAAGCCCGTTCCGCAAACTTATACGTATATCGGTCATTTTGTTTGTGCTGGTACTCCTGTTCAATTTCTTCGGGTACTACATAAATCACCTTAAATCATTAGAAAACAGGGAGTTAACAGAGGCCATCAACCAGTCGGGCCGGCAACAGTCCCTTAGCCAGCTCATCACCAGGGAATGCATCCTGCTGCTGAACGATCCCGGGAAAAAAGCGATGCCCGTACTCCGGGATTCTCTTTCCCGCCACCTGGCCGCCTTTCAGGCAGGGCGGGAGCTCCTGCAAAAGCAAGCCGGCGGCGCCAAGCCGCCCGTCCCGGATAAGATCTTCCAGATCAAGCTGTTATTATCCAGCTCCCAGCAGTCCTATCAATCCCTGATGGCCGTCGGGCAGGAGCTTGCCCAGGGCGATTCGGCATTGATAGCCATCAACAAACACCTCTACCTGCGCGACCTGCTGCACAGCGAGGAGCAATACAGCGCCTTGATGGAGCAGGTCACCGCCTACTATTCAGCGCTGGCGAACGATAAGAACAGCGAGGTGTCTACCATCGACACCGGCAAGTTCATTTCCCTGGTCATCGCCATCATCTGCATGGCCCTCCTGGTACTGGAGCCAGCGTTCAAAAAAGGAGAAACCAATTATAATGAGCTTCAAAAAGCCCGCAATGAGCTGCTGAATGAAAAGAAATTCCTGGCTTCTATCCTGCAATCCCAAACCAACTATGTCATCCGCATCCACCGGAACGGCCATTTCACCTATACCAATCCTGCTTTTCGCAAAACCTTCGGATATACGGAACAGGACCTGCAGCATATTCTCTTCTACAACACCATCTTTCCAAAGGATCTGGCCCGCTGCAAGCAGGTTGCCAACGAATGCTGGAACAATCCCGGGAAGATCTCCCGCCTGCTGATCCGCAAGCCGATCGGCCAGTCCCGCCAGTTCCTCTGGACAGAATGGGAATTCCTCGCCCTCCAGGACGAAGATGGACAGGTCAACGAGATCCAGGGCATCGGGCTCAATGTCTCGGAAAAGCTGCAAACGCAGCAGGTAAAGGAAGACGCCATCCGCACGCTCTCCTACGCCATGACCTACGCAAAAATGGGCTCCTGGAAGCTGGACTTCGTCACCGGCGAGCTTTCCCTCAGCAAGGAATTCAAAGCGCTGTTGGCCATGGACGAAGAAGATCCCGATAAGATCTCTATGGACACCTTCCTCAACACCTACGTAGTCCCGGAAGACTTCACCCTGGTGTCCGATGAGCTGGCAAGGGCCATGCAGCACAAAGAGAACACGGGTTACGAGAACGCCCTCTCCTGCCGCATCATCACCAAACAGGGATGGATGCGGTACCTTTCCATAAAAGGCAGGGTGACGGACGAACAGGTGCAGTTCGGCATCGCACAGGACATCACTTCCCAGAAAGAATCGGAAAATGCCCTGCTCAACAGCGAGCAGAAATTCCGCCTGCTGGCGGAGAACTCCGAGGACATCATCAGCGTTCATGCCATCGACGGCACCATCTGGTACCTCTCGCCCTCCGTAAAGACCGTCCTGGGCTATGAAGTGGACGACGTCATCGGAAGGTCCTTCGAATATTATGTCCATCCCGACGACCGCCAGAAATTCCTCAAGGCGGATCAAATGCCCTCCTTCTCCGGCCAGGACAGCATCATCGTTCGTTACCGCATTCTCCGCAGTGATGGCAGCTACATCTGGCTCGAGACCATCATCAAGCCCATCGTGGATGAAGAAGAGCTGGTGAAGGTCATCTGCACCTCCCGCAATATCACGGACCGGAAGATCGCGCAGGAAAAGCTGAAGAAAAAAGATCAGCTGCTGCATGCCGTAGCGCAGGCCACCCACTCGCTGCTGATCAACACCGACCTGGACCAGGCCATCAAAGAATCCATCCAGACCCTGGGTAACAAAGCCCTTGTCGACAGGGTCTACGTATTCCAGAACCATTTCGACGCTCCTCAACAGCAATGGTTCACCACTGAGACTTACGAATGGACGGAAGACCCCGCAAAGCTCCGCATTCACCAGTCCAACGTAAAGGATATCCCCTTCGACAGCATAAAAATGATCATCCAGCCCCTGCTGGCCAAACGACCCTTCGTCAGCTACAAGAGCAAAGAGGGAGATCCCCAGCTGGTGGAGATCTACAACCGCAGCACCGTCCTGTCCTCCGTCGCCGTCCCGATTTTTCTGAAGGACGAGTTCTGGGGCTTTGTAGGTTTCGACGAATTGAAAAAGGAAAGGGAATGGTCCGAGGCAGAATTTTCCATCCTCCGCTCTTATGCCTCCTCCCTTGCCGCAGCGATCGAGCGTAAACAGATCGAGGTGGAGCTGGTGCAGGCAAAAGAGCTGGCCGAATCCGCCAGCCATGCCAAGAGCGAATTCATGGCCAATATGAGCCACGAATTGCGTACGCCCATGAACGGTATCATCGGGTTCACGGACCTGGTGCTGACCACCGAATTGCAAAAAGCCCAGCGCGATTATCTGCAGAATGTAAAGAAATCGGCGTATGGCCTGCTGGGCATCATCAATGATATCCTGGACTTCTCGAAGATCGAAGCCGGCAAGCTGCTCATCGATCATATCCTCTTCAAGCTGGACGAGCTGATAGAAGAGACCATCGACATGCTTACCCTTAAAGCTTTTGAAAAAAAGCTGGAAATGCTGTACAAGGTCGACCCTTCCATCCCCTCTCAATTCCTGGGTGACCCCGTCCGCATCCGGCAGATCGTGGTAAATCTCCTGGGCAATGCCATCAAGTTCACCGGCGACGGGGAGATCCTCGTGTCCATCCAAAAGGCAGGGGAGACTTATCAGCACGAAGGCAAACAGTATATGAAGCTGTCCATCCGGGTACAAGACACCGGCATCGGCATCCGCAAGGAGAAATTGCAGAAGATCTTCGAAAGCTTCACCCAGGCCGACACCTCCACCACCCGCAAATACGGCGGCACGGGATTGGGCCTCACCATCTCCAGGAGCCTCTCGGAGCTGATGGGCGGCCACCTGACAGTGGAAAGCGAGCCCGCTAAAGGCAGCGCGTTTACGCTGCACCTCACCCTGGAAGTAGCCAACCAGCAGCCCGAAGTCCTCTTGCCGAAAGATCCGCTGCTGAGAAGAGTGCTCATCGTGGATGATAATAGCTCCAACCGGGAGCTCATGAAAGAGAACTTCGGATATTTCAACATCCCCGCCGATGCGGTCCCCAACGCCGCCGCCGCTCTGGCCTGTATGAAAGAAGCCATAGAGAAAAAGGAACCTTATGATCTCGTCGTCACCGACCACCTCATGCAGGGAATGGATGGCATCACCCTGGTGAAAGAAATGAAAAAGGCGTTCCGCGGCCAGGAACAGTCGTTCATCCTGATGCTGTCATCCCCGGAAAAAAACATCTACCAAAGCGAGGCGGTAAAAGCTGGTATCAATAAATTTCTCTCGAAGCCCGTGAAAATGCATGAGCTGCACGCCACCCTCCTTTCCCTCTTCGAAAAGAACTTGCAGAACGACAGCCTGCACCCCTCCCTCCCCAACAACGTGGAAAAGATCACCGAACCCACCAGCGTTATGGTGGCCGATGACGACCCCATCAATATGCTGCTCATCTCCGAAGTCCTGCGCAGGATGGGTTTCGAGGTCATACAGGTCAGCAATGGCAGGGACGCTCTCGACAGACTGCCCCACTGTGAGCCCGTCATCATCTTCATGGACGTCAATATGCCCGAAATGGATGGCTATGCCACCACCCGCGCCATCCGCAATATGCCGGAGCCTTATTGCAATATCCCCATCGTCGCCCTCACCGCCGATGCGATGAAAGGCGACCGGGAAAAATGTCTGGACGCCGGCATGAATAACTATATCTCCAAGCCCTTCCGCCTGGAGGAGATCGACGAAGTGCTGCGCGCCTACATCCTCATGGTATGACCGCCGTTCATAGTATGAACCGGTAGCCTACCCCTTTGATAGTAATGATCTCCAGCGAATCATCCTCTTTCAGGTAGCTTCTTATCTTGGTGATATATACGTCCAGGTTACGGCTGTTGAAAAAGCTGTCATTGCCCCAGAGCAATTGCAGGACATCTTTCCGGTCGATCACCTTATCCCGGTGCGCATACAGGAATTTCAACAGCTCATTCTCCCGGAAAGATAGCTTCCGCTCCGCATCACCCAGCGCCAGCACCTGCCGCTTCCAGAGAAACCGGTATTTTCCAATGCTCACCGGGCCATCCGATAACGCAACAGCAGCACCTCCTTTGCTTCGCAGCGTGTTGTGGATCCGTACGATCATCTCCTCCATGCTGAACGGCTTCCGGATATAATCATTACCCCCCAGGGTAAACCCCCTCACCACATCCTCTGTCCTCCCCTTGGCCGTAACAAAAAGGATCGGCACTTCCTTGTCCAGGCCGCGGATCTCCTCCGCGATCTCAAAGCCATCCTTATTGGGCAGCATGACATCCAGTACGCATACATCGGGACGCAGCTTCGTAAAGGAAGGCAGCACCTTCGCCCCGTCATTTTCCATGACCACCTCGAACCCCCGGCTTTCCAGGCTCTCTTTTACGATCTTGCCCAGGAATAGCTCGTCTTCAACATACAGCACTTTTATTTTACGCATATCCACGGGGAATTTTAATAGTGAACTCACTTCCGACGCCTTCCTTGCTGCGGACCATGATCTCTCCTCCATGCCGCTGTACGACATACGCCACATAGCTGAGGCCGAGACCATACCCTTTGACGTTATGCTGATCCCCCATCGGCACACGAAAGAATTTTTCAAAGATCCGGTCCTTATAGTCCGCGGGAATGCCGATGCCATTGTCCCCGACGGTCAGCAGAAGAAAGTCCGGCTCCCAGTGGATATTGATCAGCACCATGATGGGAGCAGCCTTTCCATACTTCAAAGCATTGTCCAGCAGGTTGAAAATGACACTGGTAAAATGCAGCTTATCCGCTCGCAGAACGTATTTGTCCGTACGGATATGCGCAGGTTCCACTTTTCCTTTTCCCGTATCGCCGCTCTCTTCAGCGCCTTCCGCCGCCTTCCCCCCGTCGTCCCCGATCTTATTCCTTCCCGGTCCCACCACTCTGATTCCCGGCTCTTCAGGTCCCGCTGTCAAACGGACCGTGGCCTTGGATTTCTCGAATTGCAGCCGCATCGAAGTCATTACATCCTTTACCAGCACCTTCATATCGAACTCATCCTTCCTCAGCTCGATCTCCTGCCTTTCATAAAGCGACAGCTTCAGCACCTTATCCACCAGCAGGGACAACCGCTGCAGCTCATGCGTACTTATCTCCAGGTATTCCCTGGTACGCACCGGATCCTTCAGGGCATCGAATTCCTTCAACGCCTCCACCGCCACACTCACCGTCGCAATAGGCGTCTTTAGCTCATGGGTGATATTGCTGATAAAATCATTCTTCAGCAGGATCAGCTTTTGCTGCCCCCGCCAGTTGCGGTAAAGTAAAAGGAAAGAAAAGATGGTGACTCCCACCAGCACCAGGGAGAACAACGCCTGCGGACCCAGCCGCCGCGCCGTCAGCCAGAAAGTATCGCCCAGCCGCAGCTGATAGCTCATGGGATTGGCAAATCCAAGGATCACCCGCTGCTCCGCACTGTCCTGAAAAAAAATATTCTTCTTCCTGTCCACCGGACCCACCAGCACCGTGAAAGGCGTCCGGATACCTTCACGGTCCAGCACCTGTCTGAACTTTGCGTCGATCTCCTTCACCGTAACAGAATCCTGCAGCGAATCCACTCCCGACAGGAAGTCGGCGACGCTTATTCCGGCGCCGCCTCCAGGACCGGACGCCCGGTAGAATATCCGGTGCATACCTGAATCCGGCAGATCATCGACGCCCTCACTCGCCCCGGCCCTTCCACTGACGCTCACCACCACGGCACGACGTTTCTTCCCCGCACTGTCCATCGTCACCTTGTCCCGTATGACAGTCGCCATATTTTGCAGACCCGAAGGATCCGGCATGATATGGAAGGTAGTATCGAAATGCAGCTTGGTGGCCTGCAGCTTAAATAGGGTCTCCCGGAAAAGCAGCTGGGTACGCAGGGTCAGCACCTTGCTCTCCTCCGCATAGCTTTTTTTCAGCCAGTATGCCTGGAAAAGCACGATCGCAGCGATCGTGAGCACCATCAGCGTTATGGATATCCTGAGCTTGTTCACGGGACAACGAACCTACGGTTCCTTTTGCTAAAAGTAGAAAAAAGGCGCTTGCCGCCGTCAAAGCATTAACCTTAATTAACATTAAACCAATGGCCTTTAACCTCCTTTACCCCGTCCCAAAAATAGATTTGTGACTTAAAACCACACTCATGACCCCTGGTAAAAAATTACTGCTGACTGTCCTGTTCTTCCCCAGCCTCCTGGCCGCACACGCCCAGGTAAAAGAAGGCCGCGTCGTATATCAGCGGAAAGTGAACATGCACCGCCGCCTGGAAGACCCCAGCATGAAAAGCATGGTGCCGGAATTCAGTATCTCCAAAGTGGAGCTGCTCTTTTCCTCGGATCAATCCCTCTGGCGCAATATCAAGGAAGAAGAGGACATCCGCGACCAGGCAGGACAGGACAACAACGGCCCCATGATCCGTATGCGCTTCGGCGGCGGCGACGACCAGACATACAAAAATTACAGCGAAGAAAAAATGATCCAGCAGCGGGAGATGGGCCCCAAAAAATACATTTTTGAAGACAGCTTCCCCCGCCAAACCTGGAAGCTGGAGGCCGACACCCAGACCATCCATGGCCATCTCTGCAAGAAAGCCGCCTGCAAGGGTCAGCAAGGCAACGCCATCGTCGCCTGGTACGCCGAAGACCTGCAGTCACCCTCCGGCCCCGAAGTCTACGGCGGCCTGCCCGGCCTGATCCTTCAGCTTGACAGCAATGACGGAGAAATGGTCTACACGGCCGTGGAGATCAGCGGCACATTCGACCGCAAGCTGGTGCAGGCGCCTACCGATGGTAAAAAGATCACCCGCGCAGCTTTCAAAAAAATGATGGAAGAGCAGTTCGGCGATGGCGGACCCGGCGGCAGGCCCACTATCCGCATCATCCGGCAATAAAGCTACTCTGTCCGCAGGCTGTCCACGGGATTGGCGACAGCCGCCTTGAAAGCCTGGAAGCTCACCGTCAACAGCGCTATCAGTACAGTAGCGATTCCCGCCACCCCGAACACCCACCAGGACAGCGGTGTGCGGTAGGCAAAATCCTGCAGCCACTGATGCATAAAATACCAGGAGACAGGGGCGGCAATGATAAAGGCGATAATTACCAGGACGACAAAATCCCTGTTCAGCAGGACGGCAATATCCGAAACGCTCGCCCCCAGCACCTTGCGGATACCTATCTCTTTCGTCCTCCTTTGGGCAGTGAACATCCCCAGCCCGAAGAGGCCCATGCAGGAAATAAAAATGGTGATGCTCATCGCCACATTGATCAGCCAGGCGGTATTTTCCTCCTGGCCATAAAGAAAGGCGATCGACTCGTTCAGAAAACTATACCGAAAATCATCCGATGGAAATACTTTTTTCCATTCCTTCTCCATGCCGGCCAACAGCGCTTTTACATCCTTCGAATTCCTTTCAGCCGTCGTTAGCTTTATAGCCAGACTATGCTGCTCTTCTGGCATATTTCCAACAACGGCGGCCTGAATGGCGTCATGGAACGACCCCTGGTAAAAATCAGCGATAACGCCCACGATGGGATAGGACCTGTCTCCCACATTCAGTCGTTTACCCAGCGCTTCCGCGGGATGCTTAAAACCCAGCGTCTTGGTCAGCGTTTCATTCACGACAAATTCTTTCAGGCTATCGCTATGCAAAAGGTTCCTGCCGGCAATTAATCTCATCTTATAAAAAGGGATATAGCCCTCGTTACCGGATTCTCCCACAGCCTCAAATTTTACTTCCCTTATATCCTTATAGGTCAGGCCCATGGTCATTTTCGCAAAACCCATGGGTGCATTTCCCTGTGACACGATCTTATCGATGCCTTTCAGCTTCTGAATATTCGCTGCAAACATTTTCAGCCTGCCCTGCTTGTCGCCCCATTTATTAATGGTAATGATCGCATCCGTGTTAAACCCCTTATCCGCATTCTTCATGAAATTCATTTGCTTGCCGATGGTCAGCGCGGCTATAATGAAGATCAGGGATATAGTGAACTGAAATACGATCAACGCCTTCCGCAGTCCGACCCTTTCCGTCCCCTTATGCATTCCCGCCCCTTTCAGGCTCAGCAAGGGCAAATAAGAGGACAAAACCCTGGCAGGATAGAAGCCTGCCATAAGAGCAGTCGCCCCAGTGATGATCAGCAGGAACAATAATGTGTTTGTCTGGAAAGGATGAAAGCTCACTCCTTCAGGGACAAAATCCTTAAAAGCATGCAGCACAGGCTTCACCAGCATTACAGACAGCAGCACGGCAAAAATGGTAAGAACCAGGGTCTCCGCAAGAAATTGGAAAATGATATTTTTTCTCCGGCTGCCCAGCACCTTCCGCACCCCTACCTCCTTGGCCCGTTGGATGGATTGGGCCGTGGATAAATTGATAAAGTTCACTACCGCGATGACCAGGATAAAAAGTGCCACTCCCATCAACATGTACAAGGTGGGCAGATACGGCTTGCGAAAATCATCTCCATCATCCCCCCGGTGGAAGGCCCTGGAAAAATGAATATCCGACAAAGGCTGCAGCCACAGGCTTATTTTCGGACCCTGACCAGGGAAATGATCTTTTACATACGCATTCATGCGGGCATTCACCGTTGCCGCCTTCGTACCCTTTGCCAGCCTGACAAACGCCATGGAAGAGTGGATCCTCAGGCTGCTCCAATCTTCCGTAGGGATCCGGGCCCTTAAAAAACTATGCGTGGCCGTCCCGATGGAAATAAAATCCGTATAGCCAAAGTCGGTATTCCCGGCCCAGTCATTCACCACGCCGGCTACTGTCACCTGCAACGAGTCGTCATAGATCACCGTTTTCCCGACAATCTTCTCCGGAGACAGGTCCCCGAAATATTTTTCCGCCCTTTTTTTGGACAGCACCACCGTGAAAGGGTGATTCAGCACTGCCGCATCGCCCGCCAACCATTGATAGTGAAAAACTTCGAAATAGGAAGGATTAGTGATGATCGTGGTGGCCGCATACGAGCCCGCGATGCGGTTGTCGAATCTTTTCGGAGGGTTTTTGCCATCCGGAATGCTCACGCCCGCCGGATAGTCGTAAAAAGCCGCCTTTGCCTCGAAGCCCGGGATCTGCGTTTCAAGCCCCCCCATGCCCATGTCGCCGAGCACCGAATTCAGAAAAAATGTATTGCCATCGGGCATTTTCGCCTCCCCCGCGATACGGTAGATCCTGTCGCCATCCGGGTGGTCCCGGTCGAAGCTGAACTCATAAGCCGTTACCAGGTAGATCACCATGCAGGCACAGATCCCTAAAGCCAGCCCTGTGACATTGATGGCAGTATAAACTTTATGCCGGCTGATATTGCGCCAGGCGATCCTGAAGTAATTTTTAATCATAGTAGTGGGCTCCCTGCCCAGGTCCCACGAAAAAAATGCCGGATTGGTAGCATCTTGTCCGTCAATGAAATGTGCCGGATCAAATCAAAATACCTGTCCGCTGGCGATACACTGGCTGTCCGGCTCCCATCATACCAACTAATGAAGACGCCTGCCCGGTCCCTACTCCGTGCGCAGACTGTCCACCGGATTGGCCACAGCCGCTTTCAACGCCTGGAAGCCAACGGTCAGCAATGCGATCGCAAGCGCCGACAGACCAGCCACGGCAAAGATCCACCAGGACATCGACGTCCGGTAGGCAAAGTCCTGCAGCCACCGGTGCATGAAATACCAGGAAACAGGGGCGGCAATAATAAAGGCAATAAGTACGAGGATCACAAAATCCCGGTTCAGCATAAGGGCAATATCCGCCACGCTTGCTCCCAGCACCTTGCGGATGCCGATCTCCTTTGTCCTCCTTTCAGCCGTGAACATCCCCAGGCCGAAAAGGCCCATACAGGAAATAAAAATGGTGATGCCCATGGCCACATTGGTCAGCCATGCCGTCTTTTCTTCCTGCCCATATAAAAAAGCGATCGATTCGTTCAGAAAGCTGCACTGAAAAGCTTCCTCCGGGAACAGCTGCTTCCATTCCCGCTCCAGGCCGGATAAAACAGCCTTGACGTCCATGGCATTTCTATCGGATGCCGTCAGCCTGATGGCGACACCGCGTACAAATGCAGGCGCGTGCCCGATCACCACAGGTGCAATGGCATCATGTAGGAACCGCTGATGAAAATCCGCCACGACGCCTACGATCCGGTGCGTTTTGTGACCTCCATCGGAATGCAGCAGCTGGCCCACGGCATCCTGCGGCCGCCGGAAACCAATGATCCTTGTCAGCGTTTCATTGACCACCACTTCCTTCAGGCTGTCGTCATCCGGGAGATTGCTGCCGGCGATCAGCTTCATCCGGTAAAAAGGAATATACCCTTTCTCACTGGCCTCCAGGATCGGTTCCACCTCCATTTTCTCCTTTCCGTTATAGCTCATATGCATGATCAATACCCTGTCATGGGTCATGGGGGCATTGCCCTGCAGGAGTACCTGGTCCACCCCTTTCAGCTGCCGTATGCGTTGTGCCAGCACGGCGAGCTGCCCATACTTACCAAACCCGGCATCGATCGTAATGATCGCATGCGGGCTGAATCCCATGTCGGCGCGCTTCATAAAATTAATTTGCTTGCCAATGGTCATGGCCGCAACAATGAATAGAAGGGAAATGGTGAACTGAAATACGATCATGCTCTTTCGTAGTCCTATTCTCTCTCTGCTTCCTCCCGGACCAACGCCCTTCAGCGTGAGCGCCGGCAGGCAGGAAGCCAGCACCCTGGCCGGATAAAAACCCGCCAATAAGGTAGTCGCTGTCACCGTCACCAGGAGAAAAAGCAGCGTCCTCATCTGGAAAGGATAAAAGACCAATCCTTCCGGGATAAAATCCCTGAAAGCGTGAAACACCGGAATGACCAATGCAACGGAGACCCCTGCAGCGAAAAGCGTGACGATAAATGTCTCCGCCAGGAATTGGAAAATGATATGGCGCCTCCTGCCACCCAGCACCTTTCTCACGCCGACCTCCTTCGCCCGGTGGATGGCCACAGCCGTGGACAGATTGATAAAATTCACTGCCGCCAGCAGCAGGATAAAGATGGCAACGCCCGTCAGCACATACAACGTCGGCCGGTACGCCTTGCGAAAAGCGTCTCCGTCATTGGGACGGTGAAAGTCCCTGGTGAAATGAATGTCGGACAATGGCTGCAGCCACATATGGACGGAAGCGACCATGGTGCCGTAATCCGCTTTTTGTTTTATATAGGCCGCTATCCGTTGATTCACCGACTCCACCGGCGTCCCCTTCGACAGCCTGACAAAGGCCATGGCCGAATCACTGCACACATCGGTCCAGCGCTCGGAAGCAATCACACTTCTTAAAGCGCTATGCGCGGCTGTCCGGAGAGAGATAAAATCCGTATAACCAAGATCTGTGAGCCCAGGCCAGTCCGCTACAATGCCGGATACGGTCACCTGCAGGCTGTCGCCATAGATCACCTTTCGTCCCATCATCTGGCCGATCGGGACATCTCCAAAATATTGCCGGGCCCTTTTTTGCGACAGCACTACCTTAAACGGCTCGTTCAGCGACGCCGGGTTCCCCGCCAGCCAGTCATATCTGAATATATCGAAATAGGAAGGAGAGGTGATGATGGTGGCAGGCGAAGAGGTGCCCGCCATCCTGCCATCGAATTTTTTGAGCGGGTTGTTCCCATCGGGGATCCGCGCCGCCGCGCCATAGCTGCGAAAAGCGGCTTTTGCTTCAAAACCAGGCAGCTCGTTCTCATATCCGGCGGGTAAATTATAATAGGGGGAATTGAGATGCATTTCCTTGCCCCCGCGCAGCCGGATATCCGATATGACACGGTAGATCCGATCTCCCTCCTGATGGTTCCTGTCGTAGCTGAATTCATGGTCCGTTATCAAAAAGACCACAATACAGGTGCAGATCCCCAGCGCAAGTCCCGTCACATTGATGACAGTATAGATCTTATGCCGGCTGATCTTGCGCCAGGCGATCTTGAAATAATGCTTGAGCATAATAGCAGGTTGTACCCTGAAATTACGCGAATATTTCTTCCCCGGTCACTGGACATCCCTTGACTTACATCTTCCACCTCCCATCTTCTCCGGACTTATTCCCCCTGTCACTCCTACCTTACGAACTTAATATCCGGCCCCATTCTCTCCATCCCGCCCTTCACCGCCTTCCCCGCAAACCGGCTGATACTATATGTAAAGCTCAGCAGCCAATACCTGTTCAGCACCTGGTAGGACACGTCGTCAATGTAGTTCTGGCTCGTATTCCTGGAGAATCCCGTATTCTGCCGGAGGATATCGAACGCCTGCAGCCGGAACATCCCCCGCTTATGCTTACCCACCTGCGCAGCCGCCCCCGCATTCCACACCAGCGGGCTGCTGTTATAGCCCGCCGGCAAACCGCTGCGATGCGTGTAGTCGAGGTCACTGGCAAGACTGAACACTTTCGTCAGGTACCAGTTAAAGTCCAGCGTATAGGTCTCCGTCCAGTAATGCTGGTTTTGCCCCGGCTGCAGCGAATACCGGGCATCATTGTATTCCACCCTGGCGCCCCCGCTGATATCCAGCAGCCCCTTATAGGAAAATTGCAGATCCGCGCCCTGCCCCACCGTCCAGGTATTCCCGTTGTTCCGCGCTCCGTTCACCAGGCTCGCGTTATGATCATAGCTCAGGTCGCTTTTCAGGTTCACCGTGCTCCGGATGGAACGTAGGGGAAAGTCCCAGGATATAAAGCCATTCACCTGGTAAAGCCCATCCAGGTTCACAGGCCGGGAAGTGCGAACGCCAACACTGTCGAGCTCGTCGTCATTCACGATCCGGTGCCTGATCCCGTTGTAGCCCAGCATGGCGATAAAGCTGGTGCGCCGGAAAGGGTCAAAAGAGCCATAGTTCAGCCGCAATGAATGATAATACTCCTGCAACAAGCCCGGGTTGCCCGCCTTGATATTCAATGGATCGGAATTGTCCGGCACAGGCTGCAGCTGGGTCAGGGACGGCTGGTTGGTATAGGTAATATATTGCAGGTGCAGATGCTGATATTTCGTGATCTCATACTGCAGCAGCGCGTTCGGCAACACATTCCGGAAAGACTGCCGCAACAGGCTATCCTTGGCGATATACCCAAAGCTGTTCACGGACGCGGCCTGCTGCAGCGTGGCGCCCAACGCAAAATTAAAACCGGTCCGCTGATGCCGGAAAGCCAGCCCCTCCCGGTGATAGGTGTACGTATTCCGCAGGTCGTTCGTCTGCTGTTGGTTGGGCTGCGTAAATTTACCGTTGAGGTCCGCGTCAAAGGTTTGCTTGGCTGTCAGGTTATGGCTTTGATAAAAGCTATAGTTCGCCTCCAGCAGGGATCTTTTCGACAATGGCTCCGTATAGCTGAGGACAACGCCATAATTATTGCCGTGACCCGACAGATCATATACCTGGTTCAACGTATCCGCTCCGCCTGCCTTGTAAAAGTGATTGACGGAATACAGCTTTCCGCCGCCCGAATTGTCGCTGAGCCCAAAGGAAAGGTTCGCCGAGAAGGTCCGGCCCTTCCTGGCAAATCGATGGCGCAGCAGCGCAGTGCTATTCCAGTTATACCCGCTGTTATTCGCCAGCGTATTGGATGCGCTGGTATTCAGCAGCTCGTTGCCATCCCGGGACCTGGAGCTGTCAATGGCCGAAGACAGGCTGTTGCTGCGCTGATAGGTAAATGCGCTGGTAAACTTCACCGAGTTGAAACTGTCCAGCCGGATGTCGGAAAAGACATTGAGCCGCTGGTTCTCATTGCTCCGGTCTGTAACACCGGCATGGTCCTGGTTGTAGCTGTTTTGCGGCGACAGGTATTGTTTCGCTTCCTTTTGCCGTACCTTGTCGTCTGCCCGGTTGAAAAAATAATTGCCGCCGGCTTCCGCCCCGCCCCGCCAGGAATCGGAAAAATTTAGTCCCCCGGCCTTAGTGGTGGTAATTGCCTGGCTGCTTTGTGCCAGGTCCTGCAGCGGAACGCCCGAGCCGCCGTCCAACAAGGTCCTGCCGCCACCGCCTCCCATGCCGCCGCCTATACCGCCCCCGTTGTTGAAACCCAGCACATCCAGGAAAGAAAAACCCTGCTTATTCGTGTTGTTCCACATACCCAGCGCCGAGAGCTGACGGTTCTCCTGGAATTGATTCAGGTTGAACTTTGCTTCCCACCGGCTATCCCGGACAGCATCATCCCCAAAACCTCCCGCGGCATTCCCCGCATCCCGGCCACCCCCTGCCGTCAGTTTCCCGAACAAGCCATGTTTCCTGTCCTTCTTGATCGTCAGGTTGATCGTCTTCTGGCTATTGCCGTCGTCAAACCCCGTGAACTGGCTCTGGTCCGACTTCTTATCGAACACCTGGACCTTGTCCACCGCATCCGCCGGAAGATTCTTCGACGCGATCTTCGGATCATTGCCAAAGAATTCTTTCCCATCCACCAGCACTTTTTTCACCTGCTCCCCGCCCGCCTTGATATTTCCATTCTTATCCACCTGCACGCCCGGCAGCTTCTTCAACAGATCCTCCACCACTGCATTCGGCTTGACATGGAACGACCCCGCATTATATTCGATGGTATCATGCCGCATCGACACCGGCGGCGCTTCCTGCTGTACCGTGACAGCATCCAACGTACTACTCTTGTCCGTAAGGACGATCTCCCCCAGCGCCACCTCCTTCGCCTGCTCCGTAATCTCAAAATTCCGGCTCGCCGGCCGGTAGCCTACATGCGAGATCAATAGCCGGTAAGCCCCCCTGCGCAGCCTCGATACCTCGAAACCGCCGGACGCCGAACTCCGGCCAAAGCCCGCCAGCGAAGAATCCCGCACATCCAACACCGTCACCGTGGCATCGCCGACAGGCACATGCGCAGCCGTGTCTTTCAACGTGCCCCGCACACTACCATCAGCCTGGCCCAAAGCCGGCAGACCCGCCATAATACATAATAAAAAAGGTAAAAGGTAAAGGTGGTTCATATCGTTGCCGTATAAGCAACGAATGTAGCGGCTCCCACCCCCGCATCGGGTTAACCAGCTTTGATTTAAGGTTAAGGAAGGTTAAAAAGGGGCACCTAAACAATCCAGCTAAAGGAATAGCTGCAGCACGCCCTGACAGAAAATCCTTAGGCAGCTATATGCCTGAAGGCGCCTTACTTTCCTACGGTAGCGGTCATATGTTGATGCCTGGTTATAGTTATCGTTCCCAGTAGTAATAATTTTCATCGGAGATGGAAAGTACAGCGACGGAAGGCCATATAGCTGCCGAAACAGCAAGAAAACCAGAAAAACCTATATAAACCCCAAAAGCCTAATTCACCGTCACCACCCCCATCATTGGCTCCCGGTCATTCACCGACAGCAGGATCTTCCACCTGCCCGCTGCATCCTGCTGCAGCAACAGCTCCACCCGCAGCTGCTTCATCTCCCCGACGCCCGGCAACAGCGAGAACACGACATGCGTATCTTTCCGCTCAGCCGACGGCTCCTCATACTGCCCGCTCAATATAAACGTCTTCTGCGCACCCGAATGGATAATACTATTGCTCAGCTGCCCATAGATATCGTGAAAACGCTCCCGCGCCTTCTCGAAGCTCTCAGCCTCCATTACCGTACAGGCCCAGCTATACCCTTCACCCGCCGCTGTCCCATTGGAGCCGCCGCCGGTCAGCAGCACCATGCAGGAAGGACTGCCCGGCAGCTGCACGGTAGACCGGTATGTCGCCGTCTGATGAGCCTGGCTCACCAGCTCACCCCTGATGTTATGAAAATGATTGGGATAATCCTGGATGACTTTTTCAAGTATGGATTGGGTCTTGTTGGAAAAAACCCCCTGCGCTGTCAGTGCACCCGAAAGTAACACCGCAACCATCGTGAGAATGGTGTTTCTCATAGAAAGGATTTCAGCCAAAGTACAAATATTCTTATCCCCCCGCAATAGGAAATTTACGGCGTTTAACAAACTATTGTGGATAAAATGTACAATAAAATCGTATATTCACCGTTATATAGCGTTAAACTCTGATCAAACTACTAAAAAACAATCTTAAACCCAATGCCGATGAACAAGACCCATATGTCTTTCGACACACGTAACACAAAGATTTACAAGGACATATATCGCCCTTCTTCTAAGATCTCCAGATTCCTGGGTACGATATTGTCCGTCATCCTGGTTGGCCAATCGCCGGTGACACAAAAAAGATACTAAAACAGGAACCCCGCCGTAAAGCGGGGTTTTTTATACGTTTCACCTCCTGGAATTTCTTACATAAGCTTATTCCGGCGGCCCCCCGCGGAACCCGCCTCCCCCTCCATCATGAAATCCACCGCCACCTCTGCGGCCAGGGAAGAACCCGGGCATTCGCCGCTGGTTGGACCCGGCAAAATTGTTGAGATTATACGTAAAGGTCAGCATGGCATACCTCGTCAGCACGTTGGTCCTGTTGTACGTGATCTGCCCGGTGTTCCCCACCGACTTGGTAACGGAGACATTCTGGTTTAGCAGATCGAACACCGTCAGCCGAAGCTCTCCATTCTTCTTCTTGAACAGCTGTTTGGCAATGCTGGGATTCAGCAAAGGTACACTGGCATTATACCCGCTGGAATGGTTATTGGTATAGGTATAGTCGAAAGAAGTAGCTATCAGCCACCCGCTATTGGTATAAGCAGTGATCTCCGCCGAAAGGACCTCCGTAAAATAATTCAGGTTGTTGTTGTTCTCCCCGCCCGCATTCTTGGCAATAATGGCCGACTGCCTCCTGGCGATATTATACGTGGTGGCAGAGCTGAAATTCATGTCGAAGTTCTTCTTGATATTCGTCGTCCAGCTCACCGTCTCCGTCATGGTGGTATTGTGCACAAAAAGATGCTGTACCTCGTGAGACAACGCCGCCAGGGAATCCTGCGCCCACAAAGACTGGCTTTGCGAATAGTTGATATTCGTGATGAAGTTCACATTCGACTTCGGCTTTTTCAGGGGAAATCCATAATTGAAATAGCCCGATACATTCCAGGTCCCCCCCAGGTTGACATACGTGGTGGTCTGACCGCCCTTTGCATTATACCAGAAGAGGGATTGGATATCATTCACCGTGGTGCTGGCATTCACCGTGGCGAATAGCACCCGCTGGTTGGCGGGCTGGAAATTCGTATACAGCACCCGCAGACTATGGGTGAACTGCGGTTTCAGGTCCGGGTTACCCACCGTATAGCTGATCTGGTCGCCCGTGGTCGTCAGTGGCTGCAGCTGCGAGGCCGATGGCTGCCCCGTCCTGCCGGAATAGTTCACCCGAAGGTGGGAGGTCCGGGACCAGAGATACTGGAAATTCATCGTAGGAGTGAGGTTCACATAATTGCGCGCCACGGTAATGCCCTTTGTAAGGTTGTCGCTATTGTAATGGGTGAACTGGATCCCCGACCCGGCGGAAAAATTATATTTGATATTCTGGATCCGGTAGTTCAGGGTAAACCTGTCCGAGTTCGATACGAACTTGTAGGAATTGCTGAAGAGGCTGTCAAATCTGCTATAGCTGTGCGTCGAATCGGAAAAATCAAAGGTATTGTTCAGGGTCTTGTTATTCGTATAGGAATGGTTGTAATTGAACTCCAGGATCTGGTCCTTGGCAATGGGCTCTGTGTACGACAGGGTGGGGCTGAGGGTCGTACCGTGATAAGAATTGACATAATATTGGTTCAGCGTGTCCACCTCACCCAGCTTGTACAGGGTATTCACCGCATTGTTGAAACCCGTGCCGTTATTCACGTTGGAAGAGACATTCAGGTCCAGCGACATCGTCCTGAACGGCTTTTTGAATTTATGCCGCAGCTGGAGGTTCGTGCCATTGATATTGAACCCATGCGTATAGCTGTTGTTCCGGGAGACGCTCCGGTTGATCGGGTTGCCGAAATTGTCCACCGCATAGCTGGAGGAAGTAGCAGTGGGACTGCTGTGCTGGAAAGTGACGTTCGGCCGGAACACCAGCGAATTGCTGCTGTCAAATCGCTCTTCCAGGTTCATGAAGATCCGGTGGTTCTCACTTCTCGATAAACTATAATTGCCGCCCGCGCTGGTTTGAGTGGTGTCCGTATTGATGGGCTTAATGACACTGTCCGACTGCGCGACGGAGACGTGTTGCTGATTGAAAAAATAACTGGCCGTCAGATCAGTCTTGGGGCTCAGCGCATTCCGGTAATTGGCCCCGCCCGCCCAAACGGTCGTGATACCACTTCCTCCGCTGCTACCACCGCCACCGCCGCCGCCAAAACCCCCGCCGCCACCACGACGTCCGCCACCTGATCCAAAAATATCCGCCTGGGAAAAATTCTGCTTATTGATGTCATTGGCCTGTCCCAGGACGGAGATCTGTTGCTCCCCATCGAACCGATGCATGTTGACACTGGCATCATAGTTCTCATTTGTCCCGGCTCCCGCCACCGCCTTCCCGAAATAGCCCTGTCTTTTATCCTTCTTCGTGACAATATTGATCGTCTTCACCCGGTTGCCATCGTCAAAACCCGTGAACTTGCTCTGGTCGCTGAGATCGTCGAAGACCTGGATCTTGTCGATGATGTCCGGCGGCAGGTTGCGCGTCGCCATCTTCGGATCATCGCTAAAGAACCGCTTGCCATTCACCAGCACCCGGGAGACCGTCTCGCCTTGCGCCGTGACAGTGCCGCTTTTATCCACCTGGATACCCGGCATCTTTTTCAACAGGTCTTCCGCCACCGCATTGGGCTTCGTCGCGAACATCCCGGCGGTATACTCCACCGTATCTTTCTTAATGCTGATAGGCGGCCGTTGCACCACCACTGCCTCCATCATATCATTGCTGCGGCTCATATACAGCACCGCCAGGTCATGGTCCGGTGTCGCCGCATCGATGGTAATGGTCCTGCGGATAGGAGCATATCCCTGGTAAGAGATCTCCAGGCGATAGACGCCGGAATCCAGCCCCTTGAACGCAAAAGTTCCTTTTTTGTCGGTGATAATGAAATCCGTATCGGTGGAATCCCCTTTGGCAGGCGTCAGCGCCACCGTGGCATTGCCGAGGACCTGGGATCCCCCCACCGTGTCCACAAGGGTGCCCTTCACGGACCCCTTGATCTTAGTCTGTGAAAATGAAGCGGTTGTAAGAAAACACAAAGCTATTGTTACAAAAAGTAAATACTTGATCATATCCTTTCTTTTATTTAGCGGTGCTTTCTCATGGACCTCAAAAGTAATAGCCGGTTTACTCCCCTGCAATCGGGGATATACCAATGGCAAAATAGCCTGCCGGCAGGGTGAACCGTACCAACATCTTCCAATTTTTGTCGGTGAATAGAACGAACCGGAGGTTCGTTGTCCGTAACCGAGAGCAGCGAAGGCAACCGAGCAGGGCGAAGGTTGCGGGCAAGGTCGCAACAGTGTTGCGACCGTAGCTCTGCCGAGGAGGAGCGTGTCGAAGCAGCTCCGACGATGGACTCAGACATTAGATGGCTGAGCCCAATTGGGCTTGGCCAATTGGGCTCAATATTAATGCAATAAACCAGATACTTATTCCATACTAAGAGAATAGATATTCCACATCCGCCCTGGTCAGACTCTTCACAAAACCATCGTCATCTGCAATAAGATCCTTCGCGAGAATTCGCTTCTTTTCCTGCAATTGCAGGATCTTATCCTCGATCGTGTCCTTACAGATCATACGATAGGCAAAGATATTCTTCGTCTGACCGATACGATGGGTCCGGTCGATAGCCTGTTGCTCCACGGCAGGGTTCCACCATGGATCGACAATATAGACATAGTCCGCGGCCGTGAGGTTCAGACCCACGCCGCCGGCCTTGAGAGAGATCAGGAATACCCGGCAGCTGTCATCTCCCTGGAAGCTCTGAATCGCCCTTTCCCGCTCCACTGCCGATGTGCTGCCGTCAAAATATTCAAACTTAACATCCAGCTCCTTCAGTCGCTCACGGATCAGCGCCAGCATACCCAGGAACTGGGAGAAGATAAGCGCCTTGTGATCGCCGATGTTCTCCGTGATCTCGCGGGCCAGCTCGTCCAGCTTGATGGAATGGTTGGGATAGCGGTCCTGCTCATTGAGGATCGCCGGAGAATCGCATATCTGCCGCAGCTTCATCAGGCCCTGCAGGATGGTGAGCTGGCTCCGCTGGATACCCTGCGTCTCGATGGTGCCCAGGATCTTGTCCCGGTAGTCATTGCGGTAAGCGTCGTACACCTTCCGCTGCTCGTCTTCCATCTCGCAAAAGAGAATGGTCTCCGTCTTTTCAGGCAGGTCCTTCGCCACCTGCTCCTTGGTTCGCCGGAGAATAAAGGGATAGAGCAGCTTGCGCAAATGATCCTTCCTGTCCTGCTCCCCGAACTTATCGATGGGCACGGCAAACTCCTGCCGGAAGAATTCGATGCTGCCCAGCATCCCCGGGTTGAGGAAGTTCATCTGGGCAAATATATCAAACGTGTTATTTTGAAGAGGTGTACCACTCATGCACAGCCGGTGTTTGGCATGCAGCAGGCAGGCCGCTTTCGTCACCTTGCTGCCCGGGTTCTTGATCGCCTGCGATTCATCCAGCACCGCATAGTCGAAAGCAATCTCCAGCAGCAGCTTGATATCGCTGCGCAAAGTGCCGTAGGTGGTGATGATGACGTTGTATTCGCTCAACGCCTGCTTATTCCTCGTCCGGTCGCCCCCATGATGGATATGGTAGGTCAGCTCCGGGGTAAACTTCTTTATTTCATTCTCCCAGTTGAACATCAGGGTGGTGGGACAGACCACCAGGGCGCTCAGCCGGCCATTCGCATCCCTGTAATGCTGCAGGAAAGAAAGGGCCTGGATCGTCTTACCAAGACCCATATCGTCCGCCAGGATGCCGCCCCAATTCACCTCCTGCAAATAATTCAGCCAGTGGAACCCATGTACCTGGTATGGCCGGAGAATGGGCTCCAGGTGAGCCGGCGCAGGGATCTCCCGGATCCGGTTGAACTCCCGCAGCTGCTCATATTTTTCCTCCAGGCGGATGATCAGCTCTTCCTCGTTGCGATTGTCATACAGCTCGTCAATGACGCTCATATGATATTTCGACAGTCGAAGCTGGTTGCTCTTTCCTTCACCCACGCGGAACAGGAGAGAGTATTTTTTTATCCATTCTTCCGGAAGGACCCCTAACGTACCGTCATCCAGCGGCACAAACTGCTGGCGATTCGCCAACGCCTTCTTTACGTCCGCGATCGTCACCTTCTGGTCACCGAAGACAATGTCCACCCGCGCATCAAACCAATCGGTATTGCTGCTGATATGTATCTTCGTCTGCGGCTTGGCGGTATTAAACCGGAAGTTCTTCAACGCCTCAAATCCATACACCGGTATCTTCATTTCCTCCATGGCATCCACGAAAAGGAAGAACCAGTTATTCTTCAGCACGTCAGCCCCCTTCAGCGCCAGGGAATGGGCGCTTTCCGGGTGAAGGAACTGCGAATGCAGGGATTCCAGCTTGCGGAAGAACTGCAGCTCCGCCTCCCTGTTGCGATGCACGATCAGCACCTGGTCGCCGTCAGGCACGATGATCTCGTCCTTGCCTCCCGGCCGGGTCTCGAAGCCCTTATAGGAGAACAGCGGCTGGAACACCAGGTAATCGCCTTTCTCCTGCAACAATAGCTTCTTTTCCGGCTCCCCGTCCTTCACCTCTTTCACCAGGGCATTGTCGAAATCCACATGGTACTCCCGGGTCAGGGGCAGAATGAATTCCTTTAATTGCTTTGCCCAGTCCGCTTTTTCGATCACCCATTTCTCCTTCCCGGAGAACCTTTCGATCAGCGCGATATCTTCCGGCTTGTTCCAGCAATACAGGTTGTTGTTGTAGGAAAAGACCAGGCTGCTCTTACACTCATTTTGAGCCAGTTCCACCGGTTGCCCGTTGATCTTTACATAGCAGGTAAGCTCAAAGCCGTCCTTCCCGGCAGATACGCTGAAGAAAGGCGTGACAGCGTCCCCGGAAAGCCCGATGGGCTGGAGATTGGTCGTTTTAAAAGGCTTGTGCCCGTTGAGAAAGAAAATGAAAGGATTGGCATTTACTTCCGCAAACAGCTTCTTCAGCTTGGGATGCAGGTATTCCACCATCAGCTTTTTCGTCTCCTCGGGAAGATCGTCCTCCTCGTGATGAATGATATTTTCCCAGATACCGCTGAAAGGAGAGTTACGGTTGAGATATTTGCTGATCTCCGGCCCCTGCATCTTACGGAGGGAGGGGATCAGCTGCTTATCGAACTCGGAGAACGAGTCCGTATTGACGAACTTGGTGAGGTCCATCTTTTCCACCTTCCCAGAATAGGCCGATTGCTCTTCGTTACTTTCCCCCGCAATGGCATCCAGCGCAAAACCCGGGAAGCTGGCATGATTAAAATTAAATACAATGCCCAGCCGTTGGGCCACTCCGACGGACTTTTCTTCCTCTGTCACCAGGGTGGCAGGCTGTTCCGCCTCCACCGGCCTGGCACGGCCTGAAGCAATAGGCGCCACCCGCTTGATGGACATGTCCAGCACCCGCAGGAATGGCTTGCCGTCCTTGTAGGTAAATTCAAATTTCCCTTTCAGGTCATCCGAAAGAGAATACCCATATGCTTCTAATAGCTTGTTCTTTTCCTTATCCCAGTTGCGGATGCTGTCGAAATAATGGGCGCCGTGCGCGTGCAGCAGCTGCAGGAAAACGATCACCTTAGGCAGGCACAACGGGTGCGCCGTATCCGGGTAATCGCTGCTGGTATCGAAATTCCGCTCCTCGTTCTTCCGCAGCACCACCTGGTACACCGACCCATCCAGCTCTACCGTAGCTTTTACGGTCTCCTCCTTGGCATATTCGATCTTGGCCTTCTGCGTACGCAGGTATTTTTCCGCCTCCCCCAGGGACTCCGCACTGCAGAGCAGCCGGATGCTTTTCAGGTCGATGAACTTCATCTTCACCACCGTATGCTGCTGGTCGTATAATACCTCCTCCGCCTTCAGCATGTTCCTGTCCAACAGCTCCTGCAGCTGGATAAGGGCCGCGGCTTCATGGCGGCAGATATCACCCAGGTTATACGGACAGCTACATCGGATGGAAAGCGTCTTGGCGTCCTTGAACTTCTGCACGTACACCTTGTAATACGTCGAATAGCTATCGTCCTTCACCCGGAAGGTCACCGATTCGAATAGCTCATCGTATTCCACCAGTTCGACATAACCAATAGCATGGATCTTTTTCCCCCGGCGGATCACTTCGTCGGTCCCATTGGTGTACACATACTTAATAAGGTGCGGTAATGCCATATCGTTGATTGACAATATACCCTTTTTCTTCGGAGAGAGTAACTCCCGTCCCAATCCGGCAAGGGCAATCTGCAAAACTAAAGGAAAAAAGACGAGTGTAGAAAAGTTTTGACCAATTATTAATCCTGGGTTAACCCGGAAGGCCGCCGGACCCCTACCTTTGCCAGACCGGATGTAAAATTCCCAGAACATCTTGTTAAACCGATTTTTATGCTTTTTCGTATCAAGATCGTCACACTTACCCTGATTTTACCCTTCCTGACCCTATCTGCCCAAAAGTTGAAAAAAGCCGATAAGGTCACCCTTGCCAACCTGGATACCCACATCCGGTTCCTGGCCGACGACAAGCTCGAAGGACGACGCACGGGTACTCCCGGCGAACTGGCTGCAGGCGACTATATCAGCATCGGTTTTGCCAGGTCCGGCCTCCAGCCGAAAGGAGACAATAATGGCTGGAAACAGTCCTTCGAAGTCAACGAAGGCCGGCAGATCAGCGACCAGACCTCTTTTACCATCGACGACAAAGCATTGATCCTCAACAAAGAATATTTTCCGCTGGCCTACAGCGCTGAGGGAGCCGTCTCCGGCAGCCCCGCCATTGCCCTGCAGGAAAAGGGAGACCCCTGGTTCCTGGACCTGAAAGAGCTGCTGGAGACCAATAAAGGCAATCCGCATTTCGACCTGCCTGCCGCCATCCGCGCCAAGGCAAAGGAATGCGCCAAAAAGGGAGCCACCGCCCTCATTCTGTATAATACCTCCAAAATAGCCGATAACCTGGCCTTCGATCCGAAAGACCGCTCCGAACCGGCCGTCTTCCCCCTGTTTTACATCACCCGGGAAGCAAGGAGAAAATACCTGAAGGACGAGTCCGCCAGCCTGGAGATACGACTGAAGGTGGGATTTACTGAGAAAAAGCGCACCGGCCATAATATCATCGGCTACCTGGACAACGGAGCCGCCACCACGGTCATCATCGGGGCGCACTATGACCACCTGGGATACGGAGAGGACAGCAACGGCCTGTACAGAGGGACCGAAAAACAAATTTTCAACGGGGCCGACGATAATGCCAGCGGCGTGGCAGCCGTCATCGAACTGGCCCGGCTGCTGAAAGCATCCACCCTGAAAGCCAATAATTATCTTTTTATCGCCTTTTCCGGCGAAGAGCTGGGCCTGTTCGGATCGAAATATTTTGTAGACCATCCCACCGTCGACCTCGCTAAGGTGAACTATATGATCAACCTGGACATGGTCGGCCGGCTGAAGGACAGCACCCATGCCCTGAACATCGGCGGCTACGGCACCTCCCCCATCTGGGCCGAGGCCTGCAACAACGCGCAGGACAAAAAATTCTTTGCCTTTCATTATGACAGCAGTGGGGTAGGGCCCAGCGATCATACGTCCTTCTACAGGAAAGACATCCCCGTCCTGTTCTTTTTCACCGGCCTTCACGAAGATTACCACAAACCAACGGACGATGCCGATAAGATCAATTACACCGGCGAGCTCCAGGTGGTGAAGTTTGTGTACGAGGTAGTGGAAGCACTCAACAAAAAAGGCAAGCTGGCTTTCACGAAAACCAAAGAGATGCAGATGGGCGGACCCCGGTTCACCGTCACCCTGGGCATCATGCCGGATTACACCTTCAGCGGCAGCGGCGTCCGGGCCGATGGCATCAGCGAAGGAAGGCCCGCCCAGAAAGCTGGAATAAAAGCTGGCGACGTCATCGTGCAGCTGGGAGATTATCCGGTACCTTCAATGGAAAGATACATGGAAGCCCTCTCGAAATTCCAGAAAGGAGATACCACCACTGTAAAATACCGGCGTGGCAATGAGGTCCTCCAGGCAGCCGTACAATTCTGACCGCAACACGACATGAAGCTGAAATTAAACATAGAGGACATGACGGGAGAGTTCTTCGAAGGCACCCGCCTGCTGGGCGTGGTCGCGCCCGTGAAGGACTATCAGTTCTGCTGGCAGTTGAACAACCGGCTGCGGTTTGACTTTC
Source organism: Flavitalea plasmicola (assembly GCF_030546645.1). Taxonomy (GTDB): domain Bacteria; phylum Bacteroidota; class Bacteroidia; order Chitinophagales; family Chitinophagaceae; genus Puia. Next base: position 574,748 of record NZ_JAUOTO010000007.1, read on the forward strand.
GCATCAACCACGACATAGAGATCCAGCTCACAAAAAAACAGCGGAAATATTTCTTCGGTGTCTACGAGTTCCAGGAGACGAATAATTCCCTGCAGCATTTTCTTTATAACAACCAGTGCGACGGAGAGTACCTGCTGCCCGAATTCAAGCACCTGGATTTTTTATGGCTCCTCAAAGGCGATCTGGTGACAGACGAAAAGCTGAACGACCTGATCAATTGCATTAAGTCCATGCCCGCCGTCCAATTAGTGACCGAGCTGGTACAGGACAAGATCCGCAATAAAGGACACCTGATCTTTTAGCTGCAAGCGGCAAGCTACAAGCTACAAGTTGGCTTAATTAAGTCCCTGGCTAGTCGCTTGCAGCTTGTAGCTTGTAGCTCACAGCTGTTTCTGGCTCGAACCTTGTACCTTTAAATCCAGGCTCGCGGCTCACAGCTCGAAGCTCGAAGCTTTTGCGGGTTTAAAATTAAACGCTATTAGTATGTGGGAAGAAAAAAACAACAGCCTCTATAGCAAATTCGAGTTCAAAGACTTCTCGGAAGCCTTTGCCTTCATGACCCGGGTGGCCCTGGCGGCGGAAAAGATGGACCATCACCCTTTGTGGACAAATGTCTACAACCAGGTCGAGATCTGGTTATCCACGCATGACGCAGGTAACATCGTCACCGATAAAGACCGCGCCCTGGCTAAAAAGATCGACAAAATAAAAACCACTCCGTAGGGGAGTGGTTTCCTATGATAAATTTCAGATCTTACGAATTCATGCTCGCCAGGAACTCTTCGTTGCTCTTCGTTCCCCGCATGCGCTTCAGCAGCTCATTCATGGCTTCCTCCGGATTCATATCGTTCAGGTAAACCCGTAAGAGGTTCATCCGTTGCAATACTTCCCTTTCCAGTAGCAGGTCGTCACGACGGGTAGAGCTGGACACGAGGTCGATCGCCGGATAGACACGCCTGTTGGCCAGGCGGCGGTCCAGCTGCAATTCCATATTACCTGTTCCCTTGAACTCCTCGAAGATCACTTCGTCCATCTTGGAACCCGTGTCGATAAGGGCCGTAGCCAGGATAGTGAGCGAGCCGCCATTCTCGATCTTACGGGCGGCGCCAAAGAATTGTTTGGGCTTCTGCATAGCATTGGCTTCGACACCACCGGAGAGGACCTTACCGGAAGCGGGAGCCACCGTATTGTGCGCACGGGCCAGACGCGTGATGGAATCCAGCAGGATCACTACATCATGGCCGCACTCAACCAGGCGCTTGGCCTTTTGCAGGGCAATGGTAGAAACTTTTACATGCTTTTCAGCAGGCTCGTCAAAAGTGGAAGCGATCACCTCCGCTTTTACGCTGCGCTCCATGTCCGTAACTTCCTCAGGACGCTCATCTACCAGCACGATCATCAGGTAACATTCCGGATGATTGGCCGCGATGGCATTTGCCACGGCTTTCAGCAACATCGTCTTACCCGTTTTGGGCTGCGCCACGATCAGGCCACGCTGGCCTTTACCAATAGGCGTGAACAGATCGATGATACGCGTGGAGTAGTCGCTGGGTATTGTGAAAAGGTTCAGCTTTTCGAAAGGGAACAGCGGTGTCAGGTAATCGAAAGGTACGCGGTCACGCACTTCTTCGGGACCTTTGCTGTTGATCGTCTCTACCTTCAACAAGGCAAAATATTTTTCACCTTCCTTCGGAGGACGAACGGCGCCATGCACCGTATCCCCTGTCTTCAGACCAAATAATTTTATCTGTGAAGGACTTACATACACGTCATCGGGAGAGGAAAGATAGTTGTAGTCGCTGCTGCGTAAGAATCCATAACCGTCGGGCATCATTTCCAACACGCCTTCAGCCTGTATCACACCATCGAACTCGATATTGAAAACCTCATTTCTGCGTTGTGGATAGAGCTTGCTGGCCTGTGAATCACCACCGCGGTTTACATCCTGCATGGAATCAGCATCGTCCTGCATCATCTGACGGGAAGAGTCATCGTCTTCTCCTTCATCCTCGTCTTCTATCATCTCTCCCTGTTCCTGAGGCTGCGGCTGGGGAGCAGGCTGATGCACTTTCATGGGCTGCGGCTGGGGCTGTGCCTTTGCTGCAGGCGCCACAACGGCAGGAGCGTCCTCTTCGACATCCTCTTTCTTGCGTCCTATTTTCTTCAGCAGGGGCTTTTCTTCTTTTTTGCGGGAGTCTTTCTTTCCTTCAATAGCCGCAGGCGCAGGCGCTGCCGCCTTCTTGGGTCTTTCCTCCAGGCCGCTTTCCACAATGGCTTCCTCGGTACTATTGGCCGTGGTCGTCTTTATAATGCGTTTCCTTTTAGGTTTGTCATCGGCCGCTTCAGGCTTGCTGTCGCTCGTCAAAGCTTGCTTGTCCAGTATCTTGTATACCAGCTCTTGTTTATCCAGCTTTTTGGCGCCTGTGATTTTAAGCTGCTCAGCAATATCTAGCAGCTCTGGAACGAGCATGTCGTTCAATTGGAGAATATCGTACATAAAATAACTTGAGAGTTGAACACCATTCTCAAACAGCCCGGCCTGTCTAGTTGAAAATGTGAAAAATGAATTTTGATTATTGATGAACGGAATGAGTTAAAACTGATGAGCTGTGAGCATTGGATAAGAGAAACTGATCAGCTTAATTCCACTGCAATTTTAGCATAAAAAAGGAAAAATCAAAAAAAAATTTTAAAACCGCTTGTTTTACAGCAGGTTTCGTCAACAAAAATAACAATTTTTTTTCGTAGTCCCTCCTTAAAGGACATCTATTTTGCCAAAACATCCAGAATATGCGACACACTGCCAGTAATCACTTCCGCTGATGGCAGATATTCTTTCAGTGCCTGTGGCAATTCAGACGTGACCCTGTAAGATGCCACCCCCATAGGGTGTGATTTATCCTTTAAGGCATATTCCACAATGGTCCTGTCCTTATCCTTGCAGATGATAATGCCAATAGAAGCCACTTCTTCCTCCGTTTTGACCTTTTCGTTCAATACCGTCAGGTAAAAGCTCATCTTCCCGGCATATTCCGGCTTGAAAGACCCGGTCTTCAATTCCAGCGCTACCAACGCTTTCAGTCTCCTATGAAACAGTAAAATGTCTATATAAAAATTTTCCGATCCGACTTCCAGCTTGAACTGATTCCCCAAAACCAGCTACAAGCCACAAGCTACCAGCTGCAAGCCTGACTAATTATGCCCCTTGTAGCTTGCAGCTCGAAGCTTGCAGCTCCATAATGGCCTTTTTCGTTGTGCTTCTCGGTCAATTCCAGGAATTCCAGGTTATACTCGTCCTTCACCGCCAGCTTTGCCTGGTTCTTGTATTTCTCAGGAAGGGTTTGGTCGAAATTGGTCTGCCCCAGCAGGTACTGTTCATAGCTTTTGCCCTCGATTTGGTGGACCAGTACATCCCTCGTCCACCCGTATTTTTTCGCCATTCCTATGTAAAACAAGCTCTCTTCCAGGCTTTTGCATTTATCCATAATGGCAATATTATGGCTCCATCCGATTTCTCCAATGCTCCCTTGGAGAATTGAATATTGGGTATAGAACTTCCGCATATACCAGAGGTTTTGCACAGAAAATCCATTCATACCCGGAAACTCATTTTGAAGGTCTTTCGATAAATTGCCCACTACCGATTTCCCCCAGCCATGTTGCTTCTGTTTCTCAACAATGCTTTTCCCAATTTCCCAGTATAGCTGGATCAAAGATCTATTCACCTGCCTGAAGGCCTCATGCTGCAACTGGTAAACCTTTGCCTTCACTTCCGTAACAAAGGCTTTATATTCACTTTCAGAAAACGACGTATTCATATGATTAGGTTTTGCCAACAAATTTAGCAAAGACATAAACACAATTTTCAAAAACTTTCGCCCATCCTCAATCCCTCGCTTGCTTATCTTTGCCCTCCCTAATAAAACAAAATATGTTCAACACAAGAGTCAAAGTGAAAGCGCTGCTGGCAACCGAGCCGAAAAACCAGGAAGTGACAGTCATGGGATGGGTAAGGCATTTCCGTAACAACCAGTTCATCGCCCTCAATGACGGCTCCACCAACAACACCCTCCAGATCGTGGTAGCGTTGGGCGCTTTTGACGACTCTTTACTGAAAAGGATCACTCCCGGCGCCGCCCTCAAAGTCGTGGGAGAGCTCATCCCTTCCCTGGGTAAAGGACAAAAAGTAGAAGTAAAAGCACACTCCGTGGAGATCCTCGGAGACTGCAATCCCGAACAATATCCCTTGCAGCTGAAGAACAAGCCCACTTTGGAATACCTTCGCGAGATCGCCCATCTCCGGTTCAGGACGAATACATTCGGCGCCGTCTTCCGCGTACGCCACGCCCTGGCCTTCGCCATTCATAAATTCTACAACGAAAAAGGATTCGTATATCTCCATACACCCGTCATCACTGCTTCCGATGCCGAAGGCGCAGGAGAAATGTTCCGCGTCAGCACCCTGCCGTTTGACAATCCCCCCCGTAAGGACGACGGCACCATCGACTTCAGCGAAGACTTCTTTGGCCGCGCCACCAATCTCACCGTCAGCGGACAGCTGGAGGGCGAACTGGGCGCCATGGCCTTTAGCGAAATTTATACCTTCGGCCCCACTTTCCGCGCCGAGAATTCCAATACGGCCCGCCACCTGGCCGAGTTCTGGATGATCGAGCCGGAAATGGCCTTTTATGACCTGGAAGACAATATGGACCTCGCGGAATCCTTCATCCGTTATCTTATCCAGTACGTCATGGAGCACAATCGCGAAGACCTGGAATTCCTCGCCCAGCGCCTGGCAGAGGAAGAAAAGCAAAAGCCCCAGGCTGAGCGCAGCGAGATGGGCCTGATAGAAAAGCTGGAGTTCGTCGTGAACAACCGGTTCGAACGCATCAGCTATACCGAAGCCATCGACATACTGCTGCAGTCACCCGCTTACAAAAAGAAAAAATTCCAGTACGAGGTCAAGTGGGGCATCGACATGCAAAGCGAGCACGAACGTTACCTGGTGGAAAAACATTTTAAAAAGCCCGTCATCGTCACCGGTTACCCCAGGGATATCAAAGCCTTCTATATGCGTCAGAACGATGATGGCAGGACCGTCGCCGCCATGGATATTCTCGTCCCCGGCATCGGTGAGATCGTAGGCGGCTCACAAAGAGAAGAGCGACTGGAAAAGCTGGAAAACCGCATGAAAGAGATGCACATACCCGTAGAAGAAATGTGGTGGTACCTGGACACCCGCCGCTTTGGCTCCGTACCGCATGCTGGCTTTGGACTGGGTTTCGAGCGGATGATGCTCTTCATTACTGGCATGACGAATATCCGGGATGTCATCGCTTTTCCAAGGGCGCCGAAGAGCGCGGAGTTCTAGCTCACCGCATCAACATTTATGGAAATCTTCCGGACTGCGCTCTCTATAGAAACAACATTTTTATGGCAGAGCTCACCAGCGCGGCCACGCATTCCCGTAAGCCGGGAGTACGCCGCAGCAAGAAACTTTCCACACGGGTAGACCTCACTCCCATGGTGGACCTGGGATTCTTGCTCATCACGTTCTTCATGGTCACGACCGCCTGGACAAAACCCAAGGCCACGCAGCTGATCATGCCGGTCGCAGGGCCCCCCTCGAACATTGGGAACAATGCCGTCCTCACCGTCGTGGCCCTCGAAGACAATAAAGTTTTTTATTACAATGGCGACCTGGACCAATCCATTCGGGAGAGAAGCTACGGTGTCACCACCTACCATCAGCATGGCGGCATCGGCGACATCATCCGGCAAAAACAGATGGCAATGGACCGCGCCTACAAAGGCGGCAGAAAAGAGTTGATGTTGTTGCTAAAGCCTTTTTCCGGATCCAGCTACCAGAACATCGTCAGCCTGATGGACGAGAAGCTGATCAATGATGTCAAACGTTTTGCCCTGGTTGACCTCCCGGAAAAAGAACAGGCGCAGATCACAGCGCTGACGGCAGGCGCTCATTGATCATCCGTTCCTGACAGCGCCCTCACGCACCTGGTAAGACCTGATCCTGGTCCGTATATTCTCCCGGATATTCAAATAGAATAAATTGATATCCCCGATATGATAATTGCGTGTTCTTAACAGGAAGCTGCCGGGAAAATAAGGCCGGTGCACCCACAGCACACCTTCGTGGATCCGGGCATTCGTCACATGCGGGACAAGGTGGTTAAACCTGGTGAGGATGGCCCCCTCATTCATGTCACGGGGAGCAAGCGTATCCGTCATCGTCCAGGTCAGGGGATTCACCGTCACTGACGGCGACTTTTCCTTTTTCGCATACTTCGGCATATACCCCTCCTTAAGGGTTCTCCAGCCTACAAAACATCCCGTGGCTGTCGAGTCGGCGCAAGGCGCCAGCGCAGAAAAATAACCCTCCGGCAATGCCATTCCGATCATATAGGCAGCCACCAGCCGGTGGGCCAGTGGTTTGTTCTCGAAAAACTCCTTCATCAACCGCAGGGCATGCGTCGTCCCCTGGCTATGCGAGGCGATAATGATAGGTCTCCCCCGGTTGAAGTGATCCAAATAGTAGATAAACGCCTCGCGGATATCCTGGTAAGCCAGGTCCAGGGCTTCCCGCGCCCTGGCCGTATCGGGACTGTAGTAAGCACGGATATGCGCCTGCCGGTAGCGGGGCGAGTATACCCTGCATTCATTAAAGGCGCTGGCCTGGAAAAGAATCGTGGTACGGTCCGTCTTCGAATTGAGCGCGGAGTCATTGATGTCCGCATTCCATCGCTCGTCACGCTTATCCACCAACGTAGTGGGATGAAGGAAGAATACGTCAGTCGTAGTGTCCGCCACCCAGCTCGCGCGCAGTGGTTCCGGTATGCTGTCCGAAGCATCCCTTTTATCCGGAAGAGCAGCCCAGCACTCCGGCAAGGCATACTTATCAGCCCCCGCCGGCAGCTCGGGGACCTTGTTGACCGTAATATATCGCCCGGTCGCCGATGTGCAGCTGGCCATCAGCAAAACAAACATCCAATGCGGAAAACGCCGCCTGCGGTGTTTCAAAATGTTTTAATTTTACTGATAAAGCTAATCACAAAAAACTTTATTCTAAACACAAATACATTTGCCATGGCCATTCCGGTAGTAGATCTTGCTGATTTTTCTGGTGACGCTAAACAAAAAGCCTCTTTTGTGAACGCATTGGGTAAAGCCTATGAAGAAGTTGGGTTCGTAGCGGTGAAAAACCACGGTATTACAGATGCCGCCATAGAGGAGCTCTATTCCAATACAAAAGAATTTTTCTCCCTTCCCCTTGATGTAAAAAAGAAATACGAGATTCCCGGACTGGCCGGTCAGCGGGGTTACACCTCTTTCGGCAAAGAGCACGCAAAAGGCAGCAAAGCCGCCGACCTTAAAGAGTTCTTCCAGTTCGGACAGACCGTTGTGGATGGCGATCCCATTGCCGCCGAATATCCCGCGAATGTTACGGTGACGGAGGTCATCAACTTCACGCCCACTTTTTTTAAAGCCTACCGTTCCTTTGAAGATTCCGGCAGCCGGCTCCTGAAGGCCATCTCCCTGTACCTGGGACTGGACGAAAACTATTTCGACCAGTACGTGCACAACGGCAATTCCATCCTCCGGGCCATTCACTATCCTCCCATCACCAGCGAGCCCCGCTCCGCCATACGCGCTGAACAACATGAAGATATCAACCTGATCACCTTGCTGATCGGCGCCTCCGCCGATGGCCTGGAGATCCTTTCCAAACAGAACGAATGGGTGCCCGTTACTTCCTTGCCGGAACAGATCGTTGTAAATGTGGGAGATATGCTGCAGCGGCTCACCAATAATAAATTGAAGTCTACTACCCACCGCGTGGTGAACCCTCCCCGGGAGAAATGGGGAACCAGCCGGTTTTCCATCCCTTTCTTCCTCCATCCCAAGAGCTCAATGAGCCTTGCCTGCCTGCCGGGCTGCATCGATCAGGGGCATCCCAAACAATATCCGGATGCGACCGCCGGAGAATACCTGGACGAGCGCCTGCGGGAGATAGGTCTGAAAAAATAGGAACCTATAAGCCTAAAAGCTTGAATAGCAGAAAGGCAGATAAGGCGCCCGCAATAAAACAGAGTATCAGCTTTACCACAACCAGGATCTTTTCCTGGTTGTCAAGGGTCTTGAACTTACTAATCATGAAAGGTCAAATCGATAAAAATTGTGTACAATATACGTCAACATACGATAGTGCGAATCTAAGCGATTTTGTTTGCAGTTTTTAATCGAATTTTAATCCTGCGATTCCAGACCCGTCCATCGTCGAACCTTCCTCCTAAATTTTCATGCCCGGCTCCCTTCGGGGCTATCCATCCGTCCCGATATCCGCCGCTCATCGGACAATTTTTGCCATTCCTACAATCCGCCCATCCGCCAAGAATAGCCCCCGACGACCTAAAACCCTTATCCAGCCTGCATCTCATTTAATCCCTATTAGTGGTTTATGAAAATTACCTTCCTTAGTTCAGTACTTTGTGTTGCATAGTACTAAAAAAGTATTTATCTTTGTTTTGACAAGATGATTTATATCACCGTTCAAGCATAAAATCGAAGCGTATGAATATTGAGAACACCCAGAGCCAGATGCGAAAAGGTATCCTGGAGTTTTGTATTCTCTCGGTAATTCGGCGCGGCGAGGCCTACCCCTCCGACATCGTGGAAGAGATGAAGGCCGCCAATCTGAATATATTGGAAGGTACCCTCTACCCCTTGCTTACCCGCCTGAAGAATGCAGACATGCTCACTTATCGATGGGTAGAAAGTAATTCAGGTCCCCCACGCAAGTACTTTTCCCTGACGCCAAAGGGAGAAGCTTTCTACAGCGAACTGGAAGCCACCTGGAACGAACTAGCCAACGCCGTCCATGCCCTTGCCAACAAAACCTAAAACCCTGTAAAGACCGCTGTTTCAAATTTCAACCTTCAAATACAACTCAAATGAAAAAGATCATTAATATAAACTTTCATAGCCGGGTAGTCCCGATCGAAGAGACCGCCTATGAAATTCTGCAGCAGTATATCGAAAGCCTGCGCAGACATTTCGCTAATGAAGAAGGGAGGGATGAGATCATTAGTGATATTGAAAATAGGTTTGCCGAGCTTTTTTCCGAGACGCTGAAGAAAGGCGCCGCCTGCATCACTGACGAAGACGTAAATGCCATCATCGCCAGCATGGGAAGACCTGAAGACTTCGAAGACGATGACGCAGCCCCCGGAAAAGGGCAGGGACAAGGACAAAGCGCTAATACCCAGCAGCAGTCCTCCTCCTATTCCAGTGAAGAGCCCCGCCGCCTTCACCGCTCCGAAAATGAAAAGATCCTGGGCGGCGTCTGTGGCGGCCTGGCCAATTACCTGGGCATAGATCCCGCCATCATGCGGATCATCTTTGTCCTCATCACCTTTGGCTGGGGCGCTGGCGTTCTCCTGTATATCATTCTTTGGGTGGTCCTTCCGACCAAGACCTTGCCGGTCAACGCCCGCAAACGCCTGTACCGCAACCCCGACGACCGCGTCATCGGTGGCGTGGCCAGCGGACTGGCCGCCTACTTCCACATCGAGGTCTGGATACCCCGCCTCATATTCTGTCTGCCCCTGATCCTGAGCATATTGACATCCATCTTCCGCCATATGTGGTTCGACTGGGACAGCCCCGCATTTTATTCAGGCGGCTTCGGCGGCACCCTGTTCATCACTTACATCGTGCTGTGGATCGTCCTGCCCGAAGCCATATCCTCCTCTCAAAAGCTGGAAATGCGCGGCGAAAAAGTTGACCTGGAATCAATAAAGAACACCATCAAGAGCGACCTGGAAGGCTTTGCGAAAAAAGCCAGCAACGTGGGCACTGACCTGAAGGGTACTTTTCAAGGCACGGGAGAAAAGGTGAAACAAACCACCCAGAACTTCGCATCGGAAGCCTATCCAGCCGCCCGCAGGGCCGGCAGCGGCATCGGACGTGCCATCGGCATCCTGTTCAAAGCCTTCTTCCTGTTCATCGCCGGAACGATTGCCTTTTGCCTGATCATGGTCCTGATAACCCTCGTCTTTCGCGGCCCCGCTATCCTGACCATTAAGAACTATATCCTCACCGGGTTCTGGCAGAACGTCCTGCTCTGGGCAAGCTTCTTCCTCTTCCTGGTGATCCCGGTCATTGCCCTGCTTACCTGGCTCATCCGCCGCATCACAGGGGTACGCTCCCGTCAGCATTACCTTCGTTATGCATTCATCACCCTTTGGGTCATCGGCCTGTTCAGCACCATCGCCCTGGCCGGCGTCATCATGAACAACTTCCGTTCCCGCCAGCACGTGGAAGAAGAGCTGACCTTGTCCCACCCCAGCCATAACAAGCTGATCGTAAAAGCCACCGAAGGAAGACACGACTACTTTGACGGCGACTGGTGGTTCGACTTCAGCTGGGATCGGAATAGCCCTTTTTACAATCTCAACGAAGACAGCTTCATCCTGAACACCGTACGCATCAACCTCGTGAAGAGCGAAGACAGCAGCTACCGTGTGAGGCTCCTGAAATTCAGCCATGGCAGTAATGCCAACATAGCCCGGCGGCTCGCTGAGCAGATCCAGTTCCCCGTACAGCAGGCGGACAGCATACTCTATCTGCCCCATGGATTCACCATCTCCCGGGATCAGAAATTCCGTAACCAGCAGGTGCTTGTCGTCGTCTCAATACCTGTCGGCCGGCGTATCCTTATCAATCGCAACATCGACCAATACTCCTGGTTCAACGTCGACGTGCACAACAATCGTGGCCGCTGGAACAGGAACAAGAACTACGACGACGACTGGGGCCGCGAATGGGATGATGACATCAATATAGGCAGCCAGTATGGTTGGTCCAAAGATGTAGAGTACATCATGACCAATGACGGGCTCGTCCGCACTGACAGAAGAAAAGTAGACAATGACGAAAGAAAAGAGGATAAAAGGCAAGAAAAGAAAGGCAACGACGAAAAGAACTCAGAGGAAGATCCCGGCTATCGTTATCATTCCCCCAAATCCACCCGTCCCGCGCCCACTGTCGACACGGTGAAAAAGACGGCCGCTCTTTCCGCCAGCAGCCGGCCGACTGTAGACGGACACCTGTATTTGCTATCAGCACTATTTCAATAGTTGGTTGAAGTTGGAACACAAGGCTCTCCGGCATTGGCCGGGAGCCTTTTTTTTTGGGATGGCCTTCCTGCCCAAAATAGCCCATCCCGAAAAACATCTGATTATGGGAACTTCGTCAGCGCTGCTTCGACACGAGGGCTACGCCAGGCCTACGGTCTCAACACCGTTGAGACCTTGGTCGCAACCTTCGCCTGCGCTCGGTTGCCTTCGTTGGTTCCAACACTGTCGGACCCTTCCTCGGATACCTCGTTCATAACCTTCGCTTTGCTCGGTTATAGCCGGTGCGTCTGTGACGCCCCTTTATTTACCCCCCAGCCCCGTCCATCCTTCCCCCTCCAACTACAACCCAAATCCCCTACCTTTGCCGCGCCTAATAAAACCATCATCACATGAAGTCCACCCCTTTCGAATCTTTTCATAAAGCCCTGGGCGCCAAAATGGTCGAATTCGCCGGATACAATATGCCCATCAGCTACACCGGCATCAACGACGAGCACCAGGCCGTCCGCACCAATGCCGGGATCTTCGACGTAAGCCATATGGGCGAATTTATCGTGAAAGGGGAAAATGCCCTCGACCTGATCCAGCGGGTGACCACCAACGATGCATCAAAATTGACCGCCGGCAAAGCCCAGTACAGCGCGCTCACCAATGACGAAGGCGGTATCGTGGACGATCTCATCGTCTATTGCATGGAGCCGAATAAGGCCTATATGCTGGTAGTAAACGCCTCCAACATCGAAAAAGACTGGAAATGGATCTCCCGGCACAATATTCACAAGGCCGAGATGCACAATATCTCCGAAAAGACATGCCTGCTGGCCATCCAGGGACCCAATGCGACAAAGATCATGCAGGCCCTCACCGATATCGATATCCTGAACCTGAAATATTATACGTTCGAAAAAGGTCGTTTCGCCGGAGTGGACAACGTACTGATCAGCGCCACCGGCTATACAGGAGCCGGCGGCATCGAGATCTATTTCGAAGACAAGGATGACGCAGCCGCCACCATCTGGAATAAGATCTTCGAGGTCGGTGGACCTCAGGGCCTCAAGCCCATTGGATTAGGCGCCCGCGACACCCTGCGCCTGGAAATGGGCTATTGCCTCTACGGCAATGACATCGACGACACCACCTCTCCCCTGGAAGCAGGCCTGGGCTGGATCACCAAGTTTACCAAGGATTTCACCGCCCGCCCCATCCTGGAAAAACAGAAGGCAGAAGGCGCTCCCCGCAAGCTGATCGGTTTCGAAATGATAGACAAGGGCATCCCCCGCCATGACTATGAGATTAAGGACTTTTCCGGCCGGCCCATCGGAAAAGTGACCTCCGGTACACAGTCCCCCTCTTTAGGGAAGGCCATCGGGATGGGCTATGTCAGCGCCGTCTTCGCCAACCTGGACACCCAGGTCTACATCAAGGTCCGCGATAAGCTCCTCCTGGCCAGGGTGGTCAAGCTCCCATTTAGCTGATCCTGCTTTGCCGCCGGTCGAATTTACCCCTATCTTCCATTTTTCATGGAAATCAACAAGGTTGGAATGATTTTTTCTTGCTATTATGCTCCGGAAAGAAAAACCATCCAGGACCTATTAGCCAAGCAATGCCAACCATTCATCTAACGACGTTTGTCGCCGCCCCTACCGAGCGGGTCTTTGACCTCAGCCGAAGCATCGAGCTGCACCGGAAATCCATGGCCCATACAGGGGAGGAAGCGATTGCCGGAACCGTCGCCGGCCTCATCGGCAAAGATGAGACGGTCACATGGAAAGCCCGGCACTTCTTTAAGACCCGCATACTCCGCAGCCGCATCACTTCCATGAATCGTCCCCTCTCCTTCACCGATGAAATGGTGGAAGGCGACTTCAAAAGCCTCCGGCATGAACATCATTTCAAACGCGTTGGCAACGGCACCCTCATCATCGACCTGTTCCACTTTGAATCCCCCTACGGCGGACTGGGTAAGCTGGCCAACCGCCTCTTTCTGACCGATTATCTGAAAAAACTACTGGAATTACGCAATCAACTGATCAGGGAATACGCTGAGTCTGAAAAATGGAAGTTTATTTTGAATAAATAAATTGAGCACAATTGGCGTTCTGAAATTTAACCAATTGTGCCAAATATCTAATGTCTGAGACCTTCGTTGGAGCGTCGTCCCTCGCTCCTCCTCGGTCGTAACCTTCGCTACGCTCGGTTACAAACAACGAACCTCCGGCTCGTTTTTGTTCTATAAGCCTTACATTTGCAGACCATTCGCTATGACAAATTCCAGACCCAGTTTATATACGGCTTTATCACCCGCATTACTGCATCTCTATGATCTGAACCATGCCATCGTGGTGATCATCGACGTCCTTCGCGCCACTTCTACCATCGCAACCGCCCTGCACAATGGCGCCAAATGCGTCATCCCCGTAGATAGCGTCGCCAAATGCATCGAGCTGGGCAAACAGATCGACGGCATCACAGCCGGCGAACGGGATGGCATGATCGCAGAAGGACTGCAGCACGGCAATTCACCTTTCGAGTATCCCCCCAGCTTCATTGGCGGAAAGACCCTGGTGCTCACCACCACCAACGGCACCAAATTGCTGCACGTGGCCCTCGACAGAGGCGCCGGGCAGATCATCACAGGCTCCTTCCCCAACCTGACCGCTGTCTGCGACTATCTGCTGGCCCAAAATCTGCCCGTCGTACTGGCCTGCGCAGCCTGGAAAGACCGGGTCAATATAGAAGACCTGCTCTTCGCCGGAGCCGTGATCCACCAGGTCAAGGAAAATTTCTATATCAACTGCGACTCCTCCCAGATCGCCGAAACCCTCTACCTGGAAGCTCAAAAAGACCTGTACGGCTTCATGAAGGCCAAGAATGCCTCTCATTATCAACGTCTTTCAGGCTATGGCCTCGAAAAGGACATCGCCTATTGCCTGACACCCGATGTGGCGCCGGTGCTGCCGCTGTATGAAAACGGGAAACTGATAAACCTTCCCGGCGGCTCCTAATCACTCCCGATCTCGTAAACCCAACCACCAATTATCACCTACCTTTACCCGCTGAATTAGACCGGTGGAACAAAAAAAGAATACCTTACATGTAGCATTGGTGGGCAATCCAAACGCTGGAAAAAGCTCCCTTTTCAATGCCCTCACCGGCCTGAACCAGAAAGTGGGCAATTTCCCCGGCGTCACCGTCGACAAAAAGACGGGCTTCACCCAGCTTTCCACCGGTAACTCCGTCCAGATCATCGACCTGCCGGGCACTTATAGCCTCTACCCCAAAAGAGCAGACGAATGGGTCACTTATAAAGTCCTTTTGGGTCAGGACCCCAGCATTCACGCCGACATGGTAGTCCTGCTGGTGGACGCGTCCAACCTGAAACGAAACCTCCTTTTCTGCTCCCAGATCATCGACCTGAAAATACCCGTGGTAGTCGCCCTCACGATGATGGACCTGGCCGCCTCCAAAGGCATCGACATCGACATCGAAGGGTTGGAACGGGAGCTGGGCATTCCCGTCGTCTCCGTCAATCCCCGTAAGAACAAGGGCATCCCCCAGCTGAAAAAGATCATAGAGCTGAGGGCAAGGCAGCTCCACCAGGCGCCGCCCCGCGATTTCATCGCAGGCAATGCCCTGGCCACCGGCGCCGTACAGGACGTGAAAGCCCTCTTCCGCGGAAAGGAGATCAGCGACTATACGGCCATCCACTACCTGATCAACCACGAAAGCTTCGACTTTGACCAGGGACTCCAGGAAAAGATCGAACACATCGAAAGCAAACATGCTTTCAATCACACCCGTATCCAGGCCGACGAGATCATGCAACGCTACAGCCGCATCAAGCAGATCATGCAGCACACGGTGTCAGAGCCGGACCCGCTGCAAAAGACCCTGTTCACCGAGCGCCTGGATAATGTATTCCTGGACCGTACCTGGGGCTATATCATTTTGCTGGGGGTCCTCTTCTTCCTGTTCCAAAGCGTTTTCTGGATCGCGCAATATCCCATGGACGCCATCGACTGGAGCTTCTCCCGGCTGGGCGCCTGGCTGGGCCAGCTGCTGCCCGAAGCCTGGTGGAGCGACTTGTTCGTCAATGGTCTGCTGGCCGGCCTCAGCGGCATCCTCGTCTTCGTCCCCCAGATCATGATCCTTTTCGGGCTGATCACCATCCTGGAAGACACCGGCTATATGGCCCGCATCAGCTTTCTCACTGATAAGCTCATGCGAAAGGTAGGCCTCAACGGCAAGAGCGTCATGCCCATGATCAGCGGCTTCGCCTGCGCCGTCCCCGCCATCATGAGCACCCGGAATATCGAGAACAGGAAAGAACGCCTGCTCACCATCCTGATCACGCCGCTCATGAGCTGCAGCGCCCGCCTGCCCGTGTATACCATGCTCATCGCCGTGGCCGTTCCCCGGGGAAAGGTATTGGGAATTTTCAGCCTGCAGGGCCTCGTCATGATGGGCTTGTATATGCTGGGGCTGGTGATGGCCATGGTCGTCTCCTATGTAGCCAAATGGTTCATTAAAATAAAGGAAAAAAGCTTCTTTATCCTCGAGCTGCCCATCTACAGGGCCCCCCGCTGGAACAACGTGCTGGTCACCATGGTGAACAAAGCAAAGATCTTCGTGGTAGATGCCGGTAAGGTCATCATCGTCATCAGCCTCATTCTCTGGGCGCTCAGCACGTATGGCCCCGGCGCCCGCATGCAGGACGTCAAAGACAAATACGCCCGGCAGGCTCAGCAAAACCCCGCCCGGGCGGCGGACCTGAACAAAGAGAAGCAGGCCGCCCTCCTGGAAAACTCCTATGCCGGTATCTTAGGCAAAGCCGTCGAACCCGTCATTCATCCCCTGGGATTCGATTGGAAGATCGGCATCGCCCTCATCACCTCTTTTGCCGCAAGGGAAGTCTTCGTCGGGACGATGGCCACCTTGTACAGCGTGGAAGGAGGAAAGGATGCAGACCCGCAGACCCTGCAGCAGCGCCTGCGCGCCGCCCGCCGGAATGACGGAACGCCCGTGTATACTTTGGCAGCCGGCATTTCCCTCATGGTATTCTATGTGCTGGCCATGCAATGCATGAGCACCCTGGCCGTCGTGCGGCGCGAGACCCGCAGCTGGAAATGGCCTTTGATCCAGCTGGTGTATATGACGGGCCTGGCCTATCTCGTCAGCCTGCTGGTCTACCAGCTGCTGAAATAGCAGGACCGCGTATCGCAAACAGGACCCTCTGTCACAGACCCCCTACCACACCCCCAGCTGCTCCAGCTCCTGGCGGAACTGCCCCGGGCTTTGAAAATGAATGCCATAAAAACCCAGCGCTTTGGCCGGAGTCACATTCCGGAGATTATCATCCACATACACCGCCCGGGAAGGATCGATGTCAAATCTCCTGATCAGCAGCTTATAAATATCAGGTGAAGGCTTCCTTATTTTTTCCGCCCCGGACACGAGCCGGCCATCAAACCAATGGAGGAATTCGTACAGCTCCAGCGCAATGGGAAAGGTTTCGGCGCTCCAGTTCGTCAGGGCATACAGCCGCACTTTGCTCTTTTCCTTCAGGTGCCGGAAGATCTCCACCGTCTCATGGATGGGCCCTCCCAGCATCTCCTTCCAGCGATCGTAATACATCCGGATGTATTTTTCATGCTCCGGGTATTTGCGCACCAGGTATTCAGTGCCTTCCTTCAGGGTCCTGCCGGCATCCTGCTCCTCGTTCCAGTCCAGCGTACATATATTGGACAGGAACCACTTCCGTTCTTCCTCACCCGGGAAGATCTCCTTATACAGGTAATCCGGGTTCCAGTCTACCAGCACCCCGCCCAGGTCGAACACCACCGTATCAATAGTCGCCATAATTAATTCTTTTATCAGTTGATGAATAAACGATCATTCTTTCCAAACATAATACAGGACCCCGTTCTTGTCATCCGTGAAAAAAAAGGACCGCGCGTCGTTCATCAGCACGCCGCAAGGCCGCCCCTTACGGTCCGCCTCCGTCCTGCCGGACAGGAACCCATCCACGATGGGAACATACCCTCCATGGCGCGTTATTTTCACGATACTGTTGCCCCGCTGACGCGAGACCGTGGTCGAGCCATGCAACGCCACCACAAAGGCATCCCGTAGCAGGCTGTCGCCAAAACCCCTGAAATAGTCGAACCCCAGCGGTGCGGAATGCGCCAGGAACCCGCAATACGCCACGGGCGGCGGCGGCGGCAGCGACATGGCCGTTTCATGCGCCAACCTTTGCATGGCCGTATCAGGATAAATGGTCTTTTTATATTGAAAATAGAACGGCCATCCATAGTGGACGCCCCTACCGATCTTCTGAAAAAGGTCTTCCGGTTTATCCGGTCCCAGCAGATCTCTCCCCATGCCGGTGGACCACAGCTCATCACCCACCCATTTGATCCCCACGGAATTCCGCAGGCCCCTGGCAAAAACATGCCGGTCGCCGCCATCAGGGTCCATCTCCTGGATCGTGGCCCGCACATCCTCGCTTTCGATACAGGCATTACAGCTGCTGCCAACGCTCACATATAATTTCCGCCCGTGAAAGGCAAAGCTTCTGGTGAGATGCCATCCCCCGTATTTATACCCCAGTCCGTAATCCGGCCAGGTGGCCACCACCTGTGCCGGCCCGGAAGGGACCGTGTCGCCCCCGCGGTAAGGGTAACGGCAGAGCTTATCCGTCTCCGAAATGTAGATATAGGTCCTGCCCTCCTCCTCGTAAAAACCCACCTGGTTCGGATTGTGCAGTCCTTCCATAAAGGTTTGCACCTTCCTGAACTGCCGGCCAGCGCTGTCCCAATCGGCGAAGATGTATACCTTACCTCTTTTATTGTCGCTGGTATTGAACATGTCCGAAGCAAAGAGCCTTCCGTCCGGACTTCTGGCAAGAAACCTCAATCGTCGCAAGCCTTCAAAGGCGACACCGATATGATACCCCTTGGGCGTATGCAGCTGCAGCTCCACTCCTTTTTGCAGGTGGATGGAATGCGACACCTGCTCCGGGACTGGCTCATCCCTGCCAGCTAATGCTGCGGACGTATCGACACCCGCCAACGTGTCCGTCTCCGCCCCCGTATAATAGGCCGTATCATGTGGCCGTGCCGCAACAGCCCCCGACGTGGTAATGCTTGTCGTATCTACCGTATCACCGCCCGCCTTCTTTCCTCCACCTCCGCCGCAAGCCATCCACGACACCACCATGACAGCTACCCCTGTCTTCTTTATCATATATCCATTATATTTTGAGCAGCCGCTCCACCGCCCGCTGCAGCGTCTCCTCCTTCTTTGCAAAGCAGAACCGTACCACCTTATCATCTTTACCCGCCGTGTAGAACGCGGAGACGGGGATCATCGCCACCCCATATTCTTTCGTAATACGAATGGCAAAATCCTTATCGCTTTCATCACTGATCCGGTCATATCGGTACAATTGAAAATAGCTGCCAAAAGAGGGGAGGGGCGTAAACCGCGTGGCGCGCATCAAATCCTGGAAATAGTCCCTTTTGCCCTGCAGAAAAGCAGGGAGATCCAGGTACGAGCTCCTGTCCGTGAGAAACTCCGCCAGCGCCACCTGCGAAGGCGTATGACAGCTGAAACAGTTGAACTGGTGGACCTTCCGGAACTCCGCCATCAACGCCGGCGAAGAAACACTATACCCCAGCTTCCAGCCCGTGCAATGGTAGATCTTCCCGAAAGAGAAGGAGACAAAGCTCCTTTCCAGCAGGTCGGGGTAGCGTAAAATAGATTGATGGGGCACCCCGTCAAAAATAAGATGCTCATATACCTCGTCCGACTGGATGAAGATGCCGCTATCCTTTACCAATGCCCGCAACGCGACGATATCGTCTTCCCGCAGCACCGAGCCGGTGGGATTATGCGGCGAGTTCAGCATGATCATCCTGGTCCTGGACGTGACCCGGCGACGCACTTCTTCCCAGTCGATCCGGTAGTCGGGAAAGCTCAGGGGGATCCGGATGGCCACGGCGCCATTGATCTCGATGTTCGGGATATAGCTGTCATAAGCCGGCTCGAAGACGATCACCTCATCCCCCGGCCGTAGTATCGTGGTAAGCGCCGTATAGATAGCATAGGTCCCGCCCGGGGTAATGGTGATCTGGGTAGCAGGGTCGACCGAAGTGTTATACAGGTATTCGATCTTCGCCGACAGCACTTCCCGCAGGGACTGTAGCCCATGCATATGCGCATATTGGTTGAAGCCGTCCCGCATGGCCTTATCCACCAGGCCTATCAGCCGGGCGTCCATGGGAAAATCAGGAAAGCCCTGACCCAGGTTCACGGCGCCCAGTTCCGTGGCCAGCGAACTCATGACGGTAAAGATGGTCGTCCCCACCTGGGGCAGCTTGCTGGGGATAGAAGGAATGTTCATGGTAATAATGCTTGAAAGGCGCTATTTTAATTCTATGTTCTCGTCCCGGATAAGGGACTCGCCGTGCATGCGGAGATACACCTGTGCTACGGTGATGACATCTTTCTGGCAATAGGTGACTATCCTGGGAAGGTCGCCCTGGACCCAATAAACATTCCCCACCTGGCTGCCGTCGATATCGTCCTTTGGCGTGGGGATCCCAAGCGTATGGGCCAGCAGGTTCAGTCCGACAAAGCTTCTGTATTCTCCGAATTTCCAAAGCTCCATGGTATCGATGTGCTGGACCTCCCAGGGTTTTCTGCCGGACATGTTCAGCACGGCCGGAATGTTCATCCCATGAATGACCATCCTGCGGCAGAGATAGGGGAAATCGAATTCCCTGCCGTTATGCGCGCAAAGATATTTGGAGTGATCCGGCGCCCATTTACGCAACAGGTCCGCAAACCCGGCCAGCAACGCCTTTTCATCGTCGCCGGAAAAGGATTTCAGCGTCAGCTTCCTGTCCGAAGGAGGTCCGGAGACGATCCCGCAGCTGATGCAGATGATCTTGCCGAATTCCGCATAGATGGCGCTTCGTTCGTAGATCTTTTCGACATCTTCCAGGCTCACCGGCTGTTTGTCCTTCA
Source organism: Flavitalea plasmicola (assembly GCF_030546645.1). Lineage (GTDB taxonomy): Bacteria > Bacteroidota > Bacteroidia > Chitinophagales > Chitinophagaceae > Puia. The sequence goes on from NZ_JAUOTO010000007.1 coordinate 594,934, forward strand.
GCAATATCTCGGCTTTGTGCCGCCATAGTGCTTTCCACTCATCAGGCACTTCTTCAAATGTCCGATGCTGGGACACCGTTTCGATATCCAGGAACAGAATGTTATGGAGTGGGTGGGGAGACATGCAACGAATATACGAATCTCCTTTGTCTCCTCCTTCAGAGGTATTGATCCCCTTTGCTGCGTTTCAGCTCTGCCACATATTCCTTGATCTCCTGCTCTTTTTCCCGCTTGCAGATCAGCAGCACATCCTTGGTATCCACGACAATGAAATCATCAAGGCCCTGCAGCAACAGCAGCTTGTCATTGGGCGCCTTCACGACACACTTGGTGGAATCGATCACCACGACATTATCGCCAGCCACCGCATTGGCCAGGTAATCCTTTTCAAGGTTCTCGTAGGCGCTGTTCCAGGTACCCAGGTCGCTCCATCCAAATGAGGACGGTATCACGTAGACATTGTCCGCCTTTTCCATGATACCGAAATCGATGGAAATATTCGTGCATAAGGGATAGATATGTTCCAGGGCCGCCTTTTCGCCGGGCGTGTTGAACTTCTCTTTTTCCGCCGCAAATACATCGTACATCTCGGGCAGATATTTTTCGAACGCCTGGATGATGTTCTTCACCTGCCAGACAAAAATACCCGCATTCCACAGGAAATCGCCGCTGGCTAAAAAGGTCTTGGCCAGCTCCAGGTTCGGCTTTTCGGTAAAGGTCTTTACCTTATAAACATTGTCGGATACAGACTGCTGCTCATGCTGGATATAGCCATACCCCGTATTGGGATAGGTCGGCTTGATGCCCAGGGTGATAAAGGCGCTGTGCTTGTTGACAAAGCTCAGCGCTTCCAGGCATACCTTGGTAAATCCCTTCTTATCCATGATCAGGTGGTCAGCCGGCGCCACGATGAGAGAGGCCTTAGGGTCTTTCTGCATCAATTTGAAAGAGATGTAAGCGATACAGGGAGCCGTGTTCTTCCGGGATGGCTCTCCCAATATGTTTGCTTTGGGTAGCTCAGGTAGCTGGTCGTGCACGATGTCCTTGTACTCGTTGGACGTCACCACATAAATGTTCTCCGCGGGAATAAAGGATGCAAAGCGCTCAAAGGTCCATTGGATCAGCGTCTTTCCCGTATTCAGGATGTCCAGGAACTGCTTGGGAAAGTTCTGACGGCTCATAGGCCAGAAGCGGCTGCCGATGCCGCCGGCCATGATGACCACATAGTGATTTTTATTCATAAAACGTTTTAAATGATCCCTTCCCGGATTAGGTCGTGCAAATGGATAAAGCCCATATAGCCAGTCGTCCCGGTAACCACCAGCTGTGTGATATCATATGTGCGCATTAGGTCAAGTGCTTCGATCGCCAACGCTTCCGCTTCCACGGTCTTCGGATGCTTCGTCATGATGGTCCCGGCCGTCATCCCGTCCGTGTTGATATTCTTCTCCAGCATGCGGCGCAGGTCACCGTCCGTAACGATACCCAGCAAACCGCCTTTTTCATCCGTGACAGCCGTTGCACCCAGGCGCTTGGAGGTGATCTCCATGATCACTTCCCGGAGCGTGGCGGAGACAGGCACTTTCGGCCGCTCGTTGTGGATATACAAATCCTGTACCCGCAGGTAGAGCTTCTTCCCCAACGTACCGCCGGGATGGAATCTGGCAAAGTCCTCGCTCCCGAATCCCCTCATTTCCATCAGCGTCACCGCCAGGGCATCGCCCATCACCAGCTGTGTCGTCGTGCTGCTGGTGGGGGCCAGGTTATTGAGGCAAGCTTCCTGGTCTACCGTGGTATTCAGTACAATGGAAGCCTGTTTGGCCAACACGGATTGCAGGTTACCCACCATGGCCACCAGTGGATTCCCGAAATTCCTGATAAAGCTGAGCAGCATTTTGACCTCCGGGCTCTCCCCGCTCTTACTGATAATAAGTACAATATCCTGCTCCTGAACCATGCCCAGGTCGCCGTGAATGGCATCCGCAGCATGAAGAAAAATAGCCGGCGTACCCGTGGAGTTAAAAGTGGCGACGATCTTCTGCGCAATAATGGCGCTTTTCCCGATGCCGCTGACGATCACCCGGCCCTTGCAGGCAAATATGAGCTCCACCGCTTTCTCGAACTGGCCGTCCAAAAGCTCTTCCAACGCAGCCACTGATGCGGCCTCCTTCCGGATGGTATTTCTGCCTGTCTCGAGAATATTGATGCCCTTGCTCATAAAGATTTCGCAAACCTACATTAAAATGATAAAAGGACAATAAATGCACATGTACGCTTGATACTGCTCAATAATGTTTCCATCGTCGTGTTAGGTTCTTCATGTCCATTCATTTACCACCGTCATCCATCCCAGAACCGCCCTCCTTGTTTCTCCCCCTTTCCCTTAAAAGCAGGCCAAATCGTATTTCCTAAGTGTTAATCTTTATCTTTTGATCCCCATTTCAAGAGCGTTTCACCATTCTTCTTTGTATATCAAACTATTATCGCTTAAAATTTCCACTCCGAATACATATCATTTTTTCTTATATTTATACAGTGAATGGCAACTTTTAACAGATTCAGCTATGGGCTTACCCTGTTTTTGTGTAACTTCGCCAACCCCTTAAGCCGGGCTCTGAATAGATACAATAGAACGCCTTTATTCACCTGTTAATCTTAATGCGTGAATAAGTAATTCCGGCTGTTCAGGGTATTTTGGTTACCGTAAATCGTGAGGAGGAAAATATTCGAGCATGGCAACAACCACAACTAAAAAAACCGTTACCAGGAAAACAAAGGCCGTCAGTAGCAAGTCCGTAAAAGTCAGATCCAACCCTTCAGATCCCCTACAGGCTCAGTTACAGGAATACTTCGGCTTTGACGCCTTTAAAGACAATCAGGCTGCTATCATCCAAAATCTGCTCTCCGGGCACGACACCTTCGTCATTATGCCCACAGGCGGCGGAAAAAGTCTCTGTTACCAGCTGCCCGCTATGATCAGTGAAGGTGTAGCGATCATTGTCAGTCCGCTCATCGCCCTAATGAAGAACCAGGTGGACCTGGTTCGCGGCTACAGCGCCAAGGATAATGTCGCCCATTTCCTGAATTCCACTTTAAATAAAAAACAGATCCGGGAAGTCCATGAGGACCTGCTCAATGGCCACACGAAAATGCTGTACGTGGCCCCGGAAACGCTCACCAAGCAGGAGAATATGGAGTTTTTCAGCGACCTGAAGATCTCTTTCTTCGCCGTGGATGAAGCGCATTGTATCTCCGAGTGGGGACATGATTTCCGCCCCGAATACCGTCGCCTTCGGGAAATGATGGACCAGATCAGCCCGGATATTCCCGTTATCGCGCTGACAGCGACCGCCACGCCTAAGGTACAGAGCGACATCGTAAAGAACCTGGGCCTGCGTGATCCCAAGATTTTTATCTCCTCCTTCAACAGGGGCAATCTGTATTACGAGATCCAGCCCAAGATCAAGAAGGACCAGACCATCAAAAGCATCGTCCGCTATATTGTACAACATAAAGGAAAGAGCGGTATCATCTATACCCTCAACCGGAAAACCACCGAAGAGCTGGCTGATATGCTGGTCGCCAATGGCATCAAGGCCGTAGCCTACCACGCAGGACTGGACAGCAAGCTCCGGGCCGAACGCCAGGACCTTTTCCTGAATGAGGACGTGCAGGTCATCGTTGCCACCATTGCCTTCGGCATGGGCATCGACAAGCCGGACATTCGCTTCGTCATTCACTTCAATATTCCCAAGTCCATCGAGAATTATTACCAGGAAACAGGTCGCGCCGGCCGTGATGGGCTGGAAGGCAACTGTATCCTCTATTACTCTCACAAGGACGTCGCCAAGCTGGAGCACCTGATGAAAGACAAGCCGCTGAGCGAACGCGAGGTCGGCGCCCAGCTGATCAACGAGACCGTAGGTTATGCCGAGACAGGCGTCTGCCGCCGGAAAGTGCTCATGAGCTATTTCGGAGAGGAGTATACCACGGAGAACTGCGGCAGCTGCGACAATTGCCTTCATCCGAAGGAGAGGGTAGAGGCCAAGGACAACGCCGTAAAAGTGTTGAAGACCGTCAAGGCCCTGGACGAACGCTTTGCGACGAACTATGTCGTCAACATCCTCACAGGCAAGCTGACCCCCCAGATCCATATGTTCCGCCACGAAGGCATTTCCGAGTTCGGCATAGGCAAGGAAGAGCCGGAACATTTCTGGAATTCACTGATCCGCCAGCTCCTGCTGGAAGACCTGCTGAAAAAAGACATCGAAGAATATGGCGTCCTGAAGTTCACGAAGAAAGGGGAGGATTTCCTGAAAAAGCCCCGCTCCTTCAAAATTGTCCTGAACAATCTCTTCGAAGAAGCCAATGCTGATGACGAGGAAGAAGGCGAACAGACAGGTGGCACCACTTCCGCAGACGAGAAACTCTTCGAACTGTTAAAAGACCTGCGGCAGAAGGAAGCCAAGAAGAAACAATTACCCCCCTTCGTCATTTTCCTGGAAACATCCCTCCAGGACATGGCGACCTTATATCCCACGACGACGCAGGAGCTGGAAAAATGCCAGGGCGTCAGCAAAGGCAAAGCCATCCGCTATGGCAAGCCCTTCATCGAGATCATCGCTAAATACGTAGAGGAGAATGACATCGAGAAGCCCGATGATTTCGTGATGAAGAGCGTCGTCAATAAAAGTGTCAATAAAGTCTACATCATCCAGCAGGTGGACAAGAAGATCCCTCTGGAGACCATCGCAAAAAATAAAGACCTCCGCCTGGACGCCTTGCTGGAGGACATGGAGACCATCGCCGCCAGCGGTACCAAGCTCAACCTGGACTATGCCGTCGACGAGATGCTGGACGAATACGAGCAGGATGAGATCATCGAATATTTCAAAGGTTGCGAGACCAGCAGCCTGCAGGTAGCCCAGCAGGAGCTGTCCGATGGTAATTTCACCTGGGAGCAATTGAAGATCATGCGGATCAAGTTCCTCAGCGAATACGGCATGTAGCTCTCACAGCCGCACCGGCGAGGCTCCCGTGTATTTCCTAATCTCGTTGGCAAGGTGCGCCTGATCATAATACCCGCAGGCTTCGGCAATGTCGCCAAGGCGGACATCAGGCCGTTTATGGCGGATGACTTGCAACGCACGCCGGAAACGCACCTGGTTGATAAATTCCTTGGGGCTCACGCCAATATGATATTTAAAGCTGCGCTCCAGCTGCCGCACCGTAATAAAATGTCGCTTCGTCAGCTCTTCCACCCGCACCAGCCCATGATGACGATGGATGTCTTCCAGCACAGGGAACAACACATGCTTAGGAGAAGATAGCTTTGCAAGGAAAAAAGCATTCAGCCCTGCAACAGGATCCCGGAGGGTCGAAAGCGCCGGCGCCAGTCCTTTTTCGCATTCAATGGCGTCATCAGTGAGCTCATGAAGAGACGAGAACCTGTAAAAAGCCGAAAAGGCCGCAGGCTTAAATCGGATCCCCAGGAGCCTTGTCCCCGGTGTGACCGTGCTGTCAAAAGGCCGCGTCATCGTGCCTACCAGGTAAGCGCTGCCGCTTTTCATGGAAGCCATATCCTCTCCCACATTATAAATGATATCCACGCACCCATCCGGCAGGATCCTGCTGGTCGTACAACCTTCCACCGGGCCTCTTACAGACCAGTAGGCATCGATATAGGATGCCAGCGCCGGATGAGGGGAAAGGGAGGTATAAGCCATCGGGCCGCTATTTTTTCTTTTTCTTCAAAAAGGAGGGCGTCAGTTTTTTCTGGAATTTCTTCAGCTTTGATTCCCTCTTGAACTTGGGCCTGCCTTTGTCTTCCGGTCGTTCCCTGAAGAGCGTAAGATGCGCATCATTCATCTCTTCTTCCGGCCGGCCATTGGTATAATAATACAGGGCCAGTGATTTGCGCGTTCTGTCGGGAGGACATGTCAGGGGATTAGGATGTCCGTGATAAGAAGTGCTGGTAGTGGAAAAGATAGCCATCCGGTTGAAGAGGGGTAATATGCGTTTTACACAACCCTTCATTTCAATATCCCACAGCTCGAAATGCCCGCCGAACGACTCATCCCAATCCTCATTCAAATACACCAGTACATTCAATCTTCTGTCCAGCTTTGTTTTCGGATGTTTATTAAAATCCGCGTGTATGCCCAATCTTCCACCCGGCAGGATCTGGTGGCATCCACCCCCTTCGAAACCCGGGTCCGGAATAAGGTTTTCAATCCCGGTAAGGGCCGACAAAAATTCGAGGAAAGGTTCCGAATTCATGTAATGCATGAAATACCTGGTCTTTTCGCCAAACCTGCCTTCACCCCGGGATGCCCTTTTGACCTGGTTCTCATCATTGAACTTGATGTCAGGCTTTTTCGAGAGGTCCGGAAATTCCGCCAGCACCTCTTTCAATCTTTCAGGAATGAAAAAATTGTCAAAAACGATATTGGGGAAAGGTTCCGCCTGTGCATATGCTTCACTCTTTTTCTCCCCGAATTGGATCAGGTCTCCCGCGGACTTGTCGATAAATTTCATGCGATTGTTGATTGGCGCGACAAATTATAAAGAATCCGGCATTGAACGTGTTAATTTCTCTTCCGTTTACAAAGCCCCCGCCCCTTTTAACGGAGCAAAGGGCCTTAAAATCCTATGCCGTCCTTACAAACCTGATTTTCAGACTTTTTCAGCCTGAATTTTTGATAAATTTCTTCTGCATATTTTCGGAAACTTCCCCGGAAAGGAATATATTTGCAGCCCAAATATGGAGCTTTTGTTCCTATTCGATGGAAGGTGCGGTAGCTCAGTCGGTAGAGCAAAGGACTGAAAATCCTTGTGTCGGCGGTTCGATCCCGCCCCACACCACGAAGAAAGGTCACAGAGATGTGGCCTTTTTTTTGTGTCCTAACTCAATGATATTCAGGTACGACATGAAATTCTATCAACGTCGTCGGGCTATGTAAAGGCTGGTGGTCATATTACGTGTCACCCAGCCGTTAAATTCGTCACGGGCAATGCGGCACAGTTCCGCGAGGATGGATTCCCGATCAGGCCGGATATTGATATTGGAATAGGTTGCATAAAGGTTGACAACCTGATCAGGATCGAGGACCAACGACCATGCGCTGGTTCGGTGCTCAATACGATCGAAAGCTTGCGTATGCTCCAGCGCGGCTAACCTGGCAGCCTTGTCTTGTGCAAAGGAGACGTCATTGCCCATCAAGGAGACCGACGAGCCGTTAAGCAGCACCTTAGTTGCTTCATGAAAAGGATCGGCCCGATCCGGGTCACCGAATTCATTCCAGACCATGACCCACCATCCATCAGGCTTGAGAAGACTAGCTACCTTTGCCAAGGCTGTTTCTTCATCCAGCCAATGAAATGCAGTGGCGCTAAGCCCAAGGTCAAAACCGGCACCAGGCAATATGGCGTCTTCGAAAGAGGAACGGATCACCATCAAAGCGTCAGACTGTATGGTTTCGCAAAGAAAATCAGCGAGGCGATCATCCGGCTCAATGGCCACCAACGGATTAGCACCAAGTTCAAGTAATCGGCGCGTAGCGATCCCCGTTCCTGCACCAATCTCAAATGTTGCCACGTTTTGCCGTAAACCACAGCGTTCATAAAGCAATTCATAAATCCACTCGGGATATGCCGGTCTTGCAGCATGGTAACCAGCTGGGTCAAGGCCAAAGGCCTTCCGGCCAAACGACTTGTCGATAACAACCTTACTCATTACGAGAATTATCTTTGCGATCTGCCTCCGGCAATTTAACAAGGAAAAGAAATAAAACGCCGGGTGCAGTATCGGCTATTGACCGCAAATATAATCAAAGGACTGAAGATCCTTGTGCCGGCGGCTGGAGCCCGCCCCACACCACGAAGAAAATGAAGCAGTTATGACGAAATGTTGTGACTGCTTTTTTCTTTGCCTTAAATTAAAAGCCATCGCTTTAAAATAGGTTAAACCACGGTTTGGCATTAATGATAATACATATTCCAATTGCCTTTGTATTTCTTCTCAAAATTTTCTTTACTATCAAAGTATAAATTAATATCACTCGGGCTGGACAAATGCAAATCAAGATATTTATCTACCAATTTGAAATACTCCTCACGCACTTGCCGGTATATAGGCAAGCGTTTATTTGATTCAATCTGGCTATCCAGGTATAAAAAAAAATTTATCCATCTATCTCCCGTGTGTACCTGCCATACATCTCCTTTTTCGTAAGATTGTATAAAGGGCCTTAATATCTCGTCAGGTATATACTTCGCCATGATTTTACAGATAACTTCCACTAAAGATATTAAAACTTTGTTCACTTAAAAGTCGGTACCCCTTTTACCATAATATCGCAAAATTTCCTAATTTCACCTTGCTCTCCGGAAGCACCCCGTCCGCGGAAATGGGCAAAGCCCACCGGCATGGTTCACGAACATATTTATTAACTTAACTTCTTGCCCCTGTGCGGACACGGGCATAATAAAAGAAGGAAAGTTATGTCTACAGTCTCCCGCGGCTTGCCCGCACAGCCCCATCTCGATGTTCCCAAACAACAGGCACGCGAACTGCTCCGGCAATGCAAAGCAAGGTCAACCGAAGCCCTCGATCGCGTCCGACGCCAGCATCCAAGGTTTCGCACGGCCGTTGATGACCCCATTTCCACCCAATTAAAATTGAGCGACACGCAGCTGGTCATTGCACGGGAATACGGTTTCTCTTCCTGGACGCAGCTCAAGCAGCGCATCACAGAAAATACTGCGGCAGAGCTGATCGACAAAGCCATTCGTTCCAATGACGCCGCCGCAGTCACCCGGCTGCTCACCGCGCATCCCAACCTATTGCACGTCCCCGTCCGCAGCGGCAATTGGGGACCGCCCATGAGCCACGCTGCCAACATGGGCCTGCTTGACATGGTGAAAACAATCGCGGCACTGGGTGCAAAAGATTTTCAACATGCTTTCGATCGAGCATTGTTGCATGGTGATATTGAGGTAGCTCAATGGCTGTATGGACAGGGCGCCACCTTCACACCTGGCATTATCATGGGATCCTGCGAAACGCTGAATGCCCGTGGCTTTGGATTTCTGGATGATGCGGGCGCTCCCTTGACGGATGGGAAAGGCGATAAATTAGCCTCGCTTGCCATGGTGCTGGAAACTTACAGTCGCAACCCCGTCGGCAAACATGCGATCTTACAGCGCTTCAAGGCAAGAGGATATCGCTGGACAAATACGCCTATGATGGCTTTTCATGGCGGCGACCTGCACCAGCTCAAAGCTCATCTGCAACGCGATCCGCAGCTGATCCACCGGTGTTTCAGCTATCGTGAGATTTATCCTCTCGAACTGGGCTGCGCAGCTGATGGCCGGTCCGGCCTGCACGGTACCCCCATTGACGGGACCACGCTGCTGCACCTTTCGATCGACTTTGACGAACAGGAGATCTTCGACTGGTTATTGGAGCAGGGAGCGGATGTAAATGCCGCAGCCACTATTGACAAAGAAGGTTTTGGCGGACATACGCCGCTGTTCAATGCCATCGTAAGCGATGCGTATGTCAACGGCAGGCAGCGGGACGCTTACATGGCCCACCGGCTTCTGGAGCAGGGGGCCGATATACACGTCAGGATAAACCTGAGAAAGTACCTCGATTGGCGCGAAGAACCGGGCTGGCACATCGCAAGGAATGTCACGCCCCTGGAGTGGGCGGCCGGTTTTCCGGAAAGAGGTTGGGTAAACCAGGAGGCCGTCTGTATGATCGAAAGCATTCATACATAATGATGGCACATCCCATCGTCGGTCAGGAATATCCAACATCACAGCCGCACCCGCCAAATTCACAGTCAGCCCCGTAAGCAAGAACGCAGAAAATAGTTTTGATGAAAAATCAACCTGCATGAACAAAATATTATTGCTCGCCGCCATAGCGCTGATCTTAACGCCGGCAGCATTTGCGCAAATAAACCTGAAGGACTATTCCGTCAGCTCTTACACCAAGCCGAAAGGCGATACCACTCCCTCGCTGGTTACCGCCACCCGCAAAAACAACAGCTATGTGGAAGACATGGGGACCCCCTTTCCGTTACCACCGGAAGACCTTATTTCTGCTCGTCCGTATTACTATTATTACAACACTACTTATGATTCGTCGGAGGCCTATTTCTTCGTAGAGCACATTGATCACCACAATGCTTCCCAATATGAATTCAGGGTAAGGCAGAATCACAGCACAACCATTTTGCCATGGACCAATATCACACATTTTGTCACCGGGGACCAGGTTCCCAAAAGTGACAGTAAAGAGAAAGAAATGGCGCTGCTGGGAGGGTACAAAACGGGTTTCGGGAACTATCTCGGCGTGGATATCAGGAGAAAAAATTCCGACAGCGTCCTGTCTTATGCTTATGTCTTCTGGAGGAAGACTCAGCCTGTTTTGCTTAATATATATACTTCCAACGAATTAAATGAATTTCTCCGACGGCTGAGTATCTCTCAATTGCAAAAAAGCTCCCTGACGCGCGATGAAAGAAAAAAATGGAAACAACGGTATCCCCCGGATGAAATAGATTCCGCGAGCGCACTCCCGAAAAAGCTGATCCTGCCCAATAATGATAATAACCTTATTTTCTACCTCAAGGGGGGACCCAACCAACGGCGCGTATTGGAATACCAGCTCATCAAAGACGGCTCACCCTACACAGAATGGCAGAAGAACGAATTTGACGGTCATTTTATCTGGCTTAAAAATCTCCCGCCCGGGGAATACAGGCTGGAGATGCGTTACCTCATCCAGCCGCAACACCTAACTTCATACCCCTTCCGGATAAAACCTGCATGGCATCAAACCACCGCTTTCAAACTGGTGGCAGGCGCCTTAATAGCTGCATTTTTTGGTTTTATCATCTTGCTGTGGCGCGGCCGCCGGCAAAAGCAATTGCTCCTGGCGGAACAACAGAAAAAGGGAAAGCTGGAAACAGAGATCAAAGCCCTCCACGCCCAGCTCAACCCCCATTTCGTGTTCAACGCACTGAATTCGATCCAGGGGCTGATCAATAAAGGGGAAATTGACAAGGCGAATAACTACCTGGCCGACTTTGCCAACCTGATGCGGGATGTCCTGAATGGAAATAATAATGAAAATAACGAGCTTTATCGCGAAATTCAAACCCTGGAAAGCTACATGAAGCTGGAGCAATTGCGGTTTCAATTTGTGTATAAAATAGACACTGGAAAGATCACCAATTTGTCGGAAATTCAGATCCCCTCCCTGCTGTTACAGCCATTGGTGGAAAATGCCGTAAAGCATGGCATCTCGGCGCTCCAGGATAAGGGAAGGATTGAGATCGTCTTCAGTCAAAGCAACAACGATATGCAGGTTCGCATCACTGACAACGGAAAGGGATTCGATATCCACCATGCATCGCAGGGCTATGGCCTGAAACTAACCCGTCAAAGAATAGCATTGATCAATGAAATATTGAAATCCCCTTCAATTGTAATGGATATTGACAGCGGAGCGGGAACCACGGTAATCCTAACTTTTAAAAACTGGCTGGGATGATAAAAGCAGTGATCATTGACGATGAGCAAAACAACCTGGACAACCTGTGCCGGCTGCTGGAAAAGCATTGCCCCGAAATAGCGGTCGCAGCTACCGCATTGACTGCTGATGAAGGGAGGGCAATCATCCTTGCCCAGAAACCAGATCTTATCTTTCTTGATATCCAGATGCCGGGAAAATCAGGGTTCGAGCTATTACAATCGCTGCCGGATCATTTTTTCGGGATCATTTTTGTCACGGCTTTCGATCAGTATGGCATACAGGCGGTAAAATTTTCCGCGATCGACTACCTGCTGAAGCCCATCGACACCCATGAGCTGAAGGCAGCCGTGAGCAAGGCCATCACCCGGTACAGCGAAAAAAAGCAAAACCTGCAACTGGAAAATCTGCTGCAGCTCCTAAAGCACCAGCAGGAAAAGGATACGCACCGCATAGCGTTGGCCACAGCAAAGGAAACAAGGTTAGTGAAGACACAGGATATTGTCCGCTGTGAATCGTCCAACAATTACACGACGATTTACCTCCTGTCGGGCGAAAAGCTGCTGGTGTCCAAACCCATTTATGAATTCGGGGAGCTCTTACATGACTATGGCTTTTTGCGCTGCCACCAATCCCATCTTATAAATAAGAAATTCATCAAAAGCTGGGTGAAACAAGACGGCGACTTTCTATTGCTGGAGGATGCTTCACTTGTACCGGTGTCGCGGCAAAAGAAAGAATATATTAAAGAGTTGTTTCGCTAGCGCATTCCCCCCTCAAACCTCCACCACCGCCCCTCTTCGGAACGATCCGTGTTCATAATGATGAACATACCCCAATTGATTCGTCACCATCATCGTCCCTCCGATCTTAAACTCCGGCGTATTGACATGATGATGCCCATACATCCAGCAGGCTGCCCCCGCATCCTGGATAAGATCAAAAAGCTCTACGGCAAACGCTTCCGTCAACGGGCTATTCTTATACACCGCCGGGTAATGCATCAAGGTAGGAACATGATGTGTGATCACGACCGTTGGCGCTTCACTTCCGGATCGCAGCATATTCCCGAGAAAATTCAACCCCTGGTCATGCAGCAAAGAAAAATCCCGCGCGGTAAATTTCCGACTCTGGTACTGTATAGCCGAAAAATCAGAGATGCTTCTTTGAAGGTCCCATTCACGCACCGGGCTTATCCGGCCCCATAAAGTGGAAAAAACAAGCCTGACGCCCTCATGAACAATGGATTGGTTATTTACCAGATACAAATTATCCCGGACCTTTTCGCAAAACGTCTCCGGCCTGTCGGAAACATCGGACCCATAGTATTCGTGGTTACCCGGCACCCAATACACGGCAGCATAATGATCACAAACGAAGTCGAAGAACTCACGGGCTTTCCCGGGATCATGAAACGTAACGATATCGCCCGCTAATACAAGGATGTCCCCCAATGGATGCAGGGGGTTTCTGCGAAGGAATTTTTGATTTTCCGGGAATTCCAGGTGAAGATCAGAACAGTATTGAATTTTCATCATCAAAGACTTTAGAGAAACAATATTTTCCCGCTACTTTGATGCAACTCAAAGTTATAATATTTATTTCATGTCGACATGGAGTTGGTAAAGAATAATGAGCTAGTATGATGATAGATTCTGGCAATCAATACGGGTGTCCCCTTGGAGACCGCAAGCCTGGAAGGCAGCTTGAAAGGCCTTAAAATATCAGAAGGGGCAAACTGCATTTCCGGCTACAGGTTTTTCCGAATATACGAAATCCGGCGAGGCCTATGTCACCGTACTTCCATTTCGGATCAGACCTTTGCCCGCCCATCAAGGGCTGCACGTGCTTATTATTGATCAGTTTATCCCGCGCTTTTTATGGCATGGGCGCTGGATCAGGAAAAGCCACCGGCCTGATCTCTTCGATCGTCGTAAAGTCCAGGTCGCAATAGACTTCCACGTAAAAAGAGAACAGTTTGTATAAGGTTATCCTGTGATGCGCATCGCTTCGGTCGGAGATTAGTTTTCCCTCTTCCCACACCAGCTTGGCCCTGGTATCAAGATTTAATTGTGCGAATAATGTTTGCATGCAGTAGGTTTTGGAGTTCATGCAAACCTAAATGACTACATGAATGGGACGCATATTCGCCGGCAAATTTTTGATAATTATCAACGTTTATTTTTGCCAGGGGAAAGGTATTCCGGCTCACCTGATGAGCTACCGGATTTTACTACGAATGCGGCTGAGCGTCTCCAGCGTCATCCCCAGGTAGGAAGCTATGTATTTCAGCGGGATCCGGTTCACCAGCCGCCCTTTCGTGTGGATAAAGTGCCTGTATTTGGATTCGGCTCTGTTAAGGCGGCTGATATACGCCCTTTCCTCCGCATCGCAGTAATACCTTTCCAGTAATTTTCGGCCCACTATATTCATTTCAATAAAATGGTCGTACGCGTACTGCAGCGATGCATACTGGGCTCCCACCAGCTCACAGTCTTCGATTGCCTGGATATTCTCCAGGGAAGGCTGCCCGGGGTCAAACAGACTTCGAATGGAAGTGACCATCTCCTCTTCCGCCGTGATCCAGGTCGTGATCTCTTTTGCGTCTTCCTGGATATAGGCACGCAGCACTCCCCGCCTGACAAAATACAGGTGGTGGCAAAATTCTCCTGCTTTCAGCAGCAGCTTGCCCTTGCGTATGGTGTAGGTAAAACAATGCTCATCGATGTAGTCCAGCAAGACCGATCTCACCGGGTGAATGTGATTCACAAAAAAGGCCATGGGCGATCGTCCCCACTCTTGATTCCATTTTTTTGAAAAGACGCTATGTTCCTCCGGTGGCAGTTCTATCCTCACAAGCATTCAGTTATATTCAAATATAATAAATTCCTAATGTGCGGCCAATTAACAATTGGACCGAAAATCATTGATCCCTGTAATCAACACTATTAATCAATGCCTTATCTTCAAGCCGGGCAATGAAAAGCGGATTCGCCCGGAAGTCCCCGGTTGCCCGGGTAAGACCCGGAATGCCGTTAAATGAATCATCCGCTCCTTTGGTACATCCATTCTCACCCTTCATAGTTTCCGCCCAAAATTGCCGCTCCCGCAGTTTAGCTTTACAGCAAAAAGTAACAATATGCGATATACCGAGGCTTTACGGATAGTGGCATTTGCATCGCTCCTGATCTCGTGCAGAAAAGACCATCCCAATAACCCACCACCAACGGATCCCGTCAAAAAGATCCTGCTGAAAGATATTACGATACCTCATATCCCTTCTCCCTATTACCATTTTGAGTATAACCCCGACAGTACGGTTTCCAAGGCCGACTTTGCTTCCGGATACACGATCTATGATGTCATTTACGCCGGAAACAGGATCGCCGAGATGAGAAACAACATCCTGGTCAATCACGACACCTTGCGGTATTTGTATGACAATGCAGGCAAAGTGTTCATGATCAAATTTATCAACCAGCAAAATGTTCTTTACAGGCACGTTACATTTGCCTACAATGGAGATAAGGTTACACGAATAGAATGGGATCATAAAGAAGGCGATGCCGGTTTTTTGATCGACCGCACCCTCACATTTACTTATCTTCCCGATGGGAATGTAAGTACGATCACCGAACACCGACCCGCCCATCCCGGTTCGCCCGAGCTTACCTCCATCCGGCAGTTCGGGCAATATGACAACAAGATCAACGTAGAGGATTTCAGCCTTATCCATGACGGCATACACGATCACCTTTTTCTTCTGCAAGGGTTCCGTCTGCAGAAAAACAATCCCGGGAAAGAATCTTTTTCAGCCGGCGTCGGCCTCACCGCATATACGATTGATTACACCTATACTTACAACAGCGATAATACACCTTCATCCAAAATAGGCGAGCTATTATACACCGACGGAAGTGACGCAGGAAAAAGGTTCCAGACACACGCGGCTTACACCTATTATTGATCATCCTCGCAAGGAGGGTACGGAAAACATCAAGCTACAAAGAACCCGCCGGGTCAGGCGGGTTAGTTCGTTTACTGTAAGAAGATCCTGCGTGTTACAGTAGTTTTTCAAGTATTGGATGGGGACCGCCACGGGTTTCAGGGTTTAGGGGTGGTGTCCGGGGTTTAGGGATATATTGTATATTGGATTAGTAGGTTGCCGATACAAAGATGCGGTACCTGCGAAGCGTTGCCTCGTTTTCCATCGCCCCTTTTTTTTGTTTGCTCAGTAAACTTACCGGATACTAAGGGCAAGTCCTTATTATTTCAGAGGGAGTGCGGTTTAACGCTTCATGATCACCTTCATCGTCTCGCCGTCCACGGGCCCCGATGTATGCTCGTGTATGATCTTCCATACCCCCCCTTTCTGCTGCGCCACCCATGTCAGCCGGTTCTGCAGGTACCGAAGCTCTTCGCCCTGCTCCGAGATAGCGGCAAACCTTACATATGCGCTGGCAACAGCCATCCCGCCGGCCGCTTCCACTTGAACCTCATCGAACGTAACGACGACCCGTTCTGTTCCCAGCGACCCGAACCAGCCTTTCACCATCTCCCTCCAGGAAACCAGTCCCTCATACGTCCATTCCCACATATCAAAGATGCGGACGTGCTCGTCAAAAATAGACAGGAAGGCTTCGACGTCTTTCTGAAAGACGGCGTTCTTATAGGTTTCAAATAAAGATTCGATTTCTTTCATGTGCTGACAGATATAATAGTTGGGATCAATTTACGTAAAAATGGACGCATTGTGCCATCCGGTAGGAGGGAACGTAAATGTACGGGTGAATTTTCAGGGCGTGCCCCTTCGGTCGGGCTTTCCATTGCAAGTCCTCACCCTGCTGGCTGCGGGCTTTCCATTGCAATCCCTCACGCTGGTCAGTGCTACGTGTTAAAAAGATTCCTGCATCCTGTGCGCCTCTCTTTCTCGTTTCGCCGGGCAGCCCTAACCGCTCCGCCGCTGTACATTGGGCTACCACTGAATGTTGCCCTTTAACTCAGCCAAAATATAATTGGGCTTTTCTGCCTGCATCCCACGAGCCCAATGTAAGGCGTCTCCGCGGCAGGGCTGACCCTGGCAGATACTGTGTGCAAGTGCAATCATTTTGTCTGATAGATTGCAGCCTGCTAGGTGCAGGCCTTATTAAGGGTGACATTCGAGACTTGCCCTTCCGCTAGCCGAAGATTGCATCTTGATGCCGCGCTGCTGTATTTACCCGGGCAAATACCTACATCTACCACCCCAAGCAAGCGTGTATCAGAATCTTCCGGCAGCTTGTCTTCGGGTAAATAAGGCAGCGCGGACGCTTTAATGCACATTAGTTGCGGCGGATGCCCTTTAGGAAAGGGCCGTTGGTGCCTTTCTTACTTGAGCGACCCACTACAGCAGCATGGCCAAGGCGGAATAGCAGGAGCGTTATTGCCATACCATAAAAAACCACTATTCAGATGTCGTAAGAACACTCCGTTTTATATACCATTGGTGCCATTTTATGACATCCTGAATCGTAAAACTTAGTTTTCCCATAAAAGACTTTTCCGAAGAAGAAATAATTCTGGTACGGTTTTCCATGAAATTTATTTGCGCAGTACAGCAATAATATCTACTTACAGTCTTTTTAAGTATCGCAGAATCCAGAATTCTAAAATGATGCTTAAACAATAGATCAAGGGAGTCGTTATTTAGGCCAGTTCCTGTCTGCGCGTTGGATCTCAATGATGGGCAGAGAAAGATTAAAACAATTATATATTTCATATTATCACCTAGAAATGCTATTAACTTTTTTTGTTGCCGGTTGCGCGTCGTTAAGGTGCCCATTTTTATACCGCTCATCTTTCCAGCATCAACCTCCCGACTATCCCTCTTTTTCAATTCTTCCGGCATTTGTCTCAAGTATTGTGTTTCTTGGCTCAAATCAATTTCTTTATTTGCTATCCGCCGCAAGAAATTTTTCTATCAAGCGATGATCCCTCATCGCATAACCTTCTCCAATAGCGCCAGCACCCGCGCCCGTATCTCCGCCGCATCGAACATCTCCCCATAATGCGGCGCCTTCGGCACCACGATCAGCTCATTCGCCACCCCTGCCAGCGTAAGCCAGCTATGCAGGACCTTCGACTGCGTGTTGGGCACCGACTCATCCTTTTCCCCTTGCACGATCAGGAAAGGGGGGTCATCCTTGTCGATATACGTCACAGGGCTGGCCCGCTTCGCCAGGTCCGGCCGCTCCACAGGAAGCGCTCCCAGCAGGATGGACACGGGGTTATGCATATTGTTGATAGCCGTATCCGGGTTGCTGGCCAGCATGAGAAAGTCAGAGGGGCCATAAAAGTCCAGCACACATCGCACCTTGAAATGCGACGTTAGACCCGGCGGGTAAAATACAGCCACCGCATTATTGTTGGATAGGCCGATAAGGGAGGCCAGGTGACCGCCCGCCGAAAATCCGATCAGCGCGATCCGGTCCTTATCCAGCTTATATTGGCTCGCATGCTGGTAAAGGAACTCCAGCGCCTGGTTGCAATCCTGCGCCTGCGCGGGAAACACCGCATCCGTACTGTGGCGGTAATCGATGGATGCCAGCGCATACCCTTTTGCCAAAATATCCTGGATCGTGTTCCGCATATAGCCCATGTCCGCATATTTGTCATTCGACATCCAGGCGCCACCATGTACCCACACCACCACAGGCGTCCGTGGCCCCGCACCCGCCGGCAGGTAAATGTCCAGTAAATGCTTCCGTAACGTATCCCCCGCATAAGGGACATTTTCATATACGACAGTGGAAGCAGGGAAAATGCTTTTTACGCGTTCCGGCGCCTGTGCCATCGAAACGAGTCCGGAAAGCAAACAGCCCAGCGCAAATATCGAAGACTTCATATGGCAGACAGTTAAAGTGAAGATTAAAGTTATAAAAAATCCATCTCCCGCCCGGGCGAATCTCCAAAACCATCTGATACACCTCGCTTTTCCGCAGTAAATTGCGGACACGACGATTTGATTTTCATGTATACAAAACAGGAGATATCCAGACAGAAGCAGGCATTCTGGACGGCATTCGGTAGATATATGAAGCCGGTCCTGTCCACGGACGGCGAAGTGATCAGCTGGCTAAACTACAAGACGGGTAATAAGCATGTCCAGTTCAAAATGGACGCGGACAGCCGGCAGGCGCAGATAGCGGTTATCCTGCATCACTCCGACCCCGACAGGCAGCGGTTATACTTCGATGGGTTCTCCCGGCTCAAAGACATTTTTGAAGAGGAGCTGCAAGAGAAGGATTGGAGCTGGCTGCGGGAGGTCACAGATGAGCACGGGAAAACTGTAAGCGTAGTACAAAAGACGCTGACGGGGGTTAATATTTTTAAGAATGAAGACTGGTCGGCAATCATTTCTTTTTTGAAGCCGCGGATCATAGCGCTGGATAGTTTTTGGGGGATGGTGCGGTATCATTTTGATGTCATCGGCTAACTCAAACGTGCCAATGAATCAAAACTTTTTAAAGGCAAAAAGGTTGTTTTTGATATTTAAGCATTCTATTATACATTTACAACGAAGGCATGCCAAATGCTTTAAGATTGTATGACAAATGGCACGGAATTCTGGCAGTGGTTTACGGATAACCATAAGGCTTATACTTTTTTAACATCTATTGAACCATCTGTTAAAGAAGAACTACTCGACAACCTGTTAGTTCAGTTGCATAAATATTGTGACAAACTCTATTTTGAAATAGGGGGATTCCCAGATGAGGAACAGGAGCTCATCATTACAGCTGAGGGAAACAAGGAATATTTCTCTAAAACTGAAGAGTTAATCGCTAATGCTCCCAATATTAACGGATGGACTTTTATTGCTTTTAAACAACCTACAAACGATCAATTCAAGTCTAAGTGGGGGGATATAGAACTGGATTCGCAAGACATCTGGTTTATACCGCTTGAAAGCGAAGACCCCAGAGAAATTGGAATAAGAGTATATGTTCCCAATTATGATCTCATCAGAGATAACGATTCTTCCAACCCGCTTTTATTGAAAATGATCGACACAATTGTAGGTGAAAAATCGTTTTCTGAAGACTTAACATACATCGAATTCGAAAGTCAAATAGTAGACCCTGAAGAAGACGGGCAAATCCCAATAATAGAATTATCAAGCTACATTGATTGGCACAAGTCGAATGCTGTATAAGAGAGAACTTAAGTCTTCCTGGCAAAAACCTGTTGGGGCGCTTGCCTGGGATAGGTGTTTGCTTTTTATTGATGAGTTGCTTACATTTATTGCTTTAGTGATGCGGACAAAATACCAATTGCAAATGGAACCTCTGGGAAACATAAGGGATCGTCAAATACTTTATACCAACATTCGGGCAGACCAAAAGTGGTCAAATGCACTACCACCTGATAATTGGATAGTTTTCAATATAGCCGACGACCTCGATCGGGAACTTATAAAGTAAGCTGTTGAACTATGTCTTGACAAATCGGTTTGTTATATATGTTGTGCCGGGAAGCTTTCTAGCTTGACGGAGCTCATTTTTGACGAGGAAATAGTTAATAGGGCCATTCAGGAAGAAACACAAACGGGGAAACCATATGACTATGAGCTTTCCCCAATAACCACTTCTCATAATAACTTTAGCGAGGGTTTTTGGTTTGCAACTACTGTCGCATGTGATAGCTACAAAGACATCGATACGGCAGTATGCATTGACCTCACAACAAAAGGGGTTAAAGATCATTTAACAGAATTGATTATCAAAATCAACAATAATTGGCTCCCATCGGATGAACCTTTTAAAGATCCGGTTTATGACAATATCAATGGCTGAAAATAAATGGACGGACGAAGGCTATACCCGAATAACTTGTAGCAAAAAGGTTTGTGCAAAATCATTCGTCAATAATTAGAAGGGTAGTTCACCGAAGGCTTAGCGATTTCTCTGCTGCTAATCTTCTCGCCTGGCTGTCCGAGAAAACTAACGGTTTTTCCAGTGAACGTGGCCTAATTTGAGGGAGATTACACATTACTTGACATAGACTAGAAGTTTGGGTTAAAAGACAGTCTTCAAATTGTCCACGAACTCCATGACAGCTTCAACGTCTTCATATTTGTTGCTTTCATTTTCTATAGAAGATAAATAATTCGCCAAACGTTTAATACAAATAACTTTGTCGCTCAGTTTTATTGGCTTCTGGATGCCTTCTATAACGCTGATTGCTTCAAGATAAGATGAGTCATCAAGATCGATTACTAGTCCCACAAAAAAATCTATCCATTCTGCACAGTCGTATTCAGAGCAAACATATATTAAAGTTGATATATGTCCAGAGTATTTAATTTCATTAATCTTATTTATCAGAACAGGTATAATATGCTCATCTGATAGATCTGCAAAAATCAATGCTATCTTATCCCTCACCTTATTGTCATCTGTAAGTCTAAATATCTTAACCAACTGACCTTGGATATCATTTTCAAGCGGAACCATTATAGACAATAATTTATAATAAATTTCGTCATTATCTTTAAAAACTTTCCCGTCTAAATAATATTCCATACGCTCTATTTTGAAATTATGGCCAATAATAATATTATTATGAAGCTTGCATATGCAATCAATAATACCCTATTAGCTTTTCTCCGAAGCTCTCTTTCCCGTTCATCGCCTAATCGAGGATTCAGAAGGAATAACGAAGTCATGCTATACTTTTTAAATGCGATGATTGAAAAAATTGACTCACGCCGATTAGGCTCACGAATTTTATTTTCCAGATACACTTTGTATAGATAACAGGCAATAAACAATATAATAAACGGTACGAAATAAGATAAAAAAAAATTCATACAACATTTTTAAATAGGGTTCCCCGTTATTTGTCAAATTAGAACTTCAGCATGCCTCAATGTACAAAAAGCTCCCATACCCTACACCTACGAAGATACCACCTTCCCTTTCAACCCAGGATCCCCCACAATCATATTCATCTCCCGATTCACCAACTCAACCATCTCCCTTCACTAGAGGGTCCAAGACCACCTGTGCAGCCTACAGACCATGTCCGACAAGGAGCGGTATAATCTCTGAAGGCCACACAACCCTGGGTGCTGAAGCTGGCGGAGCCTGGGGATATTGCGGCTTATTTAGTCGTGTCGAAGGAGGTGTTGCGGGAATTGGGGAAGTAAACGGTCGCAAAACTGCTGCATTGTACTTTTTACAGCGCAAAGAGTATATGAATAATTTCCATCAGTTAATTCCTTTCAGGATTTACTGGGCAATCCTCTTTCCAAAATTTCTCCTGTCACTGGATCTATAATCAAGTAAATATCACACCAATTATGTAAGTAAAGTTGCCCATTATAGAGTTTACCGCCGACGAAAGGACAGTCAACCCCCGTGTCATATCGCAATTTAGCAATCTGCCACTTGACTTTTTTTTCAAGAAGGTTAACTCCAAATACATTCTCATTAAACACAGTCTCTCTCGGGCTCTCTAAAAATACTATGAGCATGTCGAATACTTCAAGAATACTATTGATCTTATATTTAAAATATATTTCCTGAGCTTCTATTACAAGGAGATTTTCATTTACTTTATACATATTATTGTCTCAATTTAGCCAACCAAAAACAGTCATGGGAGGTCAATAGGAGGAATCTCTTCGAGAGGAACCGTACCAGCGCCGGGTCTAACAAACGTCGGCAAATTAACATCGGGCAACGGCGTCTGGATTGTCGATATTCCCTTGAACATACCATCTACTATTTTACCTAAGATTCTGTATTGAATACCACCTCCCTTTCCCCACGTATTTTCCCCAGCAACGCTAACTTCCATCTCTTCTCCTACTGGCACTTCAACCTCAGCAATCTGATCTGGTTCAAATTCTAAGGCAAATTTGTCTTTAATCTCTGCCGGGCTTAGATTCTCAATTTCAGTCCGCTTCATTACCCACCTACCTATCGCATTCGCCTTTGGATTTTTAGAACTAAATACTCGCACATATTTGCCAAGTACACTGGATTTGAATCTCGCCACATTTGTTCCTTTCTTATATGGTGGAAGAGAATATCCTGATTCAACATTTGCCTGCTCTGCCGTAATAAATCGCAGCGATGTATTGACATATGGACGAGCAACCGGATGATCTGTAACCGCCTTTGCAAATGTCACCCCTGATAGAGCAGCGATCCCCGCACCCGAATTATTATTCTTGTGACCTGTTACTGTAACGGGAGTACGCTCTTGCGGATGAGTCGAATCCGAAATAGCTAATCCAAGAGGATCAACGTGTAAGACAGGGTTATCAATGCAGTAGCCATATGGAGATACGTCTTCACTGATTTCAAGGAGCGGGTCAATCTGCCAGAACCTGCCTATCTGAGGGTCGAGGCTCCTGTAGTTAGTAGCATATAATTCTAATCCACTCCCATCACTAAACTCCTTATTCTGCAGCTCCGATCCTTTGTTATACCTGTACTTATTTTCGGCATAATTCGTCTTCAACGCCTTATCACTAATCCCCGCCATCGTCAATCCAAACGGATAATAATTCGTCTCTTCCAGCAACGGACCTGTGTAATGCGTTAAACTTAGATTATCAAAGAACACCGAGACATTCTTCGTCTCATTCAGCAGGTAAATATAAAATATCCGTTCTTCTTTATTCTTATTGTGTCCGTCGCCAGGGACATT
>NZ_JAUOTO010000008.1 GCF_030546645.1 Flavitalea plasmicola
CTGTTGATGGATGAGTAAAAGTCCAGTGGTGCCGAATTTACAGCGACGGAAGGCACATAGCTGTCGGGAATAACAAAGGGGAAAACCTGCAGCGCCTAATCAAACCTGAAACCTATAACCTAAAACAACCTAAAACAACTCAAAACAACCCAAACCCAAAAACAACCTACTTCAACACCACCCCTCCCAACGCCGGCAAATGCACCCGTACCTCATACCTATCCAGATCCTCATCCACCAACCTCACCCCCACCGAAGGATTAAACACATCCCCCGTCCCCCAATATTTCCGGTCATCACTATTAAATATCTCCTTCCACTCCTTTTTTCCCGACGCGTACACCGGCCAATCCATCCGCACCACAGGCGTAAGATTCAATATCACCAGCAGATCCTCCGCCGGATTCTTCCCTTTACGTCGATAGACGATAACACATTCATCCCTATGCGACAGATCGATCCACTCAAATCCATACATGGAGAACTGGTTCTCATACAATGCCGGCTCGCTCCTCAATAACAGGTTCAGATCCCGCACACAATCCTTCAGTCCCCTGTGACTGTCATATTGCAGCAGATCCCAGGGCAGCTCGCTCTTGTAATTCCATTCCGACGTCGATCCAAATTCGTCCCCCATGAAAAGCAGCTTCCCGCCCGGATGCGTCATCATATAGGTATACATCGCCCGCAAATTGGCAAACTTCTGCCAGTCGTCTCCCGGCATCTTATAAAGCATGGGCGACTTGCCATGCACGACCTCGTCATGGCTCAGCGGCAGCATGAAGTTCTCATCATAAAAATACATCATACTAAAGGTGAACTTATCCTGGTGATGCTTGCGGTTGATGGAGTCGAGCTTGAAGTAATTCAGCGTATCGTGCATCCAGCCCATCATCCACTTCATTCCGAAGCCAAGACCGCCTGCAAAAGTAGGACGGCTTACCCCCGGCCAATCCGTCGCTTCTTCGGCGATGGTCTGAACATCCGGAAAATCCCGGAAGATCGTCTCATTCAGGTCTTTGATAAAGGCAATTGCCTCCAGATTGCCATCCCCGCCATATTCATTGGGTTCCCACCCGCCTGCCTGACGGGAATAGTTCAGCTTCAGCATGGAGCTCACGGCATCCACCCGTATCCCGTCCACATGATAGCAGTCCAGCCAATACCGGGCATTGCTGATAAGAAAGCTCTTCACCTCCCCACGCCTGTAATTGAATATATAGCTGTTCCAGTCGGGATGAAAACCCTTACGCATATCCGCATATTCATAGGTGTTGAGCCCATCGAAGAGATACAGACCATGGGCGTCATAAGGAAAGTGAGAGGGCACCCAGTCCAGTATGACGCCGATGCCCGCCAGATGAAAAGCGTCCACCAGCGCCATAAAGCCCTGCGGATCGCCAAATCGTGAAGTAGGGGCAAAATAACCGGTCCCCTGATAGCCCCAGCTCCCGTCAAATGGATGCTCCATCACAGGCATCAGCTCCACATGCGTAAAACCCATCTCCTTTACATAAGGCACCAGCCGCTCCCTGATCTGGTCATAGCTATTATAACGCTCTTCGTCATTTTTGTCCGGCCGCATCCAACTGGCGAGATGCACCTCGTATACGCTCCAGGGGGCCTGCAGTGAATTGTGCTGCTCCCGCCGCTGTAGCCATTCACCATCATTCCAATGGAATTTCAGGTCCCAGGTGATCGAGGCCGTATAAGGACGCTTCTCCCAAAAATAGGCATAAGGGTCGCCTTTGTCCAGCTCCTGCCCCTGTGTGTTCCGGATATGATATTTATAGGCTTCCCCCTGGGGCAGATCGGGTATAAAGCCTTCCCAGATCCCGCTCCGTTCCAGCCGCACAAATAAAGGATGGCTCTGTGGGTTCCATTTGTTGAAATGACCGATAACAGATATATAGGTGGCGTTCGGCGCCCAGACGGCGAAATAATGCCCATCCGTTCCCCCCACGGTCATGCGGTGCGCCCCAAACAGCTTGTAGAGCTGGTAATGCGTACCCTGTTGAAAATTTTTAATATCCTCATCCGTGAACAGGGAATAGTTCCACACAGGCTTCGTAGTGTCTACGAAATGGATGTCTTCATACTGGGGTGAGTGGGATGTAGCCAATTTTTATTTTTTTTATGCAATTGAACAATTTCTGCATCTGGGCGATAATCACATGCAACATGTGGGTGGAGACCAGGTCTTTAACGTAAATTTAAGGCATCAGTCTTGCATAACCCTTTTTTTACGGATAATTTGTACCCTGAACCCTGGCACAAACCTGTTCATTGAGAAACACATACTTAAATCCATTATTGAATCTTATTCATGCGCCTCCTAATTGCTTTGACCCTGGCCGTCTTTCTGCCTTTTTACTATGCCGTTGCACAATCCACCCCTCCTTCAAAGCCTTTCCTCGCGATAATAAGCGGTCGTCTTGCAGACAGCATCGAAAAGAAGAACCTTTCCAATGGTTCCGTCCTGCTGCTGCAAAAATCGGACTCGATTATCTTCCGGCATGCCCGTACGGATAAAGACGGCAATTTCGAATTGAAGGGTATCCCCCCCGGGCACTACCTGCTGCTGGTGACCTATCCCGCCTACGCCGATTATGCCGACGAGCTGGAAATAACGGACGCTCTCCCCCACGTTCTCCATCCCATTAGCCTGGTGCTGAAAAGCAAGCTGCTGGAAGAAGTGGTGGTCAATGGCAGCAAAGGCGCCATCCGTTTGAAAGGCGACACCATCGAGTTTAAGGCGGATAGTTTCCGGACCCAGGCCGGCGCCACCGTGGAAGAGCTGCTGAAAAAGCTGCCCGGCATCCAGGTGGACAGCAAGGGCAAGATCACCGCCCAGGGGCAATCGGTCCAAAAGGTCCTGGTAGACGGAGAAGAGTTCTTCGGCGACGATCCCACCCTGGTCACGCAAAACCTCCGGGCCGACATGGTGGACAAAGTACAGGTGTACGACAAAAAAAGCGACCAGGCCGCCTTCACAGGCATCGATGACGGCGAAAGGAACAAGACCATCAACCTGAAGCTAAAGGACAATAAGAAGAATGGCTACTTCGGCAAGCTCAGCGGAGGACAGGGCACCGACGGCTATTACGACTACCAGGCCATGTTCAACTTCTTCCGTAAAAAAATGAAGCTGGCCGCTTATGGTATTATCTCCAACACAGGCAAGACGGGCCTGGACTGGAGGGAAAGGGATAATTATGGTCAAAGCAATGCAGGTAACATCGATTATGATGAGACCACCGGCAATTTTCAGTGGACAGGCGTAAGCAATGACTTCGATTCCTGGTCCGGACGTTACGAAGGTCAGGGCATTCCCTCTGTCAAGACCGGCGGCCTGCATTATAATGATAAGTGGGATGACGAAAGGCAATCCATCAACGGCAACTACAAGGCCATGCAGCTGAACGTCAACAACACCAGCACTACCAATTCGGAGAATATCCTGCCGGATTCCTTTTATTTCAACAACCAGACGAAACGCTCCTTCGACCACATCATACGCCATAACGCGGACGGCACTTACGAGATGAAATTCGACTCCACCTCCAGCATCAAGCTCATGGCCAATGGCGGCGTCGATCATAAGACGACCTACAGCGATTTCACCTCTGAGGCCCTGAACAAGGACAGCGTTGTGACAAACAGGAATACCCGTACCCTTTCCACCGTCGGCGACAACCGCGCATTCAACAGCAATATACTTTGGCGAAAAAAGCTGCCTAAAAAAGGACGGACCTTTTCGTTCAACCTGCGGGAAAACTACACCAGCAATGTCTCCAACGGCATACTGAATTCTAACACCCAGTTCTTTGACAACGGCTCGCTGACCCATGACTCGCTGATCGATCAGCATAAGGATTTTCATACGGAAAACATTCTTTTGGACGGCAAGATCACTTATACCGAGCCACTCTCGAAAGTATCTTTTCTGATAATGAACTATGGCCTCTCCGTGAACAACAGCCATTCCAACCGCAATTCCTATAACAGATCGCCGGATGGGAAATACACAACACTTGATTCCCTTTACAGCAACGATTATCAATTCAACGTGCTTACCAATACGGGCGGTCTCGCCTATTCAATGGTAAAGCAAAAGATAAGGATGAATGCCGGGACCAATGTCGCCTTCACCCGGTATGACCAGCGCGACCTGCATATGGATACGACTGCTAAAAGAAGATTTACCAACTGGTATCCCAACGCCAGCATGACGTACTCCTTCTCTTCCCAAAGAAGACTTGCTTTACGCTATAATGGCTTTATGAACCAGCCCAGCCTCAATCAGCTCCAGCCCATTCGTACCAATGACGATCCGCTGAACGTCTACGTTGGCAACCCCAACCTTAAACCTCAGTTCGTCAACCGTTTTGGCCTGAACTTCAATGACTATAAGATCCTGACGGACCGTGGTATCTGGATCGACGTCTCCTATTCATTTACGGAGAATGCCATCAGCAGCAATGTGCTGGATACGATGGGCAAAAGAAGCAGCCAGTCCATCAACGTGGATGGGAACCATAACTATTCAGGCTATCTGGGATATAATTTCAAGTGGAGAAAACCAGCGCTCAACTTCTACGTCTTTTCGAATTTCAATATCAGCAGCAACGCCAATATCATCAACAACATTAAGAATACCACCAACAACGGCAGCTATACTTTCGGGTTCAGCATCTTCAAGTCAAAGGAAAAGAAGTATGAAGCCAGCATCCGGCCGTCCGCTACCTATACAGACAGCCGCTCGTCGATCAACACGCAAAAGCCCGTGAAATACTGGACCTATTCCCTTCAGCCCGAATTCGATGTCTACCTGCCTTTGAAGTTCCAGGTCCATGGCGAAGCCGATGTCAACATCCGGCCGAAGAACGACGCTTTCAGGGGCAATCTCAACAATACCCTTATAAATGGCTGGCTCGGCAAAAAATTCCTGAAGAACGACGCGCTGCTCATAAAAGTCGTAGGGAACGACCTGCTCAATCAGAACGTTGGTTTCAACCGGACAACAAATAGTAACTTTATCAGCCAGAATACCTTTACCAATATCAAGCGGTTCTATATGCTGTCTGTCGTCTGGAACTTCACCAAGGCTGGTACCCCCGCACCCGACAACCGTTAACCATTACAAGACCTATTTATGAAAATATTTGTCGCAACACTTCTTTTACTGCTAACCGCAGGTTTACTGCAGGCGCAGGCGCCTAACGCCATTTTCCTCTCCCAGGGAAAGATCGAGTTCGAAAAAAAACTCAACCAATACGCCCAGCTGGATAATGACGACACCTGGTCAGAGCTGCAGAAAAAAACACTTTCCCAGTTCCGGATCACCTATTTTGACCTCATGTTCACCCGCACGAAGACACTGTACAAACCCGGCCGGGAAGGCAGCGGCACGGCCATGGGCTGGTTCTCGGAAATGCCGGCACAGGAGAATGTCATTTACTCCGATCTGGAGGAGGAGAAAAGCGTCAGTCAGAAAAAAGTATTTGAACAATTATTCCTCGTGCAGGACAGCATCCGCAGGATCAGGTGGAAACTGACCGACGAGACACGTACCATCGCCGGTTTTTCCTGTCGTCGCGCCAACGCCATTATTATGGACTCGATCTATGTGGTAGCCTTTTATACGGATGAGATACTCACGTCCGGCGGGCCCGAATCCTTCAGTGGCCTGCCCGGCATGATACTGGGCGTAGCCCTGCCGCACCAGCATGTTACCTGGTTCGCCACCAAGGTTGAAGCTATCAATGTAAACGATGCCCAGCTTGTATCACCGCAAAAAGGGAAAAAAACAGACAACGCCGCTTTTAAAGAGACGGTCAACGCTGCGCTCAAAGATTGGGGTAAATATGCGCAGCGCTTCCTCCAGGCCATATTTCTGTAAGATCAATCTCCTGAACCAAATTTCTTCAGTTCGAGGATCAGCATTTGCCTTGGTTGAACTTCTATGGGACGATGCAATGGATAATTCATCCCCGTCAATATATCCACCGCTTCGGTAAACCCGGAAGTCCGCTCTGTATAGCGGCCCGCTTCCACTATCGCTGGAATTGAATCCGTATTCATGGCGCATAAGATCGTCTGCTGCGCATCGTACCGGAAATAAACATACAGCCCGTTCTTCGGCACATACTGCATCATCTTTCCCGTGCGCAGGGCCGATGAGCTTTTACGGAACTGCGCCAGCTTCCGAACCAGCCCCTGCACTTCTCTTTCTTCCGTAGAAAGCCCCTCGCCTGTAAAGGCGTTCTTCCTGTCTCCCTGCCATCCGCCTGGAAAATCCAGCCGGACCCAACCGTCCGGGTTGGCAAAGCCTTTCATCAGGATCTCTGTCCCGTAATATAACTGGGGAATGCCCCTGCAGGTCAGCAACCACTGGATCCCCATTTTCTGTTTAGCCACATCCTCACCCAGTTGGGAGAAGATCCGGCTCATGTCATGGTTATCCAAAAAGATGACATTACGCATCGGGTCTTTATACAGAAAATCATTGGCCATGGTATTGTACAGTTTCATCACCCCGTCTGTCCCCCCGGATTTCTCCGTCAGCGCAGGCACAATGCCGTAGAAATTACATTGAAAGTCCACCGCTCCCTGCAGGTTGCTTTTATAAGCATTGATAAGGTTGTTCTCTACAAAAAAAGCCTGGTTGGCCGTCCCATGCACCCAGGCTTCACCAAACAGGGTGATCTTCGGATACTCGTCCGTCAGCGCTTTATTACACCGGTTCATGAACGCAAGGTCATTGTAGATATACGTATCGATCCGCCAGCCATCCACCCCAAAGGTTTCCACGCACCAGATGGCATGCTGAATGAGAAAATTAGCTACGTACGGATCCCCCTGGTTGATATCCGGCATCTCCGTAGTGAACCAACCGTCGCTGGTGATCCTGGCATCGGCCGCCGCCGCATGGGGGTCCATCAGTGGCTGATCCCGGTAGCTTGTCTGCGTGAATTGCGGCCATTGATGCAGCCAGTTCTTCGAAGGAGCATCCTGCACCAAAAAATGAAAACGCCCTACATGGTTGTACACCGCATCCTGTATCAGCTTCATGCCCCTCCGGTGCAGCTCGCCGCTGAGCTTCTTATACAGGGCGGCGCCACCCAGCCGGGCATCGATGGTATAATGGTCCGTGAATGCATAGCCATGCTCTGTCCGGTCGGGCATATCATTCTCCAGCACTGGCGTCATCCACAAAGTAGTAGCCCCCAGCCCCTGCAGATAGTCCAGATGGTCGATGATCCCCTGCATATCACCTCCGTGTCTCAAAAAGATGGAATCCCTGTCCAGTGACTGATCCCGCATGCCGGGAACACGGTCGTTACCCGGATCGCCATTGCTCCACCTGTCAGGCATGAGGAAATAAATAAAATCGGCGCTGGTAACCCCCTGGGCAAACCTGGTGCCATTGCCGCCATTACGCGCAAGCAAAGGATAGTCGATTACTGTGTCAACACCGCTGCCTTTCAACCGTATCTTCACCATGCCCGGGCGGGCCCCCTGCCCGATCCGCAAATCCAGAAATAGATAGTGCGGATTTTGTGCGGGAGACATTTTAACCAGTTGTACCCCGGGATAGCTGATGGCCACCGAGGGGGCGGCTGTCCAGCGGACATCCCGTATCATCAACTGCACCGAAGCTTGTTTCATTCCCACCCACCAATTGGCAGGGTAGACTTTAATTCCATCCCCCGCCTGCAACGACCCGGAAAAAGCCAGGAATAAAATAAGGAAAGCTTTTCTCATATCTGTAGTCTTGTAAATTAAACGCCCGCGGCAAACCCCGCCTTCTCCTGCTGTATCCTTATAGCACCTCCGTCATACACGAACAGCACGCTGATGGCCGCGCAAATAAGACAGAACCCCGCCAGTACGATGGCATAGATGGGTTGATTACCATAAATATGTTTGACGATCCACCCGCCAAAGAGCCCGTTGATGATCTGTGGCAGCGTGATAAAGAAATTGAAGATCCCCATATAGATCCCCATTTTGCCGGCAGGTATACAGCCGCTGAGGATCACATATGGCATGGCGAGTATGCTGGCCCAGGCAAGCCCTACGCCTACCATGGACCAGGTCAGCATCGCCGGGTCCTTGATGAAAAAGATAGAGATAAGCCCGATCCCCCCCGCCACCAGGGACAGGGCATGGGTGAGCTTCCGGCCAATGCGGTTGGCAATAGGCGTTAGTAAAAGCGCATACATCATCGCAATGCCATTATAGACGGCAAAAGCGCTGCCTACCTTATTGCCCGCCTCATTATAAGCCACGCTCTTCGCATAGTCTCCCGACAATCCGTAGACATGCGTGGCAACGGCATCCGTCGTGAATACCCACATGCTGAACAGCGCAAACCAGCTGAAGAACTGCACCAGCCCCAGCTGCTTCATGGTCTTTGGCATCCGGATAAAATCCTTCCATATCTGCCCCACGCCCTCTTTTTCGACGCCTGCCTCCGGCTTTCCATGATATCTTTCATACTCATCAGGCGGATACTCCCGGGAAAAGATCACCGTCACGAGGATGGCAAGGATAAATACGGCCGCCCCGATATAAAAGGCATATTTGATATTATTGGCAATCCCGTCGGCTGCGGCGACCTTACTGACACCTAGCGCAGCCAGTATGTCAGGCAATGCCGAACCCACCACCGCCCCCAGCCCGATCAGAAAGGTCTGCACGGAAAATCCCAGGGTCCGCTGTCTGTCCGGAAGATTGTCGGCTACCAGGGCACGGAATGGCTCCATGGCGACGTTGAACGACGCATCCATCACCATCACGAAGCCGGCGCCCACCCATAATGCTGGAATCCACCCCGCCATCCCGCCCGAATTCGGCAACAGCACCAGCGCCATAGAAGAAAGCAGGGCGCCTGTCAAAAAATACGGCTTACGCCTGCCCAGCCGGTTCCAGGTCCTGTCACTGTAATGTCCGATCAATGGTTGTACGATCATCCCCACCAGGGGCGCCACGATCCAGAACATAGGTAGCTGGTCCACGTCCGCGCCGAAGGAACGGAGGATGCGGCTGGTATTCGCATTCTGTAAAGCAAATCCAAACTGGATACCCATGAAACCAAAGCTCATGGTAAACACCTGCGCGAGGGTCAGGCTCGGCTTAACGGCCGGCCCCTGACGGGAAAGACCAGGGGAAGGGGAAGATGCCATAGCAATCGTTGATTATGTAAAAAATACACGTTAGCCGGCGCAAAGCTTCCCGGACCGGCCCGGGAAGCTTACATGAATTGCATTATATCACAAACCCATTCGGCAGCACAGCCCCTTTCTTGATCACCACAACTCCTTCCTTCACATTGTACAGCGAATGGTCAGTATTCTCCAGGTGATGTCCTCCATTGATGCGCACATCGTCCCCGATGCGGCAATTCTTATCTACGATAGCATTACGGATATAGCAGCGATGCCCGATGCCCACCGTGGGTAGACCATGGCTCCGGGCCTGTTCGATCTCCTCGATGGTCTCATAAAAGTCTACGCCCATCAGGTAACTGCTTACAATGGTGGTACCCGTACCGATCCTGGTGCGGATACCGATGATGCTGTTCTCGATGCGTGACGCATTGATGATACACCCTTCCGCAATGATGGTCTTTTCCAGCGTGGTGCCGCTGATCTTGGCGGGAGGCAGCATACGGGCACGGGTGTAGATCGCTTTTTCGTTGTCAAAAAGGTTAAAATCGGGGATATCCTTGGTAAGCCCCAGGTTGGCCTCGAAAAAAGAAGGGATATTTCCGATGTCTGTCCAGTACCCTTCATACTGATAGCTGACGACCTTGTATTTTTCCAGGGATTGGGGAATTATTTCCTTCCCAAAGTCCGTGGATTCCACATATTCGTTCTGCAAAAGCTCCGACAGCAGCTGCCGGTTGAATATATAAATGCCCATGGACGCCAGGTAATGGCGGCCCTGGGCGTGCATGGCAGGACCCGTATCACTGACCCAGGGGGGCAGCATATCCTTCTTTGGCTTTTCGGTAAAGGAGGTGATATAGCCGTTCTCATCCATCTTCATGATCCCGAAATCGGAGGCTTCCTTATCATTCACCGGGATCGTGGCGATGGAAATATCAGCCCCTTTCTCTTTGTGATGCGCCAGCATTTCCATAAAATCCATCTGGTACAGCTGATCGCCGGAAAGAATGAGCACATATTCGCTGTCAAAGGGTCCCAGATGCCGCAGACATTGCCGTACGGCATCGGCCGTACCCTGGTACCAGGTGGGATTATCCGGCGTCTGTTCAGCAGCCAGGATATCCACGAAAGCAGAGCTGAAAGCGCTGAAATGATAAGTATTCTTAATGTGGCGGTTAAGCGATGCCGAGTTGAATTGTGTCAGCACAAACATCCTCGTGATCCCGGAGTTCAGACAGTTCGAGATGGGAATATCGACAAGCCGGTACTTCCCGGCGATCGGTACGGCCGGTTTGCTTCTGCTGGCGGTCAACGGATACAACCTGGTGCCGGCGCCCCCTCCCAATATGACAGATAAAATCTCTTTAGACATATACAAGCGGTTTATGAATTTGAACGATTTTTTTACCCTACCTAAAGTTACTTATTACAAATCCTAAAATTATACCTAATAATTTCTAATTCCGTGCCATTAACCATATCGTTAACATCCCCGCAACGTTGACCCTATCCCCTGATCGACTCGTAAAGCCGCAGGTAGGACGTCACACTCAATTCCCAGCTGAAATCCAGCTGCATGATATGCCGGCGGATCTCCTTCAGCTTTTCAGCCTGCTGGTATAGCTCCGTCGCTCTCCAGATACCATGTGTAATATCTCCGACGGTGACGTGATTAAATCGAATGCCATATCCTCCCTTATCTCCATAGTCTATCACTGTGTCATGCAGCCCGCCCGTATTCCGTACCACCGGGACCGTACCATACCGCAGCGCATACAGCTGGTTCAGGCCGCAAGGCTCCACCCGGGATGGCATAAGTATAAAGTCTGCGCCGGCATAGATAAGGTGGCTCAATGCCTCATCATACCCGATATAAACATTATAGTCCTCCCGTGACAGCGCTTTCATGGCATTCATCCTGCTTTCGACCTCCGGAAAACCGCTGCCCAGAATAAGAAAGTTCATTCTGCGGCCCGTGTAATAGAAGGAGTCCTCGATGGCCTGCGGCAGCAGGTCCGCCCCCTTCTCCCCTACCAGCCGGCCGATGAAAGTGATCAGCGGCTTTTTCGGATCCAGCTGGAAACGCTGACAGAGCAGCTCCTTATTCTTACGCTTACCCTCCTCCACCGTATCCACCGTATAGTGATCTTCAAAATAGCCGTCCTTGGCGGGGTCCCACACTACATTGTCGATCCCATTGAGAATGCCAGAGCACTTCCCCCGTTCGTATTCCAACAGTGCCTCCAGCCCATTGGCACTGCTCCTCATTTCTTCCAGATAAGTGGGACTGACGGTGGTCACTTTCCAGGCACACTTGATACCGCTGGCCAACGGATTGATGGCGCTGCCCCAGCCCAACATCCCTGTCTTCCATGTATCATAGGCCGGGATATAAGTGCTTTTGTCCCATCCCATCCAACCCTGGTATTGCGCATTATGAATGGTCAGCACCGTGGGCACATCGGCCAGGGACTGATATGCATAGCAGTATTTAAAAAAGAAAGGGATCAATGCCGTATGGTGGTCATGGACATGCACAATGTCCGGCCGGTGCTTCCAGGACACGATCCAGTCCGCCACCGCCACCTGGAAAGCCGTGAACCGTTCAGTATCATCCGTATATCCATACACTTTCTCCCGGTCCAGCAATCCATATATGTCCACCAGGTAAAGATCGAACCCCAGCTTCCCCGTCTGCTCCTTGATCACCGTA
The DNA here is from genome assembly GCF_030546645.1 of Flavitalea plasmicola. GTDB lineage: Bacteria > Bacteroidota > Bacteroidia > Chitinophagales > Chitinophagaceae > Puia. The sequence continues at coordinate 11,890 of NZ_JAUOTO010000008.1, forward strand.
TAGTTAAACCACCAGCTACCAAGATGGGTATACCCCTTGTGGACCACCTCCCATTGATTGGCATAAAGGAATTTTGTCCGGTACATCGGCATGACAACTTTAGCAACATGCCCCAACTGACGCTGGTATTTGGGTAATGCACCTACTACGTCGCCCAACCCCCCGGCCTTGGCCACCGGATAACACTCCGCCGATACATGTATTATTTCCATTAAATTGTATTAATGCTTAGGCTGTAGGTTGTAAGACAATTGCCATTCAATTTAGGGAAGGTTTTCCATTTAATACTCCGAGGGCGATGAAAAAATTTTTCGCGTCATGAAAACGTGCTATTTTCAACCCCTAATTCCAAAACGGACAGCAATATGCATCAAAAAACCAACTGGGCTCAATTTGGTACCCTCATCAGCGTCTTCTTCTTCTGGGGCTTTGTAGCGGCAAGCAACGATATCCTTATACCCGTATTCAAAGAGAAATTCATGTTGTCACACGCGCAGAGCCAGCTGGTGTCAATCGCGTTTTACGTTGCTTATACGATAGGGTCTATCATCTATATACTTATTTCCAAATCGGTGGGTTCCGACCTGCTCAACAAGATCGGTTATAAGAATGGCATTGCGGTGGGACTGATCATCTCCGCGATCGGCACGTTGCTGTTCTATCCTGCAGCCAACACATCATCTTTTACCCTGATGTTGTCCGGGCTGTTCATCGTGGGACTGGGATTTTCCCTGCAGCAGATCGCTGCTAATCCTTTAGCAATCGTCATCGGCGACCCGGCGACGGGGTCACAACGACTGACCATGGCTGGCGGCGTAAATAATTTTGGCACTACCATCGGACCGTTGCTGGTCAGCTTTGCCATTTTCGGAAGCGTAAGCGCCGCAAATACACATGCCAGCATCGAGGCCGTAAAGACGCCTTATCTTATATTGGGTCTTGCCTTCGTCCTGGTGGCCGTCTTCTTTAAGTTCTCTTCCATTCCTAATAAGATCGACCTGGATACTGTCTCCGCAGAAGCTTCTGAGAATGACAGTAAATTGTTGCACCGCAAGTCGGCTATTTCCTACCCTCAATTATGGATGGGCATGATCGGTATCTTCGTATATGTAGGCGTGGAAGTTTCCACCGCCAGCAATTTACCAAACTACCTGAAGGAGGACCTTGCGATCTCTACGGATAAAGTAGCCCCGTTCATATCCCTTTATTGGGCCAGTCTCATGATCGGCCGTTGGACGGGTGCCGTGGGCGCATTCAATGTGGGCAAGAGCGCTGCGCAGGTGATGCGTTTTGTCATGCCTTATTTGGCGTTTGGAATTTTCCTGATCGTAAACAAGATCGCCCAGCATGACATCACTCCTTTCTATGTATATGCGTTGGTGATCGTTGTAATGATCATCGGAGACCTGCTCAGCAAGGGCAATCCGGCAAGGATGCTTCTGATCTTCTCCTCCTGCGGGATCGCCGCACTTGTCACAGGGATGTTGACGTCTGGCATGGTGAGCGTTTATGCTTTCATTAGCGTAGGACTATTCTGCAGCACCCTCTGGCCCTGCATATTTACCCTGGCCGTAACTGGTCTGGGCAAGCACACCAACCAGGGTAGCAGCTTCCTGATCATGATGATCATGGGAGGAGGCATCATCAGTCTTTTGCAGGGCGCGCTGGCCGACACCGCACTGGGGATCCATTACAGCTACATCATGGGCGCAGCCTGCTTCGCATACCTGGCCTTCTACGCCATCCGGGCTAAAGCACTGCTAAAATCTCAGGGAATTGATTTTGATGCCTTGCAAAGCAGCGGAGGGCATTAAATCTTGCCCTATATTTGCAATCCGCTTATGCAAGCGTTCATAATCCACAAAACCCAGCGTTCATGGCAAAAGCTGCTTCTTCTTACGAATCATTGGCCATCGGCATTGATATCGGGGGCACAGGTACAAAGTTTGGCATAGTTGATCGTATAGGCAATGTATTGTTCTCCAGTGAGATCTCCACAAGAGGACACTCGCAGGTAGAAAGCTTTATCGATGAGCTGCATCACCATCTGTCCATTCTCATTGAAAAAGCCGGCGGCACGGGCCGTATGCGTGGCATAGGCGTAGGCGCTCCCAACGGCAATTACTACAGCGGTACCGTGGAATACGCACCCAATCTCCCCTGGAGAGGTATCATTCCCCTGGCCAAGCTTATACAAAATAAATTCCAGCTCCCTACGATCCTCACCAACGACGCCAACGCGGCCGCCATCGGAGAAATGATGTACGGCGCCGCCAAAGGCATGAAGGACTTTATCATGATCACCCTGGGGACGGGCGTGGGCAGCGGTATCGTAGCCAACGGCAAGCTGATCTATGGCCACGATGGCTTTGCCGGCGAACTGGGTCATACCATCATTATTCCCCACGGCCGCCTGCACGAAGGCACGGGTAAATATGGATCCCTGGAAAGCTACGCTTCCGCCACCGGTGTAAAGCTGACAGCCATCGAAATGCTGGAGAAAAGCCAGGATGCCAGCCTCCTCCGCGATATCCCTAAAAGTCAACTGGATTCAAAAAAAGTATATGACGCCGCCATCCAGGGCGACAAGCTGGCCAAAGCCATCTTTGATTTCACGGGAGAGATCCTGGGCCTGGCCCTGGCCAACTTTGTCATGTTCTCCAGCCCTGAAGCCATCATCCTGTTCGGCGGCCTTACCAAAGCTGGCGACCTTATCCTGAAGCCTACCCGTGACAATATGGAAAGCAACCTGATCCAGGTGTTCCAGAATAAAGTGAAGATTCTTGTCAGCCATCTCAAAGAGTCCGACGCTGCCATCCTGGGCGCCAGCGCCCTGGTCTGGGATATGAAATTATAGATTAAAAATCAGTGGGAATGACCACCCCGCTCCCGGATGAGAAAAACCGCCGGCACAGGCCGTTCGCCTTCTTTGTCAGAAGGCCTGATCGTCGGCTTGCCGTTCACCAGCATACTGCTGCTGCCACCCCCATCCAGGTTCAGCGCTTCATAACATTTAAGGTCGAAAAGGAGCTTTGCCTCCTGTTCCAGCGTGGCGCCTTCGGCCACCCCCGGAGCGCGGCCCTGTATGACCAGCACGATCAGGATGCCGTCCTTCGTATACCCCATAGCGGTACGAGGGTGCTTGTCCTGCTCGCCCCCTGAGAATAATTGCTCTTCTTTATAGGTGATCCTTATGCGGCCATCATGAATAAGCACGGGGCCCCCTCCTACCGCCGTACGCATCTTCCACCACTTCCATTCGATGTCCCGGAGGTCATAGATCGAAGGATCACTTACTTCGCCTTTGGCGACCACCGGCATCTCTTCAAAAGCATAAGGACGCAAGCGGGAAGAGTCCGTAAAAACCCAGGCTACATCAGCCCTTCTTTTCCGGTCGATCCCAATGGCGCCCCGCGTAGGGTAATAATAGACGAGAGAATCATCTCCCCGTCCCTTTAACGAGGGTACGCTATAGGCCACCAGCTTACCATCCTTCATCACCATGCTGATGTTCTCGCTGGTCTCGAAGGAAAAAAAAGTGCAGTTCACCACCAATAAAGGAAATTGTTCCAGCTGGTAGTATTGACTGGGTGTAAATCTCTTACCCTGCCCTACCTGGTCTGAGAAAAGCAGGTGTTTGTCTTTCAGCCGGGCAGAAACATAGTAGGCTATGAAAGGATGACCGTCCAGGCTGTCGGTTCTCCGGTATACATGCACGGAAGGCGGCAATGGCTGGTAAGCGGAATCCACATTTATCCATCCCTTCTGAGCCTCAAGCTGCAAGCTACAGGCTACAAGAAGGCATAAGATAAGTTGCTGGCCCGGCATATATTAAACTTCACTTGTAGCTTGCAGCTCGTCGCTCACAGCCCCTTTCCCCGCTTCCCACTGGGCCCGTCCATAGCCTGGTACGACATGACGCTCGCTGTGATAGGATGACCTTACCAGAGGGCCGCTCTCAACATAATCAAATCCCAGTTCATAGCCGATCTCCCGAAGCTCCGCAAACTCGTCGGGATGCACAAATCGGACAACTGGCAAATGTTTTTTCGTGGGTTGCAGATATTGCCCCAGAGTGATCACGTCCACGCCGCTGCCACGCAGGTCCCGAAGTGTTTGTACTACTTCCTCCTTGCGCTCTCCCAGCCCCAGCATGATCCCGCTCTTCGTACGCATGTTCCCTTCCTTCAAAGCTTTCAGCGTCTCCATGCTACGCCAGTATTTGGCCTGTATCCGCACCTGGCGGGTAAGCCTTTCCACTGTCTCGATATTGTGGGAAACCACCTCAGGCGCCGCCTCGATCAACCTGGCTATATTCTCCCGCTCCGCTTTGAAATCGGGTATCAGGGTCTCCAGCGTAGTATGGGGATTGAGGGCCTTCACCGCCCGGATAGTATGCTGCCAGATAATGCTGCCGCCATCTTTCAGCTCATCCCGGTCCACAGACGTAATGACGGCATGTTTCACCTTCATGAGGTAAATGGCTTCCGCTACCCTTTGCGGCTCATCCCAGTCCACAGGGTCAGGACGACCGGTAGCCACGGCGCAAAACCCGCAGCTCCGGGTACAGATATTCCCCAGGATCATGAATGTGGCCGTTCCCTCTCCCCAGCATTCACCCATATTGGGACAATTGCCGCTTTCACAGATCGTATGTAGCTTATGGGTATCAACCAGCCCGCGGACATGCTTGTAGCTTTCACCGATGGGAAGCTTAACGCGTAACCAGTTGGGTTTCTTTGTTTTAACCTCCTGACTGGAATCGGATCCCCCGCACGGAGAACCATTAGGTTGTTCTTGCATGATGCAAATTTACGCACTTTCTCTTAGCTGCAAGCGACAAGCTTCAAGCGACAAGTAGGGGCTTAATAAATCCTTAGCTTGCGGCTTGCAGCTAACAGCTTGCAGCTACTTTCGACTGCCGAACATGATCTGGACATATGCATTAAAGAAAAAAGTCTTCTGAGGCACCAGCAGGAGCTGGGGTATTTTTGAGAAGTAATATTCGCCTGTCAGCCCCACTTCGATGGCCGTAACGGTCTGGTTAAGCCGGGCATAGTCGAAACGCAGGGCTCCCTTGGCATTCAAACCGGGCTTTATCTTCAAATGTCCCCACCCTACAGTAAAGCCCGAAGCCCCTGTAACAAAATAAGAACTCGTATCGCTGACAAGGTCAAGATAGGTCTTACGGGAAGTTTCCTGTGTCTGGGTATTCTGCACATCCACATAGTAAGGTTTCAGCATTCCAAGGGAAATGCCGCCTGTATAGAGCGCCGTCACCGCTACGCCGTTCTTATTCCCCTTTCCGCCGATGAGATGCTGCTGCCCCACTGCCATCTTGAATATATAAAAATTGTTCAGCTTATAAGGCACCAGGGAGCTGTAGTTGAACTGATCCTGCCCCGAGGATACCTTGTGCTCCTTGGGACTTTTCTTTTCATTTAGCTCAAACTGGTACAGCATCGTCCTGGTAGGCGTCATGAACTTTCCCTTCTCGAAATTTATGCCGTAACCGTCTGTTGCCAGGCGAATGCCGAAGATATTATGCTTGTTGAAAATAAGATCCCCCTCCTCCTCCATCCTTATCAGGTTATCGATCCTTTGCCGCTTGGCATTCTTCCTGCCCCGTCCGGGTTGGGAGACACCCGTGCTGTCCTGGGCGAAAAGGGTTATGCAGATCAGCAGGCTCAGCGTAGACAAGAAAAGTTTCTTCACTGGGGATGTTTTAATTATTCTCGCGTAAATTTAGGTAAAAAAGAACAATGACCTCTACAGTTATTTACGTAGGAGAATTACGAACGGTTGCCACTCACCTGCAATCCGGGACCGATATAGAGACAGATGCCCCCGTGGACAACCAGGGGAAAGGCGAGCGATTTTCCCCCACCGACCTGGTCGGCACTTCCCTTGCAGCCTGTATGGCGACCACCATGGCCATTAAAACGAAGGATCTTGGCCTGAACCTGGAAGGCATGAAGATCTCCACGTTGAAGATCATGAAAGCCGACCCCCGCCGCATCGGCGGTATTGAAATTACCTTTGAATGGCCCCCCAGCTTCCAGGCAGACGAAAAACAAAAGCTCATACTGGAACGTATAGCCCACACCTGCCCCGTGATGTACAGCCTCCATCCGGACATCGAAGTAAAGGTCGAATTCAACTGGGATAAGGTTGCCTTACCGGCCTGATCCTAATAACGCCTTTCCAACAGCGCATTGCAGGCAATGTCTGGGTACACAATATTCCCTTCGCAGCTCCAGCAAGGCCTGGCTGTCGCCTGCATGCCTGTTGTTGACGCCAACACGGGCCCATCCGGCCGTAACGGCATTTTTTTCCGGGCCCAGAACCCTTAACCATCGATTGGCCTTGTCATGATGGGCAGGCTCATTCCTGGTATTCCCATACGCGTATAAAAGAGGTATAAAAGCATTGATAAAAAGGCTGTCCTGCAAAGACTTGCCCAAACGCTTCACCCGGCGTGCCGCCGGTCTGTCAGGTATATAATGTTCTTCCCAATACGGCCCCGCAGTCACTTCCATCAGCCCCCTCAGCTCCCCCGGCTCCCTGGCCTCGATCAACCGGCTGAACCAGGAAGAGCAGGCGCCCACCAGTCTTGCCAATTGCGCCAGCCGTATAGTGGGAAAGCCCGCCGGACGCATACGCAGGAAGTGCACAGGCACTGGTATGGTCTCCAACCGGTGCTTAAGGCGCAAATGACGAAATTCCTGTTGCAGCCACCGTGGATGATCATCCTTCAACACCCCTTCCAGCAACCCGGCCTGGCCCAGCAACAACGCTTCTACCCGCCCTTCCGCATTGCGTTGCCGGGCTAGCAACGCGGCAGACAGGCTCCTGGCGATCATCTCAAAAGCGGTCCCATTCACCGTTCCTCCGAAAGCCCGTGCCATCAGCCACCAGCATGTCTCCTCCCAATGCCAGTGGTTGCACGCAAGCATGGCGCCGACGGAACTGGCCTTGCGCCGCAGCCGGGCTTCCAGCAATTTCGCCTTCCAATTCCGCCACACGTCTTCCGTCACGTCCGTCAACTGCCCCTGACAAGCCACAAAGCTCCGGTCCCTCATCCACTGCCGATACTTGTCCAGGAGCCATTTCGGCACACGGTTTTCCAGCACCAGCGTAGGCATGTTCCGCTCCACTGCATCGTTTGTCCAAACGACATGAAGGATGACATTGCGATAATTCTTATCCGTTTGGTGGGCATGCCGGTCCCAGTCCGAAGCTACCACATGCAGCTCGACAGCGCCAAACCAACAGGTATCCCCTATTTTTATTTTTGCATCGAGGAAATCAGGCCCCTGGTGGACATTGAGCAGTCCCGGCGACAAGACCTGCACCTTTTCGCCTGTGGTTACCCGGAGGTCCCGGGAATTGAAATATTGATATTGCCAGATGTACTGTAATAATGCTTCCTTCATAGCTCTCCAAACTGCGCCAGCTCCTGCACCACGCGGCTGACAGGAAGGCCCATCACGTTGTAAAAATCCCCTTCGATACCCCGGATGCCTACTACCCCTATCCATTCCTGGATGGCATAGGCCCCTGCCTTATCATATGGACGGTATTTATCTACATACGCCTCGATCTGCGCTTTCGTTAGCTCATGGAACCAGACAGCCGTACTGTCCGCAAAAGCAACCTCCTGGTCTCCCCTGGAGAGGATCACGCCCGTTATCACCTCATGCTGATTGCCTGTCAGCCGCATCAGGATGTTGACCGCATCATCCCTGTCCCTGGGTTTGCCGATGATATCTCCCTCCAATACCACCACCGTGTCTGCCGCCAGTACGATCCTGTCGGAAGTAAGCTGCTTTTTCACCGCCAGCGCCTTATTCCGGGCTATATGCACAGGCACCAGCCCCACCGGCAATCCCGTCGGGTACGTCTCCGGTGTATCCGCGACAATGACCTCAAAGTCAACTTCTGCCCATTCCAACAACTGTTTGCGGCGGGGAGACCCGCTGGCAAGTACGATACGTTCCATCATCCTATACTATTTTTATAAAGATCATCGATAATATGCCGGCCAGCATCACCCCCTTGATGTAGCTGCTCAGCAAGTGATATTCGGCCACGGTCACAGCCTTATATAATCTGCGCAGGATCCAGATCAACGGCAGGATCAGCAGGATCGCGCAATAAGGCAGAACGATCCACCACCCATTCTGCAGGACATAGAACTGGATCACCACCAGACTGCCGATAAGCACCACCAGCCAGGTGGCCGCAAACACCTTGGCAGCATTCACACCCCATACGATGGGCATGGTCCTGCATCCATAACGGGCATCTCCATGCATGTCCTCGATGTCCTTCACCACTTCCCGGATCAGCGATATGATGAAGGCAAACCCGCCGTACAGTATCGCGAATTTGAACAACCTCGACAGCAAATAATGGTATACGGGATCCCTGAAGATCACCAGCCTGAACTCCGCCACATACATTACAAGGATCACCCAGGCCGTCATAAGAGAAATAAGAACATTGCCGATCAGGAGCTTGCGCTTGAACGTAGTGCTGTAAAACCATAACAGGACCACACAACCGAGATTTCCCAGCGCCACGAATGGATTATGCACTTTCAGACTCACGTAGGCGCCGATCACAACACCCACGCCGGAAAGGATCCAATGCCATAAGATGGTCCAGCGTCGCTTGATTATCTTTTCCACCACCAGTCTGTCCGGCTTATTCACCCGGTCGATATTCAGGTCGAAATAATCGTTGATGATATAGCCGGCCGCCGCGATCAGGATGGAAGATAATGACAACAGGTAAAACCATGGAGGCCGCAGTACATTTTCATATCCCGTAAAATTTCCTGATTGGAAATCAGGCAGAAGAATACAGTAATAGAAAAGCACCTGCGTCAGAACGATAAATACAAGGTTAGGCCATCGGATCAACCTGAAAAAAGCGCCCAGCAAGCGGGTCATATAGGATAGTTTAGCCATTACTTTGAGGCGATTGAAGTATCCAGATCCCAATGACCGTTCAGCTTCAGGACTTTTTCAATTACATCCCGCACACACCCGTGGCCCCCGTTGAAGGAGGAGATATAGGCTGCAATATGGCGTATCTCCGGGGCCGCATCCGCGGGCGCACAAGCCAGCCCCACCTGCTTCATCACCCCATAATCAGGGATATCGTCTCCCATGTACAACATATCCTCCATCCGCAGACCATGCTCCTGCATATAAGTACGCAGCTTCTCCTTTTTATCCTTCACGCGCAGAAACACATCCTCCACGCCCAACCCCTTCAGACGAAGCCGAACGCCCTCCGACTGCCCCCCGGAGATCACCAGCACCTTGTATCCTTTTTTGATGGCCAGCTGCAGCGAATAACCATCTTTCGTATTCATCGTCCGCCATTGCTCCCCCCCTTCCGTCACTTGTACGCTGCCATCCGTCATTACCCCATCCACATCGAATACAAAAGTTCTGATCGACTTAAATTTTTCAAGAACGCTCATAGCTTAATAGTTTAACTTATCCTGCCTGTCAATGTGTGCAAAACTACCTTAATCCCGGGAAAACTATCTTTCAAATTCATTCCTGGCTCATCTCCCTGATCTGGCGGGTAAACAGCGTATATACCTCTCTAATATCCTTATAGTTACCTATCAATGATAAATGTCTTTCGATCGTTGCCCCATCGCCCCGTGCCGCCGGACCTGTCTGTGCATCCCCGGGCGCTATCCGCGACAGTCGCCCGGCTGTTTCCCGGATCAGGGGAAGCAGCATGGAAAAATCAGCTCCTTCCGCACGGCAATATTCGTCCGCCAGCACATACAAATGGTTGGTGAAGTTATTCACCAGCACGGCAGCCAGATGGAGCTTCAGCCGCGTCTCATTGTCCGCCTCCTTCACCTGACCGCTGATGCTTCGGGCAAGATCGGCTATCCGTTGCCGGTCGTCGGGATCGTTGGCATCCACCAGGAAAGGGATCTCCGGGTACGGCCGCAGCTCCCTGCGAAGGCTTTGCAGGGGGTAAAGCACCCCGCTGTGTGCACTCACCTCCAGCAATATCTCCCTGGGTACGGACCCTGCGGTATGCAGGACCAGCCTGCCTGGCAGGGACAGCACGCGGCCCAATCCCCTGAGCGCATCGTCCGAAAGCGCCACCAGATAGACATCGGCGTCCGGCGAGATATCCTCCCAGCGGGAAACATGCCCGCATGCTAATTCCTGCGCCAGCTGCGCAGCGTGCACAGGCTGCCGGCTGAACACCTGCAAGATCCGGTGTCCCGCCTCCCGGAACTGGCTGCCCAGCACCGTCGCGACATTTCCTGACCCGATGATTACCATCCGCATAGTATCTTCGTTTTTATATGAACTTCCAACAAAAGCTGGCCCTTCGGTATGTACGCGCCAAACTCCATATCCTCTCGCTCGTGTCTCCCGAACGGGCAGCTAAAAAAGCGTTTCAGCTTTTCTGCACACCCCGCCGGAAATCCCCCACAAAGCTGCCCCCGTTGTTTGAAAAAGGGGAAAACCTTTCCTTCCGGCTGGAAGATCACGTCGTTCGCGGCCACCGCTGGCTGCCACACCAGGCATCCTCCGACAGTCTTAAAAAAGCCCTCATCGTGCATGGCTTCGAATCTTCTTCCCGCAATTTCGAACAATATGTCGGCGCATTGCTGAAAAAAGGATACGAGGTCCTGGCCTTCGACGCTCCCGCCCATGGCCTGTCCGGAGGAAGACGCATCACCCTGCCCCTGTACACGGACATGATCCGGACGGTCTATGACCAATATGGACCTGTCCACGCTTTTATGGGACATTCCCTGGGAGCCCTGGCACTGGCCCTCTTCCTGGAATCCATCCCCCACGACGACACCACCCGGATGGCCCTCATAGCGCCTGCAGTGGAAGCCACCTTCGCCGTGGACATGTTCTTTCAGTTATTGGAGCTGTCGGACGAAGTGCGTACAGCATTTGAAGCCTACGAGTACCACCTCTACGGCCTCCCTTTCTCCTGGTTCTCCCTGAGACGGACCCTCGATAAAATAAAGGCTGACATATTATGGGTGCAGGATGAGGAAGATACGATCACTCCGTTGAAAGATACGCTCCCCGTAAAGGAAGAGAGACGTCCCAATATCCGCTTTATCATCACCCGGGGATTGGGACACCGGAAAATTTACCGCGATATGAAGGTCGTGCAGCAGGTGGTAGCCTTCCTTTCCGAAGATCAATGATTCCTTCCCTCCACCATCGGCACAAAGGAAAAATTGTCGAATGCCTCCTCATCGACACCGCCATCCGCGCGTTTGGTGAGACGCAGCATCCGCTGCACCTGGCCCTCACCCGACATCCCTACAGGAATTACCATTTTTCCACCCGTCTTCAATTGCTCCACCAGCTTCGGAGGAATAAAGGGGGCCGCGGCCGTTACGATCACTTTGTCGAAAGGACCATAAGTAGGCAGGCCCTCGAAACCATCTCCGTAAAATAATTTCAGGTTCCTGTATTTTTTCAGATAAGGAAATACCTTATTGGCCTCGAAAAGCTTTTTCTGACGCTCGATCGTATACACCTGGGCACCCATCTCTGCCAGCACGCTGGCCTGGTAAGCGCTGCCCGTGCCGATCTCCAGCACTTTTTCAAATGGCTTTACCTCCAGCAGCTGGCTCTGGTAGGCCACCGTATAAGGTTGTGAAATCGTCTGCCCCTCCCCAATAGGAAAGGCACGGTCCTCATACGCCGTCTTGTCCAAAGCCGAATCCATAAAAAAATGCCTGGGTATGTTTAGCAAGGCGTCCAGCACCCGCTCGTCGGAAATGCCTTTCTGACGGACGAGATCCACCAACTGCTTACGCATGCCCTTGTGCCTGTATGTATCTTCGAATGTTCTCATAATAGCTTCAGCCTGCAAGATAAAGCGTTTGAAAAATATTTATCCTAAACATTTTTCTTTAGTACGGCATGAACCCTTAAATTGTCGCTTATTTTATCTTCAACCACTGCAAAATGAAAATGAAAACAGGCGTTCAGCTGGCATTTATGATGTTCGTAGAGTATTTCATCTGGTGCTCCTGGTATGTCACTATGGCAACTTATATGGGAGAGCACCTTCACTCCTCGGGCATTCAGATCGGTGCGGCATACAGCGCACTTGCCATCGCCACCATGATCTCCCCTTTTTTCATCGGTATGGTTGCCGACCGTTATTTCTCCGCTGAACGCATCATGGGTGTCATGCACCTCCTCGGCGCGGTCCTCCTCTTTGTCGCTTCGACCATTAAAGGTAATTCTGCCTTTTACTGGATCATCCTCCTCTATTCACTGCTCTATATGCCGACCATCGCATTGTCCAACAGCGTCGCCTTTCACCAGATGTCTGATCCCGGCAAACAATTTCCCTGGATCCGCGTCTTCGGGACCATCGGATGGATCGTCGCGGGTTTGCTGGTAGGTTACCTCGGTTGGGAGAAATCCAATGCTACTTTCCACCTGGCCGCGGGAGCTTCCCTCGTCCTGGGCATTGCCAGCTTTTTCCTCCCCAACACCCCTCCCAAAGGCGTCGCTGCCGATGCCTCATCCTCACTGGGGACACAGGCTTTCGTCCTCTTCAAAAACCGTCCCTATCTGATCTTTTTCATAGCCGCTATCCTGGTTTGCATCCCCCTCTCCTTCTACTATGGCTTCGCCAATTCCTTCCTGAATGAGCTGGGTATGAAAAATGCCGCAGGCAAGATGATCATGGGCCAGATCTCGGAAGGTCTCTTCATCGTGGCCATCCCTTTCCTTTTCAACAGCATCGGGGTCAAAAAAATGCTCCTGCTGGGCATGACGGCCTGGATCCTCCGCTATATTTGCTTCGCCTACGGTAATATTGAGACCAGCAGCTGGATGTTGTACGCAGGCATCATCCTGCACGGCGTTTGCTACGACTTTTTCTTCGTCACAGGATATATGTATACGGAAAAGAAAGCAGGTCAGCAGATCAAGAATGCCGCCCAGGGACTTTTCACCTTTGCCACCTACGGATTAGGCATGTTCATCGGCACGTGGTTCTCCGGGTACATTGTCGACGGATATGCGGCAGGTACAGGGCATGACTGGAAAGATATCTGGCTCGTACCCGCCTACATCGCCGCAGGCGTCCTTATCTATTTCATCTTATTCTTCCGGGAAAAAAAACAATTGCCCAATAATTAAACCATCTTATATGCAAAAAATTGCCATGCTGGGCTCAGGCTTCATCGGCCGGTTCTATGCCGAATCCATCCAGGGACAACGCAGCCGCGATAAGATCATCAGTATCTACTCCCGCAGGGAAGAGTCGGCGAAGAAATTTGCCGCAGATTATGGTTGCAGCCATTGGACCACGGATATGGAAGCCTCCATCGCTCATCCCGAAGTCGATGTCGTCTGTATCTCCCTGCCGAACAACTTACATGAGGCAGCCGTCATGCTTTGCTGCAAACACAAAAAAGCCGTCATCTCCACCAAGCCACTGGGACGCAACGCCGCGGAAGCCAAACGGATGCTGGAAGCCGTAGAGACAGCCGGCATCTTCAATGGCTACCTGGAAGACCTCGTCTATACACCGAAATTCCTCAAATCTTATGACAGCGTAAAGAATGGCGCATTAGGCCGGATCCTTTGGGCCAAGTCCCGCGAAACACACCCCGGCCCGCACAGCGAATGGTTCTGGGACATCGGGCAGGCAGGCGGAGGATGCATCCTCGACCTGGGTTGCCATTGCGTGGAGATCGCACGCACCTTCATCGGTAAGGATATAAAGCCCATAGAGGTCATGTGCTGGGCCGACACACAGGTGAAACCCATCGATGCTGAAGACCATGCCATCGGCCTGGTAAAATACGAGAATGGCGCCATCGGTCAGTTCGAGGTCAGCTGGACTTTCCGGGGAGGTATGGACCTGCGCGACGAAGTAATGGGCACCGAAGGGACTATCTGGATGAATAACTTTTTACGCACAGGCCTCGAAATGTTCACCACAGGCAAGGGCGCCGATTACGTGGCGGAAAAAGCAGAGAGCAATACAGGCTGGCTTTTCCCCGTAGGCGATGAGCTCAATGACCTGGGCTATAACCACATGTTTACCGATATGTTCAACGCCATCGAGAAAGGTACGGCCCCCCGCGAGACATTTTACGACGGCTATGTGGTGAATGCCATCCTGGACGCTGCTTATCGCTCCGCCAAATCCAAATTGTGGGAACCTGTACAGCTGGACGTCTGGCGCGGCCGCACCGGCGTCAGCAAGGACAGCCACCTCACCGAGTACGATGCCGAACATTACCTGGTGAAGGAAGAGGTCACCCATTACGGAGCAAAAAAAGTCATCCTCAAACACAAGGCTACCGGGAAGATCAGCGAGCAGACTGTCAATTAAGCAACAGCGCAAATATGTTCATAAAGGCCGCCCGGATATTCGCCGTTTGCTGTGGATTGGCAGTACTGATTTTCTCCGTCCTGCGCGATATCCATTATGACAAAGAATTTCCGGGCGACCTTCGCAATCGTATCGTCGGCGCAAGAATGATCGAAGACGGTCATTCCCCCTATTTTTATAAGTGGCGGAAAGGCGACGGCCTTCGATACTACGATCCCACGAACTTTGATACCGTCAAACCCTCCGCCTGTACATCCACGCCTTTCATTCATCATCTGCTGCGTCCCCTGGCGGACCAGCCCCAGGCGAAGATCTCGCAATACTGGCTGGTCCTGGAATACCTCATCCTGACAGCAATGACGCTCTTTGCCTTTTACCATGCAACAACCAGGGGACAAAAATGGGCCGTCCTTGCCATAGCGCTGCTTTTCCTGCTGACCAATGCCTGGAAATGCCAGGTGTCTCACGGACAGACCTACCTGCTGATACCGGCCTTTGCCACGGTGCTGTTTGCATGCCTCCGGCGCAGGGAAAATATAGGATGGGCCCTGCTGGGAGGACTGGCTGCCGCTTGTATGATGCTGATCCGCCCTTATGCCGTTCTCTTTTTTTTACCCCTGCTATTGCACTTACGGACCTTTCCCCGGAAATGGTTGCTGGCTTTCCTTATCCCGGGCCTGTTGCTGACCGGCTGGATCATCACCAGCCGGTGGGAATACAGCCTCTGGCAGGACTACGCCAGGATGCTGCAGGAACACCTGAAAATAGCGCAGGACCTGCCGCATGACATCCAATACAACGAGCCCGATCCCCATTACCCGCACTGGGAAGGCATAGACCAAGCCATAACCCGCGATGCCATGGCCCACACCCTGTCGAAAGTTTACTCGGAGAATGGCAATATATTCGTATTGTATCGATTGCTGCTGCACCGGAAATTACCGGTGGCCGCACTGGCTGTGCTTAGCCTGGGCACTATCCTGACACTTACGACCCTCTTTTACCGCCGGAACTGCACCCCCCGGCCCGGATCCACTGCGTCAGACCTGACTAGGATGGCTATTTTCGGGTTCTGCCTGTATATGATCGCCGACCTCTTTTCACCCATCTACCGGCACCAGTACTACACCGTGCAGTGGATATTCCCCTTGCTGCTGGCGGGTTCTATCTGGTCTCCGCGATGGAGGACGTGGTACATTGCAATGGCGGCGGGCCTTCTGCTCAGTATCATTCACCTTCCTTTTCTGAAAATGGCCAATACAGTGGGGGAATACATGATCCTGCTGGCATTATTGGCTATATCAGGGCTTTCCCCGGAGAACATAAGCCGTAAATCACGCCAGTAAGGACTTCCCAATTCGCGGAAAAAGCTATGCACACTCGGTGGAAAACATAAGCATTGTTTTTTAGATGTCTATGTTATTTTTGGGTTAGTTCTTTAACGGACGGGGGGCTTCCTACCCCCAACCTTCGATTAAGAACCTGCCGCCCGATACCGTTCTAGTTGGAATTTATTCGAGCCACTGATGTTCACCTAATGTGTTAATCTGCAATCTGTTTTAAAAATGGAGCACGGAAACGAGATCTTATTGAAAGAAAATAAGGACAGGTTTGTCATCCTTCCGATTAACTATCCCAAAGTTTGGGAAATGTATAAAAAGCATGAGGCCAGCTTCTGGACGGCCGAAGAGATCGACCTTGGTCCGGACCTCCAGGACTGGGCTAAGCTAAATGATGGCGAACGCCATTTCATCTCCCATGTACTGGCCTTCTTCGCCGCCAGCGATGGTATCGTGAACGAGAACCTCGCCGTCAACTTCATGAGTGAAGTGCAGCTCCCCGAAGCAAGGTGCTTCTACGGTTTCCAGATCATGATGGAAAACATCCATTCCGAGACCTATGCCCTGCTGATCGACACCTATATCAAAGACCCTCAGGAAAAATATCGCCTGTTCCATGCCATCGAAACGGTCCCCGCCGTCCAGAAGAAGGCCGAATGGGCCCTCCGTTGGATAGAAGGGGGGAATTTCGCCGAAAGACTGGTGGCGTTCGCCGCCGTGGAAGGCATATTCTTCAGCGGCAGCTTCTGCTCCATCTTCTGGATGAAGAAGAGGGGGCTCATGCCCGGGCTTACTTTCAGTAACGAGCTGATCAGCCGCGACGAAGGGCTCCATTGCGAGTTTGCCTGCCTGCTGTATAGTATGCTGCAGAACAAGCTCTCCCAGGATGAAGTATACGCCATCATCGGCGATGCCGTCCGCATCGAAAAGGAATTTATCACGGAAGCATTGCCCGTTGACCTCATCGGTATGAATGCCCGTTTGATGCAGCAGTACATCGAATTCGTGGCCGACCGGTGGCTGGGTGAGCTGGGCTATCCTAAAATGTTCAACGCATCCAATCCATTCGACTTCATGGAAATGATCTCCCTGCAGGGAAAAACCAACTTCTTTGAAAAAAGAGTGGGAGATTATCAGAAGTCTGGCGTTATGTCCGGAAAGGAATCGCAGACCTTCAGCCTGGAAGAGGACTTTTAGCCCTCCCGCTGCTAATAAAACTACTAACCCATTAAGAATACATTATGCAGGTCATTAAAAGAAACGGCAAAAAAGAATCCGTGAAATTCGACAAGATCACGGCACGTATAGAAAAGCTCTGCTACGGGCTCGACAGGAGATTTGTCAACTCCATCGACGTCGCCAAAAAAGTGATCGAGGGCCTCTATGACGGCGTGACCACGACTGAACTGGATAACCTGGCCGCTGAAACAGCCGCCTCTCTCACCGTGAAACATCCGGATTATGCGTTGCTGGCCAGCCGCATCGCTGTAAGCAACCTCCATAAGAACACTATCAAGAGCTTCTCCGGGACAATGAAGTTGTTGTACGAATGCACCGACAGCAAGACTGGCAAGCTGGTGCCCCTGCTGTCCGACGACATATGGGAAGTCATAAGCCTGCATGCGGAATTGCTGGACTCCACCATTATATACGACCGTGACTATGGCTTCGATTACTTCGGGTTCAAGACCCTGGAGAAATCTTACCTGCTGAAAGTGGATGGCAAGGTGGTAGAGCGCCCCCAGCACATGTACATGCGCGTAGCGCTCGGCATTCATAAAGAAGATATCGACAGCGCTATCAAGACCTACCATTTGATGAGCGAACGCTGGTTTACACATGCCACTCCTACCCTCTTCAATGCAGCCACGCCCAAGCCGCAGATGAGCAGCTGCTTCCTCCTCACCATGAAGGACGATAGCATCGATGGCATCTATGACACGCTCAAACAGACGGCAAAGATCTCCCAGAGCGCCGGAGGTATCGGCCTCTCTATCCATAATATCAGGGCCACCGGCTCCTACATCGGGGGAACCAATGGTACCAGCAACGGTATCATTCCCATGCTGCGCGTATTCAACGACACGGCCCGCTATGTGGATCAGGGCGGCGGCAAACGCAAAGGCGCCTTCGCGATCTATCTGGAACCCTGGCATGCGGACGTGTTCGAATTCCTCGACCTGCGCAAAAATCATGGCAAGGACGAGATGAGGGCCCGGGACCTGTTCTATGCCCTTTGGATCCCCGATCTGTTCATGAAGCGCGTGGAAGCCGGCGGCGACTGGAGCCTCTTCTGCCCCCACGAAGCGCCAGGACTGGCAGAATGCTGGGGAGAAGAGTTTGAAAAGCTGTATACCCGGTACGAAGCGGAAGGCCGCGAACGCAAGACCGTTAAAGCCCAGGACCTCTGGTTCGCCATCCTGGACGCCCAGATAGAGACAGGTACTCCTTACCTGCTGTACAAGGATTCCGCCAACCGCAAGAGCAACCAGCAAAACCTGGGTACCATTAAGAGCTCCAACCTCTGCACCGAGATCATCGAATACACATCCCCCGACGAAGTAGCCGTGTGCAACCTCGCCTCCCTGGCCCTGCCCCGGTTCGTCTCCAATGGCGTATTCGATCATCAGAAGCTATACGACGTCACTTACGAGGTAACGAAGAATCTCAATAAGATCATCGACGGCAACTATTATCCCGTGGAAGAAGCGCGTAACTCCAATATGCGCCACCGCCCCATCGGACTCGGAGTACAGGGCCTGGCAGATGTGTTCATCTTGCTGCGTCTCCCCTTCGAGAGCGATAAGGCCAAGCAGCTGAATAAAGAGATCTTCGAGACCATCTACTTTGCGGCCATGACGGCTTCCAAGGACCTCGCTAAGGTCGAAGGCGCCTACGAGACCTTCCCCGGCTCTCCCGCTTCCAAAGGCATCTTCCAGTTCGATATGTGGAATGTAGAACCCACTCTCCGCTGGGATTGGTATCGCCTCAAGGACGAAGTGATCAAATTCGGCGTGCGCAACTCCCTGCTGGTAGCGCCCATGCCCACCGCCTCGACCTCCCAGATCCTGGGTAACAACGAATGTTTCGAACCCTACACTTCCAAT
This sequence comes from Flavitalea plasmicola, assembly GCF_030546645.1. GTDB lineage: Bacteria > Bacteroidota > Bacteroidia > Chitinophagales > Chitinophagaceae > Puia. Next base: position 30,728 of record NZ_JAUOTO010000008.1, read on the forward strand.
ATTTACGTGAGAAGGGTGCTCAGCGGAGAATTCGTGGTAGTGAACAAGCACCTGCTGAAAGACCTGGTGGACCTCAACCTGTGGAATGACGACATGAAGAATAAGATCATTTCCCACAACGGCTCCATCCAGCAGATTGAAGAGATCCCCGCCGATATCAAAGAGATCTACAAGACCGTCTGGGAGATCCGTCAGCGTAATATCATCGACATGGCCGCCGACAGAGGCGCCTATATCTGCCAGTCGCAATCCCTTAACCTCTTTGTTGAGACTCCTTCCGCCAGCAAGCTGACCTCCATGCATTTCTACGCATGGAAAGCAGGACTGAAGACAGGCATGTACTACCTGCGCACACAGGCAGCTTCTCAGGCCGTACAGTTCACCGTGGAAAAACAAGGAGGCAAAATGGTCGAGCCGCTGGTGAGCCAGCATAGCCTGAAGGTAGTGGAAGGCAGTGGCATCGAAGACATAGCAGGCCCCTCCTGCAGTATGCAGGACGGATGCGTCACCTGCAGCGCATAGCATAACTCATAAAAAAAACCGGGCCATCTCATTAGATGCGCCCGGTTTTTTTATACATCAGATCGTTTATTTCCCCACCGTATACTTCACCTCTTCCGTCACCCCCTTCCATTGATCCGTCCGGAAAGGCACGGCAGGCAACCCGTCCTTATTAAAAAGATTCGCCTCCCCTGCAAAGTCCGCCCAGCCATAACGCACCGCCACCGGCGCCGTAACACCGTCCTGCCATACCGTCACCGTATTCCCTTCGATGAAAGCCTTCGCATAATGCCACTGATGGTCAGTCCCTGCCACCTCAAAGCCCCGCAGGTATCCATACACGTCCGGCGTGCTCAAGCCGCCACCCACATGATCGAATTGAAGCGTCACCTTGTCCCCACTGGCCTGCATCGACTTATACACAGGCCCGCTGTATTCCAGCGATTGGCCATAGATGTTATGCAGTGCGATGTAGGCCAGCCGCTTGCCGACATCCTGCTTATTCTTTGGATGAATATCCGTGGCATTTCCAATATCCGTCGTCACGGCCATCCCCGTATTGGGCAATGACAAGGTCATCGCCTGCGCCTCCCGCAATTCAGCCCAGGAACTGCCCTTCCCGCTGTTGCCATTTCCGGCATTGAAGCTGGCCAGCTGCACGAAATAAAAAGGGAAATCGCCCTCCTTCCAGCGCGCACGCCAGTCCATGATCATTAACGGGAATCCCTTTCTGTATTGGTATGCCCTGCCCGCATTAGCCTCACCCTGGTACCAGATAGCGCCCCGGATGGTATAAGGTATCAACGGATTGATCATCGCGTTGAACAACAACGTGGGAGCGCTGTTCGGCCCCACGGCTGTACTCATTGCGATGTCGGCAACCCGGAACGACCATTCTCCCGCCAGCGGCAGCTCATGGTCGCCGATGGTGCATTTGAACTCACCCGCATAAATGCCTCCCCCGCCGCCCGTGTCAAGTACGCGGACAGCGATGACATTCCTGCCGGCTTTCAGTAGCCCCGCCGGTATGTTATATTGGCGTTGGGCGGCATAATTGGTCGTCGCGCCCACCTTTGTCCCATTGACGTAAGTCTCATCCGCATCGTCTATCTCTCCCGCCGCCAGCACCGCAGCTTTCCCCGCATCGGCTTCGGAGACCTCGATAACCTTTCTGAACCAGACAACACCATCCAAAGCGTCCAGTCCCAGACCGGCCTGCTCCCAGGTCCCGGGTACCTTCATATGCGGCCATTTGCTGTCATCCAGGTCCGCCGATGCATATTGCGCCTCTTCTCCGGCTGCAGGCATGGAGCCCTGCAGACCAAGGACCACTTTTGTCAAGGCTTCTTTCTTCTGCTGAGCAAGCACTTTCATATCCGCTAAAGGAGGCATGGAAGTGATCATGTCCTTATATTCGTCACTCTGCTCGAATGCACCCTTGCTGGTCCAGGTCTCCACCATGGTGCCGCCCCAGGAAGTATTGATCAGTCCAATGGGAATATGCAGTTTTTGATAAATTTCGCGGGCGAAAAAATAGGCGGTGGCGCTGAAATCTCCCGCCGTCTCCGGACTGCAGACCTTCCAGTCCCCGCTGGGAATATCTTCCTGTGGAGCAAGCGCCGTTGTGTTGGGGACTTTGATGTGACGAATGGCGCTGTAGTCTGCTGCAGCGATCTCCTGCTGATAATTGTTGATCCTTCCCCAGCCGGCTATCTGCATCTCCATATTGGACTGGCCACTGCAGATCCAGACCTCTCCTACCATGACATTGCTGAAAGTCCTGGCAGGACCGCTTTTGCCGGTGACCTTCAGCTCATAAGGGCCACCCGCTGATTCCGGACCAAGCTGCAAGGACCAACGGCCTTGCTTATCCGCTTTGGCCATTCTGGTCTGACCGTGGAATGAAACAGTGATCTTTTCTCCGGCACTCCCCCATCCCCAGACATTAATGGGCTTATCGCGCTGGAGCACCATGTTATCACCGAAAATACGGGGAAGAGAGACAGAGGCAAAAAGGGAAATAGTTACAAATACAAAGAAAGCAAGCAAACAGGTCTTTTTGATCATATGGAACGTTATTAATATCCTTATTTCAATTTCATGTCCTTGATAACGCCTTCGATACGGGCGTTTAGCTCCGCATGGGCACGGTCGAAATCCGCCGCATTCGACAGTTTGGTATGGACGCTGAAATAGAATTTTATCTTGGGCTCCGTACCGGAAGGCCGGGCCGATATTTTCGTGCCGTCCTCCAGGATGAACTGCAGCACATTGGACTCCGGTAGCAGGATGGCCCAGCTCGCTCCTGTCTGGAGGTTCTTGCCGCTCCGCAGCTGGTAATCCAGCAATTCCACCACTGGCGAGCCATTGATCGTAGAAGGTGGCTGGCTTCGGTAAGCCGTCATCATATCAGCGATCTCCTTTTGTCCGTTCATCCCCTTCTTGGTAATGGAGATCAAAGACTCCTTGTAAAACCCATATTGAACATATAGCTCTATCAGCTTGTCGTAGAGGGTATGCCCCTTGTCCTTTTCGTAAGCCGCCATCTCGCAGAGCAGGGCCACAGCACTGACTGCATCCTTGTCCCGCAGGCGATCCCCGATCATCAGTCCATAGCTTTCCTCACCCCCGATTACATAATGCTCGGTATCCTCTTTCTCCTTAATAAGCTCGGCGATATATTTGAAACCGGTAAGTACGTTGTAGCATTTTATATCATTGCGCCGGGCGATTTCATCGATGAGATCGGTGGTTACGATTGTCTTGACAACCATATCATTAGGCTGGGCTATGCCTTTTGCTTTCCGGGCTTCGATCATGTAGTTGAATGCCAGGACCGCCGTTTGATTGCCATTCATCAGTACCCACTCGCCCTTTTTGTCCTTAATGCCAATGCCTACCCGGTCGGCATCCGGGTCAGTACCCAGTAAAATATCCGCGTCTATTTGCTTGGCCTTCTTCAACCCGATGCTCATCGCCTCGCTTTCCTCCGGGTTGGGATAGATCACAGTAGGGAAGTTGCCGTCAGGAGTAGCCTGTTCATCCACGACATGAACATTGCTGAACCCGAAACGCTGAAGCACTTCCGGCACCAGTTTGATGCCCGTACCGTGAATAGGCGTATACACGATACGCAGATTATGTTGTTTTTCAATTACTTCAGGGTATACAGACAGGTCCCGGACCATGCTGATATAGGCTTCGTCCATGTCCTTACCGATCATCGTGATATTGGCTTCCCCCCCTCCCCATTTCACCTCATCGACAGAGGCGATCTTCTCCACCTCCTTTATTACATTCTTGTCATGCGGAGGCACCAACTGCCCCCCATCATCCCAGTAAGCTTTATAGCCATTGTATTCCTTTGGGTTATGACTGGCCGTACAAACGACGCCCCCCTGGCACTGTAGCTGGCGGATCGTAAAGCTTAGTTCAGGCGTAGGCCGGAGAGATTGAAACAGAAACACTTTTATCCCATTGGCAGCGAATACGTTAGCGGTAGTTTCCGCGAAAAATCGGCTGTTGTTCCGGCTGTCATGCGCAATGGCTACCCGGATCTCTTTACCAGGGAAAGACTTCTTCAGATAATTAGCATAGCCCTGGGTAGCCATTCCAACCGTATATTTATTCATGCGGTTGGTCCCTACGCCCATAATTCCCCGAAGTCCGCCCGTGCCGAATTCCAGGTTCCGATAGAAACTTTCGGTCAATTCAGTGGGGTTCTCCTGCTTCAACCGCAGGATCTCGTCCTTGGTCGCCTGATCATAATTTCCTTTAAGCCATGATTCCGCTTTATCCTGTATTGAGACATCCATATCGTTCGTTTTTGCTGTTTGATGAACCCTCGTTCACTAAATTATTGGTTAGGAGGCTAATTTCGGTAAGATCGATAATATTAACAAATCTGACGAGAAAGATTCCCTGGCACTGCGTTATTATTGATAGAAATACTAAATTTGTTACGTCAATCCCCTGAAATACCTCTCACAGAAGTATAACTTCCCATTCACAATATCCGGTGAGAAAATTGCTTCGTTTCTCTGTACCGTTTGATGATGATTTAATTTGTACACCTCTTAACCGGATATCTGGATGACAACTTATTTGTTATTACGCGACAACAAGCAAAGCGGCCCTTATTCCTTCGATGAGTTGAAGGAAAAGGGATTAAAGGCTTATGACCTTGTATGGATTGAAGGCAAGAGCGCAGCCTGGCGCTATCCCAGTGAGATAGAAGAGCTGATCGCCTTCGCACCCATAGTGGAAGAACAACCATTTGATCGTTTCTACAAAAAGCCTTCCCAAATATCGAATGTCCGTCCTTCGGGTAACGAGCCTTCGGCTCGTCCGGGGATTATATCGGCTGCCCCTGCCGGTGAACGGGCTTCTTCCAACCCAATGGTCGCAGCCTCCGTTATGTCCGGCGATACATCCGCGGTTCCCGGCAAACGTATCATCTACGTCACCCTTCCAGCAGGAAAGTCGATCCCGGCCGCCCGTACCCCCGTCCAGGAACAACCGCCCGCGCGAAAAGAAGTAGCGCAGCCCCCCTTGCATGAAAAATATTTGCCGGACCATTCCGCCGCCCCGCAGCCTGCCTTATCACAAGATATGCCTGAGGAGAATCCTTCTCATTACCTGGAAGACTGGAAAGCGGGTGTGGAAATAACGCCCCGTGCCTACAGGCCCCGTCGGTCGTCCCGTCTCGGCCAATCAGTAGTCATGGTACTGACAGTGGTAGCCCTGCTGGCGGCCGGGATCTTCATTGGACTTTCCATTAACAAAAGCTCATTGGGGTTCATAAAGAACGCCTCGCTGCATGACGGCAAGGACAAGCCGGCGTCAGTCAATACCTCTCCCGTGGATCATTCTTCCCAGCCTTTGGCCATTAACAGTCTGCCTCCTTCCATTCCGGCCAGGGATGTCGTTCCAGCTAAAGATAGCATTGTCGCAGCAGCTCCTGCAGGAGCCGCAATAACAAAGGTGCCCGCTCCTAAAGTAAGCAGTCCTGTCAGGGGAAAAGCCGTACCTGCCATACAAAAGTCTCAGGCTGCCGTCACAACAGCCAGGGACTCGTCACTGCTGGCCACACCTGCCGTCCACAGGGAGTCCAGCCACCGGGCAGATATATCCGTGGAGAAAGTAGACAAAGATGTCATCCGGAATAATTTGTCAAATCTTGTCTCCCTCGGCGCCAGTGGCTATACGGTGGGTACATTCGGAGGTATATCCGGTCTGCAGCTCACGGTGAGCAACCGTTCCGTTTACGCATTGGACCTTGTCGTGGTCGAAGTGCAGTATATTCAGGCCAATAAAAAAGTATTTAAGACGGAAAACCTGTATTTTCGAGGTATTGCACCAGGATCAGCGCTGATGCAGGAGGCACCTAAAAGCTCCCGAGGCATAAAAATACAGTACAAGATCACGCTGGTTAATTCAAAAGAGCTGGGTTTGTCCTATTCGGCATTGTAACAAATGAGCCCACGCTGAATCTGATAACTATGGGTTAACGCTTACTCTTTCTCATTTGGCATAGTAGTTGAAACCATGTTACATCCCCTGGTCCCCGCCCCTGTTCAGTAATTGAACTCTTTAAATCGACTTTGTATGAAAAATGCAATGGTGCAACTAGGATTAGTTGTAATAGGCATTGGAAGTATTCACGCTGTTAAACTATTACACACCTCGACTATTCACGCACGGATATCTCCCGCCACGGCCGCTGAGAAAGTTTGGGCTATTCACGGTAAGGATTCTTTGAGGATGATGAGCGATGCCGACGGTCATTATTATTTCATCACACTCCACCCGGGCTATTGGGAACTGAAGGTCGACGCCAAAAAGCCTTACAAAGACATCATAGTCAAATCCGTCGATGTACCTCCGGGGACAGAAAAGGACATGGGCGAATTCACACTGATACAATAATATTTTCAATTACTGTAGGGACGCCATTATCTTTACGTCCTTATGCAAAAGATCCTTCTTTTTGGTGCCGGCAAATCAGCTACCTGTCTGATACAATTCCTGGAAGCCACCGTCACTAGCCGCGAATGGCAGCTGGTGGTCGCCGAAAGCAACCTGCAACTGGCAAACTCCAAACTGGGCAATTCGCACTGCGCTAAAGCCGTACAGGTCAGCGTGGAGGACCAACAACAACGCGATGATCTGATCCGGGAAGCCAGTATCGTCATTTCCCTCCTGCCGCCAGCCCTGCATTTTCTCGTTGCAGCATCCTGCATACAATGGAAAAAACACTTATTGACAGCCTCCTATCTCGACGATAAGATAAAAGCCCTGGAGCCGGCCATCAGGGACAATGGACTTTTGTTTCTCTGTGAAATGGGCCTGGATCCAGGCATCGATCATATGAGCGCCATGCAGCTGATCCATGGTATTCAGCATACAGGAGGCAGGATACATTATTTCCGATCTCACACGGGAGGCCTGGTATCACCTGTCAGCGACAACAATCCATGGCATTATAAGATTAGCTGGAATCCCCGCAACGTCGTACTGGCGGGGGCAGCCGGAGCAAAATACCTGGAGAACGGGCAGGTGGTCTCCCGCACCTATAAGGAATTATTCCGGCAGATCAATGCCGTCAAAGTAAAAGAGCTGGCTTCGTTGGCATGGTATCCCAACCGGGACTCTCTCTCCTATATTCCCGTTTATGGATTGGAGGGGATAAGTACTTTTATCCGCACCACCCTCCGTTATCCTGACTTTATCAAAGCCTGGGATCCTGTCATACAGGCAGGCCTTACGGATGATAGCAATCCCATTACGCAAACCACCGTCGCACAATGGTCAGCAGCTATAGAGCCTCTCATCAATGAAACCAATCGCCCGCAGCTGGAATACCTGGGACTTTTCGATAATACCCCCATTCCCGTGTCGGCCCGCACTTCGGCCGATGTCCTGCAATACCTCCTGGAAACCCGCCTCGCCATGGCCCCCGGCGATAAAGACATGATCGTTATGCTGCATGAGCTGGCTTATACCGACGCAGAGGGACGTCCGGCCGCTACTTCCAGCAGCCTGGTCGTCCATGGCGAAGATCATCTGCGGACCGCGATGGCAAAGACCGTGGGGTTGCCATTGGGCATCGCGGCCGTGTTAATACTGGATGGAAAGATAAAGCTGAGAGGGCTTCACATACCCATTCTCCCGGAGATCTATACGCCAGTTATGGAAGATCTCGCCCGCCAAGGCATCCATTTTAAAGATGAACATTCCTAGTTCACCTCTATGTTCAACGTGTTGAGGATATGATAATCGATATCCCTGAAATACACCGTGTACTTTCCTTTTTGCAGGTACAGCAGATATAATTTCTTCCCGCCCGCAATATAGGTCTGGTCCGCAGGCACCAGCTGCCAGGGTTTGTTCTCGTTCTGTAGCACCTCATCATGGTAATAAGCCTGTACAAGAAATACAGCTGGTGAGCTGGGTTTTACGGTGACAGGCTGCCGCAGCCCCCCTAGGTTAAGCCAGGCAGGCCTGCCGTCCTGGTAAGTCGTGGGAGGATGAATGACGGACAGATCGTACAAGTCGCCATGTATGACATTGACTGGACTATTGTTCACCAGCGCTATGGAAGGCGTCTTCAGGGGATATTTTTGCAGATAAGCCTGGTATAACACCCGGCCATAACCGAAATTACTTTCTTCCGTCATATCCGTCTGGTCGATGGTAAGCGGATCGATACCCGACATTCTTGAAAAGGCCAATGCCATGGGCACAAAGCCATCTTCCCCCGCCTTCTCGCTGATATGCGTATACCCGGCCACCACCAGCATCTTTGATGACGTGTCCTCCTGTAAGGCCCGGTAGATATTCCTGGCCCCGATAGAGTCCCGGGTAGCAGGCAAATGTCCCATTGCCGTATCAACATAGGGCACAAGGCGGTAACCCATCGCCAGGGCTGCCCGCACCAGCTCTCCCATCACAGGTTCTGCCGTATAATAACCCGTGGACAATCGCAGCCGGGACAGCTCCCGGCTGGAAGAATTATTCAGCATTTCCATTGCCAGCGTATGATACCCCTCCTTGTAAAGATCCGCCAGCAAGGACAGCACAAAGGCGCTATGCTGCGGTTTATCATGGGCCTCATTGATCATCACTACCCGCCTGTTCCGGGCGGCAAAATGGATGTATTTCCAGGCATCTACATGCTCCACGTCACGTATTCCCTCCACCATACGGAATACCTTATGACGGGTGGCATCGTCAACGCTGTCATAGCTTTTTTCCAGATATTGCATCGCCGTCTGATAATCACCTGCAAATGCAAAGTACTCGCTGAGCTCGCTGTAATACCCTTTATCCGTGTAGATCTTCCTGAACTTGTCTTCATCCTTGAATGCATGGTAGAAAGGGAATAAGTAATGCAGGTTTCCCTTGGGCATCAGCGTCAGAACATTCAGTCGCGGACTATACCCCGTCGGTATTTCCCGTTTGCTATGCGCCTGCAGCTGCTCGACAGGCACCAATGCCTGGGCATAAGCACCATATGCCACGAAAATAAAGGCCACAGGCAGTAAGATCTTTCTAACAAACGTCATTTGGCCTGCAATATCGCCAACTCTTTGTTAGAAAAAGCCTAAATCACCCAGCTTCCCCCGTAGTTCCTGTACCCCCTGGGAAGCGGGCCGCTCGATAGCCTCCAGATTGGGAATGGAAGAAGTGTAAGGGATCTTCTTATCCACGATGAATTTTGGGACCATACTGCGCGCAAAATCCACCAGCCCGGCTGCAGGATAGACTGCTAACGATGTACCCACGATGACAAAGACATCGGCCGATCGCACCAGGGGAATGGCCTCCTGGATCATGGGCACAGGCTCCTCGAACCACACGATATGCGGTCGCAATTGCGCTCCATCATCCGCCATCTGCCCCAGACGCATATCCTCCCTTATATCATAGATCAGGGACTCATCCATTTCGCTGCGCATCTTGAATATCTCCCCGTGAAGGTGAAGCACCCGCGTGCTCCCCGCCCTTTCATGCAGGTCATCGATATTCTGCGTAATAATATGTACGTCGAAATCCTTTTCCAATTCGGCCAGACCCACATGCGCGGCATTCGGCTCCGCCTTGCACACATCCCTCCTGCGCATATTGTAAAAATCCAACACCAGCTGCGGATTGGCGGCCCACGCTCCCGGCGTGGCCACTTTCGTCACTTCATATCCCTCCCAAAGCCCGTCGCTGTCCCGGAAAGTCCGCAGGCCGCTCTCCGCGCTGATACCCGCGCCGGTGAGGACCACCAGCTTCTTCTTTTTAGTTGCAGTTGCCATGGCCGTAAATTACACAATACCCGGCATTCTTCTTTTCGGGATCATCATTCATTAACCACTTTAATTGCCGCCTTCGTTCCCCGCCACAGCCCCCCTCCCGGTCAACGGCCGCCTTCTCTTCCACCACATAAAACCCAATGCTCCCATCAGCAACAATGGCCATAGACCAACCAATCCCACTATCAACGAGGAGACCCAAAACCAACCGGCTTTAAAAGAATCGCTCAGCTTCCGGAGAAGCGAAGGTTCCACCTCATGCTGAACAGATGCATCCAGCATCTGATAGAAATTCAGCTGGATAGTGCTATAAGCCGCAGCATGCCCAAGGTACGCGATCCTGCCTGCCGCGCCCTCGATCTCCGCTTGTATATTATCGATCTCATGCTGCGTCTGTACGATGTCTTCCCTTGAATGAGACTGCTTCAACATCTCTACATATCGATCCCTCACCTGCCTGCGCGTCTCCAGTCGTGACCGGGTATCCACTATCTGCATCGTCACGTCCTCCGTGGTGATCTTCTTACTCACCAGCTTATCACTGTCCGAGGCCAGCTGCATGACAGTCTCGTCAAAACGATCGACCGGAACCTTTATCGTAATATTATTCTCTATCTTATAAGCCGACTCGTTCTGCTCTTCCTGCGCGATATAACCTCCGGCTGCCTTCACCTGCTCATGCAGCCGTGCCGTGTACGCCTTGAAGTTCTTTACCTCTACATTGAGATTGCCATTCCTTACGATCTTCTTGTCCCAATCCGGATTTGGCGTAAGCGGCGAATGCCCATTCCCGGCAGCCTTCTCTTTTTTCGGGTCACCAGGTTGAGGCCCCGGTTGTTCGTCCATACCTGCGACCGCGGTCGACGAGTCCATGGCCGACGTATTTTCAAGCCTGGACGCCTGGCTGACCACCTTTCTTTCCATCACATCCGATTTTTCAGCATTAGGGTGTTGAGCCGCGTTATTACAGGCAATAGCCAGTACCACCGGCAGCAGCGCCGCCGGCAAGATGAATTTCTTCGCCATCATAAAATTTGTTTTGAGTGTGCTGAGTTACAGATAAAAATGCAGGGAAAACGCTTATTACCTAAACGAAAAGTGGCCGGCCACAGACATTGATACCCGTAGCCGGTAAAAAGTAACCGCAAAGAATTGTTAATGGAATAATAAAAGGCCGTCTATTCCCCTGCCAACTCCAGGATGACCTTCCACTCAGCCTCCTTGACCGTCTGCACAGACAGCCGTCCCAACCGCACCAGGTCCATGGTGGCCAGTCGCTTGTCTGCTTTCACCTGCGCCAGGCTCACCGGATGTTTGAGCTTCCGCTCAGGCTTGATATCCACGGCCAGCCACGCTACCTCTTCCGTTGTTGGGTCCTGATATGATTCTTTCGCGACCTTGGCAATGCCCACGATCTCCGTCGCGCCGGTGCTATGATAATATAATACTTCATCTCCCTTCTTCATCCCCCGTAAATTATTACGTGCCGCATAGTTGCGCACGCCATCCCAGCGCGTTTGTTTATCCTTTACCAATTGATCCCAGCTATATACTTCCGGCTCTGATTTCACCAGCCAATATGCCATATCATTAATTTTTTTCGAATGTACAACAAAAAAAAGGGCACCTATAAATCCATACCCTGACATTTCACCGTATGTATTTGATTCAAAGGATCTTGTTGAAATTCCTGCCGGCGCAGGTACAGGGGCGTCATCCTCGTCATCAACAACGTTTAATGCCTAAATAAGACATAAGAAATTGGTTATCAACACCTATCCGCAAGCAGGGGTTTTTACCGAAGCAACTTTTGAAAAAAAGTTGCTTTTTTTAAATCTAAAAGTCACCGTCCTACGTATGTTTATCCGAGGCCTGGTTTTAACCCTATTTAACGCTTGCGACAGGTTGTTTTAAGGGTCAAGACCATCCGGTTACAATTGTAACTTGGGTGGTCTTATTTTTTTAGGTCAAGTATGCCCCTCCTATAAAATTAATCAGCGATTTACCAACACATCAGCTATATGCATGGTCTTGATGGGGTACCCCTTATGCTTAATATACCCCTCCAGATGCATCAGGCAGGAAAGATCCGTAGAAATAATATAATCAGCCCCCGTCTGCAGGGCATTGTTTACCTTCTGGTCCGCCATGGCTACGGAAATAGATTCAAACTTGACTGCAAAGCTGCCCCCAAATCCACAGCAGGTCTCCACATCGTTCATCTCCAGGAGCTCCAGCCCCTTCACCCGGGACAGTAGCCGTCTGGGCTCCTCCTTTATGCGGCATTCCCTAAGGGCTGCACAGGAATCATGATAAGTAGCCTTCCCGTGTAAGGAAGCCCCAACATCCTCCACGCCCAGCACATTTACCAGGAAATCGGAGAATTCGAATATCCGCTTTCCCAGGTCTTTCACCGTATTGTGAAGAGAAGAATTATTAAATAACGTAGAATAATAATTGCGTACAAATCCAACGCAGGAAGCGCTGGGCGCCACCACGTAATCATGTCCGGAAAAATCCTTCAGGAACTTGGTGCAGACCTCCCTGGCCTCATCCCGGAACCCGGCATTAAAGGCCGGCTGGCCACAACAGGTTTGATTGGCGTTGTACGTTACTTCGGCGCCTGCACGCTCGAGCACGCTCACCATATTGAAGGCCGTCTGCGGATACAGCTGATCTACAAAACATGGTATGAATAACTGGACTGTCAGGGCGCTGTGGGCTGTTTAAAAGTTTTAAGCAGAGAGATCATCTTCAGCGCAGTGATGGCAGCTTCTTCTCCCTTATGACCGTGCTTGCCGCCAATGCGTTCATCCGCCTGCTGCTGATTGTCGACGGTCAGTACGCCGAAAATGGTAGGCACCGGCATCGACATGTTCAGTTGCAATATCCCGTCTGTCACCGCCCGGCATACATATTCAAAATGAGGAGTATCTCCCCGCAACACACAACCCAGGGCGATAAAGGCCCGCGGACGATCGTCCTTATATTTGTGCACCTCCCAGAATGCCTTTATCCCAAACGGGATCTCGAAGGCGCCGGGCACGGTGATCACCTCCTGCACTTGCGCCCCCGAGCGCTCCAATGCAGCCCGGCAACCCTCTTCCAGGGCATCTACGATGGCTGCATTCCATTCGGTACGTACAATAACTACACAGGCATCCTTTTCCTGCAGGATGCCTGTATCGGACTGTAATAAGCTGCTCTTATTGACCTCTGCCATAAATTACTGTGTTACACCTAACCTTGCCAGGTACTTGTCGATCTCTGTTCCCCTGGGCGTGCCGGGATATTTATCCTTGACGATCTTGTACATGGCAATAGCCTCCTGTGTTTTACCCATGCTCTCATATAAATAGCCGCAACGGAAAAGATATTCAGGAGAAAAGAGCTCGTCCTTCTCATAGTAAGTACCAGCTTTTTTGTATTGCTCGGCTGCTTCCTCTTTCTTCCCTTGCTCGGAATAAGCATCGCCTAATAAGCCGAAAGCCCGCACCTGCAATTGTTTGACAGGCGTAGAGAAGTCTTTCAGGTATTTTACCGCGTTGTTAAAGTCGCCCAGTTTCAGGTAGCAGCTGCCTGCATAAAAAGAGGACAGGTTCGCGGCCTTCGTACCCCCATATTTCGAAATGATCTTCAGAAAACCAGGGTTTACATTGTCGCCATTCAGTGCCAGCCGGGCAGAATCCATGCGATAATATTCTTCCGCGCGGAAGATAGCGTCATTGGCCTTGGCTTCCTTTGGTTCGCTGACCAGGTTCTTGTAGGCGAAATAACCGGCTACGATGAGCACCAGCACCAAAATACCATAGCTGGCTTGTTTCCCCCATCGCTCCCAGAAATGCTGTAACTGATCGACTGGGTTCTTCTCCCCTTCCAGGTGCGCCGGATGTTTGATCTCTGACATTGTTTTGTTTTATTGTTCTTTTAATAAGTTAGTGCCTCAGGCTGGTTGCAAAACGCTAGTCGACGATGAACGGGTAATCCTTATCGACATATACATCTTTCAATACTTCGGAATCATCCGGCCACGGAGACTCTTCGGCAAATTTCACCGACTGGGCCACCGTACCTTCTACCCGCTTGTTGATCGCATCGATCTCTTCCTGTGTAGCATACTTCTTCGTGAGGATCGTGTTCAACACCATGCCGATGGGGTCCTTTGCCTTGTACTCATCCACCTCTTCCTTGGTACGGTATTTCTGCGGGTCGGAAATAGAGTGTCCTTTATACCGGTAAGTTTTGATCTCCAGCAAGGTAGGACCATCACCCTGGCGTGCCCGCTTTACAGCTCTTGCAACGCCGTCATGCACGGCCTCAGCGCTCATACCGTCGATGGAGTCCGCCGGCATTTCATAGGCATCGGCCAGCTTATAGATATCTACGACATTAGACGTCCGCTCTACGGAAGTGCCCATGGCGTAATTGTTGTTCTCGCAAATAAATACCACCGGCAGCTTCCAAAGCATTGCCAGGTTAAATGTCTCATGCAGCATACCCTGACGGGCAGCGCCATCGCCAAAGAAAGTGAGACACACATTGTCCGTACCCTTGTATTTTTCCGCAAAGGCCAGGCCGGCACCCGTTCCGATCTGCGCGCCCACGATACCATGTCCGCCAAAGAACTTCACATCCACGCCAAAGAAGTGCATACTTCCCCCCTTTCCTTTGGCTGCCCCGGTGGCTTTACCATACAGCTCGGCCATGCAGGCATCCGCACTGACCCCCTTGGATAAGGCCAACCCATGGTCACGATAGGCGGTAATAAAGGGATCATCGGGTTTGGTTGCCGTCATGCATCCCGCAGCGATAGCTTCCTGCCCAACATAGGCATGAAAAAAACCACGGATCTTGCCCTCCATCTTATACTTTTCCTCTGCCATCAGCTCAAACTGACGTATGAGCTGCATCAGCTCATACCAGTACAGGTAGGTCTCTTTTGAAAACTTAGTAGCCACTTTTTGAGAATTTGAGTTTTTCGCCGCCAGGCACGGGGCCCATTTTGATAGGAGCCCCTGCGCGAGTCACCGGCGGGGGCAAATATACGGGGGAAAAAGGAATTTTCGGCGTTATCTTGCGGCTGAAAATATTCAACTTGCTATTCCTAAAGGAGATATCGCTGGTGCAATTCAAAAACTATGAACAGGCCTCTTTCCGGTTTGGAGAAAGGATCGTAGGCATTTGCGGCAGTAATGGCGTGGGGAAGACCAACCTCCTGGATGCCATCTACTATCTCTGCTTTACCAAAAGCTATTTCACCCGTCAGGATCAGCTCAGCGTACACAAGGGCGCTTCCGGCTTCCGCATCGAAGGAAAATTCGAAAAAGAACAGCAACCCCTCGATGTCGTTTGCATACTAAGGGAAACGGGTAAAAAAGAGCTGATCTCGGGGGGCGAACCCTGCGAACGCTTTTCCCGGCACATCGGGCGCCTGCCCTGCGTGATCATTGCTCCTGACGACGTGCAGATCATTACAGGCGGCAGCGAAGAAAGGCGCCGTTTCCTGGATGCCCTCCTTTCCCAGCTGGACCCCGCCTATCTGCAGGCCCTTATTGAATACAACCGGGTGCTCCAACAACGAAACAGTTATCTTAAATCACTGACAGACAATAGGATAAAGGACAATGGACTGCTGGAGGTCTACGATTCCCAACTCGTCCGCCCCGGCGCCTATGTTTTTGAGAAACGCAAGACCTTCCTCAGGGACCTGCTGCCCCTGGTGGAACAATTCTATCTGCAGATAGCCGGTTCACCGGAACCGCTTGCTTTTACTTACGACAGCCTGCTGCTCGATACCTCCTTTGCAGACCTCCTGCGCAGCTACCATGAAAAAGACCGCTACCTTCAACGCACTAATGCGGGTATCCATAAGGACGATATCGATATTCGTTATGGGGCGCAGCCTTTCAAGTCGCTAGCTTCCCAGGGGCAGCGGAAAAGCCTGCTCTTTGCGCTCAAACTGGCTGAATACGAAATGCTCAGGCAATACAAGGGATTCCCACCCCTCCTGCTCCTGGATGACGTATTTGAGAAATTGGACGCTCACCGGATGCACAACCTCCTGGATAAGGTCTGCCTGCAGAATGAGGGGCAGATCTTCATCACCGATACTCATGGGGACCGTATCCGCCAGGAACTGGAAAAACTGAAGATCCCCTGCCAGATCATATCGCTGTAACTTTCCCTAAAATATTTTACATTTAGTTTTTCATGCAGCCCGAAAACCAATCGTTATGCCGTCCGACCTGGAATCATCCATCGCATTCTTAGAATCGACCAATAGCCCTGTGAATGCCTACTTTTCTTTCACCGTCGATGAGACGGGCGAATACGGTATCATTAAAGCCAATAAAGAAGGTCTCCGTCTCTACGCCGCCGAGATGCTGAAGAAATCCATAGAGCTGGAGCAAAAACAGGACGGACAGCCCCTGTTCTTTGGCCACCTGGAATGGGTGGTCAGCGATGCCGGGTACGACCTCATTGCAGGCGTCATCCCGCAATACCAGTCCCGCGCCGAAATACTCGATTCCCGGAATACGCCCCTGGACGAACAACATGAAAAAAAGCCGGTTGCGCCTGAGGAAGAAAAGCCCCGCCGCTCCGGATGCCTGTTCTCCCTCCTGCTGTGGGTAACCTTCGGAATAATTCTGCTTGCCGCACATAAAGCTTTCCTAACTTGCACCTATGGGAGAATATTCACTAGGTGAGGCATTGCGAAAATTCCTGGATAACAGCCGTCTGAAAGGCGCCGTCCAGGCGCTCAGGATAGAAGAGATCTGGGAAGAGATCATGGGTAAGACCATTGCCAGATACACCGAGAAGATCGAGATCCACGGTCATACGTTGTATATCAACACTTCCGTGGCCCCGCTCCGCCAGGAGCTGGTGTACCAGAAAGACACCATCATACAAAGGGTGAATGAAGCACTCGGGGAAAAAGTTATAAAAGAAGTCATTATAAAATAAAGGCTATGCCCGCCGTACTCTGGGATCTACCGCTCCGTACAGCACGTCAGCCAGCAGACCGATCAGGATAAAGAAAAAGGAAGACACCAGCACCGAGCCCATCACCACAGGAAAGTCCAGCTTTGACAAAGCATCCACCGTTACTTTCCCAATCCCCTTCCACCCGAATATATACTCGACGAAAAATGCGCCTGCCAACAGCTCTGCAAACCATCCTGTGATTGCCGTGATCACAGGGTTCAATGCATTGCGTAATCCATGCTTCCACACCACGACATACTTCGGCAGTCCCTTCGCATAGGCCGTCCGGATATAGTCCTGGTCCAGCACCTCCAGCAGGGATCCCCTTGTCAGCTGCGCAATGATAGCCATGGGACGGATACCCAACGTAACTGCCGGCAGGATCAGGTTACGCAGCTGCAGCTGTCTGCCGGTAAATGGGTCTGTGTCAAACAGGCTGCCCGTCATGTACAATCCCGTTTGATCGCTCAGGACAAAGCCGAATACATAGGCAATGACGATCCCCATAAAAAAAGAGGGCGCCGATATTCCCAATACGCTGGTGAAGATGGCCGTGGTATCCATCCAGGTGTTCTTCTTCACTGCGGCCAGCACCCCCAGCGCCACGCCTGTTACGGTCGCGATGAACATAGCCGCCAGCGCCAGCAGGATCGTCCCGGGCAACGCCTCCATCAGCACCGCACTCACGGCTCTCTTCGTCTGGTAGCTCCGTCGCAGGTATGGCCACTTCAATCCCAGCTTCGTTTCGCCGCCTATGAATACCCCCCTGAGCCCCTTCTGTGCGATCTCTTCCTTCGAGTGGATCCCGATAGGGCTCACATCATCCAGGTAAAGCAGGAATTGCTTCCAACGAGGCTGGTCCAGGTACAGCTCCTTGCGGATATTCTCCTGGGTGGCGGCATCGGCGCGTTGCCCCATCACCAGGCGGGAAGGGTCTCCGAAACCCTGGAAGAGGAAAAAAACGGCCACCACCACCCCCAGCATCACCAGCAGTCCATAAATGATTTTCTTGATGAGATATCGTATCATGGTTCGTGTAAGATCGTCGTTGCACCCGGCAAAGCATTGATATCCGGCAAAGCCTGTCCCAGGTCCGCATAGCTCCATTTGTGAAGGATCACGCCGTTTTTCAGCAGGTACAGCGTTGGGTTAGCCCGCGCGGCCGTTTTGATCGCCGTCGCATCGCACTTAAAGATGGCAGCATCCGCACTGATGCCCGCCTTTTCCGTCCAGGCCGCCACGTTATCATAGTTCCCCGTGATAAAATAGAGGGGGATCTGCTTCGCCTTTATCATAGTCAGTATGAGGCTGAACTCTTTCATCCAGGGCGTAGGATATTCCTCCAGCTCCTTGGTGAAAAAGAAAAGCTTATAGCCCTTCTGATCCAATATTGCCTGGGTGGTATCCGTCCCTCCGGCAGTGATCAGGTTGAAGTCCTTGATAGCAGGTTCCGCATTCCCCTTCCGGACGAGTTTGTCAAACCTGTTAATGAACTTATACGTGTCGTCGAAATCCGCAGGAAAATTGTTGCCGCTGATCTCCAGTCGTTTACCGTTCTTCTCATATACCATGGTGATCACTGTGCTGTCCGGGATGGCGCCCGGCGGCGCTTTCATCTTCTCGGGCATGTCCGTCCCTGCACGGTAAGGCAGGCAGTCCACCACTGGCAGGTGCACCAGCACATACCATTGAAAAGAAAAGGACAACACGGTCGTCAACACCAGGATGGCAAGGCTCGCTACCTGGGAAAGCAGGGGTTTGATACTTCTTTGAGTAAAGAACAGGAAGAGGATCAACACCAGCAGGATAAGGTCCTTGGTAAAAGACTGGCCCGCAGTGAGGGGGATACAGTCTCCAAAACAACCGCATTCCCGCACCTTCCCGGATAAATAGGCGTAGCCGGTAAGGAAGGTAAAGAAAATGATCAGCACCAGCAGCAGCCAGCTGAACAGCTTCATCCGCCATCCCAGCAGGATGGCCACTCCCGCCACGATCTCAAAAACGATCATGACGATGGAGAAGATCAATGTGAAATTATCCAGCCAATGGATGTTCCACACTTCAAAAAACTCCTGCATCTTATAGCTGAGGCCCAGCGGATCATTGGCTTTCACCAATCCGGAGAAAATGAACAGGACGCCCACAATGACACGGGCAATGCTAACTAGTATTTTCATATATAGGTCCAAGCGACCAGCTGCAAGCCAGTCTATTTATGTTTAATTAATAATTTCAACTCTATTAAACCCAGCTCGAAGCTTGTAGCTTGTGGCTTGTGGCTTGCAGCCGAACTCACCCCCCGTGCTTCCCCTCCGCGATCAATATCAACGCGAATACCGAATAATTTATGATATCGATATAATTGGAATCGATGCCTTCGCTGATCAGCGTCTTTCCATCATTGACCACGATCTGCCTTATCCGCAGGATCTTCATCAGGATCAGGTCCACAAAGCTTTCCTGGCTCATATCCCGCCAGGCCTCCCCATAGTCATGGTTCTTATCCAGCATGGTGCTGCGGGCCAGCGCAGCCTTTTCATCATACCATTTGGCCGCCTCTTCCGCCGGCATCTCTTCTATGGACTCCGATCCCGTGATCGACAGCTGTATCAGTCCGATGATGCCGTAGTTCACCATTGCCCGGAACTCTCCCGCCTTGTCCTCTCCCACCCGCTGTACCCCCGCTTCCTGCAGGGTGCGGATACGCCTGGCCTTGATAAACAGCTGGTCGGCAATGGAAATGGGACGCAGTACCCTCCAGGAAGTGCCATAGTCCCTGGTCTTCTTGAGAAATATATCCCTGCATGAAAGTACGGCCGCGTCATATTGTTGATTGGTGCTCTGCTCCATCATACAAATATATGGGACATATCTTAGTCATATCTTAGCATGAAAAATAAAATCAACCCGCGATGTTCACCTTGAATGGCAGGGGTAAATTACTGGCAGCCGAAAGGCCACTGGTAATGGGTATCCTCAACAGCACACCCGATTCCTTTTACGGAGGCAGCCGTTTCAACGACGATGCGGCATTTCTGCAGCAGGCGGAAAAAATGGTGCGGGAAGGGGCCGCCATCCTTGACATCGGAGGCCAGAGCACACGACCCGGAGCGGCATGGGTGGGTGAAGAAGAGGAACTGCGCCGTGTGGTTCCCCGCATAGCCCTGCTGAGCCGGCAGTTTCCACAAACCTTTCTGTCCGTGGATACCTGGTATGCTCGGGTGGCACAGGAAGCCGTAGCCGCCGGCGCCTCGATGGTGAATGACGTCAGCGGGGGCCTGCAGGACCCCGCCATGCTGCCCGCCATAGGCCGCCTGGGCGTCCCCTATGTCTGCATGCATATGAAAGGCACCCCCGCTACCATGAATAAGGAGGCTGTCTACGCGGACGTCACGAAAGAGGTGCTGGACTTCTTCATCAGCCGGGTACAGGATTGCAGAGATGCGGGTATCAGGGATATCATCCTGGACCCTGGTATGGGTTTCGCCAAGACAAGGCGGCATAACCTCGAATTACTGCACAACCTCTCCGTCTTCTGTATGCTGGGTTACCCCATCCTGTTAGGCGTCTCACGGAAATCCACCATCTATAAATTGTTAGACATCACTCCTGAAGAGGCGCTGAATGGCACCACCGTCCTTAACACCCTGGGACTGGTCAACGGAGCGGATATTCTACGGGTCCATGACCCCAGGGAGGCGCGGCAGGCCATCATCCTGGCGGAGGCGTATAAAGAGGCCGCAGCCCCATGATCTTTCCAAAAAAAGATCGCGCCCTGCCTTTCGGCGGGCGCGACCTGTATGTACAATACTATAACTTATAGGCTACTTATGCGGCTGTTGTTGCGGCCTGCCCTGCTGCTGGGGCATCTGCGGCATAGCGGGCATGGGCTGCTGCTTGGGCGCATCTGTCACATCGGCAATCTCTACGTCGAAAATGAGGTTCTCGTAGGGTTTGTGGCCGGGCCCGGGGGATTGGTCATATGCCAGGAATGCGGGGATGTATAAGGTACCCTTACCGCCTTTTTTGAATTTTCTCAGGCCATCATCCCAGCCCTGTATGATCTGCGCCTGTCCTACAACGAATTTGTAGGGTTCGCCAGGACCCTTCATGTTGGATTCAAACTCCTTCCCTGAAGGCAGCAGTTTGCCGGTGTAACGTACGGACACCTGCTTGCCTGAGTCCACCTGGGGACCGTCACCGGGGGTGTTAACCACCACATACGTGCCTTTTTCCGTCTTTTCAGCCTTGATATTGTTCTTGGCGAGATAATCCTCCACCGCTTTTATTTCCCTTTGTTTTTCACCTGCCATCTCCTGTTCCATATCCTTTGTCTTGTCCTGCAGGGTGGGGAACACGTCCAATACCCGGAACGCAATG
Source organism: Flavitalea plasmicola (assembly GCF_030546645.1). Taxonomy (GTDB): domain Bacteria; phylum Bacteroidota; class Bacteroidia; order Chitinophagales; family Chitinophagaceae; genus Puia. The sequence goes on from NZ_JAUOTO010000008.1 coordinate 51,898, forward strand.
GTCAGCTTGTCCTTCTTATGGATGAAGGGAGGCAGCTGTCCGCCAAAACGCTTCTGCAGCGTATCGGCCATCTCAACGACAATGGCGCTGTCACCCTTACGCAATAATGGGAAGATCTCCGTGGGACTATAGACAGGACGTGCGCTATCCACCTGGATATACACGGGCATCCCGCCTTCGGAAGAATACAGGACGGAGTCGCGTACTTTTTGTATAAAATGTACTTTCAGAAATTCTCCCTTTTTGGCCACCGGATTCTTCTTATCGGTGATGATCTTATATAGCAGGCCGCTCTTTGTCTTCTTATATTCCTGACTTGTGCAGGATATAGCCCCCATCAGGACCAGACCGGCAAATGCATATAACGAAATCTTTTTCATGTAGCTTTAATTATTGTAATTGTGATGAATTCTCTTTTACTGCCTGGATAAAACGCTGCACCGTCTGCTCCAGCGTATCGCTGCTGCGCCCGCCGGCCGCGTTAAAATGTCCTCCTCCTTCAAAATACTTACGGGCAAACGTATTGACATCGAAGTCCCCCTTGCTCCGGAAAGAACATTTGACCTCTTCGTCCCGGTCGATAATAAGAGCTGCCATCCTGATCCCCTGGATCGTTAAGGGGAAATTGACAAGTCCTTCCGTATCGCCCGTCTTGATCTCAAAACGCACGAGGTCCTTCCAGGGAATGGCGATAAGCGCCGTATTATGCTCGTAATAGATCTCCATTTTGGTCTGCAGGACATACCCGAAGAACCGGAGCCGGTTTTCCAAAAAATTATCGAAGAGGTCCTCATGGATCTTCGTATGGTTGAAGCCGGTATCTTTCAATACGGCTACCATCCTGTGCACCGCCGCAGACGCCGCGGGAAACCTGAACGAGCCTGTGTCGCTCATGACGCCGGCATACAGGCACACCGCCACATCCTGATTGATCTTACCGGTATGCCCGCTGGCTGCGATCAGGTCGTAGACCATTTCACAGGTGGAGCTCTTTCCCGTATTGCTTATCCCGTAGGTAAAGCTTTCACTTTCCGGCTGCTGGTGATGATCGATGAGGATCTTCTCGCAGGTGAGCTTCCGTAATTTCTGCGCCATATGCCTCGTCCGGCTCAAAACATTGAAGTCCAGGCAAAACAACCATTCCGCCTGGTCCAGGACGGCATTGGCTTTCTCGGTGCTGAACTCATAGTCGATCACCCCGCTGCAGGCCGGCATCCATTTCAGCCAGTCCGCCCAGTTCGTAGGCGAAATGACCGTAGGGGTATGCCCCAGCTGCTTCAGAAAATGGAAAAGCCCCAGCGCAGAGCCCATGGCATCGGCGTCTGGCTTTTGATGCATGGTAATCACCACCTTCCGGGGTTTCGCCAGCAATGGATATATATCTTCGATCGGCCGCATATAAGAGGCTGCAAAGGTGCATAATTAAAATTCAAATCCCAAATAAACCAAAAACTATACCTTACCTTTGCTCCCCAAAAATCACACTGAAAATATGAGCAATCGAACTTTTACCATGATCAAACCGGATGCCTTCTCTAAAGGACACTCCGGCGCTATTCTTGACAAGATCATTAAAAGCGGCTTTCGTATCGTGGCCCTGAAGCTCACCCAGCTGTCCGCAGGCAAAGCAGGCGAATTTTATGCCGTTCACAGCCAGCGGCCTTTCTACGGAGAGCTGGTAAGTTTTATGAGCAGCGGCCCCATCATTGCGGCTATTCTGGAAAAAGACAATGCTGTAGCGGATTTCCGTAAGCTCATCGGCGCCACAGACCCCTCCAAGGCTGACGAAGGTACCATCCGTAAATTATACGCTGCTTCTGTTGGCGAGAATGCCATTCACGGCAGTGACAGTGACGAGAACGCAAAGATCGAGGGCGACTTCTTCTTCAGCGGTCTGGAAAGAATATAAAACTGTTGACCCTTCCTGTGCTGGTCCGCCACTGCAGGAAGGGTTAGTTTTTCACTGGCGTGAGGGTATAGCCCCGCTTTCTTAACAAATCGATCACGCCATTCTCCCCTGGTAAATGTGCGGCTCCTACGGCTATCAGCAGGGATTTTCCGGGTAATACGGTGGTAAGGTAAGTCGCCCATTTCCGGTTGCGCCCATATAATAAAACGTCCATGTAGCTGCTCATCCCCGGATCGCCCTTCCTGCTAAGAGAATCGAGGCGATCAAGGTCCTGTTCTTTGTATACGGTTGCCAGCTCCATGGTCGTCTTCCTGTTATACTCACTGCTATCCACATAATTCACCAGGTCTTTCGCCTGTTGCTCGTAAGGGATACTGTCGAACAGGCTTGCCTGGAACTCTGCTGTCTCCAGCCCGTTCACCGGCTTGTTTTGCAGCTCCTTCATGATCATCAGCTCCATGCCGTCCGTCGTCTTGCATCCAAGGCTTGCCTCTTCGATCAGGGCACTGACCAGCATGGGCTTGAATCGTTCCAGCATTCCAAATGGGAGCATGGGAGGATGCTGCGTAAAATAAGCCTTCACCCGCTCGTAATCTTTGGGCGACAGCAGATCGGATAATTTCTTGCTGTCATTCATCCGCATGTATTTGAGCGCGCCCAGCATCCCCGACATATCGCTGAGATTGATCTCGAAATAGACCTCATCGCAATGTGCGATCACTGACCGCAGGCTATCGCTCAGTCGTGCATCTTCCGCACACAATACATGCATGGTCCCAAACAGATAGGAAGGTTTTGCCAGACCCTTGCCGGAGATCTGCCATAATAAAGTGTGAGGTGTCTGCGAAAAGCCAAGACCGGCGGACAGCAATCCCGCCGATAATAATATTGAATGCCTCCACCGGCGGATCTTATGCAACTGAAGGCGCGATCGCTTCTTGTCCATACATCTGGTCTTTGAATTTTAATGACGGGGAAGGCAGGAAAGGTCCCAATCCCAGCTGTTCCCATTTTTTATCTACTGCCGCTATCGTAGCGTCGTCCGCCACAATGATATTCGGCCAGTCGCGCTGAAAGTTATCGAATTCCGGGGTTTTTCGGGTACCATCCAATCCCAGGCAGGCGAATATTTTTTGAGGTTCCTTCCTGGATGGCCTTTCCGTCACCAAATGGTCCCGCCGCGGGTCCAGGTTGTTGCAGCACCTCCACAACGCTACCGGCAGGTCTTCCGCATCCACCGTATGCTCCACATAAACGACCATTTTGATCCCTTCCATTTCTTCCAGCTGGCAAAGGGCCGTATGCAAAGCGCTGATATGGCCCGGCCGCTGTTTTTTGACACTGAGGATCAGACAGGGGATATCCCGTTGCAGCAGGCTGAGATTGGCCTTTTTGATCTCCTGGAATTGTCCCATCAGCAGGGAGGCCGAGAGCCCCTTGTCCACGGGGGCAGCCACCAGATACCGCTCGTCGTATTCTTCTTCCGTTTTAGCAGTCCCATCGATACACATCTTACCCCCAAAACCCAGCTTACTGCAGCTGTGATCCAGGACGTCCATGGGGCCCTGGGAAAAATAAGCATCCGTGGCCGGGTTGAAATGACGCAGAACTGCAGCCGCCAATGCAGGATAATCCTGTATAGTGGCATCCTGGTCCGCGATGACCAGGATCTTGTTGAACATCATTTGCCCCGCTCCCCACATGGCATTCATCACTTTCTGGGCCTGCCCGGCATAGTCTTTTTTGATCTTGGTGATGACCAGGTTATGGAATACCCCTTCCACGGGCATATCCATATCGATGATCTCGGGTATCAACGTCATTTTTATAGGAGCCAGAAATATCCTTTCAGTGGCCTTCCCCAGCCAGGCATCTTCCTGAGGCGGAATGCCCACGATGGTAGCCGGGTATACGGCATTCCTGCGATGGGTAATAGCCGTGATATGGAACCTGGGGTACCAGTCCGGCAGGGAATAATAACCGGTGTGGTCGCCAAAGGGCCCTTCCCAGATCATTTCTTCGTTGGGATCCACATACCCCTCGATCACAAAATCCGCATCGGCGGGCACTTCGATCTCCGGCTGCGTAATACACTTTACCAGCTCCACTTTTTTCTTCCGGAGAAATCCCGCCAGCATATATTCATCCACATTCTCCGGCAGAGGCGCCGTAGCGCTGTACGCATAAGCCGGATCACCCCCCAAGGCTACAGCCACCGGCATCCGCTGCCCCGTCTTTTTATATTCAGAAAAATGTTTGGCGCTGACTTTGTGTTTATGCCAATGCATACCCGTCAGGGTGGGCCCGAACACCTGCATCCGGTACATACCCACGTTCCGGTTGCCATTGTTAGGATCTTTCGTATGGATAATGGGTAAAGTGACGAAGGGTCCGCCATCTTTAGGCCAGCATGTGATAACAGGAAGGACGCCGATATCCGGGTTTTCAAGCACCACTTCCTGGCACTCCCCCCTACCGCTCTTCACCTTAGGCATCCAGCTGGCAAACTGCCCCAATTTGGGAAGCAGCTTCAATTTGTCCAGGATGCTTTCCCTCGGAGCCGACAACATATGGAACAGACCTTCGATCTCACGCGTCACGTCGTCCAGGTGCTCCACCCCCAGCGCCATGCACATCCTCCTTTCACTGCCATAAGCATTCATCAGCACGGGAAAGTCAGTGCCCGTATTTTCGAAAAGCAATGCCTTTCCTCCATGGCCGCTCTTGCTGATCCTGTCGGTGATCTCCGCTATCTCCAATTTCGGGTCCACATAGGTCTTGATACGCACCAGTTCCCCTGCCCTTTCCAGGGCCTGAATAAATTCCTGCTGATTTCGATAAGCCATGCTGTTATAATTTCACTTTTCTTCCAGTAAGACGAACGGCGGACCAGATGATCCGCCGTTGCAAAATTATATCAGAAACCCGTGCCCTTTCAATAAACTTTTTCCGGGCAGTCGTAGACCCCCTTTCTTCGCCTGTATTCCTGTACGCCGCGCCTGGTGTTGATGCCGATGGTTATACGTATACCGGAGATATAGTACCAGTCCTTTGTCTTATGATTCCCCCTTATCGTGCCATCTTCGGGATAGGCCCCGCCCGTTTTTAGCTCGCTGCCGCGATAAGCCATTTTTACGGCATCCGGCCCGCGCGCCGCCAGCAGCGTCGCCCGATCGACATAGGTAGTGCTCACGTCATCCAGATAATCGGTGAAAAGCTTGCGTAAACCTATCTCGTAAGCGATGACGACGTTATCCGTCACCCTCATCTTGATGCCGCCGCCGAATGGAATAGCTATCTGCGTCAAATTATAGGGCTTCCGGTCCGGGTAGGCCGCCAGCCCCTCGCCTTCCGTACTCAGCTGGCGCAGGTACAGCTTATGCCCCAGGCTGTCGAAAGCAAAGGGATTGAAATGATAGAGGGCAAATCCCCCAAATGCATAAGGGGTGAACCGATGCTGGTTAAGGTCGAGTAAATTGTATTCCAACAGCAGGTTACCTTCATAAATGCGGCTCTGAAAGCTAAGATTACGGGCAACGACATCAGGCTTATTGCTATACGCATCCGAGGCGCCCACTTTTGCATAGCTGAGATTCCCTAAAATGGAAAAATGAGCGCTGAGATCATATTGAAGGCCGCCGCTGAAAGCAAAATGCGCTTGCTGGGTCGTATAACCTCTGCGTTGGAGGTCACCGATGTAATTAGAAAAACCTCCTAAAATATTGACATGCCATTGGGCCTGGACCAGGAAAGGGGATAACATTCCCAGCAATAAGAATTTCTTCATTCTTAGTTTAATTTTTTGTTGATGACGTCGGACGAATGGACGATAAAGGCGGTTTTACGAAAGGATGACGGGATCGAAGGGGACTGTTTAAAACAGGCTTGGTAGAATTAGACCAATGAGTATGTAGATTTTAAGAAGATGCTAGAGTAAACGCAAGTATTGAGCCAATTATTAAAAATTTAACAGCCAAAAAAAAGTTAAAGCGATCGGACCTCAAAAAACGAATTTTTTTCGGTAAATCAAAGTTTTTTCTTTTACCTTTGCACCCCTGGAATCGTTTGATCCTGGTGTAATTCAATAGGATAGGTTCCGGGACGAACCTCCGGTTCGTGTTCCCAAAGGCAGATTTTTTTCGGGACGTAGCGCAGCCCGGTAGCGCACTTGCATGGGGTGCAAGGGGTCGCTGGTTCGAATCCAGTCGTCCCGACAAAACAAAAATCAGCACAGCCTCCGCGATAGCGGAGGCTTTTGCGTTTTGAGCCGGACGCGTCGAGCTCGCTCGAAAGCGGAAGGTGAAAAATGCAAAAAAGCCCGAAGGGCTGTGCTGATTTGTTTTAGGCCTCCCCTCTCTGGATCACCGAGGCCGGTAGGCCGAAGGTAATCCAGTCGTCCCGACGAACAAGAAGCCCGCAGCGATAGCTGCGGGTTTTGTTTTTTCGGTAGCGTAACCCAATTGCCCTCTTTCTTATGATTTTTCTGGCTGTATGTAAGACTTCTTTGCTTTTCAGAGCGGTCTCTATCCATCTATATGATTCTTTACCCTCAACAGGCGCTATTTTTTCGAGTTACACCGAGGATGGGGAGGTGCCTTTGGAGTAGACATGCGTTGTCAAAAACACCCCCTTTAAAAGGCAAGAATGCCGGTTTTTTAGGGGGTGTGGCGAGAGTAATTTTGGTTAAAATTAATTACTATGACAACGGAAACTCAGGTTAACAAACCAAGCAAACAAGTAGAAGAAGTAGGTAAATGGTGGCTGAAGATCGTTGAAGCCGCTCCCAAACATGAGTCGCTCGATGCGGCGCGGGATTTTGGTGAAAACTGGCAAAGTCTTACGGCAGAGCCGGGTGGAGTGGATTATATCGAAACGAACGCGGGGGGTGTCCCGGCAATGTGGGCAGTGCCGAAAGGGGCCGTGCAAGACAGGGTCCTGCTGTGTCTTCACGGCGGCGGCTTCTTTTCAGGTTCGATGTATACGCACCGGAAAATGTTTGCTCACCTGGCGAAAGCCGCCGGCGCCAAGGCATTGATCCTGGACTATCGCCGCACCCCCGAGCATGTGCATCCGGCGCAGGTCAACGACACGGTCACGGCGTATGAATGGCTGCTAAGCCAGGGAATCGAGCCCCATCACATCGCCTTTACAGGAGATTCGGCGGGGGGCGGCCTGGCGATCACCGGGTTGTTGCTTGCCCGGGACAAAGGTCTTCCTTTACCGGCTGCGGCATTACCGATGTCCCCCTGGTTTGATATGGAAGCAGTCGGAGATTCGATGGACTCCAATAACGGGAAGGATCTGTTGCTGCAGCGCGATTGGGTGAAGTCTATGGCGCTGATGTTTGTCGGAGAAGGGGGCAATATCAAAGATCAGTATGCAAATCCGTTGTATGGAGATCTGAAGGGGTTGCCGCCGATCTATATCCATGTCGGCGGAGACGAGGTATTACTGGATGATAGCCGGCGTTTGGCGGAGAAGGCCATGCAAGCTGGTGTTGATATAAAGGTGGACATTTTCCCGGGGATGCAACATACGTTTCAGATGGCTGCGGGACGTGCTCCGGAATCGAACGACTCTATTAACCGGCTCGCCGAATGGGTAAAACCCAAACTTGGATTGCTTTAACCACAAACACAATCATATTATGGAAAAAATAGTTGGGTTTGCCGGCGCCCTCATCGTTATCACCGGCCAGGTGATCTATATCCTGAACTGTCTGCAAAGAAAAATTACCCCAAGCGTGCTGACATGGTTCGGCTGGGCGGTTCTGATGTGCATCACGCTAATCTCGCAGATCAACCACGGGGGATGGCAGTGGAGCATGACGGCAATCGCGTTTTCAACAGTGGGTTGTTTGGTGATCACGGTTGTGGCCTGGTTAAGCAACAATTATTCCATTCGACGCAGCGATCTGAAGTTCGTGGCGGCAGGCTTTTGCTGTGTCGTTGTGTATGTTCTTTCTGCCAATCCCTGGGCAACGACGATATTCGCGATCATTTCAGATGCATTGCTCGGCGCCCCTACGATTGTAAAAGCGTGGCGGGAGCTGGCACAGGAACGATCGGTATCATGGGTGTTAAGCACGACGTCAGCCGTGCTTGCCCTTTTTATCTGCATCGGCCATGAGATTATTTACTTCCTGTTCCCCGCCTATCTGTTGCTTTACAATGGAACGATGGTGCAGATGACCTGGATCCGGCGGCAACGGTAATCCAGCCAATCATAACATGGCTGTCTTTCGCGCATATTTTTTTCGGTAATCGCGGGGAGACATGCCGGTCAGTTTCTTGAAGACCATTCTGAATGTCTTAATATCTTCGTAGCCGGCCACGCCAGCGAGGTCGATCAACTGCAGATCGTCACTTTCCAGCGCTTTCTTTGCCGCTTCTACCCTGACCCGCTGAAGATATTCTATCGGCGTATTATTGGTGGCCGCTTTAAAGCGACGGATAAAATTCCTTCTGCTGGTATGAGTTAAGGCCGAAACCTGGTCGATAGAGATATTGGAGGAATAGTTCTGCTCGATATAAGCCTGGATTTTCAGGATTTCGTCATCATTATGTTGACGCTGACCTGTAAATACTGCGAAATGAGCCTGGCTTAAGGAATCGGTGTCGATAGAATACGCCTTACTGATTGCGAGGGCGGTTTCCCGCCCGCAAAACCTTTCGATCAGGTAAAGAATCAGCTTTAGCGAAGCAAAGGCGCCGCCACCGGTGTAAATCCCATCCTGATCGGTGATGACCTTGTCCGATCGCAATCTTACCTGCGGGTACCGCAATTGCATTTCATCAGTCACCGACCAATGGGATGTAGCCGCCTTACCATTTAGTAATCCGGCTTCCGCCAAAAAGAAGCTTCCGACGCAAAGGCTGGCAATCTCTGTTCCGGATCTTCGCATCGATTTGATCCATTCGATGATGGCCCCGTATTTCTCGAGGATATTTTTGCTCGCGCCGTCGAATCCGGGGATGACGATAAGATCTGTTTGGGTTACTTTTTGGATAGCAACCTGGCGAATAAAGCGAGCGGTTCCCCCCAACTGGATACTTTCGGGTCTTTCGCCCACCAGTTCCAGGTCGAAAGCAGGTGATTCGCCAATTCTTTCAAGATAACGATTTGCGCCGGAGAAAAGATCCAAAGCGCTGGTTGCGCTTGACCAGTATACATCTTCATGGATCAGAATCGATACTTTCTTCATTGATAAGCGGATAAGTGCGTGGAATATAAATTTACTCACAATTCATCACATTGGGTTGGTTTTCAAGAAATAATTTTGATAGATTGGTTGAATGAAAAAACATTTTCCCGCTTTTTGTGTAATCCTTCGGCGCTAAATATCACCACCTTCCTTATTCTGCCGGAGGGCTCTTTCAATTCGTTTATCGGGGATTAGCCATATCAAAGCAGCAGCGAGGTAAATTACACCTGAAATGATAGAATTCAGCCAGGCTAAGGCCATAGCAGTGATGTACAGGAAAGGCGATATCTTACCTTTTAAATCTTTACCAATAGCTTTTGCCAGCAATGAATTCTTACCCTCATTCTTAATGATGCGGCTTTGTAAAATGTAATAGGCTACGCCCGCCATTAAGAGAACAAAACCATATAGGGTCATAGGAGCCGCGGCAAAATGGTTTTCACCTATCCATCCGGTTGCAAAGGGGACCAATGACAACCAAAACAAGAGATGTAGATTTGCCCAGAGTATGCCGCCGGTAACCATGCTAACAGCAGACATCATATGATGATGATTGTTCCAATAGATGCCAATGTAAATGAAGCTTAGCGCATAGCTGAGAAAAATAGGATAAAGCTCTTTCAGATCGGAAAACCGTTCACCGTGGGGCACTTTTATTTCCAGCACCATAATTGTAATAATGATTGCCAGCACACCATCGCTAAAAGCTTCAAATCTTGTTTTTTTCATCGCGTTAGTTCAGCTCTTTTGTTATTGACATAATCAAATATACGCAATAACCTATACCGTATTTAATCCATAAATTGTGACCATGAACAAATATTCCATCATTATCATCTCCCTGCTCACCTCTACCCTGCTTTCCTTCCCTGCCCATAGCCAATCCAAGAACGACGCACTAAGCGTCGTGCTCATCCGCCATGCAGAAAAACCAAAAGAAGGCTATACGCTGAATTGTCAGGGCGTCAACAGGGCCAGGGAATTGCCGAATGTCCTTTATGCTAAGATCGGCCTTCCCCGCGTAATATATGTCCCATCATTTACAGAAAGCGACCCCACCAAACATGCAAGAATGTATCAGACCATTCTTCCATTTTCCTCCAAATACAATCTACCGATCAATAATACTTACAAAGTGAACAACATCGCCGGTGTCTCCCGCGATATCCTGAAACAAAAAGGAACAGTGCTCGTCGTATGGGAGCACAAAGGGCTGGTCGACATCGCAGAAGAACTGGGAGTGGAAGACAAATTACACTGGAAAGACGGGGATTTCGACAGTATCTGGATCATCACTTTCAGCAAGAAAGGAAAGGCAAGGTTGACCATAGATCACGAAGGGCTGCATCCTTCCACAGCGTGCCATTGATAGAAATGAAAAATCCCGGACGATGCCGGGATTGCAAGGAATATGATTATTTAATTAGTGCGCTGTCTGTGCATCATGCTTCTGTCTGCGGATGGCCCTGCTGTTCCTGTTCTGCTCACGGTTCAACTTACGCTTTTCGGCCGGCGTTACAACACCATCAGCTTTAGCCTCCCGTTTGTCATTGGCCACTTTGGCCTGCCTCGCTTCCAGTCTCCTGGTTTCACGGGGAGTCAATGCTCCGCTGGCGGCACCTTGCTGGATCCGCTCCTGTTGATTGACCTGACGCCCGGTAGCCACCGGAGTAGCAGTCTGCGCGGATACTTTTGATAATGCACCGGATAAGAGTAACACGACAGCTGATACAAAAAGTTTAGATTTCATTTTTCGGATTTTAAGTATTGGACAATGATGGATAACACCGGTTTAATAACAGAAAAATTATATTTTTATTTTACTGCATGTCCTTATAACCCCAGCAGATCTTCGATCAGGATAACGCTGACAGACCGCCTAAATTGAACCATTTGCCAACTCATTTTGGAAACGAGTTCTTCCCTTATTGGTTCGCTAGCGATTATGTCTATATAGATATGATAATCAATTGAATATGTCGCTGATATAAATTATATAAAATATATTTGTATCTGTAACAAAATAAATATCCTTAATTTACACTTGTTAAATATAACGCGTGTATTTAACCGGATCACTGCCCTATCAATACTCCTGCCTCTTTTTATTCATCCTTAATGCTTTCATCATGAAAAAAATGCTTGTCATTGGGCTATTAATTCCGTTGATCGGAATGGGCCAGACGAAAAATGTCATCAGCTCGACCAGGGTGTTTTCCAAGCCGGAAAAGATCGCTGAATTTGAAAAAGCACTCGCCGCACACGCCCAAAAATATCACACGGGCGACTGGAAATGGCGGGTATGGAGCATCGACTCAGGCCCTGATGCCGGTGGGTATATGATAACAGAGGGCCCCAATAGCTGGACAACCATGGATGGCCGGGGCGATCTCAGCGCAGAACATACTGCTGACTGGGAAAAGAACATAGCGCCATTGACTGTGAACCAAGGCTCTCAAAGCTATTTTGAATTCATCACCGATCTGAGCACAGTAGAGATCACCGATTATGCCGATAAGATCCTCATCAATCATATGATCGCTAAGCCCGGCAGGATCTTCACCGTACGGGACCTGATCAAAAAAATGAAAAACGTATGGCAGGCCGGGAAAGAATCAGTCGCAGTTTACCGGGCCGTAGCATCGGGAGATCCAGCCTTCCTGACGGTGACAAGACTGAAACAGGGATTAAAAGAAATAGATGAGAGCTTTCGCGGCCCTTTAAATGATCGATACAATACTGCCAACGGAGCCGGATCGTTCGATGCATTTTTGAAAGACTATGCGGACGCAGTGGAAAGACGTTGGTCAGAGTTATTGATATACAAACCCGAATTAAGTTCAAAATGATCTTTTAGGAAGGCGGCTCCCTATTTGGCGGCTGCGCCAGCCGCCTTCCTGACCTTCGTTACGGCCTCGGTTGGTACCGGTGTATTTACCTTGTTAAACCTCCCCTCGACATACGTGAGGATCGATGCGACGGCGTGGTCGTCCAGGAACGCTTCGTGCGCAGGCATCACACCATTGAAAGTCTTTCCATTCACCTGGATCTCCCCCTGCAGTCCGTGCAGCAAAACCCCGATCAGCCGGTCCTTATTCCCCCTGATCCAGTCAGAGCCTGCCAGGGGCGGATAGCGGCTGTTGTCTCCTTTACCATCCCGTTGATGACATCCTGCACAGTAAGAGTTATACAGGATAAGCCCTTCCATTTCGCCCCCCTGGCCCAGATTATCCTTCACCTCATCCGGCGTTTTTATATAGGACCGGGATTTCCGGCCTTCCATCTGCGCCAACTGGGCCTCCCCGAATTTATTTTTGTCCGCCCTGTACATCACCCGCCATATCTTTCCTTTATTTGATTCAGTAATATACAGCGATCCATCGGGTCCTTCGGCAAGTCCCATTGGCCTGTAGACTGCATCATGCGTGTTGACTACCGTATCTACTCCGGTGAAACCATCGGCAAAGACCTCCCATTTCCCTGCCGGCTTCCCATTTTCAAACGGAACAAAACAGACGATATAACCTGCCTGGGGATAAGGCGAACGATCTGTAGACCCATGAAAAGCAACAAAGGCGCCCTTTTTATACCGTTCAGGAAATTGATTGCCCTGGTAAAATAATAAGTCCATGGGTGCCCAATGCCCCGGGAAAGCCATGACCGGCGTATCATAAGCAGCCGCCCTGCCCACTTTTTTCCCATCGCCGCCATAAGCCGGCTGCAGCACATTTTTCCCTTGCAGCTGGTCGTAATAAGCATAAGGCCAACCAAAATCCGCATGCTCCCTCACCTTTAACAAAGGCTCTGCAGGAAGCACAGCCGCTTGCCAGGGAGTATAAATCGCAGGATACCGGGTATGAAAATTGTCCATTCCATTCATCACTGCATACAAAGCATTATCCATGGGACTCCAGGCGATGCCCAATACACTCCGGATGCCCGTGGCGTATTTAACACCGTCCTTTTGTGTCTGCCCTTGCTTACTGTCGCTGAATTTCCAGATCCCTGCATGTATAGCAAGATCAGGCGAGGGATCCACTCCTTTACCGCCTGGCATCCCTGCAGGACCAGCAGTATTCATATCCTGGCCCCCATCATCGGGAGCTCCGAAAGGGATATACATATGGCCCTCATTGTCGAAGGCCAGCGGTTTCTGCGAATGCCAGTGTTTCAACAGATCCGCCTCATCATCCGTGAAGATCACTTCCGTTTTCCCGGTTGGGATCAGTTCCCCCGGGGTTAATTTATTCCGCAACACATATTTCACCGTGGAGGTATACAGGTAACCTTTATGAATGGACATCCCTGCCGGCAGACCGCCTTCATCCTTGTAGTCACCGAAATAAGCTATGACATCCGCCTTGCCGTCATTATTGACATCCCGTAGAGCGACGGTTCCGCCTCTCCCGTGCATGACGTCATTGTATGCCAGTTTAACATAGACATCCCCATTGTGATTCACCGTAAGATGCCTTGCCCTCCCGATGCTGTCAGCAACTACCACCGCCTCAAAGCCTCCGGGCAGCAAGAGTCCCCCATTATTCCGGTCGCCCGGCGGTATGCCTGGTGCTTCTTTGGTCTTACATTGAATACAGGCTGCCAGGACGACAACAGCCAAAAGAACGGCCAGTCTGAGGGAGCGTATCATAAAGTTAAATTACAGCTGCTGCAAAGAAAAAATTGGTCAAATGTGACTAATTATTTCCTTAGGACCTGCCATAAAAAACGGACCACGGGTTCGTTGGCCTAAGGCCCATCATAAAATGTTTGGCGCCGGGGTTACATTTCAGAGAACCCCATAGGCGCCAAACAAAAATCCAGGCCGGTCTTCGGACCAGCCTGGTACTTTAACTGTGGATCTGTGGAATGGCAGGTTGTTCATGCTCGTTTTCCGGCATATGCCCGACGGCAAACTCCTTTGACTCACATCTTTGTTCAAAGCGGAATTTTCCAAACACAGGATGGGTGCGCCGGGCAGCCGTTTAAAAAGTTCATGGCGTGGCGGAAACAGGGGCGGACAGATAAGGGGGAAGACGGAATGGTGAAAGGGGGATATGGCAGATAAGATAGGAGAATAAAGATACGATATTCCGGGATTCAACAAATTTTTTTCAGGGAGGTTAATCATGCCTTATACAGATCTCCGTTGAGATACTTTAAACCCGAATCGACTATAATGGTAACGATCTTCTTCCCTGCACCGATGATCCTTGCTCTTTGTAGGGCGGCCCAGACATTCGCCCCTGAAGTGATCCCTCCAAATATCCCTTCCAGCCTCGCCAGCTTTCTTGCCGTTGCATAGGCATCTTCATCCGACACAGCCATGATCTCATCCGCCAGGTCCAGCCTGCAGATAACCGGCACGAATCCTGTCCCAATCCCTTCTAACCTGTGCGACCCTGAAATATCCCCTCCTGAAAGAGCACGCACATGCAAGGGCTCAATGGCGATGCACCGGATGCCGGGCAGCTCTCTTTTAAACACCTCGGCGTTGCCGGAAAAGCACCCGCCCGTGCCAACGCCCATAATAAACTCATTTATGTTCTTTCCAAGAACGTCGATGATCTCTCCTGCCATGTGATGATAAGCGTTCCTGTTGTCAATGTTGTTAAACTGGTTTGTCCAGAAAGTATTGGGTTCTTTGCTTAATTCCCTTGCTCTTGCAACCAGGGTATCAATGAGTTTTGCCGTTATCAAACCATTGCCGCTCGGGATGACCTCGAGCTCCGCTCCGAACGCACGCATGGTCTGAAGCTTTTCCTTCGCAAAAGCATCAGAGGATACAAAAAGCGCCCGGTATCCTTTATTGGCACATACCATCGCCAATGAGCCGCCCGTGCTGCCTCCCGTGTATTCAACAACTGTCCCCCCGGGCTTGAGCTCCCCTCTTCTCTCGGCCCCTTCGATCATAGAGAGTGCCATCCTGTCTTTCATGCTGCCGGTGGGATTTGCACCCTCATACTTTACATAGATGTCTGCAGAGCCGGGCTCTGACAACCTTTCTAATTTTATCAACGGTGTTTTTCCTATTGCGCTCATATTTTATGGTATGAGGCCCAAATATACTTATGTTTCACATTTGGTAAAGAGCGCCTTACGCCTCAGGGACTTCTTCCAGCCGGTGATACACCTTCAATCCCCTTTCCCTGGCAATTCTCACATCTTCATCCGCCCCTTTGGAAGTACCTTCCATCCGGAACACCGCATCACATTTTTCCAGCAGCCGGTGCGCCACCGGGTATAAAATTTCTTCATACGCCGCATCCCCGGGCTTTTGGAAGCCGGCAAGATGGAGCAAGGGCAACGCAACCCATTCCCCGATCATGGGAATATGTCCCAGCCGGAACAAAGGCAATGCCACTGACTCCAGCCTGCGCAGGTTTTCCTGCATAAGCCGGGGATCGTCATTTGTCCCGCTGCGATAGGGACCAGCAATCAGAATGAGCATGATCTTACATTTTTTCACAAAGGAAATGCATCAGGCAGGAAAAGGGCTTAATATAGTTTAAGAAATTATCCTTTTGGCCCTGTTTGCCCTGATCGTGCTTAAAAACTCAGGAGTTATACCCAGATAAGATGCTATTTGCTTCTGCGTGATCTTTTCCGCAATCAAAGGATATTTGTCCAGGAAATGAATGTATCGTTCCTCCGCCGGGAGCGACAGTTTCTCTATCATTCTCAGCTGCTCCCGGATATAGGCATTTTGCATAAGTATCCTGAAAAACCGCTCGAATTTCGGCACCTTCAGATAAAGCGTATCCAGGTCATCTTTCTTTAACTGGAATATGCTGCTGGACTCGATCGCCTCGATATTAAGGATCGCAGGCCGCAGATGGATGAAACAAAACATGTCAGTTATCCACCAATCCGGGAGGGCGAACATCACCGTTGTTTCCTTTCCCTCCTTATTGATATGATAAGCCCGCAAGGCGCCCGCGTTCACAAAACTGATGGTTTTACACAGCTGCCCCTCTTTTAAGACGAGCCCCTTTTTGGGCACTTTCACCTCCTGTAACAGGGAAATAAAATAAGCAGCCTCTTCCTTTTCAAGGGAGACGTGCTTTCCAACATGCTGCAATATCAGATCGTGTGTCATTAGCTGGTTATTTCAAAATAACAATAACCATTGAATATACACCAATCGTATCTTTATTACATGATTAGACCCAGGCTTTTAGGCGTTTTACTCTGCTACAATGACGCAGACATCCTTGAGGATGCCATCCGCCATTTACTGGACAATGATCATGACCTGGTCGTTTGGGACCACGGCTCGGACGATGGAACGTCCGCCATATTGGACAAATACAAGCCTTATCTGATGGAACGCAGGCTGATCCCCCGCTCATTCGATTTCTACCGCCTGTACCAGGCCATGTCCGAACATCTTATCACCGCTTACACCCACCAATATGACTGGATATCATGGCCCGACCAGGACGAGATACTCGAAGGTCCGGACAGATCGGCGAAATATGACCAGTGGATCGCTAAAGTCTACGAAGAAGGATATGATTACATTCAGTTCAATAACTTCAATTTCTGGTTCACCGCAGACGACGACCCGTCGATCATCTCTCCTTTGGATCGTATAAGACACTATTGCCTCTTCCCCGATTGTGCCCCTCGTATCAGAAGCTGGCGGGCCGCAAATACGAATATCAGGTTATTCAACCACAATCCCATAGAGGGCAAAAAACTCCCCTACTATTTCAATCTTCGGCATTACCCCATGCGCAGCACCGAGCAAATGCTCCGCAGACTGAACAAAGACCGGGCAGACCTGGAAAGAGAAGGCGCCAATTATCATTACAACAATATGAAGCTGGCAATGGAACAACATAACATGCTGGTAGATCCCTCCTCCCTGCATGTGGATGACGGCAGCAGCGAGCTCGACCATAGCGTCACTTATAACTGGAGGAATATTTATGGCTACGGCCCGTCAAAAGGTTAATTTTTGCACCGTGCTTGACAATCCGGCTATTTTTCTTTTACTTTGTAATTCAAAGTGCTTTTAATTTAAAACCATGCTGCGGTTCAACCTTCGTTATTTCCTGCTCGCCCTCCTCCTTCTGGGAGCAGAGATCTTCATTGGCTCCTGCCTGCACGACAGCATCATCCGCCCTTACGGGGGAGATTTCCTGGTCGTGATCCTCCTGTATTGCCTGGTTAGAAGCTTTTTAAATACGCCTGTCCTGGCCACTGGCCTGGCAGTGCTCCTGTTCGCCTATCTGATCGAAACGCTCCAGTATTTCAGACTGGCGGACCGCCTGCATCTCCCGTATCATTCCATACCCCGTATCATGCTGGGAGACTATTTCACCTGAACGGACATCCTTTCCTATACCTTGGGGATCGCATCGGTCATCCTCCTGGAAAGAAGCCGCATCACGAAACCCTTCTACCATGAGCAGCCCGTTTGTAAATAATGATTCCATTGTCAGGAAGATCTGGGGCAATGCCGACACCGTGCTGCTGATCTTCGCCGGCGCCGCTGCCGAATTTCCTTTAAATAAGGCAGTCGACTGGCTTTATTACACCGGCCGGTTGCCCGCCGATCCTCTGGGAAGACTGTTCTCCACCGTACAGTATGCGCAGCAGATCGTTTTCTCCGGGCACGAAGAGGCCCTTGCAGCCATCGACAGGATCACTGCCATTCACAAGGCAGTCGAAGCAAGCCGGGGTGATAAAATACCCGATGTCGCTTACCTCGACGTATTATTTATGCTCATCGATTATTCCATCCGGTCTGCGGAATTGATGGGACGCAAACTGAACATCGCCGAAAAAATGGAGATCTTCGACGTATTTCACCGCGTCGGATCTCGTATGGGACTAAAGCGCCTTCCCCCGGACTATGAGCGATGGCTGATCATGCGGTCAGCGTACCTGCAACCCAATCTGCTCCGCAGCACTTTTACGGAGGACCTTTACCGTCAGTATAAGCGGCACCTGGGCGCCATTCGGTATTATATTCTTTTACAGGCACAGGCCATGGTGGCGCCCGCAAAGGTTCGCAAGCTCCTGTCCCTTCCCTCTTTGACAATCCTATACCCTGTCCTGCTTGCTTACAAAGTGTTTAGGATCCTGAAATTCGACAAGCTTATCAAAGCATTGCTATTGCCCGCCGCCTATAAGGTCCAGATAGCCAGTCTGGACAGGGGCTGAAATGTTGTCCTGAATACCCCTCCGGTTTGTCTTTTTCACGCACCGATGGTGACATGCGATCCCCGTATGTTTACAAAAACAAATCAATCCATGCTATTAAAAAACAAAAATGCGATTATTTACGGTGGAGGGATGTCCCTTGCTGGTTCCGTCGCACGCGCTATGGCCCGGGAAGGAGCCAATATCTTCCTTGCGGGACGCAATTTGGCCTCTCTCCGAAAAGTCAAAGACGATATCAACCGCACTGGCGGCAGAGCCGTCGCAGCGGAAGTGGACGCTATGAATGAAACTTCCGTCAATGAACATATGGCAATCGTATCAGCAGCGGCCGGCTCCATTGATATTGCATTCAATCTGATTGGAATTTCCAATGTCCAGAACATTCCTTTGACGGAAATGGATCTGCACGATTTCGTTCATCCCGTCACTGATGCCATGACCACTCATTTCCTGACGGCTGCTGCCGCCGCCAGGATCATGATCCGGCAAAGATCCGGCGTGATCCTGTCCCTGACCGCTACACCGGGCGGCATCGCCTACCCGCTGACAGGCGGCTTCGGCCCCGCATGCTGCGCCATCGAGGGCTTTTCCCGGAACCTGGCTTCCGAGGTCGGCCCGTATGGTGTAAGGGCCGTCAACATCCGCTCAGCCGGCTCGCCGGATTCGCGGCCATTCGTGGAAGCCATCGTCAATAAGCCTGACCTGGTTAAACCCATTCTGCAAAAAATGGAAAATGACACCATGCTGAAAAAGCTTCCGCTGATGGAGGATATCGCTAATGTCGCTGTTTTTCTTTCCTCGCCCCTGGCCGCAAAAGTTACAGGGGTTACCATCGACGTCACGGTCGGTACCACCACCGGCATCGGCAGAACGGAGATCCCGTTCAAATGAGATCAGGCTCCCTCCAGCGGGTACGGACCTTCGGCAAATGTCGCGTCGTGATAGCCCTTCGCCCCTATCATACGCGCCAGGGGACTGCGGAAGTCCTCACCGGTCCGTAGACTGGAAAGGACATGACCGAAATCATATCGCGGAGTCCAACCCAGCTCATTCCGCGCACGGTCGTTGACATATACCCGGTCTATGCCAGGGAACATCTTCCATCCGCGGCGGGCGTATTCCGCCTCATAGCCGGCTACGCGGCGTCGCAGGACCCCAGGCGCCTGCGTGCGCAGCTCAGCCAGATCCTCCCGCTCAAATGGTGTTGTAGCGCTGATAATATATTTACCCCAGCCGATTGACGGCGCTTTTTCCATGGCAGCCAGGTGGGCGCTGACGACATCCGCCAGGTCAACCCTCCTGTACAAGAACTCATTGACCTTGGCATTTGCATCCTCATAATGCTGCCGCACCTCTTTCCTGTCATCTTCCTCCGGAAAAAAACGCGATGTTCTCAGTACCAGACAAGGCAAGCGATGATTGCGATAGAACAAAGCACAAAGATCTTCCGCCGCGATCTTCGTCACACCGTAAATATTCTTGGGAATGGGAGCGACATCCTCTGTGATCCAGGCTGCGGGCTCTCCGCGGGAAGGCACCAGCGCATCACCGAAAGTGCTGGTGGTGCTGGTAAATACAAACGAACTCACCCCCGCCATTACCGCTTCTTCCAGTAAGTTGAGGGTCCCCGTGATATTCGTGTCGACAAAATCCTGCTTTCGATGTGTGCCCACATGAGGTTTGTGCAATGTCGCCGTATGAAGGACTACTTCTACGCCCGCGATACAGCTTTTGACAAAAGTCCGGTCGGCGATGGTCCCCACCCTGCTGGTGTATTCTGAACGTAAGATGTCCAGGCCGACGACGGTATGATCACTGTCCTGCAATGTACGAATGATGGCTTCGCCGAGGTGACCGGCACTGCCCGTGACTAAGATCTTCATAGCCTATAAAGTTAAACATCTTAACTTAGTCAAAAAAAAGTCATGGTAGCATTCTTAGGCATGGGGCTCCTGGGATCCAACTTCGTCAGGGCTATGATCAATAAAGGAAACAGGGTCAATGTATGGAACAGGACCGCATCAAAAGCTATGGCATTAGAGCAGTACGGCGCCAAAGCCTTCGCGAATGTCTCTGACGCGGTAAAGGATGCAGATACCATCCACCTCACGCTGAAAGATGACGCAACAGTGGACGAAGTGCTGGCAATGGCCACCCCCGGCCTTAAGCCCCGCGCCATCATTATAGATCATACCACCACTTCCGTACCGGGCGCCATTCAAAGGACAAACGCGTGGAAGGAGAAAGGATTTACCTATTTGCATGCCCCCGTATTCATGGGCCCTCAAAATGCACTGGACAGCACCGGTTATATGCTGGTCTCCGGCGAACAGGCGCTGATCAGCAAACTGGAACCTGAATTATCCAAAATGACAGGCAAGCTTCTCAATTTCGGACCGGAAGAGGGGAAGGCCGCAGGCATGAAGCTCACCGGCAACTGTTTTCTGGTGGCTTTCACAGCAGGTATCGCAGACACGCTGGCACTGGCTAAAGCAATGGATATCCCTGTCAGCGACCTTTCCACCCTGTTTGATGCCTGGAATCCCGGCGCCATGCTGCCGGCCCGGCTTAAAAGAATGACCAGCGGCGCTTACGACAAGCCGTCCTGGGAATTGAACATGGCACGGAAAGATACCGGACTCTTCATACAGGCGGCGCAGCAGAAAGGAATACCGCTGGTTGTAATACCAGCCATAGCCGATGAAATGGACCGCTGGATAAAAAAAGGACATGGCAATGACGACTGGACGGTGATCGGGTCCGGCGCTGTTTCCCATTAGACATCATCCAGTACTTCCGTAAGCTTGTCAAGCATTTTTCCCCACGCTATTCTGGCCTGCTCGATAAAATTTTCCTGGCCCGACGGCATCTCGTGGGTCAACGTCACCTCGCACCCATCGATGATGGGCGCTATTTCAATGACGATCCGGGACTCGCTGCCAGCCGGGTCCTGACGGACCGTCCAACTGAACACCAGACGACGGGGACGCTCGATCTCGATGTACTCACCAAAATGATCGAACGCTTTTTCCTGCCGGCGAACGATATAAGAAAATGTCCCCCCTGTCCGCGGATCGTTGGTAAGACTTACGATGGCTTCGTCGCGCACTCCCGGGCCGAACATGAACCGGCCGACCATCCGCGTATCGAGAAAAGCATCGAAAACGCGCTCGGGCGCTGCGGAGAATAGCGCGGTCACGGTGGCGCGCACAGGAAATTTTGCAGACATCGCTTTCATTTTTTGTTTGGAGATACAAAACTTATGCCCTTAACGGGAAATCATGATCCCTCCATGGCCGCCAGCCGGATGATGTCCTTCCCTTCGATAATTTTCCGTTCATACCCCTGCTTTACCACCCGGATCATGGCCAACGCCAGCTCCTGCAGGGTGCAAAAGCCCGAAGGATACAGCGCTCTCCCCAGCGGGAATAACCATTGGGTGTATTTATAAATGCTGTGCGTTCTCGCCAGTCCCGGGATCGGCTTGATAAATCCGGGTCTAAAGGCAAACACCTGCCGGAAAGGAAGGCGCATAAGATCATTTTCCGTCTTCCCCTTCACCCGCGCCCAACGAATCCTTCCCTTTTCGCCGCTGTCGGTGCCGGCCCCCGAAACGTAGCAAAAACTCATGTCAGGGTTTCGTCTGCTAAGCGTTTCTCCCATCTGCATCGTCAGGGTATACGTGGTTTGAAAGTACTGCTCCGCATTCATTCCGACTGAGCTGACGCCCAGGCAGAAAAAACAGGCGTTATAACCTGCGAGCCGGTGCTCGATGGCAGCGAGATTGAAAAGATCCGGATGGACGATCTCAGTGACCTTGGGATGGCTGACACCCGAAGGCTTCCTGTTGATCAGGAGTATAGCGCTTACATCCGGCCGCCGCAGACACACATGTAATACCCCTTCGCCTACCATGCCGGTAGCGCCCGTAATGATGGTCCTGATGGATGGTTGGCTCATATTATTGTATTTCCATGTTCCGGAAAGTTACAAAAAAAACGCCCCTGGAGAGGGGCGGTCCGTTCTATTATGAAAAACAAAGTATTTAAAAATTATTCAGCACCGTGGACTGTGAAAGATATTTTTTGGAAGGATAGTAGATGAAAAAACAGCTCCCATTCTTCACCAGGGGAATGATCTCATCGCTCACTTCGCTGGGAATGGCAGGGCAGCCGAAAGTGGTTCCCATCACTCCATACTTATGCAGGATCCGTAAGCTTACATAAGGAGCGCCATGAATGACGATGCTGCGTTTATAAGCATTGTCATTGAACCCCTTGTCAAGGCCTTCGATCCGAAGGGACAAACCATTCACGCCCTGATAGGTCTTGCGGGTGACATAAAAGCCCAGGCTGCTTTTGCAGGACTCTTCCTGATTGGAGAATGAGCTGGCATATTCTTCTCCGGAATTGATCCCATGGGCGACGAAAGTTTTATACAGGATCTTTTTATTGCGTACATCAATGACATACATCCTTTCCTTACTGGAAGACTGACTGAAATCACAAATGGTCAGCAGGTCCGTCTTCTGCAATTTCCCCTGTTTCAGAAGATGGTGGTAACCCAACCAGGCATACTCAAATGCCTTGAGGCTCAGGTCCTCGTTCTCCAGATCCATCATATCATACATGCCAAGGGCCGTATTCATCACTATCTTGTATTCTGCCTTCATGGCAGCCATGCGCATCACCCGTCTGGACGCTGCAGCTTTGGCAACTTCTGCCTCAGCCCTGGCCGCTTCCGCCTTTGCCAGCTCGGCGGCACGTGCGCACACTGCTTCGGCGGAGACTTTATAATGAATGAATTTCCTGATAAGGTCGGCGGAATGATAGTCGCCGAATGTCCGGGTACTGATTTCGTTCTCACCTGCTACCAGCACGGCAGGAGCTGTCAGGATAAACAGCATCAGCAGGATCTTGGAGGGGTTCGTGAATACTTTGTATTTCATAAAAACGGATTTGTATATACGTTCCAATGCGTGTACCAAATCCTTTTTTATTAAAAGCCAATAACTTACACATATTTCGGCCCTATATTCAATCCCAATTCCGGAAATTTTTCTCTTTTTTAGGAGTTTCCCTGTATCAAAAAATAAAAACAGGGATGAAAACATCCCTGATTTACCAAACCTAACTGCCTATGAAGACTATACAAACTTAAAACCTACTTTTTACTATGCGCTTGTAGTTTATATACGACAAACAGCCTGAATTAGATTTCACACCGCCAACTTTTTTTCTATTCCCCCAGCTGCACTACAAAATTGTCCGTCTTTGGCGGCAGACACATCTCATTGGTGCACACCTGGTAGGTAAGGGATCCGCTAACGCTGGTCCTGACATTCCCTTTTACCTTGACTACCTGGACAAAATCCACCTGGTTGGCATATTGATTAGCCTGGATGCCGGATGCTTCATCCTTCCATTTTTCCATGGCTCCTATTTCCCTGATCTTCCCCATAAGACCCACCAGGGGATTGGGCTTAAACCTGATCTCTGTCGGCTGGGCAACCGCGTCCTCCGGTTGCTTTTGGGAATAAGCGTGCCATCCGGTTTGCAGCTGGGCGGTTAAATGCACTTCGTAGGTCTTGTCGGCAACTTTGCGGGCGCTGTATTGCCAGGCGATGGGATGAAGCCCCCGTTGCCCGCTGGCGGCCAACAAGGTGTGAACGAGAACGAAAAATACTACAGAATGTCTCATATACAATTTTTTATGAGGAAAACATACCCCATGGAAAGCTTTGAAATTTATGGCATATAATTTTCACCCTTATTATCTAAACAAACACCTGAACATGAACTTCGGCCGGTTCTTCCTTCGTGTATATGCGATCTGGCAGTTTATCACGCGTTTTTTCAGGGAAGTTCTCCTCCCGCCCTACGAATACAAAGAGATCATTAATCAATTCTTCCAGGTAGGCATCCGTTCCCTCTCCATCATCACGCTCACAGGCTTTATCACCGGGGTGGTATTTACCAAACAGTCCCGTTCCTCCCTCGCAGAATTTGGGGCTGCCTCATGGCTGCCTTCCCTGATAGCCATAGCCCTGATCCGGGCACTGGCCCCTCTGGTGACGGCCCTGATCATTGCCGGCAAGGTGGGCTCCAATATAGGGGCGGAACTGGGGTCAATGAAGGTCACCGAGCAGATCGACGCCATGGAAGTATCTTCAACCAATCCATTTAAGTTCCTGGTAGCCAGCCGCATACTCGCCACAACCGCCATTGTGCCCGTCCTGGCCATCTATATGGGCTTTGTAGGGCTCATGGGCGCCTACATGAATGTGCATCACAATGAGCAAACCAGCTTCACGTCTTTTTTTCAGTCGGCATTTATGAAGATCACTTTCCTGGACGTGTGGGTCCTGCTGCTGAAATCCGCCGTCTACGGCTTCACCATCGGGGTGGCAGGTTGTTTCAACGGCTACAATGCCGACCAGGGCACAGTGGGAGTAGGACGGGCCGCGAATACCGCCGTCGTTGTATCTATGTTCCTGATCTTTATAGAGGAAATGATCATTGTCCAATTGGTTAACTATTTCAAACATGGCTAACAGTATGGCAAAGACAATCAGCACGCCCATCGATCGCAGCCGTCCCGTCATTTCCATCCGGGGCCTGAAGAAAGGATTTGGGAACATGCAGGTGCTTAAAGGGGTGGACCTGGACGTATACCATGGAGAGAATCTGGTAGTGCTGGGCCGGTCGGGCAGTGGCAAATCGGTCCTCATAAAGATCATGGCGGGTCTGCTCAAACCCGATGCAGGCACTGTCAGCGTCCTGGGCAGGGACATTGCCCGTCTGAATACGAAAGAATTGCAGGCGCTGCGCACACGGATCGGGTTCTCTTTCCAGAACAGCGCACTCTATGACGGCATGGATGTACGCGCCAACCTGGAATTCCCCCTGGTGCGAAACAAGCGGCACCTCAGCCACAGCCAGATCGATGCCGCCATTGCCAAGGTGCTGGATGACGTCGGTCTCTCACAGACCCTTTACCAGATGCCTTCCGAATTGTCGGGCGGACAGCGTAAAAGGATTGGCATTGCCCGGACGCTGATCCTCCAGCCGGAGATCATGCTCTACGACGAACCAACGGCCGGTCTGGACCCCGTCACCAGCGTGGAGATCAACGACCTCATCAATGAAGTGCAGGAGCGCTACCATACCAGTTCCGTCATCATCACCCATGACCTCACCTGCGCAAAGGCAACAGGCGACCGGCTGGTCATGCTGTCGGAAGGACAATTTCTACGACAAGGCAGCTTCGAGGAAGTATTCGATACAGATGACCCCAAGGTCAAAAACTTTTATAATTACAATTTTATAGCAGGATCATGAGCGAGCAGAACAATAAGAAACAGATGGCCGTAGGCGCCTTCATCTTCACCGGACTAGCCATCCTCGTCATCGGCATATTCACCATTGGAGGCCAGCGGAAAGCTTTCGTGAAAACCTTTCGCCTCGAAGCCGTGTTTGAAGATGCCCAGGGATTGCAGGCAGGCAACAATGTATGGCTTTCCGGCATAAAGGTCGGTACAGTGAAAAAAGTGGCTTTCGATGCGGGCTCCGGAATAGAAGTGACCCTCAATGTGGAAAAAGAGGCGCGGTCACATATCCATAAGGATGCCACCGCACGCGTTACCACGGACGGGCTCGTGGGCAACAAGATCCTGGTCATCGACGGCGGCACGCCTACCGCTCCCCTGATAGCAGAAGGCGATAGTCTCAGGGGACAGCACCAGGGCAGTACGTCCGAAATGATGGCCACCCTGCAGGCCAGCAATGCCAATCTGCTGGAGATCACGGGTAATCTGAAAACCATCAGTAAAAAGCTGGCTGCCGGCGAAGGCACGCTCGGACAGCTGATCAATGATCCCTCCCTGGGCAATGGATTAAAAGCGTCCATCGGCAGCTTACAGGCGGCATCGGAAGGCAGCGAAAAGATCATACGCAATTTGCAGCATTATACGGCCGATCTTCGCAGACCGGGAACACTGGCCGATCAACTCGTCACCGATACAACGGTCTTCTTTAACCTAAAAGCCACTGTGGCAAAATTGAATGAAGCTGCCAATACCGCATCCGCCTTCGCGCTGCAGATGCAGCGCACCGGAGAGGGGATCGACAAAAGCCTCAGCGATCCCGGTAAGCCGATCGGTCTGCTCCTGAATGACCAGGAGACGGCCGACAATCTTCAACGCACCATAAAAAACTTACGTGTATCCAGCAAAGAGCTGGCCGACGATCTCGAAGCCGTGCAACATAGCTGGCTCTTGAGAGGATTTTTTAAGAAAAGGGACAAATAGCAAGGGGGAATATTTTCTATTAAGTCACTTGAACTGAAACCACACCAAGGCTATGGCGGATAAGGTCATCAGCACCAGCGCCAGTCCGCCCAATATGTTCGACCCCCGCTTGTTGACCTCCGCACCCATGATCTTTGGGTTGTTACATATATGCATCACCAGCGCGATCATCACGGGCGATGTCAGGCCGTATAAGATCGCCGTATACAACAGGGCCTGTATCGGGCTGATGTTCAGAAAGTCCAGGCATAGCCCCGCCACCAGGGAAAGCGCCAGCGTCACATAAAAGCCTGGCGCCTGGTTGAATTTCTTATCCAATCCCTGCCGCCAGTTGAAAGTCTCCGTCACGATGTAGGAAAGAGAGCCGCCCAGGACCGGAATAGCTAAAAACCCTGTGCCTATCACTCCTATCGCAAAAAGCGCATAGGCCATCTTTCCCGCCAATGGTTCCAGCGCGCTGGCCGCCTGCTCCACGGTATCGATCCGGCGATGTCCCGCGTTGAACAGCACCACCCCCGTCGTCAGGATGATGAAGAACATCACTACATTGGAGAACAACATCCCTGAATAAACGTCCTTTTCCATTTTCACCATGAATTTCCGGTCGATCACCACTTTCCTGTGGGAACGGGCATTGTTGAGATCCTCCGCTTCCATGGTGGCCTGCCAGAAGAACAGATAGGGGGAGATGGTCGTGCCCAGGATGGCGACCAGGATCTCGAAAAAACCCCTGTCCATACGGATGGTGGGTATCACCGTATGCCTTAGTACCTCTCCCCATTTCACATGCACCAGGAAAGGGATCACCAGGTATAACAGCAGCACCAGGCAAAGCCATTTCAATATCCCCGCCAGTCGCTGGTAAGGCCACCGAATGACACAAAACAGGATCAGGCCGGTGAAAAATATCTCGAAAGCAAACACCGGCACCGCCGGTAACAGCATATGCGCCACGGCCCCCATTCCTTCTATGTCCGCCCCAATGTTGAGCACGATGGCCGGAAAGCTGAACACCATCATCGCAACGCCTAATTTTTTAGGATAATGTTCGCGCAATACACCGCTCAATCCCTTACAGGTGACAATGCCGATCCGGGCGCACATCTCCTGAATGGATGCCATTAGTGGATAGGTGAGCAACGCCGTCCAGAGCGTGCTCAATCCAAATCCGGCTCCCGCCTGCGAATAGGTTGCAATGCCGGATGGATCATCATCGCTGGCTCCCGTGATCATACCCGGCCCCAATACTTTCCATGTTTTAGCAATACGAACTTTGATACTGGTAAGCTTATTCATGTCGGATGGTGAAGAATTTCTACAATATACTATTAATATCATGCCATCCGCGCCTGACTTAGCCTTGGCATCTGTTTTGACCTATCTCCCTCATCGTGAATATTACCTTACAAAAGATCGGCGCCTGGTATGATCCCGCCGGCAGCAGCTTCATCGTCTGGGCTCCGGCATGTAAAAAAGTAGAACTGATCCTGGAATCGCCGCCGCCCACTGCCCACCCCATGATGCCGGATGGCGTGGGCTACTGGCGGATCACGCTGCCCGTCCCGGCCGGTACGCCTTATCGGTTCCGTTTAAACGAAGAGAACAGTTACCCGGATCCCGCCTCCTTCCATCAGCCGCAAGGCGTTCATGAACCATCGGTGCTTGTCAGCCGGACGGACCCGTCCGCTGGGGACGAAGACTGGAAAGGCATTCCACTGAGCAATATGATCATATATGAGTTGCATACCGGCTGCTTTTCAGATACCCACGATTTCGACGGCATCATCCGGCGACTGGACTACCTTGATGAACTGGGCATCAATACCATCGAGCTGATGCCCATGGGACAATGCCCCGGACAGCGCAACTGGGGGTATGACGGAGTGGCTCCCTTTGCCATCCAGCATTCCTATGGGGGCATCAGGGGCTTTCAGCGCCTGGTAAAAGCAGCCCACGCCAAAGGCATAGCCGTGCTGGTCGATGTGGTCTATAATCACCTGGGCCCCGAAGGCAATTATCTCCCCTTCTACGGCCCCTATTTCTCCGAACGCTATCGTACTCCCTGGGGCAGTCCCCTGAATTTCGATGGCCCCTGGTCCGATGGCGTACGGAATTTCTTCCTGCAGAACGCCCGCATGTGGCTGGAAGACTACCAGGTCGACGGCCTTCGCCTGGATGCCGTACACGCAATATATGATTTCAGCGCCTGTCATTTTATGCAGGAGCTCAAAGACCTGGCCCTGGACATCGAAACAAGGACCGGCAGGAAAAAAATTCTCATCGCCGAGATAGACCTTAATGATCCCCGCTATATCAATTCTGTGGAAAAAGGAGGCTACGGACTGGATGGCCAATGGGTCGACGAGTTCCACCACGCACTGCGCGTGCTGCTGACAGGCGAGCGCAATGCCTATTATGAAGACTTTGGCGATATCACCCACCTGGAAAAAGCATTTCGCCATACCTATGTATACAATGGCATCTACTCTCAACACCGTAAAAAAACCTTCGGAGGTTACGCTGACCAGCATCCCTTTAGCCAGTTCGTCGTCTTTTCGCAGAACCATGACCAGGTGGGCAACCGGCCCATGGGTGACAGGCTGACGCATAATGTAAGCTTTGAACAACTCAAGCTGGCCGCTGCCACCGTGCTGTTATCCCCTTACGTTCCCCTCCTCTTCATGGGAGAAGAATATGGAGAGAAAAACCCTTTTCAGTTCTTTACGGATTTCTCGGACCCTGCCCTGATAGAGGCAGTCAGGGCAGGCCGCAAAAAGGAGTTCCCCGCCTTCGCAGAGGGTCTTGTACCGCCGGACCCGCAATCCGAAGAAACATTTCTTCGCAGCAACCTGTCCTGGCATTTCCGGGAAGGCCAGGGTGCCACGCTCCTGGCATACTATCGCCACCTGATCCGGCTGCGAAAGACACGCCCCGCCCTCCAGGGCATGACCAGAGAGGAATTTCACCTCTATCCCCTGGAAGGACAAACACTGTCGTTCGAAAGAAAGATCCTTACCGACCAGGTCTATGTCTGGCTTCATTTCGGCGACAGTCCCGCAATAATACACAACCCTACCGGATGCGCCTTACGCAAAATATTCGATTCCGCCGCCGCTGCATGGTGCGGACCCGGCGAAAAGATCAATAACGGGAAGATTGAACTACAGCCCTATTCAGCAGTTGTCTACGAAAAAATTATCTCATGACCCCACCCGCTTCGACATACCGGATCCAATTACACGAAGGATTTAATTTCCGACAATTAGAAGGTATAATTCCATATTTACATGATATAGGGATATCCTGCATCTACGCCTCCCCCATTACCCGGGCCATCAAAGGCAGCCAGCACGGCTATGACGTCACCGACCCGCAGGTCATCAGCCCGGAGATCGGCACCGAAGAAGAGCTGGCACAGATCACCGCACTTCTAAAAAAATATGAAATGACGTGGGTACAGGACATAGTACCCAATCATATGGCTTATGAAAGCACCAACGCCTGGGTAAGGGATGTCTTGGAAAAAGGGAAAGCATCCCCTTACTATTCTTTTTTCGACCTCGAGCCTGGCTCCTCCACCCTGCTGGGAAATAAAATAATGGTTCCCTTTCTGGGGAGCACCCTCACCGAATGCCTGCAGAAAAAAGAGCTCAGGCTGGATTTCACGGGTGAAAGGTTTGTTCTCCGCTATTATCAGCAGGAATACCCGGTAGCCATTTCCTCCTATCAGTGGATCTGCACCGTGCGTCCGGGATGCCCTCCTTCCCTGCTGAAAGCGATCGATGCGCTGGAACAGGAGCCTTGTCACCATGGCGACGACCCCAATCCGGCTGCCGCCTTTCCCGCGCCAGCCGATCTGCCGATGAGCTTCGATGAGGAATCGCTCGCATTCATTCACGCACAGGTGGCCTTTTTCAACGGGCATGCTTCCCTGCTGAAGGAACTGATGGACCTCCAGCACTATGTACTGACCCACGCCCACCTGGCAGCTACGTTTATTAATTACAGGCGCTTCTTCACGGTCAATAGCCTTATCTGTCTGCGCATGGAAGATGAACACGTCTTTGATACGTATCACCGGCAGCTCCGCTGCTGGTACGATAAAGGATATATACAGGGCCTTCGCGTGGATCATATCGACGGGCTTGCCGCACCGGACCAATACATACGCCGGTTGAGACAGACATTCGGCAATGACTGTTACATCGTCGCGGAAAAGATCCTGGCGGCGGAAGAACAGGTTCCGGCCGCCTGGCAGCTCCAGGGAACCACTGGCTACGATTTCCTTGCAGCCGCCGGCGCCCTCTTCACGGATCCCGACGGGTTTCATCAGATAATAAGTTTCTACCGGGAGAACATCGTCGCGGACATGCCGGCATACGGAACGCTGGCGTTTGAAAAAAAACGCCATTTCCTCCTTACCTACATGGGTGGAGAGCTGGATAACCTGGTGCGGCGCGCCGGCGTCGCGGAGGCAAATAAAGACAGGTTCAGGAACGCTCTTGCCATTTTTATGTCCTCGTTTCCCGTTTACCGGCTGTACCCTGACACCGGCGGGGATCCCAACTTGCCCGACCTTTCTGCTCCGCTCGAGGCCGTACCTGAAAATGATCGCCCGCTGCTGCAAGCCGCCCTTGCCAACGGCAGCTTCCTGGCCCGCCTCATGCAGTTCACCGGCCCGCTGGCAGCCAAAGGCATCGAAGACACCCTGTTTTATGTGTACGATCCGCTCATCGCCCGGAATGAAGTTGGGGACTCCCCGGACGTAATAAGCCTGAGTCCTGCAGCTTTCCACCAAAAGATGGCCCTCCGTCAGAAGACATGGCCTCACTCCATGAACGCAGGCACCACCCATGACACTAAAAGAGGGGAGGACAGCCGGATCCGGCTCTGCTGGCTCAGCTCCACACCTGATGAATGGATCGCAGCCGTCACCAAATGGCAGGAGATCAACAAACCCGGCATACAACCCAATGATGAATATTTTATTTATCAATCTCTGTTGGGTGGGATTCCGCCGGACCTGGTCATTACGGACGTATTCCGGCAGCGCTTTCATGGCATGCTTACCAAGGCCTTGCGGGAAGCGGGGACTGTCACCCGCTGGGATGCCCCTGACGAGTCCTATGAAAAAAAATGCCATGCCTTCCTGGATGCCATCCTGGACACGGAATCTCGCTTCATGGAAGACTTCATTCCCTTTGCCTATAAATGTATGCATGAGAGCGCCCGCTTTGCGATCGCCCAGCTTTTGCTGAGGCTGACCGCTCCCGGCGTTCCCGACATCTACCAGGGCGCTGATGGCTGGGAGCTAAGCTTCGTCGACCCCGATAATCGTCGCCCGGTGGACTATGACCTTCGCCGTCAAATGCTGAAAGATATACAGGAACATGAACAAAAAGGGAACGAAGCTGTCCTTGATTACGTGAATGCACGCCAAACCAGCGGAGCGGCCAAACTTTACACGATCTATAGAACGCTGGCCTGGCGCAGCCGCCATCGTTCCGTCTTCGAAAAGGGTGCTTACATTCCCGTGGATATTGCAGGCCCCCATCTTGCCTACATCCGCCGCCACCAGGAGGATTGGGTACTGGTCATCGTTCCGCTGATCCGGATGGCGGCGGCTCATGCAGACGTCCTGTCTGTCCTGCTCCCGGGTGATGCACCTGTCACCTGGACAGATACATTCACAGGCGCCACTTTTCAAACTTCCGGCAACCATCTCGTCCTCGACAGCCTCCTGGAAAAATATCCCGTGGCAATGCTTACGGGGAGCAATACTTGATTCATTACCTTTACAGCCTATGCCACTATTAGCCATCGTTCGCCATGGGCAATCCGTCTGGAACCTGGAGAATCGCTTCACCGGGGAAACGGATGTAGACCTCACGCCCCTGGGCCGGCAGGAAGCAATTACCGCTGGTAAAAAGCTGGCGCATATCCCGTTCACATGCTGCTTTACCTCCATCCTGAAAAGGGCGATCGAAACACTTGACCTGATATTGCAGCAAATCCATGGGAAGGATCTGCCGGTCATACGGGATAAAGCGCTCGATGAACGCAACTACGGACAGCTGCAGGGCCTTGACAAGGCTGCAACAGCGGAAAAATATGGCGAAGAGCAGGTGGCGCTCTGGCGCCGCAGCTACTCTGTTCGCCCTCCCGGAGGAGAAAGTTTGAAAGACACCGCCGCCCGGGTCATCCCCTACTATACGGGAAACATCGAACCGCATCTGAAAAAAGGAGAGAATATATTGATCGTCGCGCATGGCAATAGCCTTCGCGCCCTTATGATGCACCTGGAACACATCGGAGAAGATACCATTGCCACAGTGGATCTGCCCACCGGGACACCCAGGCTATATACATTCGATGAAAAGCTACAGCTGCAAAATGTCGTCTATCTGTGACCTTCGGTCAGCACGACGAATTCCTGCTCCAATGTCGGCGAATGCTGATAAATTGCTTTGATAAACAAGGGCCCCCTGGAAGCAAACCAGGGCATGAAATTCTCAATCCGCTCCTGCAGCCCATTCCCTGGAAATAAAGCCGTCCGCAAAGCATGGATCTGCCGCTGCCGGTCGCTAAACTTTCTTTTTTCTGCCTTCAGCAATTTCTTCTCCAACTCCTTCAAAGGATGCAACGCCTTTGCCTGCAGTGCCTCCACATGCTGCACCAGCGTGGGGTCTACGGGTCGGGCGCGATCCTTCAGGGCGCCGTAGTACTTTTCCGCTTCCACGATCTCCTTTTCCATGCTCACCTTTTGCTGCGCCTCCCGTTTTACCAGCTCATTCAGCAGAACTTCCTCCGAATGAAAAAGATCTTTTATTTGCAGCCCCGCATTGGCCGTCCGCTCGGCCCACAACGATTCCACCAGTAAAAAAGAGTTTCGCAGGATCAACAGGGGAAATGGTCTCCCATAATGTTGGAAGAGCGCCTTCAGCTCCAGCCAGTACGCGGTTTCTCCACCCCCTCCGATGAACGCGATGTTCGGCAGGATGGTCTCCTGGTAAAGTCCCCGCAGGATCACATTCGGGCTGAACCGTTCCGGACTGCGGTGTAGCTCCTCCCGTATTGCCTCGGGAGAGAACCTCAGATCCGAATCATGTACCTTGAAGACATCTCCCACCCGTTCTATCCTCCCTCGGAGATCCCCTTCCAGGTAAAAAAGGTTAATGGGACGGGGATTGGCCTGCACCTTATATTGCGCCGGCATCCGCCCAATGGTTTCCTCAACGATCTTACAAGGCGCCTGCTGGAAAAGGTCGTCCTCAAAAACAGGGATCATCAGCCGCTTGAGACTGGCCCTGTCCGGGATAAGCACCACCAGTCCGTATTCCGCAAAAAGCCAGTGCAGGAGCCGGAAAGTGGCTGTTTGTATGTCGGGGCTTTTCAGATAAAAGGCTTTTACTTTTTCCATCAGCCCGCTCCCAAATGGCTGAACAGACAACTCGCCTTCCACCCTGCTCAAGATCTGTTCCAGTCCCTTCGTTTTCATCCGGCCCACAGCCCCCTTCTGCTGGGTACCCCATTCCAGCTTCTCTCCATTGAGATGAATATTGCCCAGCTCCTCCAGGTCGGCGTCCTCACTGCCCATGTAAAAGACAGGCACGACATGAACATCGGGCCACTCCCGTTTCAGCCGGTCCGCCAGCTTGATAATGTGGACGATCTTGTAGATGAAATAAAGAGGACCCGTAAAGATGGCAGGCTGATGAGCCGTTACTACCGTGAATGTATTTTCCTCCAGCAGCCGGTCGATATTTGCGGTCACCAACGGCGAAGCTTCCACAGCCTGGTATTGTTCCCGCAGCGCCTCCACCAGCGTCTTCCTGTCTACCGGCGCTTTCTTTCGCGCCTCCAGCGACGCCCGCATGCCTTCCATGCTGACAGGATGTTCATAAAAAGAGGACAGCGCAGCGGCTCCGCCCAGATATTCGGTAATGATCTTCGAAAAATAACCTGTCTGCTGGTATGGCAAATGATGCGGGTTCCACTCCATAAAAGTAAAAATAGGGATATCAGGCGAATTCCTGGTCACCGGACACCACAACAGACAAGTCAGTGGTTTGTTTACAACACCTGAAACCCATACGCATACGGATCATCTTCGGGATCAATGGTAATGGTATTGTACCCATACACCTTTGCCCAACCCTCGATGCTGGGTACGATCGCCGGCCTCCCCGCCACCGTCGTAGCCTTCTCCACCCTTCCGGTAAAGCTGCTGCCGATGATGCTTTCATGAATAAACCGGTCCCCCTCCTTCAATTTGCCTTTGGCAAACCACTGGGCCATCCGGGCCGAAGTACCCGTCCCGCAAGGACTGCGATCGATCGCCTTGTCTCCATAAAATACTGCATTACGCGCCGTAGCTCCCGGGTCAATGGTCGCTCCGGCCCAGAGGATATGCGTGCAGGTATGGATGGTGGGATTTTCGGGGTGCACGAACTGATGGGCCTCGTTGATCCGCTTTCGCATGATCCTGCTCCAGCTAATTAATTGATCAGCAGTATAATGTTCTAATCCTTTGAAATTTTCCTGAAGGTCGACGATCGCGTAAAAGTTCCCGCCATACGAGACATCCACCCGCAATGCGCCAAGATCCGGACATTCCACCGCCACATTTTCCGCAGCCAGGTAAGCAGGGACATTTGTCAGCTTGACAGACCTCACCTTCCCCCCCTCCTGCGTGTATTCGATCAATACCAATCCCGCCGGCGCTTCCATCCGGACAAATCCGGGTTGCCTGGGTTGAATAAGCCCTTCTTCCAACGCAATGGTGATCGTCCCGATAGTCCCGTGCCCGCACATGGGCAGGCAGCCGCTGGTCTCTATGAACAGGACAGCCACATCGTTCATCGGATCATGGGGCGGATAAAGAATGCTGCCGCTCATCATGTCATGGCCCCGTGGCTCAAACATCAATCCCTTACGTATCCAGTCATATTCTCTTAAAAAATGCTGCCGTTTCTCACTCATATTCCGGCCCTCCAGTACGGGGCCCCCACCAGCTACCAGCCGCACAGGGTTGCCGCAGGTATGCGCATCGATGCAGAAAAAAGTCTTCTTCATGTAAGTCTGATAAAAGTTGGTTTAGGCAAGCGCTCCGTTGCTCAGCTGATCGTTCACCATTCTCCAGATGCCCAGCGGATTGCCATTCTTCACCGCATCCGGCAGCAAATCGTCCTCCCAGTTCTGGAAGCTCAGCGGACGGACCCAACGCTTGATCCCGTCAGCTCCCACCGAAGTAAAGCGGCTGTCCGTAGTCGCGGGGAATGGACCTCCATGCTGCATGGACAAGGCCACCCGGACACCCGTAGGAACACCGTTGTGGATCAGCCGTCCGCAGATGTCCTGTACCAGGTCCACCAACTCCGTATGCTCCTTGATATCTTTTGCGGTAGCCATCATGGTGCAGGTAAGTTGTCCTTCCAGGTGGGTGGCCACTGCCAGTAATTCTGCTGCATCGGCACAACGGATGACCAGAGAATAAGGCCCGAACACTTCCTGGTGCAACAAGGGATTGGAAAAGAACGCCTTTGCCGTAGCCGATGCGATGGTAGGCACGCCCTGCTCCTGCTGTGGCTGCATTTCCGACACGGACACGGTCTCTACCTCTTGCTGTTGCAGCGCCGCCTTCCGTTTCTCTCCATATGCTTTGGCGATGCCGGCATGCAGCATCGTCCCAGGCGCTGTTTTAGCGATGGCCGCTCCCAGCTCTTTAATAAAGACCTGCAGGTCCTCGTTATCGATGCCCACGATCAGGCCGGGATTGGTACAGAATTGTCCCGTCCCCAGCGTGATAGAGCCGGCGCAAAGAGCGGCGGTCTCCTTAGCCGATTGTTTCAGCTTACCAGGCAAAAGAAAAATTGGATTGATGCTTCCCATCTCGGCAAATACCGGGATCGGCGCCTTACGCTGGTTGGCCCAGTCAAATAAGGCCTTACCCCCGCCATAAGATCCCGTAAATCCTACCGCGCGTGTATGCGGATGCGTGACAAGGGCCTTGCCCGTTTCAAAGCTGGCCCCGTGTACATGAGCAAACACACCTTTAGGCATGCCACATTTTTCAACGGCCCTCAAAATGGCGCCCGCCACCAGCTCCGAAGTGCGGGAGTGCGCAGGATGCGCTTTTACCACGACAGGACAGCCTGCGGCAAGAGCCGAAGCCGTATCTCCTCCCGCCGTC
The DNA here is from genome assembly GCF_030546645.1 of Flavitalea plasmicola. Taxonomy (GTDB): domain Bacteria; phylum Bacteroidota; class Bacteroidia; order Chitinophagales; family Chitinophagaceae; genus Puia. The sequence continues at coordinate 88,682 of NZ_JAUOTO010000008.1, forward strand.
GAATAAGCGAAGGGGAAATTGCTGGCGCCAAATACGACGACAGGCCCCAACGGCACCTGCATCTTACGGATATCGGGATCGCCTTTCTCCGGATTAGCCGTATCGATCCTCGCCTCCAGCCAATGTCCCGCCTCACAGGCAGCCGCATAGCTCGTCAGCTGAAAGATCGTCCTTGCCCGCTCATTCTTTACCCTTGCTTCCGGCAAATGCGTCTCTTCCATCACCGTATGTATCAGCTCATCGCCTATGGCCTCCATTTCCACCCCAATGGTCCGCATGAGATCGGCACGTTGCTTCAGGGTGGTCTTCCGGAATTGCATAAAAGCCTTCCAGGCTTCCTGCATCACCTGGTCTATTTCCTGTTCAGTAGCATCTTTGAATGGCATGATAAAGTTTTAATCGTTGGCAAATCTATACGTTCTATGAGCAGCGCCCATAGCATCAATTAATCAGTTCTTTACAGATTTTAACTCTTCTCAGGTGCGTCTACCACCTCTCCTTCCAGATCATAATCGTAAGCCTTCGTGATCTTCACATATACAAATTCCCCGATGGGCAGTTTCTCCTTGCTGTGTATGATCACCTCGTTGTCCACTTCCACCGAATCGAACTCCGTCCGGCCCAGCCATCTGCCCGCCTCTTTCTTATCGATCAATGTCCTGAACACTTGTCCCACCTTCTCCTGGTTCTTCTCGAACGAGATCTCCTGCTGCACTTCCATGATCTCCTCTGCCCTGCGTTGTTTCTCCGCCGCCGGAATATCATCGGCCAGCCCATGAGCGGACGTCCCTTCCTCATGCGAATAGGTGAAGATCCCTACCCTGTCAAAACGATGCTCCTGCAGGAAGCCTTTCAGTTCCTCCACATCCTCCAGCGTCTCTCCGGGGAAGCCAGTGATCAGGGTCGTACGCAGGCAGATGCCTGGCACCCTTTCCCTGATAGTATGAATGAGGTCGGTCATTTCCGCCCGCGTGATCTGCCGGCGCATGGCCTTCAGCATCGGATCGCTGGCATGCTGCAATGGCATATCCAGGTATTTGCAGATATTGTCCCTTTCACGCATCACATCTAACACCTCCAGCGGGAACTTGGAGGGGTAGGCATAATGTAAACGTATCCACTCGAGGCCTTTTACATCCGCAAGCCTATGTAATAGCTCCGGTAACATCCGCTGCTTATAAATATCCAGCCCGTAATAGGTCAGCTCCTGGGCAATGAGCAGTATTTCCCGGACCCCTTTCCGTACCAGGCCTTCCGCCTCCTTCACCAGCTCCTCGATCGGCCGGCTGATATGCCCGCCACGCATCAGCGGGATGGCGCAAAATGCGCAGGTGCGGTTACAGCCCTCCGAGATCTTAAGATAGGCATAGTGCCTGGGTGTCGCCAGCAATCTTTCGCCCAGCAGCTCCGCCTTATAGTCTGCCTCGAATTGCTTCAGCATCAGGGGCAGCTCCATGGTTCCAAACCAGGCATCCACTTCAGGGATCTCTTTTTCCAGGTCTTCCCGGTAACGGTGGCTAAGACAACCGGTCACATACACCTTATCCAGGTTGCCGCCTTTCTTCAGGGCCACCTGGTCCAGGATCGTATTGATGGATTCTTCTTTCGCCTTGTCGATAAACCCGCAGGTATTCACCACTACGATGTTATGATCCTTCTTACCGCTTTCATGCACCACATCGATGTCGTTGGCCCGCAACTGCCCGCTCAGCACCTCACTGTCTACCATGTTCTTGCTGCAACCTAATGTGATGATATTGACCTTATCCTTCTTTAATGTTCTTGTCTTCATAATTGAGGGCACAAAGGTACCAACAATTGGGGTATCGTTGCTAAATTTGGAAGATATGGCCACTTCCCCTCTGACAAAACTGTTCAAGGAGTTTTTTGATAGCGAAAAAGCCGGTGGCCTGATCCTGGTCGGCTGCACGGCAGCGTCGATCCTGCTGACAAACACCGCCGCGGGCGATGCCTGGCTTCATTTCTGGCATGCCCGGCTGGACCTGTCCTTCGCAGGGATCGCTCTCGATCATACCATCGAACATTGGGTCAACGACGGTCTCATGGCTATATTTTTCCTCCTGGTAGGACTGGAAATTGAGCGGGAACTGTATATAGGCGAGCTGGCCGACCTGAAAAACGCCCTGTTGCCAGTCTTTGCAGCCGTAGGCGGCATGCTGATACCCGCCGGCATTCACTTCCTTTTCAATCACGGAACACCGACCCAGGGCGGTTTCGGGATCCCGATGGCCACGGACATCGCCTTTGCCCTTGGCGTGCTCTCGCTGCTGGGGAACAGGGTCCCGGCTTCGGTCAAGATCTTCCTGACAGCCCTGGCTATCATCGATGACCTGGGTGCTATCCTCGTGATCGCCTTCTTTTACACGAAGTCCCTTTCCCTCACCTGGCTGGCCCTGTCCATCGGCATCTTCCTGCTCTTATTGGTCCTTAATAGATTAAAAGTCAATAAGCTGGTGTTCTATGTCATTCCGGGTATCATCATGTGGTACTGCATGCTGCGATCGGGCATTCATGCCACCCTCAGCGGAGTATTGCTGGCCTTTGCCATACCTTTCAGGAAGGCCCCTTCCGTCAACCCTTCGGAGATCCTGCAGCATGCGCTGCATAAACCTGTGGCCTATATTATCCTCCCGCTCTTTGCCCTGGCCAACACGGGCATCCTCCTCGCCTCCGGCTGGACTGCCAGCCTATCCAGCCCCAATAGCCTGGGCATCATCGCAGGTCTGATCCTGGGCAAGCCCACGGGCATTCTGTTGTGCTGCTGGCTGGCTATCCGCACCCGGCTCTGCCGCCTGCCTGCAGACATGCAATGGTCCCATCTCGCAGGGGTAGGTGTGCTGGCTGGCGTCGGCTTTACCATGTCCATTTTTATAGCCAACCTCGCCTTTGGGCAGGTGACAACCATCGAATTCTCCAAGATCGCCGTCCTGACGGCATCCCTTCTGGCCAGCATCCTGGGGTTCGCTTTGCTCCGTCTTTATCAGATTAAGAAATAGATTTATTTGTATGTGTCTAAATATCTACCCATATAGGCAGAAGAATGAAACTTGGCACAGTTTTTCCATATTTTTGCACAAAATGAACAAATTATGAGAAAAGCCCTATTCGCATTTTCAGCACTGGCACTATTCACCATCAGCAGATCTTCAGCCCAGTCAATGGGTAGCGACTATCAGACAGCAGTGGGCGTTAAGTTCTGGCCCGGCGCCATCACAGTCAAACACTTCATTAAGGATAACACTGCCCTGGAAGGTCTGGCGAGTTTCTGGGACCATGGCTTCCGTTTCACCGGTCTGTATGAGATCCATGGAGACATCAATGGTGCACCCGGTCTGAAATGGTATGTAGGTCCCGGCGCCCATCTGGGGTGGTATAATGGCAACTGGCATCATGGAGATTATTACTACAGAGACGGCGGATTTTCCCTGGGTATCGACGGAGTATTAGGATTGGATTATAAGATCAATGGCGCCCCTATTGCCCTTAGCCTGGATATCAATCCATTTTTAGAGTTAGCTAACCACACCTATGTTGACGTTTGGGGCGGACTGGGTGTCAGATATACCTTTTAAGAAATAAAAAGACCCGCCTGAGCGGGTCTTTTCATTTAAACTTTTTATTTAAGCAGGCCTTTCCAAATTAAATAAGCTGTCCACAAATTCATGTTTGTCGAAGACCAGCAGGTCCTCCATTTTCTCTCCTACTCCAATGAACTTTACAGGGATCTTGAACTGGTTGGCGATGGCCAGCACCACTCCTCCTTTTGCCGTCCCATCCAATTTCGTGATGGCCAGGGCTGATACTTCTGTCGCGGCGGTAAATTGACGGGCTTGTTCCAATGCATTCTGACCAGTGCTGCCGTCCAGCACGAGCAACACTTCATGGGGGGCATCCGGCATGATCTTTTTAACCACCCTGCTGATCTTGCTGAGCTCTTCCATCAGATACGCTTTATTGTGGAGCCTCCCGGCCGTATCGATGATCACCACATCCGCTCCACGGGCCACCCCGCTCTGAACGGTATCAAAAGCCACCGCCCCCGGATCCGACCCCATGCCCTGCTTCACAATGGGTACGCCTACGCGCTCGCTCCAGATGGTCAGCTGGTCCACAGCCGCCGCCCGGAAAGTATCTGCCGCGCCCAGCAGCACCGACTTACCGGCTTTCTTAAAGTTGTATGCCAGCTTGCCGATGGTCGTCGTTTTACCTACCCCGTTCACCCCCACCACTAAAATGACATGGGGCTTATGTCCGGAAGGGACCGTGAAGTCCCGGTAGGACTGCTCGGGGGCATCCACCAGCATCGCTTCGATCTCCTCCTGTAATATCTTATTCAACTCGCCCGTACCAAGATATTTATCCTTCGCCACCCTCTTTTCGATCTGCCTGATGATCGCCACCGTAGTGTCAATGCCGACGTCCGCACTCACCAACGCATCCTCCAGGTTATCCAGCACTTCCTCATCCACCGTGCTCTTCCCCGCAATCGCCTTGGTCAATTTAGACAGGAAGCCTTCCTTGGTCTTCTGCAGCCCCTGGTCTAAACTTTCTTTTTCTTTCTTGCCGAATAGCTTATCGAGAAATCCCATATGCTGATATTATGGATTAAATATACTTAACAAACAAAAAGCCGTCCCCACCGAGAGACAGCTTTTATAGATCTTACTAAACCCGATAATTTACTTTTGTGCCAGGAATTCCTTGATCTTGTCCTTATGCACGATGGCTTCCTTGAAGGTATAAGCCCCGGATTTAGGACTGCGCACGGCGCGGATCACTTTCGTCCAGTTCTTGGCCTCGGCAGCAGCCTTGGCATCCTTGGTCTTGATAGCGGTTTTTGCAGCTTTTGCCATGATTATTTAATTTCTTTATGAACAGTTACTTTCTTTAAAATAGGATTGTACTTTTTCAACTCCAGGCGTTCCGGAGTGTTTTTCTTGTTCTTCGTGCTGATATACCGGCTGGTACCAGGCTTACCGCTGTTCTTATGTTCGGTACATTCGAGGATCACCTGGACCCTGCTGCCTTTCTTTGCCATAATTTGGACTTTTTAGAAATAATTTAAATCTTTTCGCCGTCGGCTCTCAATTGCTTTACAACAGTGTACAGACCATTCTTGTTGATCGTACGCAGCCCTTCCGAAGACACTTTCAAAGTGATCCACTTGTCCTCTTCGGCCAGGAAAAAGCGCTTGGTCTGCAAGTTGGGTAAAAACCTGCGCTTAGTCTTTATATTTGAGTGCGAAACGCTGTTTCCGCTAACCGGCACCTTACCCGTGATCTGACAAACTCTAGCCATGAAAACTATTTTTAGGACGGCAAAGGTCCTTAAATTTTCGCAATTATCAAAAAGAAATATCTCTTTTTTCAACGAGTTGTACACACCGGTGGATTACGCGTCCTTGGAAAGGTCCTGATATTGTCTTACAGCGAAAAAGCTACCAGATAATCCCCCATCGGCGTTCCCAGCTTGGCATGTCCGCCCGCAGCGATCACAATATACTGTTTTCCAGCGATGGAATAGGTCATCGGTGTAGCCTGGCCCCCTGCCGGTAATGCATATTCCCAAAGCAAAGCCCCTGTCCGTTTATCAAATGCCCTTAGATGGCTATCCATGCTGGCCGCCACGAACACCAGGTTGCCTTCCGTAACGATCGCCCCCCCGAAATTGATCGAGCCCCAGTTTCTTGCCTCCGGGTATTGCCGCGGGTCCATCATATACCCCAGCGGCACTTCCCATTTTTTCAGGCCTGTATGCAGGTCGATAGCCAGCAGGGTGCCCCAGGGTGGCTGGCTTTGCATGATAAACCCTTTTTCCGGGCCTGCTTTGAAAAGGTAACCCCGTTTCATAATATAAGGCGTACCCGCCTGCCGCCCCGTTTCCGCCCGCATTATTTCCTCACTTTCCCGTTCCAGTTGTCCTACTTCCTCCCGGGGCAACATCCGGATCACAGCCGGCACCCGGTTGATATTCGTGATGAGCAGCTGCTGCACGGGATCGTAGCACATGCCGCCCCAATGGATCCCTCCGACATTGCCGGGCGCCATGATACTGCCCTGGTAACTGGGCGGGGTAAATGGTCCCTTGTTCAATAGTTTCTCCACCCGCCGGACAGCTTCCTCTTTTTCCGCCGGCGTAGGGCCCCAGGCATCCGCCACGCTAAAGCCCTGCAAACCCAGCGGCGCCGGGAGCACCGGAAAGGGCTGGGTGGGCCAGGCTTCCTCCCCGTTGACCGTAGAAGCGGGTACGGGCCGCTCTTCCACAGGAAAAAGAGACTTTCCCGTCTCCCGGTCCAGGATGAATACATGCCCCATCTTCGTGCCCACCGCCACAGCCGGTACCTTCCGTCCGCCTTTCGTCACGGTGATCAGCATCGGCTGGGCCGCAATGTCATAGTCCCATAGATCATGATGAACCACCTGGAAATACCAGGCCATTTTACCCGTGGCCGCATGCAGCGCAACGACGGAATTGGCATAGAGATTCTTACCCTTTCGCTCCCCCCCATAATAGTCCGGGCTTGGGCTGGTGGTCGGAACAAAAACAAGTCCCCTCTCCGCATCCGTCGATAACACCGACCAGGCGTTGGCCCCGCCCGTTCTCCCGACATTAGGCCCCACCCAGGTCTTGCCGGCTGTGTCTCCGGGATCATGGACGGCAATAGGATCCCAGGTCCATCGCAGGTTGCCGCTGTGCACATCATAAGCCCGGACGACTCCCGGAGGATAGTCCATCCGCTGGTTGTCCCCCAGGGATGATCCTACGATCACCATATCGCCCATGATGGCAGGAGGGGACGTTTCCGCAAGGTCTTTCCCAAGTCCTTCTTTCAGGTCCACCGCACCCTCTTTTCCAAAATAAGGTATCGGCTTACCTCTCGCAGCATCAAGGGCGATTAGCTGGCCATCGAGCGTGGCTATAAATATCTTTTGGGGCGTCGCACCCGCGGGCCACCCCGCTACTCCTCTCGAAGCCATGTCGGAGTAACCCCTGTGCAGATCGATGTGCGGATCATACACCCATTTCTCCTTGCCATCGGCCGCATTTACCGCTATGACCCGGCTGCTGGCCGTGCTAAAATACAATGTGCCCCCTATCATGATCGGCGTTGCTTCAAAAGCAGCCTGCTCCATCTTATTGGTCCCCTCATAGGTCTTTAGCTCACCGGTGCGATAGACCCATGCCAGCTTGAGCCGGCTTACATTGCTGTCATTGATCTGCCGGAGCTTCGCATAACGGCCGCCCCCCGCATCGCATCCATAAAAAGGCCACGCACCATCACGCGTTTGCCCGATGGTTGATAGGGCCGGCAGCAGAAAGACGCACAGCAACAGCTGATATCTCGTTACTTTCATAGAATTATTTTTTTTAAATGTACCATTTGACTGAGCCGCGCGCAATCATCTTTGACCAATAGGCGTTTTATGTTGACATGCGGCATTTGATAATAATTATTTAATTTACCATTCCCTTTTGCATTCTCTACTTTGCGCAAAATGGGCATAATGGCAGAATTAATGAAAAGAAAAACGATAGCAAGGGATATTAGCTGGCTTTCATTCAATAGCAGGGTCTTGCAGGAGGCCGCCGATCCTTCGGTACCCCTGCGGGAAAGGATACGGTTCTTAGGCATTTTCTCCAATAATATGGACGAGTTCTTCCGGGTAAGGGTAGCCACGCTGAAAAGAATGAGTGAATACAGCGGCCGTAAGACCAGGATCAATATGCACCTGGAAGTATCTCCCGATAAGATCCTGGGTGATATACAATCCATGGTCATGGAACAAAACGAGGAGTTTGACACGATCTGGAGCGATATCCGTAAGGAAATGGAAAAGGAGAAGGTATTCCTGGTGTCGGAAGATCACCTGGACCAGACCCAGCAGCAATTCATCCAGAATTACTTCGAAGAAGAAGTTCGCTCCAATATCATCCCCCTCATGATCGAAAGCATCCCCCAGTTCCCTTACCTGCGGGATAAATCCATCTACCTGGGTGTGGTGCTTTCCCGGCAGGATGGGAGCATGAAGCGAAAGTATGCATTGATAGAAGTTCCCAGCAGGGTATTGGGCCGTTTTGTCCAGCTGCCCTCCGCAACGATGGATGAACATCACATCATCCTGCTGGAAGACATTATCCGGTATAACCTCCGCAGCATCTTCGCTTATTTCGGCTACGACACCTACGGTTCCTGGGCCTTCAAGGTCACCCGCGACGCAGAGATCGACATCGACAACGACATCTCCACGACGCTTATACAAAAGATCGAAAAAGGTTTGAAGAATCGCCGCCGGGGTAAGCCGGTGCGCTTCGTTTATGATAAGGAGATGGACAGTCACCTGCTGGAATACCTGATGAAGCGGCTGAATCTTGCCCGGAAAGACAACCTGATGCCCGGCGGCCGCATCCATAATTTCAGGCATTTTATGGACTTTCCGGACGTATTCCATAAAAAAGGCCAGCGGAAAAAACCCTTCACGCACCCGCTGCTGATTAAGACACCCCGGGTGACGGACGTAGTGCTGGACCAGGACGTCATGCTGCACTTCCCCTATCATTCGTTCAACCCCGTGATCGATATGCTCCGGGAGGCCGCCATTGACCCCAACGTCACTACGATCAAGATCACATGCTACAGGCTGGCGAGCAATTCCAAGATCATCAACACCCTGGTCAATGCCGTAAGGAATGGCAAGCACGTCACGGTCATGCTGGAGCTCCGGGCCCGCTTTGATGAAGAAGCTAACCTGGAATGGAAAGAAAGATTGGAGGACGAAGGCGTAAAAGTGCTCATCGGCATCCCCAACATTAAGATCCATGCCAAGATCTGCCTGATAAAAAAACGCATCAATAACTTCACCATCCACTATGGGTTCGTCAGCACAGGCAACCTCAACGAAAAGACGGCGAAAGTATATGGCGATCATTGCCTGCTGACATCGGACAGGCATATCATGGCCGACGTGAACAGGATCTTCAATTACCTGGAAAAGTGGAAGGAAGGGACGGATTCGCTGAGAGCCTGCAAAGCGCTGATCCCCTGCCCTACCAGTCTGCGGAGAGAGCTGATAAAGATGATCACCAGGGAGATCAGGCTGGCAAAAGAAAAAAAGCCCGCTACGATGACCTTGAAGATGAATTCGCTTTCAGACGAAGAGCTGATCGACAAGCTCTACGAAGCAGCCCGGGCCGGGGTGGAAATAAAGCTCATCATCCGCGGTATATTCTGCATGTTCTCCGAGAACAGCAAGTTCATCATTCCCGTAAAAGCCATCAGCATCATCGACGAATATCTCGAACATGCCAGGGTCTTTATCTTCGGCAACAATGGGAAAGAGAAAGTTTACATATCTTCGGCGGATTGGATGGTGCGCAATCTGGACCACCGCGTGGAAGCCACGTGCCCTGTGCTGGATCCCACGATCCGGCATGAATTGATTAAGATCCTGGACATCCAGCTGGCGGACAACGTAAAAGCCAGGTGGCTGGACAATGAATTGCTGAACAAATACAAGAAGGACAACCCGGACGTGAAAGTGAGATCCCAGATCGAGATCTATAATTATTTGTACCATAAAGCGCTCCATGGAGAAGAAACAAAACCATCTGAAATACCGCAAATACCACCCATAACTCATGCGACTGGCAGCTATTGATATCGGGAGCAACGCGGCAAGGCTGCTTATCTCTGACGTATCCATCAACAACGGAAAGACAGAATTCAATAAGATCAACCTGGTCCGCGTCCCGCTGCGCCTGGGTTTCGATGTCTTTGAAAAAAAGGAGATCTCTCCGGAAAAGACCGACATGATCCTCCATACCATCAAGGCGTACAAGCATCTCCTGGACGCCTATGGCGTGCTCCATATAAAGGCGGCGGCCACCTCTGCCATGCGCGATGCCGTCAACGCCCGGGCCATCATAGACCGCGTCCGGAATGAGACTGGTATTCCCATCGAAGTCATCAGCGGGGGCAACGAAGCCGCATTGATCTATGAGAACCATATCGCGGAAAACATGGACAAGGACCACGCCTATCTCTACATCGACGTAGGCGGGGGAAGCACGGAGCTGACTTTTTTTGCGGGGAATAAGCTGGTTTTTTCCGCGTCTTTCAACATCGGTACCATCCGGCTGCTGAAAGGCCAGGTCGCCGTCAACCAATGGGATAATATGAAGGACTTCATCAAGAAAGAGACAAAGGACTTCCCCAATAATATGATCGCCATCGGCTCAGGAGGAAATATCAACAAAATATTCTCTCTGTCTAAACGCAAGGAAGGCAAATCCCTCCACATCGATCTGCTGAAGGACTATTACAAGGAGTTCTCTAATTTTTCCCTGGCCGATCGCATGCGGCTTTACAAGCTGCGGGAAGACCGCGCTGATGTCATCGTCCCCGCCCTGCAGATCTACATCAATGTAATGCGATGGGCCAATGCGCAGGAAATTTATGTGCCTAAGATCGGCCTTGCGGACGGCCTTATACAACACCTGTACGCCGACCTGAAAAAAAAGGGTATTACCTGATCTAAAAACTTACTACCTTAGCCTCCCCTTAAACCTTAGCTACCCTTAAATTTTCCCCTTATGTCAGTACACACAGACGTTAAGAAAGTGACCACCAATACGCTGCAGAAAATGAAGCAGACGGGGGAAAAGATTTCCATGATCACTGCCTACGATTATTCATTCGCCAGGATCTTCGACGCGGCAGGCATCGACGTCATCCTTGTCGGCGACTCCGCTTCCAATGTAATGGCAGGCCACGAAACCACGCTCCCCATCACCCTCGATCAGATGATCTATCACGCGTCCTCCGTGCTGCGGGCCGTGAACAGAAGCTTCGTCGTCGTCGACCTGCCTTTCGGCTCCTATCAATCCAACTCCAAAGAAGCCCTGGCTTCCGCTATTCGCATCATGAAGGAGACCGGCGCACATGCCGTCAAACTGGAAGGAGGCGAAGAGATCCTGGAATCCGTTAAAAGGATCCTCGCCGCAGGAGTGCCCGTCATGGGCCACCTGGGCCTTACCCCCCAGTCCATCTATAAATTCGGTACCTATACGGTACGCGCAAAGGAAGAAGCTGAAGCAGAAAAACTTAAAAAGGATGCGCATATCCTGGAAGATGCCGGTTGCTTCGGACTGGTGCTGGAAAAGATACCGGCCCTGCTGGCCAAAGAGGTTTCCGAAAGTCTCCACATTCCCACCATCGGCATAGGGGCAGGAAAACATTGCGACGGTCAGGTCCTCGTCATGCATGACCTCTTAGGCATCAATACCGAGTTCAAACCCCGCTTCCTCCGCCGTTACCTGGACATACACGAACAAACCACCGCCGCTATCCAGCAATACATTCACGATGTAAAATCCCGGAGCTTCCCTAACGAGCAGGAACAATACTAGTTTCCCCCGCAGAAGCATTTTTTCATACAGAATGCCGGTTGAATGATTTTTTATAATCATTTATTGTTAACTTGAAGTAACCAAAGCAAATTGTATGAGAAAACCGATCCTGGTGTTTATTATGTTAATTATTTATGTCTATGCGCACGCTCAGAATACCCTTAAAGGTAAAGTGACGGACAGCAGGACAGGAAATCCCGTATCAGGGGCATCAGTTAAAGTAAAACATTCAAAAACAGGCACTTCTACTGACAATAGCGGTAGTTTTACGTTACAGGTCAAACAGGGAGACCTCCTGGAGGTCAGCAGCATCGGTTATACCACCCAAACAATCACCGTTTCCGACGTCGCCACCGTCACTATTGTCCTGGAACCCAGCTCCACTGAATTGAAAGAGATCGTTTTCGTGGGCAGCCGGGGAGCGGGAAGGGCCAAGACCGAGACCCCCGTCCCGGTGGATGTCATTAAGATCAACCAGATCGACCTGCCCACCGCCAAAATGGACCTGACGTCTGTCCTGAATATAGCGGCCCCCTCTTTCAACTATAATAAACAGAGCGGCGCGGATGGCGCCGACCATGTCGACCTTGGTACCCTGAGAGGCCTGGGCCCTGACCAGACACTCGTGCTCATCAACGGCAAGAGAAGGCACCAGACGGCCTTTGTCGGCTTGTTCGGCACCCGCGGCAGAGGCAGCTCAGGAGTAGACCTCAACGCCTTCCCCGAAGCTTCCGTTGACAGGATAGAGATCCTGCGTGACGGCGCTTCCGCCCAATATGGCTCCGATGCCATCGCCGGCGTCATCAATATCATCCTTAAGAAAGACCCCGGTCACCTCAGCGTCAACGCAGGCTGGGGCGGCTACTACGATCATAAATTCAATTCACGGAAATTCAATGCCGGCAACCAATACTATTCCGGCAGCGCCATCGACGGCAACACCTTTACTTTATCGCTCAACGATGGGATCGCTCTTGGCAAAAAAGGAGGATTCATTAACATAGGAGCCGACTTGCTGCTGCAGGGGAAAACTTACCGGCAGGCTGATACGGCTAACTGGCAGACCGATAAGAATGCCCTGCCTTTTATCAACAGCGGGCGCAGGGCCTTCGGTGACGGGTCACTCAAATCCGGCGGCCTTATGTACAATATGGAGCTGCCGGCCGGCGGCGCGACATTCTATTCCTTTGGCGGATATAATTACAAGGCTTCCGACGCTTACGCCTACTCCCGCAACTGGAGCGCCAAACCCGAACGTTTTCCCGTAGACAATAACGCCGATCTGCTGTTCGTACCCGGCATCATGCGCAAAACCAATGACGGAGAGACCTATTATAACCCTCATATACAAACGCATATCCAGGATGCTTCCCTTGCGCTGGGTATCAAAGGAACGACGGCAAACGCATGGACCTGGGACCTGAGCAATACCCTGGGAAGAAATGACTTCCATTACTACGGTGACAAGACCTTTAATGCCTCCAACATTGGTAAGACCACACCCACTCACTTTGACGACGGCGGTTTCAACTTCCTGCAGAACACCGTCAACCTGGATTTCGGCAAGTCATTCAAATCCGTAGCCAGCGGACTCAACCTGGGCCTGGGCGCCGAGTTCCGGTATGAACGATACGCCATCTATAAAGGGGAATTTGGCTCTTACGGAGCATATGACTCCAACGAACGGATCTATTCCAACCTGATTGGAGATGGCAATGGCGACTCCCTCCGCGCTCCCGCGGCCGGCGCACAGGGCTTTCCCGGCTTCAGCCCCGCAGATGTCAAGACAGCCCACCGCACGAACCTGGGTCTTTATGCCGACGCTGAATTGAATATCACCAATGCCTGGCTCGTGGATGGCGCCGTCCGGTTTGAACATTATTCCGATTTCGGCTCCGTCGCCACTGTCAAGCTGGCCACCCGCTATAAGCTGCTGGACAACCTGAATATCCGCGGCTCCGTCAGCACGGGCTACCGGGCCCCTTCCCTGCAGCAGATCAATTTCAGCAATACCCTTACTTCCTTCAGCGGCGGCGCCCTCGTGCAGAGCCGGATCGCCGACAACAACGACCCCATCACCCGCGCGGCAGGTATCCCGAAGCTGAAAGAGGAAACCTCGGTCAATGCCAGCGCCGGCTTTAGCTGGAAAGCAGCCAAAGGGCTCACCTTCACCGTGGATGGCTACTGGGTAAAAATGAAGAACAGGGTCGTCCTCTCTGGTCTCTTCAGCAAGGATGACGCCACGCTGCCCGCTTCCTTCACTTCGCAGTTCCCGGCTGATGTATCTACCGTGCAATTCTTTTCCAATGCGGTTAATACTACCAATAAAGGCATCGATATCATAGCCGATTACGCCGCCCGCTGGGAAAAGAACAGCTTCCATGTCCTGCTGGCTGGCAATCTGCAAAAAATGACCATCGATGAGATCCATGTCCCTGCAGCGCTCAACGGCACCGTGCTCAACCAGAAGACGTTTTATAGCGACAGGGAAAAAGCGTTCCTGCTGGCCTCAGCGCCCAATCATAAATTTGCCCTCAGCCTGGATTACAATTTCGATAAGTTCGGCTTTGGCACCCATTTCACCTATTTCGGCAAGATCAAGCTGATGGGCTTTGGCGCCGCCACCGCCGACAATCCAAACCAGACAGGTATCAATCCCATGGTGCCCACCGACGCAGATGATACGAAGCTGGTACCTGAAATATTCAACTTCAATGGCAAAACGGTCACAGATGTCTACGCATCCTACAAGCTCTGCAGTCATGCAACCGTCTTCATCGGCGCCGACAACTTATTCAATATTCATCCTGACCTGGGTGTAAATCCCCAGGCGAAAGGCTGGGCAGGCGACAACGAGTCCGGCGGCCCCTGGGACAGCGTCCAGATGGGCTTCAACGGTCTCCGCCTCTTCGGTAAACTTGCTTTGACCTTCTGATCTTCAAAGGAACGGCCCGTCAGGGCCGTTCCTCCATTCACCGGTGTAATTCCTCCATTCATCTATATTATTTCTTCCCTAACACCCACGGCCCATAGATTTGAGGTGGATATGGAGAAAAGGATTGTACAGATCATCATTCACATCGCAGCCTGGGTCTGCTTTCTCATGGTGCCATTCGTATTTTACCCAAGGCCCAGGGAAATTTCCTTTTTCACGGAAAAATATTTTCTGGTCTCCTTCATTATTACCAATAGCCTGCTCATTACCTTCTATTATCTCAATACTTTCTTTTTCATTCCCAAATGGCTGGATCAAAAAAAGTTCCTTACCTATGGGTTGATCATACTGGCGCTGCTCATATTCTTTGGATGCCTTCCCCGCATCTACCATTATTTTTTTGCCAGCTGGCAAACGCCTCCGCCGGGCCCCCGGCCCCCCGGCAGACCCCGCAATTTCCAGCAGCCCCTCCTCCAACCCGGCAATATTGCCGTATTCCTGCTCATCTTCGTATTCAGCACCGGCATCAAAGTAATCAATCAATGGCTGCGATCCGAACAGCGCAACAAGGAGATCGCCAATGAAAAAGTAAACGCCGAGCTCTCTTTCCTGAAAGCGCAGATCAACCCCCATTTCCTCTTCAATACCCTTAATAACATTTACGCGCTGGCCTCCGCACAGTCCGACAAGACTGCCCCTGCCGTCATGAAACTTTCCAGCATCATGCGCTATGTGCTGACGGAAGCCCGCAATGATCTGGTCCCGCTGGAAAAGGAGATCCAGTTCACCACGCATTATATCGAATTGCAGAAAATGCGCCTTACCGATAAGTCCAGCATCGCGTTCAACGTAAAAGGCGATCCCCTGGGCAGACAGATCGCACCTCTCCTGCTGCTGCCTTTCGTGGAAAATGCTTTTAAATATGGCGTAAGCACCAGGGAGATCTCCCCCATCTGCATTTTGTTGGAAATAAAGAAAGATTCGATGTACTTTAGTGTGACAAATCATAAGCATATCAATACCTTATTGAGGGCGGCGGACAATACGGGTATTGGTATCCAAAATACCCGGCGCAGACTCGATCTGCTCTATCCGGACCGCTATGATCTTGCCATTGACGACGGACCCGTTGAATTTACTGTTCATCTAAACATTCAGGTATAATGCTGACATGTATAGCCATCGACGACGAGCCATTGGCGCTGGAGGTATTGAAAAAATACATCGCCAAGATCTATTTTCTCGACCTGAAAGGTGCTTTCACCGACCCTTTCGAGGCGCAAAAAATGATGGACACCGCTCCCGTGGATATCCTCTTCCTGGATATTCAAATGCCGGACATCAATGGCATCGAATTCTCCCGCATCATCAATAAGAAAAATACCGCTGTCGTATTCACCACCGCCTTCAGCGAATACGCCGTGGAAGGGTTTAACGTGGATGCCATCGATTACCTGCTAAAGCCCATTGAATACGATCGCTTTCTCAAAGCCGTATATAAAGCCAAGGAATACGTCGATTACCTCACCAGCCAGGAGCTGCAGGAAGGATATATCTTCGTCAAATCCGATTACCAGATGGTAAAGGTAAACCTGAAAGAGATCCTCTACATCGAAGGGCTGGACGACTACATCAAGATCTACCTTCCCGGCAGATCCATTCTCACCCTGATGACACTGAAGACCATCGCCCTGAAACTCCCTGCCCGCGAATTCATACGCGCCCATCGATCCTACATCGTACCTATCAGCAGGATCGAGCACATCAGCAAAAGCAAGATCAGGATTGGGGATAAAGAGATCCCCATCGGGGTAAGCTATAGCGAAAGTTTCTTCGCCGCGATGGAAAACAAGCTCAACTAGTTGATCCTCACGCATCGTTCTCCTGAAAGGAGACACAACCCTTATTTCAAAATTTACGTATTAATGAATGCCGGCCTGGTAGAAGCCGGCAAAAAGGACCAGTTTTTTCATAGTAGATTTTAAGTTAAGGTTGAGGCCACTGGTTAGTGGTTAGTTTTCCCTAAATTGCTTGCGTTTTGCATAAAACGCAAGCAATTTTAATTATGGACTTCCTCAAAGACTTAAAGATCAGTGCTGATAACACCGGTACCTCCACCGGCGCCCGATGGATAGCAGCCAAAACGCCTTCCCTCACTTCTGTTTCTCCCGTGAATGGCAAGACCATTGCCAGCGTCACTACCACAGATAAAGAAAGCTATGACTCCGTGGTACGAACCGCAGAAGCCGCATTCCTGGAATGGCGTACCTGGCCGGCCCCCCGCAGAGGCGAAGTCGTCCGTCAGATGGGCGAAGCCCTCCGGCATTATAAGACCCCCCTCGGCAAGCTGGTGTCCTACGAAATGGGAAAAAGCCTGCAGGAAGGATATGGGGAAGTCCAGGAAATGATCGATATCTGCGATTTTGCCGTCGGCCTCTCACGTCAATTGCATGGTTTGACCATGCATAGTGAAAGACCCGCTCACAGGATGTACGAGCAATGGCATCCCCTTGGCCTGGTAGGCATTATCTCCGCCTTTAATTTCCCCGTAGCCGTATGGAGCTGGAATAGTATGCTGGCATGGGTATGTGGAGATGTATGCATCTGGAAGCCTTCTGAAAAGACCCCGCTCTGTGCAGTGGCCTGCCAACACATCGTCGCTGAGGTCTTCGCCCGCAACAACGTACCTGAAGGCGTAAGCAACCTCATTACCGGCGCCCGCGACACGGGCGAATGGCTGGCAGCTGATGAAAGGATCGCACTGGTATCGGCCACGGGTTCCACACGCATGGGCAAAGCCGTAGGCGCCGTCGTAGCAGCACGGTTGGGCAGATCGCTGCTGGAGCTGGGAGGCAACAACGCCATCATTATCTCCCAGGACGCAGACCTGAACATTGCCATACCCGGCGCCGTCTTTGGGGCCGTAGGTACAGCGGGCCAACGCTGCACCACCACCCGGCGCCTCATCATCCACGAAAGTATCTACGACAGGGTAAAAGAAAAGCTGACTACGGTATATCAGCAACTACGCATCGGCGATCCCCTGGATGAAAAAAATCATGTAGGCCCCCTCATCGACAAAGATGCCGTCCAAAATTATCTCAGGGCCATCGAAGCCTGCAAAAAGGAAGGCGGCCGATTCCTCATAGAGGGCGCTGTTCTCCAGGGCGAGGGTTTCGACAGCGGGTGTTACGTCCGGCCATGCATTGCAGAAGCCGCGCCTGATTATGCCATTGTCCGGCATGAAACCTTTGCCCCCATCCTTTACCTGCTGAAATACAAGACCCTGGATGAAGCCATCGCCATCCAGAACGGAGTGCCGCAGGGACTCTCCTCTTCCATTATGACCCTCAATCTGCGGGAAGCAGAACAATTCCTTTCGGCCGGCGGCAGCGACTGCGGGATCGCCAACGTCAACATCGGGACCTCGGGCGCAGAGATCGGTGGCGCCTTCGGCGGAGAAAAAGAAACAGGTGGCGGAAGAGAGAGCGGCAGTGACGCCTGGAGAGCCTATATGCGTCGTCAGACCAATACCATCAACTATTCCACTCAACTGCCACTGGCACAAGGGATAAAGTTCGACATTTAAATCCTTGCCGGCAAAGAGGAGATGCAATGCCGCAATAGCGAAAAGGCAAAATAATTCATTCATTTGGACGTTATTGCCTACAGATCACCCACAAACTATGATGAATTCCGGTACCAAAGCCTCTGCTGCATATAAGAAACTTATACCCCTGCTGGCCCTGGCGCTCATCGGATCCATCCCTTCCATGGCCCAGGTGAGATTGGGTGTCCTTGGAGGGCTACATAGCTCTAAGGTATTGGAAAAGAACAATATACCCGGGTGGGACACCGCTATAAAAAAATTCCAGACGACAAGGTCCGGTTTTCAGCTGGGGCTTATCCTGGAAGTCCCTCTTGGCCATAAAGGCTTTTTCTTCCAACCCGCCATTACCTACACTTCAAAAGGGAAAAAATATACGAAGAACAATGACTCGGCCACCAGCTACCTGGAAGACACCATCTATACCCGGCAAAATCTGAATATCAATTACATCGACATTCCGCTGAACTTCACTTATAAGTTCTACTTCTCGGCCAACCATAAGAACAGCTTTTTCCTCAGCGCCGGGCCCCAGATCAGCTTCTTTTACAGCGGCAAGACGACCAATGAAACCCTCAAGCACACCGCCACCAAATATACCAATGAATCCACGCCTGTTACAGTGGGTAAAGGTGTCAATACCTATAAAACAATGGACCTGGGCGTAGATGGCAGGGCAGGCTTCGAGCTGGGAAACATCATGCTCAGCGCTTATTTCAGCCAGGGCCTGACCAGCTTTTACAACGCGTCTTACGAAGGCACCTTCCACCATCAGCTGGCGGGCGTCTCACTGGGCATATGGCTGACATCCACCGGCGTCCCCGTACCTCCAAAGAAGAAGATCGCCAAAGACAGCGATAATGACGGCACGCCGGACGACCTGGATTACTGTCCCCTTATGGCAGGGCCGGCTAAATCACGCGGCTGCCCCATTCCCGATTCGGACCGGGATGGCATAGATGACGAACATGATTCCTGCAGAAATATTCCAGGCCTGGCACGCTATAATGGCTGTCCGATCCCCGACACCGACCACGATGGCGTGAATGACGAAGAAGATAAATGCCCCGACCAACCCGGCCTGGCCCGGTACAACGGATGTCCCATCCCTGACAGGGACGGCGATAGTGTCAATGATGAGGAGGATAAATGCCCCGATACCCCTGGTACGGTGGAAAACCAGGGCTGCCCCCTGATTAAGAAAGAGGTAAGGGAGAAGATCAATTTCATCGCACGCAATATCCTGTTCACCTCCGCCAGCGATCACCTTACGGATAGCTCCTTCCTGGCGCTGGATGCACTGGCTGCGCTGATGAAAGATCATCCCGAATGGCACCTCACCATCGAAGGACACACGGATAACAGCGGTAACGCCCGGGCTAACAAGCTCCTTTCGCAGAAAAGAGCCATTGCAGTCCGCAATTACCTGGTGAAAAAAGGCATACCCGAAAACCATCTGACTGCCTCCGGACTGGGACAGGAACAGCCGATCGGAGATAACAATACGGCCGCCGGCAAGGCCGCCAACCGACGCGTGGAATTAAAGCTCAGCCAGGAGAACCAATAAAATAACAGATAAGACGCCAATTTTAACAAGTCTATAAGGGCCATCCATGTAATTTTTGACATGTGATGGCCTATGTTTTATTATTTTACATAATAGTTAAAAAACTACCTACACACATGAAGCAAAGTTCTAAGGGGTTGCTGGGGATCCTCCTGTTGGGAGCCTTTCCACTAATGATGTTTGCACAGGGAAATTCGGTAAAGACAGAGCTGCCCAAAGGATGGCATCTGCTGGATAAGGATCAGGACGGCTATTATGGCATCAGCATAGACAAAGCCTATGAGTTTACCAGGGCCAAAAAATTAAAAAGCAAACAGGTCCTGGTGGCGGTCATCGACTCCGGCGTCGATACCCTGCATGAGGACCTGAAGAATATTATCTGGACGAATCCCAGGGAGATTCCCGGTAATGGCATCGACGACGACCACAACGGCTATATAGATGACGTCCATGGCTGGAATTTCATCGGGGGCAGGGATGGCCACAACGTAAAGGACGACGCACAGGAAGAAGCCAGGGTATACTACCATTTCAAACAGCAATTCGATGTCCAGCAGCTCGATTCCAGCAAATGGAGCCAGGACGATAAGGATAATTACCGTATGTGGGTAAAGGCACGCAAGACCATCATGGGCGACGGCATTGAAAGCAGTGTAGACCTGTTAATGCTTCACCGTGTGCTCTCGGCTTGTGTGAAAAGCGATAGCATCCTCCAGCAGGCGATGGGCAAAGCGGAATATACCGGGAACGATCTGGATACTTTCCAGACAGCGAATCCTGAAACCAAAAGCGCAAAATCTGTGTTCCTCTACCCTTTCAAGGCCAATAAGATCATGGATATGACCAACAAGGCCTTCCTCAATGAGTTCAGCGAGCAGGTAGACCAGGAAGAGAAAAAAGCTTCCGCCAAAAAAACACCCCCCAGGGACTACCGGAAAGAAATTGTAAAAGACAACGAAGAGGATATAAACGACCGCTACTACGGCAACAATGATGTAATGGCCGAAGACCCCATGCACGGCACCCACGTATCCGGCATCATCGGGGCGGAAAGAGGAAATGGCAAAGGCATGGATGGCATTGCTGATAACGTCCGCATCATGATGATCCGTGCCGTTCCCAATGGAGACGAACATGACAAGGACATCGCCCTGGCCATCCGCTATGCAGTGGATAATGGCGCCCGGGTCATCAATATGAGCTTTGGTAAAAATCTCTCCCCCGAAAAGAAATGGGTGGATTCTGCCGTCAGATATGCAGAAAGCAAAGGCGTGTTGTTGATCCATGCCGCCGGCAACGATAATGCAGATGTAGATACCGCTGACAACTTTCCCAATCCCAATATCCTGCATTCAGACTACACCGCCTCCAATTGGATCACGGTAGGAGCCAGCAGCGACCCGCTGGCCGAACCCGGATTTAGAAGCTATACAGCCTCCTTTTCCAACTATGGCAAGCAGGAAGTCGACGTATTCGCCCCGGGCACCCGTATCTATTCTACCCTGCCGGGAGGAAAGAATTATGGCAACCTGCAGGGCACCAGTATGGCAGCCCCGGTAGTCGCCGGTCTGGCCGCCTTCATCCTGGAATACTATCCCGGCTTAAGCCCGCAGCAGGTGAAATACTGCATAGAGCATTCTGCAGTACCTCCTCCTGCCAAGGTCAAAAAGCCAGGGGCCGAAGACGAAATGGTCAACCTTTCCGACATCAGCCGCTCCGGAGGTATCATCAATGCCTATGAGGCCATAAAGCTGGCGGCTACCCTCTCGACCACCGATGCACATCGCAATGATAAAATACAGAGATCAACGTTAAGCAATAAAAAAGACTAAAAGAGAAAGCCGGGCCATCTCATTAGATTCGCCCGGCTTTGTTTACTTTTACCGCAAAAATAGCATGCTTCCCCGTTCAGAGATTATACCGGCCGAATTCTACCAGCCTTATCTTGACCTGGTAAAAGAAGAGGATATTCAAAAGGCTTTGGAAAAAAATACCCGGCAGTTCCGGAAATTCCTGAAAAAGATACCCCGTAAAAAAATAGATTATGCCTATGCCGAAGGCAAATGGACCATCCGGGAGATGTTGCAGCATATCATAGACGCTGAAAGAGTGTTCGCCTATAGAGCATTGACCTTTTCCCGCCTGGATGCCAACCCCCTGCCCGGCTTTGACGAGAACTCCTGGGCCGCCAATTCCGGGGCGTCGGAACGCAGCTGGAATGACCTGCAGGAAGAATGGTCCGCTATCCGGAAAGCCACCATTCTATTGTACGGCTCTCTTACAGACCATCAGCTGGGTTTCAGAGGACAGGCAAATGGACGCCCGCTCAATGCCTTTACCATCGGCTTTATCATCGCCGGGCACGTAGCCCATCATATGCGGATCCTGAAAGAAAGATATCTATAAAAAAAACCGGGCGATTTCGCCCGGTTCCTTTTTTTTATTTGTTATACACCAGATTTTTCTGTGTGATCATATCGTCGAGAACGTTCACCGCTTCTCCCAGGTAAATATCATTCCGTTTATCTTTCAGCCATGACTGGAAACGGGTACCCTTATCCTTATCATTGTCATATTTGTGGGCATCCTGCGGCAACGCCGAAACATTCAGCTCACTGGCACCCGCCAGCTTGCTCAGCGTTTCTATCTGCTTGATGGTAGCCTTGATCTGCTTTTGCTCCTCCCTGTACTTCTGCAGGCTCAGGGGGAATACTTTGTCGTTCTCCTTGCTGAGCCATTCCGCATCTGCACGGATCAGGTTGAAAGCGGAATTGTTCTTCAACCGCTCGTTGCTCATGCCTTTGATGATATTCAGGTCATAAGCATATTTCCAGGGAGTATAATCCGCTTTCTGGATCTCATCCCACGGCAACGCATCGGGATTGTCTTTCTCGCGTATCTTGGAATATTCATACAGATCGGGAAGTACAATGTCCGACGCCACACCCCGCAGCTGCGTGGAACCGCCGCTGATCCTGTAAAACTTTTGTAACGTCAGCTTCAGTGTGCCCAGTTCGCTGTTGGCCTCCATGAAGCCCAGGCTCTTGTCCAGGCCGATATTACGCTGTACCGTACCCTTGCCGTAAGTGGTTGTGCTGCCGATGATCACGCCTCTGTGATAATCCTGTATCGCAGCCGCAAAGATCTCGGAAGCGCTGGCGCTCAATTCATTCACCATTACGGCAAAAGGCCCGTCATACAGCACGCTCTTATCATGGTCAGGCAGGATCTGAGGCTTGCCATCCCTGTCTTTCACCTGGACGATGGGGCCCTGCTCAACAAACAGCCCGGCCATCTGCACGACGTCATATAAGGAACCACCTCCATTGAAACGCAGGTCCAGTACGATACCATCCACCTTCTGCTCTTTCAGCTTCATCACTTCCCTGGCTACGTCTATCGAACAGCGATTCCCTTTGGGATTGTCAAAATCCGCATAGAACTCAGGCAGGTAAATATAACCGATCTTCCCTTTGGAAGAATTGACGATCGCACTCCGGGCAAAGGTCGCCTCATCCTGTACGATCTCATCCCGGATGAGAGAAATGACCTTCGTAGAACCGTCCGCCTTCTTCAGGGTCAACCGGACTTCCGTCCCCTTGGTACCCCGGATCAGCTTTACAGCATCCTCCACCTGGAACCCCGTGAGGTCCACAGGCTCCTGCGCCCCTTGCGCCACCTTCGTAATGACATCCCCCACCGTCACCTGCCCGGACTTCCACGCCGGGCTGCCCGTCACCAGCGTAGTTATTTTGATATTACCTTCCTCTTCCCGGAGCGAGGCTCCAATGCCAAAGAAATGTCCGCTCATCTGCTCGTCAAAATACCTTTTCTCCACTGGCGGAAAATAATCGGTATGGGGATCCATCGACTGCACAATGGTCTGTACAAACATGTTGAAACGGTCGTCGTCATTGACTTTCACTTTCAAACGATCGTAAAAACGGTCCATTACTTTCATTGCCTTGCCGCGGGCCTCTTTTTCCAGGTCCTCATTGCTGCGGGCCACGAAACCAGGCTTGTTTTTGCTGGCTTCCTGCTGGTCCAGCAGGTCGGAATACCTTTCCAGGGTCAGGTATTTCAGGCGTTTCCGCCAGGATTCCTTCCTTTCAGCCTCATTCTTCGGAAATTGGGCTTTATCATAGTTCTGATCGACAGAGTCATTGACGCTGAAATCAAATGGCCTGGAGAGAATATCCTTATACAACACCTCGGTCTCCGCCAGGCGCTTCTTATACACCTCGCTGACAGAAGGTACGAACTGGATGGGCGCCTTCCCCTGGATCTCGTCGTCGATGCGTGTCTCATATTTGCTCCGCAAAGCCTCTACGTCGGAGGCCAGCAGGACATTCTTCTCCACATCCACGTCCGACAGGTACTTTGCAAAGACCTCCTTGGAGAACTTATCATCCAGCTGTTTGGGGCTATAGTGTATCTGTTCGAGCATTTCCCCTACGTTCTTCAGGATCTTTTCGTATTTGGTGGGAGGGTTCTCCCCTATTCCTAAGGTCCTGAACGCGACGAAGATACCCGCTCCAAGAATCAATAGAACGATCGGCAAGTTTCTTTTACTAAACATATACATAAACACTTTTTGCATAACTAATCAAATGTAACGATTATCTCAATGGTATGTTGTCGCTTAAACCCATTATTAACATCCGTTTTGGCATAAATTCCATGAGCGGAAAACGCCCGGACCGCCTGTTTACCCATCATAAGTCAGTTTTCATGCCAACGTTTTAACCTTCCTTCCGATAATTTCCGGCGGTTTCGGAAAAGTTTGTTTTGGAGGAATTTCAAATTGACTTAAATTTGCGTCTTGTTCGACGGGGATCATCCCCGATATGGTGGTTGTAGCTCAGTTGGTTAGAGCATCAGATTGTGGTTCTGAGGGTCGTGGGTTCGAGCCCCATCATCCACCCTAAGCTCCTCGCAAAACGAGGAGCTTTTTTATTAAAAACGCTCAATATGACGACTATCAGCTGGTGGCTGTATACCATTCCCTTTATATCCGCTTTCATTCACTGGCTTACGATCTGGATGGCATTGAAGCTGCTTTTTCACCCCCGCCAGCCCAAAAAGATCCTGGGATTTACCCTTCATGGCGTCTTCCCCAAACGTCAGCAGCAAATCGCCGAAAGTCTCGGCAGGATCGTCGGCCAGGAGCTCCTCTCCTACCAGGACATCGAACAGACCATCGCCAACCCCGCCAACGTACAGAAAATGCTGCCCCTGGTGGAAGAGCACATCGACAACTTTCTGCGCAATAAATTGAAGGAAAGCATGCCCATGATCGCCATGTTCATCGGCGATAAGACCATCAGCCAGCTAAAAGGCGTCTTCATGAAAGAGCTGGAAGACCTCTTTCCTATTATTATGAAAAACTATGTAGCGCACCTGAAAAATGATCTCGACCTGGAAAAGATCGTAGTGGAAAAGATCGCCAATTTCTCCTCAGACAGGCTGGAGTCCATGCTCAATCAAATCCTCACCAAAGAATTCCGGTTCGTAGAGGTCATCGGCGCAGCACTCGGATTTCTCATCGGAGTAGTCCAGATCATGCTCACTTTTTTAATGCGCTAGCCCTACTATAGCCGTTTTGGGACCGCTCGTATAGAATGAATGCTTTTCATCCTGTTTTTCATCCAATTTTGCCCCCAAATTGATGTTAAGCTCATGAGTAAGATCTGGTTAATGTTTATGGTAGTGATAGCAGCCCTGACGGTCAAAGCACAGGTGCCGGATATGGGAGGAAATGGCAGACAGCGGGGTGGGTTTGGCAATGGCCAGGCCGCTAATATCGGGCATTTTTATGGCCGGGTGGTCGATGCAAAGACCGACAAGGGCCTGGACGGAGTCTCCATCCAGCTTATACAAAGTAAATTCGACACCGTCACCCGCAAAAGACGGGATACGGTGATCTCCGGCATGATCACGGGCCGCAAAGGTAACTTCAGCCTCGAAAACCTCCCTCTCTTCGGCAACTTCCGCCTTAAGATCACTGCCATCGGTTATGGCACCTATGAACAGAAAGTGGCATTCGAAATGAAAATGGGAGCCGGCGGACGCGGAGACATGCAGCAGGCGCTCAACGCCGTGGATAAAGACCTGGGAAACATCAAGCTCACCGAAGACGCCCAAACCCTGGGACAGGTGACCGTCACCGCCTCCAAGCCGCTGATCCAGATGGGTGTCGACCGGAAGATCTATAATGTGGAAAAGGACATCTCTGCCCAGGGAGGCACAGGCGTGGACGTCATGAAGAATGTGCCATCGGTGCAGGTAGACATCGACGGGAATGTCACCTTGCGCAACAGCACGCCCACCATCTTCGTGGACGGACGACCCACCACGCTCACCCTCGACCAGATCCCGGCCGACGCCATTCAAAGCGTGGAGATCATCACCAACCCCGGCGCAAAATATGATGCCTCCGGCGGTACGGCCGGCATCCTTAATATCGTCCTGAAAAAGAACCGTAAGGCTGGATATAATGGTAACGTACGGGCAGGCATCGACCAGCGCGGCCGCTTCAACCTGGGAGGTGATATCAACGTCAAGCAGGGGAAGATCAATGTATTTGCCAATGCCAACTACGGCCAACGCAAGTCCATTTCGCCCGGGACTACCGACCGCTTCACATTTTCCGGCGAGCCGCACGATAGCCTGCACCAATATGACTATAATGTCAACAAAGGTTATTTTGCTTTCGGCCGCTTTGGGATCGATTATCTCATGGACAACCGCAATACCCTTTCCATCTCCGGCAACCTCGTACGCGGTCATTTCAATCCCAATACCGCCAGCGACCTCAACGTGGATACCCTCTTCCCTTCCGGCACCGCCTATTCCTACACCCGCCGTACTTCCAATTCGTCGGGCAACTTCAGGAACCATGGCGCCATGCTTAGCTTTAAACATACTTTTCCCAAAGCCGGGGAAGAGCTGACGGCCGATGTCAACTATGGCAAAGGCTCCAATGACAATCTTAATTTTGTCAATTCCGATATCTATCCCGTAAAAGGGAATACCAGCTATTACACCTACAATCAGCGGCAGACAGGCGATGGGGACAATGAGTTCATCACGGCGCAGACAGATTATGTCAGGCCGCTGGGCGAGAAGTCAAAGTTCGAAACAGGCGCCCGCGTGGCGATCCGCAATATCACGAGCCTGAACAACATCGATATCTTCGGTGAGGATAAGAACTACCACAACCAGCCCCTGCTCTCTTCCCATTATAAATACCGCGACCGGGTATACGCTGCGTACGTGACCTATAGCAATGCCATTAAGAACTTCACTTATCAGCTGGGATTGAGGGGCGAACGCTCCGACTACAACGGCGCACAAACCTATGCCGTAAAAGGCCAGGGTGGTGGGCTCGCCGACACCGTTGGTAATTTCAGCAATAAATTCCCTATCAGCCTCTTCCCCAGCGTATTCCTTACACAAAAACTGGGCGGTGACCAGGACCTTTCATTGAACTATACGCGCCGCATCGACAGGCCCAGCTTCTTCCAGCTGTTCCCTTTCACCGATTATTCCGATTCCCTCAACCTAAGCAGGGGAAATCCAAACCTGAAACCGCAGTTCACCAACTCTTTCGAGCTCGCTTATCAGAAGACCTATGCAGGCAATAATACGTTCCTCGCTTCCATCTATTATAAGTATACCACGGACCTGATCACCCGCTACCAATTTCCGGGCTTCAACCCCGTCAATGACTCGGCCGTCTTTATCAACACATTTATCAATGCCCAATCCTCTTTTGTCAGCGGACTGGAGCTCATCAGTCGCAATACCATCACCAAATGGTGGGATGTGACAGGCAATATCAACATTTACACGTCAAAGATCAACGTGACAGACACTGGCGCGGTAGCCATTCCTACGGTAGGACAGACCTGGAGCTGGTTTGGCAAGATCAATAATACTTTCAAGCTGCCAAAGAACTTTACCCTCCAGCTGACAGGCGATTATACGTCCAAAACTGTACTACCTCCCGGCGGCAGTGCCAGCACAGGCGGAGGCGGTGGCGGCGGCGGCAGAGGTTTTGGACAAACCGTCAGCGGCAGCGCCCAGGGATACTCCAAGCCCACCGGCGGCGTGGATGCAGCGTTGAAATATGAGTTCCTTAAGAATAAGGCGGCCTCCCTCACCCTCAGTGTCAGCGATATCTTCCGCTCAAGGGTATACGACGTCTATACCACTTCTGTATCCTTTACGCAGGAAGCCTTCCGCCGGAGGGATCCCCAATTCTTTCGCCTGCAATTCAACTGGCGCTTCGGTAAATTCGACATGAGCCTCTTCAAACGTAAGAATATGAAGGGCGAAATGGAAAGCATCCAGGGCGGCCTGCAGGGCGCACAACAATAAAAACGTATCTTAACAGGCCGGTTTTTGCCGGTCTGTTAAGACTATGTACACATTCTTAGCCCTGGGAGATTCCTACACCATTGGAGAAGGCGTCCTCCTCAACGAAACATATCCCTATCAGGCAGTGCGGCTGCTGCGTGGAAAAGGCCTTCCCTTTACAGCACCTGAGATCATTGCGCGTACAGGCTGGACAACGGATGAGCTGAACAACGCCATCGCAGGCTCCCGCCTCCTCCCGGCCTACGATTTTGTCACCCTCCTCGTCGGCGTCAACAATCAGTATAGGGGGCGTTCCTGCGAAGAATATAAGGTTCAGTTCCAATCCCTCCTCCAGCAAGCCATCGCTTTCGCCGGAGGACGACCCGATCGGGTATTCATCCTCTCCATTCCGGACTGGGGCGTCGCTCCATTCGCGGCAGACCGCGACAGGGACACCATCGCCCGCCAGATCGACGCATTCAATGCAGCGGCAAAGGAGTCTGCCGCCCGGCAGAAGGTAGCCTTCATCGATATCACCTCCCATGGAAGGATGCAAGGACAGCCTTTTGCCGCTGACGGCCTTCATCCCGCTGGCGGGCAATATCGTTTCTGGGCTGAAGAGCTGGTGGAGCAGATTACCCGGCAGGTCGCCCGTCAGTAGATGCTATTCAGACCGTCCGTGTTTAGGAAAATGACATCCGGCGCTTTTACATACACACTCCTGTACCGGAACTGGATTCCCGTGTCCAGAAAGATCTTGAATGACTGGTTCTGCTCGGTCTTACGGGGAAACCAGGCCATCCGGAACTCGATCGTATTAAAGACGAGGTTCTCATTGCGTGCCCTGACGCCAGCGCCCAGGCCATGGTAAAGGGAGGAACGGTCAAAAAACGACCGGTGCTCAGGGGTCAGCAGAGAGACATCCCCGAATGCAAAAGGGGCAAACTTAAAACCGAACAGCTTGTAATTGATAAAAAAGCTCGTTTCCGAATGCAGGGTCACCCGCTGAGATCCAATCACCGAATCCCCGCTGAAATAACGCAGACCAAACGGATTGTTCAACGTCAGCGCATCAATGCCTATCCGGTTGAATTGCCGGGTATAGCTGAAGTTGATGTATTGTCGGACCTTTAGCCGGCGGAATAAGAACAGGGGACTGTAATAGCTGGCCCCGATCAGCCCGCTGGCATCTTGCAGACGCCCCTGGTTCAGGTAGCCGCCGCTCCGGAAAAAATACTGGATAAAACCGCCCCTTTTTGTCACCACATAGCTGTTGGCATCCACTCCGCTGTAGAATCTCTTCAGGTCCGTCTGCCCGAACTGGCGGTAATACCCCGTCGTCAAAGCCACATTATAGCCCGATGGGACGTCCTCCGTCGTACCAAAACCATAGATGTAGTTGGTCTTATAGAAATCCTGCCTGAAAAAAGTGAACTGCGACAAGACAGCCTCCCGGTCGTTAAAGCGGAAATTGAATTGATGGGCGATCTGGTAGGGTACTTCCGTAAAATGGTTCTTAAAATACCGGAAGCTGAGAAATTTACGATCGCGCACAGATGTATTGGAAAGGAACCGGTTGTTTCCCAGGTTCCATCCAAGCCATATATCGTGGGTCCAATACCGGTACTTAAAGAATAAGCTATCCGGTTGTTGATACCGGTTAATGGACTCGAAAGTGCCCAGGTTGATCCCTCCGGCCAGGTGTGCATAAGGCGCATACAGGGGGCGCTCCAGCCGCAGGAACCAGGCTTCCTCATCCGGTGTGCCGGATTTAAGGTTGCTGTTGATCTGCGTGTAAGACGCCGAAACGTTTACAAAGCGGTACATATTGATCTTGCTGTACAGCAGCTGGTACCCAAAGCTGGGGTGCCGGGCCTGCTCTACAATCACCCCCCCCTGGACCTTCTGCCCCATACCCAAAAAATTCGATTCGCTGATATTGCCGCGGACGCTGGTAGGGGCAATTCCCAGGCTGCTCAGCTCCCCCCCTATGCTGAAAAGGTCCTTTACCACCACCACCAGATCCACGGAATCCTGGTCATCCGGAAGATAGTTCACCAGGATACGGGCATCCTGTATAAAATTCAAACTGCGAATGAGGCGTTCGTTATCAGCCACCTTAAAGGCATTCAACGGGGTGCGCTCCTTTATAAACAGGGAATTACGGACCACCCAATCCCTGGTTTTCCGGTGCGCCTGGTTCAGGAGCTTTGTACCGAAATACTGCAGCCGCTTGGAAGTATCGGCAAAAGTCTGCTCGAATCCGTAGGTTCTGATGAAAATATGCCTGATTATCTTTCCCTCATAAGAAATAAAGGGGCTTTCACTTTTGGTATTCAGGGCAGATGCCAGCTCAGCTGAATCCACATGCCCCGCAATAATGGGCTTGATATTCGTATCCACCCCCCCGCCCCGGCTGATGGCATTGCGAAAGAACTGGAAGATATTGTTATTCATCAACCGGTTGCGGCCGCGAACACTGTCGGTCGCGTGGTGGCGCCCCCGCCGGAGACTGTCCGCTACAGGGTGCTCTTTTTGGGTGGTGTCCGTCACCTGGCCAAAACAGCTGAGACAAACCAACCAACTAACCAATACAGCAACAAATCGTATCATGATAGTCTTCTCAAGCACGAATATGGGGTCGTGGTTTAGTAATCATATAGGACTCCAATATAAGGCATAATCGTTTGAAATCTGCGGATGATCTTCCTTTCGGTTTCAATTTCCTTTAATTATTTGTACGTACTTGTTACGGTATTGTTATAATGCCTTGTTTACTGATACTTAACGTGCTGCATCCTGACGTGGTATTGTTTTTGAATAGGTGTCAACTGAAATCACGATGCAAAAACCATTGATCAAACGATTGTCCGGAGTCAGACTCCCGGCCCCAAAAAACCTTCAGAAAGATGAAATCGAAATCATTAGCCAATTGGCCAGCCCTTTTGCCGGAAAATGCCCTTACAGCCTACAATCCCAGCAAATCCCAACGACAAAAACCTGGCGTTGTCAAATTGATGCCGATGGTTCCTCCGCCAGACGAAAAAACGATCCGCGAACTGAATGAACTGGCAGCCAGGCGCCCATTCTGTACGTTCCGCAAGGTCCGCCGCCACGACATGCTGTAGAAAAAATTCCCGTGGATAAAGGATCAATTTCCACACGTCCGGAGCATCCTTCCTAAGAAACAGACTTTATCTTATCTACGAGCTGATCCAGGAAGGAAAGTTTAAAGATCTCCTTATCGGCTGCGGGAATATCGAAGTTCATGAACAGGATGCTCCCGTCTTTAGCAATAGTCATCAGGAATTGCTCTTTTCTGAAAATATCATAGACGACAAGGTCGCCATGGTCCTTTTCCTTTATTTGAAATTCCTCGTTGATGCCATGAAGCCGCATTTTGATTGATTGCGTCATTAAATTTTCCATATAATTGTTTTTTATCATTATAACATAAAAATTCAAGCCACCTGCCCGGAGGCTGCAGGCTGGAGGAACTTCCTCACAAGTGCCTGTTTTTCGGGCCAAAATGGCATAATTCTATTACAATAATTACGTACACACCTTGCTATTATGGAAAAGTTATTCCTTGATCTACTCCGGGAAATATATGGGGCGGAAAAGTACCAGATCCTGCTGCTTCACCTGCTGAAAAAATCAGCGGCCTCCCTTCGGCTGCAAAATATGCTTGCCAATCATCTGGACGCAACCCGAGAGCACATTCATCGCCTTGAAGCCATCTTCGGTATGCTGGGGAAAGCCCCCGAGGCCCGCCCTTCCGAGGCAGTGCTGGGAATTGGACGTGAGGCGGAAACGGTAATAGAGACCACGGAAAAAGGTTCAGCTATCCGCGACACAGCGCTGGTGGCGGCAGTGCAAAAGCTGGAGCATTATGAGATCTCTTCGTATGGGAACCTGGCCCGATTGTGCAGGACGCTGGAATACGACGATATACTTGATATACTGGAAATGACCTTGCATGAGGAAAAAGAAGCGGACGACATGCTCACCGTCCTTGCCGAAAATTACATCAGGCCCGTACTATAATACATCCTCTTCCCGGAAATCATAGCGTTCCCTGATGCGCCGTGTGATCGTCTCAAGGGATGTCCGGGAAGGAATATTATCCTGTCCCTTTTCCCATTGGTCCAGCTCTTCCTGGATATGTTTCTTTTGGAGGGCGCCCAGCTTCTTCGTCAGTTCCTCCGTCAGATCTTTCTTCTGCTGATAGATCCCTTTCTTTTTATCCTGCATCAGCTCTTTTTGCCTGCGCATCTGATCTTCCTCCTCGGCCATCTGCAGCAATTCCGCTCTTGCCAGCGCCAGGTCGTATGGTCCGGTGCTCATGATCAGCTTCGACAGGATTGGCCCGGTTTCAATAAGAATGATCAGCAGGGAGATGAGAAGGTTGGCCCAGAATACACTCCCCTCCTTACCGGACAGGTCGGAGAGGGCCTTGTTCTTTTCAAGGAATCCTACGTCTGCCGTCACCTGCGCCTCGTAACCCCGGTTCTTCAGCTCTTTCGCAGCATGCACGCCGGCGATAATGCTATCCTGGTAACGGATAGCTCCCTGTAATTGGCCTAGTTCCGGGGTTGCCTGCAGCAAAGCCGTCTGATATGCCTCCTGCTTCAGCCGGGTCAGTTTGTCGATGCCCCGTTGCTGTGAGCCCCCTGTCCCGTCGGCTTCCTGCACATAGGCCTGCTGCAGCCGGTGGAGCGTATCCTCCAGGGACGTTTTACGGGACATCAGCCTCTGCCGCTCCCCCTGCGCAGTGGCCAGCGTCTGCTGGTTCTCCAGGGTCAACAGGCTATCATTGAGCAGGATCTTCTTGTGCCGGTTCTCCGTCACCTGGACATCGATCTCCTTCTCGAATATCTTCAATTCCAGCGGCCGGGCAATGGTGAACCCGATCAGCAACGCAAGGGCCAGCCGGGGAGCCGCCATCCATAATTGCTTATTGCGCGATACCCCGTATTTGCGCATGGTGGCGACGAGAAACCGGTCGAAGTTGAAGATCACCAGGCCCCAGATGATGGCAAAGACGATAGCCCAGATGGGCTCGTTGAATACGCTATAGATAGCATACCCAGCCGAGAGTGCCGCCAGGACAAAAGTGGCCAGGATCACGCCGCCCAGGCCGGCGTACTTCGTCTGTTCCGAAGGACAATCCTTTAAAAGGTCCTGGTAAGCGCCGGCGCACCACCAAAGGAAATGAGTTTCACGGGGTTTCTTTTGCTTCTCTCCCAGCCCGCTGAAGGAATCGTAGGTCAGGAGGCTTTCATTGCGATAGCGCCCATTGCCGCCCTGCCCGTTATCTGTTGTGGACATAAAATTTGATTGAAGTACATGAAACGATCAGGCCCGGGCAATAGCCTGCGGCCTGCCGTACCAGACGATTTTCTAGTAAAATTGAAGTGGGAACAAGGCAAAGAACGGGAATTCCCGGGAGAAATTGCAAAGGAAATGCTAAAAGGTATGCTCCCGCGACAACGCCTCAAATATCATCTTCGCAAATTCCACCGCGTGGTCTCCATCCCCATGTAAACAAACCGTCTCCGCGACGATATCAATCTCCTCGCCCGTCAGGGCCACTACTTTCCCCTCCGATACCATGCGTCGAACCTGCGCCAAACACACCGCCGCATCCTCGATCAGCGCACCCGGTGAAGTCCTCGGCGTCAGACTTCCATCCGCCTGGTAAGTCCTGTCCGCAAACACCTCGTTCACAAAAACCAATCCATGCCGGGAAGCTTCCACCCCCATCACACTGCCACTGAGCCCATATAACTGCAACGAGGGATCGAATTCCCGTATAGCCCGGCAAATGAGCGCGCTCACCTCCGCATCCCGGGCGGCCCTGTTATACAAAGCTCCATGCGGCTTCACATGATGCAGCCGCGCTCCAAACTCATCACAGATGGCCTGCAGAACAATTAACTGATCGACAACGAGACCGACGATCTCTTCCAGGACAACCCCTCTCCCCAGCATATCGACCCTGCCGAAATGGGCACGGTCAGGATAGGAAGGATGCGCACCGATCGCCACATGATGCCGCAAGGCCATTTCCACGGTCCTGCGCATGGTGTCCGCGTCGCCGGCATGGTAGCCGCACGAAATGTTGGCTGAGCTTATAAAAGGGATGATCGCCTCATCCGTCTCCATCCCCTCCCCCATGTCACAGTTGAGATCGATCAGCATACCAGCTCGTTTAAATGATCCATACAGGCCCTTTGAAGGATATGCAGCTCCTTTTGCTGGGCTGTCAACAGCGTTTCGGCCGCAGTCGCGTCCACCCGCTTGAATTGAATGGCGTCGCAGGGCCTCAGCTGAGCCAGCTTGGGCAAGTGTGCCGAAATAACATGCGCAATGCGGGGATATCCTCCCGTTGTCTGATGATCCGCCATCAGCACGATCAGCTGGCCATCGGGAAGTAATTGAACAGTTCCAAAGCTGACCGCTGAAGACAGCAGCTCGACAGGACGATCCATGACCATCGGACTACCTTTCAGCTGATACCCCATCCGGTCGGAAGAAGGATGTATAAGGAAATTATTCTGGATGAAATTCTCTTGTGAAGCCGGTGACAGCCCCTCCCATTCGCGGCCTGGTATAAAACCAATCTCATGGGGCCAACGATAGATCTTCTCAGTATTCACGCGCCAGGGCAAAGCTTCGAAATTGCTTTCGTCTTTCAGCAGCCCCGCAAAGTAAATGGTGTTCTCTTTAAAAGGAAGCTCATCCCCTTTTCTCAGGGGCTGCCCATGCCAACCTCCTACCCCGGCCTTCAGGTTCGTACTATAGCTGTTCAGCCATTTTTCTCCGCAATAGCCGCCATGCACGCTTAGATAGCAACGGGCCCCTTCCACCAACGAAGAGAATTGAAGCACTGTATTCCTCCTCACCACCACCGGCTGCCAGCGGGGGATCTGCTCATCGTTCACCGTCGCGGAAAAATTCGCGCCCGTGATCGCGATCAGCGTATTCTGCTCGAAGAGGATCTGAGGACCGGGAAAATGGATCTCCATCACCGCCTCCTCACCGCAATTGCCTACCAACAGATTTGCCACCTGTGCCGCATAACGGTCCATGGCGCCTCCGGGATTGATACCCCAGCTGCCATAACCAATCCTGCCTAGATCTTGTAATGTGTCGAGTAAACCTGGCTTAATAATAGACAAAGACATGATAAATGTTTAGTGTCCAATGTAAGTTGTTACGATAGGGCGGGTACGAAGGGGCAGGATATACATACACAGGATAAAAACAGGCAAACTAAGCTACTGATTTCATCTACCTCATGGGTGATCGATTATGCTAAAACACATACTATCAGGGACACAATGAACGGAACTCCTCCTGGCTGATGGGATAAAACTGCACCCGGTCGCCGATGGCAAATCTTATAGGAGGCAGCGCGGCACGTTCGAATAATTTTATGGGTGTACGACCAATGATCTGCCATCCGCCCGGGCTGTTCACCGGGTAGATCCCTGTCTGATTGCCCGCAATTCCTACACCACCGGCACGGACAGGCACAGGCCGTGATTTTCTTTCCGCCTCCAGCCGGACATCCACCTTTCCAAGGTACGGAAAGCCGGGAAGAAAGCCTATCATATAAACACGATATATTATTGAACAATGTAATTGTATAATGTCCTCCTTGGTTATATTCTTAACTCGGCTCAACTCCTCCAGGTCAGGCCCCTCCCTTCCGCCGTAACATACGGGTATGCGTATAAGCGCACCCGATGCCGCCGGACCGTCTAAAACCCCGGTGGCTATCCAGGCCTCTTCCAGTAATGCTTTTACATAGTCATATACACCACCCGGGCAGTCCCGTTGCCTCCGCACTATTTCCGGATCATAGAAGATGCTCACCGAGCTATAGGCCACAATGATGTCCTGCAAGCCGGGAAAAGCGTGGGCCTTCAACCATTCCTGGATGCATAAAGCCTTTCTATTTAGCTGTTCATCAATGAGATGGCCCAGATCCAGGGTAATGGCGCAATCCCCCAGGGGAAATATTGCAAATGGTTTATCCAAAGTTTGCTCTGATACCCGCTCAAATTAGAGTTTTTTGGCCAGCCTCCTCTCCCTGACATTCATAAACTTATAACCTTTCTGCGCCAAACGGCATAAATTATTGCTATACAATATGAAATAGTTTAATTTTTTTCGGTTTATGTCTCTATTCCCCAGGTAGTAATTTTTTAATTTGACGGTTATACTGTAAACTTGCACGCGGACATAGAGTATCCCGGTGAGCGGGCAATCCTATTTTAAACCACTTTAATGAACACATGGCTAAGAATTTATTGATTGTGGAGTCTCCGGCGAAGGCCAAGACGATCGAAAAGATACTGGGTGAAGATTTTGAAGTAAAGAGCTGCTACGGTCATATCCGCGACCTGGAGAAAGGCGATATGGGGATTGATATAAAGAACAATTATAAACCTCGCTATATTGTCCCGGAAGACAAGGAAAAAGTCGTAAAAGAGCTTAAAAGCCTCGCCAAAAAATCTGGCGAAGTATGGCTCGCGACGGACGAGGACCGTGAGGGAGAAGCCATCAGCTGGCACTTGTGTGAGGTATTGGGTTTGGACCCCGTGACCACAAAACGCATTGTTTTTCATGAGATCACGAAGCCAGCCATCCAGTCGGCCGTCACAAAGCCGCGCACAGTGGACATGAACCTGGTGAATGCCCAGCAGGCCCGCCGGATCCTGGACAGGATCGTAGGCTTCGAGCTGAGCCCCGTCCTCTGGCGTAAGATGAGCATGAAGAACAACCTGAGCGCAGGTCGTGTTCAAAGCGTTGCCGTCCGCATCATAGCCGAAAGAGAACGGGAGATCAATGCATTTGTCCCCGTCAGCTCCTTTAAGATAGAAGCCCTTTTCACCGCCAAAGACGTTTCCGGCAAACAGGTGACATTTTCGGCCGAAGGTAAAAAACAAGCTTCGGTGGAGAATGCGGAAGCCTTCCTCACTGGCTGTAAAGGCGCCGACTATACGGTCACGGATATCCAGGTCAAGCCAGGCAAAAAAACACCTGCCGCGCCTTTTACTACATCTACCCTCCAGCAGGAAGCCAGCCGTAAACTGGGCTACGGCGTCAGCCGCACCATGCTCCTGGCCCAAAAGCTATACGAGAGCGGTAAGATCACCTATATGCGTACCGACAGCGTCAGCCTGAGCGAAACTGCAATGGATGCCATCAGCAGCCAGATCAGCAGCCAATACGGAGATAGATACAAACAGTCCCGCAAGTTCAAGAATAAGAATGAATCCGCCCAGGAGGCCCACGAGGCCATCCGCCCTACCTATATGGATGCCATGACGGTGGAAGATGCCGACTGCCGGCGGTTGTACGAGCTGATCTGGAAAAGGACAATGGCCAGCCAGATGGCGGATGCCGAGCTGGAAAAGACCATCGCCAAAATACAGATCTCCACCAATAAAGAAGAACTGACGGCCAGCGGCGAAGTCCTGAAATTCGACGGATTCCTGAAAGTATACATGGAGGACAGGGATGAGGATGAGATCTCCGAAGAAGATGGCCAGGAAGGCATGCTGCCTCCGCTGGCAGTACAGCAAAAACTGCCCCTGAAGGAAATGCGGGCCGTCGAGCGTTTCACCCGCCCCCTCCCCAGGTATACGGAAGCTTCCCTGGTCAAAAAGCTGGAAGAGCTGGGCATCGGACGCCCCTCCACCTATGCGCCCACCATCTCCACCATTCTGAAAAGAGGCTATGTGGAAAAACGCGATAAAGAAGGAATAAAAAGGGATTTCAGGATCCTCTTGCTGAAAAATAACAATGTTGAGAAGCTGGTCGAACAGGAGAACACCGGCGCGGAAAAATCCAAATTATTCCCCACCGACCTCGGCTTGGTGGTGACGGACTTCCTAAAACAATACTTCGACGACATCATGGATTACAACTTCACGGCCCGCATCGAAGAAGAATTCGATGAGGTTGCCCAGGGTAAGATCCTATGGAATAAAATGATCGACGACTTCTACAATCCTTTCAAGAAGGACGTGGATAATACCATCGAAAATGCCGAAAGGATCAAGGGTGAAAGAGAACTGGGCGTCGATGCCGCCAGCGGCAAGAAAGTCATCGCCCGGATGGGCCGCTATGGTCCCATGGTCCAGATCGGGGACGTCAACGATGAAGAAAAGCCAAGGTTCGCCAAGCTGAAGAACACCCAAAGCATTGAGACCATCAGCTACGACGAGGCCATGGAGCTTTTCCGCCTGCCCCGTAACCTGGGCCAGTTCGAAGATTCGGACGTAGTGGTCAACATCGGTCGTTTCGGCCCTTACATCGCCCACGATAAGAAATTTTACTCCCTGGGGAAAGAATATGATCCCTATAGCATCACCTTCGATGAGGCCACTCCGATCATCGTGGAAAAAAGGGCCGCCAAAGAAGAGCGCACCATCAAGATCTTCGAAAAAGAAAAGATCCAGCTGCTGCGTGGCCCTTATGGTCCCTATATCAAGCAGGGGCTCCGCAACTACAAGCTGCCCAAGGAAAAGCAGGAAAATGCTGCAGACCTGAGCATCGAAGAGGTCAAAGCCATCATCGAAGAGGTGAAGGCCAACCCTCCCAAACGCGTGCCCCGCAAGAAAAAAAGCTCCTGATAGCCCTGCCCCGGTATCACAATTTTATCGGAAGGACCATCGTTATCCATAGGACACCCCTTACCCGCATCGCCCACCCGGAGTGTAGTAATAAACACTTACAGCGTGCTTGTGGATAAGAATTTTATCAAAGTTTTACAAACTTCCCCGATATTGATTCCGTATTTCAGGGAAGAATCATCTACATGCAGGAAAACAAAGAAATAAAGGCCCTTTTTCACCTGATCGATGACCCCGATCAAGAGGTGTTTGACTCTGTGAGCAGTCGTATTGTCAGCTATGGCAGGGGCATTATCCCTAACCTGGAAAATCTCTGGGAAAATACCATCAGCGGAGAGGTGCAGGAGCGGATCGAGCTCCTCATTCACAAGCTGCATTACCACGATCTCACGGAAGATTTTATTCATTGGAAGAACAGCAGCTACCAGGACCTGCTCACGGCGGCACTGCTGGTGTCCAAATTCCAGTATCCCGACCTGGTCACGACGCCCGTGCTGCAGGAAGTGGAAAAATTGCGCCGCAACATCTGGCTGGAGCTGAACAGCTATCTCACCCCCCTGGAACAGGTGAACGTCCTTACGAGCATCCTGTACAATTACTATGGGCTAAAAGGTACGGAAGTCGCCTACCAGCAACCGGAAGAATTTCTCATCAACAAGCTCATCGAGACAAAAAGAGGTAATTCCATCGCCAATGGCATCCTGTACCTGTTGCTGAGCGAATTATTGGATATCCCCGTAAAAGCGATCAATATTCCCCGACAGTTCGTTTTGGCCTATATCAAGCCTACCTACGATGAAAACCCCGAAAGGCTCAGCGCACAGCAACGCATCGAATTTTTCATCGACCCGATGAGCGGACAGGTATTCTCACATAAAGACGTAGACAGCTATTTCAAACGGGTATCCGTTCCGCCTGTGGCGTCTTATTTCAAGCCGCTGTCGCATAATCGCATTATTCAGACGACGCTGGAAGAGTTCAGTAAATGTTTCGAGGACGAACGCAATGCGTATAAGCAGAAAGAATTATTGGAGCTTGCTAAGCTCCTGAATGAATAAAAAAAACCGGCATCTGCCGGTTTTTTTCTGCGTATTGCGTATTATTATACGGGTAGCTTCCACCCTTCACGGTATTCCCGTTTCACAAACTGGTTGGCCGGGTCGAAATTCGTGATCTTCATATTCTGCGCGTCCCACAACAGCTTTTTCCTGCCGGTGAATTCTTTGCCTTCCTTGATATTCCAGCTGCGCAATGCCAGGTTACCCATCAGGATCGTCTCCGTCAGCGGTCCGGCATATTCGAATGGCGAGCTCACCTTGTTCTTGCCATACCCTGCGATACAGGCATTCACCCACTGTACATAATGCCCTTCGGGTACACGTGCCAGTGTCTGCGGCACATTCACCTCCTTCGTCCTGGACGTTGGCAACAAGGTCGCCTTACTGCCGTATGTACCGCACATGATCTTACCCTTTGTTCCCGTGATGATCGCACCGCCGCCGTCGTCCCCGCCCATCATCTCGTCAGGTCCCAGCTCGGCGGGTCGGTCAGGACGCAGATTGCCGTCCATCCAATGAAGGTCCACATCAGGCTTGCCATTCTTGCCAGGAAATTTCATTTTTACAGAGCTGGCAGGAGGACAGCTTTCAGGATAATAAGCAGGCGTCCACATCTGCTCGTAAACATCCACCACGCTGCATTCCACTTCGGAAGGATACCCCAGACCCACCGTCTTGAATGCCGGATCGATCAGATGACATCCCATATCTCCCAATGCCCCCGTCCCGAATGCCCAGAACCCCCTCCAGTTGAAAGGCACATATTCCTTATGGTATTGCTCGAATGTTGCCGGTCCCAGCCACAGGTCCCAATTGAGCTCTGTCGGCGAGGCATCCGTGCTTTTCGGCCGCCCAAAGCCCTGCGGCCAAACAGGGCGGTTCGTCCATACATGAATGGACACTGCATCTCCGATGATGCCCGCATTGTACCACTCCTGCATCTGCCGCACACCGTCGCTGGAAGATCCCTGGTTGCCCATCTGGGTCACTACCTTATAGCGCTTCGCCGCTTCCGTAAGCATGCGGGCCTCATAAATATCATGCGTAAGTGGTTTCTGCACATAAACATGTTTTCCCAGGGACATAGCCGTCAGCGCTGCGATCGCATGGGTATTGTCGGGCGTGGAAACAGACACGGCATCAATGCTCTTGTGCTCTTTCTCCAGCATTTCCCGGAAGTCCTTATAGTACTTCGCTTTCGTATACTTCTTGACGGAGTTGGCAGCCTGGCGGTCATCCACGTCGCAAAGCGCCACTATATCAACCTTTCCGCTGCCAAAAAAATTCTTCAGATCGTCCCCGCCCTTTCCACCGGCGCCGACGGCGGCAATGGCCAGCCGGTCGCTGGGAGCGATAAAACCTCTTCCCAGTACGTGACGGGGAACAATAAAAAATCCGGTGGCTGCAAGCGATGCATCCCGTAGGAACTCACGCCTGGAATGCTGGTTTTTGAGTTTGTCAGTCATAGAAAAAATTTGCTAAGCTAATCGGTTTAAAAATTTATCCGGTAATTTACATTAAAGACATCGGACAGAATATAAAATCGAATTAAAAAACACCGGGAAACGCTGCTAAAATTGCAAAACCATGGAGACCATTCAATGGAGTGATTTCGAAAAGATCGATATTCGGGTAGGTACCATCATTGACGTCCAGGAATTCCCCCAGGCCCGCAGACCCGCCTGGCGGCTGACCATCGATTTTGGAGAGCTGGGAATAAAAAGGTCGTCGGCACAAGTCACAGATCTATATGATCCTCAACAGCTCTCCGGTCGGCAGGTAGTGGCGGTGGTCAATTTCCCTCCCAAACAGATAGCAAATTTTTTTAGTGAATGTCTCGTACTGGGTGTGTATACTGACAAAAAAGAAGTAGTTTTATTAGGGCCTGAACGGCACGTGCACAACGGCTGGAAAGTAGGCTGACAAAACCCCTTACAATGGCAACGACGCTGGAGGTCACATCCACCTGGTATAAGTCACCCCTGGGCCTTCTCCGGATAGGCGGAACGGACGCTTATATCAGCGAGATCAGCTTCGTCGACAATCTGGACCGGGCCATCGATGGCCCCGGAGAGCTACAGGGCCCCGTTCCCCCCATGATCATACAATGCATCGAACAGCTGATCCAATATTTCCAGGGACAAAGAAGAGTGTTTGATTTTCCGGTTTACCAGGAAGGGACGCCCTTTCAGGAAAAGGTCTGGAACGAGCTGACAGGTATCCCATTCGGCAAGACCCTCAGCTACCTGGACATGGCCCGCCGGTTGGGCGATCCAAAATGCATTCGCGCTGCGGCATCCGCCAATGGAAGGAACAATATAGCGATCGTCGTTCCCTGCCACAGGGTCATCGGCTCTAAAAGGGACCTGGTGGGTTATGCAGGCGGCCTCTGGCGCAAAAAATGGCTGCTGGATCACGAGACCAGGATCCATTACGGCGTTCAAACCCTGTTCTGACCTAATTTGTCAGCTGATTGGCATAACGCCGCAGCTGCACCTCTGCCGACTTCGCGGCAAAAGATACATTGATCAGGATATACCCCGCATTCTCAAAACTTTGCTGTGCGTTCTTTACATCCACGATCGTGGCCTGCCTCAGCTGGAAACGCTGTAATACGAGGTTCAACAGCTTTTGTGAAAGATCATAATTGGCCTTGGCCGTCTGCAGCTGCTTGAGATTATTATTATAAGCCTGCCAGTTCCTGACAGCATTGGATGTATAGTTCAACACCAGGGTATCCCGCGTCAGCTGTGCATTTTTAACGTTCACGCCCGCTATCCGCTCCTGTCGCTTGTAAATCCCGCCGTTGAAGATGGGCACATTCAGCGAAACACCCGCGTAAGGCCCATAGTTGAGGTTCAACAGGGAAAATCCCTCCGAGTTCTTCGTCCGGTTGTAATTATACCCCGCATTCACATAAAGGGAAGGATAGCGCAAGGCCCCTGTTTCCCGTTGGATATACTTGCTGATCGTGATCTGCTCGTCCGCCGCCAGGACGTCCGGATTGGCCGACTGCACGGCACTCAGAATAACCCCTAGCTGAATGCTGCTGTCAACAATGATCGTATCCTCCACGCTGATGGCCGAGTCGGGATTCAGGGTAAGCAGGGTAAGCAGGTCCGTCTTGCCCTGGTCCACCACCAGCTGCTGCGCCTGCAGGTTCTGCACCTGCGTATTCAGGTCCACCTGGGATTGGAACAGGTCCGCATTGTTCGCTACCCCCACATTCTGCTGCGCTTTTACGATGTCCAGCCGCTGTTGGGATGCATCGATGGACCTTTGCAGGGTCCTGGCATAGCTCTGCTGCCGCACGATGTCGTAATATTTCAACGTAACATTGTTGATCAGCACCAACGCCCGGGAGCTCAGCACCTGCCGTGTCTGTGCTTCGACGGAGCCCAGTCGCTTTTTCGCCGTTGCTATGCGCCCGTCATTATACAGCAGCATGCTGCCGTTGACCGAGGCGGACAGGCTATTGGAAAAGGCATTATTGCTGGATTTGTTATTGGCCGGGTTGGCGTACTGCTGCTTAAGGCTGGTGGCCTGCTCCTGGTTCGTGGCGGTGGCGCTGACCACCGGAAGGCCGCCTGCATAGCCATAGTCATTGGCAATGCCCGCAATGGTAACATTGTTTTTGGCCAGCTGGATGCCCAGGTTGTTCTTCAGTGCTATCTGGACGGCGTCCGGAAGGGTCAGCGTAGCGGTCTGGGCGCACAGCTGCATCGCCGGCAAACCGCCGGTGAATAAGAAACCAACTATGCGAAATAATCCTGTCTTCATGGAAGTGTTGATCATTGTTTTTTTGTTGGTCATGCCCTAATCGGTGACCTCTGTCAAATGTGCTTTATGTTTGCCGGATACATAAGTATATACTGCCGGTATTACGAACAGTGTCAATATCAGCGAGAACATGATCCCCCCTACTACCACGATCCCCAGGGGAATGCGGCTCGTGGCCGCGGCGCCCAGGCTCAGCGCAATAGGCAGGGCGCCAAGCGACGTGGCAAGGCTGGTCATCAGGATGGGACGCAGTCGCTGGGAAGCGGCTTCTATCACCGCATCCATCCGGGCCATGCCATGCTCCCTTTTCTGGTTGGTGAATTCCACGATAAGGATCCCATTCTTCGTCACCAGTCCGATCAGCATGATCATCCCGATCTCGGAGAAGATGTTCAGGGTCTGGTGAAAGAGCCACAGGCTTAGCAAAGCGCCTGCCAGCGCCAGCGGCACCGTCAGCATGATGGTGAATGGATCGATAAAGCTTTCGAATTGTGCCGACAATACCAGGTAGATCAGCGCCAGCGCCAGGCCAAAGGCAAACAGGATATTGGACGAGCTCTCGGCATAGTCACGGGAAGAGCCAGACAGGGCCGTTTGGAAGCTGGGGTCCAGCTGCTTGTTGGCAATGGCTTGCATAGCCTCGATCCCATCCCCGATGGTCTTGCCTTCCGCCAGTGACGCGGAGATGGTAGCGGCTTTATACCGATTGAAATGGAAGAGGGTGGAAGGATTACTGTTGTTTTCGATATGGATCACGGCATCAAGAGGAATATTGTCCCCATACTTGTTGCGGACATACACCTTGCTGATGTCGGTAGGCTTGTTCCTGTCGTCCCTTTCCACCTGCGCAATGACATAATACTGATAGCCGTTCATGATAAAATAGGCCAGCCGGCCTCCGCTGAAGGCCGCCTGCATGGCGGAGATGACGTCGTTGGTCGACAGGCCCAGA
Source organism: Flavitalea plasmicola (assembly GCF_030546645.1). Classification (GTDB taxonomy): domain Bacteria; phylum Bacteroidota; class Bacteroidia; order Chitinophagales; family Chitinophagaceae; genus Puia. The sequence continues at coordinate 133,021 of NZ_JAUOTO010000008.1, forward strand.
TCCTTGATCTTCATCCTGTCCACGCTGATCTGCAGCTCAGGTTTGTTGAATTTCAGGTTCACGTCCACATTAGCGAAAGTGGGGTCCTTACGGGCCGCGTCCAGGAATGCGGGGATCGTTTTCTTCAGCTTTTCCATATCCTGGTTCTGCAGGACGAATTGCACGGGCAGACTGGTCTTGCTGCCGGAGCCTACGGCAATTGTCTGTTCCTGGATGGCGAAAACCCTGGCGTCGTTAAACCGGGTGAGCTTTCGTTGCAGCTCCGACGTGATGGTATTCTGACTCCGGTGGCGCTCATCCGGTGGCACCAGGCCGATGCGGGGCTGGGAAGTATTGATAGATGTCCCCGCTGGCGTACGCGCAAAGACAAACTGCCGCTCCGGAATGGAGTCATAAAGAAAATTGGCGATCTCATCGGTCACATCGCGCGTGTACGTGTAGCTGGAACCTTCCGGCAGGGTGACGGAGAACCGAATGCTGCTGCGATCTTCCAGCGGTGCGATCTCGCTTTGCATATTCCTCAGGATCATCCAGATCATAACGCCGCAGACCACGATGATCACCCACGCCATCCACCGTATCTTCATAAAACCTTTAAGCAGGCGTAAATAGCCATTTTCCATGCCGGCGAAAAAAGGTTCGGTCTTATTGTAAAACCACCCATGTCCCGACTTGCTGCTCGTCAGGTATACGTTCAGCACAGGAGTGATGGTCAGCGATACGAAAGAGGATATGAGCACCGCTGCAGCCAGCACCACGCCGAACTCACGGAACAGCCGTCCCACAAAGCCCTGGAGAAAGACCACCGGCATGAACACTACCGCCAGGGTCAATGAGGTGCTGATGACGGCAAAAAATATCTCCTTACTTCCTTCCAACGCTGCCTTATGAATGGGAAAGCCCTGTTCCAGCTTGCGAAATATATTTTCTGTCACCACAATGCCGTCGTCCACCACCAGGCCCGTTGCCAGCACAATACCCAATAACGTAAGTATATTGATCGTAAAGCCCGACACATACATGATAAAAAAGGTGGCGATCAGCGAGATGGGAATATCGATCAGTGGACGCAGGGCGATCAGCCAGCTGCGGAAAAAGAAAAAGATCACCAATACCACCAGCGAAAAAGCGATCACCAGGGTCTCCTTCACCTCGGAGAGGGATTGACGGATGATCTTGGTATTATCTATCAATACATTCAGCTCTATATCCGATTTGTTGGAATTTTTCAGCTCATCCATCCGCTTGTAGAACTCATCGGCTATGGCAATATTATTCGCCCCCGGCTGAGGCACGATGGCCAATCCCACCGCATTGACCCCGTTGTACTTCCAGCTTTGCTCCTCATTCTGGGGTCCGAGCTCCACCCGGGCTACATCGCTCAGGCGAACGATGCCCGTACTATCCTCCCGGAGAATGATGTCCCTGAAATCCTTTTCCGTTGTCAGGCGGCCCAGGGTTTTGATGGTGAGCTCCGTATTATTGCCATAGATCTTTCCGGGCGGCAACTCCACATTCTCGGTGTTCATAGCCGTGGAGATATCGTTGTAGGCGATGCCATAGGCATTCATTTTGTCCTGGTTCAGCCAGATACGCATGGAATAGCTCTTGTCCCCAAAGACGTTGACAGAGCTCACCTGGTTAATGGTCTGCAGCTGCTGCTGCAAGACGTTGTCAGCATAATCGCTCAGCTCCATCAGGCTCTTGGTCCGGCTTTGGACAGCCAGGATAAGAATAAAGTCGCTGTTGGCGTCAGCCTTGGTTACCACGGGCGGAGCGTCGATGTCCAAAGGGAGGCCCCGCTGGGCCTGACCCACCTTGTCCCGCACATCGCTGGCCGCCGCTTCCAGGTCCACCCCAAGGTTGAATTCCACCGTGATATAGCTGCTGCCCAGGCTGCTGGTGGAAGAAATGGTCCGGATGCCGGGAATACCGTTGATCTGTTTTTCCAGGGGCTCCGTGATCTGGCTTTCAATGATATCCGGGTTCGCGCCCGTATAGTTGGTATTCACCGTGATAATGGGGGGATCGATAGCAGGATAATCCCTTACGGCCAGAAAATTATAGCCTACGACGCCAAACAGGATGATCATCAGGTTCATCACCGTCGCCAGCACCGGCCGTTTGAGAGATAATTCAGAGATATTCATACTTCAGGTATACTAGATAGGTGATTTGCTTATTGGTTGGCGTCCATTTTTTCCAGGTCCTTCACGCTGCGCACCTGCAGCGGGGACCTGGGCCGGGCAAAGAGCACGCCGGTGACCACCACCGTATCGCCGGGACTGACCCCCTTGGTTATCTCCACATTATTGGCTTCACGTACGCCGGTCTGTACGTTGACAAACTGAGCCCTTCCCTGTTTCACGAGTATCAGCTGGTTGTTCTTATCTTCAGGGATAATGCAATTGGTAGGCACCATAACGGCCTGCTTGTCCGCGCCGGCATCGACAAATACCTTTACAAAGGCGCCGGGATGCCCTTTCCCTTCCTGGAGGATCGCCCTTACTTTCAGGTTGCGGCTGGTCTGGTTGATCTGAGGTTCAGTGGCGATGATCAGCCCTTTGCGATGCGCCTTGCTGGCGGCGTCTATCTCAATATCCACCAGCGAGCCTTTCCTGATCACGGCGGCATATTGTTCAGGCAGGGTAAAATCCACTTTGATCCTGTCCAGCTGCTGGACGGTGGCAATGACATTGGCTGGGGTGACATAGGCGCCGGGACTTACCTGGCGAAGCCCCACAATACCACTGAATGGTGCGCGGATGATGGTCTTGTCGATCTGGGCCTGTGTATAGGCGATATCCGCCTTGGTGCTGTTGACATTATTGAGCGCCAGGTCATAATCTGCCTGGTTGATCCCCTGAATGTCCAGAAGCTTCTGATCCCGCTCCAATGTCTTTTGATAAAGGTCCAGCTGTACCCTTGACTTTTCCAGGGTAGCCTGGAGATCCGCATCATTGATCCGGGCGATGACCGTGCCTTTCTCAATCTGCGCTCCTTCCGGCACATTGAGGTAAGTGATGCGCCCGCTGATCTCGGGATGCAATTCCACGTATTCATTCGCCACCACCGTCCCGTTGGCCTCTACCGTATTCTCGACGCTCCGGGAACTGGCAATAATGACATCCACGATGACGGGCTGGTTGCCCTGGCTCCTGGGCGTCTTTGCAGCATCCGCTTTCTCCTTACAGGCCTGCAGGAACAAAGGGAGCGAAAGTGCCACGCAGAGATAACGAATAGCGAATGTATTACCTGTGAAAGGAGCTGCTGTGTGTAGTAGCCGGGCCATAAATCGATTTAGTTGAAAGATGCCAAATATAAACAGATTTGACATGCTCTAAATTCCCGGACCTAAGTATTTCTATGAATGGTAATATGGGGGTGCCCCCGGGGAGATGGTTTCATTTACAGGGAGTTAGCACTGCCCTGCCATTAACAATTGATTTAAAATTAGATTAAGATGGGATTAAAAAAAACGGGAATAATCTGCGAATGGAGAAGAATGGTGATTTTTTCAAATACGGCAACTGGAGCGTTGCTATTTTTTTAAGGAGGGAGGCGATTTTATATGGTCGGTGGATGGGCACCTTACCTACACCGGTGCATGGGTGTTCCTCATGGGTTATTCCATAAATTTTTCTAAGGCATACACAATCTGCCTGTCTACTTTATAGTCGAATTTCCGGGCAAAATGGCGGTTGCTATTTTTAATTTTTACCCAATCTTTTATGGTTAAAGTTTTGGGGTGATAACCTCCTTCTGTCCAATCAATATACCGTAAATTGTTATTAACTATAGCCTTTCTAAAAGGAGAGTTTAACAGTAAGGAGGGCATCAGCAGCTCATCGGGAATGCAGGTAAGTCTAAAAAAGATATCAATATCAATATGCGCTGTCAGGTATTCACAGATATATTTTGCACAGGCGTAAGTAATGGTAAACCACATGGACCCGCCATAGGGTTGCCATCCATTTGGGAAAGTCCGCTTACTGCCTTCCATACGCTGTGCCTGGACAAACAGATGAGCGCGCTCCATTCCAAGGTCATCGACGAGCCAATAATAATTATAACGGTCTGCCCCGCCTGCGGGCCCCCATCTTGTAAAATCCGGTATTGAAAAATATTCAATGAATTCATGTCCGGCATGCTCTTGTAAGTACGTCACGATTGTTTGATTGCTTTTTATGGGGAAATCCTGTCCGCTGATCAAGCTGAGATAATCATAATGCCCATGTTTGATAGCTTCGTTTAACAAATGTAAGATCCCTTCTACCATACTATATCCTCCCCAATTGATTGCCAGTCGTTTTTCCGGCAGGTGGACGTCAGCCTTGTCGGAAAATTGGCTTTTCAGCGTAAGATAATTTACTTCTGTCTGGCTATCGATGTGAATAAAAAAAGTAACCTCTTCCGACGCAAGTGTGTTAACTATTTTCACCAGATGTTCAAAATGTTCATGCGCCAGGATTAAATAAGCCAGTTTCATATTGCCTGCCAGATTTTTTTAGTTCCTTAATACTAACGCGGTACGACGACCAGCACTCCTTTCATTAACAGGGATTTTATATACATCTGCAGGATATAATTCAACTGGACCTGGAGATGTCGTTTATTCCCGGCCGAAAATTTTTCTATCAGGATCGCAATGGTTTTTTCTTCCTGGGATAGAATAAAGTTTACAATATTGTTCAATACTTTATACACCGGGCGTGGTTCGGTGAATATGTCTGTAAAGATCCTCGATGTGCCCAGGTTCTCTGCCTTAAAGTCCATGTAGTCGTCGCCCCAGCAGTAATACGAATGCCTGCCATAAGAAGTGAACAGGTGGGACAGCATTGCAGGCGTCAATGGATTTGTGAGGTCAACTACAGGCTCCCTCTTCAACAATAATATTTTGTCCGAGAGTATCAGCTGCAAATTCAAAAAGTCCTCCACCGGTAAGGCCAACAGTTTATCCATTCTCGCGGAGAATTCAACGGCACTGTCTGACATATATATTTCCGGACGGCTTCTCATCCTGGTGATGGCCATCTCGATATCGATCGCCTCCTCCAGCTTGTTTTTCACATTTCCCGGAAATACATGTTTCGAGACCGTCCTGACCCATTCCTCATATTTTTCCGGCAGAATGAATGACGATGTCGACAAAAAAGTGCTTAATTCATCCGGGCAGTTTTTTTTAACGATAGGGAATGACCTTCTGAAATAGCGTTGCAGCAATTGTGCATTGACGGCCGACTGCAATCCTCCCTGGGAAGCCTTGTGCAGCATACCACGGCAAGGATGATCTTCCTGCATCGGGGAAACGGGCAGGCGCGGCAGCAACAAGGATGGATCGCTATCAAGATCCGTCATTTTAAGCAGGAAGTAGCCTGCGTCCACCAGACTGTTGAAATCGTGTGGCGTGCCTGCCAGCTTTTTCTTTTCCTGGGCGACCTTTGTAACGAGCGCTGCAGCCACTGTCCTTGCGGCTTCCAGGCAATTGGGGTCTTTTGTCAGGCAATAGGCTTCTTTATATGCCAGCCCTTCGTCTGCTAGTTTGCCTGTAGGGGCCTGTGCATAATTTGAAGCAAGCATGGGAAAAGCGGCTATCCATTCATTCCAGCGGTCCCCGTATCCCGTGCCGGGCAGGAGCAAGGACGCATACAGCCTCGTCAAAAGGTGTACAGGCAGCATCGCATTATTCATTTCCCTCCGCAAGTATTCATCTTCTTCCTTTAGCACTTTATCAGCCAGCGAATACAGATCGGAATTGTGGCAATAGCGCCCTATTTCGAGGAAACAGCATGCTATCCCCGAGCTACCCCGGTCCCAGCCGGTGTGACGTTTGTTCCTTTTCAAGGCGGTCCAATAAATCCCGGTGCCTGTCAGGACGGCCTTATCCACCAGGAAGGTGAGGCATTGCCGGATATAATCCATCAACCAACCTTCTTCTGTCTCGGCATACATGGAAAGATAAAGCAGCATTGTGCCTGCCATTCCGTCTGCCATCCCATAATTGTCGGGTGTTTTACACGAAAGGAAATTCGAATGGAGATATTGTTTTCCCAGTTCCAGAGCCTTCTCCAGGTATAACTCCCTGCCGGTGGCGTTGAAAAGTTCAAAGTAAAGGGAAGCCAGCCCTGACCTCCCATAACATGGGCGCCCCGGGCGGCTCGGGAATGTCATGGACGATAGCCCCGGTTTTTCCAAAACGGACAGTAGGTTTGCCAATATTGCCGGCTCATGCGTATTTTTATACAACTCCAGTATAAAAAAGAGGTCCTTGTTTAACCCATGTTCTGCCACCTGGCTGTCTTGCATTTCCATGACATAGCGGCCAATATCAAGACAATGGTCCAATATCTGAGACGACTGTTTAAGCATGCGGTGGAAGAGTTAGATCTCAGACTTTTCGATCAGCCTGTTTATTTTATGATAATATTCGGGATAATCCGTTTGGAGCCGCCATTCCAGATGTGCATAGCATATGCGTACAGATTTATAAAACCCATAGCAGTGTACGTAATTCTTGTTATCACGGGCGAAATTGAACACACCAATGTGGTCGGGGGCATCTATCTGAGGGAACAGGCAGGTGATCTTATGCTGGTGACGGCGGGCAAGGGCCTCGAAAACGACCTGCTCGGTGATGACATTGACAAACCCTGCATTGATGGTGAGTAAGGAGTCCACAATGACTTCCATATTGTTCTCCAGAAAAGAAAAAGCTTCTTTTACATATTCCTTGAAGAAAATAATATCATTGCCTCCCAGGATGCCCGCGCTGACGCCGGGAATATATTTGACTCCGGACAGGTTGCCGAAGTAGGAAGGGATCTTCACCAGTCCTGCCCAGACCTCCTCATAGTCCGGCATACTGACTGGGGTCAGTTCCATATTCTGCCCGATCAGGGCTGCGTTCATCAGCTGTTCACCGAATTCCTGGAAGATGAAGACGTCTCCATCCACATGCAGGAAAGGCTTGTCTTGCAGGCCATATGTATACAATTTCCCCAATGCCCATAATGCCGGAGAATAATGATCGATCTGGTTCAGAACAGTCCGTACGCTGGTGTAAGGCAAACCGATCTTATCAATGAAGATCTCCTGTCCGAAATGGTCCGTAACCAATTCCACCTCGTCATAATATTTTCTCAGCTGGAGGCAGCTTAGCGCCCAACTGTAATAATTGATGACGCGATGCGGCCACCCACCGTGCAGTCTGTCATCTATGCCATATGAGTCCGACCTCATAAAGGGTTTGGACCAAAAGCTTTGAATTATTTTCATACGATCCCGATCGGATTGGTCATGTCGAAATTCAAATATACCGTCCCTTTACCCCATCCATCCTGGTTGACGGATTTATCATTCTTGTCGTTTTCCATGAATTTATTCCGGTTGACACATTCTCCATAAGCCATCAATACCACATAATACATTGCATCGTCCTTGGGGATGCACTGCCAGGAAGAGTTGTCGTTTGCAGCCCGGTAACTCATTGCTTTGCTGTCTTTCTCCTGCAGCCTGAGGGTTTGGCCCTCTTTGAATTTGAGCAGTATACCCTTGTTCTCCTGGTCGAAGGTGCCTTCCTTTTGCCCGTTGGGAGGGATGGACCAGCCTGCGAAGCTATTAACCCAATCTTCGTGCGCTGAGCTATCGAATGCATAGGAGACCTCAAAAAAGGAATGGTCCCGCAAGAGGTACAATATTCTTCCTGAATTGTCGGTGCCTTCCTCCGAAACACGCATCAGGATCGCATCTACATCGTTGGGGAGGCGGTGATTCACCAGGCGCTCGACATTGGAATGCCCGATGTACTGGCGGTATTTATCCTGGTCTATGAAAACCCGTTTGCCGCCGGCTTTTTCCAGCCGGTTGACAAGGTCGACGTCTTCTATGCCGTATACGATCATGGATTCATCAAATCCGTTCACGGATCGGAAGGCGTCGTTGGAGAAACAAAGTTTACCGCCCTGGTCCCTGAAGGGAATGCTGTCTTTCATCAAGGTGGTGGTAATCGTCTTTTCGCCATGTTGATTAAAACTTTCATTAACCCAATCCACGTAAGCAGGTCCGGCATAATTATCTGCGTCCACCAGACCAATGATATTCCCTGATGCCAGCTTTAAAGCCATGTTCTTGGAATGGGACAGGTCAAAATACTGCGGTTCAGTGGTCTTGTAATATTTTAAGATCCCGGAGCTGATATACTGAGATAAATTAGACCTTACCCAGTTGCTCAGGCCGTCTTTGGAATTATAGTCCAGTAAGACGAACTCTATACCCGGGTAGTGCATGTTCTCCCTGATGTTAACAGGTAGCGTCTTGGCCAGGTGTTTCAACCTGTTCATACACACGGTGCATATCGATATCTTATTCATACGATTGAAGTTTAAATTAATTCGGGATGCCGGGTAAGGATCTTCAGGTCGTTTTCCAACGGCACCGTCAGCTGTTGGATGGATTGCCAGGTACGTATGTTCGCCATCCAGATACTTTTGTTCTGTACGGATGGCGGGAACCTGTTTGGAAGTATACCTTGTCCCATCAATAAGGTATCCAGTCCGAGAAATCCAAAAATATCGTCCTTTATTTCCTGCCCTATCATTCTCTTGAAGTGTTCGTCTGTATAGGACAGCAAACCTACTTCCTTATAAAGGTCTACCAACCATTGAATGGAGGAGATATCCGTGTATTCCCGGCAATCCTTCCAGAATTCCGTCTGGAACTTCTTATTGTATTTGTAGTGGATGGAAAGGAAGCCCCGCAGATAGTCCCAATGGGCGTTCATGTTGTAGTTGATAGCCTTTCTTATGGAGGGGGATTTTTTCAACTGGCGAAAGCTATGCGTCAATGTTTCCACCTCTTTAATGATCATGTGGATACCGGTGGATTCCAGGGGTTCCACGAACGCATAGGAATTCCCGATGGCGAATACGTTGCCTATACAGGCTTCCTGGTGCCGGCCTGACCTGAAACGGACCGTTTTAAGTCCGACGATCCCCGGGTTTTTCCTCTGCAATTCATCTGCGGCTTCATCGATCGTACAGTAATTAGACGAGAATACATAGCCGCGATGATCTTCTCCGCGCATGGGTATGCACCAGCACCAGCCATTGTTCATTGATTCGGCATAAGTATAGGGTTTCACCTTATCGCGGTTGGGGATACAGCCTGTCACTGCCGTATCTGTGAAAAGACTGCTGTTGTAAGATACATAAGGTGATTCGAGCATTTTTTCGAGCAGCAGGGACCTGAACCCGGAGCAATCCACGTAAAAATCGTATTCATAAGACATGCCGCTCTCTCCTTTTATCGAAAGGATCTCATTTACATCGGTTTTCCTTTCTGAGTCAACGATGAGGTCATCGATATAATGGACGCCGGCGGCCAGGGCCATTTCCTTCAAATACCCGATAAAGGAGACATTGTCCAGGTGAAGCGCATAGGAAATATCATTTGAAAGGGAAAGGAACTGTTCGAGGGAATGGCTGTTCATGGTCGACAGGACGAAGGATGAGTCATTGCTCATCAACAGGGATGTAAGGGAGCAATAATTCATGTCCTTGTTGATATGATAGGCGCTGCGGATATCGGATTTGCCGAAGGGATAGTTGAAATAGTAATCGCCGGGAAGGCCCCAAAAGAACTTGATCCCCAGCTTCCATGTGGGCCTTACTTTTTTATAGAAATCCAGCGCACTAAAGCCCAATGTATGGAACAGGAAACGACGGATCTCGGGTGTTGTAGCCTCTCCCACCCCAATGACCGGGACCTTGGAGGACTCGATCAGGGAGACGGACAGCCCTGGATATCGTTTCTTGAGGGATAATGCAGTGAGGTAACCTGCCGTTCCGCCCCCTACTATGGCTACGCTTTTATATTCATCTTCATCAATCGTAGAAGCGGGCCGGTCGAGGAACAGGTTATTGACGATATGTGTCTGGGAGTGCTGGTATTTTCCAAGGAGCACCCTGCAATCCGGCGGCCCCATCGGGGGCGGGTAATTTTCTTTCTCGAACAGTGGATATATGTATTTTGAAGAGGCAGGAGCGGAAGATCCGGGAGATAAGCAGAAAAAGGCTGCTTTATCGATGAATTTTAATTTCTGGTCCGGCTCGTCCTGGTACAATAGCCGAAGCTCGTCTACCAGGTCTGCAAATGCCAGGTGATATACGCCCAGGTTTCGCTGCAGGTCATCAGCGGTGACCGCACACGTGGTCATTTCATACAATTCGCTGCTGGTCGGCGTGCGTTTCAGCTCCTGTTGTTTCAGGAAAAGCAGACAGGAATCCATGCCGGCCGTCATACCGGGGAAATGTGTGGGCCCTGCGATCAGGTGATCATCCCAGCAAGATATATGTATAGATCTTTTCTTTTCTTTCCGGAGGAGCTCGCAAACGTCCAGGACTTCCTGGAAAGTAAGGTTTTCCATGACGGGCAGGAAGAATTCCGTCTCCATTTGATCATTCCAGATGCCGAACAGGGTCCGACGACAATCCAGCCAGTCAACCATCTTCAGTTGGTCCCAAAGAAAGTTTGCCAGCGGAGACTCCTCGTTATGGGCAACCAGTGTGATTTTCATTTTATTCATTGAATGAAATTTTGCGAATTAATAAGGGCACCATAATATTAATGGTGCCCTCCATGTTACTTGTTCCAGCTTTGGCTCCAGCTTTGGCTCCAGCTCTTGGAATCCGCAACGGACCATTCCCAGGCGCGGGAATTCTTAGATTCCTGCATTTCGCATGCAAGGTCCATCTTCTCTTCTGACATAGCAGTCAGAAGTTCGTTCAGGTTACCCTTCGTCTTTTCAATCATAAAAATTGATTAAAATAGTTACGCTTACTCTTTTTTAGGTTTTCAGCATCCCCTACTTTATAGATAGATCATAAAGCTGTGGTAAGTTCAGTGCCCAGCCGAATTGTATAGCACCGGATTGAGGTTCGGGTCATTATACATTTTCATTTGCCTGTACACTTTCATGTATTTATCCCCGCGGGCAATGTCCTGCAGCAATTCATCGATGCTTCGGAGCAGATCGAGCTGCTGATCTGCCAACACCCGCAGCCTGGAGGTACATTGATGAATATGCTGTTCATCGGCGTTGGTGCGGCGCGTTTCAATTCTCATGTGATATATCTTCAATGCCAGGATAGACAATCTATCGAGTGCCCACGCAGGGCTCTCGCTGTTCATTTTGGCGGATGGTCGAACCGGGACTTCCCTGAACAGTGTAAGAAAATGGTCGTCCATACGTTCCACTGTGTTTGTCCGGTCCTGGTTGAGCGCATCGATGCGGCGTTTGCAGGCCAGGGCCTCCCGGGGTTCTATATCGGGGTGCCGGATGGCGTCTTCGACATGCCATTGGAGGCAGTCGATCCAGCATTTCTGGTAAAGCAGGTATTCGATGGTTCCGGCCGGAAAGGGGTTGGAGACGGCCTGTCCGGGGTCATCGTACAGGTGGTAGTCATCTATGACCTGTTCGTAGATAGTATTTGCCGGCCGGCTAAAGGTTTCACCCATCGATAGGGCGGCAATCGGCGGCATCTTTTTCAGGTACTGCATATAAATTTCTCTTCCTTGGTGATCAATTACCCAGGGCGGGGGAAAGGATGTCGGCACATACCCATTGACGAATGGTGAACAGCGTGCCTTTTTCCATCACTTCCAGGAAATAAGCCGCGGTCGGAAAATTCGTAAATGCCTTCACCATTTCTTTCAACTCCTTTTGAGGTATGGATGCGATGTGTGCCCTGATCTTCTGCAGCGCATGTCCTACCGTGCAGGGCTCATCAAAACAGTGTAGCAGAAGCATATTATCTGGAGTCAGGTATATTTCGTCCACCTGGTTCCCCGGGACGGTGTATAAAATATATTCGCTGTACTGAGCGGCAGTGTTATCAGGCTTGCTCCAGTTCCAGACAGTATTCACCAGTTTTATCGCGGGCGATATACGCAATGCTTGTTGGAGCAGCCATTCATCGGACCCGTTGAGCCATTCGGCAGTCTTTTCCTGGCGAAGGCTTTTATCGAGATAGAGCTGCAGCGGTGAACGTTGTTCCGTCAGAAGGCATTGCAGCTTTTCATGTTCCAACCTGAATGCGTCCTTCCACCTGTCTTTTGTCGGGAGTAGACCGGTCATGGACACCCGATGCCTCAGCTGTGTGATAAAGGCAGAGAGCTCTCCGGCGACTCCCGGTCCTTCCGATCTTTTCAGGTAGTCGGCTGCTGAGGAGGCGTCGGCCTCTTCCCACAACCGGAGGCTCCTTGGGAATACGCCGGAAAGCAGTATCCTGCGAGTCTCGGCTAAGGTCGGGCCGGGCAGTTCCGGAAGGTGTTCTCCCCGGTCGATATTCAGGAATGGGGCAACTATGTTCCCCGACCGGGCAGCCCCCCTGAGGGCGAGGGTAAGGAAATAAACAATGCCGGGGCAACCATGCAAGAGCCCCCCGTTCATGCTGGTCTCCGTTTCGCAAGCCAGGTAGTCTGTCAAACGGACGCTCAGATGTTGCCATTTGTCGGTGTGCCGTCCGTCGTCTGTCGCGAGGAGGAATAGCCCCAGACCGGCCAGCCCATTGTATATGCCGGCGGCTTCCATGTTTCCGGGCAGTGGCCCGTCGGGGATGTCCGGAGCTTCTCCCTGGCAGCCCGCCACCAGCAGACCCGTCGTTCCGTCTGCCCAACCATAATCATTTTCCGGTGTCAACGATCCTGCATCGCCCCGGAGGTATGCTTGCCTCCAAAGCTCTTCCATTTTCCGGTCCAGCATGGGCTTCCGGTAGTTGCCCCAGGTAGAAGATCCCTCTACCCGGCAGGACTGGATAAACCGGTCTGTTTCCGTCAATAAGAAAGAAAAGGAAGGATGGGGTGAGAGGTGGTGCAACTGGGTCAGGACACATCGTATCCCGGCGGCTCCATAAGCCAGCCCGCATACGGGTCCCAGGTTGAGCTCTTCCGGCCTGCGCCAGTACAAGCCTTTGGGTGAAAGCGTTGCATTCTCCAGTATCTTGTAAATAAACTGCCCGATGTATGACGGGAGGAAGGAAGCGCCTGTGTAGCGGTACAGGTGCAGCAGGATCAATAACGTGCCCGCCCTTCCATCAAACAGCGCATCCGGCGTGTATTGGGAGTGAAGGTATTCGAGGTTGGCGGGCCGGATGAGATCCAGGTGATCTGTTAAAATGGTTTTATCCTTGTCGATGAGGTATCGTTCGATCAATACATAAAAGACTCCTCCCCGGCCAGTGTACAAGGAGTAGTTGTTGGTAGGATGCTGTCTGCAGAAGGCAAGCAGGGATTGTATCGCCTCATCGGCAGAGCGTAAATAGGCCTCTTCCCCGAACTGCCGGTATAATTCCAGAAGGAGCAAAATGATGCCGCCCGTTCCCGACGCTATATTTTCAGGGTTGTTCCAGGGCAGCTGCCCGGGAACTTGTAGTGAAGGAAACTGTGTGACAAGAGGCATTTGTCCGAGGAGGAAATGCCCATAGCGTCTTGTCAGCTCTTCTGTCCCGGGCTGCGCCTGATCGATTGTCTGCAACATGTGACTCAGATTTGATGCGTCCGCAAAAGGTTTATGATCCTGTAGTAGGTGTCGGGATGGTCTCTGTGCAACCTGTGATCCAAAGAATCTGTCAGGTAGCGCTCCGATTTCAGGGCATTTCCAGGCGTATGAATGTAAGTGGTTCTGTGGGGAACGCCTGTATAATCGGCAAAATCATACAGCAAATGATTCACTTTGGGTTTAAGGTATTTAATGGCTATACCTTTTTCTTCGGCCAGGGCGTGGAACAGGAACTGCTCGAAGATGGTATTGGACAATCTTACATCCACTTTATCGAGGTTATTAAGATTGCGGTCGATGAACTCGAAGGCCTGGCGTCCGTATTCCCGGAAGAAGCCCACGTCCGTGCCTCCGATGACACCCGCATTAACGCCTTTGATACTACCATTCCGGCCGAGAGACGCGGTCAGTACATCCGGGCAGAAGTCAAAATGATTGACCATTTTGATAAATATCTCAAAGTAGCTGGGGTGGAAGGCGTCCCCGGCCTCTTCAAACTGTGACACCAGTGGGGCGCGCAGAAAACCTTCATCGAATTTTTTCCAGATGAACACATCCCCGTCGGCATGGAGAAAGGGAGCTTCCTGGATGCTGTAGGCATAGAGTTTTCCCACGGCGAATAAGCCGGGAGGATAGTCATTCAGTATATCCAGGGCGATCTTGCAGCTGGTATAGGGCAATTCCAGTTTTTCGATCAGCAGTTCGTGGCCCGCCTTGTCAGTGACCAGTTCCACTTCATCATAGAATTGCCTGAATTGCAGGCAGCTCAGGGCCCAGCTGAAGTAATGGTATTTCTTAGCCGCCCAGCCGCACCTGTTGGGTTCTTTCTTGACCTGGCCAGGTTTAGACCAGAAGCTTTGGATTATTTTCATGGAATTCAGTGTTGAAAGGAGGTCCATTGTGTCTCCCTGAAGCGACCTGGCGTTTGAGGGCCAGCTTTACTTCTTCGACGGTGATATGGTTCATACATTCATGTCCGAACGGGCAGGGATCGCCCCAGGCGTAATCAAAGCAGGGGGAACAAAAGACCCTTTTATAAATATTGACATTGTTGTCGTGCCCCCAGTAAAGAGGGTCCGTGTCTCCGAACAGGACCACCCCGGGGAGATCCGCGGCATTGGTGGCATGTGCGAAGGAAGAGTCAATGCCCACGAAAGAAGTGCAATAGTGCAGCATGCAAAATGCTTCCCGCAGCGGCACTTTCCCTCTCCAATCGACGGCGCCTTTCACATATTCCTCGTCGGCATGGCCTGTCTGAATAAAGGTATATTCAGGTAATTGCCTGACCAGCTCGATCCAGTTGCTGATCTTCCAATGATGATTCCTGGAAGCCCTGGAATGGATGTGCATAAAAACGACATTGCGATAAGGAGCCAGCTTTTCACGGGCAATGCGGTGTTCCTTTTCTGTAAAGAACAGCTGTATCCTTCTATCTTTCAAAGTAAGGCCGAATATATCAGCGGCAATGTCCACTACATTTTTCCGGTAGATCCTCGATACGGGGACGTGCTGAAAAGCCATCCGGTAAGCGTTGGGCATTTTCTTTTTCAGCCAATAGGACAGCAGGTGCCTGGGATAGCGTAGCAGCGCCCACGAAGTGAGATACCGGAGGGAGTCTATATAAGGGTTGTGCTCAAACACCTTTTTGTGTCGCGGATTGATGTAATAGACTATGATCCTGCGGTCGGGGAACTTCTCTTTAAGTGCCTTGTAGACGGGTGTGCAAACAAGTGCGTCCCCGATGGCTCCCCAGGAATAGATGATGAAGTCCTTATTCATATAGCCATTTTAGCTCCTTATACAGGGAGGCATGGATCTTTCGTTGAAGGTCGAGGAACTGACAGAGGTTGGGCCGCCTTGCAAAGAAAGGCCTTTCCAGTTCCCGGGCGATGGCATCGTCGATCTGTTTTAGCTTGCTTTTTACTTCCATCATCCTTATTCTGATCTGTTCTTCCGTTTTCATTGTAATAAACGATTGGTTGGAATAAGTTCAGCAAACGGCCAGCAGGTAGGGGAACTGGGAGCTTGTCAGACGGATCCTCACCTCGTTGACATGCCGGAAGCCTGGTTTGATCTTGAGGCGCTCGAATACCTCTCCTATTGTCAGGTTCTTGTTGACCTCGTTGTATACCCGGGCGGCCAGAGGATGCTTTGGAAGGGCCGGGGACGGGAGTGAGCGGGGTTTTTCACTCAACAGGTAATCCCCGTCGGCATTCAGGATATAATTCCGTACCTGGAATGAATTCTTTTCGAAGCGCGTATGGAGGAATTCCTCGCAGATCTCCTGTTCGGACCTGATGGGTATGCCGGCGTCCTGGCGTTGAAAGTAGAACCACAGCATCGGTGACTTGTCAAGGAGCAGGAGGTTGGATATTTGCCAGCGTCTGACATCGGGCAGTTTATCGTAAAGTGCCTGAAGGGAGGGGTCTTTAAAGGTCATGTTCCAGTCAAGCCTTTCGGATTCGACATCGAACTGATTCGGACATTGCGCCAGGTACGAGAGATTGGATTGGCCCGTCAGCTTTTCAAGCGAGCGTACGGTATAGCTGTATTCCACCGGCTGCAGCAGCGTGTCGGCCATTTCCGCTTCGGGAGTGATGGAATGAGCTTTCAGGAACCTGGTCACCAGGTTCTCGGGTTGGAAACCAGCTATCAATTTGCCGATCAGTGAAAGTTCGAGGTCCAGGTCCGGCGAGCTGTCATATTCATAGAATTCTCTGACTGCATTCTGGGTGGCGGTGCTGAGCAGGCGATGGTAATAATTATAGACCATGAATTCCAATATACCATTGGGTTTGAGCGCCCCGGCAATCTTTTTCAGGGTGGCATCCGGGTTGGCGTTATGGTGGACGACGCCTGTGCAAAGGACATAATCGAACTTATCCTTGTGGGTGATCTCATTAAGGCTGCGTTCTTCCAGCTCCAGGTTCTTTACACCCAGTTGGGCGGCGTTTCTCCGGCATACGTCCAGGGAGCCGGAAGATATATCGGTGCCGAGCACTTCTGCCTCCGGGAATTTGAGCGCGGTGAAAAGGGCCTGGTTGGTACCGCACCCGGCGATCCATATTTTGGGGCGTTCGGGAATACGGGAGTGGTTCCAGGAGCCAATGTCCTGGTTGACGAATAATCCTGCCATGCCGGGGGGATACGCTGGCAGCAAAGAGGGAGACCAGGGATAGTTAAACCTCCCGTAAAATCTTTTGTTTACATGATCTACCTGTTCGTAGGATTTGACCAGCTTGAGATTAAATAAATCTGTCGTTGACATAATAGATGATTTTCCTGATTATTAAATACCAGTTGATAAATAGATATGCAGGTGCGGCCTGCCACGTAACAGTGCGGGAGAAATAATGACTATACGATGTCCGGGAAACCTACTCCGACTTAAGGCTTTTGATCGGATTTGCAAGGGCTGCCCGGACTGCCTGGAAGCTGATCGTCAGCATGGATATTGCCAGGGCCAGCGCTATGGTCACCAGGAACACCGTCCAATGAATAGGTGTTCTGAAGGCGAAATCATCCAGCCATTTATGCATGATGAACCATGCGATGGGCGATGCGATCAGGGACGCGATAAAGACTAGTTTGAGAAAATCCCGGGAGAGCAGACTGACAATGCCTGAGGCGCTGCTTCCCAATACTTTTCGGATACCTATCTCCCGGATGCGCTGCTCCGCGCTGAAGCTGGCGAGGCCGAACAATCCCAGGCAGGAAATAAGGATAGCCATGATCGTGAAATAGCGGATGATCTCCGAGAGGCGTACTTCCGCTTTGTAGTTCTTTTGAAAATCCTCATCCAGGAAGCTGTATTCGAAGGGTGACGAGGGGTCGGCTTTCTGCCAGACACCGGCTAGGAATTTGATCAGGTTGCTGATGTTGCCGGGGCCTGCATGGACAACAAAATAGTTATAGGTGGGGTCAGTGTATAATTCGAAGCCATAGGGCGCTATGGGTACGTGTAAGTCTTCGAAATGAAAATCTTTTACTACTCCTACTATGGTATATTCGGTGGAATTACCCTGGTAAGTGGAATAGATGTGTTTACCGACGGCCTTTTCCGGAGTTGCGAAACCCATGGAATGGATGGCGCTTTCATTTAAGATCATATGATTGCTGGTATCCGACATATATTCCTCCGAGAAGATGTGACCGGCAGCAGCCTTGATATCGAGGGTACGGAGATAGCCGGGGTCGACGAAATTCATCCGTATGCGTTTGGCGGCGCTGACGCCTTGTCCTTCGGGGTATAACAGTTTGTCGGCCGGGTTGATAATGCCGGGATAATAGCGGGAAGCGCCTACAGAGATAACCTGGCGGTTGCCCGCAATTTCGCTTTTGAGGTAAGGGTATGCATTCTTGGCGCTCTTGCTTCGTAAGGGAAGGATGATCTGCCTCTCTTTTTCGAATCCGAGATTCTTGGTGCGCATAAATTGCATCTGGTCATCTATGACCAGGGAAGAAATGATAAGCACTACGGAGATAACGAACTGGAAGATCACGAGTCCTTTGCGGAGAGAGAGGGCTCCCAGTGAATTTTTAAATTTCCCTTTCAGTACCTGCACCGGACGGAATGAGGCCATGTAAAAGGCGGGATAGATGCCAGCCAGCAGGCCTGTCATTATCGACAATACCAGGAACCCGATAATCAAAGGGAGTTGGTGAGAAAGTGAAAGGCTAAGGTGTTTTTCCGTCACAGCGCTAAAAGTAGGCAGCAGGATCAGTGATAGTCCCCACGCCAGCAGGAATGCGAAGAAGCTCATCAGCACTGATTCGCCCAGGAATTGTATCATCAGGCCTTTTCTCTCTGCTCCGAGGACTTTACGCACGCCCACTTCGGCAGACCGTTTGGTCGATCTGGCCGTCGCCAGGTTCATAAAGTTAAAGCACGCGATCAGCAAGGTGAACAGCGAGATGGAGCCGAGTATATAAAGGTACGTGGTACTGGTGCTGGCCGAAACATTCCCGGCCAGATCGGACCGCAGGTGGATGTCCCGGACGGGTACGAGGAACTGTTTTTTTTCAAAACCCATAGCTTTCAGATCGTGGGAAGCATATTTTTCGATAAAGGCGGGAAATTGCCGTTCCAGTTTATCCGGATCCGTCCCGTTCTTTAGGATTACATAGGTATAGAACATGTTGTTGCTGGCAAAATCATTGGCTTGTCGCTGTAGGAAGGATTCCACCTTGCCTCCCATCATGGAGAGGAAGAATCTTCCTTCGATATGAGAGGCTGTCGACATTGGCCGGAACACGCCTGTTATGGTAAAATCGTGGTCGCCGTTGGTACCGCTGTTGATCCGTACTACTTTGTTCAATGCCGGGGCGTTGCCGAAAATTTTCCTGGCGATATCCTCTGATATCACCACCGTGGCGGGGGCATTCAGGGCGCTATTGGCATCACCCTCGATGAAGTCATAGGTGAACATCCGGAAGAAGGAGCTATCGGCGAGGAATCCTTTCGTCTCGTAAAACGAGACGGGCACCCCGTCAGACTTATTGTACTGGATCAATGTTTTGTCTTCGAAGAGCAAGGGCAGGAGCCGGGTGGAGGCTTCTATTTCGCTGAACTCTTTTTTCAAAGTAGGTGCCATCGGGGCGGGCGTAGTGGCCCAGGATTCTTCCTTGTGCTGTGTGACAACGGTGGTGGCTACCTGGTAAAAATCCTTGATGTTCTTATGATAGCTGTCGTAATTGAATTCATAGAGCAAGTATATGGCAAGAAGCATGCAACAGACGAGGCCGGCCGACATACCGAAGACATTGATAAAAGAGAATGCTTTATTACGGATGAGATTACGCCAGGCGATCTTAATGTAGTTTGCAAGCATAGATAAGATTTAGATTGTGGTTGTCTCAGTCCATTGGCCCTAAAAACATGCCAAAATTATAAAAAATTAACAATCAATTCTGTACAATCTATTTTATAGAGTGAATGTCCGGTTATGATACATCAGTGTTCGTTTTTCACCGGATCTGCGGCAGCCTGCAGCCAGTCAACTTTTCCCTGAAGAGCGGGTGGGTGAAAATAGTCCATGTCTATCCCCTGGCGGACCATATGTGAGAACCAGCCGAAGTCGGTTTCAGGGAAATACAGTCCCGATCTTGCGAGGGTATCGAGCGAGCGGCCGTGCAGGTAGATGGTCTTCCTGGGGAAGTCCATGCTGCGGAGAACCCAGGTTCGCATAAGATGCACTATTTCCCTGTCTTTGGGAGGGCCGTCGAATGCTGCAACGGCTTCTTCAAATGTGTCCATATCTACTGCTTCAATGGTATATCCCATTTGTTTCAGCATGACCGTGATCCTGCCGAATGAAAGGTACTGGGGGTTTTCCAGGTGCAGGCACTGCATATCGGTTCCAATGAGGTCGAGGCTGAGGCGTACCAGGGCCCTGGCCACGACGTCCACATAGGAGAAGGAAATTTTTTCCTGGTAGTCCGCGGGTATTTTCCCCAGCAGGAGCATCCCCTTGATGAGCTGATACACCCTGTTTTGTTCGGGATTGCACTGGAATCGCCCCCGCAGGGAATCGGCGGCAATATGTCCTGTCCGGTATATTTTGCCTTTACCGCCCTGGCTAAAGAATGTCCTTACTATTTTTTCCGCTTCGAACTTAGTCCTTTCATAGTCGGAGATGAAGGATTGCCCCTGGTCCAGGCTGTCCTCGTCAAAGTCGGCCGTTGTCCTGGCATCCAGGTAGCCGCTGACGGCGAGTGAGGATACATAGTGTATCTCCTTTTGTTTGCCGGAACGGGCGAGGTCAAGGAGGGGCTGCAGGGGGTCTGTATTGATGGTTTTCAGGCGCGCGTAGTCTCTCAGCAGGTTGACATCCGCAGCCGCATGGAGGATCAGGTCCACGTTCTCCCTGAGAACGGCATATTCCGTCTCTTCGATTCCCAGGCGGTGTTCCAGCAAGTCGCCTTTGAGTATGGTAACGCGTTGCAGGCCGTCTTCCGTCCAGTCGTCGAAATAATAGTTCAGGCGCTCTTTAAAACGGCGTTCAGCCCTGGCCTTATTTTCTCCCCGGACGAGGCAATAGATATGAATGCCTGGATACTTCAGCAGTTCGTGGACCAGGTGGATGCCCAGGAATCCTGTCGCGCCGGTCAGCAATACATATTTGTGAGTTATTCCCGGCAGGCGGTGGGGGAAGCGCAGGTAATACAGTGGTTGTCCCACGGAAGGGAGGTTGCTGTCCAGCAGAAGGGGCGCATATAAGGGGAGCATGGGGTGTTTGTCCTTAAGGAAATCCCGTACGTTATCCAGCATGGTATGTGCGAGGGCTGCGATGCGGACGGCGTTGAAGCGGGGTGTCTGGTACTGGATATCCGCGATGAGTGCGGTCCCGACAAACCGGCATGTGAAGGAAAGGCTGTATTCGAGCAAGGCTTCTCTGTCACGAGTGGGGCCCGGGTTAAAGGCAGCCGGATGCAGACGGAGGCTGTTATTGCCAAAGTATTCGGGGAAGGGCCCCAGGTAATTAAACCGTATGTCGGCGTGGTCGGTCGTCGCGTGCTGCTGATGGGGTTGCATGTTGAGCCGGCGGGCTTGTTCGGCTTTTGTTCTTAACAACGCGTTGCATTGTGCCGGCGTAGTATTGGAAGGAATAAAATTTACGGGCAGGGTAACGGACCACCAGGCTACCGAGCGGCTTACATCCGGAAAGGATGTATGGTCGGGCCTGGCATGGAATTCCACGTCGATGGATACCTCCTGCAGGCCGAGCTCATGGAGGACGGACCTGGCGAAGGCGCCCAGCAGGTAGTCACCGGTGGTGAGGGCGCCCGTCTGTTCGTCGGAATGTCGAAGGGCTTTTGCCATTTCTTCAGGCAGCTGGATGCAACATACCTGGGTGCTGGTCGGCACGCCGAAGGTATGTTGGCGGGGTGGCAATTTCACCGGCAGGGGGATGCGTTCCGGCAGGTGCCTGCCATTTTCCTGAGGGGAATGCCGGAGATAACTATAGAACAACTGGACCGTGTTTTCGGGATTGACGGCAGGCGTTATTCCCCGGAGTATCTGTTCATAATATTCCGGCAGTTCATCCAGGATAATATTCCAGGAAACGACATCGATTGCCAGGTGATGACAGACCAGGTAGAGGTAATCTTTGCCAGCAGGGTCTACAAATACTTGGGCGCGGAATAACCTGCCTTTTCCGATGGACATTTCCTTAAGCAGGCGAACGGTCGTTTGGCGAACCTGGAGGCTGGCAGGCATCCTGTTGTCGAGGATGGTAGTACCCAGCTCCCATGCGCCGGCATCTGTTTTGCCTTCGTTGTCAGGGTCCTCCTTTGACAGGAACCGGGCCGTCAGCTGGGTATGTCCCTGCAAGACGCAGGTGAGCGCCATGGCCATTTCCCTGATGTGTATCTTGTTCTCCGTTTCCAGCAATATACTCTGGCAATAGGTATTCATCGACAGACTGGTCTGCAACAAAAAGGACTGCTGTGACCAGGTCCGGCCGTCCTCGTACGGAGGAATGAAGTCAGCGGGCTTCGGTTGGTTGCCGGGTCTCAGTGAGATAAAATCAGCGAATATTGGGTACCTGTTGAGATCCCGGATATGTACTTTATAGCCGAATCGCTGGAGCCTGCCAATCATCTGTATCGCCAGGAGGGAATCGCCTCCTGTCTCAAAAAAGTGGTCTGTCTGTTGGATGGTGTTCTTGTCAAGTGCCTTTTTCCAGGCCATCAGTACCTGGTCTTCCCATGGGTCAATGCCCGTGTGTTGTCCGTTAAGACTGGCATCGGCAGTGCCGGGTCCCGGGATGGAAAATGCTTTTTTAAGAGAAGCCAGGTCGATCTTTCCGTTGGAGGTGAAAGGGGTGTGGGTATAAATATAGATCTCCGACGGCACTTTACTGGCCTGTACTTTCCGGAGCAGCCAGTTCCTCAGTACTGCCACCTCCAGGGACCTCCCATCAATCAGACGGACGTATGCTTCAAGGCTGTTATGCGCGGTTTTGCCGGACAACTGTACGATGGCGTTTTCCACATCGGGGTGGGTCGTCAGCAGGAGCTCGATCTCACCCAGCTCGATACGGTACCCGTTCACTTTAACCTGTCTGTCCATGCGATAGAGGAATTCATAATTGTCGTCATCCAGCTTTCTGCAAATATCGCCCGTACGATAGAAGGGTTGTCCGGCACCGTCCAGGGACCGAGTAAAGAATTTCCTCCGGGTTTCTTCTTCATTGTTGAGGTAGCCGGGACTGACACCTGGTCCGCCTATGCATAATTCCCCGGTGACCCCTTCCCCCTCGAGGAAGCAGGTGCCTTGCCCCAGCGGCCGGCCTATGGGCACCGATGCGGTCATATCTATGTATGGGTACGAAAGGGTAACAGGGAACATGGTAGCGCCGATGGTGGTTTCGGTAGGTCCGTAATGATTATACAAGTGGCGGCATAAGTCCAGCGAGAATATTTTTTTTACCATCGGCCAGCTCAGTTTTTCTCCGCCCAGCACCAAATTGTCAATGGGTTGGCGGAGGCGTCTGCCGCCTTCTACCATGGAAAGGAGGTGCGAAGGTGTGATCTTGAGCAAAGTTATCCTTTCTTTAGCCAGTATATCTTCGAAGAGGTCGGGATCGGTGGCCTCTTCTTTATTGAATATCCTCAGCAGACCCCCGGCCGCCAGCGCTACGCAGAGGTTGGTTAGTCCCAGGTCGGCGGCGAATGTGGTGACATGCGCGGCAACAACCTGCCTTGGCCGGCCCAGCCGTTCATAAACGGCCTCGGTATAATGCAGGACGTTCCGGTGACTTATCCGAACGGCTTTGGGGATACCCGAAGTGCCGCTGGTAAGCAGGATGTAGCAAAGAGGATCAACGGGAATGTCCAGCGGTATCTTATATTCTCCCTGTAATACGGCGGGGAGCAGATCGGCGGGATCCAGCCCTGGCCTCTTGCCAGGGATCACTGAAAGGTCATGCTCTTTTTTATCCAGGATGATCCATTGCGGAGAAACAGCTTCAATTTTCAATGCGTTTGTTTCGTGGCCATCTTCCTGGTCAAGCATAACGGGTATGCCGCCGCAGCATTGGATAGCCCAGAAAAGGAGGATGCTTTCCGCATTCTTCCTGCTTATGCATACGATGCGATCGCCGGGACGGGCCCCGATGGAAGAGAGCTTTTCAGCAGCCTGGCGAGCTGTCCTGTACACCTCGTCATAGGTATATGAGCGACGGCTGTCCTTCAGGGCAGGGCTATCCGGGGCTTTTCCCACGACCCATTCCAGCAATCCAACCAGGTTTTTATGATCAAATGATATTCGGTAGTCCATAATTAATTGAAGTATATTTTACGGATATGCCTGACGGGTAGGTCGAATGGAGACATTATCGAGATGTACGTTGCCGGGCAGGCCTACCAGGAATTCGATCACGCCCGCGATGTCATCTGCCGTCAGGACCGGGCCGACCTCGCGCGCATACTGTTCGAACCATTCGGAGTCATAGCCTGCGGTCTCCTGAAAATTCGTTCTTACCAGGCCGGGTTCGATAAGAGATACCCGTATGCCCCGGGGCGCCAGTTCCCGGCGGAGGGCCTCCGTCAGTCCGTGCGTGGCGAACTTGGTGGCGCCATACACCGGGTTGAAGGGGGATATGTTCCTGCCTACGCTGGAGCCTATGACGATGATATCGAGTGGGTGTTGAACGAAATCCCTTTCAGGGCGGGCCTGTTCAAGCATGGCTTTGCCTATCTCCCTCAACTGGTGCATGGTGCCGAGGACATTGGTGCTGATAAGCGTGTCCCAGTCCTCCGTACGCGAGCCGATCACTGTTCCGCGCAGGCCACGGCCGGCGCTGGCGACGAAAATGGCCGGCGGCGCCTGCCATGCATTCAGACATTCCTGTATGCAGGCCCTTGTGACCCCGCCGTCGGAAATATCTCCGCATACTATCCTCGCCTGATCGCCGATCTGGTGCGCCAGGGTTGCCAGCCGGGTTTCATCCCGGGAATTAAGCACCAGCCTGATGCCCTTCCCGGCCAGGCGCAGGGCCGTCGCCCGGCCTATGCCGGAACCTGCACCGGTGATGATCGCTGTTCTTTTTTCCATTTGTATATTTTACACCATTTCGGCCACCTTGTTATACAAAAGTTCTTTTTCCCCATATAATCTTTCGGCGATGATACCCCTGGCAGAACACTCTTTTACCAGCATATCGGATTGAACAATGGGATGGGATTCCTTGGTATACCGGATGCTGCTGATGAATTCCAACCAGGGTTCCTGACCCATGGCGTATACATAGGCCTCCCTGGGATGAAAAATGTCCACGAGATGCATGCCCTTTTCAAAATCGGATCCCGACAACCGTCTGGACCTATCCTTGTCCCGTTCCAGGTCCTCCGTCAGCAACGGTCCGTAAAGCCAGGTCAGGGGCGCGCCCTCACATTCCATTCCCAGGAAAAGGACATCGATGTCACCTGTCAGCCGGTGAACATGTTCATATAGTTTCCGTTCCAGTATCCGGGAATCAGCCACAAACAGGAAAGTGAACTGGTCTAAAGCCACATGATAGCATGTTTTTGCCCGGACGTTCAGATCACTGTGTTCGCCCGTGAAAGGAACCCCGGTAATGGTACAATTCCCGAGGCGTATCTGTTCCAGCTCATCGATCTCAATGACATTGTCAAAGCCGATGGCGTTAAATGCCAGCTTCAGGCTAGGGTCCTGCAAGGCCCCGGTGGTCGTCCTGGGCACGATGATATTACCTATCTTATGACGCATAGGCAATAATGTTTCGAGCAAGATATGGTCCTGGTGATTATGCGTGATCAGTACATAATCGATAGTGTCGGGTATGTCGACGTCTGAAAAATGAGCGACGCTGGATTCATATCCGTAGTAGCTGATAAGCGGGTCGACCAGAACGCTTACTTCCCTGGTCTCTATAAGTATGCAGGCATGCCCGAAATAACGCATGCGAACGTAGGGGCCTTCATACCTGCGATAAGTAGGATACTCCTTTTGTGTAAAGAAGGTATCAAAAAGGGGCCGGTCTTCACCGCGCACGCCCAGCAACGCAGCTACCTGGCCTATGGAGCCTTTCTGCCGTTTCATCCTGCCCAGCGCGTCGATGCCAGGGTGGTCGAAAGGCAGATCAAGATGCAGGACGTGCGGTTCTTCCAGTCTCGGTGTGCTGAGGCAGAAGGGTCTTTCGTCATTCTCCGTCAGCCACAGGGCAACGCTTTGGGAAGACTTATCATAAAATTCGCTCTTGTACAACAGGGATTCGAATACCCTGAAGGATGGATGGTTATTAAGGTCATATACCAGTTCGACATATCCTTTAAGTATCTCCGGCACTTTGGGGTACAGTGATTCCAGTGAAAAACCCTTAGCGTGGGATTTTAGCATCATATCCAGCTCCTTGATGGCCGCGGCGAACCGGATCATCTTATCCTGCCTTTCCAAAGTCCTGTCGCGGAGCTGCTTTATGGCTTCGACACGGGGTTGCTTATAATCCATGAAAGGCCCTCCCAGCATCATCGGGTTCATGACGGCCGCGGCATGAATCTGCGGGGACTGGATGTAGGAGTTCATTATTTTCAGGTGTCTGCCTACGATATTCATGGCCGCCGTAGCCGGGGATATCAGGTGCGACCATGCGTACCAGTTATCGATCAAGGGCTCCATGACCAAATTTGGTTTCAGATAAAAGAGACCTTCGCTCATAGTTGATTTTTTAATTTTAATAAATTTCGGGAGGATGGGCGCCTGGCTACAGGGACTACCCTAGCATATACCTGTAGCTTTGTTTGATGATACCGGCTATCGTATGCGGATGTTTATGTATAAAAAAATGGTCGCCTCCCAGGATCCTGTAATCGAAGCGGGCGTTGGTGAAGCGTCCCCAGTTGTCTATTTTTTCAACATTCTCTTCTTCACTTCCCATTATTGCGAAGAGAGGTATACTGACTGCCGGTTCATGGGCGAGCTCATTCCTTTCCGCGATTTCAAAATCGGCTCTCAGGATGGGTTCGAAGAACTCGAACATTTCTCTGTTCTCCACGAGCTCCCTGGGCATACCGCCCAATTTGACCAGTTCTTCTACAAAAGCACTACTCTCCAACAAATAACGTTTCTTGTCGTCGCGGATGCCGGGTCCGGGGTTGCCGCTGACGAAGAGGTAAAGAGGTGCCTTCCCACAGCGGGCAGCCATATTGGAAACCCGCAGAGCCAGGTAAGCACCCATGCTATGGCCATAGATCATGAACTTGCGGGTGACAAGCCTGTCCATCAGCTGTTGGAAAATATCGGCGGCGGCCTGGTCAAAATCCTTCAGCAGTTCTTCTTCCATGCGCCGCCCTCTTCCCGGCAGTTCCAGGGTAACCACATCGAAATCGCTCAGCATAGAAGCAATAAACTGGAACGAATAACAGTTGCCGCCGGCGAAGTGTAGCAGGAAAAGCTGTGATCTTTCCACGGTCAGGCTAATTTTTCGAGATTGGTCCTTATTTTACGGGTGGGCAGGAACGGTTCGTTCATCAGCTGTCTCAAAAGTTCACTGTACATTTCCCAAAAATCTTCGATGTCCTGCACGGGACACCTGTTGGGGTTAAGTGTGAGCTGGAAGCGCAGGCAATTGCCATATTCGTACACCGTCAGTCCAAAGGCCCTGGGGTCCGACATCGGATTCTCTCCCTTGCCGTTGCTTTCCCATTCTCCGGGGGAAAGATCGCGAACATGGAGATAGGTATAATTGTGATAATTAAAGAAGACCGTATCCTGCAAAAAGGTTTGACTGTTAACACCGGGCAGGTCCTCCAACAGTCTCAGCAACGGGTAGGCTTCGAAATTCAGGTCTTCCAGGAATCCGTCCCTGACCTTCATCAAATGATCGAGCGCCTGATCCTCCTCCCCTACCCGATGACGTACCAGGAGCAAATTGGAAAAGAATCCGATCAGGCCACTGACATCAAGATCGCCGTAGCATTTTGAATTCCTGCCGATGACGTTCGTCAATAAAGTAATATCGTTGTTGCCGCTTAATTTATTCAGCAGCAGCACCAAGGTCCCCATCAGCAGGGTTGGCCTGGTTAGTCCGTTTGCCGGAACGAACTTTTCCATATGATCATACAGGGGCCCATGTATCACCCGGTTCAGGTACTGCAGCGGTTTGTTGTCCGTTCGTACTATCGCGGAGGCCGTGGGCCAGACGGCCTTTTTAAATCCATTGAGCTTTTTCATCCAGTAGGCTCTATAGCGACTACCTTCTTCCGTCTCCAGGAAAGCGTGCTGTCGCTGGGAGAAGTCCCGGTATTGAAAGGGCAGCGGTTTCAGAGGTGTATGGTCTCCTCCTGCTGCGGCTTCGTACAGCGCTTTCAGCTCCTCTTGCAGAATGCCATGCGAATAACCATCTATAAGGGCATGGTGTATGGAGATCAATATGGCGTATCCTTCATTTTTCACCTGGTAAATTTTTACGGAGAACAAGGTGGTGTCGAAGATGTCTGTATCCAGGGCCCGATGTTGCTCCACGACAGTGTTCCAATCTTCCCGGGATATCGTCGTGAGGGGCGGTAAGTCGATCTTCACGGCGCCGGGGGGCTGGATCCTTTGGTATATGCGATCGCCGGCCCGGAAGAAAGTGGTCCGCAGTATCTCGTGGCGTTCCAGCAACCGGTGGAGCGCCATTTGTAAATGTCCCTGGTCCATCCGGTCCTGCTCATGGGTCAATATCACCATGCTGCCGCCGGTGTATAAAGGGGAACAGTAGAGTAGCTGGTTATAGGAGGCCAGGTATTCCTCTACGGATGGTAGCTGTTCCTGGAAGGAGGGCGAGGGCTGGGGCGCGGCAAGCAGGTCGTCGATATGGGCGGAGATATGTTCTACGGTGTTTTGTGAAAAGATAGTTTTTACCGATAGGGACACGCCCATCTCTTCGATGACCTTCTTGGCGACCTGCATAGCTTTGAGGGAATTCCCACCCAATTCGAAATAGTCGTCCAGGACGCCTATTTTTTCCCGGCATAGGATGTCCTCCCATATCTTCACCACCTTTTCTTCCGTCGGTGTCCGGGGAGCCAGGTATTTACCTTCCTGAGGTCTGCCTGTTCGATCTGGTTCGGGCAGCCGGGTCCTGTCCACTTTCCCATGGGCCGTCATGGGTATGGCATCTATGGGGACGATGTGAGCCGGGATCATATAGGATGGCAGGGTCTTGCCTATGTGGGAGCGAATAGAGGACCTGTTGAGGGCTTCGTGGCATACGACGTAAGCGATCAATTCGTTCTCTCCCAAAGCGTTGGTCCTTGCCATTACGAAGGCGGTATCGATGGAAGCGTGGCCCTGCAAAGCGACCTCGATCTCGCCGGCCTCAATACGATAGCCCCTTATCTTGACCTGTTCGTCTTTTCTGCCAATGAATTCGATATTGCCATCGGGCAGCCAACGCGCGCGGTCCCCTGTACGATAGATCCGTCCTCCCTCGCGAAAGGGATCGGCGATAAATTTTTCTTTTGTCAGCGCAGGGTTATGCAGGTAGCCCCTGGCCAGTCCCACGCCGCCGATGTGGAGATCCCCTTCGATCCCGGTGGGTGTCAATTGCAGACAGTCATCAAGTATGTATAAAAGTACATTGGGAATGGGGATGCCTATCGGCACATTGCTTGCGGGGATCTCCCGTCCATGGGTATAGGTAAAGATGGAACTGCAAACGCTGGCTTCAGTCGGACCGTAGGCGTTGTAATAGGTGATGCGATCGGGCAGTGAGTAAACCGTTTCGGCAGCCACCGGTTCGGCGCCAGTGAGGATCTTTTTCAGCGCAGGCAGTTTTTCGAAGGACAATAGTTTGAGGTAGGTCACAGGAACGGATATATAATCTATATCATTATCGCGGATATAGTTCTCCATTTCCGCCAGGTTCTTCTTTTGCTCGTCGGTGATAATATACAGGGCGGCCCCATAGGTGAGGGCGAAGAATACCTCGTATACGGAAACATCGAAGGAGTAAGAATGGAACTGGAGGTTTTTCCCGCCGGGCCGGAGGCCAATGATTGCCTGATGGCCCATGGTGGAGTTGACAATAGCCCTATGGTCTGTCATGACGCCTTTAGGTTTTCCTGTAGACCCGGAAGTATAGATGACATAGGCCAGGTGTTCCGGTCCGGCCGCCGGTGGTAAGTTGTCTCCGGCATATTTATGTTCCTCCGGTTCGAATGCCTTCATGCCGTCATCGGTCAACACCCATTTGCAGCCGCTGTCCTTCAGCAGGTAATCGATCCGTTCCTGCGGGTATTCGGGGTCTATCGGCACGTAGGCGCCGCCGGCTTTCAGCACACCCAGGATGGCCACGATAATGTTAGCGCTTCTTTCCATTCGGACGCCGACCAGATCATCGGGTGTTATCGAGTGGACCTTTTTCAGGTAATTTGCCAGCCTGTTGGCCTTTTCATTCAACTGTCGGTAGGTTAAACGATGTTTCCCGGACACGACAGCGGTCAGGTCGGGATTGGCGTGGACGCTGTCCTCAAATAGGTCTACCAATGTCTTGCCCCTGGGGAAGTCGATGCCTGTGTCATTAAACGTAACAAGTATCCGTTGTCTTTCGACCGGGCTGATACAGGAGAGCTGGTCTATGCTGCGTCCCGGTGTTTCCAGCACCTGTTTCAGCAGTTCGATGAAATGGTCCCTGAGCAGGGTTATCTGTGCATCGTCATAAACATTGGCATTATAGCTGATGTTGAGGGAAAGAGCTTCGTTGGAGACGACGACCAGTGTGAGATTATAGTTATTTTGTTCTACCGTTGTCCTGGAAAAGACGGAGATATCCCCTGTCCCTTCTTTTTCCTTCTTTTCCGGCCTTACCCATTCCTGAACGGGATAGTTCTCGAAGATCATGATATGATCGAAGAGGTCCCTTCCCAGTTCGCTGGCCGACTGGATTTCCGCGAGCTGAGCATAGTGATGGTCCGCGCTTTCCAGGTATTGTTGCTGCACCTGCCGGAAGAGCTCCTGCGCGCTGGTATCTTCTTCCCATCTTATGCGTACCGGGATGGTATTGATAAATAATCCCACCATTTCCTCCACTCCGTGCAGGTTGCCGGGCCGTCCGGAGACCACTGAACCAAACACCACATCCCGGCTATGGTTATACCGGCCGAGCAAGATGCCCCATATGACCTGGATGAAAGTGTTCTCTGTGACCTTCCATTCTGCGCACAGCGCCCGGATGGAGTCGCGTTCTTTTCCCAGGAAAGAAAAAGGTGTATCCCTTAGGTTGTAGCCCATGCCGGTCCGTACAATCTTTCTGGGAAAGGTGCTTGCCGTCCTGTATCCCGACAGGTGATTTTTCCAATATTGCAGGGTGGCGGCTATATCGACATTTGCCAGCCATTTAATATAGTTTGAGTAGGGATAAGGCCTCGGCAAAGACAGCTGTTCGCCTCTCAGCAAACCCTCGTAGAGCTGGAAGAATTCTTTTACCAGCAAGCCTATGCACCACCCATCCATGAGGATATGGTGGTGGCTCCAGACGAATTCGTAGGTGAGATCACCCAAAGACAGGATGGACAGACGCATCTGGGAGCCGCTGTGCAGATCGAAACCTTTCGACCTGTCATTATCGCGGTACTCCTGCACGGCCGTCCCGGCAGCGCCGGAAAGGTCGAGGTACAGGAAGGAGGGCTGTGCCGTCTTACGTACGACCTGCAGAATATTATAGCCGAACATCCTGGTGAAAAAGGTCCGCAGGACGGCATGCCGTTCAATCAGCATCCTGTAGCTTTCTTCCAATTTGACAATGTCGAGGCGCCCTTTTATCCGGTAGCTGATCTGTTCGTGATAAGCATCTGACCCCGGGTCGCTAAGCCAGTGATAGTACATGCCTTCCTGTAAAGGAGCCAGCGGATAGATGTCTTCTATCAATTCTTCCGTAGTCATAGCATTTTATTTAGTTCCTTGAGTTGTTCGGAGCTGAGCTCTTTATAAGTAAGATCGACGGGTGTTACGTGGGTCTTTTCTTCGGAGGACAGGATATCGATCAAGCGGGTGAGGTGGCGCTTGCAAGCATCCAGCAAAGTGTCTATCGTCGTCCTGGAATATTGTTGATCGCTGTATTCCAACGACAGCTGCAAAAAGCCTTCTGCGATAAAGCCTGACAGCCTGAGCGGGAAGATCCGTGGCATCTCGGCCGACATCTCCCTACCCCTGTATTCACTGGTAAATTGGAACAGGGGTTTCTCTCCCTCCGATCTGGCGCCTGAGCCGAAATCGCCCAGGTAATTGAAGATGATATCCGGTGTTCTGCGATACTCCTTCTGTGCCAGGTACCGCAATATGCCGTATCCTATTCCTTTGTTCGGAACCCGGTGCACTTTTTCTTTCACATTGATAAGCTGGTGAATAACGTCACCCGTATGTTCCAGGTCCAGCACCAGGGGATGGAGGGTGGTAAACCAGCCAATGGTCCGGCTGATGTCGATATTGGCGCCGATAGCTTCCCTGCCATGGCCTTCCATGCCGATGACAACCTTCTTGGCGCTCAGCACTTCGGACAAAGCCAGGCTCAATGCTGTAAGAAGGATATCATTGATCTCTGTCCGGTAAGCTTTATAACACTGGGTGAGCAGCTTGTTCGTTGTTGTTTTGTCCAGTGCAAAAGTCGCTGATGCGGCATTTTTTACCAGATTAGTTCCTTCCGGCCGTTCCGGCACCAGGGGCGGGACCTGCTGTGCTTCTACAGCCTGCCAGTAAGGTTCTTCATTAGCCAGTTCCGTGCTGGAGGCATATCTTACCTGGTTTTCCTGCCAGAAGCTGAAGGAATGGGTCTTAGGCGGCAGCAACATGGCATGTCCGTCACGGTATTGCCTGTACAGGGTGGACAGGTCTTCCAGCAGGATGCGCCATGAAACGCCATCCATGATGAGGTGGTGTGCTACCAGCAGCAGCCGGTGCTCTCCGTCACCGCGGAACAGTGCTGCCTTGAACAGGGGGCCATTTTCCAGGTCGAAGCCCGCCTGGATGCGTTCGCAATGTTCCGTCACCTGTGCTGCGTCAAGGTAGTCGATCACTTCCAGCGAGTAACCTTGTTCATCTCCCTTGTTTTCCTGCATCCAGCCATCCGGGGTCTCCCAGAACACCATGCGCAATGCATCGTGGTGAAAGACTATCTTGTCAAGGACGGCCCTTAACGATTCTTCCGATATGTCTTCTTGGGTTCTGAGCAGGACCGATTGGTTAAAATGGTGACGGTTTGCCGTATAGTGTTCGAAGAAGTATGACTGGATGGGGCTAAGCGGGATGAAGCCTTCGACAGTGAACTGATCGATCTCGTTGCTGGCGAGCTTGACCAATGGGGCAAGGTCTTCGACAACGGGATATAGCATAATGTCCTGAATGGTGACGATGTATCCCTTCTGTCTCAGACGGGCTACTATTTGTATCGACTTGATGGAATCCCCGCCCAGCACGAAGAAGTCGTCTTTCATGTCGATGGGGTGTCTTTTCAGTACTTCTTCGAATACTTCAATGAGCTCCCGTTCCAGGACATTCCGGGGGTCTACGTGTGCCGTCAGTGTTTCCATCTCCTGGTCTGCCGGCTCGGGCAGTGCGGCCCTGTCGACCTTTCCATTCTCTGTCAGGGGTAATTGGTCCAACTGAATGTAATGGCCAGGAACCATATAGGCCGGGACGATCTTGCTGAGGTAGCTACGGAGTGCAGGGGCGTCCAGCGGGCGGGGGCTTACCAGATAGGCCACCAGCAGTTTGTCCCCGTGACCGTCGGATCTGACGGCCACGACGGCAGCATCTACATGTTCATGGCTTTGCAGGGCATTCTCTACCTCGCCCAACTCGATCCTGTATCCTCTGATCTTCACCTGCGCGTCCTTTCGGCCGATGAACTCGATATTGCCGTCACCGAGCCATCTGCCCAGATCGCCTGTCCGATAGATCCGTTCGCCGGGCATGAATGGATCGGCTGTGAATTTTTCTGCGGTCAGGGACGGTTGATGCAGGTATCCACGAGCGACACCGGCGCCCCCGACGCATATTTCCCCGGCGACCCCCGTCGGGCAAAGCATGTTCTCTTCGTCAAGGATATAGATACGCGTCCTCGAGATGGGTTTGCCGATGACCACCGGTTCATTCTCTTCCAGCAATTTTACCGTGCAGCCCACGGTGGTCTCGGTGGGGCCATATTCATCATACACTTCTATGCCTGGATGAATGGTCTTAAGTATCCGCAGGTGTTCGGAACTGACGGCTTCCCCTCCTATAATGGCACGCCGCATGGTGGCAGACCTGATATCAAGGTATTTGAGGATATTGACATGGGAAGGGGTAATCTTGATGCTGTCGATACCGCTGTCCGCATGGAAGCTGTGTTGGAGGATATCGGATATGTCTTTCCGTTGGTGGAATATGGTAAGACGGCCGCCTTTTGTCAACGGGCAGAAGATGCTGGTCACGGTAAGGTCGAATGACAGGGACGTATACAGTCCGAAATGGGGTTTTTCATTCTTAAAATAATAGTTATTGGCCCATTGTACATACCCCGAGAGATTATCGTTGGTAATAGCGCATCCTTTAGGTGTACCCGTCGAACCGGAAGTATATATCACGTAGGCGAGGTCCGTGGGTCTGGACGCCACAGCTGTAGGCAAGGCCGGCAGATCTGTCACTTCCAGCTGAGAATCGATGGCAAATACATCTCCTTTGAAATATTCCATATCAAAGATGTAATCCGTCTGTGTAATAAGCGTCTTGATACCTGTGTCATTGATGAGATATTCTTTCCTGGCCCTGGGATAGCCGGGATCGATGGGAACGTAAGCCGCGCCGGATTTCCAAATACCCAGTAATGCAATGATCATCCATTCGCTGCGGTCCAGCTGGACACCTATCAGTTCATCGGCGCCGGCCTGTCCATTGACTTTTAGGTAAGCGGCCAGGCGGCCGGACAATTCGTTCAGCGTACCATAGGACATCGTACTGTTCTCCAGGACGAGGGCTATCTCATCCGGATGCAGGGCAGCCTGTTGTTCGAACAGGCTGATGGGTGCCAAATATTGTTCAAAGTTGGGCGGAGTGGTGTTGAGCGTTTCCAGCAGCCTTCCTTTTTCTGCAGCATACATATATTCCAGGCTGCTGATAGGAACAGATGGAGATTCGACGATGGCTCCCAGCAAACCCTCAAAATGATCAAAGAGACGTTCGGCAGTTTCTTTTGTATAGAGGTCCCCGTTGTATTCCAGGGCCAGGTTGACACCTTGTTCATATTCGACGAAATAAAAGGTCAGATCGAATTTGCTGACGGTCTGTTCCCCCATCGGATAGTCGTTTGCCTGGAGCCCGTGCAGTTCCTGGCCTGCCGTCAGGGTATCCGTCCGGCTGCTGTGGAAATCCACCAATACATTGAACAGTGGACTGCGGCTGATGTCGCGCTGCAGGTGCAGATCTTCCAACAGCTGATCGAATGGGTATGCCTTATGGTCATATGCTTCCAGTGTAACGTACATGGCGTTCTTCAGCACCTCCTGGTAGGTATCTTTTCCGCTGAAGCGGGTGCGCAGTGCCAGTGTGTTGATGTAAAGACCGATCTGGTCTTCCAGGTCGAGGTGGTCCCTTCCGGAAATGGGGCTGCCGATGATAATATCCTGTTGACCAGTGTACCGGTAGAGGTAAGTATTGACAGCAGCCAGCAATCCCATGAACAAGGTGCCGCCCTGTTCCTGGCTCAACCGGTTGATGGCTTCGGTAACGGGTTTGGCGATCATCCGGGAGACCTTGCCGCCTTTATAACGGTTCACCGGGCGGCGTGCCTTATCAGTTGGCAATTGCAGTATGGGCAGCTCGCCATCCAGCTGTTTGAGCCAATATTCGCGGTGGGACAGCAGCGACCCATCCTGCAGTTGTTGCTGTTGCCAGGCGGCATAATCTTTATACTGGACCTTGATAGGCAGCAATGGGTGTTCGCGGCCCTGGACAGCGGCGTTATACAGCAGCAGGAGCTCTTTGATCAGGATGCTCATGGACCAGGCATCGCTGATGATATGGTGGACTACATAGGTGAATATCCACTTATGATCTTCCATTTGATAGAGGCTGGCACGGACGAGTGGCGCGGCCGCCAGATCAAAGGGCGTATTGAATTCGGACTGGATAAGGCGCTGCAATACTTCCTGCTGGTCCTTCTCGTTTCTCAGGTCCTGGTGGACTATCCTGAATCCCAGATCTTCAGGGGGGAGGATGAATTGGCGTGCTCCTTCCTGGTCGTCGTTGCGGAAGGCGGTGCGGAGGCTTTCGTGCCTTTCCAGCAGCTTGTCGAAGGCATTCGTCAGGGCGGCTATATTAAGGTCACCTTGGAACTGGCAGATGCCGGGGATGATATAGGCCACGTTGCCTTTTTCAAACTGGCTGAGCACCCATAGTCTCCGCTGCGCGGATGACAGGGGATAGTCTTTCATTTCCTCTGTCTTGGGGATATTGACAAAGGAGGTGATCCTGGCCTGATCGATCATGACGGCCTGTTCTTCCACGGTAATATTGGCGAACAGCTCTTTCAGAGAGGGCTTTACCTCGAATTCCTTGTGGATCTGGCTGGCCAGCCGAATGATCTTCAGACTGTATCCGCCCAGGTCCAGAAAACTGTCCTTGATGCCGACGTTGGTGGTATTGAATATTTCCTCCCAGATACGTACCAGCCGGGTCTCCGTCCTGGTGCGGGGAGCTACATAGGTCCTGGCAGTCTGGAGACCCCCTTCCGGATCGGGCAATTTATTCCTGTCCACCTTTCCATTGACAGTAAGGGGGATGGTTTCCAGTTGCATGAAATGGGTAGGGATCATAAAAGCAGGCAGCTTACTGGCCAGGTAAGCCCTAAGCTCTGCGGGGTCGGGTTTATCCCAGCTAACGAAATAAGCCACCAGATGCCTGTCCCCGTTGCCATCGGTTTTTGCCAATACTGCTGTCGCATCTATTTGCACATGGTCCATCAGGACGCTTTCTATTTCCGCGGGCTCGATGCGGTGGCCTGAGATCTTCACCTGGTCATCGGCCCTTCCGATGAACTCAATGTCTCCATATCCCAGCCAGCGGCCCAGGTCACCAGTGCGATATAACCTGCTGTTGCCATGAAAAGGGTCGTCGACAAACCTGTCGGCGGTCAGTTCCGGTCTCTCAAGGTAGCCTGCCGACACACCGTCACCGCCGATGTATATTTCGCCTGTCACCCGGGTGGGGCAAAGCGCCCTGTCCTGGTCCAGTATATAAATCCTGGTATTGGCGATGGGCCGGCCGATGAGTACAGGCATGCCTTCCTCCAATTGTTTTACGATGCATCCCACTGTAGTTTCCGTAGGGCCGTATTCATTGTATATTTCCATCGCAGGATTAATACTCTTAAGGATGCGGATATGTTCGGGCATCACCTGTTCTCCGCCCGCAATGACGAGCGAAATGGGCGAATTATCTGCATCGATGTACCTGAGGAGATTGATATGGGAAGGAGTTAGCTTGACGCTGTCGATGGCTGTCGTCCCGTTGAAGCAGGCAAGCAATGTTTCACGGACATCTTCCCGGTGAGGCAGGATGGTAAGAATATTACCCCGGGTCAGCGAACAAAAGATGGACGTCACCGTGAGGTCGAAGGATAAGGAGGTGAACAAGCCGAAGTTGCCTTTCCCTTCGCCGTTGAAGTAGTATTGATTTGCCCAATGGATATAGTTGGAGAGATTTTGATGTGTGATGATACATCCTTTCGGGAGGCCGGTGGATCCGGAAGTATATATGACATAGGCCGGGCCGCTGGCGACGGGCATGGAGAGAATATCTGTGTCGTTATCCCTGTTCGCTCCGGCACTAAAGGCGTCCAGTTCGTCCTGGTCGATGACAGCCTTGCAGCCACTGTCGGACAACATATAATCGATCCTTTCCCCTGGGTAGCCCGGATCGATGGGAATATAGGCTGCGCCGGCCATCCACGTACTCAGAAGCGAGATCACCTGCCATTCGCTCCGTTCCAGGCTGATGGCTACCAGGTCTCCTGCTTTCAGGCTGAATTTTTTCCGCAGGTAGGCGCCGAGCCTTGCAGCCTTTTCATACAGCTGTTCATAGGAAAGAGAGTGCCCTTCGAAGACGACAGCAGTGGCATGGGGGGTAAGCGCCACCTGGTCTTTGATCAGGTGGAGGACAGATTTACCGGCTGGATATGGCGCATCGGTGTTGTTGAATGCCGACAACAATGTGTTTTTTTCCGCTGCGTCCAGGTAATCCAGTTTTCGGACGGGTACACCGGGCTCCTGCAGAAGTTTTTCCAGGAGTTGCAGGTAGTGGGAAGCCAGCTGCTGCATAGCCTCCCGCGTGAAGATATGGGTATTGTACTCGAACCCTATTTGGATCCCATCGTCTTTTTCAATAAAGTTGAGGGTTAGATCGAGCTTGCTGATGAAATGGCCGCTCCCTTTATAACCCGTGACTGTCAGTTCGCCCTGCCCGTCATCCTGTGCAGGAGCCTTCATGCCTGTGTTCTGAAGGATCACCATTACGTCGAACAACGGATTGCGGCTGGGGTCGGGACGGAGATTGAGTGAGTTGACGATCTCGTCGAAAGGGAACTCCTGGTGCTCATACGCTTCCAGGGTTACCTGGCGGACCTTGTCGAGCAGCTGTTGAAAGCTGTCATCCCTGTCGCATCGCACTCGCAATGCAAGGGTGTTAATGAAGGGCCCGATCATGCTTTCAAGGTCTATCTGTTCCCTTCCCGCGATGGGGCTTCCCACGACGAGGTCCTGCCGTCCGGTGTAGCGGTATAGCAGGGCATTAACCGAAGCCAGCAATCCCATGAACAGTGTGCTGCCGCATTCGTTGCTGAGAGATCTCAGTTTCCGGGTAGTGTTCGGGTTGATGTGGCGGGAAAGGATATCGCCGTCATAGGTCTTGACGGTCGGACGGGACCTGTCTCCCAACGGCAGGAATTCGGGAAGGTCATCCCGGAACCGGCGCATCCAGTAAGCTTTGTCATCTTTCAACGCGTCGCCGTTCAACCGTTCCTGCTGCCAGGCGGCGTAGTCCTTATATTGGATGCGCAGTGCGGGCAGTTCCAGGCGCTCT
Organism: Flavitalea plasmicola; assembly: GCF_030546645.1. Classification (GTDB taxonomy): domain Bacteria; phylum Bacteroidota; class Bacteroidia; order Chitinophagales; family Chitinophagaceae; genus Puia. The sequence continues at coordinate 171,639 of NZ_JAUOTO010000008.1, forward strand.
CCATCATGGTGCGCTTTATAAAATGCCATCAGCTCATCGATGAGGATATTCATGGACCATCCGTCACTGATAATATGATGCATGACACAGGTGAATACCCATTTGGCGGCCGATAGCTGGTAAAGCTCGGCACGTAACAGCGGGCCTTCGGTCAGGTCTAAGGGTCTTGCGAATGCAGTTTTTACCAATCTGTCGACCATCGCGTTCTTTTCAGTTTCCTGGGACAAATCCGTATACGCAATCTGAAAGCCCGTCTTGCCGGGGGGGAGGATAAACTGCCGTGGTTCGCCCTGTGTTATCTGGCGAAAGACGGTACGCAGGCTTTCATGACGTGCCAGGAGGCTGTCAAAGGCCCTTGATAAGGAGGTCCTGTCCAGCTGCCCTTCGAACACATATGCTTCCGTCATATTATACGCCACATTCCCTTCATCAGTCTGACTCAATATCCAGAACCTGCGCTGGGCTGAGGACAATGTGTAGAAAGGCTGCGGTTCCAGCGGGAGGATAGCGGCATCGGCCTGTCTGCCATGCATCCGGGCGAGATATTCAATCAGTCCGGCTTTGTTCTCCTTCAGGGCTGTTAAAATATCATCGGGCAGACTGGCGCCGTTGAACCTCACTCTTAGATCGTGCTTTTCTTTATCCAGCGAGACTATGATATTGTTGTCTTTTAGTTGCCTCAGTAGTTGCTGCATATGTCATATATTTTATAGTAAAAGAATTGAAAGCGGTTGGTCAGATAGTGATCTCGTTCTCCATTTTCACATCGGCCTGGAGCCATTGTAATCCCTCTATGGCGGACGCGATCCCTCTAATGGATGGATGTTGTAAAAAATCTTTGATCGTAAGATTCACGTTGAATTCCTTCTTTATTCTTTTCAGGAGCAGCATCCCTTTCAGGGAGTCTCCGCCCAATTCGAAAAAATCATCCGCCACGCCGATGCCATTCATTCCGAAGAACTGTTCGAAAACATTCTTCAACATTTCTTCGGTCCTGGTTACGGGAGGGATAAAGTCGACGGCGAGGTCAGGTCGTTGTTGTATGGTGGTCGGGCCGGCGGCGGTCTCTCCGTCCAGGTATATTTCTTTCTTCACCTCGAACACTTCATATTTCCGCATGGCCAGATCCCAGGTGGTTTCCAGTATCAGGGGCTGGCCCTTAATTCCCAGCGACCATTCAAACAAAGCGATGATCTCTGCGGGCAGGAGCGCTCCGCTGTCTCTTGCCGCATCGGAATCCGTGAATGCCATTTCCGCCAGGTTTATAGATTTCCAATAAGGCAGGTCGTCCGAAACAGAGCAGACAAAATGGTCCATGAACAGGTTGGCTGAGCTGTAAGAGCTGAAGCCCAGGCCCCCCAGGACAGAAGAGATGCTGGAAGCCACCCATACGAAATCCGGCAGGCGCGGAGCAAATACTTTATGCAGGGCTGCTATTCCCCTGATTTTGGGACCGAACATACCCAGCGCTTTTTCCATGGAAATGTCTTCGAGCAGCTCGAAATAACGACCGTCGATGATGCCGGCGGCATGCACTACGCCGTGTATTTGTCCGAAAGCTTCTTCTGCCTGGCGTACGACTGTTTCGAGCTTATCGGGCAGGGAGACGTCAGCGCTGTAATACAAAACGCTGGCCATGCTCCTGAGCGTGTCGAGGCGGCGGGTCCATTCTGATCCGGCCGCCTGTTCCTGTTCTTCTTTTCTGCCTACCAGGACAAGCCTGGCTTCATACTGTTCCACCAGGAATTTTGCCAGGAGGTAGCCCAGGTTCCCCAGTCCGCCGGTGATCAGGTAGGTGCCTCCCTTACGGAGCACTTCCTGCTGGCGGACCATCGGTTGTGTATTCTTCTGATGCTCCTGTATCCAGCGCCGGCCATTGCGAAGAGCCATGATCCGGGGACGTCTTTCGTCCCTGCTGCGGATCTCGTCCGCCAGCATACGACTGGTGTCGAAGGAGTTCCATTCTCCCTGGAGATCGATGTGCCGGCAGGACACTGCATATTCCTGGGGTATGACATTGGCAAGTCCCAGCAGCAACGACTGGATGGGCAATCCTTTTTCGGTGCCCAGTACCTTATAGAGTGAATCCGTCAGTATGAAGAGACGCCTGCCGGCGAGCTGCTTCTTTTGTGCCAGTGCCTGTATCAACCTTACCAGGCTGAAGAAGGCCAGGTGAAGGGCAGGATTAGCTTCGGACAATTCCAGGCAAGGACTCGCCGACATTCCCCATGCATAGATAATATCGGCCATGACCAATCCATCTTTTTCGACCTCACCCACCAGGGCATGGAGATCATCCGCGGCAGTGAAATCGAGCTGGTATTTAAACCTGGACAGTTTACGGAAGCCGGCGCCCGGCATGATCACGACGAGATTTTCCGTGTCTGCACCCAGTTTTTTCCTCAGAGGCAGCATGCAGTCTTCGTCAGGGCAGAAGAGCAGATAGCCTTTTTCCTCTTTCAGCGGCGCCGGCGGCAGCTGCACCTCCTGTTTCCAGGATGGATAGTATATCCAGTCCTTCAGCTCATTATTATCTCCGCTGTTGGTCAGGCCGGGCACCGGGGGCATGGCATCACCAAAGGGGTCTACTTCGGCTGGGTACCGGGCAGGCTCGAATGGATATGTCGGCAGGGATATCCTGTTCCGTTTTTCATCTTTATGATAGAGTGTCCAGTCCACGGGAAAGCCGTGGGCCCACAGATCACCTATACGCTCGGCAAGATATCTGTTGTCATCAATCTTTTCTTTAGGCGAGCGCATCATGTTAACCGACAGGCCCAGGGGATTGTCCTGTTTTATCTGTTTGACGAGATGTGTCAGGGTATGCCCTGCGCCCACCTCCAGGAAGGTGAGTTTTGGATCATGGTCCAAAAGCGTATGTATCCCTTCGGCAAACAAAACTGTTTGGCGCATATGGCGTACCCAATAGTCGGGGGAAGCGGCTTCCTGCTGCTGGATGAACTTGCCCGTGAGATTGGAGATGAAGGGAGTATGCAGCTGTCCGAAAGAAACTTTCTCCAATTCTATTCTAAACGATGGAATGATGGCATCCAGCATGGAGGAGTGAAAAGCGTGCGATGTATGGAGTTTTACATAACTTTTATTTTCATAGTCCAGCCGGTGCATCAGGGATGCGATGGCGTCGGGGTCACCGGAGAGGACCGTTTGTTCATTGCCGTTGACAGCGGCCAGGGATATCCTTTCATCGAGGTAGTCAGCGGCTTCGCCGGGGGACAGCGCCAGGCTGATCATGGCGCCCGGAGGGAGCCCGCCAATCAGTTCTCCCCGCCGGACTACCAACCGTAAGGCATCTTCAAAGCTGATCAATCCTCCGATGCAGGCTGCGACGTATTCGCCTATGCTATGTCCGATCATACAACCCGGAAGAAGGCCGAAAGACATCAGCAGGCGGGCCAGGGAATATTCCAGCAGAAAGACCAGGGGCTGGGTATAGCGTGTGTCATTGATCTTTGCAGGTCCCGGGCCGTCTGCCGGAGGGTAGATAATCTGTCGGTAATCCATCCCCGTCAGTTGCCGTATAAGGGTAAAACCGTTGTCCATTTCCCGGCGGAATACGGGTTCGCTGTCATAGAGGTCTTTTCCCATATGCTGGTATTGCGAACCCTGGCCGGGGAAAAGGAACACCAGGGGGCCCGTCTTTTCCGTGCTTTTCCGGGCCTGTTGCGGTGTAAGTCCTTTTTCAAGCAAATGAAGCAGTTCGCCGGTGTCTTTGTACACCAGAGGTGCGCGATATACGAATTCTCTACGGCCTACCTGAAAAGTATAAGCGATATCCGGCGCGTGGAGGCCGGGGTTGGCGGAGAGGAAATCCTTCAGTTTGGCATGGTATCTCAGCAATGCAGTGTCTGTCCGGGCCGATAGCGTCAGCAGGTGGTAAGGGCGACCGGGGGAAGCGTTGTCATGTACGGGCGCTTCTTCCAGGATGGCATGTACATTGGTGCCACCTATGCCAAAGGAGCTCACCGCTCCGCGAAGAGGGCCATCGCCCTGGGCAGTCCATTCCCGGAGCCGGGTATTTACATAAAAGGGCCCCTGGTTGAAATCGATCTCGGGGTTAGGTACGCTGAAGTTCAGACTGGCCGGCAGACGTTTGTATTTCAGGGAGAGCGCGAGCTTCATGAATCCTGCTACTCCTGCGGCTGTGTCCAGGTGTCCAATGTTGGTCTTGACAGACCCAATTGCGCAATGTTGTTTTTGATTGCGGTTAAATGCGGTGTTCAGGGCCTCTATTTCCACGGGGTCGCCTAATCTTGTGCCGGTCCCATGGGTTTCCACGTAGCTGATCGTGTCCGGGGTGGTCCTGGCGAATTTGTGGGCTTTGCGGATGCACTCGGTCTGTCCTTCCACACTGGAAGCGGTGAACCCTACTTTGCGGCTGCCATCGTTGTTGATGGCGCTGCCTTTAATTACAGCGTAGATGTGGTCCCTGTCTTCGATGGCGTCCGTCAGTTTTTTCAGCACCACTACACCGGCCCCTTCGCTGACGAGCGTGCCAGTGGCTTCTTTATCGAATGCCCTGCAGTGGCCGTCCGCTGAAAAGATCATTCCCTCTTCGTAGAAATATCCTTTTTTCCGGTGTGTCTTGACGGAAACACCGCCTGCGAGCGCGATCCTGGTTTCCCCCAGCAGGAGGCTTTTGCAAGCCAGGCTGATCGCAACAAGGGAAGTGGAGCAGGTGGTATTGATGGAATAGGAAGGTCCCCGCAGGTTCAGCTTATAGGACAGCAGGGAAGCCAGGAAGTCCTTATTGCTGAGATTGAACAGATTAAAATCGTCGATCTCCTGTTTGTTGTTCTTCAGCCTGGAATACAGCCTCCAGTTCGAGTCGTCACCGCCGCCGGCGAAGAGGCCTATGGCTCCTTTTACTCTTTCGGGATCATACGCGGCGTCTTCCAGGGCTTCCCAGGTGCATTCGTGAAAAATGCGATGCAATGGATTCATGAGGCTTGCCTCGATAGGCCGGTAGTCGAAGAAAGCAGCATCGAAACGGTCCTTGTCGGGCAGCAGGGTGACGGCATTGACAAAGCGTTTATTCTTCCGGGTCCTTTCGTCCACACCCAACGCTATCAGTTCCTCTTCGGACAGGAAATGTATGGATTCCACGGCGTTTTCCAGGTTGTTCCAGAAGTCGCGCCAGCACATAGCGCCGGGAAAACGGCATGCCATTCCGATGACGGCTATTTCCAGACCGGTGTAATTCGTGTTATTCTTCATCGGTGTCAGCGTTTACCAGGCGGAAGGTCTCCTCCATGAGATCGACCTGCTTGCCCGTGTCTTCCTCTGTGTCGGTGTTCTGTCCATTCTCCTCCGTCAGGAGATATGCAGCCAGCGACCTGATATTGGTGAATTTAAAGGCTGTAGCGACGGATGTTTTTTTATCAAAGACCTTATTGAGGGCCATGACCATTCTCACTATCCTCACTGAATTGCCTCCTGCATCGAAGAAGTTATCCGTTACGCTAACGTTGTCGCGGTTCAGTATCTCCTGCCAGATGCGGGCGATCCGGTTCTCGATCTCGTTAGCGGGCGCTTCAAACCTGGTTCCGCTGTCCAGGGATCTTTCAGAAGGGTCAGGTAGGCGCCGGCGATCGACCTTGCCATTGGGGGTAAGCGGTAAGGAGGGCAACTGTACGAAGCGTTCGGGAATCATATAGGCTGGTAATTTCCGGCCCAGCGTGGATCTGAGCGACGGGGTATTCAGTTTTTCGGGAGCCACTATATATGCTATCAGTTCTGCTTCCATGCCGGGGAACTCTTTTACCACCACGGCGGCCATTTCCACAAGGGGGTGGCTTCGAAGGGCAGCCTCGATCTCTCCCAGCTCGATGCGATGTCCTCTTATCTTTACCTGGTCATCCCGGCGTCCGACGTATTCTATATTACCGTCCGGAAGCCATTTCGCATAATCACCCGTCCTATAGCATTTTCCCCCGGGTACGAAGGGATCGTCGAGAAAGCGGCTGGCCGAGAGGTCAGGTCGTTGCAAGTAGCCCCGGGCAACCCCTTTGCCGCCTATGTACAGCTCCCCAATCACGCCGATGGGCAGCAGGTTGCGGTTGCCATCCAGGATATATATCCGGGTATTGGCTATAGGCCGACCGATGTGTATCTTATCCGCCTGCCGGTGGACTTTACTGCAGGTGGACCAAATAGTAGTTTCGGTCGGTCCGTACATATTATAGATTTCCACCTCCGGCAGCTCCCGGTACAGCTCTTTCACCAGCGTCAGCGGCAGTCGCTCGCCTCCCAGGATAAGTTTCTTCAGAGGCCGGAAAAATTGCAAATCCTGCTGCATCAAGGTCATCATCGAAGGAGTGGCTTGCAGGTGGGTGGGTTTATGTTTTTTCAGCTGTGTCTGGAGGGAATGCCCGAATGTGCTGACATCGGCTGTCTTGTCCTCGTAGGAGTTTTTGATGGTGGTGAGCAGCTCGAGGCTTTTCATAACGGCATTGTATTCCACTCCGAAATCGATGAGACAGGCAATTTCGTCTACGCCAATGTGTTGCAGCCGGTCGATCATTGCCTTACACTCGGGCACGGTGCCTATCAGGCTGGCGGAAGAGACGTACCTCTTAAAAGCATGCTCGAGGAGGGTATTCATATCCTGTTCCGAGAAGGTAGCGGCCTCCATATCCATGTCGAGGCCGACAGCCATATTTTTCAGGAGGCTGGCGGAGGTCCGGAGGTAGTCGGTGAAAGGTTGGCGGGCTTTTTCGTAAGTCTCTTCCTTACTATCTCCGATGTATGTATGCAGCATCAGCGCTACTTTCCCTTTATCCGGGTCGTGGCCGTTGTCCGCCAGTGAAGTGCGGTAGGCTTTGATCTTCACTGCCAATCCCTCCACCGTCTCGCCCAGTAAATGGGTAAGGACGTTCATCCCTTTCCTGCCTGCCGCGACAAAAGTTTCAATATGGTTGGCGGAAGTCAGCCACATAGGCAGCTCCTGCTGGATGGGACGGGGGAAGATGCGCGTTTCTTTCAGGAGTCCATTGCCGTCCTTCATTGCAACCGAACCCCCTTTCCACAAGCGTCGAATGGTGTCGATGAGTCCGTACATCAGCTCATGCCGTTGCTGGTAGTTACCGGAGGAAAGGACGAAATCATTGGAATGCCAACCCGAAGCGCAGGCGATTCCCACTCTCCCACCCGACAGGTTGTCCAGGACAGACCATTCCTCTGCGACCCGGAGTGGGTTGTGGAGCGGCAATACCACGCTGCCAGCCCTGATGCTTATGTTCCTGGTAATGGAAGATAATGCAGCCCCTGTCACCGACGGGTTCGGATAGAGTCCGCCAAATTCATGGAAGTGCCTTTCTGGTGTCCATACGGCGGTATAGCCGTTACGGTCTGCGTACTTTGCGCCATCCAGCAGCAGCCTGTATTTTTCCTCGTCGCCGGCACTATCGGGTAGGGATGCATTACCGAAGTAGAAAAGACTGAAATCCAGCGGGCGGGAAGTGACATCCGCTGGTCCGGAAAGTTCGCGAGCATTTTGCTGGAGTATTACTTTATACCCGAGGGTAAGCGTCCAGATGAGCTCAAGTACCGATATATCGAAGGTATAATTGGTAACTGCCAGCATGGTTCCCGCATCTTTTCCGAATATTTCGTTCATACCTGCAAAAAAACTGACGACGTTGGCATGTGTCAGCAGGCATCCTTTAGGCTGACCGGTGGACCCTGATGTATAGATACAATAGGCCAGGTCTGCGGCGCGGACCAGTCCCGGGTGATCTTCCGGATCCTGGTAGTCCAGGGTCTGGCGGATGACCTGCAGGATGGTGGAATCAATGACAACCTTGCATTTACTGTCGGAGAGTACATAGGCAACCCGTTCGTCCGGGGAGTCGGGGTCTATAGGGATATAGGCTCCTCCGCTTTTCAGCACGCCCAGGATGGTGATGAGCATCCATTCACTGCGATGCAGCCGGATGCCTATCATGTCGCCGGTCCGGACCATGTAGTTCTTCTTGAGATAGTCCGCCAGGCGATTGGACAGGGCGTTTAGTTCGTGATAATTGAGGGCCCTTCCCTGGCATACGAGGGCTGTCTGCAGAGGCGTTCTTCCCGCCTGCGCTTCGAACAATTCTATGATGGTCGCTTCTTCATCAAAGCGGACTTCCGTGTCATTGAAAGTCACCAGGAGCCGGTGTATATCTGCCGCACCCAGGTATATGAGTTGGTCCAGAGGGGCGGAGGGTTGGCTCACCATTATTTTCAGCAGCCTCGAAAAGTTATGGGTCAGGTGTTCGATCGTGCTCTTGTCGAAGATATCGCTGTTGTATTCCATATACAGCTGCACGGCGTCACCCCGTTCCGTGAAACTAAAAGTGAGATCGAACTTGCTGAACACCTGTTGGTCGTCGTCGTTTTCGGATCTATACACCGATGCCTGGAGGTCCACGGGCGGGCCGGAGGGGTCCGGCTGACCCGTACCGGCATTCTGTAATACCACCAGCACTTCAAACAGTGGATTACGGCTGATGTCCCGGTCCAGGTTCAGTTGATCGACCAGCTCGTCAAACGGATAGAGCTGATGGTCGTAGGCATCCACCGTCATTTGTTTGGTAAGCGCCAAAAGCTTGTCAAATCCATCTTCTCCTGCAATCCTTGCCCGGAGGGCCAGGATGTTGATATAAGATCCTATCTGTGCTTCCAGGTCCGGGTGTTCCCTGCCTGCGACGGGGGACCCCACAATGATGTCATTTTGCCCTGTGTAACGATAGAGAAGGGCGTATACTGCCGTCAGCAGCCCCATGAATACCGTAGCTTCCTGCCTGCGGCAGCATTCCTTCATTAAGGAGATGGTCGTCGCATCTATATAGGAAAGCGTTGTTCCTCCCCGATAGGTCTTTGTTGCCGGGCGGATACGGTCACCGGGCAGATGCAGCACCGGCAACTCACCGTCCAGTTGTCCGAGCCAATATGCTTTGTGCGCTTTCAGTGCTTCACCACCCAGTTGTTCCTGCTGCCAGACAGCATAGTCTTTATATTGGATGCGCAAGGGGGGCAAGGAAGGATCGCTCCCTTTTTTGCGGGCGTTGTAACAGGCAATAAGTTCGTTCATCAGTACGGAGACGGACCAACCGTCGCTGATGATATGATGGAGCGTATAGGTAAAGACCCATTTGTGTTCGTTGAGCCGGAAGAGCGCTGCGCGCCCCAGCGGTCCCGCAGCGAGGTCGAACGGGCGGGTCACCGATGCGTGGAGGTCTTTTTCCAATTCTTTTTCCGGTTCATCTTCCCCGGTGAGATCGCGGAAGGAGATCGTGAAGGCTGCATCTTCGGGACAGCGTATATACTGCCGCACTTCGCCATTGGTGTCTATCCTGAAAACAGTCCTCAGGCTTTCATGCCGCCGGACCACAGCCTCGAAGGCGTAATCGAGGGCGTCCCGGTCCAGCGACCCTTCGAAAACATATTTGCCGGGCATATTGTAAGCCACGCTTCCCTGATCGAACTGGCCGAGCACCCAAAGTCTGCGTTGCGCCGACGACAGGGGATAACCTTCCTCCTGCGGAGCCGGGTTGATAGAAAGGTAGCCGCTCTTTATCTTTCCGGAGATCAGGCGAGCGAGATCCCTGACAGTACGTTGTGTGAATATGTCGGCGATCTTCAGGCTTACACCCAGGGACCTGTGTATCCTCGACACCAGCTGGATGGCCCGTAGCGAATGTCCTCCCACGTTAAAAAAAGAAGTATTCCTGTCGACTTTTTCCAGGCCCAGGATCTCTTTCCAAAAACTCCCCAGAACTGTTTCCATATCTCCCTGCGGCGGCTCGAAAGCAGGGTGGTCGGCGACTGCCAGGCGCGGGGCTGGAAGGGCGTTCCGGTCTATCTTCCCGTTCATATTCAGCGGGAATTCGTGAAGATGGATAAAATAAGAAGGGATTACAGGAAGGTTCAATTCCGTGGAAAGCGCCGACCGTAATTCCTCCACCTCTTTCTTTTCCCCTGTATAATAGGCGACCAGTGCCAGGAGATTATCTTCTCCCCTGTGCGCTTTAACGACGGCCCCCGTTATATTAGCCATGCGCAAAAGCGCTTTTTCGATCTCGCCTGGCTCTACGCGGATGCCGTTTATCTTCACCTGGTTATCCAGACGTCCCATGACCTGGATGTTTCCATCCGGCAGGAGGCGCCCGGTATCCCCGGATCTATAGACGATATCTTTTTCGTCCTTTTGCAAAGGGTTCTGGACGAAACAAGTATCCGTCAGCTGCCGGTCTTTATAATATCCTTTGGTAGTAAAAGGAGTTTTGAGATAAATCTCTCCCGGCTCATTGACCTTGCAAAGGCGTCCATCCCTGATAATGGCCACGGTGGTATTGCCGATGGGGATGCCTACCGGGATGACATAAGAAGGGTCTTCAGGCACCGTGCCGATGCGGTAGAAGGTCTTGATCAGAGTAGTCTCGGTGGCGCCATAGAAGTTTACCAGGTTGATCCCGTCGCCCATCGCTTTTCGCCACTCAATAATATCACGGGCGTACAAAAGTTCTCCGGCCATAATCATATACGTGAGGTTACCCAGATCATACCGGCGGGTCTCGTTCGTCTGCAGTTCTCTGGTCATCACCCTGAAAAGGGACGGCACACAATGTACCAGGGATATTTTTGCTGTCTCCAGCCATTGGAGCAGGGCTGCAGGATCTTCTTTTGCCTGGGGAGGCGGGATGCAAAGGGTCCCCCCTGTTATCAGCGGCACAAAGATGTCCCGAAGGGAAGCGTCGAAGGTCGCCTGCGTCAGCTGGCTGACCCGGCAAGATGCCTCGATGCTGAACTCCTTGATTTCCCAATGAATGAAATGGCTTAAGGATACATTACATCCTTCGATGGCTTTCCCCTCGCCGGTTGAGCCTGAAGTATAGTAAATATAGTTGCTGGTATCTCCGTCAGCGTCTGACACAGGATCGCCCGACCATGCATCCGGCATGGAAAGGGGGGCGGCCTCCGGCACACCGTTGTACAGAACGTAATGACTGATCTCTCTGCCTGGGGTGACGACGATCAGATGATCAATGCGAATGTCCAGGCGAGCGGCAATAGCGACAAGGGTATCCAGCGACTCTTCCGCGACGACAACAATGCCATGAAATGTGTTCTGGAATACCTGGCGCAGTCTTCTCTCCGAAAAGTTAATATCCACAGGTAAGAAAACCGCTGCCGCTTTTAATACAGCGAGCAGGCAACCCACCATCCGGATGGAGGAAGGTATGAACACCTGGACGATGCTATCCTTCCCGCAGCCTAAGGAAACAAGCAGGTGGCTCATTTGATTGGCATAAATATTCAGCTGGTCATAGGTGATCCCACTACTTTCTTCTTCGATGGCCAGCTTATGAGGATACCTGCGTACCACCTCTTCAAAAACGGTGTGTATTACTTTTTTGTTCATCAGGATGGTCTTTATTGAAAGTTTAGATAGGCATGGCGGCGGAGGTGGTACTATAGCAAAGATCAACGGTCCTTTGGGCCATCAGGTCCAGGACATCCAGGTAAGCCACGGGCAGGTGTTGGCCATGAAATGCTATAGATACTTCCGTACATCCGCCGATGACAACATCGATGTTGTCCTTCAAGAGGGTCCGGACGGATCTGTCCATGAGGTGGTGAGCTTCGGCCGAGATGGTTGCCGATTTAAACCCGTTCTGCATATAAACAGAACGCATGAAAAGGGCCTCCTGGTTTTCGGAGGACAAAGTGACGAGGTCCACGTTACTGCCTTCCAGGTATTTCTGGAATAGGCCTGTCCTCAAGGTGCCGGTGGTTGCCAGCAGCCCGGCACGGCAGCCTTTGCCATACTGCTTTTTAAGATATTCCGCTACCATCTGCAATGGGTTCAGCACCTTTGCCTTGGCATAGCCGGCAAGTTCCTCATAATAATAATATGAGGTGATACAAGCCACGGCCACCAGGTCCACCTGGTTCCTGTTGAACAGGTCCATGGAATGCAGAAGGGCGGGCAGCGGGGATGCTTCATGATAGATGATGGCCCTCGTCCGGTCCGGCGCTGGGGCGTTGTTATGGAAGATGATCTCCGGAAATTCCTGGTCCGTCTCCGCGGGAGAATAATCTATGATCTTCTGCACCAAGGCCACGCCTGCGCGGGAGCCCATGCCGCCGACGATGCCTAATTTCTTTTTTGGTTGCATGCTGTAGTTGGTTGATCCGTCAGAATTCCTGGCTGACAGGAGCATTGAAGAATGGGGTATATGCCCCTTTGTTCTCTTCGGTGAAGACAATTCTCTGAGTGGCGAAAAAAGCCGGGAAGGCAGCCTCGGTCCTCAGATCTTCCAGTGTTTGCTGACTGCAATGGGTGATAGTGACGGGGAATTGCCAGTCATTTCCGCCGTTATATTCTTTTCGAAGGTCGTTCAGCAATTCAAGTCCCTGCATAATATCCTCCCTGGACAGGCCGAAGTCGATAAGGGCAGCGATCTCGTCGATACCGCAGTTTTTTATACGCCGGATAACGGATCTGCATTTATCGGGGTTTCCCAGCAATGCCGCGTGTTCGTAGAAGCGGTTAAAAGCGATCTCCAGCAGCTCTTCCATTAAATGTGCGGGCATTTCATCGTCATTGGCGGAGACGGTGGAGAGTTCACCTGGCTTGATCATGGCCCTGATCAACTGTGTGGAGGTCCTGAAATAGTCTTTGAGAGGCTGTTTCACTTTAGCGCGAACGGCTTCGTCGGAGGTTCCCAGGTAGGTATGCACCATAACGCAAACTTTCCGGGAGGACGGATCGAATCCGTGCTGTTCCAGGCAGGTGCGGTACCTGGCTATTTTTTCCTTAAGTTCTTCAAGGTCCTGCCACAGAAGGTGGGTGAGGATATTAGCCCCTACCCTGCCCGCCGCCAGGAAGGAATCGACTTTGCCCGAGACGGTTATCCATACCGGCAGTTCTTTTTGCACGGGCCTGGGATATATGGATAGTTCGGTCATTATTCCCATGCCATTTTTGAATTGAGCGCTTTCTCCCCGCCACAGTCGCCGGACCAGTTCGATCTGTTCGAGCATATATTCGTGCCGCCCTTCGTAGTGATCGGGAGAAAAGACGAAGTCATCCGGCTGCCATCCTGTTGCAAAGGAGATCGCCGCCCTGCCATTGGAAAGGTTATCAATCACCGACCAGTCCTCGGCGATGCGGATAGGATGATGCAGAGGCGCCACGATGCTTCCGCAGCGGAGCTCGACATGGGAGGTGGCTACTGCCAGCGCTGCACTCATTACCGAGGGGTTGGGAAACAGACCGCCAAAACCATTGAAATGCCTTTCGGGCGTCCAGACCGCATCAAATCCATTGTTATCGGCATATCGTACAGTATCAAATAGGAGGTCATACATGTTGCGGCCGGTGGCATCGCCGACACTTCCGAAATAAAAGAGGCTGAACCGCATGTCGAACCGGTCTGCTGTGGATGCGAGCCGGGGAAGCGCTGTATTTTTATCCAGCCATGTCACCAGTACGGGTATAGCTCTTGAAAAACTCCAAAGCATTTCCATCACGAGGTCTCGGAATGGTATACAGCGTGCCAGGAGCAACCTGTCGTGATCGTGGGGGCACAAGGACTGGTCCAGTTCCTTCAGCCTTTCCGACAGATCCTCATCGTGGATCGGGATCCCCTGGCTGTAACCGTCCTCTTCGTTGTAGAAGACATAGGGAATAAAATGTTTCTCGCAGGTCAGTGCAGGTTGTCCGGAGTGCCCGGACAGCGTTGTCCTGTCCATCACCAGCACGGAAGAGGTACCCAACTCGAAGGAATACTTCGGTTCGGTGATGATCCAATCAGCCTGGCAGAGGAGGGCTACGGCTTCGGGATCGGCCGCAGGCGATGCTCCCGGATCGAGGGGCACACAGGTGACGCCCAGACCGTATAAACCCAGCAGGGCCGGTAGCAGCAGGGTCTCGTCGGAGAGGTATAGTATAACCTTTTCCGGCAGGGCGGGGACTTTTCCGCGGAGATGATCCTGGAATGCTTTTGTGCTGTCCAGAAGGCGGCGTACAGACAGGACTGAATCATTCGTAACCAGTGCGATGCTTTGATCGCCTTTGACAAAAAGGTTCATGGCGGAATAATTGTAGGCGTGGGTAGAGATCAAAATTCCTTGCTGATGGTTGCACTGAACTGCTGGACTTCTTCCTGCAGCTCGTTCTTTTCCTGAGGGCTAAGGTACTCCAGCTGTTGCAGCGGCGCCGAAGGTCGTTTGATGATCTCCGTTACCAGTGCTTCGAAGTGACGGGTCATGCGTTGCGCCGTTGGTTTATCAAAAAGGTCCGTGTTGTATTCCAGGTCCAGGACGATTTGGTCTTCCGTTTCAAAGAAATTGAAGGTGAGGTCGAACTTTGTCGGTTTTTGTTCCTCCTGGCCGTATGTATAGACGTGCAGCCGGTCGGCTGCAAGGTGCCCTTTTTTAAGGGCTGACCCGGCGTTCTGCAATACGATCAGAACATCGAACAGGGGGTTGCGGCTGATGTCTCTTTGGATGTGGAGATCATTAACCAGGTCTGCAAGCAGGTAGGGTTGGTGTTGGTAGGCGTCCAGGGTTACCTGTCTGACTTTTCCCAGCAGGTCCAGATAACTGTCTTCTCCGCTAAACCGGGTCCTGAGTGCCATGATATTCATGTAATAGCCGACCTGATCTTCCAGCTCGATGTGCTCACGTCCGGCGATAGAAGTACCGACGACAATATCTGACTGGCCACTGTAGTAATAAAGCAGCGCGTTGACGGCGGCCAGCAATCCCATGAACAAAGTGCCTCCCTGAAGATGGGCGAGCGTGTTCAGCTGACGGCTATTGGTCGCTTCCAGGCTGAGGCGGGTGAGAGCGCCATTGAATGTCTTGACCTGTGGTCGCTGGCGGTCGTAAGGAAGCTCCAGCACCGGCGTTTCCCCCAGGAACTGACGCTGCCAGTACGATTGGTTGATCTTCCTGGTCTCTCCCTCCTGCAGGGACTGTTGCCAGACAGCATAATCCTTGTATTGTATGCGTAATGGAGGTAGCGCATCCGTCTGTCCATGCAGGTACGCGTTATACAACGTTATCTGTTCGGACATTAAAATGTCCATGGACCATGCATCACTGATGATGTGATGTATGGTATAGACAAAGATCCATTTTTCATGGGCTACCCGGCAAAGGCAGGCGCGGATGAGGGGGAATGCGGCAAGATCGAATGGAGCATGCAGGTCTTCCCGGATCAGCGCCTTCATTTTCCTTTCGGGCTCTTCTTCATGTGTCAGGTCGAGGCTGTGGATATGAAAGGAGATTGCGTCCTCCGGCAGGATCCATTGCCGCGGTTCATCCTCGTGGTCTTTGCGGATGACGGTCCGGAGTATCTCATGCCGCCTGATGACCATTCTGAATGCATGATCCAGGGCATCCTTTTGCAGGTCGCCTTCGAACACATAGACCTTTTGAATATTATAGGCGATATTTCCTTCTTCGAACTGGCATGATATCCATACCAGGCGCTGGGCGGGCGCCAATGGGTAATGCGGGCCGGAAGGTGCGGGTGAAATAGCGATGAATGGTTCTTTCGCAGACTGTCTGAGCAGCTTTGCCTGGTCTTCCAGGACAGGGTTCAACAGCAGGTCTTTGATCGTGATGCGGACCCCGAGATCCCGGAGGATCATACTGGCCAGCCGGGTAGCTTTCAGGCTGTGTCCTCCGGACTCGAAGAAATTATCTTTTATGCCTATACGGTCTTTTTCCAACAGTTGCCGCCAGATGGATATCAGTTTTTCTTCCGTATCGTTACTTGGAGGCATATATCTGCCTGCGGCCGACAAGGCCAGTCCTTTTGGGTCTGGCAGGCGTCTCCTGTCCAGTTTCCCGTTGACCGTCAGGGGCAATTCAGGCAGGCGTACGAATACGGTGGGATGCATATACAGGGGAAGGTGTTGTTCCAGGTGCCTGTAAATCCCGGAGATATCCGGATCGTTGGCACTTACCAGGTAGGCCACCAGCACAGGTTCTCCATCGCTGCCGGGCTTTTCCGATACAGCCGCAGCTTCGATGCCCTCGCAGGCCTGCAGGACCTTTTCGACCTCGTCTGGTTCAATGCGATGGCCACGGATCTTTATCTGCCTGTCTTTCCTGCCGCAAAATTCAATATTCCCGTTAGGCAGCCATCTGCCCAGGTCGCCCGTCCGGTAAATCTTTTCTCCTTTACGAAAAGGATTATCAACGAATTTGGTTTGCATCAGCAGTGGGTTGTTTATATATCCCCCTGATAGGCAATCTCCCCCGATACAGATCTCTCCGACGACCTTTTCAGGCAGCAGCTGCAGCTGATCGTCCAGGATATATACGGCGGTATTGGAGATTGGCCGGCCGATGTAGATACTGTCCATCTTAGTCTTTTCCGATGGCCGGACCACGGCGCCTTCGATCACTGCGGCTATAGCTTCCTGTTCTTCCAGTATTTCCAGCAGATGCCGGCGCGTGGTGTATGGGTTCATCAAGACCGCTCGCAGCATTACGGCAGGCGGTCCTTCCTGCATCTCGACCTCCGTGTAGGAAACGAAGGAATTGCCTGCTGCAAACTGGTGCTGCTGTATCTTTTTATTCAGATCATTAAGCGTTTGCGTCCCGGCATATCCGAATGATTTCCCTCGACGGAGATCCCGCAGCGGGAAGGGAATATACCTGTATAGGACGATGTTGAGGTCTGAGTGCCCGAATAGTTCGAAGGCTTCATTGTCGTTTATGAGTGCCCTGAACATTTGGGCTCTTTCATAGTTGGATTCGACGATGCCGGCGTAGCCTTCTTTGCCTATTATACTCAGGGCGCCGTGAAGAACGAAAGAAAGGAAGGGCCGGGAGCCTTCGATGGTATAGCGGCCCAGGTCCTGGCTGCCTTTGCGGGCCTGATAACGTGCATTATTCTCGGAATATCGGGCCAGGGAAGGATCGCGGAAGAGGCATACACTCAATCCCATCGGGAGATACAGTTGTTTATGGCCGCAGATGGTAACTGAGTCGCCCATGGATATACCGTCCAGCTTATGCGAAAGAAGATCCGAGAACAGATAAGCGCCGCCGAAGGCGGCATCTACGTGAAAATGCACCTGGCACTCCCTGGCGACGGCGCCCAGTTGCCGCAACGGGTCTACATTTCCGGTCTCGGTAAACCCCGCAACGCCGATGATAGCAAGGACCAGCGCCCCTCCGGCCTTTTTCCGGCCAACCAGTTCGCGCAGGCCCGCTGAAGCTCCCGGGTCCTTCTTATCCAGCTCGAAAGGAATAAAGGCTTCCTCTCCCATGCCCAATATCCTGAGGGTTTTACCGATAGAGTAGTGGCATTTCGGGGACCCGATGACGATTGCTTCGGTATAATTATATGCAGCCAGCGCTGCGGCCAGCCCCTGCCTTGTCCAGCCCCGGAAGCCTTCTTTTTCCGGCAGCCGGCTTGCAAGGGCATAACTGAGAGCGGAGACATTCGACAAGGTACCTCCACCTGTGATAATGCCGAGGGCGCCGAAAGCATCTTCCGAACACCGCCGGTAGAATGCGTCCTCTTCCCTGTACACTGTCCGGTGAAGGCTGGCGATGGTTTGCTTTTCCAGCGAAGTGCCCAGGCCGGATGTTTCCACCTTTACCATGTTCTGGTTCCAAAGGTGCATCAATTTTACCAGCTCGTTAAGCACGGGAGGGACAGGGCCGGTCATATGACCGATGAATTTGGGGGACGATACATTGACGATGCCTCCCAGCAAGGTATCTTTTACAAAAGCGGCATATTCCTCCGGTGAAGTCTTCCCCAGGTCCGGCAACTGGAAAGCAAAGGCATCTGTGAGCCCCGGTCTCCTCACGGATGTTCCGGAGGGTGCTGCGTCGCTGACGAGCAGCGCGAGTTCGCGGCCTACGCTTTCCCTGAAAAGCAAGGGAACGCCGCCGGTCATGTCCGTAATCCGCCCCCCTGCGGAAGTATCATAGCAGGTGGCGTCTGCCGTCACTTCTGTCGAACCATAGATATTCAGCAGCCTGTGTCCGGGGAATACGTCATAGAACTTCTCTACCAGGGCGGCATCCAGCTTCTCTCCGCTGCAGGTCCATTCCCGGAGAGCTGACAGTTTGTTGCGGCAGGCTTCTTCATCCGAAAGCAGCTGCCGGAGCAGAGAAGGGACAAGGACAATCCTGGTAACCTTATGAGCACAAAGGCTCGTCATGAAATGATCGGTATCGAGGACGTCCTGTTTGCTGAATATTACCAGGCGGATGCCTTTTAACAGCGGTCCGAATATCTCCCACAGATGGTCCACGAAGCTGATGGAGGTCTTCGCGGCACAAACTTCGTCTTCGTTGAAGGGGAAGGCTGCCCACATCCAATGCAGCCTGTTCTGCAGGTTCCTGTGCGAGATGGCTACGCCCTTGGGCTGACCGATGGAACCGGAAGTGTATATCACGGCGCATGGGTCGTCCGGCGCCGGGGGAAGGGCCGTACCTGAAAACGTTCCATAAGGCGTGGAGGTCCTGAATCGGCTGATCAGATCTGTATCGATGACCGTTCTGCAACCACTATCCCCGACCATGTAGGCTATTCGCGAAGGCGGGTAACCGGGGTCGATCGGAACGTAGGCGCAGCTGTTCTTAAGGACGGCAAGAATGGCGATGATCATCCATTCGCTTCGCTCCATGCTGATCCCCACCCTATCACCGGGATGCACCCCGTATTCCGTCTGCAGACAACGTTGCAGTTGTCCTGACAGATCGTCCAGCTGCCTGTAAGAGAATGCACCGGCCCCGGATACCAATGCAATACGATCCGGCCTAGCCGCGGCCTGATCGAGGAAGAGCTGGGTAAGCGTGGCATCTTCCGGGTAGTCCATTTTCGTGTCGTTAAAGTTTACCAGGAGCCGGTGATGTTCTTCCGGCGTCAGGTAATCCAGGCCGTCCAGGACCACATCCGGATGTTCGACAGCGGCTTCCAGCAACTGCACGAAATGGTCAGCCATCTGCATGACCGTGCTCTTCAGATAGATATCGCTGTTATATTCTAGGCGGAGCTGGTAATCTTCTCCTTCATCGGAGAATTCGAAGGACAGGTCGAACTTGCTGCCTGTTTTCCGGCCCATGTCATATTTGCTGATCGAAAGGTCCCCTGCCGCCCTGTCAGCGGTGACATCGCGGTCCTTCGCATGCTGCAGGACCACCAGTACGTCGAACAACGGGCTGCGGCTTATATCCCTGCGCAAGTCGAGCGCCTGGGTAAGCTCGTCGAAAGGGTAATCCTGATGAGCCAGTGCTTCGAGGCTGACCTTCCGCGCTGTTCGCAGCAGGTCCCTGAAACTGTCTTGCCTGTTAAATTGCATTCTCAAAGCGAGGGTATTGATATAATAGCCTATCTGGTCCTGCAGGACTTCATGATCCCTGCCTGCAACCAGGCTGCCCAGGATAATGTCTTGCTGGTGGGAATAGCGGTGTAATAAATTGGCGACTGCCGCCAGGAATCCCATGAACAAAGTGGTGTTCTCTGTTCTGCCAAGGTGTTCCAGCCGGCGGATCAATGCAGCGCCAATGCATTTATGCAATTTGTCGCCGTTGTACGTTCTTACGGATGGTCGCGTTTTATCTGCCGGCAATTCCAGCACGGGTAACGCTCCCTGGAGCTGCCGGAGCCAGTAATCCCGGTGAATGGCAAAGGCTTCGCTATTTACCATCCCACGTTGCCACGCTGCATAATCTTTGTACTGTATCCGCAGCGGCGCTCTTTCGTCCGGCGCACCAATTACGGCCGCGTTGTAGGACTGCAGCAATTCCCTGATGAGGATATCCATGGACCAGCCGTCACTGATAATGTGATGCATGGTATAGGAGAATATCCACCGGTCAGCGGTAAGCTGGTAAAGGGAGGCTTTCAACAGGGGGCCGGCCGCCAGGTCGAAGGCGCGGCAGGCCGATGCACGGAGCATTGCGTTGGCCTGTTCTTCTGCATCCTGTCCGTACGCACGGAGGTCGTGGCAGTCTACCTGGTAACCCGCATCGTCCGAGGGGCGGATGTATTGCCGGATCTCGCCCTGATCATTAGACCGGAAGACGGTCCGAAGGCTTTCATGCCGTTCTATCAACTGCCGGAATGCGTATTCCAGGGCAGGCAAATTCAAACTTCCTTCGAATACGCAGGCTCCCGCCATATTATAAGCCACATTGCCTTCGGGGATCTGGCTCAGTATCCAGATCCTTTGCTGAGAAAAGGAGACAGCGTAGTCGGGCTGATATGCCACCAGGGGGATATGATCATTCATCCGGAGATATTCCCGATGGGACCTGATAAAGGCGATGAGGTCCTGCCGGTAGTGTTTTATCTCGGCCAGGAGACCTTCATCCAGCACCCCCCTGGGGGCCCGGATATCCAGCTGATCCCCCACGAGGTCCATGGAGACCCTGAGCTTCTTCAACCTATGATACAGATGTTCCATTATAATAAGAATTTCTCTTCATCACCGATGAGTTCCACCTGGGCAGTCCCCGTGCCGGCCCATTCAGCCATTTCCAGGTATTCCGCCAGGGCCATGATAGTGGGGTGTAGAAAAAGGATATCCAATCCAAGCGATATGTTGAATGCGGACCTGATCTTTGCCATGAGCCGCATGGCTTTCAGGCTGTGTCCTCCCAAATCGAAGAAATTATCATCGATGCCGACCTTATCACAGGCCAGCACTTCCTGCCAGATGGGCGCTAACTTTTTTTCAAAGATTGTGCGCGGAGCGAGATAGGGTTTCCCTGCCGATAGATCGGCAGCATGGGTATGCAGCAGCGCCTTTTTATCGACCTTTCCGTTGCGGGTGAGGGGAATATGGTCTACAGGGATCAATCGTTGCGGGATCATATAATAAGGCAGCTGTTTTCGCAGCGCCGCTTCTATGGAAGCCGTCGCCTGTCCGGTGGCGTTCACAGGCTGTTGTTCATTGCCGGCAGGGATGTAGAAGGCGATCAGGTTCTTTCCTCCTTCTTCATCAGTCTTTGCCAGCACCACAGCTGTCTGCACATCAGGATCTTTTTCGAGGGTCTTTTCTATTTCGCCCAACTCAATCCTGTATCCCCTGATCTTCACCTGTTCATCCTTACGACCTATAAATTCCAGCCGTCCATCCGGTTGCCACCTTCCCCAGTCTCCCGTCTTATACATCCTGTCGCCTTCGACAAAAGGATTGGGGAAGAATTTCAATTTATTCAGTTTTTCGTCAAGGTACCCTCGGGAAAGGCCTTTCCCGCTGATATACATATTGCCGGGAATACCTATGGGGCAAGGCTGGTCATTGTCATCGAGGATGTAGATCCGCATGTTGGCCAGCGGTTTGCCGATGAGAAAAGGTCCCTCTTCCGACAACTCTTCAATGGTGGTTCCCACTGTCGCCTCGGTCGGGCCGTATTCGTTGAATATTCTTACAGAAGGGTTGATGGTTTTCAAAATACGGACGTGTTTACCGGACATCTCTTCACCTCCCACCACTACGCAGGAGAGATCGGGAGAGGATAAACCCATGCCGTCCAACAGGGTAATATGGGAGGGAGTGATCTTGGCGCTGTTGATGCCGCTGCCGGCGCCGAAGCTATGCAAAAGCGCATCAGTGAGGGCATCGCCCGCTTCGTAGAGGTGCAGCCTTCCACCCGTGGTCAGTGGGCAAAAGACAGTGGTAACCGTCAGGTCAAAAGACAGGGACGTGAATAGGCCGAAAGAAGGCCGGCCCATGTGGGAGAAGAAATGGTCAACGGACCAGCGAATATAATTATAGAGGTTCCCATGTGTGATGGCGCAACCTTTCGGTTCTCCTGTCGATCCGGAAGTATAAATGACATATACGAGTTCGTTCTGGCCGGGCGGGGCATACCTGCCATGATGATAAGCCGGTGAATGGACAATATCGTCAAAAGCCGATTCTGTCATGACAACCGCTTCGCAATATCCTAAGGTATCCAAATAACGGGTGTGTGTTATCAGCACTTTCAGTCCTGTGTTTTTGCAGATGTATTCTTTTCGGGCCACGGGATATTCCGGATCAATAGGTACATAAGCAGCCCCTGTCATCATAATACCCAGTATGGATATAATGGCTGCTTCAGACCTGTCCAGCAAGATGCCGACCAGATCGCCTTTTCCAATGTGGTAAGTGTCTGCCAGGAAACCGGCCAGCCTGCCGGCCTTCCTGTCAAGTTCTCCATAGGAAACGGCAGTGTACCTGCTGGTGAGGGCTATGGTATCCGGCTCCAGGTTTGCATAGTGCCGGAAAAGAGAGAGCACTGTTTCGGTAGCCGGGTAGTTGATTGCGGTGTCATTGAACTCATACAGCACCTTCTCCCTTTCCTTTTTGCCCAGGTAGATCAGTTGGTCGATGGGCCGATCGGGGTTTTTTGCAATTGCAGCCAGGAGATTTTCGAGATGTTCTCCCATTCTGGCAACCCTGTCTTCATTAAAGATGTCCGCGTTGAACTCGATCAGGAGTGCGAGTCCTTCTCTTGCCTCTGTAAAGAAGAACGTCAGATCGAACTTGCTGTACGTGGTCGTTTCCTCTTCATATCCTTCGACACGGAGATTGCCTAAACGATCCCATCCATCCTTTCTTTCCATAAATCTGTCCCGGAGCTCGACCATCACATCGAAGAGCAGGTTTCTGCCCATGTCCGTACGCAGCCGGAGTGTATCCACCAATTCATCGAACGGGAGCTCTTTATGCCGGTAAGCTTCCAGGGACATCTGCCGGACCTCTTTCAGTAATTCGCGATAGCCGGAAGCTCCTTGCAGTTTTGTCCTTAAAACCAGGGTATTCAAATAGCAGCCTATCTGGTCTTCCAGGTCGCTGTGATCGCGACCTGCGACGGGTGTGCCTATCAATAGATCGGTCTGTCCCGTATATCGATACAGCAATATGCCGACTGCCGTCAGGAGGCTTATGAACAGGGTCGCGTCGCCTTGCTGTGCAAGGGATTTCATTGCAGCCGCCGTTTGTTTGGCGATCACACGCCGGACAGCCCCTCCCCGGTAGGTCCTTACGGCAGGGCGAGCCCGGTCGGAAGGAAGGTCCAAAACGGGTAGTTCTCCGTCAAGCACACCCAGCCAGTACTTTTTATGGTCATCGTATGTGCCGTCCATCAGCTGTTGCTGCTGCCACGACGCGTAGTCTTTATATTGAATGCGTAAAGGGGGCAACGGCTCACTTACGCCTTTTACAGCTGCAGCGTAAAGCCGCAGAAGCTCGTCGATCAGCACATCCATAGACCATCCATCGCTAATGATATGATGCAGCGTATAGGTGAAGATCCATTTTGCTTCGTCGACGCGGTAGATGAATGCCCTGATCAGGGGGCCGGAGGATAAGTTGAAAGGCCTGGCGGATCCCTCATCGATCAGCCAGTTGACTTTACTGCGACGGTCGTGGTCGTTTCGCAGATCCTCATAGCCGATGTCCAGTCCGGATGCATCGATGGGAAGTATAAATTGCTGTAACTCCCCCTGTTCATTCTCCCTGAAGACCGTGCGCAAGCTTTCATGCCGGGCGATGATCTTGTTGACAGCATCTTCCAATGCCCGCCGGTCCAGCATTCCTGAGAGCATATACGTACCTGACATATTATAGGCTACGTTGGCATCGCCGAGATGGCTTAGCAACCACAACCGCCTTTGAGATGAGGACAGGACATAAGAGGGACGTGTGGCGGCTGGCTTTATGCTGTCGAATTTACTGATATTTCCATGTCTCCTCGCAGACAGGTATCCAATGAGAGCAGGTTTCTGTTCTCTCAGGATCCCGATCCATTCTTCGTCAAGGACGCCCTTTGGTGCATTCACGATCATCTCACCTTCCCTAACGCTGACCAGAATGTTCTTACTTGCCAATTGCATGATCAATTCGTCCAGTGTCATAATGTGCAATTTCACATGAATAAGTCGTCTTATAATCTTATTATCTCCCTTGTCTCACTGACAGCAGCTGCATGCAGCCACGATTCGTCCGCCCACAACTTCTTTTGGATTTCCTGTGCAAGCTTGCGGACAGTAGGATGTTGAAATATATCCATCAGGGTGATATTCACGCCGTACTCTTTTTTGATCTTATTGACCAGGGAGGTCGCTTTCAGACTGTGACCACCCAGGTCAAAAAAGCTGTCATCGACGCCGATCTTTTCTTTTTGCAGGACCTTATGCCATATTTCCGTCAGCCCGATCTCCATGTCGGAGGACGGCGCTACGTACTCCCCACGGGCATCCAGCTTCACGCCCGGATGCGTTACCAGCGCCTTCCTATCGATCTTGCCGTTTTCCAGCAGCGGGATCTTATCCATCTGTACGAAATAGGACGGCAGCATGTAATCGGGTATCTTTTGTTGCAGGAACCCGCGAACCCCAGCCACGTTGAGCGCGTTTTTACAAACAATATAGGCCACCAGGCATTTTTCGCCGGCACTTTCCGGGCCCGAACGCCGGGCGTTGCTCTCCAGGAGAACAGCTGCTTCTTCAACGCCATCATAACCCAGCAGCATATTTTCCACATATCCGGTCTCGATGCGATAGCCCCTGACCTTCACCTGGTCGTCAGTCCTTCCGAGGACTTCCAGTGTTCCGTCCGGCAACCATCTGGCCAGGTCCCCGGTCCTGTACATAATATTCCCATTCTCAAATGGATTGGGGACGAACCGTTCTTCGGTAAGCGCCTGTTTGTTGATGTAACCTCTGCATACGCCGTCGCCGCTGGTATATATCTCTCCGGTCACGCCCACCGGGTTGAGGCGGCGATAAGGAGAAAGCACGTAAATGCGGGTATTCCGGACAGGCGTGCCTACCAGGACGTTGGACGAGGCATAAGGATTGGGTATCCGGTAAGACACCGTGACATCAGACGATTCCGTCTGTCCATAGGTGTTTATAATTTCCAGATGAGCATTCCCGGCATAACATTTATTGACGAAATACGGACTCAGTTTTTCACCTGTAAGTATGAGCGTCCTGAGCCAGGGGAGGTACAAATGTTCTTCGTGTACCAGGTATTCATTCAGCTGGGAAGGGATCAGTTCCAGGACTTTTGCTCCGGACGATCGGCTTAATTCGAACAGCCGGCCGATGTCTTTCATTTCCTTCTTATTGCATAACGTCACGGTGCCCCCCACAGTCAGCGGCGCCCACAATTGCCATATCCCACCTACGAAATGCAGCTCCGAATTATGGCATATCATGCATCCTTCTTGCAACTGCAGCAAGTCCAGCTTGCTGAACAGGTGATTGACGACGCCCTTGTGTTCCAGCATACAGCCTTTCGCCCCTCCTGTGGACCCGGACGTGTAGATAATATAGGCGAGGTCGTGCGAACTGCCCGCGGGCGCCATATCTGTCGTATCATAATGCTGTGCCTGTGACAGAAAACGCTGCAGTTCGTCTTCATCGATGATAGCAGTGCATTTGCAGTCATCGGTGATATATTCGATCCGGGCGGGCGGGTATTCATTGTCCACAGGCACGCAGGCACCCCCGGCTTTCAGGACTCCCAGCATTGAAATGACCATCCATTCATTCCTATCCAGGATGAGCCCTATCCTGTCATCGGATTTGACGGCATACGTCTCTTTCAGGTATGCGCACAGTCGGTTGGCCATCTCATTCAGCCAGCGATAGCTATAGGTCTTATTTTCAAACACAAGCGCCGTAAGCTCCGGCGTGCGGGCTGCCTGCTGTTCGAAAAGTGACACCAAAGTGGCCGCTCCCGGATAGGGTCTGGCCGTATCATTGAATTCCGTCAACACCTGCAGCTTCTCCGGGTCAGGGAGGTAGTCCAGCATACCCACCGGCTGGCGGGGCTCATCGATGAGGGCGGAAGACAGCTGTATAAGATGGCCTGCCAGCCTTTGGATCGAGGACTCGTCAAATATATCCGTATTGTATTCGATGGAGGTTTGCAATCCGTCCCCGGTCTCTACGAAATCGAAGGTCAGATCGAACTTGCTGCTGGCGTGGATAATGTCTTCGTAGGGAGTTATCTTCAATTCATGTATCTCTCCGAGCGCTGCGGAATCATCTGCCCGGTGGTTTTGAAGGATAACCATCACGTCGAACAGGTTGCTCCTGCTGACATCGCGCCGGATATCCAGGTCTCGTATCAGTTCGTCGAAAGGATAAGACTGGTGGGCAAAGGCCTCCAGGGTCATTTTCTTGACATGCTGCAAGAGCTCCAGGAAGCTGTCGTCGCCTGAGAATTTTGTTCGCAGCGCCAGGGTGTTGACGTAAAATCCGATCTGGTCTTCCAGGTCTACGTGATCTCTTCCGGCAACGGGACTGCCGATGACAATGTCTGTTTGGCCGGAGTACCGGTAGAGCAGGGTGTCGATCACGGCGATCAGCGTCATGAAAAGCGTTGCGCCCTGTTGAAGGGCGATAGCCTGTAATCCTGTCAATATTGCCGGCGGGATCGTTCTCCGTATGGTATTGCCGTTATAGGTCTTTACTGCGGGACGTGCTCTGTCGCCGGGCAGTTCCAGCACCGGCAATTCGCCTGCGAACTGTTGCAGCCAGTAGTTCCGGTGCGCCAGGGCATCAGCTCCCTGTAGCAATTGCTGCTGCCAGAAAGAATAATCTTTGTATTGGATAGGCAACGGGGCCGGCCTGATGCCCGTGCCCGATGTATAGTGTTTGTAGAACAACAACAGTTCACGGATAATGATCCCCGTGGACCAACCGTCACTAACGATATGGTGCAGGGTATAACTGAATACCCATTTATCGTCCAGGAGCTGCAGGAGGCAGGCTCGTAGCAGAGGTCCGGCTGCCAGGTCGAAAGGTGTTGCGAGCTCCTCCTGTATGAACTGGCGGGCGAGCTCTTCTTTGCCGTCACTGGTGCGGAGGTCCCTGTACCGGAGTTTGCCCCCCATTGCCGAAGGAAGGCAGATGAATTGTCCTGTTTCTCCCTGGCTGTCGGTGGTGAATACCGTACGCAGGATCTCATGCCTGTCGATAAGCTGTTGAAAAGCATATTCCAGGGCTTGTACGTCAAGCCTGCCTTCGAAAACATATACGCCGGGGATATGGTAGGACTGTTGCCCTTCTCCGAACTGATCCAGCAGCCACAGCTGACGCTGAGAGGCGGAAAGAGGGTAATATTCCATGGCAGGGGCCGGTCTGACAACGGCGAAAAGATCGCTTCCGCGGTGGTCCAGCAAACGAGCCAGCGCTTCTATCGTGGGATGAAGAAAGACTTCCCTGATCGGAAGCAACTGTCCCAGTTCACGATGCACCCGGTTAACCAGCGTACCTACGGATAAAGAATTAGCGCCCAGTTCGAAAAAATTATCCCTGATACCGATATCATCACGACGGAGAATAACCGCCCATATGGATGCCAGCTTCCGTTGAACGTCCGTGGTGGGGGCGATGTTGGCTGAAGCGTTAACGTCCTCCCTGGCCGGCGGCGAGGGCAATGCCGACCTGTCGATCTTACCGTTGCTGTTGAGAGGGATGGCGTCCATCCGGACATAGAGAGCAGGGATCATGTACGACGGAAGTATCGCCCTGAGGTAGGTATTAACCGCTTCCCTGTCCGGCTCCTCCTCCGTCACCAGATAGGCACAGAGCTGGTTATTGGCGGCGTTTTTGTATACGCTGACGATAGCGTCCTTTATGCCCGGGTATTTCAACAGGATGCTTTCTATTTCTCCCAGCTCCACTCTAAACCCGTTGATCTTTACCTGGAAGTCCTTCCTTCCCAGGAATTCCATATTTCCTTCGGGCAGCATCCTTCCCAGGTCGCCCGTTTTGTACATCCTTCCGCCGAGGCGGGTGTTGAATGGGTCTGCCTTGAAAGAGGCGGCCGTCTTTTCCCCGTCATTGGCATATCCCCGGGCTACCCCTACCCCACCTATATACAGCTCTCCGGTAACGCCTTTGGGCACAGGGCGGAGCCGGTCGTCCAGGATATAAAAATAGTTATTACGGATGGGGCGTCCGTACGGGATACTGCTCCACCTTGGTCCCACCTGCCCAATGGGATAATAGTTCGACCACACGGTGCCCTCTGTTGCTCCCCCCAGGCTTATCACCTGCGCCTGCGGGAAATATTTGCGTATGCGGTCGGGCAGTTGTACAGGTATCCAGTCTCCGCTGAGGAACACCAGGCGCAAGTCTGTCTGCCGGTGTTCTGTCGCTTCTTCTTCCATTTCACCGACCAGGAAGTTCATGGTGGTTGGTACGGAATCCCAGAAAGTGATCCGTTCCTCGGTCAGCATCTTTTTCAATCGCATCACATCCTGCACTTCTTCACGCCGCCCGATGACCACTGTGCCGCCTGCGGCCAGGACGCCGAATATATCATATACCGACAGGTCGAAGCATATCGATGTTATAAATAACAACCTGTCGTCATGCCCGACATTGAATGTTTCGTTGACCCACTCTATAAGGTTGACGGCGGAATGGTGTTCGATCATTACTCCTTTGGGACGTCCTGTGGACCCCGACGTATAGATCGTATAGGCCAGCTGCCTGCTGTCGATGTGGAGCCCTGGGTTGCCGCCGGTCAGTTCTTTATACCTATCCGCGGGCGACAGCCCTTTGCCGGTATGTACGACCCGGAGGGCGCTGTCCGAAGAAGCTGCCGCCTGTTGTATCAGCGGATATTCATCATCGGTAACAAGCGTAGTTACACCGGAATTGGACAGGATATATTCCTGGCGCTCTACGGGGTAGTCCGGATCAATGGGGACATAGGCGCCGCCGGCTTTCAGGATGCCGTACAAGCCGACGATCATGCCGAAGCTCCTTGAAGCGAGCAGCCCTACGGAATGGCCCGGTCGTACTCCCTGGTCTATCAGATGCCTGGCCAGCCGGTTGGCTTGCTCATTCAACGCTCCGTAGGTAAGCTCCCGGCCATCCTGGCGAAGCGCTATTCCACCGGCGAATACGGCCGCCTGTGCCTCCAATAGTCCGTGCAGTGTCTTATTGCTGCCATAAGGTGCCTCGGTGGCATTGAAAGCAACCAGCACCTCGGTGCGCTCCGGCGTTGTCAGGAGGTCCAGGGAGCCGATGGGTTGCCTTACGTCCCGGACGATCTGTTCCAGGATGCGCTCATACAGGCTGGCCGCATAATCCACCTCTTCTTCCCGGAAATAAGCAGGTGCATATTTTATCTTTATTGTAAACTTGTCCAGCGTTTTATCCACTTCTACATCGAAAAGTGTATTGGTCATCTCGTTGGCAACCTCCATATTCGATATTTCAGGGTCCGCAAAGGAGCCTTTTAGAGAAAGGTTTTCGTATGTATGAAAATCCGTAAAGTTCAGGATCGTATCGAATATGGGGTTAGACGAAGAGGTCGTATCACCTATGATGCGGGATATTTCGCTGAGGTGGACCTCATATGGTCTCATCCCCGCCAGGTAATCGTCGGCTTGCTTCAACAGGGAAAGGAGGTCCGTCAGTTCTCCTACATTCATCCGGATGGCAACTGTATTCAGGAAACATCCCATGATCTTCTCGCCGTCTTCCAGCTCGGGCCGGTCATGGGTCACGACTCCTGTGACGACGTCTTGTTCCGAGCAGATAATATGCATCAGGCAGACATGCGCAGCTACACACACCGATTTAATGGACAGGCCATGATCCAGGGCTACCTGCCTCACGTCAGCCAGGAGCGCATCCGGCAGCATGTGCGTGACCCGTCTCATTCCCGTCTCCCCGCAAATACGCAATCCTTTATAATTAAAAGGCAGCTTATTGCGTGTGTAGCCTTTCAATTTCCCTTTCCAGTAGGCTTCTACGTCCGCAGACCGGTCTCTGCCGAGCTGCACGGCGCAATAATCCTTATAACTGTGCGCCAGGGGCGGCAGCTCCTCTCCGGTGTAGTTCGCAAGGGCTGTTTTGAATACAGATACGCTCCAGCCATCCAGGAGGGCGTGGTGGAAGCTGTAGGTAATATGATATTCGTCCGTGTCCAGGCGGAAAAGGTTCACCCGCCATAAAAGGTCGCCGTCGAAGCTAAGGCGCCGATCGAGATCTTCCCGGATATAATCGTTGATCCTGGTGATCTTCTCTTCTTTTGAGAGGCCGGACAGGTCTTCATAGACCAACGGCACTGTTATTTCCTGTAAAACAATTTTCAAAGGTGTGTTGAACCTGCTCATGTAGTACACTGTCCGAAGAATAGGATGGCGTTGGACCAATTTATGGATTGCCGCAATAAACCGGTCTTTGTCTTCGATGTATATCCTATAGGAAAACTGATCGTAATACACAGGCTCTTCCGGGTTGAGCAGCGAGGAATAGATCATGCCTTGTTCTATCGGCACCATGGGATAGATATCTTCATATTGTTCAGGTAGCTGATGGAGCTCCCGGTCTTTTTCTTCCATCTGCTGCCGGATCGCATGGATCTTCTGCAGGCCGGACTGGTGATAATCCGCGATCAGCTTCTTAGTGCCGGTGAGGTCATCGGTGCCGGATTCCTGCAAAGCGGACAGGAAAGCAGCCACTTTTTCCAGTGTCCTGAGCTCATAGAGCTTGTCCAACGGTAATTCGAGTCCCAGCAATTTATTCACCTTCACAACGAACGTGATGGCCCTGATAGAATCTCCACCCAGGGAGAAGAAGTTATCGTCCAACCCTATGCGTGACCGGCCCAACAGTGTTCTCCATTCTTCCGACAATCGTATCTCCAGGTCGCTGAGCGGAGGCCGGTAAGCGGGTTCCTGTCCTGCCAACGGCAGCTCTGCCAGTTTCCGGCGGTCGGTCTTCCCGTGTGCTGTCAATGGCAGGGCCGATACGCGTATATATGTTTCCGGTACCATGTAGCCCGGCAGTCTCCTCGCCAGCAGGCTTTGAATATTTTCCTGATCCCACGCATCGGATGTCACCACATAGGCCACCAGCTTCCGGCTGCCGCTGCGGTCCGGCGCAGCCACTATGGCTGCCTCGTGTATGCCTTCCACTCCGAGCAATGCCTCTTCTATTTCGCCGGGCTCGATGCGGTAGCCCCGGATCTTTACCTGGTCGTCCAGGCGCCCCATGTATTTTACACGGCCGTTTGGCAGCCATTTACCTCTATCGCCTGTCCGATATAACCGGCCTTCCCCGAAGGAGTGCTGTACGAACCGCAACGCCGTTTGTTCCTCTTTTTTCCAATAACCAAGGCCTACGCCCATTCCTCCGATGCATATCTCTCCCGGCACACCGATGGGGCACAAGCTATTCCCTTCATCCAGTATATATATCTGCGTTCCGAAAATGGGCTTGCCGATCAATACCTCCTCGCCCTCTTCCAGTTCCTGCACCATGCAACCGACCGTCGTTTCGGTAGGGCCGTATTCGTTGTATATCCGCATGCTGCCGTTGATACCGCGAAGGATGCCCACTAACTCCGGGGTCACTTCTTCTCCTCCCAGGATCACACAATGTATTTTCTCCGAACGCAGCTCCATGGCTTTCAGGAGGCGTACATGCGAAGGGGTCAGCTTTACAGAACAGACTTTCCCCTGGCCTTCAAACATATCCCGCAGCACTTGCGGCAGGTCTGCGTGATGATCATAGATGGTGAGGACGGCTCCCCGTGTCAGGGAGCAGAACAGACTTGTTACCGTCAGGTCGAAGGACAGTGAAGTAAAGAGACCGAAGTGCGATTCTTCCGCGGTATGGAAGTAATAATTATTCGCCCACTGTACATAGGCTGACAAGTTTCCCTGGGTGATGGCACAGCCTTTTGGACGGCCGGTGGACCCGGAGGTATACAGAACGTAGGCCAGTGCGTCGGGTGAAGTGGATGCAGGCATGGGGGCCGGCTCTTCCTCCTGTTGCAACAGGTCCACGGCAAGGATCGTCCCATCATACCATGACAATTCCAGCAGCATGTCGGCCTGTGCAAGCAGCACTTTTATTCCCGTATCCTCCACCATGTATCTTTTCCGCTCTTCGGGATATTCCAGATCGATGGGGACATAGGCGCCGCCCGCCTTTAGTATCCCCCAAATAGCGACCACCATATCGATAGACCGCCGCATCAGGATGCCGGTCAACCCGACCGGCGCTGGCGCCAGGTGACGTCGCAAGGCCGCTGCCAATTGTTCTGACCGCCCGTCCAGCTGAGCATACGTGAGACGGTCTTCTCCGCAGATCACGGCAGTGGCGTCCGGCGATCGCCGGACCTGGTCCGCGAACAAGGATATTACAGGTCGGTAACCGTCATAGTTGGCCGTGGTCAGGTTGAAATCTATCTGCAGCCGGCGCTGCTGTTCCCTGTCGAGGTACGGCAGCCGGCTGATGGGCAGTCGGGGCGCAAGGAGTACAGCGTCCATCAATCCTGAAAAATGTGTATGAAGGCGTTCGATCGTCTCTTTTGCATACAGGTCGCTGTTGTATTCAAGTCCCAGGGTCAGGCCATCGCCAGCATCGGTGAACATGAATGTCAGATCAAACTTGCTTACCGTCTGACCTACCATATCATATGGCTTCACGGCTGCCTCTCCCATATAACGGATCTTCGACAGGCTGCTGTTGTCATGAAAGTCGATGAATACATCGAAGAGAGGGTGACGGCTTGTGTCACGAGGCAGCTGGATGTCGTTCAGTATCTGGTCAAAGGGATAATCCTGGTGACTATGCGCTTCCCGCATTGTCTGTCTTACCAGTTCCAGTATTTTCAAAAACCCATCCTCTCCCTGAAGCCTTGTTCGCAAAGGCAGCGTATTCAGGTATAGCCCGATCTGGCTCTCCAGCTCTGGACGGTTCCTGCCCGCCACCGGACTTCCGATGATGATATCTTTTTGACTGCTGTACCTGTATAAGAGGATATTGACGATGGCCAGGAGTCCCGTGAAAGGGGTTGACCCATGGCCTGCGACAAGGGCGGTAAACTGTTCCCAACTGCGCTTTTCAATCGTCCGGTGAAGGATACCGCCATTATGGGTCCTGACTGAAGGACGCTGCTTATCGACAGGAAGTTCCATCACCGGGAGCTCACCGTCCAGCTGCTGGCGCCAATAAGCCCGCTGGGCTTTATACCTATCCAGGCTTATCTGCGTCTCCTGCCAAACAGCAAAGTCCTTATATTGTATTTGCAGCGGAGGGAGATCAAGGGCTTTGCCGTTCATGCCGGCATCATACAGTGACAACAGCTCGTTGACAAGGATACCCATGGACCATCCGTCGCAGATAATGTGCGGCATCACGCAATAGAGGGCCCATTTATTTTCCGACAGGCGGATCAGGCCCGCCCGGAGCAACGGACCATGATGCAAATCGAAGGGTTTGTTATAATCTTCCCGCAACGCACGGACCAGCATGGCGTCCTGGTCCGGTTTGTTTTGGAGATCACGTTGCGTGATATGCCAGTCCATTTTTTCCAGGGTAAGGACCTGTTGACGGATATCTCCTTTGTCGTCCGGTCGGAAGACGGTCCTGAGACTTTCATGGCGATCCATCAGCCGATGGAAGCAATCTTGCAGGAGCTGGGGATCCATCCGACCTTCCAATAAATAAGCCTGGGGCATATTATAGGCAGCGCTGCCCAGTTCAGACCGGCTTGCCAGCCATAATCTCCGCTGGGCGGCAGACAAAGGATAATCCTTCCGGTCCGGCGCAGGAAGTATGACGTCCTGGGGGCCTTCTCCCGGATTGCCCGGGCGGGTATTGGCCAGGTAGTGGATCAGCTCATCCTTGCGCTGCCTGATCTCGGAGATCAGTCCTGCATCGACGTTTCCCTGTTCCGCGAACACTTTCAGGTTTCCGTCCACTACCTCCAGCAGGATATTGTTATCCCGTATATCTTCTAATAGCTTTTTCATATATCGATCTGGACTAAGTTTTCCTTATTTGAGCGTTGTTGATCCTGGTGAAGCGCAAAAGTGATCTGCCCGGCGATGCGTTCGATCGTCGGTTCGCTGAACATGCCCGACAGACTTATCCTGACGGAGAATGCTGTATGTATCTTCGAAATAAGCTGGGCCAGCTTCAGGCTATGGCCGCCCATCTCGAAAAAATTATCGGTAATGCCTATTTCCTCTTTTCCCAGCAATTCCTGGCAGACCGCTACCAGCCATTTTTCCATTTCATTACGGGGAGGCATGCAGGGTGTTTTTCGTCGTCTTCCCGGGAGATGCGGGTCGGGCAGACTTTTCCGGTCCAGTTTGCCATTAGGTGTCAGTGGGATGGTATCCAGCTGCACAAAACAGGCGGGGATCATGTATGCCGGAAGCAGTTGATGCAGCCATGCGGTCAACTCGGCAGCCTGCAGCCCCGGCCTGCCGGTGAAATACGCCACCAGTTCTTTTTCCCCGGAGGGACTACTGTGGGCGATCACAGCGGCCATTACCACGGATTCGTGCAATTGCAGCGCATTGACGATCTCTCCGGCCTCTATTCTATAGCCCCGGATCTTCAGCTGATCATCCTGCCTGCCCAGGAATTCGATATTGCCGTCTTCGAGCCAGCGGGCGAGATCGCCCGTATGGTACATCCTTTGTCCGGCAACGAAGGGGTCGGCCACAAATCGCTGTGCCGTCAGGGTTTCTTTATGGAGGTAGCCCCTGGCGAGCTGGATGCCTGCGATATAAAGGTGTCCTGGAACGCCCTGTGGGACCAGGCGTCTGTTATCGTCCAGGATATATATGCGGGTATTGGCGATGGGCCGGCCGATGGTGGTACGGTTATCCGCCAGCAAAGGCATGTCTGTCAGCGTGGCGCAAACAGTGGACTCCGTAGGACCATATGCATTGACGAGGCGAATGCCATGGCGGAGGAGCTCTTTAGCTGCGTCCACATGCAGGGGTTCGCCGGCGGAAACGATAAGACGCAACCGCTTGGCCGCCTCCTTCATATTGCTGTAATAAGAAGGGGGAAGCACCGCTACGGACAGATGGTGTCGTTCGATCATTTCCGACAACAGGTGGGAGGACAACAGCGTTTCCTGTTGAGGGAGCAGCAGGTACCCGCCGCTAAGCAGGGTATTGAATATCTCATAGCATGCTGCATCAAAACTGAAGGATGCGAACTGCAGTGTCCCCATCCCTTCCTGCAGTCCCAGGGCCGCGGCCTGGCTCAGGCTGAGGTTGACGACGCCTCTATGTTCGATCATGACGCCTTTGGGCTGTCCTGTAGAGCCGGATGTATAGATTACATAAGCGAGGTCCGATGGGCTATTGATGACAGGCAGCGGTCCTTCATCATAAGTATCCTGGTGCCGGAAGAAGGCAGTGAACCATGCTTCGTCAAGCACGATCCTGCAACGGCTGTCGGCCAGCATGTAGGCTATCCGGTCAGGAGGGTATGCTTTATCCAGCGGCAGGAAAGCTGCGCCGGACTTCAGGACACCTAAGATCGCGATGATCATATTTTCATCCCGGGGAAGGCTGATGGCGACCAGCTCATCGGGGCGTATGTTATATTTACGGAGCAAGCACCAGGCCAGCCGGTCTGACCTTTCATGGAGGTCCAGGTAAGTGAGTATCGTCTCTCCGCAGATCACTGCTTTATTTAGGGGTGCGGCAGTGGTCTGCCTGAGGAACAAATCGACGATGGTCAGGTTGGCTGGATAGGGCGCGGGAGCTGGATTGAAGGCCAGCAGCCTGTCTATTTCCGCGGCGCCCAGGTATTCGCATGCAGCGACGGGTGATAGAGGGTCCCGGACCAGGGAGGTCAGCAGTTGTATAAAGTGGCCGGACATACGATGGATCGTCTCTGCGTTGAAGACGTCGGTATTATATTCCAGCTCGAATAGACAACGGTCATCCATTTCCCCGAAAAGGAAGGTGCAATCGAATTTACTGACCTCCGGTACGACGTCCCTGTTTTCTTCGATATGAAGGCCTTGCAAGCTCCGGCCAGCCACCTGTTCGTTGCCGTCATGGCGATAGACCACCATCACATCGAAAAGTGGATTTCTGCTGGCGTCGCGGTGCAGGTCCAGATGATTTACCAGCTCATCAAAGGGATACGCCTGGTGTTCGTAAGCCTCCATGACCACCCTGGCCGTAGCTGCCAGCAAGTCTTTGAAGTTGCGATCGCCGGCGGGCCGCAAGCGGAGCGCCAGGGTATTCACATACAATCCGATCTGGTCTTCCAGGCCGGGAATATCCCTGCCTGCCACAGGAATTCCTATGATCATGTCTGGTTGTCCTCCATACCTGTGCAGGAGGGCGCTGACAGCGGCCAGCAATACAATAAACGGGCTGGATCCCTTTTCAAGTCCCAGTGAGCGGACGGCGTTAGTGAGCGCCGCCGGCAGCGTTTGAGTAACTTTTGCACCTTTATAGCTCTTTATGGCCGGACGTAATCTGTCGGCCGGCAGCTCTGTAACAGGAAGTTCATCCTGGAACAGACTTGTCCAGTAAAGGCGATG
Source organism: Flavitalea plasmicola (assembly GCF_030546645.1). Classification (GTDB taxonomy): domain Bacteria; phylum Bacteroidota; class Bacteroidia; order Chitinophagales; family Chitinophagaceae; genus Puia. The sequence goes on from NZ_JAUOTO010000008.1 coordinate 207,971, forward strand.
GTCTGCCATGGCAGGTCCGGCCATCCTTTCCTGTTGGAAGGAAGCATAATCTTTATATTGGAACGGCAAGCGGGGCAATGGTGAAGGACTGGCCTGCCTGTAGGTCTTGTAAAAAAAGAACAGCTCCCGGATGACGATATTCATCGACCAGCCATCGCAGATAATATGGTGGAGGACGCAGGCGAGGATCCACTCATCGTCCCCCATATGATAAAGGGTAGCCCGCACCAGAGGTCCGGAGGTCATGTCGAAGCGTTCCGTAAATGCTTCCCGGATCCGCAAGCGAGCTGTTTCCCGGCGCTGTTCGTCCTGACGGAGATCGATGGTTGTTATGGTAAATCCCGAAGTTTCAGGCGGCAGGATCATTTGCTCCGGTTCGCCGGAAGAATTTTGCCGGAATACGGTCCTTAAAATTTCGTGTCTTTCCAGCAAGGATCGGAAGGCGTGGTCCATTGCGTCAATATCCAGGCTGCCTTTGATGGTATAAGCTGCCGGTAGGTTGTAGGCGGCGCCACCGTCTTCTAGCTGGTGCAGTATCCAAAGCCTGCGTTGAGCTGCGGACAATGGGTAGGCATGGCGGGAAGGAAGTGGTATGACCTGAAGGAAGGGAACCGTGGCGGCCTGTTGTATAAGGAGGGCCTGCTGTTCCAGCGAAGTATGAACGAATAATTCCTTCATGGCCAGCCGAACCTGAAATCCCTGGTATATACGGTTAGCCAGCCGGATGACCTTCAGGCTATGTCCGCCGCGTGCGAAGAAATCATCCGTGATGCTGATGGGTCCGGTATTCAGCAGTTCCTCCCATATAGCTGCCAGCTTATTTTCCGTCTCATTGCGAGGAGCGGTAAAGCCCGTAGCGGGAGATAGGGAGAACAGTTGCGGATCCGGCAACCTGCTCTTGTCAATCTTTCCATTGGGTGTCAACGGGAGTTCTGCCAACTGTATGAAGTGACGGGGCACCATATACGATGGAAGGACACTGGCCAACTGAATGCGAACTGCCTCTGGGGTGATCGGGGTCGTGGCGACAAGATAAGCGACCAGTTGCTTTTCTCCCGGCTCATTGCCTTTCGCCGTCACTACTGCATCGGAGATCCCCGGTATGCTCCGAAGGGCGTTGTTTACTTCGCCCAGCTCGATGCGGTGCCCCCTCAGCTTAATCTGGTCATCCGTCCTGCCGGATAGGTCGATAATGCCTTCCGGCAGCCATCGTCCAAGGTCGCCTGTGCGGTATAATCTTTCGTCTTGTTTAAAGGGATGAGATACGAAGCGGTCCGCCGTCAATGCCGGCTGGCCTATGTACCCCCGTGCCAACCCTGCCCCGGCTATGTAAAGTTCGCCAATGACGCCGAAGGGCTGCAGGCGAAGGTTCCGGTCCAATATATATATATCCGTATTATCGATGGGTGCGCCGATGGGAACAGGGACTTTGTCATTTCGAAGGCGGTATGAAGTGCTATAAGTTGTGTCTTCGGTAGGTCCGTAAAGATTCCTTATCTGCATGCGGTCTGTATCGAAGTCTTCAATACATTTGGCGGTGATGGGTTCGCCGGCCATGTTTAGTACCTGGATGTTGTGAAAATCGACCTGTTCCCTTCGCAAGGCTGCTATCACGGATGGGACGGTGTTGAGCAGGATGCCACCGGCGCCGGTGATATATTGAGGAATAGACAGTGCGTCCGGGAGGATCCGTAATTTCTTGCCACTGCAAAGGGTATAGAAAATTTCAAAGATGGAAAGGTCGAAGCATAGGGAAGTTACACCCAGCACCGTGTCAATAGACGCCTGGTCGAACTCTTTCCTGCACCAGGTGATAAATGCGAGCAGGCTCCGATGTTCGATCATCACGCCTTTCGGATATCCTGTGGAGCCTGACGTATAGATAACATAGGCCAGGCTGGAAGGCGCCGGATGTGGAAGAGAGGCTGTAGGGCGTATAGCCGGATTGGCGTCATATTCTTTAAAAGTATCCAGCACATTCTCGTCCAGCACCAACTTGCAACCGCTGTCAGAACGGATATATGCGATGCGCATCCCGGGATAAGCCGGGTCAATGGGCACGTATGCGGCGCCGGACTTCAAGACGGCCAGCACGGCGATGATCATCCATTCATCTCTGTGCAACTGTATGCCTACCCGGTCTTCCGGCTGTAATGTATAATGATCGATAAGCCAGGCGCCCAGCTTGTCGGAGACATCATGCAACTGCCTGTAAGTAAGGGTCCTGTCGCCCGCCATGATGGCCGTACATGCCGGAGTGCGGTGTAATTGTTCTGCCAGCATATCCACAATGGTGGCGCCGGGTGGGATACTGGTGGACATGCCGCTGGATACTTCAAGCAGTCTTCGTTTTTCCGTCGCCGGGATATATTCATGTTCTCCGATAGGCGTACCGGGAGACGCCACCAGCAGCCGCAGCAGTTGCCGGTAATGTTCTGTCAATCGTATGATCGTAGCTCTCTCGTAGAGGTCGCTGTTATATCGAATGCCCATCTGCAGGCCATCCGGGCGTTCCCAAAACTCTATGTACAGATCGAACATGACGGAGCAGGGTCCCATGTCCGTAATACCCGTGGGGTCTGCAGGCATGGAGTCATGAGGATTCAGGCGCGCAGACTGGTTCTGTAACACGACCATGACATCGAATATGGCCGATCGGCTCAGGTCTCTGGACACTTCAAGATCACCCACCAGCCTGTCGAATGGATACAACTGGTTGGAGTAGGCAGCGAGCAGTACATGGCGAACTTTCTCCAGTATTCCGGAAAGATTATCTGTATGTTGAGGCTTCACCCGCAGTGCCAGGGTATTGACATAAAAACCGATCTGATCTTCGAGATCGATGTGTTCCCTGCCAAGAACGGGCGTTCCGATGATAATATCTTCGGCGCCGCTGTAGCGGAGAAACAGGCTGTATATGCCCGCCAGCAGCCCCATGAACAAAGTCGATTGCCGGGAAAGGCAACAATCCCGCAGCTGTTCTGTCAATTCACGGTCTAGCCAGACCGAGAGTTCATGCCCGTTGTGCGTAAGCAAGGGAGGCCTTGTCCTGTCAGCCGGCAAGGAAAGTACCGGCAGTTCGCCCGACAGCTGATCCATCCAGTAGGTTCGTTGGGCGGCGAATCCAGTGCCCGAAAGTCTTCGCTGCTGCCAGCGGACGAAATCTTTGTATTGAATGCGCAGCGGCGGTCTTTCAGGGATGTCTTTGCCTGCCGCCAATATCGCGTATTCCCTGATGATATCGCTGCCCAGTATTTCCATCGACCAGCCGTCACTTATGATATGGTGCATGCAATAATAAAAGATGTGCTTCCCCCCGGAGGTATACAGCACGCCGGCCCGGAAGAGCGGTCCGTTTGCAAGATCAAATGCTTTTTCCGAAGCCGCCCGGATGTATGTTCCGGCGTCTGCAGGGGCTATGCTGTCGCTGTAATTAAGCGTAAAAGAATAGTCCTTCATGTCCATGACGACCTGCCGGAGCTCACCATCGGGATCCTCGCGGAAAACCGTGCGTAATATCTCATGCCGCTCTATCTGTATTTGAAGTACCTGTTCAAGCAGGACTGGCTCCAGCGTCCCCCCCCATTCCCAACTGCCCGATAAATGATAGCCGCGGCCTTCATCTTCCAACTGGCTAAGTATCCATAACCTTCTTTGTCCGTCAGACACAGGATAGTCTGCTGCAATGGGACCTGCGGCGACAGGTTCGTAGTTATCTTTGGATCTGCCCGCAATCAATGCAGCCTGGGTACGGATGGTAAAGTTGGCAAACAATTCGTGCAGGGTCAACTTCACTTCGAAGTGCCGGTAGCAGCGATTCTGCAGTTGCATGACCGACAGGCTATGGCCGCCCAGTTGAAAGAAGGAGTCTTCTACTCCAAACTCACCTGAAGGGAAGATCTCCATCCAAATATCGAAAAGCTGTTGTTCGACAGGTGTGAGGGGCAGGACCCTGTTGGCCCTGGCAGGAAAATGCTGCGGGCCGACGGCAGGCAGTTCCTGCCTGTTGATCTTTCCGCTGACGAGTAGGGGGAATTCCTGTAGTGGGATGATCAGATCCGGCACCATGAATGACGGCAGTTGCCGGGCAATGGTTTCTCTGACTGTCGACGCCCAATCTTCCGGCAGGGACCGGTAAGTATCTCCCACCTGGGTGTAGGCCACCAGTAAAGGTGCCTGGTTGTATTCCCGGATACAGACAAGGCAATCACCCGCGCCGGTAGCCGATAGGATTGCTTTTTCCACCTCCCCCGCCTCTACCCGGTAGCCGCGGTAATTAAGCTGATCATCGACACGACCTGTAAAAAGGAAGTTACCATCCGACCGCAGAATGCCTGTGTCTCCCGTCCGGTACAATCTCTTGCCTTCCCAAAGGATATGCGGGATAAACTGTTCATTTGTCAGCGTGTCGTTATTCACATACCCCTGGGCAAGTCCTTCGCCTCCCAGGTATATTTCTCCCGTCACTCCGAATGGCTGGGGCTGTCGCTGCCTGTCGAGAACATATACTTCCCTGTTGGTGATAGGCCGGCCGATAGGCACGACGGGGACAGGTTGTTCCAGGGGATAATAGGTTGCACAAACGGTGGCTTCCGTAGGGCCATAAGTATTAAATATTTTTATACCCTGATGAAGGAGCAAATCGACCTGTTCCGTTTTAAGCACGTCTCCCCCGCTTATCAAAACGCGCAAAGAGGGAGGCATCGTCTCTGCATTTAGTTGTCTTAATACAAGGGGGGTAGTGCTCAACACTGTCACTGACTCCTGGCGGATGGTCTGCAGCAGTTGAAGGATGTCCCTGCGATCTTCGATGATATGCAATCGTCCCCCTATGCCCAATACCGGGAATATTTCCTCCACGGAGGTGTCGAAGGAAATGGAGGCCTGTTGCAAGACCACCTCTTTTTCTGTCAGGTGAAAGTAGTCCTGGAAAGTGCATACATAGTCCACCAGTGAACGTGAGGAGATAGAGACTCCTTTGGGTCTTCCGGTCGTGCCGGAAGTGTACAGGATATAGGCGGTGGAGGGAATGCCCGGATCATGCGGGTCAGCATGCATATTGCCGGCCGGCGAACCCAGCAGGTCTTCTATGTAGCGTACATCGGTCCCGGGAAAATGCAACGGTCTGTCCATAGATAAAGAGGTCAATAGAATGGAGCAGGCTGCGTCCTCCAGTATAAAGCCGATCCGTTCGGAGGGACCATCCGGGTCCAGCGGGATATAGGTGAACCCGCCTATCATACTGCCCAGCATACCAAGGATCATTTTTTCCGATCTGGGCAGCAGGAGGGCGACTCTGGCATTACGCCCGGAGACCGCTGCCTGCAAGGCCCGTGAAAGCTGTAAGGCAAGGGTGTCCATTTGCAGGTACGTAAAAGACCCTGATTGGCACGAGACGGCGATGCGTTCGGGGTAGGAAAGGCAGGAACGCATCCACATAGCCGGGAAAGAAGGCCATATGTTTTCCCTTGCAGGACCTTGCGAGGATCTCAGGACCGCGATGCGGTCCTCCTCTGCGAGCAGGGACATCATGTTCACCGGATTGTCCTCGTTCAGGGCCAGCGATGCGATGAGGTGATCCAGGCTATGCATGAAGGAGCCGATACTGTCCTTATTGAAATACGCTGTATTATATACCAGGCGTACGTCGAAGCCATGGTCATGGTAATCCCGCATGTATATGGCCAGCTTGTCGGTCTCGTAGTGGTTGGACAGGGCCGTTGCACCGGCTTTCAATCCGCCGAAATCCGAGGTAAAAGAGAAGTCTTCGTACGACAGGCGCAGATCATAAAGTAAATTGTCGGGAGGCACCTGCAGGTCCTTTACCAGATTGCCATAGGGGTAACGCTGGTGGCGGAGGGCAGCGGACAATTTTTCCCTTACCGACCTTGCCAGATCCCGGAACGTATCCGTCTCCCCTATTGAGAACCTCAGCGCCAGGAGGTTCATGAATACTCCTGCAGTGGAGCGGTAGCGTTTCTTCGTCCTGTTCAGCACGGGAATGCCCACAACTATGGACTGCCGGCCCTGTGTCCTGCTGAAATAGATCAATACAAGGGCAAGCAATATATTGAAGACTGAGACCTTATGCCTTTGCGCTATCTCCTCCAATGCAACTTTGGACTCCCTGGATAAATAAAGGGTATCGCTTTGCGCCGGCCCCTTTTCAGCGCCCGGTATCTTATCGGGCAGCAGGACAGGAGGGATATCCCTGAACTCCGTCAGCCAGAATTCCCTGTCAGCGGCAGCTTCCTGGGATGCGTAATATTCGTTATCGTCCGATGCATACTCGCTATAATTGTATATCACGGGCTCGTAGTCTGTCTTTCGGGACAATGCGTTGTATACTTCCGCCGCCTGGTTCAGCAGGAGCTTAAAGGACATGCCGTCACTGATAAGGTGATGGATCTTGGCATACCAGAGATACCTGGAAGGTCCGACCTTAAAAAGCCGGAAGGTGTACAAGTAATTATCTTCCATCCGGAATGCAAGGCCAAAATCCTGCTGCATCCATTCGATGGCGTTTGCTTCGGCATCCGCTTCTGCAGCAAGATCGACGAGCTCGATGTCATAATCTTCCCGGTCTGTGTGGACGCAGCTTTGCAATTCGAAATCCACTTCCCGGAAGGTGGTCAGATAGACCTCCTGCGAACGGATGATCTGCCGGATAGTCTCCCGGAACAGCCTTACGGACAGGTCCCCTTCCAGGCAGGCGTATCCGCCAATATTGTACTTGGCAGATCCTCCCGATATTGCCTGATCTGTCCAGATCAGCCGTTGGGACATGGATGGCTTATAGGGCGTCATAATTCTTTTTTTCCTTAAAAGTGCGTATCAGGAAACAGGTGGTTTCACCGATATCCGGGTGAGATAGAAAAAGGTAGTGCTGCAAAGGAAAGCCGTGAGGACATTCACGGCAATAGCCAGCAGGGGCCAAAGGACCGGGGATGTGCCGGAATGATAGGCAATTTGCCGAAGCCCTTCATTGCCGCTCCAAAAAAAAGTCCAAAAGGCTGCACCGATGACTAATTCCAAAGCCATGATGTTCAGCAGCGGATGGCGTGCTTCCCTGATCCAGGTGCAGGATACGATCCCCAGCAAGCACCAGGCGGCTATCAGCCATGTATTGCTTAAGAAAAAATGCAACAGGAAGAATAGTATCAATAACGCGATGTACTTAATGTATATCATACGGCCGGCTATTATTTATGCTCGAATAATATATTTTCTCTTATGTATTTCAGCTCACGGGGATTGGCGGTAAATTGGGTTGGGTGAGGGGAATTCTTTTTCCAGTCCGCCAGCTGTTGATAGTATTGACGATCATTGATCCGTCCGGTTTGCCCGATTGCATTGATCATCCAGGAGCTTATCGTATCATTTTTTATCTGTATCAGGGTCCTGATCACCGGGTGGGCCCCGTAATTGACATTGATCGTGTTGTCGCTGCCTCCCAGATCATTGACATCTATGTCAAGTCCCGGCAGGAGGGTCATTTGGGGGATATGAAAGTCGAAGGGTTTGAATCCTTTCTCGCCTTTGTACCTGGCATAGAGCGAATCAGTCATCTTTACGATGTGTTTAAAACATCGGCTGCTGCTGATGGTAACAGAGTCGTAAGAAAGAGTCATGTCTCCTGCCAGGAAATGCATGAGCTGATCATAACCGGGCGAGGACCGGACACCGAGGGACCTGGCTAATTCTTCGCCCTCTATTTTAGCAGACCTTCTGAAGACCTTATAAAATATTGCTTCCTGGTTACCGGGGTCCAACACTCCGTCCCAGTTTCTCATTTTTTCCCATTCGGGGGAAAGCATCGTATCGGGGAAATATAACTTCAAAAGGGCGGCGATATCCGCGGCAGACAGGTCTTTTGTATCGGATTGCATTTTGAGAAATTTCTCTCTGCCAACCTTTTTATCTTCAGAAAGCAACCCGGCTATCCTGCGTGGCCGGTAAAGGTCGTCGAACCAGCGGGAGGAGTAATAATATTTACCATTTTCCGGTTGCTGGTTGGCGGAGAACAGATAGCCTGTCCCGGGATGAAAGGAGTGCGGAAGGGAATCGAAAGGAATGTACCTATCGATGGGAGAGCGCGTTCCGTCGAGAACACCGCCGGCGTAGCCCTCCGGTTTTACTGGCATTTTACCGGCGCAGATCATCCCTATATTACCATGGACATCCGCATAGGCAAAATTCTGTGAAGGGTAGTCATAGTATCTGAGGGCGCTACCGAATTCTTCCCAGCATGAAGCCTGCATCAATCGCCAGAAGGAAGCGACAGCGTTGCAGCTATAAAGAGGATGCCAGCGAAGGCTGAAAGTAAAGGTATCCTTTTCGACCACCTGGCCGAAAACGGTGTAGCGGACTGTAAGTTTCTGGGACGGCCTGTCTTTCACGGCGATGACAAAATCTTTTTTAGTCATGGCTTTCCATTGTCCGTCGAGCCAATAATTGTCATGGCTTTTGGGGTCCACTTTCAACAGATACTGTTCCGTGACGTCCCAGCCGCCGTTGGTGATACCCCAGGCAATCTTATCGTTATGGCCTGTCAGGATAAAAGGCACACCGGGAATGCTAAACCCATAGGCATGCAACCGGGCGCAGGACAGGTGCAGTTCATAGAAGATATCGGGGGATGTAAGGAACAGGTGGAGGTCATTGCAAAGCAACAACTCACCGGAAGCCGTGTGACTGCTGTCCACGACCCAGTTATTACTCCCCAGGCTCCTGTTGAATTCCCTGGGTATATAGTTATTTTTCTCCCCTGGTTTAAAAAGGGTTATTTGCGGGCCGCCGCTTGCCTCCGGCGCCGGGGAGCCCGTGTATGCCAGGTTATGCCCGGCACTGTGCCCGGAAGGTATGATAGTAGGCTGATCGGCAGGCTGAGTGGGATATAACATCTGTCGTATCGCATCCGGTAGCTTGTCCAGGATCTCCTGCCTGTTAAAATAATCGTCGTACAGTGCCAGTTCGGAGCTCATATATGACTGAACGAGGAAGATATAATATGGCTTCCATGGCCCGGGAGAGTAATTCCAGATCTTATACATCGGGTCCCTTTCCCTCGCTGATTCGGCATTGATGCAGGCATTGACCCCATCGCTATAAGCCACCAGGTAATGGTAAAGGTCCGGCGCTTTATCATGTATGCTATCCAGGTATTCCTGCGCCCTATTTTCCAACTCGAACCTGATCCAGTACCTGTCCGAACCTATCCCGGCTTCACCCAGGATCGTGGACAGACGGCCCATCACCGTATTAGCGATCAGTTCCATCTGAAAGTAGCGGTCACGTGCATGCATGAATCCGGTGGCATATGCCAGCCCCTGAAGGTCTCCTGCGAAGATATGAGGGATGCCCAAAGTATCGACGAATACTTCCGCATCCTTTCCCTGTCCTTTAATAACCTTATGGCCGGCAGATCGGGGCGCATTAAGGCTAAGCATGCCGTCATGATAATTGGCAATACCTTGAATTGAATTCAGGCCGCTGTAATGTACAGAGGTCAGGTAGACCCATGCAGCAGTCATCAGCGTCAGCAGGATTACGCGAAAGTATTTCAATTGTAAACTCTTTTAAGCGAGGGAAATGAAATTATACGGGTGGCTCCGGAAAAGCATGGCTATCGCCAAGGCAAGTAACATCCTCTATTTATCAGGTGTCGAATCTTCGATACCGGGGAATAAAAATCCTGATTAAATCATAAATTAAAAATGGTGACAATACGAATTCGTCATTCGGATTTTACGAAAGTTATGAGGTTGTATATTCATACAATGACGACAGCTGCTGAATCTCGAACATACGTCCGCTATCCATCTTATACAGCTTATCTGCATATTGATAATAATTGTCGTCATGAGTGATCGCTATCAATGTAAATCCTTCCTGTTTGATATATCCAATGATCTCTTTATAGAACTTCCTTTTGAAGTGCGGATCCTGATCTGCCGCGAACTCGTCGAGAATGAGGACAGGTTTCTTTTCGAGCATGGCATAAATGAGGGCTAACCGCTTTCTTTGACCGGTAGAAAGATTGATATCCGAAAATCCTTGCCTGTTTACAGTCACCTTCCCGTCGATCTCAAAAAGCTTCAGATATTCGTTGGCTTTCTCCAGGTCGACCTCCGGCAATCCGTAAAACTCGTCGAACAGGTGACAGTCGCTGAATACGGGTGCGAACTGAAGTTTATAGCATTTCAGGTGTTCCTGTTTTATGGACAGACCGTTTACAAAGACTTCTCCTTCATCCTGCCGCAGAAGGCCTGTAAGAATATTAATAAAAGTTGTTTTTCCGCTGCCATTGCCTCCGCTGATAAAGATCGCCTGTCCTTTGGAGATCTGGAAATCAACAGGGCCGACGGAAAAAGGTTTGTCCTGACCGTCAGTTTCTTCGGGAATATAGGTGAAGGCGATGTCTTTCAGTTCCAGCCGGTGGAAATCGCCGGAAAATGTGATTTCTTCCGCGGCTGTATTGCCGTTTACCTGGTCTTCCAGGTCGTTTATCCTTCTCAGGGAGGCCCGGGCCTGGGAAAGATTGGGGATCAACAGAACTACCGTCTCGATGGGACTCCAGGTATACAGTAACAGGAATATAATATTAACGAGATTGGCTTTGTCGACGCTGAACAAATCACCCAGGAGCAACAATATGAGCCCAATAAAAATGTAGAAGGCAATCTGACCTATCACGCGGTTGATCAGGAAGCTGACCTGGGCTTTTTGATTCAGGACGGAGGACGCATTTATTGACCTGTGAATGTGTCTTTCCGATATTTCTGCGCCTTTAATGGGGGCTATATTTATTTCTTTAAAACCCCTTATTACTTCATTCAGGTATTTTATGAAGATGTCATTCTGCTCAAGCGCCAGCTTGAATAATCGCAAGGCTTTGCGGGCACAGAAATAGTAGATCACCAGGGTGAACAGGATCAGCCCTACGACACAAACCAGTAGCTTCCAGGATAATACAGCCATATAAATCAGGCAGATCACCACCACCAGTATATTCGTGATGATGTCCACCACATTAATAGAAGCGTTCACTATGTTATTGGTGTCGTTTGTCAGGGTGGAAAGGATCCTGCTCTTATTCCTTTCCAGTACGGCCAGCGGCGAGCGCAGGATCATCTTCAATATTTCGATCCTGGTCTGTTTGAGGAGATGCTGGGTGAACCGTATAATGCCTATTGCCACCAGCCACCTGCATAGGACAAACGAGCATACGGAGCCCACGAACATAAACAGATACATTCGTGTGCCCGACTGGGTCCGTGTGACATAATCGTGTATGATTAGGTTGATCGTGTACAGAACGCCTATATTACCCAGGGCGGACAGTATACTCAACACTGAAAAATAGATGTATTTATTCCAATTCCCCTTGCTGATGTTCATAATAAGACGCTGAAGTTTATGTCGATCCGCTAGAATGTCGCGTGTGTATCATACCAGCCGACGTCCGGATATCCGATCCTCATTTTATGTAGTATGGACTTGCAAAACTTATTGTTGAAATATCCGTAATCCCCGAACAGTCTGTACATGCGGAAAAGCCTCCTGTAAGTCTTTATGCATTCTTCGAGGGTCATCCATTTTCCGGGCAATTCGCCCCCAAACAGTCCGCTGCTGCCTTCCTTAAAAACATGGTGCACGAATTGGCCTTCGAGGGAAATTTCAGGGCATTTTTGCTGCTGGATGTATTTTTGGTTGATGATCTTGAAGTTGGTATACCCCAGGGTTTTTAAAACAGAACATTCATCCAGCAACTTTTGCCATGAGATCTTTTCCGACTCGATCGAGAGGTATTTGGGTCTTTCATGCAGGCCAGTGAGCTGTCTTATGGCCAGGAGATCCGTTCCTTCAATATCTATCTTCATGTAATAGGGCATCCCGAATTTTCTGATCAGCGTGTCCAGTCTCACCGTCCTCACCTGTTCCCGGATGGATTGTGCTCCGAACATTTCGTTCCTTTTCGCCCAGTTGATATCAACTGTTCCCCATACTGAGATCGAGGTGTTCTTATAGAATGATATCGTATCGCCGTCCTTGTCTCCGACGGCGCAATTTACGATCCTCATCTGGCCGTTGTCGATATACTTTTTAAGCGCGACCCTGCTGATCCTGCACAGTTCTTCAGACGCCTCCACTCCTACTACCCGGAACCCCTTTTTCAGGTAAAATTCGCTGTCTTCCCCTTTATGCAGTCCCAGATCAAAAATCAAGTTGGTATCCATAAAAGTAGCTTAAGACACTTGAATGGGTGTTGACATATCAAAATTTAAATAGACCGTGCCCCTGCCCCATCCCCTGGCATTGATGGTCACGTCGTCCCTGTCGTTTTGAAAGTACCTGACGCGATTTATGCATTCACCATACCCTATGATCAAAGTATGATACAATTCATTTTCAGGAGATATCTGCCGCCAACCTTCTATCCTGCCGGCATCAGCCGTGCCAAGCATTCCTATTGCGCTTTCATTCACTATCTCCATCGGATGGTCCGGTGTCTTTAATTGCAGAACCCCGTTTTCCCTGGTAAAAGCCCCTTCCCTTTTTGATCCTTCCTGCATTGAAAAACCCCAGTAGGTATTTAGCCAATCGTGCTTCAATGCTTCATTGAAATTGAATTTTGCCTCTATGAAGGTGTGGTCCTTAAGGAGATATAGCACTTTGAACCGCTCGGATGAGACAAAGTATACGTAAATGATATCCAGGTTATCAAATAAATGATAGTTGATAAGGCGTTCCATATTGGAATGACCAATGTATCTCAGGTATTTTTCATCCTCGATGAACACCCTTTTACCACCGGCTTTTTCAAGCCGGTTGATCAGATCCACGTCATCGATCCCATATCCTGTCAGGGATTCGTCAAAGCCGCTGACAGAGTGGACGAGGTTCCTGGCGAACCCTACCTTTCCTCCCTGATCCCTGTAAGGGATCTGCGATTTTCGCAAGGTAGTTATAACGGAATTTTCACCATTGGCGGCAAATTTTGCATCTATCCAATCGGCATAACCTGGTCCGGCATAGTTGTCGGCGTCTATCATGCATACGATATCTCCTGTTGCAAGTTTAAGCGTCATATTTTTTGAATGGGACATATTAAAATACTTCGGCTCGCATGTTTTATAATATTTAACTATGCCCATTTCGATAAACTTTCCAATAGTCTCTTTCGCCCAATTTTCCATGTTGTCGCGGGAATTATAATCAAGGATAACGAATTCAACATTGGGGTGGTGGATATTTTCAGCGATATTTACGGGAAGCGTTTTGCTTAGGTGTTTCAGTCTATTCATGCATACCGTGCAGATAGATATCTTATTCATACCTCTAAATTTAAGCGATGCCGGGCTCAGCCCGGATCAAGTGTTCGGTTGGCAGGGAGACCAGGATATTTCTCTGTAACAATTCAACGCGCACCAGCAATTTTGTTTTATTCCTGAACTGAACTACTTCACAGGAAAGACCGGCCAATGCTCCTTCTTTAATGACCAGTTTCTCAGCAGGCTGAAACTGGGTATCGGACACCTCCAGATCTTCAGAATGTCCGGCGATCAACTTGATATTATCGACTACCGAATCGCTGACCTTCGCGATCGTTTTTCCGCTCCTTACATAGTACAAAGCGCCCCCCGCGTCAATTCCCTCGTAATAATCATGCATGCTATTTAAATAAATGAAGACGTAGGACGGAAAGAGAGGTTCATTTACAAATTTCTTTCGATCGTGCCACGTGCGAAGCTTTTTTGTAAGCGGCAGATAGGAGTTGATATTAATTTCGGTCAAATAAGTGTGAACAGTTTTTTCGTGGCGGGGCTTTGTGTAGATGAGATACCATCCTGCATGAAATTTATTCATAGTGCCAAAGGTTTAATTTAGCTTGTGATACAGCTACCGCTAAAGCGAGTAACAGCGCCTGCAACCAGGTTATCATGTGAATAGTTTTCAAGGAAGGAAATTGCCTTTCAGGGAAACAAATTAATTCAAAAAAAGCCGGATGATATTGAGTAGTAGCACCAAATTTCGATTCGGTTTTTACGAAATAAGTAATTTTCATTTGAAAAAATGCAGGCATATCATAGTGAGCGATGATTAGCAAAAACCGAAACATTATTTGGCAGTTTTACTATCTACGGATTTAGGGCTTAAGATTAGATTACAGGGCATGAACTATAACGATATATTTATACAGTTGCTGGTAACTGTAGCAGTCATTCTGATCTCGGCCAGGTCCCTGGGACGATTGATGGTCGTATGCAAACAACCTAAAGTAGTCGGAGAAATGATAGCCGGCATTCTCTTAGGCCCTACCTGTCTGGGATATTTCTTTCCAGGTCTTTCCGGCAGGGTCTTTTCGCAGGAAGTGATGCCATTCATTTTTTCACTGAGCAACCTGGGTTTGATCCTGTATATGTTTCGCATTGCTTTGGAGATCGATTTCAGGTTATTTACCAGGTCAACCTTCCGTCAATCTTTTTTACTGACTGTTTCTGCAACTGCAATACCGTTCCTGACAGGGTTATCAACAGGCATGTTCTTTTTTGATAAATTAAAGGGCGGCAGCACCAGCCTGCTCACTTTCAGCTTGTTCCAGGGGTGTGCGATCGCATTAACCGCTTTTCCGGTGCTTGCGCGGATATTACAGGAAAAAAAACTGATAAAGTCCAGGATGGGAGCGGTGTTGTTGCTTTCTGCGAGCATGCAGGATGTAATCGCCTGGTGCCTTCTTGGCTTCATCACCATCTCTGTACAAAAGGGCTCGCCATTTATAGGTACAAAAAACATTATTGGGATGATAGCATTCGCTATCATACTGGTATCCGGAAAGTATATCCTGCGGGTATTATACAAAAGGGTCAAGGCAGGCAGGTTGACAAAGCAGGCCTATTCATCGGTCGTGATCGCTTTTGTTTTAACGAGTGCATTGATGACAGATCACATCGGCCTTCATTCGGTTTTTGGAGCGTTTATCTTCGGGATCCTGGCCCCCAAAAATGAAATTATTGTCCATGAACTTTCTGCCAGGCTCCAGGAGGTCACTGAGCTTTTGTTGATTCCTCTCTTCTTTGCCTATGCCGGTTTAAAGACTAACCTGCTTATACTGGGTCAGTTGAATTTCCTGTTGCCTGCCATAGTCATTTTGCTGGGGGCATTTGCCAGTAAATACACCGTTACCGCTTTAACGATGCGATGGTCGGGATTTGGGTACAGGGAGGCCTCTGCGGCAGGGGGATTGATGAATGCAAGAGGGATGATGGAGCTTATTATTGCCAACATCGGATTGATGTATGGGATCATTTCTGAAAAATCATATTCAATTTTGATCCTTTTGGCTATTTCATCTACCATGCTAGCCATGCCGATCTATCATTTTTCGATGAATTTCAGAAGAAAAAAAACAATGCGACCCACATCGGCCCCCTCAATGCAGGCACAGGAGAGCCCTTCTGTTATGGTAAAGGGCTAAGCACACGGGGCATTCATTGAATGGTGCCGGTTTTTCGCAGGCCGACGGCGATGATCTTCCTGCTAATGGCGTACTTCAATAATCCTACAGTAGACCTGACCCCAATCTTCTCCTTCATGTCCTGGCGGATCTTTTCAACAGAGCGGACGCCTAAAAAAAGCTCATCGGCGATTTCCTTGTTACTTTTCTCTTCCCATATCAATTGCAGAAGCTTTTTCTCCCGGTCGCTCAACGTAACATCTGATTTCCCAACGTGGTTCTTGATATTGTTCTGCTTATTCCAATACAATGCTTCTGTAAATATCCGGTTCCTGTAAATACGGTTATCCGCGACTGCCCGAATGGCCTGAAGCAATTCTTCCGGTTCGTCCGCCTTGGATATATATCCGTGTATCCCGGCGTCGAGCAGATCACTGATCAGATTCATATCCGAACTCATTGACAGGACAAGTATTTTTAAGGTGGGATGTTCCGTTCGAATAAGATTCAAAGCCTCGCTGCCATTTAATTCGGGCAAAAAAATATCCATCAACAATACGTCAATGGATGCAGCTCTTAATTTATTCATCAGGTCGAAGATGTCCGTGGCCTGTACTGTTACATTAATATTTTCCTGGTCAGAGAGAAAAGCTTTGAGCGTTTTCCTAAATAAAACATGGTCATCGACAATCGCGAGGTTAATAGGTCTCGATAGCATAAGGTTGTAGTTATAAGGTCGCACACTTCCGGTGCTAAATAAAAATCTTATTAATAGCACATATTATCATGCCAGACATTTATTTCAGCATTTTGCAGCCATCTAATCTTTGCCTTTCCTATTTGCAGGTTAAACTGGGGACGGAAAAATCATTACAGCCGGTAGGGGTAATTAAGTAGGTAGAGTGTGATCTTAAGTGTTGACTATACTAAAATACAATAAATCAAATAAGAAAAAAAATGTTTCGACATTAATGAAATGTTATTACAAGGCAAAAAAATCTAATTTAACATACTTATAAAATCGTGCCATGGTCGGTTAACCATCCGATCATTCCAGTTCGTCGGCCGTGAAGGCCAGGGGCAATAATGAAGATGCTTGTGGAATAATATACACGGTTCCTTGCTGGCCGCCCAGAATTAACCGGATCGGTCTTCCCGCCCGCTGCTCGAATTCCTGCAGCGACTGGCGGCAGATCCCGCAGGGAGAGATAGGATTTTCGCTCGGGCCCTGCTCGTTGAAGTAGCTGATTGCCAGGGTATCAATGGGTATACCTGGATAAAAGGAAGAAGCCGCGGACATCAACACCCTCTCCGCACAAATGCCCGCAGGAAAAGAAGCGTTCTCCTGGTTGGTCCCCGTAACCACCTGCCCGTTCTCAAGCCGGGCCGCAGCGCCTACACGAAACCGGGAGTAAGGTGCATAGGCATCGCTTGTCACCAGCCTCGCTTTTTTCAACAATTCGGCATCGGCCAGCGCTAACGCTTCAGCAGAATCATACACCTCATAAGAAAATTGATGCACATGCTTTTCCATGTCCTTTTATTTTCAACCGGTTGAAACATCCCGAAATGATAATTCCACCTATTTGATCTTTTTGAACAGCCGGCTCCAACGTACCCCCTTGTTCCAGCTCATCCAGATCAGCCACGCCTCTCCTACTACATGGTCTTCGGGCACAAAACCCCAATAACGGGAATCCTGCGACCCATGACGATTGTCCCCCATCATCCAATAGTAGTTCATCTTAAAGGTATATTGCGTGGCAGGCTGTCCATTGAGATAGATCTTGCCATCCTTCATTTCAAGGTCATTGTGCTCATATACACGAATGGCCCTTTCATAAATGGGGTAACTTTCCGGCGTCAGTGGCAGCGTTGCCCCCTTGGCTGGAATCCAAATGGGACCATAATTATCCCGGCTCCACACGTGAACATGATCATATGGATAAACATCGTGATTGCTGTCGATCTCCGGTACAATGCTCTTGGCCAGCCCATTCTTCAGCATTTTCTCATGAGCGCTCCAGGTCAGCAGCATGTCATATTGATTATTATTACCGTTGCCGGCACTGCGGACATCCTCACCATTGGTCATATCCAGGTTATATTCGTCCTTCATCACCGTCTCGTCCAGTGGCTGCCCCTTGGTCTCCACTTCATAATTGGTCTGTGATTCGGGTGGGAAAACCTGCGCCTTTCCATTGATATAGACCACCTGGTCCCTGATCTGCAATGTGTCGCCCGCGACCGCTACACATCGTTTGATATAGTTTTCCTGTTTATCCACCGGACGGATCACCAACGGATAATCATCCGGCTTGCTGAGGATCACCTGACGTCCCGAATCCATATTGCCCCGGCCGATCTCCCGGGCTACGTCATAATACGGACGCTGTGACTGGAAGTCCGGCAAATTGATCACCGTATCGCCCGCAGGGAAGTTGAACACCACCACATCTCCCCTGTTCACCGGGCTGGCAAACCAACGGGTATAGGGGATCTTGATCCATTCCACGTAAGAATTCCCATTTGTGATGGGCATCGTATTATGCACAAAAGGAATGGATAAAGGCGTGTTGGGTATACGGGGACCATAACTGAACTTACTTACGAAAAGAAAGTCATTCACCAGCAGCGTCTTCTCCATCGAGCCCGTTGGAATAGTGTAGGCTTCGAAGACAAAGGTCCGGATGAGCGTAGCCGCCACGATGGCAAAGACCCCGGCGTCAACCCATTCCCGGGCCGTGCCTTTTCGATGCTTCTTCACAGGACCAGACCCCGTGAATTTATCCTTGGGGTTGAATCCTACATAAGGGAAATAGACCACTGGCAGCAGGGCCGCCAGCGCATGCTCATAAAAACGGAATTTACCAAAGGTTTTCACGAACTCCACATAGATCCCCATGGAAATAAACCAGCCCACGACAGGGATCAATTGCCAGAAAACCCAGTGCTTGGGCCGTTCTGCGAGCTCCAGCATCACCCAGGTGTTATATAAAGGAACGAATGCTTTCCAGCCGGCAGCACCTGCCTTTTCAAACATTTTATAGAGTCCGACGGAGGGTAATAAGAGTATAAGTAATTGAATGAGCACTAAGACCAGCAACTGATGAGTCGACATTCCTTTGGTTTTTTTATGATTCCGGGCAAATTTATAATAATAATCGTCCCCCCAAAACATTGAACTGGAAAGTTTTGCTAAAACATTTGGGGAAATAACCTATTTGTCGTTAAATGGACCGGAATATTACAGGGTTCCTGCCTGTTTTTGGGCTGTCTGGGTCAATTATTTCTTTGGAAGGACATAGCTTTCCACATCGTCCCGGTCGATGTTCTTGCCGGAAAGAATGATCAGCCGCTCCACCACATTCCGTAGCTCCCGGATATTCCCCGTCCAATTATGCTTCTGCAAAGCTTTAATGGCCTCTTCCTCTATAGCCTTCTTCGCAATACCATAATCAGCGCAGATATCTGCCAGGAATTTATCTACTAACAAAGGGATGTCATCTTTTCTTTCATTCAGGGATGGCACGTGAATAATGATGACGCTGAGGCGATGGTAAAGGTCCAGGCGGAAATTCTTCTCGTCCACCTCTTTGAGGAGGTCCTTATTGGTAGCAGCGATCACCCGTACGTCCACATTGATATCCTTATCGCCGCCCACCCGCGTTATCTTCCCCTCCTGCAAGGCCCTGAGCACCTTTGCCTGGGCCGTCAGGCTCATATCGCCGATCTCGTCCAGGAACAGCGTTCCGCCATTGGCCTGCTCAAACTTGCCAATACGCTGCTTGACCGCGGAGGTAAATGACCCCTTCTCATGCCCAAACAGCTCGCTCTCTATCAGTTCACTGGGAATGGCGGCGCAATTCACTTCGATCAGGGGACCTCCCGCACGATTGCTTTTTTCATGCACCCAGCGGGCTACCAATTCCTTTCCCACGCCGTTCTCTCCGGTCACCAATATCCGGGCTTCCGTGGGAGCCACCTTTTCTATGGTCTCCTTGATCTTCTGGATCGGTGTGGATGAACCCACCATTTCCTGCACCTTGCTTACCTTCCGCTTCAACACCTTGGTCTCGGCCACCAGGGTAGTCTTGTCCATGGCGTTGCGAATGGTGATCAGCAGCCTGTTGAGGTCCGGAGGCTTGGAAATATAGTCATAAGCACCTTTCTTCACCGCTTCCACGGCCGTCTCGATGGTACCGTGCCCCGATATCATTATAATAGGAATGTCAGGATTTGCTTCCTTCGCTTTTTCCAGGAATTCTATCCCGTCGATCTTGGGCATCTTAATATCGCAGAGTACAACGTCGTATTCCTTTTCCCTCACTTTTTTCAAACCTTCCTCACCGTCGCCGGCCTCATCGATCTTATAACCTTCATAGGACAGGATCTCACTAAGTGTTTTACGGATAGCTTTTTCATCGTCAATGATCAGGATGTTCGACATGAGCTTTAACAAATCTTTTTATGGAAAAATAAATGGCCAGGCTTCTCTTAGTTCCGTTCAACGAATAATATGAACCTGGCAAAATTAACGATTATAATCTTCTCTTGCTGCTGCACGCCGGCAGTTCTCAATCCTTACCCTCTTATAGGCGCCATTCCGCCGCCCGGAGGCTTCCGACGGTCGGCAGGAGACGATCCCTTCGCAGCCTGGCTACGAACACTTCCTTTGAAAAAAGACCGCACCGTTCATCTTTTCAATGGCGCCCTCAAACGCAACCAGGAGGCTCAGTTTGCCGTGCTGGACGTCTCCGTGGGCACCCAGGATCTTCAACAATGCGCAGACGCAATTATGCGCCTGAGGGCGGAGTTTCTTTACGCACGGAAAGAGTATAAAGCCATTTGTTTTTATACCGCCCAGGGTATGCCCCTGAATTTCCTGGACTGGACCCTTGGCCGCCGCTTCCGGCAGAAAGGCGGCCAGCTCGTGGCCTGGTCGCTTCCAGGCCATAACCCTTGCGAAGACCGTGCCTGTTTCAATGAATACCTGCAAACGGTATTTTCCTATTGTGGGACACTGAGCCTGGAAAAACAGCTGGTCCCGGTCCCGCATTTCAGCGACATCCGGCCGGGAGATGTGCTCATCACAGGCGGATCTCCCGGTCACGCCATGCTGGTGATGGACCTGGCCATCGATGCCGCCGGCCATAAAGCCTACCTCCTCGCCCAAAGCTATATGCCTGCGCAGGATATCCACCTTGTCAAAAATCCTAAGGACGAAGGTGCCAGCCCCTGGTACCGGGCTGATCAATCCATTATTATTACACCCGAATGGACTTTCTACCCTTTCCAGTTGCGCCGCTGGCCGAAAAACAATTAATTTTAGGAAATGAGCATCTGGATCTATTCCACGGAATATAAAACTCCCATTCCTGAAAATGCCTTGCAATCATTGATAGCTGGCTTGCCCCCGGAGATCTCCGCCAAGGCGCGGCGGTTCAGACGTTGGCAGGATGCCCATGGATGCTTGTTAGGCAAGCTGTTGCTGACCACAGCCCTGAAAGTAGGAGGCTGGCCGGCTGACCTCCGTCATTTACAATACACGGATTACGGAAGACCATTTCTCTCAGGTGGCCCGGATTTTAATATTTCCCACTCAGGCCACCGGGTCGTCTGCATCCTTGCTACAGAAGGAGGGGTCGGTATCGACCTGGAAGAGATCAAAGACCTCAACATCGAAGATTTTAAGGGCCAGTTCAGCGCCGATGAATGGGCAACGATCACAGGCGCCCCCCATCCGCTGAAAGCTTTTTACCATTTTTGGACCGCAAAGGAGTGCCTGTCAAAAGCCGATGGACGGGGACTCAATCTGCCGCTGGCAGGCCTGCGTATAGAAGAGAACAGGATCATCAGCCTCGGCAGCCGCCACTGGCGCCTCCAAGCCCTGCCCCTGTCAGCCGGTTACGCCTGCCATATCGCCGCTGAAAGCCCCATGGACCACCTCGCTTTGAAAGAACTCTCCCTAAGGGATTTGGCAGATCAGTCTGCGGCCAATTATTTTCATTGATAATCAGTCATTTAGCAAACCATCGTAATTATCCTACGTAAAAGAACCTTGTAGCAGGAGGCTACAGTTATTATCTTAGCTATATCTAAAATCCATGAAGAACCAAATCCATTTATAATCCAAAAAATATTTCCCTATGAAGCAAGACCTCGAAATGCAGGCTCTCCCCACCGGTAAAGTGCTTTTTAAACTGACTGTTCTCGGATGCGTATTACTGGGTTGTGTATATGGTTTCCTCGTGCTGTTCAATACAGCCCTGGAAGCGATCAAATAGCCTGTGCCACCTCTGAATGAATGAAAAAATCCCGGTCTTTGACCGGGATTTTTTTTATTTGTTTAAGTACATCACTTCTTTCACCAGCTTCACCGTCCGTACGACGTCTGGCAACGCTAAGCTCACCAGGTTGGGTGCGTAATGCAAAGGTGCGTCGGCAGCCGTAATACGACGGATAGGCGCATCCAGGTAGTCAAACCCCTCTTTCTGGATACGATAGGTGATCTCCGAAGAAATAGAAGCAAACGGCCACTGCTCTTCTACGATCACCAGCCTGTTGGTCTTTTTCACGCTTTCCAGGATGGTCATCCAGTCCAGCGGACGGATAGTGCGCAGATCGATCACCTCGGCGCTAACCCCTTCCTTCTCCAGTTCGGCAGCTGCGCCCAAAGCCACTTTCATCATTTTATTAAAAGAGACGATGGTCACATCTTTCCCCGCCTTTTTGACATCAGCTTTACCCAGGGGAATATAATATTCCTCGTCAGGCACCTCTGATTTGTCCCCATAGGAAACCTCGCTTTCCATGAAGATGACCGGGTCTTCTTCATAACGGATGGCCTGCTTCAACAGCCCTTTCGCATCGTAGCCGTTGCTGGGGGAGACCACCTTGATACCAGGTATATTGGCGTAGTAGCTTTCAAAGGCCGTAGAGTGCTGGGCGCCCAGTTGACCGGCAGATCCGTTGGGACCGCGGAATACAATAGGACAGCTTACCTGTCCGCCGCTCATTGCCAGCATCTTGGAGGCCGTGTTCAGGATCTGGTCCAGGGCCAGGACAGCAAAATTCCAGGTCATAAATTCTACGACAGGCCGCAGGCCATT
The DNA here is from genome assembly GCF_030546645.1 of Flavitalea plasmicola. Taxonomy (GTDB): domain Bacteria; phylum Bacteroidota; class Bacteroidia; order Chitinophagales; family Chitinophagaceae; genus Puia. Next base: position 230,540 of record NZ_JAUOTO010000008.1, read on the forward strand.
CTGGGCGGCGCCCACCGCAACAGCAGTAAACCCAAGCTCTGAAATGGGCGTATCGATCACCCGCTTCGCCCCAAACTCATCCAGCATTCCCTGGCTTACCTTATAGGCGCCATTGTATTCTGCTACCTCCTCACCCATTAAAAAAACACGGTCATCGCGGCGCATTTCCTCGCTCATGGCCTCGCGTAGAGCCTCCCTGAAAGCAATTTGTCTCATTCGTAAAGATTTATGATCGACGGATTTTTCATCCATTTCGAGTCGCAAAATTATTGGTTGCCAGGCATATTATCAAATCAGTATTACGCCATTTGGATCCATGGTCCACTTTAGCTTTATTTTGTATATTTCCATGAGAATTTCAAAAAACCATGCAAGCCACCATTGAGCACCTCGGAAAGATCGTCAACAATTACAACCGGCGACTGGAAGCCATCCCGGAAGAAGAATACAGCCGGAAACCCGGTCCCGGAAAATGGAGTAAAAAAGAGATCCTGGGACACCTGGTCGATTCGGCTCAGAACAATATCCGCCGCTTTGTCGTAGCCCAATATGAAGACCTCCCCCGGATCGGGTATGACCAGGATAAATGGGTCGCCCTGGCCGATTACCAGCACTACCCTACCAAAGACATCCTTGCATTATGGAGGTTGCTCAACAGGCATATCTGCCGGATACTGGCAGGCATCACCCCGGAAGGTGCATTACGGAAGTGCGCAATGGGAAATGATCAGCAGTACACCATCAAATGGCTGGCGGCAGACTACTGTAATCACCTCCTGCACCATTTGCACCAGATACTGGAGCTCGATCCCATCGCATACCCGTAAATAGCTGCAAGCGACAAGCTTCAAGCTACCAGTATCGCCTAACTAAGTCCTGGCTTGCAGCTTGTAGCTAACAGCTTGCAGCTTAAGAGGCTTGCTCAAACACCAATATAAAGCTGGTACCCTCTCCCAGCTGGGAATTGACGTCGATCGACGCCCGGTGAGACTGCAAAATATTCCAGGTGGCGGCCAGGCCCAGCCCAAATCCATTGGTCTTGGAAGTAAAATAGGGCTCGAAAATGCGGGAAATATTCTCGTCAGGGATCCCCGCTCCATTATCGTTGATAAATACCTTGTAATAGGGGCCGTCCTCCCGGATGGTCACGATGATCCTGCCGGCCTCCTTCGGGACAGCCTCGACAGCATTGATGACGATATTCAAAAAGGCGATCTTTAACTTCTCAATATCGGCCATGATGTAAGCAGGCTGATCGGGATAGCTCAGCTCCAGCCCGATGCCTTTCAGGGAGATCCGGTCCGAGGCCGCCGCCAGGGTCGTATCGATAATAGCCTGCAGCGGCGCTTTTTGCAGCGAGATCTCCGCCGGACGGGATAAATCCAGTAATTCAGAGATCAGTCCGTCAATCCGGCCGCAATTCCTTGCTATGATATCCAGGTAAATATTCGCGTCCTCACTGTTGAGCTCCGGCTTCAGCTGTTCCACGGACAAATTGATATTCGTAAGCGGATTCCTTACCTCATGGGCCAGGGTCCGAAGCAGCGTAGCGGTACCCCGCAGTTTCTCGATCTGAAAAGTAGCTCGCTCGATCCTTTTTAAATTGGTGATATCATGTATGATCCCCTGAAAGTAAGTCCCCCCGCTGGAATCTGTTTGCCTCGAAATGGATAGTATACAATTCCTTTTCTCCTTGGTGCGGGTCAGCAATTCCACCTCTTCATCCTCTACCTCTCCCGTCTGGTGCAGCCGGGCCTTCAGCAATGCAGCGGCATCCTTCCTGGCAAAGAGATAATAGAGGCTCAGTTGCTGCAGGTCTTCCTTATTATATTTGAACAGGTCGCAGGTGGCGCCGTTCGCATCTCTGAATACCAGGCCCTCGTCCCCCAGGAAAACAGCATCTTTTGAACGTTCGAAAATGTTCCTGAATTTACGCTCATTGGCTTTCAGGGCCTTAATATTGGCGCTGCGCTCCAGGGCATAGCGGATGCTTCGTTCCAGCTTCTCCGTATTGATCTCCGACTTTACCAGGTAATCGACTGCGCCGATGGTCATAGCCTGTACATCCACCTCACGGTTGCCGATGCCGGTAAGCAACACCAGGGGATCTTCACAGCCCAGGGAAATGGCGTCCCGCAGCAGCTCCAACCCTGTCCTGGCCCCCAACAAATAATCGATGAAATAAATGTCATAGCGGCCCAGCTCGATTCGCTTCAGAGCTTCATCATATTCATAGCACCAGTCGATCAGGAACTCCTTTTCCGGGATGTCCCTGATGCACGCCTCTATAATAAGATAATCATCCTCGTCATCTTCAACGATCAGAACACGCGTCGGTAAACCGGATGGCAGCATACTATCCTTTGAATTAGCTGTTATATCTATATCTTTATTAATTCTTTCCAAAATAAACAAATTTTCCTACGCCAATATTTCTCTTTTTACCGTATTCAAAGGCAACGACACGATGAATACCGCCCCCTCTCCTGGCTTACCCCTGGCAGAAATAAATCCCTTATGCTTTTCCACGATCTTTTTACATAGGGCCAGCCCGATGCCCGTACCCTCATATTCAGCGCTGGGATGCAGCCGGCGGAACATGTCGAAGATCTGCTCGGCATACTTTTGATCAAACCCAATGCCATTGTCCTCGATCAGTATCCTGCAATACCTGGGGTCCGGATCCTTGGCGCCGGACGACATCACCTCGTGTCGTATGTGGATCTTCGGAAGCTCCTGCTTTTTGCTGTATTTCAGTGAATTATTGATCAGATTGGAAAAGAGTGGCACCATCAGCACTGCATTCACAGGCAGGACAGGCAAAGGATCCAGAATTATCTCCGCTTTTTTTTCCCGGATCGGACCGTCCATCTCCGAGATCACTTCTTTCACCACCTCGTTCAGGTCCACCTCCTGGAAGGATTCCTTTTCCCCCGAGATCTTGGAAAATCGCAAAATATCGTTGATAAGGTCCTGCATCCGCTTGGACACTTCCTGGATACGGGAAAGATACATCTGCCCATCCTTATTCATGTTCTGCCGGTGGTCGCTCAGCAGCCGGTCGCTGAACATCCGTATCTTCCGTAAAGGAGCCTGGAGATCATGGGAGGCCATAAAGGCAAAAAGATCAAGGTCCTTATTGGCCGTCTCCAGGCGCGCAATATTCTCCAGCAGCTCCCGGTTCAGCTCGATCACCTTCTCTTCAGAAACCTTTCTTTCATGGATCTCCAGTTCCAGGCTCTTATTGATAGCCACTAACTTCTGTTCCTGCGCCAATAACCGGTGGTTCTTCCGGTAGAGGTCCACAAAGACGCTCACCTTAGCCCGCAACAGCTCAGGGTTGACAGGCTTGTAGATATAATCGACGGCTCCCGCCCGGTAGCCTTTGAAAATGTTCTCCTCTCCATAATTATTGGCCGTGATAAAAATAATGGGGATATGACGGAGCCTTTCCCGTTCGTAGATCAGCGAAGCCGTCTCGAAACCATTCAGGTTGGGCATCTGCACGTCCATAAGGATAAGGGCGAAGTCGAAATCGGACAGTAATATCTTCAGGACCTGTCTTCCTGAATTGGCCTTGACAATCCGGTATCCATCCGGCTCCAGCACCGTCTCTATAGACAGCAAATTGTCCTCCCGATCATCTACTATTAAGATCTTAGGCTGCATTCACTGGTTTTTATGATTATTTGTAGAACCACACCCGCATTAAAGACAACAATTGATCGATCTTCAGAGGTTTGGTGATATAGTCTGAAGCGCCTGCCTCGATACATTTCTGGCGGTCGCCTTTCATAGCCTTGGCCGTCACGGCTATGATTGGCAGCGTGGAATTCTTATGTTCCCTCCTGATCTTCTGCGTCGTCTCATAACCATCCATCTCCGGCATCATGATATCCATCAGCACCATGTCGATCTTTTGCTTGTCGTCATTGATGATGCTGATCGCCTCTTTTCCGCTTTCCGCCGTTGTCACATTCATGTTATATCTTTCAAAAACGGTGGTAAGCGCAAACAGGTTGCGAACATCATCATCCACCACAAGGACGTTTTTCCCCGTGAGAATATCATCCTTCATCCGGATATGCTCGATGACCTTTCTCTTCTCGGCAGGAAGGTCCTTATGGTTGATATGCAGCTGCAGGATCGTCTCTTCCAGAAGTTGCTCCAGGGAGTTGACCCCCTTCAGCAGGATCGTATTGGAGCTGCGATTCAGATGATGCAACTCCTTTTTATCGAAATCCTTCGCGCTGTACACGATGATGGGCGTGAGCTTTTTCTTGATCTCGCTGACCTGGTTGACCAGGTCTATGCCGGAGATATCCGGCAGCGTATAATCCAGGATGATACAGTCATAGTCCTTGATATTGGTCTCCTGCAGCGCCTTCTTACCCGTGGTAGCCAAGGTTACATCGATATTCTCGCCTTCCAGCATCCGGGTGATCTGGGAATAGTCCACTTCGTTGTCTTCCACTACCAGGATCTTTTTAGTCTGCTTGGCAGCAAAGGAAACAATGTCTTCAAACAGCTCGTTGAGGGCATCGTTCTCCAGCGGCTTGAGCAGGAAGCTCCTGGCTCCCCGCTTCAGCGCCAGCATTTTATTCTCTTCCCCGGAAATAAGGTGAATGGGGATATGCCGGTAGTTCAGGTCGTTGCGGAGCAGGTCCAGCACCTTCCAGCCGCTGGTATCCGGCAGCTTCACATCCAGGGTAATGGCAATGGGCGTAAAGCGATTGATAAAATCAAACACCTCGATGTAATTTGTCGCCACAATGGCCTTCAGCTGGTAGCTGTGCGCCTTTTCAATAATGATCTTCCCGAAACGAAGGTCATCTTCCACGATTAGCACGATCTTGTCCCCCGCCTGGATGGAATGCCTGTCGTCACCCGCGTCATTGATCATTTCGCTGACGATCGTCATCTTACCCGCATCTTCATTCGTCACACGGAGGGAATTGAGGAGGGTATCGATCTCTCCGCTGTCATTTCCCAGCTGCAGCTGGTGATAGGCGTTCAGATTGTCGGAAGTTTCTTTGGAAATAACGCCCGGTGCGTTCTCAATCGGTACAAAGAGCGTAAAAGTGCTGCCTTTGGAAGGCGAGCTCTCCAGCTCGATGGTGCCTCCCAGCAGCTCGGCCAGCCCACGGCTGATGGAGAGACCCAGGCCCGTACCCCCGTATTTACGGCTGGTGGAACCCTCGGCCTGCTGAAACGCTTCGAAGATGATGTTCTGCTTTTCCTGCGGGATGCCGATGCCCGTATCGCTGATGGCGAAAGCCACTACTTTCTCCGCATTGTCCAGGTTGGCATTGCCTTGCTTCCAGTTATTGTCGGCCTGGTAGATCCTGAGCTTGACCTCTCCCTTCTCCGTAAATTTGAAGGAATTGGAAAGCAGGTTCTTCAGGATCTGGTTGAGACGCTGCAGGTCCGTCTCCATCGTATGCGGCAGGCGCGGGTCTGTCTCGATGGTGAACCGGAGATGCCTTGCCTCGGAAATGGGCTTGAACGTGGTCTCCACAAAAGAAGCGATCTCTCCAAACCGGACAGGAGAGATATTGGCGGAAATAAACCCGGACTCGATCTTGGAAAGGTCCAGGATATCGTTGATCAGCTGAATTAGGTCATCCCCGCAGGAGTGGATGGTCTTGGCATAACGGATCTGCTTGTCCGTAAGATTACCCTCCGCATTCTCATACAGCTGCTGCGCAAGGATCAGCAGACTGTTCAACGGGGTCCGCAGCTCATGTGACATATTCGCAAGGAACTCCGACTTGTATTTGGAGGTCAGGGTCAGCTGCTCGGCCTTCTCCTCCAGCGACCTCCTTGCTTCTTCCACTTCCTTGTTCTTGGCTTCCACCTCATTCTTTTGTTTCACCAGCAGCAGCGCCTTGTCCTGCAGCTCGTCGTTGGTCCTTCTCAGCTCCTCCTGCTGGATCTTCAGCTCTCCGGCCAGTGACTGGGATTGTGCCAGCAGCTCCTCCGTACGGGTGTTGGCTTCAATGGTGTTCAGCACGATCCCGATACTTTCCGTCAGCTGGCTGAGAAAGTCCAGGTGGGTCTCACTAAAGGCATCCAGCGATGCCAGCTCGATCACGGCCTTTACCTTGTTCTCGAAAAGCACCGGCAGGATGATGAGGTTGGCAGGCTTGGCGCGGCCCAGGCCGGAGCTGATCTTGATATAATTGCCAGGCACGTTGGAAAGGATGATCCTTTCCTTTTCAAACGCCACCTGCCCCACCAGCCCTTCGCCAATGAAGAACTCCGTGGGAATATTCTTTTCGGATTTGTAACCGTAGGCGGCAAAGAGCCGCAGCTTGTCCACCCGGGTGTCTTCATCCTGCTTGAGGATGTAGAAGGCGCCATAGTGGGCAATCACCACCTGCGCCAATTCCGAGAGGATCCGTTGTGTCACGGTATTGAGATCCTTCTGCCCCTGCAACATTTGGGTGAACTTGGCCAGGTTGGACTTGAGCCAGTCCTGTTCCTGGTTACGCAGCGTGGTCTCCTTCAGGTTCGCGATCATCTGGTTGATGGTGTCCTTCAACGCTTCCACCTCACCCTTCGCCTCCACACGGATGGTACGGGTAAGGTCACCCTTGGTCACCGCTGACGCCACTTCGGAAATGGAACGCACCTGCGTTGTAAGATTCTGAGCCAGCTGGTTCACGTTCTCCGTAAGATTCTTCCATATCCCGGAAGCGCCGGGCACACTCGCCTGGCCGCCCAGCCGCCCCTCGACCCCCACTTCACGGGCCACCGTCGTCACCTGGTCGGCAAAAGTGGCCAACGTATCGATCATCTCGTTGATGGTATCCGTCAGCTGCGCCACCTCGCCGCGCGAGACGATGGAAAGTTTCTGCTTTAAGTTGCCCGTAGCCACCGCCGTTACCACTTTGGCGATACCACGCACCTGGTTGGTAAGGTTGGAAGCCATCATGTTCACCGAGTCAGTAAGGTCCTTCCAGGTCCCGGCCACACCCCTAACTTCCGCCTGCCCGCCCAGCTTACCTTCCGTACCCACCTCACGGGCCACACGCGTCACCTCGAAGGCAAAGGAGTTCAGCTGCTCCACCATCGTATTGATCGTATTCTTAAGGTCCAATATCTCCCCTTTTACGTCGATGGCCACCGTCTTGGAAAGATCACCCGATGCCACGGCCTTGGTCACCTCGGCGATGTTGCGCACCTGGGCCGTCAGGTTGCCCGTCATCTGGTTCACCGAGTCGGTGAGATCCTTCCAGGTCCCGGCCACACCCGGTACGAATGCCTGCCCGCCCAGCTTTCCATCCGTACCCACTTCACGGGCCACACGTGTTACTTCAGAAGCAAAGGCCCGCAGCTGGTCCACCATCGTATTGAGGGTCTCCTTCAGCTGCAGGATCTCACCGCGTACGTCCACCGTGATCTTTTTAGACATGTCCCCATTGGCCACCGCAATAGCAACCTCTGCGATATTACGTACCTGCGCCGTCAGATTTCCAGCCATCTGGTTCACAGAGTCCGTAAGGTCTTTCCACGTACCGGCCACGCCCGGCACAAAGGCCTGACCGCCCAGCTTGCCTTCCGTACCCACCTCACGGGCCACACGCGTCACTTCCGAGGCAAAGCCCCGGAGCTGATCCACCATCGTATTAATGGTATTCTTCAGTTCCAATATTTCCCCTTGCACGTCCACCGTGATCTTACGGGAAAGGTCTCCGTTGGCCACCGCCGTCGTTACTTCTGCAATGTTACGTACCTGGGACGTCAGGTTCGAAGCCATCTTATTCACCGAATCCGTCAGATCCTTCCAGGTCCCTCCCACACCCGGTACGTCCGCCTGACCACCCAGCTTTCCTTCCGAACCCACCTCACGGGCCACACGCGTCACTTCCGATCCGAAAGAGTTCAGCTGGTCCACCATTGTATTAATGGTATTCTTCAGCTCCAATATCTCCCCCTTTACATCCACCGTGATCTTACGGGAAAGGTCACCCTTTGCCACCGCCGTCGTCACCTCGGCGATGTTACGCACCTGCCCGGTGAGGTTGCTGGCCATTCCATTCACCGAATCCGTTAGGTCCTTCCAGACACCCCCTACCCCTTCCACCGCCGCCTGGCCGCCCAGCTTACCCTCAGAGCCCACCTCACGGGCCACACGCGTCACTTCCGAAGAGAAGGAGTTCAGCTGGTCCACCATCGTATTGATCGTATTTTTCAGCTCCAATATCTCCCCTTTTACATCCACATCGATCTTACGGGAGAGGTCACCCGTGGCTACCGCCGTCGTCACCTCCGCAATATTGCGCACCTGGGACGTCAGGTTCGAAGCCATCTTATTCACCGAATCCGTCAGATCCTTCCAGGTCCCCCCCACGCCCGGCACGTCCGCCTGACCGCCCAGCTTACCCTCAGAGCCTACTTCACGGGCCACACGGGTCACCTCGGAAGAGAAAGAGTTCAGCTGGTCCACCATCGTATTGATCGTATTCTTCAATTCAAGTATTTCCCCTTTCACGTCCACCGTAATTTTACGGGAAAGATCCCCCTTCGCCACCGCCGTCGTCACCTCGGCAATATTGCGCACCTGCCCGGTGAGGTTACTGGCCATCCCGTTCACGGAGTCCGTAAGGTCCTTCCAGGTTCCCCCTACCCCTCTTACATGCGCCTGACCGCCCAGCTTGCCTTCCGTACCCACTTCCAACGCCACACGCGTCACTTCCGAGGAGAAGGAATTCAGCTGGTCCACCATCGTATTGATCGTATTCTTTAGTTCCAGTATCTCCCCTTTTACATCCACCGTGATCTTCTTGGAAAGATCCCCTTTAGCCACCGCCGTCGTCACTTCCGCAATATTGCGCACCTGCGCCGTCAGGTTGCTCCCCATCCGGTTTACCGAGTCCGTAAGGTCCTTCCATACACCGGCCACGCCTTTTACCTTGGCCTGTCCGCCCAGCTTGCCCTCCGAACCCACTTCCAACGCCACACGCGTCACTTCCATGGAAAAAAGGTTCAGCTGCTTCACCATATCGTTCACCTCCTTGGCAATGCGGGAGAACTCTCCCTGTAAAGTGTGACCGCCGATCTCCAGCGGCATCTCCTGGGAAAGATTGCCTTTCGCCACAGAGCTGATGACATGCGCAATCTCAATAGTGGGATGCACCAGGTCGGAAATAAGGGCATTGAGACTGTTCACGCCCGTGGCCCATGACCCCTTGGCATTAGGCACTTCTATCCGCTGGGTAAGCTTACCCTGCTTGCCAATGGTATTACCCGCCTTGGTAAATTCCCGCATCATCTCCTCGTTGAGAGAAATGATCTCATTCAGCGTGTCGCAGATCTTACCTTTCACACCTGTCTCGTCAATAGGCATACGAACACTGAAATTACCATTGCGCACCTGCATGAGGATGCGCAATAGCTCCTTATCGTTCAGAAGGGTTTCTTCCGGTGAGCTTTCCACCCATTGCAAAGCGGCATCTGCATCGCCATTACGGGATTGCGGTTTACGGGAGACGTTTTTGTTTTTTTTAACTTCCTTGGTATTTGTACCCATAGACAGGATATTTTGATTTAACGATCAAATTTATGGTTTATCGATCTAAAAAATATCGGTGTTTCACCTTATATTGTATCATAGTTTGGCAAGGTTCTAGTATAGGACTATGCAGAATTCACCCCCTTAGAACATCAGCCTGGATTTATCAACGTTTAGACTCATGATTATTTATGAAAAGCAACGAACAACCTCTTATTTTCATTGTTGATGATGATCCTGATGACCGACAGATCATCCTCGACGCGTTCCTGGAGAATAGTCCTCAAATCGACTATGTCTTCATCGAGAATGCCGAAACGTTGCTGGAGAACCTGCATTCTGACGAATCCGGGTTTCCAGCCCTTATCCTATTGGATCTGAACATGCCCGGGATGCTTGGGCTCCAGGCGCTCAAGGAGATCCGAAGCAACAAAAAGTTCAGTCAGATTCCCATTATCGTGCTTACAACCTCCACCCTGCATCAGGACCGTAAGACATCTTACGAATTAGGTGCCAGTTGTTTCCTTCACAAGCCCGATTCCTACGGCGAGCTGGTTGAGATCACAAATTCCATTGTAAAACTCTGGCTACACGAAAATTAATTTTTTTTCCCAGGAGGCTCGGTAAACGTAAGATTAAAAAAGTGTGGAAATATTTCCACACTTTTTTAATGCCCTAAACATTCTAATCCCAATATTTTGGTTCCAAGAGCAGAAACTGCCAGGAATGAGTTTTGAACCTCCTGATAAGGAACTCACCGTATTGCACCTCATTTAAATCGACAAAACATGAAAACGATCAAAAGATGTAAGCGTTATCTGCCGCTTTTCTTCGCATTATTTATGTTGCCGGCGTTGAACCTGCATGCAGCCGACGCCTCAGCCCCGAACTATGAAGTTCCTTCCAGAGAAGTCATTGCCCATATGACAAAAGAGCAAAAAGAAGCTCGCCTGGAAGCAATAAAGGCAAGAGTGGACGAGATCAAGGCAATGGATAGATCCATGCTTTCAAAAGATGAACGCAGGGCCCTTCGCAAAGAGCTGAGAGGCATGCACAAGGAAGCCAAAGTGATCACCGGCGTCTACATCTCCATTGGCGCGCTGATCATCATCATCCTGCTGCTGATCATTATCATTTAATTAAAAACCTCCCGGCCGTGCCGGGAGGTTTTTTGAAGGCGTCCTCAAATATCCGTCAGGACCTGGTCCCCGTGATCCTTTATAGAGATCTTTCTTATAAAATTATCGTATCCCTCCTCATCGTCGTGGTTGCTATAGACGCCATAAGCGTCCAGGCTGTAGCCGATGAGATGATCATTGGCTTCTATAATATATAAGATCGAAGAGTCGGAAGGATTCGATTCGCCCTCAAATCGATACGTCCTTAGTATCGACAGCTCCTCCGGCTGATAGGTCTTGCCTTTCCCTGCTGTAAATCCCTCGGGTGTCCATCGGAACTCATTATCAGCCTTACGCAGGCGCAGCTTCTCCAGCACAGTGGACAAGGTGGCCATGTCATCTTTAACATTTGCATCTGCCATACGAATTGGTTTTAGATTACCGGTTTAAATGCTCCAGATAATGGCGTTCAAAAGCCATGCCCCGTCTATTCATCCCTTCCCGCCGTCCAGACGTCAAAGAGATTTCCTCCCCGCCTTTCCGGCAGCTAGCTTTGGAATAATAAAACAACCATCATGCAAACACTGCTTTATAAGACTTCCAGACCCGCGCCACCACCTGTCCGCACCCCCTTGGAACCAGCCGGCCGCCTCCTGTATATCGACAATCTTCGCTGGGTGATGATCATGCTGGTGCTAAGTATGCACGCAGCAGTGACCTATAGCCACCTGGGAAGCTGGTATTTCATGGAAGACACCCACGTGAGCCTGCCCGAAACTTTTGTATTTGGTACTTACCAGGCCTGGCTGCAGTCATTCTTCATGGGCTTCCTTTTCTTCATTGCCGGCTTTTTCGTTCCACGCGCCTACGATTCAAAAGGGGCGATCAGATTCTTAAAAGACCGGGCTTTCCGGTTGGGCCTGCCCCTTCTTTTGTTCGTATTCCTGCTGCAGCCCGTTGCCATCTACTGCATTTATCTCTTCGACAGCCCTTCTTCCGGTGTTACTTTTAAAGGTATCTACAGCCATTATATCAGCGATGGCCGGTGGATGGGCGGCACAGGCCCCCTATGGTTCTGTGAAGCGCTGCTCATCTTTTGCGCCGTCTATACCCTTTATAGAGTGCTGCGGGGCAGGATGGGCACGGTGGGGTCATCCGCCAGCAAGATCCGCCGGCTACCGGGAACCAGCCTCATTTGGGTATTTATCGCCCTTATCGCGGGGTCATCCTTCCTCGTAAGGATTCCCTGGCCCAACGGCACCAATTTCTACAACCTTCAGTTCTGTTATTTCTCCCAATACGTTTTTTTCTTCAGCGCCGGCATTCTGGCCTATAGACAGGACTGGCTAAACAGATTCCCTTCCAGCATGGGTAAATACTGGGGGCGGGCCGCCCTATTCGGAGGATTGACTTTGTGGATCGCAGGGATCATCCTGGGTGGAGCCCTGAAAGGTGATCTGGCGCCTTACCAGGGCGGCCTTCACTGGCAGAGCCTTCTGGAATGCTGCCGGGAGCAGCTGGCAGGCGTAGGCATCTCTATCTTTCTCCTCCTCTGGTTCCGGGAACGCTTTTACCGACAGGGAAAGCTGGCCGGCTTCTGCTCCAGGAACGCATTTGCCGTATACGTGTTCCATACGCCTGTGCTGATAGCGCTCAGCAAGATGATGGTGGGCCTGCATTGGCCGCTGCTGCTGAAATTTCTACTGTTGACCCTGCTCAGCATCCTGGTCACCTATGTCCTCAGTGCGGTATTGCTGAGAAGGATTCCCTTGCTGAAAAATATCCTTTAACTTGTGCATATGCAGAACCGATTATGGAAATATTTTTTTCCTCCTTTGTATGGGATGATCGTCTATTTCACCATCCGCCTCCTGCTGGACTCCGTCACGGGTATGAAGTTCTGGGAAAGAAAAAGATGGGGACAGACTTCGTTGGAAGTAGTCTATTGCGTCCTGATCAGCTACCTCTTCGTATGGGTCTTCCAAAGCCTGTTCCGCTGGTTTGATAAACGCTGGCCCCACGAACGATACAGCAGCCGCAGGATCATCCGGGAATTACTCTACGTATTCCTGGTAAACTTCGTCTTCCAGAATGTATTTCTGACGACCTTCTGCGCGCTGACGGATGATGGCGCCCAATGGTACGACATCGCGGATATCAATACGATCCCTCTCCTGTATGTGCTGATCTATTACGGCATCATGCGCAGCCGTACCTTCCTGAAAGCTTATATTGACGGAAAGATCCAACTGGAAAAGATCACCAATGACAAGCTGCAGACGGAGCTGAAGTTCCTGAAAGCGCAATACCATCCTCATTTCCTTTTTAATGCATTGAACACCATCTATTTCCAGATGGATGAAAATGTTGGGGAAGCCAAGAAAAGCGTGGAGAAATTTTCGGAGCTGCTGCGCTATCAGCTATATGATCAACAGCAGACTGTACCCGTCAGCCAGGAAATACGGTATCTCCGGAATTTTATCGAGCTGCAGGAGATCCGTTCTTCGGAAAAACTGCGGCTCGACGTTCGCTTCGACGGCAAATTGAACGGACAGCAGATCTATCCCCTGCTGATGCTGCCGCTGGTGGAGAATGCATTCAAATATGTCGGAGGTGATTATTGGATCCGCATCGAAGCGACGGTCGATGAGAACCAACTTCTCTTCAGCGTAGCCAATGCAGTCCCGGAAAAAGTACCTATCCCGACCGAAAAGGCCGGAGGCATCGGACTGGAGAACCTCCGCAGGAGGCTGCAGCTGCTGTATCCGGAAAAACATCGCCTGCACATAGAAAAAAAAGACAATGAATTCCTTGCCAATATCGTCCTAAATTTAAATGCATGAACGACAAGATCAAATGCGTCATTACTGACGATGAGCCTTTTGCCCGTAAAGGTTTGCAAGGGTATATGGAACAGATAGATTTCCTGGAGTTGAAAGGCATGTGCGAGAATGCCCTGGAGCTGAATTCACTTCTTAAGAAGGAGCCCGTGGACCTGCTTTTCCTGGACATCGAAATGCCTTATGTCACAGGCATCGATTTCCTGAAAAATATTACGGCGCCTCCGAAGGTCATTTTCACGACAGCCTATGAGAAATATGCCTTACAGGGATTTGAGCTGGAAGTGCTGGACTACCTGCTGAAACCCATTTCATTCGAACGGTTTATGCGGGCGGCCAATAAGGCTTTCGACTATTTCCGGGGGCTGCAGGCCCCGGCGGCAGGGGCGGATTATATCTTTGTCAAGGCGGATAGCAAGCTGGAAAAGATCCACTTCTCTGATATCCTTTTTGTGGAAGCCCTGGAAAACTATGTAGCCATCCACACCGGGGAACGAAAGATCATCACGCACCTGACGCTTAAGATGCTGCAGGAAAAGCTGCCGGCAGGAGCCTTTATCCAGCCGCATAAATCGTATGTGGTCTCCATCGGGAAGATCAACTCCATCGAGGGGAATATCCTCCACGTATCCCAGCACCAGGTACCCATCAGCAAATATCAGAAGGATGAGATCATGGAGAAGATCGTTAACAGTAAGTTATTGAAACGGTAGGCCTTACCCGGGCATTCTATTTGCGGCTGATCCATGAAATCAGGTTTTTATGAAGAATCTATATTTTTCGGCCCTGATGTCCTGCGGTCTGCTGACAGCCGCAGCCGCTTTCGGCCAATCCGATCTCATGGTATTTAGAGAGAACAATCTGGTGATCATCCGCTGGCGGGCGGTCAATGAAAGCTTTACCACCCACTATACTGTCGAACGTTCCACCGACAACGTGAATTTTGAACCATTACATGATGTAGTGGCGCAAGGAGGCGATGATGGCGACTATTCCTACCAGGATGGTGACAGCTATCCTTCCGCCATCGTGAATTATTACAGGCTCAAAATAGTTGACCAGGACGGCAACGCCACTTATTCTCCTGTCGTGGGAACGGACAGGCCGGGTAGAAAACCACCGGTACTGCAGCCAACGGTCCTGCATATGGGCGGGACGCTGCATGTAGCGGATACGTACTATTCCCAGCCGCTGAGCATTAATTTTTTCAACCAGGGAGGCGTACGGGTAGGCAGCTTCATGGTCAACGGAACTGCCTTCGACATTCCCATCTCCGGCTGGAACAAAGGCATCTATTTCTATCGTATTTCCGATGCCACGCATCCCTTGATCGATGCGGGAAAGATCCTGGTCCTCTAAGATTTACTATCTTGGGAAGGAAAATCAATGTTTGCCAATATGAGCAGGTTTTTCCTTCTATTATTACTTACGTGTTTCCCGGCCATCCGCACGCTCTTCGCCCAATCATCCGTCATCGACCGGAAGATCGAAGCCCTGCTGAAAAAAATGACGCTGGATGAAAAGATCGGCCAGCTCAATCAGTACAATGGGGACTGGGAAGCCACCGGTCCCGTTACAAAAGACGTGGACGATAAGCTGGAAGCCATCCGGCAGGGGAAGGTGGGTTCGGTGCTGAACATTATGGGCGTGGCCCATACCAGGGCCTTCCAGGAGGCGGCCGTACAAAGCCGTCTTAAGATCCCATTATTGTTCGGACAGGATGTCATTCACGGGTATAGCGTCACTTTTCCCATTCCGCTGGCCGAAGCCGCCAGCTGGGATCTCCCGGCCATCGAACGATCGGCACGCATAGCTGCTACGGAAGCAGCCGCGGGTGGTGTGCACTGGACCTTTGCGCCGATGGTGGACATAGCCAGGGACCCCCGCTGGGGACGGATCATGGAAGGCGCCGGCGAAGACCCTTACCTGGGCGCTTGTATAGCCCGGGCCCGGGTAAAAGGTTTCCAGGGCAATGGCCTTGGCAACCTGGATGCGGTGATGGCCTGCGCCAAGCACTTTACTGCTTATGGAGCCGCCATCGGCGGACGTGATTACAACAGCGTGGACATGAGCCTGCGCACCCTGTGGGAGATTTACCTGCCTCCCTTTAAAGCTGCCCTGGACGCAGGGGCCGCCACCTTCATGAATTCATTCAACGATCTCAATGGCGTCCCCGCCACTGGTAATAGCTACCTGATGAGGAATATCCTTAAGGGGCAATGGCATTTTTCAGGCTTTGTCGTCAGCGACTGGGGCTCCGTCGGAGAAATGATACCGCACGGTTATGTGGCCGATAAAAAAGAAGCGGCGCGGGTCGCCCTCACGGCAGGCTGCGACATGGATATGGAAAGCAGAAGCTACATCGCAAATCTACCCCGCCTGGTGCAGGAGGGTAAGGTCCCTGTCAGCCTGATCGACGATGCCGTACGGAGGATCCTCCGGAAAAAATTCGAGCTGGGCCTTTTCGAAGACCCTTTCCGCTTCAGTGATCCCGCCCGCGAAAAAGCCGTCCTCAATAAAAAAGAGCATGTGGCAGCAGCCCGGGACATGGCAGAGAGAAGCATTGTCCTGTTAAAGAACGAGGGCCATCTGCTGCCTTTGTCCGGTGAGCTCCGGTCCATCGCGCTGATTGGCCCCCTGGTGCGATCTAAGAAGGACATGAAAGGCTTCTGGTCTCTCGACGTAGGGCCGCTGAACGATGTCGTCTCCCTGTATGAAGGGATGCAGCAGCAGGCGGGTAACACTATATTGTCGTATGCGAAAGGCTGCGATATCACGGACACCAGCCGGGCTGGTTTTGCCGAAGCCCTTTCAAAAGCCCGGGAAGCTGACGTCATCATCATGGCTGTGGGTGAAAGGGCCGATATGACAGGCGAAGCAAAAAGCAAGGCAGACATCCACCTGCCCGGCGTGCAGGAAGAGCTGATCAAAGCCGTACTGTCTACAGGACGGCCGGTCGTTGTGCTGCTGATGGCCGGTCGTCCCATGATCTTCAACTGGACCGCAGAACATGCACCCGCTGTCCTGTATACCTGGTGGCTGGGCAACCAGGCAGGCAACGCCATTGCAGATGTGCTCTACGGGAAGTATAACCCCTCCGGCAAGCTGCCCGTCAGCTTCCCCCGGGAAATAGGTCAGATCCCTCTTTATTATGATCATTTCAATACAGGCCGGCCGGCTAAAGATGAAAAGGACCTCAACTATGTTTCGGCCTATACCGATCTGTTAAACACCCCCCGCTATGCTTTCGGTTACGGCCTAAGCTACACCGATTTCAAATACAGCAACCTGCAGCTGGACAAAAGCTCCCTGCACGTCAATGGATCCATCTCCGTCTCCTTCGATCTGCAGAACACTGGTAAATATGCGGGGGAAGAGATCGTGCAGCTTTACCTCCGGGATATTGTTGCGCAGCCGCTGCGGCCCGTGAAAGAATTGAAAGATTTTACCAAACTGCGGCTAAACCCCGGAGAGATAAAAAAAGTCAGCTTTACCATCGACAGGAGTAAGCTGGCCTTTTACAATGACAAGCTGGAATACATCACCCAGCCTGGCAGGTTTCAGCTGATGATCGGCAGCGCATCAGACGATATAAGACTGGAAGCAACGTTCCAGCTGCTTCAATAAGAGCTGGCCTACTGGGTTTCTCAAAGCTGGCTCCCGCCCTTATTCCGCCAATGCGCTAAGTTTGGAAGATAAACCCTGCATATGAACAATATTTTCGCTTGCGACGGGACCCAAGCTTTGCTGAAAGGCAGCACCGTCTGCCTGGAACCCGCACAGGAAGAGGATCGCGAGCTCATCCGGCCGCTGGCAAAGGACCAACGTCTTTGGGAGTTTACCAAGACCCTCCTGATCGACGACACGTACGACAGGCAATTCGATCTTTATTTTGACGAAGCATTGCGACTCCCGCAGTTGGGCGGCCAGGCTTTTGTCATCCGTACCAACAATACCATCATCGGCATGACACGCTTCTTTAATGTCGAATGGAAGGACAGACGATTGGAGATCGGCCATACCTGGTATATTCCCGCAGTATGGGGTAAGGTCTATAATAAAGAATGTAAGCTGCTCCTCCTGCAATATGCCTTCGAACACCTGGGTTTTTTCCGGGTCGAATTCCGGGTAGCTCACCAGAATATACGTTCCCAACGGGCAGTAGAGAAGATCGGGGGCCTGAAGGAAGGTGTGCTGCGGAAATTTGCCATCCGCAATGACGGGTCCCGGCGCGATACCGTTGTCTTCAGCATCATCGATGACGAATGGCCCGAAAAAAAGAAGAGGTTGCAGGAAATGGTGCAGGCGGCGCTATAAAGGCTTTCTCATCCACCAGTCCGTCTGCGTATCGCTGCCAAGGATAAAAGGATGATCGCCGAATTTTTCAAATCCCCATTTGGTATAGAAGGCAATGGCCCGGTGGTTATGTTCCCATACCCCCAGCCATAACCATTTTTTCCCTTTTCCCCTGCCCAGATCTACCGCGGATTGCATAAGGGCGCTGCCCACTCCCTTCCCGATCGCCGATTGCTCAGCATAAAGACGTACGAGCTCAATGGCCGGCCCCTGCCCCATTTCCGGCGGCGCCTCATGCTCCAGCAATCGCGCATATCCCACAGGGTTAGTACCCAGGTAAGCCAGCAGGAAAATATTGCCGGGTCTTCCGACTTCGGCCATGAGGGATTCCCTGGTAAACTGGGTCTCCATATATTGCGCGATATCCTCGGGTGTATTCTGCGCCGCAAAACTGTCATAAAAAGTTCGCCTGCTCATGTCGGCAATGACTGCTGCGTCTTCGACTGTAGCCTGTCTTATCTGTATGGTTGATTCCATGGTTATGCAATCTAAGAAAAAAATCCCTACTGTCCTTTCGTATCCAGTATCACCGGAGCGCTGCCCTTGCCCATCACGATGATCTTTGTATTGGGGGATTTGGCGATCTCCAGCTGCGCCTTGATGCTCTCATACTGCAGCTGCCGGTCGGTCAGGCTTTCACTAATGATTTTCTGGTAATCTGCGATGCCCTGGGCCTCCACTCTTTTCCTTTCAGCCTCCTGTCTTTCTTTCTGCAATACGAATTGCATCTTCTGGGCATCCTGCTCGGCTGTGATCTTTTGCTCGATGCTCGTCTTGACGGCCTGAGGAAGCGTAATGTTGCGAATAAGTATCTGTTCCAGCAACAACCCCCTGCGGTGGAAATCGTCTTCAATACTCTTGTTGATCCGCGTCTGAAACTCATCTCTTTTGGTCGAATAAAGGGAGACGGCATCATAGTACACGGCGTTGTCCCGGATCTTGGTACGGGCGAGTGGCCTGACGATCTTATCTGTATAATCGGTCCCCGTCTGCCGGAGGATCTCGGGAGCAGCCGAAGGGATCACTTTATACAATACTGTAAGGTCGATAACGACTTCCAGCCCATCCGCGCTCAGCACCCGGATGGCATCATCACCTTCTTTTGCGCCTTCGTTGTGAATGGCGCTCATCGTATAGTTCTGGGTCTTGGTGTCCATATGCACGACATTCACCAGCGGATTGATGAAATGCAGACCACTGGGAAGAACGTTGTTCTGTACACTGCCGTATAACACCTGGACACCGATCTCCCCGGCCCCTATCTGAACGATACAGGCAGCCAATACACCAATAAGAGCAATGCCAAGTCCCGCCAGGCGCAGGATACGGGCATAAGGAGATAAAGAAGAAGGACGGCGTAACGCGAGGGCTCCCACGAGGAAAAAGATAAGCCCCAAAATAAGGAGTGCCATAAAAAAGGGTTTGGAGTAGTAAAATTACAATGTCCGGTAACGGTAGGCCCGAAGGAGTGTCCAACGGTCCCTAACCGTGATATTCCGGCGTAAACCCGATGCGGATGGTATGCCATCCATCCCCGTTGACGTATGACAAAGAGAAACCATAGTTGTCGCAGATCTGACGTACGATGGCCAGTCCTAATCCCGTGCCCTCGGATTGGGAGCTCTTCGTAAAGCGGTCGAAGATACTGGCAGGATCGAAGGGCAATGGAACGCCGGTATTGCTGATGCGCAGCTCATGCGGCCCCAGCTGAATGTTGATGGCGCCCTTTTCCTCATTATGCCGGATCGCATTGACGAGGAGGTTGCTCAGCAGGATATCGGACAAATAGGCATTCATTTGTACCAGGCAGGGCTGAAGGCCGACACGCAATGTCAGATGTTTATCCTGTATAAGGTCTTCCAGCTGCACCAGCTTTTCACTTATGAGCGTGTCCAGCGCCACCGGCCCTGCCTGAACGAATTGATGGTTTTCTATTTTCGTTAGCAATAGCAGGGATTGGTTCAACTGGCGCATCCGGCTGACGGCGTCATACATTGCCTGCAGTTGCCGGAGATGTCTTTCTTCCAATCCCTGGTCCTGGATCATCAGGTCCAGCTTGGAATTTATAATTGCCAGCGGTGTCTGCATCTCGTGGGAAGCATTGTCCGCAAATTCCTTCAACATTTCGTAATCTTTTCGGATCGTTCCCGTCATATGGTCCACCACGCGCTGCAGGTCCTGGAATTCCCTGATAGAGGTAGGCGCATGATGCAAAGGCTCCCTGTTGGTAAGGTTAAACTTTTTCAACGCTTCCAGGGTCTGATAAAAAGGCTGCCAAAGACGGCGTATCAGCAGGCGGTTTGCCAGGAAAAGGATCCCCAGCAGCAACAGGATCATCCCCGCCGTAACAAACATGATCCATTGCAGCATTTCCTCTGTTTCCACTTCCGACTTCCTGACAGACACGGTATACACCCGACCGCCCGCACTGACGGGGAAAAGCAGCTGACGAAATGGCCCGCGCTCATTATTGCGGTAGGGATCCCGCCGGGAAATATGCTGAAACTGGCGTTCGACTGCCTTGTCCGCCGGCTCAAACGCTATCTGCTGGTCGCGGTAATTGGCCGGTTCCGGCAGCTGGTCCTTCAGCCGCACATAATTCAGTATCTCCGCTTCCTCCACTTTCAGCGTATCGTCCAATTGATGAATGAGCACCGTACGGATGATGAAATAGTAGCTGACGCTGCCTAATGCCAGCGCCAGGATGCTGGCAAGAAAGTTAATGCGGCTGTAATGCGTGAATAGCTTCACGGAACCTGCAGTTTATATCCCATACCATACACGGATTGAATATAATCCCCGGCGCCCGCTTCCACCAGCTTGCGGCGCAGGTTCTTGATGTGCGTATATATGAAATCGTAATTATCCATTGCCCCTGTATCATCGCCCCACAGATGTTCGGCAATGGCGTTCTTGGAAACCACCCTGCCCTTGTTATAGGCAAAATACAACAGTAGCTGGTACTCCTTCCGGGTTAGGTCCAGCGGTCGGCTATCCACCATGACCGCCCGGGCCTGGATATCGATCAGTATGTCCGCCAGCCGTATGAAATTGCTCCCTGCCGAATGCCTCCGCCGGATAATGGCAGCCACGCGGGCCCCCAGCTCCGACAGGTGAAAAGGTTTGGGCAGATAGTCGTCGGCCCCCAACTTAAGCCCTGACACCTTATCTTCCAATGAGTTACGAGCAGAGATGATCAATACGCCATCTCCCTTATGATTGGATTTCAACTCTTTGAGCAATTCCAGGCCATTCCCATCCTGGAGATTGATATCCAATAAAATACAATCGTAATCATATTGCTCTATCTTTGCGAGTGCGCCCATATAGGTCTCGGCCTGGTCGCAGACGAAACTTTCCTGTTCCAGATAACTGCTGATGCTGTCGGACAAGGCCTTTTCGTCTTCCACAATCAAAAGCTTCATATCAGCAAGTTAAGATTTTCCACAGTAAGGGCCGGAATGTGCAAATTATTCGAAGGCTGACCCTCGTTTTTCATTATTTATCATTACCTTTGCAAGCTCTTTAAAAAGCACTCATGAGCAGCCGCCGGGAATTTGAAATAGCGTTTGTGGGCCTTAAGGCTGGTATGCATGAGTTTAACTATCGGATTACCGATAAGTTCTTTGAGGCTTATCAGCAGCAGGACTTCCGTAATTGCGACGCCAATGTGAATCTGTACCTCGACAAGAAGAACAGTTTCATGCTCCTGAAGTTCGAGATAGGGGGCCGGGTCGAAATTGCCTGTGACCGTTGTGGCAACATGCGCCCGCTGGATCTCTGGGACGAGTTCAACATACTGGTCAAGCTGGTGGAAGACCCGGAGATCATGAATCAGCAGGAGGAAGACCCGGATGTATATTATATATCCAAAGGAGAAAGCCACCTGCATGTATCCGATTGGATCTATGAATTCATCAACCTTAGTATTCCCATGCAGCGCATGTGCAATGAGAAGGAAATAGGCGGCCCCTATTGTAATAAGGAAGTGTTGGAAATGCTGAAAAAGCTGGATAGCGAAAAAAACCAGGCCTCCAACCCCCTGTGGAAAGGGTTGGAAAAGTTCAGGAATTTAGATAAGTAATTAGTTAAGTGTACATAAATTTGATTTGATATGCCAAATCCGAAACGGAGACATTCCCAGCAGCGGAGTGCAAAAAGAAGGACACACTACAAGGCTGAGAAAGTAACCTTGAGCAAGGACAGCACCACCGGAGAGACCCATGTACGCCATCGCGCACACGTAAGTGAGGGAAAGTTGTACTACAAAGGAAAAGTAGTAGCTGAGAACTCACCGGTCAAGTAGACAGCATGAATATTGGCTTAGACATGATGGGAGGGGACTTCTCACCGCTGGAAGCAGTCCGGGGTGTACAACAGTACCTGAAAACTGCTCCGGCCCCCGTCAAGCTGTACCTCGTGGGAGATGAGAACCAGATCAATCCCCTGCTGGAGGAGTATGCCATTCCCGCTACGTCGGTGAAAGTGATCCATGCTCCACAGGTGATCGAAATGAACGAGCATCCCACGAAGGCCCTGAAGGAAAAACAGCAATCCTCCATTGCCGTTGGCTTCCACCTGCTGGCCTCCGGCAAGATGGACGCCTTCATCAGTGCCGGCAACACCGGCGCTATGCTGGTAGGCGCACTCTACAGCCTAAAGCCCATCGAAGGTATCCAGCGCCCCACGATTTCCACCATCTTACCCAAGACGAATGGCGGCACGGGCGTCCTGCTGGACGTAGGACTGAATGCCGACTGTAAGCCAGAGAACCTTAACCAGTTCGCGGTATTGGGCTCCCTGTATGCCAGGCACATCTTAGGCATCGAACAGCCGCGGGTAGGCCTCCTCAACATCGGCGAGGAAGAAGGTAAGGGAAATATCCTTGCACAAGCCGCCTATCCCTTGCTGAAAGAAAATAGCCAGATCCATTTCATTGGGAACATCGAAGGACGCGACCTGTTGCTGGACAAGGCGGATGTAATGGTCTGTGAAGGCTTTACGGGCAACGTGATCCTCAAGATGGCCGAGTCCCTCTTCGGCATCAGCCTCGAAAAACATATCCGGAGCGAATACTTCGACCGGTTTGACTTCGAGCTGTATGGTGGCACTCCCCTCCTGGGCGTAACAAAGCCAGTGATCATCGGCCATGGCATATCCCGCAGCAAAGCCTTTCTGAATATGATCGTACTGGCGCAAAAAATGATCGCGACCGATCTGCTGGGGAAAATGAAGGAGAGCTTTCTTTCCTGACGGAGGGTAAAGCATGAAAGACTTCATCACCTACCTCAAAAATTATCTCCGTCAACTTTCCCTCCAAAGCGTACTCTTTACCGTTTTTTTCACAGGTGCGCTGGTCGCCTGTAATTATACTTTCGGCATCGAAAGACGGATCAGGGACCTTAAGCCCTGGTATCTTTCCCTCTCCAGCTTTTTCTTCTTTTATAGTTTTGTCTTCTATTTCACCTGGGGACTGGTGGGCCCTCCGCGCATGGCAACACGTACATCCCGGAGAAATTTTCTGCTCATCCTGCTGGCAGCCCCGCTGTACTTTTCCTTAAAGATGATCCATTGGGACCTGTCGCCTTTCCTGCCTGCATGGCGGTACCCATGGGACAAATATGCGCTCATCATACTACAGCTGCCCGCCAAACTGCTGCTGCTCTGCATGCTGCTGGGGTACTGCCGCAAAATCCTGAAACGGGATGATACTTCCATCACCGCTCAATTCGGCGTGACCATTGAGAACTTTAGGGCAGGCCCTTATTTCCTTCTCCTGGCATGCCTGCTCCCCCTCATAGCCCTTGCTTCTACCCGGCCGGACTTTCTTCATACCTATCCTAAAGTAAAAAACATCGCTTTCATCAATGCATATACCCCTTCTCCCCTGCCCTGGCAGCTGCTGTATGAGATATCCTACGGCCTGGACTTCTTTTCCATCGAACTTTTCTTCAGGGGACTGCTGGTAATAGGACTATCCCGCTATGCAGGAGAGAAAGCCATCCTTCCCATGGCCGTCTTCTATTGCACGATCCATTTCGGCAAGCCGCTGGGAGAATGCATTTCCTCCTTTTTCGGAGGCATGATCCTGGGCGTGATCGCCATGCGTACACGGACCATCGTCGGCGGCCTCATCGTACACCTGGGCCTGGCCTGGCTCATGGAGATGGGCGGATGGCTGGGAATAGAAGTACTGGGCGGGATCTGAAAAAAAGCTACCAACCTGTAAGCCGGATCCTGTTCCCCGCCGGAGGCGGGGTGGTCATCATTTATCTGGCCCCTGCATTACTGCAGGGATCTTGCTGCCTACCCTCCGGCATCGGACGGGCCGCCCTCAATCGCCGGTATACGTGGCATTTCAGCATGCAAGGTTTACCCGCCCCGGCAATTACTTGCCGGCGCCGTGGGCTCTTACCCCACATTTTCACCCTCATCCGCCGTAGCGGACAGTTATTTTCTGTGGCACTCTCTATTGGCGCTTGCGCGCCACCCGGCCGTTAGCCGGTGCATTGCCCTGTGCTGTCCGGACTTTCCTCCCCCTTTATGTGAACAAAGAGCGCGATGACCCGGTTGGTAGCCCTACAAAGATATATCTTTAATGAATGATACGCCTATTAGTCATCTGCCTGTTATCCGCCCAGATCTTACAGGCACAGAAAAAGTATGTGTTCCAACGGCCGGAGATGGGCTCTCCTTTTACCATCACGCTCTACAGTACTGACTCTGCGTCGGCAGCAGCTGCTGCGGAAGCGGCTTTCCATAAAGCCGAAGAGCTGAATGCCCTTCTCAGCGACTATATCGACAGCAGCGAGATCAATCGCCTGAGCGCCGCCAGTGGCCAGCATCGATGGATACCCGTCTCTCCTGCCCTTTTCGATATCCTCCAGCGCTCGATGCGGGCAGCCCGGCTCAGCGGAGGCAGCTATGATATCACCATCGGGCCCGTTGTGCGTCTATGGCGCCAGGCCCGTAAGACACACCAGTTTCCGGATTCTGCGACGCTCAGGGAAGCACTGGCAAGAACAGGCTACCAGTATCTCCGCCTGGATACCGTCACCCGGTCCGTATGGCTGGAGAAAAAAGGAATGCAGCTGGATGTAGGCGGGCTGGGAAAAGGATTCGTGGCGCAGGCAGCGATGGACCTTTTGGAACAACAGGGTTTCCCCATTGCAATGGTCAATGCAGGAGGTAAGATCGTCGTGGGGCAGACACTCCCCGGAAAAGCAGGCTGGCTCATCGGCATCAATGCGCCCGGAGAAAAAGAGACCCTCCTGCCCTCATTCCTGCTGCTGAAGAATATGGCAGTGGCGACCTCCGGCGATATCTATCAATACGTCGAGCTGAACGGTAAACGCTATTCGCACATCGTCGACCCTGCGACAGGCATCGGTCTCACCCGGCGGCGGAACGTTACAGCGCTCGCCGGGGATGGCACCACCGCCGACTGGCTGGCTACCGCCTGCAGCGTCCTCCCCTGGAGAAAGTCCCTCCGCCTGATCCGGATGCTCCCCGGGACCGCCCTGCTGGTCACAGAAATGAAAAATGGCAAAATATCCAGTAAATCCTCGCCAGGTTTTAGAAATTATCTACAGAAATAGTATGTAAATTGAGGGCATGAATCCCTTATTGATTGCCTGCCTGGTTTCTTTATTCGCCGGCAAGGTTGACCATCTTTCTGCAAAAGCTTCTTTTAGCGCAGAACGAATCGTAGATTCGTTATCACCGACATCAGATCACTCCGGAAAACGGGTTACATTTTCAGGAGAACCCGTTTTCCGGACTTATACACAACAGATAGCCGGCACTTCTGTCGCCTTCGTCATGGCGCCCATACCGGGCAATGGAAAAATTGACTCCTTCTGGATGGAAGAGCATGAAGTCACTTACGAAGAATATGTCCTCTTCCAGGACGAGGCGATGGACAAAGCGCCCATACCCGATGGGATCACCCGGCCAAGCCCTCCCTATATAGACTTTACGCTGGGCATGGGCAAGACCGGCGGCTTCCCTGCCAACAGCATGAGCCAGTATGCCGCCATCATGTACTGCAAATGGCTGTACAAAAAAACGGGCGTATTCTACCGGCTGCCTACGGCCGCCGAATGGGAATATGCCTGCCGGGCCGGATCGACCGCTGCCTATCCTTTTGGGGATGACGCAACGCTGCTGCCCCAATTCGGCTGGTTCAACAACAACAGCGGCAATAAATACCATGCAGTAAAAGAGCTGCGCCCCAATGCCTGGGGACTTTATGATATGCTGGGCAACGTTGCGGAATGGACGCAGGACCCGCTCACCCTGAAAGGAGGCAGTTTCCATGATCCTGCAGAACAGCTGCACTGTGAGACCATCCTCCCTTATGACCGCAAATGGAATGCGCGCGACCCGCAGATCCCCAAAAGCAAATGGTGGAATGCAGACGCGCCATTCATCGGCTTCCGGATCATACGACCCATGCAGCAGCCGGATGCAGCGGCAGCGGAAGGGTTTTACGACAAGCTATTGATCAGAAAATAACCATTGTCATTCATTTGTCATTCATTTTAAATTGCAGTTATTATGGATCAGAAACCAGGTTCACCTTATCGCACCAGAAGGGAGTTCGTTAAAGCATCTTCCCTGCTGGCAGGCAGCATCCTCACCGCACCATTGATCTCGCAGGCTAATTTCTTCTCAGGCGCGCCCGGCGCCATCAGGGTCGCGCTCATAGGCTGCGGCGGCCGTGGCACAGGAGCCGCGGTACAGGCCCTCAGCACCAAACAAAATGTACAGCTGGTAGCCATGGCAGATGCCTTTAAAGACAGGCTGGACACCAGCTACAACAACATCCTGGAAGCCCTGGAAGATAAAAAGTCCCGGGTGCAGGTGAAGGAAGAAAATAAATTCACCGGGTTCGACGCCTATAAAAAGGCCATGGCCCTCGCCGACGTGGTGATCCTCGCCACACCTCCCGGCTTCCGCCCCATCCACTTCGAAGAAGCCGTCAACCAGGGCAAACAGGTGTTCATGGAAAAACCCGTGGCCACCGATCCGGCAGGCGTACAACGGGTACTGGCAGCCGCCGAAAAAGCCAAAGCCAAAAAGCTCAACGTCGTGGTGGGGCTGCAACGCCGCTACCAGGCCTCCTACCGCGAGCTGATCAAACGCGTACATGATGGCGCCATCGGGGAAATAACGTCCGCCCAGGCCTGGTGGAACAACGACGGGGTCTGGGTACACCCACGTCAGGACGGCTGGACGGAAATGGAATACCAGATGCGCAACTGGTACTATTTCGTATGGCTTTGCGGCGACCATATCACCGAACAGCATATCCATAACCTCGACGTCATCAACTGGGCCATGGAAGCCTACCCCGTACGGGCCCAGGGAATGGGGGGACGCGAAGTGCGGAAAGGAAAGGATTACGGCCAGATCTACGATCATCACTTCGTGGAGTTCCAATATGGCAACGGCGTCATCCTCAACAGCCAGTGCCGGCATCAGAAAGGTACCATGAGCAAAGTGGACGAGCTCCTCATTGGTACCAAAGGCCGGGTCTACTGCGACGCCGCCCGCATCGTGGACAACAAAGGGAATGTCATCTATCAATTCGATAAGAAGACGGAGAACCAGCCCTACCAGAATGAACATGACGAACTGTTCGAAGCTATTGCAAAAGGGGAATATAAATTCTGGGACGCAGAAAGAGGCGCCCGGAGCACCATGACATCCATCCTGGGTAGAATGGCTACCTATTCCGGCCAGAACGTGGAATGGGATAAGGCTATCAACTCAGGCATCAATATCATGCCGGCAGCTTACGCTTTCGATGCGACGCCGCCTGTTTTGCCGGATGCCAGCGGGCTCTATCCGGTGCCCGAGCCGGGCCAGACGAAATTCTTTTAATAAAAAACGTCCGCCAGCTGGCGGACGTTTTTTTTATTTATTTAAAACTATCACTCTCCCTATACGCCTGTATCAACGCCATCTCCCCCTCCTTCCCCGGATGGGCATTCCCATGCTCCATGCCCAGTACACCCCGGTAGCCCTTCTCATAAATATGCTTAAAGATATTCTTATAATCCATCTCCCCCGTGGTAGGTTCGTTGCGCCCGGGGTTGTTTCCTATCTGGAAATAGCCGATCTCACTATACGTAAGGTCGATGTTGCGGATGATATTCCCTTCGTTCCGCTGCATATGATACATATCGAAAAGGATCTTGCAGGATGGACTGTTCACCGCCTTGCAGATCGCATAGGTCTGGTCGGAATGACGGAGGAACAGGTCCGGCGTATCGCTTAAGGGTTCCAGCACCATGACGATCTTGTGCGGCTCCAGGATCTCCACGCCCCTGCGTAAAGCATCGATGACATTCCCCGTCTGGATGCCCATCGGCAAATGCCTTTCGAAATCACCCGGCACCACGGTGGTCAGCACTCCTCCGCATCGTTTGGAGACTTCCACCGCCTCGCGGCATCCTTTCAGGAATATTTCCAGGTGCTCGGGTTTACCCGCAGCCAGCGTATTGGCGCCATTACCACCCTTATCCAATACGAAAACCCCCATCGCCATGCCCAGCCTGGCCAGGGTATCCCCTATCTTCTGTTGTTGCTCGGGCGGCCTGCGGGCCATGCCATTGTCTTCAATGCTGCGGAAGCCCTGGTCGTAGGCGAATTTGATCTGATCGATAAAGTCGGCGCCGGCGCTGTTACGGAACATACCGTCGTGCGTACCGTAATTAAGATTGAAAGGCTGACCAGCTGCTGATTTCCTGTTCTTCTCGGCCAATACACTGGCGCCCGACAGGACGGAGGCGCCGGCAAGCAATGAATGCCGGATAAAATGTTTGCGTTCCATAGATCGTTTTATGATGGACTAAGCTAGGGATTTTTTCAGAAAACCCGGTCTCCGAAAGGCTAATACTGAAAGAATATCTCCGTAGCCCCATAGCCATAACGGGGATGATAGCGGTTGACAAAGCTTTTCACCCTCCGTTTTGCCCTCAGCAGCTCATGGATCTCGTCACGGAGCTTACCGGAACCTACGCCATGGATGACGATCATGGAAGGCAGGTGATGCGCAAGGGCCAGGTCAAAGTACTTCTCGAAGGTCTGCAGCTGTAAGGTGAGGATCTCGAAGTTATCCAGGGATGACCATTTTTCGGTGAGTTTTTCAATATGAAGATCCAGCTCCGAACGGGCCGGCTCCAGGTGCTGACGCGCCCGGGAAGCTTCGTAGATCCGGAATCCGGAACCCGACAGGATGCCCGTGTCAACGACGGATTCCTCCACCTCTTTATTGGGATAAGTCTCGAAAAGCGGAAAGGAAAAAGTAGCCTCGCCCTTCTTTTTTATTTCCTCGATCCGGCTGAACACCTGTTTTGCCCTCGGCTTAAGCGAAGTCTCGTAATGATCCGCCTTGCCCTTATCCGGCGTGAGAAGGGAAAACTCACATTCGAAAACAGGGTTGTCATTGAGATTGGCAAAAGGAATATCATGGATATAGAAATCCTGGAAAGGATGGATCTGGTTGTCCAGGTCGAATTCACTGCTTCCAAAATAGTTCAGGTGATAAGAAAAATGATACCCTGCCTGCGTGTTGTTCACCAGGTGGACCTTCAGGCTTTCCACGACATCGTCCCCGAATTCGTCGTTGTCGAATACAGGCAGAAAGGTCAGCCACACACCATCCGCCAGTTTGGCGATACGCTCCTTTTTCTGGTTGGGCTGCAGTTTCTCCGGAGGCAGCTGGTCGACATATTTTTTTGGCTTCTTATCCGGCGGAGGGATTTTTTTTTCCGAGAACCGCTTGAAATAAGGGAAATCCAATTGATCGGTGTAAGCGGGAAAACGAACGCCACGAACGTCCACCAATACCATTTTGTCATTGAGGATCTCTACTACTTCCCCTTCATCGCTGGAATGCTGGATAACAACCTTGTCCCCTACCTGGAATTTCATGCTGCGAAGCTACGAAATTTTCAATCGGCTCCGCCGGTATCCATAGAGGAAATAGATCACCAGCCCAATGCCCATCCACACAAAGAACCAGATCCAGGCAATGGCGCCGATCTCGATCAGCAGGTATGCGCAGAAAAGCACACCCAGTACGGGAATGACAGAATATTTCTTCACTACAGTGGCAATGGTCGCTACGCCAGCCAGCAGGGTATAAATGATAAAGAGGACCTCCTGAAGATCCACACCGCGGAGATGCTGCAGGGCATTCTCCAGCCGGTTGCGAAAAAGGAACAGGAACAGCAGGTAGAGAATGGGCACGATCCATTGCCCGTTGATATAAGGCAAGCGGAAACCCTTTTTCGTACTACCCTGGATACGGGGAAGGAACAGTACCCCGCCCGACACCAGCACGAAGGCAAACAGGGTCCCGATGCTCGTCAGCTCCGTCATCAGGGAGCTTTCCAGGAAGAGCGTGGGTATGGCCACCAGCAGCCCGGTGATGATGGTGGAGAACCAGGGCGTTTTAAACTTGGGATGGATCTTCCCGAAAGCTTTTGGCAACAGGCCATCCCGGCTCATGCTCATCCATATGCGGGGCTGGCCCAGCTGGAATACCAGCAGCACGCTCGTAGTGGCGACCACGGCGCTGACGGAGATGAAATAACCGATCCATTTCTGATGGACCTCATTGAAAACAAAGGCCAGCGGATCGGTGACATTCAGCTTGAAAAAAGGTACCATCCCCGTCAGCACCAGTGCAATGAGAATATACAGCACCGTACAGATCAGCAGGGAATACAGCATACCCTTGGGAAGATCCCGCTGGGCATTGGTACACTCCTCCGCCGTGGTGGAGATGGCGTCAAAACCGATGTATGCATAAAAGACCGCCGACACCCCCTTCAATACCCCGGTGAACCCATTGGGCAGAAAAGGATTCCAGTTGGCTGTCTTGACAAAGAAAAAGCCGATGATGATCACGAGTATAATAACGGCGATCTTGAACATCACCATGAAATTGGTGGTCTTCTTACTCTCGGAAATACCGATGTAGGTGATGACGGAGATGATACATACGATAAAGAAAGCCGGCAGGTTGACAAAGATATGTTTACCCATGATGACGGGAGCGGAATTCCAGGCATCGATGGCCTCACGCCGCGCCTCGTCCAGTGGCAGGTGCGCAGCAAGGGCCTCCTGTGCTTTAAGATAAGCCGCATGCGCCGTGCTGGGATCTATCACCGTCCAGCCGGGAAGATGGATATTAAAACCTTCCAGCAGATTGTTGAAATAGCCGCTCCAGGAGATGGCCACGACGATATTGCCGATGGCGTATTCCAGGATAAGGGCCCAGCCGATGATCCAGGCCACCAGCTCGCCGAATGAGACATACGCATACGTATAGGCGCTGCCGGCAATGGGGATACGGCTGGCAAACTCAGCATAGCAAAGCGCGGAAAAACCACAGGTAATGGCCGTGAGTACGAACAGGAGGGCGATGCCCGGCCCGCCATTATAAGCTGCCGTACCGATGGTGGAGAAGATGCCCGCCCCTACGACGGCAGCAATCCCCATAAAGGTCAGATCACGTACGTTCAACACTTTTTTTAATCCCCCGCCACCATGGCCATCCGAGATCCCTTCCGCCGCATCCTTTTGAATTTTTTCCAGTGACTTTTTCCGCAATAATGAATTGGACATCCACCAGTAGTTTGATTACGGGCGGTAAAATAAGGAAAAAGGTTTACATTTACCCTTTACTCTTCTCCCTCCACCCGGGAATAAGTCGTCATCCTTTGTCACGTCTTAAATTTCCCGGTCATGAACATACCCATCAGCTATTTTCCCCGGTCGCTATCCCCTGCGCTGAATGATGCTTACCTGGAACGCATCCGGGCACGCTCCTTTGCTCCCCGTCAATTCCTGCTGAAAGCCGGCGAGGTATGCAGGCATATCTATTTCGTGGAATCCGGACTGCTTCGATCCTACTATCGCCGGGGTAACAAAGAGATCACTTCCTGTTTCGCGCAGGAAGGCGCATTCTGCTGGTCCGCGGAAAGCTTCCTGTGTCAGAAGGAGGGGATAGAATACATGCAGGCGGTGGAACCATCCATCGTCTGCATGCTTAGCTATGACAGCCTGCGCTGTATCTGTCTTGACTTTCCTCAGTTCGACCTACTGAAACAGGAAGTGACCACAAGGCACCTGCTGGACTGCGAAAGTAAAATGCAGGCCATGTGGATGCAGCAGTCTCCCCAACGGCTGGCCTGGTTTGTCCGGCGGTTCCCCGGGCTGCTGGAAAAGGCCAGGGGTAAACATGTTGCCTCTTACCTGGGTATCACCGAGGTGATGCTTAGCCGCCTGCGGCATCTTCCAGCTGATGACGGATAAACCGATGCATCAGCTCCTCTTCGACCTGCAGCACATCCGCCAGCCGTATGATCTCGTTGTAAGTAAATTCCTCCGGATGGACCGCCTTGCCGGCAAGACACTGGGCGGACAGCTGTATCAGCTTGCCTAGCGCAGGAAGAGGAAAGAGAAGGAAAATATCTCTAAAGCTGCGGATACAGCCGCATTCCAGGCATCTTCTTATGAAAGCGACCCGCGCTTCGTCCGTGCTGTCTTGCAATTTTTAGCTGAATATACCGGAACCGCCACGGGAAGCCGCGGCCTGATAAGGCCACTTCCTAATATTCCCTTTGGACGAGAAAAGCGGCCAGTTGCCGCAAAGGCTCTTTGCGGCGGTCAAGGACGGCGATATCCTCCAGTTGCTGATGAGCAGCCTCCATGTACTGCTCCTTCAATTCCCTCGCCCACGCATCGACGCCGCAATCTTCGAAGATCTGTAACATGCCTTCCACCTTCGTAGCTGCGTCGGCGTTTGTAAGCCGGATCATCTCCCGGCGCTGCGCATCCGTAGCCACTTCCAGCGTCTTGATAAGCAGGAAAGTCTTTTTCCCCGCCACAATATCCCCTCCCACCTGCTTGCCGAATTTTTCCGGGTCGCCGAATGCATCCAGGTAATCGTCCTGTACCTGGAAAGCCAGGCCCAGGTTCTTCCCGAATTCATAGATATGTTGCTGGTTACCCAGACCTGCGCCCCCCAGGATGGCGCCGATCCGGAGACTGGCAGCCAGGAGAACCGAAGTCTTGAGCCCGATCATCCGTTGGTATTCCTTCAGACCCACCCGTTCCATACGCTCAAAGTCCATGTCCAGCTGCTGTCCCTCGCAGACCTCCCTGGCCGTCTGGTTATAGATATGCATGATAGGACGGATATGCTGCGCCTGGATCTTGCTGAGATAATCATAAGCTACCACCATCATCACATCACCCGTCAGCAAAGCCGTTGAAGCGCCGTACTTCTCATGTACCGTGGGCTTGCCCCGCCGCAAGGGCGCTTTGTCCATGATATCATCGTGTATAAGGGTGAAATTGTGGAAGAGCTCAATGCTGGCCGCCAGATGCCAGGCATCGGGATCGATGTCACCAAAAAGCTCGTTGCCCATCAGGCAAAGCACGGGCCTTATCCGCTTGCCGCCAATGCCCAGGAAATAATTGGCAGGCTCATATAAAGTGGCGGGATGAGAAGGAAAATGCTGCGCCTGGAACCTGGCCGTGAATTCCGCCGATAAAGCTTCAAAACTGTGCATGGACGGCTATTTCTTTTTCTTTTTTGGTTTCTTTTCTTTTGCCTTTGCTTTCACCGCCTCCACGTCCTTAACCCCCGTCATTTCCCCGGCTCCTGCGGTGACGATCACCCACTCATAGTCCAGCTGCCGTTTGGCAAGATTGGCGGCCACGACCTTGATCGTGACTTTGTCACCCATCCGGAACTGCCGGCCACTGCGCCGCCCCACCAGGCTGTAGTCGCTTTCGACATGCCTGAAATCATCATATTCCAGCAGACTGTTGAGGCTCACCAACCCTTCGCACTTATGTTCGAGGGTCTCTACCCAGAAGCCAAATGAAGCCACCCCGCTGATGACCCCTTCAAACTCCTCACCCAGAAATCCCTGCATATACTCCACCTGCTTGTACTTGTTGGCGGCCCGCTCGCTATCCATAGCCGCCCGTTCCCGCTCGCTGGAATGCCGGCATTTGGCCTCCAGCTTCTTATCTATCTCTATTTTTTCTTGAAGACATTCGTATAATATTCTATGAACCAGCACGTCAGGGTATCTTCTAATCGGAGAGGTAAAATGGCAGTAATGCTCAAACCCCAATCCATAGTGACCAATGTTCTCGGTGGTATAAATAGCTTTTGCCATCGTCCGGATACCCAGCTGCTCCAATACATGCTGCTCCGGCCGCCCTTGCACATCCTGCAGCATCTGGTTAAAGCTGGCAGCTATCGCCTCCGGAGATTTCAGATCGAATACATGCCCATACTTTTTCGCAAATTCAATAAATGGAAGAAGCTTCTCCTTATCCGGCGTATCATGCACCCGGTAAGGAAAGGGTATCGGCTTCTTGTTCACTTTGATCTTGCCCACGTTTTCTGCCACCGTACGGTTGGCCAGCAGCATAAACTCTTCCACCAGCTGATGCGCCTCCTTGCTCTCTTTCACCATAATACCGATGGGCCGGCCTTTGTCATCCAGCTTAAAGCGGACCTCAGTGGAAGAAAAATTGATAGCTCCCTTCTTAAATCGCTGCTTTCTAAGTCGTTGCGCGATATCGTTTAATACCTCCACTTCTTTTTGATATAGGCCATCCTTCTGCTCGATGATCTCCTGCACTTCCTCATAGGTGAAGCGATGGTCCGAATGGATCAACGTCTTTCCGATCCAATAATGCTTCACCTCTCCTTTGGGGGTCATCTGAAAGATAGTGGAGAACGTCAGCTTATCCTCATGGGGACGCAGCGAACAAAGCTCATTGGAGATCCTTTCCGGCAACATGGGGTTGACACGGTCCGGCAGATATACGGAAGTGGCGCGGGTATATGCCTCCTTGTCCAGGGCCGTCTCGGGCTCTACATAATGACTTACGTCGGCAATATGCACGCCTATCTCCCAATTACCATTTTTCAGGGTACGGATGGAGATGGCATCATCAAAGTCTTTGGCATCCACAGGGTCGATGGTAAAGGTGAGGATATCCCGCAGGTCCTTGCGGATCTTTATCTCCGACGAGGGGATCAGATCCGGCAATCTTTCGGATTCCTCCAAGACGGGCTCGGGGAAGAAGATAGGGAAGCCGTTTTCCAGCAGGATCTCCTTCATTGCCTTGTCATTCCCATCCTCTTTGTCCATGATCTGGATCACTTCTCCCTGGGGCTTCTTGTTCTTCTCCCACTCCACGATCCTTACGATGACCCGGTCATTATTCACGGCGCCATTTAACTTTGAAAGCGGTATATAGATATCCGGCATGGGCTTATCCGTCTCTGCAATAAAGAACGCAAAGGACTGGCTCAGCTCGACATGCCCAAGGAATTCCATTTGCTTCCGGACGGCTACCTCGACCACTTCCCCCTGCTGACGGCCGCTGCGGTTTGGATTTCCGGTCAGCCGGACCCGTACGGTATCGCCGTGCAAGGCAGTATTAAAGTCAGAAGGGCGGACCAGGACATCCTGCTCCCGTCCTTCAATGATCACAAAGCCCATCCCGGAACGGGTGACGTCCAGCCGGCCTGTCAATAGATCAGGGGATTGCTCACCGGTTCTTTTCTTCTTTTTCTTCTTCGTCTTCATGTAGTCGATATTAGATAATTACTCAAACATGCACGCCGGCCTCGACGGATGGTTTGAAATTGGTAATGAATTTAATGATTAAATCAGTAAAACGCGGTTGCTCGCTGAATAAAAACCGCGGCTCGATAGGCAGCACATAGAAAGGCCATACCTCCAGTTCCTGCCGGAACTTGATCAGGCGGACAGCGTCCTTCTCCGTGGTCAGGATGATCTTATTCCGTTCTGCCATACTGCTGAAGCGGCGGATCATATAGTGCAGATCATCGATAGTGAAAATATGATGATCGCTGTAAGCCAGCTCAAAATAGCTCCCCGCCTTTTCACCCAGCCATTTTTTCAACGGCGCCGGATTGGCGATGCCCGTCACCAGCAGCACTTCCATCTGGTCGTTGATCACCATCGTATCCCCTTTCGTTATATGATAAGGCAGACCGTACTGAATCGAGGAGAAGAACACCTGCTGATGCTTCAGCGGGTTAATTTCCAGGATAGTGTCCCTTCGCTGGTCCTCCGAAAGGTCCTCAGGACATTTGGTGACAACGATCAGGTCGGCGCGCCGGTAGCTCCCCGGAGCATCCCGCAGATCGCCGCTGGGAAGCCACCAATCCCTGGTAAAAAGATTAGCGTACTCCGTGAGCAGGATATTTAGCCCGGCCCTGACCGCCCGGTGCTGAAAAGCATCGTCCAGGATGATAGCACGGGTCTTGGGACGGTCATGCAACAGCTGCGGAATGGCCACGATCCGCTCCTCTCCCACCGCCACCGCAACATCAGGGAATTTACTGTGGAACTGCATCGGCTCGTCGCCAATGTCAAGCGCGGTGGTCTGCCCACCGGCCAGCGCATAGCCCCGGGTCTTCCGTTTATACCCCCTGCTGAGCACAGCCACCGGAAACCTGTCTTTAAGCGTCCGAATCAGCAGCTCCACCATCGGGGATTTGCCCGTTCCCCCCACCGCCACATTTCCGACACAGATGATCGGCAGGTTGAAGGAGGTGGAAGAAAAGATCTTTCTGTCATAACACCAGTTGCGGAGCAAGATGATCAAAGCATATAAAAGAGAGAGGGGAAATAAGAGTATCCGAATAGGCTTAAGCAGCGGAAAATTAAAGTTCATAGTTATTGTTCACCCCCTAAAGGTACGTAAAAAATTCAGGCTGAGGCTAAAAGACATGCCTCCAGGCGGCCCCGGATACGCTCTGCCTGCGCTGCGACAAATGCTTCGTCAGGATCCTGGCGGAAAGGGATCGTTGCAATAACGGGTAATGCAGACCACGCCGCGATCTCCCGTTCATAATCAAGATACTGATCATTGAAGATCCAGCCGGCGACATCCAGGCCATTCGCCCTGCAGACAGCGGCCGTCAGCAATGAATGATTGATGCTGCCCAGGTAGTTACGGCTTACCAGTATCACGCGGGCATCCAGCCGCTTCACCAGGTCAAGGACGAACTCTTCCTCATTCAGCGGTACCAGCAGCCCTCCCGCACCTTCCACCACCAATGGACCGTCCGCCGGCATCGCTTCCACTATCCGGTCCAGGCTGATCCGGATCCCTTCCCTGCGTGCCGCAATATGCGGCGAAGCCGGAAAAGCCAGCTTGTAAGTTTCCGTCAACACCCTGGGATCGCTAAGCCTTCCAGCCACCCACTCCGTGTCCGTCCCCTGGTCAAACCCCGCCTGCACAGGCTTCCAATAGACAGCACCCAACGCCTCGGTGACAATAGCCGCCACCACCGTCTTGCCGACATCCGTACCTATACCTGAAATGAAGATAGGCTTCATAACTTATTGACAAATATGGAGAAAATTGTCGTTCCGTAGTTTCGTTGTGTCACAAACAAAGGGTAGGCTTCGTAGTTATTGCGGGGAGTATGCTCCAGGACAAACCACCCCTTTTCCCGCAACAGCTTCTTCTCCACTACCAGCCTGGGCAGCTCATCGATAGTGGCCAGCGCATAAGGCGGTCCCGCAAAAATGAAGTCAAACTGCTCCGTGCACTCCTGCATATACTTGAATACATCCATGCGGATTACCTTACAAAACGGTTCCAGTCCCAGCTCATGTACACTCTTCCGGATAAAGCTGAACATGGCAGGATCCTTCTCCACCACTGTCAGATCCTTTACCCCCCTCGAAGCCAGCTCATAGCTGATACTGCCCGTCCCCCCGAAAAGGTCGAGGGTACGCAGCCCCGCCAGCTCCAGGTTGTTCTCCAGGATATTGAACAACCCCTCCTTGGCGATATCCGTCGTGGGACGGGTAAAAGGCATCCTGGCAGGAGGATGTACCCTCCGGCCCCCCAGCTCACCTCCGATTATGCGCATACCGCCATTTTCAATATTGATGAGAAATAATGCAAGGGCAACTCCTTCAATTCATCCGTTACTTTGATGCTCTCGTCGATCATTTCGAAACTAACCTGAAGAAAATATTTATGTAACTCTTCGCTAAGGGCTGACTGCCTGTCTATTAGACCGCCAACTAGCACCTTTATTTTCAACGGGTCGATGTCCAGTTGACGGCAGGCGTTCAGTAAGTGGTAAACCACATCCCTGGCATCCTGGTAAGGAAACGTCTGCATCAGGTGCACCTTCCCCTTTTTAACCAACAGCGCCACCATCTTGTCAGGATAGAAGATCACTTTGAGACAATCCTGCCCATCGCTCGAATCAAACATCTTATAGCTCTTCAGCAGCAAACTGTAGTAATGCCAGTATTTGCCGGCCGTGAATTGCTGTTGCAGCAAATGATGCAATTCAGGAGAGATCCGGTATACATTGAACAATTCCCACCAGGGTATTTTCTCCGAGAGCACCAACCCCTTCTGAAGATTGCCATGCAGCATATCGATGACCTCCTTATTCGTGTCCATACTGAACAAAGGCTCGGGCACCAGGCTGCTCTCCGGGAAGTTATAGATCAGCAGGGTCTCTTTCACCGTCCTTTTGAACAAAGGCTCTCCTTCCAATATCTCCCGCAGCGTCTCGGTCAGCGGCTTGTTCTTTTCCTGGTCCAGCTGGAAGTATTTCACCACCATCGGTCCCATATTCCGCTGGTTCAGCAATGTATAGGTGAAAGAATGCGCATTGACCTCGACAAGCAGGCGACACTGCAGCAGATCCTCATCCGGGATCTCAGGAACTTCTATTTGAAAAGCTGGTTTTAGCATAGTTATAAGTGCTGCAATAATACTTAAAAGAAGTTTATCTTGCACTCCTTTTTTCATTATGGCGACAAAGGTAAACTATAAGGTTTCAATCACTACCAGGGACATCCTGCGCATGGCCTTGCCCATCAGCCTGGCCATCCTCGTGCCACAGATCAACTTTATCACCAATAATATCTTCTTGGGACACCTGGATGAGCATGCCGAATCGCTGTCCACCGCTGGTATCACCGGTGTCTATTATCTGCTGTTTGCCGTCATAGGCCAGGGATTGAACAACGGCCTCCAGGCCCTCATCGCACGGAGGGCGGGGGAAGATCGCATCGGGGAGATCGGTAAGCTCTTTTCACAGGGGATGATCATCGCCATGGGCCTGGCCTTCACCGGCATCCTCCTCACCTGGTTCCTTGCTCCCGCCGTCCTGTCTTTTTCACTGAGATCACAGGAACTGCGGGACCAGGCGGTACATTTCCTGCGCATCCGCATCTGGGGCCTGCCCTTTCTCTACATTTATCAAATGCGCAATGCCCTGCTGGTAGGCACCAACCAAAGCAAATACCTCGTATATGGTACGCTGGCGGAAACCATAGTCAACATAACCCTGGACTACGCATTGATCTATGGTCACCTGGGGTTGCCCGCCCTTGGATTCAATGGCGCCGCTTACGCCTCCATCGCCGCAGAAGCGGCCGGTATGTTAGTAGTGTTTCTCGTCATCAACGCAAAAGGAGTAAGCAAACAATTACAGCTGTACAAACACTGGCGCTTCGATGCCGCCAATACGCGGCTCATCCTTGTCCAATCCTCCCCGCTTGTGTTCCAATACTCCCTCAGCATCATGGCCTGGGTCTTTTTTTACATCCTTATCGAGCATCATGGCCGGCAGGCGCTGGCCATCAGCAATACCATGCGTAATATCTTCGGGCTCTTCGGTGTTTTCACCTGGGCCTTCGCTTCCACCACCAATGCCATGGTGAGTAATATCATCGGGCAGAAAATGGAAGACCGTGTCATAGAGCTCATCCACAAGATCCTGCGGCTAAGCGTTGGCTTTGCGGTGATCGTGGCGCTCCTGCTGAATATCTTTCCTACCGCCTTCCTCGCGGTGTATGGCCAGGACGCATCTTTTACAGCCGCCGCCATTCCCGTCATACGAGTGGTGTCCTCCGCCCTGGTAATGATGTCTTTCGCCACCATCTGGCTGAATGCCGTCACCGGTACGGCCAATACCCGTATCAACCTGCTGATCGAGCTGATCACCATCGTTTTCTATTGCTGCTATGTGTACCTGGTGCTGGAGCGGTGGAATATGTCCATCCTGTATGGCTGGATGTCGGAATGGGTGTACTGGCTTTCGCTCTTTGTTTTTTCTTACCTGTATATCCGCAGCGGGAAATGGAAAGGAAAGATCATCTGACGTGCTCAGCCGTCGAATTTCTTATGGAGGGTCATCCCCGCCTTGCCTTGAAAATTACCAATGGGAGCCTGTAATTTGTAAATGGAAATGATCACTTCCCGGATAAAAGGATATTGTACCTTGATCTTGCCGATGATCTCGTCCGCGATCTTTTCCAATAATGGGGAGGGTTGATGCATCCGCTGCTTGACGATGGCAAACAAGGTGACGTAATTGACGATCGTATCCAGGCTCTCAAATGGACGGTCCTTTTCATCGTAGAGCACATCCAGGTGCACTTCGAAGGTATTGCCCGTCGCCAACTCTTCCTTGAATACCCCGTGATTCCCTGAAAAGATCAGGTTATGTAGCCTGACTGTAACCATAATGGTTTTTTGTTTTAGCCTGGTCAGGCCAGGCCCTTGGCAGATAAATACCGTTCTGCATCCAGCGCGGCCATACAGCCGCTGCCGGCGGCCGTCACGGCCTGTCTGTATATCTTATCCTGCACATCCCCCGCTGCAAATACCCCTTCCACATTCGTACGGGAAGTGCCGGGCACGGTCTTTATATAGCCGGCTTCGTCCAGTTCCAGGAAATCCGAGAAGATCCCGGAATTAGGTTGGTGACCGATCGCTACGAAAAAGCCGCTTAAAGGCACCACCTGCTTCTCTCCCGTCCTGTTGTTGCGGATCCGCAGACCCTCTACCCTGCTCTCCCCCAGCACCTCGTCCGCTTCGCTATTCCAGTAGACTTTAATGTTGGGCGTTTGCTGTACCCTTTCCTGCATGATCCGGGACGCACGCATCTTCTCGCTGCGGATCAGCATATGAACGTTGGTAGCCAGCTTGGACAAATAGAGCGCTTCCTCCGCTGCCGTGTCACCGGCGCCGACGATAGCGACCTCCTTATTGCGAAAGAAAAAGCCGTCGCAAACCGCGCAGGCGCTGACCCCATATCCATTGAGCCGCTGTTCGCTCTCCAGCCCCAGCCATTTGGCGGTAGCCCCGGTGGCAATGATCACTGCGTCCGCCTCTATCAGTTTCTCCTCGTCGATCCAGACCTTGAAAGGCCGAACGGAAAAATCCACCTTCGTAGCCAATCCATACCGTATGTCAGCACCCATGCGGGTGGCCTGCTTTTCAAAATGCACCATCATCTCGGGCCCCTGGACACCGTCCGGATAGCCGGGATAATTCTCTACTTCCGTAGTGATGGTCAGTTGCCCCCCGGGCTGGATGCCCTGGTAGAGCACGGGCCGCAGGTTGGCACGGGCCGCATAAACGGCAGCCGTATAGCCCGCAGGACCTGAACCTATTATAAGACAATGTACTTTTTCACTTTTTGCAACATCCATGCTCATACAAAATTTAGGGATAGCAAATGTAACCCGAAATAGGGAAAATGAATGTCGTTTGCATGACCTCTTGCCTGAGTGTGAATAATATGTTTACTTTCCAGACTAAACGGTATGCCAGTGAGACACTATAACAATTACGCTGCTCTTCCTCGTACAGGGTCGTCATCGGCTTTGATATCTGTAAGTCGGAAAAATGCCATAAAAACAAGACCCCGGCGAATACCGGGGTCTTAATGAAAGGAAAATATCGGTGGATTATCCCAAATATGCTTTCAATGCATTGCTGTAGCGGGCTTTCTGCAGACGCTTAATAGCCCTTTCCTTGATCTGGCGAATGCGTTCCTTGGTCAGATCATATTTCTGCCCAATTTGCTCGATGGTAACACCATTCTCGCCATCCAGGCCGAAATATGCATTCACGATCTCAGCTTCACGGGGACTAAGCGATTTCAGCACACGGCGGATCTCCGCACGCAGTGAATCCTTCATCACATCGTCATCCGTTTCATCCCCACCTTCCAGCAAATCACCCATCGCCACATCTTCAGCCTCGTGTACAGGCGCGTCAAGCGAACTGTGACGGGTGTTGCTTTGGAAAATGTTGTTGATCTCCGTTTCGCTCATTTCCAATAACTCGGCTAACTCCTCTGTACTGGGCTCCCGCTCATGTTCCTGCTCGAAAGCCATATACGCCTTATTAGCCTTGTTGTACGTGCCAATTTTGTTTTGAGGCAGGCGGACTAATCTGCCCTGCTCTGCCAACGCCTGCAGGATGGACTGGCGGATCCACCAAACCGCGTAGGATATAAACTTGAAACCTTTGGTCTCATCAAAGCGTTGAGCCGCTTTAATTAAGCCGAGGTTGCCCTCGTTGATCAAATCACTCAGCGATAACCCCTGGTGCTGATATTGCTTTGCCACAGAAACCACGAAGCGCAAGTTGGCCTGCACCAACTTATCCAATGCCTTCTGGTCGCCCATCTTGATCCGCTGGGCGAGCACAGTCTCCTCCTCAGGAGTAATCATCGGAATCTTCGAAATTTCCTGCAAATACTTCTCAACCGCCTGAGAATCACGGTTCGTAATCTGTGTAGCAATCTTAAGTTGCCTCATATCAAATAATAAAAGATGACAAAAATACTGTCGGGTACTTAATTAATCAACAAGTATTGGACCAGGAGGGTTCACGAAAGTTGCAAAATAAGTGCAAAAGATAAGTTAAGCATCATTCCGTCCAGAACCGTTTGCAAAAATAGTCACGGAAGTTGGTACTTCATAGCGTTGGGGAATAAAAAAGGGGATTTTAATCTCTTTTTTTGATTTTTAAGTTGCGCCGTGTAACAGTAATGCCCCTTTCCAATTCTACCAAATCTTTTGCAGATAACAGATCCCGGTAGTTGTACACGATTTATTAACATTTCAGGCGGCGGAATGGTTCGGGAGAAAAAAAACCTGTCAAAAGTTTTATAACTAAACAAATAGTTATATTTTTATCGGCATAACTAAAAATTTAGTTGCAAAATGAGCTCCTACAAGCCGCTTACAAAAGCCGAAGAACAGGTGATGCAGGTCCTATGGCGACTGGGAAAAGGGTTCCTCAAAGACATCATCGACGAGACCCCGGACCCCAAACCCCATTCCAATACCATCGCCACCCTACTCAGGATCCTGGTAGAGAAAGGATACGTTCAATACGAAGTGCTGGGCAGGAATAATTATTACCAGCCACGGATCACCAAGGCGGAATACGGTAGAAAAAGCGTCAACCAGCTCGTCAAAGGCTATTTTGAAGGCTCTCCTGCCAAGCTGGTATCCCAATTTGTTAACGACAATAAACTAAGCCTGGAAGACCTGGAAGCACTGTTACAACAGATCCGTTCGTCCAGAAACAACTCATTATGAACTTTTTATTCAATAATCCGGCACTTTTATACGCACTACGTATCATCCTGATCTCGGCGGTGCTGTTTGGCTATTACCGGCTGCTCCTCCGCAACCGCAGCTTCCATCAATTCAACCGGTGCTTCCTGCTGGCAATCCCCCTGCTGTCCCTGGTCATTCCTTTCCTGCGCCTCCCCCTGGCCGGATACCTTTGGCCGGCAATGCAGGACCTCCCTGCACAGGCAGCCGCGTCTGCTGTCTCCAGTGGTGAATGGAAAGAAACAGATACGCTGATGCGGCCTTCGGCCCCAGGGTGGTCAACCCTGCCTTCCTGGCAGACACTCGCGCTCATAGCCTATGTCCTGGTGGTCATCCTCCTCTTGTATCAATTCTTCCGCCAGCTCCGTTATATCCATCAGCTCACGAAAAAATACCCGGGGAAAAGAATGGGTGATATTCATTTTTTTGGCACCCATGAGCCAGGCACCCCCTTTTCTTTCCTGAAGAATATTTTCTGGAACGATCAGCTGGATCTCCATAGTGTCACGGGCAAACAGATACTCCGCCACGAACTGAACCACGTACGACAAAATCATAGCTTCGACCTCCTGCTGCTGAAACCGTTGGCGGCAGTGGGTT
Source organism: Flavitalea plasmicola (assembly GCF_030546645.1). GTDB lineage: Bacteria > Bacteroidota > Bacteroidia > Chitinophagales > Chitinophagaceae > Puia. The sequence continues at coordinate 274,458 of NZ_JAUOTO010000008.1, forward strand.
GGTTCAATCCTATTTTCCATCTTGTATACCGTGAAATAAGAGCCGTCCACGAATTTCTGGCCGACAACGATGCGATTTCCGAAGGCGACCGGTATCAATATGCGGAATCGCTGCTGTGGCAGACCATCCGCCATCCGTCTCCTTCTCTACTGCATCCTTTTTTTCAATCACCCATAAAACGTCGGATCACCATGATCATCCAATCAAAAACCATTCGCCCCACCCTGCTTGGCCGGGTAATGAGCCTCCCGCTCCTGTTCCTCTTATTCAGTGCTTTTGGCAACAAACATCACCCCTACGCAAATGTCCGGATCATTACAAATGACCGGCCCATTACGGTCGTCATCGATGCGGGACATGGAGGCATCGACCCCGGCGCGATCAGCAAAAATGGCATAGAAGAAAAGAGCCTCAACCTGGCCATCGCTGCAAAAATAAAAAAGCTCAGCACAGAATATAATATACGCGTGCTGATGACCCGTGAGAACGATCAGCTGGCGGGCGGCAAATCCACTGCATACGAATCCTTATGCTACCGCGCTGACATGGCCAACGAGAATAAAGCCGATCTGTTCATCGCCATCCACACGGACATGCTCGCCTCGAAAGACGTCAGAGGGTTTAGTATTTTCGTTGCAAAAGACAATGCGCATTATCCCCAATGTGTTGCGCTGGGCACCGCGCTGACAGAGAGCTTAAAGAAAAGCTACCCCACCGAAGCCGCGCTCAAACAAAGAAAGGAACATATTTATGTGCTTGACAAAACGGAGATGCCCGCCGTATTGCTGCTATGCGGAAATATCAATAGCGAAAAAGACCTGGCCTACCTCAGCAAAGATGACCACCAGGAGCTCATTGCCAGAAATATATTACAGGGAATACGTAATTATGCCGCCAGCCAGGTCAGTAAATAATTTCTTCATTTCCTGCTTTCAGCAAAAGACTCTTCCTGTCGGCTGCTTCCACGCGGCCGACAATTTTTCCTTCAATGCCTAACTTTTTTGCAACCTGGATCATGTCCTCCGCAGCCCTGGCATCCGTGAAGATCTCCAGGCGGTGGCCCATATTGAATACCTGGTACATCTCCCGGTTATCCGAACCGGAAGCCCGCTGTATCAGCTGAAAGATTAAAGGAGCTTCGAAAAGATCGTCCTTGATGATTTTGAAATTGCCGGGCAGGTATTTCATGCATTTGGTCTGACCTCCGCCGCTGCAATGTATGAGTCCGTGGATCTTGTCGAACTGTTCTGTCAGCAGCTGCTTCAGCAAAGGAGCATAGGTGCGGGTAGGACTCAGCAGCAGGTGACCGATATCCGTAACGACGGCCGAACCCGGCACATCTATCTTGTCCGTCATCAAATGAGGCCCTATATACACGACATGCTCGTCAAGGCTGGTGTCGTAAGATTCATGGAACCTCGCGCCATAGGTCTTGTGCAACGTGTCGTGACGGGCGCTGGTGAGCCCATTGCTGCCGATGCCGCTGTTGTATTCCGTCTCATAAGTGGCTTGCCCGTAACTGGCAAAACCTACGATCACATCTCCCGCCCCTATCCTGTCATTGGTGACCAGCTTGTCCTTCGGCCATCTTGCCGCCATCGTGCCGTTGACGGCAATGGTCCTTACCACGTCTCCCACATCCGCCGTCTCCCCACCCAGATACCGGATGCCGACGCCAAATGGCTTCAGCTCGTCGAAAAACTCCTGCGAGCCATTGATGATGGCTTCCAATACTTCACCCGGTATATTCTTTTTATTCCGGTCGATCGTGGAGGAGAAAAGAAAATTATCATGGATACCCACGCACAACAGATCGTCCAGGTTCATGGCGATAGCATCCCGGGCAATACCTCTCCACACAGAAAGGTCCCCCGTCTCTTTCCAGTACAAATAAGCCAGAATACTCTTGGTGCCTGCACCATCCGCATGCATGAGATTGACCCAGTCTTTATCCCCTCCCAGGTAGTCCGGGTAGATCTTGCAAAAAGCATTCGGGTAAAGGCCCTTATCCAGCTTTTCGGTGGCCTGGTGAACTTCTTCTTTCTGGGCTGAAACTCCCCGTTGAGCATACAATGACATAGTGCGGCGAAGGTAATAAGATTTATGGCAATTGAATAAATCCATATAGATTTGCAGCCATCCTGGCCACAAAACCCAATGGCTATCCAAGATGCACATATATAAAAATACAGACCTCCTGCCTGCTTTTCGCCGTGCCGTCATCACTATCGGGACCTTCGACGGCGTCCACACCGGACACCAGCAGATCCTGGAACAATTGCGGCAGGAGGCGGCCCGTATCGATGGCGAAACAGTCATCATCACCTTCCACCCGCATCCCCGCAAGATCGTCAAAGGCGCTACGGCGGACATCCGCCTCCTCAATACCCTGCGGGAAAAGATCGAGCTCCTGTCCTGGAATGGAATAGATCACCTGGTCATCGTCCCTTTCACGGAAGCTTTCTCACAGCTGACCGCGGAGCAATACGTAAAAGAATTCCTCCTGGAGAAATTCCATCCCCATACCATCATCATCGGCTATGATCACCAGTTCGGGAAAGGAAGAAAGGGCGATTATCACCTGCTGGAAGATTTCAGCCGCCAGGAAGGGTTCAGGCTGCAGGAGATCCCCGTACACCTGCTGAATGAGATCTCCGTCAGCTCCACCCGGATACGGGAAGCCATCACCAGGGCAGACCTGGATACAGCCAATCGCCTGCTGGGCTATGACTTCTTTTTTGCCGGTCGTGTGGTGGAAGGCAATAAGCTGGGCCGCACCATCGGCTATCCCACCGCCAATCTCCAGGTAGAAGACGCTGAAAAGCTCATTCCCGGAGACGGCGTATATGCCGTCGAAGCAGCGGAAATACCCGATTGGGAAGACGACAGCACAGCGGCAGCCGCTCCCGGTAACAGCGCCACCCGTTGGAAAGGGATGATGAACATCGGGATGAGACCGACCGTAGACGGCACCCGCCGGGTCATTGAAGTAAATATCTTCGATTTCAACAGTGACATATACGGCAGGCTGCTCCGCGTCTTCGTGAAAAAACATCTCCGCGGGGAACAAAAATTTGCGGGGCTGGATGCTTTGAAGCAACAACTGGCAAAAGACAAAGTAGCAGCGGAAGAAAGCCTCAAGCTGCTAGCTGATAGCTACAAGCCAGGAACTTAATAAAACTCACTTGCAGCTTGTAGCTTGTAGCTTGCAGCTCACAGCTAAGACATGATCTTCACCGCCAGCTCCTTCAGCAACGCCCCATCCTCCGTACCCGCGCTGCCAACCCCCACGCTTTTCAGATTATAGGCATGCAGCAGCAATAACCCCTGCTCGATACCCGCATAACTGTAATTCCGGGCCGCCGCCAGGTAGTCCTTTACAAAATAAGGATTGACGCCAATGGCGGCAGCTACGCTCTTCTCATCCGATGCGGATTGCCCGAAGACCATATATGCCTTGCTGAAGAAATTGTAGAGACTGGGCAGGATCAGCTGGATCGGGGCGGCTTTGGGATTGCTCTCGAAATACTGGATGATTCGGATGGCCTTGACCTTGTCTTTCTTCGCAAAAGCATCCTGCAGTTCAAACACATTGTATTCCTTGCTGACGCCTACATATTTCTCGATGTCATCCTCCGTGATGTTATTCCTGCCGGTGAGGTTCACCAATAGCTTGTCCACCTCATTATCTATCCGGCTCAGATCATTGCCGATGTGATCCACCAGCAACAGCAATGCTTTCTGGGTGATGGTATATCCCTTCGACTTCACCAGCTCGCCGGTCCAATCAGGCAGCTGATTGTCATACATCTTCTTCGTGGTGAAAAGCTCTGCTTTATCCTTCAGCAGCTTAGCCAGCTTGCTGCGGCCATCTACCTTTTTTTCTTTATAGGAAACGACAAAGACCGTGGAAGCCAGCGGCTTTTCAATATAAGCCTCCAGCTTGTCGATGTCGCGCATCTGCTGCGCCTCCTTCAACAGCACCACCTGCCTTTCAGCAAACATGGGATAGCGCCGGCAGGCATTGATTACCGCCGTCCAATCTGCATCCTTGCCATAAAAGACGGTCAGGTTAAACCCTGCTTCGGCCTCGGAAAGGATATGATGCTCCGCATACTGTACCAACTGATCGATGTAGTATTCTTCGTCTCCTTCCAGCCAGTAAACAGGTTTGAATTTCGATTTTTTCCAGTCCCCAAGAATTTTTTCGACAGACATCCTATAGAATTTGTTCGATAAATGTACATAAATCTATAACAATCAATGCCTCCAACACAATAAAATGATTTTGGCACGGTTTTAGACTAATGGAGAATTAGAACCCAAAAATAGTATTCTCCAATTAGTAATCTTTATTTCATAACTATTGAAAAAACAATAAACCATGAGTACGACAACCAATTATCCATCAGCGACTCCCCAAAGTCAACCTCCTAAAAAGGACTATAAGAACCTGGTGATTGGCTTATTGGCCGCCGGTTTCTTAGGTACCTGGGGTTATTTGCTCTGGAACAATAACAAACAGGAGCAGGTGCAAACCCAACAGCAAGCTCAAATTTCTAAAGTAACAGACGAAAAAGGACAATTACAAAAGAATTTCGATGACGCGCTGGTAAGATTGGACTCCCTCACCGGCACCAACAACAAATTACAAGGCCAGCTGGCTGAAGGTAATGGCCAGATCGCCAAGCTGAAAGGCCAGATCCGGGGTCTGTTGAACAAACAGCATTTGTCCGAGGCCGAAAAGAAGAAAGCCGAAGACCTGATCAAGGAACTGAATGACAAGGTCAGCAGCATGGAACAGCAGATCGCTCAGCTTACGCAGGACAACCAGCAGCTGACAGCCGATAAGACGGCGCTCACCGCTGACAAGGAAAAGCTGACCACGGACCTGCAGACCACCACTACGGCCAAGCAGGACCTCGAAAAGAAAGTAGACGTAGCCTCTACCCTGAATGCTTCCAACATCTCTGTAACGCCGATGCACGAGCGTAAGGATGGCAAGGACAAAGAAACCACCACAGCCCGTAAAGTAAACAAGCTGGTAATTGGTTTCGACGTATCAAATCGTATCGCTCAGACAGGTCAGACCGATGTGTATGTTTGTATCACCGGTCCTGATGGCAAGCCCATCTCCGTACCTGCACTGGGTTCCGGCACTTTCTCCACCCGCGATGAAGGAGATAAGGTCTACACCGCTAAGGTTCCTGTAGATTTCGAATCCGGTAAGTCCAAGTCTGTACAGTTTGCCTGGAAACAGAACAGCGAGTTCTCTAAAGGCAACTACAAGATCGAGATCTACCACAATGGTTTCAAGATTGGAGAAGGCACTCGCGAGCTGAAGAAAGGTGGCCTGTTTGGCTAGAATAGGAGATCTATGAAAATAATATATCCAGAGAGGCTGTCCCGTAAGACAGCCTCTCTCTTTTTATAGCAACGCCCGCAATGCCGCCCGGCCCGTATGCACGACCCTCGTCTCGCCAGCCTTTCTCCCCTCGTACTGAAGGCTTAGCTCCAGGCTGCTGCCCAGTTTCTTCGTGAGATCAACATTCCACAAATAGTTCTTACCAGGTAAAAGCCCCTCCAGGATCACATAAGAAATGGATGAAGTAGTGCTGGCATTGCCATCCTTGATCTTGTAAGCGATCTCATTATAGGTGAATTTCGACTGGATGGAGGTGCTCTGGACGATGTTATATTTAAAATCCACATTGTAGGCCCCGGATGTATATTTCTGTCCCCCGAATTCCGGCTCGTTCAGCTTGGAACTAAACTTATAGCCCATGCCGATGCGTAAATTGGCGCCCCGGGTATAAGTGAGGCTGGGTTCGGAAGACCATTGCCGCAGGTGATAATTGCTGCTGTCGAAGTTCTGGCCGGTGTTGCTCAGCTGATTGGTCCCCTGCCTGAAGACTGTGGTCAGCGCAAGGCTCCGGCTGATATTCATCCGTATGCGTGCCATCCATTCGATCAGCTGGCGTGTCTCATATCCATAGGTCAGCAGTGTTTTAGCGCCATTGCGGGTATTGGTAAGATCGACGCCCCACCGGGGATCCGTCCTGTTGAATGAAAAAGTGTTGACGACGATCATCGTGCGGGTGATCAGGGACGTATCATCAATAGGAGCCTTAAATGGGTTGAGCTGGACAAAACCCTTGGCCTGTTGCTTCTGCGTCAGCTGCATCGAAGATTGAAGGATGATCCTGGCCAGCAATTTATGGAGAGGGACATCGTTCGCCGGGTTGATCACACTTCGCGGATTAAGGGTTACACTATAGTTAAATGTGTTGTAATTTGCCTTTATGTAATCGTTGCTGGGAGTATACACCCTTATATATTGCGCCTGGTCCTGGAACTGCGCCAGCACAAATTCAGTCAGCTGCTGGATACCATCTTTATTGACATCGATCCATGCATACAGCCCCGTCCCCGCCGGGACCTGCAAATAGGTGAAGTTCTTTTTCTGTTCCTGCCCCGACCCTACCTCATACAGGACATTCCCTCTCAACAATCCTTTCCATTCATTGACGAGGTATTCCGCACGGCCAAGCAGACTGTTATCCTGGGTTTGGGTGGTTAGCCCGGTACGGACGATCTGCAGGTTGCGGTACGTGGCATTCAGATGGAACTGGTGATGAGGGTTCTTCAGGATATCGGCGGACAAATTGAACGTCCTGCTCCGGTCGCCGATGAGAAGGGATTTGCCGTATGGATAGCTGTTTTCACGGGTGGCGAAGGTCAGGCCCCAGTGATCCGGCTTATCCGCGGGTGACCGCAAATAAGCCTGCAAGGTCTGGAAAGAAAAGCTCGTTGCAGTCACCGTATCAGTCTGCTTGTCCCTGTCCACGTTGCGCTCCATGGAATAAGTCGCTCCGATCACGTAATGCTTCAGGCTGATCAGCTGCTTGGAGACATCAAACGTCGGACGCAGGTAATAGCCTGAAAAATTAGTGCTGTCGCTTTTGGTAAAACTCAGCTGGTCGCTTAACCGCCAGCCGTGAATGTCCTGCTTGACCGTAACGATATGACGCATGCCGGTGAAGCCATCTCCCCGTTGATAACGCGCGACGTCATAACGGACGGAGTTCAGCTTTTTATCGCTCAGCATTATTCCCGCATTATATATCCTTTCCGTAGCGGCCGCCACATTGAGCGCCAGCCCCCAATCACGGAAGAACTCCACGGGACGCAACCGCTCTAAAGGCTTGAAATTGGCTTGTACATATTCATAGCCCAGGTTGGTGGTCAGCCGCCGGCCCTTCGCAGCCGGCCCCATGGGCAGCGAGTTGGAAAACAGGAATCTGGCCGCATACCCGTCGTCATTGGCCTTGTCGATGGAAGAAAGCGTGTTGACGTCATAATGACTCTTAGCGACTTCAGCGCTGAGCACCGTATTCTTGTTCGGCGTGTATTCAGCGCCTGCCGTCATGACCCGCTGCGTCTTGGGCGTCACCAGGAACTGGGCCGCCTCGTAAGAACCCTGCATTTGCCCGTTGACAGGCGCCACCCACAGGAAAACATTCCCATTCACGCCATTGAGGTCCTGCACATAATTGCCATAACCGGCGCCTACATTCGCAAAAGAAAGGTTATATAACGTAGTGCTGCCATCAGTGGAAAAAACATAGATGGAATCATGCACGATGACACCCGCGGCATTCTTATAGGTAGTATCCACCTTCTTGTATAGCACCTTGCCTGCGGCAAAAGTGTCGATCGTAGATACGGGGTAAAAAGCCCGGTTGATGCTGTCGCCCAGCCGGTTGAGGAATTTGTCCTGGTCGGGCGTCAGGCTTTGATTAATAGGGGAATTACGGGAATCACTGTTGCTGAACAAGCCCATCCTGAGTTTCAGCTTGTTGCTGAGCACGGCCTCATCATAAAGATAAAGGTTGACATTGAGATAATTCCGGTCTGCATATTCAAACTCCACTTGTATGCGGGCGTCCTGGGTGATCATGCGATTAGCCGTAAACGTTATCTCCGCCGTATTGTAATTGATGATGTAGTCCTGGTCTTCCCCCCTTTGCATCATCTGCCCGTCGATATATACCTTTTCCGTACCGGCCAGAACGATGAAGTACAGCTCGCCATTGGCGCCCTGCAGCTTGTAGGGTCCCTGGTTGCCTTCCTGGCCCTGGAAGATATTACGGGTGAACTTGCCTTTGGCAATGGCGGCACTGACCAGGGTCTTATTCGAAAAGTTCCTGGAGATCTGGTTGTTCGTCTCGAACGAGGCGCCCTGCATCCGCTTGTAAAAGTTGAGAAAATAGTTTTGATTTTGCCTTAGATCGATGTCTCCCATGGTGAGGGCCCAGGTCTTCTTTTTAAATTGCAGGAAGATCTTATCAAACTCATTCAGGTCGGCAGTGGTTCCATCCGGCTGAATAGGAATATTGTTGTCGGTGATGGCCGCTGAGATCTCGATGCTGTCGGCCAGATAGCCGCTGATCTGCAGGTTTAGATTGGAAGTCACCACGGCATCCTGGCTGTTGCCGAAAGTAATGCTTCTGCCAAAGCTGCCATTGTAGTTGATATTGCCGAAATTGAAGAAATTGTCGTCATTTGATCTGGCGCCGCCATTAAAAACATAAGGATGGGCAATGAAGTTATTCTCGACGCTGTCATAGTTGAAGTGCCGGGCAGGGGCATTGAGCCGGTAAGGCAGGCTTCGATAGACCACCAGGATGCTGTCCGCCCCCTTTGGCGGATGTTTCCAGGAAAGGGTGGCATTCACCCAATCCACCGTATAGTCCGAATCACTGACGTCCTTTGGGAAAAAAGCTCCGGGAACAAGACTGGCTGAATCGATGGGTATGCGCCCTTCCCTGACTGGAATGAATTTGCGGTGGAGGTTGGACAGATTGGCTAAAGTAGGGCGGGCGGAAGGCCGTGCCGGGGCAGCTCTGGAGGCCGGACGGGAACGTCTCAGGGGATCGACAGCTGCCGGCGGTCTCGCCGTATCCAACCTGCCGGAATCCCTCACCTGTCCCACCGGATCTCCCCCCAACCTTACGGTATCCCTGCGCGGGCCAGCCGTATCTGGCAAAGGAGGGCCATTCGGGGGCTGTTGAGCCATCGCTGAGAAGGATACGCCGCACCAAAACAATATGAGTATAAGCAGCCTTACGATCAACAACCTAGGGTTTCCTTTAAAATGCTTAAAGTTAGGAATTATTGTATGGCCCGCTTCCCCACCGCTTTAATAAACCTTTAACGGCTATTCATGCCGCGTTTACCATGCGATCACTGTCATTCGTCAAACCCCAAACCCACCTGCTATGAAAAAATGGCAATTACCTATTATCCTGTTTGCCGGCTGCGTGCTGCCCGGCTGTTTCCGTTCCCTGCCCCAGCAAGCTTATCTCACCAGCGCCCTCCATGGCAACGCCAATGACTATCACCCTGTGCCCCAGGTACAGGACAGCGCACAAAGGGCATTTTACGTCCATGGCGCCTTCGTTTCAGGCAGCGCCGGCATTCAACTAAAAGACAGGGTAACAGCCTTCCGGGGCTCATTCACCGCAGCCCATCACGGCAGGTTCTGGCAGGCCTACTATGGCGGGGACCTTACCTTGGGCAGTTACGACATAAGGAAGTGGGACACCGCCACCACCGCTACTTATCAGCACCCTGCTCCCCTCTATAATGCAGCTATCCTGAACAGGCAGGCGGGCGGTAAATTCTTCGGAGGCGTCGGCCTCCATGGCGGCGCCAATTTCACCATTCCGATGGGGATCGCGGAATGGCGTATCGTGGGCGTAGAAACATCATTGTACCGGGAGTTCGGAAATTACCTGACAGTCCGGAGGAAATTGCCGGATACCGCGGCATCGCTGATCGTACGAAATCCTTTTTACGGCACCATCGGCCTGAGCTCTGAATTCGTGATAAAATGGCCGGATGGAGAATTTGGCTGGCGCATTTCCGGAGGCCCGGTAATAGGATACCCCTACTCCAATCCGGAAATCTACGACAATGCGTCTGACAGTTACCTGCATTACTGGTATTTTTCTACGTCCACCCATGTCACCATCAGCAGGTATACAGGGTATCTTCAGACGAATTTCGCCGCAAAAGCCTTTTCCATAGGCATGGGCCTGCACTATCGGCTTAGCGAGCCCAGGATCACCAGGCGCAGCCCTGCGCATAGACGGTATCGTTCTTATAACCTTTGAAACGGCCTATACTTTCGCCAGGGCCTCTTTGGGATACAGCTCCTCGCGGAGCTGCTTGACCCGGGCGTCTTCCAGGTATTCATCGAAAGACATCAGGCGGTCTATGATCCCCCCTGGCGTCAGCTCGATCACGCGGTTGGCCACCGTTTGCAGAAATGTATGGTCATGAGACGTCAGCAGCACGATACCTTTGAAATTGCTCATGCTTTCATTGAAGGACTGGATGGATTCCAGGTCCAGGTGGTTCGTAGGCTCGTCCAGGATCACGACATTGGGATCCTGCAGCATCATCCGGCTAAGCATGCACCGCACTTTCTCGCCGCCGGAAAGGACCGAGGTCTTTTTCAGCACCTCATCCCCGCTGAACAGCATTTTACCCAGGAAGCCGCGGAGAAAAGGCTCATCCACGTCCGTCACATGGGGGGGAACAAATTGGCGAAGCCAATCCATCAGGTTGATATCCTTCCCCTTGAAAAATTCACTGTTGTCGTTGGGCAGATATGCCTTGGTGACTGTAGTTCCCCACTCGATCTTACCGTGGTCCGCGGCCAGGTCCCCGTTGATAATATTGAAAAAGCTGGTGAGAGCCAGGTGATCCTTGCTGACAAAAGCGATCTTATCCCCTTTATTGACGCTGAAAGTGACATTGGAGAACAGCGTCCTGCCGTCTTCCGCCTTCTTGGACAGCTTTTCTACATTGAGGATCTGGTTGCCTACCTCCCGGAGCTGCTTGAAAATGATACCGGGATAACGGCGGTTGGAGGGCTCGATCTCCTCGATGGTGAGCTTTTCCAGGGCTTTCTTACGGGAAGTAGCCTGCTTGGATTTACTTGCATTGGCGGAGAAGCGGGCGATGAACTCCATTAAGGCAGCTCTTTTATCTTCCGTCTTCTTATTCTTATCCGACATCTGGCGGGCCATCAGCTGGGAAGATTCATACCAGAATGTATAGTTGCCCGTGAAGATCTTTATTTTTTGCCTGTCTACGTCGGCCACATGCGTGCACACCGCATCGAGAAAGTGACGGTCGTGGGACACCACGATCACGATGTTCTCATAGTCGGCCAGGAAATTTTCCAGCCAGTTGATCGTCTCTACGTCCAGGTCATTGGTAGGTTCGTCCAGAATAAGGATATCCGGGTTCCCGAACAGGGCCTGCGCCAGCAATACCCGCACTTTCAGGGCGCCGGGCAGCTCCTTCATCAGGTTCCCGTGGAAAGACTCCTTTACACCCAGGTCGCTCAGCAGGGCGGCAGCATCACTTTCCGCGGTATACCCCCCCATTTCGCCAAACTCACCTTCCAGTTCCCCGGCCCGGATGCCATCCTCTTCGGTGAAATCAGCCTTGGCATAGATGGTGTCCCTCTCCTGCATAGTCTCCCACAAATGCCTATGCCCCATAAGGACGGTGTGCAGGACTGTATTTTCATCGAAAGCGAAGTGGTTCTGGTTCAGCACCGCCATACGCTGGCCCGGAGCGATCTCGATGGATCCCTTGCTGGGCTCTATCTCGCCTGAAAGTATCTTCAGGAAAGTGGACTTCCCGGCCCCATTGGCGCCAATAACCCCATAGCAATTGCCTTTAACGAAGCTGAGGTTGACCTCATCAAACAAGACCCTTTTACCAAACGAAAGGGTCACATTATTCACTCTGATCATGCGGTAACGTAATTGAAGGCGCAAAGGTACGATACATTGCGCCAATTTCAGCACCAAAAGCTATGGATCTCCTATTTGTCCGAAGTAAGTCCCGCTATGCCATATTCCGTATTCAGCCGGGCGATATTCGTGATCGATATCTCCTTGGGACAGACCGCTTCGCAAGCCCCGGTAGAGGTGCAGCTGCCAAAGCCTTCCTTATCCATCTGGGCCACCATGGCCTCCACCCTGGTCTTACGCTCGGGACCTCCCTGCGGCAGCAGGGCCAGATGGGAGATTTTCGCTGAGACGAACAAAAGTGCCGAAGAATTCTTACAGGCGGCCACACAAGCTCCACAACCGATGCAGGCGGCGGCGGCAAAGGCCGTATCAGCCTTGTCCTTTTCAATCGGGATCGCATTGGCATCGACGGCATTGCCCGTATTGACGGAAATATACCCGCCAGCCTGGATGATCCGGTCGAAAGAGCTGCGGTCCACGACCAGGTCCTTGATCACCGGAAATGCATTGGCCCTCCAGGGCTCTACGACAATCGTATCGCCATCTTTGAAAGCCCGCATATGCAGCTGGCAGGTGGTGGTCCCTTCCCAGGGACCATGTGGCCTTCCATTGATATACATGGAGCACATGCCACAGATGCCTTCCCGGCAATCATGGTCGAAAGCGATGGGGTCCTTGCCTTCCCTGACCAGTCGCTCGTTGAGCACGTCAATCATCTCCAAAAAGGACATTTCCGAAGAAATATCGTTGACGGAATAGGTCTCAAAACCGCCTTTTTCCTTCTTGTTCTTTTGCCTCCAGACTTTCAGCGTGAGATTCATCGTGTAATGTTCCATATATATGAATTGCTATGTGGTACTTTTGTTTTTCAGATAATTCAGGTAATCTTTTTGCTTGATCCGGACCTTATGGGCCGGGTCATAATTATACCAATAGATCCAGGCCCTGACATCCTTTCCTGACCGGAGCCTTACCGTATGCTTCTTACGCACGAACTCCGTGGGGACCGAAGAGTTGCCAGCCGGGATACCCTCGTATTTATCAAGAACCCGGAATACCTTCTCCGGATCATTCAGCAGGAACACATCCCCGATGACTTCCGGTCCCTTATTGTTCTTTATAGCCCCGGGATATCGCCCCAGGTCATAAAGAGCCGCGCCGATCTTCCCCTGACCCACATATTGCAAAGCATCCTTGACCCGCTCTTTCAGCTTCAGATCGTAGTTCTTACGCAAAGTGCCATATGTGAACAGATACTCCTTCATAAGAGCGCTAATAAAGCTTTCAATTTTGAAAACCCATACTGGTCGATCCATTGCTGGCAATCTGCATCCGACTTTATCTTCCTGAGATAATAATTGAATACGTCACAGACCTGCTTATAAGTCAGCTGCTTATTGGAATACAATACCCCGATGAATTCAAAAAAGTTCAAAAAATCCGTGAACTTCTCTTCGTTGCTGCGCTTTTCCGGTGCCGATAATTTTTCAGCGAGCTCGTTGTAATCCAGCCAGCCCCTTACATCCTTATAAGTAGGGTCTTCAAAAAATTTCTCAAAGAGCGATTTGATCCACTCCGCCCGCTTGATCCTTGTCTGGTTCCTATAGCTAATGGCGGCAATCAGGACGCCTGCCCCTGTTCCAAGAGCGCCAATGACCTTTGCCCCCCATTCTACCCATACGGTCCATGTCATAACTACTATTTATAGCTCCGTTGGCTCGGGTGGGCCACTTCAAATTCCAACGCCTCTTTATGCAGCTCCCATCCTTCATTTTTAAACTCCCAGGCAGCCACAAACGCGAAATTGTCGTCGTCACGCTTGGCTTCGCCTTCCTCCGTCTGCATCTCTTCCCGAAAGTGCCCGCCGCAGCTTTCCCTGCGCTGCAAAGCATCCACGCACATCAGCTCGCCCAGCTCGATGAAGTCGGCTACCCTGCCGGCCTTATCCAGCTCAGGGTTGAATTCGTTGATATCGCCCGTAATGCGCACATCACGCCAGAACTCCGCCTTAAGGGCCCGGATCTCTTCGATGGCTTCCTTCAACCCTGCCTCATTCCGCGCCATGCCGCACTTGTCCCACATGATCTTGCCAAGACGTTTATGGAAGCTCTCGGGACTCTGTGTACCGTTGATATTCTTCAGCCGGCTGATCCTGTCGGATACAGCCTTTTCAGCCTCCTCGAATGCAGGATGCGTGATGGGGATGTTGCCCGTACGGATCTCGCCCGCCAGATAATTACCGAGGGTATACGGAATGACGAAATACCCGTCCGCCAATCCCTGCATAAGAGCGGAAGCCCCCAGCCTGTTGGCGCCATGGTCGCTGAAATTGGCCTCGCCAAGGGCATACAGGCCCGGCACAGTGGTCATCAGCTCATAATCCACCCACAGCCCCCCCATCGTATAGTGGACAGCCGGGTAAATGCGCATCGGCAAAGTATATGGATCCTCTCCCGTGATCTTGTTGTACATGTCGAAGAGATTGCCGTACTTCTCTTTCACCACCTCCACGCCATGCTGACGGATCACTTCGGCGGAAGGATTGTCAATGCCATGCTTCCGGCATTCGATCTTACCATATCTCTCTATCGCGGACGCATAATCCAGATAGACCGCCTGCTTGGACGAACCTACGCCATAGCCGGCATCGCACCTTTCCTTGGCTGCCCTGGAAGCCACGTCACGAGGCACCAGGTTACCAAATGCAGGATATCTTCTCTCCAGGTAATAATCTCTTTCTGCCTCCGGTATCTCATTGGGTTTACGTGGATCGTTCTGCTGTTTGGGCACCCATATGCGTCCGTCATTGCGGAGCGACTCCGACATCAGGGTCAGTTTCGACTGATGGTCGCCTGTGACAGGGATACAGGTAGGGTGGATCTGCGTAAAGCAGGGATTGCCGAAATAGGCGCCCTTTTTATGCGCCTTCCATGCCGCCGTGACATTACTGCCCATGGCATTGGTGGAAAGATAAAAGACATTCCCATAACCGCCGCTGCACAATAATACCGCATGCCCAAAATGTCTTTCCAGCTCTCCGGTGATGAGGTGTCGGGCGATGATCCCCCTCGCCTTTCCATCGATGACCACCACGTCCAGCATCTCGTGCCGCGTAAACATCTCTACATTACCCAGGGCCACCTGCCTTTCCAACGCCTGGTAGGCGCCGATCAGCAACTGCTGCCCCGTCTGGCCCGCCGCATAGAAGGTACGCTGCACCTGGGTGCCCCCGAAACTACGGTTACTGAGCAACCCGCCATATTCCCGGGCAAAAGGAACCCCCTGCGCCACGCACTGGTCGATGATATTGGCGCTGACCTCCGCGAGACGATGCACGTTCGCCTCTCTTGCGCGGTAGTCACCGCCTTTGATCGTATCATAGAAAAGACGGAACACGCTGTCCCCGTCATTCTGGTAATTCTTCGCCGCGTTGATCCCACCCTGGGCGGCAATGCTATGCGCCCGGCGGGGGGAATCCTGAAAGCAGAATGCCTTTACCTTATAACCAAGCTCACCCAGTGAAGCCGCCGCCGATGCGCCGGCCAGGCCGGTGCCGATGATGATCACTTCCAGGCTGCGCTTGTTTGCAGGGTTTACCAGCTTTACATGCCCTTTATAGTCTTCCCATTTATTATCCAGTGGTCCTGCCGGAATGTTTGAATTAAGCATGAAGTATGAGTTTCTAAACGTTGTTGGAAAAATTTTCTATTGCACCCACCCAAAATACATTGATATGGGCATCATGGCGAATGCCAGCGGGACAATGATGGCAAAGCCGATCCCAATGCCGTTGATAAGATGTACATACCGGCTGTTGGATACCCCCAATGACCGGAAGGCGCTTTGAAACCCATGCATCAAATGGTATGCAAGGGAAATACAGCCTACGAGGTAGATGATAACGATCAACGGATGCCCGGCAAAAGTATCTCTCATCAGGCCATACAGGTCATGCACATCCACCCCGGGAACATAGGAAACCTCCTGCATTTCCCCAAAACGGGAAGGCACCCAGAAATCCTTCAGGTGAATGACAAGGAACAGCAGCACAAAAGTTCCCAGCCAGCCCATATACCTGGAATACCACTTACTGCCCTTATTGCCCATCGGCACCTGGTACCCCACGCTCCTTTTCCTGCGGTTCTGCAATTCCAGCACATACGCCTGCACGATGTGGATGATAAAGCCGACGAACAGCCCTATCTCCAATACCCTCGGCACAACAGTGGACCCAAGGAAATGAGCGGCCAGATTGAACATCCTGCCGTCATCCATGGCCCAGATACAGGCATTGACACAAACATGGACCACCAGAAAAAGGATCAGGAATATCCCCGTGAGACCCATTACGAACTTTTTGCCTACGGAAGAAGTAAAGAATTCAGACCATTTCATAATTAAACAACTAATAATATAAATGAAATCGAACCCGGGCTATCCGCGCAAATTTAGCACAGGAATGCTTTTAAAAATTTTTTTGTTTTAACTTTTTTGCCCTGATCATCAGGGGCTCACAGGGTAGTAACAGACCAAAACGGGCCGGAGGCTCGTTGTCCGTAACCGAGGAACGAAGGTTACGACCGAGAAGGAGCGTGTCGAAGCAGCTCCGCCGAAGGTCCCAGACATCAGATTTTTCCGGAAAATGGGTTACACTTTCTGCAGAACCCGTTTTCCGGACATGTTTCATGTTAAATCGCCGTTGTTTAGTATATTAGCCGCCAAATTTGCCCTTCCCTCCCATAGGGAGGACGGCCTTTTGACGGGGACCTGACCAACAAACGCCTTGAAAGGGCGTTTCGTGTAGATGGGATTAAAAAACAAATGAGAATAACTTTACTATATGAAGCAAGAAGATGATTTTGAAGCGAACCTGGCAGGTGACGAAGGACAAAGCGAGGAAAGTAAAAGCGGTTGGTTCAGGCGCATCAAAAAAGGCATCCTGACAAGCACAGCCGAAAAAAAAGAGACGCCCGAAGGACTGTGGACCAAATGCCCGAATTGTAATTATATATGTACCGTCACCGAACTACGGGAAAACCTCTTCGTATGCCCAAAATGTTCGCACCACCATCGCATCGGCAGCTCGGAATATTTCGAAATACTCTTCAATGACAACCAGTACGAGATCCTGTTTGAGAACATCCGCTCCAAAGACTTCCTGCATTTCACAGACCTGAAATCCTATCAGAAGCGGCTGGAAGAAACATGGTCCAAGACGGATATCACGGATTCCATCCGGGTGGCCACAGGCGAGATAAAAGAACATACCATGGTCGTGGGCTGCATGGACTTTGAGTTCATCGGCGGCTCCCTGGGCAGCGTCATGGGCGAAAGGATCTCCCGGGCCGTGGACCATTGCCTGGAACACCATTTGCCACTGCTGATCATCTGTAAATCAGGAGGGGCCCGCATGATGGAAAGCGCCTTTTCATTGATGCAATTGGCCAAGGTATCCGGTAAGCTTTCCCAGCTGACGGATGCCAGGATCCCTTACATATCCCTCCTGACAGACCCCTCTTTCGGAGGTATTTCCGCATCCTTTGGCATGCTGGGCGACCTGAACATCGCCGAACCAGGGGCCCTGATTGGATTTGCCGGCCCAAGGGTCATCAAAGAGACCATTAAAAAAGATCTTCCGGAAGGCTTCCAGCGGAGTGAGTTCCTGCTGGAGCACGGATTCCTCGATTTCATTGTAAGCCGGAAAGAATTGAAAGAGCGGATCGCCACCCTGCTTACCTTATTTCAAGGTTAACCCCGACAAAGGCGAAGGACCTGACGTATGAGCGAGATAAAGAACAGATCAGCCTATCATGACTATTTCATCGAAGACAAATACGATGCGGGAATGGTATTGGCCGGAACAGAAGTGAAATCCATCCGCGAAGGAAAAGTCAATTTTGTCGATAGCTTCTGCACTTTCCACCAGGGAGAGCTTTGGGTGAAGAATATGCATATAGCCGAATATCGCATGGGGACCACCAACAACCATATAGCCGTCCACGATCGCAAGCTGCTGCTTACCCGGCGGGAGCTCCGCAAACTCGAAAATAAGCTCAAGGACAAGGGCTATACCATCGTCCCCCTGCGCATCTTCTTTTCTGAAAAAGGATATGCCAAGATGGAAATTGGTCTCGGCAAAGGAAAGAAGCTCTATGACAAAAGGGAAACCATCAAACAGAGAGATACGCAGAAAGAGATCAAGAGATACCTGAACAGACCCTGACAGCTCAGCAATTACCCTTACGATTTCCCATTATGGGAGGCTTTCCTGCGCGGCATAAAAATTTAAGTACCATTCCTGGCAATTTCGTCTTTCGTATGCGTTATATTACCTTCGTGCTACTCCCTTATATCACTTGATGCAAAGACTCATAATTATATTCTGCCTGGTAGCCGCACAGCGCCTGTGCGCGCAGACCGCCACCGGTTCCTGGTATGGTCGTGCTGACGTGGAAATGGCCGGCATGCACAACAACTACCTGACTGAGCTGGTCATCAAACAAAAAGGCAATCGGGTTGACGGCATCTTCGGCTATTACTTCCGGGACAAATACCAAAGCTTTTTCGTCCATGGACGCTATAACCCCAAGACCCGGGAGGTGATCATCCTGAATATTCCCATCATCTATTTTAATTCCAACTCCACGGTCAACAGCATCGACTGCAATACCAATTTCATCGGCGTTATCATTAGGAGCAAGGTCGGCAGCACCCTGAAAGGCTCCTTTTACCATGATGAAAAATACAAATACTTATGCCCCGACCTTAAGGTCTCCTATACGCTGGATCGGGATGATCAGCAGCACGACAGCCTGCAGGAAATGACGGTGTCCAACGGAAAGATGTGGAAACCCCAGCCGGATGACTTCGTCGTGGATGCCGTGAAGACAGATCAGAAGCCCCCTCCCTCTGCCCCCCCGGCCGTTACCAGGCAGGATACCCCCCTCACTGCCCGCGTCGAAGCGCCTGTGCAGCCCACAGCCTCCATTGCCGATCCCGCAAAGGAGGAGAGCAAGCTCATTGCCGAGTCCTATTCCAAAAGAAAAGAGATCGTTACCAGGACATTGGAAGTGGAATCCGACTCCGTGCGGCTGAGCTTTTACGACAATGGAGATATAGATGGGGACAGTATATCCGTATTCGTCAACAACCAGGTGATCCTCACGCACCAGGAGCTGGCTTCCAGGGCCCTGACCATGTACCTGCACCTGGACAGCACCCTGGATGTGAACGAGGTCAGCATGTTTGCTGAAAACCTGGGCAAATACCCTCCCAATACAGCCCTCATGGTAGTGACAGATGGAAAGAACAGGTATGAAGTGTTTATGAGCAGCAGCCTGACCGAGAATGCCACCATCCGGATAAAAAGGAAAAAGGGCCATTAAAGGCCCTTTTTTCGTTATAGATCAAGCTCCGTCTGCGGAGACTCTTTAGCTTCCTCTTTGTGGCCCCACTCCACTTCCACGCTCTTGCTGAAGTCAAAAAGCTTACTGCCTACCGCTTTCCATCCCATGATCTCAACAAAGCCGGCGATCTTGATCTTCTGGGTCCTGGCCTGGGCGCCCCTGCCTGATTTAATGACGGCAATAGGTTCCGGATGCAGGGTGACGGCCTCCAGCCTGTTGCCTTCGCCTTCCTTGATAAAAAGGAATTTATTATGCAGCGTGGTGGTCTCGATCTTGAATCGCTTGACGTTGAACTGCAGCTTCTCATTATCCAGGTAAATGGCAGTAATGATCCTCTCCGGGTCGAACTTGCGGATCTCGACGATCTTTTCAGCATCAAAACGCTGCGTGAGCTCGGTATCGGTGATCTCGTAGTTGCCATCGGAGTAAATGACGAGCAGCTTTTCATCCGTATCGAAGCTGCCCAGGTATTCTCCTTTTTCTTCCATGTTCAATCTTCCGAAAGTAGCGTCAAACCAAAGCTTGCGGCCACTGAGCGTGGACTTGCCGGCTTCCTTGAACTTCACCGTCCGGATGGGGTACTTCGTCACCTGGTTGCCCAGGCTGCTGCGGTTCTTCACCTCCAGCGTCTCGAAATAAAAATCGAATTCCTTGATACGCGCGGAGCTGCTGGGGCTGAGAATGATCCTGACGACCTCCGCTTCTCCATTGGGGTTGGCAGTGAAATAATGCACCCGGCTCTTCGCATCCTCCTTGGCAAGATCATATTCCCGGTCGCGGGTTACCCCCGTTACATTAAATCGCTTGGCATAGCTGACGCCGGACTTGCCGTCCACATAGATCATGTTATACGTGGTCCGCTCGTCATTCTTCCGGAAAACGGCGACATGGATAATATCCTTTCCGATAAATGCCTTTTCCGCCACTTTCACCACTTTCATCTTGCCCCCTTTGGTAAAGGCAATGATGTCGTCCAGGTCCGAACAATCCGCGACAAATTCATCTTTCTTCAGGCCCGTACCGATAAAACCTTCCGATCTGTTGACATACAGCTTAACGTTGGCGATGGCCACCTGCTGCGCCTGGATGGCCTCGAACAGCTTGATCTCCGTCTTACGTTCCCTCCCCTTTCCATACTTCTTAAGGAGATTGTCATAATAAGCGACGGCGAAATCCACCAGGTTGTTCAGATCATGCCGCACCTGCTTCATATCGGCCTCCAGCCCCTTGATCTGGGCGTTCAGCTCATCGATGTCCAGCCGGTAGATCCTGCGCACGGGCTTCTCGGTAAGCTTGATGATATCCTCCCGGCTGATGTCCCTCTTCAATTGCTTGCGGAAGGGCTCGAAAGCCTTCGCAATCGCGGTTAATACCTTCTCCCAGGTCTCATGCTTTTTTTCCAGCTCCTTATAGATCTTCTCTTCGAAGAATATTTTTTCCAGGGAGGTATAATGCCATTTCTCCTGCAGCTCTGCCAGCCGGATCTCCAGTTCCCTTTTCAACAGCTCCTTCGTATGGTCCACGGACAGTGTCAGCAGCTCCCGGACACCCAGGAACTGCGGCTTCTGGTCGGAAATGACACAGGCATTGGGGGAAATGCTCACCTCGCAATCTGTAAAGGCATACAGCGCGTCGATGGTGATATCCGGCGAAATGCCCGGCGCCAGGTCCACCTGTACCTCTACTTCCGCGGCCGTGTTATCCGTCACTTTTTTGATCTTGATCTTACCCTGGTCATTGGCCTTGATGATGGAATCTATCAGCTGGGAAGTGGTAACGCCATAAGGAACATCCTTGATGAGCAGCGTTTTCTTATCCAATTCCTCTATACGCGTTCTTACCCGGACCTTTCCACCCCGTTTGCCATCATTGTAGTTGGTGATGTCGATCATTCCCGCCGTCAGAAAATCCGGGTACAGTTCGAACTTTTTGTTTTTTAAATATTTGATAGCAGCTTCACAGAGCTCGATAAAATTATGAGGCAGGATCTTGGTAGCTAGTCCGACCGCAATGCCTTCTGCCCCATGAGCCAGCAACAGGGGAAATTTCATCGGAAGAGTGACCGGTTCGTTCTTACGACCGTCATAGCTCAGCTGCCATTCGGTGGTCTTGGCATTGAATGCGACCTCCAACGCGAATTTGCTGAGACGCGCCTCGATATACCGGCTGGCGGCAGCATCATCCCCCGTACGCACATCTCCCCAGTTGCCCTGTGTGTCGATGAGCAGGTCCTTTTGCCCCATATTCACCAGGGCCTCGCCGATGCTCGCATCCCCGTGCGGATGGTATTGCATGCTTTGTCCGATGATATTGGCCACCTTGTTGAATCGCCCGTCATCCATTTCCTTCATGGAATGCAGTATGCGCCGTTGCACGGGCTTGAGCCCATCCTCTACAGCAGGCACCGCACGCTCGAGGATCACATAAGACGCATAGTCCAGGAACCAGTTCTTGTATTGCCCGGTGACCCCGGACTCATTTTCGTGAAAATCGTCAGCTATTTTGATCTTGGCCATAATAAAATATGATAAACACTATTTTTTCTATCCTTCATACAATTCCAGCGGCTGCCCATTGGGATCGATAAAGAAAACAAATCTCCTTTGCGTTAGCGCATCTACCCGCACTGCCTCCACTTCCACTCCTTTTGCACGTAATTCCGCAGCGGCGGCATCGACGTCGTCCACTGCAAAAGCCAGATGTCGCAAGCCCTTGGCTTCAGGATAGCTGCCTCTTTCCCGGTAATCGGGAAAAGAGAAAAGCTCCACCTGGTACTTACCCCCGATCGACAGGTCCAGCTTATAGGAATCCCGTTCTTTTCGATACGTTTCCCGGATGATCTCAAAACCCAGCACCTCCGTGTAGAACCGCTTGCTTCGCTCATAATCATCCGTCAGGATCGCTATATGATGGATCGCTTTTATATTCATTTCCCCTCTATTCTTTAATAACCTTCGCCGCCTTGCCGATCTTACCCAAATGGGTGTCCTGAAAACCGCTGAAATATTTCAGCCCATAACCCATCCCTCTGTCCATGCACGAGTGCCCAAAAAGGATCAATCCGCCAAATTCAAGCGCTTCGTTCACCGTGTACAGTCCCACCAGGTAAACAAGAACTGCAACCCCTTTGTGATGCACAATATTGTAACATACGGCTCCCACCTTGCTCCCGGCCAGGTAACCCAGCATGCTCAGGTCTGGGGCCAGGATCCAGATCAGCCACCACCACCACGAATAATGCAGTTGGCCAACTAAACAAATGCTCAGCAGGAACATCGCCGCCTCTTCCCATTTGATCAGGTTTTTCATGTCTGCTCCTTTATACAGGCTGCTCCGTCACCGGAACACCGGCCTTTGTCTTGATCTCAAAATCCTTCATACCTTTCAGGTCTCCCTGGAACTCGATCTCGCCGGCAGCAATCAATTGCTTGAGCCGCCATAGCAGGTAGGCATCTCCCGTAGTCTGCTTCGCCTTGCTGAGGAACTGATGGATCAGCTTGCTCGCTTTTATCCAATCCCCCGTAATGAACTTCCTGAGTTCCTCATCAAAAAAATCATATCCATGCTGCGCCAGCTTTTTACCGCCTTCCAGCGTACGTACTCCCTTATCCTCGTTGCAAAGCCTGCTCCATTCGTCCGGGTCGATCTCGAATTCGCTCAGCGTAATGGGCCGGGCCAGCTTACGGGCTTTCAGGAATTCCCGGGCGGGTATCTCAAAGAGGTTCACCGGGTAAAAAATAAGGCCTTTTTCGTTGATAAAAGGCAGGTTGTTCAGGTAAAGGATAAAGATCCTCCCCTGAAAATCCTTCAGCTGGCTCATCAGCCAGTAATAACCGCTGACATCATGCTTGTTCTGGGCAGCCCAGATCCACACGATCTCCGAAGGCGCTTGCCCCAGCTTGTCCTTCAGGGCAGCTACTGAAGCCAGGTCATCCCGTACTTCCCCGCTGTCCACCCTTCCCTCGTAATCCCCCCCTGCCAGCACGCCCCTCCACCATTCCTTCCGGGCAGCCCAACCTTCAGCAGTATATATATCTTTCAAAGGTCCCACCGCAAAGTCGTCTTCTATCAGGATCACTTCTCCCGCCAGGGAAGGCTCCAGTTCGAAGGATCTTTTCAATGCGTCTACGTCATTACGTTGAAAAACGATGTGGATCATATAAGCCTGAAATTTATTTTGTAAAAATATCCACTGGAATAATTGCAGCTATGCTGCAGCCGGATTATCTCCTATCAGATCAACCTCGACCTTCAGGTTATTGATAATGAACTCCTGTCTTTCCTGGGTGTTCTTACCCATATAATATTCCAGTATCTGCTGGATATGGGTCTCCGGCATGATCATCACCGGCTGCACACGCATGTCGGCGCCGATAAAACGGGCGAATTCGTCCGGTGATATCTCTCCCAATCCTTTGAAGCGCGTGATCTCGGGCTTGCCGCCTAATTTCTTGATAGCCGCCTGCTTCTCCGACTCGTCATAGCAATAAATGGTCTCCTGCTTGTTGCGCACCCTGAACAAAGGGGTCTCCAGGATATACACATGTCCATTCTTTACCAGGTCAGGAAAGAATTGCAGAAAGAAGGTCATCAGCAGCAAGCGTATATGCATCCCGTCTACATCGGCATCGGTGGCGATAACGATCTTATTGTAACGCAGCCCCTCGATACCATCTTCCACATTCAGCGCATGCTGCAGCAGGTTGAATTCCTCATTCTCATAGACCACTTTCTTGGTAAGGCCATAACAGTTGAGCGGCTTGCCCCGAAGACTGAACACCGCCTGCCTTTCCACATCCCGGGCCTTGGTGATGCTGCCGCTGGCGGAGTCCCCTTCTGTGATAAAGATGGTGCTCTCCTTTTGTTTCTCCAATGTCTGCTCCTTATCCTTACCCGTTGGCTCCTCGTTGTAATGAAACCGGCAGTCACGCAGCTTCTTATTATGCAAATTGGCCTTCTTCGCCCTTTCGTTTGCCAGCTTTTTGATGCCGGCCAGCTCCTTTCTCTCCTTCTCATTCTGCTCGATCCGCTTTTTCAGGGCGTCGGCTGTAGCAGCGTTCTTGTGGAGATAATTATCCAGCTCTTTCGCCATGAAGTCATATATGAAGTTCTTCATGGAGATCCCGCCTTCGGACATATACTGGCTGCCCAGCTTGGTCTTGGTCTGTGATTCAAACACAGGCTCCACCACCCGCACGGAAACAGCGGCTGCTATGCTCTGGCGGATATCGGCCGCATCATAATCTTTCTTATAGAAGTCGCGGATGACTTTCACGAATGCCTCCCGGAATGCCTGTTGATGCGTTCCCCCCTGCGTGGTATACTGCCCGTTGACAAAGCTGAAGATCTCTTCGCCATAATCGTTATTATGCGTAATGGCTACCTCGATGTCCTCACCTTTCAGGTGGATGATCGGGTAGCGCAGCTCGTCCTCGTTGGTCTTGCGTTGCAGCAGGTCCAGAAGACCATTCTTCGAAACATATTTCTTGCCGTTAAAGCTGATGATCAGCCCGGCATTGAGATAACAATAGTTCCAAAGCTGGTTATCCAGGTATTCGTGCTTGAAATTAAAATGCTTGAAGACCGTCTCGTCCGGTATGAAAGTCACCAGAGTCCCGTTTGGCTCGCTCGTCTTGGCCTCCTTATGTTCTTTTGTAAGGACCCCCTTGGCAAATTCGGCGGTCTTTTCCTTTCCTTCCCGGTAAGCCGTCACTTTGAAATATTGGCTGAGGGCGTTCACCGCCTTTGTACCTACCCCATTGAGTCCCACTGACTTCTGGAAGGCCTTGCTATCGTATTTGGCGCCTGTATTGATCTTGCTGACCACATCGACCACCTTTCCCAGCGGAATGCCCCGGCCATAATCCCGGATCGTGACGCTTTTCTGCTCGATGGTAAGTTCCACCTGCTTGCCATAACCCATGGTATGCTCGTCTATGCAATTGTCAATCACCTCTTTGATCAGAACGTAAATACCGTCATCTGGGCTGCTGCCGTCCCCGAGCTTGCCAATGTACATACCGGGACGAAGACGAATGTGCTCCCGCCAATCTAAACTTTTGATGCTTTCTTCCGTGTATTCGAACAAATTAGTTTTTTCTGCCATATCGGGTCGATCGGATTTTTTCCGATAAAGGTCCAAATATAGGCAAACGAATTTAGAGCCGTCTTATTTCAATTTCTACACATTGTGCATAACGTGGACCACAGGTCCACTGGCCGAAGGCCCATCATTAGACGTTCACCGGGAATGAGTTATATTTTTTAAAGAAATCATTCCCGGTCATATCGCGAGCAGTCTTACATTCGCCATATGACCGAAAAATTTCTGTCCCTGGAAGGGATCTCCGTACAGTTAGGGGGAAAGCAGGTACTTAAAGGATTGGATCTTAACATATTAAAAGGCGAGCAATGGGCGATCACAGGCCCTTCGGGCAGCGGCAAGTCCGTACTGGCCCACACCCTGATGGGCCGGCATTTCCACAGCGGGACAATAAAATACCACCTGCCGGACACAGCCGGCAAAACAGTCAGGATCGCCATCGTGGAGCAGCAACATCGCTTTTTGAACCGCAGCGGGACCGCAGACCTGTATTATCAGCAGCGTTTCAACGCCTCGGATGCCGATCAAACCATCACCGTTGAGCAGGAATTGACCCCTTATGCAGACAGGGGATCCCTGCTGGCCTGGGAATGGTTGGATCTCCTGCATATCCGCCCCCTGCTGGACCGCCCCCTCATCCAGCTGTCCAACGGGGAGAACAAACGGGTACAACTGGCCATTGCCTTACTGGATGCCCCGGACATGCTCATCCTGGACAACCCTTTCCTGGGACTCGATACGGAAGGAAGAGCCACCCTGCACCAAATTATTAATAAGGCGGCAGAAAAAGGGATCCAGCTCCTGCTGATCACCTCTCCACGGGAGCTTCCCGCTGCTATTACCCACATCGCCAGGCTGGACCAGGGCGAATGGATATTCCGCGGCATGAAACAGGATCTCGGCCCCCTGCCGGAAGCAGAACAGCAAGTAAGACTGGATCCGGGGACCCTGGAACAATTACAGCAACTGTCGGCACAGGAGACCGGGCCATTCTCCACAGCCGTAAAGATGGTGGACGTGCATGTGCATTATGGAGAAAAGGTCTTGCTGCAGCATATCCATTGGGAAGTGAGGAAAGGAGAAAGATGGAATGTCAGCGGACCGAACGGCGCCGGCAAATCCACGCTTTTAAGCCTCATCACCGCAGACAACCCCCAGGCCTATGCCAACGAGATCTGGTTGTTCGATCGCAGACGGGGCTCCGGCGAGACGATCTGGGAGATCAAGCAGAAAATCGGCTTTGTCTCCCCGGAATTGCACCTCTACTTCGATTACAGCGCCTCTTGTTTCGAGGTCATCGCCAGCGGACTCTTCGATACCATCGGCCTCTTTCGCCCTTTGTCCCCGGAACAGGAACAACGCGTGCTGCTATGGATGCGCCTGCTATCCCTGGACAGCTTGCGTTCGTCTCGGCTGGCGCAACTATCCACCGGACAGCAACGGATGATATTGCTGGCACGGGCCCTCATCAAAAACCCTCCCATGCTGATCCTCGACGAACCCTGCCAGGGTCTGGATGAGGAACAAACAAAATATTTCCGCCAGCTGATCGGTTTGTTATGCGAGGCATTCGGCACTACGCTCATCTATGTCAGCCACTACCGGGAAGAGCTTCCGGATTGTGTAGACAGGTTCCTCAGGCTGGATAATGGATCGGTGGTTCTATGAAATGTTAAGAGAAATGAAAAATTATCCTACGTCTGTTCCTCCTGAAAAAAAATGCGCTGAAATTTTACAGATCGCCAAAACCCTTTACCATAGAGGGATACAGCATACTAACGTTAACGCATACCCTATTCAAACAACAGCCTCTTTGTAGAAATATTTCCACAGTGGCCATCCGCCCAAACCCCTCATTTAAAAAAATTATGGCATAGTCCTTGTCTGCATATATACAGATTCCCTCCCCTGATGCGTAGATTGGATTAGTGGTTTTGAACAGTAATTCTTCATTCTTAAATTCGCTATGTATGAAATTCACAGGTATTAAGCTGGCGGCCGTAACATTTGCCGCAGCAGGGCTATTTGCATTCAACAGTCTCAGATCTGGCTCTATTAAAGGAACGGTATCTCCTACAGACGGAGCCGTAAGAGCCTGGGCCGAGTCGTCGACAGATACTTTAAGAGCCCCCGTCATCAATGGCGCTTACGAGATCACCGACGCAAAGCCCGGCGCTTATAAAGTCATCATAGAAGCCAAGCCGCCTTACAAAAATGCAGCAAAGGATGGCATTACAGTCACAGACGGGCAGGCCACTGATGCCGGCGAGATCAAGCTGGAAAAGTAAAGATGCTGTAGGATAAGTGGTCTAGTAAGATCAGAGGCTGTCCCCGATAAGCGCGATGGCCTCTGATCATTTTAAGGAGTTCCCCCTCCTTTTTAACATATCCACAAGTAATTGATATTAAACATTATAGGATTAATTTTATGTGAATGGCCCCCGGGGCCATTTCTTCTTTCTGGTTGCTAACCCCAAAAACCGTAAATTTGTGGCCTGACCTGTTAAAAGTTACTTCCCATTTAAATTCTCCAGGTTACTTACTACCCCATTTATTCTGTATTGTTTAATTTTTAAAAAAGGCGATGTATGTATTCGTATGCGTTGTTGGAAAAAGGTTGCTATTACCTGATACAGGAAAAAGAGGAAGGACCGGTTGGCCTGATCAAAGTGAACATGGAAACAGACCATTGCATGTATGTATCTAAATATAACGATACGACTTTGATAGAATGGAAGAAAAAGACGGATCCTATCTTCGATATCCTGGAATTATTGGGCGAAGACAAAGTAAGGGCCTGGGAGTCGGTATACAACGACAATCAAGGCACCTTCAACTATGAAGAAGACGAGGAATGAACCAGACCCGGTTCTCTTTGGCCACCTATAACATAGCTCCAGAGGCCCAGGGAGGTGATGGCGGCAGATAGCAAAAGGCTGACATAATACAGCAGATCGCTGTCCCGACCATTACCTTCACTGTTTCCCCGGAGATGAACAAACATCGAAATGATCATGAAGCTGCCATAACCGAAAGATAAAGCGGCATAAACATATGCCATGGAATTTTCGAATGGTGTATGCTCCATCTTCCTCATATAATGTACCAGGCCGATGATGCTGTATGCCAGCACCAGCAGCACACCGGATCCGACGAACATGAAGCTGGAGGTGAAACCAAATCCTTTCCAGCTTACCACCGCCAGCTCTCCGGCGACAAATAAAAGTAAGGTCAGCAGCAACAGCTTTCTGTGGCGGCCAGAGGTGGCGCACGCAAAAAGCACCAGCACCAGGGGCGTATCCAGGAGATTGTAATATTCGGTTATCTGGTCCAGCCTGTTGTTCCTGTAAGCGTAGAAAAAGTAAATATCAGTGAAATGAATAAGCCCGTTCAACAGCCAGTAAATGCCCAGGACCCGGTAAGTGGCGACCTGCCTCATTTTCCTGGATATTAGCATTGCAAAGGGTATGAAGCAACACAATATGGCAATGTTGGATACGATCATATAATGTATGGAGTACATGCCAGTCTTCAAAGGATAAATAGTTTTAATATAAGCGAAAAAAGAGATAGTTTGTTGTGAGTAAAACTACTCAGTTTTATACATAAATTACGGTTATTTTTAACCACATCGGACGTTATAAGCCATTGGTAAGCATTAACCTATATTCCATCTAATGAGTAACCATAAAATGCTAAATTGCATGCTTACATGATCTCCCAACAGACCATACAGCAGATCCTCAGCCGGATAGACATCATCGAGGTCGTAGGCGGCTTTGTCCGGCTTAAAAAGCGCGGGACCAACTACCTGGGCCTTTGCCCCTTTCACAACGAAAAGAGTCCTTCCTTTACAGTCTCCCCCGTCAAGGAGATCTATAAATGCTTTGGCTGCGGACGCAGCGGCAATACCATCAGTTTCCTGATGGAACACGAAAAATACTCCTATGCCGAAGCCCTGCGTTGGTTGGCAGCCAAATACAATGTAGAGATCGAGGAAAAGGAGCAGAGCCCGGAAGTGCGCCAGCAACAGCAGGTGGCAGACAGTCTTTACATCCTCAACGGCTTTGCGCAAAAATGGTTCCATGACACCCTTCTTTCCTCTGAAGAAGGACAGGATATTGGACTCAGCTATTTGCGGGAACGGGGATTTAACGACGACATTATCCGCAAATTCCAGCTGGGATATAGCCCCGAGCAGCGGGACGCTTTTGCACGGGCGGCGCTCGCAGCGCAATACAACCTGGAATATCTGCAAAAAAGCGGTCTGGTGGTCGTAAGGGACGAACGCCCCCTGGATAACTACCGGGGTCGCATCATCTTCCCTATCCATAGCCAAACGGGAAAGACCATCGGCTTTGGCGCCCGCATCATCAAAAGCAATGACCGGGCGCCCAAATACATCAATACGCCCGAGAACGAGATCTATATCAAAAGTAAGATCCTGTACGGCTCGTGGCTGGCCAGACAGGCAATTGATAAACAGGACGAATGCCTGCTGGTAGAAGGTTATACCGACGTCGTTTCACTGCATCAGGCAGGCGTGGAGAATGTGGTCGCCAGCGGCGGGACCTCCCTCACCGTGGACCAGCTGCGGCTGATAAAGAAATACACCAATCATCTCACCATCATCTATGATGGTGACGGGGCTGGGATCAAAGCCGCCTTGCGTGGCCTGGACATGGCGCTGGAAGAGAGCCTGGACGTGAAGCTCGTACTGATTCCCGACAGGGAGGACCCGGATAGCTACGTACGTAAAGTAGGAGCCGCCGCTTTCCGTGAGTTTGTTGCCACCGCTAAAAAAGACTTTATCCTTTTCCAGCTCGAAGTCGCACTGAAGGACGCCGCGGGAGACACCACTAAGCGCGCAGAAGTGGTGAACCAGGTAGCCGAGACCATTGCAAGGATCAATAAAGCGGAAGACTTCACCAAACGACAGGATTATATCCGCCAATGCTCAGAGATCCTCCGGATCGAAGAGACAGGCCTCCATGCCCTGGTGAATAAGTTCATACGGGAACGTATTGCCAAACAGGAGAGCAAGGCCGCCTCCGCCAGTACTCCGTCCTTCCAACAGACAGACGGAATGTCCCTGCAGCAGGAAGGTGCTCCCGAAATGCCCGGCCCGGACGATGAAGATTCCATCAACCTGCTTTTCAAACACGAGCAGAACGAAAGGGGTATGATCCGCAGCCTGCTGGATTTCGGCCTGCGCCCCTGGGATGAAAACACCTCCGTTGCAGACTATATCCTTGCCGAATCCTCCGATTTCTATGACCTTATTGACAATCGCCGGCTGGTGAAGATCCTGGATATCTACAAGGCATGGTATGAAGAAGGATTGGAACCCACCGTAAAAAACTTTCTCTACCACGAGGACCAGGAGCTAAGCACCCTGGCCGTATCCATCATGGATTTCCACCACGAGCTGAGCCTCAACTGGAAGGAACATTTCGAAGGAAAAATAGCCACCCGCGACGACCTCTATAAGGAAGACGTCATCTCCACCATCGGATACCTCAAACTTCGTAAGATCAAGCGGCTGATGGAAGAAAACCAACAAGACCTCTCCAAACCTCACACGGACGAGGAACAAATGGTGCTGCTGCAGACGCATATACACCTCAAACAGCTGGAAAGGGATCTGCTGCTACACCTGGGCACCGTAATTATTAAATGACAGCCGTAAACAACTTCATCATCCGGTGGGCCTGCAACAGGTGCCGCTCATTATGTGCTATGATGAACCGGAGATTGTCACCCAGTCTCAATCTTATCAGCTTCGTGAATGTCAGTGGGATCCTGATGCCTTGCAGGTCCTTCGTAGAGACATGCCGGAGAATGTCATCCAGTGTGTCACATTGCTGCAGAAAACGCTGCAGCTCGTCATATCCGTCCAGTCCCTCTTTGTTGGCATGAAAGTTCCTGGGAGAAGGCAGCTTGAATACCGTGCCGTCCGACCTGGGCATCATCTTCCCATATAATAGGTCGCCCAGCCAGCCACTCCGGAAATGCTCGGCCTTCACATCGGGCGCCAGTGTGACCCGGGCTAAAATACCCCGGAGCTGCAGATCATGCGCGATGTTCAGATGACCGAAGATCTCTGCAATGGACCATTTATCAGGAGAAGGACTGAAGATCAATTGTTGCTCCGTCAGCCGGAGAAAAGGTTGGGTGCTGGCTTTAATTAGCTCCGTCCTGTCCAACAATTCCGTTATTAGACTTTGCTTGCTAAAAACTGCCATGAAGTATACTTAAAAGCATATCGTTTTTCGAAAATGAATAGGGGTCTCTGGGTAAGCAAGTCCTCGGAATACAGCCGGGCGGAGGTAATATAAATCTTATGTTGAACTTGAAGGACGGTTCAAAGATACAGGAAAGCCTTTGGGGTCTAAGATATTAGCTAAAAATACCCAAAAACCTTTATTTTCGGTGGCGTGTCACCCTACTTGGCAGCCGGATTTTTCTTTCCGGCGATCAGCTTGTCGATGGCCAGCTCCAGCCGCCGGGAACGCGTCTCTTCCTTTTTTGCGCTGGTGATCCAGGTCACGTACTCTTTCTTATCGGTGAAAGACAATTCCTCGAAAAAATGAGAGGCTATCTTGCTTCGGCGGAGTTCCTTCACAAAGTCGGCTGGCGGAGCTATCGTACGCCGCATAACATCCACACCGGCTGCCTCCAGCAGCTCTTCCCTCTCCTCTACCCTTTCCAGGATTGCCATGGGTTCGGCTTTCTTAAACCGGACGGCCGTCCATACATGGTCCAGCGCCACCTGGCGGACAACCTCATAGCCATCCCCGGTGATGCATTCCCAGCTACAATCCCGGTTCAGCGTGGTCGCGATCTTAGAGCCCACTTTAGGGTAGGCCACCCAGAACTTGGCATCCTCCTGCAAAGCGGGAAGCACCTCGCAGACGATCCCCCGCAGCTGCTGTTCATTTACTGCAAATACCAGGGCAAAATCTATTTTCTTACTTTTCAGTAATGGAGTGAGATTCTTGGCAAATGCCAGCTTTGCGAATTGCTTTTCGATAGCGGACGGCAGCCCCTGGATCAACAGGTTTTTCTCGTCCTTTAGCTGCAATTTTTCCAGTAAAGTTGGGAGCATCTCCTGAATTTTTTAGATTTCAGTTTGAGAATAGAAGTGGACAACGAATCTTCTGTCCGTCTGGACGGATGGCGAAATTACGAAAAATTATCCGAAAAGTTTAATCATTACCCTTCGCCTGATGAGCCTGGGCGCCATCCAGCCGGCGTTGACGACGCCGGTCGCGATATTTAAAGATAGGTACCTTGTTCTCGCTGCCCCTCAGCAGGCGGGTAATGTTCTTCTGATGGGTAAGGACTACCATCAGGGCTACCGCAATGGCAAACCCCCGGTATAGGGTCTCTTTTGCATCGAAAATATACAGGATAAAGACAGCAAATGCCACACTGGCCAAAATAGAGCTTAAGGATACAAAACGGGTCAGGTACAGCACCAGCAGGAATACCCCCACGCAGCACACGGCCGCCAGAGGCTGAATAGCGATGATCATTCCGAAAAGGGTCGCTACCCCCTTCCCACCCCTGAAATCCGCCCAGATGGGGAAAATATGGCCCGCAACGGCCGCCAGCCCCAGACCGACCATGAAATTGGTCCTTTCCGTCTCATCATGCATATAATAAGGCACCAACACATACAAGCTGGTGGCCACAATGCCCTTAATGACATCCACTGACATTACCAGCGTACCCCATTTCGACCCCAGCACCCGGAAGGTATTAGTGGCCCCGGCATTGCCGCTGCCATATTCACGGATATCGATCCCGAAAAAGGACCTGCTGACCCATACTGCGGTCGGAACAGAGCCAATAAGGTAAGCCAGAAGTATAAGTAAAACTTCCTTCATCAATGGTTGAGTTAAAGTTGGATAACAAATATACTTAAAAAATGACTCCAACGCTTCACGGTCCCCTGGGGTAAATTTCCCTTATTTTCTGAGTTTCAAACAGATCCAGCTTCCCTCCATCAACCGCTCGGATATTGAAAGATCATTCTTAAGCGACTCACTTTCAATGTCTTGAAAATCATCGACCAGCAGGCCGCTCAGTAATATAACGCCCCCTTTCTTCAATTGTTGTTTCATGGCGGCCAGTTCCTTCAGGATTACATGCTTATTGATATTCGCTAATATGACGTCGAAACCAGGTTCGCCGGGCAGCGTATCCAGTTTTTCCACGGAAACCCTGCTAACATGATTTTCTACCATGTTTTCCCGCGCATTTTCGATGCTCCAGGGATCATGGTCGATGGCTATTACCCTGCCTGCGCCTAACTTCTCCGCCAGAATGGCCAGCACGCCCGTTCCCGTGCCGAAATCCAGCACGGTGCAGCCATTTAGATCCAGGTTTTCCATCGCCTGTATCATCATGTGCGTGGTGGCGTGGTGACCGGTCCCGAAGCTCATCTTAGGCGTTATCACCAGCTCATAGCGTACGTCCGGAATAGGCGCATGGAACGAAGCCCGTATCGCACAAAACTTTCCGACGATCACAGGCTGGAAGTTCTTCTCCCATTCCTCATTCCAGTTCTTCTCCGGTAATGCCTGGCGGGTATACGACAATTGCCAGCGGGACAAGATCTCTTCCAACACCCGGGCATCGAATTGCGTATCCGGTATATAAGCCTGGAGATGGCTGCTCTCCTGCAGAAATCCATCGTACCCCTGCTCTTCGAGCCTGGCGATGAGGATCTCCTGAATAGATAGGTCAGCTGCGGGAATAGTGATCTGGAGGTGCATGATCAAATAGAAAAGGTCTGCAGCGTTACACTACAGACCTCATTATGATGAATAATTTATTACTGTTGCTGATCCTGGGCGCCGCCTGCGGGCCTTGCGCCTGCCCCTGCCGCTTCGGGCTTCGGAATAAGGACCTTACGGCTCAGCTTGAACTTCCCTGTCTTCTGATCGAGACCGATGAGCTTGACCTTCACCGAATCGCCTTCTTTCAGGACGCCTTCCAGCGTTTCAAGGCGCTTATGGCTCACTTCACTGATGTGCAGCAAACCTTGCTTGCCAGGCAGGAATTCCACGAATGCGCCATAAGGCATTACAGACTTGACCTTCGCTTCGTATACAGAGCCGACTTCTGGTTGCGCGACAATGCCCTTGATCCAGGAAACAGCTTTGTCCAGGCCTTCCTTGGCAGGGCTGAAAATGCTCACCTCGCCAAAGTTGCCGACCTCTTCCAGGTTGATGGTAGTGCCGGTTTCGCGTTGGATTTCCTGGATGATCTTTCCCTGAGGTCCGATGACGGCGCCGATGAATTCCTTGTCGATAAAGATCTTCACCATCCGCGGTGCATGCGGCTTCACATCTTCACGCGCTGCAGGCATACAGCCATACATCGCTTCCAGGATATGAAGCCGGCCTTTACGGGCCTGCTCCAGCGCTTCACGCATCGTATCCATGCTGAGACCATCCACCTTGATGTCCATTTGTACCCCACAGATGCCCTCACGGGTACCCGTGACCTTGAAATCCATATCGCCCAGATGATCTTCATCACCCAAAATATCCGTGAGGATGGCATATTTTCCATCGGCAGGACGGGTGATGAGCCCCATGGCTACGCCGCTCACGTGCTTGGGAAAAGGAACGCCTGCATCCATCAGCGCAAGGCTGCCGGCACAGACGGTCGCCATGGATGACGACCCGTTGGATTCCAGGATATCGCTGACAACACGCACGGTATAAGGATAGTCATTGCCCGGCATCATCTTCTTCAGACTCCGCATAGCCAGGTTGCCGTGGCCAACTTCACGCCGGCTCTGCCCCCGCATCATTTTCACTTCACCAGTGCTGAAGGGAGGGAAATTATAGTGCAAAAAGAATTTCGAATCGTAGGATTTCGCAGCACTCTCCACCAGCACCTCATCCAACGGAGTGCCCAGGGTGACGGTAGTGAGGGATTGTGTCTCTCCGCGGGTGAACAGGGCAGAACCGTGCGGCGTAGGCAGCGGGTCCACTTCCATGGCCAAAGGACGAACCTGGTCCAGCTGACGACCATCCAGACGGATCCGGTCATCAAGGATCATATTACGCACCACTTCCCATTGGAGATCATGATAATATTTTTTAGCCAGCTTCTTGTCCGCATCAGTAGCTTCCTCACCCAGGCTGGCGATCAGCTCATCCTTCAACAGATCGTAAGCATCGCTGCGCTCGTGCTTGCTGCTGCCCGCACGGGATATCTGGTAGATCCGGTCTTTTGTGAAAGCGATCACTTTCTGCTGGAGCTCTTCATTTACCTCGGGCTTCTTGTAATCTCTCTTCCCCGTGACCCCAGCTTTCGCACGCAGCTCTTCCTGTGCCTTGATCTGGACACGAACGGCGTCATGCGCCAGCGTCAATGCTTTCACCAGGTCTTCTTCACTGCATTCAGCAGCCTCGCCTTCCACCATCATCAGGTTCTTGTCCGTGGCGGCAATGAGGAATTCCATACTGGCCTTCTCCAGTTCCGTACGACTGGGGTTGACGACTAATTGACCGTCAACGCGACCGATCCTCACCTCACTGATGATCTCTTTAATGGGAATATCGGAAACAGCCAGCGCCGCCGAAGCCGCCAGACAGGCCAGCGCATCGGGCATCACTTCATAATCGCTGGATACAAGGCTGATTAGCACCTGCACATCGCAGAAATAATCTTCGGGGAATAATGGACGCAAGGCACGATCCACCAGGCGGCTGGTGAGGATCTCATAGTCGTTCAGCCTGGCCTCACGTTTGAAAAAAGAACCGGGGATACGACCGGCTGAAGCAAATTTTTCCTGATAATCCACCGAAAGGGGGAAAAAATCCTGTCCCTCCTTCGGGTCCTTATTGGCAACAACGGTGGCCAGAATGATACAATTACCTTGTCGTACCGTAACGGCGCCATCCGCCTGGCGGGCAAGCTTACCCGTCTCGATGGTGACCATCCGGCCGCCACCTATATCAAAAGTTACACTGATGGGTTGTGAAAGCATAAAGCTGTTCGTCTTTATAGGATCAGACTCACTGAGGCAGGAACGGATAGTGAAGCCGGGATCCCTATGTTAATAAATGTGTGAAAATGTCAGTAAATCCTTCACGTATAAAAAAACTATTCCCAACCGTAGGTTCAGTTGGGAATAGAGGTCATATACATAATGAGATTTATTTTCTGAGTCCGAGTTTTTCGATCAATTGACGGTAACCCTGGAGGTTTTGTTTGCTCAGGTAGGTCAGCAAACGCTTTCTTTTACCCACTAACTGCATCAGACCACGATGGGTGGAAAAATCCTTTTTATTGGCTTGCAAATGCTCAGAGATACGGTTGATCCGCTCTGTCAACAACGCAATCTGTCCCTCTATGGAACCGGTATTGGTGGTCTTTCCACCAAAATCTGTAAAGAAACTCGCTTTCTTTTCTTTTGTCAAATAAGGCATCTCAAATTATTTATTAAAAACATCCAAATGAATATTTGGCCTGCGAAGGTACTGATTATTTTGACAAACATGAAAAAAAATGCACTCAATCGGACGAAAATTCGTTAAAAATAATCAGGAATCTAGGCGCAATTGGTTAATTTGGCCGCTTTGAAAAGCCAAAAATAATGCCCGCCGGCCCCATGAGCAAAAGGATCTATTGTACAGTGACCAACGACCTGACGTATGATCAACGCATGATCAGGATCTGTACGTCCTTGTCCTCAGCAGGTTATACAGTAGTATTGGTAGGCAGGTCGGAAGCCGCCTCTCTCCCGCTGGAACCCCGCCCTTTTCATCAGAAACGCCTCCGGCTGCTGTTCCGGAAAGGCAAATTATTTTATCTGGAATATAATTTCCGGCTGTTCTTCTATT
The DNA here is from genome assembly GCF_030546645.1 of Flavitalea plasmicola. GTDB lineage: Bacteria > Bacteroidota > Bacteroidia > Chitinophagales > Chitinophagaceae > Puia. Next base: position 311,674 of record NZ_JAUOTO010000008.1, read on the forward strand.
TGCTGTTCCGGCGGATGGATTGCATTTGCGCCATCGACCTGGACACCATCATCCCCGGCTGCCTGGTTTCCACCCTCCGGCGTATCCCGAGAGTCTATGACGCCCATGAGCTGTTCTGCGAGATGAAGGAGGTGGTATCCCGACCGGCCATCTACAGGATATGGAAAAGCGTGGAAAGATCATTTGTTCCAGCCTTCCACCACGGCTATACGGTCAATGGACAGATCGCCTCGGAATTCGAAAAAATGTATGGCATGAAGTATGAGGTCATCCGGAATGTGCCGCTGCTGCAGCCTGACCCCGCCCCCCCGGAGCCATCCCAGCCTTCAGGCCGCTTTATCCTTTATCAGGGAGCCGTCAACGAAGGAAGGTGCTTTGAGACCCTGATCCCCGCCATGAAAGAGGTAGACGCACAGCTGGTTATATGCGGCAAAGGGAATTTTATGAACCAGGCCCGGCAACTGGTGAAAGATCACAGCCTGGAGGGAAAGGTCATTTTTACGGGACCCCTCCGCCCGGAAGAGCTTAGACGCCTCACCCGGACCGCCTGGTGCGGCATTACCCTGTTCGAAAATAAAGGAATGAGTAATTTTTACTCCCTTGCCAACCGCTTTTTCGACTACATGCACGCGGGTATCCCCCAATTGGCCATGGATTATCCGGCTTACCGGGAAATAAACAATATGTATACAATTGCTGTTCTAATAGACACACCGGACATCCGGCAGGTGACCGGAGCGCTGAACAGCCTCCTGAACAATATGGAATTATATCAAACTTTACAAGGCAATTGCAAGAAGGCAAGCATTCATTTCAACTGGCAGGAAGAAGAAAAAAAACTCGTCCGGCTATATCAAAAAATCTTTAACTGATCAGTGGATAAGCATCTGCACATAGTATGCATGGACGTGCCTTTCCCGGCTGACTACGGGGGAGTGGTCGACCCTTTTCATAAGATCCGCTGTCTCCACGAGGCCGGCGTAAAGGTTTACCTGCATTGCTTCGAATACGGCAGAGGCGAGCGCACCGAATTGAATGCGTATTGCGAAGAGGTGAAATATTACTCCCGGCGGGAAGGGCATAAAGGGTTCTCTCACAAGCTGCCCTATATCGTCTGCTCACGCTCCAATGGGGAATTGCTCGAGGACCTCCTCCGGGATGACTACCCCATCCTGTTGGAAGGGATCCATTGCTCCTACCTGCTGAACGATGAAAGGTTCGACGGGCGGCAGGTGATCCTGCGGTTGCATAATGTGGAATACCAGTACTACCGCCAGCTGTACTACTGCGAACGGTCGTTGCTGAAAAAAATGTACTACCTGCACGAAAGCAATTTGCTCAGGCAGTATGAAAAAAAGATCGCGGATAAAGCAATGATCCTGGCCATGGTGGAAAAAGACTGCGAACAATACAAACAGGAGTTCGGCGCGGAAAACATTCACACCCTCCCCGTATTCCTGCCGTTTAGAGAGATCCTTGGCAAGGAAGGCACAGGCTGCTTTTGCCTGTATCATGGCAACCTTTCCGTTGCGGAAAATGAACAAGCGGTAGCCTGGCTGCTTAAACAGGTCTTCCATTGCGTAGACCTCCCGCTGATCATCACGGGTAAGAACCCTTCTCCCCGCCTGAGCAGAATGGTTGAGCAACATCCCCACGCCTGCCTTATTCCCAATCCTTCAGACCAGGAGATACAGGACCTGATCGCAAAAGCGCAGATCAATATCCTCCCATCCTTCAACTGCACTGGAATAAAAATGAAGCTGCTCAACGCGTTGTTCAACGGACGTCACTGCGTGGTAAACCGGGATGCCGTGAAAGGCACGGGCCTGGAGAGCGGGTGCCATATAGCCGACGATACGGAGGAGCTGATAGAAATGATCGCGCAGCTCTACACAAAACCTTTTACAACCGAAGACATCGCATCCAGGCGAGCCCTGCTGGCAGGTAAATATAACAACGGGGAAAATACCCGGCAGCTGATCCGGTGGATCTGGCCGCAGCAATAAGTAATAAGTGATTAATCCATCGAAATAGTGGCGTTGTCAATGACCTTTCCCCTTTCCGTCCGTAGCATGCGGGCAGGGAATTTATGGATGACCCTGTAATCGTGGGTGGCCATGATGATCGTCGTACCATAATCGCGCGAGATCTGAAAAAGCAGCTGCATGATCTCATCAGCCGTCTCAGGATCGAGATTGCCCGTAGGTTCGTCGGCCAATATCAGCTTGGGGGAATTGAGCAGCGCCCTCGCAATGTCCACACGCTGCTGCTCCCCTCCGCTCATTTCAAAAGGCATCTTGAAACCTTTCGACCGGAGTCCTACCTTATCCAGCACATCGGCGATCTTCTCATCCATGAGCTTCACGTCCTTCCAGCCCGTCGCCTGCAGGACGAACTTCAGATTGTCGTTCACATTCCGGTCCGTCAGCAATTGAAAATCCTGGAAGACCACGCCCAGGCTCCGGCGGAGATAGGGAACTTTCTTCCAATCCATCTCCTGTAACTTAAAGCCGGCTACCAATCCCTCCCCTTCCTTCAGCGGAAGATCACCGTACAGGGTCTTCAGCAAGCTGGACTTTCCCGTTCCGGTCTTTCCCACCAGGTAGACGAACTCGCCCTTGTTAGCGACGATGTTGGTGTCCTGAAGGATAAGATTATCGCCCTGGTATATGTTTGCATGCCTGAGTTCAACAATGATTTCCGCCATATGTTCCGACTTTGATCCTCGCAAATATATGGAAAAAAAGATCGTCAGTACCCGGTTCCGGCCATTTGGGGGCCATGGGAATACCTCCTAACCCCCGGTATCAGCCTTCAACATCAGCCTCAGCGTAGAGTCATTGGCGAAATAGCTCATCATCCAGTTGAAGAAAATAAAAAGCCTGTTCTTGACGCTGAGAATAAGCATAAGATGCACGAACATCCATGTGAACCAGGCAAGACGCCCCTGGAAGCTGAGGCCCGGTAGATCGACCACGGCTTTTCGCTTACCCACAGTGGCCATAGTGCCTTTACTGTGGTACTCGAATTCCAGCCGGGACTTGCCTTTCAACTCCCTTTTAAAGTTCTTTGCAAAAAAAACGGCCTGCGCAATGGCCACATTGGCCAGCTGTGGATGTCCATGGGGATATTTGGGCGTCTCCATATAAGCAATGTCTCCCACGGCATAGACGCCATCCAACCCCTGTACTTCACCGTAACGGTTTGTTATAAGGCGGTTACCCCTGGTGATGCTGCCGGCAGGTATGCCCTCGAGGACATTGGCCGTCACCCCCGCCGCCCAGATAAGGTTCCTCGCGGCGATGGTCTCTCCCCCCCTCAGCCGGACCGTGTTGCCGTCATAATCCTCCACCACCGTCCCGGTCTTAACAATGACGCCCAGGGATTCCAGGTATTGCTGGGACTTGACCTTGGAGATCTCGCTCATGGCGTTCAACGTATGGGGAGATCCCTCCAGCAGATAGATCGTAAACCGGGAAAAATCAACGCCCGGATAATCTTTGGGCAATATGTTCTTCTTCATTTCGGCCATGGCACCGGCCAGCTCCACTCCCGTGGGACCTCCGCCCACAATGACGAAGTTGAGAAGGGATTGCAATTCGTCCGGGCCCGCCACGATAGTGTCCTCAAATGTCTTCAGGATCCTGTTCCGCAACGCCATGGCCTGCGGAACGGACTTCATGGGGAAAGAATGGGACTGGATCCGCGTATTGCCGAAATAATTGGTGGTACAGCCCAGCGCAATCACCAGCCGGTCATAAGGTAAGTCCCCGATAGGTGTATAGACGACCCGCGCTTCCGTATCGATCCGGGTCACCTCCGTGATGCGGATATTCACATTCCCCGAATGCTGGAAGACCTTCCGCAAAGGAAAGGATATGCTCGACGGTTCCAGCCGCGCCGTGGCGACCTGGTACATCAGCGGCTGGAATTGATGATAGTTGTGCTTGTCGATGAGAAAGACTTCATACTCAGTACCGTTGAGCGCCCTTGCAAGGCGAAGACCGGCAAAACCTGCTCCAAGAATAATGATCCTTTGCTTTTTACTATTCCCTGCTGCCATGGTAAGTAATTTAATATATCCTGACTTATCGGGTACGCCTGTTCCGTTTGCAAAGGTACGGGTTGACGCAAAGATCAATGAAATATTATTGTTAAACTGTCATGCAAAAGACGGAAACAACATTATCATTTCGGTATTATTATCAGTTATACCTGCTATTAATAAATTCCTGCGCGTTGAACAACATTTTTGTTTTTGACTAAGATGGTTTTATTAAATTGAACATCTCAAAAACTTACCTTATGTCAAAAGACCTTATCCATCTCCTCAAAACTATTGACAACAATGCCATAACGCATGAGGTCGAATTGCTTCTGTACCGCATGCTGCAAAGAGACCTGATCCTGGCTGATGACCTGCTCCTGAATAAAGGCGAAATATGCGACAGGGTATGGTACATTGAAAAGGGTGTTTTCCGATGCTTCCGAAAGCACAAAGGGCAGGAAGAAAATGTCTGGTTTATGAGCGAAGGGGACGTTATGTTCGTGCCCCAGAGCTTTTATGGCGAGTATCCCAGCAGGCATTACATTCAGGCGAGAAAAGAAAGCATCGTTCACTCCATTTCAAAATCGCAGCTGAATGATATTTATATCAATCACCCCCGGTTTGAGCGCATCGGCCGTCTGCTCACGGAAAAATATTACCTGCTGTCCCTGGACAATTGGGAAGAGCTGGCGTCAGGCACTGTCAAAGATCGCTACAACCACTTCCTGAAAGTCTACCCCACCCTGGCTGACCGTTTGCAGCTCAGGGATATAGCCTCCTTCATTAAATGTTCGGTAAGATCCGTGCAAAGAGCAAGAGAGAAATAACAAGCGACAAATGTCCGGTGGCATTTCTAGATAGCCGCCAACAAGTTGTTCTGTCTTTGATGGCTGCGCCAAGATGACCTCTTTTGATGCCATCCTCCTCCTGTTTCGCTGCTAGCTTTGTTGGTAGAAGGCATCACTGCAGGGATGCTTATAGAAAACCATTTTTTTCATTATTAAACCTTACTAATATGAGTCATATCTCTGTTGTCCTCCTCAGCTATCTGTTCTTCAATTCCCTGTCAGCCAGAACACAGCCCGGTGCCCCGCCGCCGAACGGCGATACATTGGTCGCTTACCGGCAGCAGCTGTGGGTCATAGGAGAAAAAGAAATGCAGGACCATTGCAAAAAAGTGCAGAAAGACCGCCGGAGGATCTATTACCTCTTCAACCGGCGTCTCCGGATGAGCTTCCAGATTAAGGGCATTTATACCCATCAGGGGCTGCTCTTCTTCCGGCTGGCCATCAGCAATCGCTCTCACCTGGATTATGTGGTCGATAGTATCCGGTTCTTTATGTGGGACAGCAAAGGCGTGAAAAGGAACATCCCGTCCATGCACCTGGATCCAACGTACCGTTACGGCAACACCTCCCTGATCAAAGGTAAAAGCCAGGAAGAAAGTGTGATCGTGCTGCCGCAGTTTACCCTGCCTGCAGACAAATGGCTGGTCATTGAAATCTCGGAGAAGAACGGAGGACGCAAACTGGAATTGCTGGTAAGCAATTTTACGCTGCTGAGGTCAAGATTGATCTGAACAGCGTCGCGACCCGGACAGCGCATTATTTTAAGAAAAACAAATTAAAAAAATTATCATGAAAAAAGATAATCTAACTTTTCTCCAGGAAAATCTCAGATACCTGGGTTTCGGAGAAACGCTCCCCTTCAACGAAGAACTGGAGCACGAGGTCGGAAAAGGACAAAAGGAATTTCACCTGACGACCGAAGCACACTTCGACGAATGGAGTAAATTGGAAGCCACGCTGCATTTCCGCAAAGGGGGCCAGCAGGAAATGTACTTCCTTACGAAATACACCGCCGCATTATGGTATGCTGAAAATCCTGACCTCAACAGGATGCAGACCTTCTATATCTTCAAGGGGGCAGGCGTCACCCTGAAAGAAGCGTTCAACCTGTTGCAGGGAAGGGCGGTAAATAAGGACCTGACAGACAGCGAAGGCGAAAAGTACAACGCCTGGATCCAGCTGGACTTTAGTGCCAAAACGCCGATGAACAACTACAGGACGCGTCAGTTCCGCCTGCAATATGGATACGACCTGGAAAAAGTGCTGGATAACTACCCTATCCGGGAACTACAGGTGGAGGAACTAAGATCAAACCTTATCCGGTCTCTCAGGAAAGGCAACATCCACCCGGTGACCTTCGCCATGACCAATAAGATCGAGAGAAAGTATATCGAAGCATGTCCTCAATTCAAAACGATCTCGATCTATTCCGAGACGGTCAGGTCAGTCCAACATCTGGTCCTGCAAAAAGTGGTGAGAACAAATGAAAACACCATTCATTTAACCCCGGAGTTGGAGCTCCCCCCGGTGGGAATTGACGAAGACGGAGACATGGAAAAAGAGGAAGAAAGAGAAGTGCCTGCCCAAGAATCGATACAGGCAGACGGACCTCCGGTTAAAAAAAGGAACCGGAGAACCGCTTAGTTAAATACTAACAGGGTTTTGCGGACGCTTGTTCGCAAAACCCTGTTTTCAATTCTTTATGCTACGTAAGCACTGCGATCAGCCCCTTGACAATCGCCCCGAGCTTCACTCCTTCCAAAACCCTTGACTCCGAGCTACCATGCTGCAGCACAGACCGCTCATGGGAAGTCACACACATCTCACATCCATTGATGGACGAAACCACCAGGCTCACCAGCTCAAAAAACTCCTTGCCCAATACAGGATTGGCCATGATGCTCATCTTGATCCCCGCTGGCTGATTGGTATAAAAATCCTTTTGTATGAAGTGTCTGAATCGGTAGAACACATTGTTCGTATTCATCAATGAGGTACAGGCTATGATCTCCGCGACCTCTGCCTCCGTCGCACCGGCATCCTTCGCCAGACCAGTAAAAGCATCCTGCAACAAAGCGTATTTCTCATTGACGGCTACCGCCAGCGCCAGCAGCAGGGACTCCTTCCTGTTCAGATGCTGGTTGTTATTAAGAACATTGCCGACATTGATCTTCAGATCTTTGATAAACCTCGACTCCGCCCCGACAAGGGCCCGGACGCTGGAGGAAGGTTCATAGTCCGGTATATTCAATTCCAATAAAAGGTTCTGAAATGTTTCGTTTTGCAGCGTGACTGTGGCACTCATATGAATGTATTTTATAAAGGCAGGGATAACCCTGCCTTTTATGATCAATGGATATTTCAGTCGATTAATTCATGCTCAACTGCGTAGTCAGCGTTTCCTCGCCTTTCTTCCAGTTGCAGGGACATAGTTCGTCCGTCTGCAAAGCATCCAATACACGGATGACTTCCTGAACACTGCGCCCTACATTCAGGTCATATACGCTTACCCAACGGACAATGCCCTGAGGATCGATGATGAAAGTTGCACGATAAGCGATCTTTTCTTCCTTGTCCAGGATCCCCAGCTCTTCAGCCAGAGACTTGGATGTATCAGCCAGCATGGGGAATTTCAGATCACGCAGATCGCTGTGGTCCCTTCTCCAGGCGGCATGTACAAACTCTGAATCGGTGGAAGCGCCGATCAGGACAGTATCCCTGTCGACAAACTCACTGTGCTTCTTGTTAAACTCGGCTATCTCCGTAGGGCAAACGAAAGTGAAATCCTTCGGCCACCAGAACAGCACGGTCCATTTTCCTTCCGCGCTCGCATACTCATGTGTCAACTCTGTAAATTCCTTTCCTTTCTCAATAGATACAACTGCTTTCTTCTTAAAAGCAGGAAATTTTTCGCCGATTGATAAGATCCTGTTGGACATATTTGATTTGTTTTTTAATATGAAATGAGTCATTTCGCAGGCGGGCAAATCGTCTTGGGTCTTCTCGCTGTAGTGCGAGAAATAAGATGCTGCAAATATAGCGCAGCAACCTGATAGAATACGATCATAATTATCTATAATCCAATAGACAAAATCTATATATCGGAAACAGCGGCTGAAACTTCCTGTGCGGGCCGGGCCGGTGTTTCTTCACCAGTAAGGATCCTTTTCACCAGCACCGTGATGGCAATGCCAAATAATGCGATCAGCCCAAAAGACCAGCGCAATCCTGCTATTTCCGCCACGGAACCCACCAAAGGCGGCACCAGGAGAAAACCAAAATAACCCACCGTCGACACCGCCGCAATGGCCGACCCGCTGCTCATACCCACCGCCCGGCCGGCCATGCTGAACACCATCGGGATCACACAGCTAACGCCAAAGCCTGTCAGCATAAAGCCCAGTCCGGCCGTCAGCGGAAAAGGCAGCAGCGCCGCAAACAGCAGCCCCAGCCCTATCAACCATCCACTATATATCAGCATGTTCCTGATCCCATACTTGTTGGCCAGTTTATCCCCCGTCAGCCGGCCCAGGGTCATAGCCACCATATACACCACAAACCCTGCAGTGGCCACCTTACCGGAAGTATGCACTGCCTTGCGGAAATAAATGCCGCTCCAGTCATACATCGTCCCTTCACAGGCCATGGAAGCAAATGAAATGACACCGAATTTTGCCAGCGCCCTGTCAGGAAGAGCAAACCAGGGCCGCCTTTCCCGGGCTGCCGGCGCCTGTGGAAGAGCACCGGGATAAGCATAAAAAGCCAGCAAGGTCAGCACGATACCCACCAGCAGAAAATGCCAGCCAGGGCTGATGACAAAGGACACCATCAGGCTCCCTAGGGCGGCGCCGCCAAATCCGGCCAGGCTCCAGACGCCGTGAAAACGGGCGATGATACTCCGGTCGTATAAAGCCTGTACCCCGATGGATTGCGCATTGGCGGAAATATTCAGCAGATTACGGGAAGCCCCGAAACAAAACAGCCCCAACACCAGTTCCCAGGTGCGCGTAGCAAAACCTATTCCACAGAGCATGAGATTGAACAGTACAGCCCCTCCCATCATAATGACCCGGCTGTCAAATCGGCTCAGCAAGGCTCCGGTGACAGGCAAGGTCAGCATAAGGCCGATGGGCAGGGCGAAAAGAACTGCGCCTAATTGCGCTTCGTTCAGCTGCAGTTGCTGCTGGATAGTAGGAATCCGGGACGCCCACGTAGAAAACCCAAATCCGGAAACAAAGAAAAAAATAGCTACCATGACCCGGCTCCCGCCGGGAGAAAAGGACCTAACCTGTCTTATTGCCATTCCTTGTTAACACTATTTGATAAAAAAACAAATTTACCACTCTGGCAATCTTTTTGTGGCCTTTTTTATAAAATACGGATCCCTCACCGGTCGCCCCCTCCATAAGCCTGAGACTTGTTTTTATCACCTTAAAATAAAGGAGGTCTTATGTCTACTAAAGATTTAGCCAGAAGAGGAGAAACGCTTCCCACCATTTTTCAGGATTTCTTCAAGCCCTGGGATAGGTGGTTTGATACCAATGGCGGTTCTTTGTCCCGCATGCTGACGGTTCCGGCTGTGAACATTATGGAAAAATCGGACCATTTCGAAATTTCCTTGGCCGTGCCAGGCATGAAAAAAGACGATTTCGACATCGATGTGGAAGGCAACATGCTTACCATCAGCGCAGAGAAAGAGGAACAAAAGGAGCATAAAGACGCCAGGCACACCCGGACGGAGTTCAACTTTACTTCATTCTCAAGAACCTTTACCCTGCCGGATGGCGTGTTAAAAGACAAGATCGATGCCACCTATGAGAACGGATTGCTCAGGCTGGTCCTGCCTAAAACTGAAGAGGCAAGAAAACCGGCTTCCAAACATATCACCGTTAAATAACCAGGTAAATGAAAAGTTCCTGCCGCTTGCCGCGGCAGGAACTTTTAAGATCTTACGGTCTGGACTAATCAAAAGCATTCTTCAAACGGATATATTTGTTCAGATCATCCGATACGAACCCTTTCTCCTTCATCTTACTGACATAGGCAGGAGTGACGCCCATTGCCTTTACAGAGGCCAGCTGGTTCAGGGGGATGTCCTTAAACCCGATGGCATTGAACTCTTTGATGAATTCAGGCGTAATCCCCATGGATTTCAACGAAGCCAAATGATTCACCGAAATATCCTTATAGCCCAGCGCTAAAAAACCTTTCACATAGTCAGGCGTAATATTCAGGGATTTCAGGGAAATAAGGTTATGCACAGGGATATCCTTATAGCCGATGGCATGAAACCCATTGATGAACTCCGGCGTCACATTCAGTGAACGCAGACTTACAATCTCCCTGGACGCAAGATCCGGATATCCCTCTCTCCTGAGCGAAGCCACATAATCGCTGTCAATACGAAGGGATTTGTAAGTGATGATATCCTGAGGAGGCGTGGAGGCGGGAAAACGACGCAGATAAGCGCCATCGATCTTCAGGGATTTAAACGTGATCAGCTTCTCCGCCGGCAGGTGGTCATACCCCGCTTTACGCACATCGTCTATAAATTCTTTGTCTATATGCAGCGCCTTGAAAGTAATGAGATGGTTTTCCGAAATGTCGGCATAGCCCATTTCACGGACTCCCTGGATATAAGGCTTGTCAATCCCCAGTGCAGCCATAGAAATAAGATGATTTTTCGATATATCCGGATATCCATTGCTGTGCAACATGTCGGCATAGTCCTTCTTTATATCCAGCAGGAAAAAAGACAACAGTTCATCTTCTTCCATCACTACCTTTTGCTGCCGCATCTGGGACAGGTAAGCTGCATCTGGCTGAAACTTATAGTGGCCGAAACCCTGTTCGCCATCAAACTGGCCCGAGAAATGCATGGTGCCCGCTTCACGCGTCAGGGCAAACTCCACTTTACCCACGCCGGATAGGAATAATTGGCGACGTGCAACGGTGAAGCTGCTGTTCCACCGGTGGTCATCGTCCTGGTCGCGCAGCTCGATCGTCACATTGTCCCCTTTATTATCCTGTTTGTAATTCGTAATGAACCAGGAACCTTCCATCCTGTCAGCCCGGGAAGAAGGCTTGGACGTGTCCATCGGTGGAATGGGTACGGGCACAGGCGCCGGGACGGGAGCTTGCCCCGGCTGAATATCGGGCGCCGGCCCCCGCTGTATGCCGGGGATCGACAGAGGAGCCTGGCCGTCACGGAGTGTCGCAAGAGGCCTTTCCACAGGCTGCAGGGCGGCAACGGGCGCCATCGCAACAACGGGGGCCGCAACAGGAGCTGCGTTTACCACCGGCGCCGGGAGCACGGGCAGCACCTGCGCTTTGCGAGAATGCTTACTGTCCTGGGCCAGGGCAGCCGGCCTGTTCAATATCCAGGTCAGGAAAATGAACAGGGGCAGCAGGATAAAATACTTCCAGGCAGTATGACGAGCGGAGTTTTGAGCATTCATCATAATTATACGTCTTTTTAAAAGTGATTGATTATAGTTCGAGGAAATGCTGAGCGGGACATCCGGAGCCGCTACTTTTATAAGGCTTAACTGATAAGCCGACCTGTCAATGCCCGGATGCCGAAGCACATGGCGGTCGGTGAGAAATTCGAGGTTGTTCTCCAATTCCCGCCTGAACCACCAGATAAAGGGATTGAACCATTGGAACACAATGCCGATCTCCGCCAGCAGAATATCCACTGTGTGCCAGCCGCCGGCATGGACCTTCTCATGCAGCAGGATCTGGTGATAGGTGTCCGGATCATAACGGTGCGGATGAATGAAGATCATCTTCCCGAATGAACAGGGACCATGCACACCGGCCGTTGCAATGATCCTGTACTGCCCGTCCCGGATCACCGGTGCCTTGTACCGCTGCACCAGCAGCATGATCACCTGTCGCAGCATGTTCCCCCCCAGGACGATCACACCAAACAGGTAGAGATAAAAAAGTACGGACAGCATACGCGGGAAAAAGTTACCCCCGGCAGCTACGGTCGCAGACGTGGCAACAGGGGGAGACGGGACGGGAGGCAAGGGTGCGGCAGCCTGCTTTTGCGGCGCTGCCACCCGCGCAGAAAGCTCGGTCGGCTTCCGGTGAAAGACGGCCGCCGGAACAGCGGTATGCTCCCCTCTGGCCGCAGTGGACGAAGGAGCCGGCGCCGCGCCAGCCCCCATAGGCTCACCCCGTACAGGAACAACCGTCGAAACAACCGGCGTCGCCGCAGCAGCCGCCACCGGCGCCTGCCAGCTCCACGCCCTCGGTATGGGCAGCAATGGCAACACGAAAGCCACCAGCAGACAGCCCAGTAATATCCACCTGTTAAGCGCATAAAATGTCAGCTTTTTCAGCAGCAGCCTGTAAGAAAAGGTGGCGGCAGCAATAAGAATGCTTACATGCAGGATATAAGGTATCATTTGATCACTTTTTTTGGCTTTTTATGATCTCCAATATCTCATTGATCTCTTCCTTTGATATCTTCTGCTCTTTCGCAAAAAAGGCCAGCATGCGCGAATAAGAGTTGTTGAAATATTGCTTGACGATGTCGTCAAATGCATGCTTCTGATACTGCTCCTTGGATATCACCGGAAAGTACCGGAAAGTATTCCCCAGCGCCTCATGGTCCAGAAAACCTTTTTCCTCCAGGATGCGCACCATGGTGGCTACTGAATTATAATGAGGCTTGGGATCAGGCAGTTCGGCAATGATATCTTTAATGAATGCTTTCTCCAGGTGCCAGCAGGCTTGCATGATCTGCTCTTCCCGTTTAGCCAGTTTCTGCATTTTGTTGCTATTTTATCCTAAGCTACTACTAATCGATTAGTTTGCCAACTAATTCATTAGTTTTTTGAAAAAATTTCTCCCGCCTCCCACTGCGGAGAAAGGACCCTCCAAATAAATTTGGTCAGTGCTGAAATTGAAATAATTTTGGTAAGTGCTTACAAACAACCTGCGAAGCAATGTTTGACACTCAAATTCCAGATACTACGACAAAAACCTTTTCGCTGCCTGACGAGACTGACTTGCTTGCCCTTGTTGCAGAAGGCGATGAGAAGGCTTTTGGAATATTGTTCCACCACTACAGACCCAAGATCTACGCTTATGCCTTCCATTTATTCAGGAACATCGGACTGGCGGATGAATCGGTGCAGGAAGTCTTTCTTAAAGTATGGTTACACCGGAATAAGCTGCCGCATATCCTGAAATTCGAATCCTGGCTCTTTATCATAGCCCGCAATCAGATCTTCGATACACTCAAGCTGCTGGCTAAGGAAGCCGCCGCACGCAAACAAATGGCCCATCTTCTGGATCCAGAAGCCAATTTAGTTGAGGATCAAGTTCTTACAAAAGAAAACGAAGTCCGCCTGCAAAACGCGCTCGATCATCTCTCCCCCCAGCAAAAACTGATCTTTACCCTCAGCCGCAACGAGGGAATGAAACATGAGGAGATCGCTTCTCAGCTCAATATTTCCCGCAACACAGTCAAGACGCATCTGGTACATGCCTTAAAGACCTTAAAAGATATTCTGCACTTTCATTCCGACAACGCAATCTTCCTTCTCCTGAGCATCCCTTTTTTGTGCTAATACTGCTAAAACGTTTTTTTCATATCCCTATACTCCTACCGCCAGAATTTACAGTCTTTACCTGTAATACTACATCATGGGAGTCCCCGAACGATTGACTTACCTGTTTTACAGGTATTATGAAAATACATGCACTCCATCCGAAAAAGAGGAGTTGTTCCAACTATTGTTGCACCCCGGACACGATGCACTCCTGCGGGATCTCATTGACAAAACCTGGGCGAAGGATATTCCTTCCCACCTCCAGGACCCGGCAACAGCCGATAGGATCCTGCAATACATCATTCAACAGCAGCCCGCTGTTCATCTTCCCCCTCGTCGTAAACCAATATTTTTCAGGTATGCCGCCGCGATCCTCATTCTTTTGTCCGTCACTGGTCTGACTTATTACTTTTATACCTCTCACACGCCTGCCCCCGTGTCCGCACTGACGGACATAACCAGGCCGGTCATCGACCAATGCCTCACCCTGTCCGATGGCAGCAAAGTCCTCCTGCATAAGAACGCGCACATCGATTTCGATCCTGCTTTCTCCGGCAAAACGCGCGAGGTGACCCTCGTGGGAGAAGCTTATTTCGACATACGTCACGACACCCGCCCCTTCATCGTCCATACCGGACGCATAACAACCACCGTATTGGGTACGGCCTTTAATATCAACGCACATGAAAAAGGCTTCACAGTCACCGTACTGAAAGGGAAAGTGAAAGTCGACAACGGCTCCGGCGATTTCAGCATCTTAAAACGCAATGAGCAGTTGATGGTCGATCCTGTCAATCATAAATTGAAAAAGATCCAGGTAAATGCAAAAGAAGAGATCGCCTGGAAAAAACCCTACCTTTTGTTCAATGACGTCAGCATGAAAGAAGCCGTGGAAGAATTGCAGCAGCAATTCCACACATCCATTACGCTCGCAAATCCCGCGGCTGAAAGTTGTCATGTCACCGCCAGCTTTACTCAAGGCGAATCACTGGAACAGATCATCAGGGTGCTGTCGAAGATCAACAATATGGAATACAGATTGATCCCGGGCGGAGGCTTTGAGCTAAATGGCGAAGGATGTAAGTGAAAACATAAACCGTAAATAAATAAAATAACCTACTCCGGCTGGAACCCGGAGCAGGTTGTTAAAAATACCTTTTCGCTTAAAAAGAAGGTATCCTGTCTTAAACAAGTATTCATCATTTAAAACAAATCAAAACTATGACATTTTCTTTATTGTCAGCGTTTGAACGGCTCTACCCTGCCGAAGGGCGCCGGAAACTGCTTATTCAATTCAAAAAACGATTGCCTTATTGTATGCGTGTAAGCTTTTTTTTAATACTTATATCACTGTGCAGCATACAGTTAATTAGCGCCCGCGACGTTCGCGGGCAGGACATTAACAAGGTATTCATTTCCCTGGAGCTAAAGAACGAGCCCCTGGTGACAGCCCTGGAAAAGATCCAGAAGCTCACCCCTTTCACCTTTGCCTATAACAAGCGGGAGATCAAACGCGTCACCAATCTCAACCTCGCTTACAATGGCCGGTCTGTGCATACCATCCTGGAAGCCCTCCTGCGAAACACGACCCTGCAATACGAGCAGGTGGGCAACACCATCGTCATCTCCTACAGACGCGATGGCCGCTCCGAACCTGGCCCTGCCGCTCTCGGCAGACTGCCCGCTCTCCTGTCATCCACCACACCAGACCTGGAAGTAAAAGTGCGTACGATCACCGGCACAGTCTCCAGTGAAAGCGGAGTGCCCATCGTCGGTGCATCGGTAACCATCCGCGGCAGCGCCGGTGGCACCACGACGGACGGAGAAGGTAAATTTAAGCTCACCATCCCGGATGAAGGCGCCACCCTCCGTTTCTCTTCAGTGGGATACGAAACAAAGACCGTGTCTGTCGGCAGTCAGGCCACATTGAACATTCAGCTGAAGGAAGTAGCTGCCGGCCTCAACGACGTGGTGGTCATCGGCTATGGTACGGCGAAGAAATCGGATCTCACCGGCGCCGTCTCCAGCCTGAAAGGCGAACAGCTGATGGACAGACCCGTGCCCAACGTCTCCCAGGCCCTCGAAGGAAAGATCCCAGGCGTGGACGTCATGATCAACAGCAGCGCCCCCGGGCAGCCTGCCAAAGTACGGGTCCGGGGTATCGGCTCCATCAATTCCAGCCTTGACCCGCTTTATGTAGTGGATGGTGTCACCGGAGTTGACATCAATACGATCAATCCGCACGAAATAGCTTCCCTTGAAGTATTGAAGGACGCCTCTTCCACCGCCATCTATGGAGCGCGTGGTGCAAATGGCGTCATCATGGTCTCCACCAAGCGGGGCCGCAAGGGCGATACCCGGGTGACCTATGATGGCGATGTCAATATGGCCACCCTCAACAGGCACCTGAAGACCCTGAATGCACAGCAATTCGTCGATGTCTATAACCTTTCTTTTGCCAATGGGACAAAGTTCGACAACGCCGGCGGCGTCTGGACGCCTCCCCAGCCTTTAAACCATGCCTCCCTGCCCAAGCTGTTCGACGCCAACGACAAGCCCCTCTACAACACCAACTGGGAAAAGGAAGTGTATAAAACCGCTTACTCCCATGACCATTTCATCAATATCCAGGGCGGCAGCGACAAATCCATTTACAGCGCCTCCCTGGGATACTTAAACCAGAATGGGCTTATGATCAACAGTTGGTTCAAAAGATAT
Organism: Flavitalea plasmicola; assembly: GCF_030546645.1. GTDB lineage: Bacteria > Bacteroidota > Bacteroidia > Chitinophagales > Chitinophagaceae > Puia. The sequence continues at coordinate 327,855 of NZ_JAUOTO010000008.1, forward strand.
TCAGCTAAGCTGACCCTCGATAATGAGGTCAACAACTGGCTGAAATTCGGCGGATATATCAATGTCATCCAAAGCACGCAGCGGATGGTGTCGGATGGCAACGGCGGCCTCAACGTACCCCGCATGGTCTCTGAAGAAGTGCCCATCGTTCCTGTGAAATATCCCGACGGCAGCTGGGCCGGCAACAATGACATCGGTGGCCTGGAAGGCGGCCCCAACCCTGTTCATATCTCCCAAAGCAGGTATTCCCTGAATAATACGCTCCAGGCGCTGGGAGATGCCTATTTCACCATCCATCTCACGAAAGAGCTGGACCTCAAATCCGACTTCGGTTACTTTGTCAGCGGACAGAAAAATAACTTCTACTCAGCACAGGACCTGCCCCACCTTTCCCAGGACCAGGGCGGCGAGGCGCATATCAACTCATACTATAACTTCTTCTGGCAGTCGGAGAATTACCTCACGTGGAATAAAAAGATCAATGACCACCAGAAAATGACGGCGCTCTTAGGCGCTTCCTGGCAGAAATACAAGCAGGAATGGGTGGATGCGGAATCGCAGAACTTCATCGACGACTTCTTCCAGTACAATGTGCTGGACGCAGGCTCCGTCCGCAGCAACACCAAGTCCTTAAGCGTTCCCACCTGGACCATGAACTCTTATTATGCCCGCGTCACCTACAACATCGATGACAAATACCTGTTCACCGCTACAGGCCGCTATGACGGCAGCTCGCGCTTCGGCAAGAACAATCAATTCGCCTTCTTCCCTTCCGTTGGGGCAGCCTGGCGCATCTCAGAGGAAGATTTCATGAAACACAGCGATGTCATCAGCTATATGAAGATCCGCGGCAGCTATGGCCTCACCGGTAATTCCGAAATTGGCTTTGGCCTCTCCCAGGGACAGATCACGCCCGGGGTCGTCGTGCTCAATGGCGCCAATCAATCTACCCTGCTGCCTAACTACATAGGCAACAAGAATCTGAAATGGGAAAAATCCCTGCAAGGGGACGTAGGAGTGGAATTGGGTCTTTTCAGGGACAGGATCCAGATGAACATCGACTATTACAACCGTACGACCAAGGACCTGCTCCTCCAAACGCCCATTCCATGGTCCGCCGGTATGCAAACCAACAACGTATACCAGAACGTAGGATCTGTCCGCAACAGCGGCATCGAGATCAATCTGAATACGGTTAACGTAAAGACCCCGGATTTTAAATGGTCCACCAACTTCATCTTTGCGGCCAACAGGAACAAAATCCTCAACCTGAATGATGGCAATGCAGATATCTTCCCCGGCCCCAACTTCCTGGGACAGACCAATATCCTTCGCGTAGGCCAGTCCATCGGTTCTTTCTGGGGCATGACTCGCCTGGGTACCTACAGCTCGGACGAAGGCGCCGAAGCCGCCCTGGTTGGTCTCAAGACGGGCGACCGCAAATACATCTATGAAAAAGATGGGAAAACACCGCATTACAGCATCATCGGGCACGCCTATCCCAAATGGACAGGCACCTTCAACAGCACGATCAATTACAAAAGCTGGGACTTCTCTTTTGACATCCGCTTTGTACAAGGGGTGAATACAGCCGCTACATTCAAACATTCCAGCGAAGACAGGCAGACCATCGCCAACAGCCTGGCCACCGTCCTGAACGCCTGGACGCCGGAACACCAGAATACGATGATCTCCCAGGTACGCAATTACAAATTCGCCCAGGACTCTCATTTCGATACATGGTGGGTGGAAAACGGCTCCTTCATCCGTGGCCAGAATATGACCCTGGGATATACGATCCCGGAAGCCACCGTACGGAGGATGAAGCTGACCAAGGTTCGCGTCGCGGCCAGCGTACAGAACTTCTTCCTCCACACGAAATACACCGGCTATGATCCGGAAGTGGATACATACAATACCACTTACGGCAATAACCCGGCCTTCTCTCAAAACCTGGATTTCTTCTCCTACCCCCGCCCCATGATATGGAACCTGGGCCTGACGGTAGGATTTTAATCACGAACCAAGTAAAAATTATGCTAATGCAACGTATTAAACATATAAGTATCATCTTACTCACGCTGGTCTTGCTGGGATCCTGTAAAAAGTTCCTGGAGGAGAAACCTACCAACTTCCTGAGCCCCGGCTTTAAGATCACCAACATCAAAGAAGCCCAGGCGCTGGCAAATGCCTGCTATTCCAAACTGCAGGGCCTCCTCAATGGTCAGCCTTCCTCCTATGGCGGCAATACCTGGAACCTCATGGAGTTCATGACAGGCAAAGCCAACAGCGACCTGGGGCAAACAGGTTTTGTCAGCTTTCAGACCCTTAACTACAATACCACCTCCTTCTATGTAGATACCTGGTGGCAGCAGATGTACATGGGCATCGGCGCCTGTAACCTTGCGATAGAAACCATCCCGACAGCCGATACGGCGGTGGTGCCCACCGCCACCAGCAAACAGCTGCTGGCCCAGGCACGTACGTTACGCGCACTTTACTATTTTTTCCTCGTCCGGATGTATGGCGCTGTCCCGAATGTCACCACCGTGCCCAAAGACCTGAACCTGAAAGTGCCCCGCAGCCCGGCAAAGAACATTTATGACAGCATCATCATCCCCGACCTGCTGTATGCAGAATCCGCCGGCCTCAGCTGGAACAGCATCGGAGGATATGTTTCCATGAGTGTAGTAGAGTCTATCCTGGCAGACGTCTATCTCACCTACGCCGGCAATCCCGTCAAAGGCGGCGACCAGTATTATGCCGAATCGGCCAAACGCAGCAAAGCGGTCATCGACAACGGCGGTTTTACGCTGTTTCCCAATTACACGGATATGATCGATCCTAAGAATAAGAACCTGGGAGAGTTCATCTTCCAGGTGCAATATGCGGCGGCAGCCAACTCGAATAACCCGCTGACCCCGCTGACTATTCCCAACTACTCTGCCATTTCCAAATATTCGGACGAATATGGCTCTGTATTTCCAACAGATCAATTCATCGCCTCATTTCCCGCCGGGGACAAACGCGTTCAGGAACGCCAGTTCTTCTACACTTCCTACCCCAGCATCAAGACGGGCACTCCCGTTGTATTCAAGGCCCACTATATTTATAAATGGTTTGACGTCAACGCTGTCACAAGTACGGCAAAATCCGATCTGAACTACACTTTATACCGGCTGGCTGACGTATATTTAATGTACGCTGAAGCTTCCAACAGGGCCGAGAATGGCCCCAACGCCGATGCCGTCAATTACGTGAACAAGATCCGTGCAAGGGCCAGTCTGGCCCCCATCGGCACCTTGTCGAAAGACGATTTCGAAAAAGAAGTGTGGCTCCAGCGCTACTTCGAGCTTTGCTTCGAGAACAAAATGTGGTTCGACATGATCAGAACCCTGAAAGTGCATAATGATGTGACAGGCAACTGGGACGATTTCGTAGGGCACAAGACGGTTTGGAATACAACATTCACCGCCAGTCAGCTGCTCTTTCCCGTACCAAAGCAGGAAACGGATGTGAATCCCAACCTCCTGCCCAACAACCCGGGATTTCAATAAGCCTATACACATGAGGGAATAACACAGCCGGCTGCCAGAAAATTGCGTACAATGGGCAGCCGGCTCTTTTTAGATTAAAAAAGACTAAGTACATTTGTTTGAACATGGCAATCTTACAGACCTTATATGACGAATTGCTGGGTTTCGCCGGCCTGAGCCCCCTGCTGGACATGTATCATAAAAATGACTACTCCCCGCTGGCCACGCCCCATGGCATCTTTGCAGCCATCTCCCCCGTCATTCCTTTTCTCCTGCTGATTGAGATAGGACGCGCTGTCACCTACAAACGCTTCAGGATCGAAGATTACCGGATGCCTTTCTTCGTCTTCGTAGCCAACAGGTTCATCTCCCGCTTCATCTCCATAGCCGCAGTCGCCTTTTGCATCGGCCTTTTCGAAAAATACGCCATCCTCCCCACCCGTTTCACCTGGTACTGGTTCATCTATGGATACATCGTTTGGGAATTCGCTCATTTCATCTATCACTATTTAGGACATAAAGTACGCTTGTTCTGGTGCCTCCACGCTACGCACCATGCACCACAGACCATGAACCTCTCCGTCACCTACATGCATTTTTTCATGGAAGCTCCCTATGCAGACGTGATCCGGACCTCCATCTGCATCCTCGCCGGCGTAAACCCGCCGCTTCTTTTTCTCATCATGGCCATCGATGGCACATGGGGCGCCTTTATCCACGTGGGAGAAAACATCATGAAGGACGGACGCATGGGGTTCATGCGCCGGATCATCCTCACGCCGTCCCACCACCGGGTACATCACGCCCGCAATCCCCTGTACATGGATACCAATTTTTGCAACTTGCTGAACATCTGGGATAAGGTGTTCAAAACATACCAGGATGAGCAACCCGGCGAAAAAATAGAATATGGCATCACACGCCCCGTCAATACCCGCAGCTTTGTCGACATGTATTTCGGAGAGTTCGCCTGTTTATTTAAAGATATTGCAAAAGCACCCGGCCTGAAGAACAAGTTCCTCTATCTCTGGATGCCCCCGGGCTGGAGCCACACCGGTGAACACAAAACAGCCGCCGTGGTGAAAAGGGCCACCCAATATGGATCATCTACCACCGGCTGATTATCCCGGCTATCAGAATGGACGCGCAGGCGCTTTTTCCAGCGTCATCACATGCCAGATCTTTTTAGGTTTATAGGCCGCCCCCTTCCCCCCGCCAATCCGTGCAAGGCTGCCCGTACCGATGGATAAGCCTACTCCTCCGCCACTTCCGAAAGACCCAAAGCCCAGCCCTCCGCCGATGGAGACGCCCCCGCCTCCGCCGCCCCCCCTGCTGCCCGGAGGAGCCGGTATGCCCTCGATAAAAATACCTACGGCGATGTTCCTGCCTGCATAATAATGAGAATTATTGGCCTTGGGAAAGACGGCCTTCAGCGGGATCTGGGCCTCGTACACCAGGTCCCCCGAAGCATTGTAGTTCATCCGCACCACTACTCCCTGCTTATTTTCCACACCGTAGTTATACCGCGCTATCGGCTCTTCCCGGCTAAACCCGTAGAGCTCGTATGCATCTGCATCGTCCAGCTTGGCCGACCTGTCCTTATACACCTCGGGCCGTGCTTCCGCCATCAGCTGCTTTTCCCTGTCATTATGCGGGTCCAACGGGAAGCCCAGACCGATAGCTTCATCATTGGTCTTATCAGCCTGATTGTTTACCCACACCGTCATTCCGCCCGAAAGGATCTTGTTCTGTTCAGCCGGATCCTTCGTGGAGATCATTACATAAAGATTCTCCGCGTCATTGGTCATGGCATAGGTAAGCTTTTCGGTGCTTTCAATGCCTGGCAAAGGCCGGACCCAGTCGCTGTCGCTGCCATCGATGGTCAGCGGTTGCTTTTGCCAGCCGAGCCCCTGCCCTTCCTGGGCGGCGGCACTCCTGGATGACCGGCAGGACACGGCCAAAGCCGCCGGTATTAGTAAAACGGTCAAACGAAATATCGTGGTTCTCATTTATCTGCCTTTTATGCTTAAGGAACAAAGGTAGGCATTGAATTTGTTAAATATTTTCAAACAACACGAGCTTCAATAGTAATAATTCCAACCAAAAGTTCCATTACATAAAAAAATATATCCTCATTTACACACTATAAGTCTTTTAGGTCAAAGCTTTTATTTTAGTGATGAAACATTATCTTTAGTGGGTAAACACCCCTGTTGATTCAAAAACCCGCTAACCTTTTTGCATTGTCGCTAAAGCAACCGATATTATTTTGCATTTTATTGAATTTGCTTCTGCTGGGCTGGCTTCCGGCTCTTCTCGCCCAGCGCGTCGTGGTTCACGGCACCGTCAGCAATCGCTTTACCAAAGAACGGATCCCTTTTGCCAGCATCTCCTGGAAAAAAGCCGGCCGCGGTATTGTTTCCGACAGCGCAGGTACTTTTACCATTCAGGCCGGCCGACGACAGGCCGACACCCTGCTGGTCAGTTCAGTAGGATTTGAGACCGTGTATGTGCCCGTGGTATTGTCTAAGGATACGACGGAGGTGACTGTATTCCTGGAAAATACCCGTGACGCCGGCGAGGTGGTCGTCAAGTCCAGGTATAATCGCGGATTATTGTGGTGGAGAAAGATCGTCGCTAACAAACCGCTCAATAACCCGTATAAACAGGAGAGCTATTCCTATGAGCTATACAACAAGGTGGAAGTGGATATTGATAACTTCAGCAGGAAAAAATTCGAACAGTACAAATTACTAAAACCATTTGGATTTATATTGGATAATATCGACAGCGTGTCGGAAGACAAACCTTTTTTACCCGTATTCATCACCGAGTCGATCTCCGACTGCTATTTCGCGATCAACCCATTGCGGGAAAGAGAGGAGATCAAGGCCATCAAGACCAATGGAATTAAAAATGAATCCATCCTTCAGTACATGGGCGGGCTGAACCAGCGTATCAATTCCTACGACAACTATATGACTTTGTTCGGTAAGGAATTCATCAGCCCCTTAAGCTCCGTGGGTGATCATTATTACAATTACAGGGGCGCGGATACACAGTACATTGCAGGTGAGCGTTATCTCCATCTGCTGTTTACTCCTAAAAGAGAAGGAGAGAATACTTTTGCCGGCGACTGCTGGGTCCATCACACCAGCTGGGGCATCCGGAAGATCACGTTGAATATGTCTTCCTCAGCCAGCATTAACTTTGTCAACCGGCTGAGTCTCATACAGGAATTTTCCCGTCGCAGCGACAGCTCGTGGGTCTTCACCAAAGACAAATTCGTGGCGGAGCTTTCCCCCCTAAAAAAAGACAAGCTGGCTTTTATAGCCCGGAAAACAAGCTTGTATAGCAACATCCGGATGAATGAGCCTTTCATCGAAGCGGCCCTGGAAAAAAATGTGCTCAATGAAAAAGTCGTCATCCAGGACAGCGCCCGGGAAAAAGATACCGCTTACTGGAGCAGCCACCGGGCCGAGCCACTCAGTAAGAACGAAGAGCGCGTGTATAAGATGATCGATACGTTGCAGAAAATGCCCCTCTTCAAAAAATACACCGATATCGCCACCTTCATCGTGGACGGTCGCAAACAGCTGGGCAAGATAGAGATCGGCCCCTGGTTCAAATGGATCAGCGGCAATCAGCTGGAAAAGGTCCGCCTGCGCTTTGATGTCGCTACTACCAGGCTTTTCAGTGAGAACCTATGGCTGCACGGCTACCTTGCCTATGGGTTCAGGGACCGTACGTTCAAAGGCAAGGGAGAGTTCACCTACAAATTCCCCGGAAAGAATGGCTATAGCGTACACGCCTCCTATACAAAAGATCTGGACAATGGTCGCACCCGCAACAATGACGAGGATATTACCACCGACAACCTGTTCAGCCAGCTCATCCGCCGGCACGGTATCCGCCAGAAATTCCTCATGGAAAAAGAAGCAAAGTGCTGGGTCCGGAAAGAATGGGGTAATGTCTTTTCCGCACAACTGTCTTTTTCCAGGACGGACTATGAGACCTTCGCTCCACTGCCTCCCAAAGAAATGTTCTCCAACAGGGAGGATCACAACATCGTCACCAGTGAGCTGGGATTAAAGCTCCGCTATTCTCCAGGCGCAAAGGTCATCCGGACGAAAAGAAGAGAGTTCCGCATGAACGGTGAAAAACCCACGCTGGAAGCAGGCTTCTTTGCCAGCCTGCCTGACGTATTGGGCAATACTTATAAATATCAGAAGATCAGCCTCTCCCTCAACCAGGACTTCCGCCTCCCCCGCTGGGGCAAGGTCAGCTACAGGGTATTCGGAGGCAAGATCTTCGGTGATCCCCTGCCTTTTATGCTGCTGGAGATCCATCCCGGTAACGAGATCTATTACTACAATAAAAATTCGTTTAACCTGATGAATCGTTTTGAATACATCAGCGATCGTTATGCAGGCTTCAGCCTTGAACATAATTTCGAAAAGAAACTATTGAACCTGCTGCCTTTCCTGCGCAAAACGACCTTACGGCAATTCTGGAATGTAAAAGCGGTCTGGGGAGACCTGTCCCCGGCAAATAAACAGCTGAACCTGCAGGATTTCCCCAATTACCGGCTTCGGTCCTTGCGAAGCAACGGATACGTGGAAGCCGGCACCGGCATCGACAATATCTTCCGGTATTTCAGGGTTGACCTGGTATGGCGTTTTGCCCCGCCCCAGCAGGTAGTGGTCCTCAATAACAAAAATTCCATTTACAACTTCGGGATCTTCGGCAGCTTCCATTTCCAATTCTAAAGCTGACCCCTCTTGATAAAGGATCCCACCTGTCGCCGCCCTTCCATTTCAACAACCAGGAAATAAGTGGCCGGAGCCAATGTATGCAGGGACAAAGGAATGGAGTTGGCGCCTTTATGAAGGACTAATGCAAACGTCAGGAGCGTTCCGCCCTGCGCATTGTAGACCTTTGCCACTGCGCTCCCATCCCTCTCTGACATCACCGTCAGCAGCGGCCGGTCCGTCACAGGATTGGGCTGCAGGCGGAAGGAAAATGATGCCGGCGGCGCCCTTCGTTTCACTGCTGCTATTTGAGAATAAGTGAGATCACCTTGTCCATGCTGCCATACGAGCCTGTAATAAACATCACCGTCCATGTTTTCTGCAGCGTCAATATAACGATAGAGGATCAGATCCTCTTTGGCTGGCAATGAAGCGACTTCAGTAAAATGGGACTGGTCGACGGACCGTTGGATGATAAAGCTGCGGATGTCCGTCGCCGGTGCTGGCGAATAAAGCGCCCAGCTTACAACAATGCCGGGACCAGATGGGTCCGCTGTAAAATACCTAAGCTCAGACGATGCCAGCACGACACAGGTCGGTCCCGCCGATACGGGAGGCGTATAGCTGCTCTTCCCCAGTCCCGCTCCACCTGGCAACGCACCGTTGGCTAATCCCTGGCACGCAACCTTCGTATTACCAAGGCTGACAATCCCGTTGGAGCCTCCGTTCACTACGGCCGTGACAGACGCAGGAACGCCGGTGCCGGCCGTCCATACAAGCCCTCCTCCTCCTCCTCCGCCCGGGCCGGTGCAGTCATTCACCCTGTTGCTGGCGTCGGAGCCTCGCCCGCCTTTGGCCTCCGCTGTAACAGCTCCGGTGATGGCAGCAGCGTTCAAAATGATCGCCCCTCCTCCTCCTCCGCCGCCGCCGCCATCCCCCTCTGCCTGGTAGGGATCGTTGTTGGTCGGATTGACAGAAGCAATCCCGGAGGCCAGCAGCCTGCCGCCGCCGCCCGCAATAGTCGCCGCCGAAAGGATAATGATACCTCCCCCATTACCGCCAGGCGTGCCCACGCCGTTGTTTTCATGTCCGCTGCCACCGCCGCCGCCGAAAAAGATCCGGTTGGCGCCCGTAGTATAGCCATAGGAAGACAGGCTGCAGCCCCCAACGCCCGGATAAGGGCCATGACAGGATGTGATCGACTCACCGGCACGCTTGCCTCCTATCCCTCCCGCTCCATAATTGCCGCCCCCGCCGCCGCCTGTGTTGGCATTATTACCACCGCCGCCGCCATTGGCCAGCTTGCCCCTTCCATATTCCGCATTGAGGATATAGCCAGTGATACCCTCCCCTTTCCTGCCGCCGGTGATGTTACCCGAAGCCGGCATAGGCAGGAAGAAATTGGTTACATTGTCTAAAGGACTGCAATCATACGTTGGCGTGGGATAGTTCACCAGCGCTCCGCCCTGGAATCCAAGACCGCTGACATCGATATCCGCATTCAGGGTGATCGTGCCGGACGCTTCAAGCACGACAATGCCCCCTTTCCCCGTTGCAGGGTCCCAGGGCGAGGCGGTCACCGCCCCTGCAATGACGACATCCGAATAAGAAGGGATGCTCACCAGCTGGACTTGACCGGCAACGCTGTACGCATTGACGAACTGATCTCTCAGCCGGACGTCATTGCCGCTGATAGTGCAGATAGTATTGAACTCATAACCACCCGCATTGTTAAGCGCTGTAATATCGCCGAAAGTGGAAGTATTGGTAGCCGTAATGGCCGCACCTTTTGCCTGATGGATCAGGACCCGCTGACCCACGGTCAGTCCCGCGGCGTTGTCGACCGTCACCGTATTAGCGCCGCTATTGACGGCAGTCACCTGGTAGTAACTATTCACAATGCCGGACACCGACTGGCCATTGGAGAAGTGGCAGACGGCAATAAGTAGGGTCAATAGCAATACTATCCTTGCGCAGGCTTTCATAATATATTGGACAACGCCTGTAAAATACGGCTTTTCCCTAATACGTCCAAGTCTGAAGCTTGCTGACCTGCCAGGTATTAAAATCTATAACTCATTGAGCTACCTTTAGATATGGCCAATTCCGCCAACCGGGTGCCGTCTACGCGGGCCTTGATCTTTGCAAAAGCAATCTCCCTGGAAGTGGAAATATCATCTGCAAAAGGAGAAAATCCACAGTCGTCCGTCGTGCCCAGCTGTTCGAAAGGAATAATTTCGGCAGCCTCCAGGATAACATCGCGGATCTCCCCGGGCGTCTCAACGCTCGGGTTAAGCACATCGGTTACCCCGAGGAAAACACGCTGCCCCGGCCGCATAGCCTCCCGTATAGACCGCAATACTGACGGCTTGTCTCTTTCAGCCGCATATTCCAGGTAAAAACTCCCGGCATTGAGCTGGAACAATAAAGGCAAAAGTTTGGTATAAGCAATGTCGGCGCTGTGCGTCGAATCATGATCTCCTCCGGGACAGGAATGGATCCCTATCTTCTTCCTTTCTTCCTCCGTGAAGCGGCCTAGCACCTGGTTATTCAGGTCGATGAAAGATCGCAACAGCCCGCCGCTGGGATCCAGCTTCAAAGACAGCCTGGCCTCCGTGAAATCGATCTGTACATTATATGCTCCGCTGTCCAGGCATCTTCTTATGTCGGCTTCTGCCTCATCCACGAGATCAACGATAAACTGCTCCCGGGAATACCCTTCTATCCCCTCAGTGGGATAAAGCAAACTTAGCGCTGATGCCGAGATCACCGCTTGCTTAACAGGCAGCCTGGTCCATTTCCTGGCGTTGTTCAGATATTCATCCGCATACGTCTGGTAACGGAAAGGCCCCTGTGTGATCTTTGGCAGCTGCCTGGTATGCCCGTCCGCGAAAGGAATGGTTACCCCATCGGGTGACAAATGCTGCATGCCGGCGATGGGATAAGTGACGAAGCTGGGCTTGGATTGCTCCCCGTCCGTGACGACTCCGGACCCTGTCTGCTCCAGACGTCGAATGGTATCGGAAAGCGCTGCGTCGATTAGTTGCTGCAGGCCTCTGTCATCCAGCTCACCCGCCGCATAGGCCTTCATACCAAGGATCAGCTCGACAGGACGAGGAATGCTTCCGATTTGTTCTGTAGGTATGTTCATGATTTTTCATTTTAAAAATTAACAAATCACACCTTAAGGTAACAATATTTATCTTTACCCCCAATTTCTTTACATGGTCAGTTATAATCCCAAAGAATGGACTTCTCTTATCTTCCGGTTCCACGAGGCGGACACTTTCCGGAAACTGCTTTGGCTGATAGTTGCTTTCTGCGGATATGCCTGGCTGATAGCATTTCTGGAAGCCAGCGTCTTCAAGGTGTCGGAGACCAGCCACCTGAGGAATATCACCGCACTGCATAGCATATTGGGGTTCGTCATTTCACTGCTGCTGGTGTTCCGCACCAATACAGCCTATGACCGCTGGTGGGAAGGACGAAAGCTCTGGGGCGCCCTGGTGAACAATAGCCGCAACCTGGCCATCAAACTTTCCGCCATACTGGGCAAAGACGATGAAGTGAGCTGCAGCTTTTTCCGTAACATCATACCCTCCTACGCCGCCGCCCTCAGGGACCACCTGCGCAACGACATCACCCGGATTGAGTTATTTGACAACAATCCCGCCCTTGTCGATCAGCTGGATCATCAAAAACATATCCCCAATCAAATAGCAGGCCTGATGCTGGCAAAAGTGATGGAGTTGCACCGCGCAGGCAGGATCAGCGGCGAACAGCTCATTTTCCTCAACCCGGAGCTGCAGTCCTTTACTGAAATATGCGGCGCCTGTGAAAGGATCAAGAATACGCCCATCCCTTTTTCCTATACCGTCTTCATCAAGAAATTCATCTTTTTTTATGTCCTGTCCCTCCCGCTGGGATATGTCTTCAGCATGGGTTACCTGATAGTGCCGGTGACGGGGTTTGTCTTTTATGTAGTGGCCAGCCTGGAGCTGATCGCGGAAGAAATAGAAGATCCTTTCGGCAAAGATTCCAATGATCTGCCCACAGCGAAGATCGCCCACAATATCCAGGTGCATATCCACGAGTTGCTGTGATTCACAATGGAATTTTCGCTAATTTGTCCCGCTAACTAAAATCCATGCACATGCATTATAAATTCGAAAAACCTGTCTCGGGGACCATCGGTACGGAGAAATACCAATGCAGCATCGAATGGCGGAACGGGAAATTCATCGCGGACGAGCCGGAGCATACAGGAGGAAAAGATACGGGACCCGACCCCAGCACCCTGCTTTTATCCTCCCTTATTAGCTGCACGCTGATCACTCTCCGCATGTACATCGATCGCAAAGGCTGGGATATCCCGGAAATAAAAATAAGCGCCAATCTCTTTCACACTATCCAGGACGATAAGACCACCACTGTAATTGACAGGGATATCTCTTTCCCAGGCCCCCTGCCGCCCGATCCGGAGAAAAAAGAAAGGTTACTGGAGATCGCCCAACATTGCCCTATCTCAAAGATCCTGGAAGGTGGCATCAAGGTCCGCAGCTTTGTATACCATGAAGAGGCAGTGGAAAAAGAGATGAAGTATCCCAATAATGACATCACCGTCATTTGGAAACCCGAAGTTTGTAAACACTCCGGCCGCTGCGTCACCCAGTTGCCCCGTGTATTCGACCTGAAGAGCAGGCCCTGGATAAACATGAGCGGGGCCGATACAGCGGCCATCATCGACCAGGTGAATAAATGCCCCACCGGGGCCCTGTCGTATGTCCGCAACGAAAAAGACCAACAGACCACCTAGAACAGGCATTGTCGGATTTATTCTATTTTAAGCGCCTCCAATACGGCAATTTTGTCTTAAAAAAGATGAAACTACTCGTTTTGGGCAGCAGCGGCTTGATGGCCGGCCTGTTTTTCGCTTACGCATGCTCTGTCAACCCCGGCCTGGGCCGGCTTTCTGACGCCAGCTATCTCGCCGCTATGCAATCCATCAATCGCGCGATCCTGAACCCCGTGTTTCTCATTGTCTTCACGGGTACGGCCCTGCTGCTGCCCGTCAGTACCTGGCGCATTTTCGAAAGGCCGGCATCCCTGCCTTTTTATTATTTGCTGGCAGCGTCCGTTATATATGTCGTGTGTGTCTTTGGCTTCACCATGATTGGCAATGTCCCTTTGAACGACCGCCTCGATGCTTTCGATCTCTCTGCCGCCTCCCCGGAAGCGCTCGCCCGGATGCGGACTGACTTTGAAGGTCCCTGGAATGCCTGGCACCTGGTCAGGACCATTGCCGCCACCCTCTCCTTCCTGCTCGCTGTCATGGCTTACCTGACTCCACTGAAAACAATCAAATAATACTCCTTAAAATTGCACCCTATATAAAATATCCGGAAAAAATCTTATCTGGTAGACAGGCTCAGCGATGCCTTTTGCCTGGTTATATTGCACCAGGAATATATTTTTCCTGTTCGTCACATTTTGCAGATCCAGGTAAAAGGTCTGGGTAAGCTTGTGTTTCTTACTGTTGGTGCGAAAACCCAGCTTGACATCCAGCCTGAAATATCCATCCAGCTGCTGGGAATTATAATGCAGGGTGTCCAATATTTGGTATCCGGCAAGGACGGAGGCCGGCACATTGACAGGCGTGGTATAGCGCCCTCCAATAGAGGACAGACGGGCATCGAACGTAAATGCATTGTTCCCGCTGCGGCCCACCTTCCATTCCTTGCCTGTGAGCATATTGAAAACCCTTTTGTAATTAAAAGCCGTATTCCGTTCGACATCATCGCTGCCTCTGTATTTCGAATCGAAGATGGAGGCAGTGAATAAAAAATAGTAACCCCGGCTGAGGAATTTCTCAGCCGTCAGCTCTACTCCCCGGTTGTTGCCCGTCCCCTTGTTCACCAATCCCACCTTATTGGGGAATCCGAAGTCGGCGCCTGCATTAAGCATGGAAAAACCGCTGAACTGCCTTTCCACCGGCACATTGAACAGATGCTGGTAGTAGAATTCAGCCTTTATTCTCCAGTCCGGCAAAAATCGCTTCTCGTATGCCAGTACGAAATGATGCGCCCGGGTAAATCCCAGGTCGCGGTTGCCGGGGTTTCTTTCTCCCGTCATCTCGTTCATCTGCTGGAAATACACCGGCAGCGGCTGCAGCTGACTATGCAGCCCATAACTCAAGGAGACAGACTGTCTGGCAGGCAGCTGGTACGCCAATGACAATCGCGGCTCCAGCGTAGCGCTGTTATTGACATCGAAATGCATGCCATGCAAGCCGCCCAAAATGCTGAATTGCTCGCTGACACGGTATTTCAGCTGCCCAAAATATTGCACCAGAAAAGGAGTGCCGTTGTAATTGCTCACCGTATCAAAAGGCTCCGCGGCCGGCCTGGATGTCTTATCCAATATCCTTACGTCCAGCCCCAACGACTCCGTCGTCGCACCAACGCGGTAAGACAGGCGGCTATTGACCTTGCTGTTGAGATAAGTGCTGACGCGAAAAGTGCTGGTCGTATTTTTCGAGGAATAATGCAGCCACCGGCTCTCATAAGGCGGCACGGGATCAGGATAGCGATATTCGTCATAGGCATCGATCGTATGGGCGTAGGACACCACAGTACGCAGATAGGTGCGATTGCCCAGATCCAACGTATGCTTCACGCCAAAGATGGAAAAATTACTTTTATCATAGCCGTCCTGGTCGGCTTGTCCATAAAAATCAGTTGAATCCACTTTACTGCCCAGCAGAGCGATATTGCTCCATCCACCCATGCCGAAAAAGGAGAACTTTCCGGCGCCGCTGTTTCCCGTGGTAACATTGAAGACCCAATCCTGGTATTTTGGAGTGGCCTTCGTCCCGATGTTGAGACCGATCGAGTTGGCTATCTGTGCAAAAGAGTAACGATAGCTCGCGAGATAGGCCGCACCATTGTTCTTGTGGTTGAGGGGCCCCTCGATAGTAGCTTCCACTCCGCTGAAAGTATTCAACTGTATTGTCTGTTCATGCTTGCTGCTGTTGCCGCTGCGGAGATTGATATCGAAAACTGCCGCCACCGCATTCCCATATTCGGCGGAGAAGGCTCCTGTGAGAAAGTCAGAGGCCTTGAGCGCATTGGTATTCAACGCGCTGACGGGCCCTCCGGTGGTGCCCAACGCCGAAAAATGGTTGGGATTCGGAGAGGGGCTGCCTTCCATCCTCCACAGTACGCCGGTAGGCGAATTCCCCCTGACGACGATATCATTCCGGGCATCGCTGTTGGCCGCAACGCCTGCATAATTGCTCACCAGCTTGGAGGGATCATTCCTTCCCCCGGCATAACGTGTCACCTCCTCCAGGCTGAACGACCGGGCACTGCCGGCCGTGAATTCATTCGCAGCCGCACCTTTCCTGGTGACGGGAGCAGTAATGGTCAAAGCATCCAGGGTGACCAATTTTTGCTCCAGTGCAACGTCCAGCACCACCTCCTTTCCCGCCGTGACCAGCACTTCCGGGATCACTGCCGGCTGGTAACCGGCGCTGCCATAGGAAAATTGCTGACGGCCAAGGGGAACGGCGGGTAAAACGTACCTGCCCGCTTCATCCGTCACGACCCCGATCACCGGGTTAACGCTGGTTACCTGCACTGTCACTCCCCCAAGTGGCTTCCGAAGTTTTGTCGATCACTACTCCCCGTACGATCTGGGTGAGGCGGGGCGATTGGGCCGGCATGGTCAGGGACAGCCCAAGGATCATCGTCAATAAGGTTAGCTTTTGCATATTGTGCACAATACTACAGGCCTCCGGCCGCAGCCGCAATGGAAAAGGAGTGAGCCGTCGGAAAAGAGGAATAAGCCGGATGAATTTAACCAATCGTCTTATTTCGAATATGTACTTTTACACCATGAGATGGTCCAACAGTAAAATAGGATTCGACGACAGGCTGGTGATGCTCGTAGGCATTCCTTTATTTTCTTTTCTGGTACCTGTCATCTTCTTCGGTTGGAGGATCGGGCAGCCGCCCTATTATCCCCTGGCAGCTTATTGGCCCTCCTTTGCCATCACCACAGTCATCTGGATCACCTGCCGCTGGATCATGATCCGGACCCGCCAACGATACGCGTCCTTTACCCAGGTGAAAAAAAGGCTGATGATCCAAACCTCCCTGATCCTGCTGACCGCCATCCTGGTCAACAACCTGCTGAGCTACCTGTTAAAGGACGTCTGCGAAGACCTTATGCGGCAGCGGAATCTTTCCTTCAAAACAGGTGAGTTCGCCATTAACTGCAATGCCGCCGCCATCTTCAGCACCCTGTTGGTATGTGCCATCTACGAGAGCATTTATTTCATGAACGAGCTGCGCAAATCCGTGGAAGAAAAAGAAATGTTGAAAAGGGAAAGCCTCCGGGCACAGCTGGAAGCGCTGAAAACCCAGGTCAATCCTCACTTTCTCTTCAACAATCTGAACACCCTAAGCGCCGTTATTCCCGACAACCCCGGACAGGCGATCGATTTCGTACAGCAGCTTTCCAGGGTCTACCGGCACATATTGGAAGTGAAGAATGAGCAAAGTATCCTACTGAAGGAAGAACTGGATGTGCTGCAGGCTTACGCTTTTCTTCTCAAAACCCGCTTTGGCGACAACCTGGATATTTCCATCCGCGTTGCCGAAGAAAAATTACAACAGAAGATCGTGCCGCTGTCCCTTCAGATACTCATGGAGAACGCCATCAAACATAACGTTGTTTCCTCGGCAAGACCGCTGCGGATCGATGTCTATACGCAGGATGGACGGCTTATCGTCAGCAACAACCTGCAGAAGAAGAATCAAGCTTACGAATCCACCGGTATTGGGCTGGAAAATATACGCAACAGGTACTTGCTGCTGGACGGCCGCCCCATCGAAGTGGAGGAAGGGCCCGCCTGCTTCACCGTTTCCATTCCCCTTATAGGGAATTAACTAATAGTGAAAATGAAAGTAGTCATTATAGAAGATGAGACCCCTGCCGCCAATCGCCTCACCCGCATGCTGGAAAAGATCGACGAAAGCATTGAGGTGATAAAAAGACTGGACAGCGTGGAATCGTCCGTCAAATACCTGTCCGCCGGTCCTGGGTGCGACCTGATCTTCATGGATGTCCAGCTTGCTGACGGCCTTTGCTGGGATATTTTTCAGCAGGCCAGGTTGGCACCGCCCATCGTTTTCACCACAGCCTTTGATCACTATACCCTGAAGGCGTTCAAGGTCAATAGCCTGGATTATCTGCTAAAACCCATCGATGAGCAGGAACTGCAGCAGGCTGTCGAAAAGTACAAACAGCTCTATCTCCGCCAGGACAATGGATTACCTGAAAAGATCGAACGGCTGCTGCAGGAACTGGGCGCCACCCGGTACAAGGAGCGCCTGCTGATCAAAAGAGGCCAACAGCTGCATTATCTCAAAACAGCCGCCACGGCTTATTATTACGCGGACGGAAAACTCTGCTACGCGATTGATTTCAATGGCAATAGTTACCTGCTGGACAATAATCTCAATCAGTTGGAAGAGCTGCTGTCCCCTCAACAGTTCTTCAGGGTCAACAGACAGCTGCTCGTCAATATCGAATCTATCAAAAAGGTGCATACCTGGCTGGGAGGACGCCTCAAGCTGGAACTTTCCCTGCCGGCCCAGGCCGACACCATCGTCAGCCGTGAAAGGGTCTCCGGCTTCAAGGACTGGTTGGGTTGAAGACTTAATTCTTCAGGATCTTCTGAACATATTTTGCCGCACCTGCCCTTACTTCGACAATGTAAATTCCCTTGCTCAGATCGCTCACTGGCACATCTACCTCTTCCGAAGCGGCCGAGGTCACCGTCCGCACCACCTGTCCCCGGGCGTCGATGATCAGAGCGCTGATCACGCCCGCGGGATCGGTCACCATGATATGCAGCCTGTCCACGACGGGGTTGGGGAACAAACTCATTGCAACAGCGTGATCCACCGGGAAACTCACAGGAACTATAATGGAATAAGTGCTGGCCCCATCCCTGTCGACCATCTTCAACCGGTAGTAATTCATGCCAGTGGCTGGCTTACTATCCCAATAGCTATACTGCGTAGGCAGGGAGCTGTTGCCATTAATGGGCACCTCACCGATGGTGGAGATATCTGCCGCATTTACTCCACGCTGTATTTCATAGTGATCCATATTCGTCTCCTGCGCAACGTTCCATTTCAGTAGGGTGCTATTCCCCTGCCTGGAGGCGGTAAATCCCGTCAACTGGACAGGAAGGGGTGTGGAGCTATAAATGATCGTATAATAGCCGTTCGCCAGGTTGGCGGCGTTGACCACGAAGGATACTATATTGCCTGATACGGTGGGGGTGGACACCGTCGTCACCACATCGTTAAAGCCACTGGCGAAGGTCCCGTCCGTGGCATTGAAAAGAAGGCCGTATGTATTGGCGCTGGAGGGTGTCGTCCCGTTATAGTCCGAAAAATTAAAGTTGATCGTAACAACGCCCGTCGCATTACCTGCGGTCTTCTGCAGCTTCCAGCTGCGGTTCCAGCGCGAGATGCTGCTGGCGCTTGTAATATTATAAATACTCACATTACTGAGCGTGGTATTGCTCTGACCATTGTGTGCGGCCATCAGGTAACCGGCCGTATTTAAAAAATCCGTCGCCCCTATGCCGCTGCTGAAACCAAAGCCGTCCGTGGCACCGGCAGGGTTGGTCAAAAAATAATCCGTTGAGCTGGTGTACCCTACTCCGACCAAATTAGTACCATAGGTAGTGGTGGTCGCCGGGGTATACCTGGAGACGCCCACCGCCTGGTTCCATTCCGCTGACAGGTAATTTTCCATGATGACGCGCTGCGTGGTATTGAAAGCGGTTTTGTATATCAGTATCTCGGACATGGTCCCGGAGAAATAATCATCCACGGCCCAGTTGCTGTGGCCGATGTAGTTTTTAGTCCTTGCGATCGAAGCCGGTACCCAGGTATTGGTACCAGACGCACCGGAACCAGCCTGTAAAGTGCCTGCCAAATAGTGCTTTACAGCGGTATAGTTCCCGGGAGGTGCGCCTTGTTGGACGGCCTCATAGATGTTACTGGACCCGTTCACAATGGGAGAGGTGGTGGTATATGTCTGGTCGCCGGTGCTGCCTATAAAACCCTCATAGTAAAAATTAGCGGTGGAGCCCTTTCTACCGAAAGTGAGATTATTGGAAGCCTGGCCGTTGCCGAAATCATAAATCCTCTCCCACCCCCAGCTGGTCTGCGAGGCATTGAAGCTCACCTGGGTAAAAGTGCTGATGCCGCCGGCAAAGGATATGCTGGAAGGCAAACTTGCCAGGGCTAAATATTGCGAGCTGGTGGAGGTGAATGTCAACCCCGGTCGTCCGTTGGGCGCTGCCGTCGCCCCGTACACAGGCTGATTGGCCGCGGTCGCCTGGGAAAAATGATACCCGTTGCCGCTGAGGTCCGACCACTGGCTCACCTGGTTAGAACCATTCTTTGTAATGGAACTGCTCTTGTTGGCATTCAGCCAGATGAGGAGGTTGGCATTGCCCAGCCCCCCGGGATAATAGCTTTGTGCGAAAGACTGCCGCAAACAAAAGCAGGACGCCAGGTAAATGATAAAAATACGGATCAGTTGTTCAGGGTAAGAAGCCTTCATAAACATATTGGATTATGTAATATATAGTGCAAATAAAGGGCTACAAACATTACACCTGATTACCAGCGCCTTAACTAAGAATAGCTATCGCCGGTGTCCAATTTTTGGAAAAAATTTACAATTATGGGAATCACCTTTCTTTTAATAAAGAGATAAAATTGCCGGCCGGGTCTTTAAACCAGGCGATCGCCTCCGGTCCCGTACCATTGCTGCCATGGGCGATGCCCTTATCGTCTGTCTTCAATTGGCCTTCATAGTGTTCGAATTGCACCCCCTCAGCCGCAAGTTCGTCTACCGCGGCCTCGACATCCTTTACCTGGAAATTTAACACCGTGAACGTGGCCGGAGTATGATCCGGTTTCGGATAGATAAAGACCCGCTGACCACCGGGAAGGTTCAGGTCAAGCCCTTCAGGCTGCTCCTTTACATCAAGTCCCAATGTTTTCTGGTAAAAATCCCTGGCTTTTCCAAGGTCATTGACAGAAAAAGTGCTAAATGATTTTTCAAAGCTGAACATAGTGGCTGGTTTAAAAATTATAAATAGGTTTCCGCTGGATCTCCTGCAAATCTCTTACCATGGTCCTCCCCTGCCGTCAGGCTTCATACACGAAGATCGTGGACTCATTGTCATCCGGCATAAAGTAAGCACGTATCCTGTTATCAGGCGTCAGCTCGAAAAAGCTGGGATTTTGGGTCATCAGGGCGCCGGAGGCGGGCGACCAAAGCTGAACAGGCACCTGGTGTACGGCGCACTTTTTTTGCAGGTCCACTACCTCCAAACCTCCCAGCGCCATGGACGGACCGCCCGGCTTTTTGTAGACGCAGAGTCCCGTGTACAGCATTTCCTGCCCACCCAGGCATTGGTTGTCCTGGTAATCTATATAGAACGATGGATTGGCGACAGCCACCTCTTTCGGTGTCGCCAGCGGCCTACGGACATTTCCTTTCTCGTCCAGCGTCCATTGGTAATAACGCCTGGAACCCCAGCTGATACCATGCAATGTATTGGTCTCTTTATCTCTTGCGACTGCGCCAATATGGTCCTCCCAACGGAAGACCTCCTGCAAGGTCTTTTGTGCAGGATCGAATGTATAAATGATGGACTGGCTGTCAGGACGGTATTCAGCCGCTGCGATCCAGATGTGCGTGCCGTCGAAATCGATCCCGCTGGGATGATAGATGCTACCCTCTCCTATTGCCACGTCGGCAAGTAGTTTGCCTGCACTACTGATCCTGAACAAATGCCCCTTCCCTTTGCTTCGGTCGAATATCCCATCAACGGGTATCTCGACCTCTACGGATGACACCCAAAAATCATCCCCTATCCTCACCATTCCCTGGCAATGAAATGTCTTAAACCCGACTTTGATGGCTGAGATCAGGCTCCAGGTGGTGCTACGGGTAAGTGATTTCAATCGCTGGCTTAAAGGACTTGCGGCAGGCCGGGTAGTCGCCGCCGGCTGTACTTGTGCGCTTAAGGCCGGAGGCAGACAAACAGCGGCGGCCGGGAGAAGGCTACGTTTAATGAATTGTCTTCTGTCTGTCATCCATGTGATATTTAAGCTGTAAAACTAACCATTGGGATCCTTACCCCCGCCCGGTCTTCGATTATGAAAATATTACCGTCTTCACATATGCCCCGGACGTCGACTCTTTTGCCTGGCCACCGGGTAAGTCATTTATTTTTGACAGGTGTACAAAACAAAAACGATAAACAGGGCCCGTCGGTTGCTACATACGGTTATGTTCCTGCCGGCCTTCATCGGCATCGCCATGGCTGCCCGCAGGACGCTGGTCCTGGCCGGGATCATTGGTTCATTCAATCCTCCGGGAATGGCCAAAGGAAGTCCTCCTTTTGATGCGGAATTCGGCACACATCCCTTCCTTACGCTGATACATATTCTACCGGGGGCCTTATTTATGATCCTGGGTCCACTGCAATTTATGCCGGGCATCCGGACCCGCCATCCGCACCTGCACCGCCTGGGCGGCAAGATCTACATTGCCTCGGGCTATATCGTTGGTATTTCGGCGCTGATCATGTCTTTTGTACTATCCCCCATCGGAGGCATCGATCAGGCTGCCGCAACCATATTATTCTCCCTCCTTTTCCTTCTATCGCTCAGCAAAGCCTGGTATCACAAAAAGGCCGATAATATCCTGCATCACGAAACAGGCCTCCACCGGGAATGGATGATCAGGGCTTTCTCCATCGGGCTGGCCATCGGCACGATCCGGCCGATCATGGTGCTGTTCTTTGCCTTTTCAGGACTGCCGCCGCAGGCGTTCTTCGGCGCCGCCTTCTGGATTGGGTTTACCCTGCACCTGCTGGCGGCCGAAGCCTGGATCAATTTCACCCGGCCTTCTTTTTGGCGGGAACAGCACCCTTCTTTTTAGACGCAGGCGTCGCCGGTGTTTCCTGCAATAGCACTGCCTGAGGATGCTCGCTTATATAGGTGCCGCCATGCTTCAATTTTCCTTTCCCGTTCTTCTTTGTCCAGAACTGCATGGGAAGAGGGATGCTCCGTGGTCCCTGGTAATAGCTGACATTGAATCTCACATCGGAGCCCCTGCCGAACTTATCGCCGCCGACAAGGCCAAGGGGCGTCCCCGCCTCCACCGTTTGCCCGGGATGGACAAAAGCGCCGTCCTTTTTAAATACGCCGTACTGGCCAAATGTACAATCCCCGTGAACGATCTCCACAAGGTTCCAGTTATCCGTGGCGGTAGCGCCTGCATCGTTCTCTGCGCTATTGGTATGTACGGCCGTGACCACACCTCTCCTGGCTGCGTAAATGGTATCTCCCTGCTGCATCTTCAGCCGGATGACAAATCCACTATCCAGACCGTCGGTGCCGGGGGTTTTGTTCATCTCGAATACCTGGGTCTCCTTTCCGGGTGCAATGGGCAGAACATAGGTGAAGGCGGGATGGAGGGAAGGGTGTAGGCATCCTTTCTGATAGCTGCTGGTATATTTTATCTGCAGGTCGCCGGCTCCCTCCGGTGATACGGTGAACAGCCGGTTCATGCCGGGTTTCACTTCCCCTTCGTAAGGCAACACATGATCCGCTTTCGCATTTTGAAAAGTGGTAAAACTGACCGATAGCACATAAGGACAAAAGGCCCTGTTATTACAGGAAAATAGCAGGTTTCCCTTGGCATCCTGGGTATAGCTCACTTCGATCACCCGCTGAGACAAAAGAGACTGCTGCAGCGAGAGCAGGAACAGGAGAGGCAGACAGACGCGTGTCATCTTCTTTTTTCCTGAAGATAAGAAGTTTTATCTTGTAGCTTTCGTCCATTTCTCATAACAGGCAGCAGCTTCTTCCTCCAGCAAGGGGCCCAATACCACCACCTCGCGCCCGCCATGATGGAACAGCTCTTTCGCCGGCACTTGTAACAAATGCGCCGGTTCGCTTGTCCCGGCAATCTTATGGTAGGCATCCTTGCCCAACGCATATACTACCGTGCCAATGCCACTCCAGTAAATAGCTCCCGCACACATGGCGCAAGGTTCCGTGCTGACATAGAGCGTACAGTTTTCCAGGAAGTGAGGCTCTATGCGGCTGCTTAATTGACGGATCAGGTTGATCTCGCAGTGCGCGATGCAGCGTTCTTCCGTGATGACGGTGTTCTCTCCTTCCAGTAAAATAATATCATCGGGGCCGGTCATGATACATCCGAATGGCAGGTTGCCCTTGTCCATTGATCTTTTAGCTACTTCCAGCGCTTTTGTCAAGAAATACCGGTGATCCGTCATGCACTTCACTTTTGCGCAATCTATGGCAGAAAAGAATGATCGGCAATCAAAAGAGAGTCAACTGTTGGTTTTATGGCTTGAGCCGTTATATCTCCCCACACGCCTCAAAGATAAAGTTTATCTTTATTTTCAGAAATGATCCACAGTATTGCCATTCATGACCTCGTTAAGCCGTCTGCTTCCATCCCTGTGCTGGATGTACGCACACCCGCCGAATTTACCCATGGGCACATACCCGGAGCCTCCAACCTTCCTTTATTCAGCAACGAGGAAAGAGCGAAGGTGGGTACTACCTACAAACAGGAAAGCAGGGAGGCGGCCATTTTGCTTGGATTTGATCTCACAGGCAGCAAATGGTCCGGCTTCATCCGCCAGGCATTGGAAATAGCCCCTCAGAAGAAGGTAGCCGTACATTGCTGGAGAGGAGGTATGCGCAGCGGTGCGATGGCCTGGGCGCTGAACCTGTATGGATTTGAAGTATTTGTACTCGCAGGCGGCTATAAAAGGTACCGAAGATGGGTGCTGCAGCAATTTGAAGCGCCTTATAAGCTGTGGACCATCGGAGGCATGACGGGCTCCGGAAAAACCAGGATATTGCAGCAGCTCGGATCGATGGGACAACAGGTCATTGACCTCGAAGATCTTGCCCGGCATCGGGGCTCTGCTTATGGCACCATGAATAAGCTGGTGCAGCCCTCCCAGGAACAATTTGAAAACAACCTCTCCCACCAGTTGAACCAGCTGGACCGTGACAGGAAAATATGGGTGGAGGATGAAAGTCTCAACATCGGTAAATGCAATATCCCCCGTCCATTATGGGATCAAATGCAATCGGCGGACCTGTTTGAGCTGCAGACACGTGCGGAACAGCGCGTGCAGGCGCTGGTGCAGGAATATGGTTCGTTGGACAAGACCTTCCTGTCGGAATGCACGGACCGCATTCGCAAGAGACTTGGATCCGAACAGACAAAAAATGCACTGACTGCCATCCAGGAAGATCGTATGGAAGATTTCATACGCATCGTATTGGTGTATTATGACAAGACCTACAGGAAGGGCCTGAATAGCCGGAAAGCCGGCCGTATCTTTCCCGTTGACATCCGGACGGACGATCCGACGGCAAATGCAAGCCAGATGCTGATGACCGCAAAAGATTTTTCACCCCTGCCTACTACCTGAAAGAATGAACATGGATACCAACATAAAACTGACACAATACTCTCATGGAGCAGGATGCGGCTGCAAGATCAGTCCCGCCATACTGGACAGGATTCTTCATAGCACACACGTCGCCGCACCCGATCCCCGGCTGCTGGTCGGCAACGACAAACGTGATGATGCGGCGGTATTAGATCTCGGCAACGGTATGGCCCTCATCTCGACCACCGATTTTTTCATGCCGATCGTGGACGACAGCTATGATTTTGGCAGGATAGCATCCGCCAATGCCATCAGCGATGTGTATGCTATGGGGGGCAGACCGGTGCTCGCCATTGCCATCCTCGGATGGCCCGTTGAAAAGCTGCCGCCTGACGAGGCGCAAAAAGTGCTGGAAGGAGCCCGGGCCGTCTGTGCCGAGGCGGGCATTACCCTGGCCGGAGGCCACAGCATCGATTGCCCCGAACCGGTCTTTGGCCTCGCAGTCAACGGACTCGTACCCATACAGGATCTCAAACAAAATTCAACGGCTGAACCCGGCTGCCGCCTCTATTTGACCAAGCCCCTGGGAGTGGGCATCCTTTCCACCGCGCAAAAGCGTGGATTGCTACAACCTGAAGACGCCGCCATTGCATTAAAAAGCATGGTCACATTGAATAAGGCAGGAGAGACATTCGGACATCTGGCCCAGGTGAAAGCCATGACGGATGTCACAGGGTTCGGGCTGCTGGGCCATCTTACAGAAATGTGCGAGGGCAGCGGCCTGTCTGCCATTGTCGAATTCGATAAAGTGCCGGTCGTTCCGGCCTTGCCCTATTATCTCGAACAGAAATGTATACCCGGGGGTATGCATCGCAACTGGAGCAGCTACGGTCACAAAATAAATGAGCTGTCTGATGAAAAGCGATATATCCTCGCAGACCCTCAAACCAGCGGCGGTCTGCTGGTCGCAGTGTCAGAAGAAGGTGTTCCTGCCTTTGAACAGCAATGGGCAGCACTGGGCTTGCCTGCAATCCACTGCCGCCCTTTCGGCGTTCTGAAAGCGAAAGAAAATGACACGCTGATCAGGGTGATTTGAATGCCGCCTGTACAATGATCAACCCTTCATCCCATCCCGCTGCAGATCGAACAGGAACTGGAAAAGATTAGTCTCTGTCGGTAGCTGCAATTTTTTACGGACCCTGTAACGGCTGATCTCCACGCCACGCACCGAAATGCTCATCAGCCGGGCAATTTCCTTACTGGACAGGTTCATCCGGAGATAGGCGCACAGCTTAAGCTCATGGGCCTTGAGACTGGGGTATTTTTCCTTAAGGATGATCAGCAGATCGCTGTGCACTTTGTTGAAATGTATGGAAAACTGCTCCCATTCCTTATGTAGCTCCTCCTCTTCAGAAAGACTGCGGAGCAATTTCTTTACTTCACCCGGGGCCGCTTTGTCCATTCCCGTTTTTTCCAGGTGCAGCAGCTCGCCTTTGATCCGGGTAATGAACTCTTCCTTCTGGACCAGGTGCATGGCAGTGGTCGCCAGCTCCGAGTTCTTAAATTCGATCTCAGATTCCAGCTTCTCATTGCGCAGCTTTACCACCTCTTTCTCGGATTTTTCCAGTTCCAGCTGATGCAGATAAGCCTGGCGCTTCTGCTCTTCCTGGTGCTTCAGCCTTTCCGCCATGAGTTTCTTATGATGCCTCCGGTAAAGATAAAATGCCAGGCAAACGCCCAGCAACAGGTACACTGCATAAGCCGGAAAACTTTGATACCAGGGAGCCTGTACGGTAAAGCCATATGCGCTGGCAGCCGACTCATTGCCGAGATTGTTCCTGGCCTTGACCAGGAATGTGTAAGCGCCCGCCGGAAGATTGGTGTAATCCTTCTCCGTCCGCTTGGACCATTCGGACCAGCCTTTATCAAAACCTTCCAGGAGATAGCAGTACTCAATGTTAGACTGCTGTTCGAATAAGGGAGATGCATATTCAAAATGAAAAGAATTCCAGTGATGGCTGACCGAAGGCATCCTTTCCTTCCCTTGCCCCGGATTCTCATTGGCCTCCCCGAAGTAACCGCCGAACAACAGGCTGTCCGTTCTCCCAATGGCTTTTACCGTCCGTATATACACGCTCAGCGGATGGTTGTTCTGTTTGTATTTCTTAAAATTGATATGATAAAATCCTTTTTCACCGCCAAGAAAAACGTTATTGTCGTTCACCGGGTAGATATGTTCAAAACCGCTGAGCATCTTACTTTTCAGCTCCGGCAGATAGATGACGGAAGGCTTGAAAGTGGAGAAATCCACCACACCGATGGCCTTCTCCTGGATAAACCAGATATTGCCGCTGGGGTCTTCCTTAAGATACCGGACGCTTTGATCGCCGAATATCTCCCGGAAATAAGCGGAAGGCTCAAACCTGTCCGTTCCGGGATTGTATTCATACACTCCCTTCTCCGTGGCAATGACAACCCGGTTCTTTACTTTATAAACGTGGTTATTCAGGGAAGAAGGTAAGCCATTCTTGTCCGTATACAGTTTAAAGGCAGCATCCGCTGCAGTGGACAACGGCAGCTTGTATACTCCCCGGTAAGGGTGGGACACCCATATGGTGTTCTTGTCGTCCACCGCAACAAAACGGGCCGACTCCGAGAAGCCCGTGATATTTCCCTTATCTTCCAGGCCCTTCCCGTCCCACGCAAATAGCCGTACGCCCTGGTAATTACCGGCGGCCAGCAAGGTGCCCTGAAGCATATCCTCCAGTGGCTGGAAGGTCCAAAAACCCCTACCCTTCATAACGGGCTCCATCTTGTCGTCCCTCACCCGGAAAAATCCCTCTTCCTTACCAGCCAACAACTGGTCATTCATAAGGTAAAGCCCCCAGGTCTGTCCGTCAGCAATGATCTTGCATGCATCCGGCACATAGCTGAGATCTTTCGCATCCGGGGGTAAGGGGAACGCATAAATGCCATTGGACAGTCCAAGGTAAAGCTTATTGTGATGAATGACGGCGGCATATCCCGATCCGGAGTTCATAATGGCAGGATTGATATGCTTGATGGCATTGTTAAACGCAATAAAATCAATGCCGCTGTCCAGCCCCACCCATATGTTGTGGTCGCGGTCCATAAAGACGCTCCTTACGTTGTTGTTTTGCAGCCCTTCCCGTTTCGAAAGGTTCTCCAATACCTGACCCCGCTTGTTGATCAGGTAAAAACCATTGGTATAGGTGCCAACGATAAAGCTCTCTTCATCCACCCTTACCGCACCTGAAAAATTCAGTTTGGGATCAAATCCTTTCCCCGAAGGCGTAAAGGGAATAAGCCGGTCGCCGTTCAATATGAACAGACCGCTCTGGGGAGTGGTTACCAGGGAGGAATCCTGTCCAATGGGGATGACGGATGTAATTTGTATATCCTTCGGCAGGGCGCCCGCCGCTAAAAAAGGTTCCCATGCCCCTTGTTTAAAAACCAAAAGCCCCTTTTCGGCGTCCTGGGCGATCAGCTTTCCATCCGCCAGTCCCATAAAGATCCAGGCGGCAAAAGGACGGAATACCTGGATCGTATCATGGGTAAAGCACAGGATCTTGTTGTCACTGCGGAAAAAGATGCTGCGTCCGTACGAGACGATATTCCAGATGTCGGCAAACTTCCTGTCAGCCTCAGGTACCAGGTTCTTCAACGAGGTATATCCCAGCCTGCCCGACCTGTCAGGGGAGAAATAACCTATCTCATCCTGGCCCCCCGCATATATCCGGTGATCAGGCCCGAAGCCGATACTTCGTACAATGGTCTTATTGGGCAAGGGATAAAGCTTCCAATAAATACCGTCGAAGCTTAGTAGCCCCTCATTATTCGCAAAATAGACCCGGCCCTGAACGTCCTGCCGGATATCCCAATTCTGTGCGCCGGCATTGTAAGTCTGTTTTTCATAGCTGACTACTTCCCTGCGGCCAATAGTCCCTTGTGCGAGGCACGTCGATACCCAGTAAGATACTAGCAGCAACAGCAAAGCTTTATTTCTCATAATGGCAGGCAATTTTAAGGGGATATATATCCAGATGTAGTCCAGATGTAGTCTGGTAAGCTTAAAATTAGGTTTTTTTCATCATGGTAGTAGTAGGGATGTAGTCTAATACTTTTTTATGGGATGTAGTCCCTCTACTTTTATCCTGCCCGATTTCCAACGATAGCTCCCGGGCAGGCGCCCTATCGGAATTAATAAAATTTTTAATATGAAATAACCTTTCATAGCTTTGCCCGGTAATTTGGTCACGGTCAACACAAAACTAAAACTTGCATATGAAAAGAACATTGACGTACGTCCTTGTATCCTTCCTATTTTTATTATTAGGAACGCACCTATCCACACAAGCCCAAAACAGGGTAATCACCGGTAAAGTAACAAATGACAAGAACGAGCCCCTGGCAGGAGCATCTGTTACTGTGAAAAACAGAGCCACAACGGGCACTATCACCTCCGAGAACGGTTCATTCAGCCTCACAGTTTCTTCCACCGACGATTCGTTGCTTGTATCAGCCATTGGCTATGAAAGACAAGCAGTTGCGATTTCAAACGATCTCCAGGTCAGGCTTTCCCCCAGCCGCAGGCAACTGGATGAAGTCGTTGTCATCGGCTATGGCACCCAAAGAAGGGCAGACCTAACGGCCCCGGTCACCACTGTGAACACCGAGAACATGCTTAAACGGACCACAACTACGCCTATGGAGGCGTTGCAGGGCGCCGTTCCCGGAGTACAAGTAGTCAGCACCGGCGCTCCGGGCAGCTCACCCAATGTTCGGATCCGCGGGGTAGGATCTTTTAATAATGAAAATCCGCTGTATGTGGTCGACGGAATGTTTGTCTCCGATATTGGCTTTCTTAATCCGAACGATATCGCTGAAATGTCTGTCCTGAAAGATGCTTCGGGAGCAGCTATCTATGGCGTGCGCGCGGCCAATGGAGTGGTGCTGATCACAACAAAAAAGGGGTCCCTCAATATGAAAACCCGGGTTACCTACAATGGGTATGTCGGTTTTCAGACACCTGCCCACCGGCTTAAAATGGCCAACGGGAAGGAATACACTACTTTTTCATTGGGACGCCAATCCGTTCAGGACAGCGGTACGGCCATGCTTTCGGCGCAAAAATTCGGGGGTAGCGGACTTAATCCCACTACCAGCACCGATTGGTATGGAGAATTACTGAGAAGCAAGGCGATGATCTCAAACAATGGCATCGACGTGCAAGGCGGCAGCGACAAGGTGACCTATGCTGCCGGCTTCAATTATACGTATCAGAATGGTATCATGGAAGCCAGGAACAATTTTAAAAGGTATAATATCCACCTTCAGATGGAGGCCAAAGCCTATTCGTGGTTGAAAGTAGGTTTTACCGCCCATCTTAATAACTCTACCACCTTTAATCCTGCCAATGGCGCCTGGGCGCAGGCTTATTCATCATCACCCCTGTTCCCTGTGTATGACAGCACCAACGTCAACGCATTCCCTGTAAGATTTGCGTCGGCCTCGGTCATTGGACGGGGGGATGATGCAAATCCTGTAGCCTCCGCCTATTATAATTATGACAGGGCCAAGGCATTCCAGGTACTACCCACCGTCTATGCCGAAGCCGCTTTCTGGAAAAATAAGATCACTTTTCGTTCCCAATTGAGCCAGCTATACAGCTCTCTGTCGGGCATTCAATTTACTCCCCGGTACAATCTGGGACCAGGTGCAAACGCCAATGCCGTCACTCACTTAAATTCTGCACAGGAGCGTAATACCAACTACATTATAGATAACCTCCTTACTTACAGGGATGGTATAGGTCAACATCACTGGACCCTGTTATTGGGTCAGTCCACCAGGGAAGAACGGTGGAGGAGAACTTCGGTGAGCGCAGATGGCGTACCAGACAATGAGGAATCCTGGTATGTAGGCCAGGGTACTATTACCTATCCCCCTACTGAGGACGGCACACGCAACGCGAACATATCGTACTTCACACGCGGTACTTACGATTTTGACAATAAGTACCTGCTTACCGCCACCTTCCGCGCAGACGGCAGCTCGAAATACCAAACCAAATGGGGCTATTTCCCCTCAGTAGGCCTGGGCTGGGTCATCAGCAGGGAAGATTTTATGAAAGATCAGAAGGTCTTCGATTTTTTAAAGCTGCGGGGAAGCTGGGGCAAGTTGGGCAATGACGGCGTTACGCCAAATGCAGCATATGCCATCGTTCACCAGGGGGTTGATAACTCCGCCATCTTTGGCAGTACAGCAACAGCGAACGGTCAGTACGTATCGGGCTATACGGTTGATAGGTACTTTACAGATCTCGCGTGGGAAGTCGTTACGGAATGGGACGGCGGTGTTGATTTCGAACTGTTGAACAGGAAACTTAAAGGTTCTGTTGATTATTACAACCGTAAAACCAGCAGACTGGCTTTTAACCGGCCTTTACCCTATCGCTACAACTCCGTTTATGGCAACTGGGCCGAGATGGTGAACAGCGGTTTTGATGTAGTTTTGAACTGGAGCGATAAAATAGGCCAGCTGGGCTACCAGATCGGCGGCAATTTTTCCACCTTGAAGAACAGGGTCACCAATATGGGCTCTCTGCCCCTGCTCACCGGTGGTTTCCCGGAATGGACGGCCGAATTCCCCAATCGTACTACAGTGGGGCAGCCTATTAATTACTTTTATGGTTACCAGGCCATCGGTGTGTACCAAACACAGGACGAAGTCGATAAGGACCCGATCGCTGCCAATTTCAATGCAACGGCCACTTCAAAAATAGTTCCGGGATTTCTCAAATACAAGGACCAGGACGGCAATGGCATCCTGGATAATAACGACCGTATCAATATGGGTAGCTATCTGCCTAAATTGACGTACGGATTCAACCTTGGTCTGGATTATAAGAATTTTGATCTCAGCATCGCATTTCAGGGAGTCGCCGGGAATAAAATTCTCAACCTCAATCGGGGCAAGCTCTACAAAGCATCCACCACCCTTAATATTGATGAAAAATTTGCCACCAGCCTTTGGACAGGCCCCGGTTCTACCAATTCTTATCCTTCCGCATATGCCATCGGACAAGGTTGGTTCAAGCAGAGCAACACCTTTTTCGTGGAAAGCGGCGCGTACCTGCGGATCCAAAATATACAGCTGGGATATAATTTTAATGTAGGCAAGACGTCACCCATTGCCTTGCGTGTATTTGCCACTGCGGACAGACCCTTCATATTCACCAAGTACAATGGGTTTACGCCCGAAATACCGTCCTATCAGGGAGTGTATGGCTATGATGCCAACGTCTACCCTATTTCGGCAACTTACAGTCTGGGTGTAAGAGCTACTTTTTAAATAAATATCATTAGACAATATAAAAACATTGAATATGAATCACTATATGAAAATAATAGCCTGGGTGCTTACCATCTCTATTTTGTCAGGCTGTTCCAAATTTTTAGACCGTCCCCTGGAAAATCGGGGCCAGGCCACCAAAATCGACTATACCAACCTGTCGAACATGTACCAACCCGTCTCCGGCGTTTACAGGACCGCCAGCAGCGGGAGTTTTAACAGGTGGATCATCACCGCCATGCTCTCCGAACGCAGTGATGACATCGAGCCGGGGAATGATGACGCGGGACAGATCGGCATCCATAATTTCCAGACGGATGTGACGGTGAAGAGCTATTGGGCCGTAAATGATATGTGGATCAACCTTTACTCCGTGGTATTTGCAGCTAACAGCGCACTGGTCGAACTGGATCAATTTGGTAAGAACATACCCGCATCCGACGCCGCCAATACGGCGCTTCTCGCACGCTATCGTGCAGAAGTGAGGTTTTTCAGGGCGCTGGCCCATTTTTACATCGGCAGGCAATACGGCGCCGTACCGATCCTTGGATTGGAAAGCAACGATGTGAAGACGATGGCCAATGCGAAAAAGAGTAGCGTAGAAGACATGAAAAAATATGTAATGGCTGAAATGGATACTTGCATCGCCAGCCTGGAAGATAAACGCCCCAACGAGGCAGACCATCTGGGAGGAGTAACCAAATACGCCGCATTGATGTTGAAAGCCAAGGCCGCAATGGACCTTGCCGGCAATGATAACAACAACGCTAACTGGGACGTGGCGCTGGATTGCACCAACCAGATCGTCAACAGTCACAAGTTCACCTTGTTCAATGACTATTATCAGCTGTGGAAAAAACCCGGCAAACTCTCCGATGAAGCTATCCTGGAATTCCAATATTCGGATTTTGGCAACCCAACAGGCGATATTGTAACATCAGGAGCAAACCCCGGTGAAACCTGGGCCAATTTCTTCCTCTTCCAGGCGCCGGAAAATACGTTCGGAGGTGTGATCAGCGGACCGGGTTGGATGGTCCCCACGCAAAAAGCGGTTGATTTCCTGACAGCCCGCAATGACGTGATCCGGAAAAAAACGGCCATTCAGTATTGCGGCGTAGACGGCGACATCAATACATTCGTTGTTACACCCGACGGCGATAAAGTATCTGGCAATGCCGGGAGGAAAAAGTATTTTAATGGTAAAGCCTACTTTCCAACATCACAAATGACCCCGGGAAGAGTGGACTACTATGGCGCCAATAATAATATCCACATGCTCCGGTATGCAGAAGTGTTGTTGATGAATGCCGAAGCAAAAATTCGCAAAGGACAGAACGGAGACGCCCAGATCAACGAGGTCCGCACAAGGGTTGGACTTGCGCCCTTGACGAACGCCACTATAGACCAGTTAATGGATGAACGTCATGCCGAGCTCATCTGTGAGTGGTGGGGCGAGCGTTTTAATGACCTGCTGCGAACAGACCAGGCTGCCACCGTATTGGCGCCGGGCTTTCAAAAAGGCAAAAGTGAATACATCCCCATTCCGCAAGCGCAGGAAGATGTAAATTCAAATCTTAAATAGTATATCAGAAGCCCGGCGTAAAATAAATTCCGTTTTCGCCGGGCTTTTTTAAAACCCTCACCATGCAGAGTTCCCTACGGCGGCTCGCGCTCGCATTGAGCGCACCAACCTTACTTTGTCTGATCAGCAACAACGCTCAAAGTCAAACGATCTTCTTTGATGACTTTTCCGGCTCGAAGCTGGATAGGTCCAAATGGAATGTAGAGATCACGGGTCATACCAATAACAGCGAGCAACAGGCCTACGTGGATTCCTCAGCCACCGTCTATCTTGATAAAGGCGCTCTCGTAATACAACCGAGATACGCTCCGGGCTTTAAAACCCCGGAAGGAAGATCATTCGATTTTATCTCAGGCAGGATCAACACCAGCAAAAAACTGGAGTTTACTTACGGAGAATTTTCCGCCAGGATCAAACTGACAGCAGGCGCCGGCCTCTGGCCCGCCTGGTGGTTGCTGGGGAACGGTGACTGGCCCGAATCGGGTGAGATCGACATCATGGAATTCATAGGGGAAAAAGACTGGGCCAGCGCAGCCGTACATGGCCCTGGCTACAGCGGAGAAACACCCTTTGTAAACCGCCTTTACTTCACAGGCAAAAATGATGTCACCCAATGGCATATATATGCGGTGGATTGGACGCCGGACAGCCTGGTATTCAAATATGATGGCATCCCCATGTTCAGGGTAACACGCTCCATGGCGGAACACTATGGAAGATGGAGCTTCGACACCCCTGAATACCTTGTCCTGAATTTTGCGCTGGGTGGCGCATATCCTGCAAAGATCAATGGCGTCAAAGAACCTTATTACGGCCTGCCCGCAGCAACCGTAGAGGCCATCAAGCGCAATCAATGCAAGATCATGGTGGACTGGGTAAAAGTGGAGAAGAAAAAGTCGTGATCTTTTAGACCCCTCCACAGAAATCCAGTTCAGGAACGGAAAAGTCCCCCTCAACTGTTTCTATCAAAAAATTCCAATCAAAAAGTTTTTTCATTATCGCGAGCCTCTCTTTTTGTTTTAGATGAGGATTTAACCGCGCATAATTATACTTCTTTGAGACATAGAAATAATGGTTAAAAAAAGCTTTTTTTCCCCTTGCTGCAGCGGCAACTACTTTCCTGTCTTCCTGTAACACAACGGCATTCATCCTTACCAGTTCCCCAGAGTCAAGATCGATCGCCCCCTTTTGCTCTATCATGTTCTTAACATAATATTTATACTTTCCCATATTATTATAGACGCTATCCTTACTTTTCATAACATTATGCAGGTCATCATTCAAAACCAGGACCTCCTTCTCTTTTTTATCAATGTTGACTTTTACGACAAGAAAGAATTTTGCCGAACTTTCGCTTTCTAACACTCTATCGAGATATTTGTCCCGGCAATTTTGTGTGATCAGGAAGGCTATTAAAAGTATATTGATCATAAAAAAATATTTAATATTTCTTGCCTTTCAGAAGCTCTTCGATCTTATATGTTTGACCGCATGGATCATAGTGGAAGACAGTTTGACATAGCACAACATCCATGCTTCTTTCAGTTCATCGTTCCATTTGTCCCCCAGGCTCTTTTCCAACGTCCAAAGCAATGCCTCTCCCACATCTGCAAAATGCTCCGGCCTTACGCCATAGTTATTATGCCGTTGGGCAAGCTTTACAATATTTTCCACGATCTCCTCCATGACATCCAGCTTTTCAATGACATGATCCAATATAGTCAATAGCTTCCTTGACTGCTCCGGAACAGGCCGGTGAAACATACGCCTCACGCCGGGAGCCGTCTCAAACAGGCGGTTGTAAAACAGGGTTCCAACGATGTCAGGATCGATGGCAGCGACCTTAAGCCAGGACGATCTCACCAGCTCCACTTGTTTCGGTGTCATTACATTATAGTTTAAAGAGTTGCTACAAAAGCCGAAATCAAAATTAACGACTAAGTGATATGATAAACCCTACCCGAACAGTATAGTAATGAAGCAACCCCTTTAGTTAGTTGAAACAAACCTTTCATAAAAAGATAAATGCCGATGGGAGCAACAGGATGTGACATATTTTTAATTTTTATCTTTCCGGCATCCGGAGCAGGTTGTCTATCTTTTCCTGGATGTCCTGTCTCTCCGTCTGGGTCTTGGCCAGGGAATAAGCCTTTTGGAAGTTGGACTTGGCCTTCTCGTTGTCCAGGCCTTTATAAAGCTCTCCCAGCAGTATATAATAAAAATGGTTACTATCTAATTTTAGCTTCTCGGCGGCTATCAGGGCTTCCTGCCGCCCATTGGCTTTATAGAGGGCAAAGGTCCGGTTGAGGGCAACACTGGGTGAATAATTCACCAGCAGCAGCTGATTGTATAAGTCGAGGATGTTCTCCCATTTTTCCTGTGTGTCCTCTTTCATGCTATGCCACCAGGCAATCCTCGCCTCCAGATGGTAAGAGCTGACCTCGCTGCCCTCCGCCGAAAGATACAAAAAATGTTTGCCCTGATCTATCAGCTCCCCATCCCATAGCGCTTCGTCCTGCTGTTCGTAGAGGACCAGCGTATGCCCACTGGCCTGCCTGGCGCTGAACCGGGAAGCATGAAAGCACATCAGCGCGATCAAAGCATTGGTCTTTGGTAAATTGGTTCTTTCAAATCCCGTCAGCATGAGGCCCAGCCGCAATGCCTCAAAACAAAGATCCTTTCGCAGTATCTGATTTTGAGTCTTGGAATAATATCCTTCACTAAAAAGCAAGTAAATAATATGCAATACATTATCCAGGCGGGAAACGATCTGATCTTCCGGAGGCAGCTCCATCTTTACTTTTTCGGTGCGCAGTTTCTCCTTTGCCCTGAACAGTCTTTTATTGATGGTGTCCTTATTGGACAAAAAGGCTTCGGCGATCTCATCTATCCCAAAGCCGCAAAGTATGCGTAAAGCCAACCCGATTTGTGCCTCACTGGCAATGGCTGGATTACAAACGGCAAAAAGCATCTGTACCTGACTGTCCCTGATATTCTGCTGGGAAAAATTCAGCTCCTCGATCCCCACGCTTTTCTCCTGCCTCGCCGTCAGCTCCGGGATTACTTTCTTCCGGAGTATCTTATCCCTTCTGAAATAATACAGCGTCTTTTGCCTGGCCACCGCATAGAGCCACGCGGTTGGGTTGGGAGGCAACCCTTTCTTTTCCCAGGTCTCTGTAGCCTGCAGGAAAGTCTCGCTGACAATATCCTCCGCTATCTCGATATGCTGTAAACCAAAAAGGCTGCTGATCACAGCAACCATTTTGGAGAATTCCTGTTGGAACAGCCGTTTAAGCGATGTTTGCTCGTTTTCCATCTTATCCCATAATAGGTCTGATCTCTACACTGCCGTTGGCATCCAGCGCCGGACAGCCGTGAGCCAATGTGGTGGCTTCCTCTAAACTATCCGCTTTGACGATGAGGAAACTTCCCAGCATCTCCCTGATCTCGACAAAGGGGCCATCCGTTACAACACCGCCCGCCTTCAGGACTTTCCCTTCCAGGGCAAGACGACGCCCGTTGCTGGCTATTTTTCCCTGCGCCGCGATGCCACCCGCCCAATCCTGCCATTTTTTGGCCAGCGCCTGGAATTCTGCCGCCGATAATTTGCTATAGTCGTAGTTAGGCTGCCGGAATAATAGCATGAACTCTTTCATTTTGTTTTTTTTAGTTGTGAAAAAAAGGTTCTGTATATACTCCAATAATGACCGGGGGCAGCGAAATTGGACATCGCCGGCAAAATTATTTTAATTT
Source organism: Flavitalea plasmicola (assembly GCF_030546645.1). Lineage (GTDB taxonomy): Bacteria > Bacteroidota > Bacteroidia > Chitinophagales > Chitinophagaceae > Puia. Next base: position 365,403 of record NZ_JAUOTO010000008.1, read on the forward strand.
CTTCTCCTGAACGCCAGACAAGCTTATTTTTCCATCTTCTCCTATTTTCCCGGCCTTCCACCGGATATATTTTTTCATTGTACTCTTCTTCGGTCCGGATTCATCGCACGTACAGCTCTTAATGGAGTCTACCGAATAAATGCTCCTGTCTTTTTTGATATAGATATACTCATCACAGGTAAAACAACAGTCGGAACCACATCCTCCCACGCCTAAATGCTGCTCGCTGATCTTCAGACCGCCTTTTGTAAAAGTTGTCAGAACAGGGTCATAGATCTCGGCGGGAGCAAGCCAGACCAGTTGGATATTGCCGGACGTATCTGGCAGCATCCCATAGGCCCAGGTCTCATTGGGATAACCTGAGTTGATAAATATACTGTCTTTCCCCGCGATCGGCCTGTAACCAGTCGTTGACTGAATATCCAATGTCTTGATGGCCAGGGGCAAGGTCAGTGGCTTGAATTTTTTAATGAATCTTTCGAAAAGCGCTTTCCTGCTCACATCCTGGGGCGGTTTCTTGTTATTGGAGATCGTTTTTCCGTGATGCTTGTTATTTGGCTTGTCTTCCTCGCAGCTCAGGGCGCCAACAAATAATAAAAAATAAATAAGGGTCAAAGTTTTATTCATAAATTCCTGTCTATCGAACCGCTAATGTATATATTTATCCTATGAAAAGTAACATCCTAACCATCGTATTGCCATTTTGCCTTCTTTTTGCCTGCAAACCACAGCCGGCTTCCACCGTCAATATTATTGGCACCTGGAGACTGGTATCAGGCACCACTATTACCAGGGGTGTCAGCACGTTCACCGACTACACGAAGGAAACCAACATGATTAAGATCATCAATGGTTCGCACTTTTCTTTCTTAAAACATGACCTGAATAGCCCAAAGGATTCCTCCAATCACTTTGATGCGGGCGGAGGCAGCTATAGCCTGGTGGGCAATCAATATACGGAGCACCTGGATTATTATGGCGACCGCAACTGGGAAGGCAAAACCTTCCTGTTTACTGTCAGTATCAGCAATGACACCCTTGTCCAGCGGGGGATGGAAAAAGTGGAAAAAGAAGGCATCGACCGGGAGATCATTGAAAGATATGTCCGGGAGACAAAATAAGCCGCGATGGCTAACGTAACAGGAGTAGGTCAAATGGCCATTCCATTCCTATCCGTCACCAGCACTTCGCTCATATGATCGAAGAAGGGACGCATTGCTTTAAAGGTGAGGTTGGCCTCCTTTAAGAAATCCTTGGCTAATACCTCCTTGTCCGAAAATGGCCTTATAAGCAAGAACTGTTTATAACGCAGCAGGTCGATGGCCTCATGGCCGGCATCAAACCCCTGCGGGGCCGTTTTCAGCTGCTCACCCTGCAACGTTTTGAACATGGATACAAAGGTCTTGTTCTTTAATATTTTCCGTAAAGGTGCGGCATCAAATGCAATGTCATCCCGGATCCGTCGCAGATCCTGGGGAACAGGCCCCCAAAAACCTCCTGCGATATAGGTGTTACCCGGCTCGATATGAAAATGATATCCGCCCCGGCGATATTTGGTGGCGCGTCTGAAGCTGCCGCTCCAGTGTGTCTTATAAGGCGTCTTATCGCTGGAAAAACGGGTATCCCTATAGATCCGGTACAAGCTCTTTTTCCCCGAGGGCGTCTCTATCATGTCATGCACGTTCAAATGCCTCAACAGCCCCTCGGCAAAGGCTTCCACCAGTAATAATTCCTTTTGGAACGCGGCCTTATGCGCGTTGAACCATTCCCTGTTATTATTTTTCTTCAGCTTATTTAAAAAATCAAAACCAGATTGATATATAAATAGCGCTTCCTTTTTTTGCATTGACAAAAATAGCCATTCCCGCTTTATTTATCCCAAAAGACCTTCGGGCTGAACAAGGTCACCGATGCCGGTACATTCGCCTTATTATACGAATATTCTGTCTGCGGGTACAGCAGCCGCCGGGGCACGCTGGTCCCAGTCACAGGCGTCAGCGCCGGACTATTGGTCCTTCTCCATAACGTCCATGCCTCGGGGTTCAGGTAGAGGGCCAGGTATCCCTGGGTGGCGATCTGGGCGATGGCAGCGTCCACATTGCCGGGCAATGTCCCGTTGGCTGCCAGATAAGCGGTAATATCCGCGTCCTTTACGCCCAGTTTGCTCATATTCGCCGTGATGGCCGCTTGGTAAAAAGCCTGTGCGGCCGCAATACTTCCGCCGTTCCTCAGCACACTCTCTGCCGTGGCAAACTGCAGCTCGTCATAAGTGATCAATTCGACCGGCGCGTCCGTCACGCCATAGTACAACAAGGCATCCTTTTTCGACGTGTCGATCAGGATCGGCAGCCGGGGGTCATGCAGGTCCTTCATCATTTTAGCCACGTTCCCCGAGGAGAAGCCGATCTGCCCGCTTCGCTGCTGGTTGAACTGGTACCAGGGATTGGCGGTGGTTTCCGTGCTTCCAAACACATATCTCGCATTATCTCCATTGCCCGTAAATGAATGGGCGATCTCCTCCAGTGCATTCGCCGCCATGGCAGCGTCGCCTTTGGACTGGTGTATGAAAAGACGGGCCTTGATGGCATGTGCGAACTTGATCCATTTACCTGAATTGCCTCCATATAATGCATCTTCGTCTCCCGGAACCAGCGCTCCCGGGTCAGCGTTGTTTAAATGCGCGATCCCATCTTCCAGGAGTCTGCCGATGGTGTCGTACAATTGCTTGTCGCTATCGAATGCCGGCTTCAGGTTGCCCGCCCCCTGCAAAGCCTTGGAATAAGGGACAGAACCCCAGGTATCAACAGTTACCTGTAGTACATAGGCCCGGAGGATACGGGCGACCCCGGCATAGGCATGGTACCCTTTGGCCTCAGACATTTGCAGCAGGATATTATCATTTTCAAGGACAGCCGTATAGATATTAGCCCAGACATTATCGAAATCCTGAGAGGTATAGATGTACTTGTAATATCCATCGGCCTGGTTGCCGATGCCTTTCACCTGCTGGATGTTCAGGGAGCTGAATCGGGACAGGTCTCCTCCCTGCAGGTAGCCTATGGCAGATTCGATGGGCGGCAACAGCACACCCGGTACAATGCTCGCGGAGGAAGGCGCATTGGGATTGACGTTCACATCCGAATAAAATGATTTCTTACAGGATGCTGCTCCCAGTAAAACAAGGATCAGCACGCAGATCACTGACTGCTTATAATTGTGCTCGACTTTCATAATTTTTATTTTTCTGTTTTTACAGTTCCCCGTTAATTATAAACTAAGTCCCAGGCGTACACCGTAATTTTTGACGCCGGGCCCGTTGAAATAATCTATCCCCTGTCCGTTGGCGGGGCCAGCCAGGCTGGTCTCGGGGTCCACTCCCTTATATTTTGTCCAAAGCAGCGGGTTATTGGCAAAAAGCGTCAGCGACAAGCTTTTCAGATGCAGGTTCTTTAAGACAGACAAGGGCAGCTGGTATCCCAGGCTGGCCTGGCGGATACGGACAAACCCATCCTCTTCCACGCTGGCTTCAGCCGGCCCGATAAAGCTGCTGGCGACGTTCTGCCAGTAATATTGATTATAGGCGGAAGCTACCGTATTAGGACCGCCGGGTTTCAGTACTTCGGCGCCCGTTGCATCGAAATGCGCAATGTTGCCGTTGTCGTCCAGGTGCCCCGCTACCCCGCGAAAAGTAACAGCCTGGCCCCGATTAGCCGTCTCCCGGGATGTGCCGAAATAGCTCATGGCGCCTCTCGTCCCATTCCATATATGGCCGCCGTGCCTGATGTCCAGCTGAATGCCCAGGTTAAAACCCTTATAAGTGAGGTTGGTGATCATCGAGCCCGTCCAGTCGGGATCGACCTTTGCCAGCACAGCACTCTGGCTGCCGACGATCGGCATGCCATACCCGGGTCCCGGCCTATCGCTGATCAGCAATGGACTTTTGGGATTGGAAGGGTCACTACGGAGATAGGCGGAACCGTAGATGACGCCGAACGGCTGACCCGGAACTGCGTTGACCGAACCGCTGACAAAACCGGCGATCCCCACCTGGTCTACCCCGGCGGCCAGGGACTTCACCAGGTTGACATTGCGGGCCCAGTTAAAATTCACTTCCCACCGCCAGTCTTGCGATTTGAAGGGGGTTGTATTCAGGGTGATCTCAAGTCCTTTATTAGTGATCACTGCAGCATTCAGCAATTCCGCCCCAAAGCCGGATGTAAACGCAACAGGCACAGTGAGGATCACATCCGAGGATTTGGAATAATATAATGTTGCATTCAGCGAGACCCTGTTCTTAAAGAATCCCAGGTCCGTTCCGAATTCATAGGAATTGGTCTTTTCCGCCTTAAGATCGGGATTACCGATGACAGCGGTCGGAGTTGCGAGCTGGTATCCCGAAACGCCGGCTACGGGAAACACAATGCCGCTGGTGAATCCATCGTTGACGATCGCCGGGCGATAATAGGTACTCAATCCCTGTGTCGGCGCATCTTTACCCACCTGCGCAAAAGATCCTCTCAACTTCCCATAATTCAGGATACCATTGGATGTTGCCTGACCAGGCTTGAAAAATTCATAAGCCAGGCTGACGGATGGATAGAAGAAGCTATTATTTCTGGGTGGCAGCGTAGATGACGTCTCCCTCCGGCCGGTTACGGTAAGAAAAAGCTTGTCCCGGAATGACAGGTGCGCTTCTCCGTAATAAGCCGACGTCCGCTTCCTTGAATCGAATTCCTGGGCGGTATAAGACTGAACATTAGCCATATCCAGGAAGTTTGGCAGCGTCAGTCCCGTCCCGCTGGAGATCTTCGCATGACTCGTTAAGGTAAAATAGTTTTGTCCCACCAATAAAGACCCCGACCAGTCATCGGAAAATGTCTTTTTCATGCTGATGGTGACATCCGAGTTGTATTGCTGGTTGTAAAAGTCTGACAGGTACACGGCTCCTTGCGCGGCGACATTGGCCCCTATGTCGTATCCGTTCTTATCATTCTGAGAATAAACATCCCCTCCCACTTTATAAGACAGGGTCATCCAGTCCAGCAGCTGGTAGCTGGCCTGGGCATATCCGAATGCCCTGATCAGGTCTTCATGAAAAGTGACCCGGTTCACGGTCCAGTAAGGATTGTCATATCCGTGCCCGCCCCTGTAATCCCTTTGCGTACCATCGGCCAGCAGATAGGCGGCCGGATTGTTGACGGCGTCCTTCAGCCCATTTGAATTGTCAAACGTCGGCGGGGTACGCAATAGTCCCAGCATGACGCCGGAGGTATTGGAACCCTGCTGCGCTTTGTCATTCGCACTCCTGACAAAATTGATCCCGCCCGAGATGCTTAACCGGCTCGATAAAGCGGATTGCCCGCTTACATTGAACGTAGTCTTATCGTATTTCGATCTGGGAATGATCCCGCTCTGGTGCAGGTTACCCAGGGACATCCGGTAAGCGGATTTTCCACTACCGCCCGACAAGGCGATATTGTTGTTAAAGGTCAGTCCCGTTTGAAAGAATTTATACGGATCATACACCACTGCTTTTGATTTCCTGGTTGGATCCGATGCGCCGACGAGCTGTCCATTCGGGTCGTATTCATCGCGTATCCCGTCGCGGTATAGGGTGTCGATCCGCGCACCCCAGGAGAGTCTGTTCAATGCTTTGTATATTCCCCCATCTCCCTGCGAATATATATTTTGCCGCTCCGGCAGTTTGCTGACCTTGTCTACGGAAAAAGAGGAATTGAAAGTGAGGACAGGTCCTTGCCCCGCTCCCCCTTTCTTGGTCGTAATGATCAGGGCCCCGCTGGATGCCTGTATTCCATAAAGCGCCGTCGCTGCAGGCCCTTTCAGCAGCGTGACGGACTCGATGTCATTTGGGTTTAGATCTACTCCCCGGTTAGTAGGCTGGACACCGCCCAGCAGATTGCCGTTGGGGCCGCCCGCTAAGATCCCGGTGGAAGTGGGATCATAGTTATTAATGGAATTATCGATCGGCACGCCGTCCACGACCATCAGCGGCTGATTATTTCCCGTGATGGAAGTCACCCCGCGCAGACGGATATAGGTGCCCGCTCCCGGATCACCCGAGCTATTGATCACCGTAAGGCCGCTGGCCTTCCCATTCAACTCGCTCAATGGATTACCCGTTCCGGTATTGTTCAGCTGATCCGCATTGATCGTCTGCGTGGCGGAGCCAAGTTCCCGCTTCTCCCGGCTGATGCCGATGGCAGTTACCACCACTTCATTCATTACGCGTCCACTGGCAGACAATGTAATAGTCAGCGAAGCTCCGTTGACAGCCCTTACCTCCCGGGGCGAATAACCGACGGCGCTGACCACCAGCACCCCTTCCCGCGGAAGCTTTAACCGGAAGCTCCCATCTGCGCCGGCACTGACACCAGCTTTTATTCCTTTGATCTTCAGCGTGGCTCCGGATAATGGGTTTCCGGCAGAATCAACGACCTTGCCGGTCACTTCCTGCGCCTGTACTTTTATTGCAATCGAAAGTAAAAGGCAGCACAGCGGTAGTAATAAGAACTTTCTCATGACTGCTAATTTTGATTAGAAATGGAAATTAGCAGATTATCATAGCCACGATGAGCTCAATTACCGAAGCGCCTTACTCAATATTCGAAAGGTTGTCTTTGAAATACCAACGGCTGATCACTCGAATAATCGCCAGATCCTTAGAAATACAACAACCACAGAACCATAAATGACAATCGGGAAAAGCAAACAGACACCCCCCGGCAAACAAAAATTTAACCCTGGAAAATACCTATATTGCGAATAACCATACACTGTTTATTTTGCCGCCGCCCCACTACAACAAAACGCCTCTCGTCCGGATCCCCGATGAAGCCAATTTAGTACGTCTCGCTGCCGATGGCGACCAGATGGCCTACGGCCGGCTGTATACCTATTATTATCCCCAGCTATATTCCTCACTCGCCTTCATAGCACAATCCCACGAAGATACCCAGGAGATCATCCATGAGACGTTCCTGAAGATCTGGAAGGCCAAAGAGTCCCTGCTTCTTATCCGGTCATTCGAAGACTATGCATATACGCTGGCTAAAAACCTTCTTTTCAATCAATTAAAAAGAAAAAAGATCAATCAGCGGATCATCCGATCCCTCTCCGATCACACGATAAGGAATGCCGGTACTTCCCCCGACCAGGACTACTTATATAAACAATATTATCAAACAGCCGTCAATGCCATCAACCAGCTTTCTGCACAAAAACACAGGATATTTGTCCTGCGCACCCAGGAAGGTATGGCCCTGGGGGATATCGCCCATGAAATGGGAATCAGCGTTTCAGCCGTAAAAAAACATCTCTATGCAGCGCTTCAATCGGTGAAAGAAGCCCTTCAAAAAAATACGGGCGATACACTCATCCTGCTCCTATTATTTTTTCTTTAAAAAAAACGTCGTTCCCGGTGTCCGTTTTATTTCCTCAATTGTCAGATATAAGTCGAATATATGGAAGATGAAAAGATCATAGCACTGATGGAAGGTTATGCTGCCGGCACACTTTCCGGGGAAGAAGCAATCGCCTTCTTTCAATGGTATAGCCAAGCCGGTCTGGAAGAATTTCACCGGGTATATTCCCTAAGCAGCATTTTACCAGGCGCCTTTCCCGAAACCGCGGAGATGCCGGAAGATTTCAGACTGCAACTGGAACAGGCCATCCGGGGTCACTCGGAGAATGGGACCATCCCGTTATTTCGCCGGCACTGGCTGGGATGGGCTGCAGCCATTCTCTTATTGATAAGCGTTGGGGGATACTTATTTTATCACAGCGAGCGACCAACCCCGGTAGACAATACAAATAATAATATTGCCCATTCGTCATCCAACGATGTAGCGCCGGGTATGACAAAAGCCGTATTGACGCTTGCGGACGGCTCCCGGGTCACCATCGACAGCGCCCGGTCTGGTCAATTGGCCGTTCAGGGCAGAACGACAGTTCAACACGAACATGGCGCCATTACCTATAACAGTATCACTCCGTCGAAAATACAAACCAACGTCAAGGCGCTGCTTTATAACACGCTCACCACCAACCGGGGCGAGCAATCTCCTCCCCTCACCTTATCCGATGGTACGAAAGTCTGGCTCAATGCCTTATCCTCCATTCGCTTCCCTGTGGCCTTTACAGGCAGCTCCAGGGATGTAGCCATCACAGGGGAAGCCTTTTTTGAGATCGCAAAGAACCCATCTATGCCCTTCCATGTAACAACGAAGGAGATAGACGTGGAAGTGCTGGGTACGCAATTCAATATCAATGCCTATCCCGGCGAACCTGACATCAGGACCACTCTATTGGAAGGGAGTGTAAGAATTGTCAGCGGTCCATCCCACAGCCTGATCCTGGAGCCAGGCCAGCAAGCCCGGGTGCAGGATGGGATCAGCCTGGTCAAAAACCCGGATATAGATCAGGCCCTGGCCTGGAAGAGAGGAATATTCGATTTTGACCACGCCAATCTGCAAACGGTGCTGAGGCAATTGGCCAGGTGGTATGACATCGAAGTAAAATTTGATGGCAATGTACCAGTCAGGTCCTTTCATGGCAAGATTACCAGGGACCTGAACCTCTCCCAGGTGATCCAGTTATTACAGGACGTGGATGTCAAATTCCATATCGAAGGAAAAACATTGACTGTAACACAGTAATCACTTTTCATAGGTACCTAAACAAAACCGGAAGTGTTGGAAGCACTCCCGGCGGAGTCTGGGCAACCGTTCACAAACAAAGTCCCGGCAGGACTGCTTATTCAATCACCCAAACACTGCAAATTTATGCATTTTAAGGCTCTTTTTAGCCGGCCAGCCTGGAAGAGGCGCTACGGCTTCAAACCAACTCTGCTAGCAATGCGACTTACATCCATCTTACTTCTGGGCGCCTGTCTGCAAGTGTCCGCCCGCGTGCATTCTCAAACCGTCAGCTTTTCCGGGCGGAATGTGCCACTTGAGAAGATCTTCGCCGCCGTGGAGAAACAAACGGGGTATGTATTTTTCTTCGATGAGGCGATCCTGAAGGATGCCCGCCCCGTCACCATCCGGGCGGAAAATTATTCCCTGCCCTTGTTCCTGAACTGCGTGCTCAACGGGCAACCGTTCAAATTCTCCTTTCAAAACAAAACCATCGTCATATCCCGCACCAGCCAGCCCAACCCGGCCCCTGCCCCACCCGCAACAGACACGTCGGCCCGTCCACCCAGCCCGGAGCTCTTACACGGTGTGGTAACGGATAAAAATCTTATCCCCCTTTCCGGGGCGTCCATTATTATTGTCGGAACAGGTAAGAGCACCCTCACCGATGGCCACGGGGCATTCAGCATTCCTGCTTCCGCCAGGAAAAGTAAACTGATAGTCAGTTACGTCGGCTACACCAACCGGCAGATCACCCTGTCGGGTAAGGAAGAGGAATTATATATCCAGCTTACGGTAGCCATCAATACCATGGATGAAGAGGTCGTACAGGGCTATGGAAAAACGAGCCGGCGTCTGTCCGTAGCAAACATCATCCAGGTATCAGGAGAGGATATTCAAAAACAGCCTGTGATGAACCCCCTCCTGGCCCTCAATGGAAGGGTTCCCGGAATGTTGGTAACACCCACTTCAGGTTACGTCAGCGCCCCCGTCAAAGTGGAGATAAGAGGTAGGAACACCCTTGATCCAAACCAGGTATCCGATCCGCTGTACGTGATCGACGGAGTCCCCCTCACCATCCTCGACCTGACCAACACCTCTTTTCTCAAAAGCAGCTATACCAACGGATCCACCGGGTTTATCCAGGCAGGCCTCTTTTCCAATACCAGGGGGCAAAGCCCGCTGTTCAGCATCAACCCTGCAGATATCGAAAGTGTGACGGTATTGAAGGACGCCGCAGCCACAGCTATTTATGGCTCCAGGGGAGCCAACGGGGTGATCCTCATCACCACTAAAAAAGCGCAGCCGGGTGCAACCTCCCTGCAAATGTCCGTCCAGCAGTCCACCAGCAGCGTTCCCAGACACTGGAAAATGCTGAACACCCCCCAATACCTGCAAATGCGCCGGGAAGCCCTGAAGAATGACGGCCTGCCCCTCACAGCCGCCAACGCTCCCGACCTCGTCAACTGGGATACCACCCGCTATACAGACTGGCAGAAGAAAATATGGGGTGTCGCAAAGAGCACCAACGCATCCATCAGCCTCTCGGGCGGCGATCGCATCACCTCCTTTATTGTTAGTGCGGGCTATAACCGAAGCCAGGATATCACCACCCTCAAAGGCACCAACCAGCGGATCAGCCTATCCTCAGGCCTGATCCACCATAGCCTCGACCAGCGACTGACTGTTGATCTCAGGGCCACCTACGGATATACGTATGTAGATGCCATTACCATGCCCGGCCTGTCAACCTTGGCGCCCAATACCCCACCCATCTTCGATGACAAAGGCAACCTGAACTATAAAGATTGGAACGAAGCCGGGGTCGGCGATAAGTTTCTTTTTGCCGGCATCCTGCAGCCTACCAGCGCCAGCAGCCATTTTCTCAACGGGGGCCTGAACGTAAATTACATCCTGGCAAAGGGATTGAAACTGGGTATCCAGGGTGGCTTCAACCATGCGACAACGACGAGCGCTAATTATACTACCATCGCCTCCCAAAACCCCCTTCTCCATCCGATGGGGTTTGCCGGTTTTGGCAACTCCGCCGCCAGCAACTGGAACATCGAGCCGCAGCTGAACTATGCTTTCTACATCGGGAATGGCAAGCTCGATTGCATGGCAGGAGGTTCTATGCAAGGCACCATTTCCCGGGGCACCACCATCGGAGCATTTGGATATACCAATGACGCGCTGCTGCATTCCCCTTCCAACGCCATGGGCTCATCTTCCTCGTCAAATGAAGCGCAAACAAAATTTGCCAATATACACGGTCGCATCAATTATAACTGGGAGAACAAATATATCCTTGAACTGTCCGGCAACCGGGACGGGTCTTCCAATTTCGGGCCAGGCAGGCAATATGGGAATTTCTGGGCCATCGGCGGAGCCTGGATCGCCTCGGAAGAACCATGGATGAAACGCGTATTACCTTCCTGGTGGAGTTTCTTCAAGCTCAATGCCAGTTATGGCATTACAGGCCATAATGGCGGTGGCGCTTATCAATACCTCTCCCAGTGGTCAACCCCTGCCGCCTACCTCGGTTCTCCCCCGTACAACGGTATTGTTCCCCTTGTCCCCGTACATGCCGTGAACCAGGATTACCAATGGCAGTCCAATCGAAAAATAAATACGGACATTACCCTGGGCTTCCTGAAAGACAGGATCAATCTCACCGTCACTTACTACAGAGACCGCTGTAACAATCAGCTGGTGGGCATGCCTACTCCCGCATTCACCGGCTTCACCAGCGTCACCGCCAACTCCCCCGCCAATGTACAGAACACAGGATGGGAAGGGATTGTCAAAGCAAAAGTGGTTGCCTCTAAAAACTTTTCCTGGTCCGTCGATTTCAACATCGGGATCAACCGGAATAAACTGCTGAGCTATCCCGACTTCGAGTTCTCTCCCTATTACACTACCTATAAAATAGGAAAGTCGATCAACGCCATTTATGTACTCCACTATCTGGGCATCAATCCCCTGAACGGGCAGCCCGGCTACGCTGATTATAATCACGACGGCACGATCAGCACCAACGCCAATGTCCCGGCTGCCACTGGCAATGACGACCGGTATATAGCCATCGATATTACCCCGCGCTACAGTGGAGGGATCAACAGCATGTTGACGTACAAGCGATGCATGCTGACTTTGTTCTTTAATTTCAAAAAGCAATTGGGTCAGATACCCTTCACGGATGTCCCCGGCAACATGGGAAATATACCAGCCGATGTTTTCAATGACCACTGGCAAAAGCCGGGCGATCAGTCCAGGTATCCCAGGTTTTCAACCGTGGGGTCGCAAAATGACAGTTATCTCACCGCATCAGACGGAGCCTACACCGATGCATCCTACCTACGGCTGAATAACCTGGTCTTTTCTTACTCATTGCCGGAAAATATCTGTAAGAAGGCGCATATGCAGGGAGTGAACCTCTCCGTCAACATGTCGAATGTCTTTACCATCACCAGCTATAAAGGCATTGACCCCGAAGTCACAACATCATTCGGGTACCTGCCGTCACCCAGGATCATCGCCGGCAGCATCTCACTTAATTTTTAATTCTTCTACCATGTTTACTCATCACCGATACGTATTACCTGCACTTTTCTGCATTACCATAGGCCTTGGCCTGCTATCATGCAGGAAAATGGTCTCTGTTCCCGAGCCGATCAATAGCATTACAACCGCCGAAGTATTTACCTCCGATGCACAGGCTACCTCCGCCATGGCCGGCATCTACACCCAGCTGATCAACGGTCAGGCGCTGTCTTTCAGCAATGGATATATCACCTTGCTTGCCGGGATGTCCTCCGATGAATTATTCTATTATGGCATAGGAGATCTTAACATACTTGCCTTTAGCCCGAATCAATTGCTAAATTCCAACAGTTATACCTCCGAGGTCTGGACATCTGCCTATAAAACCATCTATGGCGCGAATTCAGTCATCGAAGGCATTGCTGCCTCCACTTCCGATGCATTGACCGACAGCGTCCGGAAGGAGCTTACCGCTGAGGCCAAATTCGTCCGGGCCTTCGCTTATTTTTATCTCACCAACCTGTTTGGCGATGTACCACTGGCACTGACGGTGGATTTCAATAAGACCCGGTACATGGCAAGAACGCCCGTCAAGGATGTGTACCGCCAGATCATCCAGGACCTGAAAGATGCACAGTCCCTGTTGCCTCCCGACTACTCGGCAGCCGCCAACTCCGGCTATGAAAGGATCGTCCCCAATCGATGGGCTGCCACAGCCCTGCTGGCAAGAGCCTATCTCTACACAAAAGATTACGCGAATGCCGCCGCCCAGGCTACTTCCGTTATCAACAACACCACATTGTATAGCCTGGAAAGTGATCCCAAAAACGTATTCCTGGTAAATAGCAGGGAAGCCATCTGGCAATTAAAGCAGGGTACTGACAACACCCCGTATCAGAACGCAACCGTGGAAGGATTCACCATACTTCCATCCCCACAATTCACCGGTGTGGCCCACTATTGTCTGGCAGCACCCTTGCTGAATGCTTTCGAGCCGGGAGATCTTCGCCGCAGTGCCTGGGTTGACAGCACCAGTAATAACGCCACCGGTTTCACCTGGTACCCTTTTAAATACAAGACCGGTCCCTACAACGCTGCCCTCGGTGCGCCATCGACGGAGTATTACATGGTGCTCCGCCTGGCGGAAATGTACCTGGTACGCGCAGAAGCGGAGGTCAACGACGCCGCGGGGGGCGCTGCCGCAGCCATCTCCGACCTGAACGTCATCCGCAGCCGCGCAGGATTGCCGGCGCTGTCCTCTTCCCTGCTCCAACCGCAAATAATCACCGCCGTAGCGCATGAAAGACAGGTGGAGCTTTTTGCTGAATGGGGACATCGATGGCTGGACCTCAACCGCACCGGCCAGGCACATATAGTGCTTTCGGCCTTCTCCGGCAAACAGCCATGGGCGGGAGATTACCAACTGCTCTATCCCATCCCCCCCGCCGAGATCCGGTCAGACCATTTCCTGGTGCAAAACCCTGGGTATTGATATTTACTAACCTTAAACGATATATGATGAACAATATATTCCTCAGGCAGCTCGCCACGTGCGCGCTGGCTGGTACAATGTTATCCTGCGCGAAACAACACGCCGCGCCCGGCACAGCCTCCCTGACACTGATCAATGCAGTCGTAGGCAGCAGTCCCTCCCTGGTGACCAACTTCAGCGGCAACAGCCCCATCACCTGGTATAATAAAGCTTTAAAACTCGTATACGGCAACTGGAACAGCACCTACCAGCAAGGGTGCTACAGCGGCCAGCAAAAACTGGCCATCTACCATTATCCGGATACCAGTGCACACAGCACCCCCCTATTTTCCCTGGACCTTCTCCTGCCGGCAGGGACTATCCATACCCTCTTCCTGACAGGCACCATGTCGGCTCCGGATACTTTGTTTACGACGGATACGCCCCCTTATCATCCCCCCTCCGACAGCAGCGTGGGTTTGCGGTTTGTCAACCTCTCGCCCGGCAGCAACCCGGTCAGCATCAATATCACCGGTGGCGCCAATGGGTCGGAAGTGAGCAGCCTGCCCTATAAAGGCATCACGGGATTTAAGAATTACCCTGCCACCGCTGCCGTCAGCGACTATAATTTCGAGTTCCGGGACGCAGCCACCGGCGCACTCATCGGCAACTATGATGTTACGGGTATCAACAGTCTTCTCTACGGCTTTAATAATACGCGCCTTTACCGGAATTTAACCCTGGCCTTATTGGGACTGCCCGGCGACCCGGCCAGCCTGAAAATAATGCTGATCGAATCCTACACCTCTTATTAAGTATTACTGATAAACAAGAAGATATGAGTAGCATTTTAAAAGTAGAGCGGCTCTCACACAAGTACAGCAATACCTGGGCGATACGTGATATCAATATCGAAATAGGTCACCATGGCACCGTGGGGCTCTTAGGCTCCAACGGCGCGGGCAAGTCTACCACGATGAACATCATGTGCGGCGTACTGAACCAAACAGAAGGCCATGTCTATATCAACGGCGTGGATATACGTGAATCTCCGGAATTAGCCAAGAGACAGATCGGCTTCCTCCCGCAAGATCCCCCCCTGTACACGGACCTCACCATCGACGAATACCTCACCTACTGTGCAGAACTGCGGCTAATGCCAAAGGATAAAATTAAAGCAGCTGTGGACGAAGTAAAGGAACGTTGCGGTATCGCACATTTCAGCAGCCGGCTGATCCGCAACCTGTCCGGCGGCTATCGCCAGCGGGTGGGCATCGCACAGGCCATTATCCATAAACCCAAGCTGGTGGTGATGGACGAGCCTGCCAATGGATTGGATCCCAACCAACTGATAGAGGTCAGAAAGCTGATAAAAGAGATCGCCCGGGATCATGTAGTCCTTCTATCCTCTCACATTCTTTCCGAAATACACTTGCTGTGCAAGGAAGTGATCATGATCGAGGCGGGTAGGATCGTTTTTGCGGATTCCATGAGCGCTTTCAACGATTATATTCAGCCGCATAGCTTGTTGGTCCGGATGGAAAACCCACCCCCGGCAGCCGGACTGCTGGCAGTGCAAGGCGTCACCAGGGTCGAATTTCTCACAGACCGGCAAGTCCGCATTTACTTTGACAGCGACGATGAAATTGCAGAACGAGTAGTGGCTGCCAGCATTCAACATGGATGGCGCCTGCGGGAGATCAGCCTGGATAAAGGCCTGCTCGACGACGTTTTCAAACAACTATCCACTCAATCCCACCCATAAATAAATTTTCAATGAAGATGATATGCAAGATCGCGAAGACTGAGCTTCGTAACCTCTTTTACTCTCCCGTAGCCTGGTTCCTGGCGGTGGCATTCATGGTGCAGGGCGCCTACTTTTATTCCAACGCTCTTTATGACATGGCTAAATGGCAGGATATCCTTGTCCGGAATAATCCAAAATTCACGGATTTCGGACAGACTTCACTGACTGATCGTGTTTTTTTAAACGCTGACGGCATCTTTGCCAATGCATTCCAGAACCTGTATTTATTCGTCCCATTGCTCGCCATGGGATTGATCAGCAGGGAGATCAATAATGGGACCATTAAATTACTGTACTCCTCCCCCATCAGGGTACGCGACATCGTCCTGGGAAAGTACCTCGCCGTAATGATCTACAATCTGTTGTTACTTTTCATAATAGGATTGTTTATGATGTCGGGGGCCTTTAACATCCGATCCGTGGATTATGGCATGCTGCTGTCCGCATCCATAGGGTTTTATTTGCTTATATGCGCCTTTTCTGCCATCGGCTTGTTTATGTCCAGCCTCACCATTTACCAGATCGTGTCCGCCATCGGCAGTTTTGTGACCATCTTCATCCTGAGCCGCATCGGCGGCCTGTGGCAGAAAATAGATTTTGTACGGGACCTCACCTATTTTCTTTCGATGTCTGGACGCACCGTGAAAATGGTGGTTGGGTTGGTGACATCCAAGGATGTAATTTACTTTATCGCCATCGTCTATATGTTCATTATGTTCACCATCCTCAAACTGAAAGGCGGGCGGGAATCCAAACCCTGGTACGTGAAGGCCAGAGGATATATTGCCGTGGCGGCATCTGTATTACTGATCGGCTATGTCAGCTCTCGCCCCATGTTCACTGTCTATTGGGACATGACTGCGAGCCAGCGCAACACAGTGCACCCCCGCACCCGGGAGATCATCAAAGAGCTGGGCAAAGAGCCGTTGGAGATCACCTTATATACCAATATACTGGGAGCCGGTGTTGGCAGGGGGCTACCGGAAAACAGAAATAATTATTTGTCGGAGGTTTGGGACCCTTTTATTCGTTTTAAGCCGGACATCCGGTTTAAGTATGTCTATTATTATGATTACGACAGCATCATAGATAATGGATATATGCTCAGGAACTTTCCCGGCAAGACCGTCAAACAAATGGGAGAACAAATGGCGGATGGCTACGACCAAAAATTCTCCCTGTACCAGGCGCCGGAACAGATTAAAAAAAACATCAACCTGCTGCCGGAAAACCTCCGGGTCGTAATGCAGCTGAAATACAAAGGGCAGAGCACCTTTCTGCGAACTTTTGACGACAATCTGTTCTGGCCGACAGAGCAACAGATCGCTGCCGCATTCCGGCGGTTGTTGCAGGCTAAATTACCAAAGATCCTTTTTATAACGGGAGACCTGGAACGCAACATTTATAAGAAGGGCGAGCGGGAATACAATGATCATTCTATTGCAATCGATCACAGGCTCTCATTGATCAACAATGGCTTTGATGCAGATACCATTTCACTAAGCACCGGCGATATCCCCCCGGATGTCACGGCGCTGGTGCTGGCCGATCCTAAGCGCATCCTGAGCGCTGCCGCCATAGCTAAGATCGGGCATTATATAGACAATGGCGGTAATATGCTGATCCTGGGCGAACCGGGCAAACAGTATGTGCTCAATCCTTTGTTACAGCGCTTAGGGGTCCAGTTGATGGATGGCACCCTGGTCGAACCTTCGAAAGATGAGATGCCCCATATGATCATCCCGAAAGTAACCATCGCGGGCAGCAACCTGGCGGAGAATCATATTCTGTTGGGAATGAAAAAGAGCGGGGTCCCGGCAACTGAGCTCCTGGCGGGGGCGACCGGCATTGCTTATACTGCCCATGGGCCTTTTGTCGCAAGCCCTTTGTTAATCACCGACGCACAGCGCTCCTGGCTGAAAGCAGGCCGGCTTGTCACAGATTCTACGCCCCCTGTATATAGCCCGGAAGAAGGCGATATCAAAGGGTCCTTCCCGACTGCCCTCGCATTGACCAGGCAGATCGACCATCGGCAACAACGCGTTGCCATCTGCGGTGATGCGGACCTTATAAGCAATCTCAGAAATGGATACGATTTTTTGGGCGAGTCGATCTATAGCTGGCTGGCCTATGGAAAATTCCCCATATATACACCCCGCCCCGATCCAAAGGACAATAAATTGATCGTCACTTCCGCAGGTGTGGCTGTGCTGAAAATAGTGTATATCTGGATACTCCCGGCCCTGACATTGTTGCTGGGGTCCATCCTGTTGATCAGACGCAAAAGAAAATAAAATACAATGGTTCTGCATACAGACGAACAAACGACGATTGACCTGGGAATTTTCGGCAATCGCAACGGCGGTGGCATCTACGACCTTTACAACCGTACGCATACCCGCGGCGGCGAAGCCATCCTGAAAGAGATGTTCCTGCACCCTTTGTCGGACAAAGAGGCCATCAATCAACGAAGCAGCATTTTCAGCTATTTCGCCCGCCAGAACACAACCTTCCCTTTCGACGCTGCCCTGATCGATATGACAGAGAAGTATTTGAGGGACCAGCAGGGTACATTGGGTGAGCGGGAGATCCAGAATGGCGTAGCATCCGTGATACAGATCATTCAGCAAAGCAGGGAATTTATAGAAACAAAAGAGATTAAAGGAAATGCTGCCTACGCGGAAGAGCGCGAAGCCATCACATTGCTCATTGCCGATCCGGCATTCGAACCAGTGATGCGGGGAAAGGAGAAAGGCAAGCCGTCATACACTGCCATCGCAGCATACGACATCCTCTTCAGGACCCGCCAACGTCATAAAATTGAGCAATTGCTGCGGCATATCTATTTCCTGGACGTCTGCCTCTCTGTGGCAAAAGTCGCCGTTCACCTGAAATTCGTTTTCCCAAAAGCCCTGGAGAAAGGATCATGCATCCTGAAACTGGAAGGTGTGTACCATCCGGAACTGAAGACGCCCGTTGCCAACAATGTTACGATGAACGCCGGTCAAAATATTATCTTCCTCACCGGGGCCAACATGGCCGGCAAGTCCACCTTCCTGCGATCCGTGAGCACAGCCGTATATCTGGCACACATGGGATTTCCCGTGGCGGCAACATCCATGGAATTCTCTGTGGTGGATGGTATTTATACCACAATCAACCTCCCGGATAACCTGGGCATCGGCGCAAGCCATTTTTACGCGGAAGTGCTGCGGGTAAAAAAGATGGCTACGGAGCTGAACCAGGGCAGATCGTTGTTCATCATTTTCGATGAGCTCTTCAGGGGCACCAATGTAAAGGATGCCCATGAGGCCACGGTTGCAATAACCAATGCATTTGCAAAAAAGAAGACCAGCATCTTCATCATCTCCTCTCATATCGTGGAAGCAGGAGAAGCATTGAAACAACGGAATAATATCGGGTTCCTCTACCTTCCAACACGCATGAACGGCCACCAACCCGAATATACCTACACGTTGCAGAGGGGTATTACGGACGACCGGCATGGGATGATCATCATCAGGAACGAAGGCATCCTGGATATATTAAAAAAACAATCACCATGAGCTTTAGCATAGATACGCAAACATTGGAAGAGCTTCACCTGCTGGGAAAGTTCAGGCAGGGTTCCGTCTATAGCCTGTTCAACCATGTAAGGACCAGGGGCGGCGAACAGCTGCTGGATAGTATGTTCCGGACGCCACTGGACAATGCCGCCGCCATCAATGAGCGCAGCAGCATATTTCGATTTTTCCAGCAGACAGAGCTGGCCTTCCCTTTTGATGTACAGGAGATCAGCTCGATGAGAGAGTACCTTGATGCGGGAGCAGGCAATAGCCCCCTGTTAACCTTAGCCGGTACCGTCTGGAAAAAATGGCTTTCCGGTCTAACCCGGGACGAACGCTTTAAGAAAAATGTACAAGGCCTGCAGGCGGTCATCGGCGCCCTCAACAAGTGTTATGCTTTCCTGGAAACGCTTCCATCCATGACGGGACCTTTTGCGATTCGGATAGAGATCATGAAGTCATTATTGTCCGACCGGCGCCTGGAAAAACTGCGGAATATCGATATCTATGCTGCTTTATCGGTAAAGACCCTGGCTTATTATGATCATTTACTAAAGAACAAAGTGCATGAAGAGATGGAAACCATACTATCCTTCGTTGCCGAGCTGGATGTGTACATAACGGTGGGCGAAGTAGCCCGGTCCAAAGGATTTACTTATGCCCGGGCCTGGCCGGCGGAAAAAAACATGCTCTCCGCCACCTGCCTTTGTCATCCCTGTATCAAAGGCGCCGTTGGCAATTCCATCTTCCTGCATACGGACAGGAACGTACTTTTTCTGACAGGCGCGAATATGGCCGGCAAATCCACCTGGATGAAGACAGTAGGCATCGGGATGTACCTGGCCCACATGGGTTTCCCCATCGCCGCCACGGACATGGAATTCTCCGTCCGGGAAGGCCTCTACTCCTCCATCAACGTAACAGACGATATCAACCTTGGCTACAGCCACTTTTATGCGGAGGTAATGCGGGTAAAACAGGCAGCTGTAGCCACCAGCACAGGCAAAAGACTATTGTTGATGTTCGACGAACTCTTCAAAGGCACCAATGTAAAAGACGCCTATGACGGCACCCTGGCCGTGACCGAAGCCTTTTCCGAATACAGAGACTGCCTCTTCATCGTCTCCACCCATATTATCGAAGTGGGAGAAGCGTTGAAAGGTCACAGCAATATCCAATTTGCCTATATGCCCACTGTCATGGAAGGACCGTTCCCCCGCTATACTTACAAGCTGCAGGAAGGCATTACGGAAGATCGCCAGGGAATGATGATCATACGAAATGAAAGGATACTGGAATTGATCGGGGAGTAAGACAGCGTCAATCCAGCCTTGCAGTCAGGGTGATATTCACCCCTTTCCCGTTTTCCCGGGAATAGTTCGGTTCCAATGCCAGCATGGTAGATTCCGATAGAATAACCCCCAGCCTGTAGCTTACCCCTCTTATCCCGTTTGCTCCATACCAGCCAGTGAGATATTGCCGGATCAGGCTGGCATCCTGGTTACTGATCCTATAGCTTAGCCGGGCATAGGGCTTGATAGTTTCTGAAAATTGAGAGCTGGTCTTCGCCGGAGACGGTTGTTCCCGAAGGAAAAGTTTCGCGCCTGCATACACACCGATCCTTTCGCTAAAACCCATAACCCCGCCTTCGGCAAAGAGATTGTACGGGCCACCAGCCGACAAGGATAGAACAGGTGAAAGAAAGTGCGCGCATGGATTCATTTGAGCCTGACAGGTTGCACTACGGCAAATAGAGAAGATGAGTAAAAGAGCGGCGATTATTATTGTTTTCATATGACTGGATTTTAGAGGATGCTTCCACTCATATACGTTTTATTAAAATATTTATTATCGCCCGTTTTGTATTAAAACACTTAGTAAGATAAAATATTATGTACCAACATATCGATCATCTGTTTCTTCTGCTTTCCACCGTATAAACAAAACTATCCGCCTTATAATAGCCGATATTGTACTCCATAGGCCTGTCCTCCTGATCAAAAACATACCGCTTCCGGAACAGCACCGGACTCCCTGTGTCTATCTCCAGCTTGTTCGCCAGGAACTTGTCGGCAGTCCTGGAGCTGATCTCTTCCTTGGAGAGGTCAGCTATTGTAGATCGTTCATTTTCAAGCATTTCGTAGAGCGGCATAGAAAAATCCTCATTGCCTGTCAACCCGATCCGCGGGTGAAAATAAGATATGAAATAAACAAACGGTTCCGCAGTGTCCCCTCTTAATCGCTCCATTTTCAGGATCTTCTTGTCCGTGCCGATCTCAAAAAAATCAGCAATATGCTCATCCGGCAATACCCAGCTGATATGCAGCTCATAATTCTTGACCACTACCCCCCGGGCGTGCATTTCTTGGGAAAACGATAGCCAATTCATTGATTTTAAGCTCATTTTAGGGTGCGCCACCTTGGTCCCTTTCCTTTTTTTCCTCACCAGCAGCTCTTCGAACACCAGCTTGTTGATCGCCTGTCGCAACGTCGTTCGGGATATGCCCAGGTCCCTCGCCAGGTCCACTTCGTTAGGCAGCAGCTTACCACTCTGATATTCAGGCGCTTTGATGAGTGCACGCAAAAGGTGTTCCGCCTGGGAATGCAGTGGAATGGGACTTTCGGGATCTATGTGGAGCTTCACCATGTGTTATAGGAAAAATTTCCCAAAGATCGACAATCTCCTCTGTTAGAAGGCAAAAAAAAATTTGTCTGAAAAAATAAAACAATTATGTTTGTACATATTCGAATTGTAGAGACAAAAGTAACCAAATACTAAAGCCATATGAGTGAGCGCACTTTTACTGCTTTCAAATCAGGATGCCTTCCTTTTTTCTGCCTGTTAGCGCAATTCATATCCGCAAGCGCGCAGGACCCGGCTATCATAAATGGAAGAGTCGCCGACGACAAAGGAATGGCCATGCCGGGCGTAAGCGTTTCAATAAAACATTCCAACACCGGCACCTCCACCAACAAAGAAGGCAATTACACGCTGAGATCGCCGGGAAAGGCGGATACCCTCGTTTTTACCTTCGTCGGCTATATGCAGCAGGAAATTCCGGTAAATGGGAAAAAACGCATCGACGTGATCCTGCTGGAAAAAAAGAATGACCTCGATGAAGCCGTTGTGGTCGCCTATGGACAACAAAAAAAAGAAAGCCTCGTCAGCTCGATAACGACCATCTCTCCCAAGGAGATCAAAGGACCGACAAGCAATTTAACAACGATGCTGGCCGGCCGCATATCAGGCCTCATCTCCTATCAGCGCAGCGGTGAGCCGGGCGCCGACAATGCCTCATTTTTTATCCGGGGAATAACAACATTTGGCTCAGGGAAAATTGACCCGTTGATCCTCATTGACGGTATGGAATCATCCGTCACTACGCTCGCCCGCCTCCAGCCGGATGACATCGCTGGATTTTCAATATTGAAAGATGCGGCCGCATCCTCCCTGTACGGCGCACGCGGCGCCAACGGCGTGATACTGGTGACGACAAAATCAGGTAAGGTCGGCGACACAAAACTAAATTTGCGCTTGGAAAATTCTTTGTCCTCCAACACTCAGAATTTTCGCCTGGCGGATAATATTACCTATATGAAATTATCCAACGAGGCTGCCCTGACACGGAATCCACTGGCCCCGCTGCCATACACCCAAAACAAGATCGACCATACCATCGCCCATGACAACCCCTTGCTTTATCCCAATAATGACTGGGTCGGGACATTGATCAAAAATTACACCAGCAACCAGCGTGTCAATCTGAATGTTAGCGGAGGTGTTAACAAAGCGCAGTATTATATTGCCATTTCAGCCAATAAGGACAATGGCGTGCTGAAAACGCAAAAAGGCAGCAATTTCAATAGTAACATCGATCTGAAAAGCTACCAGATCCGGTCTAATGTCAATGTCAAACTAACGACCACCACCGAAGCGGTCCTGCGGACCTCCGGTGATTTCGACGATTACAACGGCCCCGCCGGCGGAACCTATGACTATAACAATAACGTGCCGGTCACCTCAGGCAGCGCCATCTTTGCAAGCGCATTGAACGCCAATCCCGTCCTGTTCCCTGCGATATTTCCCGCCTCGGATCTCCCCGGCGTCAAACACCCGCTGTTCGGGAACGCTCCCCGCGGCAGTAACGGAGAAGTCTATGCCAACCCTTACGCTTCCATGGTCTCGGGCTACCAGCAATACAATACTTCCACCCTCAACGTCCAGCTGGAGCTCAAACAGGATCTGAAATTCATCACCCAGGGCCTGTCCATGAGAGGAATGATCTTTACCAAGCGTTATACGTATTTTAATCTCAACCGGCAATATAACCCGTTCTTCTATGCCGCCAGCCCCTCCCTCACAGACCCGAAAGGATACGTCCTGTCGCTCCTGAATGAAAATACAGCGACGGAATACCTTAGCTACAATCCCGGTGACAAGGTCGTCAACACCACCACGTACGAGGAGCTGGCCCTGAATTACAACCGGACATTCGCCAAAGTGCACAACATCAGCGGCCTGCTCATCGGGATCCAAAGGAATTACCTCACCGGCAACGCCGGTGACCTGCAATCCTCCCTCCCATTCAGGAACCAGGGCGTGTCAGGCAGGTTCACCTATGGCTATGACAACCGCTATCTGCTGGAAGCGAATTTCGGCTACAATGGCTCGGAACGTTTTGCAAAAAACAACAGGTTTGGTTTTTTCCCCTCCATAGGCGTGGCCTGGAACGTACACAACGAAAAGTTCTTTGCGTCACAACAAGGACCCGTCACTAAACTAAAGTTTCGCGCCACCACCGGCCTGTCAGGTAATGACCAGATCGGGCGCGCACAAGACAGGTTCTTTTATCTGTCCAATGTCAGCCTGACAGATCCCAACTATGGGTTTTCCTTCGGGGACAATTACAGTTACACTAAGCCGGGCGTATCCATTTCCAGGTATGCGAACAATGGAATTACATGGGAGAAATCCAACAAACAAAACCTGGGCATGGACCTTGCATTATGGAACGCCCTGAACGTTATCGTGGACGTCTACCAGGAACGCCGAACCAATATATTGATGCAGCGGGCGTATGTTCCCTCTACCATGGGCCTCACCGCCCCGGTAAGCGCAAATGTCGGCGTCGCCCGGGGAAAAGGCGTGGATGTAGCCATGGATTATAACAGGACCTTCGGTCAGGCATGGCTGCAGGTGAGAGGCACATTCACCTATGCGGCAAGTGAGCTGCTGGTGAATGAAGAGCCGGATTACCCCTCCAATTCAAAATACCTCTCCCGCGTCGGTCAATCGCTGGGCGAAGTGTACGGGCTTATTGCCGAAAGGCTGTTCGTGGATGACGCTGATGTAAAAAATTCCCCTCAACAGAATTTCGGCGAAACAAGAGGGGGAGATATAAAATACCGCGATCTCAACGGCGACGGTCAGATCACCAACCTGGACATGGTCAACGGCCTTGGATACCCTACCACTCCCGAGATCATTTATGGGTTCGGCTTTTCCTTTGGCTATAAGAATTTTGACATCAGCACCTTCTTCCAGGGGTCTGCCCGGTCTTCCCTGTTCATCGACCCTTCAGCAATATCCCCCTTCGTGGCGAATGGCGCCTACCAGCACGGACTGCTGAATGTCATCGCAAATGACCATTGGTCCGAAGACAACCGGAACCTGTACGCCTTCTGGCCGCGGTTAGGCCTTACACAAAACAATAATAACAACCAGCCCTCGAATTGGTGGATGCGCAATGGCGCCTTCCTGAGGATGAAAAGCGCGGAGATCGGATACAACGTCAAAGAAAGAACATTGAAAAAACACCATATTTCCGGGCTGAGGTTCTATCTCAACGGCACCAACCTGTTTTTGATCAGCGCCTTTAAACTGTGGGACCCGGAACAAGGAGGGAACGGGCTTGGCTACCCGGTGCAAAAAGTATTCAACGCCGGTGTGAACATCCAATTATAAGGCCATTAAATCAGCGTAAATGAAACCGTTATATAAATATCTATTGTTCTTCTTCGTATGCTCGCCGGCATGTAAGAAAAGCTATCTCGACATCGTGCCGGACAATATTGCAACCCTTGACAATGCTTTTGCCAACCGGAATGAAGCCGAAAAATACCTGTTCACCTGCTATTCCTACTTACCCCAGGAAGGGCATCCTGATAAGAATCCCGCCTTCAGCGGCGGCGACGAAGCATGGACATATTGGCCCATGTCCGAAGATTATTTCTACCTCGATCCCTATAATATTGCACGGGGTGAGATGAACAAGGTGGACCCCTATATGAACTATTGGGATGGGTTTGACGGCAAATCCCTATGGCAAGGCATAAGGGCATGTAATATATTCCTTGATAATGTAGATCAGGTCTTCGATCTGCAGCCATATGTCAAGACTCGATGGATGGCAGAAGCAAAATTCCTGAAAGCTTATTTTCACTGGTACCTGTTCCGGATGTACGGCCCCATTCCTATCGTTGACAAGAACCTGCCCATTACTGCATCCCCTGAAGACGTGAAAGTTTACAGGCAGCCGGTGGATTCGGTAGTACACTATATTTCCAACCTCCTCGATGAAGCAGCGGCCGGCGATGACAACACTGGCTTGCCGCTGGTCATTACCAGCAGCTCCACTGAAATGGGCCGCGTAACCAAAGTGGCCGCCCTCTCTATCAAAGCCCGTCTGCTGGTTACGGCAGCAAGCCCCCTGTTCAATGGCAATAATGATTTCGCCGGCATGAACGGCAAAGACGGAAAGCCCCTGTTTAACCCCCAATATGATGCCGCAAAATGGTCGACCGCTGCCGCTGCCTGTAAGCAAGCCATCGATGCCGCCGCTCGTGCAGGCATAACACTCTATTACTTCAATTCGGCTTTGACGGTGGTGGATCCATTTATAAAGGTGGAAATGAACATCCGCAATGCCGTCTGTGAGAAATGGAACAATGAATTGATCTGGGGACTGACCTCCGGCGGAAACCCGACATTCTGGCTGCAGACATATGCCATTCCACAGCTGGATCCCAACAACATTAACCTCAACCTGAAAGGGAAGCTGGCGCCCCCTTTGAAAATGGCCGAGCTTTTCTATACCAGCAATGGCGTACCGATCGAGGAAGACAAAACCTGGGATTATGACAACCGCTTTGCACTGCGTACAGCAGCTGCCACAGATACGGGTATGCAGGAAGGGTATGAGACCATCGGCCTTCACTTCAACAGGGAAAAACGTTTCTACGCTGATATGGCCTTCGATGGTTCCAAATGGTTCATGAAGAACGGAAATTATAATATCCAAAGTAAATTGGAACAATACACAGGCAAGAAGCAAAGCCGCCTGTATTCCATCACCGGCTATTACACGAAAAAAATTGTCAACTGGAACCTGGTCTTCTCGGCGTCTAACCTGACAGTGGAGTCCTATCCCTGGCCGGTGATGCGTCTGGGCGATCTTTACCTGCTGTATGCCGAAGCCCTGAACGAAACGGGCGACCAGGCACAGGCATTGACCTACATCAATCCAATCAGAGCCAGAGCCGGTCTGAATTCAGTGGAAAGCTCCTGGTCTGCCTACTCCAACAAACCCACCAAATTCACCACCCAAAAGGGCCTTCGGGAGATCATTCACCAGGAGCGCGGAATTGAAATGGCGTTTGAAGGCAGCCGTTTCTGGGACCTTCGCCGGTGGAAGTCGGCGCCCCAGACCTTAAGCGCGCCGATCTATGGGTGGGATATCCTGCAATCCTCTTATGAGGATTACAATAGGAAAGTGCTGCTGTATAATCCAAGATTCCTTTCTCCCAGGGATTATTTCTGGCCGATCAAAGAGTATGACCTTCAAATTAACCCCCATCTCGTTCAAAATGCGGGCTGGTAAATCATAAACAATGAAAATTAACCGATTATTCATCAGCAGCCTCGGAATGATCTTGCTGGCATTCAATGCGTGCAAGCAGGAGCGCCTGGGTCCTGTAGAAAAGGACAACGTGGCCCCCGGGTCGGTGTCGGATATCAGCATCGTCAACCTCAACGGAGCTGCCAGGATCAGCTACTCGCTGCCCACCGATCCCGACCTGCTGTATATAAAGGCGCTCTACACCACCCGGCAAGGGGTGGTCAGGGAAACGAAGGTCAGCCGGTACAACAGCAGCCTCACCGTTGTCGGCTTCGCCGACACCAACGCATATGACGTAAAACTATATGCAGTAGATAAAAGTGAGAACGTCTCTCCAGCCGTCGACGTGACCGTCCATCCCCTTACTCCTTCGGTCTTCCTGGTTCGTGATAGCCTGGTGGTCAATCCGGATTTTGGCGGCATCAACGTAGCATATACAAACACTGCCGAAGAGAACCTGGCCATCGTCGTATTGTCCAATGATTCCTTAGGCCAGTTCTCGCCCATCAATACGAATTACACCAACCTCAAAGCGGGTAACTTCTCTGCAAGAGGCCTGCCAGCCGTCCCCACCAAGTTCGGCGTCTATGTACGCGACAGATGGGGAAATTTGTCGGACACCCTCATCGTGACGCTGACACCCCTGTATGAAGCATTGCTCGACCGGACAAAAATGAACGGGGTCGTATTGCCTGGCGACGCGCCTTTGGGTTATAGTGGCAACATCAACGGCCTCTTTGACGGTGATGTCAATGACGGTTTCTATCACTCGGGAGATGCGGCCAGGATGCCCCAATGGTTCACCTTCGACATGGGAGTAACGGCTAAATTAAGCAGGCTCACCTGGTTTATGCGCCCCGGGTACTTTTACTCTCTGCACAACCCCCGGGTAATAGAGATCTGGGGATCGAATAGCCCCAACCCGGACGGAAGCTTTGACGCAAGTTGGACACTACTGGTGTCCTACACACAGGTCAAACCATCCGGATTGCCGGTCGGCCAGCTATCATCGGACGACATAGCCGCAGCAAATGCAGGTGAAACGGTAGTTTTTCCATTAAATGCCCCCAAAGTTCGCTATATAAGGTTCAAGACCCTGAAGAACTGGTCTGACGGGACCTATGTAAATTTCTACGAACTCATGATGTGGGGCGATACCCATTAATTAATTCAGTCTATATGCAATCGAAAATACTTTTTGCCTTCCTGATCGTTCCGGCCTGCATGGCAATATTTTCATCCTGCACAAGAACGACAGGAGATGCCTATAAGAAATATTTATCCGGCGGAGAGATCACCTACCCCGGGCGCGCAGATTCAGTGATCGTTCGCGCAGGATACAAACGCATCCAATTGTCCGTCATCCTTGGCAATGATCCTTTGGTAAAAAAGATCAGGATCTTCTGGAACAACGGCGTCGATTCCATCGACGCAGCTGTCAGCCACATTACAGGAAAAGATACGATCAATGTCATTATTCCCCATCTGGTGGAAGGGAACTACAACTTTACAGTATATACTTACGATGACGCTGGCCACCGGTCTGTAGCCTTCCTGGGCTCAGGCATCGTTTACGGTGACAGTTATGTCGCGTCGCTGACCAACAGGACCCTGAGATCGATCACACAATCCAAAGATGGCCTTCAGATCCTGCTCTCCTGGGGCGGAGCTGCCGAGGGCGATCTCGGAACAGCCGTAGACTATATAGGGCACGACGGCAACAGCCATACAATAATCGTCCCACCTGCTGAAACCACTACCACCCTGCCCGACTACCAGGAAAATAGCCCATTGACCTACCAGTCTTTGTACAAGCCTGATCCTACGGCGTTCGATTTTTTTTCGCCGGCGCCCGGCCAGGCGACATTACCCGCATTTGAAAGACAGTTCGACAAAGCCAAATTCGCTATGATGATTTTACCCACCGATGTACTGGAAGGCGGTTATGGCTGGCTGGAAAATTATATCTGGGATGAACAATATGATCCCCCGGGGTTTGCGACGCAAAGCCAAATCCCCTGCTGGTTTACCTTCGACGCCGGATCTTCGGCCTCGCTCAGCCGGTTCAAAGTCTGGCAGGCCAATGACAGATTATACGATCTGGAAAGCGTCAAAACCTTTGAACTGTATGGCAGCGACAGCCCTAATCCCGATGGCAGCTGGAGTACCTGGACGCTGATTGGCTCCTATACTTCCGTAAAACCCTCCGGCCTGCCGGTCGGCCAGAACACACAGGCGGATATTGACTTCGCAAAAGCCGGAGAAGAATTCACCGCACCCGCCGGCTTGCCAAAATTCAGATATTACAGGTTTAAACTTCTCTCCAATTGGGGCGGCGGTAACTTTATGACAATGGAGGAAATTACTTTTTACACCCACGACCTGCAATAATGATGTCCCGCATTGGAAATACAACCTTATTGGTAATTACCCTCCTGTCCTTGGCTACTGCAGGCTATAGCCAGGCTAAGCAGCCCGTGGATTATGTCGATCCCCTGATCGGCACGTCCAATTCCCGGTGGATGCTATTCCCGGGCGTAACACGGCCCCATGGAATGGTAAAGCTCAGCCCCGACAACCAGGGCAGTGTATGGCAGGGCGGCTATGAATATTCCATTGGAAGTATTCACGGCTTCTCCTTTTTGCATGGATGGACAATGGCAGGTCTATTGACCATGCCCACCAATGGCGACCTTTCCTTAAGTCCCGGCACTCCGGATGCTCCGTTTAAAGGGGCCGGAGCAGGTTATCATTCCCGCTTCAGCCACCGGGACGAACATGCATCCCCCGGCTATTATTCCATCTATCTTTTGGATTCACGAATCAAGGCGGAACTCACCGCCACGGAAAGGACAGGCGTACAACGGTATACCTTGCCCGCAGACCCTACCAACAGGATCATCATCCAGGCCGACCCACCTGCCGAATATGGTTATGATCTGCAGGACGCCGTTATCACAAAAGTGAATAATCAGGAAATACAAGGTTACGCAAAAACCTCGTCCGCTAATTTTAACACCTATACCCTGTTCTTTGTCATGCAGTTCAGCAAACCCTTTCATGAATTTCATGGGTTTAAGCCAGGCGCCTACGTTACCTACCCCACCGCCAGGGAAGTACAGCTCATCGTACGTACAGGCATATCCTTTGTCAGCATTGACCAGGCCAGACTGAACCTCTCAACAGAGCTGAACGATTTCGGCTGGGACTTCGACAGGCTGGTGAAATACAACCGCTCCATGTGGAACAAACAGCTGAGCACAATCGAAGTAAAAGGTGGTACGGAGACCGATAAAGTAAAATTCTATACCAACCTCTACCGGTGCTTTACAGCCAAGATGATCATGAGCGATGCCAATGGCAAATATGTCGACGCCTGTGAGAACATGCAGCAGCTGCCGGCATCATGCAAAGCAATGATCGGAGGTGACGCCTTCTGGAACACGTTCTGGAATCTGAACCTGCTCTGGTCGCTCGCCTCTCCTGGAACCATTCAGCAACTGGTCGATACAGAGCTGGAGATGTACGAAAGAACGGGCTGGCTGTCAAAGGGACCCGCAGGCATCGAATATTCCGGGATCATGGAAGGCTCTCATGAAATGGCATTGATCACCAGCGCCTATCTGAAAGGCATCGTCAAAGAAAACCCCGGCCTCGCCTACCAGGCCATGAAAAAGAATGTCGAAGTGGAACCCTCTCCCACCTGCGGTGGCAATCCCGGCAACCCTCAGATCAGCACCTATGCCCGGATGGGATTCGTTCCGGTGGAAAAAGGCGTGACATCCAAAACCCTGGACTATGCTTACGATGATTGGTGCGTGGCGCAAATGGCAAAATTCCTGCAGAAAAGCGAGGACTATCACTTCTTTTTAAAAAGGTCCGCCAACTGGCGGAATGTCTTCAATCCTGCCAACAAATACGTTACACCCAAAAAAGAAGACGGAACATACATCCCCGATTTCGACAAATTCTCTGTCAACCACTTCGTGGAAGGCAATGCCTGGCAATACTCATTCTACGTACCGCATGACGTCCCCGGCGTGATCGCCGAAATGGGGAAAGACACTTTTCTCAACAGGCTCACGGAAGGCTTCTCAAGGTCCGAATTTCACAAATTCGCCGCCCATGCATTGGATCGCACCATGGGCCAGTCCGCGGAATATTATATCAACCACGGCAACGAAGTTAATATGCAGGCGTCATTTCTGTTCAATTACGCCGGCCGGCCCGACCTGACCCAATACTATACCCGGAAAATACTTGACAAATTCTATGACGCCTCTCCCTATGTCGGATGGAATGGCGATGAGGATGAAGGACAGATGGGTGCCTGGTTCGTCAACAGCGCCCTGGGTCTGTTTGAAATGAATGGCGGCACGTCCTCCGACCTCCGGATAGATATCACCAGCCCCCTTTTCAGCGAAATAACGATCAACCTGGATCCCCATTATTACAAAGGAAAGGCATTTGTCATCAAGGCTCATAATAATTCGACACAGAATATTTATATCCAATCGATAAGGCTCAATGGGAAGCCGGTGAAAGACCTTAATATAAGCTTTAAGGACATCGTCAATGGAGGTAGGCTCGAATTGTGGATGGGTCCCTCTCCCGCAAATATCAAAAGTTAAACGTACCCCGCAACTTTACACCCAAAGGGGTCCCGGGCGTAAAACAGATCTCATCGACAGGCTGCGCCTCCCCTTTCAGACGGGTGGTGGTATCGAATTGGGCTTCTTTCCATTTTGTATTTAAGATATTATTGATCACGAAGCCAATCTCGTACTTCTTCCTCGTAAAGTTAATGACAGCGTCAGCGACAAAATATCCCACTGCCTTAAGGCTATAATCCTCATTGGCCGGCCGGTTGCCCATCATCCTGTAGCGCAGGCTTCCGTTGAAGCCGTTCTTTCTGGTATAGGTTACTCCTCCGGCGCTTGTCCATACAGGCGCCAGGGGAATATACGCTGCTCCTTTCGGATTACCGGGAGCTCTCCCATGGGAATAATTCAGGTCCAAGTCAATATACACCGACCTGGCAGGCTGGTACCTTCCGGAAAGATCAAAACCCACACGACGCGTCCGGCCGCTAAAGCCAACATCACCTCCATCTCCATTATATACGAATTCCTGCTGCAGATAGATGTACCAAATGCATGCATTGACCAGGACGTCCTTCAGCGGTTTGATCGCCGTTCCCAGGTCGACGCCATAGACGGCAGGCAGGGTGGCGGAGCCATTTTTCACAACCGCCACCCTTGCATCATTCGAATGGAAGCCGCGTCCGGTGGTCAGATAAAATTGGGTCTTTCCATTGAGATGATAATAAATATTAAGCTTGGGGCTGATCGTATGCGCACTTTCCTTATAAGTGCCGATCCCTGGCAGCGTAATATCGCGGACGGTTTTATTATCATATTGGTGAAAGAATTTGTCAAAACGTAGCCCTGCATTGATGCTGAAACGCTCGTTAAAGGTGAAGGTCTCGCTGGCATAGGACGCAATATCCGTCACATTGATGTCGCCCAGCTTTATCTGCTGCAGCG
The DNA here is from genome assembly GCF_030546645.1 of Flavitalea plasmicola. Classification (GTDB taxonomy): domain Bacteria; phylum Bacteroidota; class Bacteroidia; order Chitinophagales; family Chitinophagaceae; genus Puia. The sequence continues at coordinate 397,888 of NZ_JAUOTO010000008.1, forward strand.
TGACAAGCCGGTCGAGGGTATGGGATAATCCGGAATGGTGAATAAGATCCTGCCGTATATTCACGCCGGCTTCCGTAGTAACCTTTGTGGCGCCGGTATAACCAGTGTGTTCATAACTACCGTTGTATCCAAAGAGGTCCCTTGCCTCCTTTTGTCCGATCTCATCCCCATTTATGGTATCCACCAAAAAGAAAGTGAAGTTGGTATGCAGATCGAAATGGTAATTGGAATAAAACACCTGGTTCCTGAAGAGGTCTCCATTGGCGCAGGAAGTGACGAGCGCTACATTGACATTGGTACGGCAAGTCTCACCCCCTTCCGACGGATCGATGGCCCCGTAGAATCCGATGATATGTTCGGACACAGCCCTATCAGGGATCTGTCCCGAAGCACTCCACTTGCTCCGGAAGGTGGTCGCTGAAACAGTAAGGTAATGGTGTTCCGAAATTTTTCCATTGTACTTTGTGAATAAATTGAAGCGTTTGAAGTGCTGGGGGTTGTCAAAATATCCGTCTGAATATCCATATTCCGAAGCTGCATACCAGGATTGCTGCCGGGCTCTGGCTTTTTCACGCAAGAGATTGAAGAGGCCTAAAAAGCGAAAAGTATTGAACATGCCGCCCTCCGCCTTAATACTGTTGCCGGGCAGCGACTCCCGGGTATTAAAATCAACAAAGCCTGTGGTACAAAAATCACCTTTGGCGGCCGTATACGGACCTTTTTTAAAATTTACGCTTTCAATTGTCTCGGGTATGATGAAATGACTGTCGGCATAACCCTGCCCATGCGCATGGGAAGACATATTGATGGGCATTCCATCTACGTCCTCCCTGAGATCGGTGCCGTGATCCGCGTCGAATCCCCGTACCAATATCTGCTCTGCCTTGCCCCCTCCCTGATGCTGGCTGATCACCATCCCGGGGATGATCCGTAAGACCTCCTGTGAATTATTTACGCCCCGCATGGCGATATCGGCCTTGCTGATGGACCTGTATTGCTCTCCCGGCTGCGAAGAGACGGTCACCGTGCTTAAAGCTATATTTTGAGCGTTGAGGGAAATATGAAGTTCCGGAACTTTAAGATCCGCAAGAGATACAGTTCTTGTTTCGTAACCAATGGAAGATATCACGATGCTTTCGGGTGTTCCTTTAATATGCATGAAGTGAAAATTTCCGGCCTGATCAGTCATCCCGGTGACCTGTCCGGGCATTAAGGTCACGTTGATCCCCTCCAGCGGTTGCATGCTTGCGGCGTCGGTGATATTCCCTCTGAGCGTTGTAAGGATGGATTGTGCGCCCGCCGGCTGCAATACCATGACAAGCACGAGTAAATTCACCAGCATAAAACGCGTACACCTGAAATTCATATACAAAACTTTTAGGGACCCGCCCGGAAACGTACGAACAAAATGTCGCGCCGGATTTTGAGACCGGATATAGAAATATATCCTGACAAATAAAATCTCCCCACTCCGATTTACCGTAGTTTATGGGACCTATGCATAGCGTTTCCCGTCCTACCTAAACACATTTTACAATCCCTACCCTGTTCAGGTTCCTGTCATTTATTTATTAAAGTAAAAATCTGTTTATGAATCAGCAATTCAATACTGGAAGAGGGATCGTGGCCTTTATGGCCGTCGTTTGTCTGGTGGCTGTTTCCGGTGTCTTGATGTCTTCCAGCCACCGGGAAGCGCCGATGATTGCCAATGATCCGCTCGCCGACAACACCGATCTGTATGCATTCCGAAGTCCGGATCACCCGGACAAGATAACGATCCTTGCCAATTACATTCCCGCTCAATTGCCCTTCAACGGCCCCAACTATTACCAATTCGGCGAGGACATTCGTTATGAGATCCACATCGACAACGATGTCAGTACCAAAGGGGATGATATTGTTTACCGGTTCACGTTTCACAAAACCAACCAGGACCCTACTACTTTCTTTAATATCCGTTTGGGAAAGCAGAACCTGAAAACCACTTACACTTTGGAGAAAAGCCGGGAATGGGGAAGAGGATTTGAGACCATTGTCCGCAATGGCATCGTGCCCCCGCCAAACATCGGACCCCGTTCGATCAGTTCGCCGGTGGGCCTTGACGTAGGGGACTACAATACATTAATTAATAGCGCTATTACCACGGCAAGCACAGGAGAGAAGGTTTTTTGCGGCACGGCAGATGATCCCTTCTTCGTCGACTTGGGTGGGATTTTCGATCTGGGGGATGCACCACGGACGACGGGCACCAGGCCAATGGACGCATTGAAATGCAAGAATGTGTCTGTCATCGCCCTGCAGGTGGATATCGCCGATCTGCAAAAAGACCACAAATCCGTCAGCCAGGCAAAGAACATCCTGGATCCGGATTATGTCATCGGGGTATGGGCTTCCGCCAGCAGAAAGAAGATCAGGACACTTAACAAGCCAAGGGTCGAAGAGGACCACTATGGTGGAAGAAATGACCGGGACGGCCGGGACGACCATGACTGGGACGATCATAGCAGGGACCTTGAATCTTCATTCGGACCCTGGGTGCAGATCTCAAGATTAGGTATGCCGCTCACAAATGAAGCGGTCATTCCCATCGGCAAAAAAGACCTCTGGAATTTCTTAACGCCCTATGAAGACCTGCCCAACATCAAAACATTCGGGAATTACTTTTATAATCCTGAATTGGCTTTGTATATGGATGATACTTACTTTGGAGGCGCCGTTCCGGCATTGAAGTCCCTGCGCATTCAAAGAAATTCATTGGGTGCTTTTGGGTTTGGGAACAACCAGGATGGGTTGTATGGCCTGAAAGGAAGTGCGTCCCTGGCAGGTACCGCGCTGGATGATGCTGCCTTTGGAAAATTGCTGCTGCCCGCGCCTAGATCTCCCCGGTCGGTGGACTTATGGCCCATCTTCCATACAGGCGTGCCTAATTTGCGGCCTTATCAGCTAGCCACCGGCAAGAAAGGAAATCCTTTGGCTGCCGGCAAGCCTTTCATCAGCAATTTTCTGCCGAATGGAGGGGATATGCTGCGTTTGAATATGGCGGTCCCCCCCACCCCGAGAAATGATCCGAAGTTCAGTGCGCTCGGATTGGTTCAGGCTGCTGTTTTGGGCCTTACTGACACCCTTTACAATAAGAACCTTTCTCTCCAGTTCATCCCAAACATGGACGGCTTCCCCAATGGAAGAAGGTTGGAAGACGATGTTACCAGGATCGAGCTGCAAGCCGTCAGTGGAGTGGTCCTTGCCGCCATAGGATTGTGGTATGATGATTATAAGGGAGGCGCAAATCCTGTCACCACCGATCTGGTGAACGTGCTGACTTATAACACCGGTGTGAACACCAACGACACCACTTTTAAAATGTCCTTCCCCTACGTGCAGACGCCATGGTCGGGATCGAACAATTGTTGCGGTGTCCCTGCTGAGTATAATAAGAACAATACGGTCGCCTCTTCCCTGGATGAATCGGATGTTTATAAATCAACTCCTACGCTGGAAATTTCAGCGCCGGAAATCTTCGTCAGCGCATCTCCTAATCCTTTTGTCGACAACAATACGATCAGGTACCATCTCGAAACCACCTCCCAGGTGAAGATCGAAATATATGACGCAACCGGGAGACTAATGAAGGTCCTGGTCGACGGAAAAATGCAGCCGGGTACTTATTCGGTTCCCTGGAATGCATCCAACATGGCGAAAGGCGCCTATTTCATCAACGCCGTTCGCAACGGCAGCCCCAGACAAACAATTCAGGTCGTTAAAGAATAAACAATCACATTGGAAGCAGGCCCGTCTGTCAATAACGGGCCTGCTTCTATCAGAACTATCAAAATTATGAACAAGAAATATTGGTATGCCATCAGCCTGGTCGCTATGGTCCTGGCGATAGCCGTCATTGCCATCGGATATAATACCCGGGAAAATAAACTGGACGACTTGCTGGAAAGAAAAGTCGCTTTCGCGGGTTCAAACGAATGGGCCATCCGACGGGATTATGTCACTGCTTTGCGGAGTAAGATTAAAAAGGATCCGACGGATACGAAATCTATTCTTGCGCTCACTACCCTTTTTGTCCAGGAAGCCCGGATCACCGGTAATTATATGTATTATGACAGAGCCGCTTTGAAATGCGTCAACAAGGTATTGCAGCAGGATTCCTTAAACTTTGAGGCTTTATCATTGAAGTCCCTTGTTTATTTATCCCAGCACCATTTCGCCGATGGACTGGCATTGGCTGAGAAAGCTCAAAAGATCAACCCCTTCAATGCTTTTATTTATGGATTGCTGATAGATGGAAATGTGGAAATGGGACATTATGATTCGGCAGTGGCAAATGCTGACAGAATGGTGTCCGTTCGGCCGGACATAAGATCCTACTCACGTATCTCCTATCTGCGGGAGATCCACGGAGATTACGCGGGAGCGATCGATGCGATGAAAATGGCGGTGGATGCAGGTGGCCAGGGTGATGAGACTACTGAATGGGCAAGGATACAACTAGGCCGGTTATATGAGTATACAGGGGACCTTAAGAACGCGGAAATGCATTACACGATTGCATTGGATGAAAGACCGGGTTATGCGTTTGCCTGGTCCGGCCTGGCGAGAGTGGCTGTCGCCGGCAAAAGATATTCGAAGGCGATCGAATATTACAGAACAGCGGATTCATTGATCAACGATTACTCCATCAAAGAAGAATGGGCGGATGCGTATAAACTCGCCGGTAAAGAAGAAAGCGCGGATTCTCTCACGGCCATTGTCGTCAACGAGCTCAGCAAGGACGAACAGAACAGCCTGAACAATGACGATATTGGCCATTATGCAGATCGGGAATTAGCCTACGCTTATTTAAAGCTCAAAAAATATGACCAAGCCCTGGGACATGCGCTGATAGAATACAACCGACGGCCAGCTAATATTGATGTCAACGAGACGGTGGCCTGGATGTATTATTGCAAAAAGCAATATCCGGAAGCGTTGCCCTATCTTAAGACGGCTTTGACGACACACAGCAAGAACCCCGTTTTGCTTTGCCGCGCCGGTTTGATCTATGCAAGCACCGGCCACCGCACTGAAGCAAAGGCGCTGTTGGAGCAGGGATTGGCAAATGACCCTAATATTTCCGGAGCATTAAAAAAGGAAAGCCTCGACACCCTGCGCTCCTTACAGCAAGATCAAGCCACCGGTCACTTACATTCAACCAAGATCATTTGAAAACACGTACAACATACGCAATCCTGTTACTTTTGCCGGTGACGCTGTTATCTCTTCCAATGGCTGTCCAGGGGCACGCCATCAATTATGCCCTGGAAAAAGCCCCTGTCTCGCACGTGGTTTGGTTTTATCTGAAATTAGGGGTCCAACACATCATCCCTTTCGGAACAGACCATATCCTGTTCGTAGCCAGCCTTTGCCTGCTCAGCACCCGCGCCAAAACCATCCTTTGGCAGGCGACGGCATTTACCGTGGCCCACTCTGTTACATTGGCCTTAAGCATGAAAGGCATCCTGGTTGCCCCTGGCGCAGTCGTCGAACCCGTCATCGCCCTGTCAATCATGTTTGTGGCAATTGAAAATATGCTGTTAAGCGAGTTGAAACCCTGGCGGATAGCCATCGTGTTCCTGTTTGGACTGATCCACGGTATGGGCTTTGCAAGCGCCCTGAATGAGATCGGCCTTCCCGGGAATCAATTCTACACATCTGTACTGTCTTTCAACGCAGGCGTGGAGATCGGTCAGGTGATCGTTATCGCCTGCGTATTCCTGCCGGTGATTATTCCTTTCGGAAAGAGAACCTGGTACAGGAAATTCGTTGTATATCCGGCATCGATCCTTATAGCGTTGATTGCCGGCTACTGGGTCTTCAAACGGTCTTTTATTTAAAAAACGCCATCCTGCCTGGGGACAAGCTGACTTTTACGCTTGAAAAAAAGCAATAAACCGTTGTATTTTACGTTTTTGCATCGTAACAAACGATCCTATCCTGATGAAGACCTTCATTATCGTACTCGCCTTAGTCATAGCCGCTGCCATCGGTTGGTATATTTTCAACTATTACCAGTCTTCCAATTCCAAGCCAGTCGTAGTCAACACTAAAAGCACGGACACCATGTTCATTGTGCGGGACTCGATCATCAATGCCGGCACTTACGACTCGATCCCTTCCGGATTCTACCAGGGCATGCTTCCCTGTAAGAACTGTGACGGCATCCAGCGAACGATCCTGTTCACAAATGATGACCATTACAAAATGGAAGAGTTGAATTGGGGAAAGGGAACGCCGGCCAGGGCCGTCAAAGGCACCTGGGAAAAGGAGAAGGAAAAGGGGCATTTCAGATTATATGAAAATGATAAGCCCATCGCGGAATACCGGCTCTCGAAAGATAGCCTGATCAATACCAGGAGCTACGGGATCCAGATACCCGACTCTCTGTCGCATCAATATGCACTGTTCCGGAAGAATACGGCGCCGGAAAACGTCTCCTGGGTACGGCGGCGGTCCGAAGGCGTGGAGATCCTTGGCACCGGCGGCGACCCCTACTGGAGCGTGGAGATCGACAAAGATAAATACGTCCTCTTCAAAGCGCCGTCGCTCCAACGACCAGTGATCGTGCCCATCGAGAAGCCGCTGCCGGCAAAAGACAGCCTGGTCTACTCCATTAGCACCGACGGAGGCAATCTGCTCAAGGTATCGATTGCACCCGGTTTCTGCACCGATGGGCTCAGTGATCATATCTACGAATACCACATGACCGTCACCTATAAAGGGCAGACATATAAGGGCTGCGCGGTATTGCTGGACAAGGGGATGATCGTGGAAAATAACAGGAAATAATTCAAAGGCCCCTCTCCGGTTCTTATAAAAACAGTCGCAAACCGCCCCCATTTTGGCGTAAATGCCCCCGGCATCAGAGACCGGTCCGTTCTAACTTTGTCCGATCAAAAACATTTTTTATGTCCAACAACACTGTAACGCTGCACAGAGTCCTTAAGACATCTCCGGAAAAAGTATACCGCGCATTTACTGAAGCCCCCGCAATTGCTACCTGGCTGCCTCCTTACGGGTTTATTTGCACCGTTCACCAAATGAATGTAGAGCCTGGCGGTGCTCATAAGATGTCATTCCTGAACTTCACAACCGGAAATAGCCATTCATTCGGTGGAACATACCTGGAGATCAAACCTAATGAATACCTGAAATACACTGATAAATTTGACGATCCACGCCTGCCAGGAGAAATGACCGTCACTGTCTCGCTCCGGAAAAATATCGCGGGTACAGAAATAAAAATTACACAGGAAGGAATTCCTTCGGTTATACCTGTTGAAATGTGTTATTTAGGCTGGCAGGAGTCGCTGGAAAAGCTGGCTAAGCTAGTGGAGCCCAACATACCGGATGCCTAACCGTATCCGTGACAACCCGTCCGCCTTTTTCCGCTCACTGCCCTAATACCCCGGATTTTGATATGCTTTCTTCGCAGCATCACTCATCTGCATGGCGTCAATCTGGCCTTGCGGGATCGGCTGGAGATACAGCTGAGGGGTAATGGTACGGGTATTGGTCAGGGGCGTATGGTTGGAATAGGCAGCGCCGCCAATCGTATAAGTGCCATAGTTATACCCCTCCTGGTTGTCCATTCCAAAACGCTGCGTACGAACGAGGTCATAAAAGCGATAGCCTTCCCCGTAGTACTCACGTGAGCGTTCGGCAAGTATATAGCCAATAGTGATAGTAGCAGGCGTAGCAGCCACCATGGCGGCGCTGTTATCGGCAACATATGCCGCTCTGCCGGCATTGCTGTATTTCCATTTACCGGCACGGGCGCGGATGACATTGATCAGCGTTAATGCATCATATCCGGCTGTTATAGTTGCGCCCTTTACAGCCGCTTCGGCGGCAATAAAATACAGCTCCGAGAATTTGGCGCCGGTGTAAGGCCTTGTGCTGCCCGCGTTGGGATTGCCCAATCCCCCATTATTGTCGGTACGATAGGGACCGATCTTCCAGAGTCCGGGATATACTATCCTGTTGATAGCACTGGGTGCTATCACATAGTCGGCACGACCCGGGAGAACCCCTGCTCCTACACTGCTTTTATAAACGGCATTGGAATAGTCGATCCCGGGAACGTCATCGTTCAAAAAGGTGAGTACGGCGGCGCCTTCGGTGACCGGTAAGTTATTGGCGTTGTACAAAGTGGTGTACGGCAGCGCAGCCTCCTTCATATTACAGCGATAGACGGATGTAAAAGTGCCATCATAACGGGAATCGTTCGTCTTATCGGCAAAAGTCTTGGTGAAGACTTCGATCGTAGGAGCGTTACGCACCCACGGGCGTCCCCCCCACTGCTCCGAGGCCCGCTGAACGGAATATACGGAACTCCAGGCGCCTGCGGAGGTGGAGCTTGTTATAGAGGGATAGGCCCAGGTCTGGAACCAACTGGACCAGTTGTCCGGAGTGCCGCCGGCGCCATACGTAAAACTACTCACATTATACTGCGAGCTCAGCTGGGTATGATCAGAGTACAACATGCACTCATTATTGTAGTCGTTCGTGGCCACGTTGACATCATAGTAGGTAGGCTGTAAGCCATATACGCCGGGATTTTGGATCGCATTGACGGCAATCGTATACGCCTGCTGATAATACCACGCAGGATCATGTCCGTCAGGATCTTTTCTGGGACTTCCCGATTCCACCGGATAGGAAGGAATACTATTTGGGTTCTCCAGCCACCATCCATAAGTAAGATAAGCCTTGGCCAGAAACAATTGCGCCACCTGTTTGGTCACCGCGCCGGTGACGCGGCGGGTACTAGGTAAATTGGAGACCGCCTCGTTCAGGTCCGGGAAAATGGCCTTCGTATACACGATGGATACAGAATCACGAACCGAGCTCCTTAAAGTGGAAGTATTGAATTGCAGCCTTCCGGAGCCAAGGTCCAACGGTACACCGCCAAAGGTCTGCACCAGTAAAAAGTAATCGAATGCACGGAAAAACTTGGCTTCTGCAATGTACGAGGCTGCTACCCCAGCCGAAACGCCATATTGAATGACGCCATTGGCAGTGTTGATATAGGGAAACGTATTGCCCCACAGCTGACCGGCATCGCTTAACGTGGGCGTCGGATGAACGCCGGGGACGGAATAATCCTGGGCTTGAAAATTACTTCCGCTGCCGCCGCTTTGCCCCCAGGTGGATTCATCGGTACCACATTGACACATGTTCCAATAATAGGCATTCCCATAAATGTAACGCAAATGAGCATATAAGGCAGTCAGGCCGCCCAGAACCCCGTTGGCCGTCTGGAAATATTGAGGGGTGAACGAACTGCGCGGCGTCTCTTTCAACACCTTATTACATCCCGAAGTAAGCAGAAGTGCCAGCGTTCCGGCTCCAATATATAGTTTTATAAGTATTTGTTTCATGTTGATCCTTTTTTAAAAAGTTACATTTAACCCGATGAGGAAATTACGCGTGGAAGGTGTGTTGGTACCGATGGTGAGGATACGGTGCGGGCCCGCCTGTACTGCTGAATTTTGATCACCATAAGAATTGGTCTCGGGATCCATATGCGACCTCTTCTCGTAAGGTGAGAAAAATACAAACGGGTTCTCCACCGTACAATATACCCGCATCCGGGTGATAGAAGCCGCTTTCATCCACTTTTGACTGAAATTATAACCCATTGTAATGGTGCGTATCTTCAGATACGAAGCGCTGAAATACCCCATCGTGCTGCCATATGCCGGGTTGTCGCCTCCCACACCGCCGGGTCTTGGAGCGAACGTATTGAAATCACTGGCATGGTTGTTCGTAGGGGTCCAGTAATCCACCTTGACGTTATTGCCCGATCTTGTATTCAGGTTATTGAGATACCCGACAGACGAATACAACGTACTGATGAGTGTACCGCCGCTTTTGAAGATACCGGTGATGCCCAGGTCCAGCCCTTTATATGCCACGCGCGTATTGAACCCTCCTTCGAACTCCGGCTGCAGATCGTAGATCTGGCGGTCGTCGTTGTTAAGCGCCGTGCCCGCCTGGTTTTTCCTGTTCGGTACGCCATTCACATAGTGAAGGGAAGTGTCCTTGCTGTTGTATGCCACTTTGATCATGCCCACATTTCCACCAGGATAAGCTGCTTGCATATAACCGCTGGTGCTGTCGGCATAGCTCATCAGGCCTATCTTCTTATAGTCATAGGCCACATCGATAGGATGACCCGGGAACCACAGATTGCCTTTATCGTAGGGCTGACCGGAATAAAGGCTTACGAGCTTATTTCGGTTGCGATACACGTTAACGCCGACCTCCCATGTCCATCCATGCAAATTGTCCAGGACCGTACCGTTCAGCGAAAGCTCTATGCCCTTATTTTGCGTTGCGCCTATATTCGCGGTATAGCTGGTGACGCCCGATGTGGTCGGAAGACCGACGCTCAGCAGCACATTACTGGTATTCACGGTATAGTAATCGATAGTACCGCTCAACCGGTTTTTCAGTATCGAGAAATCGACCCCATAGTTCCATGTTTTGGAGAACTCCCAGCCCAATGCGGGATTCGGCAATTGCGTGACATAGTATCCCATGGCGTAGCCGGAAGGCCCGAAATTATAGGGACTGGTGGTTAGTCCGCCAAGTGTCTGATAGGGATTGATAGCCTGGTTGGATGTTTCTCCATAACCTACCCTTAGCTTCAGGGCGTCTACCAACGAGACCTTATCCATGAAATTTTCATTCTTCATATTCCATCCGACAGAGATAGCCGGATAAGAATGCCATTGATGCCCCGGCGCCAGCACGGAAGAGGCATCGGAACGGAAGGCGGCGCTCAGGATATAGCGGTCGCCGTAAGTATAGATGATACGACCCATATAGGACAACAACCCATATTGCGCATAACTACCGCCGCCAACCGTAGACGTACCATTCTGGTCTGCCAGCACATAGGACAAATTGTAGAACTGGAAAGCATCGGAAGGCAGATGATTGGCTGAAGCCGCTGAAGACCATTTTGTATTTTGCTCCACTGAATACAACGCCACGGCGCTGATAGCATGTTTGCCTCCAAAGGTCCGGTCATACGTCAACAGGTTCTCAAGCGCATAATCCACCTGTTTGGTGTTGCTGATAGAGGCACTGGAAGCAGTAGTAGCCACACCGCTGAAAACGCCTGTCCCCGTATAAGTGCCATAGTCGTCCTGGTGAAAATACAAGCCAAGATTAGCACGGTACTTCAGTCCCTCCACCCCGGGGATCCTGATCTCACCGAATAGGGAGTTATTGGTGGTATAAGCCCTTGTGAGGTCTATATATTTATCTCCCAAAGCATTCAAGGCATGCGCCGTATAGGCCCACTGAGGCCCCCCCGTATTGATGTTGACCGTTGGTTTCCAGCTGCCATCGGGATTGCGCGGATTGATAAGCGGCGTAAGATTCAACGCAGCGTAGGGTCCGATATTCTGATCGTGATTAACCGTATAGTAATTATTCGTCACAAGGCCGATGCGAAAGAGGCTGCCGATCTTCTGCTCAAGGGCAGTGCGTATACTATACCTTTCATAGTATTGCAAGGGTATCACGGCCTGATCCTTGAAATAAGTGAACCCGACACTATAGTTGCCTTTTTCCGAACCGCCTGTAACACTCAGATCCTGGTTGGTGACATAACCCGTCTGATATAGCAGCTTTTGCCAATCCGTGTTCACACTATCGTTCTCATCCAGCGTGTTGGTACGGATAGAAGCGCCGGGAGTGGCGTTGTTCGCCTTGCGGAGAGCGGCGTATTCAGGTCCGTTCATCATGGGATATTCACCCCAAACTTTCTTGAATCCGGCATAACCGTTGTAGCTTATATGCGCTTTTTGTCCGGCCGATCCTTTATTCGTAGTAACCAATATAACCCCATTGGCTCCGCGGGAACCATAAATAGCTGTCGCGGAAGCATCTTTTAGAATATCGATACTTTTGATCTCGGCGGGACTGATGTCGTTGAGGGTTCCTATGAAGGGGATTCCGTCCAGTACGACCAAGGGGTCGTTGGTGGCGTTCAGCGAACGCGTACCACGGATCCGGATCTGCATACCCGAGCCGGGTTTGGATGAAGTTTGAGACATTTGAACCCCGGCGATCCGGCCTTGTAAAGCCCTGGAGATGTCTACTGCCGGAACCTCGTTCACCTTTTCGCCGCTGATCGTGGCTACGGAGCCTGTCACATCCTTCCTGCGCTGTGTGCCATAGCCGATCACCACCACCTGGTCCAGGTCGTTTTTCCCCGGTTGCAGCGAAATGCTGACGGTAGGCGAATTAACCTTTATTTCTTTTGGAGCATAGCCCACAAATGATATGATCAACGTGGATCGGGAGGGTACCGAGATCGAAAAATTGCCATTTTCGTCCGTGGTGACGCCTGTATTCGTTTCTTTCGATGTAACGGAGGCCCCGGCGATGGGAGCATTCAATTCATTGAGTACCCGCCCCTTCACGGTCATGGTATTTTGCGCCCATATCAGGACAGGGCAAAAAAACAAGAGCGGGATCAGCAGCAAAGCTGCTTTCTTCTTCCAGAGGATCTGGTTCACACGTACTGCAATCGACATAAGCGTAGTTTTTAAGTTGGAATTGATTCGAAAAAGTTATGCGGGAGTAGCCAACACCGGCCTGAGGGGGGCCAAGATGAATCGTTTCATTGAAAAAAAGGAATGAACCGGGGGGTGTCTGGCAATCGTATTTCTAAGCATGGCAATCTGAATTTGACGGATCCATTTAATAGACCGGCTGGGCAAAACTATCAGGAACCATGCTCTAAGGGTTGCCCTGATCCGGCAATTCGTAGCACAAATTCGTCAACCGCTCTTAAACTGCTGTCATAAATCAGTGGAAATCAATTTAAAGCGTACGTCTGAGGAGCTAACTAACCTGCTTACGTTTTAGAGAAACATATTCGGTAGGAGAAAGATTGAATTTCGCTTTGAATGCCCGGGTAAAGTAATTGGGGGTGGTAAAACCTACGGCATAACCCACTTCTGCAATCTTCATATCGCTTCTCATGAGCAAATCGGCCGCTTTATTCAGCTTAATGGATCGGATAAATTCTACAGGTGTCTCGCCGGTGAGGTCAACGATCTTACGGTAAAGCGAGGCGTGGCTCATGTGAACATGCCTGGACAATTCCTCCACAGACAAGTTTGGGCTATCCAGGTTCGATTCGATGAATTGAGTAACCGTGAGGAGCAGTCTTTCATTATCCGACTGTATGGCGGTTACCGGCGTTTCAACATTCAGCCGCCGGGTATAGGTTTCCCTTAAACGGTGGTTAAGCATGATAAGGTTCCTGATCTTAACACGCAGGATCTCAAAACTGAAGGGTTTGGTGAGATAATCGCTGGCGCCCGTCTCCAGTCCCTTTAACTGGTATGCATCTTCATTCAGCGCCGTAAGCAGGATGATAGGAATATGATTTACGCGTTTATCCGATCTTATTTTCCGGCTGAGCTCGATCCCGTCCATGTGCGGCATACTGATATCACTTACGATGACATCGGGGTGGCCGGAAATTGCCTTTTGCCATCCTTCCTTTCCATCACCGGCCTCAATGACCTTATATTGAGATCTCAGATTGTCTTTCAGATAATACCGGAAATCTTCATTGTCTTCCACCAACAGGACTGTCAGCATGTCCGTCGCCGGCGTCATTGCGGGTTTTTCTTCTGCGATATTTCCAGGAACATGGGGGTGGTCTGCGATTCCTTTACCTTCCTGCGGAAGATTCTTCAGTGGCAAACAGATAGTGAAGATACTGCCTGTTCCGGGTTCGCTTTCCACGCTTATCGTTCCGCCCTGCAACTGCACGAATTCTTTGGTGATGGCCAACCCGATACCGCTGCCCTGGTTCATCACGCTGGCGTGGGTATTGCCCTGGAAAAAACGATCAAAGATCCGTTGCCGCTCATCAGCCGACATACCGATACCTGTATCGGAAATTTTGATAACCAATTCATTAGTCGGCTGGACACGCATTAGCTCCAGTGAGATCTTCCCTTCTTTGCCGGTGAATTTGAAAGCGTTGCCCAACAGGTTGAATAAGATCCGCTCGATCTTTTCCTTGTCAAAAGAAGTATAAAATTGCCCGACCTCCGTTCTGAAAGCAAAATGGATCTGTTTCCTTTCCGCAATGTCCCTGAAGGATTCCGCTGTTTCCCGTATAAAGGGAACAATATCCGCCTCTATACAATTGAGCTTCAATTCATGTTCCTCCAACTTGCGAAAATCAAGCAGTTGATTCACCAGGTTAAGCAACCTTCTGGCATTACGCTTCACCATGGTAAGCTGTTCCTGTTTGTATTGGTCTGCTTCACTTTCCCGCAATTTTTCCAGGGGGCCCAGGATCAATGAAATAGGTGTCCTGAACTCGTGGCTAAGGTTGGTAAGGAACTTGATCCTCAGCTGGTCAAATTCATGCAACCGCTCAGCTTCCTGCCTTTCCTGCCTGATCATTTGCTTCATTTGCAACCGTTCTTGTTCCAGCGCAAACTTGCTTTTAAGCCTGCGGATCCCCCGGGAACGGAACATCCATAACAGGAATGCAATTATTATAATATAAGAAGCGTAGGCGTAACCAGTCATCCAGAACGGTGGCTTTACATAAATTTTGATGGTTGCGGGCCGTGTTATCCATCCGCCATTATAATTTTTGGCCTTCACTTCCAAGGTATAATTTCCCGGGTAGAGGTTGGTAAACGTGGCTGTCCTGGAAGTTCCCACTTCATTCCAGGATCTATCAAATCCACTTAGTTTGTACATGTACCGGTCTTCCAGGGGAGTGGTAAAGTCCAATGTGGCAAAATCCACAGAGAAGTTCTGCTTATAATCGAGCCGGATCTCGCCGGCGACGGAAATATGTGCTTTTATTGCTGCATCTTTTCCGGGGACCACCGGCTGACCGGCAATTTTCAGATCGGTAAATACGATAGCAGATGCGTTCTGGTTATCGTTGATCGCTGCAGGATGAAAATAATTAAAGCCCTCCAGGCCTCCATAGAACAATTCTCCGGATGATGTTTTTACACCTGCTCCCAGGTAAAAGGAACTTTGCTGCAAGCCATTCCGGGAAGTATAATTTTTAAAGGTCGACCTTGCCGGATCAAAGCAGCTGATCCCTTTATTGGTGCTCACCCATAATAAACCCGCGTCGTCTTCCAGGATCTTGTAGATGACGGCGTTGGCCAAACCCTGTTGCTCAGCATAATTAGCAAATCTATTTTGATGATGATCCAGCCGGCACAAGCCGCCGCTGGACGTTCCTGCCCAAATCGTCCCTTTTGCGTCAAGGTGGAGAGAGATGACCTCATCCAACGGAAGGTTCGTATTGGCCCGGTTGAAGATCCGGCAGGTCTGCCGGGCAGGATCATATAAAGCGACTCCTGATCCCACTGTCCCGATGACCATATTTCCGGCATTGTCTTCTTCAATGGCCCGGATAAACCCACTCTTAAGCAAGTTGCTGCCAATGCCGTTGAATGCCACTTGGCCAAAGCGAATAAATTTGCCCGAACCGGGCTCGAACATGCAGACGCCGTTGCCGTTGGTGCCCACCCATATGTTACCCCGTCTGTCTTTTTTTAAACAGAAGACGTCGTCGCCGGGCAAATCCTGGGGCCGGCTGCCTTTCGTAATATGCCGCACGCGCTGATCCCTGGTATTCAATACAAAGATCCCATGCTGAAAGGTTCCTATCCAAAGTTCATTGCCGCAGCGCTCCAGGGCAAGCACAGCCACCCCCTCCGTTTTTTTTTCATTGCTCAAGGGGATGTGGTCGATCAAACCCGTCTTGCAGTGATAGAGGTTCAACCCGCCTCCGTCGGTTCCCACATAGATATCTCCGTTATTACCTTCGGAAAAAGAGGTGACCTTGGGACAGCTAAGTCCTTTCGGATCGAAGGAGTTGTACTGGACAAGATTAAAAAATCCAAGGTTCCTGTCATATTTGTTTATCCCGCCCATGTAGGTGCATACCCAATAAATTCCCTGCTTATCGATAAAGATGCTTCGTACAGAACTACCTTTCAGACTGTATTTATTCCTGTCATTGCCCGTCACCCGTACCACTGAGCCTGTACGCGGGTCAAAAATATTCAGTCCTTCCTCCGTGCCGATCCACAGATCACCGCTGCTTTCAGGGACAATGCTGTAGATCCGGAGGCTGCTGAGAGAATGTACATCTGCCTTGTTGCTTGTATACCTGGTGAAGTGACAGTCGTCCCCCTGCAATAAATTCAGTCCACCATTGTTGGTGCCGAACCACAAGCGGCCGTCCCTGTCTTCAGCAATTGCCTTGATCACATTATCACTGATTGATCCCGGATCAGCAGGATCGGTATAAAAGCGTTTGAAGTTATCGGTAGACGGCTGGTAAAGATACAATCCGGAATTACTGCCTACCCAGGTCCTGCGCCGGCTGTCCCTGAAAACACAGGTAATTGTATTTGACAACAATCGATCTGGCTTTTCAGCATCTTTCGTATAGTATTTCGTATGCCGGCTGGCAGGATCGTACAGGATCAGGCCGGCGTAGCAGCCTATCCACAGATGCCCGGCACCATCGGAACAGATGGACCGTACAGCTGTACCGTTGGTGATGTCAAAATTTTGGAAACAATCCTTTTTCCTGTCATAGAGAGAAAGGGTCCTGTTGGTACCTATCCAAAGATTGCCTGCAGGATCCTCGTAGATGGTCTGGATCTGATTTGTAGCTATACTGCTGGTATCCAGATTATTATGATTGTACACCGTAAAGCTGATCCCATCAAACTTATTCAGCCCGTCTTCCGTGGCAAACCACATATATCCAAGTTTGTCCTTCAGTAGAGCGTTGACAGTATTGGACGAGAGCCCATTGTTATTGCTGAAGTTGATGAAATTGAACGTCTGCTGCTGGGCACCTGCTATCTGTGCCAGCAACACCAAGAACCATATTAAGGCAGTAATTCGCACAATAATGGCCTAAAATACGATAAAATTTCATAATGCAATCGATTGCAATTTAAAATTTTGGTTTCTCCTGTCAGGAAGTGTACCCTACTCCGACAAATAGAATTCGATATTGTATTCCGTCTCACCCAGGTAGCCGTACTTGCCAAATACTACCGGCTGGCTGACAGCGGGTACATCATCCTCATGCCGGTTGTCCAGCAGGAGGGTCTTACCCGGATAGATAGCCTTTACCGTATACTTGCCAATAGGTACGTCCGTAACCATAAAGGTGCCCGCCACATCATGCACTGGCCGCTCAAATGCAGCGGCAGGCGTACCGTCGATCAATACACTTTCGGTGGGCGTAAACTGCAGCCTCACCTGGCTAAGGTCCACATCGGTACCAAATTGATAGATGTCTACATGTGCGCCATAGAATCCGCCGCCCGGGCGCTGGCCACTGAGCTTCCACGTAAAATTCCGGACAGCTGCCTGATCACGGGTAAAAGCATCTGTGCTGTCGGCTGCGAGATCGAACTTGTACTGATTGCCATAGGCTGACTTTTCCAGCTGTGCCTTTGCCGTCCAGCTACCCGCAGGCTCAGCAGGCAGCTTCACCTTGTAATTACCGCCGTTGTCCGTCATTGCAAGAACATACGAAGCATACCAGACTGTGTGCTCCACGGTCACCTTTATTCCGCTAAGGGCATTCCCCTTCGAATCGGTAACTTTTCCGGTAACAGTGCCGGGAGAAGAGCCAGCCCCGCCTGGGCCACCAGGGTTATCAGGAGAAGGAGATGATCCTGAATCCTTCTTACAGGCTGCAAAAGCCAGTAAAAAGACGAAATTGATAAGTACACGCATACAATTTTTATTTTACGCGAAAATATTCCGGGAACAGCGCCCCGAACAGCGCAATTGAAATGGACCGGGATTTCGGTGGGATGAATTGCATTTTGGCAAGATAGGGCCCTTAGATTGTCGCATTACCCATCCGTGCGTCCGGAAAGGGCGCGATACCTTGGGGAAACTAATCTTTCACCAGTGCGGCAATAAGATACGGGTTTGGCGGTGCCAGCAAAACAAAAAAGCGCACTGCAGTGCGCTTTGTGTGACCCCGATGGGAACAGGATACAGGAGATATTTTTCCTGTCATCCATAAGCAACTTCCTGCAGGACTTTTAGATAACTACCGCACATTCTACTTAAATCTGATTTTTTTATTCCCCTGGCGTAAGCGTTCTCTGAAAGTATCCTGGCTAGTATTCGATCGTCTAAAAGCAACCTCATATTCTTCACTAATTGAGACACATCAATTTGCAATTCATTCTGTTCATTCACAAGAAGGCTGGTTTTCAATGAATCCACCCTGTCCTCGAATGACTCATCCAATCCATCCACTGCACTAATTACCAGTGGGAGTCTCCCCAAACTCATATCCATCGCCGTAACACTGTATTGTCCATATAACGATGGAATGACTCCGATATCTGCCATTGTGATCAACTCGCCAAGAACATTATCCGGGAGTTGACCTGTAAGGATAATTTTACCCCACAATGGCCCGACGAATTCCAATAAACCCGAATAATCTCCCGACCCGACAATGACCAGCTTAACGCGTTCGTCGTCAGCAGCAATTATTTTAAATGCACGTACCAGATAGAAAATACCATCGCCATGCGTAATATTTCCCGCATATAAAATTATCTTTTCGTCTTCCTCAAGGCCAAAATCCTTCCTAAACATATTCGATGTAGGTCCTTTACAGCAAGAGGTCGCAGCATTTCTGATGAGCGACAGCCTGTCCATGGGAATTTCCAAAACTGTAGAAAAAAAATCAATTGCCTGACCGGAAACGGCTATGACCTTATCCGAAGTCAGGGCCATCTTCCGTTCGTATGCGGTCAATTCGAATGCAAGGGGCGAACGCGAAATATCGCCCGCCCTCCAAAGCTCTGCAAATAGCTTATCCGGGATGTGAAGATGTAGTTTCCAGCTCCATTCATAATGAAGATAAATGAACCTGGCTGATCTATATCGTTCTTTAAGTTTCTCGAATATCCTCAGATATTTCACTGAATCTGCGCAGAAAACTATTATCTCTTTTCCCAGCAGATAGGAGTACAAGACATCGACGATTCGCCGGGCGTACGTTAATTGATGAAAATTATGAGCAGGATCCAATTCAAATTTATTTTCCGGCCGTGGAATGCACAGGATCGACATATTCCCCTCTGTCTGAAGCACACACCTGTCAATATCCTGTCTGTCTATCGACACGTTGGTGACGCGCATTTCCGGTTGAGATGCCAGATAGTTGACAAGGTCTGATGGCAGTCTGGCCCGGGAATTTGTTGCATTGTCGGAAAACAATATAAGGTCTGTTAATGCGGCCATATACCCAGTATTTTTAACCAGTTACAATCTCCTGATTGCAGACTTAATAAAGACAATGCTGTCAAACCAGCTCCTCTATACATACCCATTTCGATAGTTTGGCTGGCTGGCACGCAACCGAAAAGAGCAGGTATTTTATTTTCGGCTATCATCATTTTGACTTTATCAGTTATTTTACGACTTAGAGCTATCGCATTGTCATACCGGTATTTTCGGCCTAACAGATCTATCAAAAGCGCGATAAATGCAGCATGAACAAATTCCACCTGTTGAAGATTGTTATACCCCGAATCTATAAATGAGACAAATGACTCGAATATTTCATCATGCAATGTCTTATCCCGATCGATATCGATAGCATAAAATAATCCGAAGAAAGCTTCTGTTTTTGGCCAGAAAGAGGGATCGCTTTTTACATAATTCATTAATTCATTAGTAATATTCCTTGCTATATTTTCGGTATGCTCATCGCTTAATCCCATCCTCTTGATCTTGTTCAAGAACACTAGTACACCCGTCCATCCATTCCAGATAGACGGTTCCGCATAAGGCAGGCAAGCCCTCTCAGGATGAGGATCCAGGAGCTTTTTTATCTCTTTTAGGCATGAGTTCAACTTCTCTCTGTATAGGTCTTTTAGTGGTCCTGTCCGCAGTGTCGGATCGCTTAGCCGGTGAAGGAGATATAATCCCGGACCGCTAAGCCCATTTGCGATATTTACTTGCTGCCAATTGGGGAAAGGCAGGTGAGGTAATACATGCGACTCCAGGTCCTTCAAGTATTGATTTACGCCTCCTTCTGCGAAACCTAGTTGAAGCAAATGGTCAAGTACCACGGCATATCCCAGGAGCCCGGTAGAATAAAATATGGAAGTAAAAGAGCGCCCGGAATTAATCTCCTCCAGGTAAGAATATCCCGCATCCGGGGGTGAGACATCCAGGTCGTTCCTTTTTGCATAGAAGAAAAATACTGCAATCGCCAGTTTACCGCTTTGCAGGCTATTATCCGATCCGAAACTGGAATTTAGTAAAAAATAATTGGCCAAATCTTTTAGCCCGGGCTCTGACTTGATCATGGTTTTACTATAAAGCTGGGGGTCATCGCATAGCGGAATTTTTGTATTTTCACGTCCAATCCGGAAAAGAACTCATCGACAGCCCTTGTTTCCCCCGGAAAAATGCCATAATCATCCAGGAGTAAGACACCACCCTTCACCAACTTTGGATAAAGATGTTTAAGAATCGTAACCGCTGGTTCATATACATCGGTATCCAGGTTTATTAAAGATATTTTTAAATTAGGATGATCGGCTATATATTTCGGAACCGTATAATTTATATCTCCCTTTATCAGTTCTACATTCCGGATATTTTTATGATCCAGCACGGTTTGCAACTGTTCAATGGAAATAGAGTTCCCACCAGTCTTGTTTATAAAATCATCTAAATATTTCTCATCCTCCCTATTGTTTGTCGGGGGAAATTCTTCAAAGCAATCAAAAGCAATGATGTTTTTTGAATATGCATTTTCGAGGATCTCTCTGAAACCGGCAAACCTAACCAGGCTATTCCCCATAAAAACACCACATTCCACAATGGAACCCGGTAAATTTTGGGCTAATTTGAACAGTTCATAGTGAGCGATAAACTTGCTTAATCTACTGTTACTGCAGCTAAGGTAAAAGCTATTTTCATGATCAAAAGCATTTTTAAAATCCGGCAATTCAATCATAGAAAAAATTTTTTTAGGAAATTGAACTTATACAGATCGTCTTTCGTATCAATATCCATAAAGGGAGCCTTATTGATCACGCAAGTAAATTTTGCATTCCAAAAGGAGGAAGTAGGGTCTTGCGAATGAACGATCGAATTAAGGAAGGACGTCCTGATTAGATATAAGGACCCGTCAATCATAAATGTATTTTCGCAGGTCACCCCCATTCTGCACTCACTGTGCGTTCTGAATTCATACCTATCCGGCATCTGGTTTACATAGAACTGCTGCCTGTCGGCAATAATTGTCATAGCGGTGACGAAATCGATGTCCCCTCGATTTTTATAAACGCATTCCATCTCATCAATAAGGTTCTCCGAACGAAAAGGCTGTGTGGCAGGGCACAGTAAAAATTCCGGATAAGGATGCAATTGCAAAAAGCTCCAGCATGCAGTTCTTTCATTTTGGCCCGGCATACGAACTTCCAGGAATGTATTTACGTGTAAGGAACTGGCTAATGCTAATAACGCAGGAGAATCGGATATCACCCATGCAGACGACAATCTGCCTTGTTGCTTTAAATAGTTTATGGTATAAGGCAATAGATACCTATTCTTCTCCGGGCATCTTTCACTGTGCTCTTTGATCGGGATTAATACTGGTATATTACTCATCATCAATACGAATAAGGTTATGTAAACGTAAATGTTTTAATAGATACTCCTGTTCAACAGGCCCCGCTCCTAAATGCCATGCCCACGTTGGATCTTTATTCATGATCTCAGCCCGCTTCTCAATATCGAGGCAGGTAATGTATATACGGTATTTTTTGCTCCATTCAGAGTTGAGCAAGTGACCTAATAATAAAATTGAAGAGGTTAGCCTTTTGAAGCCTGTTTCCCGAATTGCAAAACTTTCATCAATCAGCTCGATTTCCGAATATTGTATGGGAGTCAGGTATTGGGACCATGTTTGAAAACGTGAATACCATTGTTCTCTCATTAGTATTTTCCCTGCAGTTCTTATCTTGCTTTTGTTAGCACCCCCCGCATATTGATCCTTGAACGTAGTATTGGCTTCCAGAAAAAGCCCATTGATCCTGTAGCCGGATCGTTCAAGATAATTCATCCGGTTGACGCGCATCACAAAATCAAAAGAATCAATTTGCTCAGAAAGCCCTGCTCTGCGAGGTGGCTTATTGCCAACTAAGATTAGTTTCATCTTTTCCTTAGGATCATCGTTAATGAGCATTGCATTTGCTTATTTCAGCGTGTTAAAGCCATAGCGATTATCCGGTTCAATCCCGATATATATTCTTCCATGGAATAGTTCTTTCTTATATGCTGTCGCCCTATATCCCCCATTTGGCGTGCTTTTTCGCCATCTGCAAGCAGCCGGCACATACAGTCAATCATACCGTCGACGTCTCTTTCGTCCACAAGTAAACCAGTTTCACCATCCAATACAGCCTCTTTTATTCCCTTATGTTTGGTGGAAATCACAGGCAATCCGGCTGCACTTGCTTCCAGCACAGAAAGCGGCGTGCCTTCTGAATCACCTTCCAGGAAGGTTGTAACAGAGTGCTGTAAAAAACAGAAGGACCTCTTGAATACTTCCATTATTTGAGACTGATCCAATACTCCCATAAATTCTACGCTATCTTTCATACCCCAGGCAATCACCAGGTCGATACATACATCAACAAGAGGCTGTCCAGCGCCTATCATGATCAATCTTACTTCCGGATGACGTTTCAGAACTTCCCTGAAAGCATACAATGTTAAATGGGGCGCCTTTTTCGCCACAAATCTCCCAACTGCAACAAATGTTTTGCTGTCCAGTGGCGGATATCTTTCAAAAAAGATATCATTTACCCCAGAACGGACATAAACTATCTTTTCAGCCGGAGCGCCAAGCGATATTAGTTGCTCCTTCATATCCTGCGATACTACAATTAGGGAGGAACCATAGTCAAAGAGCTGCTGATATTGTACCGCATGGTTTCGCAATATACTTTTGGTATACGCGTCATAACCGTGAAAATATACTACGAGGGGGATAGCAAGCTGACGGCACGCCCCAACAACATTGGCCCCGCTAAGTCCGAATTGGGCCAGGACCACGTTGATCTGTTTCCTGACAAAAAACCGGGCGAGCGCTTCATCAAAATTCGGGCAATCCTGGGTCTGGATCGGGCCTTCTTCAGACCATCGGCCCATATCCCACAAAGTTGTTATTTCACCCGTCAAATATCTGCGCTGTGCATGTACAAAAGTTTGCGAGTATGCATCAGGCTGAGTCATGATAAAAGCAATTTTTGCAATCATTTTCTTACGTTTTCACCTATTCAGATATAAATGTTTACCCCTCGTAAAGGCCTAATCACGGATGTTAAAAGTATCTAATCGGCCTGTACGATATTCAAAAAAAATAATGGATCTTTCACCGAACAACTCTTTTTTTTAAAGATATTTACAGGCAGACCGTATGAACCAGTTCCTTCTATATTTTCATGTTTCCCTTCGCCCGGACGGAAAGGACCCGGATTCTTTCTGCGGCGAGATCGCTTCTTTTTTGGAACAGTATGCCATTGATCGGGGCTCATCTAAAATGTACCAGGTTGAAAAGCAAAATTCCCCCGAACTATTGCTAATGATAGAATTATATGTCCGGGAAGAGGATAGCGAAGCATGCCGGAAAATTCTCCAGAAAATAAGCCGCGGCGGAGTGGTCTTCCATGATCAAAGGAGCATATCTGATATCGAACTGGTCATTGCGCTCCGACGATCCAATAACGCCTTTCATCTATCCAACATCATTATGCGCCAATCATTAAATGCAACGCTTGATGAGGACACGATACTGATATCATCTTTTTTACTGTGCATGGCCCTGATAAAAACCATATTGCAAAGAAAAATACTGAGCATCGGTCAGCTGTTGGAGATCTATAGTTCAGAAGTGATAATTCTGGGATGGGCCCGGAATTTCATAGAGAATAAATATATTCAAAACCAAGGTATATTGGAGGAATATGCAGCAATAGTATTTGATACGCAACATGACAAAGGCCGCACTGCATGGTTAGCGCAGTGGACTGCATTTTTGTATACCATCAATCCTGATGAATTATATCCAAACGCAGAATATCCGCCCAGGGAATGGCATAACCAAATATTATATCTCATCTTTCGGCATATGGGATTGACGGTACGATCCGGGTCGATACTGCTATATTACATAGAATGTACAATTAGGCTGAAAATTAAGTATTTATATGATGCTTCTTGATAACAGAAAGACACAGGCTTTTTGCGTGTTGACGAATAAATCGTCTAAAAATGTAATTGACCATTTTGCCGCTATCAAGCAGGGGAGCTCCCGGTTTGGCATGGCAAATATTATTTATCACAGTACCGATGGGATGCTACCCGATGAACTGGCCCCGGATGATACTTTTGTCTTTACAGATAAGCACATTGATAAATTGGGATATCGTCGCATTTTCAGGGGATTAATACCAGGGAGCAATCATTTCCCTTTGCTGGCCTTTTACTTGTGCTACCCATACTATGACTTTTACTGGAATATTGAAGATGACGTCCGATTCGATGGCGACTGGTCACTTCTTTTCAACTATTTTACTTCCCTGGATATGGCGCCGGATTTTGTCACAAGCCATATCAGGTCTCTACAGGAAGAGCCGGGGTGGTACTGGTGGAGCTCGTTGCGTCATCCCGACGCTTTCATCCCCTATACGATCAGGTATAGATCGTTTAACCCTATCTTCAGGATATCTAACCAGGCATTGCGATATTTACATGCTAAGTTGACTTATCAGTGGACAGGGCACCACGAGGTACTAATTCCTACCCTGCTCCATCTGGCAGGCTTCTCAATAATGGATTTCGGAGGCTATGGCACTTTTGTGAAACCGGGGAACGAAAACATGTTCTATATTTCCGGGAACCAACGCCGGGAAGGTGATTTATCGACAGGAACCATGCGATACCGTCCCAGGATCAGCGCTGGGGAATACGTAAAAAACAAATTGCATCACCCCGTAAAATAGTCATATGCTCTTACACATTTCAAAAGATCAGATCATGGCCATTGACATTCCCCGGGTACACGACTTAATTCTCGTGATCGGCGATAAAATGACCAACGCAGGCGACCATCAGCCGATACCTTTTTCCGGAAAGGAATATAAACGTCTGATCACCCAGGCCCCGGATACTCTGGCGGTAGTTATTATCGCCGCAGCCGACAATTTTGATCCGGATCATTTAAAGGCAACCCTGTCGCAGCTGGTGGGTCAAACCATGAACGCTGATGCTGCCATCCTATTGCCGTATTTCCCCCCTCCCATCATCTCCCATATCGATTACGGGCCGGCCAGATCATTTGCCATTATGAACAGGGACTGTTTTTCCGCTATTCCCATAAAACTTATCGAACAAAACGATCTGGAAACTTTAATTTATACCTTTACCTATAAGTACCTCAATTCCGACAGAACTGACCTCAAAATTATTCAAGTCGGGAAAACCAACCAGAGTGGAAAACAAAGACCCACTAAAAAGCTTCGCCACTCCCTTTTGGTGATCCCGCATAAAGGCAGGATAGACCTTCTGAACAGGTGCTTGTCTTCGCTGGAAGCCACGGACGCCCTCCCTTCCAGGATCAACCTATGTTTTGACGACAGTTCATTCAAAAAAATGAACCTGAATATGTTTAATAAAATTGCCGGTCGCATAAGTATCCTTAAAAATAAACCTGGAAACAGGGGCCCTTACCTGGCCAGGCACTTCTCCGCTGTCCAAACGGATAAAGAATATATTTTCTTCCAGGACTCAGACGATATCTCTACAAAAGACAGGTTTTCAATACAGATGAATGAATTACTACAACGGGGCCTGGATATGATCGGTTCCCATGAACTACGTATAGATCAGATCTTAAAAAAGGTGATGATCAGAAGATTCCCATGGGATGTCACCCGTGCTCTATCGTGGAAAGACGGCTTTCATTCCCTGTTCCACCCTACTTCATTGATCAGCAAAAAGGCCTACCTGCAGACAGGTGGCTTTTCTACGGACAGAAGCTTTGGATATGACACTCAATTCCTCCTTAGGTCATACTTTTTTTTAAAATCAGGCAATTGCGATGATTTTCTTTATATCCGCTTTAGACGCCCCAATTCCATAACTACCAGTGAAAAGACAGGACTGAACAGCAACTTCAGGAATTTCCTGCTTACCAGATGGAGAACGGATTTCAGACTGATCCGCGAAGGTTGCCTTGACCTCGCCGAGTCTTCCCTGAAGGTATGGAGACACAAGTTCGCTTTCACATTCATAAAGATCAATAAAAGAAATTCAAATTGATCACACTATACAAAAAAGCATACGGCATTATTTCGACCTCGATCATTAATGTGGCGGGCAAGACCGGGGCCAAATTCGAAACCATATATGTTTTCCATAAATTCATTCAACTGGGAATAGTCAGAGGATGCGCTGGCAAGGATATACAAGACTGTTGTCGGATCGTACAAACTATTATACAATGGCTCGGGAAAGGCATTGACGTTCGCAGGCATGGGGAGTTAGAGAAATACGTCAATTACACTTTCGACACTCATATGGCGTCATTTATCACCATACTGGATCAGGCATGTTGTCCGGAAATGCATGATCTGGATTGGTATATCAAATGGGAAAGCGTCTGCAACCAGATATATACGGCCGCCCCCTCCACAGATACACTGATACAAATATTGGAGATCCACAGCAATTCCCTCGACCTTGATTTTGAAAAACAGTTTGCTGCCTTTAAGATCATACAAAGGCTGTTAAATACAGCGCGGGAAATTGCCACATCACCCGTTCATCGATCCGTTCCTTTTACCAACTTGTAAAAGAGTCTTTGCAACAGCCTCAAGTCCTCTGTGATGATCAACGCCTGAGATTTCAGGCCCGGATAATATTGGATCTCTTTTTTTTGGTTTGTCGCCAACCCATTCGGCAACTCTATATTGGCTAAGAACCCGCTGTCCGAAGGCACTTTTGAAATATAATCCAGTATACCGTCCACGGTACCATATTGTTCGTAAGGGTAGGCATCAAATCTCAATTGAACCTTTTGCCCAAGACTGATCTTACCAAAATTCCCTTGCGGCAAATTCACCTGTGCATAATATCGTGTATCCGAAGGATTGACAAACCCCACTTGTTTGCCAGCCTGCAAAAGCTGGTTTCGCTGCAAGGGAATGATAAACACAACCCTACCCTCTATCGGCGATTCAATGATATATTTCTTTCTCCAATCATCTACTGCACTTTTTAATGTCTCAATAGCCTGTTGAAAAATAACATTTTGCTGAGATATCGTATGCTCCAGCTCATTGATCTCTTTTTGTTTATCTCTTTGCTCGTTGGCATTCGATAACAGGGACATTTCAGCCTGCGACAAATTCATTTGCTTTGATATAAATTTACTATGCTCAGTTCTCATATCCTGTGAAGAAATAACCTTATACTTATATAGAGTATCATTGGAAATAAGCTCTTCCGAAGTAAGGTTAAGATCCTGCCGTGAGAGATCTCCCTGTCGTGATAGTGTCGCACTTATTTTCTCTAACCCCTCTAGATCTTTAAGTAAGATCGCTCTTCGTTTTTGATAATATCCGTTTACCAAATAATCATTGAATTGCTGCATCGCCGTAAGAAACTGTTGATAGGCAGGCTGCAGCTCGCCCAGGTCTTTGAACTTGTCCGTAAACAACTCGGATATTTGCTCCATTTGTCCCATGGAGATTATTTTCACGGATTTATCCAATGCCACGGACAAACGAATTACCTGTCGATGATCAGCAACGCTTTCAATCCAGCCGATCGTTTGATCCTCATGTACCTGCTCATCATTGGAAACAAAAAGTTCAATCAACTTTCCGGACTGTCGAACATTGATCTCCTTCACCGCATTCCTTGCCGTTAAAGTAGCATTTGCCTGAATTATATCAGGATACCGGACAAACCATGCCACAACAAACAGAATCAAAATTAAGATCAGAAATAAGAGAAGCGCCCAGGTGGAAAAAAAACTCTTTCTTGCCAAAAGGAGCTCTATTGCCTCCTCGGAGCGAAAACTCGCTTTTTGTCCATTCTTTGACATCGAAGTGTGAGGTATAACATTCAAATCCGTTGCCATATAGTTAGAATAATGTGATCATTCTGAAATTTGATTTTTTACCAACTCGTAATATTTGCCTTCAGCCTGGATCAGTTCCTGGTGAGTACCTTCTTCAGCGACCTTTCCATCCTGTAACACCACTATTTTATCCGCATTCCTGACAGTACTCAATCTATGTGCCACTACAACAACGGTTCTGCCCTGGAAGAAGGTGCTCAGGTTCTGCACAATCTCCTTTTCATTATTGGAATCCAATGCATTAGTTGATTCATCGAAGAACAAATACTTAGGGTCTCTGTAAATAGCCCTGGCTATAAGCAAGCGTTGTTTTTGCCCCTGGCTGATGCCAGTTCCGCTATATCCTATCTCTGTATTAAAACCTTTTGGCAACGATTCGACAAACGACAAAATATTAGCCAGCTTACAGGAATAAAAAAGCTTCTCAGGATCGGGTCTTTCATAGCCGACAGCGATGTTCCCTGCAATCGTATCATTAAAAATGTATCCATCCTGCAACACAGCTCCGCACTGCTGTCTCCAGTATCGTGGATTCATATTCTTTAAATTGACCCGGCCAATTCTTAATTCCCCGGAATAATGCTCATAAAATTTCATTAACAATTTCAGTATTGTCGTTTTACCACTTCCGCTTGGCCCTACTATGGCCGTCACCTTCCCTTCCGGTATTACCAGGCTAATGTCATTTAAAATAAGCTTGTCACTCGATCCGGAATAAGCAAAAGACAGATTGTTCAACTGTATGCTTTTGTTCTCCGGCAATGAGTTGATATATATTTCACCGGGCTTCTCCTCATTTTCCAGATCATATATGTCATTCAGCCGCTCCATGCTTATTTTGGTGTCCTGAACATTTTGAATAAACGTAACAAATTGTTCAATTGGATTACTGAGCTGTCCTATAATATATTGTATCGCCAACATGGTTCCAAAAGTCAGATTACCCTCTATGACAAGGCGTGCTACCATAAAAGTAACTATCGTATCCTTACCCTGATTGATCAGCAGCGCTCCGGATTGCTGAAATTGGTTATAATTAAGTTGCTTATAGCCAAGTTTGAATATAGCCGTCTGGATATTTTCCCAGTGCCACCGTTTCAGATCTTCTGCATTATTTAATTTTATTTCCTGCATGCCCTGGATCATCTGAACAGTGGCATTGTTCTCTTTTGAATACACCTGAAAACTTTGATAATTTAATTTACGCCGGGTTGCAAGGAACGAGTACACCCAGGCAAAGTACAAAGCGCCGCCAGCTAAAAAAACTAAGAAGACTTGCGCATTATACGTCAGCAATACGATGCCGAATATAATAAAGTTCATAAAAGAGAAGAGGGTGCTCACCGCCGATCCGGTAAAAAAACCCTGTATCTTCCTGTTGTCATTGATGCGCTGCATCGTATCTCCCATTCTGTAGCGTTCAAAATAGGACAAAGGCAAACTTGTTAACTTGATCCAAAAATCAGACAACACAGATAAATTTACAATAGTACCGATCTCCATCAACAAACGATTCCTTATAAAATCCACCGCCGTCCTGCTGAAAATGAGTACTAATTGAGCGATAATGACGAGTTCGATAAATTGCAGATTTTTTGTATTGATCCCTATATCAACAACACTTTGCGTCAAAAATGGAAACATCAACTGAAATAGAGACGTGATGAGCAATGCAATAAACACCTGTGCAACCTGCCATCGGCTTCCGCGAAAATACTTTATGACAATGTGCCAATTTATCTTTTGCACCTCCTCCTCTTTCCCGGCATAAAACCCCGGGGTTGTGTCTAATAATAATGCGGCACCCACCCTTTCGCCGGTTTCATTTACCGAATTAAGCCAGGACTTGGCTAGTTCACTATGAGAACAGCTAATAACACCAATCGCAGGATCGGCTACTTTTATTAGTTTATTTCGAAAAAATTTCGAGGATGGTAAAAGAACTACAAAATGCCCTTGTCTCCAATGTAATATGCAAGGCATGGTGCCCTCTTTCATCAGCTGCTGAAAGCTCACCTTTACCCCCCTGGTCCTGAATCCCATTTTTTGGGCCATCTCGCTCAATCCTACCAACGACGTTCCACTCAAGACCGATTCTCCCAGCCCACGTATGGTATCCGTATTGTAGTGCTTACCATAATAGCGAGCCACCATGCGCAGACAGGTAGGGCCACTATCTGTAACGGTCAACTGTTTATAAAATTTTAATCTCTTCATTGTTTCAATACCTCATTTTATCATCCGGAGAACTAATTACCATAAATAACTTCGGCTTCCATCAACTCAGTCACCGATAATTTTTCTATCGTTGTATTGTTGATGATCGCAGATCCGACATCGTTGTGGGATTTTCTGCCTTGTTTTCCAAATACAGCTATGCAAAGCAAGAGATTAAAGTTTATAAACAACAGGCCTAAGTGATAACATATCGAGCTGGGCGACATATGATAATTCCGGCACCAGGAGATTACACATACACCCGTCGACAAGGCGGCAAGCACAATATAAAATAAGTTGTTGAGGATGACGCTATTCCAACTCATGCTGTTCTCGAGGCCTTTCTCGGTGACTTTCCAGCCCTGCGGAATACGCAAAAGGAATTTGATGTCGCTTTTGATCTGGGTATACATGATAAAGGTCTCAATCATGAAGAAGCCCGCATAAAGATGCCGGAATTTTCTCATCATCGGCATTTTCATTTTGCGTACATCCGTAAAATAGCTGGTTGCAGCGCCTATTAGCTGAGCCGAAATACCGAATGCCAGAATGAAAATATTTGTAAGCGGTCCAGGAATGAACAATTGAAAAAGCAAGACCAGCAAAAAGAAAAACAGCGTTACCAGGTGATGACCGATATGAAAAGAAAGATCGACTTTTTCAGACAATGACGTCGTCCTGGAATAGAAATTTCTGAAGTATTTGAAAAAGGTCTGGGAGTTACCATACATCCAGCGCATCCACATGCCTTCCAATGCTTTCAATGAGCTGGGGACCCACTCGCCGGTCTGTATGTTCAACGGTTTGCCATAATACCCTTTGGCGTATGCCTGGGTCGACTTTAGAATATCTTCGGTCACGACTATTTTTCCCCTGTAATAATTTGTCCACGTCCCTAATTCATCCAGTACCGTCTTTCTCCAAATGCCGTTGTGACCTTCGAAAATCTTATAACCACCGTACCCTCTGCTGATCATTCTTAACCTTAAGAGGTCCTGACTGACCGCGACTGCCTGGGAGAGGTCGTTAAAATGACCATTAGTAGCCTTAATCCTGAATTGAATAAAGGCTAACGTACTATCGGCTTCCAGTTCAGCAACAGCGAGCTCCAACAAGTCCTCCTTATCGGGAAGAGCGGAGTCGACATCCAGGATAACCACGAATTTACCTTCTTCAATATTCTTCTGTCCCAGGTCCAGGTTACCCGGCTTTAAAGTGCGCTTCTCTTGATTATGAAGGAATTTTGCGCTAATCCCATTATTCGGATGAAGTGTGTTGAAGTCCTCCACATATGTTTTCCAGCTGAGGAAAGCTTCCGTCGATGTGTCTCTTGAGTTATCTACAGCAATGATCTCTTTTCTACCGCTGTAAGGCGCATTCACAACAGAATCAAAAGTCATTTTTGCCACGCTAAAGGGTTCCTGGTAGGAAGGTATGATAAAGGTAATTGTCGGCCATACTCTTTCCTGAGGAGGGAGTTTGACATCATATTCGTCGTTGAACACAAACAATAATTTAAGATCGTATAAGATCTGATACATCCTATGCCAGGTGATCAGCGACAGGGGCAAATCAATGAGGATGATCAAATACGAAGGAAGATGCCTTATCCACATCGTCAATAAGGCTAGGAAAAGAATACCAAGCCCCACCGTCAATGCGAGCACTTTGCCATTCACAAACTTTTTAGAGATCAAAGCTCTTTTAAAAGATTGGACCTTTTCTTTCATGGGATAAAATCTAACGGGCAGTTATTAAGATAATTTAGGAAAAGCACTATTTACTGACGATAAATTTATCAATCACCAGGTAATACGAGTTTCAGGAGAAAAAAACAATACATCTTCCGGACTTTCCACAATGGGCATTCCATGAGCTTATAGAAGCCGGGGGCCCAGCCAGGGGTGATCGTCTGGACATGCCAGGATGCGGACGGCCAATAAAATGAAGTGGATCTATTTAAGAAAATAATTTGATAAGAAACGCCAACCCTATAGAGATAGCTGCCCCTAATATCATGGAGATAAATAGGTGCGCTCGCCAAATGGCACTAACGACTTTATTTTGAGGATATCCAAATTGTCTAAAAACAGACTTCTTACCTACGATTGCTATGACGATTGTAGCAATGATAAAAGTAATTATGGTAAATTTTGCATAATCCATAACGATAAGAGTTTAAGTAAAGTTACAGATTTATTGGAAAAACATCCGCTTAAATATCCCAGTGTTTCATTTTAACATCAGGCGACTGGATCGCCATTCTTAAAACAATAATAAAGTTTTCGCAGATTCCAGCAATCTCTGACGGACTGATTGCATTGGTTTTATATCTGCAATTTACAATCAATCCGTTATTGAAAATATTTATACCGAAGTTAATATCTGAAGACGCAAAGCCTGTGGCGAAATGACAAGGCGCAAAATCCTTCATCGGTTTCTCCATGGTTTCATCCTCTATATTAAGTTGTGCTGCAACCAAATCGTCCCAGAGAACGGGCGAGATCAATCCGTCTTTCATTGTCCACTGCCCATAAGTAATAGTGTGGTAATAGATATGGTCCATCGCCTCAATAATAATGTTCCTGCAGGTCAGCAATAGATCTCGAAAACTTGCTTCAGGATCAATTTTTACTCTCGAGATCAATAGACCGGTCAGCCATCCTATGATCTTCGAATAATCTTCATTGTCACGTGTAGACACGGGAGCATCTATAACAAAATCATTTTGTCCACTTATTCTATTAAGGAATACGCAATAAGCGGCTAATAAAAAGTTGAAAGAACTGATTTCAATATCTTGCCTCAGTATCAGCATCCCGTCCAGGATATCCTTTGAGACCGCGAACTTATATCCTGCATTCTCCGGGTTACCTGCTGCTGAAATAACACCCGTATCCGAGGATCTTATTTTCAACCGTGGCGGAAGGCTCCTGAAGAGTTGCCTGAAATAGGATATATGATAAGCTAATTTATCCCCCTTTAAATGGCTATTGTGATAAGCTACATAATCACTGATCTGTATTTTAAGTGGCTCTAATGGATTGGGTAAACCCTTACTGAAGGCATCATAGAGAATGAACAGTTCTTCCTGAATTATCCTGAGGGATTGGCCATCGTAAATAATGTGATCAATAAGGAAAAGAAAGTAATGCTTGTTTTTTTCATATTTAAGCAATCTGCATTTGAAAGATGGCTCACATTCAAATTTAAATACATAGTTATGCATTTCATCGATTATGTCTTTAATTCTTTTCTCTTTGTTTTTTTGATCACTGATGTCTTCCGAAGTCAAGTTCGAAGTAAAATGCCCTTCCGGGTATATCTTTTGTAGCACTTGTCCATCTCTATCCAAAAATGTTGTCCTCAAACTTTCATGTCGTGCCGCCAAAGCGTCTACCGCCATTGACAATGCTTTTTCGTTTATATCCGTCAACTCTTTTTTAATCAATGACTTCATTGGATGATAAACACCCGATTTATATTCCGAATACCGCCAACTTTGGGCGTGCAAAGTCTCATATACATCTTCAGCATTATGTAACTTTTCTGTCTGGGAATTTACTAAAGGGTGCAACAAGGGATCCTCTGCATATTTTTTCCTTTCTATCAGGTCGGTCATCGATCTTATGGTCGCATATTCAAATACATCCCCCAACGACAACCCCACTCCCAGCTCTTTCCGTATCGACGACACCATCCTGATCGCCAGCAACGAATGCCCTCCCAACGCAAAAAAATTATCCTCCACGCCCACCCGTTCCACCTCCAGCAGCTCTTCCCATATTTTGACCATTTTCTTTTCTCTCTCCGTTCCCGGCGGCACATATTGCCCCCTCAACAGGCCGCTGTCATCCGGCTCCGGTAAGGCCTTCCTGTCTGTCTTCCCGTTCGGGGTCAGGGGCAGCTCCGGTAGCTCCACCCACACCGACGGGATCATGTACTCCGGCAATCGTTCCTGCAAATACGATACGATACCTTCCCGGTCAAACACACCCTCCCCTACGATATAGCCCACCAACCGCTTCGCTCCCCCTGCACTCTCCCGCACCACCACCGCCGCCTGACGCACCAGCCCGCCCGACATCAGCACTCCCTCGATCTCTCCCAACTCGATCCGGTAACCCCGGATCTTCACCTGGTCATCCTTCCTCCCTATATACGCTATATTCCCATCCGGCAGCCACCGCGCCAGGTCCCC
>NZ_JAUOTO010000009.1 GCF_030546645.1 Flavitalea plasmicola
CTTTTTCATATTGACTGTTTAAAATTAGCTCTTTCGAGTCTAATTCCAACCTGTCCTAATATCAGCGAAGGCTACAGGCTTCATAATCAATAAATGTGTTGTTAGGGTGCAATGTTAGAAACAGACCATCCTCTGGAAACTTCTGGATTTCTGTAGTGAGGTTGTTTTTGCTGGTTTTTGCCACATCGGACCGCGATTTGTCTAGCCTGACATAATCTCGCAAAAAAATGTCAAAGGCTTGGGTAACTGTAGTTGACATGAAGGGGTTTTCCTGCTAATGTACAATTACCCTTGATAGTCAAATACGCTTATGCACTAATTTCTTTAGGCCTTGAAAAATAATTTTCAAAATAGGGTGTTTTCACCTGGAGAAGAATTAAATAAATGATGTATTATGCCGACGGAGCAGACAGGGATTCGAATCTAACCTCCGATGTGGTTTATTTTCAATGTGTTATACTCGGTTGCTGGTCGGTACACTGAATTTTCCACCGCGGAATCCGGCGACGATTGGAATTGAATTTAAATAAATACTTCAAAGGAACTTTGCTTAGAATTGTAATAACACTATTGTTTAGTTCAATCCTCAATTTTAATTCCTTCCATTCTGCCCAGGTGATTCACGTTATTCGTGACCAATATCAATCCATTCGAAATTGCGGTGGCACCGATCAAAAGATCAAAATAGTCCACAGTCTGGCCCGCTTTCCTCAGCCTCGCTTTTTCCTTGGCATATACGTCCAGGCAAGGGAAAATAGGATTAATGGTGACGCCAGTAAAAAAATTACCAAGTGCAGTAATATTTTTTTCCTTAGCTAGGCTATTTTCAACGCCAAATTTTAATTCAGCCAGCGTAATTTCCGAAATAAAGCAGTTTTCATTTCCTGCACTTTAGAACTGTTTTGCTAGGCCATGGAGTCCCTTCATGCAATAGATACAAATGTTTGTATCCAGCAAATAATGATTCACAATCCTTCGATTTGTCTGTTAAAAGTTCTGCTGTCTTTTATGCCTTTAACAATCTCATCTGCGGACTCGCTTCCTGACCATGCACCAAAGGATTTTGAAAAAACTGGGAGAAGCAAGTACGTTGCGCAGCCCCTCAAATCATTTGGCAAAGGCTTTATTTTTTTTTATTAGTTTTCCTGATGTTGTGCAGGTAGTTGTTTACCGGCTTTATGGGCTTGTCGTTTAATAATTCCTCTTTAGCCTTCTCAATAATTTTGTCGGAGCCATCAATTTTGAAAAGAAATATTTTTATCCCGGTAATCAACTGGTAGCGCGCATAATCTGTTTTGCGGTGGTTTACTTTAAATTTATTGTTGCTTATTAGCAACAAAATGTTTTCAATGAGGGGCCCAAAATTTTGTGGAGACGAGAATGTTAGGTCGTCAACATATCTCGTATAGGTAATATTGTTTTCTTTACAGAATGCGGCCAACTGTATATCTGTTTCGAAAAATACAAGGTTTGAAACGGAGTTGCTGGTGGGCGCACCTTGTGGGACTTCATCGTTTGTTGTGGTCAGTCTGGTTAACCAGTGCGCGAAATGGGGGGAGTATCCACGTTTTATCAGGGCAGAATACACCTGGCTGGCTTTTATGTTTGGATAAAAGTCGGTTAAGTCAGTTCCGAATAAGTATTTATTTCCCTGGTGCTCCTTGGCATTGGTGATATTGCTTTTTTTCTTTGTACCTCCATGCACATTTGGAAGGAAACGAACGCGCGAAAATATATTTTTGTTTATACGAGATTGCACAGTTTTGAGCAGAACGGATGGATTTCTATAAGTCCTCTTTTTGATAGTACCATCTTTGTAGGTTTTCACTAACCCCTTTTTATCTAGTTTATCTTCCGACCACGACCGGTAGGTGACATCTGCATTCAAAAGAACACCTTCTATCTGCTCCTTAGTGAAACCTATCAGGTGGCACAACTTTTTGAATTCATATTTCTGAAATACGGCTGCTTTATACGGCGAAGAATTCATTTACCAATGAGTTAATAGATGGTCTAACTATTTTGAACGCCTTTCTTTTACTAGGCTGTACGTCGTCATCTGTCATTGATAAGAAAAAAAGAATAGGTAAGGGAACCCCAAGCGCTTCGCTGATATCTTTCAGTGTAGAAAGATTAGGCTCTTTCAAGTTGCCTTCGATTTGAGATAAATAGGTCTGCGTAATACCACACGAAAGGGCAAACTCTTCTTGCGTTTGGCCCTTTTGCTTCCTGATATTTTTAATTATATTTCCTAAGTCCATAATTATAAAGAAGAAAATTAAAGAGCGTTCGGATTACAACTTAGGCATCTGGCCATCATCATTACAATCTTTTGAAAAGAATCTGATTAACAGCAAAACGACATTTACAATTTCCTGACAGATCTGTTCATTCGTTTTGCCCTTTTTCTTTTTCAACAGTTGAAGTCTTGACGATACTTCAGCAATGACCTTTAAGTCTGTTTCCGAAAGAGAACACTGGTTCTGGGTGATAACGGCGATACTTCTGATCGCGTTATCAATGACGCGGTTTTGTTTAACCCTACTCATATTTTTTGTTTTTAAAGACAACACCATTATTGTCCTGTGATTTTCAACAATGGTGAATGAGTAGAGCTGGCTGATTCCTATACGCGTTGACAATGTTCTCGTACACTCTCTAAATATTCCTGTGATTGATAAATAATATAAGTTATATGCGCTATAAGAAACGAATACTATAGACTATATACTGTATCACTAATAACACACACGTATTACACATATACCCCTATTGTTCGGTAACTGAGGATAAAATGTGTGGTAGATGTTAGTTTACCCGTAAGGGTTGTCTTTGCAGACTTCAAAATACTCCGTAAGGATTTCAGCACTACGCCATCTATCAAAGAACTATTGACTACAAATGTAGGGAGATTGGGCGATCTGGCAAAATAAATATTACTGGTAGTTAATAAAATGGCCATATCCATGCACTAAGGGTGCTATTTAACACCGAGAGAGCCAGTTTTCTTGTATTATCAATTCATTATGGGAAAGCTACGGAATAAGATATGGAGTTCTATAAATCTTGTCCTCAATATAGAAGGAGTCATCGAACACAAGTGTATTGCTTCTAGGAAGCAATGCATCACTAATTCCTGAATTGGACACAAATGGGTGTTTAGACGGTTGTCCAAGTGGATGAAACGAGCTAGATTTGGCTAAAAAGGATTATTATGGACTGGATAATTGCACAGCAACTGCCGGAGGAGTCAGGCCCATACTTGGCAAGCGTAAAGGTCGCTCACAAGACTGGCGAATACGTTTTTAAAGCCATCACCTATTACAATAATGAGACGTGCCGATGGTACAAGTACGATCCATTCGAACCCGATAAGGAGCTCGGAGAAGACATAACGGGAAAAGTCGTGGGATGGGTAAATAGCCGGGAGACTTTTCTGGGGTAATTGCATAATTGTACTAAGGTTTGGCTGAACCTCAGATGATTAATTCGGAAGTCCCTCCAAATCCAATCTCCCTTTTCGTCCCCCAGGAGAAGACGGTTTTTTTGGATATTTCCGTCATGACCTTCGGAGCGGCCGCAAGGCTACAGAGCGGGTCGGGCACAGGTTCGACGGTAACTATGGCATTGATCGGGCTGACACCCCTGCTTCCTACTATGCTTGGGTGAAACTCCATTCATGATCAACAACTCTAGGGCCGCAGGAAGCAGATTGACGGCCACCGGAGGATAAAAATCGGCGCAAATACGGTACATACTAAATGAACTGAAAACTAGTTTTATGTATTGAACATAACTGTTAACTGTCAACTGCATGAGTAATAAAATTACCCCTTGGTACGAAGTATACGTGGAGTTGGCAAACTCTCTGGTTGTATTTTACGAAAGGAATAAAGATCAGCCAGCCAAAACCTTGTTCGATGTCTGTATTGGTAACCCAGTGTTTATTTCGGCAAATCAATGGATTTTGAACAAAGAGTCGTCAGGAGGACTCGACCCGATACAGGTTTTCGCCAGCATAAGCAGCCTCACCCTCGGGGACGATTTGCGGATGGACCGCATTGATGCTCTTTTCGACGTATTGGGCAAGACCAGGAACTACGAAAAAATTGACTTTTCCGGCTGCCCCACCCCTGTAGCAGTTAGATTACTGTCATTTCGGGAAAGAATAGCCCAAAATGAGATATGGGATGCTTTCGCCGCGGTGATGAACCAAGGTAAGGATGGATTCGGAAAAGACATTTTTACCAAGGTGCGTACATGGTCCGGTATCGGGATGGCTTCATTTACCATGTTCCTGTTTTGGATTCAGCCCAGGAATTTCCTGCCCTTGGACAAGAATACAATGGCTGTTATCCGTGCTAATCGTGCCGATCTCGACCCTTTGAATACATATGATGACTATAAAGAATTATTGACTAAAAAGGATACAGACGACTATCTCGAAATGGCGAGATTCGTCCGCTTGACCCCGGACGCTCAACGGAAGGATGTCAAAAGAAGTGCCATCGTCAGCGAAATAGTCGGCAAAGGACATATAAATATACCCGGCGGCGGCCTACGGATATTGGGTATCCGTTCCTTGGAAGGGTGCGAAGGCGACATACTCGGTCCGCTGAAGCCCGGACAGTTGTATTCGCTATTCGAAGCCTACACAATCTCAGATTCGGGTAGTCAAATACGCTATTATCCCGAAAAAGATCATGGACTATACAACTCGGAAAATCTACGCATCGACATCAATGCTATCGTAGGAAAGAACGGTACTGGTAAAAGTTCACTAGCAGAGTTGCTTTTGGCGATCATGTATAACATTGCCTGTAGTTATAGGGACGCAGGTATGTTGACGGATGGAGAGTACCTGCTGGAGGCAAAAAGCGACCTCCATGCAGAAATTTACCTCAAAACGGAGAAGATTTACAGGATAACGGTAAACGGAGAAAATATAACGTATGTGTCCTATCGTTCGAGTGAATCAATATTCGAAGCTCAGAGACCGCAAGACATATCCTCCTTGCCGCTTTCCGCTTTGTACTATACCTTCCTTGTGAATTATTCCCTCCATGCTTTAAACGAAAGGAATATAGGGAGCTGGATCAAGCCGCTATTTCACAAAAATGATGGCTATCAGATTCCCGCAACAATTGACCCATATCGCGAAGAGGGTACGATACAAATAAATAGATTGGAGGAATTAACCAAAGATAGGCTACTGGTCAATTTATTGGAGCCGGTCCTCGACAAGCAGGCCGACAATCACCGGCAGCTCACCGACTACCAGCAAGCCGTAGGATTAATACTGAAGCTGAACGATAAAAAGGCTTCGTCCATTTTCATGGGCGGTAAGGAGCGTCCAATCGATCAATTCAATGATTATGAAAAGTCATTGCTGCTATTCCTAGCCTCATTCGATCTGAAACCGGATATTGCCGGAGAAATAAAGGCTCAGACGCTCACGGGAAAGATATTGGTGTACATTTTCAGAAAATTGATATCGATCGCCGAAACCTATGGGGCCTACCGCAAATTCCTTAAAGAAAATGGCCTGGAAGATGAAGCACAATATTTCCTTGACCTGCATCGGGATACCAGCCATATCACCTATAAATTAAGACAGGCTGTCAACTACCTAAGATATGATCACCTACCCCGTACCACGCCTATACTAATCACTTTGGATGACCTATCCACCGAAATAGCACGGGTCAAGCTAAATAACAGTTCCCTGGAAACCATGGAGCTAATTCCTCCATCCTGTTTTGATGTGGAGATTCAAATGGCGGATCGGAAACAGCCAAAGCGGATTTCACCCTTTGGCAAGCTAAGCTCGGGGGAAAAGCAGCTGATTTTCACGGTTAACGCCATTACCTACCATCTCCGAAATCTCGACTCCGTCCATAACGGACAGAGAAGTTTGGTGAAATACGAGTATGTCAATGTTGTAATGGATGAGATAGAACTCTATTTTCATCCTGAGCTGCAACGCCAGTTCCTCGACCGACTACGGAGACAGGTCGAAATACTAGAGCTGCCAAATATTAAGGCTATCAACTTCGTTTTTATCACACATTCTCCATTTATCCTGTCCGACATTCCAAAGGGCAATACACTCTTCCTGGACCGGCCCGATTGCGGCGCAGCTACCCCTTTGGATGCAAAGAACAAAAAGAATACCCTTGGTGCCAACATTCATGAGCTGCTGGCAGGCGGCTTTTTTATGAACGATACAATAGGTGTTTTTGCCGTACGAAAAATCAAAGAGGTCATTGACTTTTGCCGATCCGTACAACAGGCAGGGGAAGAGTCCAGGGATGATCTTAAAGGAGCTTATGAGCTAAGAAAACAGGAATTTTATTTTATCCGGGATAATATTGGTGAGAACTACTTGCAAGCCATTGTAGAGGAAAATATCCTGGATATCGAACGGAAATTCGAAACAAAAGAGTATATAAACTGGAGAGTGCAACAGTTACAGCAAGAAATCAAAAACCTAGACCCAAATGCATAAAATTCAATACCCTGAACACGAAGCCCTAAAAAAATTCGAAGGAGATTATGTAGAACTTTTCCAAGATCTCCAGGTTAATTTCGACGGGTTGCCCGACTGCGCAAAATTGAACTGGTCTCTTGAAAATTTCCTGGTCAGTGATTTTAAGACGCTTAGGGACAAGGCATTGACATCGACTAAAACAGGTTGTAAAAAAGAGGTCATTGAGAGCGTATTTCCCTATGACGAATTGCAAGGAAAGCTGTCTCAATTTTTTATGAAATATGGCACTCAGATGAACCTGTCAGCCTGTCATTATTGCGGCATTGAATATGTCAATGTGTATGAAGATATGGGTGATTATAAGGACGGCCTGGAGTTGGTCAATAAGGCCGATGAATTTGAGCTTCAAAATATTGTAGGTATCGGGGAAGTTACAGCGTCGAAGATCGTGGACGCGCGACCTATAACAGCTTTTGAAAAACTGGATTCTATCATAGGGCTTAGCAAAACCGTAAAACAACAGATAAAGGACTATCAAAACAGAAATAAGCTGTACAAAAATCATTTTACGCTGGATCACCTGCTGCCCAAGGGGGAATATCCACACTTTGCGCTGTCCTTGTATAATTTGATTCCCTGTTGCTATACCTGCAATTCGAAAACCAAGGGCAGAAAGAGCCTGGGTGACAAGGAAAATCTTACTTTACTAAGCCCCAGTTCAGCGGCGTTCGATGTAGACGCTAAAATACGTCTGAAGCCAATCTATGAGGGCGAGATCACAGAAAATATCATCGCTGTCGAAGACTTTTCCATCCGTTTCGATTATAATGGCCAGGCATCCATCTACGAAGACTATGTCAAGGCCTTTAAATTGCATGGTCGTTATCCCTTCCATAAGGACAAGGCCTTGGATCTCATTTTAAAAAGCAAGAAGTATAGTGAAGCACAACTAACTGAACTGGCAAAACATACTGGCATTGCAAAGGATCAGATAAGGGCCGATATATTCGGTAAAGACCTGTTTTCCTTGGAAGGTCGTCATCAGCCTTTTGCCAAACTTCGTCTAGATATCGCCCGCGCCCTCAAGATTGAAGGCGTCGTTTAACTCATATAAAGGCTATCCCAATCTTTTCCTAAAATCCATTCCGGGCTGATGGTTTTGAGGAGCTTTGATTGCTTTTATTACATTTTATCAAACATTCCTGAAGTCATCCACATGAAAAAACTGGGTCATTTAATTTATTGGATCGGATTTCTAACAGTTCTTATTTTTATTTGTGGTGTGATTGTGTATCATATCATGAATCCTGACCACCTATTGGATGCAACAATAAAAACTTATATAAAAATTGGGATAATATTCAGTCTGGTAAATATTATTGGAATGTGCGTTTTGAATTGGGCTGCGAAAAAGAATAAATAACGCTAAATCCGCTTTTTCTTTATAGGAGATGACAATGGGTGTTTTGATTTGCCCTTCAGTTTTTTCTGCGCTTCCGCTTTTTCAAGAAATTCCTGAATATCCTTTTCCGTTACATGTTCATAGGTTTCTGCCAGTTCTGGATAAGTTATTCCAAATGCTGCTGCCAGCGAAATATTTGTTGTCAGAGCTACATCTACCTTTCCCGCCGCAATTTTTTGAATATGGGATGGCTCCATCCCAG
The DNA here is from genome assembly GCF_030546645.1 of Flavitalea plasmicola. Taxonomy (GTDB): domain Bacteria; phylum Bacteroidota; class Bacteroidia; order Chitinophagales; family Chitinophagaceae; genus Puia. The sequence goes on from NZ_JAUOTO010000009.1 coordinate 8,155, forward strand.
CTTCCTTTGCTAATTTCTTCCAGCTTTTTATGTCACTTTTTTCCAAGAGCTTACTAAGCCCCACGGCAAACCGCAGTTTTATTGCATCCTTGTCTGATTTTTCGAGTGCTTTCATATGATTAACAAGGTGGACGAATTTTAAAAATATTCCGACCTATGATCGTACGTCGGATTGATTTATTACCTATATTTGATCTGAAAATATTAATTAACCTTGCAGGTCTTTCACAAAACGTGAAAGACTTCGCTATGAGTCTCGTCCGGAAAACCGCGAATTTTCAGAGAAGTCGAGATGATAGTGAATAGCCCATCTTATATCTATAATATAGGGTGGGCCTCTATCAGCTTATCGACTTCAGGCTCTTCGCGGTGCCTCCGGACGGTAAGACGAGGCCCGCCCTATTTTTTTTGGTTAGCCTCTTCTTACGCCAGACTCGGGTTAAACATCTTAATCCGAATTTATGTCACATTATTTCGAACACCTGGATTTCTATAATAATCCCGTTCGGCTGCCCAAGGAGTACCGAAACGATCCAATAGCTTTTTTGGAAAAGTTTTTCTGTGACTATCATTTGGTCGATCTGAGAACTTTCCAGGACGAAATCCTGGAAACCTGCCTGACCACGGATAGCCCACCGTTTGACAATCCCGAGAAACGGGCCGATATTATCCTTCTACATAAGAATATGGAGCTTTTGTTTGAAGCCGCCTTTTTGATCCTTAAAAAGCACGAGGCTGATGAAGAAAAGAGAAACCGAAAAGACACAACAGCTGACGAATAGCGAAATTCAGAAGAAAGCGCAGCGTCGTATCAACCGGCTAAATTCCATAAAGAATGAAATGGAGGCTGGTAGGATAAAAGATTTTGAACAGATTTTCGCAATTATCAGTCTATCCCGTTTATCCACCGAGCTGGGTATATCATTTTACACCTTCTGTAAGAAGGTACAAGATCCTAAGGAATGGACGGTTGGGGAAATGATGCGATTTTCTTCCTTATTAGGGACAGACTATTCTACAATCCATGAATTTATGCTGGCCCGATTGAAAGAGAAATCTAAGACCAGTGTCTTCCGGGATTATAAGCCCGAAAAATTTAATCACTTATAAATAATCTTTTCAATAGGCTCTGGAGAGGGTTTGGCTTTGGTTGGGTAAAACCGGCCCATGTGGCCGGTTTTTTTCGCTACCCGGAAGTTGTACAAGTCGGGATAAAAAGACAAACTTCGCGGAGGGATATCATTGCTTATTATACGGATCGACTATGAGTTTAGGCTGAATACCGCACTCTGGCGATCGGAGATACTAAAGCCGAAGGCAATGATATTCCACCGCGAAGCGCCAAAGCCGGCCCCAAGGCCGGATCTTATTCTACTGCTGCTCGGCTGCGGCCGCATAGACGCCGCAAAGAGGCCCTTTAATCCGGGACGCACCGCGCCCCGAAGTCGGGCTACTACGCGCCCAGCAACGTATAATAACCTAATTCTTGCTGACAACAATACATCTTGCTGTGCGCCACCACGCGCACTCAGAAGGTCAAAAAATAGGTGCAAAATCATTTCGGGCGCTATTTATACATCTTGCTGGGCGCTTCAACGCGCCCTCACCTCTAGAGACTTGCCAAAGAAGAAAGCTCGAAAACCATGCAGGAAGCCCCTTTGCAGAAGCCCTCCGGCAAACCTGTTCAGGGTTCCCTTTTTTGGGCAGTCAAGAGATGGTCTATTTCGGCTGCATCGTAATAGGTAAGACCGCCCATCTTGGCGAAGGGTATCTTGCCATTGTTCCGCAGGGTCTGTAAGGTCCCGGCTGAGACGCCCAGCATTTTCCTCACTTCATTGGATTTAAGCCAGCGTTTGTTGGTCTTGTTCAGATGGCCTTCCAGTATCATTTTTATATCCATCAACATTTTAGTCCGGAATTCCTCCAGGTCCTTTATTGTGACCAGTTGAGAGGGCGACGGCTTTTGGTCGTTATCCATTAAATAAAGTAGTTTACCCATAGGTACTTTTTAGCTCAATTTACCATACGCTGAAGCGAGTCTTTCAGTGTGGGGAACAGGCACGGAAAGATTTTTTAAGGAAATTGGGACAAAATCAATCCAATTGACTATTTTTCTCAATAAACCAATTGATGAAAAGGCTAGTTTTCGTAGTCGTTGTTTTGCAAACATTAGGTTGTTCAAATGGAAGCTCTCTAAAGGAGAAAAATGCCAATAATGGGGCTTTAACCACCGAGGAAACATATCCGGAGAAACCTGTAATAAAATATAAGGATAACGGAGACGATACCGGGGACGGAGACTTTGCTCTATCTATCGTTGAGATCGCAGAAACTGACACTACCATAATATATAAGGCTTTATCAACCTCGGAAAACGGAAAATTGGGATTGGTTCTTGATATTCCTAAAAAGGACGGAGAAAAAGGGTTTGGCCGATCTATCCTAATAAAGAGCACCGGCTGGGAAAGTGATAATTTTATTCGCTTCATGGCAGAGGAATACAATCAAAAGATGGACTCGTCAAGCCACTTTATCAAGACAATATCAGTGGCCTATGTAAATATGCACACCTTTGGCAAAACTTTGGGCGCGGTATACCATTATGATTCGACCATAGATGAATACAAGCTCTTTTTTGAGGGTCCCAGTAAAGATGACTACGCTGAACTATACTTAAATATTAATAAACGAGAAAAGATAATTGAATTTAAAGAGAAGGACCCGGAATATCGCCCTCAACTGATTAAGTTCTTCCGGGAATAATGTAAGGCAGCTGCTCAAACACATTTAAAAATTGTTTTGTTTATTTTAGGCTATGAAATCACTTTCTGTAACTGTGACCGAGTTCGTGGACAGTAGCAGCTACCCAGGCTGGGTAAGAGCTGTTTTCAAGGACGTAAATGGTAAAGAATGGTCAATAGTTGATAAGACTGTATATTTCGATGTTTATGAAACACTCCAACCGGATGTCATTTATCCTCAATCCGCGCGAATAGAATGCCACATCATCGGTGAACGCCTCGATCAAAATAACAGACAGATATTTACCATTGATATTAGTGCTCCCTTTCTTTTAGAGGCAGAAGATGGGACAACAATATTCGATATCTATTCTGAACTAATCGAGGATTGCGAATCGGCCTGAGCCTAAATTGTTCTTGGGCTGCATTACCACAGGATTGTTCTTTCATTTCCGCTCAAACTTCGTTCTTAGGATCGTCATGTCTTCACTGATTTTCCTGTCGAGCACCTTCGCATAGTGCTGTGTCGTTTTCAGGTTCCTATGCCCCAACATCTTACTGACCGACTCGATGGGCACCCCATTACTCAATGTGATTGTCGTGGCAAAAGTATGCCGGGCGATATGAAAGGTTAGATTCTTCCGTATCCCGCAGACATCGGCGATTTCTTTCAAATAGGCGTTCATCTTCTGATTGCTCAAGACAGGCAGGACATGGCCGGAATCGCAGCAAGGTGGTAAGTCCTGGTATTTCTCCATTATTGTCCTTGCCGGTGGAATGAGGGGAATCCGCGATTGGGTACCGGTTTTCTGCCGATGGGTGAAAATCCAAGAATTCCCATCGATACCCTGTGCGATCTCAGAACGGCGAAGTTTCTTGACATCCGCATATGCTAAGCCGGTGTAGCAGGAAAACAAAAAGATGTCCCTCACGAGGTTTAGCCGGTCAGTCGGGAAGACCTTGGAATCGATCTTTTCCAACTCCAGCTCTGTGAGGGCTTCCCGCTCTACTTCCTGCTTGGTCCGCTTGAACCCGGTAAAAGGGTCTCGGGGTAGCCAACCCTTCCGAATGCAGCCATTAACGATTTTCTTAAGATTGCCGATATATTTCAAAGTCGTGTTGTGGGCGCAGTTCCGATGAGTTTTCAACCAAAACTCCAAATCAGCGACAAAATCATAATCCAGCCGTTTTATGTCAATATCCTGCGTCCCATACTTCCATTTGATAAATTCACGAACATGATCACGGCAGGTATTATAGCGATCCAGCGTTGCTGGACAAAATTCTTTTCCAGCCCGGATGAGTGCGGCCATCTGGTCATTATGCTGCTGAAACACCTCAAGCAATGGACGGACCGGCTCCGTGAGGCCAAGCCACTTCTCGCGGAAATTCGCAAAATTGATGGCAACCCCGTCCATCACCATTTCCCGTTCCTTCTGCAACACTTTGCTCGATAGGGTGTCCAAATACAAATTCAATTGCCGGGCCTGGGAAGTGTTTCCCTTCAACCGCCCGGCAGCGGCGGACCAGTGCGCGGGATCGATGAACCGCTGGATACTTTGCTCAAGACGCTGCCCATTAATGGTAATGCGCATATAGACGGGTGCTAGGCCGTCGCTGGTCTTCTTAGATTTCCGAGCATAAAAGAGGGTGCTGATACGATGTTCCATGTTCCACTGTGTTTTTGGTTTTTGAATCGGTTTTGCGTCCGTCACCAAAAGCGGTTGATCTTTGAGAATTGCAGGCCCGGTGGGGCTTTTCTGAGATTCGGTGCACCAAAATTCCGATAAAGAACGAGGCACCGAATCAGGCTCCATGAACTTTGAAATTCTTTAGAACAACTTGTAGTGGAAAAATTCAAAAGGGCCCGGAGAACCAGCGTTCTACGAGCCCTTAATACTATTTGAAAATTCTATCTGCGGAGAGGGAGGGATTCGAACCTCCGGATCAAGGGGGATGCCTTTTTATCCCTGGGGTTTCTTCAGGATCCTGAGTATTTCCAGGTGCGTGCCGCTCTGCAGTTGAAGGAAGTAGACGCCTGCCGGGAGGCTGCTCAGATCCAGGTATTGCTGGCGTGTGCCATCGGGTAGCTGGGTTTTAAACAAGGGGATGCCGGCAGTGTTGTAAATGGTGAGCAAGGACCGGTCGGCGGGTGTGGCCAGAACGACAGTGAGGCTGGAGGTGAAAGGGTTGGGTATTGCGGTGGTCATGAAGAGCGAGGGGGTATAGAACAGCGGGACAATGCTGGAATAAGTGAACTTATTGTCCAGGTCGACCTGTTTGATCCTATAGTAATTGGCGCCGGAGGCGGGATGGGTATGGATCCAGGCGTATTCTTTTTGCTGTGCGCTATTGCCTGCGGCGGGAGTGGCGCCGATGGAGGTATAGGCATGGCCGTCGAGGCTGTGTTCGATCTCAAAGCTTTTCGTGTTGTGTTCTTCGGCGGTAGCCCAGGTGAGGTGGGATTGACCATCTATGATTTCACCTTTTGCGTAGAGCCAGGTGAGGGGGAGGGGGACGTCGTTGGCAAAGCCAGCCGAAGCGGTGAGGCTGCCGGGGGTACGGATGAATAGCCGGTGGGGACCCTTGGACAGGGTGTCGATGCCCAGCGTGAGGGACAGGTTGGAGATGTCCGTGCCCGCAGAGACAGATCGTTTGATCCCATTGCCGAAGCCCGGGTCGTTGTCGAAGAAGACTTCCAGCTGCGTGATGGGAGCTGGTGCGGAGGCATTCGGGGAGTAGGGGGGATGAAGGTTCTCGAACGTGCCGGCTGCCGTCAGGCTCCAGCTGCCGGAAGCATCTTTGCTACGGATGAATAGCTGGTGGACCCCATGCGAGATAGAAGCCAAAGGTATGGTGGCCATGAGGGATGTAATGTCGGGTGCGTCGGTGTGTGGCAAGGGGGTGGCGTTGCCGAAGCCCGGGTCGGTATCGATGAACCATTCGATGGCGGTGACTTGCGGAGGAGGTGAAGGAGCGGGGGAATAGGCCGGTTGGGCAGAGGAGAGCATGGTTCCGGCGAGGAAGGCTGCTATAGGCAGGATGATACGTAAGTTCATGTTGTCCAGTTTAATTGTTACTGCGTGTGCTTAGGATGATGTCCATGGTGGTGGCGGAAGGATCAACGGAAACGGGCACGGTCAGCCGATAGATCGAAGGGATGGGAGGGATGCCGCTGGTGCGATAGGAGTCCGTGGCGGCAACGGTGTTGTAGGCGCCGCGGTCGGGAGTGATGCCTCCGATGGTTTCGCCTGTACCGCGCAGGACGCCCGGGCCGGCCGTGCGGAAACGACTGTCCCCATAACCTGTGGACGTGTTGCCAGTAAACAGGGTGGACATGTCGACATTTGTGTGATTGCCATCTGCACCATCTGTTACATTGGTGACGGTGGGTGCGGCGAATGAGTTATTCCGGATGATGTTGTTGCCGCCGGTGATGGCGGCCATATTGGTGGAGACGAATACGTTGTTGGCAATGTAGAAATTGTTCAGGATTACGTCTGCCTGTGCGAAGTTGACGGTGTTGTTGCGGAAGAGGCCGGTGACGTTGGCATCCAGGTTGATGGACGCGCCTCCGACGCCGGTGGCCGTGGAGAAGATATTGTTTTCTATGGTAGCCGTCACCTGTGCGGTGAGGAATGCCGAGACGATGAAAGATTCCAGGAAATTCTTTGTAATGATGATGCCCGTGGTGGGCCTGTCGAAAGCCGTGATGTTGACCTGTCCTATCACATGGCAACGGGTGAGGGTGACGTCGTGGACGTTGTGCAGGAAGGACATGCTGTTGAAGGTCATACCTGCGATGAAGCTGCCGCTGCCATTGGCTGTTGCGGAACTGCTGTCGACGACCATGCCGTTGGACACGCTGCTGTCCTTATCCACCTGGAGGTTTCCGCCGCCCAGGAAATAGCCGTTGCCCAGGATGACCAGGCGTTTGTTGAGCAGAAAATTCGGGTAGGGAGTGGCGGAGGGTTCGATGTGAAGGGTATCGCCGGGTGCTGCCGCTGCGATGGCGTCGTTGATGAGAACGAAGTCTGCGGACTTTGACGGGTCGTTGTTCACGCGCCAGATATGGGCGCTGGCGAGATGGGACAGTGCGATGACGGCACCGGCGAGGAGCAGGGCTCTTTTCATTGTAATGTGATTGTTATGAAAAAATAGTGGCCTTCGGGTGGTTGGGGGAGTGGTGCAAGAAAAGAAGAAAATGGAAGTTGGTGGACGGCAGTTGCCGAACGGCGGGTTTGGAAGGCTGTAAGGTGTGGTCGTGGGGTTTTTGTAAATAAGACGGCCTCCCTTTTGGGGAGGCCGTCTGGCTTTTGGGAGAGTAAGGCCTTGCTTTTTAGAATTTCACGTAAAACTCTCCGTTGGTAAATGTTTTTTTGTCAGGGCCGAACTGTGCTGTAGCGGTGTTGGTGTAATAGAAGTCGCCGCTGAATGTACCTTTGATCGTTTTGTCATCAATGGAGGTGATGACGATCGTCAGTGGATGGGGCGGGTTGGGATAATCCCCCGCACCCCATACGATGGTTTGGCTGCCCGGGTTGTAAACAGCCGCCGCAGCAAAATCGGTGGCGTCGGATTCGCTGTACGTCCCTGCAACAATGGGTTTACCGCTGGGACTGTTGTTGATAGTGATGTTGATGCCTTCCAGGTCGGCGGCTGATTTTACGTTGCCAACGACGGAGATGGAAGTCATGCCGACGCTCATTTTCATGGCCATGGCATTCACGTTGAAAGTTTTGGGTGTACCGTCCACGGAGGCTTTGATGTAGTAAGGGCTGCCGGAGGTACTGGATTTTTTACAGGATAAAGAAAAGAGCGCAATGGTGACTGTGAAAAGGAGGATCTTTTTCATTGGTTTATGTTTTTGGGAAAGCGCAAGATAGTAAAGTATACAGGAGTTTACCTGAGGGTGATTTATATATTATTTTACTGTATATTCATTTCTTCAATCAACGCATATGAAAAAAATATTGTTTGTTTTCGTGTTATGGGTGGGAGCGATTGTTGCAGACGCGGCGCCTGCCGATAGTGTTAGCGATGTGATTGGCCGATGGGATATCACGGTGCATTCATCGGAGCGGGAAACGCCTTCCTGGCTGGAGATCCAGCTTTCCGGGTTCAGCACGCTGGTGGGAAGGTTTGTGGGAGGAGGGGGAAGCGCCCGGCCTATCTCGAAGATCAACTATAGCCAGGGGAAGATCAGCTTTTCCATACCGCCGCAATGGGAAAAGGAAGACAAGGACCTGACAGTCGAAGGCACCCTGCAGGGGGACTCGCTGGTGGGGATCATGATAGCGCCCAATGGGAAGGAATATCAATGGGTGGGCCGGCGGGCGCCGTCTTTGAAACGCGCCAAGGCGCCCGTATGGGGAGCGCCGGTGCCGCTGTTTAACGGACACGACCTGAAGGGTTGGCATGCCAATGGGACGAATCAATGGCTGGCGGAAGGTGGCGTGCTACGCAGTCCGCATTCCGGCGCGAACATTGTGACAGACAGAAAATTCTCCGACTTCAAATTACATATTGAATTCAGGTGCCCTGCAGGCAGCAACAGCGGAGTCTATTTACGGGGACGTTATGAGGTACAGATAGAGGACGGTGAGGGGCTGCATCCTGCATTCGATCAGATCAGCGGAGTCTATGGGTTTCTCACGCCCAGTGAAAATGCGTCGAAGGGTGCGGGGGTGTGGCAGACGTATGATATTACCCTGGTGGGCCGGATGGTGACGGTGGTGTTCAATGGCAAGACGGTGATCTGTAACCAGGAGATACCGGGGATCACGGGCGGCGCACTGGATAGCAGGGAAGGTGAGCCGGGGTCTATTTATTTACAGGGGGATCATGGGCCTATCGAGTATAGGAATATACGGATCACGACGGCGAAATAATTCCGGCGCGAAATTGGCTATTAATATAGGGATGTGCTATATCCGAACAGGATAGAGAGACTTGCATTTTCAAATCTTTCTTTTTATATTGGCACATCCAAATATTATATGAAAAAGCTATTTCTGAGTTTATTACTTCTTCCATTTGCCAAAACGGGCCCCCCTAATTCCGTTGAGATACGCAGCGGTAAATGGCCGATCAGCCTTGAATCGGAGGGGAAATCTTATTCACTTATTTTCCGCGACCAGCAGGTGCTGGTGGAGGAGGTGTATGATACCCTGGTATTTGCCAATAGGGCGCAATTGGTTTATCTGGATTCGGCCTTGTCGGCCCTGAAACGGGGTAATGACGGGGACGAGGCCAGTTTCTCCAATTACAGCGTCAAGCGTGCGAATAAAAAGTATGAAGGCTGGTGGTATATCTTGCGCACGAAATATTCGACCTGCGACTTCCGCCAACAGGAGGCTGACATGATGAGCAAGGCTATCAGGAGCTTCTAAGAGGCTGATATTCCTCGTCTTTGTGCCACAATAAATAGTGTGGTTATCCGTTTTAATTAATTGTCAATAGTCAATCAATATCTTCGAAATTAGTAACACTATGAAAAAGCTTATCTTTTTATTCGTCTTATTACCGTTTGTAGTTGTAAAAGCCAAGGCGCAATTCACTATTTCGAATACCTCCACGATTACTATCGCTGAACTGCGGTCGGGAGACTGGCCCTTGCAGCTGCAGCGTATTGTCAAGCACAATGACACCATGTATTTACTGACCTTCCGGGACAAGCAGTATCCCAATAATCACAATGTATCCACGCTTAAATTCGGCAACCTGGTACAATTACGTTACCTCGAGCAGGGATTAAGCTATCTGATGACCGCGGATGATGGAACGGAGGCTACTTACAAGGGCTTTTCCATCAAACGAACGGATGACAAGACCGTAGATAGAAAGACCAAGAAGAAGACTGCGAAATTTACGCTTGTATGCACGGATGAAGGCGACGTCACGGATATTCAGCAAGGCGAGGCCGACGCGCTGGTGAAAGCGATCAAGAGCTTGTAAAACGTTTATTCGGGATGCATATTTAACCCAACTCCAATACGGTTCCACGCATTGATGGTGATGATCGTCATGATGATCTGAGCGGTTTTCTCTTCGCCAAAGTACTGAATGGCTTTGTCGTAGAGTTCATCGCTCAGTCCTTTTTGGTGGATCAGGGTAATTTCTTCCGTGATGGCGAGGAGCAGCTGTTCTTCCTCCGAGAAGATGTTGGTGGCTTCCCGCCAGACACTGATGAGGTAGATGCGTTGTTCGGTCTCTCCCAGCTTGCGGGCGTCCCTGGTGTGGTGGTTGACGCAATAGGCGCAACCGTTGATCTGCGAGGCGCGGATGCGGATCAGTTCCTGGTGCAGGCGGTCTATATTTGATTCTGCGATGTATTTGCTGAGGGCGCCCATGGCTTTGTAGGCGTCGGGCTGGACTTGGGCCATGATGAAACGGGGCATGGGTTGTTTTATTTTTTGGGGCGAAATTAAGGGATTGAGAGGGTTTTGGGCATGGATTGATTAGGTGTTTTGTGGGTTGTTTCTTCTTTCTCTTTTGGCGGCAGCTATATGCCTTTCGCCGCTGTACTTTCCTCTCTCCGATGAATGAGAGTGCTTTTTTCAGCGATAACTATTACCGGGCATTTGTATGAATCTCTACCGTCGGAAAGGTAAGGCGGACTTCAGGCTATAGCTGCCTGGGGTCGTGTGGAGGCGAGGGGAGTATACCCCTTTTTTTGCGGGGTTTTAGGTTTGAGGCTTTAGGTTTTGGGTTTTAGGTTTGTTTAGGTGTTGACAAAAAAAGGGGAAGTATTATTGCTAACACTTCCCCTGATGTATTGATCGGTTGTTTTTAGGCGACCAGTTCTACTTCTTTTACTTTGGCTGTTTTCACCGTTTTGATGATGCGGCCGGCAACTTTGTAGGGATCGGCGGCGCTGTTGGGGCGGCGGTCTTCGAGCCAGCCTTTCCAGCCTCTTTCTACGGTGGCGATGGGGATGCGGATGGATGCACCACGATCGGATACGCCGTATTTGAATTCATCGATAGCGGCTGTTTCGTGCTTGCCGGTCAGGCGGAGGTGGTTATCGGGGCCGTAGGCGTCGATGTGCTCCTGGATGACGGGGCGGAAGGCTTCACAAACGCTTTCGTAAGCGTCACGGTTGCCGGCGGTCCTGAGCAGGGTGTTGGAGAAGTTAGCGTGCATGCCGCTGCCATTCCAATCCAGGTTACCCAGGGGTTTACAATGCCAGTTGATGGCGATGTTATATTTTTCGCCGATGCGTTCCAGCAGATAGCGGGCGATCCAAACCTGGTCACCGGCTTCTTTGGCGCCTTTGGCGAAGATTTGGAATTCCCATTGGCCGGTGGCAACTTCGGCGTTGATACCTTCCACATTGAGGCCGGCTTCGAGGCAGGCGTCGAGGTGTTCTTCTACCATGGCGCGGCCGTACGCGTTCTTGGCGCCGACGGAGCAATAGTAAGGGCCCTGGGGACGGGGGTAGCCGCCTTCGGGGAAACCGATGGGTTTATCAGTGTCAGGATTCCAGAGGAAGTATTCCTGTTCGAATCCGAACCAGAAGTCGTTGTCGTCGTCGTCGATCAATGCCCGGCCATTGCTGGGGTGGGGCTTGCCGTTGGGGCTCAGTACTTCACACATTACCAGGTAGCCGTTCTTACGCTGCGGGTCTTTCACCAGGTATACGGGTTGGAGTATGCAATCCGAAGAGCCGCCGGGGGCTTGTTCGGTGGATGAGCCGTCGAAGCTCCACATAGGGACATCTTCCAGTTTGCCGGAGAAGTCTTTTTCGATCTTTGTTTTGCTACGCAAACTTTGGATGGGTTGATATCCATCGAGCCAGATATACTCAAGTTTTGCAATGGACATAGTGCACTGTTTTTTTATGTGATAGAATGATACTTACTACTTTAATCTAATGGGTCAGGTCAGTTAGTAAGTTTCTCAGCAGACTATTTGAATAGCTCGTTGCCTTATGGATATTGGAGTGGTGCAAAAGGTATTACCTGGGGTCATCCATCGGAGATGAAGGTCGACAAGCAATACCTTTTTAATGCACTTTACAGCAAGACGAAAGTATAAAATTTTTTATATTGAAAAATATTATAAATTTTTAATATGAATATTTTGACCCGCCAAGAAAGGGGTTTGAGCTGAAAAATTATTAAAAAAATAATAAACCCCGTTTAAAATAGATTATGTTCAGATTAGGGGCAGATATTTATTATATATATAATTATATAATATGAATAAGGAATGCCTTGTGCCGGGGCGGGTATTTATAAGATAAATGACGGATATTCAGGAATATATAACCGGATGCCTGGCATTGGGCAACCAATTGGAGGGAAGGTTGTTGAGGTAGATCTTATATGGCAGACATTAAGAAGAACCTTGTTGTAAGTCTTATTTCCTATGCTGCCCAGCAGGATATTCCGGCCGAAGGGTTGTGCCGGCGTTGCGGGATCGACCTGGAGGCTTTGCGGTCGGAGGGACCCGTAGCGATCAGCACGCAGCAGTTGAATGACCTTTTCGGGGCTGCGGTGGCTTTGTCGGGCGACCGGCTGTTTGGGCTGCATTTTGGCGAACGCCTGCAGCTGGCGGCCCTGGGAATCGTAGGAGCGGTGATCCGGAACAGCAGGACCATCGGGGAGGCGCTGGAGAACTGTGCCGCTTATACTCCCTTGCTCACCGATCTTTTTGACCTGACGGTGACGGCGCGGCCGGGAGGGTTTGTGGTCAGGCTGCTGCCTTTTGCGGAACGGCTGCAGGGTTTTCCCCTGTTGAAGAAGCACATCCTGGAGCTATCGATGGCGTTTGTGCTGCATGAGATGGATGGGCTGCTGCTGGTGAAGATGCGGCCGGCGTCTGTGCAGCTGCCTTATTCGGGGGAAGACCTGGCGGAATATCAACGGGTCTTCAGGATCGAAGAGGTGGTCGACGGGGCGGATTATGTGCTGGCCTTTCCCTATGCCTCTTTGAAAGAGCCGATCCTGACGGCCAATTATGCGCTACAGCAGGTGCTGGTGGAGCGGCTGGCGGCGGCCAACAGGCAATATCCCGACGTGCATTCGGTGTCCCGCCGATTGGTGCAGCTGATGAGGGGAAATAGTTACCTGGGTGTGCCGGAGCTGGCTGAAATGGCAGCCAACCTGCATATGAGCGTACGGAGCTTGCAACGTAAGCTGAAGGAGGAGGGCGTGCGCTATCAGCAGCTGGCTGAATCGGTGAGGAAGGAGCTGGCTTTGGATTATTTAAGTGCGGGCGGGCAGTCTGTCAAGCAGGTGTCGTTCATGCTGGGGTATAATGACCCTGGCGCTTTTGCCAGGGCTTTTAAGAAATGGATGGGGCAAACGCCCTTAGATTATATTAAGAGCCGGAAGGAGTCCGCGTGAGGGAATCTGCATTGAACATATCTCTGAGCATCTTCCATCCGTTGGCTAGTTTTTGCCATACGACCAGGTATTTGCCCGTGCCGATGGGTGTGTTATTCGCGTCAAATTGCTGGTAAGTTCCCTGCTCCGTGACATAGTCGCCCGTGTACCCGTACCAGTTAGCCGTCGTAAAGACGATGTTCCGCATGCCCGTGTTGTAGGCGGCTCTGTAAAAGACCTGCAGCCTCTTTTCTCCGCAAAGGGCGGGTGCGTTGGGCGCCAGGAGGCAGGCATCGGAGGTGTAACAATCGAGGAAAAGCGTGGAGTCGTTTTTCGCGAAGGCTTCCCCATATTGTTTGTTGACGCGTGTGATGGACTGGATATCTGTTTCGGGGAGTTTTGCCTGGGCTTGCAGGATCAGGGGGAGTGTGAGCGTCAAAAGAGTGCCGATGGTAGTGATCTTTTTCATTCCTTTTTAGAGTAAAATTAGGCGGGTGGAGGGTCGGATCTACGGGTTGGCGTGAGATGCGGAGAGATTGGCGTGTTTGGTGTATCTTCATCCGACAATCATTCATATGCGCATCAGGATCTGTATACTGCTTCTTTCGCTGGCCCATTTTTCCCATGCCCAGACGCGATCGGGCAATCCGGTCTTCCCCGGCTGGTACGCGGACCCGGAAACGGCCGTCTTCGGTCACACCTATTGGATATACCCGACGTTTTCGGCACGGTATAAGGACCAGGTGTTCTTCGATGCATTCTCTTCCGCGGACCTTGTTCATTGGGAAAAGCACGGGCATATCGTCGATACGAGCGCTATCCATTGGGCGAAGCGGGCGATGTGGGCGCCTGCGATAACTGAAAAGGACGGTAAATATTATTTCTTCTTCGCCGCTAATGATATACAGAACGACTCTACGGTGGGTGGGATCGGGGTCGCTGTGGCGGACCGGCCGGAAGGGCCTTTTTCAGATTATCTGGGTAAGCCATTGATCGATCGATTCCACAACGGCGCACAGCCGATCGACCAGGCCGTCTTTCATGATAAGGATGGCTCGTGGTATATGCTCTATGGCGGATGGCGTCATTGTAATATTGTGCGGTTGAAGCCTGATTTTACGGGACTGCTTCCTTTTCCGGATGGAACGACGTTCAAGGAGATCACGCCAGAGGGTTATGTGGAGGGGCCGTATATGATCTACCGGAAAGGCAAATACTATTTTATGTGGTCGGAAGGCGGATGGGGCGGGCCTGATTATTCGGTGGCTTATGCGATGGCGGAGAGTCCGGTGGGACCGTTTAAGCGGATCGGCAAGATATTGCAGCAGGATATGAAAGTGGCTACCGGAGCGGGGCATCATTCCGTGCTGCAGATCCCGGGGACAGATGACTATTATATTGTTTATCACCGGAGGCCGTTGGAGGAGACGGATGCGAATCACAGGGTGACTTGTATCGATAAGATGGAGTTTGATGAGAAAGGGTTGATTAAGCCTGTGACGATCACGAAGGAAGGGGTGGCTGAGCGTAGGTTGAAATAAGATAGGATCGTGCAGGTGGCTTTTGCGGGTGTTACGGGTTATGTGGTGTCAAAAAGATTTTTTATGCGCTAATGTTTTTAGTATATTTATATCTCTCTTCTACGATATCTCACTCTCCGGGTAATAGGTACCCAATTTTACTTTAACTTTTTAAATTTCATTTTATGGAAGAGAGAGGGAATATTACGTTTTATCAAATTGGTGAGGAGACTCAAATCGAAGTCAAGGTAGAAAATGATACGGTTTGGCTCACACAATCACAAATGCAGCAGCTTTTTCTGCAGACAAAACAAAATGTCAGCCTTCACATTAAAAACATATTTAATGAGAAAGAGTTGGCCAGGGAGGGAAGTGTCAAGAAATCCTTGATAGTTCGAAAAGAGGGAAATCGTAATGTTGAAAGAAGTATCGAATATTATTCTCTGGATGTCATCATTTCTGTGGGCTATCGGGTGAAATCCCAGCGGGGCACGCAGTTCCGGATCTGGGCTAACAAGACTTTAAAAGATTATCTTACAAAGGGTTATGCTATTGACAAACATCGGATGCAACAGCAGTCGCGGCAGCTGGATGAATTGCGGCAGACGGTGAAGCTGCTGGGAAATGTGATAGAAAGAAAGGCATTGAATACGGAGGAGGCGACAGGGCTGTTGAAGGTGATCACGGATTACACATATGCGCTGGATGTACTGGACCAGTATGATCACCAGATACTGGAGATGGGGGCCACGACGAAGGAGGAGCTGTTCCAGATCAATTATCCGGAGGCGATGAAGGCGATCAAGGGATTGAAGGATAAGTTCGGCGGGAGCAGTCTTTTTGGGAATGAAAAGGATGAATCGTTCCAGGGTTCGCTGGCGGCTATTTACCAGACGTTTGGAGGAAAGGATCTGTATCCGAGTGTGGAGGAGAAGGCAGCGAACCTTTTATATTTCGTGATAAAGAACCACTCTTTTTCAGATGGGAATAAGCGGATAGCAGCTTTCCTGTTTGTTTGGTTTTTGGAGAAGAACAGTATCCTGTACAGGCCGGATGGGTCGAAGAAGATTGCGGATAATGCGCTGGTGGCATTGACGCTGATGATCGCCGAAAGCAAGCCGGAAGAAAAGGATATGATGGCGAAGGTGGTGGTCAACCTGATCAACCTTAAGAATTAGCAGGAGATGCAACGCTGAAGCGCTGTCCCTGTATGCGATCGTATTCACGGACGTAGTCGGGATGTTCGGTGCCCATGAGGCGATCCCAGATCCTGAAATAAAGGCCGTAGTTGCCTTTGAACTTGCTGTGGTGCATGTTGTGATGGACGGAGGTGTTGAATATTTCGAAGAGGAAGGAGCTCCTGAAGCTGCGCGGCATGATCTCGTATCCCAGGTGACCATATGCGTTGATGATGAGGCTTATGATCGTGAACAAGGCGATGGTGAGGATATGGACGGGGAGGATCAGCGCGATCAGCAGCAGTACGGCGCCTTCGGTCCAGGATTCGATGAAATGAAAGGAATAGGCGGCCCAGGGGGAGGGATTGGTGGAGCGATGATGCAGCAGGTGGGTGAGCCGGAATATTTTTGGGTGGTGCAGAAGCCGGTGCATCCAATAGAAGTATGTGTCGTGGATGATGAGGCAAAGGAGGAGGCTGAAGACCAGCCATACGATGGAATGATCGGAGAGGTTATGATAAACGAGCGTATATTTTGAGAAAGGGGTGAGGAAGATGATATAGCTAATGATCGTGAAGACGAGGGAGCTTTGGAGTGAGTGCAGGATCTCTCTTCGAAAGTCTTTTTTGCCGGCGTGTTTCTGCTGGATCTTGTTCCGGGTGAAGCGTTCGCGGATGAGGCCATAGAACAGGGCAAAGAAGATGCCGGCGATGACGAAGTAACGCAGGGCCGTGAAGGTGAAGATCCGGGTGATAAGATGGAGTATGGTGTGCATACGTTTGTATTGAACTTGTTGCCATAAAGGTATATTGGACGGAACAGGGAAAAATTAGCAAAAGATAATTAGCGGGGCCGGGCGATCCTTTTCCGGATGCGGCTGAGGGACACGGGGGTGATGCCCAGGAAGGTGGAGATGTGCTTGTTGGGTACCCGGTTGAAAATGCCGGGCTTTTCCTGGATCAGCCTGAGGTAGCGCTCTTCGGGGCTGAGCAATACAAAGGATTCTATCCTTTCAATGGACTGCGAGAGGATCTGCATTAGCAAGAGGTGGCGCATAGCCGATAACCGGGGGTTGTTGTCGATGATGGGTTGAACGGTGGCATAGTCCACCTCCATCAGCGTAGTGTCTTCCATGGCCTGGTAGGTGAAGCGGGATGGTTTTTGATGAATGATGCTGTCGAAAGAAGCGAGGAATTGCTGTTCCCAGCGAAGGCTGATGGTTATCTCTTCCCCGTTGTCCTGGAGATGGTAAGCGCGGATGAGGCCCTGGCTGATGAGGGCAAGCTTTTGAGAAATGAAGCCTTTCTGTATATAGATCTCTCCGGCGCGGAGGATCTTTGTTTCAGCCAGTGTGTAGAGCTGGGTGACGTCTTCGGGTAATAGTCCTTTGAAAAGATGGACGTAGTGGGCTATTTCATCGGCGGGTGACATGCGCCGGAAGGTAAGGAAAAAAAATGACCCCGGATAAATGACGTCCGGGGTCT
The DNA here is from genome assembly GCF_030546645.1 of Flavitalea plasmicola. GTDB lineage: Bacteria > Bacteroidota > Bacteroidia > Chitinophagales > Chitinophagaceae > Puia. Next base: position 25,409 of record NZ_JAUOTO010000009.1, read on the forward strand.
GCGTGTTGGAGGTATCGGTATATCAGTTGTGAATATCTACGTTAAAGTCGACGTTAAGGTTTTGCCTAAGTAGTATCTAAAAACCTGCCAACCGGGAAGTAATGGGTTTTCAAGATCTTATCGTTTTTTGAGGATATTGGGAGTGGGGATTGTTTTACCCAACCTGGACATTTGGATGCATCGAAATCGATGATTCGATTGTCAATAGGGTTGGTTATTCATGAATGGCCTGGGGCCGTCTTTTCACTGTCAACTATTTATATATATGCCGTCCGGGTGTTTTTAGCGCCCGAGCCTGTAGAGAAAGATCGCCGCGCGCTGGATGAGGACGGGGTACTCCTTGAGGTTGATGGTCTCTCCTGCTTTATGGGCGCCGCCGCCGGAGGCTCCCAGCCCGTCGAGGCAATCCATGTATTGGGCGATGTCCGAAATGTCGCCGGCACCTCTGGCGCCGGGGTCGCCTGCTATTGTTTCTCCGATGCCCATGTCACGGGTGACCTTATCCAGCTGGGCTACCAGTCCGAGATTGCCGGGCGTGGGCTCCATGGAAGGAAGGCCGTCGGTGAAGCTGATGGCCGCCTGGGCGCCGGCAAGGCTGGCGGCTACGATCGCCTGCATTTTTTCACGGGCGGCGTTCTTTTGCGCTTCGGAGAGGAAGCGCAGGTCGCCTGTCACGTGCGCCGCAGGGGCGATGATATTGGTTTTGCCCAGGACTTCGCCGCGGGCATCCTGGTCCGTGAGCTTCATCCCGGAGCCACCGACGATGAGACCGGGGTTAAAAGTGAGGTATTTCTCGTGGCTTAATTGTTCCCTGAATGTGTTGAGGATGCGAGCTGCCTCATAGATGGCGCCAAAGCCGGCCGAGTCGGTGAATACCTGGGAGGAATGCCCTGTACGGGCGGTGATGTCCAGGGACCAGCCGCTGGCGCCACGGCGGGCGGCGGCTACGGTGTGGAGGCCCATGGCCGATTCGAAACCGAGGGCTATGTCGCATGTCTTCGCCCTTTCGATGAAATCTTTTCTGGCCACCTGATGCGGGAAGCCGGATCTTTCCTCATCACCTGTAAAATAAGCGACGATATTAAGGTCCTTCAGCAGTCCGGCGGCCTGCAGGCCTTGCAAGGCTGCGATCATTACCACGTCTCCCCCTTTCATATCGTTGACGCCCTGGCCTGTGGCGGTGGAGTCATTCAAGACTGTATAAAGACCCGCGGGCATATCGGGTTCGAAGACGGTGTCCAGGTGGCCGATGAGGAAGAGCTTTTTACCTTTTTTGCCTTTATGTGTAGCTACGAGGTGCCCTGCCCGGTGGAGGGAGTCGGGTTCGGCGACCCATTCGATGGTGAAGCCCAGCTTTTCCAGCTCCTTCGCATATATGGCCCCGACCTTTTTCACGCCTGCGATGTTGAGCGTACCACTGTTGATGTTGACGGATTCGATCAGCAGCCGCATGGTGCTGTCCATATGGGTGGTGACCCAGGCGATGGCTTTTTTTTCAGCGGGTGAAAGCTGGGCCTTTGCAGTAAAGGAGACCACTGAAGCCAGAAAGGCGAACAAATAGCAGATAGTTTTACTCATGGTAGACTAAAGATATTAAACCCGGATTGTTTTTCCCGGTCAATAGGGCTATGTTATTAAAAAATACAGGGATAGCAATTTTGTTTGTTTTGGTGGCTTCGGCCGGGCGGGCGCAGCGCACGGATAAGCTGGACCAGTGGATGGAGGATCATGTAAAAGAGATGGGCGGCCGGGCCATGCTGGCGGTATGGAAGGATGGAAAGCTGGTGTATAGCCAGTCGGCCAACGAGATGACCCGAAAACAGAAAATGGTGAACAAGTTCATCGCCCGGCGTCAGAAAAAGGAGGCGGACCTCAGTGATTATACAATGTCTACCCGCCAGCCGATTGCCAGCTGCAGCAAATGGCTGAGCGCTGCGCTGGTGATGACCTTTGTAGATGAGGGAAAACTACAGCTTTCCGACACCGTAGGTAAATACCTGCCAGTGCTTTCGGCCCATGGAAAAGGGATGATCACAGTGCGCCAATGCCTCAGCCATCTTACGGGGATCAACGAGCCGCCTTTGAAGGAGAGTCTCAAGGATTTGAGGAAGGTCGGCAGTATGGACGAAGCGATGGAATATATTGCGAAGATGCCGATGGAAGGGACCCCAGGGGAAGTTTTCCATTATAGCAATGCGGGGTTGCAGATTGCAGGGGCCATCATCGAGAAGATCGGGGGCGCGAGTTTTGAAGAGCTTTTTGCGGAACGGATCGCCCGGCCGCTGGACATGAAGGATACGGATTTTGGAAAGGGGAGGGTTGCCTTGCCGGCAGGAGGCGCCAGCAGTACGCCGGAAGATTATTTGAACTTCCTGGTGATGATCCTTGGGAAAGGCGTGTTCCAGGGGCACCGGATATTGAGTGAAAGCAGTGTAGCGGCGATGGAAAAAGATCGGATCGATCCGGACGTAAGGGTTGCCTATTCACCTGTGCCGATGGCACAAATCGGCTATGGCTATGGGGAATGGGTCGTGCGGCCGGAGGGTACAACGGTGACCAGTCCCGGATTATTCGGGAGTGTGCCATGGGTGGACAATGAAAAAGGGTATTGTGCTTTTTTGATGGCCTTCTATATAAAGCGGGATGACAGGGAGGCGAGATTCAGGGAATTGAAACAGCTGGTGGACGCTAGCCTCTGAATGCCGAGGGAGTCATATGGGTTTGTTTTTTAAAGAAGTGGTTGAAATGCGCCGGCTCTTCGAATCCCAGGCAGTAGCTGATCTCGGAAATATTCCAATCTGTATGTTTGAGCAGGGCTTTGGCCTCGCTGGCCAGTCTTTCAGAGATATGCCCGGTGGTCGTCTTGCCTGTGCTGAGCTTGATGGCACGGTTCAGGTGATTAACGTGAACGTTTAGCTGCTCGGCAAAGTCCCGGGCGCTGCGGAGGGTAAATTGCTGAGACGCGGACTCGATGGGGAACTGGCGTTCCAGCAGCTCGGTGAATACGGCTGTGATCCTGGCATTGGCATCCTTGTGCTGGTAGAGCGCTTCCGTCGGCTGCATTTTCAGGGCATAATGCACCATCTCCATGATGTAATTGCGGATCAGGTCGTATTTAAAACGATAGTCGGACCTGAGCTCTTCCAGCATTTTTTCAAAGACATGGCTTACATTCTTATCCTGTGTGGGGTCGAGCGTATAGGCGGGTTTGCCGCCGGTTGCGTACATGGGCAGCTCGCGCAGGCTCACGCGCATGTGGTCGCTGAAAAATTCTTCCTTGAAGATGCAGAAATAACCTGAATTGGTTTGGCTCTCGTCCACGTTCTCGAACGTATAGGGTACGCGGGGGTTGAAGAACAGCAATGCCGGTCCGGATACTTCCAGGCTCTTATCCGCATAATGATAGATGTGATGGCCGCGCATGAGGGAGATCTTATAGTAATCCCGCCGGGCATAGGTGACGGGTTTTTTGCTGACCAGGGCCAGGTCCTCTATTTTGAATGCATTGAAATGTCCCACCTCTCTTTCCAGGTTGTCCGGGATGCCGAGGCATTTATTACGATAGAAGTCTGCGATGGTTTCGGTGTTGGACATTGCTGTTCGCTTTTGTTTGTAGTTGTTCCAGGTTGTGTTCGTAGTTGTTCTATGTTAGTTTATGCTGCGTTAAGAACGTTCCCATTTACGGTCCTTGCCCTGGTATTCCAGCATCCACCCGGGGTATTCGGGGGCCAGTTTGCTGGCGGTGTCCAGCTTTTCCAGTTCGGAGGGGTCGAGCTTCAGATCGATGGCTGCGAGGTTGTCTTCCAGCTGCTGGGGTCTTTTGGCGCCGATGACGATGGTGCTCACGACGGGCTGGTGCAATAACCAGGCGAGGGCGATCCGGGCTACGGAGACGTTCCTGGGCTTTGCGATCTCCTGCATGGCATCAACGACATTATAGACTTTTTCCCGATCCACCGGCGGGAAGTCGAAGTTCACGCGACGGCCTTCTTCGGGGGCGCTATTGCGGGTGTATTTGCCGCTGAGCAGCCCACCGGCCAGGGGACTCCATACCATCAGGCCTATTTTCTGATCCAGTAGCAAAGGTACGATCTCTCTTTCTATATCGCGGGCGGCGATGGTGTAGTAGGCCTGCAGCGAGATGAATTTTGCATAGTCGTGGCGTTCGGAGACGGAGAGGGATTTCATGATATGCCAGGCGGACAGATTGCTGCACCCGATGTAGCGTACTTTGCCGCTGGTGACGAGGGTGTCGAGTGCGGCCAGGGTTTCTTCCAGGGGTGTCAGCGTATCATATCCGTGGATCTGGTAGAGATCGATATAGTCTATCTGCAGGCGCCGCAGGCTTTCTTCCACCTGTTGCAGGATGTGCTTGCGGGTGAGGCCCAGGTGATTGGGACCTTCGCCTACCCGGCCCCGTACTTTGGTGGCGATGATGAGGTCGTCCCGTCGCAGGCCCAGGTTGCGGAGGGCTGTACCCGTCATCTGTTCGCTCAGCCCTTCGCTATAGACATTGGCCGTGTCGATGAAGTTGATGCCTGCCTCTACGGAGCGGCGTACCAGCGCGTCCACCTCGTCCTGCGGGAGGGTGCCTATGGCAGAATAGAGTCCTTTTCCGCCAAACGTCATGGTGCCCAGGCAGAGTTCCGATACTTTAAGGCCTGTATTACCTAACAAATTGTATCTCATTATTTGAATGTTTTTCAAGTTTTAAGGGAGTAGTATGATTATCCAGCAATAGGAGGCGGGGCGGGTTGGGCTGACCGGCCAGCTCGATGAAGCCTGCGGCTACTTCGTCGTGATCGTGGAGCCTCACATTCTCCATGGTGAAATATTCTTTTGACCAGAGCTGTGCCTGGAAAGCCGCGGGGGCGACAACGGTGATGTTGATCCCCAGGCTGTGCACTTCTTCCATGATCCTTTCGGAGAGGCCCAGAATGGCGTGTTTGGTGGCTGCGTACATATCCGTATCGGCAGCGGAGGCGCAGGCTGCCAGGGACGAAATGTTGAGGATATATCCTGAACGTTGCCGGCGGAGATAAGGGAGGACTTTGTACATGACCGTCATGGGCGCCACGGTGTTGATCGCGAAGCAGCGGTCGATGACAGCGGGGCCCAGCTCTTCCATGGCGCCATGGACCGCATAGCCTGCGTTATTGACGACCACGTCGATGCGGCCAAAAGTCTTATGCGTGTCGGCGATGGCCTGTTCTATTGCCTGTTCATCCGTCAGGTCGACCTGGAGGGGCAGGAAGTTCCCGGCCAGGGCGGTGATATTCCTGGAGAGGTTTGCGATCGATCTTGTGGTAGCGGCCACCCGATCGCCTTTTTCCAGCAGCATCTTTACGAAGGCAAGGCCCAGTCCATGAGAGGCGCCCGTGATAAACCATACTTTTTTGTTGTGCATGATCGGTGGTTTTGGATACTACAAATGTAGTCCGGGAGGATGGCGTGGTTGTTATCGCTTTCAAACCAATAGTTGCGAAATTCAAACAATTGGGCCTTTTTGTTAAGGAAAGCATAAGGCTGGATAGTATGTCAAGTGGTTGTCAGTTCACAGGCAGGAAGGGGGGGAAATTTGTGAAAAAGCAATTATGACAAAGACAAAACTACGTTTATGGCCTGCGCTGGTATTGCTGCTTCCAGCGCTTGAATCCTGCAAGAAAGATGACCATGGAGGCGGCCCCAAGGAGAAAAAGACTATCATGGTGACCAATGTATTAGATTCCAGGCCGCTGGTAGAGTCGGGGACTTTTCAGGGAACGGGCTCTCCGGCGCTGATATTGCCGGGACAATCCACAACCATCACTTTTTCCGCAGCCAAAGGAGAGGCTTTAACCTTTGCCACTATGTATGGATGGTCCAACGACCTGTTCTTTGCCCCGGCCAATCCGGGGATCGCCGTTTATGATGCGCAAGGGATGCCTATTGAAGGGGATGTTTCCGCACAAGTGAAATTATGGGATAACGGGACGCGGATCAACCAGGCGCCAGGCGCTCAAGCAAATCATCCGGGGACAGCGGACGTGCATAATATTACAGAAGTGAAGGGTACGGATGCGCAGGGCAATACTTACCTGGCGGCCTCTTCGCTGGTGAAAGCAACCTTGCATTATAATGGCAATTCCACCTTTACGCTGACCCTGCAAAATATTTCAGGGGGCACGGCCAATGAAACGCCGCTCAGTCCCGGGGTGTGGGCTGTCAGTTATATTGTGGGCGGATCGTTGCTGAGCCCGAACCCATTGTATAAGGAAGGGCAACCAACCGCCAATGGACTTACTTCCATTGCCGAGGCGGGGAATAATGCGCCGCTGCACACGTATGTCCAAAGCATTACGGGGATCTTTACTCCCTTGTCGCCCGTACTGGTAGTGATCTATAACGGGATCGACAATCCCATCTACAAAGTGGGAGAGAAGGATAGGGGGATGGGGCTAACGCCGCTGGCACAGAAGGGTAATGCAGATACATTAGCGGCCAACCTGTTGCATAAGCCGGGTATCAAGGCAGTGTATGTGCTGCCTGCGGCTGTAACGAAGGTATTGCTGCCCATGATGGGAGATATGGCGGGCAGCCAGGTATCGCAGGAAATTTCCGTGAGCAAGGGAGACAGGCTGGCCATTGCGACGATGTATGGCTTCTCCAACGATTGGTTCTTTGCGTCCATGGGGAATGGGGTGGATGCGACGATGACGGGGGATATTTCCACTACGATCGGACTGTATGATGATGGATCGGCGGTGAACCAGTTCCCGGGCGCCGGAATTACACAATTCAACCTGGCAGGGACGCCGCTGGCGGAAAGCAAGCCTATTGCCGTGGTCCCGAATCCGAATGCGTTCACCACCCTGCCCGCTATTAAGAATATCATCAAAGTGACGGTACAGTAGGAGGATCAGCCATCCGTTTTTGGGGAGAGTGGTTTGATATTTTACTCCGTCCGAATGCTTTTTACGGGATTGGCCAGGGCAGCGCGAATGCTCTGGTACCCGATGGTGAAGGCTGCAATACCGGCTATGATCAGCAGACCTGCTATGAACAGCCAGGGGCCCAGGACTATATGGTATTTAAAGTTCCGCAGCCACATGCTCATGAACCACCAGGCGGCGGGTGCAGCTACCAGGAAAGCGATGACAATGAGCCGGCCGAACTCTTTTCCAAAGATCCACAGGATGCCCGTGACAGTGCTGCCTAAGATCTTGCGGATGCCGATCTCCTTTGTCTTTTGCGTCACCATGAAAGCGACCAGGCCATATAGACCCAGGCAGCCGATGAAAATGGCGATGAAGGAGAAGATACTGACGAACTTGAGAATGATACTTTCAGTCCGATAGAAAGAGGCAATGGACTCGTCCAGGAACTGGTATTCGTAGATCTTGCCGGGGAACGAGCTGCTCCAGGTCTTTTCGAGCGCGGGCATGACGGCGGTGATATTCTTCATATTCAGCCGGACGGCATAAGCCTGATAGTTCTCTGCATAAGAAGTGATGCAAAGAGCGTCGATGTCTTCGTGCAGGCTGCGGTCGTGGAAGTCTTTTACCACACCGGTGACGGTGAGGTCCTTGCCGTTCATTCTTATGTTCTTTCCAAGGGCTTCTCCGGGGGTTGCCAGCTGGAGCTTGTTGATCATTGTCTCATTGAGCACGCATTCCCTGGCGCTGTCGCTGGGGAAGATATTCCTGCCTGCCACCAGGTGGAGTCCAAATGTCTGCAGGTACTGATCGTCGGCGGACTTTACATTGACCCTGAAGATCTCTGCCTCGGAACGGGTGTCAAAACGGACCGTAGTGGTCCAGGAATCTTCCCAGGCGGGTGCCGCATAACAAAGGGATACTTTTTCAACGCCGGGAATGGCGGCGAGGCGCTGCTGCAGCGTGTTGGCTTGTAATCCTGCCGGGCCTCCCATGGGCAGCATCACGATGGCATCTTTATTGAAGCCCAGGTCCGTGTCCTTTGTATACTCCATTTGCCGGGTGATGACCAGCATGGCCATGATCAGGATCAGGGAGATCGTAAATTGGGTGACGATCAGAGCGCGCCGCATATTGAAGCCGCCAATGTGCTGCTGCGACAGCCGGCCTTTCAACGCCACCACGGGACGGAACCCGGAGAGGATAAGGCCGGGATAGGCGCCTGCCAGGAAGGTGACCACCAGGATGAGCAGTGGAATAAAAAGCAGCAGCTGCAGGTCTGCAAAATCGATGGACATGCGGGACTCGAACCATTCATTGACAGTGGGTAATGCTACCAGGGACAGGCAGATGGCCAGTCCGGCGGCTACCAGTGTGATCAGTCCCGTCTCGGCGATGAATTGCCAGAAGAGCTGGCCCCGCAGACTGCCCAGTACCCTGCGGATGCCCACTTCTTTTGACCGTCGTAAGGCTTGCGCCGTCGCCAGATTGACAAAATTGACACAGGCTGTGATAAGGAGAAATAGCCCGATGATGCCCAGGATCCATAAATTGCGCATAGCCATCGGACCCCCATACCGGGCATCGAAGTGAATTTCCGCCAGGGGTTGTAACTTATAAATATGGACGTTCTTGCTCTTGGGCCGGTATTTTTTTACATATGCGGGCAGCAGCTGTTCCACCTGCCGGGGATCGACACCCGGCCTGAGCCGTGTGAAACATTGCAGCTCCGAAGAGATGCCACCCCAGGAGTCGTCCTGGGTCATCCATTCATTGTAGGAACGGAGGGTGGGCCAGGAGACGAAGATGGTCGTTTGCCTGTCGGAATTGACGGGCAGGTCTTTTAGGATGCCTGTGATGCGGCAATCGATCTTGTCGTCCAGCCGGATGGTCTTGCCCATCGGGTCTTCCCTGCCAAAATATTTGTGTGCCGTGCTTTCGGTGATAATGGCAGTGTTGGGTTCGGTGAGCGCTGTTGTCTTATCGCCTTTTAACAACGGGAAATTGAAGATGTCGAAATAGCCGGCTTCTGTGAATGCCATGCCATCTTTTTCCTTGAATTTTTTCAGGTCGGCGCCGACATGGAAGGAGACCTGGGTGCTTTCCCAGGAAGCGATGCGGGCTGTCTGTTCGCTGAAGCTGTAGTCATCGCGGAAGGCTTTGCCGAAGGGGGGTGGGACGCTGCCGGTGTAGCTGACGATGTCGCGATGTTGTTCGGTTACGAAACGGTAGATACGGGAGGAGTCTTTGTGGAAGTTGTCGAAACTGAGGTGGTATTTCACTAAGGTGAAGATGAGGATGCCGCAGGACATGCTGAGGGCCAGGCCTAAGATATTGAGGGTGCTGTAAGTTTTGTTACGGAACAGCACGCGGAAGGCGATTTTGCAGTAGGTTTTCAGCATAATTAGGCGTTGGGAGTTGAGGTTTGGGGTCAATTAGGGTGCCAGGGTGTAGTTGGTTGTTTTTGATGGGGTTAGGTGTGGGGATGGTTTAGATATGTTCGGTTTTGAGACATTCGGCTGTGCGGTTTTGGGTTTTAGGTTTTAGGTTTTTGCCTTTTTGCTTTGCCGGCAGCTATGTGCCTTCCGCCGCTGTACTTTCCTCTCTCCGATCAATTTCAGCAAAGACTGATCGAGGACTAAAGCCAGACATTAACACACTTTTCTCCCGTCGGAAAGATAAGGCGGCTACAGGCCTAACCGAGCGGAGCGAAGGTTACGAACGAGGAAAAGCGAGGAACGAAGCTTTGACGAAGTTCTCTGCCTGTGGTCGTGTGGGGGCGAGAGGGGTATACCTCTTTTTTGCGGGGTTTTTGGTTTTTAGGTTTTGGGTTTTAGGTTTGGAGTAGGTGTGGTGGGAGTTTATTTCCTTTTGGTGTTAGTATAGGTTTTTGGTGAGGAATTCATTACGAAATTTTCCGTTGGGGTCGAGGGAGGCGGCGAGTTGTTTGAAGTCGTTCAATTTTTCATAATGATGTTGGAGGGTAGCCGGGGACATGGTGAAGAGTTTACCCCAATGCGGCCGGGCGTTGAAGGGGGCCAGCTCCTTTTCAATGACGGGTAATAGTTTGCTGACGGCGGGCCAGTCCGGTTTCCAGGTGAAGTGGATGGCGAGGGAGTCCTGGTTCCTGCAGGGGCTCATCCACAGGTGGTCGGCGGCGATGGTGCGGATCTCGGAGATAAAGAGATGGGGGCTGACTTGCCGGCCGAGGCGGGCGATGGCGGAAAAGGCTTCTGCTCCGTGGTGAAGAGGGACGAAGTATTCTGTCTGCAGCTCTGCTCCATTACTGGGTGTAAAGCCCATCTTAAAATGTGGTAGCCTTTCATGCCAGGGGCCAGGAACGCCCATTTGTTCCGTGCAGTTTTCTGCCGGGTTGGCGGCAATGGGGTGAAGGTTCTTTGTGGCGGCGGTTGCTCCAAAGAGTTCGCTGACAGGTGCGGGATCCCTATCTACCCGGCTTTTTACCCAGACCTCGTTGACGGAGTCTCGTTGCCAGTCGGTGAAAAGGCTTACGCTATAGCCTGTGGAGAGGATCTTTTCGAAGTTGTCTTTCAACTGTGCAACGGGCAGATGTTCGTAGACATTTTGCCGGACGAGAAAACGGGGTTGGATGGACAGCGTGACCTTCGTTATTATTCCCAGGGCGCCCAGGCCGACAACGGCGCCGTAGAATTCATCGCCATTCCTTTCTTTTGAGAACTGTTTCACTTCACCCGCTGCTGTGACGATCTCCAACGCTGTAACAGCGGTGGCGAGATTGCCATTGCCGACGCCCGAGCCATGTGTCGCCGTGGTGATCGAGCCCGCCACTGAAATATGCGGCAACGATGCCAGATTGTGGAGGGCATAGCCTTTTTCATCCAGGTAAGGCGCCAGCTCCCCGTATTTTATGCCTCCCTCTACCGTGACCGCGTTTGCCGCCGTGTCAAGGGAAATAACCTTGTTAAGGTCCCTGCTGGAGATGAGGTTCGCCGTACTGTCGGCAATCCTGTTGAAGCAGTGCCGCGTGCCCAAGGCCCTGTATTTTTGCAGCTTTTTCACCAGGCTTTGCACCTCTTCTACCGAGCGGGGATAATGTACGTGATCCGTACTATATTCAATATTGCCCGCCCAGTTCTTTAACCTGCCATCGTCATTCTGGCCCATGGCGGGCATGATCGTACTGCCGGCGGCGACGGCTGAAGATAGCTGTAAGAAAGTCCTTCTTTTCATCTGATGCAATTTACGGGTGGGATGGATCGACGATCCCATCGGGTTAAAGGTAGGAGAAAATCGTCGACAAAGGACGTTGGGCGTTGATTTAGGAGCTGGCCGATGTGGCGTGTCCGTATGAGGGCGCACAGGGCATGTTGATCCACTTTTCCATTTATGGGGCGATTGGACGTGTAGTTTCGAAGTATGAAAAAGACAATACTTGCCATCGGCGTGGGGTTTATTCTTGGGCTGGCCGCCCTGCCAGCCGCAGCGCAGGATGATGTACGACCTGCGCCCAGCTGGGTTTCGGATAGAGGATACTGGGTAGTGGAAAGTAACGGGGATTCCTGCGTTGTACATTTTTATAATAATGACAATCAACTGGTGCGCCAGGAGCGGATGAAAGGTAGTTTGAATACGGACCGTAAAAGGACGAAGCTATGGTTGACTAAGGAGCTGGAGCAGGCGGTGACAGCTTGGGAGAAGAGGGGGAAGTCCGGGGAGGAGAGGTGGATGACAGTGAAGGGTAGAAGGGGTGAATAACAGGTGAAGGTCGAATAAGGTCGGGGGAGGTTCGTGAAGGCCGGGGAAGGTTGGCGAGGAAGAAGAAGGTTGGTTAAGGCGAGCGAAGGGTTTGGCCGTTAGTCGACCAAAATCGTCTTTATATCGACAAATGACGAGCGGGGATGCAAATCCGGCCGGCGATGATTATTTTTATAGCATGGAGGCCTATCCATTCATATTCTCGAATGAGCTCAGCTACCGGCTGAAACGGCATCTTTTGTTCTGGAGCCTCTGGTGGCTGACACAGGCTTTCCTGTATTCGTTTGCGCACGGATGGTCCCAATTGACCTATCCGCAGGCGCTGGCGTTGTCCATGGTCGACGCCTTGTTCTACATGGCGCCTCATATCTTTCTTTCCTATTCCCTCATCTATTACGTGATACCTAAGTTTGTCGTGAAAGGGAAATATGTCCAAACTGCCATATTGGTGGTGCTGTTGTTCATTGCCACAGGCGCCATGTCAGCCGCGATAAGCGTCTATGTCCTTGACGGGGCCCGGCGTTGGATATTAGGCGATTTTGTTCCTCGGAGGCTTGATAATATCTCCAGCTTTTTTATGAGCCTGATGGCCGGCCTGCGCGGAGGGGTTACCATCGGTGGCGTGGCTGCTGCTATCAAACTGATGAAGTACTGGTATGTTAAACAGGCCCGTAACCTGGAACTGCAGAAGGAAAATGTCGCTTCACAGCTGCAGCTGCTGAAAGCACAGGTACACCCTCATTTCCTATTCAACACGTTAAATAATGTTTATTCGCATGCGCAGGTGGGGTCATCGTCGGCTCCTGTGCTCATTGCGGGATTGTCAGACCTCCTGCGGTATATGCTATACGAATGCGACCGGCCGCTGGTGCTCCTGGACAAAGAGCTGAAGATGGTGGAGGACTATGTCTTGCTGGAACGGGTACGGTATGGGAATAAACTTGACGTGGTCGTTCAACTTTCAGGGAATACACGGGATGTTTATATAGCTCCTTTACTGTTGCTGCCTTTTATAGAAAATTGTTTTAAGCATGGGACCAGCCAAATGCTTGACCAGCCATGGGTGAGCCTCCAGATCGTCCTTGATGGCGATGAGATGAAAATGAAATTATTAAATGGTAAAGCGCCTGGGTTGTCCATTGGCGGCGGTGGCATAGGGATCGCCAATGTTCAAAAACGCCTGGAATTCATGTATCCGGATAAACATCAGCTGGTGATCAACAATGAAGACGATGTTTATATTGTAAACCTGCGATTGCAACTGGAAAGGCGTGCCGGATCCGAGGTCCGGCATGTGGTGAACGCTAATAACAAACATTATGAACCCGCACAATAGTCCGCCCATTCAATGCCTGATCGTGGATGATGAACCACCTGCCAGGGATATCCTCCGCCGCTATATCAGCGAGATGCCCATGCTGGAGCTGGCGGGAGAATGCGGGAATGCCATGGAGGCGCTGAGCCTGTTGCAGCAACGATCTGTCGACCTGGTGTTCCTGGATATTTGCATGCCGCAGTTGAAAGGGACGGAATTGGTGAAAGTGTTGAAACATCCTCCCCAGGTGATATTTACCACGGCTCATGCGGATTATGCGTTGGAAGGGTACGAACTGGATATTGTGGATTATCTGCTGAAGCCTATACAGTTTGACAGGTTTGTCAAGGCGGTGAGCAAGGCAGCCGGCGGTGCCGGTAATTTTATTGGTTCTGGAGGTTCTGGTGGTTCTGGAGGTTCTGGTGGTTCTGGGGGTTATGGAGGTTCGGGAGGTTCGGGAGGTTCGGCCGGCTCTGGTGGTTGGACCGGTCCGGTTACGGGGCCGGTTACTGGTTCGATTACGGGTGGGAGAGATGCATTCGTTTATTTTCGGATGGACCGTAAGATGGTGAAGGTAATGCTGCAGGATATACTGTATGTGGAGAGTATGAAGGATTATGTGAAGGTCCATACAAGTGATGGCGTGATCATTACGAAGCAATCTATTTCTTCGGTGGAAGCGATGCTGCCGGAGCAGGCTTTTATACGTACGCATCGTTCGTTTATTGTAAGCATTGGGAAGATCAGGTCGTATACGCATGAGTTAGTGGAGATTGAGAAGGTGGAGATACCGATTGGGAAGTTGTTTAGGCAGGGGGTGAGGAAGGTGTTGGGTTAGGAGGTTTAAGATTTAGGTTTTTAGTTTTTGCTTTTTTCATTGCCGGCAGCTATAGGCCTTCCGTCGCTGTATTTTAGGTACCACTGTGCGCTTTTTCTTTATTGAGCGGAAATTCTATTGTGCTTTTGTGCCTGAATGTCCTGGCCTAAAATAAGGCTCCTTCAGGCTATAGCTGACCGGCGGGCCCTGCCATTCACGGTATCATGCGGGGCGAGGATTTGGGTTGTAGGGTTGGGTTAGTTGTTAGTTCATTCTATTCTTTATTTCTTCGATACCTGTCTGGCGGGTGCGGGCGGTTTTGACCCGGGCGTTGCCAAAACGGTAAGTGAAGACCAGTTTTACAAAGCGGGTTTCGGCGTTGTCGCGGGTGATGGAAGAAACGTCGAAGGAAGACGTCGTATAGCGCCGTTTGTTACTATTTAAAATGTCGGTGATGTTGAGCGTGAGGGTACCCTGGTCCTTCAGGATGCTTTTGGAGAAACCAGCTCCCATTTCGAATTGCTGTTTGAATCGGTAGGCGCCGACAGCCATGGGGCTGTAATGAGGAGTTTTGGGGGATGATTTTTTCAGGAGGCAGGCATTTATACAACAAATGCCTTCAAAAAGTCATTGACCCGGAGGGTGAATCTTCCAACATTTGCATTTCAAACTTTATAGTATGAAATGGCACCGGTTTTTGTGTATCGTCGATGCGGTGATTGACATGCAGGAGCGGGGATTCGATCTTGATTTCAACCTGACGGGCAACCGGCTGCTATGCGCTCAGCAGGCACTCTTGATTGGGGCCAATGATTTTGAGATCCTGGAGATGCATTACTTCCCACGGAGCCGACAATCATCCTGTGAGCGAATGGTGTATGGGATTTGCGTCCCTTCCTGTGGTATGAAAGGGATATTGATCTTAGGAACGGATAAGTATACGGCGTTCCCCGAAGTGATCACTTTGAAGCTGGGAAGCTACGTGTCCGGGAGAAGGATAGGGATCCAGAGCAGGTTGCTATAAAGTTCGCAAGTTCCGGGTTTTAAGGCCGGGTCCCGCAGGGTAATTTTACGGTATAAAAATTACTTATATGCACAAGATCGCCGAACCTTCCATCTTATACTTTGGCACCCCCGTGGTGCTGATCAGCACCGTGAATGAGAATGGCTCCTACAACGTAGCGCCTATTTCCTCCATATTCTGGCTGGGGTGGCGTTGTATCATCGGAATATCTGCGTTTTCCAAGACGACGGAAAATCTTTTACGCAATCGCGAAGGGGTATTGAACCTTCCTTCCGTGCACCAGGCCGGACAGGTGAATGCATTGGCATTGACGACCGGGTCTGATCCCGTGCCTGCGGGAAAATTACAGAAGGGTTATCGTCATGTGTCTGACAAGTTTGCATTGGCTCATTTGACGCCCGGTGCGTCGGAGACGGTGTCTGCGCCGCGCGTGATGGAATGCCCTGTGCAGATGGAAGTGGTGGTGGAGGATGTGCATTCGCTGGCGGCAAAGGATGAAGCGTTGAAAGGAAAGATACTTACGCTGGAGCTGCGGGTGCAAAGGGTGCACCTGGAGGAGTCTATTATCATGGAGGGGCATCCTGACCGTGTGGATCCGGATAAATGGCGGCCATTGATGATGTCCTTCCAGGAGTTCTATGGATTGGGGGAGAAGATCCATAGCTCGAGGCTGGCGACTATACCCGAGCGACTGTACCAAACGGTGGATATTTTGCGGTCGAAGGAGAAAATGGCAGGTTAAGTGGCATCGTGGAAGATGATGCCCAAAGTATGGCGGGCGCCCTGGTGGACGGGGCTTACGCCGTGCTTCATGTTTACCCGATAATGACCTCTCGAGCCTTTTACGGGGCGGAAATTCGTTGTAAAAATAAGCATGTCGCCCCGGCGTGGAGTGAGCACGATGGCTTTTGACTGGGCGCGGGGAGTCTGTTGGACAAGAACGAACTCGCCGCCTGTATAATCCTTCCCGGGTTCGTCGAGAAAGATCACCAGTTGCATCGGGAAGAAGATCTCGCCATACAGGTCCTGGTGGAGGGTGTTATGACCGCCTTCCCCATATTGCAGGATCAGCACGGTGGGCTTGTCCTGGTGGTGGGCCCGGCATTGCTCCAATAGGGAAGGGAGGTCTGCGGGGAAGGTTTTGGGGTCATTCAAGGCTTTCATCCAGTCATTGGCAATGGGTACCAGCCTTGGGTAAATGGCTTCCCGGATGGACTGGATCAGGGGAGGCAGGGGATAGGAGAAATATTTATACTCGCCTTTTCCGAAGCGATATCTTTCCATGGTGATGGTCTTGCGATAGAAGGCTGGATTGTTGTAGGCGTCTGTCAGGTCATGGCATTCCTTTTCGTCAAGGAATGCGGGGATCAGGGCATAGCCATGTTCATGCAGGCTGCCGGTGGCGGCATCCCAGTCGAGATTGTCAATGTTTTGCATAGTGCAAAGATATTACAGGAGGTGAGGGAGGGAAACCCGGTTCTTGCGGATTGTGGAAAAGGGAAGGGCCCGCATCATAAGGAAAACCAAGGTATGGTGCAGCATTTCTTCAAGATGGCATTACGCGTTTTGTCGCGGAACAAGATATTTGCCTTCATCAATATACTGGGGCTTGCCATGGGTATTGCTGCCTGTATCGTCATTTACCAAGTATGCAGCTATGAGCTGAGCTTTGACAGGGATCACCCGGCCGGGGACCGGATCTACAGGCTGGGCGGAAGGGTAGAGGAGGACCGGGGACAAGGGACGCTTGACGTAGCTTATACCGAGGATACCCCTCCTCCCGTTGCCCATGCTTTGCAGGAAGAGATCTCCGGGATCGAGGCTGTTGCCAGCTACTACCGTTACCCTGCCCGGGGACATGACGGAACGATCATTACAGCGCCGGGGTATTTTTCTATTTTCAAGTATGATTGGCTGGCTGGTAATCCTGTCACTGCATTGGAGGATCCATTTTCTGTGGTGTTGTCTGAGCGGAAGGCCCGGAAATATTTTGGAGGGCTTGCTTTTAATGATATCCTGGGAAAAGAACTGATCTATGATGACTCCATCCGGGTGCGTGTGACGGGAGTGGTGAAGGACTGGCAAGAAAATACCGACATTCCTTATACTGAATTTATCTCTATCAGCACTATCGGGCGCAGCGGGTTGAAGAACAGCTACCAACCAGATAACTGGCATTTTGCAAGGGGGAATCCCTGGGCGAGGGCTTTTGTCAAGCTGGCAAAGGACAGGGTGCGGGCGGGGGTGGAAGAGCAACTGCCTGGCTTTGCGGCGCGGCACCTGCGAACCGACTCCATGCTAAGGCTGGTGAAATTTGGTCTTGTGCTTCAGCCTTTATCGGATATGCACTTCAATGCGGCCTATGATCACGATGGTATCAGGAAGGCGGATCTGCCTATGCTATATGTGTTGATCGGTGTCGCCATGTTCATTCTGTTGATGGCTGTGGTCAACTTTGTCAACCTTTCGACGGCGCAGTCGATACAGCGAGCGAAGGAAACAGGTGTGCGCAAAGTATTGGGGGGCAGCCGGAGCGGCCTGGTGAGACAGTTCCTGGTGGAGACGTTCCTGCTGACCTTTCTGGCGACAGCTGTTGCCATATCGATGGTGTTTCCTTTATTGTCTTTGTTCAGGGATTACATTCCGGCGGGCGTTACGTTTTCCCTTTTCAGCGTTGATACGCTGGTGTTCGTTGGTTCCATGATGGTGGTGACCACCTTGCTGGCCGGCGTTTATCCGGCCAGGATACTATCTTCTTATCTGCCAGTAAAAAGCCTGAAAGGAGCGGTGGATGAGAAAGGAAGCTACCGCGGGATACTAACCTGTTTTCAGTTCGTGCTTTCTCTTGTTTTTATCATCGGGGTCCTCGGGGTAAGGAACCAGATCGAATATATGCTGGATACGAGCCCGGGTTTTACAAAAGATGCGGTGATCACAATGAATGCATGGAATGGTTCCGAAGAGGTGAAGCTGTTCCGGCAGCGGGTGAAGCAATTGCCGGGCGTGGAGGATTGTATATTACAGGGGCATGCTCCGATGGGGGCGGCCATCATCGAGGTTCCGATGAAAATAGAAGGCCAGACGGGAGGAGACATGCTTGTGTCGTTGCTGGCCGGAGGAAGAGACCTGGTCCCTTTTTACCGTTTGAAGCTGTTGGCGGGTAGGAATATGCTTGAAAGCGACAGCCTTCATGAGCTTGTGATCAATGAAACATACAGGAGGGCGTTGGGTTTTTCCAGTGATGCGGCAGTGATAGGACGCATGATCCGGATCCAGGGGAAGGTTTACCCTATAGTAGGTGTAGTGGCAGACTTTCATACGGGGTCTTTTCATGAGGCTATCCGGTCGCTGGCGATCGGGCATGTGCCCGAGCTTGAAAATAGTGTGGGGATCAGATTAGGGGCAGGAGGCGGCAGGGATGCGCTTGCGCGGATCGGGCAGGTATGGAAGCAGCTATTTCCCAGGGAGGCGTTTTCATTTACCTGGCTGGATGAATCCATTGCCCAATTATATGCAAAGGACCGGCAGACACAGCGGCTCATCACGGTGGCGATGGTCGTTGCTGTTATGATAGCTTGTATGGGTGTGCTGGGGCTGGTGCTTTTTACGACCGAACGACGGACAAAGGAGATCAGCATCCGGAAGGTGTTAGGGGCGGGCTTTTCCGATGTAGCCTGGATGTTGAGCAGGCACCTGTTTGTCCTGCTGGGAATTGCGTTGCTGATCGCTTCCCCATTGGCGTGGCTTGGATTGCGCCGGTGGCTACGGGGGTTTGCTTACAGGACGGGGGTCAGCTGGACGTTGTTTGCCGGCGCAGGCCTGGCGGCATTGTTCATCGTAGCATGCACCGTCGGTTTGCAGGTGATAAAGGCGGCAACGCGCAACCCCAGCCGGGGGCTGCGGACCGAATAGTTCTATTTGCGCCTGGCCCAGTGCGAACGGACGTAGTTATAGGCTTTTTTCTCTTCGGCGGAAGTAGGGTGTGCGGTTTTGAGATAAAGGGCGAAATATTTCCGGGCCAAGCCCGGGTTCTTTAATGCGGTCTCGCTGATGCGTCCGCAATTATAGAGCATGAGCGGCTCTTTGAAAAGAAAGTAGGCTGTGTCATAATGGGCGACGGCCGCTTTATAATCCTTCAGTTCCTCAAAGTTGCTGCCCAGGTCATTATAATACCATTCCGCTGTGTGGGAGATGGCTTTGTTGAGACAGATGGCCAGCAGGTCGTTGCTTTTCTTATATTCTTTCATTTTTGAATAGGCCCTGGCTTCGTAATAATAAATGGATTCAATGTCAAATCCATTGTATTGCATGTATTCACAGGTGGAGACGCATTCGGGATATTTTCCCAGGTTGTAATAGGAGAGGGCCAGCCAGGTGAGGGCATTGAGGATGGGGACGTTGAGCTGCCTGATCTTTTCTCCCGGAGCGATGGCGGCGGCAAAGTCCTGTGCCAGGTAGGCAGAGTGGATACGCGATCTCAGCAAAGAAAGGTTCATGGAATCACGGGCCAGGCCGGCATCCAGAACGCTGTCGGCCTGGTGGTATAACTTCTTTTCGATGAGGGCATCTCCCAGCGCCACTGCGTTCTTACTGTCGGTGGGCGCCAGCTCATAGGCATGGCGGTGATAGATGATGGCGGAATCGATCTCATTGGAACGACGGAACAGGTCGCCCATGGTACGCCACCACGCAGCTTTGTTGGGTTGAAGCCTGATAAGGCGGAGGGCATACACCATTGCTATGACGTGGGCATCGTCTTTGTTCAGATTGACAAGGTAGGACAGGGCGGAGATATTATTGCTGTCCAGCTGTAAGATGCGGAGATTGCAGACCTCGGAAGCTTGTTTGTCCTCGTTCATATAATTGGCGTAGGCCAGCCAGGACAGGGTGTTGATATTGGACGAGTCGGCGGCAAAAGCAGGCTGGAGATAATCGATGGCTTCCGCGAACTGCTGGTTCTGGAAATAGTCCATCACAACGTTCTTGTCCGGGGACCAGGATCTTATGGCACTATTGGTAACGGGCGGTTTGCCCGTGTCACGGATGGGCTGGGATTGTGCTGCATAGATGGTAAGAATAATAAATAAGAAGAGAAAAGATGTTCTCATGGACTAATGGTTTAAATGGATGAGATCCGGGTGTGGTTAAATTCCATATAAAAATCCGGTATTTTTGTTTTATGCGTAAATATTTCGTTTTTCTGTGGGTGGTGTTTTTGACTATGCGCACCACAGGGCAGGAGAGGGTTGCGTCTTATGACGGGACGCTGCAAGCTTTCAGCAAGTGGTATGCCGGCGATGCGGCGGACAGTATTTATGGGATTTTCAGTACCCAGATGAAGGGGGCGGTGACGGCTGAAAAATGGCGGGAGCTGTTGGTGCAGATCAAGGCGGCAGTGGGCGACCTGGACGCATTTAAATTGGACGAAAGCCGCGCGAACTATAAGCGGTATGGGGCCGCGGGGTCGAAGCATACTTTGGTGCTGGTGCTGGTGATCGATAGCAGCTACCATGTTGCGGGGCTGTTCAACCGACCGAATAATTATGTCAAGCCTGTTTATCACACCAATTACAAGGTCGCGGTGCCCGGGGGCGAGCTACATGGAGAGTTGTTGATGCCGGCACGGGATGTGGAAGGTAAAATTCCTGTTGTTCTGGTGATCGCCGGGTCGGGTCCCACGGACAGGGACGGGAATAATCCTTTGGGCGTAAAGGCCGCGCCTTACAGGATGCTGGCAGAGGCATTGCAGCAGCGCGGGATCGCCAGCTACCGTTTTGATAAAAGATATACGGGGGAAAGCATAAATTTCACGGGCAGGATGGACAGCCTGCGATTTGAGGATTATGTAAATGATGCGGTGGCGTGTATACGAAAATTAAAGGCTGATGCCGCTTTTTCCAGGGTGATCGTGATCGGGCATAGCGAAGGGGCGTTGATCGGGGCTATTGCCGTGCGTGAGGGGCAGGCAGACGGATTTGTTTCGCTGGCAGGCGTGGGGGAACCCGCGGAGGCCGTATTAAGAAGGCAACTGGCGCGGCAAGGGCGTTCAGCTGCGGGAGTTGAAAAGGCGTTGGACAGCCTGAAGGCCGGCGTTGAAGGCTATATAGCTTCGTGGAACCGGTATGATCCGGCCCGTGAGATCGGCAAACTAAAGATGCCTGTCATCATTATCCAGGGATTGACGGATCTGCAGGTGGGCCGGGAAGACGCAGAGAAATTGAAGGCAGCTGCGCCCAAGGCCGGGCTCGTACTGATAGACAGCATGAACCATGTGTTGAAAGATGCGCCCATGGACCGGGATAAGAACATTGCTGCCTATGGGAACGATCAATCAGGATTGGACAAGGAACTGGTCGAGCGTATTGTCGGCTTTGTCAAAAGTGTGGCAAAGAAGTGATCATTTCTGGTTTACGGGCGTTTCTATGATAAGGAAATGACTGTTATCATCGGTATGGATGGCGATCTCGCCTGTGGCCCAAATGCCCATGGCATTCCTTTCCTTTATCGTGGCGCCATTGACGCTGATGCTGCCTTCCATCACGAAAATGAAGAGACATTTGTTGGTGGGGTTGAAAGTGTAGGTCAGGTCTTTTCCCTTGTCGAAATAACCCAGCGATAATTTTGCGTTCTGGTTGATCCAGCAATGTTCCTGTCCTTCCTCTCCGGAGACGATGGTCTTCAGCTGATTTTTTCTGTTAGCTTTCGGGAAGCTGCGGGTTTGATAGCGTGGATTGATGTTCTGCAGCTTGGGCTGGATCCAGATCTGCAGGAAATTCACTTCTTCCTCTCCAATATTATACTCTTCGTGCCGGAGACCGGCACCCGCGCTCATGATCTGTACGCCACCTTCTTCCACTGTGGTGCTGTAACCCATGGTGTCCTTATGGTTCATCTTCCCTTGCAGCATGATGGAGATGATCTCCATGTTCTGATGGGGGTGGATGCCGAATCCTTTTCCTTGCTGAAGGAAGTCGTCGTTGAAGGCTTGCAGGGTGCCGAAGGCGCTTTTGGACGGATCTGCATAGTCGCTGAAGCTGAAGGCGAAATTGCTTTTCAGCCAGCCGATGTCCTTGGTCCCTCTTTCGGAAGCAGGGAAGAGCAGGGTCTTCATATAATTTGTGTTACGGGGTTAAAGATGAGGTTGTTGGCCTGGTCGATCTCGTCCTGGCTGATGGTGTGCCCCATCAGGGGGTATACTTTTTCCGTCGCGGAGGCGTTCATCTCCTTCAAAATATTCGTGGTGGCATACACCCTTTGGACCGGTACGTGCGGATCCGGGTCGCTGGTGCCGATGAAGACAGGGGTACCGCCGAAGTCCCCTTTATAATTTTCGCGGTTGATCTTTTCCCCGATGAGACCGCCGGTGAAGGCTACGATCCCTCCATAGCGGGCCGCATTGCGCGCGACAAATTCCAGTGTCAGGCAGGCGCCCTGGGAGAACCCCAGGAAATAAATATTCTCATTGGTGATGCCTGCTTCGTGGATGTCGGCCACCAGCCCTTTCAATATATTAAGGGCTGAGGAGAGATAGGGCTCATTCTGTACCGACGGCGCCATGAAGGAATAAGGGTACCATGAATTGCCTGTGGCCTGGGGCGCCAGGAGGGCAAAATCTCCTACTGCCAGCTCATCGGCCAGAAAGAGAATATCGTTTGCCTGCCCTCCCCGTCCATGGACCAGGATGAGGGCTTTGCCGGCTTCTTCCAATCGCCTGCCTGCGGTGATGATGTTCTTCGTGTGCATAAAGATAAATTTTGTGGGTCAAGGGATTGGGATCAATCGAGGCTGGGTAGTACGGCCTCGATGCGGGCACGGTCGGATTCATATTGCCGGGGCAGCTTCAGGTGCGTTCCCAGCTCATTTTGCGGCTCGTCCCGGGTGAAGCCGGGATTGTCGGTGGCCAGCTCGAACAATACGCCGCCGGGCTCCCTGAAATACAATGAGAAGAAATAGTCGCGGTCGATCTTGGGCGTGATGTGCAAGCCTTTTTTAGCGATCTTCTCCCTGAACTCCATCAGGATCTCATCATTCTTTACCCGGAAGGCCACGTGATGGTTGGTCCCGGCAGCATTGTAACCGTGGGGGGCAGAAGGCGCTTCGATCAGATCCACGATAGCCGCATTCTCAATGGCGTCCGTGATATACCGGTAGCGAGGACCTTCCTGTTCCAGCAGTTTGTAGCCGAATATATCCGTCAGGATGGTAGCCGTGGGTTTTATGCTGCGCAGGGTGAGGGTAACGCTGTGGAAGCCTTTGATGGCATTTTCCGTGGTTGTTTCGGCCGTGGTCCAGGAAGGCCTGTCATCGGGGGTGCTGCTTACGATGAGATCGATGTTCAGTCCATCCGGGTCCTGAAAGGGAAGGTACTGTTCGCCGAAGCGTTGGCCTATCTCCCCTTGTTTGGTCCCTGCCTGGTTGAAACGATCTTTCCAGAATTCCAGGCTGTCTTTCGGTACGGAATATCCTATGCCTGTGGCCATGCCCGACCCTGTACGACCGGGGCCCATGCTTTCCCAGGGAAAGAAGGTGAGGATGGTGCCTGGGGTACCCGCTTCGTTGCCGAAATAAAAATGATAAGTGCCCGGATCATCGAAATTCACCGTTTTTTTGACCAGGCGCTGCCCGAGGACTTTGGTGTAGAATTGCTGATTGCGCCGGGCATTACCGGCGATGGCCGTGATATGATGCAGGCCGAGTATTCTGTCTGTCATAATTTTTTTATTTGTCCTGCCTGCCGCAAGGCAGGCAGGTGGTATCATTAAGCTTTAATTAACTGGACTTCAGCGTTCACTTTGATCTCGTCACCCACTACTACGCTACCGGCTTCGGTGACGGCGCTCCAGGTGAGGCCAAATTCTTTGCGGCTGATCTTACCGCTGACGGTGAAACCGGCTTTGGTTTGACCATAGGGATCTTTTACGATGCCGCCGAACTCCACGTTCAGGGTGATGGGTTTGGTCACCCCTTTTATGGTGAGGTTGCCATGTAATTTGGCTTCGTCGCCTTTTGATTCATATTTGGTGCCTTTGAATTCCAGCTGCGCATGCTTTGCGGCATGGAAAAAGTCTTCGGATTTGAGGTGGGCGTCCCGTTGATCACTGTTGGTGTCGATGGAATCGATGTCGGCGGTGAACAGGATGTCGGAGGCGGTGTTGAAGTCGTCGCCTTCGGTGAATACCTCCAGGTTGAATTTATTAAAGTGCCCGGTGACGGTGCTGATCATCAGGTGTTTTACTTTGAATGTTACTTCTGAGTGCGTGGGGTCTATTGACCATTTAGATTTTGACATGTTTTTTGTTTTTTTGATGTGGTAAAGGTACGCTCTTGGGGATGGGGGGACCATTGATGTATGGTAATAAATGGGTGTGATGTAGATCAATGGATTTTGGTTTGTTTAGGTGTTTTTAGGGTTTTTTGCTGTGTCGGCAGCTATATGGCCTTCCGTCGCTGTACTTTCCTCTCTCCGATGTATTTCAGTACAACATTGAACCAGGACTATTGCCGGGCATTGGCACACACTTCTCCTGCCGGAAAGATAAGGCTCCTACAGGCATATAGCTGCCTTGATGAGCAATTATGAAATGCAGGTTTTGGCGGGTGTTTTGAAGTGTTTGAAGTTCGGGGGATGGGAATTGATGGGAGGGGGATGGGTATTTTAGTCGTTTAGTCCTTTTCCGCTGAGGATCTGTTTCAGGGATTTTTCAATCCTTGACTCCCGGGTTTTGGATTGTTTGGGGGCGGAAAAATGAAGAAGGTATGCTCTTTGGCGTCCTGGCGTCAATGCTTCAAAAGCAGTTTTTAAGGCACGATTCTTATCTAATTTCTTTTGAAATTCTTCAGGGATGGGGAATTCCGCCGTCCTTTTCAACTTCACTTGCAAACCGGCTTTTTCCACTTCGATGGCTTCATAAATATAGGCTTTCAGGGTGGCCTCCAGCTTCACTATTTCCCGGAGATTGGTGAACCGGATCTGGCGCGCGGCCTGTACATTCTCCGTTTGCTGGATGAGGATGCCTTTGGCATCATTTAACAGGGCGCCTTTGAAAAACAAAAGCGCGCAATATTCCTTAAATACATGGATCAGGACGATGTTACTTTTCCCTAACGTGTAGCAAGGAACACCCCACTTCAATTCTTCGGTCAGGCCGCAGTCAAGAACGATGGTTCTCAATTGTTCCAGTTCTTTCTGCCACGTTTTGGCTTTATCAAAGTAAAAATCAACTTTAGGATTCATTTGTTAAAGTTAGCTGAAATAATCTTTCTGTCCGCGGGCCTGAAGAACCACGATACCAACGTCAGGGTTAGCAATAACAGGGAGGGGAATATGTCGTTTATGGGATTGCCCAATGCGATATGTGTGAATATCGCTCCCGACATGACGAAGAAAAAGCCGGCATAAGCCCATTCCTTTAATAAAGGAAATTTAGGAACAAGCACTGCCACCACTCCCAGGATTTTCCAGATACCCAGTAAGGTGAGAAAATAAACAGGATAGCCCAAAAGTTTGATGCCATCCGCCCCGGGTGGTGATACGGATCCGTGGGAGGACAATTTGAATAACTGTACCAATCCGGTGGCTGTCATTCCTAATGAGAGCCAGAGGGTAGCGATCCAATAGATAATTTTATTTCTCTTTGTCATAAGGGTTATTTTAGTTTGCTTAGGAGGTCCTGAATTCTGTTGTGTGCCATATTTATGCCTTTAGCAAAAGGTAACTGCAGCACCTGGTCTCTTTGTGCTACTGATCTATATATTACATGCATGGTGAGCTTGCTGGTGTCTTCAGTGAGTTGTTCAAATTCCAGGAATTCCAGCTGGACGGAGAAAGGCGTATTCTCCATTTCAAATGTCCGGGTGATCTTCTGGTTCGGAGTGAAGTCGTGGATTACCCCGTGGAACCCATATTTGTTTCCCTTGGGATCGGTGGTTTCAAACTGATACCCGCCGTGTTTCTTATTTTCCAGTTTCAACACCTTTGTTCCCATCCATTGCTCAACAATGTCGGGTTCTACATACGCTCTGAAAAGTAATTCCACAGGCAGATCGAATTCCCTTGTGATCACTAACTCCTGTTTACCGTCTTCGGCAGCGATCCTGGTTTTTTGTTCCATGTTCTTCTATTTTTTCGTTTTGTATTTTTTCATGATGGCTTCCAATTTATTAAACCTATCATCCCACATTTTGCGGAATGGCTCAATAAAGTCTGCTACTTCTTTCATTTTCTTTGCGTTGATGTGATAGTAAATTTCCCTGCCATTCTGGTCCTGTTCAAGCAATTCACACTCGGTGAGTATTTGCAGGTGTTTTGAGACGGTGGGCCGGGCAGTGTCGAAGTTTGCGGCTATTGCACCTGCCGTCATCGATTGCGTAGCCACCAACAGGAGGATAGCCCTTCTTGTCGGGTCTGCTATGGCTTGAAATACGTCTCGTCTGAGGTTCATTATGTAGCTATTTGACTACAAATATATGTGTAGTTATTTAGCTACGCAAATTTTTTTTGCTGTTGGCCCTGATCACTGATTTACGGGAAGGATTTGCCGGAGGCGATGTCGCGGCGGAGGCGGCTGAGGGTTTCGCGGGTGATGCCCAGGTAGGAGGCGATCATGTGCTGGGGGACGCGCTGGACGCTTTCGGGGTAGGTCTTCATGAATTTGAGATATTTCCGCTCGGCTGTTTCGCTGAGGGATTCCATGAGGCGGCGTTGGGTGGCGATGAGATTATTTTGTATAAGGATGCGGAAATAGCGTTCGAAGGCGGGGATCTGTTGCAGGAGGGATTCCCAGGAGGGGCGGGTGATCAGGAGCAGTTCGCTGTCTTCCAGGGCTTCGATGTTGAAGAGGGAGGGCTCTTCCGTGAAAAAGCTGTAGAGGTCGGCTGTCCACCAGCCTTCGAGGGCGAACTGGAGGATATGCTCGTTGCCTTTATCATCGATGGTGTATGACCGTAACAGGCCCTTTGTAACAAAGATGTTATATTTACATACGTCTCCTTCCTGCAGAATGTACTGTTTTTTACGTAACTTCTTCGGGGAGAAAAGGGTTTTACACAGATTGAACTCTTCCTCTGTCAGAGTGATCTTTTCATTGATCTTTTGGTAGAGTAAGTCAAACATGGGTCAAATATATGGCAGATACTTATAACAACAAGATACGTCAGCTGTTGCTGTTGGTGGGCGTGATGGGGCTTGCGGTGGTGCTTTTGCTGGAGCTGTATGACTTTTTTCCCGGTTTCCTGGGCGCAGTGACATTATATATCCTTAGCCGGGACCTTTATTTTTATTTAACAGAGAAGCGGCACTGGAAGAAGGGGCTGGCGGCGGCGACCTTCCTGGTGGGATTTTTGGTTTGTATCGGGCTGCCCATATTTTTTACGGTGCGGATGCTGTCAGGGAAGGTCAATGCGCTTTTTACCAACACCCATGAGGTAACGAAGGTGCTGCAATCCTTCTCGAATCAGGTGCAGCAGTGGACAGGGCAGGAGATCCTTTCGCAGCAGAATATCCAGGGCATGCAAAAGATGGCGACCAATTTCATTCCCATCCTGCTGAACAGTACGGCTGTAATGCTGGGGAACCTGATCATGATCCTGTTCCTTGCCTTTTTTATGCTGACGAGCGGGCGGGAGATGGAGAAGGCGCTGGGCAATTTCATTCCTTTGAAAGAAGGAAATATCGACCTGCTGGCGGCGGAGACCAAGAATATGGTGCGGGCCAATGCGATCGGGATCCCGCTGATATCCATTATACAGGGGTTATTCGCTGCGCTGGGGTACTGGATCTTCAAGGTGGGAGATCCTGTGCTGTGGGGTTTCCTCACCGGTGTATTCGCTTTTTTCCCTATCGTGGGCACCATGGTGGTCTGGGTGCCGCTGGTCGTATCGCTGTTTGCTGGGGGTCATACGGGGCAGGCCATCGGACTGGGACTTTACAGCCTGGTGGTCACCGGGAATGTAGACTACCTGGCGCGGATCTCATTGCTGAAACGGATAGGGGATATCCATCCGGTCATCACCGTGCTGGGGGTCATCGTGGGATTGAAGCTGTTTGGCTTTTGGGGCTTTATCTTCGGGCCGCTGCTGATCAGCTACTTCTTACTTCTCTTAAAGATATATAATGCGGAGTTCCGGCATAATGCCGAGGCCGGGAAAAAGCCAACTTAAGTTGCAATTTATTTGCATTTTATGGTCGTTTATTCGAAATTAGAGCTATATTTATTGCAAATTAATTGCAAAACCTTTAAAAGAGTCAAACATGGAAAAGCAAAGAAGAACTGCTTTAAAAAGACTGTTAGGGACGATTGGCGGGTTGGTGGGAGCGACTGTCGTAAGCAAGGCTGAGCGCGTAAAAACGGCGACGGGCAGTGTCCGGCATGAGGCGGGTACCGCAGGTATGCCCGAGGCGGAATATCAGCAGGACGTGCCCTTGTTCTCCGGAAATACCAAATACAATGGTTTGGTGTTTATTGCCGGAAAGGGTGCACACGTTGAACCTTTCGAGATCAAGGCGCATACGGAGATCGTGTTGAAGGAGCTGGAAAAAGAGCTGATCGCGGCCGGGTCTTCCATGCAAAAGGTATTGAAGGTGACAGTTTTTCTGAATGACATTGCGGATTACCAGGGGATGAACGAAGTATATAAAGGAAGATTTGGAAGCAAGCCGCCTGTGCGTACGACGGTAGCTGTTGCAAAAGGCGGGGTCCCGGGGAATTCCCTCGTGGAGATGGATTGCATCGCTTATGTATAGGTCGGGTTTAAATTAATTGCTAATGGAAAGAAGGCAAAGGTCAGTATATGGGGTTGGCGTTACATCTACACTACACATGAGTTCGGATATAAACAAAGTGAAGCCAAACGGGGAGGACCTGCAGGAGGTACGGTCATGATCAGATTGTACCTGCTGCTGCCTCTCTTTTTTTTGTGCCTGGGAGGAATGGCACAAACTTATTCTATCGTCATTAAAGGGGGGCATGTCATCGATCCGAAGAATCATATCGATGCCGTCATGGATGTGGCTATCAGTGAGGGGAAGATCGCGCGGGTGGATAAGTCCATCGATGCAGGGCAGGCGGCCCAGGTGGTGGATGCCCGCGGATTGTATGTAATGCCTGGGCTTATTGACATTCATGCGCACGTTTTTTTCGGGTTTGAAAATGCTTATAGCAATGGGCATGAGGGGATCGTTCCGGACGGATTTACGTTCCGGACCGGGGTCACCACGGTGGTGGATGCGGGCAGCGTGGGCTGGCGCAATTTTCCGTTGTTCCAGAAACAGGTGATCGAGCGCAGCCAGACGCGGGTGCTGGCATGGGTAAATATCGTAGGTGGCGGAATGCGGGGTGAAAACTTCGAGCAGGATACGGCGGATATGGATGGTCAGATGGCGGCCGAGGTCGCCCGGAAATACCCCGAGCAGATCGTAGGTTTTAAGGTCGCTCACTATTCAGGCCCCTCGTGGAAGCCTGTCGACGAGGCCGTAAAGGGGGGTGTGCTCGCCCATGTTCCCGTGATGATCGATTTCGGGAGCAGTAAACCTCCTCTCTCCATCGAGGAGCTCTACATGCGGCGTTTGCGGCCGGGGGATGTTTTTACGCATTGTTTCGGGCAATTATGGGACAGGGAATTCATTGTGGATACGCTGACGCGGCGGGTGAAGCCTTTTGTTTGGGAAGCGCGGAAGCGGGGCATCGTCTTCGATGTGGGGTATGGGGAGATCAGCTTTGCTTTCTCCCAGGCGATACCTGCCTGTCGTGAGGGGTTCTTTCCTTCGTCGATCAGCACGGATATGCATGCGAGGAGTATAAATGCGTCTATGAAGGACCTGCTGAATGTGAGTGATCAGTTCCTAGCGATGGGTATGCCACTGGATAGTGTAGTGCGTGCGACGACCTGGAATCCGGCGCGTGAGATCAGGCATGAAGAGCTGGGGCATCTTTCAGTGGGTGCGGTGGCGGATGTTGCATTGCTGAATGTACGGAAGGGATCCTTCGGATTTTTCGATTATACGGGGCGCCGGGTGGAGGGGACAGAGAGACTGGAATGTGCGATGACCATTAAAGGAGGAAGGATCGTTTATGACCTCAACGGGATCGCCAAGCCGCCGGTGTTACCCAGGCCTGCGCGGAAGCAGGCGCCGGCGTTGCATTGATCGACAGATGTTACGAGCGCATTCAACGCACGAGGGTGAGATTGCCTTTTGCTTTCTGCTGGCGTTGGGTGCGTCCTGAGAAGCGATAGATCGCATACCATACGAAGCTGTTGCTGGACTGCAAGACCCCTTTGAAAACGCCATTCCAGCCCCGGGTGGCATCTTTTGTTTCGAACACTTTTTCTCCCCAGCGATTAAAAACGGCCATGTAAAATTCTGCCAGTGTCCCATATACTTTTGGGCGGAATACATCATTGTTCCCATCTCCATTGGGTGTGAAGGCGCCCGGGAAATAGATATCCCGGCGGCAATCTGCAGCAGTAACGATGGTATTTTCGCGGCCTTTACAGCCAAAGCGGTCGGTGACTTCGAGCCAGTAGGGGCCGGGGGCTGTGATGGTGGTAGTATCCGTCACGGCATTGGTGGACCAGAGATACGATGACCATATGCCTTCGGGATGCAGCACCAGGAAGTCATCTGTACAGATGGTGGCGGTGGGGGACAGGAATCCAGCGGGTAATTCGTGGATGGCGAGAATATATGCCGTGTCTGAAGCGGCGCAATTATGGCTGTCATGCACCCGGATCCAGTATTTTCCGGCCTGATCTGTGGTAAAACTGCTGTTGGTCGAGCCATCCTGCCACAGGTAGTCGTTGAAAGTACCGTTGGCTTCAAATGTGTAAGTGTCGTTGCGGCAGAGCGCCGTGTCCGGCCCCAGGTTCACCCTGGGATCATAAACAGCCAGCTCTATGGTATCGCGGGAAAGACAGGATGGGTTATATGCGGCTGCCGCCCAGTATTCTCCCGGTGTGTTGACGGTGATCTTTTGTGATGCCGCCCCTGTGCTCCAGTCATAGGACAGGAAGCCGGGACCTGCGTCCAGGGTCAGGGTGGCCGACACGCAAATGCCTGTATCATTACCTAATTTGACGGGTATGCTGTCGAAGGCCCAGATCTTTTTATCAGCAGTGATGATGGCGCAGGTGGTGGTGATCTCGCCATGCAGGGTGACGGAGCCGGGTGCGTTGAACTGTACCGTTACGGTACTGTCATTGAGTTTTGTAGCGGTGGCAATAGCCGGGTTGTCCACGGACCAAACTATCTGGCTTGTACAGCCGGGGTCCCTTACGCCCAGGTAGTTGACAGCCGCATGCCAGTCGCATAGGGTGTCTTTACCTGTTATATTCAGGGTCTTGCAATGTTCTACGCCATCGCAGGGATAGGTGGTGTGATCGAGATAAGGAGCGAAGGAGACAAGGGGTGTGGAGGTGGTGATGCCCCCATCACTAATATTGGTCCAATAGCCGGGTCCGGCATCGGAGATAGTAATAGGTATAGGTCGGTTGGTGGCTGTGGGATGGGTGACCTGGCACTGGCCGGTGTTGTCGCCGAGCAGGCCATTGGGATTGGTCTTGATAAATAAGATATCGGTAGCCCCATTTGGCTGCAGGCATTGTCCGACGGCCAGCATGTTGCCGTTGGCGTCTTGCAGGGACATGTGCATTTGCTGGCTCGTATAGGTGACGAAGTTATCCGTCCAGTCCACGGAGCCAGCACTGCCGATCTTCACGAACCGGGGGGACGTGTTGGTATTGAGCTCGGAAATGGCGCTGAGATATCCGCCGTCGGCCGTGGGACAGATGCCTCTGCTGACGGGCCAGTTGGACAGGAAACCCGTGATCTCATAGCTCTGGTCATAGATGATGTTGCCACTGGTGTCGGTGGTAAAGATCATGGGAACCACGTTGCCTGATACCCAGGTATCCGTGTTGTACATGTCCAGGATGTATTGGTTGTTCTTTAAGCGGATGGCCTCCAGCCGATTGCTTCTGTTCTCGCTTTCGATGTTCTTTGTCCAGACAATGCTGCCATCGCCGGCGCGGAGCTTTACCAGGTAGCCATCGTTGTAAGTGCTGAGGCCGCCTCTGGCGACCACACCCGTGCCTGTGATCATATCACCCTGTACTACCAGGCCATAAGCTTGTGACGCTCCGCCATCCTGCAGCATCTTTATCCATATCGGGTTGCCACTGGCGTCAATTTTCATGTAAACGGATTGCACCAGTGTGGGTTCGCTGTTGTAATCGGCTGCGATGGCGAAAGTACCGTCATCCATCTCTGCGATGGCATGTCCATTTTCGCCATAGGTCGTAGCCGCTCCATAGGATCTGGACCAAAGCAGGTTGCCATTCGGATCGATCTTGGCGACAAAGATATCCGAGGTATGGGAGTTGAAATTGCTCCATCCGATGGCGAGATAGTTCCCATCTTTTGTAAGGATAACATTGTTGAAGCCGTCGTTGCCCTGGCTGCCATAGGTCTTTGCCCAGCGTGTAACGCCATTCGTATCAGTGACGATGAGCAGGGCGTCCGTGCCGCCTGCGGTGTTCTGGGTCGTGCTGCCGGCCAGGACGTAGCCATTGCCCCCAATACATTCCTTCAGGTCATTGGCTGTTTGTTGACCGTTGTCGCCTATAACGGCCTGAAAGCCGCCTTTGGTGCAGGAGCCGGGTTGGGCAAAAACGTTACCTGTGGTAAGGAGCAGGTATAAAGACAGCAGGAGGGGGAAGGTCTTCGGGTTCATTGAGCGCTTAAAGATACTATTTTCTTATTCCGCCCGCAAGCTATTCACGGGGTTGGTCAGGGCCGTTTTGATGGCCTGTGAACTGATGGTCACCAGTGCGACCAGGAGAGCCAGGATGGCGGCGGCCGGGAAGATCCACCAGCTGATGGGGCTGCGGTAGGCGAAGTCCTGGAGCCAACGGTTCATTACCCACCAGGTGAAAGGGGCTGCAATGAGGAAGGACACGCCAACCAGCTTCAGGAATTCTTTGGACAGCAGGGTGACCAGACCCGATATGTCGGCTCCCAGCACTTTTCGGATGCCGATCTCTTTGGTACGCTGCGCGGCTGTAAAGGTAGCCAGGCCAAACAGGCCGAGGCAGGCGATGAAGATAGTGAGCCCTGCGAAGATGCCCAGGATCAGGCCAATGTTCCTGTCGGATTTATAGGTGTTGTCAAAACGCTGGTCCAGGAAGGAGTAGGAAAATGCCGATTCCGTCGTCATCTCGGACCAGCGGCGGCGCAGGGTTGTCAGCAGGCCTGCGATATCTTTTGTCCTCGTCTTTATAATTAAGTTATTCCAGTCTTCTCCCCGGGTCATCACGAGCGGTGTAATTTGTTCGTGCAGCGATCTGAAGTGAAAATTCTTCACCACGCCGATGACATGGTAGGTAGTTTTGGCTCCATCGTTCTCTGAATGGGTGATCGTATGTCCCAGAACGCTGCCTTTCCAGCCGAAGGCGCTGACGGCAGACTCGTTGACGATGACAGCATTGGAATCCGAGGCATACTCCTTTGAGAAATTACGTCCATCTGCCATCGACATGCCGAGCGTAGGTATATAGTTATCATCCACGTCATAGCGGATATTCTTGATCATCTGGCTGGAATTTCCATCTGAATACGCAAAGAAGTTATTATCGTACGAAGGTCCTGCGGGCAGAAAGCCTGAAGCGGAGACGCTTATTACACGCGGGTCCCGCAGCAATTGCTGACGGAACGCCTCTGTATTATTTCGCAGCCACCAGGCCTCATGCACGATGAGCACCTGGTCCTTGCTATAGCCAAGGTCTTTATGACGGATGTAGGACAGCTGTCTGTACACGACCATTGCACCTACCATGAGACTGATGGAGATGAAGAACTGGAATACGACCAGTCCGCTGCGCAGGCCGGCAGTCTTTTTGCCTGTGGTCAGCTTGCCTTTCAGTACGGTGATAGGGTTGAAAGAGGAGAGGAAAAAAGCGGGGTAGCTGCCGGCCAGCAGGCCGGTGATCAGTCCAAAGAGGATCAGCCCGGGAAGGATCCAGGGGTTTGACGTAAGATGGAGGCCCAGGTGCTGCCCTGTCAGGTCGTTGAAAAAGGGCAGGGCCATGCTCACGAGCGCCAGGGCTATCGCCAGCGCCACGACCGTCAGCAGGAGGGATTCCACCAGAAATTGGCGTACCAGCTGTCCTTTCACGGAGCCCATTACCTTACGGACACCCACTTCCTTTGCTCTTTTGGAGGCGCTGGCCGTGGAGAGGTTCATAAAATTGATACAGGCTATCAGCAGCATGAAGAGGGCGACGGCGCTGTAGATATAGACATAGCGAATGTCCCCGTGCGGCTCCATGTCTCCCGTGAAATCCGAGTGCAGGTGGATATCCGTGAGCGGCTGGAGATAGAGACCGATGGAATTGCCATTCTTCTTAAATTGTTGTATCGTAAGGTGCATGGCTTTTTCCATTTGAGGGCCGACATATTTGTCGAACTCTGCCGGCAACTTCGCTTCCAGCTTTTTATAGTCGTAATGTTCGGGCAGGACGAGATAGGTGTAATAGTTGGAAGTGATCCAGGAAGGGTCTTTCGCTTCGGGAAAGGAGGACATGGAGATCAGGAGCCCGAAATGAAAATGAGAGTTCGCGGGGATCTCATCAAAGAGGCCGGTGACGGTGGCTGCGGCCTTGTTGTCCTTGAACTGCAGCACTTTTCCGATGGGGTCTTCATCGCCGAAATATCTTTTCGCCACGGCTTTTGAGATCACGAGGGTATTGGGGTTTGCCAGGGCTGTGTTTGGATCGCCTTTGATCAGGGGAACCGTGAAAACACGAAAGAAGTTGGAGTCAACGAAGGCAATTTCGTCCTCTTTGAATGTTTTGTCTTTGTAGGTGATGCGAGGAGTGCCATAAGCGCGAATGCGGGTAGCTTCTTCTATTTCCGGAAAATCTTTTTTAAAGGCGGCGGCTACGGGGGGCATGACATGGGATTCTTTGAGCTCGCCCACCTGCATTTTGCCTTTAAGGACAACACGGACGATGCGATCGGCCTTTTTATTATAGCGGTCATAGCTTAGCTGATGCTGAACATAAAGTACTATGAGCAAACAGGAGGCGATGCCGAGGGCCAGGCCTGCGATATTGATGGCTGTGAAGGCTTTGTTCCTACGGAGGCTCCTCAGGGCTATTTTGAAGTAGTTCTTGAACATGAGATCGTATTAGGTACTTTGGTATGCCACTAAGAAAATGCCAGAGTGTAATTTGTTGATAATGATATAGTTGATTCGACTATGGCGTTTTTTTATGTTTGTTTTCGATACAGTTGCTGTGCGGTATTGTCGCATTTTGCTAAAAGGATAAAGCCCTATCTTGGCTGATCAAATAAAAAGATATGAAAAAGGGTTTGTTTTTGATCGTTGCTTTGGCTTTAGGGACATTATCGTGTAAAGTGGCTCATCAGCATGCGTCTGGTTGGGTACCTGTATTCGATGGAAAATCGCTGGACGGATGGAAAGTAGGTGAAAATGCATCCACTTTTTCCGTGGAGGACGGGACGATCATCGCACATGGCAATACAGCGCATCTGTTTTATGTCGGGCCTGTGAAGGACCATAACTTTAAGAACTTCGAGTTCAAAGCGGATGTGATGACCGAACCGGGAAGCAATTCGGGCATTTATTTTCATACACAATACCAGGAAAGCGGCTGGCCTGAAAAAGGGTATGAAGTGCAGGTGAACAACTCTCATACGGACTGGCGCAGAACGGGCAGCCTTTATGCCGTTCAGGATGTGAAGGAAGTATACGTAAAAGACAACGAGTGGTACACCGAGTCTTTTTCCGTGCAGGGCAAAAGGGTTATCATCAAGATCAACGATAAAGTAGTCGTCGACTATACCGAGCCTGACAATGTGAACAGGCCCGAGGATATGAAAGGCCGGGTTATCTCCAGCGGCACTTTCGCATTACAAGGTCATGATCCCAACAGCAAGGTGCATTTCAAGAACATTATGGTGAAGTCATTGGATTAACGGACGACCAATGGATTGAAAAATTATTTTATATGGCTGAGCCAACCCCATGGTTTAAGCCGGCGTTTGTATTTGCAAACCAATTTTTCAATGCGCACATTTATCAAATGGGCCGGGCAATACCGGACCCTGACCCTCCTGTCTATTGGGGTAACTTTAGCACTGGCAGCCTGTAAGAAGGACAACAACAATAACGCTACACCGGCTGCCGTGACTGGCGTTCAGCTGTCGACAAACGCACAATTCGGTGAGATACTGACCGACAGCGCCGGCAATACGCTGTATTTTTTCACGATCGATGCAGATGGCAACTCGGGCTGTACAGGAGGCTGTCTAACGGCATGGCCTATCTTCCATACCAACAGTACGAAGCTGGGTGAAGGATTGGAATCCAAGGACTTCGCTACTATCGTCCGCAGCGACGGGAAAAGCCAAACGACCTACAAGGGATGGCCATTGTATTATTTTCAGAACGATGCGAAAGCGGGCGATGTGAAAGGCGACAAAGCAGGCAGCGTCTGGTATGTTGCCAAGCCGGACTATACCGTGATGCTGGCCAATAAGCAGCTGGTGGGCAAAGATGGCATTCAATATGACAGCCTCTTTCAGCCAAAGGTGGGCATTACGCAGTACATCACGGATGATCGCGGCAGGACGCTGTATGCATTTAGTCCAGACAAGTTCAAGAAGAATACATTCACGAAAGCCGATCTCAGCAACAATGCCATATGGCCCATGAATGAGGTGACTGGCGTAAACAAGATCCCGTCCCTTCTCGACAAGTCTGCGTTCGATACTGTCATGTTGTTTGGAAAGATCCAGCTGTCCTACAAGGGATGGCCCCTGTATTATTTTGGTTCGGACAGTTTGAAACGCGGCAATACCAAGGGCGTTAGTGTGCCCACTCCGGGTTTCTGGCCTTATGTCAATGCCAGTACAGTAGTGGCACCACAGCCATAGGGTTTCTTTCTTTTTTAAGGTAAAGCCTGCTTACTTTGTTTGGGCAGGCTTTACTGTCTTCAGGTAATTATAAATTGCCGTCAGCTCCTCATCGGTCATCCGGCCATACGAACCCCAGGGCATAGGACTTCCGGGGATCAACCTGCCTTTCCGGAAACGGGCGATGAAATCCTGTCTGGTCCATTTATAGATCCTGCTACTGGGATCGGGAGTGAGGTTGGGAGTTATAAACCCTTCTATGTTGCCACCTCCTGCAAGCGGTTCGCCGATGTAGGCGCCCGTCATGTCCCTTTTGGTATGACAGCCGCTGCATTCCGCCAGATTGAGCACCATATAGCGTCCATAAGCCGCAGTAGTATCGTGTTTCACGGCGGCGGGCGGCGGTTCCGAAGGCCCTACGGGCTTTACCAAAAAAGCTTTTACCACATTGCCCATCAGGTTGGGCGCATGCTCCGGAACTTCGTTGTGAACAGGTCGCTGGGAGCGGAGGTAGGAGATGATGGCCGTCAGGTCTTCATCACTGGTGTTGTGAAATGGCATGAAGTCGTAGACCACCGTCCCGTCGGGATGAACGCCATAGCGCAGGGCGCGGGCTATTTCCCCATCCGTGTATTTGCCAATGCCTGTCTCATTATCCGGGGTGATATTCTTTGAATAGATCTTTCCTAATGGCAGATTGAAACAGTTCCCTCCGATGAGAGAGACTTCCTGTCCGAGGGCGATGAGCGAATCGGCATTTGCCTTTTGATGGCAATCGATGCAATGGGCCGAGCTGTATACGAGATGCTTCCCCCTGGCGATGACTACGCTGTCAGACGAAGCATGAATGTCAGGATAGGGGGCGTCGAAATGCAGGTGCTGGCGGGATGCGACGGTGACGGTGAGACCGGCGATGATCAGCAGCAATACGATGCCAGTCCATTTGGCGATTTTTTTTACTCTTTGCATAATAGGGGCAAGGTAGGCGCGGCGATCCGGCCGGACAATGCGCCCGTGAATGGACTGTCATAATTATAGGATGAAACGGGGTCAGTTCAGCTTACCCGTGGCGTCCATCCGGCTGCGGACCTCGGATTCCAGCTTCAGCGCTTTTGGGATCAGCACCTCTTCCTCGATGAGGGCATGCACGTGCAGGTCCTGTTCGAAGGTCTCCAGCTGAGTGAGCAGGATGCGATAGAGGGATTCATTGGTGGAGGGTGGCTGGTAGAGGCGAATGGCCTCGCGTATGTCTTTCAGCTCGTCTTCCGTATCGTGGTGATCTTTGAGGAATTCTGCGATGGAGTAACGCTGGCCTGCCATGACGTATTCGGAAAAGTGATAAGGGGCCAGGTTGGCATTGTTCAATTTAACGATATAGGGCAGCAGCAGTTTTTCTTCTTCGTTGATGTGGGTGGTGAGGTCCTGGCAATACCTGTGAAAGAACGTCTGCAGGATCATCAGGATGGGGTGATTGGACTCATAATGCCCTGAGAGGAGGAGGATGCTCTGGGCTATTTCGGGCAGCTTCTTCTGTAAATAAAAGGAATGGGTCCGCTGAATGTAGTCCACGATCAGTCCGATGCGATAGGGTTCGAAGTCAGCGGCGCTGAAAGTCTTTTCTTCGAAGGAACGGAGCAGGGCCGTAATAAATTCATTGTCGACCCCAGGATGAAGGGGTTGATGGGCTTGGGGTAATGGGTCGAGCAGGTAGCGTTGCATTACCTGGGAGAATATATAATTATTTTCGGGCACTTGGTTTTTCGGCTTTTTGAGTTTTGAAGGACTCTAAGGTACGAAAAGTTTTGTTTTTAGGGTTTTTAGGGTTTTTGGGTTTTGGGTCTTTTGCTTTGTCGGCAGCTATATGGCCTTCCGCCGCTGTACTTTCGGTACCATTCGGCATTTGTTCCTTGTTGTGCATGAAATGCTATGGGGCATTGGTGGCTGAATGCTCTGACCGAAAGGTAAGGCGGACTTCAGGCATATAGCGCCGACTGGGTTCTCCGCCTGTATTTAATGCCTTTTCTTTTGCGGGGGTGGGGATGTGTTAGGTGTTTGTAGGTTGCCCGGGCGATGGCTCGCCCGGGCATGAGATTATGCGGGTAAGTATTGATTGGGTTCCTGGGGTAGGGCTTGGGGTTTGGATTTGGATTGGGCGAGCTTGTTATAGGAGACGTATGAGATGACCAGCATGGCCAGGAGGACCAGGGGCAGAACGATGTTGGGTGAAAAACCGCCGACGACCCAGGTAGCTACTGTGGCCGAGATAAAATTGATGCCGAAGCCGGCATAGGCCCATTCCTTATAACGGCGAGGCACCATGGGAAGGATGAGGACAATGCCTCCCAATACTTTAAAGACTGTCAGCTCGACCCTGAAATAATCGGGGAATCCCAGACGGCGGATGCCGTCGATCGCCAGCTGCGTATTGGAGGTCAGGGCGGGGATGAGGGAATCAAAGGCAAAGATGATACCTGTGAAAATCCAGTAGATGATCTTGTTGCGTCGCATAATTGGTTGATTTTATGTGTTATTTAATTTTTGACTAATTTCTTGCGTAATGAAAGAGCCAGTTTATACCGTACTTATCGGTGAGCTCGCCATAAGTGGCGCCCCAGAAGCTTTGGTGGAGGGGCATTTTTACCTTACCGCCCATGGCCAGCTTGTCGAAGAAGGTATTGATCTCTTCGTTGCTGCTGCACCGCAGGCAAAGGGAGACGGCATTGCCCTTTTCCAGCTTTTTACCCATCATATCCGACCCCAGGAGCATGAGTCCGTCGCGGGAGAGGATGCTATGCATGATATTGGCATCTTCGCTGGCCGGCAACCGGGCGGCCATAGGGGATTCCGCTACCCGCTGGAGGGTGAGGTCGCCACCCAGGCATTCCTGGTAAAATGTCATGGCTTCCCGGCACTGGCCATTGAAATTCAAGTAGGCGTGGATCTGTGTCATATCCTGGCTTTATCTGGTGATTTTGATACAACAAAGCTATTGCCGCAAAGCCAGATTGAAAGTATGGTAATACGTCAATCCGGGGGGTTGTTTACGACAGGGCTTCCCCTTATCTTTACAGGGAATCACACAACCTAGCACTATATGAAAAATGTCGCCATCCTTGTTCCTGAAACTGCTGTGATCGAAGCGGTAGCCGATCCCCGCTATTTATTCACGGCCGTCAACGAATTTTTAAAGAGCGCCGGAAAAGACCCTTTATTCAGGGTGCAGCTGGTTGGACTGAACAAAGAAGTAAAAGTTACGGAAGGCATCTTCTCCATTCATGTGGACACGGTGCTGGGCGCTGCGGCAAAGCCTGATCTGATCATCATACCGGCAGTGAGCGGTGACCTGGGAAGGGCCATCAAGCTGAACCAGGAATTTGTACCGTGGATCGTCGAACAATATAAGGCGGGAGCCGAAGTGGCAAGCCTCTGCCTGGGGGCTTTTATCCTGGCCAGCACGGGGCTGCTGAATGGCAAGACCTGTTCCACGCACTGGCTATTCGCGAATGAGTTCCAGGAGATGTTCCCCGAAGTGGACCTTACCGCATCCAGGGTAGTGACGGACAATGACCGGATCTATACCAGCGGCGGCGCCAATTCTTACTGGAACCTGCTGTTGCACCTCGTCGAGAAATATACCAATCGTGAGCTGGCCATCCTGGCGTCCAAATTCTTTGTGTTGGACATCGACAAGATGAGCCAATCGCCCTTCAGCATATTCAAAGGCCAGAAGATCCACAATGATCCGGATATCGTCAAGGTACAGGAATTCATCGAAACCAATTACCAGGACAAGATCACCATTGACATGCTGAGCGAGAAATTCGCCATCAGCCGTCGTACATTCGAAAGAAGGTTCAAGCGGGCGACGAACAATACGGTGCTGGAATATATGCAGCGCCTGAAAATAGAGGCTGCCAAGCGGCAGCTGGAGACGGGCCGCAAGACTGTCAATGAAGTGATGTATGACGTAGGCTACTCCAATATCAAGGCTTTCCGGGATGTCTTTAAGAAGATCACTTCCATGTCGCCCGTGGATTACCGGAACAAATACAATAAGCAATCTCTCAACTAACCTGCATCATAAGGCAGAAGTCTTCTTCATTGCGGTGAGCACTACGCCTGCCAGGACCATGACGAGGGCTGCGATCTGCATGGGGGCGATCTGTTCTTTGGCAATGAGGCAACCAATGACGACGGCCACTACGGGGTTGACATAGGTATGCGTGCTTACGATGGCAGGGGGCCTTACTTTTATCAACCAGGAGAATGCTATGAAGGCCACCAGGGAGCCCATCACCACCAGGAAGGCCAGCGCACCCCAGGTCGTTGTGGGGATCTCCGACGGAGAGAAGGAACCCCATTCGCCCTGCGACAAGGCAATAACGCAACAGGCAATGGCAGCTGCCAGATGTTGCACGGCGGCATCGGCCACGCCGGAGCTGTGACTTACCTGATGCCTCCTGGCATATAAGGTCCCGGAAACCCAGAATACCGAACTCAGCAGCACCAGTACCGTTCCCTTTATCGTTTCCATCACGCCGCCCATTGCGGTACCCGTGGCTGCGGTAAAACGCGAGAACATAAAGATCCCGGTAAAACCCAGCAGCAATCCCGTGAGCATCCATTTATCAGAGAAATTTGTTCTCCAGCTTTTTTTGTCCATCAGTAAAAAAAGCAGTGGCTCCGTGGCGATGATCACGGCCGCGTGCCCTGAATTTATATACTGTTCCCCGATGACCACAAAACCTGCACCGCCACCCAGCATCAGCAGCCCGCTGATGGCAAGCACTTTCAGCTGACCGCCTTTCGGAAAGGATAGTCTTCTGACAAAGCACCAAACAAGCAATATGACAGCGGCCGCGGTATACCGCAGCGTGGAGAGGACGAAAGGTTTCATGCCTTGCAGGCCGAAGAGATTAGCCAGGTAGGTAGTACCCCAGATGAAATAGATGGCTATAAAAGCCAGGATAATGAGGATCTTTTTCGTGTTCATATTGCTTGGTTTTTATCAAATGTATCCCCTCATTGGACTATCTTTATAGTCCAGATTATTCAAATAAAGTAGTCCAGCATGACGCCGATCAACCGTTTGCTTACCATTGACAAGGACCTTGCCGTGCCTGTATATCTCCAGATTGCCAACGGCATTGTAGGTATCATCAAGCAGGGTGTTCTGAAGCCGGGCATGGCGCTGCCACCCAGCCGGAGCCTTTCCGGCGCATTGGGCATTCACCGTAAGACAGTATTGGCGGCTTATGACGAGCTGCTGGCGCAGGATTGGGTGGAGTCCTTTGAACGGAAAGGATTGTATGTCTCGGAAAACCTGCCTGAGATCAAGCCGCGGCAGATGGCGGCTTCGAAGGCTGGTTATGTTTACCCTGAAAGGACGGCATTCCCTGTGCGTGAGAAAAAATTCCAGTATGCCGGGACCTATACACCTGTCCGGGAGAGGCTGGTCTTCAACGACGGATTTCCCGACACACGCCTGGCTCCTGTGGACCTGCTGATACGGGAATACCGGCGATTTGCCCATTACAAGTTCACGGCGAAGTATTTATCCTACGGTCCCGAGCAGGGTTCGGAAAATCTAAGGACAGCGCTTTCTAAATTTTTGAACGAGACCCGTGGCCTGCAGGTATCGCCCGAGCAATTACTCATAACGAAGGGGGTACAGATGGCACTTTATCTCACAAGCCAGGTGCTGCTGGAATGGGGAGATCATGTAATAGTGGGAGAACCGGGATATGTGGGCGCCACCCAGGTGTTGGAAAATGCCGGGGCCCGGGTGAATTTCGTACCTGTGGATGAGGGAGGCATCGTTGTCGATGCTGTGGAAGAGCTTTGCCGCCGGAAAAAAATAAGGTTGCTGTACCTCATTCCCCATCATCATAATCCAACCACGGTCACACTTACGCCAGCGCGGAGAATGCAGTTGCTGGAACTGGCTATGAAATATCAATTTGCCGTCCTGGAAGATGATTATGATTTTGACTTTCAGTATTCCACGAGCCCTATTTTGCCTTTGTCCAGCATAGATCATTATGGCAATGTGATCTATGTAGGTTCCTTCTGCAAGACAATTGCACCGGCCATTCGTATCGGCTTTATGGTGGCGCCGGCGAACCTGATCCGGGAAGCCACGTGCCTTCGCCGGCTTGTGGACAGGCAGGGCGAACAACTGCTGGAGGAGGCTATTGCCAATCTGCTAAAACATGGGGATATCGGCCGGCATCTGAAAAAGGCCAACAAGATATACCACGCGCGACGGGACCTGCTTTGTTCTATGCTGCAGGATGAGCTGGCAGGCAAGATACGGTTTACTGTGCCGGATGGAGGATTTGCCGTATGGGCTCAATATACGGGAAGGACCACGGCGAGGGCTGTGGCGGAACAGGCGCGGCGGATGGGGCTGTATGTTAGTACAGGGGAGGAGTATTATCATACTCCTCCACCCCGGCCCAATGCCGTACGATTGGGGTTTGCTTCCATGAATGAAAAGGAGATGGAAGAGGCTGTGGGAATATTGAAGAAGGCGATCGGGTAGTTTATTGCGGATCAGCAGGGACATACATCTCATTGAATAGAAATTTAAATGCCCCGTGCGTCTGGGCCCGGAAAGTGATCTCGGGACCGAAGGCGTACAGC
This sequence comes from Flavitalea plasmicola, assembly GCF_030546645.1. GTDB lineage: Bacteria > Bacteroidota > Bacteroidia > Chitinophagales > Chitinophagaceae > Puia. The sequence continues at coordinate 68,792 of NZ_JAUOTO010000009.1, forward strand.
TTCCCTTTGCCGACAGTAGCTACGAAAGCGGCTATGCCATTGCGCAGGTAGGCCTGGCCCCAGGCCCAGCCGCTGCGCAGGGGTTTGTCGGTGGCGAACCAGGCGATGGGGCGTATCTGGCCGGAAGTATAGGCAGCCGGTGAGATGTTGAAGACCGGGCTTTGTTCGAAATAGATATCGGCTTTGCCGCTCATGCCCCATGCTGCCGGCTGGGTGGAATCCACGCTGACCTGCAGCACGCTGCCGGGGACATAGAATTTTTCTCCGGGCAATTTCCTTTCTTTTCCTCCCACTAATTCGGTGAGTGCGTCCTGGACCGGCAGACCGAGGTGATAAGCCAGGTTGGTGCTGGCGCCGATGGTGACGATGTTGCCGCCTTCTTCCAGGAATTTTCTCAGACGTGGAATAGACTTGTCCGCGGTGATGCGACCCAGGTGGGAGCGGTATTCTTCGGGAATGTCTTCCGGCTTGGGCTGACGGCCGCCAAAGCGGCCGCGGCCGGGCATGGTGGCGCCGGGGGTGGGCAGGGGCGGAATGGCACCCGATACAAAAATGATCAGGTCGAATCTGGCATGGAGGTCGACGCTGTCTATGTCTTTAGGATAAATGACCTCTACGGGAAAATGGTATTGCTCTGCGATCCAGCGGATCCAGCCGGAGGGCAGGGAGCCGCCGTAGGTATCCCAAAGGGCTATACGCGCGGGCCGGATGGGGCTGAGGGATGCGGGGTTGGGGGCTTGAGCGAGGAGAGAGGCTTCGGCGCCTGTGGAGGCGATGGAGGCGGTGAGGGCTGCTATTGCATGGGGGGTATTGGGAATGTAAAAGGAACCCGGGAGGGCAGTGGCGGCATCCGTCACACGATGGACACCGATGCCCTGTTTGAGCAGGTCGTTGGCTACTGTAAATGATTGGTTGGCCCTTGCGTCAAGGATGAAACCGCCGGAAGGCGCTGCCGCCGTGAATGTCTTTTTCGGATGCTGCTCTTCTCCATAGGGGATGCGGCGGAAGGGGCCGTCGAATGGATCCAGGATGCGCTGGAACTTTATTCCCATCTGGTAAGCCAGGGTCCAGCCGGCTGCGTCATAGGGAGGGATGGGAGGACCACCCGGGTATTGGAAGTCGTTGGGATGGTCCTGCGGTTCGAACATATCCAGAATGTGCGGGCGGAAAGCCTGGTCGGTCTTAATGATCCAGGAGCCCTTTTTATAGGAGGCGCCGGAGACCGAGAAGTCATCCGTAGCCTGATAGACGACGATGCCTGTGTTGATGAGTGCGTTGATAAAACGGATGGCTGTAGCGTTGTCGGGCTGATCGGGAATGATGTAACCGCGGGCATCGCGCAGGGCGGGATCTTTCAGGATACTATCATAGTATTTGACGGGAATGGCATTGGAGTCTTCGGGCTCGCCGGCGGCGGAATCGGCACGGGGCGACCTTCTCTCACGGGGCGCATCCCTATACAGCTGCTCAATGGCGGCGATGCGTTTAGGCGAAAGGGTCCAGTAGTCTTTTTGTCCCCGTTGGATGGAGTTGAGGCCCATCCTGTACATGTTGTACAACAGCTCGTCCCTGTAGCGGACAGCGTAGTCCAGCACGGCATAGTTCAGTGAAACGGAATAATCGATGGATTGCCTGAAATGCCAGGGTTGCGGGGTAATGGGATTGGGAGTGGCGCTGTTGGGGATCAGCCGCTGGGGGATCAGGGGCACTGTAGCCGGCGTGGGGCTGCCGATGATCTCTGTCAAAAGTCCGATCATGTTATGGAAGTAGGTAGTAGTACGGAGGCCGCCGTTGTACCAGGTGGAAAAGACGGAACCCGAGCGCTGGGTATAGCCCGGCTTGCCTTCTACGTTAAGGCGATTGTTCATGGCGGCGCCTACCGCGTCGATGCTGGTGAGGATCAGCGGGTCGAAAACGTAGTTAAAAGGATCGCGATAAGGAGGGCCTGCCAGTACGGAGCCGGCGGGACCTGTCTGGTGGTGATTATACATGATCTGGGGCAGCCATTCGATGAAGAGCTGGCGACCTATGTTCTGTGTCTCTTTCAGGTTCAGCATGAAGAAGTCGCGGTTATTGTCATGACCTGCATATTTTTCATACAAGCGGGGAACATTCTCCAACGATCTTTTTTCAGGCACGGGATTGCGCATATACCAGGAGGATACCAACTCCTGTCCGTCGGGGTTGTCATGTGTAAGGAGGATGATCACATTGTCCAGGATCTGCAGGGTTTCCGGGTCTTTACGGCTGATGAGCTGCCAGGCCGTCTCGATCAGCTGGTGGGTGCCTACTGTTTCGGTGGCGTGAAGGCCGCCATCGATCCATACTACTGCCTTGCCTTTGGCTGCCAGCGCATGGGCCTGTTCGTCAGTAAGGCCTTCGGCATGGGCCAACTGCTGAGAGACCGTCTTGTAGCGGTCCAGATCCCGGATATTTTTAGGAGATGAAACGATGAGCATGAGCTGTGTCCGGCCTTCTTCGGTCTTGCCGATCTCTACCAGGCGGACCCGATCCGACGCGGCTGCCAGCTTGCGGAAATAAGCTTCCGTTTGGGTGTAGGTGGCCAATTGATAATCGTCACCGATGTTGAAGCCGAAATGTTGTTTGGGCGCAGGAATATGCTGGGCGTGCAGGGCATGGATATTGTAAAAGAAAATGATGGCCATTGCGGCGGCGAGCTTTCTCATGTACAGGCGTTTGTGCGTTCAGACGAATTTATCCAATAAATATGGGGGCGTGCGAAAAAATACACCAACGGGCGAATGAAAAATAGGTGTTTATATGTAATTTTTCTAAAAAAACGACCCTTCTTTGATAAGGCAGAAATCTTAGAAGAGATTATGCGTTACTATACAATTGGTTAAGTGCTTATTTCAACGCCATTGACAGGTATGAGAACTTTTTTTAATGGATTGTCCGGAATTCAACGGAAGATAACGTGGCTATTGCTTTTCTCCATAGCATCCCTCTGCCTGGTGGGGTGGCTGATCTTTTCCAACAAGGCGAACATGAAGAACGAGAGGTACTGGATCGACCATACCTATTCCGTGATCGAGCAGATCGAGCGGATAGACAGTGAGATGGCGGAGGGTGAGGCTTATTCTCTTCAGTATAGTATCAGTGGTGCGGACACTTTAAAGGCGCGCATGGCGGAGTCCCATGGACTGTTGGAGCAATATCTCACCCGGCTGGAGGAGCTAACGGAAGACAATGTGCTTCAGCGGACCTATCTGCGGGAGCTGTCGGGCTATACGCACCAGCTGGGGATATTTGTGGATAGTATTGTTTATCTCGGGACGGCGGTGATAGACCGGCCAAGTGCGGGTATGAAGGCCGCGGCCATGATCCACCGGATGAAAGGGGCATTGCGTTCCATGATGCGGGAAGAGCGAAACCTGCTTACCCAGCGGCAGGCGGCCAGACAGAGCAATGAGCGAGGGAGCACCTATATGCTCATTACGGGTTCGGCGCTGGCTTTTCTGTTCATCGTAGTCATCCTCCTTCAACTGAACAGGGATATTGTTCTGCGAAAAAATGCGGAAAAGAATCTTCTCCAAAGTGAATTAAAATACCGGATGCTCATCGAGAATGCCGGCGCCGTGATCTACTCCACGAATGAAGAAGGGTATATTACGTTTGTCAGCGCCAAGGCGATGGAGCTGACGGGCTATTCCGCGGAGGCGCTGCAGGGTAAGCATTTCTCGATGCTGATAGATCCTGCCAGCCTGCGGGAGGTCAGGAAGCATTATTTCAATCAGCTGAAAAGTGGTGTCCGGGAAACCTCTTTCAGCTTCCGTATACTTACACGTGATAAGGAGATAAAGTGGGTGGAGCAATTTGCCGTGCTTTTGCTGCGGCGGGGAAAACCCGCTGGCTTTCAGTGTATCGTCAGGGATATTTCCGAAACGCATCGTATGAAGGAGGAACTGGAGAGGTCGAGGGCGCATTACCAGCAGCAATTGATCGCGGCCACGAGGGAGGCGCAGGCGGCCAAAGGGATGCAGGAGCAGTTCCTTGCCAATATGAGCCATGAGATCCGAACGCCGATGAATGGCATACAGGGGATGACCAACCTATTACGTGAGACCGTTCTTACAGAAGGGCAGAAAGAATTCGTCGACATTATCAAACTATCTGCGGACAATTTGCTGGTGATCATCAACGATATCCTGGATTTCTCCAAGATCAAAGCGGGTAAGCTTGCCATCGAGAAAATAGATTTCAGGCTGAAAGATGTACTGGAGAATGTGAAAGCGATCTTTATCCACCGGGTGAAGAAAAAGGGATTGGCTTTTCACCTGTCGACAGATGCACGGCTCCCTCATTTAATGAAAGGGGACCCTTACCGGCTGAACCAGGTATTGATCAATCTTATCGGCAATGCCATTAAATTTACGGAGCGAGGCGCCGTCACTTTGAAAGTCGACTTACAGCAACGAACGGCCGAGCATGCCGAGCTGCTGTTTACGGTGATGGATACCGGCATTGGTATCCCGGCTGAGCGGCTGCCGGAGATCTTCGACAATTTCTCCCAGGCGGGCCTCGATATATCACGGAAGTATGGCGGCACCGGATTGGGGCTGGCTATCAGCAAGCAGTTGGTGCAATTACAGGGTGGAAATATTCAAGTCGAAAGTGAAGCGGGGAAGGGATCTGTCTTTAGTTTTTCCCTCTCCTATGGTAATAGTGAGCGGGAGGAGACGGCGAGCGGGCGGGCAGCGACGGCCATGACTGATCACAGCCAGTTATTGACGGGCCGGCGATTCCTGGTGGCGGAAGATAATGTAGTGAACCAGAAACTGGTGGAATATGTGCTGACAAAGGCCGGGGGCATCGTTCAGCTGGCCAACGACGGCAGGGAAGCCGTGGACCTGTTGCTGCAGGACAATGGTTATGATCTCGTCATCATGGACCTGCAGATGCCAGTCATGGATGGCTATGGGGCGACAAAGCTCATTCGGGATGAGCTGAAGCTGCAGATCCCGATCATTGCCATGACGGCTACGGCCCTGGTAGGCGAGCAGGTACGCTGCCTGGATGCGGGGGTGGACGAGTATATGACCAAACCTTTTGATTTTAAAGAACTATACAAAAAGATCGCCGGGCTGCTGGATGGGCGCAGTGCGCTGCCTTTGTTCCAGGATGCGGGAGCGATGGCGGATGAATTGCCGGCGTATGACCTGAGCCTGCTACGGCAGATGGATGACCGGCATTATCTATGGGACCGGCTTAATGCCTTTATAAGTGAATCTCCCGGAAGGATAGCTGAAATGCGGGGGGCTGCTCTCGGCGGCGAGCACGAGCAGGTGGTCTACCGTGCCGGCAGAATGAAAAGAAGCGCCCGTGTGCTGCAAGCGCATGTCCTGCATAGCCTGTTGGCGCAGATAGAAGTTCAAAGCAGGGAGGGGGACGAGGTGGCGGGGCTGGTGCAAATGGTGCAGGACGTATATGAGGGGATGGAGCCGCTGCTGAAGGAGGAAATAGAGCGGATAGGATTTGTACTGAGTCCGGAGGAGTAGGATTGATATCAATTTAGTATCTTCATGGCAAGGGCCTTACAACATGAGCCAATATCGCCTCTTGCCGGGGCTTTTGACCGGCCTATCCCTTTTACTCCTTTCCGCCGTCGTCGCCCAGTCCGACCGGACCTCACAGCGCCATCACGGCACTGAAAGGGCCCATATTGTCCAGGATCCCGCGCATGTGTCTGCCTTACTGGAGGAAGCCGACAGGCTTAAAGAACTTTCCAAACTCGATTCCGCCGCGTTGCTGTGCCGGCAGGCATTGCAGCTGAGCCTTTTCCTGAAGGACAGTTTTCTTATTGCCAGGTCTTACTATGGGTTGGGACAATGGGCCCTTGCCGCCAATCGGAAGGAGGAAGCCCTGGCCTATCTTCAGCGGTCACTATCGGTGCGGTGGGAAAAAGAGCAGTCTTCCCATACAGCGAGGGTTTATAACGACATGGGATACCTGTACGGTAATAAGGGTGAATTGGATAAGCAGCGGGAGTGGTATTTGAAGGCGATGCGTATCTACGACAGGATCAATGATGCTGACGGTATGGCAGAAACGCTCAGCAATCTCTCCGGCAGCAGCCTGGAGCTGGGCAATAAGCAGGAAGCTATCCAGTATGCGACCCAGGCGCTGCGGATCCGGGAGAGGGGTCAGGATAAGGATATACTTGCCTTGTCTTATAACAATCTTTCGCAGATCTATCTTCAGATGGACAGTATGGACCAGGCTATGCGCCTTCAGCGGGAGGGGCTGAGGTATGCGGAACTCAGCGGATCGAAGAGGAGGCTGGCGCAAAGCTACACGGGTATGTCCCTCATGTTGAACCGGAGGGGGAAGAATGAGGAGTCATTCGAGTATGAGAAAAAGGCCATCCGGCTTTGCCGTGAGACGGGGGATTCCGGTATGCTGGCCCACCGCTGTATAGCTGCTGCGGTACTGTCCGGGACCTTGAAGGATTCGGTGGGAGCGGAGGGTTATTTTGACGAGGGGGTTAAGATCTCATTGGCCATCGACGATAAGAGCAATCTCAGGGACCTATATTATTACCGGACCGTTTTTTATAAGGAGCGGAAGGATTTTTACCGGGCGTATGAAAGCCTGAAGAAGTATTATGCTTATAAGGATAGTATGCTGCATGCGGAGACGGCGCGCAACATAGCGGAGATCCAGGCGCGGTATGAGACGGAGAAGAAGGATAAGGCTATTGGGGAATTGAAGGCTAATGAGCGTATCCATCAGCTGGAGATAGAGAAGCAGGACAATGAGATCAGTTTGTTGTCGCAATCGGGGGAGCTGCAGAGTACCCGGATCGCGCAGCAGGAGGTGGAGCTGGATAAAAGTGAATTGCAGGCAAAGAGCAAGGAGCAGGAATTGCAGCTGGCGCGGGCGGAAAAGGAGCTGAAAGAGCGGCAATTGCAGCAGCAAAAGCAGACAAGGAATATCCTTATTGGAAGCGTTGTCCTGCTTGCACTGATCGCCGCGGGAATATTCAATCGCTGGCAGCTGAAGAAGAAGCTGCAACAACAGGCGGCGTTGCTGGAGATGCGTAATCTTATTGCCCGTGACCTCCATGACGAGCTGGGGTCTACGCTTACCAGCATTCACATCCTTTCGCAGGTGAGCCGTAACCACCTGGAAAAGGACCAGTCCGGGGCCTATTCCCTGCTGGAGAAGATCACGGAGCAGTCCCGTCAGATGCAGCAGAGCATGAGCGATATCGTGTGGGCTATCAGGAGTGACAATGACAAGATCGAGAATATGATGGTGCGGATGCGCGAATATCTTGCCCAGACGTTGGAGGCCAGGGAGATCGCTATCCGATTTGAAGCCGCGGAAGAGCTGCTGGGCCATTCCTTTTCCATGCAGCAGCGGAAGGAGATCTTCCTTATTTTCAAGGAAGCGGTGAACAATGCAGCCAAGTATTCCCATTGTACTTTAATGGAAGTGTCTTTCCGGCTCTGCAATGCCCGGATCCTGCTGGAGGTGAAGGACAACGGGGTGGGTTTTGAGCCGGATAAGCCGCGGAGCACCAATGGCCTGAACAATATGCGTGTGCGGTCGGCTTCCCTGGATGGCCGCTGCCATATCCAGGCGTCGCCGGGGCGGGGGACTACCGTACTGTTGGACCTGCCGGCGGCTACATGATGATGTAGGACGGAAGAAGGATGGGGGGACGTAAATTGAGAAGTATATGCCTGTAAGAATATTAATGTATGATGATCATGAAGCGCTGAGGCAGAGCATGGAGACTTTGATCCGTGAGGAGCCTGACATGGAGATGATCGCCGCTATGTCCAATGCGGAGACGGTGGAGACGGATATCCGGGAGCTGAAGCCGGATGTGGTGCTGATGGATATCGATATGCCTGCCGTGAATGGGGTATCGGCTGTGAAGCGGATCCGGCAGATGGATGCGGTCCTGCCTGTTATCATGCTGACCGTGTTTGATGACAATGAGAATATCTTTAATGCCGTGTGTGCGGGAGCTTCGGGCTATATCCTGAAGCGATGTGCTACGGAAGAGATCCCTTCCGCCATCAGGAATGTCCTTAGCGGGGGGGCTCCTATGACGGGCACGGTAGCCCGTAAGATCCTGCAGATGGTGCCGGCGGCCAAGGGTCCGGATACGGAAAATGTGGACCTTTCACAACGGGAGGTCCAGATCTTACAGTTGCTGGCCAGGGGGTTCAGCTATAAGATGATCGCCGTGGAAATAAAAATAAGCATGGACACTGTACGCTTTCATATCAAGAATATCTACGATAAGCTTCACGTACATTCCGCCCCGGAAGCAGTGTCCAAGGGATTGAAGGGAAAGCTGATAAGCCTTTTGTTCTAAGGGAGTTGGATAGATGCCTACATGATGATGTAGTTGCAGTGGGCAGCCTGAAAGGGTACTTTCGGGTATTATGAAACAATATATCTTCCTCCTATGTGTAAGCGCCGCCTTGTATATGAATACAAAGGCACAGACGCCTTTTAAGCCGGTCGCTCCAAATGCTGCAAAGCCGGTGTCCGGCGTCGCTATGAAGCCGGCGAACTCCACCGCCAGCAGTACAAAGACCATCGTCTCTCCCCGATTGTTGACGGCTGTTCAGAAACAGGTGGTCTTAAAAAATCCGCCAACGATGGCACCTGGGGCTGAGCATAGCATCAGCGACGTGACACCTGCTGAAGGCACGCGGGGTACCTATATCACCATCAGCGGACAGCATTTTGGGAACGCTACTTCGGATATTGTAGTAAAGGTGAATGGCGTGGCGGCCATCGTTACGGGTATGTCCGACAACCAGATCCTGGCCATCGTGCCGGATAAGGCGGGCACGGGGCCTATCTCCGTAGCTGTAAAAGGTAAATGGTCCTCCGGCGCTGGGTTTATCTATGATTGGAATGCCGGCATGTCCTTTGTCGCGGGTGTCGGGCAGAACTCTCCCGGCTATGCGGATGGAACGGGAAATGCCGCCAAGTTCAACCATCCAACGGGTCTGGCCCGCGATGCGATTGGCAATATCTATATAGCGGATTGTGAGAACAACCGTATCCGCAAGATGAACAATTTCGGGCAGGTGACGACCGTCGCGGGCAGCGGCGCTGTGGGTTTTGCCGATGGGACGGGCACGGGGGCGATGTTTCATCATCCGTATTCGGTGGCTGTCGATCACTCCGGCAATGTATATGTCGCCGACCTGGATAACTATCGGATCAGGAGGATCACACCGGCTGGTGTGGTAACCACTTTTGCGGGCAATGCGACGCAACGTGCTGTGGATGGGATAGGGACCGCTGCCGGTTTTAGCTCTCTGTATGGCGGCATATGCGTCGATGGTTCGGACAATGTCTATGTAGGTGACGGCGGTTGGATCAGAAAGATCACGCCCACGGGTGTGGTAACCACCATTGCAAGAGGTTTTAACGGCATTGTGGCAATGATCTGCAGAAATAATATGCTCTATGTCGCTGATGGAAGCACCATCAGTAAGGTGGGGCTTTCGGGCGGCGTGTATCCCATCGCCGGCAACAATAAATTATATTCCAACGTGGACGGCTATGGAGATGCTGTGGGATTTGTCGGTATCGTAGGAATGGCCATGGATGCCTCCGGCGTCATTTACATCACGGAGGAAAATGCTGACGATTATCCGCCTGTCCATGTACGCAGGGTCAATACGGATGGGTTTGTCCAGACCCTCGGGGGTGTCGGCCTTGGCACGGGGATGCTGGCGGGCTCTGTCGGAGATGCCACCAATACCTTCTACCAGGCCGACAAGACATGGAATTGCATACGTAAAGTAACCATACAATGAGAACTATCATCTTTTTTCTGTTGATGGGCGTAGGGTATATAGCCTGTGCCCAAACCCTGCCGCCCAGGCTGTCGGGAAAGCCGCAGCCGGTGGGTCCGAATATCCGTTACTACAGGCCGCCGGATCTGGAGGTCACGAGTTTTAGTGTGAAAAGTATCGTCAAGGATGTGAATCGGGGGGCTTTCGTGGTGACGGTGAGCGTGGGAGTACGCAACATCGGGGAACTGCCTTCGAACGTGCTGACGACGCTGAAGTGCTTTTACGCTGACGCATCGGGAACATATAAGCCGCCTGCCAATCTTCCTCCGGCTGCGAATGACCATGGGTCGATGGCGCCGTGGACCTATTGTGCAGCGGAACCCAAGCTACCGATCGTAAAAGGCGGGCAAAGCTGGGGCGGGGACCTGACGTTCGAGGTGTTGATCAGCGATGTGCGGGGGGGTGACAAGTTCTACCTGATCCTGCTGGCGGATTTTTATAATAATTCAAAGGAGTCGAACGAGCGTAATAATTATTCGACACCGGTGCTGGTGACTCCTCCTAATCATTAAACTTTTTTTATGAAATGTTTTATTCTTGGGTTATTGGTTTTTTTAAGCGCTTTGTGCGGGCAAGGACAGACATTGGGGGAAAGGGCGAAGGGGACGGCCAAGCAGAAAGTCGGAGATAAGATGGATCAGGGTATTAGTGGTGGGATAGATTCGAGTGTGAGTAAGGCCGGGAGGGCGATCGGGAATTTATTTAAGAAGAAGCCGAAGAAGGTGGATGAGAATAGCGGGGCCGGGAGCGCCAGTGGGGCTACGGCAGGTAGTACCATGTCGGGAGTGAGAGAGGGAAATGGAGATGCTATGCCGGGCGGGCCGGTGGTTTCGGGGGGAGCGTATGGAGATTTTGTGCCGGGCGCGAATGTCCTTTTCGAAGAGCATTTTGAGAAGGACGCCTTGTTGGATTTTCCGGCGCAATGGAATACCAATGGCAGCGGTAAGGTGGTGAATATCGAAGGGCAGCGGGGAAAGTGGCTGGACATAGCGCATAATTCCGTTGTCAATCCTGTGCTGAACAAGGCTTTGCCGGAGAACTGCACGATCGGATTTGACCTTTTTCTGCAGGCGCAGGGGGATCAGCTGACGCCTTATATTCAGTTCGGACTTACTTCCGTGTCGGACATTTTGAAAGACGATATAGCCTATAAGGATAAATTCTTTGTGGGTATCAACCGATACCGTGAGAACGACGGACATAGCCTGGAGTATGGGTTGAAGGATGTGGTAGGCAATAAGAACGATTTTCCCCTGCCCTCCTACGCCAACAGGGTGCTGCATATCGATATGGCCATCAACAAGACGCGGATACGCGTGTATGCGGACCAGGTGAAGCTGATAGATCTGCCCAGGGCATTGACCCCTGGCATGCGGAATAATTTTTATTTATCCAGCGTGTATATGGTGCCTGCTCCCCAGGTGGATGTGCTGGTGGGCAATATCCGGATCGCTTCGGCGGAGACGGATGCCCGGAGCCTGCTGGTGAAACAATTATTGGAAGATGGCAAGGCGGTGACCAATGATATTTTATTCGATGTCAACAGTGATGTGATCAAGCCGTCGTCGTATGCTGTTATCGACCAGTTGGGGGATGCGCTAGCGAAGAACCCTTCTGTGCGGGTGCTGATCGTGGGTCATACGGACAGCGATGGCGCGGCCGCGCATAATCTGGATCTGTCGAAACGGAGGGCTGCCGCCGTGAAGAATTATATCATGACCCATTTTTCCATCGAGGATGCCCGATTGCAGTCGGATGGAAAGGGAGCTACGCAGCCCGTGGCTGCCAATACGTCGGATGCGGGGAAGGCTAAGAACAGGAGAGTGGAATTTGTCAAGCTGTAAATAAATTATGAAATGATGAGACGTCTATTGATAGGATGTTGCTTTTTGTTCAGTATTTGGAGCGATCTATATGCACAGAACCCGCCTCCCCGGCGGGATACGATACATTTTGCCCAGTGGAGGCAGGAGATCACCAGAGCGCCTGTGCTCACGGGAGGAAGCCAGCCCATCATTATCGTGCCGAACGGGCAGCCTTATTGTTTCGATAAGCAGCTGTACCTGAAGATGAAGGTGGGCCGTATGGATGCGGAACAAAGCATTTACCTGGACACGCATAATGGGCTGACAGGGATACTGCCTCCTTCTTCCCATGGCGGCGCTGTACTGGAGATCATGCCTGAACTGGAAAATTTCACCTTTACGGTGATGAGCCTGAAGGGGAATGTGTACATGTACAAGAACCAAAAAAGCAAGAATGGCATCGACCATTGGGTACATACGGGCAATACACAGAATTTCCTGTATCAATCGCCTACGGCAACGCGACCCGCGGGAGCAGATATGATGCGGAAGTCGGAGATGCGTGCCTATTGCGACAACAAGATCAATGCCAGGGCTTACCGGTATGATGGCAGTGTCAATACCTTTTTTATTTATGGCGACAGATTCCCGGACAAGCTACATCCCCTGAAATTCCTGGGCGCTTTCGGCGTCGGGTATATGTATTGCGAAGAAGGGCTTTACCTGATCATGGAGATGAATTTCGGGGCCAACTATGTCCGGATAGGGTCAATGGAAAATGTACATAACTGCTTTAATCCGGCTCCTTTCAAGGTGCAGGAGGATGCGTTCATTGCCAAGCAACATCAGGAGATACAGGAGGAACAGGCGGACGTGGCCCGTAAACAGGAACAGGTGACGGGAGAATGCAGGGCGGAGAAACAGGCGATCGTCGATTTTAAAAGAGCGTTGAACCAGAAGCATGAGGAGCTGGTGCGCAAGAGCCAGCAAGGCAACCTTTACCACGATAGCGCGGCACAGCGGGCGATGATCAATATGATGGACCCGCTGGATCAGGTGCGGGAGAGCATTTTAAATATAAAGCTCAATATCTGCATGTCGCACAGGCATGGGGGAAATGCTGTCAGCTGCCTGAGGGAACAGCTGAGCGCTCTACAGGATGCGGAGACCAGGATGATGGCGCTGGATCAGCAATATGCCACTCAGCCGGCGATCGCAAGTGCGAAGAAGGGAAAAATTTGGTGGGACCTGCAGAATACATTGCCGATCTGTAATTAAAGGGGCAGGACGGCAGTGATCTCCGTATCGTCGATGTGGGCGCCCATCTTTTGATAGAACCCGATGGCATTGTCATTCCAGCGGGAGACGAGCCAGCGGACAGACCTGCAATTATTTTCTTTAGCATGCCCGATGACCGTGTCGAGGAGCTGGCGGCCTATACCGTATTTTCGGTGAGTGTCTTTTACGTAGAGATCGTCCAGGTAGATAGCGCGGCCTGTCCAGGAGTAGTAAGCGAAGAACCAGGTGGCGAAGCCGATGATCTGGCCGTCCGCGACGGCGACGAAGCATTTAAAATGTTCTTCGTCAGCTGTGAGCTGTTGGAGGGTGATATGTAGTTTTTCGGGTGTTTTTTGGAAGAGGGAGAATTCCCTGAAGAGGTTGAAGACGGAGGGAAAGTCTTCTTTTGCGGCTGGTCTGATAACGATGTTCATGGTTCTTCAAAGAAACAAAATTATTTTCGGATCGCCTTGCCTTCGCTCTTGCCGGATGCTAAATGTTTGGTATTTTCGGTAAAGCGATCATTGCTACACTCATGTACATACCTGACCTCACACATTGGAAGGTCGTCCGGCAGGTGATGCAGGACCTCAATTTTCCTGCGACGGAAGAGTCGACCAGTTATGGAACTCCTGCATTTAAAGTGAAGAAAAAACTCCTGCTCCGGCTGAAAGAGGACGGAGAGACCATCATGATCCATTCTGATGACCGGGATGTCTGGCTTGAGAATGACCCGGATGTATTCTTCTTTACCGAGCACTATCGTAACTATCCCGCCGTCCTGGTACGACTGAAAAAGATCGGGAAAAAGAAGCTACGGGTGCTGATCATGGAATGTTGGAAGGAAATAGCGCCATCAAAGCTCCTCGAGCAATGGAAATTAAAATGACAGATCCTGTATTTCAATGACCTGCGATAGTTTTTAACTTCTCCGGATCGACGACATTATCGATCTGGGTTATTTGGTTGCCGTCGGGGGAGATGCTGAATACCTGGCAATTGATCAGCTTGTCCCTGAGATAGTACAGGAGTGCCGGCTGGTGATTGATCATGGTGGGAACGATGGATGCATTTCGCATGAACCGTTGATGAACCAATAGCAGGAGCTCGGACACGCCTTTTTGGCCGAAGGTGAGTTTGCTGATCACTTTGATCTTACCGCCGCCGTCAGCCGAGTATTTGATGTCTTCAGTGAGCAGTCCTTCGAGGGATTGGATATCCCGGGCGCGGATGGCGCCGATGAATTTTTCCAGGAGGTCGGTGGGAAAGGGCGCTGGCTGCTGTCTGCGGATGGGTTGGGAGGTGTCGAGCTTCGTCTTTGCCCGGCTCAGGAGCTTGCGGGAACTTTCCACGGTCCCGGAAAGCAATTCGGCTATCTCCTCATGAGAATAGCCGAACCCTTCCTTCAGGATGAATACTGCCCTTTCTTTCGGGTTTAACTGCTCCATCAGTACCATCAGGGAATAGGAGACGATGTCGCTGAGATGGAGATCTGTATCTGCCTGTTCCGTGGCGATGGGTTCGGGGAGCCAGACGTCATCGCGGACTATCTTCTTCTTGCTTTTTTTGATATTGATGGATTGGTTGATGACCGAGCGGATGAGATAGTTCTTCTCGTTCTCAACCCCTTCCCTTGGCGAGGCGAGGTATTTGTACAGGACCTCCTGCACGGCATCTTTTGCATCGTCGGAGGAACCGAGGATGTTGTATGCGTAGGGGAAGAGGATGGATTGATAGTCTTTCATGTCCGACAAAAATATATGATTTCAGAACTGGCCTACCTGGTAATTTCCGGGGGTGCTGCGGAATGCTTTATTGATCCGGTTCCAGCTGTTGATCTGGGCGACGGCGAGGGTGAGGTCCGCTATCTCGGCCATGGAGAAGAATGGTTTGAGGCCATCGAATATGGCGTCGTCAGCGTCTGCATGCAGGGTCAATGATTCGGCATAGGCCAGGACGGCTCTTTCCTTATCGGTGAAATAGGGACATTCTTTCCATGCGGGCAGTGTATGGAGGCGTAACTCGGATTCGCCCATGTGGATGGCGTCTTTATGGTGCATGTCCAGGCAATAGCCGCAGCCATTGATCTGGGAGACCCTATGCTGCATGAGGACCAGCAATTTGGGATCCAGGGTGGATCTTTTTAAATAGGATTCTGTCTTGAACATGCCGTCGACCAATCCTTTCGGTGCTTCCTGTAAAGCGATTCTCTGTGTCATTTCTATTGTTTTTTAATGGTTTGTGATGTTTTATGGGTAGAAGACAAAGCAGCGGGACAAAACGTGACCGGAAAGCGGAGAAATGTAGCGGCGGCGGTGTCGTAATTTGTGCAGTGACGGATGAAAAAGTACTTTCTAAGTAGTTTTAGCGTAGTCCGGAATTTGGATGCGTCTGATCTTTTCGGCAATTTCGTCCGACCTGTCTTCCTGCCAACGTACTATTTCCAACCTATAATTTAAATCTTATACTAAAAACGGTTTACTATGAAAAGAGCAACCACAATGAGCATGCTTACCGGCATCGGACTGGTAGTTTCGATGCTTGTATTATCTATTGGCTGTAAAAAAGATGTGAAGCCCACTGCACAGGCGGGGCAGGAGACCGCTACCACTTCCCGGGCGGTGACTTATACCCTGGTGTGGGCAGACGAGTTTGATGGCGCCGGCGTCAACACTTCCAACTGGAACGTCATTACCGGCAACCCGGGGGTCAACAATGAGAAAGAGTATTATCAACCGGCGAATGCTACGGTGACGGGCGGGAACCTGGTGATCACGGCAAGGCAGCAGAGCGTGGGTGGGCAGCCTTATACTTCGGCGAAGCTGGAGACGTATGGCAAGTTTTCCACGACCTATGGACGCATTGAAGCACGGATCAAGCTGCCGATGGTGCAGGGAACCTGGCCGGCCTTCTGGATGCTGGGCAATAGCATCAATACGGGGGCGGGATGGCCTACCTGCGGGGAGATCGACATCATGGAGCATGTCAACACTTCCAATACTATTTTGGGGACTATGCATTGGAACGGCGGCAGCGGGCATGTACAATATGGCAGCAGCACGAACACGACTCCCGGGGATTATCATATTTATGCGGTGGAATGGGATGCCGGCAGCATCCGGTGGTATGTCGACAATACGCTGTATGTGACCGGGAATATTGCCAACAATATCAATAATACCGGGGCGTTCCACAATCCTTTCTTTATCATCCTTAACCTGGCTATCGGCGGGGATCTGCCCGGCAATACCATCGACAATGGCGCATTGCCCACGACTATGATGGTGGATTATGTGCGGGTGTATGATATCAACAATTCGGGTGGATCGGGTGCTCCTATTGGTCAGACGATCACCCTGAAGGGAAACAACGGTTTATATGTGAGCAGCGAGAACGGGACACAGGCGATGAACTGCAACCGTGCTACCGCGCAGGGATGGGAACAGTTCCTTGTGGTGGATGCCGGCGGGGGTAAGGTGTCGCTGCAAAGTATGGGTAAGTATGTGAGCAGTGAGAACGGGGCGCAGGCTATGACATGCAATCGTGCGACGGTGCAGGGGTGGGAGCAGTTTACCTGGATCAATAATGCGGATGGGACGATCTCGCTGCAGGGGAATAATGGGATGTTTGTCAGCAGTGAGAATGGAACGCAGGCGATGACGTGTACCCGGGCGACGGCGCAGGCGTGGGAGAGTTTCCGCGTGAATCAATAAGGTTGATGGGGTGTCGACACAAATGAGGGGTCTGTCTACACATGGTGGTGTTTGGCGGATTTGGCTGTAACTTAGATGTTATGCCCGTATTCAAAGTATCCCTGTTTATGCCTGCGGTTCACGTGGTGATATGGGCGATCCTATTGGCCATACCCGCTTTTATCTTTCACAATGCGCCAGGTGGCTCCGGAGTGCCTGGCGCATTTTTCTTTTTTACCAACCTGTATCATGTAGGGCTGTTTTATGTAAATACGTTTTTCCTTTACCCGCGGCTGATGACGAGACGGCGGTGGCCCTTGTACCTTCTTTCTTTGGTTCTTATATTGGCGGGCTCCTATTACGGGAAGCTCTCCATTATGCAGGTGTGGGCACCGGATATCGCTGTTACTCCTTTTATACGCCGGCTGTTGTTCTTTCCACCCGTTGCTTTTTTGATGGCTTCTTTTGTCTATAGCCTGGTGAGGGACCGTATACGGCTGGACAGGATAGAAAAAGAGAGAAGGGCTGAGCGGCTTGCGGCCGAGGTGAAGTTCTTACGGCAGCAGATCAGTCCTCATTTCCTGTTCAACATGATGACCAATATGGTGTCTTTGGCAAGGCAGGGGTCGCCATTGCTGGAGCCTTCTCTTATCAAGCTTTCCGAGCTGCTGCGCTATTCCCTGTATGAATCGGGGGATGGAAAGATCCTTCTTTCCAGCGAGGTGGCATTGGTGAGAAATTTTGTAGACCTGCAGCAGCTGCGTTTTGGAGAGGATGTGGAAATTCGAATGGATATGCCCGATCCCGGGACGGGGGCAGTGATCGAGCCGATGTTGCTGATCCCTTTTGTGGAAAATGCTTTTAAGCATGGCATCGGGATGGTGAAGCATGCTTTTATCCATGTTGAATTGAGGTGGGAGGGGAGCGAGCTTTATTTTATGGTCAGCAATAATTATAACAAAGATAGCCTGGTGAAAGATAAAAGTCCCGGCATCGGGCTGGCCAATACGCGCAGCCGGCTGGAACTTTTATATCCCGGTCGTCATAAGTTGCGTATTACGGATAAGGACGAAATTTACACGGTGGAATTAAATCTTGTGCTGTCATGATGAATTGCATTGCCGTCGATGATGAGAAGCTGGTGCTGGACCTGTTGGTCGACAATATTCAGCGGGTGCCATTTCTGCGATGTGTAGCGAGGTGCCGGAATGCGCTGGAAGCGGCTGAGGTCCTTCATAGGCACAGTGTGGACCTTATATTCTTAGATATACAGATGCCGGGGCTGAGCGGACTTCAGTTCCTGGCATCCCTGCCCACTCCGCCCATGGTGATCTTTGTAACGGCCTACCAGGAGCATGCGGTGGAGGGGTTTAACCTGCATGCAGTGGATTATCTGCTAAAGCCTGTGTCTTTTGAAAGGTTTTTGAAAGCGTGTAACCGGGCGCAGGAACTTTTTAACCTGAAGGCGGGGGCGGGGGAGCAGCCGGATTATTTCTTTGTGTATGTGGAGTACAACCTGGAGAAGATACATATTCCTTCCATTCTGTATATCGAAGGGATGAAAGACTATGTGAAAGTGTATATGGAAGGCAGCGCCCGACCCTTGATCACGAAAATGAGCATGAAGGCAATGGAGGAAAAGCTGGCGGGAAGGCGGTTTGCCCGTATTCACCGAAGCTATATCGTGCATGCCGATAAAGTGTCGTCTATCCGGCGGGACCTGGTAGTGGTGGGAAAAGCTGAACTGCCCCTAAGCGAAAATTACCGGGGCAACCTGAGCGCATTATTGCGGTTTTGACCGGGGGAGGCAGGCTCCTGCGACGATGAGCCAGACCATGGCGGGAAAGCGGGCCAGGGGAAGCAGGAAGGACAGCTGCGGCAGGATCATGCTGAGTGTGGACAGTTCGGCAAGGGCGGCAATGACAATGCCAGCGATGGCCCAGCCATTGGGCAGGAGCTTTAGCAACAGGCATGGCACGGCGATGCCTGCTATCAATAGCCCAAGGGCGGCTGTATGTGCTGCGCCGCCAGCAACGAAGCCCAGGAGCTGCAGGCTTCTCATGGTGTCAAAAGTATTTGCTGCCCCTGGTTGGGAAAGCACCCAGCTGACGAGCCCTGAGAATGCAAGGAAGGTCGAGGCGGCTATGCCGCCTGCCAGGGCGATGTGCGGGCCGGTGGCGGTGATCCCCAGAAAGCGGAGCCGGCTGGTGAGAGATGCGGTAAGGATCGCCAATGCGATGGCCGATCCCAACTGAAGGAAGCCGCTCAGTTTGACTACATTTGGAAAGGTTAGAAAGTACTGCTGGGAGAGCCAGGGGTTGCCATAAGGCATGGGTATGGGCGCGTTATGCGTCAATATACGGGAAAGGACGATGCTGCTCAGGAAGAGCAGGGTAAAGATCCCGGCTACGCCGGCCGGGGGCGGGCCTTTATGGGTGGATATAGCTGCCATGCGTTTTTGAAGTAAGTTAGTTTACGCAAGGCGGCATGGGGGTAAAGAATCGACAGGACAGGAAGATGCGTCGACGGTCATCCTTCCTTTATATATCCTTTTTGCTGCAATTTCAGGAACACTTTTTTAGCCAGCTCCTGGCCCCAGTCCTGGCCTATCTGCATGGACTCCTGCATGACGACGGGTAATTTGGCAAGGACTTTCTGGCCGAGGGGAGAGGTGTAAAAAACGATCATGCCTTCGATCTCTTCGGCGGTGAAATTGCGATCGTACACGGGGATGACCATGTTCACCAGATCTTCCGGTCTTATTTCTTTCATGAAGTCGCTCCAAAATGAGGAGTCTACGTTGGTGTAATGGCTTTTGAAATTCGTGATCATCGATTCCATCACCTGTATGCCCAATTTGCCGGAGCCGGTGAGCGTCAGCATCCTCCTGATGTTCTTTATTTTAGGCGTTTCGATCGTGGAGACGGTGGTCTCCTGCGCGGAGAGAAGGTATGATGATAATAATAATGTGATGCAAAGCAGGACTCTGGACATTTTTATGGATTTTAGACTACTTAAAAACGCAGCGGTGAGGTGCTTATTATTTATGTATATTCGAAAAAACACCTATTCCCATGCGTCGACGCGATTTTCTCAAAAATGGGTCAATCTCGGGGCTTTCCCTGATGGCATTGCTGAATGAGGGGCCCCGTGCATTTGTCTTTAAGGAAGCTACGATCGATCAGCTGCAGGCTTTCATGGCTTCGGGGAAATACACTTCCCGGGCGCTGACCGAGGCTTATTTACAATGGAGCGGAGAGACAGATAAGAGCGGGCCGATGCTTCACGCCGTGCTGGAGTTCAATCCGGATGCACTTGCTATTGCGGACCAGCTGGATAAGGAGCGAAAGGCGGGCAAGGTGCGGGGGCCTTTGCATGGAATACCCATATTGGTAAAGGATAATATCGATACGGGAGATAAGATGATGACGACGGCGGGATCGTTGGCTTTATTGGGACATAGGGCGAAGGAGGATGCATTTATTGTCAAAAAGCTTCGGGAGGCGGGGGCTGTCCTGCTGGGCAAGACCAATCTCAGCGAATGGGCTAATTTCCGGAGCAGCAGGAGTACCAGTGGTTGGAGCAGCAGGGGTGGCCAGACGAAGAACCCCTATGTGCTTGACCGTAATCCTTCCGGGTCCAGTGCCGGGTCCGGGGCCGCAGTGGCGGCCAACTTGTGCGCCATTGCCATCGGGACGGAGACGGATGGCTCGATTGTAAGCCCTTCTTCCAATAATGGTATTGTAGGGATCAAGCCTACGGTAGGCCTTTGGAGCCGGAGCGGGATCATTCCTATCTCTGCCACGCAGGATACGGCGGGGCCGATGGCGCGTACGGTGAAGGATGCGGCTATATTGCTGGGTGCGCTGGCCGGTGTCGATGAGAACGATCCTGTGACGAAGCAAAGTATGGGGCGGACGGAGCGGGACTACACGAGGTATTGTTTGGCGGATGGATTGAAAAAGAAAAAGATCGGGATTGAAAAGTCCCAATTAAAGGGGCACGAAGGGGTGGTGGCCCTGTATCAGCAGGCGATAGCCGTGATGAAGCAGCAGGGAGCGGAGATCGTGGAGGTGGAGCTACTGGCTCCTATCAAGGAGCTGGGTTCTACGGAGTTCACTGTATTACAATACGAGTTCAAGGATGGATTGAATAAATACCTGGCGGGCGCCGGTGTGGAAGGTATCCGTTCGCTGGCCGACGTGATCGATTTTAATCGTAAGCATGAGGCGAAGGCCATGCCCTATTTCAAACAGGAGACGCTGGAGAGCAGCGAGGCAAAAGGCGGCCTTGACAGCAAGGAGTATATAGACGCGCTGGCCAGCTCTACCAGTGCGCGCAAGATCATCGATGATCTCATGATGAAAAATCAGCTGGATGCGCTGGTAGGCGTCACCAGCGGCCCTGCCATTTGTACCGACCTGGTGCTGGGTGGCTATGGGTCCGGTTTTTCCTTTTCGTCTCCTGCCGCGAAGGCGGGTTATCCGCATATCACTGTCCCCATGGGGGCGGTGCAGGGATTGCCTGTCGGATTGTCTTTTGTGGGCGGGGCTTACCAGGAAGGTGCGTTGCTGACGGTGGCGTACAGCTACGAGCAGGCCAGCAGGAAAAGGATGGCGCCGGAATTCAAAGCTACCTTATTGCCTGTATGAAAATCTATAACGAGCAATATAAGATCCCGGATGGGTATTCCACTATCACGCTTATTCTTCGAAGCTTCCGGTATTTCCGCCGCAATACTGTCAATGCCATCCGGCTGAACATGGAAAAGTTCGGGGATGCGTACTCTGTTATCTTTCCGGGTAAGAAACTGGTCATCATTACCCAGGACCTTGCTTTTATCCAGTATGTCTTAAGGGACAATCATACCAACTACTGTAAATCGGAGTTCACCACCGGGAAGGTGGGGCGTATGTTTGGAAAGGGACTGCTTTTTTCCAACGGCAATTACTGGCTGCAGCAAAGAAGGTTAATACAGCCGGGCTTCCATGCAAAGCGGCTGCAGGGGCTGTACTCGATCATGGTGGAGACGATTGAAAAGACCATCGCCGACTGGCCTACGGGAGAAGGGATCGACGTATATCCGCTGATCTACCAACTGGCATTTAAGATCATCCTCCGAAGTCTATTCGATATTGGTCTCTCGCCGGAGACGATGCAGGAGATGAGTTTTCTTTTTAACAAGCTGCAGGATTTTGTGGTGAAGGATGTGAATCGTCCGCTGCGTAAGCTCACGTATTTCATCAGCCGGCAGGACAAGATCAACCTGCGGCGGAGGGAGCGGATGCGGGAGATCGTACGGAACATCATTGCTGAGCGGAGAAATGACGCGGGTGAGCATAATGATCTGCTGGACATGCTGCTTGGCGCCCGGTACGAGGATACGGGAGCGTCCATGTCGGAGGAGCAGATCATCGACGAGGTGCTGGTGTTGCTGCTGGCGGGTCATGAAACCACGGCCAATACCTTGTCCTGGCTGCTGTCGCAGGTGTCCGGTAAGCCGGACGTCCTTGCAAGATTGAAAGAGATCTCGGAAAGTATTCCTGCTCATGACAGTATACGGAACGATTATATCAATGCTGTCATCAATGAATCGATGCGGCTGCGACCTGCTGCCTTCATGACGGACAGGGTAGCTATCATGGATGATCGTTATGGGCCGTGGGTCTACCCCAAGGGAGCCGTCGTGCTGCCTTTCTTTTATGGCCTGCACCGGCATAAGGACCATTGGCAGGATGCCGAAGCATTCCTGCCAGAGCGATTTATCGACGAGGCCGGGAAGCTGCGTAAGATGCCTGCTTTCTTTCCCTTTGGAGCGGGGCCCCGGCTTTGTATCGGCAATAATTTCGCTATGGCAGAAATGTGCTTATTTGTCCATGCTTTCTTTCGGGCGTTTACCATCGCTGCTACGGGTCAGACGCCCGTCATGCTGCCGCTGATCACACTGCGCCCCGACAAGGTGGTGCTGCAAGTGCAGCGCAAAGGCTGAACTTCTTACTTATTTTGACGTGTCCTGGATAAATGCCGCCACATCTTTCTTAAATGCCACCAGCGAAGGCAGATGGATATACATCATATGCCCGGCCGGGTAATATTTCATCGTGACGTTGGCGCGGATCTTTTTTTCCAGGCCCATGTGGTCAAAAGTGTATTCGGTCCCGAAGAAGGGGGTGGCCAGGTCGTAATACCCGTTGAGCACCAGGATCTTCAGGTTGGGATTTTTGCTCATGATGCCGGCCAGGTCCACGCTGGTATTGGGCATGACAGGGAAGCCGTCCCCCCCATTGGCGGCGTGATGCCAGTCCCATTTAAAGCCTTCTGCCCCATAGGCTGATACGTGATAGGAGTAGTTCTTGTTAACCTTTAGCTCCGTGTAATAATAGTTCATGAAAGCAGCGATATAGGGCGGGCTGATCTGCGTGCTTTGCGGGTCGTCATTGGAGAACTGGCTCAGCAGGTCCTGGTTAATGCCTTTGTAGCGGGCGTCCAGGCGGCCTACCATCTGGTGTTCGTCGCGGAGCAGCTCCTGCGTGAAAGCGGGCTCGGAGACGCGGAGGTTGGCCTTGGTCCAATAGTCCTTGCTAATTCCTGTATAGCCGGAGAGCTTAGCGGCTATTTGTCCTTTTTCCGCATCGGTGAGGGCGTCGCCTTTCTGGAGGGCTGTGGCATATTCTCCCTGTGAGAAGCTCCGTACTTCTTTCAGGAAGGCTTCCAGGTCGGCGGGTTTGCTGGCCAGCTTGTTGTGAAAATAAGCCACGGCTGCATAAGTAGGTATGTAGAGCACATGGGAGATATCATCCTGGAAGGTCAGGGTATGGATGTCCAGGACGGAGGAGACCAGGACTACGCCATTGAGCTGTAATCCCAGGTTGTCCTGGAGATAGCTGGCGATGCCGGCGGATCGGGTGGTGCCATAGCTTTCTCCCAGCAGGTATTTGGGAGAGTTCCATCTGTCATTCTCCTTTATATATTGTGAGATGAACTGGCTAACGGACTTAATGTCCTGGTCGACGCCCCAGAAGTCTTT
This sequence comes from Flavitalea plasmicola, assembly GCF_030546645.1. Taxonomy (GTDB): domain Bacteria; phylum Bacteroidota; class Bacteroidia; order Chitinophagales; family Chitinophagaceae; genus Puia. Next base: position 92,451 of record NZ_JAUOTO010000009.1, read on the forward strand.
GTTGGTGGCTTTGCCGATGGGGTGGCTCAGTCCCGTGCCGATGGGGTCGACCATGACCAGGTCTGTAACGTCGATGATGGAATGATCGTTGTCTTCCAGCTTATAGGGTGGGGGAGGCGTGAAGGTGGGATCATTGATGGCGATGCGGCGGGGTCCGAGCGCGCCCAGGTGCAGCCACATGGAAGAAGAGCCGGGGCCGCCATTGTATGCGAAGGTCAGGGGGCGATGAGATACGTCGGGTTCGCCGTCCTTGATATAGGCGGTGTAGCCGAACAAGGCGATGGATTCATCTTTTTCGTTCTTCAGGAGGAGGGTCCCTGCCACGGCTGTATAGGTAATGGGTTTGCCGTCTATTTTTATCGTGTGTTTGGTTATAGACTTGTCAGGTTTGGTTATGATGCTGGTATCCTGTGGGGGAATGGGCGCCGGTTGTGCTTTTGCGGTCAGGGTGGCTAATAGGATGGCGATGGCCAACACGATTGTGATGGGTTTTCTCATATGCTGTTTTTTTATGAATTTAGGTCTTTAAGGTAGTTTTTTCCGGGATAGGAATAAGGGGGCGATGGGATGAACGGCGGAAAATGAGTACATTTAACGGAATAATCCGCATTTATGGGCGCAAAAGTACTGATGATCGAACATGATCCGGACGACCGGAAGCTTACGGAGGAAACTTTTCGGGCCGAAGGGATGATAGGTGACATTCAATTCATCTATGGAGTCGAATTGTCGGCTTACCTGGAGGATCCTGCTAACCGGCCGCCCATGATCCTACTGAGCATGAATGCGCAACCCTACAATGGGATGGACCTGATCCGGAAGATCAGGGATACGGAAGGGTATCAACGGGTGCCTGTGATCGTGCTGAGCGAAAGCGCCTCGCCCGACGATGTGGCGTCGAGCTATTCGGCGGGCGCTACCAGCTTTATATTAAAGCCTGCCAGCTATAGTGATGCTTTATTCAAGATGAGATCATTTATCAACTACTGGTTCCGTACGGTGGAACTACCTGCTTAACTTCTCCATTTTTTGCCGGGTGCCGGGTTCTTCACGCAGGGTGAGCGCTTTCTGGTAACATTTTATGGCGCTGTCTTTTTGTTGTTCTGCCGCCAGCAAATCGCCCATGGAATCATACACATTGAAGCTGTTGGGATAATTCTCTATGTTGAGCTGGAAGTAGTAAGCGGCCCTGTCGAACTGGCGGCTGCCCATTAAATTATATCCCATATTATTGACGAGGGTCTCGGGCGGCAATACCTTGTAGCCCATATAGCGGCTGATGACCTTAAAGTGGGTGGTCAGCAGGGAGTCCTGTGTCCAGGTGGGCTGGAAGAATTCCGGGAAGGGAAAGGGAAGGGAATAATAGTTGAAAGTGAACCGAAGGGCATCGTATTCCGCGGGGAGGGGAAGGGAGCCGTGATCGCATTCGGGGTAGTATTTCCAGGAGAAGCGGAAGGGGGCCGGGCCGGCGGGTGGGAGGTTTTCAGGGATGGGAGGTTGACCAGAGAAAGGTTTGAACGGATAAGGTGGCTGGGGATAGGCTGCCGCCAGGGTGTTCCGCAGGGAAAAGATGGATGACATGTGGCGGGCGAACTCATTATTGGAGTCGGATCGGATAGCGATGGTGTCCAGCCCCGGAGGGGTATTGTTGGCTATGGCGAGGAATAAGGACCTGCCGGAGAATTTATTTTCCTGCAGGATGTCTTTTGCCTGTCGTAATAATTTTTGGTCGTCCCACGTCATACTAGGGTCGGTGGCAATGTACGCATTGAACAGGGCGGTGTGGTGGAGGAAGGCGTTGACGACGGTGAGTCCGCCCAGGGAGTGGCCCATGAATATCTTATAGGGGGCGGTGCGGTAGATGGAGTCGATATGGGGCATGAGCTCGTTACTGATGAAGGAGAGGAATTTTTCGCCGCCGCCGGTGCGGCTGAGAGCGGCGCTGTCCATCCGGGGTTGACGGGTGGGGCGTGTGGGGGTGAGATCGCGCACGCGATCCGTATTGGGGATGGCAACGATGATGAGCTCCGGGAAGTCCAGGGGGCCTCTGGCTTCGCTGAGGAGCTGGATCATGGAACAAACCGAAGCGAAGTGGGTGTCGCCGTCCAGCAGATAGAGCACCGGATAGCGGCGGGGATAGAACCAGGTGTCGCCATAGCCGGAGGGAAGGTAGATATGTATGCGCCGGGGTTCGCCCAGGGTCTTCGAGTAGACGGTGTCGGTCTTGCCCAGGGTGATAGGTTGGGCATGTGTGTGGATGGAGAGGAGGATCGTTAAGACGGATAGGTATATGCGGTTCATCTTGCTGAATTTTCAACAAGATTAAGTTATGTGGGAAGGGTTTTTTTTCAAATGTGATGAATTAATGGAGATATGTGATGGATCGGAAGATCCCGGGTGATCATCCGCATTAGAGTTTTAAGCTGATGGAGGCGGAGATCCGGGTGGGGTTTTGGGGCGCCAGCCGGAATGACCAATATTTTTCGTTGGTGAGGTTGTCTACTTTGATCCCCAGGCGATAGCCGGGCTGATCGTAGAAGATGGTCGCGTCCAGTACGGTATAGGAAGGGATGGTAAAGACCTGCGTCGTCGTGTTGGTCTGGAAGGAGGAGCTGCCGTAATTGGCGCCCAGACCGAAGCCCAGACCTTTGGCTTTACCATTCATCAGGTGGTAGCTGGCCCAGATGTTGAGGAGGTTGGCAGGACCTGCGGCGGCGGGGCGCAGGCCTTGCACCGTCTTATTGGCTTTGGTGAATTTGCTGTCGTTGTAGGTGTAGCCTGCTACCAGGTTGAATCCGGCAAAGGGATTGGCGATGATCTCTGTTTCTATGCCTTTGCTGAGCTGGGTACCATCCTGGATGGAATAGCCGGCGTGATCGGGATCGTCGCGCGTGACATTGCTGACGTCGATGTTGTAATAGCTGATGGTGCTGCTGAGGCGGTGGTTGAAGACGTCCAGCTTGATGCCTGTTTCCCATTGGTTGGCCTGCTGGGGCTTGAAAGAAACGCCGTTGAAATCTGTTCCCCCTGTATTGCTGAACCCGTTCATATAGTTACCGAAAAGGGAGATCTTGTCCTTGACCACTTCGTATACGATGCCCAATTTAGGAGAGAGGGCGTTTTGGGTGAAGGCGCCCGCCGTGGAGTCGGAGGCGGGATAGTAAGTGCCTTTGTCTTCGAAGCGATCCGCCCGCAGGCTGAGCATGATATTGAGCTGCGGGGTGATGTTCAGGACGTCTGAGACATAGGCGCCGTAGGTATTTTGATTGGTCTTGTAAATGGAATATACGGCGCTTGCCGCCAGAGAGTCTACTTTGGAGGTATTGAAATTATTATAGGCGGCGCCCGGGTGCCGGAAGTTGATGACGGGCATATTGATGGTGGGGGTAGTACGGTCGCTTTTCTGGTTATAGTAGTCCAGGCCGATCACGATGCGATTGCGCAGACCGGCGATGTGCATATCGCCTATGAAATTTTGCTGGATCTCGGTGCCATTGTAGGGGAAATTTTCTTTCTGAACGCTTTGCTGGAGGGTGCTGTCCGACTTGCCGATGAGTTGGGAGACGTAGCCTTCTGTCGTAGAGAAGGTGCGGGTATAGTTGGTTTGGGATTTCCATATGGAAGACAGCTGGTAGTTGATCTGGCCGAACACGTTCAGCTGGCGGGTGGTGTAGTCGAGGGTATTGTTCGTAAAAGAGCGTTTGTAGTCCATGCCAAGGTCCCTGATGTTCGTCACCTTGCCAGACTTTGCAGGAGTGAAGCGGATGGGCGAAGTGGCGTTGAAAGTGGAAGCTTCGATATCGAGGAGGAAAGTGAGCCTGTCGTTGGCTTTGAACACAAAGCTGGGCGCCAGCAATAGGTTGCGGGTGAAGCCAGCGTCCTGGAAGCTATTTTCCGTGTGAAGGGCCCCGTTTACCCGGAAGAGAACTGTTTTAGCGTCATTGAGGGGGCGATTGACGTCGAAAGTCAGGCGATTGAGGTCGAAGCTGGCGCCCGTGTAGCTGATCTCCGTACGGGATGTTTCCAGGGGCTTTTTAGTGACACGGTTGAAAAGTCCGCCGAAGGAGATCATGCTGCTGTTGAAGAGGGTGCCGGATGGGCCTTTGATCGCTTCGAGCCTTTCCAGGTTGGCGGGATCGATGTTGGTGTATACGAAACCCGAGATGCTGTTGCGGATAAGGTTGGCCGTGGTGAAGCCCCGGGCCAGGAGGGAGCTCCTGCCCTGGTTGTATACCAATGGCACGCCGGCGCCCGGTACGTTCTTGAAGATGCTGTTATAGTCGGTGATCACCTGCTCGCGCATGATCTCTTTTGTGACGACGGAGTAGACCTGGGGATTTTCGATATTCTTCAAGGGCATACGGGCGACATCGTCCGTCTCTTTCTTGTTGAATTTATTATGACCTGTGGTGACCGTCACCTCATCCAATTGCTGTTCGGAGACCTGGAGCCGCAGGGAGAGGGTGGTGGTCTTATTTTCTTCGACGGTGACCTGTTGGTGGACGGGGGCGTGGCCTACCAGGGATATGTTCAGCTCGTAGGTGCCCGGGGCCAGATGGCTAAAAGTGAACTGGCCCTTATCGTCTGTCAGGGCAGCTTTTGTTTTAATATGAACGGAGACGTCCTGGGCGGGCTTGCCGTCGCTGGTGGTGACGGTGCCCGTGATGGCGCCGGTGTGGTTTTCGGGGGGAGTGGGTTGGGATAAGCAGTTGAGGGATAATATTATTAAGAGAACGAACTGTAATATATGCTTCATCCGGCGAAATTAAGCCGTGAAGAGCGCGGGGGTAGGCCGGATCGGGAAAAGCGGTTACGAAAAAGGGAAGAATCAGGCTCGGCCGCTCTACTGCAATTCTTCGAACTGGCCAGTCTGCCTGTTTTTCCGGACGTTGTCCCAGGTGAAATAGCGGCCGTTCATGGCGACGTAGACGCCGTGGGGGAGGATCTGGGCGAAGGCGAGGGCGCCGCCCAGGTTGAAGAACCCGTCGGAGCTGCCGAATTTATAGGGGATCATGGCGCCTGTGAGGACGATGGTCTTGTCTTTTACTTTTTCGGCCAGGACGCGGGCGGTGACCGACATGGTGTCGGTGCCGTGGGTGATGATGATCTTGTCTTCCTGGGAAGCGCGGCATTGATGAGCGATGAGCTCACGGTCTTCGTCCGTCATGTGGAGGCTGTCGATCATCATGAGGGTCCTGACGGTCACGTCGAGGGTGCTGCGGGCGCGATTGAGCATTTCGGGCAGGTGGGTCTCCTTGAAGAAGAGCTCGCCTGTGAGCTCGTTGTATTCTTTGTCGAAGGTGCCGCCAGTGACGAATATACGGATGGAGATCATGGGGGGAAATTTTGGGCGAAGATATGGATTTATGCGAAAGGGATAGAAGCGGTAGCCCGGAACCGAGGTTACGAGGTGAGGACTATAGCGGATAGCCCGGCCCGAAGGGTTCGCCCTATAATGTGATCCGTCGCCCTTCTTTCGCTGACTGGCTGGCGGCCGCGAGGATCCTCACCACTATCAGATTGTTCGGCAGGGATGAAAGGTCGTTGCCGGGGTCCAGCTTGCCGCTGAGGACATCGGAGAGATAGGGGATATTATCGCGATAGGCTGCGGGGGTGACGGGGACGCTGTCATAGCCTTGCTTCATCCGTTGTTGCAGATGGTTACCGTCCAGCGCATGGAGGTAGCCGTTGACGCCGAAAACTTCGAGGTCTTTTATGCCATAGGGCCAGTTCCAGGAGGCTTCTATGATGCCTGTTGCATCGGGATATTCCAGCAGGATGGTGGCGTCGTCATCTACTTTTGGGTAGATGGAGGGTTTGATATGGTGGGTGATGGCGGTGACGGAGATGGGAGGTTTGCCCTGCATGAGCCAGACCATGAGGTTGGCGCCGTAGCAGCCGAAGTCACGGATGGCGCCCCCTCCATTCATTACGGGGTCTGTCAGCCAGTGGAGGAAATCCTTAGAGCAGCCGATCTCCTGGGGGCCCTGGTGGCCGTCGTGTACGATCATCTTTCGGATGTCGCCGATGGCGTGCTGGCTGTTGACCATGACGTTGACCTGTTGGTTGGTGTTGTACCAGGTGGTTTCGTAATTGGTGAGGACATGGATATGATATTGTTTTGCGAGGGCGGAGATGCGGTCAGCATCTTTGACGGTGGTGGCCAGCGGTTTTTCCACCATGACGGAGATGCCTTTAGGCGCGCAAAGCTCGACTACGCCCAGGTGTTCCGAGATGGCGTTGTAGGCCAGTACGGCGTCGGGGTGGATATGTTCCAGCAGGGTGGAGAGGCTGGGATAGAATAAGGAGTCGGGAAGGCCGTAGCGTTGTTTGTACCGTTGGATCAGCTGCTGATCCCGTTCTGCGATGCCTGCGATGATGACCTCTCCTCTTTTGAACTGGTTCATGATGTTGTGCACGTGGTCGTGCGTGAGGCCGGCGACGCCTACCTTCAGGATCTTTTGGGCAGAGGAAGCAAATGTCGCCAGCAGGAGGAAGAAGAGGGCAATGGTGCGCATGGTGTTGACAATTATGTATGCCGAAAGTATGAATAATTCCGGCTGGAATTGTGCATGCGGGCGCAGGCTAAGTTTTTATTTAGCTGCAAAAGTTTTTGCAATAGTGGAGGGTTTAGTTGAAACCCGGATTTTGAATAAGATGTTTGTTTACCTGTACTTCTGATTGTGGAATGGGGAACAGGAGATGGTTGTCGTCGATGGCAATGTTCAGGGCGGCCATCTTCTGCTTGAAACGTCCCAACCGGATGAGGTCCCATCGTCTTTCCCCTTCGACACACAGTTCCCTTGCCCTGTCGGCCACCAGGCTATCCACGAATGCGTCGCTTGTCGGCGTATTGGTCAGATCCAACTGTTGCGTGGGATCTGTCAGGCCGGCTCTTGCCCTCACTTTATTCACGCCGTTGAATTTGCCGGGGTCGGTGGGGTCGATGTTATTCATTGCTTCCGACTGCATCAGGTAGACATCCGCCAGTCGGAGGACGATCCAGTTGACCCGGGAGTTATTACTTTGGGGTGTCCACAGGCTATCCCTGTATTTATAAAAGAAAGGGGTTGTGGACTGTATTGCTCCGCTGGTGATGCTCCTGGCCTTGTTGGCTATGTTCCAGTTCCTCCGGATGGAGTCGGCGGTGGAATACCCGTTGTTGAAGAAGGTGTTCTGGCAAAAGAAAGAGGCGGAGCCACCCAGGGCGGTGGGGGTGAACATTCTCAGGGTGATATTCCCGGTGGCGGGTGGCAATGCGAACTGGACACAGAAAATGTGCTCGGGTCCGTATTTTTTGGCGCAGTCGAAGATATCCTGATAATTGGGCAACAGGCTATAATAAGGGTAGCCAATGACCTTGTTGCATTCTGCCAGGGCATTCTGGTTGTCGGATGGATCGGCGAATGCCGTGGCGGCCCTTGTAAGGTATACTCTGGCCAGCATGGCGGAGGCGGCGCCGGTGGAGACGAGACCTTTGTTACCGGAAGCGATCTTATTCTCGGCCAGACAATTGGCTTCTGCGAATTGCAGATCGCTGATGATCTGCTGGTAAACTTTGGACGCGGGCGACCGGTGGGGATATAACAATGTGTCCGTGCTTCCCACGATCGGCCGGGTGACCAGGGGCAGATCGCCAAAGCTGCGCACCAGGTCGAAGTAGGCCATTGCGCGTAAGAAGTAAGCGTTGCCCAGGATATTGTTCTGAGCGGCCACATCCATTTTTATACCGGGGACGTGGGCAATGACGTCGTTGGCGCCTTTGATCATTTTATAGCTGCTGTTCCACCAGTTGGCGATCTCGCCGTTGGTGGAGGTATAATTGTTCTGATACAGCGTGGTCCTGTCGCTGTTGCCTCCTGAGGGGTAAAGAAGGTCTGCGGAGTTTTCCGAGATGATCCAAACCGTCCTGCCATAATAGGTCTGGGCTTCGAGGCCGCTGAACACGCCGTTGAGCGCGGCTGTTGCGTCGGCGGCCGTTTGATAAAAATTGTCGGGGGTCAGGAAGCTTTGGGGTTTTTCGTCCAGAAATTTTTTGCAGGAGCCGCATAACAGGAGAAAACCGAGGATATATATTAAATTAATCTTTTGCATTGTCATTAATATTTAAAATGTCATTTTAATGCCCGCGATGAAAGTCCTTGCGGGAGGATAGGGATTCAGGTCGATGCCGGCGCTGAGATTATCCATTCCATAGGAGCTCACTTCCGGATTGTATCCGGAATATCCGGTGATGGTATATAGATTCTGCACGGTGAAATAGATCAGGGAGCTTTTGAAGACATGGGTTATTTTCGGAAGCGGAGCATTATAGGACAGGGTTACCGTCTGGATGCGGAGGTAGCTTCCTTTTTCGATGAAATTGTCAACCACGCCCAAGCCTTTCAGCATGCTGCTGTTGACGCGCGGTATGGTATTGCTGGCGTTGGTGGCGCTCCAGGCATTGGTTACTTCCACAAAGGGATTATTGGTGCCGCCCGTAGTATGGGAGTATTTTGTCACGTTGAGGATATCGTTGCCGTATACGCCTTGCAGGAAGACGGATATATTGAAGCGACCCAGGCTGAAGTCGTTGGTCATGCCATAGATGAATTTCGGCTGGGCGTGACCTACGATGGTCTTGTCGGCTCCTGTGATGGTGCTGTCGTGCCTGAGGTCAGCGATGATGGGGTCACCTGGGACCAGTTTGTCCTTCATCCCGCTTTTAGCGATCTGATCCTTGCTTTGCCAGATGCCTTTGAACTTATATCCGTAGAAAGCGCCTATCGGCTGTCCTACGATGAGTATGGCAGGCGCCAGTCCGTTGGTCAGTATATAGGGGCCTGTCTTGCCGACCAGAACGCTGTCCGTACCATTCAGATTCAGCACTTTGTTCCTGTTGGCGGCATAATTAAGCGTGGTAGACCATTTGAACCTTGGTCCGTCCATATTCCGCGATGTGATGGACAGCTCGAATCCCTGGTTGCGTACCTTTCCTGCATTGAGCAGGATGCTGGCGTAGCCGGACGACTGGGGGATGGCTACGTTCAGGAGCAGATTGCTGGTGGTCTTGTAATAATAATCGGCGGTGAGGGTGACGCGGTTGCTCCACAGGCTCAGGTCGACGCCTGCGTCTGCTGCTGCGGTGCTTTCCCAGTGCAAGTTGGGGTTTGCGATGTTATTGGGGGTGATGCCCACTGCTCTTACAGGGGTGGACCCCAGGGCGTAGCCATTGGTGGTATACTGGGAAAGGGACTGATAGGAGCCGATCTCCTGGTTGCCTGTTACGCCATAGCTGGTGCGGAGCTTAAGATCGCTGATCGCCCTGATGTCCTTGATAAAGCTTTCATCCGACATGCGCCATGCAAAAGCGCCGGAAGGGAAATAGCCCCATTTGTGGGATGTTCCGAAACGGGAGGACCCGTCCGCGCGCATGGTGAAAGTGAAGAGATATTTTTCTTTCAGCCTGTAATTGATCCGTCCGAAATAAGAGGCGAGGGTATTCAAGGTGCCGGAATTGGTGGGTGTCTGCACGTTGCCTCCGATGGCCAGGTTGTTCGACCCCAGGGAGTTGGTGAAATAATTGGTGCTGGAAGAGCTGTATGCGCTGGTGTCGAAGGCCTGGAGGCTAAATCCTCCTACGATATCGACGGCGTGGCTCTCATTGAATTTCCTGCTATAGGTGAGGGTATTTTCATTCAGCCAGCTGTAGCGATTGCTGGTACCTGCGTATCCTGAACCTGTGGTTTGTGCGCCCAGATAGGTGGTGGTGGGGATGTACCTCTTTTCCGTGCTGCTGCTGTAGTCGACCCCGATGCTGGATCTCAGGCGCAGGCCGGGAATGATCTCATATTCTCCGAAAACGTTGACCAGGCCTCTGAAAATGCCAATCCTGTCATTGGCCAGAACGATGCCGGCAACGGGATTGCCGATGACGGACACGTAGGGCAGGGGTTGATTCTGGTAAGTATATGCGCCGGTGCTGTCGCGGAGGGAGGTGGCCGGGCTCATGGCCAGCGCAGCGCCGGCTGCGCCATAGCCTACGTCTGTTTTGGTGACATCTATCAACTGGGAGGTATATGCGAGCTGGGAACTAAAGCCCACTTTTAATTTATCGCTGATCCTCTTGTCGAGGTTCATCCGGATGGTGCCTCGCTGGAAGCCTGTGTTCCGCATGATGCCGTCCTGCGAAAAATAGTTAAAGCTCAAATAGTAGCGAGTGTCGCTGTTGCCGCCCGTGAAGCCCAGCTGGTAATTCTGAATGGGAGCGACCCTGTACAGGGCATCCTGCCAGTCCGTGCCGGACCCCAGGCTGTTGATCTGATCTGCCGTGTATGGCAGGGGCAGGGCGGAAGCGGGGTTTAGAGCATTGTTTTGCTGCTGGAGGGTGTCGAGATAAATGCCGAATTGTTTAGCGTTCATCATCTTCAGCTTTTTTGCTACTTTCTGGATCCCGTTGTAGCCATCTACGGTGACACTATTTTGTCCGGCGGAACCTTTTTTAGTGGTGACCAGGATAACGCCATTGGCGCCCCGGCTGCCATAGATGGCGGTAGCGGAGGCATCTTTCAGCACTTCTATGGATTGGATATCACCCGGGTTGATGGAGTTGAGATCACCGGCGCCGGCAAAACCGTCGATGACGTACAATGGTTCATTGCCAGAGTTGATGGAATTGGTTCCCCGTATGCGGATGGAGGTAACGCTGCCGGGCTGGCCATCCGTCTGGGTAAACTGTAAGCCACTGACACGGCCCTGGAGCATCTGGTCGGCCCTGATGACGGGGGTTTTGTCGAGATCTTTGGCGTTGACGGAAGCGACGGAGCCCGTGAGGTCCCTTTTACGGGCTGTCCCGTATCCCACCACCACCACGTCATTGAGGCCCTGCACTTTTTCGGTGAGCGCGACTGTGATGGGGTCAGCGCCCGTGACACTCACTTCTTTCGATTCGAACCCTATGTAGGAGAAAACAAGGATCACCGTGCCTTGTGACTGGACGGACAAGGCGAAGTTCCCTTCTGCATCGGTGGCCGTCGCGAGCTGGGTACCCTTCGCCTGCACTGTGACTCCTGCTAAGGGGGCATTAGCGGCAGACGACACTTTTCCTGTAATTTTTCTTGTTTGAGCCTTAACCAGTATGCAAAGAAATAATGCAAGGATGGCAAATAGCAATCTTTTCATTTAGCAGTAATTATTAATTGATTTGGACATTCGGCATTTTGCGCGCCGCTAAAATTATTTAATCGCCCCTGGCGCGTGATGGGCCTTTTTGGGATTTTACTCAGCTATCTTGGCATGTTTTGGGCGATTTGTTAATAGAAAGGTGCTTATTTAACAGATATAATGCTTTTGCTATAGATTTGGGCATGGGTAATAAGCGTAATATGAGATCTCTATATGCTTTTTGTTTTTTGCTCTACTTTTCTACGCAGGCTGTTACTGCCGGAGAATTACCGGTGAGGTATCTTGGAATAGAGCAAGGGCTTTCCAATAATTCAGTTATCAGTATCTGTCAGGATCATAATGGCTTTTTATGGATCGGTACCTACGATGGGCTAAACCGATATGATGGATATGCTTTTAAAGTATTCCATAATGTGATCGGGGATACCAATTCGCTTGCCATCAATAATATTTACGCTATAGAAGAGGACAAGAGCCGTAATATCTGGGTGGGGGGGCAAGAGGGCTTAAGCGTATACAATGTGCTCACGGCAAAATTCTCCAAAGTACGATATGCTTCTTTATCAGGGACATTGGAAGGTCTCCACGATAATGTTCACCAGGTGAAGGCGGTCCGCTCCAACTGTATATTCGTGGCTACCCAGCACAATGGGCTGCTGCTGTTTGAAAATGGCGCTGCTAATGGCCTGCAGGTCCCTTTAGAGGGTCAGCTTTCCGGAAAGTATGACGTCACCGGGCTCGAAGAGGGGCCTGATCATCGCATTTGGGTATTTGTACAACATGAGGGGTTATTCAGCTATAACCCCGTGCAAAAAAAGCTTTATAAGGCCAACAGCAGCATTCAGCAGGTGAATTGCCTGAAAACCGATGGTAAAGGAAGGCTTTGGCTGGCAAATGATGCCGGGGTTTTTTTATATGATCCCGGGTCAAACAGTTATTCCGGCAATTTTATGCCTTTTAAAGCGAAGGTGGTAACCTTGTGCCCGGATAAGAAGGGGGTCTTATGGATAGGTTCGGACGGGGCTGGATTGTGGACCCTGCCGGATAGCGCTCCTTTTGCAAGGCCGTTGACGAGAGGCGATGGAAAACCGCTGATAAACAGCAATTCCGCCTTTACCATTTATGAAGACGCGGAAGAACGCAAATGGATCGGCACTTTAAGGGGCGGCATCAACATAATCGACCCCGTTGCCTTACCCTTTGGAAAAGCGGTCTATGAGCCAACCTCCGGAGGTAACTTAGTAGATAATTTCATACTCTCATTTTGTGAAGATGCGAAAGGCAATGTTTGGGTCGGTACTGACGGGGCCGGGTTAAGGTATTGGGACCGGGTGAAGAACAGCTATCGTTGTTTCAGGCATTCCCCGTCGGAACCGAAGAGCGTCAGCAGTGACTTTATCACCAGTATAACCAAGGATTATAAGGGAGATCTATGGGTGTCAACCTGGTTTGGAGGGGTTAACAGGTTTAATAAGGCAACAGGCACCTTTGAAAGGTACAATTGTTTTAACCCGGCGACCAAGGCAGAAGAAAATAATGTCTGGGTTGTTTTCGAAGATTCACAAAAAACGCTTTGGGCCAGCGCTACCAATGAGGGTTGTCTGTATTATTTTGACAGGGCCCTGAACCGGTTTGTTCTATTCGACCAGGGGCTTACCAATCTTCAATGCATGGCTGAAGACAGTGAAGGTAATCTTTGGGGGGGCAATTATACCACCCTTATCAGGATCGATCGAAACCATCGAAACCATACCTTTTATAACCTGGGGTATCCGGTCCGTTGCATTCATGAGGATAGGGATAAGCATCTATGGGTCGGCACCCTGGGCGGGGGACTTTTCCTTTTCAATCGTCAGAACGGGCAGTCGGCCCAGTATACGACAACAGATGGGCTGCCCAGCAATATGCTATTGCGGTTCCTGGAAGATGGAAGCGGGAATTTATGGATCAGCACCTTCAATGGGCTGGCAAAGTTCAATCTAAAAACACGGACTTTCAGGAACTTTACACAATCCGACGGGTTGCAAAGCAACCAGTTCGGCTTTAATGCGGCTGCGGCTTTGAGCACAGGGGAGTTCCTTTTCGGCGGTATTAAGGGTTTCAATTATTTTTTCCCCGACAGCATCCGTAATAACGCAAAAACACCCAAAGTTTTCCTGGATAGGATCAATATAGACAATAAACCTGTGGAGGCAGACACTTCCTATGTTTCAGGCCGTGACATGGAAAAGATAACAGAGATCACGGTGCCCTATGCCAAGTCGATCCTTTCCATGGATTTTGTCGCACTCACTTTCACCGGGGTGGATAAAATAAAATATGCTTATTACCTGGATGGATGGGACAAAAGCTGGAATTATGTCACTACTGCCAGAACCGCCAATTACTCCAGGCTGGCGGCCGGCAGCTATGATCTTAAAGTTAAGATCTCCGGTCCGGATGGTAAGTGGAGCAATGCGGAACAACTGCTGAGGATCATCGTTCTGCCCCCCTGGTATCAAACCTGGTGGGCGTACTTGCTTTATGCCATGGTATTTGCCGGGTCTATTTATTTGTACATTCAGTATGCGCGCAGGCAGGAGCGGTTGAAGTTCGAGATCAAGCTTGCCCAGCTTGAAAGTGAAAAAGAGAAGAACCTTTCTGAAAGGAAGCTGTCTTTTTTTACCCATATATCCCATGAATTCAGGTCGCCCCTGACGCTGATCATAGACCCGCTGAAAAAGGCGATGAGACAAACGGGCGGCGGCTTGCCCATGGAAGACCTGGCCGTTGCGCACCGGAATGCCCGGCGCCTGTTAAGCCTTGTGGATCAGCTGCTGTTGTTCAGAAAAGCCGATAGCGGCGGAGATGTATTGAAGATATCTGCTATCGATATCGTGGCTTTATGCGACGAAGTATATCAATGTTTTACCCAGCAGGCGGCCTCCAGGGAGATCAGCTACCGGTTTACCGCTTCAATGGGATCGATGCTCATACAGGGTGATTATGAAAAAATTGAAATAGCCCTTTTCAACATCCTCTCCAATGCTTTTAAGTTTACACCTCCAGGGGGAAGCATTGACTTTCGTTTGACGGAGACCGGAGAGCGCGTTTGTATTGAAATCAGCGACACGGGATGTGGGATCCCCGAGAACGATCTGGAAAAGGTGTTCGATAAATTCCAGCAGGTGCACGCCAATAATAAAGGTAAAGCAGGGTTCGGGATCGGTCTTTTCCTGGTAAAGCATTTTATCGAACGTCATAAGGGTACTGTCAGCTGTAAGAGCGTACCGGGGGAGGGAGCAGTCTTTACTATTTGCCTGTTGAAGCAAATCCCGGAGCTAGGGGAAGCTTACGTCATGGAAGGTCCGGGAGCAAAATTTGAACTTTTAGAAGAATTGATGGAAGAACAGGGGCGTGTTGCGGATGAAACTCCCGGGGTTCCCAGCAAGGGCAAAACGGTGGAAGAAGTGGTGACAGAAAAAAAATCCATCTTATTGATCGACGACCATGCGGAGATCCGGCAGTATTTATACCGGCTTTTTTCGTCCCAATACCTGCTATATACGGCTGATAATGGCGTGGAGGGATTCCAGCTGGCGGAGGAACATATTCCCGATCTTATTATCAGCGATATTAATATGGCCGGAATGGATGGCATCGAGCTATGTACCAAGATCAAGCAGTCCGAATTTCTGGGCCATATACCCGTGATCCTGCTTACGGCCGCCACGACATCGGAAACCAAGCTAAAGGGGATCGAAGGCGGAGCCGATGATTATTTTACCAAGCCTTTCGACAGCGAGCATCTGATGGCGAGGGTGGAAGCGGTGCTTAAGAACAGGAATGTGCTGCAGCGGTATTTCCTGGACAGTATCACGCTAAAGGAAAGCACGGTCAAGGTGCCAAAGGAATACCAGGACTTCCTGAGAAAATGCATCGCTGTAATTGAGGAAAATATTGATAATGAGGAGTTTACCATGAAGAAGTTCTCCAAGGCCATGGGTATGAGCCATTCGCGGCTCAACCAGAAGGTCAAGGCGATCTCCGGGCAGCGGTTGAACGCTTTTATCCGATCTATCAGGCTTAGGAGGGCCGCTGTGCTGATGCTGACGGAAAATGTAAATGTCAGCCAGGCTGCTTTCCAGGTTGGCATCAGTGATTCCCGGTATTTCAGAGAGCAGTTTGTGGGCATCTTTGGCATAACCCCTTCCGAATACATCAAAAAATACCGGCAATCTTTTAACCAGCAATTAAATAGTATCCGGGAGGTGGAGGAATGATCCTTCGCTAAAATCTGCTCAAAAAAGGGGGGAATTTTCAATTTCTGCGCATTTTACCCCCCATTCCTGTGTGTTTTGTCCCCCCTCAACCCTGTTTGGGCTGAGTACTTTGCATACAGTTAAGACCTGCTATAGAATTAATTTACTAAAACTAAACGACGCTTGTCATTATGAAGAGTCTATTGTTTTCGGCTGTAAACACAGCCAGGAATTCTTTTGTCTCCCTTCGGGCTGGGCGAAGAATGGTATCGATCTGCATCCTGCTGTTTTGTGCCTCGGCCACGCTGTGGGCCCAGCAGGTGATCACAGGAAAAGTAAGCGCAGGCGGCGCTCCTCTCCCGGATGTAACCGTTTCTGTGGACGGTGGAAAAAATTCAACCAGAACAAACGATGCAGGGACTTTTACCATCAGTGTGCCTGCCAATTCCATCCTCCTGTTCACTCATATAGGATATGCCCCTAAAAAGGTGGCTGTTCCCAAAAATGGGAATATGGAAGTGCAATTGGAAACGGCGAGTGAAGGCCTGAGCGACGTGGTAGTAGTGGGATATGGTACGGTGAGGAAGGCGGATCTGATCAGTTCGGTGGGTTCCATCTCCGGAAAAGAGCTGACGACCTTTAAAGATCCCAACGCCGCAAATTCCCTTCAGGGCGAAGTGCCAGGCGTCCGCGTGCTCGCCGGTTCAAACGGCCCGGGCGCGCAACCTAATATATATATCAGGGGCGTGTATACCATCCAGGGATCCAGTCAGCCTCTTTTGATCGTTGACGGAGTTCCCATCCAAAGCGGATATTTTAATTCCATCAATCCGGCAGACATTGAAAGGATGGACGTGTTGAAAGATGCATCCGCTGCGGCTATCTATGGGGCGCAGGCCGCCAGTGGGGTCATTGTGATCACCACGAAAAAAGGCAAGGCCGGTCAAAGTAATCTGAATGTCACGGTGAATTACCAGTCCCAGGCAGTTAAGAAGCCTTTTACGATGGCAGGTTCCGCGGAATGGCTGAGATTCCAACGGCTGTCCAATCCCAGTTTTACCATTACGGAGACGCCTGTCAATCAATATGATACTACCAAGTCATCAGATTGGTGGAAGGCCGTGATCAACCCTCATAGTCCCACTACGAATGTAGGGATCAGCTATACGGGCGGGTCTGAAAAATCGCAGTATGCCATGAGCTTGTCTTATACTGATGCGCATGCCAACACCAAGGTGGGTGATTGGAAAAGGATCACCGCCCGATTTACCGGCGACTTTAAGATCAACGAATGGCTGAAGTTCGGAGGATCTATTGCCCCACGGTATGAAACCTGGATCAACACACCGGTGGACTTTTTAGGGCTGCTGGGCACGGACCCTATAACGAGCCCCTTCATTAATCCGAATTTGCAGCATATCCCCGCTTCCGCAAATCCTTCGCTGTACGATGCACAATGGAGCGCTTATGGAACACCTTATGGGGGGCCGGGGAATGGAACGCCTCCTCCCAATTATGTGTTTGGCATGAACCTGGCCACCTTGAGCCCCAATCAACTATATGGGATCCAATCCAGTTCATTCATGGAAATCCAACCCATTAAGAACCTGACCTTCCGCACCACTGTCGGAGCCAATGTGGATAATACCACCAGTAATTTTTTCACACCCAGGTATTATCTGAACCCGAATAGTTATAGTGCGTTGACCAAGGCGGGGACGGGATTCGACACCAAATACAATTGGGTGGTGAGCAATGTGCTGACCTATAAGCTGAATGTGGCGGAAAAGCATCATATCACGGCGCTTGTCGGTCAGGAAGCTGCGGAACAAAAGGAATATTATGGCAGCAGTCAGAAAGTTTCCGCTGATAGTTCCAATGGCAACAATCCCCTGTTCGCCTATGCCGATTACCTCAATATGGATCTGACCAATCCTGCCGTGCTGGCTGCTTTCGGAATTGGGCCCGATGGAAGTTCCAGCCCTAAGGGGGGAATCAACAATGCCTACTGGGTAAAAAGATCTGCTTATTTCGGTCGTGTGGAATACAATTATGACGGCAAATATTATTTAACGGCCAACGCAAGAAGGGATGGCAACTCCAAATTCCCGCCGGGCAACCAATATGCCTTCTTCCCGTCTGTTTCAGTTGGATGGCGCCTGTCTGGCGAAGATTTTATGAAAAGCTTTGGCTGGATGAATAATCTTATGCTTAAAGCGAGGTGGGGTAAAAGAGGCAATGCCGATGCGATCACCCGGAGCACCTGGTACAGCCTGGTATCCACGGGCGCCACCTATCCATTCGCGGGGCAGATGGCGTACGGAACCGTACCCACGCAGATAGGGAACCCGAATCTGAAATGGGAGACTGACCTGGATCGTGGAGCGGGATTGGATGGAACGCTGTTCAATAACAAGCTGAACTTCGAATTTGAATACTTCGACAATAAGTCCAGCGGCGCCATTCTGACGCTGCCGTCCATTCCTTTGAGTGCGGGACAGCCTAATTTGCCAACGGCCAACGTGGCCAGTATCGGGAACAGGGGCTGGGAATTTTCAACCAGCTATATCATTTCCCTGCCGAATGAGCTAAGGATCATCCCCAGGATCTCCCTGAGCCATGTGAAATCCACTTATCTGAGCCTGGGTGGTGTTCAGGGCCTGGATGTGGGGGTACAGGATGGCTACCGGGAACAGGAGAGATTCGGAATGTCCTTTACGAGAATGTATACCAAAGGCGGGGTCGGAGCTTTTTACGGCTATAAAGTGGCGGGCATATTCAAGTCACAGGCCGACATCAATGCGTATACCGATAAGAATGGCAATATGATCCAGCCATTGGCTAAGCCGGGAGATTTCAAATACGTTGACGTAAACGGAGATGGTACCATCAATACGGCAGGTGACCGCACTTTTTTGGGTGATCCGTATCCGAAGCTGAATATGGATTTTTCGATCAAGGCTGATTTTAAGGGATTCGATCTGCTGGCGGAAATGTATGGTTCATATGGGCAAAAGGTAGCGAATACTACGAAACGCTACCTGATCACCGGCGACCGTGCATCCAACGTAATTGCCGGCAGCTATGACAAGATCTGGAGGGCTGACAATACCAGTGCAGTCAATCCCAATCCTGCCACGGGGAACAATTATAATTTCTCCAGCTGGTATGTGGAATCCGGGAGCTTTACCAGGATCCGGAATATTCAATTGGGATATACTTTTCCTTTCCTGAAAGTGAACGGCATCAAGAGTGTTCGCGTCTATGTGGGAGCGCAGAACCTGGCCACCATTACCAAATACAAAGGCTTTAATCCCGAAGTGCAATCCGACAGCCAGCAGTACCAGGGGGTTGACAGAGGGCAATACCCGGTGCCCAAATCATTCAATGCTGGTGTAAGCCTGGGATTATAATTCTCACCTATAACATTGTAATTATGAAAAATATTAAGATCATACTGGTTTGTTTTTTTTCAGGCGCCTTCATGCTATCTTCCTGCAAGAAGAGTTTCACGGATATCCCTTACTACGGGCTACAAACTGTTGAGAATACTGCCGTGTTTCAAACACCCGCGGGTTGTATCAACTATGTGACGGGTTGTTATTCCGCCATCAACCAAAATGACTGGTGGCAGACCATGTGGTACCGGCTCAATTTGGAAACAGCCACTGATAACGGCTGGCTGGGAAACCTCGGGGGATTCAGCAATGCGGCGGGCTACCGTGAAGTTGGCAGTCTGGAAAGCATCACTCCTACTTCAGGTGATGTTAACAACCTCTATCAATTTAGCTATTTGGGGATCGGACAGTGTAATTTCGGGATCGCCAATTTGTCCAAATCGACTATTGACGCCACATTGAAAACCCGTTTGCTGGCCGAAATGCGGTTTTTGAGAGGGTTCTTTTATATGGACCTGGCAAAGAATTTTGGCGGGGTGCCGCTGTATACGGAAAATACCAAGCAAAGCGAGATCCCGCTGGCAAGGGCTTCCGTTGACCAGGTGTGGGCGTTCATCAACGCCGATCTTGAATTTGCGGCAGCCAACCTGCCTCAACGTAAGAATTATACCAGTCCTGAGGATATGGCAAGGGCGAGTAAGGGCGCGGCCCTGGCTTACCTGGCCTATGCGAATTTATGGGCCGGTCATTACGATTCTACGGTCCTGGCGGCAAGTCAATTAATGGGTTTGAATGAATACCAGCTCGAACCCAATTACGGGGATATTTTCAAAGCTGCTTATTACAATGGGCAGGAGTCGATCTTCGAGATCGGCGCGAACAACCTGATCGGCAATGTGAATGCTGTAGTTGCGGGAAGCGGCGCCGATGGGGGCTGGGGCTGGCATGTGCCCAGCAGCAACCTGGAGGATGCTTTTTTAAATGAAAGCGATAGTATCCGAAGGGTGAATACCATCATAAAAAATGGACAGCCTGTTGCGGGAGACCCTCAGGTGACCAGCTGGAATGGCAATCCCAGTGGGAATACTTCGGCCAGGAACTGGAGAAAGTACTATATTCCGCTGGCGGACCGTAGCCCCGCCAATCAGGGGTATAGCAACCGCTGGCAGCCCAAACCTTATATATTTATGCGCCTGGCGAACCTGATGCTCATCTACGCTGAAGCGGCCGCCCGGCAAGGGGATGCCGCAACGGCCAGCGGATTGCTCAACCAGGTGAGGGCGCGCGTAAATCTAACGCCTAAGACTGGCCTGTCCGGGGATGCGTTGGTCAACGCTATTATCCTGGAGAAAAGACTGGAACTGGCAGGGGAATATGCGGATGTGAGATGGGATGATCTGCATAGGGTAAAAGTGAATGGAACGACGTTGATGTCCTCCATGTTTGGAACCAACGGCACTTATGTGCAATGGCTGCAGACAAATACAGACCCGTATGACAGCAGGACCAATATTGCTGAAGTGACTGCCAATAAAGGGAAGCTTTATAAGCCGGGAACCAATGACCTCTTTCCTATTCCACAGCAGGAAATTCAGGCAGGCGGCGGCGTCATTAAGCAAAACCCGGGTTATTAGCGGAGCTACTCAATGAAAACGAAATGAACCGATCTCAACCGGCTATGGTAAATATTTTGTTTGCAATTCTATCTTTGGCGCTTAGTTGCAAGAAAGGATCTTCCTCTTCTTCTTTTCCGCCAACGGATCCCTGCCTATTCAACGGCGTAGACACCTGCCAGCAAAAGGCAACGCTGCAAGTGAACGTGACGGCAACGCATCAAACCATTCACAGTTTTGGCGCGTCCGATGCGTGGTCGTCGAAGTTCGTGGGTAACTGGGCTGATCTTTCGAAGAAAAACCAGATAGCCGATTATCTATTTAGCATGGATGTGGATCCAAGCGGCAACCCAAAGGGCATTGGGTTGTCGCTTTGGCGATTTAATATCGGGGCCGGAAGCTCCGAGCAGGGAGACACCAGTGGCATAGCGGACGAATACAGGCGGGAGGAGTGTTTTCAAAACCCGGATGGCACCTACAACTGGAATAAGCAGCAAGGCCAGCAATGGTTCATGAATGCAGCCAAACAAAGGGGTGTAAAGTATCTGCTGGGTTTTGCGGCTTCTCCTCCCGTCACTATGACCATTAATGCGAGAGCTTATGGCACCGGCACGGCCCAATTCAACCTCAGCGCTTCCAGGTTTCAGGACTATGCTGATTTTCTCGTCCAGGTATGTAAGCATTTTCAGGGAACCAGTACACCGCTGGATTATATAAGTCCTGTCAATGAGCCGCAATGGAATTGGGGGCCTTCCAACAACCAGGAGGGGACGGCGGCATCCAATACAGATATTGCGAGCCTGGTGAAGGTCCTGGGGCCCGATCTGCAGACGAATGGGGTAAACACCCATGTTGTTACCGGTGAGGCCGGGCAAGTGACCTTTCTGAACGCTGCCACGTCAGATAACCGGGGTGACCAGATCAGCCAATGGTTTAATCCTTCCAGTTCCAACTATATCGGCAACATCCCTAATGTCGACAATACCATTTCTTACCATAGTTATTTTACCACCTGCCCGGACAATACGTTGGTGCAGGACCGTCAGGCGGTGCATACCAGCGCAGTGAACACCAGCTCCTCTCTCCAATTGTGGATGACGGAATTTGGGGTCCTGGGCGATATCTGCGGATCTTTAAACGGCTATCCGAGAAATACGAACATCGATTACGGGCTTTATGTGGCAAAGGTGATCCATAACGACCTGGCTGTTGCCAATACGTCATCCTGGCAATGGTGGCTGGGTATTAATCCTTATAATTACAGTGATGGACTGGTGTATATCAATGGCCCATCGGGTACGACGGATCCGCAGCTGTCCAAGACCGATGGCCTGGTGTCCGACAGCAAACAACTATGGTGCATGGGTAATTATTCGAGATTCGTCAGGCCCGGAATGATCAGAGTAGATGCCGTCCTGAACAATCAAACTGATCCGGCGTACGCGGCAGGCGATATCATGGTATCGGCGTATATCGACCCTGTTGGAAAAACACTGGCTATTGTCATTGTAAATACCCGGACAACTTCTTCTGTTATATCTTTGGGAGGATTGGGCGCTTCTGTCAACCTGACTGGCAGTGATTTTACGGCATATGTGACCAGCAGTACCAAGAACCTGAAGAAGTCCAGTATGGCGGCTAACAATATTCAGTTGGATCCGAGAAGCGTCACCACATTGACGGCAAACTACCATTAGATTTGAGCGCAGGTGGCCAAAATATAAACAGATCATTCCTGCCATGGCTGCTGCTGTGTCAGGTGCTGGCCATGTCCTGCAAAGAGCATAACAGCGCGGTCACCCTCTTCAGCAAGCTGGATGCCGGAACTTCCGGCATCCATTTTAGTAATACGGTCACTGAAAACGACTCTGTCAACCTGGTGGTTGACGAATATGCCTATATGGGCAGTGGCGTTGGAGTAGGGGACTTTAACAACGACGGCCTGCCGGATCTTTTTTTCGGGGCATCGCAGGGCAGTAGCGGGCTGTATCTGAACCTGGGGAATCATCACTTCCGGGATATCACCCAAAGTGCCGGCCTTGAAACGACCAGCTGGTGCACGGGAATCAGTGTAGTGGATATTAACAATGACGGGTATGCGGATATTTATGTCTGCGTATCCGGCAATGTGCCAGGCGAGAGAAGAAAGAACCTGCTTTTCATCAATCAACACAACCTTACTTTTACGGAAAACGCTTCGGAATATGGACTGGCTGATACGGGCTATTCCACACAAGCGGCGTTCTTCGATTTTGACAAGGACGGGCGGCTGGATATGTATCTCGTCAATCACGAGCTGCATCCTGCGGTTTCGCAAAATGATATTGTCAGGCCCGACAATAGTGGTCTTTCCATCAGATCGGACAAGCTGTATAAAAACATGGGGATCCTTGCGGGCACCAACCATCCTTATTTTAAAGATGTTTCGTCGTCTGCCGGCATCAAAGACGATGGGTATGGGCTTGGCGTAGCCATCAGCGATCTTAATGGAGATGGCTGGCCGGATATATATGTCACCAATGATTATATCAGCAATGATCTTTTGTGGTTGAATAACAGGAATGGGACCTTTACCAATGTCATTGCCGAATCGCTGGGACATCAGGGCTATAGCAGCATGGGAGTGGACGCGGCCGATATCAACAATGACGGCCTTCCTGATATTGCCACTTTGGACATGATGCCTGAAGATAATTACCGGAAGAAGATGATGTTCAGCTTCATGAACTACGGGCGTTATGAAACGGAAAGGAGGGCGGGCTACCAGCCGGAATTCATGAGAAATATGCTTCAGCTAAACCGGGGAGTACGCAAAAAAGCTGATACGGCCATGCCCTATTTCAGCGAGATCGGTCAGCTGGCAGGAATGAGCGAGACAGATTGGAGCTGGAGCGTTCTGTTGGTTGATCTCGACAACGACGGCTACAAGGATATCAGTATTACCAATGGAATAGGGCGGGACCTGATCAATTCGGATTTTATCAATTACCGGTCGGAAACTTATGGGACGATGGATAAGCAGGCGCGGGATCGATTGCTAAGGGGCGAGCTGGATAATATGGGAAAGATAGCTTTGCGCAATTATTATTTCCACAACAACGGCGATGGCAGTTTTTCCAACCAATCGGAATTTTCCGGGATCAATGAAAAAACCATCTCCAACGGGGCGGCTTATGTGGACCTGGATAATGACGGGGACCTGGATCTTGTAGTCAATAATATCGACCAGGAAGCATCTATCTATATCAATAACAGCCGGGGGGGCGGGGATACTTCCAGTCATTTCATAAATTTTATACTGCGGGGAGACAACCTGAACAGGGAGGGGTTTGGAGCGAAGATACAGTTCTGGCAACGTGATCTTGTGCAGACGGTGGAGCAATATCCTGTCAGGGGGTATGCCTCTTCCGTAGATACAAGGGTCCATTTCGGACTTGGCAAAAGCCGCCGGGCCGACTCCGTCGTCGTCACCTGGGCAAATGGGAAGCAGCAGTGTTTGAAAAATCCCCCGATAGATACGACCCTGGTGCTCAACGAAAATGAGGCGGTGATCAACCATTCCGGAGATGCCCCTTTGTCTTCCCTATTTATAGATATAACTGATTCACTCCAGGTGTATTTTAAGCACCAGGAAAGTTTCTTCAATGATTTTGCCTTTAACCCTTTGCTTCCGCAAAAATTTTCACAGGCTGGTCCCTTTATCAGTACGGGTGATATGAATGGGGATGGTCTCGCCGATTTTTTTATTGGCGGCGCTTTTTCGCAGTCCGGGGAGGTTTGTTTGCAGCAAAAGAATGGGTCCTTTCAGCACAAAGCATTGGTGAAGGGCCCGAAATACGAGGAGGATATGCAGAGCATACTGGTGGATGTCGACGGAGATCATGATCCCGATCTGATCGTTGCAGGCGGAAGTACCGAATTCGATAAAGGCTCACCGTACCATACGCCCAGGCTTTACCTCAACGACGGCAAGGGCATTTTTACTTTGAGCCGGCAGGCTTTTCCGCCATCCATCAATACGATGGCGCAAAGCATCAGCTATACAGGCGGAGGGCGCACGCCTTTGCATGTGTTCATTGGCGGGAGGGTATCGCTGGAGTATCCTTATTCGCCTAAAAGTTTTTTGCTGGAGTATCGCAATGGCGTATTCGTGGATATAACCCAGGAGGTATGTCCAGTTTTATCCGAGGCGGGAATGGTAACTGCATCTGTTTGGGCGGACGTTGACGGGGACGGGCAGCAGGAACTGATCATTGCCGGCGACTGGATGCCCATACGCGTTTTCAAAGCCGATGGGGGGAAGTTAAAGGAAGTGACCCATTCAATGGGTCTGGAAAATGATCATGGCATGTGGAAAAGCCTTGCGGTGGCGGACATGGATGGCGATGGCGATCTGGATATTGCGGCCGGCAACCTGGGAACCAACAACCCCTACCATGTTTCGGCCGCGACCCCGATGCGTTTATTTGGTAAGGATTTCGAAGGGAATGGGCGGATCAATTTCGTGCTCTGTTATTATTTACCGGATGATGCCGGAAAGAATACCTTACAGCTGGGGATGAGCCTGGGACAGTTGACCCGGCAGATGCCTTCTTTTAAAAAACGGTATTTGAAAAATGCTGCTTTTGCGAAGGCTGATCTCAGCGAACTGTTCCCGGACACCAAGCTGAAGGACGCCATTCAGCTCAACTGTAATGAATTGCATACCTGCTGGTATGAGAACCAGGGAAATGGATCTTTCCGGAAGCATATTTTGCCGGCGGAAGCCCAGTTTGCGCCTGTGAATGCGATACTTGTCCATGACCTGGACGGGGATGGCAATCCGGATCTGTTGCTGGCGGGGAATGAGTACCAGGCAGAGGTGATGAATGGCCGCTATGATGCTTCTTACGGCTTATTCCTGAAAGGAAATGGCGGGCGGGATTTTCTGCCTGTCGCCCATATAAACGATGGGATCTTCATAAAGGGGGATGTGAAAGACATGAAACTGATGAAAGATCGCAAAGGCAACGATTTGATCTTAGTGGGGATAAATGATGGCCGGATGCGGATCTTCGGGCGTAGATGATGTTTTTTCAGGAAGTCTTCACCCTTTTGTACCGGGAGGCTGTATAACTGTTACCTAACTTGGAATTATGAAAATAAGGATCTATTACATGGTGTTGGGCATTTTGCTGACGATAAGTGTGCATGCGCAACATAGCTTTACGTTAAGTGATACGGCGTTTTTACTGGATTCGAAGCCTTTTGTGATGATATCAGGGGAGATGCATTACCCACGGGTGCCGCGGGAGGCATGGCGGGCCCGAATGAAGATGGCAAAGGCGATGGGGTTGAATACCATCGGGACCTATGTGTTCTGGAATGTGCATGAGCCGCAGAAAGGGAAGTTCGATTTTGCCGGGAACAACGATGTGCGGGCGTTCGTGAAGATCGCGCAGGAGGAGGGGCTCTGGGTCATCCTTCGACCCAGTCCTTATGTTTGCGCCGAGTGGGAATTTGGCGGCTATCCTTACTGGCTGCAGAATGAGGAAGGGTTGATCGTGCGGAGCAAGGAGGTAAAATACCTGCGTGAATATGCAGCGTATATCAAGGAGGTGGGGCGGCAGCTGGCGCCATTGCAGGTGAACCATGGGGGTAATATCCTCATGGTGCAGATAGAGAATGAATACGGGTCGTATGGCTCGGACAAGGAGTATCTTGAAATCAATAAGAAGCTATTCATAGAGGCGGGTTTTGATGGATTGTTATATACCTGCGATCCGGCTCCGGATATTGCTGCCGGTCATTTACCGGGCTTGCTGCCGGCGGTGAATGGTGATGTTACGCCTTCGAAAGTACACCGGCTTATACAGGAAAATCATGGAGGGGTGGGGCCGTATTATGTAGCAGAGTGGTATCCCGCCTGGTTTGACTGGTGGGGGACGACGCATCATACGGTGCCGGCGGAGCGATATGTGGGAAAGCTGGATTCCATATTGACGGCCGGCATATCGATCAATATGTATATGTTCCATGGAGGGACTACAAGGGGATTTATGAATGGGGCGAATTACAATGACAAGAGTCCTTACGAGCCCCAGATCAGCAGCTATGATTATGATGCGCCGCTGGACGAAGCGGGAAATCCTACGGAGAAATTCATGAAATTCAGGGAGGTGATCGCCCGGCATTTGCCGGCGGGCGTTGTGCTGCCGGAGGTGCCGGAGGCGAAGGCGGCTGTTGCGGTGCCCTCTTTCGGGTTGGGCGAGGCGGGCAGGGTGTCGGATATGCTTCCCGCGCCCGTTCGGAATGGATCGCCATTGACATTCGAGGACCTGCACCAGGATTATGGATTTGTGCTTTACCGGAGCAAGCTAACGGGTGGCCGTGCCGGAGTGCTGCGGCTGAAGGAGCTGCGGGATTATGCGGTGGTGATGGTGAATGGCGGTATCGTAGGGACGCTGGACAGAAGGCTTGCGCAGGATAGTTTGGCGTTGCAGTTGCCGGCGGGTGAGGTGCAGCTGGATATACTGGTGGAGAACCTTGGCCGTGTCAATTTTGGGCCTTATTTATTAAAGAACCGAAAAGGTATTACGGAGAAGGTGGCGTTCAACGGAGAGGAAGTGAAGGGCTGGGAAATGTATGGACTGCCGTTCAAGGAGGTGAAGGGAATGCGGTTGAAAAAAGGAGGAGATAGCGGTCATGCTCCGGTGATCCGTCGTGGCACGTTTGACCTGCCGGTGGTGGGGGACACGTACCTGGATATGCGGCAATGGGGGAAGGGAGTGGTCTGGATCAACGGGCATAATGTAGGACGGTATTGGTCGGTGGGGCCGCAGCAAACGCTGTATGTGCCTGTGGAATGGCTGAAGGCAACCAGGAATGAAGTGGTCGTGCTGGAGCTGATAAAGCCGGAGCAGAAGGAATTGAAAGGCCTGGATAAGGCGGTGCTGAATGAAGTGAAATAAAAAATAGTGCAAACGTTTGTAACAAACGTTTGCGCCGGGAGGGGGCTATGCGTGCTGCGTGGTCCCCTCCTTTTTTTTAGGAAAGGAAGTGTCTACCTTGGTATAAACCTTTAAATTAAAAGTCCATGAAAAAAATTGCCACCGGATGTATCATCCTCCTCACGCTCTTTTCCTGTAAAAAAGAAATTTCCACAACGCCCAACAATGGAACTGTTCCCCGCACTGTAACCGAGATCGATTATTATGTCAATGGATCTTCCGGGAACGATGCAAATACCGGAACATCTTCCGCCCATCCGTTGAAGACAATCCAGGCCGCCCTGAACAAAACAACGGAAGGTGGGTATTCCACCATCTACGTAGCCGGCGGAACGTACGGCGAGCGGCTGGTCTGGCCTCATTCCGGCGCTGACGAAGGCGAGCGGATCACACTTACCAACTACAATGGCGGGACGGTGATCCTGGACGGCTCGCTGACTACCGGCAGCACCCAGAATGCGATGATCGAAGTCAGCAGCAAGAGTTATCTGACCATCGAGAACATCAACATCGTCAACAATATCCGGAACGATGCTTACGGCATCTATATCCACGGGTCGGGGACGTTTGTGGATGTGACGGATTGTAAGATCCACAACATCGGATGGACCACGGACTCCACTGCCGTGCCTACTTCCACACAGAACGCCCATCCTTTCCTGCTGATAGGGAGCACGACGGCCAGCTACAATGAGGTCTATGTGGGCAGCAATGAGATCTACAGCTGCAACACCGGCTATAGTGAAGCTCTTACCATGAACGGGAATGTGGAGGTCTTCCTGATCGAGCTGAATACCGTACATCATATCCGGAATATCGGGATAGATGTAGCGGGGCATTATTCCTGGACGGGCGCACCGGCTGCCTCGAACTACGTGCGGGACGGCAATATAAAATACAACACGGTGTACAATTGCGTATCAAACGTGGCTACCAACGGGGGTATTTATGCTGATGGCGCCTCCTATGTGAATATCGAAGGTAATATCTGCCACGATAATTATGCGGGTATCACCGTAGGATGCGAGAACAATGGCTTTACCGCCGAGCATATCAGGGTGTCCAGCAATTTTGTATACAACAACAAGGACGCGGGCATTATCATCGGATCGAACCAGGCCAGCAGCAAGGTGACCTATTCCTCTGTGAACAATAATACTTTCTTTAAGAATTTCACCAATGGCGGCTATGGAGGCGAGATCAGCATGCAGAATACGGACCACCTGAGCATCAGGAGCAATATCATCCAGTCTGCCAGCAATGTCGTCGTCATCGCGCTGCTGGGATATACTTCGACGAACCTGTCGATGGACTACAACCGATATTATACCCTATCCGGCAGCAGCGGCACCATCACTTTTGACTGGGGTGGGATCAATGGGGGTGGCTATTACAGCTTAGCCACCTTTCAATCGGGGACGGGGCTCGATGCCAATTCCACGTATGGTACGCCTTCTTTCGTGAACAGTACGCTGGCTACGCTCAATTTGCATCTCACCAGCGGATCGGCGTGTGTCAATGCGGGATATCCTTCGTATGTGGTGGACACCAATGACGACGAGACAGATGTCGATCAGCAGAACCGGGTGCAAAATAGCCGGATCGACATTGGGGCGGATGAGACGTCTTACTAGATGAGGTGATGTTTGTATGAGGTGATGTTTGTATGAGGTCGGCGGGGAGAGGGCGGCGGGCGTTCGCGTTATTCGGCAAGCATGACGCGGACGCCTTTTTCTTCCAGCAGGGCGATGGTGGAGGGGGAGGCTTTGTCGGTGACAATGTAGTGGGCCTGGTCGATGTTGCAGATCTTACCGAGTCCGCGGCGGTCGAATTTGGTGCAATCGGCGAGGATGACGACGGTCTGGGCCATCTGGATCATTTTTTGGTTGAGGCTGGCTTCGGTGATATTGGTGATAGTGAATCCGTAGTCGAGGTCGATGCCGTCCACGCCCAGGAAGAGGACGCCGCAGGAGAGCTGGTCCAGGATCAATTCGGCGAAGGCGCCGGCGGCGGAGGAGGAGCTTTGGTGGATTAGTCCACCCAGCTGGAGGACTTCCACGTTGGGACGATTGCAAAGTTCCAGCGCCACTTTGAGGGCCGGGGTGATCACTACCAGGTGTTTGGCGGGATGAAGGGCGCGGGCCAGCTCGAAGACGGTGGTACCGGAGCCTATAATAATAGAATCATTTTGCCCGATGAGGGAGATGGCTGTGCGGGCGATGCGTTTTTTTTCTTCCGCGTTGATAAATTCTTTTTCGTTGATGGGTCTTTCGATGGCGTAGGGGTTATGGATGGAGCCGCCTCCCCGGGTGCGAAATAAGAGGTTCTTTTCTTCCAATAGTTTCAAATCCTTTCTGATGGTGACGCCGCTGACCTGCATTTCTTCGCTCAACTGAAGGATATTCACCTTACCTGACTCCTGCAATTTCTTTAATATGAACTCATGCCTTTCTGTGATGCTTTTCATCCTATGCGATTGAATTTGGTTTCAAAAGTAAATATTTATTAAGCGAATTTTAAAATCCTTACGAAAACTTAACTTTAAAATCTTGGATAAAAGGGCGGATCGGGGTATGGGGCTTTAAAAAGCTTTCAAATTATTTAAATTTGTTTGTTTTTGTTTAATTTTATTATATTTGGCTAGAAGAATTCTATTTCTCAAGCCAAACGATTGCCATAATGGAGCAGCTCATCTGCTATTTTCCTGTTGGGATACCTCCCTGACCTGCGTGCCAGGTAACAAAGACTTTACAATTCCTTAAAATATGGTTTAATAATGTTGTATTTACTTTGCTTTTCACGAGCGAGGAGTTAAAAATATTTATGAATACTTCCTTTTTACACAGCGCAGGCATTCCAAAGCAGTTATTTTGGGGATATGCCGGTATTCTCATCTTTATGATGGGGGATGGTATGGAGCAGGGGTGGTTGAGTCCGTATCTGCTGGAACGGGGTATGCGTGTGCAGGCTTCAGCCACGTTGTTCACTGCGTATGGTGTTACGATTGCTGTCTCTTCTTGGTTTTCGGGGGTTTTAGCGGAGGGCTTTGGTGTGAAAAAGACCATGCTGGCCGGCCTGTTGTTGTACCTGGCGGGGACGGTGGGGTTCATCGGTTATGGCCTACCTCATCTTAATTTTCCTGTTTTGCTGCTGACCTATGGTTTGCGGGGGTTTGGCTATCCTCTTTTTGCCTATTCGTTCCTGGTATGGATCGCTTATGCTACATCCAGGGAACGGCTGGGTAGGGCGGTGGGTTGGTTCTGGTTTGTATTCACCGGGGGCCTTAATGTGCTGGGGGCTTTCTATTCCAGCTGGGCGATCGTTCATTTGGGTTATATAGGAACGTTATGGAGCGCCATTTTCTGGGTATTGATAGGCGCCTTTCTGGCGTTGGTTTTGAATAAGGCCCGGTGGGTGCCGCAGAGCAGGGGTGCTGCGGCGGGGAAGGTGCAGGAACTGATCAACGGGCTGACTATTTTGAAGAAAGAGCCTAAGGTGATGCTGGGGGGCATCGTTCGCATCATCAATACGACGGCTCAATTCGCGTTTCCCGTATTCCTGCCGACCTATATGGCCGCACATGGTCACTCTACCACGTCGTGGCTGCATATATGGGGGACTATTTTCACCAGCAATATTGCTTTCAACCTGATCTTCGGCTTTGTTGGCGACAGGCTGGGCTGGAGGTCCACGATCATCTGGTTTGGCGGCATTGGGTGCGGGATCACTACTTTATTACTCTACTATGTTCCACAAATAGCGCCGGGCAGCTTCTGGCCTGTCATGCTGGCGGGGATTGCCTGGGGTGCGTGTCTTGCCGGCTATGTGCCCCTATCGGCGCTGGTGCCTTCCCTGGTAAAGGAAGACAAGGGGTCGGCCATGGCTATCCTCAATTTGGGGGCCGGATTGCCTGTGTTCGTTGGCCCGGCGATCGTTGGAATATTCATCGGCATCCTCGGCAGTGAAGGCGTGATCTGGGTGTTGTCCATCCTGTATTTTATCAGCGCTGTGCTTACGCGCATGATCAAACTGCCGGGAGAGCGAGGGGCGAGGGTGCTTGTGAACGGGGACGTTGTCCCTGAAACCAGTTATTAACCTATAATTTATTTAATGCATGAGGATATTAGTAACGGCGCCTTATCATGAACAAGGGCTGCATGAATTGAGAACTTATTTTGGAGAGACTATCTATAGACCCTGGAAACAGAATGGAATGGCTTATAGCGAGCGGCAATTGCTGGATCTGCTTTATGAAACGGAGGCGGAAGCGTTGATCACCGAGCATGACCATGTCACGGAGAAGGTCATACAGGAGAATATGCATCTGCGATTTATCGGCGTATGCCGGGGTACGCCTTCCAATGTCGCGCTTGACATGGCTACCCGGAAAGGTATTCCTGTGTTTTATACCCCTGCGCGGAATGCGCAGGCTGTTGCGGAGATGTTTATTGCGAATACGATCACATTTTTGCGGCATATTCTTCCGGGTATCGACTGGCTGAAGAAACGGGGATGGAAAGAAGGCGCCCATACGGCTTACCTGCAATGGAAAGGCAATGAGCTGGCGGGCAAAACCATCGGCCTGGTGGGCTTCGGGGCTATTGGCCAGCTGATAGCGCGTATGGTGGAGCATTATCCCTGCGCCATACAATATTATGATCCTTATATCGGGGCGGAGCTTTTCCCGGCGTATAAAAAGACGACGCTGGAGGAACTATTCTCCACCAGTGATGTCATCTCCATCCATCTTCCTGTTACGGAAGCCACCCGTGGGATGATCGACGGATCGCTGTTCAGGCTGATGAAAAACGAGGCGCTTTTTGTCAATACGGCGAGGGCGGTGGTGATCAACCGGCAGGATCTTTATGAGGTATTGCAGCAGCAGCGTATACGGGGCGCCATCCTGGATGTGTTCGACAGCGAACCTCCCGACGAGCTGGACTATAAGATCATCGATCTTCCGAATACGCTGGCTACGCCGCATATTGCCGGCGCCACATTTGAAGTGGAGGACCACCATGTGCGGATCATGAACGAGGCGCTGCACGACTGGTTTATCAACAAGAACCGGAAGGCTGACAGGCTGGCCAATAAAGAAATACTCACTGTCCAAATCTGACATATGGGAAAGAAAGAGGGATACATCGTCATCGACATTGGCACGGGCAATCTCCGTGTAGCGCTGGTGACGCCTGTGGGGGAAGTGGTTGGCGTGGGCCGGGAGGATATCGGCTATATACGGGATGTTTTGTACCCTGATGCGCTGTATTTCGATCCGGGCGTATTATGGCAACAGATCGTCCGGCTGACTACCGGCGTATTGCGGCAGGCTGCCGGATGGCATGTCAGCGCGGTGACGGCTACCAGCCAGCGGGAGGGCATCGTACTGGTGGATCATGCAGGTAAGGCGCTGATCGGATTACCGAATATCGATCACCGGGGCAGGGAGTGGGAGGACATGATTAAAGACAAACATAGGATGTACCGGGAGGCCGGTCGCCAACCCTCCTCCCTCTTTTCCGCGCTGAAGGTGGTGGGGATCCGGGAGAGAAGGGCGGCGTATTGGGAGCAGATGGCTTTCTTTCTCAGCATCAGCGATTGGGTGGAATATCAACTGAGCGGTGTTGCGAAATACGAGCATTCACAGGCTTCGGAGACCTTGTTATATGATGTGGCGCGCGGCGGCTGGAGTGCAGGGTTGGCGGAGGTGTTCGGCCTGGATGGGAGTAGTCTACCCGCGTTGATGGATTCGGGAACTGTGTTGGGCAAGGTCTTGTCTGCGCGGGCTTCGGAACTTATGCTGCCGGAGGGAACGCAGGTGGTTGCGGGCGGGGGTGATACGCAGCTGGCTATAAAAAGCACCCGGCCTTCCGTGGAAGACATTGTCATTGTGTCGGGGACAACCACACCTATCGTAAAATTAGTGGATCAATACGTCACCGATGATCTGGAAAGGACCTGGACGAGCCGGGATATCGAAAAAGGGCAATTTGTTTTCGAAGCCAATGCCGGCGTGACGGGGCTCAATTACCAGCGACTGAAAGAAATATTTTATCCCAATGAAGGCTATGAGGTGATCGAGGCGGAACTGGCGGCTAATCCATACTGCAACAGTGTGGCATCACTGGGCAGTCTTATCGCGGGAGAGGACGTCCCTGTCCGGCGGGGGGGATTTATTTTTCCTACGCCTGTGACACATGAGCTGACCCGCAGCTGTTTTGTGCGAGCCACCCTTTTCGACATCGCCTCCTCTATTGCAGCCAATTACCAGGTGCTGAGCGGAGCGGCCAGGCATGACAAGGAATATGTATGGGCTTGCGGCGGGGGCATGCAAAGCCCTGCCTTGCGGCAAATGATCGCCAATGTCCTGCGAAAGGAAGTGAAAGTGCGGCCGGGGTTTCAGCAAGCGTCTGTGGTAGGGGGGGCGCTGATATGTAATGAGGGGCTCGGGCGGATGGTGGAACTTCCTTCGGCGGAAGAGGTTATTGTACCGGAGGGTTCGTTGGACATGGAGGAGCAATATGAAATGTGGCGTCAGACGAGGGAAAGGTTGAGATCATAAAAAACCAAGCTATGCTGAACATTTACTTATTGAGACACGGGCAGACCGCCTGGAACGCTGATAACAACCGCTATTGCGGCAGAACGGATATACCCCTGACGGAAAAAGGAATTGAGCAGGCAGAGGCAGTGGAGCAACAGCTGTGGGGAGTGCATTTTGATGGCGTGTATTCTTCTCCGTTGCAGCGGGCAGCGATTACCGCCCAAATTGCCGCAGACAGGGCGCCCGTGAAGGATGACCGGCTGATAGAGGTGGATTTCGGAGCCTGGGAGCGGAAGACAAAGGAAGAGTTCATCCCGGAGAACCCGCAGCTCTGGCAGGCCTGGGAGGATGATCCCGGCACGGCGCGGGCCGGCGGCACAGGGGAGACGGGCATGGAAGTCATAACGAGGGTGGATGATTTTTTCAAGGAGCTGCTGGCTACCCGGCCCGGCGGCAATTACCTGGTGGCGGCGCACAACGGGGTCAACCGGCTATACCTGGCGTATAAACTGGGGATGCCACTGCGGAACTACCGCCGCATCCTACAAGAGAATTCGTCCGTGACGTTGTTTACGCTGAATGAAAAAGGTGATTTTCTCCTGGAACGACTCAATGCAAAATGGTAAAGATCATGACCATAAACAGAAGAGGGTTTATTACACGAAGTGCGGGGATGGCGGGGATCCTTATAAGTAAAGGAGACCTTGAGAAGATATTCCGGCGTTGGGAGGGTGTTCCTGACGCTACCGAGCTATATGCCGCATTCCGGCGTCCACCACAATCGTCCCAGGTGGGATGTTTCTGGTGGTGGTTCAACGGGCTGGTGAGCAAGGAAGGGATCACCCGGGACCTGGAGGAATTCCACGATAAAGGCATCGGGGAGGTGTTGTTGATCAACACGGCCAGCGGGCTGGGCGGCGTCAGGATGCCGCAAGGGGTCAAATTCCTATCGGAAGAGTGGCGGGTCCTTTACCGCCATGCGTTGGAGGAGGCTGCCCGGCTGGGCATCATCGTTGGCGTCAACTTTACTTCCGGGTGGTGTATGGGGGGACCGTGGATAGACCCTCCGCATGCCGGACGATGGTTCCTTCAGTCCAGGATAGCAGTGACGGGACCGCAACAGTTTTCGGGTGAGCTGCCTTTGCCCGGACACAGAGACGGCTATGACAAGATGGTGAATGCGCCGGGTTATAAAGAATATATAGATCTGCCCCTGGAGAAGCTGGACTACCAGGATACGGCTGTGGTGGCTTTCCCGGTGCAGGATGAAGCAAAGGTTCGACTGCACGACCAGCCAGCGGAGCTTTTTTCCGCCAAAACGAACCGCAAGGATGCCAGCAATTTTATCAAGGCAAAAGACCTGACGGCGCCTTTGCTGCAGCCCTTTGAGGTGCATGCTACCGACGAGGCTGTGCGTGCCGACCAGGTGATCGACCTCTCCGGATATATGGACAAAGCCGGGCGACTCCAATGGACGGTGCCCGAAGGTAAATGGATCATCCTCCGTACGGGCCACCGTATGACGGGCTCTAAACTAACGATTGCGCAGCCGGAAGCCGATGGGCTTTCCGTGGATTGGCTCAGCGGGGCGCCGGTGGACATCCAGTTCGAGCATTTAGGAAAAGTGATTATCGGAGATGCCGGGGACCTGAAGGGCACGACCCTGAAGTTCCTCCATGACGACAGCTTTGAAGATGGCTTTCCCAACTGGACTGCCGACATCCTGGAAAAGTTCCAGCATTACCGCGGATATGATCCCAGGCCTTACCTGCCTGTGTTGAACGGCTTTATTATCGGCAGTGTGGACGTGGCCAACAGGTTTTTGCACGACTATCGCAAGACTGTGGCCGACTGTATGGCGGATGGACATTACGGGCAGTTTGCCCGCCGGTGCCACGAGAACGGGGTGTTGATGCATAACGAAGCGGCGGGCCCCAACCGCAGCGGCACGATGTGCATGGACGGGCTTAAGAACCTTGGGAGAAGCGACTATCCTGCAGGAGAGTTCTGGCTGGGACTAAAGCATGACGAAGAGGGCGGGTTGGACGAACACCAATCTTATGGTGTAACCCGGCTGGAGGGGGGACAGAACAAAGTGACGAAGATGACTGCGTCGGCGGCGCATATCTACGGAAAGAATCTGGTGTCGGCGGAGTCATTTACATCTTTCCGGCATTGGCTGGACTATCCCGGCAATATGAAGCAGGCTGCCGACCGCGCGTTTTGCGAGGGGGTCAATCGCATGCTGATCCATGCTACAACCTGTACCCGCCCGGAAGATGGGAAGCCGGGGTATGAATATGGCGCCGGCACGCATTTCAATCCTAATGTCACGTGGTGGCAGCAGGCGGGACCTTTCCTGCAATATCTGGCCCGCTGCCAGTACTTGTTACGCCAGGGACAGTTTGTGGCGGATGTATTGTATTACAATGGAGACTGGGCGCCGAATATCGTCGAGCCTAAGCATACGGACCCTTCCCTGGGAAAGGGATATGACTATGATGTCTGCAACGAGGAGGTACTGCTGACCAGGTGCGCTGTAGAAAACGGGGAGATCGTATTGCCTGATGGCATGCATTACCGGATGCTGGTGTTGCCGGAGGAACGGCGAATGCCTGTGGCTGTCGCCCGGAAGCTTCGCGCGTTGGTGAAAGCGGGGGCGACGGTGGTGGGGCCCCGGCCTTTGTCCGACCCGGGCCTGAAGGATCATCCACTATGCGACCAGGAAGTGAAAGCCATTGGAGAAGAAGTCTGGGGAGCGTGTGATGGTGTCGACGTGCGTTTGAATAAATATGGGCAAGGGCGTGTATACTGGAATATGCCTCTACGGGATATTTTGGCTGGTGATGGCATCGGGCCGGACTTTGAATATGTAGCAGCCCCGGGAACTTTTATTGACTTTATTCACCGGCGGACTGCCGATGAGGAAATCTATTTCATCGTCAACCGGAATGATCAGCCTCTAAGCGTGCATACCCTGTTTCGGGTGAAAGGCCGCCGGCCTGGGAGATGGGACCCCGTGACGGGCGAGGCATTCGACCTGCAGGACTTTCGTGAGACGGGTGATCGGGTGGGGGGCGTACTGGAATTCCAGCCTTTTGGATCCATGTTCATCGTGTTCCCGCGCGCATTGGTGCAGGGGCTGCCGAGAGCGGTGAAGGCAGGGAAGATAGTACAATGGCTCCGCGGTCCCTGGACCGTGCAGTTTGAAGAGCAGTGGGGCGGACCTGCATCCGTGGTATTTGATGAATTGACCGACTGGACATTACGACCTGAAGAAGGTATAAAATATTATTCGGGCACAGCGGTGTACCGGAAGCGTTTTGATCTGGCATCAGGAGAAAAGAAGAGTGCCGGCCGCCTCTTCCTCCACCTGGGTGTTGTGAAGAACATTGCTTCCGTACGACTGAATGGCAAGGACCTGGGGGTGGTATGGACCCATCCCTGGACAGTAGAGATCACCGCTGCCATGCAAGAGAGGGACAATCTCCTGGAGGTCACTGTTGTCAATCTCTGGCCCAACCGGCTGATAGGGGATGCCGCGCTCCCGCCGGAACAACGCCGTACTCACACTAATATCACCGTCTATGACAAAAGCAAGCCTTTACTGCCCTCCGGCTTGCTGGGACCTGTCACCATTCAAATTTCGATGGACCTATGAGAACCCTTAACTAAACAACTAAAAAGATTACAATGAAACAGCATTACCAATTAGTGCGAATTATGTTCGCAGTAGTGGTCCTTTTTGTGGGTGCTGCCCTGCGGGCGCAGTCTCCCGGAAATTACAGCGGCCGGATAATAGACGCCGCCACAGGCGATCCGCTCAGCAATGTATCGGTGACGGTGAAAGGATCCTCTCAAGGGACGCAGACGGATGAGGGCGGTAATTACTCCATACGTGTAACGAGCGGCAGTGTGCTTGTCTTCGGGCATGTTGGGTATGAGACGGTACAGATGACCGCTGGTGTTCGCATGTCCATGGATGTTAAACTCCGGCCATCGCAGAAAGGCATGAACGAAGTAGTGATCATCGGTTATGGCAGGCAGGAGAAGAAAGACCTCACCGGCTCGGTGGGCATCGTATCGCAGAAGGAGATCAGGGACCTGCCAGTGTCCTCCATCGACCGGAAGCTGGTGGGCCAGATCCCCGGCGTACAGATAAGCACCATTACCGGGACGCCCGGCGGCGGCAGCCGGATAGAAATAAGGGGCGCCGGCAGCATGGGGGCCGGAAATGATCCATTGGTTGTCATCGATGGGATACCGCTGGACAATTCCTTTGATCACCAGACCGACCCGCTGAATGTGGTGAACCCGGACGATGTGGAGACTGTCACCGTATTGAAAGATGCATCATCCACGGCCATCTATGGTTCCCGGGGCAGCAATGGGG
This sequence comes from Flavitalea plasmicola, assembly GCF_030546645.1. Taxonomy (GTDB): domain Bacteria; phylum Bacteroidota; class Bacteroidia; order Chitinophagales; family Chitinophagaceae; genus Puia. The sequence continues at coordinate 130,792 of NZ_JAUOTO010000009.1, forward strand.
TCATCCTTATTACCACCAAACAGGGCAGGAAAGGTACGCCCCGCGTAGATTTTTCTACCTACACGGGCTACCAGGAAGTATATAAGCGCGGCCGTCCGGATGTGCTGAACGGAAGGGAGTTTGCCCAATTTCAGCACGATAAGATCGTGGACGACTATGCTTCCCGTGGGCTGGTGGCCACCGACGCGAACATACCCGCGGCTTACCAGCACCCTGAACAATATGGAGAAGGCACCAACTGGTATAACACCATCCTGCACCGCGCCCTGCAAACGAACGCGAACCTCAGCATTAGCGGCGCTTCCGACAATTCGAAATATTATTTTTCCATGGGATATTTCGACCAGGACGGCACGATCCGATATACAGGCTACAAGCATTACACCATGCGGGCCAATCTTGAGACCATGCTGGGAAAAAAAATCCGGATCGGCATCAACCTGGCCCCGCAATACAACAGGCAGGTGGTAAATGACTTCGAGTCTAATGCTTACCAGGACGTACTTATCTCTACTTCCTGGATCAGCCCGCTGGTGCCTGTGACGGATTCCACGGGTAAGCGAACCATGTATATCTCTTCGCCCAGTACCTATGGGGCTGCCAACCCCCTGAACAAGCTGCAATATGCCGGCACCACCAAGAAGGATTTTCGCGGGCTGGGAACGGCGTTTGCCGAATGGGAGATCATTCCCGGGCTGAAAGCGAAATACAGCTTCAGCGAGGATTACAGGGAGGCCAAGAATTTTCAGTTCACGCCATCTTTTGTACCATCTGCGGGCAACCCTCCTTCCTCGCTTACCGTTGTCCCTTCCTCCAGCGCGCCGCAGTCCACCACCTCTACCTGGCTGTCAGAGCTATTGCTTTCCTACAACCGGAACTTCGGCGGACATCATATCGACGCCGTTGCGGGCTATTCCGCGCAGCGCCAGTGGTACCAGAGCATCTCTATTTCGGGCTCGAGTTATCCTGACGACCTGATCCAGACCACCAATACTGCGGGTGTCGTCGGCGCTTCGCAGAGCGTGCAGGAGTGGGCATTGATCTCTTACCTGGGGCGTGTCAACTATTCTTTCCTGAACAGGTATATGCTGACGGCTTCCGTTCGTACAGACGGGTCTTCCCGATTTGGCGCCAACAACAGGTATGGGACTTTCCCCTCCGCCGCATTGGCCTGGCGATTTTCCGAAGAAAGATTTATGAAATCCTTCTCCTGGCTCAGCAGTGGTAAACTGCGGGCAAGCTATGGCTTTACAGGGAACAATGACATTGGCAATTACACCGCTATCTCCACGCTTAGCGGCGCCAACTATGCCTTTGGCGGTGTATTAGCCGGCGGCCGCAGCGTCACCGTGCTGGGTAATGAAGACCTTCGTTGGGAAAGGACGGGTGAATTCAATGCCGGGCTGGACCTGGGCTTCTTGAAGAACCGTCTCTCCGTCACGTTGGATGTTTACCGGCGCATTACCCAGAACATGCTCTACCAGCTACCCCTTGCCCTTTCTTCAGGCTTCGCCACCGCTTATTCCAACATCGGCAAGATACAGAACCAGGGATTGGAGCTGGCAGTTTCTTCCCGTAATGTCACCGGCAGGGATTTTTCCTGGAGCACCAACGCTAATATCGCCTTCAATCGCAACAAGGTGCTGGCGCTGGCCAATGGGGTGACCACGCTGTACAATGGCGCCACCGGCAATAGCCAGTATTCCCATATCACGAAAGTGGGCAAGCCGATGGGGCTTTTCTGGGGCTGGGTTTTCGATGGCATTTATGCCACCCAGGCGGACCTCGATAAATCCCCCAAGAATTCCACCTCCGTGCTGGGCTCTGTGAAATACAAGGATGTCGATGGCAACGGGGTCATCGAATACCAGAAGGATTTCGATATCATCGGCGATCCGCACCCCGACTTCACGTATGGCATCACCAATAATTTCACTTACCGGAATATCGACCTGGCAGTGGTATTGGTGGGCTCGCAGGGTGGCCAGGTGGAAAAGGCGCAAAACCAGTATCTGCTGAATATCGATGGTATCTTCAACCCCGACAAGAAAGTACTAAACAGGTGGCGCAGCGTGGATCAGCCCGGGGACGGCAAGACGCCCACTACCAATGGGGCCCGCGTGCTATACCGGGACCTCAACTCCACCTGGATAGAGGATGCCTCTTACCTGCGGATACAGAATGTGACGCTGGGGTACAATTTTTCTCCCCGCCTGCTGGGCCGCACCCATTTTGTAAAGGCCTTACGGGCTTATGTAAGTGCGCAGCAGCTGGCTATATTCACATCCTACAGTGGTAATAACCCCGAGGCAACCCGGAGAACTTTGCGGGCAAATGCACAGAATGAGGCGCAGATATCCGGCGAGGATTTCGGTAACTATCCCTTGTCCCGTACCTGCACGGTGGGACTCAATGTAACTTTTTAAGTGTGGATCCTAAAAAACAAGGACATGAAAAGAATAAATAATTTTATCATACCGGCAGCAGCATTGGCAATCTCGCTGCTGTCCGGCGGGTGTTCGAAGGACTTTCTCAACCTGAACCCGCAGTCGACGCTGAATGTCAATAACTTTTTTCTTGACTCGGCACAGGTGGTGCAGAGTGTCAACGGGGCCTATGCGGAGCTGTCGACCCTTGGGCTCAGCAGCTATTGGATATTCGGGGAGATGCGCAGCGACAATACTTCCTTCCAGTTCAATACCAGCAACCGGGGCAATATCTCTAAAGAGGATGTGGATGAGTTTTCCACTTTATCTACCAACGGGTATATATCGGACTTTTGGGGTAACAGCTATACAGGTATCGCGCGTTGTAACGATGTGCTGGGGCATATCGGGGAGGTTAGCATGAGCGATAGCCTGAAGAACCGCAGCATCGGCGAGGTGGAATTCCTCCGGGCCTTTCACTATTTCAATCTTGTCCGCCAGTTCGGCGCTGTGCCACTGCGTCTCGAGAGCGCTACCTCCGTGGCCACCTCTCACAGCAAGGGAAGGGCCAGTGTAGACGAAGTATACGGACAGATCACGTCGGATCTGAAGGATGCCATTTCCAAGCTGCCTACGCAATATATCACAGCCAACACGGGCCGTGTCTCACAGGGGGCTGCCCATGCCTTATTGGCAAAAGTATACCTTACCCGCAAAGACTGGGACAATGCGATCAGCGAGCTGCGTGTCGTGCAGACCCTGGGCTATTCCCTGCTGCCTAACTACAAGGATATATTCGACCCCACGAAGAAGAATGGCGCTGAATCTATTTTCGAGATACAGTACCTGGGTTCCAATGCGTCCCTGTACAGCAATTTTATGTACCAATTTGCTCCTTATGATTCCAAAAATTATGTGACGGGTGATGCCGGTACCAACCTGGCCTCTACCTCGGGGTGGAACACGCCTACGCAGGATATGATCGCGGCTTACGAGGCCGGGGACCTGCGGAAGGATGTATCCCTGGCTACCAGCTACAAGGCCGGGGCTGTCACTGTCAATCAGGCTTATGTGAAAAAATACAATCATAGTTTTGTGGCGGCCGGCAGGACCAATGACAATGTTATTGTGTTGCGTTATGCCGATGTTCTGCTGATGCTGGCCGAGGCGCTGAATGAAAAAAGCTATGTGGCGGATGGAGAGGCTTTCGGCTTGTTGAACCAGGTGCGTCAGCGGGCGGGATTGCCAGCGAAGACTTCCGGCAATGTGGTGGATTCCCTGAAGCTGCCGGACCAGGCGGCTTTCCGCGACGCTATCTTCAAGGAGAGAAAGGTGGAGCTGGCTTTCGAGAATCATCGCTGGTATGATCTTTTGCGTACGGGCCAGGCGGTGGCGATCATGAATGCGCATGGCTTGCGGGTGATCGCGGCAAACATTCCGAATATGCCGACAACGGCTTACCAGGTGACGGAGAATAAGCTGCTGCTGCCTATTCCGCAAAATGATGTTATCAATGATGGATTAGATCAGAATCCGCAATAAAGATCCATATGTATATAGGAATCGATGTAGGTACGCAGGGAGCGAGAGTGGTTTTGATGGATGGTGAGGGAAGACTTATCGGCAGCCGGGAGGAGGCTTTTGTGCTGAGCGTTGCCAGCCGGGAGGAGCAATCTCCGGAGATGTGGTGGGCGGCTTGCAGGCGTTGTCTGTCCTCTTTGTTGGCGGGCGTGTCATTTGACAGGAGTGGGATCAAGGCTTTGGCGGTGACGTCCACCTCCGGGACAGTGATCCCCCTGGATTCGGCGCATCGGCCTTTGCATGCGGCGCTTATGTATAGTGATAAGCGGAGTGTAGTGGAGGGGGAGATTTGTACTATGGAAGCGCAGGATTGGTATGCGGGGGAGCGGGGAGGTATCCGTGACCGGGTAGGTATCGGTGTGGGTGGAGGTGCCGGCAGTCGGGGAGGGTATACGGCCTTTAACAGTTCCAGCGGGCTGTCCAAGATGGTGTGGTATGTGCGACATTATCCTGCCGTGGCGGAGAAGATCCGGCATTGGGTGCATGCGGCGGACTATATTACCGGCCAGCTCTGCGGACGCTGGGGCATTACCGACTATACGAATGCTTTAAAATCGGGCTTTGACCTCCACCAGGAGGAGTGGCCTGCCTATATTTATGAAAAACTGCCTTTACGGAAAGAATGGTTGCCGGAAGTGGTTGCTTCCGGCAGCCCCGTAGGGGTTTTGCTTCCTTCCCTGGCGAAGGAATGGGGGCTGCCTTCTTCCGTACAGGTGGTGGCGCCTATGACGGACGGGTGTGCTTCACAGTTAGCTTCCGGGGCTGTCGACATGGGCAGCTGGAATACTACGCTCGGGACGACGCTGGTGGTCAAAGGAGTGACGCAGGTGGAGCTGGCGGATGAGGAGGGGAGGTTTTATTCCCATCGTCACCCGGATGGAGGGTGGATGCCGGGAGGCGCCAGCAATACAGGAGCGGATTGGGTGAGGGAGTTTCCGGTGGTGCCGGAGGTCGGTTCGTTCATACCGACGGGGTTGACGGCTTATCCGCTGCGGCAGGAAGGGGAGCGCTTTCCTTTTGTTTCGCCGCAGGCGAGGGGGTTTGCGCCGGAAGGTGTTGCGGGGCCTTTGTTGTTTGCGGCTAATATGGAGGGGGTGGCGTATGTGGAGCGGTTTGCTTATGAGCTGGCGGAGCGCCTGTCGGGGGAGAAGATCAAAGCGGTGTATACGGCGGGGGGTGGGAGCAACAGTCATACATGGCTTTTCATACGCAGTAGTGTGCTGGGGCTGCCGCTTTATAAGATGCGCTATGTGACGGGGGCGGCGGGGGCTGCTATACTGGCGGCTTCACGGGTTTATTTTGGAACGGTGGGGGAGGCGGCGCGGAATATGGCGAGGATTGAAAAGGAGGTGGCGCCGGAGGAGGGATTGCGGGTCAGGTATGAGGAGGGGTATGGGAGATGGGTGGAGGAGATGAGGGGGAGGGGATGGGTTTAATCTGGAGAGTAGCAATTATTTTATCTGCTCTCTCACAATATCTTCAACAAGATTCAGAAAATCGATAAAAGGAATATTTTCGACTGTAAACCCTAATTGTGCAGTAAGCGCAGGAAGAAGATCTTGAAATTCTTGATATTGTGCCGTAAGAATCGCATAGCCTGGAATTGTTTTTCTACCTGAGGCGGTTCGCAGCCAATCAATTATTGAGACGGTTGTCTGAACCATCATCCTCATCCAATGCTGTTTTTGGAAAGAAACCGCACCGATATACGGTGTAGGCAATAGCCCTCAGAATAGGAATATACTCGTCATCGAAAGGACAATTGATAAAAACAGAATCATTATAGCCCGCTACCTTCATATAACGGGTGATTGACTATTGCGCTTGAAGAATATGGGCTTCTACTTTAACCGGTCGTGCTTTTTTGGATGCCACAAAAACAGTCCGTACTGCTTTGCGTATGGCACCCCTGGACACCGTACCTCTACGTTTCCTGGCAGTTTTTAGTATAATTTTTCTAGTTGCCATAGTACGAATTTACGAATTGTTAGACGTATTCTAAAGATAAATTCAATCATCTGAATACTTGGAATATGTCAAATTCGGGCAGATTTATCGGATATTTTCCGATAAACCACCAGGAATATTACAATTTGGGGAGTATGCGTCTAAGGATAAGAGAAATAGATAAAAGGGGAAATCTTAAGGATTTATCAGCGTTTTTCCCATGAAAGCAGTATATTTTTTTGCGGCGGCGGTGAGGGGACGGGCGGGAATCCTGGTTCGGGGAAAGGGGATGTTCTCTATATGGATGCCGTCCTTTTTTTCCGTGCGTCGCCAGGTGCCGGCGACGAGGGTGTTGTGTACCAGGATGGGGTTGAGGCCGGAATTACAAGCTGCGGCAAATTCGGGGTTCAGAACGTCATTCCTGAACTTATAGGCGACAGTATACTCATCAAAGGCGGGCAGCAGGAAGGTGGAAGTGGCGGGGGAGGTATCGGGTAAGGAGGCTGGTGAGAACCAATATTCATTCCCGTTGAGTGATACGGATCCTAATTGTTGTTTGTATATATTCAGTCCTTTCCGGGCGTCAGTCAGGGTGAGGCCGCCCCACCATGCGAAGTCCTGGATGGTGGCTGGTCCCCTGCTGAGGAAATAGATCCGGGATAGTTCGGCGATGGCTTCTTCGTCGGTGAGGGGGCGGGTCTGTGGCGCGTGCTCGTCCAGGAGACCGTAGGCGAATTGCTTTCCGATGCGTCCGGCGCTGCAGATGAGGGCATCCAGCTCTGCGTCTATCAATAGATGGCCCATCCGGGTGTCTGTGGTGTCGATCTTTTCTTTCCGGAGGGCCTCGGTCAGCTGTTCCCGCGTGAGCTTTTTATGAAGGGAGAGGGCTTTTGTGATGATCTTTTTACTTTTTCGCAGGACGGCGGCGTCGATGTCCAACTGCCTGTGATAAGGACGCGCGAAGGCCCTGATGCGGGGAGCGCTCAGCTTCAGCATCCACCGGATATCCTCGGGAGATATGAAATGCCAGGTGGGGCGCAGGACGTGGGTGCGGAGGAACTTTCCTTCATTAAAATCATTTTCCACGGTGGCGTCGGTGGCTTGCTGTAAGCGGCAGCCGACCGCCCATTTTGCCATGGCATAGTCCTGGGCCTGGATGCAGCCCATCCATTTCACCAATTGGTGGGGCGTGGTGAACGCTGTGCCTGCGAGGCGTTGGTTGACCAGCCGAAGCTGGGATATGTCCTTGCTTGTCATCCGGGCAAAGGTAGTGGGAAGCCGGTGACATTTCACGTCGATAAATCCTCAGTTCATACATCTATGGATTGCCCCGGCGGCGGCGGCACGACATCTTTGCATCATAATTATTCATTATGAGAAAGATGATATACATGCTGGTGGCGGGGGTTTTGTTCGGAACGCCCGGACACAGCCAGTTCAAGGGGCTGCTGAACAAGGTAAAGGCCAAGGTGGACCAACGGGTGGACCGGAAGGTGGACAATACCATCGAAAAGGGCCTGGACAAGGCGGAAGGCAAGGGTACGGAGACGGCGGGGGCCGGTACCGCTGCCCCTGCGGAAGCAAAGGCCGAAGAGCCGGCCAGCCTGAAAAGCTTTTCCAAATATGATTTTGTTCCCGGTGAAAAAGTGCTGTACGCGGAAGATTTTTCGCAGGATGCCGTTGGCGAGCTGTCCACTAACTGGAACAGCGATGGCAGCGGCGAGGTCATCACCCTTGAGAAGTATCCCGGCCGCTGGATGCGGCTGCACAAGGGGGTGTCCTATTTAACGGCCAACCAGGCCACTTTCGGCCAGAACTATACGGTGGAATTCGACCTGATCCTCCAGCTGAAGACCAATGGCTGGATGTATCCGGACTTTCTCTTTACGCTGCTGTCCAGCCGGGACCAGTCGCCCGCGGACAATAGCCTGTTGAAAGAATACAAACAGTTCTCGGCTGTCACGGCCAGGCTGGTGCCTTCGGAGAATAACGCGTCCAGGGCCATACTGGAATCCTTCACCGACAAAAAGGAATATTTCAAGAGCGGCATTGTGGCTATCGGGGCCTTGCAGAACTGGTATGGTCAGCCCGTGCATGTCGCGATCCAGGTACAAAAAGAACGGTACCGCTGCTGGATCAACGAGCTGAAGGCTTTTGACGTACCGAAGGGCGTGCCTACCATCGACACGATGAACCAGCTGCGTTTTGAAGTAGGGGGCACCAATTACAGCGAACAGACCTACGGTGTCTTTATCGGGAATGTAAAAGTAGCTACCGGATTACCGGACACCAGGCATAAGCTCATCGAGGAGGGAAAGTTCAGCACCAACGGTATTTTGTTCGATCTGCAAAGCGCTGTCATTCGTCCTGAATCTTACGGGGTCGTGAAGGAGATCGCGGGCGTATTGAAGGAGAACCCTGGTATCCGTGTGAAAGTGATCGGGCATACCAGCAGTGATGGGGATGATGGGGCCAACCTGGAGCTGTCGAAGAAAAGGGCGGCGGCCGTGAAGGCGATGCTTACGGGGGAGTTTGGGATTGATGCGGGCAGGATCGATACGGAGGGGAAAGGTGAGACGGAGCCTGTGGGCGATAATAAGACAAAGGAGGGGAGGGTTCAGAACAGGAGAGTGGAGTTTGTGAAGTTGTAATTAATACATTAAAATTTAAATAGATCATTTATGAAAAAGTTTCGAATAGGCGGAGGGCTCAGGCTGGGAGTGTTGGCTGTGCTTCTTTTCTCCAGCTCTATGCTTTTTTCCTTCGTGGTAGCCGGCAAGCTGGCGGAAGATATCTGGAAAAGACTTGGGATCAACAGACAGGAGGGGATGGAAAAAGTCAAGGAAAGCTTTATCTCCGGCTACCTCCATCATGAGGGGGTCAGCAATGTAAAGAATCTCGCGTTGAGCGACAGGGCCGCAGTGGCAAAGGACCTGCTGACCTTTTCCAAACAATACCTTGCCAGTCCGACTTTCAAGGTGGAGTATGATAAGATGCGTACCGCCTCGCATCCTATAGAGCCGACGGATCATACACAGACCAAGGAGCAGGTGCGTCAGAAGGAGATCGATGAGATAAAGAAGGCTATTGTTAACATGGAGGCCGTGGGCAAGACCCTGCCGGCTGACCAGCAGAAGAACTTTCAGGCATCGATTGAAATGTACCGTAAGACAATCAAGGATTACCAGGACCCCAATAATAAGATCATCGACGGGATGTACCGGAACCAGCTGGACCAGCGTCAGCGGGACCTGAATCATTTCAAGGAAGAAATGAAGCGATGGGAGACGGAATACCCGGCGGATGTGAAGCTGTTCGTCAAGGGGAGGCTGCAGCATTACCTGGATGTGGCCGGTACGGTAGATTTTTCGGCTGCGCTGGTGGAGAAATATGGAAAGAAGCGTTTTGTCAATCCTGTCTACCAGTCGAAGAACGACGAATGGAAGATGATCTTTCGTGCGGGGAAGGATGTGTACGAGCAGACGAAGGTATTTGCGGAACAGTGGATAAAAGAGCTGCAATAAGATGGGCCCTGCCGAGTTGGAGAAGTATAAGCAAGGGATACAATATGTCCATCGGGTACTAAAGGATTCAATTAAACTGGAAACTAATCTCTAAAATAAATAATCATGAAACAAATGAATGAACGACCCGTGATCCTGGTCACGGGCGCGACGGGTGCACAGGGCAGCAGTGTAGCGGGCGCCCTGCTGCAGACAGGCAACTGGACAGTACGTTGTCTCACCCGTAATGCCGGCTCGGAAAAGGCGAAGGCACTTCAACAGGCGGGGGCCGTCCTTGTGGAGGGTGACCTGGATGATAAGGAAAGCCTGTTGCGGGCCATGGAAGGGGCCCATGGTGTATTTGGGCTTACCAATTTCTGGGAGCATTATGAAAAGGAGTATCAGCAAGGTAAGAACCTTATCGATGCGGTGCATGCGTCGGGTGTTGCGCACTTTGTTTACAGCGGATTGCCGGGTTATCAGGTGTTGAGCGGGGGCAAGCTGTCCGTACCTCATTGTGATATCAAGGCTGCATTGGAAGCGTATAGCAGCAGCCTGGGGCTTCCCGCCACTTTTGTGCATATCGCTTTTTACTATGAGAATTTCCTCAGCTTTTTTCCGCCGCGGCGAGGTGAGGACGGCGCGTTCTATTTTGGCTTTCCCCAGGGCGATACACCGCTGGCGATGGTTACCCCGGAAGATATGGGCGCCATCGTAGCGTTGATCTTCGACCATCCTGATATTTATACGGGGAAGACCATGGGGGTGGTGGGAGAAGACCGAACCTGCAAGGAATATGCAGCGATCATGAGCCGGGTGCTGGGCGTCACGGTACGCTATCGTCACATAGACCGGGATGTATATGCCGGGCTGGGTTTCCCGGGTGCTGAAGAGCTGGCGAATATGTTCGAGGTGCAGCGGCTGCATATCCCTCACCGGCGTGGGGACCTGATGAACTGCTGGTACATGAATCCCCGGATGCAAAGCTTTGAAAGCTGGCTGGGGAAAAACAAATCGATCTTTTTACAAGTTTTAAACGAGAAGGAATATGCGTAATGTGATTTTTATCATAGCGGCTTTGCTGGTGTCAATGCTGCTGGTGACGGGCGTATCCTGTCATGATACCGGAAAGGGAAATGGGATAGGGGTGGCCGCGACGGATCCCGTGGCTGCCGGAAAGGACACTTCAAAGATGGTGAAGCGGGGAGAATATCTTGTTTCCTCCATTGGCTGCGACGACTGTCATTCGCCTAAGAAGATGGGGCCGCATGGGCCGGAAGTAGATGCGGAGCTGCGTTTGTCCGGGTATCCTGCCGGCAGGCCATTGGCTGCTTTCGACACTACGACGGCAAAGAGCTGGGCTTTATTCAACCAGGACCTGACTGCTTGTGTGGGGCCCTGGGGCATTTCTTTCGCGGGCAATATCACTTCGGATGCCACGGGAATCGGCAACTGGACGGAGGAGCAATTCATCAAGTGTCTCAGGGAAGGCAAATGGAAGGGATTGGACAATGCCCGGCCGTTGATGCCCCCCATGCCCTGGCAGAATTTCAGGAAGCTGACGGATGAGGACCTGGGCAGCATCTATTACTATCTTAAGACCACGAAGGCTGTGAACAATACGGTGCCGGCGTGGATACCACCTGGACAATCAAAAAACAAGCTATGAAGTCATTATTATTTGGATTGCTGTTGTTAATGAGCTTTGAGCGGCGAGCTGCGAGCTATGAGCCAGGGATTAAGGAGGTGGGATCTTTTTCAGACAGCGTGAGAAAGGTGATCGATTCGAGCATTGTCCTGCTGCGGACGTATGCTCTCCACCGGGATCGTCCGGATTGGGATCATGTCAGGGAGCGGGCATACGAGCTGGCGGGGCAGACAGGCCGCTGGGAGGACCTCGGGCCCGTCGCTGCCTGGCTTTTTGAAGCGGTGGACGACCATCATGGATGGCTGTCCGTGAAGGATACGATGTTCCGATGGGAGCGGCCGGAGCCGCCTTTTTTATCCGAGGCGCTGAAGAAGGAGTTTGCGAAGGGCAATCGTATTGTGCGGAAGCTGTTGCCGGGCGGGATCGGTTATCTTCGCGTGCCCGGAATGGTGATGGATACCGCAGACTATAATAAATATGCGCAGCGGTTGATGGATAGTCTTTGCGCTTTGGAGGCGGAAGGCGCGCGGAAGCTCATCATCGATCTGCGGCTCAATGCAGGCGGCACGATATTCCCCATGATCGCGGGGTTGTCGCCTTTGTTAGGGAATGGCAGCTTTCTGGGGAATGCGGATCGTAAGGGAAAGATACTGGATATGACCCGGCTGGAGAATGGACGTTTTTCCAGCGCGGATGGAGGGGTGGCGCAGGCGCTGAGGAAGGGCGCAAAGCATATCGATGCGGGAACGCCTGTGGTCGTCTTAATGGGGCATGGTACAGGCAGTGCGGGTGAATGTGTGGCAGTGGCTTTTTCAGGGAGGAAGCATACCTGGTTCATCGGTGAGCCGACGGCGGGCTATACCACTGGCAATGCCGGGCATTGGATCGTGGACGGCCGGGTGGGGATCGTCATTGCAGAGACCATGGTAGCGGACAGGGACCATCGGTGTTATCCGCACAACCTGGTGCCGGACGAGTGGGTGCCGGGGGGCGACGACTTTGAGGATCTTAGTCGCGACTTAAAGCTGCAAGCTGCAAGCCGCAAGCTGCAAGCTGCGAGCTGTGAGCTGTGAGCTACGAGCTGTAAGCTATGAGCTACGAGCGACGAGCGGTGAGCTGCGAGCGACGAGCGGTGATTTAGGTGTGGGGGTTTGGATAGGAATTGGTTTTTTTGTATTAATTTGAACGGTATGGCACTGAAAAGGTATAGTAAGATAGAACCGAAGATATTCCTGTTCTTCATGGGACCCTATACCGTGCTGATCAATATGCTGTTGTTTGGCAACTGTGTCTTTGGCTCGGCCAGTGCTTTTTTCGTTCGCCTTGGAACTTCCATCCTGTATTTTGCTGTTATCTACTCGGTATTCGGCATGGCGGCCATGCTGGTGAAGCGGCGGTTCCCGGGAGATCATGAACTGTTCAGGCGTATTGGCATATTGCTGCCCTTGTTTTGTGTGATGAATATGCTGACAGTGCAGGGGGTGTACCTGCTGTACGAGAAATTATCGCTGGGCGCTTGTACGGTGCGGCGGGAGATGGAGTGGTGGGTGACGGCTTATGGCTGTCTGGCGAGCGCCATACTTACCTTCATCAACGAAGCGGCCCTGGGTTGGGAGAAATGGAAGAATGCCATGACGGAGACCAACCGGCTGCAGAGCGCGTACCAAAAGAGCCGGCTGATGAGCCTGAAACGCCAGCTGCATCCACATTTCCTCTTCAACTGCTTTAACACGCTCTCCAGCCTGATACAGGAGGACGAGCAGGATGCGGAAAGGTTCCTGGACGAGCTGACGAAAGTATACCGTTACCTGTTGAAAGGAGAGGATGAGCAATTGGTGAGCCTTAGCGAGGAGTTGAAGTTCATCGATTCCTATTTGTACCTGGTAAAGACCCGTTTTGGAGCGGCGCTACGGGTGGCCATCGACGTGGATCCGCAGGAATGGACGAAGAAGATAGCGCCCATGAGCCTGCTGATCGTATTGGAGAATATTATTTACCGGAACGTATTCAGCAAGACGCAACCGCTGCAGATAGATATCCGGACAGAGCGTGCCGTGGGAGGTGCGTTGCCATCCCTGCCGAGTCTGCTGGTCGCCAATACGCTGCAGCCGAAGCCTGTTACCGGAGATGGGTTTGACCAGGAGGAGGCATTGGATGACCTGGTGAGCAAGTACAAGCTGCTGGGGCGGCCGGAAGTGGAGATCCATGAGTCTCCGTCCCGTCGCAGCGTTATTATTCCACTGATCGAACTAAACGAACTGCTGCTATGAGGTTCTCAAGACCATTAAGAATACAGACAAGGAGCTTCTGGCTGTCGATGCCTGTCATTACGCTGATGTGGAATGCTATCCTGTATCCGGGCCGGTTTCTTACGGACTGGCGGGTGTGGTTTATTTCGTGGCCCATCATATATGGCATCGGGATCGTGAGCTGGTATTTGCACATCCAATATGACCATGCCATCCGGCGGAAATTTCCTTCGCTGAAGGAGACGGGCAAAAGGATCTTCTTCAAAACTTTTACGAACCCGTTGGTAATGACGCCTTCGGTACTGCTGATATTTTATCTCTACGACTATTTCCATATATTGGGTTATCAGCTCCGGACGGCCGACCTGAAATGGGGCTACCTGATAGGGCTGGCCATCAACCTGTTGTTCGACACTTTGTGGGAGGTGCTTTACCTGCTGGAGAAGTACCGGGAGAGCCTTTCGGAGCGGGAGCTGCTGGAGAAGATGAGCATGGAGCATGAGTTCGAGAATCTGAAAGGGCAGGTGAACCCACATTTTCTATTTAATTGTTTCAATACGTTGTCCTCCCTTATCGAAGAAGACAAAAAGGAGGCGGAACATTTCCTGGACGAGCTGAGTAAAGTGTACCGTTATCTGCTGCGGAATAATGAAGAGGGGATCAGTACGGTGGAGAAGGAGGTAAAGTTCATACAATCTTATTATGAGTTGCTGCGGACCCGGTATGGAGAGGGTTTGCAGCTGAGCATCGAGATAGACAGGCGTTATTATCCTTATCAGCTGCCTACTTTGAGCCTGCAGCTGCTGGTGGAAAATGCCGTCAAACATAATATCGTCTCCCGGCAGCAGCCGTTGGTGATGGAGATCTTCACTACGGCGGGCAACAAGCTGGTGGTGAATAATAACCTGCAGAGAAAGACCATGAATAAACCTTCCACACAGATTGGGCTGAGCAATATCCGTGCTAAATACAGGCTGATGAAGCAGGACGGCTTCCAGGTCGTGGAGGGGGAAAAAAATTTTATGGTGGTATTACCATTGATCTGGAACAACAATTAAAAACGAACTACTATGAACATACTGATCGTCGAAGATGAGGACCTGGCCGTAAAAAAGATACAAAAGACGCTGCTATCCGTGGATAACAATGCCAGGGTGGTGGGAGTTACCGACAGCATAAAGGGGACGGTGGAATGGCTGCAGCAGCATCCGGCCCCGGACCTGATCTTAATGGATATAGAGCTGGCGGACGGTCAGAGTTTCGAGATCTTCAAGCTGGCGGAGATCAAGAGTCCCGTGATCTTTACCACCTCTTATGACGAATATGCGTTAAAGGCCTTCAAGGTCAATAGTATCGATTATTTACTGAAGCCCGTGCAAAAAGAGGAGCTGCAGGCTGCCCTGGAAAAATATAAGGAGATGAAGAAGCGCTATAGCGCAAAAGAAGGAGAGGCCGAGGAGGCGCGGTTGGACAGTCTGCTGAAGGAATTGCGGAGCCGCCTGGAGCCGAAGGAATACCGTCAGCGTTTTCTTGTGAAGCATGGTCAGAAGCTGGTGAGCATTGAGATCGGAGAGATCGCTTATTTCTTCAGCGATGGCCGTTTGAACTTTTTCAAGACAGTGGACAACCGGAAATTCGTCGTGGATTATACGATGGACGAGCTGGAGGACATGGTGGACCCGAAGCAGTATTTCCGGATCAGCCGAAGCTTTTATGTCTCGGTGAACTGTATCGATAAGATAGAGGAATATTTCGGGAACAGGCTGATCCTGACCTTAAAGCCAGCCGTGGACAAGGAGGCGCTGGTGAGCCGGGAAAAAGTGACAGATTTTAAAAAGTGGATGGGCAAATAAAGAGGATGGCCGTCCCTTTCTCATCATAATGCATTTCCAGGGTGCCGCGGACCGCGTGGGCCCTGGATCTCATCTCTTCCAGCAGCCGGATGGACCGGCTGTTCCTTTCGTCCATGTGCGCGCCCGCGGAAAATAATGTCAGGTGCAGGTGGGGGCGCTGGTAGTCCAGCTGGACCAGTATGCCAGGGACCTTCATTTCTTCGGCCAGCAGTCTGAGGGCAAGCTTGTATATGAGGACGACTTCATGCCTGATGGTCATATCAGGTTTGAGGGAGCGAAGCGCATCATCGGCATCCAATGCAATGCGGGTCCCATGGCGTTGGGAAAGGGCGCCTGCAAACTCTTTCATCCTGTCTACGGCACGGTCCATCGTATCATTGGATGGATCGATGCTCCACAGCATATCGTCCAGGGAGATGATCATGTTGTGGCTTTGGTGGTGGATCTCGTTGATGTAATTGATTGACTGTTGCGGATCTTTCTCCGCCTTGATACGGGCGATCTCGCTCAGCACGTTGATATTTTGCAGGGCTTTATTGATCTCCTGGTGCAGGTTGTCAGAAATATTGCTCCGCATTTTTTCCATCACTGCTCTTCGCTGCATCCGCTGTCTGTCCAGCCAGTATAAGAGGGCGGCGCCCAGCAGCAATACAAAGGCCAGGAACCACCATGTGCGCCAGAAGGGGCTTTTGACGTGGATACGCAGCTCGCGGATATGGGGACTGGTGGCATCCTCCGCATTGCGGGCGTATATGCGGAAAGTATAATGTCCTGGGGGAAGCCAGTTATAGACGGCTTCATTGGATTGCATAGTGATCCAGTCCTTATCCAGGTTCTCCATTTTATAGAGGACTCCAAAAGAGCTAAAAAAAGTGAGTGTGGAGAAGGCGATCCTCACTGCGTTGTCGCCATAAGGTATTTCCAGCTCGGGGAGACGGGAGATGGAATCCATGGGCAGCCATTTGTTCGACACGGAGATATTGGTGATCTCCACATCAGGCGGATTGCGTAGGGTGGCACCGACTTCCGCCGGCTGAAAGACGACGATATCATGGGTGGTGCCCAGGGCGATGCGGCCGTCTGCCAGCGTGCAGGTGGCCGCTATATTAAAAGCATTTGTGCTGATGCCATCCTCTTCCTGAAAGACATTCCTGATCTGGTTGCGCTGGTTGAGCCTGCAAACGCCGTCCCGGGTGGTGATCCACATATAGCCCCGCCGGTCCCGGACGACGTTGTCGACGCCTTCGAAGGGAATGCCATCCCCATGCTCCACCGGGCGTATGCTGTCTGTGTGGATATTCAGCAGGTAGAGGGTATTGCTGGCCATGGCATACATGCTGTCCGAAAATTGGATGATATCGGAGGCGCCGATGCCCGGCAACCGCCTGCCATCCTGACCTTCGGAGGTATAATGATGCAGGATCGTGCCGTCGGCGGTCCTGATGTGGAAGATGCCGTTCTGGAAGGTGCATGCCCAGAGGTCTCCTTTCCAGTCTATGTACAGACGATAGACGCGGCTGCGCAGGTTTTGTATGATGGAGAAGGTATTGGTAGCGGCCTGCCATTTGACGAGCTTACCTCTTTGGGTCCCCAGCCAGAGGTCTCCGTTGCTGTCCTCTGTGATCTGGCGGATGGTGGAATTTTCACAGGCAGGCGGGACGATGCGTTCGGTGGTTTGAGTGGCAGCATGGGAGACGATCAGGATACCGCTTTGTTCGCCTCTCCAGATGTCTCCGTTGGGCCGTTGATGAATGCACCAGGTGCCTCCTTCGCCCAGGCGATGACCTTGCCGGACATACCAGCGGTCTACCGGGTGAAATGCGCTGTCATAAGTAAAGAGGCCGCTGCCCCAGGTGCTGACGAGGATGTCGCCCTCTTTTGTTTGCAGGATATCCGTTACTTCCGGGGTATAAGCTGAGTCTTTTTCCGGGCGCCGATTTGCAATGGTATGGAATCGCTGTTCCGACGGGTTAAAACGATAGACCCCTTTGTCGGTGGCCAGCCAGACCTCGCCTTCCCTGTCTTCGAACAGCTGGTGTACAATGTCGAAATAGATGCCGAACTCATTGGCCACGCTGGTCCTCATGTTCTCGAAGACATGGCTGTTCTTCCGCAGGCTGACCAGGGCGTTGATGCCAGCCATCCAGATGGTGCCGTCCTTTTGTTCGTGGGCGATATGGATCTCATAGTACTCTCCGCGGACGGCTTTGAAAAGGGCCGTATGCCAGGTCTCTTCCTTACCTGTCGCCGGCTGAAAGGAGTAGCAGGAGAAAGCGCCATCCGATGGCCAGGAGACCAGCCAGAAACGGCCGCTCTTATCGCGAAGAGAGGGACCGGTGGAGAGCAGGTGGCCATAGCGGTCGATGAGGGGGTCATGGCTGGCGTTATGCCCCCTGTAGGACAACAGGTGTTGGGCGGGGTCATATCTTACCAGGCCCGAATCGCTGCCGACATAGTAGGTATGGGTGACCGAATCCTGGAGGAGGCAAAAAGTCGTCCAGCCTCTGGGCATTTCAAAAGGGATGGCGGCCCTGGTGAACGTATGGGTCTGCCCGTCATAGGCCACGGGGAGGGCGCCTCTGAAAAAAAGCATTACATGGCCTTCGAAGTCCGTGCGAAGATAGCCTTCCAGCCTGGTGAGATCGGCCGCGGGCATGTCCACCTCCACCGGATGATAGTGGAGGTCATCCAGGTCGATGTAGCCTATCTTGTTATACTGACTGAGCACCCAGAGCCTGTTTTGTTTATCCAGGCGGAGGTCCAGGACATTATCGTTGGGGATGGAGCGGGGATCATTCTGCTTGTGGCGATAGAGGAGAAAGCGCTGGCCGTCATAGCGTTCAACTCCTCCCATCGTGCCGATCCATATATACCCTTTCGGGTCCTGCTGTATGGCCGTGGTAACATTGGAGGCCAGACCGTCCCGGACACCCAGATGAGAAAAAAGGTATTGCTGCTGGGCGTGGAGGGCCGGCGCGCATAACAAGAACAGGCAAGCGAGGAGGATGCCGTGTATGGGGATGGCTGTGGGATATGGGAGCCTTAAGTATCTCATGTTCAGGAGGCTAATGTAGGAAACTCCTGGCGGAAAGGGGACCGGTTCATACGGGGAATTTTACAATTCATGCACCGTTTTTGACAATTCATACAAGAGAGGTAACATTTTCGGGCGACTGGCGACAAAAGGGGTATGTTGAAGCACCATCTTACCACCGCCTGGCGCAACTTGCGGAAGCATAAACTGTATGCGCTTATTAACCTATCCGGCCTGACGGCCGGCGTGACTGTCGCTGTTCTCATCGGTCTATGGATATGGGACGAGTTGTCATGGGACAGGGTTCACGGCAACTATAACAGGCTGGCACAGGTGATGGATGTGCAGACGGTGGACGGGGTGCCTACAACCAGTGATGCCAATGCTATTCCATTGGCAGAGGAGCTGCGGAAGACTTTTCCGGATGATCTCAGAGGGGTGGCCCTTTTTTACCCTCTTTTTACACATACGGTGACTGTGGGGGAAAGGAAGCTGCCGGCGCCTGGCAGTTGGGTGCAGGCGGATCTACCGGAGATGCTGACCCTTCACATGCTGAAAGGCCGCAGGGATGCCCTGCGCGATCCATCCAATGTGCTGTTGACGAGATCGCTGGCCAACCGATTGTTTGGGAGCGCCGATCCCATGAATAAGATCATTAAGCTGGACAATATGGCAACGGTGAAGGTAGGGGGTGTGTATGAGGACCTTCCCGAGAACTCGACCTTTCATGATGCGCAGCTATTGTTGTCCTGGGATAAGGCGCTGACGGTGATGGATTGGTTCAAAGGCGTGCAGGGGGATTGGGGGGTACGTTACTGGAAGATCTATGTGCAGCTGAGCGATCGGGCGGAGATCGGGAAGGTGAATGCCAGGATCAGGGATATGATGAAGGTGCATACGAAGGACAGCCGTGAGGTGATCTTTTTGCATCCCATGGAAAAATGGCATTTGTACGGCAAGTTCGAGAATGGCATGGCGGTGGGCGGTCGTGTGGGTATCGTGCGGCTTGTCGGGCTCATTGGGGGCTGCGTGCTGTTGCTGGCTTGTATCAATTTTATGAATTTATCCACAGCGCGTAGCGAGCGGCGGGCCAGGGAGGTAGGTATACGTAAGGCGATCGGGTCGTTGCGGGGGCAATTGATCCGGCTGTTCATCGGGGAGTCGATGCTGGTGGTGTTCTTTGCCTTTGTTCTGGCTGTGGTGGCGGCGGGGTTATGTTTGCCTGGTTTCGGCAAACTGGCCGGGAAGGAATTGGCGATGCCCTGGGGGAGTCTGGCGGCGTGGGGTGTTATGGTGTTGTCCGGTGTTGTTACGGGGTTGGTGGCCGGGAGCTATCCTGCGTTTTATTTGTCCGGTTTTCGCCCTGTGAAAGTATTGAAAGGAGATATCAGGGCCGGCCGGGGTGTTTCGCTGGCGCGAAAGCTATTGGTCGTGGTGCAATTTGTCGTATCCGTCACCCTGATCATCAGTACGATGGTGGTGCGCCGCCAGATCGACTATGCGCAGGAGCGGTCTGTGGGGTATATGCGGGAGGGGCTGATCACTGTCACCATGAACAGCGGGGATATCTATGGGGTACCGTATAATACTTTGCGGGATGAACTGAGGCGAACCGGGATGGTGGCGGATATGACCAAGTCCTCCAGTCCTGCTACGGAGGCGCCGTGGACAGCGAATGATATCGACTGGAAGGGGAAGGCGCCGGGAGCTAATCCCGAGATAGGAGTGGTGATCGTAACCTATGACTATGGCAAGACGATGGGCTGGCGTATAAAAGAGGGCAGGGATTTTTCCAGGAGCTTTACATCCGACACCGGGGGCATTGTGCTTAACCAGGCGGCTGTGCGTTTGATGGGGTTGGCGAAGCCGGTGGGAGAGGTCATGCGTTTGGAGGGGCGGAAGCATACTGTGATCGGCGTTGCGGAGGACATGGTGATGGCCTCGCCTTATATGCCAGTGAAGCCTACCGTCTTTTGGCTGAATTATGACGCGATGTCACTGAATTCAATGACAGTCCGGCTGGCGCCGGGAGTGCCTGTGCATAAAGCGCTGGCAGCGACGGAAGGGGTATTCAAACGGCTGGCGCCGGGAGGGGCTTTTGAATATAAGTTCATAGATGAGGAATATGCCCGCAAGTTCTCCGATGAGGTGCGGATAGGCCGGATCGTTACCGTGTTTGCGGTGCTGGCCATTTTCATTTCCTGCCTGGGTTTGTTCGGGCTGGCGTCCTTCGTTGCGGAGCAGCGGACGAAGGAGATCGGCATACGGAAGGTGTTGGGAGCGCCGGTCTTCGGTATCTGGAAGATGCTGACGAGGGAGTTCCTGGTGTTGGTGCTGGTGGCAAGTGTGGTTGCTATGCCGCTGGCGTGGTATGTCATGCAAAGATGGCTGCAGCAGTATGCTTACCGGGCGGGATTGAGCTGGTGGATATTTGTGCTTTCGGCTGTAGGGGCGGTGCTGATCACGCTGCTGACAGTAGGGTATCAGGCAGTCAGGGCGGCCATGATGGATCCGGTGAAGAGCTTAAGGTCGGAATAGCGGATGGTTAGGTTGGGAGGGGATTATTATTTCAAATAAAGGATCACGGCAGCGTGAGGCGGGAGAATGGTGTTTTTGGTGTGGGAGCCCTTGCTGCCATCCATGGACAGGGCTGTGTTCCAGGTACCGGGAGGAAGGGACAGGTTTTTTTCCATGTCGCTGCCGTTGAAGGCGACCCAGATCTTTTTCCAGCTGTCCTGCATGGCTGCTCCGTCGAGTGTATATGCGATGGCGCCGGCAGGAGCTTGTGAATCAAACCGGATATTTTGCGCGATCTGGCTACCAGTGTACATGCGGAATGCGGGGTGCTGTTTGCGGAGGCGGATGAGGTCTTTTACGTAGGTGGTAATGTCCTGGTATTGGGACATTCTATGCCAGTCGAGCGCGTTGATGCTATCGCCGGTGTTGTACGAGTTTTCCACTCCATGTTTTGTCCGGCCGAATTCAGTGCCTGCGTGGAGGAAGGGGATGCCCTGCGAAGTAAGTAAGATGGCCAGGGCGAGCTTGTGCATCTGTTTGCGCGTCTCTTCCGAGGCATCCGGGCAGGAGAGGGCCAACTTGTCCCAGAGGGTATTATTGTCATGGCATTCGCAGTAAGTGATGACCTCATCGGGAGACCATGCGAATGGAGCTTTGGAATAGTTGACCTTGTCATAGGCTATCTGCGGGTGGGGGCATGCGGCGGCAATGCCGAATCTGACGGACTCGGTGGCCTCTGCTTTGCCGCTGGCGAATCCTTTATCATGGATGTCGAATACGCTGCCTTTGATGCCGTCGCGGAAGTCATCGCCGAAGACGGCTATGTTGTGGAGCTTCCGGACATTTTTTTTCAGGGCACGGAGCGAGTCGGGCAAGGGACATTCACCTGCGGTCCATCCTTCACCGTAGAGGAGGATATCAGGTTTGATCGTCCGGAGCGCGTCGGCGATGTCATTCATCGTCGTTATGTCATGCACTCCCATCAGGTCGAAACGGAAACCATCGAGGTGGTACTCCCTGCACCAGTACATTACGCTTTCCAGCATGAACTTTCGCATCATGGGTCGCTCGCTGGCCGTCTCGTTGCCGCAGCCGGTGGCGTTGGAAAAGGCGCCGTTCTGTTGCTGGCGGTAATAATAGCCAGGGGCCAATTGGTTGAAGTTCGAGGCTTCCGTTACGCCCGTATGGTTGTATACCACGTCCATGATCACGCGCAGGCCGTTGCGGTGGAAGGCGGCGATCATTTGTTTCAATTCTTTAATTCTTGCGATGCCATTGGATGGATCGGTGCTGTAAGAGCCTTCGGGGGCATTGTAGTTCAGCGGGTCGTATCCCCAGTTGTATTGGGGGAGGTCGGGGCGGCCTTCGTCTACGGAGTTGTAGTCAAAGAAAGGCAGCAGGTGGATATGGGTGACGCCCAGGTCTTTAAGATGGGCAAGGCCTGTAGGAAGGTCTTCGGGGCTTTTTGTATCTTCTTCGGCGAGGCCAAGGAATTTGCCCTTGTTCCGGATCCCGGAGGAGGGGTGGATGCTGGCATCACGGATATGCAGCTCATATATAATGGCGTCGGTGAGGCGGTGGTTTTTTGAGAAGGAAGGGCTTTTGTCTTGCGCCCATCCGGGGGGATCGGTGGCTTTAAGGTCGAAGATCAGGGCTTTTTGTCCATTGGCGCCTACGGCTTTTGCATAGGGGTCGGGTACGGCATGGCTCCAGTGGCCGTCGATGCTGACCTGGAAGTTGTACCAGATCCCTTTGTTGTCACCATTCAGGCGGACATGCCAGGTGCCGCCGGCGCTTTTTTGGAGGGGGATGGTTTGGTATGGGGAGATGTCATTGGCATGGTGATAAAGGTTGATCCTGGCGGCGGCTGCTGTGGGGCTCCATATGCGAAATGTAGAAAAGGGGGCAGTGTAATGGAGGCCCAGATCCTTGCCTTTGTAGACAGGGTATTGATCGTATCTTATTTGTGTGGGGGCGGCTATCAGGAAGAAGGGTAGGAGCATCAGCAAGGGGATCATGGTGTGTATACTTTACACTAAGATAGTGTTTTGCATTTGTTCAGGCAACCGGACAGGAGGTGTATCGAAAACGAACAGGCTCGTAGATGGTTTTTTGTTTAATATATTGATTTTTATGTTTTTATAAATGTGGAGGCTTTTTTGTAAAATTCAGGAAGAATAAAATTAACCTGATGATACGCAATTATTTTCTCACTGCCTGGCGGAACCTAAAGTCCAACCGCCTGAATTCTTTTATCAATGTAGCGGGGCTGGCGGTGGCTTTTACCGTATGTATCCTGTTGTTTTTAATGGTGCATTTCGAATTTTCCTTCGATCAATTCCATAAGAACGGGGACCGGCTTTTTATGGCGTATAATCTAAGTCACACGGCTGATGGGGATGAAAAAGGGGAGGCATTCGGTTATCCTGCGGCGCCGACCTTCAAATCGGAAGTGCCAGGGATCGTCAAGACGACCAGTGTCCATTCGGGGGGCCGGGGTATTCGTTATAAGGAGAAGGAAGTGAACAAGGATATACTACTGGTGAGTCCGGATTTTTTCAGCATGTTCAGCTTCCCGGTGATCTCAGGGGCCGGGTCTAACCCGTTGTCGGATGTAGGCAATGTGGTGCTTGGTCAGTCTGCCGCTGCCGCGGTATTTGGAAAAGAGGAGGCGGTGGGTAAGACGGTGAAGGTGAAGATAGGGGGTGTATGGAAGGATCTGCTGGTGACTGCCGTGCTGCAGGATGCGCCTGAAAATTCTTCGCTTCAATTCAACATCCTGGCGCGGATAGAGCTCAGCAGGGATTATGCTGAAGATAAAAATGAGTGGAACCACCAGAACCACCCGGTGTATGTGCAGCTGGCGCCTACGGCAACGCAACAGCAGGTGGAAGCGCGACTGAGAGACCTGGTGAAGAAAAACAACCTGGCGGATGATAAATACATGAAAGCGAAAGGATACCGGAAGGATGCGAATGGAGATATGTTTGCAATCAGGCTGGCGCCCTACACCTCGCTGCATTTCGATACTGAACTGGGAAGGGGCGCCACCGTGTCCAGGAGTTATTTGTATATCCTGGTCCTTATAGCCGTGGTGGTATTGGTCATTGCCTGTTTCAATTTCATCAATCTCAATGTGGCCCGGGCTTTTACCCGTGCGAAGGAGGTGGGGGTACGGAAGACGATCGGCGCAGGGAAGGGGCAGATCTTTTTCCAGCTGTGGACGGAAAGTTTCTTGTTATTTACATTGGCCCTGATCATAGCACTGGCGGCGGCCTTGTTGCTGTTGAAGCCCTTCAACCGCCTGTTTGTAGAAAGGCTGACGATGCAGGCATTGTTTCAGCCATTGGTGATCATCCCGGTGCTGGCGGGCGTGTTCCTGGTGTCATTTATGGCGGGCGGTTATCCTGCCTGGCTGGTGGCCAGATTCAAGACGGTGGAAGTATTGAAGGGCAAGGTTTCCGTGGGGCGAAGTTCGCTGCTGCGCAATGGGCTGATCACCTTTCAGTTTGTGCTGGCGAGCCTGTTGATCTGCAGCACCATTGTTATTTACCGTCAGTTCCAATATATGCGAAATGCGCCATTGGGATTCGAGCAGGAGTCAGTGATCAGCATACCTGTAAAGAACGAGGAAAATTCGCTCCGGTATATCAGCGAGCTGCGGCGGAAGCTTGCCGCGCAGCCGCAGGTGGAGTGGGTGTCGGGCAGCTCAGCGAATATCGGCATCGGGGAGGATAAGAGTCAAAGCAACTGGAGCATTGGTTTTGACTATGACGGCAAGGCAATCATGACGGAGATGCTGACGGTGGACTATGATTTCCTGGAGACGCTGGGAGTAAAGCTGCTGGACGGGCGCAGCTTCAGCAAGGAATTTCCCACGGACACGGCTGCCAATTCCAGGAATGTGATCGTAACGGAGAGCATGGCACGCCAGTTCGGTGTAAAAAAAGTTGTGGGATTATCTTTCTATTCGGACAGTTCGGCGCCAAAATGGAATATCGTCGGGTTGATCCCGGATTTCCATCTGCATTCCCTGCATGAGAAGCTGGGTGCGCTGACGCTGCAGATGGCGAAGCAACATTCTTCCCTGGGGTATATATTCGTGAAAGTGCGGACGAATAATCCCCGGCAGGCGATGGCCATTGTACGGGATGCGTACAAGACGATCGAACCGGACAATACGACTAACGCATCCTATCTTACAGAAAATACCTATCGCTGGTATGCGAAGGAGGAGCGGTTGTCGACGCTGTTCTGTTCGGCAGCCGTGATTGCCATCCTGTTGTCCTGCCTGGGGCTTTTTGCTATTGTATCGCTGGTGATCGGCAAGCGACGCAAGGAGATAGGGGTGCGCAAGGTACTGGGGGCGTCCGTGTTTGGCATTACGGGGCTATTGTCGAGGGAGTTTATCAGGCTGGTGGCGCTGGCTTTTATTATTGCAACGCCTATTGCCTGGTATTTCCTCAGTAAATGGCTGCAGGATTTTCCCTACCGGATCGTGCTTAGCTGGTGGATCTTCCCGCTGGCGGGGGTGTCGGCGCTGGTGATTGCGTTGGGGACAATCAGTGTGTTGACAGTGCAGGCTTCGCTGGCGAACCCGGTGAAGAGCCTCAGGAGTGAGTAAATGTGTAAGTCATTGCGAAGGAGGGTTCCATTGGCTATAGGTAAAACGCAGGGCATCATAGTACGCTTTCACGGGCTCCGTCATGTGCGTGTCTTCGGGATAGTAAATATATTTATGCGATAGCCCTACCAGGTGTTTTTGAGTGATGAGGGAGTCGAACTTTTGCAGGTTGGTATGAAAGGTCGATTTGTCTGCGACCCCTTCGCTGGCGTCACTATAGAATAGTGTTTTGTTCAGAATGGTTCCATTTCCCCAGGTTTTATCGGCCAGTTGTAACAGATATTCCCGGTCCCACCAGAAGGAAGGGCTTATGGCTATGTAGGCACTGAACATACCGGGGTGGGTCAGCAGGCAATTGATAGCAGTGATCCCACCAAAGGAATGGCCAGCCAGGATCTTAAAGGGCTGGGTCTGATAATGCGACTCCACATAGGGCATCAACTCTTCCCGGATGAATTGAAGGAACTTGTCGTTGCCGCCGCTGGGCTTTAGCCAGGACGTTGCGCTTGTATCCGGATGACCAAAGTAATCGATGATGCTATGCGTTGGCGTGAGATCTCTTGTGCGCTGCGTGTTGGAGATCCCTACGACGATCATTTCCGGTATGACGTTGACGTCCCAGCGGCTGAGATACCGGCAATATTCAACGAGCAGGCTGAAATGGCTGTCGCCGTCGAGGAGGTATAGAACGGGGTAGGACCGCTGTGGGTTTGCGGTATCCTTTTCGGGGGTGTAAATGAAAAGTTTGCGAGGTTCATTCAGTGTTTTTGAGAAAAGGGTTGTGATCTCTGGTTTTATGGGGGCATAGTTATCCTTCTTCTGGGCGAGGAGATAGACAGGCGCCAGGAGAAGCGTCAGCAGCATGTTTTTTTTCATACAGACAAGGTATATTGTTTATAAAGCAATTTGCCATTGGAGGTAAATGCAATGTATGCATCTTCGCCCAGTGTGGAGGGGTCGAGCTGGCTGGAGGGAGGGGGCATGACCTCGAATTCATCCATGATGAACAGCTTGCCCTGGGTCCTGCGCAGGAGCTCCTGCAGGAGAGGTTTATTGGGCATGGTGCTTGTCCAGCCTTTGGCGATGCGGTGGCGGTCCAGGGTGGCCATGGCGGCGAGGTTGGGGTCTTTCATCATGAGGATGCCTTTTTCGAGGGCGGTGCCATTGTAACTAAGGTGATGGCCTACCTTATAGAAGACGGTTCGGTTGAGAAGGTCTTCCGCCCAGGGTTTGCCGTCTTTTCCTTTGGTTTTCCATTCTTCAATGCAGTGCCAGCTTTCCCAGGAGCCGAATTCCGCGTCGCCGGGGAAGAGGATGACCTTGTTGGTGCCTGTAGATTCAATGGCCAGCACGAGGCTGGTGTTGTTGATGTGGCTGTTGAGGCGGAGGGCGAGGGCGCCTGCGCTGTTGAGCCAGTCGTTGTCGATGCGTCTCCAGTCGTACGAAGGATCGAAGTAGGCGTTGATGACGGAGTCGCTGCCTTTGCCTACCGGAGCTGCGGCTGTCTCGGCCTGGCTGGCGGCATTGGCCGGGAGCATGGCTTTAGCGGCGGGGGGTGACTGGACCTTGCCGGATGGCGGCTCGTCAATATACACGCTGGAGAAAGGAAGATCATTGCGGGCGATGTCTCCCGAGAGGCCCAGGAAGGCGTTGACGGGCAGGCTGCTATTGTTCAGCGCAAGGTTTTTATTATATACGTCGGTGCCAGCTTTCCCGCTCCTGAAGATGGAATCCCTGCTGGCTGGCGGCCCTAATACATGAAAAGTGAGGCCGGGGAGCTGTGAAAGGTCGAGGGAGCTGCCGGGGGTGAGGTAGCGGATCTTTGTTTTTTTCTCTGCCAGCAGTTGTTTTATTTTTCGCATGCCGGGCAGCGAGGGTTTGTCATCGTTGGGGATGTCGGAAAGATTGATCGATGCCAGCGTGTTCAGGCCCATGAGAAAGGCGGCATGATTGTCTTCCAAAGGGATCCTAAAAGCATTGTGTCTTTTGTCCGCCAGGAAGGCCTGCCGGTCCTTGTCGAGGGCATCGATGGCATTGCGCAGGCCGGTTCTCATTTTTTGCTGCTGTTGCTTCAACACTGCGGCTGCACCCGTGGGATCAGTGGGGTCTTCGGTCCAGGCGAACCAGGCTTCTTTGATGGTCAGTCCTTTGAAGATGTCATAACATTTATCGAACCCATTGACGTGGTCGTTGTGTTCATGGGTGACAACCAGGAGGTCGATGGTCTTATTAGTGAGGCTGCCGGCGAGGTCCTGCAAGTAAGGGGTAAAATCCGACTGCGAACCCCTGCAGCTGCCGCAATCGATCATCATGGTGAAGACCGCTTGTTTGCCGCTGTGAAATTTTACCAGGAAGCAGTCGCCCGTGCCCATGCAGTACATGCGGACGGATACGTTGTCGATGCGGGCGGCGGGAGTGGAAGCGGATCTGGCAGGGGTTGATGAGGTCTTGAGGCGTGTGGCCGTCTTTTTGGTTGTCTTTGCCATGGCAGCTGCATTAAATTTGGTGTAGGAAAGCGAAGGGTTCGGCGAGCTTATGGCAGCCACTGCCGAAGTATTTTGTGAACTCATTCTGGCCGGCGTCACTGCCTGCGTGGATGAATGTATACTGGGAGTCGAGCCGTCGCCGGTTGATCGCGGGGGGCTTCCCTTTCTGCAGGCTGTCCATATCGACGATGGGTTTGCTGATGGCGTATTTCAGCAGCTGGGTATCGAGGTCGAAGACGAGGGTGCATCCTCCCCGGAATTCGAAAGCGTCCTCCGGGATCTTTTTCCCATCGTCATCTGTCTTTGAAAAGGGGAAGCGAGAGGGCGTGTAGGGTTCATATTTGCCATTCTTAAATTTTGCGCCGGCCCTTTGCACCATGGAGATGACCACCTGGTTCAGCTGAGCGCCCGTGGGGCCGACTCTTGACACCAATCGCATTTTGGTGATCTGGTAGGACGGGCCATTATATTTATTGGAAGGGCGGATACCCAGCACACGGTAGCCGTCCACGAAAGCAAGGCCTGTGATCCTGGCGAAGTCGATGGAGTTGGAAAACTTAACGTTCAGGCGGCCATGCAGGCCTATGATCTTTTTATCGGGGATGCCATAAGCGCCGCCGATGTAGGTGCGGGTGATGCCATAGATCTTCTCCCTGTCGTTGATATATTTGATGTCATTGCCATAGTCCCGCAGGAAGGTATTGATGACGCCCAGCAGCTGCTTCGTGTCTTCGCTGACGTCCAGGTCGACGTTGTCTGAAGACAGGTTGTGTTTTACCTTACCTGACTCGTCTATCAGGTAGCCGATGTTTAGAACGGGATAGCGGAGGCTTTCCACGCTGAGGGTTTTTATGCCTTCCGGATATATGCCTCTTCGCCGGAAGGCGTCTATGAATGCGAGCCTGTAGTCTCTCTGGTCATCGCGTATGGCGTCGGCGTCGGCGGTAATGATAGCGCGCAGGTAGTCCCCGAAGGTGAGGTCGACGGGAGGGCAGCAGTCCAGGGCGCGGATACACATATTGAGAACATGCCCGGCTGCCTTTGAGGCTTCGCCGGCGAGACGGTCGACCAGGTCCGGGTGCAGCTCGCCCTGCGGGAGGATGCCGGACCCATTGGAAGCGATGCGAAGCAGGTCGGCTACGCGGCTCTTGTAGATATTGAGAAACGCTTCGAATACGGCGGCCACCAGGATACTGCCTCTGGCGTGCGGCTCCATGACCGTGCGGTAGTCATTGGGGTCCGGTTCTTTCGGTTTCCAGGTTTTGGTAGCCTCATCGATCTCTCCGATGGCGTCGCGCAGGCTGCCGTAATCACCTATGGCTGTTCCGAACTCCTGGGCCAGCTGACCGAGCAGGTTTTGGGCGCCCAGGTCTCCTCTGGTCTTGGCGATCTGGTGTTTCAGCACTTCCGGGAAAGTGAAATGCTGGAAGAGGGCTACTATGTCCGCGAAGGCTTCATGGAATGCGAGCACATCGGGATTGGTGGCTTCATTATAATAATTATGGATCCCGTCGAGGATGGCATGGGTGGTCTCGTGGGCGATGATGTCATGGCTAAGGCAGGTGAATACCAGCGAGTCGGGCATATGCAGGGTCTCGTCGGCGGGGGTGGAAGAGAAATACCCGAAAAGAATGGCTTTCTTCAGGGGGCTGTAATAGGCATTGGCCTCACGCATAGCGTGGGGGTATAGCCGCAGTTTAGGGACGTATTCCTCGTAGCGGCCTTCCTGTGCAAGGAGGCGAGGTTCCCAGATGATCTTCCGGCCCAGGGCTTTTTCAAAATTACGGATGGTGGTCATCGCCACGGCATAGACGAATTGCTGATGGAACTGGGGATCGCTTTCGCTGGGGTCCAGTCCGTCCTGGGCGAGGATGTAGTCATCGCAAAGGTCTACCGCCTTGTAAAACTTCTTTACCGTAGGGTCATAGTCTATGACCTCGACGTATTCACCGGCCGGGCCGGGATCCAGTCTTTCCCAGGGAACCTTATAAATGATGTTGTTGATGGCGACCGTATCTATTTTAAGCGAGAGACTGGGGTCGAAGGCATAGCCTCTCAGTTTCCGGAAGGGAGGTTTTTTATGCGTGAAAGGATGACTCATAGGCTTCAATTAAGGTTGGAAGTTCGAATATACTCTAATTTTCATATATTTAGCGCGGCCATAATGCTTTCAATTGCAAACCTATCTATATGGAAGAACCTCTAATAAAAACTTTTTCTCCCTCGCATGATCCTGCTGCGGACAAAGCAGACAAGTTCCAATTGGCGTTTACTCCGCTGAAGACACCTTTCAATAAAATAGCGATGGCATTGTCCGGCGGAGGGTTCCGGGCCGCGAGCTTCAGCACCGGGGCCATGAGCTATCTGAACCGCGTGAAATATGCCGATGGGCGCAGTTTGCTGGACAACGTGGAATTCATCTCTTCTGCATCGGGGGGGACGTTTCCGGGCATTCTCTATTCCGCGTATACGAAAAAGGGCCTGCCTTTCCAGACAGTGTATAGGGATATGCTGTCGTTCATGGAAGGGGAGACGTTGCTGGAGGAGGTGTTGAAGCTGCTGGACGACGATAAGGCATGGGAGGGCGAGGAGAAGAACAGGAACCTGATCAATGCATTTGCGAAGACGTATGATAAGCAGCTGTTCAAAGGCGAGACGTTTGGGGTGTATTGGGAGAAAGGGGGGCGTGAGATAGAAGTGTGCTTCAACGCCACCGAGTTCAGCCGGGGCATTTCTTTTCGCTGGCAGACCAATGGCGGGGCGTTCAGGGATAAGACATACGATGCGGGAAAGACGGGGAATAACTACATCTATATGGATAAACGAACGCAGACACACCTGGAGACCTTGCAGCGGGTGAAGCTGGGGGATATCATGGCCTCTTCGTCCTGTTTCCCCGGCGGGTTTGAGCCTGTCGTAT
Organism: Flavitalea plasmicola; assembly: GCF_030546645.1. Taxonomy (GTDB): domain Bacteria; phylum Bacteroidota; class Bacteroidia; order Chitinophagales; family Chitinophagaceae; genus Puia. The sequence continues at coordinate 161,580 of NZ_JAUOTO010000009.1, forward strand.
ATCCCGAGGATTTCAGCTATGCCGCCGGCCGGGACGTGAAAGGGGGGGAGGGGCTCAGCAGCGACCAGCTCAAGCGGGCCATGGTAATTACCGACTATGATCTTGAACCGAGAATACTGGATGCATCCATCGGATTAATGGATGGCGGAGTGGACGATAACCAGGGGTTGTACAGCGCCATTCTTGCGGATACGCGCCGGAGGAAATTTGATGCGGACAATGGGTTTGATCTTATCATGGTAGCGGATGTAGCAAGCTATTTTATGGATCCTTACCTGCCGCCCAAGCCGGTGGCGAAGGGGGCATGGCGCAAGAAAAATATGGAGGATGTTGTGAAGGGCATGAGTAAGATCATGACCCGGGTGGACAGGTGGACGAAGATCATTTTCTGGCTCGCGCTCATTATGCTGGCAGGATCGGTGGCTTTGCTGGTGCAGAACGATGCAGGGCCGTGGAGGAATATCGGGTTCTTCTTTTTGTCGCCTGCGATCATGCTATTGCTGTTGTGGGTGGCAGCGGTGGTGGGTAAGCGGACCAGTCCACGGGTAAGCAAGCTGGTCAATTTCCTGGAAGCGTCGGACAAGGCGATCCTTGCATCGTTGAAGGAGCAGCTGCCGGCGGCGGGCGTATTGTCGGACACGGCGTTGGGTTCGCTGGGCAAGTACCTGAAGCAGGCGCCATTCAGCGTGTTGGAGCAAATGGTAAAGACGCGGTTGAACTCTTCGCTGAGCATGGTGATGGACATCAATCTCAAGCAGACGCGGCGGCTGATCTTCGATATCTTTTTCGGAAATTTCTACGGACAGGAGGTCTGGGTCAACCGACGTGCTTTCAATGTGATCTATGAGCTGAGTGTTTTCAATAAAGCCAGCAGGGAAAGATCCATCAGGAATAAATTTCCCGATGATGCGGCTGTGCAGAGCCTGTTGCTGGAGGGCTGCCTGGAGCTGAATGCCGTGGCGGAGGAAGCACGGACCATGGGAACAACTTTGTGGTATGACCATGCGGATGCGAAGGAGAAGCGGATGATGAAGGTGGTGGCTTGCGGGCAGTTCAATACCTGCGCCAAGCTGCTGGAATATGTGCTGGACCTTGAGCAGACGATGAAGGAGGAAGCTTCTTTGCCGGAGGAGCAGCGGACGATCCAATTGACGGCAGAGGAGCGTGAGAAGTTCGATAAGGTGAAGGGGCAGTTATCGGAGGATTGGAAGCTGTTCAAGGGAAACCCTTATTTTCTTTTTGAGGAACTGGCAAAATAAAACAGATTTTATCTTTCGGTTAAGTTTCCTAACTTGGTGTTGCTGACGCGATTGTTTTCTGCAACTTGCATGCTGTTATGAAAAATTTCTCTCAGGCTGCTGACTTACCAAAACTGATCTCTATTAAAGAAGGCGATCACGCTGCCTTCCTGGAAATATATAATATACTGCATGTCAAGATCTTCCGTTTCTTTTTAAAGCGGGTCTACCAACACGATGCGGCAAAGGACCTCACGCAGCAATGCTTTATCCGCCTCTGGCAATTCAGGCATACTTTATCGGAGGATCATTCCCTGGAAAAACAGGTGTTCATCATCGCCCGTAATTTACTGATCAATCATATTAAAAAGGAAGCCACCCAGAACAGGCTGAGGCTCATACACATTCAATCCCTCGAAAAGGACACCATTCAGCCTTCCCACGCCAACCACTTTGAAGTTTCCAACGAAGTCAGCGCAGCCATCGAGACACTCCCCCCTGTCAGGAAAAAGATCATTATGCTAAAAGCTTTCCAGGGCTGCAGCAACAAGGAGATCGCCAAAGAGATGAGCATTTCCGTCAAGACCGTGGAAGACCATGTCAGCAAGGCTTTCCGTCATATCCGGCAGATGGGGACAGAAAAATTTCATCCACAGCAGGGGTAAACACTTCTTTCAACTGTACATAGTAATATCGAATCTTTCATAGACTGAATGCATGCAGAAATTAACCGATGACCTGGTAGAAAAGTTTTTGAGTGGGAAATGCACTGCGGCGGAAGCTGCGATGGTCTCGGCTTATTTGAGGGATAATCCTGATGAGCAGTATTTACTGCATGAGTATGAGCAGGCGGACGGCGAGACGCCATTGCCGGAGGGGTACAAGGAGGAGATGCTGGCATTTATCACGGCACAGACGGTGGAAAGCAAAGATGGGGAAGCGGAGGTTGATGTAATGCCACGTACCGGACGAGTAAGGCATTTCTGGAAGTGGGCGGCTGCCGCGGCTGTAGTGATCCTCATTTTTAAAGGCTGGTACATGCTACAACCGGGTCCTAAGGCAGCAAGCCAACAGCAACTGGCGGCTAACCATGCTCCGGAGGCTGCATGGATAGAGAAATATAATCACGGGAAGGCGGCGCTGTTGCTAACGCTGCCGGATAGCTCTAAAGTACGACTGTTCCCCGGGGCCCGGATGCGTTACCGCACATCGTTCGGAAGCAAGGATCAGCGGGATGTACAGATCACAGGGAAAGCGTTCTTCGACGTGGCAAAGAAGCTGGATATGCCTTTTACGGTGTATAGTGAAGGGTTGCAGACGCGGGTATTAGGGACTTCATTTGAAGTGAATGCCAATCCTTACAGCGACAAGATAAAAATAAAACTACTTACGGGGAAGGTACTGGTGACATTGGAAGGCGGGCCAGACGTCAAGGGACAGAATGATTATTACCTGTCGCCCGGCCAGGAGCTTGTTTTCAGCAAGAGCACGCGGGATGTGGCCATCAGCAGTCCCGAGAAGCATGCTGCCGAGGCTTCCGTTGCCCAATCGCATCATGTGAATGCAGATACTATCTCCAACTGGTACATGTTCAATAACCAGTCGTTGGCAGACGTATTCGACCAGCTGTCGGCCATTTACAATGTAGAGATCGACTATTCCCGTGGGGAGATCCGCAACTTATACTTCATAGGGAAACTGGAAAAGAAAGATTCGCTGGTCGAGATCATACGCGACATCGCGCTGCTGAACCATTTATCCGTGACCAGTCTTAACGGCAAGTACATTATTAAGAAGGGTAAGCCTTAATCCTCCGACACATACGGTATAAAATTTTAAACGCCACTAAACGGCGAAGGGGAAACCTTTTGCTCAAACTTGAAAAAATCTACACGATGAGAAAAAATCTGTTGGCTGTAGTCCAGCGACCTATGCTTTTCGCCTGGCTATTACTAGGCTGCCTGAGCTTATCTGTCCGGGCGCAGGACCGTACGGGCGGTGTCACCGGCATTGTCCGTAATGACCAGGGGGATCCTCTTCCTGGCATATCGGTGCTGGCGACCAATTCAGTAACGGGTCTGTCTTCCGGGGCGCAAACCGATACTGCGGGCATTTTTACTTTTACGAAATTGCCGATCACCGGCCGGTATAATTTTACATTCAGTGGAGTGGGCTTTCAGCAGCAGACGCTGACGGGGTATATATTAAAAGCCGATGCCTCCACTTCGATCATTGTCAAGCTGAAAAACCAGACGGGGGCATTGAGCGAGGTGGTGGTCGTGGGTTATGGCACGCAGAAGCGGGTGAACCTTACCGGCGCCGTTGCGCAGGTGAGCGGAGATGTATTGGACAGGCGTTCCATTCCCAACCTGACACAGGGATTGCAGGGGCTGATCCCCAATCTCAACCTGATCACTACGGACGGTAAGCCTGTTTCGTCCGCCGTTTATAATATAAGAGGAGCTACGTCTATTGGTCAGGGAGGAAGTGCGCTGGTGTTGATAGACGGTATCCAGGGCGATCCCAGCCTTTTGAACCCCAATGATGTGGCGAGTGTCACCGTACTGAAAGATGCCGCTTCGGCTGCCATTTATGGGGCAAGGGCCGCCTTTGGTGTGGTATTGATCACCACGAAGACCCCTTCCAAGGGTAGGGCAACCATTACGTATTCTTCCAACTATTCCATCAAGAGCCCGACCACGGTGCCGAAGATCGAGTCCAACGGGTATAAGTACATGCTGATGTTCGATTCTGCATGGACGGGTTGGAATGATTATTCGCAGATACCTGCGGGTGTCAATAAGACGCAAAAGTTCTCGCAGGCGTATCTTACGGAGTATGCGCGGCGAAATGGGGATCCCAGCCTGCCGAAGGCAGACATTGGTCCTGACGGCAACTATGTATACTACGGCAACACCAACTGGTATGACCTCCTGTACAAGAAGCATAATGCCGCCATCGATCAGAACCTGTCGATCTCCGGCAGCAGCGGCAAGGCCAGCTATTATGTGACGGGCAGGTATTATGGACAGGATGGTATCTTCCGGTACAATTCGGACGATTATCATATGTATAACCTGACGGCAAAGGGTAATATAGAAGTATTGCCCTGGTTGCAGGTGTATAACTATACCCAGTACACTACCCGGGATTATCACAATCCCGTGAATGTGGGTGAAGGTGGTGGCATCTGGCGGAATATGGCTGATGAGGCGCATCCTTCTTCCATGCTGCAGAACCCTGACGGGACGCTGACCTTTTCGGCGGCGTATACGGTGGGAGACCTCTTTTACGGCAAGAACGGCATCAACTTCAAGAGCCAGGTCCTCCGGAACACGACGGGATTTGTCGCGAAGTTCATGGACAACAAGTTGCGGATCAAGGGAGACTTTACGTTCCAGAATACGGACTCCAGCCTAAAGCAGATCCGGGTGCAGGTGCCTTACAGCGTGACTCCGGGCGTGATCGCTTATGTGGGAACCACCACGAATGATATGCTGATGGGGAATGCCAAGACGCAGTACCTGGCCACGAATATCTATGGTGAATACGAGAATACTTTCGGGGGCGACCACTATTTCAAGGCGATGATAGGGTATAATTACGAGCAATCGGTATTTAATAATTTCAATGCGCAGCGCAATGGGATCGTGTACAGCAATGCCACTGACCTGAGCCTGGCGTTGGGGCAGAACATCACCACGGCCGGAGGATATGAGAAGTGGGCCATCCTGGGCGGCTTTGGCCGGTTGAACTATGGATACAAGGACCGTTACCTGCTGGAGGTGAACGGGCGGTATGACGGGTCGTCCAAGTTCCCATCCGACCAGCGGTTTGGGTTCTTCCCTTCTGTATCTGCCGGATGGCGTATAGCGAAGGAAGCATTTTGGAATGTGGATCCGAAAGCAATATCGGATATCAAGATCAGGGGATCATATGGATCGCTGGGGAATGGCAGCATTGCCTCTTACAACTTCCAGGAATTATTCAAGATCTATCAATCCGGCAGGGTGATCAATGGGGTAAGGCCGCAAGCGACCTCTCAGCCGAATGTGCTGCCAGAGGGGCTGACCTGGGAGAAGGCAACGACGAAGGACCTTGGCCTGGATGTGTCTGCTTTGGATAACAAGCTGACGTTTACGGCCGACATCTATGCGCGGATCACCACGAACATGTTCACGGTGGGTAAGACGCTGCCGGCAGTATTCGGTACGACGTTGCCCAAGGGTAACTATGCCGATATGCGGACGACGGGCTGGGAGGCCAGTATCTCCTGGAGGGATCAGTTCAATGTCGCCGGCAAGCCGCTGCATTACAATGTGGGTTTCTGGATGTCGGACAACCAGTCCACCATTACGCGGTATAATAACGCCAACAAGGTGCTGACGGACTATTATGAAGGGCAGAAGCTGGGCGAGATCTGGGGTTATACGAATGATGGATTCTGGACGGCGGCGGATGACCCTGCGACCAATGGACCCAAGTTCCAGCCTATTTTCAAGGCATCCAATACGGGCAAGTGGCTGCCCGGGGATCTCAAATTCAAGGACCTGAGCAAGGATAATATGATCAACAACGGCGCCAATACGGTGAAGGATCACGGAGATCTGCGGATCATCGGCAACTCTACACCGCGGTACACCTATGGGATCAACCTGAATGCCGACTATGCCGGATTTTTTGTCGGCGCTTTTTTCCAGGGTGTAGGAAAGCAGAACTGGTGGCCCGGCTCTGAAGCGGATGTTTTCTGGGGACAGTTTAACCGGCCTTACAACTTCCTGTTCAAATACCAGGAGGGAAAGATCTGGAGCCCTGAAAATCCGAATACCTATTTTCCCCGGTATCGTGGATACACCGCGCAGAACAGCCAGGGTGAGCTTTATAATCCTCAGACCCGGTATCTGCAGAACGTGGCCTATATCCGGCTGAAGAACGTGCAGGTGGGATATAATTTGCCGAATGCATTGGTACAACGGCTGAAGCTGTCGGGCGTGAGGTTCTATGTATCGGGCGAGAACCTTTGGACCTATTCTCCCTTATTCAAGCTGACGAGGGATATCGATCCGGAGAGTATTGGTAAATCGGATATCATCCTGACAGGGACCACTAATAATGGTAACGGAAATAACTATCCGATCCTTAAGAGTGTTACACTGGGCCTGAACGTGACGCTTTAATCTTTTACGATCCATTTTAAAAACAGTAGTATGATCCTTAATAAAAAATATTCGATCTGGCTGGCGGCTGTGTTATTGCTGGCCAGCTGTAAGAAGAGTCTCGATCAGACGCCGCAGTCGACCGGCAATAAGGAAGTGGTTTTCGGCAGCCAGGATGGACTTCAGCTGTATGCAAATTCTTTTTATGATAGTTTGCCCACCATCAATGATATATTCCGGAAGGATGGGGATATGAGCGATTATGGGGCCCGTAATGCCGTGCCGGACTATCTCCGGCCCGGTTTTTACAATGCGCGGCAAAGTACCGGCTGGACGTGGACGAAGCTGCGGAACATCAACTATTTTATTGCGAATAACACCAGTACGGCTGTACCACAAGCCGTCCGGGACAATTTCAACGGGTTGGCGAGGTTTTTCCGCGCCTACTTCTATTATGGCATGGTGCAGCGATTTGGAGATGTGCCCTGGATCAGCAAGCCATTGAGCGTGACGGATACGGCCATTTTGTATGGGAAGCGGGATCCCCGCACCAAGGTGATGGATTCGGTGCTGGCAGACCTGAACTATGCCATCGGGCATATGGCCCTCGTCAGTGACCCCAGCCGGAGCCAGATCACGAAATGGGTGGCGTACGGGATGAAGTCGAGGATCTGTCTTTTTGAAGGCACATTCAGGAGGTATGATTCCACGGCAAAGGCGAAAGGGTTGGATGGGACTGCCGCACAATGGTTGCAGGAAGCTGCCAGCGCCGCGAAAGCCGTCATGGACAGCGCGGGACTTAGCCTGAATACTGCGAATGGGCTGGACCTGTCTTATCGTAACCTGTTCATCAGCGCTACGCCTGTCGCTTCCGAGATCATGCTGGCCAACGTCACCAGTCCTTCGTTGTCTATACTGAATGATGCGAACTGGTGGTATACCAGCTCGACGTATGGGGTGCGGCTGAATTTTACCAAGACCTTCGTCAATATGTACCTGAATACGGACGGCACTTCTTTTACGGATATTCCGGGACATGACACGCTGCCATTCTGGAAAGAGACGCAGAACCGCGACAAGCGATTGCAACAGACCATCCGTACGCCGGGCTATACGCGGGTGAACAGTGGATCAGTGGTGCCGACCCCTCCGGCTTTTAACTATACCTACACCGGCTATCAGCCCATCAAGTGGTGCCTGGATGATACGTATTATGACAATGGCACCCTGAATACGAATTCCATCTGCATGATGCGTTATGCGGAGATCCTCCTGAACTATGCGGAGGCGCAGGCTGAGCTGGGGTTGATGGATGGTCTTACCTGGGGGAAGACGATTGGCGCTCTCCGCCTGCGGGCAGGTGTCGCGGGTGGATCGACCGTACCCTCTGTCATTGATCCCTACCTGGATAATTATTTCAGGCGTTGGGGAGCAGATACCAGCCAGGCCGCCAGCACATCTGTGGGCAGTCCTGTGCTGCTGGAGATCTATAGAGAGCGTAGCATCGAGCTGGCGCTGGAAGGCTTCCGATTTGCGGACCTGACCAGGTGGGGTATGGGAAGGCTGATGCTGAAACCCTGGAATGGAATGTATGTACCTGCATTGAACCAGTTGATGGACCTGAACCAGGATGGGAAGCCTGATGTCTGTTTCTACCAGGGGACTGCTCCGGGGAATGTATCCGGCGTGACGTATATCAATGTGTCGCCTACGATCGGCACTACGAAGAACCCGCAGACATTGGAGTTTGGTACGTATGGTAATCTGATGTGGTTAGACAACCAGGGTAAGGATCGGCTCTGGAATGAGTTCCGGGTGGTGTATCCCATCCCTTATAATGATCTTCAACTTAATCCTAATCTTACACAGAACGCATCGTGGGACAAAATAAATTGATGATCCGGGGGGCAGCTGTATTGCTGTCCCTTTTTTTTAGCGCTGGTGTGCTTGCGCAGCGTTTCAACATTGGCACGTATAACCTGCGGTATGCCAACCATGGCGATTCATTGCATGGCAATGGCTGGGGCCAGCGGCTGCCTGTGATCGCGGGATTGATCCGATTCCATGATCTCGATGTCTTCGGTACGCAGGAGGGGCTTTATCCGATGCTGGAGGGGCTGCGTGACAGTCTGCCTGGGTATGCTTATATCGGGATCGGCAGGGATGATGGCAAACATGCGGGCGAGCATTCGGCTATTTTTTACAAGACGGGGAAGTTCAAATTACTGGCGCACGGGGATTTCTGGCTGTCGGACACGACGGACCGGCCTAACAAAGGATGGGATGCCGTGCTGCCGAGGATCTGCACCTGGGGGAAGTTTAGAGAGACCGGCACCGGCTTTGTCTTCTATATGTTCAATCTGCACATGGACCATGTCGGTGTGAAGGCGCGTGCAGAGAGCTCCAGGCTGATATTGGCCAGGATCAAGACCTTTCCGCCCGGTGCGGCCGTGATCCTGACGGGGGATTTCAATGTAGATCAGACCAATGAGGGCTATAGGCTGATCAATGCATCGGGCGTATTAAGGGATTGTTATGAATTGGCCCCTATCCGGCTGGCCTTGAACGGGACCTTCAATAATTTCAGGGCGGATGGTAAGACGGAAAGCCGGATAGACCATATATTTGTCAGCCGGTCATTCAAGGTAGACCGTTATGGCATCCTCACGGATACGTATAGAGTGAGAGATGATAGTACCGGCAGGTATACGGCCAGAACACCTTCGGATCATTTTCCCGTGATGGCGCAGGTGGAAGTTAAAAAAAGTAAATAGGATCATATGAGGAAATTATTATTTGTCGCTATTGCGTTGCTTGTGTGTGGGGTAGGTTTTTCCCAGCGTGTAGAGCATGTCGTACTGATCACGGTGGATGGTTTTCGTCCCGACTTTTACCTGGACCCGTCGTGGGGTGCGGTGAATATCCGGAAATTAATGGAGGGCGGCACGCATGCGAATGGGGTCAACAGTGTATTCCCATCCATGACCTATCCGTCGCATACCACGATCGTGACGGGCGTGCAGCCTGTGAAGCATGGGGTATATTTCAATAATATGTTCGAGCCCAATGGCCCGACCGGCAAGATGTATTGGAATGACAGTTCCATTCATGCGCCTACCATCTGGGATGCTGCCGAAAAGAAGGGGATGACCGTAGCGTCCCTGTTCTGGCCGGTGTCGGCCGATGCGCCTGTCCAGTATAATATTCCGGATATCGGCAGCATGGGAGAGAGGGTGCGGGAGCAATATTCGAAGCCGGCAGGGTTTGTGGATGTGCTTAGGAAGGAAGTGTTCGGCGGAGCCGATAAGATCGATTATGGAAGGGATCATAACGTGGCAAGGATAGCGGCATATGTCATTGAGAAGAGCAAGCCCAATTTTATGAACATTCATTTTTTTTCCGTGGACCATTATGAGCATATGCAAGGGCGACAGGGTGACAGTGTAAGGATGGCGATCAAGGATGCCGACAGCAGTGTAGGTATCGTGGTGAATGCGTTGAAGAAGGCCGGGATCTGGGATAGGACAGTGATCATCGTCACCGGCGATCATGGATTTGTGGATGTGAAGACGAGTATCAACCCTAATGTCTGGCTGGTAAAGGCCGGGTTGATCACGGATGTAAAAAAAGATGAATGGAAGGCGCAGTTCTTCTCGGTGGGCGGGGGCTCTTTTTTGTATTTAAAAGACAGGAATGATCAGGAGGCGCTGGCCCGGGTAAGGCGGGTGTTAGACAGCCTGCCGGAAGCAGACAAGCAGTTGTTCCGGGTGATCGACCGGGCGCAGCTGGATGCCAGTGGGTCCAACCCGCTGGTGCCGTTGGCACTTAGCGGCGAGCATGGCGCCAGTTTTGGAAATGGGATGACCGGGGAGGCGGTGAAGCCGGGGCGTGGCGGAACGCATGGCTATTTCCCGGACTTTCATGAGATACAGACGGGCTATGTGGCGTATGGTCCCGGGATTAAGAAAGGGGGATTGATACAGGAGATGAACCAGCGGGACCAGGCGGTGATCGTGGCGAAGCTGTTGGGTTTGTCGCTGCCTACGGCGGAGGGGAAGATACCAGATGGGCTGCTGGTGAAATAGTCTGTAAATTGCGGCTGATGCAGCCCAGGTTTAACAGGACAAGGATCGCGCCAACGCCCAGTGGTTTTCTACATCTGGGGAATGTGGCGTCTTTTGTCCTCACTTCGAGGCTTGCCCGGCGGATGGGCGCCCGGGTTTTGCTAAGGATTGATGATCTGGACAGGGACCGGGTGGATGAACGTTATGTGCAGGACATATTTGAGACTTTACATTTTTTAGGTATATCGTGGGATGAGGGGCCGTTGGGGCTTGCGGAGTTTGAAGCGGTGTGGTCGCAGGTGCATCGGATGGAGAAGTATCTTGCGGCTTTGCAGGCGTTACGGGACCAGGGGGTGCTGTTTGCCTGTAGCTGTTCCCGGGCGCAGATTGCCCGGGCAGTTACCGCAGGAGGGTATCCGGGGACTTGCCGTGACAAGGGGCTTTCGCTGGATGCACCGGATGTCAGCTGGCGGGTGCGGACGGATCTGTTCCGGGAGCTGAAGGTGCGGGGGGTGGAAGCAGCTGATTTCTCGGGGCCGCTGGATGGGAGCATGAAGGACTTTGTCGTGCGCAAGAAAGACGGGTTTCCAGCTTATCAAGTAACATCTATCATAGACGATCTGCATTTTGGGGTCGACCTTATTGTGCGAGGGCAGGATCTCTGGCCTTCCACGCTGGCGCAGATGTACCTATCCGGGCTCTTGCCGGGGGGAGCCGTTTTTGGCGATGCCTGTTTTTATCATCATGCTTTATTGGAGGAGGGAGGAATGAAGCTTTCGAAGTCGGCGGGGGCCACCTCCGTGCAGTTTCTCCGGAAGGAGGGGAGGACGGCGGACGAGATTTATGGGTTAATCGGACAGTTGATGCCAGGTTTTCTATAGATTTGCGCGAAAGTTCAGCACTCCTGCATGAAGAAAATCGGACTGTTGCTAGGTTTAAGCCTGGCAGTGAAGGCGCTATCCGCCCAATTCCTAATGGATATGGTGGACACTACGACCAATATGGGCAAGGGCCTTCTTTCCATCTATAAGAAATTCGACCGCGTGAATATCGGGGGGTATATCCAGCCACAGTTCCAGGTGATCCAGGAAAAAGGGGCTAAGACCTATGCCGGCGGTGATTTTGCTCCTTATGTTTCCAATCGATTTATGATCCGGCGGGGGCGGCTTCGTTTTGAATACGCGAGATTTACGGAGGAGAATAAGGCTTCGGTGCAGTTTGTGTTCCAGTTTGACGGTACGGAACGGGGCGTCTTTATCCGGGATTTCTGGGGCCGTTATTTTGAGAACAAATGGGAACTGTTTTCTTTATCCATGGGGATGTTTGCCCGGCCATTCGGGTATGAGGTCAACCTTGCGTCCTCGGACAGGGAGTCGCCGGAGCGGGGAAGGATGTCGCAGATATTGATGAAGACCGAGCGTGACCTGGGGGCGATGTTCTCATTCGAGCCCCGTAAAAAGGGGCATCCTTTGCGTTATCTGAAAGTGGATGTGGGTGTATTCAATGGGCAGGGGCTGGCGGCCGCGGCGGATTATGATAACTACAAGGACCTTATTGCCCGGGTGGCTTTGAAGCCAGTCAATCTTTCGCGGGTGGTGACGTTTTCCGCGGGTATATCGATGCTGGATGGAGGGTTCTTACAAAATACGGCAACGCAATATAAAATGGGAAGGATTGGAGGAGGTGAAAAGGCATTTGTGGCGGATTCGTCGTTGGGGAATATAGGCCGGGAGGCGCCTCGTAAGTATTATGGCGCAGACGTGCAGGTGAAGGTCCGGCATGGATGGGGATTTACGGAGATCAGGGGCGAGTATATACGGGGTACACAAACGGCTACGGCTACCAGCTCGGAGACGCCGGCGACCTTGCTGGCCGAGCCGACGTTCGTACGGCATTTTGACGGCGCTTATCTTTATTTCCTGCAAAATATTTTTTCCGTAAAGCACCAGGTTTGTGTCAAGTATGACTGGTATGATCCCAATACTGATGTTCGCGGGGAGAATATCGGTGCGGCGGGTGCGAACCTGAATGCAACCAATATCAAATACAGCACACTGGGGGTGGGGTATATTTATTATTGTAATGAGAATATGAAAGTAGTGGCGTGGTACGACTTCGTAAAAAATGAGCATACGCTGCTGCCGGGTTATACGTCGGATCTAAAAGACAATGTATTGACGTTACGGCTACAGTTCAGGTTTTAAGGCAAAATCAGTAAATTTAGATCATCACTCATCTAAAGATCTATTGCCATGAATACCAGACGTGACTTTCTTCAAAAGCTGGCCGCCTCGGCCATCGCCTTTCCTTCTATTACCTCTTTTGCTGCAGCCACGGTACCCGTAGTGGGATGCAACACGCCGTATGACGGGCCTGTGCTACGGGTGGCCATTATGGGCCTGGGGAGCTATGGGACCCGTGTGGCGGAAGCCATGCAATCCTGTAAAAAGGCGAAGCTGGTGGGCGCCATCAGCGGCACGCCTGCAAAACTCAAGAACTGGCAGGCCAAGTATAATATCCCCGAGAAGAATTGTTATAACTACGAGAATTTCGATGCCGTCAGGAACAATCCGGACATCGATGCCGTGTATGTCATTACGCCCAATGCCCTGCATCATGACCAGGTGATCCGGGTGGCGAAGGCCGGCAAGCATGCCATTTGCGAAAAGCCCATGGCGGTGAATGCCAAAGAGGGGCAGGAGATGGTAGATGCCTGCAAGCAGGCGGGCGTGAAGCTGCTGGTGGGCTACCGGATGCATTTCGAGCCGCATACATTGGAGGTTATCCGGATGCGGAAGGCGGGACAGTTCGGGACCATCCGTTTTTTCCAGGGGCTTACCGGCTTTACGATTGGTGATCCTACGCAGTGGCGGTTGAATAAGCAGCTGTCTGGTGGTGGCTCCCTGATGGATATCGGGATCTATTCCATCAACGGATCCCGATATATGGTGGGCGAGGATCCCGTGTGGGTGACGGCGCAGGAGACCAAGACGGATAAGGTGAAGTTCAAGGAAGGGGTGGATGAGACCATCCAGTTCCAGCTGGGTTTTCCCAGCGGAGCGGTGGCGTCCTGTCTTTCTACTTACAATATGAATAATCTGGACAAGTTTTTCCTGGATGGCACGGGGGGATGGGCGGAGATGTGGCCTTCAACGGGCTATGGCCCTATCAAGGGGCGTACGCATCTGGGGGAATTAAATCAGCCTATCGTCACGCATCAGACCTTGCAGATGGATGAAATGTCGGGCATACTCCTGGCAGGGGAGCAGCCAGTTGTTCCCGTGGATGGGGCGGAAGCGGTGAAGGACCTGAAGGTCATCGATGGGATCTATGCTTCCGTTGCATCGGGGAAGCGGGTGGATCTGCAATTATAGCATATGAGATGAAAGCCGTCGTTCGGAAGAAAAGAAAAGTCGTTGGGAAGTTGCGGGCCAAATGCAGCGGGAAGGGATTGTAGGTTTGCAGGCGATTTGCAAAATGTTAACCTAAAATCTTTCTACGTATGCACAACAGGAAACTAACGGCTGCGGGGCTGGTGACTGCGATGGCATTGTCCTTCGGCTGTCATAAATCAAATGTTCACGATAGTGATCTGCGTGATTTCGATGTAGTGAACCTTCGGGCTAATTCCCAGGAATACCATCCTATGGCGGGCCTGGATGCCACCCTGATAAACGGCTTTGGGATCGCCTGGTCCCCTACCAATATAGCCTGGGTGAATTCCGTGGGCGGGCATGTGAGCGAGCTTTATCATCTTGATGGGTCCACTGTCAGGCCGGGCATATTCATTCCCTCCCGCACTGATTCTGTAAGCGGATTGCCCTGTGGTATTGTATTCAGCGGGGGCATGGGCTTTAAGCTGGGTGACGGCACGGCTGCTTTTATTTTTGATGGCTTTGACGGTGTGCTGTCGGCCTGGAACGGGGGCAATGTGGCAACGCGGTTGAACCATCCGTACAATGAGGCCACCAGCTATACGGGGCTGGCTATCGGCACCAGCAATGGGTATAACTATATTTATGGCGCCAATTTCGGAGAAAAGAAGATCGATGTATTTAATACGGAGTTTAAGCCCGTGCATATGTCTTTTAAAGATCCGGGGATCCCTTCCTCCTATTCACCTTATAACATTCAGGCGGTGGGCGACAAGCTTTTTGTGATCTATGGTGAGCTTGCGACCAGTGGGCCCTCGAAGGGGCATGGGATCGCCGGCGCCGGTAAGGGTTATGTCAGTGTCTTCAACATGGATGGATCATTTGTCGGACGCTTCGCATCCAAAGGTACATTGAATCTGCCCTGGGGAGTAGTGATGGCGCCAGGTTCGTTCCTGAAAGATCAGGATGTAGACGGGGGTGAAGATGGGGGTGGAGGATATGAGAAGATCGGGAATAGCAATCATGGGGGGCGTGATCCAAAGGATCCTGTGATCCTCGTTGGAAACTTCGGGGATGGCCGGATCAATGTATTCACCCAGGAGGGACATTTTCTCGGGCAATTGCAGTCTCATAAGCATCCGATCACGATTGAAGGGCTTTGGGCTTTGTCTTTCCCGCCAGCGCCACCTGATGGGGACAAGGGAAAGCTGTATTTTTCGGCAGGGCCTGAGAATGAGGCGGATGGAGTGTTTGGATACATTATTAAGCGGTAGGTTGCTATCGCGTCACAGGCGGCTGGCCTCCCGGTATTGGGGGGCTTTGCTGTTTTTGCGGGGTTTGGGATTTTTGCGGGTTGGTCTGACGGAGGGGCAACCTCTGGAGATTAACTGCCGTTTGTTCTCATTGCCCCTCGGGAACTATCTCCTCCCTTTGAGAATTGAATGTCCCCCATTTTTGCCAGTAGAAAGCTTCGTGCGCATGTAGTCGGATTGTTTTAGACCTTGATTGGATTTATTAGGAGTTTGGCCCTCATAGGGCCAAGGATGGTTTATTTAAAACGCTAATTATTGCCCTTCGGGCGGTACGCCTGTGGCATACCATAGGCATACCTTAACTCTAAAAATTGCTATGTATGAAAAAACTACTTGTTGTATTAGTTGCCTTGCTGGCGCTGACGGTGAGCTGCCGGAAATTGAACGAAATAAGAAAAGATCTCCGGGATTTTACCCAGGTGAACCTTGTAGATAACAATGGTAAATATAATGCCACCCATATGGACACTACGCTGATGAATGCCTGGGGTTTGGCATTTTCTTCCGGGGGAACGCCCTGGGTAAATTCCAACGGAGGCGGGGTCAGCGAGGTCTATACTGCCGAGGGAGCTTTGATCCCTGCAAGGCCGGCAGTCAATATTCCTACTTCCACCGATACGATGGGTGGGAATCCCACCGGCATTGTCTTTGCGGGCGGGAAGGGATTCCGGCTTTCCAATGGCTCGGCTGCAGCCTTTCTTTTCGTAGCTGAAAACGGGATCCTTTCAGGATGGAATGGAGGCGCCGGCAACAATGCCATAAAGATCAGGGATCTTTCCCCCAATGCTTCGTTCAAGGGCCTGGCTATTTCTTCCTGGGGTACGAATAATTACATCTATGCGACTGATTTCAAAAGCAATAGGATCGTCGTATGGGATACGGGTTTCGCGAATGTATCCATGCCATTCAAGGATCCTGCTATTCCCGCGGGGTATAGTCCTTTCAATATCCAGGCGATCGGGGGCTGGTTGTTCGTGACTTATGCCAAGGTGGGTCCTGATGGAGACGATGTGAAAGGTCCGGGCAATGGTTTTGTAAGCATTTTCAAACCGGACGGTTCTTTTGTTAGCAGGTTTGCTTCGAACGGTCCGTTGAATTCCCCCTGGGGTGTTGCGGCTGCCGGCGAGAAGTTCCTGGATGCAAATGATATGGGTGATGATGAAGGACATAACAAAAGTGTAAATAGCAGTGGTTCAGACAGCCATCATGAAGGGATGGATGGCGGGCTTCATCAGGATTCTGTCATACTCGTGGGTAATTTTGGCGATGGCCGGATCAATGTTTATAGTCTTCAGGGGCTGTTCCTGGGGCAATTGCAGTCGCATAAGCATACGATCGTGATCGAAGGGTTGTGGGCTTTGGTGTTCCCCCCGACTACTTCCACTATAGATAAGGGCAGGCTTTATTTCACGGCGGGGCCTAATGATGAGCAGGATGGGTTGTTTGGGTATTTGATCAAACAGTAGTATTATACATATTTGAGGTTGGCCTGACGGCCTTCATAGGAGACAGTGAGCCCCTTCAGGAGGGGCTTTGCTGTTTTTATTGAGGTTGGCCTGACGGCCAGGGTTAGGTTTTTTTAGACTCTTATTATGGCCCTTCGGGCAGACCGCCTGTGGCGGTCTTTGGAGGGGCTTTGCTGTTTTTTTCCTATTTTGGCCGCATGAAAAAAGCAATTAAGGTCGTATTGATCATTTTAGGCGTGATCGTTCTCGGATTGGTCTGCGTGGTTGTTTTTATTAAGACGGCATTGCCGAATGTCGGCAAGCCGACGGATATGAAGGTGCAGGTGACGCCGGGGCGGGTAAAGCGTGGCGAGTACCTGGCCAATCATGTGGCGGCCTGTATGGATTGTCATAGCCGGCGGGATTGGTCCTTTTATGCCGGGCCATTGAAGAAAGAGATTTTTGGCGGCGGGGGTGAAAAGTTTGGAAAGGAGATAGGTTTTCCAGGGACGCTCTATTCTTCTAATATCACGCCGGCAGCACTCAGCGACTGGACGGATGGGGAATTGTTCAGGGCCATTACTACGGGAGAGAACAAGCATGGAAAGGCGCTGTTTCCACTGATGCCTTATCCCAACTATGGCAAAACGAATGCCGAGGATATCATGTGCATCATTGCCTATTTGCGGACCCTTCCTGCTGTGAAGAATGAGGTTCCCGCCCATCAGCTGGATTTCCCTTTGAATATCATTGTTAATACGATGCCTTCCAAGGCGGCGCTTGAAGAAAAACTGGATTCCAATAATGTCATAGGATATGGGAAATATCTTGTCACTATGGCGGGGTGTACGGAATGTCATAGCAAGGTGGATAAGGGAACGAAGATACCGGGGACGGAGTTCGGAGGTGGGAGGGAGTTTGATTTTCCTAATGGGACGGTCGTTACTTCGTCTAATATTACTTTTGATAAAGCGACGGGCATTGGGAACTGGGACAGGAATATTTTTATACGAAAATTCAAGCAGTATACGGATAGTGGGTATGTTCTGAAGACGGTCGCTGCCGGGGATTTCAATACGCCTATGCCGTGGTTGATGTATGCGGGGATGACGGAGAGTGATCTGGCGGCTATTTATGCGTATATAGGGACGGTGAAGCCGATCAGTAATCCGGTGAAGGTGTTTCGGCGGAAGTAGTTCATTGGAGGATCTTCCCTCTCATCTTTTCCAGAAATGCGGGCCGATAGGTCTCGCCCAGCAGGATGCCTTCCTGTACATTGCGCAGCAGTACGGTATTGCCTTCGATGGCTGTGATCTTGTCCACGGCGATGATGAAGGACCGGTGGATGCGGAGAAAGCGGGTGGCGGGGAGGCGTTCTTCCAGGTCTTTCATGGTGAGAAGGGCGAGTGTCTTCAAGCCATTGTGATGGATGGCCACGTAATTCTTCATGCTTTCGATGTAATCAATGTCTTTAAAATTGATGCGCAGCATTTTGCCTTTCAGCTCTGTTTTTACGAAAAAGTAATCGTCGAAGCCGGCGTCGGGGGTGGATGATTCGGAGGTGGGCTGGATGGGCTGGGTTTGCTGGATCCTTTGAACGGCCTTGAGGAAGCGGGGGAAGGGGATGGGCTTGAGCAGGTAGTCTTCTACTTCCAGCTCGAAGCCATCGGTGACGAATTCGCTGTATGCCGTCGTGAGGATGACCTTCGACCGGCCCTGGATGGCGCGGATGAAATCAAGGCCGGAGATCTCCGGCATCTGGATGTCCAGGAAGAGCAGGTCGACTTTCTGGCTGTTGAGCAGTTCCAGCGCCTGCAGGGGATTGGTAAAGGAAGCCAGCAGCTGCAGGGAGGGGATCCGTTTGATATAGTGCTCCAGCACATCGATCGCATGTTGTTCGTCGTCCACAATGATACAGGTGGTCATGGTTATAAGTTAATGGAAAGGTCAGCGATATAAGCTTCCCGTTGATCTTTAATATACAAAGAATAATTTTCTCCATAGGCCAGTTCCAGGCGTTTGCGGGTATTTTCCAGCCCGATGCCGGTGGACAGTTCTTTAGGACCAGTTTTTTTCTTGTTCACACAACGGAAGCGGAGCTTTTTCCCATCGTCGATACAAAGGTCGATGGTGACGGGGTGGTCAGCGTTCTTCAGGTCCCCGTGTTTGAAAGCGTTCTCCACGAGCGTGATCAGGACGAAGGGCAGGATGCGGAGGTCTTCGGGGTTGCCCTGGATCGTAAAGGCGACCTGCAGGGCGTTGCCGAAGCGCAGCTGCTGGATCTTAATGATATTATGTACATGCTCGATCTCGCGGGTGAGCAGGACCTTTCCATCTGTGTCTTCCTCTTTATCGAGCGAATAGCGCATGATCTCCGACAGGGTGAGAATGCCTTCGGACAATTCAGATGAGTAGGGGAGGGAGCGGGCGTAGAGGAAGTTCAGGGTGTTATGGAGGAAGTGGGGATTGATCTGTGCTTTCAGGAAGAGATAGTCGGCCTGCATCTTTTCTTTTTCCAGCCGGGAGGTGCGCTGTTCCAGCACTTTTTGATTTTCCGCCTGCCATTTCTTTTCGTCCAGCTGCCGGGTGATGGCAGCGAAGACCAGTGGGAGCGCTATTTGAAATATGGCTGCGATGGAATAGGAGAAGAGCTTCAGACTTATGTCAAAGACCACCTTAAATTCTTCTTTGCGGATGGTGAGGTCGTTGAGCATGTAGTATGCAAGACTGGACAGGAGGAAAATTAAGGTCCACATCAGATAGGAAGGCCACTCAGCCTTTTTAGCCATCAGCCTGTAATATTGATTGAGCACGAAGTAATCAAATACACACTGGAAGGCGATGGATACGGCACCCCGGAGGATATAGCGGGCAAGGCTGAACTGCGTCAGGTCAAGGCTCTGGTAGGGGTTTTTGACATAATAGATTATCCACAACGACAGGCCCAACATAATCCCATTAACGAGGGTGACCCAGAAGCAAACCTTTTTAAATGAGTACCTGTTTTTCCTGTTCATAAGCTAGACTTCAAAATAAGATTCCAATTCCTGCAGGGTATCGGCGGTGGTATCGATGTCCTTAATAATGCGACCTTTTTCCATCAGTAGGATGCGGTGGCATACTTCTGTGACGTGATTCAGGTCATGGCTGCTGATGAGTACGGTGACCCGTTGTTGAGCCGGAAGCTCTTTCAGCATCCGGATCAGGCGCAATTGGGAAGAGGGGTCCAGGTTGGCAAAGGGTTCGTCCAGGGTCAGCAGCTCCGGCTGCTGCAGGAGGCAGGCGGCGATGCCGACCTTGAACTGGTTGCCTTTAGAAAGGTCCCTGATGTATTTTCCGCTGTTGAGGATGCTGCCATCGAAGAAGGCCTCGAAATTTTGCAGGAACTCGTCTACATCGGCTTTTGAGCGTTGGTGTAATTTGCCGATGAAATAGAAGTATTCTTCCGGTGTGAGGTAGTTGATCAGGAAGCCTTCGTCAAGGTAAGCGGCTGTGTATCCTTTCCAGTCTTCCGAGACAGCGACGTTCTTTTCTTTGGAAAGGATCTCGCCCTTGTCAGCCCGGATCAGGTCCAGGAGCAGGCGGAAGAGGGTGGTCTTGCCGGCGCCGTTGTTGCCGACCAGGCCGATGATCTCGCCGGTGGGAATGTCCAGCTGCGGGATATTGACGACGATATTACCATTATAGGATTTGACGGTGTCGATGATAGAGAGCATATGATAAAGTATTGTATGTGTTATCGTGATGTGTAATTATTTTTCTCTGAACCCTGCGAGGACGAGGTATTTACGCTTACGGAACTCCCGGACGAGGATGTCGACCCACCAGTTTTGCAGCAGCAGGCTGATGAGGCCCAGCCCTCCAACGGCGGCAAAGCCTACCCAGGGATCGACAAATCTTGCCAGCGGGTAGAAGAACACATAGGGCGCCAGGATCAGGGCGAACGAGTACACCCATTGTACAGCGCCTGTGCCCTGGTAGTTGAATGTGGCGCTCTTGCTAAGGTCGATGGCCTTATAGTTATAGGTAGCCAGGTACACGGATATCACGCTGTTGATCCCGATGTTGTACAGCCAGGCTGCCAGGTGGGTGACGAGCAGCTTCCAGCTGATGAGTCCGTAAAAGGAGGTGATGATAAAGATAATGGTGCTGACAGCTGTATACAGCATGAACTTGGACCGTATCCAGGCGGGCAAGCTTATGTTGGAAGACATGAGCCCGTCGAAATAATTGCTGTGCCAGGCAAAAAGGAATTGTCCGTAGTTGATGATGAAGATCCCTGTAACAAAGATACCCGTGAATAAGAAGATATACATGTGCGGTTCCTTCAGGTTATCCTTTGTATAAAAGATAAGACCGTAGGCCATGAAGAGGGCGCTAAGGCGCAGGATATATTTGGGACGTTTGTTACGGAGTATCAGCTTAATGTCCAGTGCGATCAGTTCGCCTGACAGTCCCATCTGCTCGAGCCAGGTATATTCCCTGGAGGTCTTTTCTTTTTCGGCCGCGATGCCTTCGTCCAGGTAGAGGTTGCCCAGGAGGAAGCGATAGTTGTTGAACCATGCTGCCAGGCCCAGGGCGACGGGGATCAGGACAAGGGAGGGTGCGGACAGCAGGCGGATGAAAGAAGCGGATGACCATTTCCCCAGCGAGATGATGTGAAAGTAATCCAGGACAATAAAGGCCATGATCGCTGCGAAGAACCCCACCAGCCACCAGCTGCTGACGATGGTCCTGCGCTTGATATAAAGGATGAGAAAGTTGTTGAAGATGGTGAGGAAGATGATGGTGGCGATGAAACCCGCTGCTCCTGCCGCGCCATAGGCGTGCGCCATCTCCATGAATGCAAAAGGCAGGAAGAGGAACAAAGGGACAAGGTTGAGGAAATGGAAGAGGGAGCGTATGTTCAGGAAGGCCACCAGCTTTCGTTTGGGAATATTTTGACCCAGGTAAGGTTGGGTAGACAGTACAGGTAGCTCCTGCAGGGTGAAGCGCAAGACGACGTCGAAGGAATAATAATAGAAAATAAAGCTGCAGAAGATGCGGACGATGTCCTGTCCCGGATAGAACTTGTGGAGCATGTGCGGAAAAGTAAAGCCGATGGTGAGGATCGATGCCAGCAGATAGGCGATGATCAGGCCGAGCACAATTTGAATGGCGAGGCTTCTACCGGCATTGCGACTACGCCAGAAGGACTTCCATTGATGAGATAGTAACGTAAGGATCATGGGATGAGTGGTTTTTGGGGACCGGGACGAAAATAAGCTTAAGAGGGATCAGTTATGAAAAACGATACACGAAAAGGGAGATTAGCGCGACAAAACGGCATTGCACCAAATAAAAAAAGGGCCAGGATAGAAATCCAGCCCCGTCTTTAAATCCAATATCCTATGAAAAACCGAATATGTAAATACAATCCGTGTGCCGGGAGGCCAGAAAAAGCGCGACAGGCAAAAATGTTTTTCATTTATGTTGATAATTAATTGTTTATGTATTAATAGTATTTTCCGAACAGAGGGGTTTTTGCCTGATCCATTTCAATTTAATCCCAGCGCCGGAAAGATTTTCCCACGGCAGGAATTGTGGCGCTTGCGTCTTCCGGCAAAGCGGTATATTTAGTACTTATGAAGGATAAACTTGGTTTCTGGACTGCCACGTCGCTGGTGGTCGGAAGCATGATAGGGGCTGGCGTTTTCTTATTACCGACAGCGATGGCCTCTTTCGGGGGGATAAGCCTGTTGGGTTGGATCCTTTCGGGTGTCGGCGCTCTTTCGATCGCCCATATGTTCAGCGAGACCAGCAAGCTGTTGCCGAATATGGATGGGGGGCCTTATTCTTATTCGCGGCAGGGGTTTGGCGATTTTATCGGCTTCCTGACGGCATGGGGTTATTGGATCTCCATCTGGTGCACCAATGCTGCCATTACCGTGTCATTGGTGAGCGCGCTGAGCACTTTCTTTCCTATCCTTTCATCGAGCGCCTTTGCGGCAGCCACTACGGGTCTGGCGGCTGTCTGGCTGCTGACGTGGGTGAACAACCGCGGCATCAGGTCCGGCGGGATCATGCAGCTGGTGACCACCATTTTAAAATTACTACCTCTCCTGTTCGTTGCCGTGGTGGGCGTTTTTTTTATCCACTGGGAGAATTTTACTCCTTTCAACCGCAGCGGAAGCACGACCGTCCAGGCTATCACGAGTACGGCAACCATGGCACTCTTTGCTTTCATGGGAGTGGAATGCGCCACTATTCCTGCGGGAAGCATTGCCAACCCGGAGAAGAACATTCCCCGCGCCACCATGATAGGAACGCTGGCCACCACATTGGTGTATGTATTCGGATCTATGAGCGTGATGGGCATTCTTTCTGCGGCGGACCTGGGACATTCCGTGACCCCTTATTCAGATGCTGCTGCGGTGATAGCGGGTCCCCAGGCCCGTTATTGGGTCTCTGCGGGTGCGGCGGTGGCGTCATTCGGGGCTTTGAACGGTTGGATATTGTCGCAGGGGCAGATCACCTTTGCCGTTGCGAAGGATGGATTGTTCCCCCCATTTTTTGAAAAGAAAAACCGTAAGGGCGTGCCGGCATCGGGCACCATCCTTTCCAGCGTATTCCTTTCGTTGATCATGTTGATGAATTATACGAAGGGGTTGGCGGAGCAGTTCAAGTTCATGATGTTGATGGCCACGCTCACGGCCCTGCTGCCTTATCTTTTTGTCAGTAGCGCCTATGTCATCACCGTGATGCGGCAGCGACCTCCGGCGAGCGCCCGGGGATGGATCCGGGTATTGGTCCCCGCTACGATGGCGTTTATATTCTCACTGCTGGCTATCATTGGCGCCGGGGAAGACATCGTATTCTGGGGGTTTATTATCTTGCTGGCGGGTATACCCTTCCATATATGGAATAGCTGGAAGCGACGTGCACTACGGGAATTATGAGTAGCGTATCACGTTGCTATAATATAGGATTTTTTTTTCATATAAAAAATCTGTTTTTGATGCAGCATTTCTTAAATTAAGGTTCAGATTCCAATTTATTTATCGACTCTTAAAGTGAGATTCCCATGAGGTACTGGGTATACCTGACTGCGGCCCTGATGCCGCTTGCGGTAACCCCCTGCGTGTCAGCACAACGAGTGATGTACTGTGAGCCTGTCAGCGACAGGTGGACGGTGCGTACTGAGCTGGCGGGTAAAGCAGGGGATTATTATTGGATGCAAACCACGCATCGAAGGCGGACTACCAACCGGACGGCAGATCCCCGTGAGACAGAGGTTCAATCCTTCGATATTTATGACGCGCGGATGAAGCCTGTGAATTCCATCCCTTCCTATCCGGTGACGGATGCTACCCTGAAGGAATACTTAGTAACGGGCGATATTTCGTTTGATCAGCTGGTGCTGCTGGGCGGGCAGAAGAAGACCTCGCTCTTCCTGCGACGATATTCGCCGGATGGAATGCCTGTCGACAAAGGGCGTATCCTGGATTCCCTTCCTTTTAATGAATCGGGCAATAGCTGGCTGCTGGTCCGCAGCGAGGATCAGCGACTGATGCTTTTACTGGGCTTTCAGTCCATCACTTCCTATCCGCCCAAGCTGCACGCGCTGCTGTTCGACCAGGACTGGCGGCTGCTGTACAAGCGTGTGTATGCGCATCCTTTTATCACGCAGCCATTCATCCAGGATGACTTCACCAACTATCCATTGGAACATTTTACCAATAGCCCGGTGAAGCTGGGTAATAACGGACAGTGGATGATGATGTCGCCTTCCCGCACCAACGCAAATTTCCTGTTATTCCATTTCAATGCCACGGACACGGCTATGTCCTACAGGGAGATCATGCTGCCTGGCAATTCCGGGATGGAGGATGTGAATCTCTCCATCGATAACATGCGGGATGAAGCCACGGCTGCCGTGCTTTCCACCTTTCATTACGATGTGCTGAAGAACGTGCATGTCGTGCATTATTCCATGCGGCAAAAGGCATTTGATTTTGACAGTTCATATCGTTTCAGCACACTGGTGCCGGGCAAAGTGCGGGATGAGAATCTGACGAAGGAAAGTTTTATAGCGGTGCCTGGCAGCGGATTTATGCTGCTGAAGGAATACGGCAGGCCTTTTACGGAGTGGTATGACGACGAGAGCACGTATGATCTGCAGTGGGATCCTTCTTCTCTTTTGATCCCTGTGAGCAATATCCCTGCCAAGAGCCTCCGGTCACCCGCGTTGCATGACGGTTATGCCCGGTTTCCTTCGTTGGGTGGCTTGGGTATGGACCATTTACGGGGTGATCTGGGACTTTTCTATTTCCCATGCAAAAGGGGCGATAGCTGCTGGAGCGCCGTGCTGAGCAAAGAGCAGACCACGGAGTTGAATTCGCCTAACCTTTCTTATTTTATGGTGCCTATGGGCGACAGGTTGTTTTTATTATATAACAGTTTTTTCCGTAATGAGAATCCGTACGGCAGCACTACGGTGCTGGATCACCAGGGGGATGTGCTTAGCGACGCCATCAGTCCTATGTTCTGGAAGTTCAAGACCATCCTGCAATTCCAGCAGGCCCGCCAGATATCATGGGATGAGGTGGTGATACCTTATAATAATTATTATGGGAGAAGTGGTTTTGCCGTTGTCAAGTTTGGGGAGTAATTTAGGCAACTAAAATTCCCCGACATGAGAAATTATTACCTGCTGCCAGCAGCTGCTATCTTCTGCTGCCAGGTTTCCCTGGCACAATTGACACAAAAACCACCGCTGCACGGTACGCATTGGATGGCCGTCACCGGCAAGCCGCTGGCTGCGGAGGCCGGGGCGCAGATCTTCCAGAAAGGCGGCAATGCGGTGGATGCCACCTGCGCTATGCTGGGGGCTGTGTGCACGATGTGGGACGTGCTGAGCTGGGGTGGCGAGACGCAAGCCATCATCTACAACCCGAAGACCGGCAAGGTCATTTCCATCAATGCGTTGGGTTATGCGCCTACCGGCGCTACGCCGGCTTACTTTTCGAGCAAAGGATTCAATTTTCCTCCTGAATACGGGCCATTGGCGGCCGTCACACCCGGCACGCCCGGCGGGCTCTGCTATATGCTGGCGGAGTATGGCACCATGAGCCTGAAAGAGGTATTGGCCCCTGCTATGGAAATGGCGAGGGGGTATGCGATCGAGGCGCAGACGGCCAACAGCTTTGAGGCGCAGAAAAGGCGGCTGAAGGAATGGCCTTACAGCAAGCAGGTGTTCCTTACGCATCCCGGAGAGAAGCGGGAGGCGCCCGAGGCCGGAGAGATCTTCGTTCAGAAGGACCTGCTGGAAACACTTACGAAAATGGTGGATGCGGAGCAGGATGCGCTGAAGCATAAGAAGAGCCGGAAGGAGGCTATTTATGCCGCGTATGACCGATTCTATAAGGGAGACATCGCGAAGGAGTTCGTGCGCGGGTGCCAGGAGCAGGGAGGGCTGATCACGCTGGAAGACCTGGCCATGTGGAAGCCAGTCGAGGAGGAGCCGCTGCATGTCAATTACAAAGGAATCGAGGTTTATAAGCTGCAGCAATGGACGCAGGGGCCCTCTTTATTACAAAGCCTGAATATCCTGGAGAATTTCGACCTGAAGGGGATGGGGTATAACAGCACGCGGTATATACATACATTGTATCAGGCGATGAGCCTTAGCTTTGCCGATCGTGATTTTTATTATGGGGATCCGGCATTTGCCAAGGGGCAGCCGATGAAGGGCCTGCTGAGCAAGGAGTATGCGAAGCAGCGGGCGGGGCTGATAGGCGGTGACAGGAATGATCCCGCCATTGCGCCGGGCGATCCTTATCCTTTCGAAGGGAGGACCAATCCATTTGTGGAGCTGCTGAAGCAGCGGAAAGCTTTGGGGCAGGGACAAGGCGGGGGCGGGGGGGTAGGGCCCAGTACGAGCGGGGCTATGAATGGGACGGCGATGACGGGAGATGACGGGCTGGGAAAACGGGATGAGCAGGCATTGGCATTTGACCGGAGCAATGGGAACCCTGGCATGGATGAGGCATTGTATCATGACCGGCAATGGCGTGGCACCACCACGATCGAGGCGGCTGATAAGGAGGGTTGGGTGGTATCGGTGACGCCCAGCGGCGGATGGAATCCAGCCTGTATCGCGGGACATACGGGGGTGGGGATGAGCCAGCGTATGCAGAGCTTCGTCCTGGACAGCATTATTGATCCGTTCAACGTCGTTGAGCCGCATAAGCGGCCCCGGGTGACGCTGACGCCCAGCCTGGCTATGAAGGATGGCAAGCCGTTCCTGTGTTTTGGGGTGCAGGGAGGAGATACGCAGGACCAGAACCTTTTGCAATTCTTTCTCAATGTCGTCGAGTTCGGCATGACCGTACAGGAAGCGACGGAAGCGGCGAATATCAATACTGACCAGCTGTGGCTCAGCCTTGGCGGCGAGAAGCTGGAGGACAGGAGACCACGTCCCGGTCGCGTCCTTCTGGGCAATACCACGCCGCCGTGGGTTAGGAAGGACCTTACGCGGATGGGGTATACGACGAGCTATGGAGACCGGACCAGCGGCCCTATCAATGCCATCTGGTTTGACTGGAAGCATGGGTCCTTGTGGGGAGGCAGCAGCAATAACGGGGAGGATTATGGTATCGGATGGTAGGAAAAGCCTTCCGGTTCGTTAAACGGCGGAAAAAACTGATGGGCGTGCGCAACATTTCTTTACGGGTGGGTACTTTTAAGATATGCTTAAGAATTATCTGAAAGTCGCCTTCCGCAATCTCTGGAAGAACAAGGGGTTCTCCTTTATCAATATTACCGGTCTGGCTATTGGCATGGCCAGCGCCATTCTTATCCTGCTGTGGATACAGAGTGAGGTGACCTATGAGCAATTCCATCAGAAGAAGGACCGCATCTACGAGGCATGGAACCGGGCTGCTTTCAGCGGGGAGATGCATTGCTGGAACACTACACCCAAGGTGCTGGCGGGCGCGTTGAAAAGGGATCTGCCCGAAGTAGAGCATGCTTGTCGTGTCAACTGGGGCCAGAACTATCTTTTCAGCCTGGGCGACAAGCGGATCATGATGCAAGGAAATGCGGTGGACTCCAACTTTCTGCAGGTGTTTTCTTTTCCTTTATTACAGGGGGATCCCAATACCGCATTGAATGAGCCTTTTTCCATTATCCTAACGGTGGGGCTGGCCAAAAGCCTTTTTGGAGAGGAGAACCCGATGGGAAAGACGGTGAGGGTGGACAATAAGGATCTATTCAAGGTGACAGGGGTGGCAAAGAACCCGCCGGTGAACAGCCGGTTCCGATTTAATTACCTGGTCCCCTGGAGCTATATACGTAAGATCGGAGAGGACGACCAGAATTGGGGTAATAACTCCACCCGAACCTATGTACTGTTGAAAGAGCATGCATCGCTGGCAGCCGCGGATGCCAAAATAAAAGGGATCAAGACCCGGTATGACAGCAGTGAGAAACATTGGGAAATGTTCCTGTATCCCATCAGCCGCTGGAGGCTTTATTCCAGCTTTAAAGGGGCTGAAGAAAGCGGCGGC
Organism: Flavitalea plasmicola; assembly: GCF_030546645.1. GTDB lineage: Bacteria > Bacteroidota > Bacteroidia > Chitinophagales > Chitinophagaceae > Puia. The sequence continues at coordinate 189,719 of NZ_JAUOTO010000009.1, forward strand.
AAAATCGAATTTGTCCGGCTATTCGGGATCATCGCGGCTTTTATCCTGCTGATCGCCTGTATCAATTTTATGAACCTCAGTACGGCCCGCAGCGAGAAGCGGGCCAAGGAGGTGGGGATACGCAAGGTGGTGGGCGCCCAGCGGGGGGCGCTGGTGAGCCAGTTCATCGGGGAGTCGATCCTGCTGGCTTTTTTGGCGGGCCTGGTCGCCCTTGCCATTGTGCAGCTAAGTTTGCCGGGCTTCAATACCCTTACGGATAAGAAGCTGACCATGCAATACGGCAATCCCTGGTTCTGGCTGGTGGGGCTGGTATTTGTCGTTTTCACGGGATTGCTGGCGGGCAGTTATCCGGCTTTTTTCCTTTCCGGCTTCCAGCCTGTGAAGGTGCTGAAGGGAACATTCAGGGCTGTGAATGCCCTGATCACGCCCAGGAAGGTATTGGTCGTGCTGCAGTTCAGCTTTGCCATCATCCTTATTATCTGCACTATTATCGTCAAGCAGCAAATAGATCACGCGCGGGACAGGGAGGCGGGATATAATAAAAGCAATCTCATCTATCATTTTATTACCGGAGATATCCGGAAAAATTATGATCTGATCAAGGGAGAGCTGCTGTCTTCGGGTGTTGCCACTGCTGTCTGCAAGACCAGCAGTCCCCTGACGGAAAGCTATAGTGACAGCTGGGGATTTGAATGGGTGGGTAAGGCCCCGGACGACAAAACGGACTTCTCCCGCTTTTGCACGGACGAGAACCTCATTGCCACCACGGGCCTGAAACTGGCCAAGGGCCGGGACTTTTCCCTCAAGGAATATATTACGGACAGCACGGGCATGATGCTGAACGAATCTGCCGTCAAGGCCATGGGATTTAAGGAACCGCTGGGACAGATCATCAAGGACGATGGGATCTCCTGGCATGTCATCGGCGTCATCAAGGATTTTATCCTGGAGTCGCCTTATACGCCCGTCAGACCCATGGTCATCGAAGGCGCCAAAGGATGGTTCAGCACGGTGAATATCCGTCTGAACGACGCGCATCCGACGGCGGAGAACCTGAAGAAGGCTGAAGCTATTTTCAAGCGGTACAACCCCGAGTATCCTTTCCAATATAATTTTGTCGACCAGGAGTATGCGCAGAAGTTCGACGACGAGAAGCGGACCGGTACGCTGGCGGCTTTGTTCGCGGGATTGACCATCTTCATTTCCTGCCTGGGGTTGTTTGGTTTGGCTACGTATATGGCGGAGAACCGTGTCAAGGAGATCGGTGTTCGCAAAGTGCTGGGCGCTTCCGTCTCCGGTATTGTCAGCCTGCTGTCCAGGGATTTTCTCCGGCTCGTGATCATTTCGTTCTTCATTGCGGCGCCGATTGCATGGTGGGCCATGCATAAGTGGCTACAGGCTTACCCTTATCGAGTATCTATTCAATGGTGGGTATTCGTGATGGCGGGAGTATTGTCGATGGGGATTGCCGTGATGACAGTGAGCTGGCAGGCAATCAGGGCGGCATTAGCCAATCCTGCGCGGAGCCTGCGTTCCGAATGACAGGAGCGCTTCACCTTAAGTTGTTAAAAATTGATTAATAGACAGGCGCCTTCTACCGGGGCGCTTTTATTTATTATATTTTGGCAGACCATAACCCTATTTATGAGAAGAACGATCCTGTTAACCGTATTGAGCTTTTTTGTTTATTGTTCCCAGGCCCAGAATGACAGTACCCGGCTGGATGTCGGAGGTGTCGTATTAAAACGGGCATTTACCCAAAACATTTCCATTAAAGGCCAGGACCTGGAAAAGATGCCTTTTGCCACTTTGTCGGAAGCTATCAATGTCTGGTTGTACGGCTCCTATACCGATGCTTCCCATATCTCCTATGTAGTGGATGGAAATATCCTCAGTGATGTGAACAGCTACAGCATTCATGATATCGAGGAGGTCGTGCTGGTGCAAAATGCGGCGGCTCTCACCGGGCTGGGAGGCGGTCAGCCACAGATGGTGGTGATCACTACGCGGAAGGGCAAAGGAAGATCCGGGATACAAGGCGCGGCGCAGACCTTTTTGGTGCACAGTCCCCGTTCGACGACCAACTTATATCACCAATATTATTTAGGCGCTTATCGCAACTTCGATAAAGTGAGCTTCGGGCTTTCGGCCAATTACCTCAGGGATGCGGAACCGCTGTCAAAGACCAGCGACCTTCATGTCAGCACTCCCCAACATATGGACCGCTGGCGGCTGAACGGTTATTTTACCTGGCGGCCGGACAGGAAGAATGAGATCGATGTGCATGCGGGGTTTACCCGCCAAACCATCGGTGCTGAATTCGACAGTTCCATCGTTTATAGCCCCACGCGGTACAACGCTCATTACAAGACACGTGAGCCTGTCAACCTCTTCCTGCCCTGGCTGAGATGGCATGGCGAGTGGGTGCGAGGATTAAGGAACGACCTGCAGGCGGGGCTTGCTACCGGGCTGGATAAAGGGAATAGCTGGTTTTTGGAGGCGGCGACCGATAATAACGCAGACCGCCATTATTCAGAGGTCAATGCGACGATGCACACGGATCATGTGTATATCCGGGACCGGCTGAGTTACACGCTGCAGGCGGGGGGCTGGAGCATAGAACCTGCTTTCAATGCATCGTATCAACATTTCAAGTATGCATCTTCGGCGATCGCTTATAACGAGACGGGACCTAACGTAGGGCCTGGCGCCGGCAATCAGGGCATGGGGTCGACCAGTGGCTATGAGCGTGGCCTGAGCGCCAATCTGTATGTCCTGATCCCGGCTGTGGAGATCAGTTATAAGGAGGGGATCAATGTACAGGGCGGCTTTACGGCAAATGTTTCCCATGCCAGCGGCAACCAGCAGGGGCTTAAGCGGGTGTTCCCTTTTGCCAGCGCTACGGTGGATCTGCTGGGCCTGGGGAATACGGCGCACCACAGCAGCCTGAAGCTGTTCGGATCCTATGCTCAACGGGATGCGTTTGTCTTTACGGACTACAGGCTAAGGGATCTTTCCGATAACAGCACTGTGTTTTTCAACGCCCTGACCTACGGAGGAGTGACGTGGGGAGGGGGGCTGCCGGTGGGGTTCCCTGGCGTCAACAACATAAAATATTTTTGGGTTTGGCAAACGGGGACAAGCTTTGCCGGCAAGGACAACCGGTGGCAGTTGAGCTACCATCTGGAACGGCTGAATTTTGCTACCCTGGGATCCAATTTACTGCCGGGAGGATACACGACCGGTGTATATCCCGAATGGAAGTCCGTCCGGCATTTCCTGGCTTTGCGGGTGCGGATAGTAGATAAGGGCGCTTTCAGCTGGGAATCGGGATTAACGGCCACCACTATCCAGAATAAGACCAATTTTTATCCTGAGGTTTATGCGAGTACCGCGAATGTCCCCCTGGGGGATCATGCGAAGGGTAATGACAAGCCTTCCTGGACGGGGGGATGGACACACCGGCTGCGGTACAAGGATCTATCCGTAGGAGTGGATATGTCGTATCATTTCAACCGGGAAATCAATGCTTCCGTGCTCAGCGGTATTTACTCTTATAGCCGGGCCAATACTTTTCTTTTACAGCATATCTATATAGGTTACCGGGTGCATTTACCCGGGATAACCGGCCTGGAGGTCTATGCCGATAGCCGGGGGCTGGTCCGCAGCGATAAATCCAATGCGCTGGACTCGCGGAGATATTATGGAGTGGGAGGAAAGATCACGATATGATCACCGGCTATTCCAACGGAACCACTTAATGCCAAGGAAGGCGAATACAAAAGTATAACCGAGGGTGACCAGGAGGGCCATCCAGCTATGCTCATTCCAGGTGGAGGGAGTAAGCGCTGCCGATACGATGTGCTTGACGGTGCCATAGGGAGACCATTTAACGGCGTCTCCGACCTCTTTTCCCAATACGCCCAGCTCACCGAACATTCCGATCATGATAAAGGCAAAATAGACCAGGCGGGTCGTGACGTTCACTGTCTCGGGATTTTTGATCAATCCGACGATGACCTGCCCCAGGCTGAGGTAAACGGCTCCGCCAACGATGGCTATCAACAGGCCGCCGAAGTAGCCGCCTGCGCTGATGGTGATGCCGTCAAACTTATATCCGACGAGAAAAAGCACCAGTGTTGTTATGACGATCATCATCAGTTGTACCGTCAGGCGGCTGGCCATGATGGTCCAGTTGGAGGCCGGCGCTACCCGCAGGCGTTGGAATATGCCTTTGTCCCTGTCACGCGCCACCGTATTGGAATAGCCCATCAGCCCGATGGCCGTCAGGCCTACAGTAATGCAATTCGAGAGGACAAAGGCGCCCCCGAATTTCGGTACGAGGCCTTTCCAGGAAATGAGGATGATGGTGGGGACCAGGACGACGAGCAGGGAAGCCCGGCGGTTACGCCATTGCGTGGTCAGGTCCGCTCTCAGGAGGTGGGAGAATACAGTATAGGTGGAAGGGAGGGTGGTAGTGGACATGGGAGTGTGGTTAGGTGAATGAAGTATGATTAAGTGAATGAAGTGTTATCGGGTGTTTGAATGAATGGTTTCAGGAACGGATCTCGGTACCTGTCAGGCCGATGAAGACGTCTTCCAGCGTAATTTTTCCTTTGCGTGAAGCGCGGATGACTTCCGGGTTGCCGCGGTTCGTGTCGATGAGGGCCTGGGGCGTATCGATAGCGATGATCGTGCCGTGGTCGATGATAGCGATGCGATCGCAGACGGATTCCGCTTCTTCCATGGAATGGGTGGTGAGCAGGATGCCGTGACCTTTTTCTCTCATGGCTTCGATCCTTTCCCAGAGCTGCCGGCGGGATTGGGGGTCCAGGCCTGTGGTGGGTTCGTCCATCAGCAGGAGCCTGGGTTCGTGGATGGTGGCGATGAGCAGGGATACCCGTTGTTGCTGACCTCCGGACAGCTGTCCATAGCGTTTGTTGGCGGCGTCCAGCAGCTTGATATTGGACAGGATGCCATCTATCCTTTCTTTTGATAAGGAGACTCCGTAAATGCCGGCGTATAATCTTATGATCTCGGAGACGGTGAGCTCCGGCTGGAAGCTGGTGGCCTGTAATTGAACGCCCATGCTGGCCCTGGCGTAAAGTGGTTGTTCACGGGTGGAATAGCCTGCTACGCGGATGGTGCCGGAGTGAGGCTTGAGCAGACCTTCCACGGCGCTGAGCGTGCTGGTCTTGCCGGCTCCATTGGGGCCCAGGAGCCCGAAGATCTCACCTGGCCGGACGTTGAAGCTTACATTACGGACTGCCTGAAAGGCGCCATAATAAACGTTGAGGCCTTCCACCTCGAGGACGAGGGACGTATGGTTAGTGTTGGTTATGGGATCGTTCATGGGTGTAAATATATGAGAAGAGAGAGGATGGGGCAACGAAAGGCCGGTGATTTCCGGTGAAATTTCCGGTGGAAGCAGGGGATTTGGCGGTAAAGAGGGAGGGGGCTTAACAATTACATAATCTTAAGTTCCTTTCTTTGTATCCACGGATGAAGTATTTATATAATGTATTGTTAGGACTGGTCTTATGCATTTCAGTCAGGGGGCAGGAGAATGATCGTGCGGAGCTGGCGTATACGCAGCGGCTGAGCCAGCGATTTCCGGACAGCGCCTTCTTATTATTAAAGGAGATGTATACGCAGTCCATTGCCAAGAAGGACCGGGCGAGCACGGCAACCTGTCTTCAGCAGATGGGGCAGATCAGTTATTACCTGGGCAATTATTCCCAGGCGTTGGATTACCATTTACAGGCGGATAAGATCTTCCGGGAAGTGGGGCGCCGGGAGCAGACGGCGGCGAACCTGGATGATATGGGCATATTATATTATTACAACCGGCAGCTGCCCCTGGCGCGTAAGCAATATGACGAGGCGCTTGCTTTATACAATCAGTCGGGCAATGGCGAAGGGCTGGCGAATACCTATGGTAAGATCGGTCATCTCTATGAGAAGCAACGGAAATATGACAGCGCTTTCCTGTATCAGCGGCTGGCTCTGGCGCAATATCAGCGTATAGCGCATAAGCAGGGGATGGCCAAGATCTACGAGAACATGGGCAGCATCTATGAGGACCTGGAACGTTATGACTCGTCGAATTATTATTTCACTGCTGCCCTGCAATTATATGAACAATCCGGCGATCGGGTGGCCAGCATCGAGGTGGTCAATAACCTCGGCGACGTACTCCGAAAGACGGGGCATTATCCCGAGGCCATTGTACAGACCAACAAGGCGCTGGCATTGGCTATGCAGACCAATGACCTCTATGAGAAGGGGGCTGCTTACCGGGACCTTGGGAAGGCTTACCATTTATTGGGTAAGGAGGACAGTGCTTACCATTACCTGGAGCTTTCCCGACGCGCCACACTGGATATCTATTCCGGGGAAAACAACCGGCAAACGGCCTTTCTCAGCGTGCTGTATGATATAGATAAGAAGAACGACGAGATCGTCCGGCTGGAAAATGCCCACAAAATTACTGTCATCACTACTATTGCGGTGATCATCGTCGTTGTCCTGCTGATCGTATTAGGCGTTGTCATCATCAGCCGGCAGCGTTTGAAGATCAGGAATGAGCGTCTGACGGGCGAGCAGGACCGGCAGATCTATCGCACGCAGCGGGAGCTGATGCAGGCTGAGCTGCAGAACCGCCGGTTGCAGGAGGAAAAGCTGATGCAGGAGCTGGAAGTAAAACGTAAGGGACTTACCAGCAGTACCTTGCATGTGATCCAAAAGAACCAGCTGCTGGAGAATCTCAGGGATCGCCTGGCTGTTCTTGTAAAGGACGACAAGCGCGACCAGAAAAAACAGCTGCAGCAGCTGATCCAGCAGATAAACCTCAACTTCAACCACGACCAATACTGGAATGAATTCCGCGAGACCTTTGGGCAGGTGCATCAGCAATTCTTCGACAACCTGAAAAGTCACAACGAAGAGCTGACGGGCAATGATCTCCGCCTTTTATCCCTCATCAAGCTAAACCTCGCCTCGGGCGATATTGCCACTCTGCTGGGTATTTCCCAGGATAGTTTAAGGGTATCGCGGTACCGGCTGAAGAAAAAGCTGGCCTTACATAATGGAGAAAGCCTGACGGCTTTTGTCCAATCGTTGTAAGCTACAAGCTACAAGCTACAAGCTACAAGCTGCAAGCTTAGTTTTGTCAGGCGACTTTGTGTTACGGTAACAATTTGGTAATGGAGGATCTTGTTCTTTGAACATGATTGATAACCATGCGATTGAATGCTGTTTGTCTATGCTGCTGCTGCCCGGTCTACGTCCCTTGCTACGCTGTTCCCATTTTGTTCATCCGGTGTTTTTCGCTTTTGCCGGGCGTCTGTGCACATTTGCATCGCAAAAAAACTAACTACAATGAAGTATTTATTTCCCCTATTACTCTTACTGTCGGGTGCGATGGCGGCTCAGTCGCAGACAGTGGTCCTACGAGGTTCCGTAGTGGACCGGCAGACCGGAGAGCCTTTGCAGGGAGCAACTGTAGAGATCGAGGGCCGGGATGGTTCCGGCACCAGGGGAGGGGCAAGGCTGGTGGCCGGATTGGACGGGACTTTTGTCTTACGGGATCTTCGGGCCGGCGATTATAAGATCAGGGTGAATGCCATTGGATATGGCAAATATGAAGCGGATGTTGTTGTGCGGGAAGGTGGTAGTACTATGAGGATCGATATGGAGCGTCGTCAAACGGAGCTGGAGATGATGCAGGTCTCGGGGCGTCATGACAGGGGTTCCGAGCGGGCCTCCCTCCTGGCGGACCGCCGGGCTGACATCGTGCAGAATTCGCTTTCTGCCCGGAGTATCGAGATCTCCCCTGATCTTTCGGTGGCGAATACGGCTCAGCGGATCTCGGGTGTATCGCTGGAAAGGAGCTCTAATGGAGAAGGGCAGTATGTCATTATCCGGGGGATGGACAAGCGGTATATCTATACATTGGTGAATGGGATCAAGATCCCCAGCCCGGACAATAAGAACCGTTATGTACCGCTGGATATTTTCCCTGCGGATATGCTGGACAGATTGGAGGTGATCAAGTCGCTTACTCCCAATATGGAATCGGATGCCATTGGCGGGGCGGTGAATATGATCATGAAGGATGCGCCTGCCAGATTTTCCGTCAATGCAAATGTTGCTGCGGGGTATGCCAGCAAGTTCTTTACCCAGGACTATACGCATTTCAGCAGTGGTCCCAGTCTGGATCTGAGCCCACGTCAGATCAACGGACCTTCGTATGTGGCTACCATGAAGGATTTCCCTGATAATGCTTTCAGTCATGACACGCGGCACCATCCCCTTGCCTTGCTGGGGGGGCTGTCCATGGGAGGAAGGGTTTGGCATGATAAGCTGGGGATCCTGATCGGGGCCAGCTACCAGAACAATTACCGGAATGTCAATTCGGTATTTTTCAATACGGAGATGGCCAGTAATGGGGCTACCAAGGTAACGGGCATCGAGGACCGAAAATATTCCATTCAGCAGCAGCGGAGCGGCGTGCATGCGAAGCTGGATCTTACACCGGATGCAAGGAATAAGATAAGCCTGTATGGGGCCTGGCTCAATCTGATGCGGAATGAGTTCCGGATGGCTTCCGACACCAACCTTCAACTGGGGCGGGTGGGGCCGGGGTTTGGCCGGATCAACAATACCTACCGTACCCTGCACGACGTGCAGCAAATGGTGAATGCCACATTGAAAGGGGAGCATCAGATAGGTGACAGGCTGAAGCTGGACTGGACGGGAGCTTATTCCAAAGCGACGTTGAACAGGCCGGACGAAGGCGTCCTGAATGTTAGCACCGGCGTAAGTAAGGACTCTACGGGACATGCGGTGCATGCGCCTTCGACCTTATTCGAATCGGACAGGATCTTTGCCCACAGTTCGGACGAGGATAAGAGCGGCTATGCCCATCTTACTTATCGTACCCGGATCGGGGGTGTCAGGACAGACTGGCTGGCAGGCGGTATGTACCGGAGCAAGAAGAGGACCAGCACTTATGACGATTATGAGCTGCGTCCCGCCAGTCCGAGCAACCAGCAGTATGACGGGGATATCCGTCACAATCATTTCGAAGTATTCAACGGTCAGGGAACTTTTTCCGATGCCCTGAACTACACGGCGAAGGAGAATGTAGGGGCCGCCTATCTTATGTTGAAGCTCGACTGGCATAATTTCCTGATCACCGGCGGCACCCGTATAGAGAATACGGATCTCAGCTGGGCCAGCAACCTGCCGGAAACCGCGGAGGGCAAAACAGGTTCTGTAACTTACTATGATGTGCTGCCCAGCGGCAATATCAAATATTCCCTCAATGCCAGGCAGGCCCTGCGTCTATCGTACTATTCAGCCATCAGCCGTCCCAATTTTTACGAGATCATACCGCACGTGTCCAATGACGCGGATGCGGACTATGACGAAAAAGGCAATCCGAACCTGAAGCATACGGTGTCGGATAACCTGGACCTTCGTTATGAGCTCTATCCCAAGGGGCTGGATCAGTTCGTGGCAGGCGTATTTTACAAGCGGCTGAAAAACCCCATCGAATATGCGTTGGTTAACGAGGGCACGTTTGTATACTACGAAGCGTATAATTTCGGGAATGCCACGAATTATGGGTTGGAGGCTGATATGACGAAATTCTGGAGGTGGTTTGGCATCAAGGCCAACTATACGTACACCCATTCTTCCATTACGACCACCAAGCAGCAAAATTACCTCATTACGGGCGGGAGCACCAACAGAATGATGGATCAGACCAGGCCTTTACAAGGGCAGTCCAAGCATATCGCCAATCTGAGCCTGCTCTTCAAGGATGATGGCAGAGCCGGGCTGAATGCGCAGCTGGCCTTCGGGTATACCAGTGCGCGGATCAATACGGTGTCTCAGTTCCTGGACAATGATATCTGGCAGAAAGGGTTTGCTCAAATGGACTTTTCGGCGGAGAAAAGAGTTACGCGGCGGTGGTATGTATATGCCAAGGTGAACAATATCCTTAATACACCTTTTCAATTGGAGATACGGCAGCCCTATACCGGTGTGGATGTAGTAGGGGATGTGAAATATCAGACCCCCGGCAAAAATACTTTCGTACGGAAGGACACTTACGGGACCAATTATCTGCTGGGAGTGAAATTTAAATTTTAGTAAGCATTCAAATCAACTACGATGAAACTTTTCAATTATCATATATCGATGGCGGTGGCCGTTGTGCTGCTGGGGGCTTGCCATAAGGAAGAGACGGTGCATGTATCCGCCAGGAAAGAATATATCAGCCAGCCCATTACCAGCGATACGCTGACGGGCGCCATCAAGGGAACGTTGCTCGGCGGAAAGACCTATTATTTCTCCCGGGATATAATCATCAACGAGGGTGATACCGTGCTGATGCAGGAAGGCGCCAGATTGATAGCGATCGGAGACGGCAAGACCGCGGAGACCAGCCCGCAGGTGACCTGTAACGGCACTTTTATCAGCCTGGGCACCGCCGGGCATAACAATTTCATTACCGTACCGGAGGAACTGCGTACGACGGCGAACATCGGCAAGGGATTCTGGGGCGGCATTCAATGCGGCGCCACCAGCGGGGATGTCATCCTCAAGTGGACGCATATCGAGTTTGCAGGCGGGCCGGCGGGGGCTGCGCCCGACCTGAGTGTCTTCAAGCCCAAGGACCCGCGCAACTGCCTGAGCTATACCAATATCAATGGTAATTTCATCATGGAGGATTGCTGGGTATATGGCACCAAGGACGACGGGATGCGCATACTCCACGGGCATGTCAGCGTCATGCGCAATACCTTCGAGGCTTGCGGGCTCTCCGGCGGCGAAGCCTTCAACCTGAAGAACGGCTGTCTTGGGGACGTAGCTTATAACCTTGTGATCGGTGCGGCCACCAACGGCTTCAAAGTCAGCAACAGCGGTGACGGTCCTGTGCAGACAAAAATTTATCTCTACAATAACACCATCCTCAACTGTGGGTTCCGCCAGCAGAAAACAGGCCGCGGAGGTTCCATCAATTATGAGAAGAACGCGCAAGGAAAGATCTACAATAATATGATCATCAACTGTAAGTATGGTTTGCGGCTGACCCCGGACGCGGACATGATCAATACCGCCTATAACCATCAGTTCTTTTATGCCAATGATCCAAGACTGATCAGTGAATTCTATGCTTCAGACGGCAAGGGAGTGGCTCAAGGCGCCGACGTAAGGAGTGCGACCCCTAAGGCTAACAACCCTTTATTTGCGACTTATGATGTCAACCAGTTCGATTATATGACGGCCGGCACGCTGACGCTGGATATTTCGCAGATGCCTATCGGCATTATCAATGCGCAGGCTTATGATCTCAGCTTACTTCCCGGCAGTCCGGCATTGCTGAAAGGGGACGCGGATGCTTTCAAGGCGCAGCGGACGGTGCCACAGGGAGGAGCTTATGGAGCGAGCACGTTGAACCCCAATACGGATATGGGGGCTTATCCCACGAATGGCCCGGGCAACCTGCATAAAGTGTCCAGTATTTCTGTTAAATGGAATTAATCATACGATGATGAGAAAATTCTTCTTAGGCGCAGGGATGGTGTTAGGCATATACGTTATGGGGTGGGCGCAGGAAGGCACTTCCTCTCCGGGTTACCTGGGGACCAAGACGCCGTATGTATTTTCCGGGGGGGCTGCTACGCCGCCTCCGGCGGGCTTCCGGCCTGTGTTCATCAGCTATGCGGGCAGGCATGGCGCCAGGTTCTTAACGAAGGAAGGTACGGATCTGCAGGTCTTGCGGGTGCTGCAGTCGGCGGAAAAAAGCGATGGGCTTACAGAAATGGGGTTGCGGGTGGCTAAGATCGTCCGGCATTTGCTGCGTGTGGGCAAAGGGAATTATGAGCGGATTACTTTACTGGGAGAGTTAGAGCAGGCGGCTATCGGGGAAAGGATGCATCAGCACTACGGGTCTGTTTTTACGGGCAGGGGATTGGAAGTGGTGACCACGTGGAAGCTGCGGACGCAACAGAGTGCGGCGGCTTTTTTAAAAGGATTGGGGAAGTACGAGGGGGCATTAAAGTGGGAGCGGGCGCCTGATTCGGCGGATACTGCCTTGCGCTTTTATGATCTTTCGCCTGCGTATCAGCGATATAAGAAAAGCAGCGGGGTAAAGCGCAGCCTGGATAGCCTGGACAAGGATGAAAGGACGGCGGCTACGGCGAAGCGGGTCTGTGCGCGGCTGTTCCGTCCCGCATTTGCCCGGCTGATGGAGGGGGGAGGAATTGCTTTTGTCGATGATCTTTACGATCTGTATTCGATCGGGTGGTCCATGAGCGGAGAACTGAAGGCCGCCGGTGATCCTGGTGACCGGGAGGGCCTGGGGGCTGCATTTGACAAGGACGGCCTGGAATGGCTGGATTTCAGGAACGGGGCGGCGGATTTCCTTGAAAAGGGACCCGGCTTTGATTCCGTGGGGATCCAGGTGAAGGTGGCGGCGCCGTTGCTGGCGGATATTATCAACAGCCTGGACCGGGCGGTGGGGAAGGCAGACGCTCCTGATGCCGTGCTGCGGTTTACCCATGCGGAGGCGATCGCCCCACTTGCGGCCTTGTCGGGTATCCGCGGGGCCAGTAGTTCTGCGCGATCGATCTATCTTTATCATGATCATTGGCGTGCGGAGGATGTTATTCCTTTAAGCGCCAATATTCAATGGATCCTGTATGCCGGGGACGGCGGGACATACCTGGTCAAAGTGCTGCTGAATGAGCGGGAGGCGGCGCTGCCTGTGGCTACCCGGCAGTGGCCCTATTACCAGTGGGAGGACCTGCGGGCGTATTATGTGGGAAAACTGGGGGAGTTGGGAGTGGGGTTAAGGGAGAATATGCAGGAATATCTAAGGGGATTGGAGTAGGGAGTTGGGTTAAGGTTTTGCTATCATAAAGAGAGAATTTGGTCAGGTGGCTGAAAGGGTTAATTTTATGCATAATAATAACTATATGCGCAAAATATTTTACTTGCTCGTTGTCCTGCTGCTGGCTAGTGTAGCTGGTGTGCATGCCCAGTCTCTGAAGGGAACTTCCTGGAAATTATATGTGGATGAATTGCACGACACGCTGACGTTTCATGTGGGCGCGGATACTTCTTATACTACCGATGGCAGTGGTGAAGTGGTGGTCCGTTGTCTATCCAGGATCAGCAGGGATACCATTACGCTAAAGGATATAGAGGGGAAATATGCCTGTCCTGGCGGAGAGGGCGTGTATACCTATGTTTTTCTTGCGGATGGGCTGACGTTAAATATGGTGACTGATCCTTGTGATAATCGCAGTAATGCGATCAACGGAGTGAAGTGGGTACGGGGGAAGGATAGGGGGAAATAAAAGTATTTCTGAATTAATTAAGGATAACCCCGTCGGCAGGCCGACGGGGTTTATATTTTTAGAGCTTTGTTACTACTGTTTGTTCAGTGATCGTCCGGGTTACAGCGAACTGGCGTACTATTTCGTTAGCGCTGTTGCGGATGATGAAAGTGGGGCGGATCTCTGTCTGATCGTTTTCGAAATAAATGGATTTGCTGAAATGCGCATCGCTGAACTGTTTGCGATAAACGACATCACCGGCGTCGTTGCGGATGATCAGCCAGAATTTTTCATTTGTGGGGTTCTGGAAGTCTACGTGAAAGACAACGTGCTGATCGTTGGCGCCGACATATTGAACGGTGACCTGTTCGTCATTGAGCTTTGCTTTATCATTCTTGCCGCCGTTAGCCAGACTGGCGAGGGGATTGCTGATAAAGATAACAGCTGCTACGGCTGCTACAGAGATTGCTTTTACTACACGGCTGTTTAATTTGTTGTTCATAACTCTATTTTTTAAATTTTGTCTTTACTAAGATTGTGAAGGCTGACAACCGAAAGAGAGCAGAACAATCGAGAGAGAAGGCAAAGCGGGAAGCAATCAGGAGGGGCAAGTTTTTCGATGCTGGAGAGGCAATCGTTGGATTTCTTTGGACTTGATGATACAAATATAGAAATAGATCAATGGGGTTGCAAACCTTGTTTTGGGTGGTTTTATTATGGCAAACGAGGATTTCTAGCGTTGAAAGGATTGATAATAAATGGATTAAAATGGATTCTTACATGATGGGTAACGATAGATATTGTTTTTTTTAATATAGGTGCAATTGTTGTTAAGGTGTGATCTACATCGGTATTTAAGTGGTCTATATTAGATAACAAAAATATAACATAGGTGAAATAAGGGCATAAAAAAAGCTGCCCGTGGGGGCAGCCTTTGCTCTTTTGACCGATGGCTTCTGAGAGATCTTTTTCCTATCTATTACAACTTCAATTACGGATTATAACTTCGTTACAACGGTGCTTTCAGTGATGGTGCTGGTTACTGCGAACTGGCGCACGATCTCGTTGGCGTTGTTACGGATGACGAAAGTAGGGCGGATATCAGCTTCTTCTTTCTGTACGTATACCGATTTGCTGAAATGCACGTCGCTGAACTGTTTGCGGTAAACTACGTCACCGGCGTCGTTCTTGATGATCAGCCAGAATTTTTCGGCAGTAGGGTTTTCGAACTCTACGCGGAAGGCAACCTGGTCTGCGGTGGAACCGATGTATTGAACGGAAACCTGTTCGTCGGAGAGCTTTTCTTTCTTGCTGCCGTCGTTAGCCAGGCTGGCCAGGGGGTTGCTTACAAAGAATACAACTGCTACTGCTGCTGCTGTCAGGGTCTTTACTACATGATTGCTTTTCATAATATTTTGTTTTTGTTATTTACGAAATTTTGTTAACTATTCGTATGGGGAAGCAATCATCTCTTTTGACAGTACAAAAATAGGAAGGCGGAGGGGGGCATACAAGCCTAGTTTTTGCCGTTTTTATTACGCCAAACCGGACTTGCGTCGGCTGAAACCCTTGACAGACAAGGGATTTAACATTTTTTTGATATGATTACCAAGGGTTTTTCAGGGGGAAGACCGGGCTGGAAAAGAGTGCAAAAGTTCATTGTAAATGGAAAAACATGCGATGTGGGGAAAGGGAATGAGGAGAAAATACTTATTTTCAGTATATGAAGAAACTACTGCTTCTACTCGCCATCGGCTGCCGATGGCTGGTAGGTTATTCGCAAGAGGAACCTTTATGGATGCGTTATCCTGCTATTTCGCCTGATGGGCAAACCATATTATTCAGCTATAGAGGTGATATTTATAAGGTGCCGGTGTCGGGAGGGACGGCTGTGCCGCTGACTATCAGTGAGGCGTATGAGTTCTCGCCGGTGTGGAGTCATGATGGAAAATACATTGCATTTGCCTCTGACCGGTATGGAAATTTCGACGTATTCGTGATGCCGGCCACGGGCGGAGAGGCGCGCAGGCTGACCTACCATTCCATGGGCGAGATACCCAGCAGCTTTTCGGCGGATGATAAGAAGGTGATCTTTTCCGCTCACCGTCAGGATATTTCCACCGATGCGCAATTCCCTATTACGTTGATGTCGGAGCTATACAGCGTACCCGTCAGTGGAGGTAAGGTGAGCCAGGTATTGCCCGTACCTGCATTAGCGGCAACTGTCAGCGCTTCGGGAGATAAGTTGATATATGAGGACCTGAAGGGTTACGAGAACAACTGGCGCAAGCATCATACTTCCGCCATTGCGCGGGATATCTGGTTGTATGACATGAAAGCGGGTAAGTATTCCCGACTTACCAAATTCAACGGAGAGGATCGTAATCCTGTCTTCGACTCCAACGATAAGGATTTTTATTATCTCAGCGAGCAGAGCGGCTCATTCAATATATATAAGAGCAGTGTGCAGGACCCGGCTACTTCGACGGCTCTTACTCATTTCAGCAAGCACCCGGTGAGGTTTTTGACCAGGGCCAATGACAATACGCTGTGTTTTGGATTCGATGGAGAGATCTATATTAAACGGGGGGCGGGCGAGCCGCAAAAAGTGCCTGTGCGGATAGCCGAAGATGGCCGGGTAGTAGTGGAAAGAACGTTGCCGGTGAATGGAGGATTGACGGAAATGAAATTATCGCCCAATGGCAAGGAGATTGCTTTCGTGTTCCGGGGCGAGATCTTTGTCGTCAGCGTAACGGGCGGGGTCACCAAGCGGATCACCAACACTCCCTGGCAGGAGCGGGGTGTCAGCTTTAGTCCTGACGGCCGCAATCTTGTTTTTGCCGCGGAGAAGAATGGCAGCTGGAACATCTATACGGTGTCCATCAGCCGTAAGGAGGAGCCTTATTTCTATGCATCTACCGTGCTGAAGGAGGAAACGGTGATCGCCACGGGCGCGGAGGAATTTCAGCCGGCTTATTCTCCCGATGGCAAGGAAGTGGCTTACCTGGAGGACAGGGTGACATTGAAAGTGGTTAACCTGGCCAGCAAGAAGGTGAGGGCCATTCTACCTGCCGACAGGAACTATTCGTATGCCGACGGGGACCAATATTATCAATGGTCGCCTGACGGAAAATGGTTCCTGGTGCAGTTCGGCCCGCCTGAAAGGGTAATGACGCCGGAGGTAGGACTCATCGCTTCGGATGGGAAGTCACCTGTGATCAACCTCACGCTCAGCGGATATAATGATGTCAGTCCCAAGTGGGCCATGGGTGGGAAGATGATGATCTGGGGTTCGGACCGGGATGGAGCCCTGCAACAGGGAGGCGGCTCTATCACTGGAGATGTGTTCGGAATGTTCTTTACGAAGGATGCTTTTGACCGATTTAAGCTTTCCGAGGAGGATTTTACCTTATTGAAAGAGCAGGAGGAAAAGAAGGATAAGGATAAGAAGAAGGACAGTGCGGACAAGAAAAAGGATAGTCCAAAAGAGATCAGGATCGAATGGGGTAACCTCACGGACCGTAAGCTGAAGCTCACTACGCATACATCGAATGCAAATGACTGGTTGTTGTCCAAGGACGGGGATAAGCTCTACTATCTTACTGCGTTTGAAAAAGGTGTTGACCTGTGGGTGACGGAGCTGCGTACCCATGAGACAAAGCTATTTGCAAAGCTGGGGGTTCGCTATGGAGGTATGGAGCTGTCGAATGACGGGAAATTTATTTACGTACTGGCAGAAGGCAAGGTGAGGAAGATCGACGTTCAAAGCGGCAAGGCCGAGCCGGTGGCCATCGATGGAGAGATGTTGTTGAAGGAGCCGGAAGAGAAGGCTTATATTTTCGATCATGCCTGGCGGCAGGTGAAAGCGAAGTATTATGTCGTGGATATGAATGGCGTGGATTGGGATTTTTATTATACGGCATATAAGAAGTTCCTTCCGTACATCAATAATGATTATGATTTTGCGGAAATGCTCAGTGAGATGCTGGGTGAGCTGAATGTCAGCCATACCGGGTGCCGGTATTCCGGCAACAGCCAGCGGGGGAATGACCAGACGGCTTCCCTGGGGATCTTGTATGATTACAGCTATACCGGGGCGGGTCTGAGGATCACGGAGGTCATCGACGGAGGGCCACTGGACAAGTCGGCCTCGAAGACGCGTCCCGGCACGATCCTGGAGAAAATAGATGGAGTGGCTATCTCCGACAGTATCGATCATTATAGTTTGTTGAACAGAAAGGCCGATAAGCTTACTTTATTATCGCTGTATGATCCCCTCACCCACGTGCGGTGGGAAGAGACGGCGAAACCTATTTCCATGGGGGAGGAGAATCAGCTGCTGTACAACCGGTGGGTGAGGATGCGCAGAAAGGAAACCGACTCTTTATCCGGTGGGAAGATCGGGTATATCCATGTGCGGGCCATGAATGACGCGAGCATGCGGGTAGTGTTTGAAGAGGCATTGGGCCGCAATATCGGTAAGGAAGCCCTGATCATCGATACGCGCTTCAATGGAGGCGGCAATATCCATGAGCAATTATCGGATTTCCTCAGCGGCAAAAAGTATTTCGACATCATACCGCATGGGCAATATGTAGGGTCGGAGCCATCTGAAAAATGGGTGAAGCCCTCGATCGTATTGATCGGCGAATCCAACTATTCCGATGCGCATCTTTTCCCAGCGGCGTATAAGCTAAAGAATATAGGAAAAACCCTGGGCATGCCGATCCCGGGGACGGGTACCTTTGTCTGGTGGGAAACGCAGATCGATCCCGGGCTGGTATTTGGCATGCCCATGGGCGGATGGCGGGCGCCGGAGGGGTATTTCGAAGAGGGACATCAGATGGAGCCGGACATACCTGTACGCAATGAGCCGGATGTCCTTTCAGCCGGTCATGATCAGCAGATAGCCGCGGCTGTGAAAGAGCTGTTGAAGAAATAGGCGAACTGCTGAATAGCCAGGGTATTGCCATTGATGAAAAGAGAGGGCTCTACCAGCTCCAATTCCATTAAGGTAAAGATCTTTTTGTGCATGACACCGTCCACCCGTGCATACAGCAGTCGGGGGGTGGAGGTGAAAGGGACCGCTTTGTCCAGGATGGCTGTAGCCTGGCGAATGATGGAAGGCCCTGGCCGGGAGGGCCGGCTGTGTCCTCCAAACTGCTCCTGCACCCTGAAGTCACCTTTCTTTGCGGTCTTTTTAACCGCATGGCTATATTGCTGGCCGAAGAAGATCAGGGAATATTCTCCATCCGACTCCACTTCATCCATGAATTCCTGGATCATGTATTTACCTGTATGTAGCAGCTGGCGCAGTCTGGCGGCGTCCGGTGCGGCGGTTGTTGGAGTAGTGATCCAGGTGTTGTGTGCGGTGGCGGAGATACAGGGTTTGATCACGGCCTTTTGCCAGCCTGTGTCCTGGAAGATGCTGTCCAGGCAGGCGTTGTTGTGATTATCCAGGAACAAAGTCGGAGGCAGGGGTACGTCCAGGTGCCGCAGGTCAGCGAGGTAGCTTTTATCCATATTCCATTCCAGTATGTCAACGGGATTGGCTACCTGCAATGGATAGCTTTCCAGGCGGCGGAGCCAGTGAAGGAAGGCCTGGGGATGCAGGTGATAGTTCCAGGTCGAACGGATGATCACTGCGTCGTAACGACCCCAGTCAATGGAGATGTCGTCCCAGGCCGCGGCCTCTACCTGATGGCCGGCGGCAACCAGTGCTGCTGCCAGGGTGCTGTCGTCCTTTGCCAGGTCCGGGCAGGAACTGCAGGTAGCAAAGGCGATCCGTTTATTCGCAGCCACAGACGAGGGGATTTGAGGATAATGGACCTTTTTCCGTTGTATATCCGTCGTATTTCCACCATTCCAATCCGCCGATCATTTCTTTTACGAGAAAGCCCAGGCTGGCCAGTTTGAGGCTGCCCTTGGTAGAAGCATTGCACCCGATGCCGTCGCAATAGACGACCATCATTTTTTCTTTGGGAAGGAAGGCGGTGGTCTCCAGGTTCATGTGTTTGTGCGGAATATTGATGGCGCCGGGGATGTGTTCCCTGGTGAAGCTTTCATGCGAGCGGGCATCGATGACGACAAAGTTGTCGATGCCATTTTCCATGTCGGCATAGACATCGGAAGGTTCTGTCTCGTGACAGAGTTTGTGCATAAAGTAGGCGACCATGGATTCGCTGCTTTGAGGAAGGTACTGGGTGATGCGTCCTCTCGTGTTGAAGTAGGTACTGGTGAGTGTAGTCATTGTTTTTGGTTTAGCTAAGTCAAAGATATTTGTAACTTGGTACTAGGAATTGGTCCAATTTAAATGAATTTAATAGTACCGCTTTATGAGCAGAGCGTCCAGGCAGTTATCGCTGCCATTTATTCGTATCGACCGAAAGGTGCGGCGACCAGCGTATCAGCAGCTGTATGATGGGATTCGCCTGGCTATCCTGGAGGGGAGGCTACGGCCGGGGGACAGGCTACCTGCCACGCGTTTGATCGCGGAAGAGCTGGGGGTATCGAGGAATATTGTGGTGATGGCTTTCGAGCAGCTGGGGATGGAGGGGTATATACGGGGAAAGAGCGGGTCCGGGAGCTTTGTGGCGGGCTTTGAGCTGGAAGCTACAAGCGACAAGCGACAAGCTACAAGCTTCGAGCTGTGAGCCGTGAGCTGCGAGCGGGGAGTGAGGAGGTGCGAGGGGAGAGTGATGAGCTGCAAGCTTCAAGCGACAAGCTGCAAGTGGAGCGTGAGGAGGTTCAAGCAGAACGGAGATTAGGGGGAGATTTTTTACGGACATTGCAGCGGGTGGTGTTACCACGTAACACCCTCCGGGAGGAGATATTGCCTTTTCAGACGGGGCAGCCTGCTTATGACGCTTTTCCGTTTGCGGTGTGGAGCAAGCTGGCGGCCAGGGTATATCGCTACCTGGATTTTCAGCATCTGGGATATGAGGATGCGGCCGGCTATTTTCCTTTGCGGGAAGCGATCGCGGACCATCTGCGGGTGAACCGGAGCGTACAATGCGAGGCGGACCGGATCCTCATCGTCAATGGTACGCAGCAGGCACTTGCATTATGTGCTCAGCTATTACTGCAGCCGGGGGATCGTTTCTGGATAGATAATCCCGGGTATGTGAATGCACGTGCCGTTTTTACACTGTTTGGCGGCGAGCCATGTCCCATACCCGTGACAGGGGAGGGGCTGAATATCGACTATGCGATCCGACATCATCCGGATGGGAAGCTGGCTTATCTCACGCCATCTCACCAGGATCCCGTGGGCGGCACTTTACCGTTGGCACAACGGCTCAGGCTGCTGGCATGGGCAAATGACCACCGGTGCTGGCTGATCGAGGATGATTATGACAGCGAGCTCCGCTACCGGGGCAAGCCTATTCCGTCCCTGCAGGGGCTGGACACGCATGGGAATGTCATTTACACCGGCACTTTCAGCAAAGTCCTTTTTCCGGCCCTGCGCATTGCGTATATGGTGCTGCCGGACCGGGAGACCTTCCAGGCATTCAAATCATTGAAAGCGTTGAATGACCGGCAGTCGCCGTTGACGGATCAGCTGATACTGACAGATTTTATCAAGGAAGGCTACTTTCACCGGCATCTGCGTAAGATGCGAGGAATCTATAACCAGCGATTGCAATGCCTGTTAAGCGAATTGCAGGCTCATCTCTCCGACCGCCTTTCATTCACGGATCCTTCCGCGGGGATGCATCTGGCGGCTTATTTTTCGACGCCAGTCGATGAGGTACGGCTCATGCAGGCGGCGGCAGCCAGGAAGCTGGTGTTACCCAGTCTGCGGGAATATACATTGGGGGCTTACGATCGTCCGGGCATTCTGCTGGGATATGCCGCGTTTCCCGAAGAAAAGATCCGTAAAGCAGTGAGGGCGCTGGCAGAATGCTTTGCTGAAATTAGTTGATTTTGTCAACTAATTGCCTTATCTTTCCTACATGAAGCAGACAATCATTGAAGAAGTAAGGGCTTTTAGCAGGTGGTATACCCGGATCATCGGGCTGCTGGATGGTCATATCCTTGACAGTTCCTTTAGTCTTCCGGAGGCGAGGGTACTTTATGAGATGTATCACAGGGAGGGCATACAGGCGGGCGAGATGACGGCGTTGCTGGGTATCGACAAAGGGTATCTGAGCAGGATGCTGGATCAATTTTCCCGGAAATCATTGATCGTCCGTAAGCGGTCGTTGGAGGACGGTCGTGTACAGCATCTTTTCCTCACAGCAAAGGGTCGTGCCGCGTTCGAATCATTGGACAGGGCTTCCATTGCGCAGGTGAAGCGATTGCTTGCACCTTTGGCGGAGGAGGACAGGAGCAGGCTGGTGCTGCATATGCATGAGATACAAAAAATAATCACCCAATATGGACACGCATAATATCACGATACGTACGGAGCTAAGGCCAGGCGATATAGGCTATATCATACATCTGCATGGCAAGTTATATGGGCAGGAATATGCTTTTGACGTTGGGTTCGAGGCATATGTCGCGCAGGGGATGTGTGAGTTCCTCAGGCAGTATGATCCTGTAAAAGACAGGGTATGGATCTGTGAGGACCGGGGGAGGATCATCGGTTTTCTTCTGTTGATGCACCGGGAGGGGGATGCTGCGCAGCTGCGGTATTTCATATTGGAGCCTGCTTACAGGGGGCTTGGGCTTGGTAAGCGGCTACTGGGCCTTTATATGGAGCATTTGCGGAAGGAGGGTTATCGCAGCAGCTATTTGTGGACCACGCATGAGCAGGCGGCGGCGGCTTCATTGTACAAGCGATATGGATTTGTGCTGGCGGAGGAGAAGGCGTCCGATGCTTTCGGAAAATCACTTTACGAGCAAAAATACGAGCTACATGATATTTAGTTTGCATTGATCGTGCCGCCCCATTTTTCCAGCATGGCGACCAACTGGTGCAGGTCGACGGGTTTTGCCAGGTAGTCATTCATGCCTTCCGCGAGGCATTCATCCTTATCTCCTGCCATCGCATTGGCTGTCATGGCGATGATGACAGGCTGGGGGCCACTGCCGTTGCGGATGATGCGCGTGGCTTCCAGACCGTCCATTTCGGGCATTTGGATGTCCATGAGGATGAGGTCGATCTTTTTTTCCCGGAGCTTACTAAGGACCCCTTTACCATTTTCCACGAATTCAGGTGTATATCCCATTTTGGTAAGGATGATCAGGGCCAATTGCTGATTGATGGGATTGTCTTCCGCGACGAGGATGCGGAGGGGATATTTCTCTGCCAGAAGAGCGGGTAGTGCTGTAGGTGTCACGGGTTCTTTTATTTTTTGGGTACCGGGCTGGCAGCGGATGGTCCAGCTGAAGACCGAGCCCTTTCCGGGCTGGCTTTCCACGCGGATCCTGCCGCCCATCAATTGGATGAGCTTATCACAGATGACCAGTCCCAGGCCTGTGCCCCCGTATTTGCGGGTGATGGAAGAGTCCACCTGTGAGAAGGCTTTAAAGAGCTGGTTCAATTTGTCATGAGGTATGCCGATGCCTGTATCTTTCACTTCGAAACCAATCTCCATCTGGCCCGGGGTGGCGTGGGCGAGGAAGGCGTGGACGCGGACCTCGCCCTGGTGGGTGAATTTGATGGCATTGCCAACGATGTTGATCAATACCTGGCGAAGGCGGCCGCCGTCAACGAGGATTGGGGAAGGGATGGACCCGTCGACAACCCATTCCAGCCGTATGCCGGACTGGGCTGCTTTGACGCTGAACATGTCCAGGACTTCCTTCAGGCAGTCCGAGAGGTCTACCTCTTTTTCATCCAGCTCCATCTTGCCCGATTCGATCTTGGAGAAGTCCAGTATGTCGTTGATGACGGAGAGCAGGGTCTCACCACAATGCTGAATGGTGCCTGCATAGCCGCGCTGTTCTTCATCCAGTGGAGTCTGCGCCAGCAGCGAGGCCATTCCGATCATGCCATTCATGGGGGTACGGATCTCATGGCTCATGTTGGCCAGGAAGATGCTCTTGGCCTTGTTGGCCTGTTCTGCTTCCTGCCTGGCTTTTACTTCGTTGAGCCTGGCTTTCCGCTCGTCTTCCATGGCCCGTCCCAGTTGATCGGTGCGTTCCCGCACCAGGCTTTCCAGCCTGCGTTGCCTGGCCTTAATATCTTTGATGCGCCAGAGGTAGATGGCGAGGATTCCGCCAATCAGCAGCAGCGCTGCTCCCAGCCTGAACCACCAGGTAAGCCAGAATGGGGGCGTGATGATCAGGTGGACGGATGCCATGCGGGGCGACCATTTGCCCTCGTAGTCCAGGCCTTTTACCTTGAAAGTGTATTCTCCGGGATCCAGGTTGGTATAGGTGGCTGTGCGTTTGGCGCCCACATAGTTCCAGGTCTTGTCGAAGCCTTCCAATAAATAGGCATATTGCCTTCTTTCATTTGAGCTGTAGTTGAGCGAGGCATACTCGAAAGAGATCACGGAGCTGGAGTAAGGCAAAGTTATATCAGCGGTCTCTGTGATGTTTTTTTTCAGGGGGGAGGGGTCTGCGTTATCTTTTGCGATGGGCACTTCTTTATTGAAGATCTTGAAGCCTGTGATCAGCAGGGGCGGCTCCGAGGTTTGTTCTTTGATGCTGTCGGGGAAAAACTCATTAAAACCATTCACGCCGCCAAAATACAGGGCCCCGCTGCTGCTCCTGCAATAGGCATGTTCCTTGAACTCATAGCTCTGGAGCCCATCGGAGGTGCCATAGTTCTTGCTCTTCAGGGTAACAGTATTAAAAAGGCAAATGCCCATGTTGGTGCTGATCCATAGCTGATCTTTCTTTCCGGGCAGGATGCCGTAGATGACGTTGTTGGGAAGACCGTCGCCGGTGGTATAGACCCGGAATTGGCCGGTGCACCTGTCAAAATAGTTCAATCCATTCATGGTGCCTATCCAAAGGATACCATTTTCGTCCTCATAGATCTCGCCGACCCTGTTATCGCTGAGGCTATTTTGTCCGTCGTTGTGAATGAAGCGGGTGAACTGGCGGGTCTTTTTATCAAAGTAATTGATCCCTCCACCGTCTGTGCCCAGCCAGATGCCGCCCTGCTTATCCTCGAAGATGGAATGGATCTTACGGCTGTTGACATTTACCGGGTCTTTATCGTCATAGGAATAATGGCTGAAAGTACCTGACTCCGGGTGGTACAGGTCCAGTCCATTGCCATAGGTGCCGATCCAGATATTTCCTTCACGGTCTTCGTGGATGGCGTAGGCATTGTTGTTACTGAGGCTGGAAGGATTGGAAGGATCATGCCGGAAATGGCGCCAGGTATTTTCTTTTGGTCTGAATACCGTAATGCCATCGGCCCAGGTGCCCACCCAGACGTTGCCTTTCCTGTCTTGTATGGCGCAGAGCACATAGTTGCCGCAAATGCTGCGGGGATTGCCTTCCTGATGAAGGTAGTGCCGGAACCGACCCGTGGCAGGGTCGAAGTGATCGAGCCCGCCGCCATCCGTGCCGATCCAGAATTTTTTATCAGCTGTTTCGGTGATGCTAAGCACATTATTGTTGCTGAGGGTATTATTGTCCAGCGTATGTCTGTAATGTATAAACTGGCTGGAATATCTTTTATGGATATTCAAACCGCCGGCGAATGTGCCTACCCACATATTGCCGACGTTGTCCATATAGGCCGTATGGACCGAGTTGTTGCTAAGACTCGCGGGATCGATGTCGTCGTGCAGGTAGTGCCGGAACGTATTGGTGTTGGGATCGTAGATATTGACACCGGCATTTTCCAGTGCTATCCACAGGTGGTGGCCGGGATCTTCACCTAATCCGAATATGGTGTTGCCGGAGATCCCTTTGTTATCACCGGCGTTGTGTTGGAAGTGATGAAAGGTATTACCATTTTCGGGATCGTCCATCCTGTCCAGTCCGCCGCCATCCGTGCCGATCCAGAGCCGATGGCTGCAGTCCTCATACAGGCAGATCAGCTTGTCGTTGCAAAGGGAGGACGGATCATCTTTCCGGTGACGGAAGTGGATAAATGCACCACTCTTTTTGTCGAGGAGGTCCAGTCCATTGCCGTAGGTGCCCAGCCACAGGTTCTTGCGGCTGTCGATAAAGACGTCGCGGATATAATCGCATCCGAGGCTGGCGGTGTCTTTGTCGAGATGGGTATATTGATAGAACTTATTGCTATCGGGGATGAAGCATATGAGGCCCTGGTCTTCGGTGCCCATCCAAAGGCGGCCTTTTTCATCTTCGACGAGGCTGGAGATGAAGTCGCTGGGAATGGCCGTGCCACGGGAGTCTTTCCTGAAGGCGGTGAACTGGTCTTTAGCGCGATCGTATCTGTTAAGCCCTCCTCCCCTGGTGGCGACCCAGATATAGCCGTGTTGATCTTCTATGATGTCGGAGATAAAGTTGTTGCTGATGGTGCCTTTGTTCGCAGGGTCATTACGGTAGATGGTGATCTGGTAGCCATCGTATTTGTTGAGTCCGTCACGGGTGCCGAACCAGACGAAGCCACGGCTGTCCTGCAGCACGTTGAGGACATTGTTCTGGGAGAGGCCGTCAACTATATCCAGGTGTTCAAATTTAAGACCTGGCTGCTGTGCAGTAGCCAGGCAACAAAAGCCTGTCACCAGCAGGGAAGCCAGGAGCTTGGTTTTAACCTTCCGGAATAGCATGCGGTTGGGTTTCAGAGCGTAACAATGGTTGTTCTACATATTGCAATAAGGTTTAACGGTGGGGGGAGGGAGGTATTTTAGCTTTTGGGGGTTTTCTAAATGGCATAAGTGTTTATCCTTAGATCCGGATGGAAAACCGGATGTGCCGGAGGGGCCTGGCGTGCCACGATGGCTGCCCAGCGTGCCGTAATGTCTTCGTGTTTTTTTTGTTCGCCAGTCTCGTCAATGTGATGTATGGGTATACCTTTTTCGTGAAGGGTCTGACTGATGAGCTTGCTTCTATGGCATAATTCGGGTTTGCGTTCACTGCACATCAGGACGACGTTGAGGTTTTTCTCATGGGCTGAAATGAGTCTTTCAATACCTTTTTTGAAGAAGTCTTTTTGCCGGACGAGGTCGTAGTCGATGCGGCCTGTGCCGTGGTTGTAGCAGGAGGGGTCCCCGGGGCGGCCGCCGAGGGAGTCGCCGAGGTAGACATATTTTATGTTTTGTTGGTTTAATGAGCGATGGAGGGTTTCGCGGTTGTATTGGGGATTGAATTTCGAATAGGGCTGCGAGCGGACGTCGGCGAGGTATCCGATGCCGTATTTTTTGAGGAGGTCCAGCAGTTCGGCGATGGGGCGGGTGCCGTGGCCGATGGTGAAGATGGGCATGGTGGAATAGTTTTAGGCGTAATATACTAAAAATATTAGTAATTAAAGATTTCCTATCTTGTCCAAATTATGCCTGACAGCAGAGTCATTTTCTACATCAACAAGGAAACGCATATCCTGGACCTGGCCGGTGCGGTGCAGACATTTTATGAAAGCGGGGATTATGGGAAGCCTTACGAGATCCTCTATGTCTCCGACCGTGTTATGCAGCCCACTTCCGCGCAATTACGGATGACAGGTCTGAAGAAATATACCCAGGTAAAGATACGGGCATCGGACATCCTGATTGTGCCGGGATATGATCTGCGTCGACTGCCGCCTATGGATGATCACCGGCTTTTTGCGTGGCTAAGGCAGGCGGGGCAGGCGGGGGCCACCATCTGTTCTATTTGCACAGGGGCGTTTACACTGGCAGCCGCAGGCTTGTTAGCAGGAAGGGAGTGCACCACGCATTGGAAATATACGGCGCGGCTGCAGCAGGATCACCCGTCATTGAAGGTGTTGAGCAACCGCCTGTTCGTAAAGAGCGGCAATATCTACACCAGCGCGGGGGTAACGACGGGATTGGATATGGCCCTTGCCCTGCTGGAGGAAAAGCATGGGGCGGAATTCGCTTTCAAGGTGGCGAGAGAGATGGTGGTTTATATCCGTCGTGATGGAAGCGAATCACAGGACAGCGTGTATCTGCAATACCGCGGGCATGTCAATGATGATATCCATATCGTGCAGGATTGGATCATTCATAATCTGCCGAAGAAGATACGAGTGGAGCAGCTGGCCGCGTTGGTGTATACGAGTCCACGGAACCTCACCCGTCAATTCAAATCAAGCACGGGCATTACGATCGGGGAATACCTGGAGAAACTGCGTGTGGAAAAGGCGGTACAACTGCTGAGCAACCACTATAAGATCGATGCTGTCGCGCAGCAATGCGGGCTGCAAAGCGCCAATCAACTGCGGCATATCATCAGAAAACATACGGGACGTCTGCCTTCGGCATTGCGGAAGGTGTCGTGAACCAGGAGAAGGCTTGTTGAGCGCAATTAAGTCCGCTTGTCCTGATACTGCGCAGGAATGTCCTACCTCTCCGGATGCGGGGAGACTACCTTTGGGACATGAAAAAGAAAATCATTTGTCAAACCGTTGTACTGCTGTTAAGCACTTTTTTTCTCAGGGCGCAGGGAACTGCTCTTAAGGACAGCATGGCCTGGCTCTGCGGCATTTGTGGCGGCAGCTGTGACACGCTAGTATTCGCCAAGCCGGGGAACTGTCCTCACTGCGGGATGGAGCTGATCCATCAATCGGTGGCGGTGAGAAAAGAATTGATCGAAAACTACAATAAACATATGACTATTTGCTTCTATCTGCAGGACGGTGTGGAGGTGCTGGATTTTGCCGGACCTATGGAGGTATTCGCGTATGCCGGTTTCCATGTATTTACCGTCTCGCGGACGAAAGCGCCGATCGTCACCCAGGGTATACTCAAGATCATGCCGGACTACAGCATCGAGGATGCGCCCCCGGCTGATATCATGGCCTTTTTTGGCGGGAATACAGGACCGTCGTCGAAGGATAGCGCTGTCCTGAGTTGGATCCGGAAGCGAAAGACATCCACTTCCTATTTTTTCTCTGTCTGCACTGGCGCCTTTATTATTGGAAAGGCGGGTGTATTGGATAATCTTACAGCAACCACCTTTCATGCCAGTATCGAATCACTGCGCAAGGCGTTGCCCGGAACCAAGGTGTTATCGGATACGAGATTTGTAGATAATGGGAATGTCATTACTACTGCCGGCATTTCCGCGGGGATCGACGGAGCCCTTCATCTCGTGGCAAAGCTTAATGGCGAAGAGACGGCCAGGGAAGTGGCTAAGTATATGGAGTATGATAAGTGGATACCGGGACAGGGGTTGGTGGTGCAGAAAAAATAGCTGCTGACTGCCTGACAGGGGCTTTGCAGAACAGGCAGAAATTTAATGACATAAAAGACAAAAAAGCACTCTTTCGGGGTGCTTTTTTTGTGTCTGGTTCTGAGATTGTTATAGATATGTTATAACGAACGGGTCGAATCAACCTTGTCCATTTTTTGCCGTCTATTATAGACAAGGAGAATCAAGTTATGGAAACGAAAATAAAAGATCAATTAAAACGAATGAGCGGCCGGACTGGCCGCAGGTTGCTGATCGTATTATTTGCAGCCGGGCTTTCCCTGGGCGCTTCTGCCCAGCGGGGAGTGAGTTATCACGGCGGAGGCGGCTTTCATGGCGGTGGGGGATACCACGGCGGCGGCCATATTGTGTATGCCTATCCCCGTACGTATGTAGGGCTTGGGCTGGGATTTGGCTATGGCTATCCCTTTGGTTACCCTTACGGGTTATATGGCCCCTGGGGTTATCCTTATCCTCCTTACTATTATGGTTATGGTGCGATGCCTTCCAAGCTGGCTTTACAGATCGAGGACATTAAGAATGATTACAATGCCCAGATCAAGGACGTGCGTCACGACAAGTCGGTCCCCCGGAAAGAAAGAAAGGAAAAGATCAGACAGCTGAAGCAAGACCGGGATGCTGCCGTGATCCAGGCAAGAAAAGATTATTTCTACAGGAATTACCGCAGGGATAATGGCAACGGGCCGCAGCCCTATAACGGCAATGGTTCGCAGCAACAGCAAAAAGATCAAAAGCCGGCGACGGGAAGTGAAAGTGAGCAGCCGGAGTATCAAAACAGTCCATCCTCCAATGGGGGATCTACTACACAGGAGCAACAATAAATCACCTGTCGACTCTGATCGATTCAGTATCTTATCTGACGACTACGGGCGGCCTCTTCGTGAGGCCGCCTATTTTTTTGGGGAGGTCCTTCGGTCAGCTTTGGAGGGCGTACATGATGATATTCACCCCAAACTTCGTGTTGTCTTCCGCCAGGAAGCGCTTGTTGCGAAAATCATAGTCCCATTCACAGCCATAATCCTTGTTGCTGTAAAGCACGCCGATGCGTCCATTGACCGTAATGGCTTTCAGGTAGTCGTGGACGAGGTCGTCGCCCCATCCGTTGAGCTCGAAAGCTGTGTTGGGCGGGCCTTTTTCGAATTTAAAGAAGGAATGGTAGATCTGGTGGTTATTGGGTATTTTCTGCAGGGCGGCGGGTCCGAAAAGCGTTTGCATCTGTGCTTCGAATGACCGTGCGAAGAGGCCATCGATGTCGTGATTGCAGTCGTCGGCAAAGACGAAGCCGCCGTTGCGGACGTATTGGAGGAAATGGGCGCTTTCCTGGGTGTTGAACTGCACCAGCTTATGACCGCTGATATAGCAGAAAGGGTATTGAAAGAGGTCGGTGCTTTCCAGGTCGACCACCTTTTCCTGCAGGTTGACGGGCAGGGTGGTGTATTCAATCAGTGAATTCAACAGGTTAGACGGCATACGTTGATCTGTGTCCCAATCTCCCGACTTGTACCGTAGCCTCGCGAACGTGAATTGATTCACCGGTGGTGTAATTTTTTTAAAGTTGATGATTTTATCTTTAATTTCCTGTTTTCGGGGTGAATTTTTGAAAAATACGAAGATTAGGATTTTTTTTAACCTATAAAATTCACGGGTTTGGAAATTGTCGAAAGCACTGTACAGTCTTTATTGGGAAAACTCTCGCTCTTAAAAAAGGAGATACAGAAAGTTATTGTCGGGCAGGATGCTATTGTAGAGGAGATGCTGGTAACGTTGCTGGCCGGCGGACATTGTTTGTTAGAGGGTGTTCCCGGACTGGCGAAGACGTTGATGGTGCGGACCTTGTCGCAGGCGCTGGACCTTTCTTTCCGCAGGATACAATTCACGCCGGACCTGATGCCTACCGATATCCTCGGGACAGAGATCCTGGAGGAGGACCATGCGACGGGCAGGCGTTTTTTCAAATTCAATAAGGGGCCGTTGTTTGCCAATATCGTGCTTGCGGATGAGATCAACCGTACGCCACCCAAGACCCAGTCAGCATTGCTGGAGGCGATGCAGGAGTTTGAGATCACCTACGGCGGGCAGACGTATAAGCTGGACAGGCCCTTCTTTATTCTTGCCACGCAAAATCCTATCGAGCAGGCGGGGACCTATCCTTTGCCTGAAGCACAGCTGGATCGTTTCCTTTTATACATCAAGATCGGCTATCCCACAGCCGAAGAGGAGGCAGTGATCCTCAGCCATACTACCGGGACCCGGCGTCCGGCCGTTCATCCAGTGGTGAATGGTCCGGAAATCCAACAATTACAGAAGCTGGTAAGGGAAGTCAGCATCAGCGAGGACATGGTGAAATATGTTGCGGAGATCATCCGGGCGACAAGGCCGGATACTACCTCCCAGCCGTATGTAAAGGAATGGGTGCGATGGGGAGCGGGTCCCCGTGCGGGGCAGGCCCTCATCCTGACGGCCAAGGCCAGGGCTTTGTTCAAACAACGATATGCTGTCATTCCCGAAGATATCCATGCTATGGCTTACCCGGTGCTGCGGCACCGGATATTGATGAACTTCAAGGCAGAGGCGGAGGCGATCACTTCCGACCAGGTGACTGGTGTGCTGTTGAAGGAGATCCAGCGACCGGCAACACCTTTATCCTGAACAGGGGACATCAGATGAGCGAATTACAAGACCACCATATTTTAATGGCCATCAAGGACCTTTCGCTGGCGGCGCGCCGGACGATAGACGGTTTTATGGCGGGAATCAATAAAAGCAAGGTCAAGGGACCGGGTTTGGAGTTCAGCCAATACCGGAGCTATCAGCCGGGGGATGATCTACGATGGCTGGATTGGAAACGATATGCCCGGAGCGACCGGTATTATATCCGGGAGTCGGAGATAGAAACGAGTATCTCTATCCGGCTGCTGGTGGACGCCAGCAGCTCTATGGCGCACCGGGACGGCGCCTTCGCCAAGCTGGATTATGCCCGCCTGCTGGCTGCCAGCCTGGGTTGGCTCGCCCATATGCAAGGAGATTCCTTCGGGCTTTATGTTTTCCAGGAGGGCGATGTCTTCTCTCTGCCCAGCCGGAAGGACCCACAGCATCTTGCCCGCTTTTTTTACCAATTGGAGAATATACGGCCAGGCGGGCGTATGGGAGAGCCCACTCAATATAAGCACATCTTCACAGGGGACCAGAAAAGGGAGCTGCTGGTATTTTTCACGGATATGTATGAACGGGATGGAGAGATCAGCGGGTTGCTGGAGGTGCTGGCGGCATTGCGTCACGAGATCATTGTCTTTCATCTTATGGGAAAGAATGAGCTGGAGATGGACTATAAGGGATATCACCGGGTGCAGGACCTGGAGACGCGGGAACAGATCCCTTTCAATGACTTACTGGCGCCAGCGGCTTATAAAGAACGGTTGCAAGCGTGGCTGGCGGGGGTGCGGATGCAGCTGTTGGATAAGCAGATCGCATACAGCATGGTGCGCATGGACCAATCTCCGGGGGATGCGCTGCGGGATTTTTTAAAGCAAAGACAAAAAACCATCGGATAGATCTTGTTACAGCTGTTACAACCCATATGGTTATTCGCAATGGCCGGGATCGTTTTTCCGGTGGTGATCCATTTATGGAATAACAAGCAGGGAAAGGTATTAGCTATCGGGAGCGTTGCCTTGCTGGAAAAGACTTCCCGGAAGAAATCGCGCAGCCGGACGGTGTCCGAATGGCTGCTGCTCCTGATGCGTTGTCTTTTGCTGCTGTTGCTGGCTTTGTTGCTGGCGGGGCCTTACTGGAAGAAGACGGATGGCGCGGGAAAGAAGGGATGGGTATTAGTGGGGGAGGAACCGTTGCGCGGGGAAGTGCGGGCGGTGATGGACTCATTGATAAAGATTGGCTGGGAACGGCATGACCTGGCAGGTGCTTCCCGGTGGGCGGATGTTTCATCGCTGGACCGGCAGGCTGCACCGGAGATCCCTTTTTGTATTTTTTCCGATGACCTTTTGCAGCATTTTGCGGGTGCACGTCCTGTGACGACGCGGATGGTTCGATGGTATGTGAACCCGGCCGGAGATAGCGTTGTAAAATGGGTCGATAAGATGTGGGCGATGGAGCATGACAGTGTTGGAGTGATCTCGGGGAGCAGTGGGCCGACGGGAAGTACGTACAAATATGAAGAAATGGAAAGGAGGGCGGCGGATCGTTTAGATACTTCCGTGCTGCGTGTTGCCATATATGCTGACGGGATCGATGGACAGTGGGTGGGGGCGGCTGTGAGGGCGTTGCAACAGTTTACACACAGACGTTTGGAAGCTACAAGCTACAAGCTGCAAGCTGCAAGTGACAAGCTGCAAGCTGCAAGCCGCAAGCTGCAAACCACGAGCTATGAGCTGCGAGCTGCGAGCCGGGGTTTAGGTAAGATGGATTGGGTTTTTTGGTTATCCGGGAGGGCGGTACCGCCGGGGTTGAAGGCTGCGAACATACTATTTTATGAGCCCGGGAAAGAAATACCGGTGGATACCTGGGTAGGGGGTACGAGTGTACGGGTGGAGAAAACGACGGCACAGACTGTGCAGGCGGACACGCTGCAACCTGTGTGGGTGGACGGGTTTGGAAAGCCCTTACTGGGACTGGAAGAAAGGGAAGATGGAAGGCGATGGCATTTTTTTAGCCGTTTTGATCCTGCGTGGAACGGATTGGTGTGGAGTGCTGGTTTTCCGCTGTATTTGCAGGAGCTGTTGTTTGGAAAAGAGCAGCCTGCCCAGGACAGGCGAATGATAGATCCGCAGCAAATGGTCCTTGCCTATGGGAGGCGGGATATCGAAGCACCGATGGTCAACGCGGGGGCGGCTGTTGATCTTGCGCCCGCCGGGTGGGTACTGATCTGTTTATTGTTGCTGTTCGAAAGGATATTGAGCTTTAAGCGATCCAGGAATAATGGGTGAAGGAAAACATATATTGAAGTCATTGCAACGGCGATGGATGACGCAAGGACTGGTGTTCTGCGGACTGCTGTCCCTTGCCGTGAGCCTGTTGCTGATGGCTGTGCTTGCCAGGTGGGGGTATGGGTCGCTGTGGTATGGGGCAGTGTTTTTCATAGTGGTGTACGGTATTACGCTTTGGCTATTTCCTTCGTGGCGCGTGACGGTTGTAGACATTGCGCGGATCCTGGATAAGCGATTGCCCGACCTGGAGGAGAGCTGTGGTTTGCTGTTAAGGCCGGTGGAAGCATTAGGGGCACTGGAAAGATTACAGGCTGAGAGGGTGAGGGAGCGGTTGCATGCGCAAAGACTGCCCCAGCCATTGCAGAAGAAATTGATCATGGGGGTGTGTCTGGTGGGGGCGATGGTATGGGTAAGCATGGCAGTAAGAAAGGATAAGGCGAAAGAGGCGCATATTGCTGTAAGGGCGATGCCGGAAGCGAAAGTGGTTGCAGGCGTAAAGGCGGTGAACATACGCGTGATGCCACCTGCTTATACGGGCAGGGGTGTGAGGAGCCAGCAGGATCTCAATCTGCAGGTGGAAGAGGGAGCCTTGGTGAACTGGGAGATACAAACCAATATGCCCGTGGAGGCGATGCAATTGATCTTCAATGATAGTATCCGGGTAAGGCTGAAGGCTGCCGATACGGGGCACACCTTATGGAGGACGTCGGGCGTTGCGGGGCTTTCGGGATTTTATCAGCTGAAGATGAACGACGGGCTGTCGGAGCTATACAAGATGGAAGTGGTCAGAGATGAGGCGCCGAAGATCTCTATAAGGACGCCCAAAGCATATCTGATCGTGGACTTTGGAGAGTCCAGGAAAATACCCCTGGCCGTGAGGGTGCAGGATGACTATGGTGTCAGCGATGCCACCATAGTGGCGACGGTTGCCAGCGGCAGCGGCGAAGCTGTCAGGTTCAAGGAGCAGGTGCTGCCATTCGGCCGTGCGCTTTGGGGCGGGCGGGCTGCCGTCGATCTGATGCAGACCCTGGATCTTGATGCGTTGGGGCTTCATCCGGGCGATGAGCTGTATTTCTACTGCCGGGCAAAGGATAACCACGGGCAGGAAGCAAGGAGCGATATGTATATCATTTCGCTGCCGGATACGGCTAAGCTGATGAGCCTGGAAGGGCTTACGACAGGCGTGGATGTCAAGCCCGAGTTCTTCAGGAGCGAACGGCAGATCATCATCGAGACGGAGCGGCTGCTGCGTGAAAAGGATACGATGACTGTACAGGCATTCAACAATAAATGCAATGACCTGGGGATAGACCAGAAGCTGCTGCGGCTGCGGTATGGAAAATTCCTGGGTGAGGAAGCGGAGGAAGGCGGGAACGGGGAAAGTTTCTCCAGGGCCGGCGGTGCCCCGGGGGATTTTGGCAATGCCGCGAAAGTGCTGGATGCTTTTACGGACAAACATGATAATGCGGAGGATGCCACTTATTTCGAGCCGGCGATCAAGCAGCAGCTGAAGGCAACGTTGACGGAGATGTGGAATGCGGAGCTGCGGCTGCGGACCTTTAAACCTCTGGAGGCATTGCCGTATGAGTATAAGGCCTTACGGTTGCTGAAAGACCTGCAGCAGAAGTCACGAGCTTATGTGGCGAAGACGGGTGTGCGCGTGACGCCATTGGACCCGAAGAAACGGCTGACCGGAAAGCTGGATGAGATTTTAACGCCCAGGCAGCATGTCGTATCCGGGCAGGAGCCTTCGGCGGAGGACAAGCTGCGGATGGCACTGAGTGTATTGGACGGAGGTTCTTTCAGCGGCCCGGCGATGGGGATATTGCAAGAGGCAAGCCGTCAATTGGGGAAGAAGGCGATGGATAAGCCGGGAGAATATCTGAAAGGTTTTCAGGCGATGAGAAGGGTTTTAGCAGGGGGTGAGGAGGAGGGGGGAGACCGCCAGCTGGCTCAGCGGGCGATACGCAAATTGGTGTCTCTGCCGGAGGCAAGTCCCTCCAGGCGCCCGGGACCTCCCGATGCGGGTCTTTCACAACTTTATTTCAGTAATGTAAACAAGCCATGACGTCCTGGAGCTATATAGTCCTCTGTCTTTCGCTGG
Organism: Flavitalea plasmicola; assembly: GCF_030546645.1. Taxonomy (GTDB): domain Bacteria; phylum Bacteroidota; class Bacteroidia; order Chitinophagales; family Chitinophagaceae; genus Puia. The sequence continues at coordinate 225,373 of NZ_JAUOTO010000009.1, forward strand.
CCTTGCTGGCATTGTTGCTGGTGAAGGAGGTTCAGCGGGATAACCGGGCCCGGGTGTTTTGGCGTGTAATTGCCAATATAGTATTAGTGGCCTCCCTGGCTGCCATCGCGTTGCCGATCGGGTATACCCGAAGATCCTTGGAAGGGAGCAAGGAGGGTATCTTGCTGACGGAGGGGTATAACATGGATAGTATTAAATCGAAGGCGCCCGTATGGGTGGCTCCGGAGGATGTAAAGGGGCAAGGGTTGTCGAGGCTACATGTGTATGGGTATGGGCTGACGAGGGAGGAATGTGCCCGTCTGCCTGACGTGCCGTTGGTATTCCATCCTTCTTCCTTGCAGGCGGGGATTGTCTCTATTCACTGGAAGCGTTCGTTATGGCCGGGCGAGGCTTGCCGTATCCAGGGAAGGTTCTTTAATGCACAGGGTACACCGGTGAAATTATTGCTTACGGGCATGGGGACGATGTTGGACTCGGCAGAAATAAGTTCGGGTGCGGGAGGATACTTTGAATTAAGGACCCTGCCTGTTCAGGTCGGTCGCGCTGTTTATCACCTGATCGCCCTTTCGGGCGCTGACACGCTTGAGCAGGAATCCATTTCCGTGAAGGTGTCACCCGGGAAGGGGCTAAAAATATTATTGCTGGCTGCTGCCCCGGATTTCGAGAACCGGTTTTTAGCCCACTGGCTTTCGGAGAAAGGGCATGGTGTAACTATCCGAACGGCTATCAGTAAAGGAAAGTATGACCATGTTTCTCTCAACATGGCTGTGGAGCAGCCTGATCATCTTACTCCCGCGCTGCTGGACAAGTTTGATGTCGTTGTTGCGGACGCCGCGGAACTGAAGGCGATTGGGAGTAGGGAGTATGCCATTTTGCGGCGGCAGGTGGCGGGGAAGGGGCTAGGGTTGATCATTAAGGCAGACAGCACATCGTTAGGGCATGGGGCACGGGCCCTGGGAGGCAACGATTCAGTGCTGCGTATGGTCGTTACTGATAAGCCGGGCGACCGGCCGATGATAAAAGATAGTCAATCGCGGACGCTGGTAAGTGCGAACATGTATGGCGCGGGGAAAATTATCCTTATGACCTTGAATGGCACTTATGTCAGGCTGCTGTCCGGGGACAAAAAAGATTATTCTGCGCTTTGGACCTCCATTTTACAGGAGGCGGCCGGTGATGCGGCTGTTACGGAGCGCTGGCAGATCACACCTGATCTGCCGGCGGTGGATCAACCGATGAAGGTATTGCTTCAATCGGCCGGGAGTAGCTTACCTCAAGCATTGATCGCTGATGATGACGAGCAAGCCGGCGCAAGGCCTGTTGCCGTATACCTGGCGCAGGATCCCCTGCTCCCCTTTGCCTGGGAAGGGAGCTATTGGCCCCGGAAGGCGGGCTGGCAGACTGTGCGTACATCGCAGGGATCGCCCAGTTGGTGGTATGTTTGGGGGAAGGATGATTGGCATACGCTGCGCAGGACGGAAAGGATGCGGGAGACTGCGGCCTGGATATCACAAAATGGTAGAAGGGGGGGCGGCCATGGAGAAAGGGAGGCGGAGATCGAGCGCGTATTGATAAGTAAAGGATGGTTTTACCTTTTGTTCCTACTATGCTGCGTTTTTTTATGGGTAGAAAGGAAGATTTGACAGGATGAGCGGATAAATTGTTATTTAAAAGTTTTTTAGATTGCCTGGGATATTTTTTTAGACTAACAACAAATGAGAAAACCTTGAAACGAAAAGATTTCATTCACATGGCAGGAATGGGCCTTGGCTCATTGGTAATGCCTAAGCTTCCCTTTGGTGCAAGAACGATCGATGTTTCAGAGGCGTTGAATGCCGGGATGGATGTTGCTGTTAAAAAGCAGCTGGCCGACGTCGCTTTGAATGCCGCACGATCCAAGGGAGCTACTTATGCGGACGTTCGCATTGGCCGCTATCTCAACCAATTTACGGTGACCCGGGAAAACCGGATACAGAACATTGCCAACACGGAAACTTTCGGTGTGGGGATCCGTGTCATCGCGAATGGAAGCTGGGGTTTTGCCGCGGGCAATGATGTCACGAAGGAGGGTGTTGCCCGGATTGCCGAAAGGGCGGTGGCGGTGGCGAAGGCGAATGCGAAGATCATATCTGAGCCGGTGCAGCTGGCTCCGCAGAAAGGGTATGGAGAAGTGAGCTGGAAGACCCCTATAGTAAAAAATGCTTTTGAAGTCCCTATCAAAGAGAAGGTGGATCTCCTGTTGAATGTAAATGGTGTTGCTATGAAAGGAGGCGCCAACTTCGTCAACTCGGCCATTCTTGCCGTGAATGAGCAGAAATACTTTGCATCCACGGACGGGTCGTATATCGACCAGGACATTCACCGCATATATCCTGTCTTCAATGTTACCAGGATAGACCAGGCGACCGGTAAATTCCAGACACGGCAGGCGCTTAGCTCGCCGGTGGGCATGGGCTATGAGTATCTGACGGCTACTGAAAATGATAAGGTCCAGGGTGTCGTCACCAGATATAAGAACCGTTATGACATGCTGGAAGATGTCAAGAATGCCGCGGCTGATGTCACCCAGAAGATCAGCGCCAAGTCGGTGGAGCCGGGTAAGTATGACCTTGTCCTCGACCCTTCCCATCTCTGGCTTACCATTCATGAATCGGTGGCGCATCCCACGGAGCTGGACCGGGTGTTGGGGTATGAGGCTAACTTTGCCGGAACGAGCTTCCTTACATTAGACAAGTGGAAGGCCGGAAATTTCCAATTCGGCAGCAAGCTGGTGAATATAGTCGCCGACAAGCTGCAGACGGGCAGCCTGGGGGCAGTGGGTTATGATGACGAGGGTGTGAAGTGCAAGCAATGGGACCTTATCAAGGAAGGGGTTTTGGTGAACTACCAGGCAATCCGGGACCAGGCGCATATCATCGGGCTGAAGGAATCCCAGGGGTGCTGTTATTCACAGAGCTGGTCGGACGTTCAATTCCAGCGGATGCCAAATGTTTCTCTTCGTCCGGGGAAGGATCCCTTGAGCGTGGATGATATGATCAAAAATGTACAGAAGGGGATCTATATCATCGGGAACGGGTCGTTCTCCATTGACCAGCAGCGCTATAATTTTCAGTTTGGCGGGCAGACCTTTTACGAAATCAAAGAGGGGAAGATCGTCGGTATGTTGAAGGATGTAGCGTACCAGGCCAATACACGGGAGTTCTGGAATTCCTGTGCGGCCATTGCGGATGAGCGCGACTACCGGCTGGGCGGCGCCTTCAATGACGGGAAGGGGCAGCCTTCGCAATCCAATGCCGTCAGTCATGGCAGTTCCACGACCCGGTTTAATGGCGTCAACGTCATCAATACGGCCCGTAAAATCTAATCAACCTTTCACTACACAAGCAATTTATCATATGGCAATTTTTAGTAAAGAAGAAGCTCAGCGACTATTGAAGAAAGTGCTCAGCTATTCCAAGGCGGAGGAATGCGAGGTTGCGCTCAACGGCTCCGACGGGGGCAATATCCGTTATGCACGTAATTCCGTGTCGACGGCCGGCGAGATCAGCCAACAGACACTTGTTGTCAGCTCCACATTCGGTAAGAAAACGGGTGTGGCCTCTATTGACGAGTTTGATGATGCCTCCCTGGAAAAGGTGGTGCGCAGGGCGGAGGAGCTTGCCCAGCTGGCGCCGGAGAATCCGGAACACATGCCTTTGCTGGGGCCGCAGGATTTCCCGGAACCCATTACTTACGTGCCTGCCACGGCCGCCGTAACGCCTGATACAAGGGCGGAGGCTGTCGCAAAGAGCATCCAGGTAACGAAAGAAGCGAAGCTACAGGCGGCAGGCTATTTGGAGAATACCACGAGCTTCAGCTCCATCATGAACTCCAAGGGGCTTTTCGCTTACAATAAGAACACGGATGTGGTGTTCTCCGTGACTACCCGTAATGAAGAGGGAACGGGGTCCGGCTATGCGGCAAGAGGTTACAATGACATCAGCAAGCTGGATACTTACGCGGCTACCAAGATCGCAGCGAGCAAGGCCAATGGATCCATCGGCGCCAAAGCGATCGAGCCGGGAAAATATACGGTGATCCTGGAGCCGGTGGCTGTCGCCTACCTGCTGGAGAGTCTTTTCTTTGGGCTGGATGCGCGCAATGCGGATGAGGGCAGGAGCTTTATGAGCAAGGCGGGAGGGGGCAATCGCCTGGGGGAGCAACTGATGGATACGAAGGTCAATATTTATTCCGATCCTTTTAACCCGGAGCTGCCTTCGTCTACCTGGAGCAGGGAGGGGCAGCTGCTGCAGAAGAGGAACTGGATCGAAAAGGGAGTGGTGAAGAACCTCAGCTATTCGCGTTTTTGGGCGGATAAGAAAAAGGTCGATCCCGTGCCTCCGCCTTCGAATATCATTATGGAAGGGGGGAGCGCTTCATTGGAAGAGTTGATCAAAAGCACGGAAAAAGGCATCCTGGTCTCGAGGCTTTGGTATATCCGGATGGTGGACCCGCAAACCTTGTTGCTCACGGGGCTTACCCGGGACGGTACATTCTATATCGAGAATGGCGAGGTGAAATTCCCTATCAAGAACTTCCGGTTCAATGAAAGCCCTGTTATCATGCTGAACAATGTGGAAGCGCTGGGTAAACAGGAGCGGAGCATCAGCGTGGAATCATACAGGAGCTACCTGGTGCCGGCTATCAAGGCAAGGGATTTTACGTTTACGTCGTTGTCGGATGCTGTTTAGTAGGTGAATTCAGCCAATACATTTATATCCGGGTCCGGGAGGATCGTTGTTGGTTCAGCCACCAGCGGTATCCGGACCTGGTTTTTTTTGTCCGTTATCTCCATGGAATAGGGGGCTCCGTCTATGGAGAGGTTCAAGGTGAAATGATAGATATAGGATTGTAGTTGGGTAGATTCGAGGATGAGTGAAGCGTTGGCGGTGTCGTAATGCCAGATGAGATGGATGGAGGGGTGACCCGGGATATAGAGCCATTGATGAAAGAAGGAGCGGAGGTCCTGACCGCTGACGGACTCCATGATCTTTTCGAAGTCATCCGAGGAAGCATTTTTGTTGCGATATGCATTGTAATAGGCGGAGATACCTTTCCAGAAAAGCGAGTCGCCTATTTTTCTCCGCAGCATGTGGAGGACCCAGCTACCTTTCTGGTAGCTGTTGGGATTGAGCAGCTGCATATAGTCATCTTTGACGGAGGTGTCCACCACCGGTGACCATCTCTTTTTTTCGAAGGAGATGACCTGGGTCCTGTCTTTCCGCATGCCGGCTTTCAGTGTGTCTGTTCCAAATTTATTTTCCAGGTAGCAGTGGGTCATATAGGTGGCGAAGCCTTCGCTGAGCCAGAGGTGCTGCCATTCCGACTCGGTGGCTGCATCGCCGAACCATTGATGCGCTATTTCATGCGCCATCAGGGATGCTATGCTTTTTGAACCGACGGAGTTCTCAAAGTAAAAGATGGCGCTGGCATTCTCCAGGCCTCCGAAGCGCGTTTTTGATTGAACGTTACCGCATTTTTCGAAGGGGTAAGGGCCGATGTGATGGATATAGAAGGGGAGGATCTCCAGGGCATGGGCATAGCTATGGAAGCCTGTGTCTTTATTTTCCGGGTAGACGTAATTATAAACGGGGATGCCTTCGGCGTCACCCGGATGATCGACGGCGAAATCGGCGATACCTATTACCATTATCTTGGGGGAAAGGGGCACGGACTCTTTCCAATGAGTGGCTTTCAGATGATGGGGCAGGGATTTTTCTTCCAGGAGGGCGCCGTTGGCTACCACGGTGTAATGATCGGGCGCGATGATCCGCCAATCTACGGTTGCTTTGTCGGAAGGGTGGTCTACGCAGGGCAGCCAGTTATGTGCGCGGTCCGGCCAGTTGTCCCCAAAGAAGCCACGATGACCGAATTTATTATTGGAGATGATCAGGCCGTCGGCGGGGACGCCTTCGTACCGGATGTCGCAGGTGTATTGCTGGTGGGGTTTGCCGGCGCCGTAGATGATGAGATGGGCTTGTGTCTGGCGGAAGGTTGCGGGTTTGTTGTCGATCTTTACCGAAGAGACGGACATGCCTGACAGGTCCAGGAGGAAACTGTCGGCTGCTTTTTTGAATTCCAGGATGATGGCAGCGTTGCCAGCGATCCTGTTGTTGTCGTCGTTGACCTTTATAGAAAAGTCATAATGGAGGACATCGATTGCAGGGTTGTAGGATTGGCCAAGGGTCGTTTGTGATAGGACGAGCAGCGGCAGCCAAAAAAGTTTGTTCATATTTTGTTGATGTCGAAGGGCAGGCGACGGATCCTTTTTCCTGTTGCCGCGAAGATGGCATTGCATAGGGCGGGTGCGACGGGAGGAAGACCCGGTTCTCCCACGCCTTTGATGACGGCGCCGCCTTCGGCGAGGATATGTACCTCCACCGGCGGCATCTCGTTGATACGCAGCATGCGGTTGTTATGAAAATTAGAGGGGATGGCCTGGCCTTTTTCAAACCGGATGGCGTCTTTCGTGGCAGCCGTGATGGCCATGACGATGGCGCCTTCCACCTGTGCCTCTACCATGCTGGGGTTGACGACGGTGCCCAGATCGATGACGGCGTACACTTTTTCTATTTTGACGCCGCCGCCGGATGTGGAGGAGACTTCCACCACGTTGCCGGCCAGCCCTGCGAAAAATTCATATTGGGCGACGCCTCTGCCCCAGCCTTTTGGAAGGGGTTGATCCCAGTTGGATACTTCTTTTAATTTGAGGAGCACTTTTTTGGTATCGGAGGGGGCTGACAGCATTTCCAGGCGGAAGGCCATGGGGTCTTTGCCGGCGGCAACGGCCATTTCATCGATGAATGATTCGTGGGCATAGGCCAGCGTGGAGCTCGTGACGGAGCGCCAGGCCTGCATGGGAATATGAATATCCGCGAAGACATAGGCGTTCTTCATGTTAGGGATCTCATATTTCTGATCGCTGATGCCTTCCGTCATGGATCTATCCGGCTTTGTCTTATCGTACTTGTCGTTCTTGGTGGCGTTGATGGAAGGGGAGACGACCTTGTGCTGGAAAGCCAGTGCTTTTCCGTCAGCGGACAAGGCGCCGCGCATGGCGGAGAAGGTCATGGGCCGGAAGGGGCCCATCCGGGTGTCATCCTCTCTTGTCCAGATCACTTTTACCGGCCTGCCTGCAGCTTTCGAGATGAAAGCTGCTTCGGATGCAAAATCGGAGGCCAGGCGCCGGCCGAATCCTCCGCCTAAAAAATTGATGTGGGGTGTGATATTATCTTCGGGTATGCCCAGGGTTTGAGCCAGCTCTCTTTTGATCAATGAGGCGCCCTGGGACGAGGTCCATATGTCTACCTTATCGTCCTCTTTCCAGTGGGCGAGGCAGTTCATCGGCTCCATGGTAGAATGGGATACGACGGGTGTTTCGTACAGGGCTTCCAGCTTTTTAGGCGCCTCCTGCATGGCTTTGTCGAAGTCCCCGCTGTTGTGTGCGATGAGACCATCGGACTTTGCCAGTTCACGCAGGTGCTGTTCGAATCCTGTGGTGCTGAACTGGTCCAGACCCTGGTGATCCCATTGTATTTTGAGGGCTTTTCTTCCTTTGACGGCGGCCCAGTAATTTTCCGCCACCACGGCAACGCCTTCGTCCCTGTGTTTGCCTTGGACGCGCAGGGCTTTGACCACTTTCAGCACGCCGGGTACTTTGAGCGCGGCGGTGTCGTCGAAGCTGACCAGTTTGCTGCCCAGGACGGGGCAGCGTTCCACGGAAGCGAAGGCCATGCCGGGAAGGGAGGCGTCGATGCCGAACATGGCAGAACCGTTCACCTTGAGGGGGACATCCGCTCTGGCGGAGGGTTTGCCCAGTATTTTAAAGTCCTTAGGATCCTTCAGTGTGGGATTGGCGGGGACTGCTATCATAGCGGCAGCTTCTACGAGCTGGCCATAGCCCAGTGACTTACCGGAGGGCTGGTGTACAATGGTGGCGTTGCCTGCCGCAGCGCATTCCGACACCGGGACATTCCATTGTTTGGCGGCGGCAGACTGCAGCATTTCCCGGGCAGCGGCGCCGACCTTCCGTAATTTGGTATAGCCTCCTCTTATGGAAGAGCTGCCGCCGGCGGACTGGCTGTCGATGCCTTTTTGCCCGGAGCTGGTGATGACGTGCACCATATCCAGGGGGACTTCCAGCTCTTCTGCCACCAGCGCCGTGACGGACTGGTAGGTGCCCTGGCCCATCTCTGGTTTGGGATTGAAGAAAGTGATCTTACCGGACCTGTCGATGGAGAGGTAGGGCGTCAGTCCGAAGGGCTCGGAGGGATCGGGCCCCGGGAGGCCGCTGAGATTGGTGAGGCGTGCTGTACCGGCGGCGTCTGCGGCGGAGAATCCCAATATGAGGGCGATGCCGGTCAGGCCGGTGTTTTTGAGAAATTCCCTGCGCGGCATTGGTTGTGTGGCAGACATACGGGAAAATTTACTTAAATATACTGAATTTTAGGGGGACCGACCCGGGGCGGCAGGCGGGGATAGCGAGACTAATTTTTTGAGTAGTGCCGGCAAGCGGTTAAATTGCAGATATGGCGGAATATGTTAAAGCTCCTCATTGGTTTTACCGGATCAAGGCAATTTATAAATTGCTGGTCTGTCTGGGAGTGGCGGTCCTGGTGTTCCTTTTGTTGCTGCCTGTGAAAATGGAGGGGGCTTCCAGGACCATGCTGGGCTGGGATGTTTTCAGCCTGTGTATGATCGTCATCTATGCTGCTATTTTTTCTGCAGTGTGTCCGAAACAGCTGCGGGTGCTGGCCAGCCGCGAAGATGAGAGCCGGCCCGTGGTTTTTACTATCGTGGTGGTTGCTATTATTGGAAGCCTGGGCGGGGTATTGCTGTTGTTGAAGAACCAGGGGGGATGGCTGTTGCCTAAATGGTTGGAGACCATCATCTATATTACCGGCGTGACATTTTCGTGGTTGCTGCTGCATATGCTTTTCACCAGTAAATATGCCCATCTGTATTATGCCAACCATCCCAGTCAAAAAGGCCAGATCGCCAAGGGACTGGATATTCCCGGGGATGAGGCGCCTGACTATATGGACTTTGCCTATTTTGCTTTTGTCATCGGGATGACCTTCCAGGTGTCGGACATCGAGATCACGTCTAAACGTATGCGGCGACTGGTGCTCATACATGGGTTGATATCTTTCCTTTTCAACACGGTGATCGTGGCGTTGACGATCAATGTGGTGGTGGATCTGCAGGGGAAGTAAAAGAAAACCAAAAATTATTTTTTTTATAAAGGGGATTATTTATATTTGAAAATGATTACGTATTCATGACAATAGATCCAACCAAGACCGACTTGAAAAAAAATTACACATCGCAGGATGTTGCGGCGATAGCGGGGGTTTCGCAGTCCACGGTTTCGCGGGTATTTGCCGGCAATACGAATGTGTCAGAAAAGAAGCGGAAGAAGATACTGGCGGCGGCGGCGAAGCTGGATTACAAGCCGAATGCCCATGCCAGGAGCCTGATCACGCGTAAGACGATGATGATCGGGATCGTGATGCGTAATATCCGTAATCCTTTCTATTCAGCCGTCCTGGAGATATTTCACAACAGGTTATCGGCCAGGGGGTATCATCTTATCTTCATCAATTCAGAGAATGAGGAGATCCAGGAGAGTGAGATCACGCAGCTGCTGGAATACAATGTGGAGGGGGTGATCATCACCGATGCATTATTGTCTTCGTCGGCCAGCCAGAAGTTCAAGCGGTATGGCATTACGGTGGTATTGTTCAACAGGTACACCGAACACCTGGAAAGTAGTGCTGTATTTTGCGATAATTACCTGGCAGCCAAGCAGATTGCGGCTTACCTCGTAGAGATGGGGCATAAATCTTTCGCTTTTGTTTCCGGGCCCTCGGACACGTCCACCACGATCGACCGGCTGAAGGGGTTCAAGGAGGTTCTGGATGACAGGAAGATAAAGGACCTGACGATCGAGCCGGGGAATTACACTTTCGAGAGCGGTTACAGGGCTGCGCAGGAGCTGATGACGAGGAATAAGAATATCGACTGTATCTTTTGCGGCAATGATATCATAGCGTTGGGGGTAATGGATGCTATCAGGACGATTGGTTTGAGGATCCCCGAGGATGTTTCGGTGGTAGGGTTTGACAATATCCGGATGTCGGAATGGCCTTCTTATGCGCTGACGACCTGGGAGCAACCTTTGGAAGAGATGGTGGACAGTGCCGTGGAATTGATGATTAAAGAGATCAATGAGAAGGACGCTCCCATGCAGGTGGTGATGATGAAGGGTCACCTGGTAGTCAGGAATTCCGTGCGGTCGAGGAAATGATCTTTTTTTTGTCCTCTAATTTTTTGAATACGTAGTCATTTTATACCAGGCATTGATTAATAGCGGTTTTTAAAAAAGACGATTGCCAGCCGGGCTTGATTGGGACTTGGTAAAAAGGGAAATTATTTTTTAACCAATAACTATCAGTTTTATGAGAATTGCTGCTACTAAGAGGATCACGGGGTCTGTCTTCCGTGATCTCTTCAACCGGGATGGGAGGCGCCATACCGGTCTCCGGTGTTTCTTCCTACTGCTGGCATTGTGTTGTGGTTTGCTGGAGGTGAGAGCAGAGGTCCTTTCATTTGTGCTTTCCGGGACCATTGTCAACGAGCGGAGCGAACCGATGCCGGGGGCGAACATCGCGGTGATCGGATCTGCTTCGAAAGGCGCAACGACGGATGTATATGGGAAGTTCCTGCTGGAAGCGGAAAGCGAGGGGGATTCGATCGTCGTGACATTTGTGGGCTATAAGCAGCTGCGAATGAGGATTGGGAACCTGGGCGGCAGAAGGGATGTCGTCATTAAGATGGAGCCGGATAAGGAGGGGCAGAAGCTGAACGAATCGGTGGTGATAGGTTTTGGCTCACAGAAAAAGAATTCGATCACGGGGGCTGTAGCGACGGTGAAGGTGGGCGATCTGCAGCAAGTGGCCACGCCCTCGTTGTCCAATGCCATCGGCGGCAGGCTACCGGGGATCATCACAAGGCAGACATCGGGAGAGCCGGGCTATGACGCGGCCAATGTATTTATCAGGGGATTGGGAACCTTTACGGGCAACACAAGTCCCCTGATCCTGGTGGATGGTGTGGAGAGGGACATGAACCAGCTGAATGTGCAGGAGGTAGAAAGTTTTTCGATATTGAAAGATGCGTCGGCAACGGCTGTGTATGGCATCAGGGGCGCCAATGGAGTGATATTGATCAACACCAAAAGAGGTGTGTCGGGGCCGCCCAGGGTAAGCTTCCGGACCGAGAACGCCCAGTTGTCCCCCTTGCGCCTGCCGAAATTCATCAACAGCTATGAGTATGCGTCGCTGGCCAACGAGGCTACCACACGGGGCGGGGCGCCGCAACCCTTCTATACGCCTACGCAGGTGCAGGGATACAAGGACCATTCCGACCCTTACCTTTATCCGGATGTGGACTGGGTGGATGTGGTCTTGAGGAAACATACCTTCCAGACCATCAACAATCTCAGCCTCACCGGCGGTAATCAGACGTTCAAGTACTACACGAATGTGGGATATACGGTCCAACAAGGGCTTTACAATGAGGACAAGACCATCCCGTACCCCACGAATACCAGCTATAAGCGATATAATTTCAGGAGCAACGTGGATGTCAATCTAAGCAAGAGCCTCTCCATGTCGCTGAACCTGGGAGGGATCACGTCTAACGGGAATTATCCGGGCAATGGGGCTTTCCTGATCATGGAGTCCATCAATCTCACTCCGAATAACGCGTATCCTGTGAGGAATCCGAACGGATCTATTCCGGGGTCGGGGACTTTTCTCGGGATGAGCCCTTTTTCGAAGACGACGCAGTCGGGATATACCAAGGAGTTCCGGAGCACTATACAGAGTTCACTGGGGACCAAGTGGGACCTCTCCTCCATCGTGACAAAGGGGTTGTACCTGAAGGGCCTCTTTGCCTATGATTTTTATGATGTGCAGGGTAATGGCAGGCCAAAGCAGCCGCAGACGTACCAGTACCTGGGCAAGGACGCCAACGGGCAGGACAAGTATAAACTGATCCTGACGGAGAGCCCGCTGGGCTATACGAGATATAATGTCAGCAACAGGGCTTATTACCTGGAAGCGTCGGTGAACTATGACCGGACGTTTGGCAGGCATACGGTGAACGGGCTTTTGCTGGGTAACAGGAGGGAGTATGTCGATCTCACCGCCGCCAACTCCATCGACAATATTCCTTTCAGAAGGCAGGGATTGGCGGGTCGGGTGACTTATGATTATGACACCCGTTATCTGCTGCAATTTGATGCGGGCTATAATGGATCGGAGAACTTTCCGCCCGGAAAGCGATATGGATTCTTCCCTTCCGTGGCTGTTGGCTGGGTCCCCTCCAAGGAGAAATTCTGGAATGTGAATGTCATCAATTATTTAAAATTCAGGGCTTCGTATGGCAAGTCGGGGAATGATCAGATAGGCGGGGCGAGGTTCCTTTATCAAACGACCATCAACAAGAATGCAGCGAATTATCTTTTCGGACAGAGCCAGACCACTACGACGGGCGCCTTTGCCGAGGCGAGGATCGGTAATAATGATATATCGTGGGAAGTCTCGGAGAAGGCAAATATCGGGACGGACATGGAATTGTTCAATGGCCGGGTCACGCTGACCGTGGATGTTTTCAGGGAGCACCGGACGGGCATACTCCTGCAGCTGCAGCAGATACCCAGCTCTGCCGGCTACCCCGGCTCCAACATTCCCTATGCCAACCTGGGAGTGGTGAACAACCATGGCATCGAAGGCAATATAGAGATCCGTAACAGGACGAAGGGAGGGTTTTATTATTCATTCCAGGGCAATTTCACGTTTGCCCGGAATAAGATCGTAGAGGACAACAGCCCGACGAAGCCGTTTGCCTATCAGAATTCCAGAGGACAGAGCATCAAACGTTTCTATGGCTTTGTCGCGGATGGATTGTATAAGGACCAGGCGGATGTCGCCAAGGGGCCTGACCAGACGTATCTCCAGACGGTGATCCGGCCCGGGGATATCAGGTACAAGGATCTGAATGGAGATGGCAAGATCAATGCGGACGATCAGACCTATATCGGATTTTCCCGTACACCGGAGATCATGTTTGGTTTTGGAGGCACCATCGCCTACAAGGGAGTCGATCTCAGTATTTTCTTTGCGGGGGCTGCGCGGACCAGCATGTACATGTCGGGGCGCAGCACCTGGGCATTTGCGGATGGGGTAGGCGTTTACAATGTGACCAGGGAGTATTTCGATCACCGTTGGATAGCGGGCGCCGATAATTCCAAAGCCGAATACCCGGGTATCCTGGATGTGAAATCCACCAATAATTTCAACACCAGCACCCAATGGCTCAGGAACGGCAATTACCTGCGCGTCAAGTCAGCGGAAGTAGGCTATAATTTCCCCAGGAACCTGACACAGCGGGTGCATATCAGCAATTTCCGACTATTTATCAACGGATCGAACCTGGGCCTATGGGATCATATCAGGATCGTGAATCCTGAGGATGACGGACCGAATGAGAACTATCCTTTACAGCGAAGCATCAATTTCGGGGCGCAAGTGACATTTTAAAACCATCAAATCATTCCATCATGAAATCGATTATAAGAACGATTGCCGGGGTGCTGCTGTTGTTCCTGTCGGCTGCCTGCAAAAAAGATTATCTGAACAAGGCGCCGGATGACGATCTTACGCTAACCCAGGTATTTGCCAACAGGGATTACGCCATGAATTTTCTCAGTAATATCTATACTTCCCTGCCTGTAGAACGGCGTATGGTTGATAACGATCCCAACGGCAATCCATTTGTCGGCGCTTCAGACGATATGGAGCAGATGTATCCGCCCAGCTTCAGCAATTCCATGAATGCCGGATCGTGGGGGCCTACTACCTATACGATCGACCCGTGGACAGCCAATTATGTCGGCATCCGTAAAGCCAATCTTTTCATAGAGAACGTGGATAAGGTGCCGTTGGATGATTTTTTTACTTCGGACCTGCGGTCGAAGCTGAAAGGGGAAGCCTTATTCTTACGCGCCTACTATCATTTCCTGCTTATGCGGGTATATGGCGCCGTACCTATTTCCGACCATAGCGTGGCATTTACCGATGACCTTAAAGCCATTCGCCGGGCCCCTGTCGATAAGTGCGCGGCTTTTGTAGCTGCCGAATGCGACAAGGCAGCTGCGCTCCTGCCCGCCAATATTACGAATGCGACGGATTATGGCCGGCCTACGAAGGCCGTCTGCCTGGCATTGAAAGCAAGGGTGCTGTTGTATATGGCAAGTCCGTTGTGGAATGGCAACCCGGACTATAAGGATATTAAGAACGACGACGGCACCCGGCTGTTCCCTGATGGGGATGCCAGCAGGTGGCAGGCTGCCGCGAATGCCGCGAAAGCATGTATTGACCAGGCGGAGTCGGCCGGGTATGGGTTATACCGGAGCGCCAGCAATGACCCTGTAAAAAATTACCAGGAAATCTTCTATGTGAATAATAACAAGGAAGTGCTGTTTGCCAATAATGCGGGTTTTTTTAATGACAATGATGTGTACAGTGACCCGAGGAGCACTTATTCGGGGTTCACGCTTAACAGCATTACGCAGAATATCGTGGACGACTATGAGATGGCGGATGGCACGCGGCCGATCCTGGGTTATAATGCCGATTACACGCCCATCATCAACCCCGCTTCCAGCTATACGGAGACCGGTTTTGCGGCGGCTGCGGATCCCAATGGGAATTATGCGGCCGGGACGAGTAATATGTATGTGAACAGGGAGCCTCGTTTTTATGCCAGCATCCATTTTTCCGGTCAGCCCTGGAAGAATAGTCCCGGGCTTGAATTCTGGTATAAAGGCGCTGACGGTAAGCTGGGCGCAGGCGCGGGTAACTATACGAAAACGGGTTATTTGCCCAAGAAATGCTCCGACCCCAGCTTTACCTGGGTGCCTAAGCATGAGGTGCTGCGTACCTGGATACTTTTCAGGCTGGGAGAGCAATACCTGAATTATGCAGAGGCGCTGAATGAAGCGCAGGGGCCGGGGGGAGATGTCTATAAATATGTGAACCTGATCAGGGATCGCAGCGGCCTGCCAGGGCTGCCGGCGGGGCTTTCGAAAGACGAGATGCGGGAGCGGATACATCATGAACGCCGCATCGAATTATTTTATGAGACGCACCGGTATTTCGATGCACACCGGTGGAAGATAGCCGAACAGACGGAAGGAGGCGACATCCTCGGCCTGAATATTTTTGCAGGTGATACCAAGACAGACCCTGCTTTTTTTCAAAGGGTATTGGTGGAGAAGCGTGTTTTTGAAAAGAAGCATTACTTATGGCCGATGCAGCAACGAGAGCGGGACAAGAACCCCAAACTGGTGCAGAATTATGGCTGGTAGAATTGTGGCAGGTAGTTCTTTTTAAAAGTCGTACTATATGATATTAAGAGTCATTGGGTTTATGCTCTGGCTATTGCCTTCAGGGCTTTATGCACAGCAGCTTTATGAGATACCGCAGGGAACCGACAGCCGTTGGGTCAGTTTTGAAAACCCTACCGGAGAAAAAGGTAGAGGAGGGATGGAGAACCATGGAGCTAAAGGTAATGCCAGCCAATGGATCAAGGCCGGCACCAGCCGGGAGATCGCGGATCTTCGTGGTGCGGGCGTCATCAACAGGATCTGGATGACCATTATCGACAGGAACCCTAAGGCATTGCGGTCCATTGTTCTCCAGATGTATTGGGACGATGCGAAGAAGCCTGCGGTGTCTGTGCCGCTGGGTGATTTTTTTGGTGTAGGCCTTGGGAGGATGGCTGCTTTTCAAAGTGCGTTGTTCTCCGATCCTGAGGGGAGGTCATTCAACTGCTATGTGCCCATGCCTTTTAAGAAGCGGGCCAGGATCGTTTTTATCAATGAGTCGCAGCAGGACGAGCTGCTGTTCTATGACATCAATCTTTCTACCTTGAAGACGCCTCTGAAGGATATCGCTTACTTTCACGCCTACTGGAGCAACAATGAAGGGGCAAAGCTGGGGGAGGATTTTCAAATCATGCCCAGGGTAAATGGACGGGGCCGGTTCCTGGGGACCAACGTGAGTGTCGTAGCCGACAGCGTATACGGCAATACCTGGTTTGGCGAAGGAGAGGTGAAGGCCTACCTTGACAATGATGGACAATATCCGACGCTGGTGGGATCGGGGACGGAGGATTATATCGGTTCCGCCTGGAATCTTGGGTCTTTCAGTAATTTGTACCAGGGCGCACCCATTGTGGACAAAGTGAAAAAGCAATATGCATTTTACAGGTATCATGTGCCTGATCCTATTTATTTCCAACAGAACTGCAGCGTGACGATCCAGCAGATGGGCGGCGCCGGCAGGGACCTTATCCGGGGGATATCGAAGGCCGGCGGCAGGGTGAAACCTGTCAGTGTGATGACATCCAAGGGGCTGATCAAGCTGTTGGAGACGCCAGGCTATCCGGACCTATTCGATCCTTCTTTCCCTGCTGATGAGTGGGTGAATTTTTACCGGGTGGATGATTATTCGGCAACGGCCTATTTCTATCTTGATAAACCCGAGAGCAACCTGCCGGCCCTTGTACCATTAGCCAACAGATTAAAAGGACTATAGATATGCATATGAACTGGAACCAACCGGATGTTTGGATCGTTGCGGCTTATTTGCTTATCATGTTTAGCATGTCGTTATGGCATAAGCGATTTGCGTCCGCCAACCTTGAAAACTTTTTTCTGGGAGGAAGAAAGATCCCCGGATGGCTGAATGGCATATCGTATACGGCTGCGCTGGTGAGCCCGGATGCTGCGACGGGGTATGGGGGGCTTGCTGTGGTGACGGGGGCTTTTATCTCCTGGTGGTACCTGAGCAGGTTTGGGCTGGCGCTCTTTATCGGAGGGGTATTGTTCTCCGGCTTCTGGCGGCGGCTGAATCTTTTTACTTCGCTGGAGTTCTATGATCTGCGCTTTCCTCCCCGTGCGGCTGCGGCGATGCGGATCTGGATAGCGGTGAGGACCTCTTTTATTGCGATGCCTGCGTGGACGGGGATCACGCTGCTGGCGGCCTATAAGATCATGGGGCCGGCGTTTGGATTGACCAAGGCGGAGACAATGTACCTGGTGGTGCCTATATCTTTTCTTTTTGTTTTTTTCTCGGGATATAAGGGGGTGGTGATCTCCAACCTGATACAGATGATCATATTTTTTGTTGGCGCAGTCGTCCTTGCAGGTCTCACCCTTGCTCATTTCGGAGGGCCTGTGGCGATGAGCGCTACGCTGAACGATATGTTTGGAAGGACGCACCCGGAGGTGCTGCAAATGACGCCGCCTGCCAGGCATGACGTCTTTCCCCTGGCGGCGGCCATGGCCTGGCTATTCGGCCAAAGCATCGGGTATGGCGGCGATGCCGCGCCTATGGGGGGCGCTATGGAGGGGCAGCGGATCCTTTCCACGCGCACGCCGTCAGAAGCGTTGACGATGTATGTGGTGACGGCGATCAGCATGTTTGTGCTTTTGCTATTGGTGACTTTGCCAAGCATATCGGCTGCTGCTATCTGGCCTGAGCTACGGAGTGCGGGTGCGGACAGGGAGCTGGTGTATGGGCGACTGATGAAGGAGATGCTGCCGCACGGTGCAATGGGGTTACTGGTGGCGGCGATGATGGCTGCCACGATGTCCACGGTGGGGGACAACCTGAATTTCGGAAGCCAGGTGATGGTGAGTGATATTTACCGGCGGTGGTTTGTGCGTGGGGCTACACAGCAGCATTATTTAATGATGGGAAAGGTGGCCATGGGGATTATCGTGAGCATTGCTGTCGCTGTCGTATTCAATGTCAGCATTATTACGAATGTGGCCATCTTCATGCTGCAGCTCAGTGCGGCGGAATTACCTGCCAACTGGGCGCAATGGTGGTGGTGGCGATTTAACGGGGCTGCGCGTGTAGCGGCCTCCTTTGGGGGAGCGGCCATCTTCTGTCTGGTGGTACTGGGGCCACAGCTATTGTCGTGGCTGGGCGCCGGGTGGGCGCAGCAATTGGTATTACCGTGGTATTGGTCCACCCTGCTGGTGATGGGGCTAACCACTGTGCTCTGGGTGAGTGTGGCTTTACTTACGCCGCCGGATCCGGACAGGATGCTGAGCGCGTTCTGTGAGAAGGTGCGGCCATTGGGCTGGTGGGGGCCGTACCGGAAGAACCGGATCTCTGTTGATGTCAGGCCTATCTTTCGCGGATTGTATGTGGCGGTGGTGGGCTTTGCGGCTACGAGCCTGTTCATTCAGGCATTGACAGAGGCGTGGTTCGGGAGGTATATGGCAGGCGTGGCAGAGGTGCTGGCGTCCGTGGTATTGTTTATTCTTTTTAGAAGGACCTCGCGATCGTTCCTCGATTTTTTGGAAGATCGTACAAATCGAAAATAAAAATTTTATGAGAGCAAAAAGTCAAGTAAGGACAAAAGACGAACATGTACTTTATCTGGGGGACTGGGTCTTTCATGTCGGGCCTACGTTCATTGAAACGCCGTTTGGTACGGAGACCAAGGATGCGGATCTGCATTTTTATGGCGAGCGGCTGACGGAAGCATTAGAATACCAGGCGGATGTCACGCCTCTTGCGAACTGGGAGCTTTACCGGCTGGAGCCGGGTAAGCTGGAAGCGTACCTGGAGGAATCAGCGTGCCTGATCATCAGCGATGTGGAGGCGAAGTGCTTTCATTTGTATCCCAGCTTTTTTGACAGGGCGCGGCGTGAGAAACGAATCGTGACCTTCCCGGACAGGCTGGATGTCATTAAGGATTGGATCCGCGATGGAGGGGGGATGATGATGCTGGGGGGATGGTTGTCTTTCAGCGGCGTGCAGGGGAAATCCGGGTGGGGGAGGAGCAAGCTGCAGGAGGTGCTGCCGGTGGAATGTCTGCAGGTGGAAGACCTGGTGGAATCATCCGCGGGATTTACGGCGGAGGTATTGGCGCCACAGCATCCGGCCGTGAAGGGGCTGCCCTGGGAAAAGTTCCCGCCGATCTTCGGTTACAATGAGGTGAAGGGAAAGATAGATGGGGAAGTGCTGGTGCGCGTGAAAGAGACGGGTCATCCATTGGTGGTCACCGGGGAGTATGGCAAGGGCCGGCTATTGACGTATATGTCGGACCCGGCTCCGCACTGGGGGATCAATTTCGAGCTGTGGGAAGCGTATGACACTTTCTGGCAACAGGCGTTCAACTGGGTAAAAAAGAAAAAATAAGCGATGCATTCAACTCCATTAAAGGCTGGGGCATCGGTGGTGGATATCACGCCGCCACTCGAGGTCGGCTTGCTTACTTCTTCTGTCAGGGGGGAATACGGGGCATTCGAATCAGTGAGGTTGCCATTGAAGGCCCGGGTGCTGGTGTTAAGGTCCGGCCATGAAATGGCGGCATTGGTCTCGATGGACCTGCTGGCGTTAAACGATACTTCCGTAGGCGGATGGCAGGATTTTAAGGAAGGCATGTCGGATGTGATCGCTGCCGAAAGGATCGTTATCACCTGTACGCATACACACAATGCGCCGGAATCCGTGGGGCTGTCGGGTTTATACCTGACCGAAGCGTACCAGGCATGGCTGATCCGTGTACAGCGGGCCATCGGGGAGGGGATCAGGCGCGCGGTGGCCGGGTTGAGGCCGTGCTCGGTGACATTCGGAACTGCGTTGCTGAATGGTTATTCTTTGCAGCGGCGCATCCCCGTGGCGAATGGCATTATCATGTCCGATGCGGTGCAGCCAATTTCCGAAGAGCTGATGAACCGGGGGCCTGTGGACAGGAGGGTGCGGACGATCCGGCTGACAGCGCTTTCGGGGGAAGGCATAGCAACGTTGGTGCATGCCATCTGTCATCCCGTACATGAAATGTGCCTCCCGCATATCTCCGCCGACTTCCCGGGAGAGATGTGTCTTGAGATGGAGCGGTCAGCGGAAGGCGGAATACCTTTCTTTTTAAATGGAGCTGCAGGCGACACCAATCCGCCAACTGTGAGCCTGGGGCCCGGATATGCACGCCGGCATGGGCGGGCGCTGGCCCGGATAGCCGGGAGGCGCGACGGCGAAGAGGCGGCGGACACTGCTGTTTTCAAGGCATCCTACCGTGAGGTGCAGCTTAGCGTGCGACCGGAAGCAAATGTGCTCAATATGGGGGATGCGCTGGCCCGATTCACCGCCCTTCGCATAGGTACGCTGGCTATTTTATTCCTGCCGGGAGAACCTTTTGTGGAAATAGCGCTGGCAATAGAACGGTCATCGCCTTTCGAGCATACCATCGTGGCGGGTTTTGGTGAAAACAATATAGGTTATATCCCTACTGACGCCGCTTTTGCCCAGGGGGGCTACGAAGTCGGTCCGGGCAAATGGTCGTTCCTGCAAAGGGGCGCGGATGAGGTGATCTATCGTACCGGCTTAAAATTATTGGAGGAGCTTATATGAAAAAATTGATCAGATATTCTTTATGGATAGTGATCTTAGTCGGGGCAGGCGCCGTCAGGGGGCAGTCGCTGTATTTTTATGGGAATGAGCATAACGATCTTTACGCGCTGCTGCGGCGGGAAGGGTATGCGGTGAAAAGATATGGCAGTCCCGGGGCGGCGGTGAAAGCTGCTGTTGCGGGGTCGGGCGTGTTCATTATCGGAGATGGGTATCCGAAGGTGGATACGGCAAATGTGATTACACCAGCGCTGCTGGAGGAGGCAAATAAAAAAAGGTTAAGGCTCTATGTAGAATATCCTGCGCGGTTCCCGGGGCTGGATGTGCCTGCCACGGCGGTGGAGACGCAACTGGAGCGGGGAGTGGTCACCAGCGATGTGTTTGGGAAGAAGCTGCCATCCATGGGATTGCTGGGCATTCACAACTGCCATGTATTACCTGTGGAGGCAGACAGTCTTTTGATCGTGCTGGCCAAGGTGGTGGGCGTGGACAGGGCGGAATATGGCCTGACTGACACCAAGGTCTATCCTTTGCTTTTCGAGCGGGACCATGCATTGGTGAGCATGACGGGGTTAAGCAATTTTCAAACGGGCCGATATGGACCTTCGGCGTCGGTGAGGGTATTGTGGAGCTATATTCTGGGACGGGTGGTGGGGAATAAGCATTTTGTCATTAAGCATTGGCGGGAGGATGTACAACCTATGTTTGGCAGGAGCGGGGCTTTGCCAGCAACGGCGCGGTTGAACAGTATTAAAAAGGGCGCGCGGTGGTTTGACAACGGCAGGTTCTTCGTAGATGCCAGCTGGAAGGGAGATTGGGAAAAATACGGCAGCAATGGGCTAAAGCCTGTGGGGCCGCCTGTGGGCGAGGATAAAGCTGTCGGGGATGGAAGTCTCGGGATCCTGGAAGGGCATACTTCTACCATTTATTATGACGGGCGGCAGCAGTACCGGTACTGGATGCGGGCGGATGTGCAAGGAGAGGCCAGCATGGCGTTGGCTGCCGCTGGGAGAGTGTTGAATGACGAAACATATAAACAGAAATCGGCGCATTTGCTGCAGTATTTATTCCGGAGCAGCAATATGCGGGCGGGCGCGAAGAATGATCCGTCCAGTCCGGCTTACGGGCTTATTGGCTGGGCGACCAGCAATGCCGGAACCTTTTACGGGGATGACAATTCCAGGGCGATCCTGGGCGCCATCGCGGCATCTGCCTATCTGCACACGGATAAATGGGATAAGGACCTGGCGGAAGCCATTATGGGTAATTTCCGGACAACGGGTAAGCAGGGATTCAGGGGCGAGCGACTGGAAGAGGGGGACATCATCAAGAATGGATGGCCTTATTATTACAACCGTGACCTGGTGCATCCGTCACCTCATTTCGAATCATGGATGTGGGCCTGTTATCTATGGCTGTACAGCAAGACGGGGTATGCGCCGTTGCTGGCACGGACAAAAGAGGCCATCAGCATCACTATGGATGCTTATCCTGATAAATGGCGGTGGGGTAGCAGTATGCAAACACAGCGGGCGCGGATGATATTGCCATTGGCGTGGCTGGTCCGGCTGGAGGATACAGAGGAGCATCGACGCTGGCTTGACCGGATGGTCACGGATATGTTGGGTTACCAGGATGCCTGCGGCGCTATCCGGGAAGAGATCGGAAAGGGTAAGGGTATGTTCAAGGAGCTGAAGAAGAACACTGATTATGGCTCCGATGAAGGATCGTTGATCTTTAAGAATGGGGAAGCAATATCGTGCATGCTGTATACCAACAATTTTGCTCTTTTTAGTTTACATGAAGCCGCGCTTGCTACGGGCAATGAAAAGTATAAGGCTGCTACATCCAGGCTGTCGGATTTCCTGACCCGGATACAGGTGCGAAGTGTAAAGCATCAGGACCTGGACGGGGCCTGGTTCAGGGCGTTCGATTATGGAAAATGGGATTACTGGGCATCCAATTCTGATGCCGGGTGGGGCGCCTGGTGTACGTTGACAGGCTGGATACAGAGCTGGATCGTCACCACGCAGGTGCAGATCCAGGAAAATCAAAGCTTCTGGGATCTGACGAAGGGATCAGGTATGGGGCCTGTAGCTAAGGCCGTTATTGAGACAATGATGAAATAATATATTTTATGCGGGCTATATTGACCTTACTATTAGGAAGTGCTTTATGTGTACGGGGTCAGGAACTTTCGACCTTGTCGATGATACAGCAGGGGGTGATGTCCAAACGGGTGAGCAGTGCTGATAAGACCGGCGGGGGAAATGATTTTATCCGTATTGGGAATGGCGAGAAGAAAACGATATTCGAAGTAAAGGGCGCGGGTGTGATCGATCATATCTGGATCACTATGGCGCCCGACCCATCGGTGCTTTGCAGGAATGATGTCATCATCCGGATGTATTGGGATGGAAAGGACTATCCTTCGGTGGAGTCGCCGATAGGCCCGTTCTTCGGGCAGGGGTGGAATGAGGCATATAATTACAATTCCTTACCCTTGTCGGCAAGCCCGGTGGAGGGAAGGGGTATGGTGTGCTATTTCAACATGCCATTTGAGAAGGGCGCCAGGATAGAGATAGAGGACCAGGCTGGAAGGGACATCGATCATTTTTACTACTATGTGGATTATACTGCCATGGATAAGCTGCCTGCCAATGCCGGAAGGTTCCACGGCTGGTATAACCGGCAGGTGACGGGGGCGTCTGTGGAAGAAGGCGAGAATGAATGGGGTATACTCGGCAAGCCGGGAAATAATCTTACGGGAAAGGATAACTATGTCATAGCAGATATAAAGGGGAAAGGGCATTTTGTGGGGGTGAATTATTATGTTCATTCGCCTACACCTGTCTGGTATGGGGAAGGGAATGACATGATCTTTATAGATGGGGCGAAGGAGCCTACGCTGCGAGGTACGGGAACGGAAGACTATTTCAATACGGCGTGGTGTCCGAAGACTGCTTTCTCGAATCCCTATTATGGGTATCCCCGGGTGAACAATGATATCGGCTGGCTGGGCAGAACGCATTTATACCGATTCCATATCAGCGATCCGCTGTACTTCAACAAGGATTTCAAATTCACCATCGAGCATGGCCATAATAATGTGCTTACCCTTGATCTCGCCAGTGTGGCTTACTGGTATCAGAGCGAAGCATCACCTATACCGGCAATCCCAAATAAGGAGGGCCGGAAGCTTAAACCATTTATAAACATTGGCGACATACACCGGTGGCGGGATGCGTGGAGAAAGAGCAAGGGGAATGACCCGGCGCTATGGGGGAATTAAAATGCAGCAATTTATGAGAGCATGGATGATCTTTTTTGTGTTGGGGTTTGTAGTCCGGGTGAGCGCCCAGGAGATGATGGAACTGACAAGGATAAAACAGGGGGTGAAGTCGAGGCGAGTCAGCAGCTGGGACAGGAGCGGGGACAACCATGATAATATCGGGCTTATTAAGAAGGGGGAGCGCCGGACTATTTTTGAAGTAAAGGGCGCCGGCATTATCAACCATATCTGGATCACGATGGGGCCAGCGCCTCATGTATTGAGCCGGAATGATATCATCATCCGGATGTATTGGGATGGGAATGATTATCCGTCGGTGGAATCGCCGATAGGACCCTTCTTTGGGCAGGGATGGAATGAGTCTTACCTGTTTACGTCGGCGCCATTGGCTGCCACACCTGACAACGGGCAGGGGCTGGTGAGCTATTTTGCCATGCCTTTTGGGCAAGGCGCCAGGATAGAGATCGAGAACCAGGCCAGCGGGGAGATCCGGCCATTTTATTTTTATGTGGATTATGTAGCAATGAAGCAACTGCCGGCCCATACGGGCAGGTTCCATGCCTGGTACAACAGGCAATTGACCATGCCTGTGGATAGTGTGGAGAATGAGCATTGGATGTTCGGTGCGAACCGGAGTAATAAAAATGGACGAGGTAATTATATCATAGCTGATGTAAAAGGAAAAGGGCATTTTGCGGGGGTGAACTATTATGTGCACTCACCTACGCCATATTGGTATGGAGAAGGGGATGATATGATATTCATTGATGGAGATACGGTGCCGACCCTGAGCGGCACGGGGACGGAGGATTATTTCAACACATCATGGGGGGCGCCCCGGGCTGCCTATTGCACTCCTTATTTTGGATATGCGAAGGTGAATGGAGATATAGGATTTCTGGGAAAGACCCATATATACAGATTTAATATAGCGGATCCCATCTATTTTGACAAATCATTAAGGTTCACCATCGAGCATGGGAGTAACAATGTGCTGACGCTTGACCTGGCGAGCGTGGCATACTGGTACCAGGATAAGGCTTCGCGGATACCTGCCATACCAGGGGTGGAAGGCAGGCAGCCGAAACGTATGATCGGTCCCGTTGACATCCATCGATGGCGCGATGCGTGGAGGAAGCAGAAGGGTGGGGATCCGAAGCTCTGGGGGAATTAGTTTCGTTCATTACAAAAAATACAGGAATGGCAAGGTTTTTAAAAAAGGGAAAGAGTGTAACTGAGATCAAAGCCGCGGATGGGAGGGTGAGGGACACCGTAGAGATCATTATCAAGGATATCGAGGACAGCGGGGACATCGCGGTCAGGAAGTATTCGATGGCTTTCGACAAGTGGGCGCCCAATGCTTTCCGGCTGACAGAGGAGCAGATCGCGGAGATCATCGACCGTACGCCTAAGCAGGTGATCAGTGACATCTTGTTTGCGCAAAAGCAGATCAGGTTCTTTGCGGAGCGGCAGCTGGCTACCATTTCAGATCTTGAAGTAGAAACGCTGCCAGGTATTTTCCTGGGGCATAAGAATATCCCGGTGAACAGTGCGGGGTGCTATATACCCGGCGGCAGATATCCAATGGTAGCGTCTTCGCATATGAGCATACTTACGGCCAAGGTTGCCGGCGTGCAGCGGGTGATCGCCTGTACGCCGCCCATCAACGGGGAGATCCCTGATGCCACGGTGTGTGCGATGCATTTTGCGGGCGCTGATGAGATCTATATCCTTGGCGGCGTACAGGCGTTGTGTGCGATGGCCATCGGTACCCAAACGATGGCGCCAGTGGATATGATCGTAGGACCTGGAAATGCGTATGTGGCCGAAGCCAAACGGCAGCTGTTCGGAAGGGTAGGGATCGATCTTGTTGCAGGACCTACCGAGATACTGGTCATTGCCGATGAAACGGCCGATGCAGAGATGGTGGCTTGTGACCTGTTGGGGCAGGCGGAGCATGGGCCGACCTCCCCGGCGGCATTGATCACTACTTCGGAGAAGCTGGCAAGGGAGACTTTGTCGGAGATCCAGCGGCAGCTGCAGTTCCTGGCGACGGCCGATGTGGCTGGGGTTGCATGGGAGCAATATGGTACCATCATCCTGGTGGAAGACGAGGAGGAGGCCATCCAGGAAGCGAATGCATTAGCGTATGAGCATGTAGAGGTGCTGACGCGGGACCCGCAGGTCTTCCTCGATCATCTAACCAATTACGGGGCATTGTTCCTGGGGCCAGAGACGAATGTGGCATATGGGGACAAGGTGATAGGTACGAATCATACATTGCCCACCATGGGGGCCGCCAGGTATACCGGGGGGTTGTGGGTGGGAAAATTTATTAAGAATTGCACGTATCAGCGCTGTACACCTGATGCAAGCGTCATGATAGGCGCGTATGCGATGCGGTTGTGTGAACTGGAGGGGTTTGCGGGGCACAGGGAGCAGGCTGCGTTGCGGGTGAGAAGGTATACGTCTACATTAAAAACAAGTAAATAATGATGTTCCGGTGGTTAGTAATACTGTGTTGCCCTATTGCGCTGAGCGCGCAGGATATTCCTGTTGGCCTGGATGCTTACCGTAAATGGGATCGGCTGCCACAGCAGCGAATCGGCATCCGGGCCTACATGCGCAGTACGTACGACCGGATGAGCAGGGGTGGGGATGCGGGGCATTTCCTGTTCATGAATGGGGAGGATCAGAATATCACGCTGGATGTAAAGGGGAAAGGGGTGCTGTATTTTTTCCGGGCGAACCATTGGCATGGCAGTCCCTGGCATTTTGTGATGGATGGGCGGGACCAGGTGGTCAGGGAGACGGCAACGGATAGTCCTGTCAATGCTGTGAAAAGGGTGAGGGAGGCGAAATTTATTCCCGGTGAGGTTTTTGGAGAGCCCCTGGATTGGACATGGACGACGACAAAGGGGGCAGATCTGATCTGGACACCTATGTCATTCCGGGATTCGATGAGGATAGCGTATTCCCGGACGTATTATGGAACGGGTTACTACATTTATCATCTTTTTGCCAATGAGATGGGGGGGAAGGAGAAGGGGGGTGCTGGCAGGGATGTGGCGGCATTCATCGGCAGGGCCGGTACGGACGTTGCTCCGAAGGGCATTGCTACGGTGTGGGGGAAAGTGGTAATGGGGAAAGAAAGCGTATTGCTGGCTTCGATGGCAAGGGAGGCCTCTGTTGTGCGGGCGTTTAAATTGATATTGCCGCTGGACAAGGCTGAGGAGATGGAGAGAATACGATTGCGTATCACCTGGGATGATGCCGTGCATCCATCGGTGGACGCGCCGCTGTGCCTTTTCTTTGGGGCAGGAACATTTTTCAACCGGGAGAAGAAAGAGTTTTTTGTGAAGGGGCTGCCCATCAATATCCGTTGTGATTATCCCGGCAATAAAGTAGCGCTGGCCTGTTATTATCCTATGCCATTTTTTAAGAACGCAAAGTTTGAACTGGTGGGTGAGGGATCCGCGGGTGTTCCGGTGGACTATGAGATAAGATATGAGCCTTTAAGGATGCCTGCCGCCCGCAGCAGCTATTTCCACGCAACTTATGTGGATATACCCGAGCCGGAACTGGGGAAGGACATGGTGTGGCTGGATACGAGGGGAGTCGAGGGCAGAGCGGATTGGTCGGGCAGCTTTCTCGGGACCTCGTTCATCTTTTCACATAATGCGGATCTATATACGCTGGAAGGCGACCCCAGGTTCTTTTTTGACGATGCCCGGACGCCGCAGGCTTATGGCACGGGGACCGAGGAATGGGCGGGGGGCGGAGATTATTGGGGAGGGGAGAATATGAGCCTTCCGTTTGCCGGGCATCCCTGCGGATCGAAAGACAAGCGGTCGGCTGTGAATGAAAAGGATCTTATTCAATCCGGGTACCGATTTCTCATGGCGGACCTGATGCCATTTGGCAAGCGTGCCCAGATCCGCTTTGAGCATAGCGAGAATGTATCCCGCGAGCATTATGAGGCTGTCAGCTATTGGTACGGGCTGCCGGCCCCCTCCCTGGTCAAGACGGATTCCATCGATGTCGGAAATGTGGCAGATGAAGCGGCCCATGGATATCATTCACCGGATGCCTCTCCAGTGGAAAAGGTGGTCTCCCGGTATGAATGGGGGCCGGATTCTTTGCCGCGGGGCGCCTGGGGTTATGATGTGCGTAAGATCCCCGGCTACAACGTGGGTGCAGAGGTCTATCCCGCGCAGGAGGAGGATGGGAGGCATACCAGTGGTGTATCGGAGTTCAGGGCCAGGCTGCAACCAGCGAATGAGGGGGTGTTGTTGCGCAGAACATTGGATTATAGTTATCCCAACCAAACGGCGGAAGTATATGTCAGGGCAGGCGCAGCGTGGAAACTTGCGGGGGTGTGGTACCTGGCGGGGTCCAATACATGTATGTATTCGGGGCCCCGGGAAGAGCTGGGTAAGCGGGGGTACCATGTGCAGACTTCCAACCGGCAGCTGCGTGATGACGAGTTCCTTATACCGGCCCGGCTGACGAAGGGGTTGTCATCGATCCAGATACGGATAAAGTGTTTGCCGGATCAACAGCAGCTGTATCCGGGGCATGATTTTCCAAAGCAAAGCTGCTGGAGTGAATTAAAATATGATGTATATAGCTATGTTATACCAAATTTTACGGTGGGCGGCCAATAACAGGTCGTGGCCTGCCCTATTGTTAGTGTTTATTGCATTTTCGTCCTATGGCAATGTACGGCTGCCTGCCGTGTTGGGGAGCAATATGGTCCTGCAGCAGGGAAGCGAGGTAAGGCTTTGGGGATGGGGAGAGCCTAATGAGCGGGTGGTCATTGTTACGTCGTGGGATGAGAAGACCTATCCGGCAGTGACGGTGACGGGAAATGCGGAATGGGCATTGTCCATCCGGACGCCTGCGGCGGGCGGGCCTTATACGATCCGGATAAATGATATCGTTCTATCGAATGTCATGATCGGCGAAGTGTGGGTTTGCGGCGGTCAGAGCAATATGGAGATGTGCGGTCAGTGGGGTTTGCAGGACGTCAAGGCTGAATATGCCAGGGCACATCTTGCGGGGCTCCGGCTTTTTCAAGTACCTAAATCATCTGCCAGCGTGCCCCAGAACGATTGTGGTGGAACGTGGGAGATGTGTGACAGCAATAGTTTGCCGAGTTTTAGCGCAGTGGCTTATTTCTTTGGGCAGCGGCTGCATGATTCGCTGCATGTTCCCGTCGGGCTGATCCAGTCCTGCTGGTCGGGGTCTTCCGCGGAGGTGTGGACGCCAGACAGCGTGATCAACCGCGATATAGTGTTGAAGGAGGCGGCAATGAAAGTATTGCCCAATGGGCAGGTGCCGCATTTGCCCGGGTATGCTTACAATGCCATGATCGCGCCCATTACACCCTATACGGTGGCGGGAGTCATCTGGTACCAGGGAGAGAACAATACGATGACGGCGGGCGTATATCCCCGGCTGTTTGGGGCCCTGATCAACAGCTGGCGGAAGGCATGGGCCAGGGACCTGCCTTTTTATTATGTGCAGGTAGCTCCATTCCGGTATCGGCTTGCCAATGTAGGGGCGTTGATGCGTGAGGCGCAGGCAGCGTGTATGGCGTATGACAATGTAGGTATGGTGGTAACCACGGACCTGGTGACGGATGTCGGGAATGTTCATCCTTCGGATAAGCATGATGTAGGATGGAGGCTCGCTGACTGGGCGTTGGCCCGGACCTATCACCAGCAGGGGAGTGTTTATCGCAGCCCTTTGTTTCGGGACTGGCGAGTCAAAGGGGACAGGGTTACCGTGTATGTGGACAATGCGCTTCGGGGATTGATGGTAAAGGGCAAACAGGTGACGGAGCTGTATGTAGCTGGGGAAGACAGCGTGTTCCATCCGGCGGAGGCCGTAGTGGAAAATGACAGGATCATTGTGAAGAGCGCGGCTGTCAAGCGGCCGGTGGCTGTCCGTTATGGGTTCAGCAATACAGCCATGGGTAATATTTTCAGTAAGGAGGGTCTGCCGTTGGCACCCTTCCGTACGGATAGGTGGCCGGTGGAAAATGCATATCCTGCGATGGGGGAGGCGGCGATGACGCAGCAGCATTATTATGAAACACCTGTCATTACCGGGGCGTTCACGCATATTTTTGACCCTAATGAAACGCGGCGTGCTGAAGATACAACGTGGTATACCAATGATCATACGTTCGTGAAGGGGAAGGATGGGAGCTGGCATGCATATGGCATCATCGGCCATCATCCTGTCAGGCCCTGGGAAGGGGAGACGAAGTTCTTTCACATTACGGCGGGAACACTTCGACAGGGGAAGTGGGAAGACCATGGATATGCTATGACGGCCAGGGAAGGTGTAGAGCGGGTGTTGTGGGCGCCACATGTCGTGCCGGAGAGGGATTCATTCTATATGTTCTACAACACAGGCAACATGCAAAAGGATGCGCCCAACTATGCTTCCTGGGGGCAGCTGTGCCTGGCGACGAGCCCGGATCTGAATAGCTGGGAGCGACATCCATTGAATCCTTTGTTCAGTGATCCCGGGCATGCGCGGGATTCCTATGTAATGAAATATAAGGGCAAGTATTATTACTACTATAGCCGGACATTCAACGAGGTGGATCACCGGAGTGTGGTGGCGGTGAGGACGGGACCAGACCTCACGCACTGGAGCGGGCCGAAGATCGTACATGTGCAGCCTTATGGAATGGATTGGGGCGGGGATACTGAAAGTCCTTTTGTAGTCGAGCGGAAGGGGATATTTTACCTGTTCATCTGCCGGGCTATTACGAAGTACAACCAGACGGATGTATATTGGTCTGCCGACCCTGAAAATTTTCCCAGGGAAAATTTGGTTTGCACGCTGCCTGTCCATGCTGCGGAGGTTATCTATGATGAGAAAGAGGGCTGGTGGATCTCGAATACCGGCTGGGACAAGAAAGGTTTGTTCCTGGCGCCGATGGAGTGGAAAAAAAGCCCTGAGCTGCGGGTTGTGCGCAATGAGCTCAGCAATGACAGTGTGCCTGCAGTGAACCCTGTATTGAACCATGATTTTCCCGATCCCACCGTGATACGGGTGGGGGATACTTACTATGGGTATGCCACCAATACGGTGGTCAACGGGAAGTATGCCCATATACAATTAGCCACCTCGACAGACCTGGCGCATTGGAAAGATATGGGGGATGCTTTACCGGCAGGCGCTGCCTGGGCCAGCAGGGATTATTGGGCGCCGCATGTGATCTATGATCCGCGGCTGAAAAAATACGTGATGTATTATTCGGCGGAGAGTAAGACCGACAGTACGGGGAAGTGTATTGGGGTGGCGTTTGCGGACAGCCCGGCCGGACCTTTTACAGATACGGGAATACCGCTGATCAGCGGCAAGGCGTTTGAGGATATCGACCCTTGCGCTATTATCGATCCGAAAAGCGGGAAGAAGCTGTTGTATTGGGGATCGGACTTTCATCCTATCCAGGTGCAGGAACTGAGCGATGACTGGAAGACTTTCAAGCGGGGCAGTAAGCCGGTGGCGGTGCTATATCCTGGCCAGGAGGGAAAATATGACAAGCTGGTGGAAGGCACCTGGATAGATTATGCAAACGGATATTACTATTTATATTATTCGGGGGACAATTGCTGCGGGGCATCGGCGAATTATGCTGTCATGGTTGCACGGTCCAGGCATCCTTTTGGGCCATTTGAACGATTGGGGCAAACAAATGCCGGCGGGAGCAGCGTGATACTGGAGAAGAGCGGTGAATGGACGGCTCCGGGGCATAATTCCATCTTCCGGGATGAGAAGGGGCGGGTGTATATGGCATATCATGCGGTGGCTACGGGTGCGGGGCCGGTGAAGCCGGCCGGGAGGGTACTGATGATAAGTCCCGTGGCGTATGAGAAGGGGTGGCCTGTGGTGAAGTAGTTAAGACAATAACGATCCCCCTGCGGTATTACCGGAACCTGGCAGAAAGGGTATAGCATACTTTATCATTGATGCGGCGGAAGACCTCCGCGTTGATCTTACGGATGCGGCGAAGCTTGCGGCCCATCAGAAGGTTGCCGTCGCTATCGAAATATTGCGGCTGGGGGAAGTAGGTGAGGATGTAATATTTCTTGTTGACGAAAGGAAAGTTGAATGCGCGCGGCCATAGGGTGACGTAGACAAGCGAATGCTTGCGTTCGTCCGTATAGTAATCCAGGTTATTGATCCAGGTGCAATCCACGGAGCGCATATTGGTAATGAGATTGTTGACCACCTGGATGTCGAATCCATATTTTCTCAGCGTATCCTTCATACGGTCTTCCCCCACCCAGAATTCGTAGATGTAGGTGAGGGTATCTGTCGTCAGTTCCAACGACACGCGGTCGAAGGCGCGATCGGTGAACTCGATCGAGAAAGGTTTGTTCTTGTATGATTGCTTATATACGAGCTCGATGCTGTCGAGGACGGACTGGTGGTAGCGGTAGTACCGGGATATGTTCATGGTCTTGCATGCGCATGCGAGCAATGCGAAGGCGGCGTACAGAAGGATATG
The DNA here is from genome assembly GCF_030546645.1 of Flavitalea plasmicola. Lineage (GTDB taxonomy): Bacteria > Bacteroidota > Bacteroidia > Chitinophagales > Chitinophagaceae > Puia. The sequence goes on from NZ_JAUOTO010000009.1 coordinate 257,738, forward strand.
GGTTGGTTTATTCCTCATGGCCATTGTTTAAAGTGTAGGTGACTCCATAGAGGATCTTTTTCAAAAATTTCGGTGTTACCTGCCGGAGGGTCCTGCCGCCGTAATCCCAGTAGATGATGGTGAAGATGTCGTCTTTCATTTGGATGTCCGACAATACAATGTAGTGGGTGGGGAAGCCGAACTTTGATTTATCATGATTTTTTACGTGCAGGTAGGTGTTGTTGACATAGAGGAAGGTGGTGCCTGCCTGTATGGCTTTTTGGAGGTAGGCGTACAGGTCTTTTATGCCGGGCCGGATCAGGTCTGAGCCGACGGCCCTTATTTTATAGCCCAGCAGGCGGGTGACGATGCGATTAAACTTGCCCAGGTTGCATGCTGCCCAAAAAGAATCTTCGGAGCCTGCATGGTACTTCCGGAAAAAGAAATTCAGGTAGCTTCTAAAGTGATCTGCCAGGACAAGGAACCACATCTGGTCGGCGGGATGGATATCCAGGACGCCTTTGAACCGGAGGGTGCCGGCGGCCCGCATTACTTCGGGAGCGGGATCAAAATGGATCCTGCCCCAGGTGGCCTTGCCTTCCAGGAACAGGGCAGCCATGAATTTCACATATTGGAGCGGATCGTTATTGAGGGGCAGGTAGGAGAGGGCTGCATAGCCGCAAAAATTCGTGTTACTGCCCTGGTACATGCTGAGGGGGTATTGGACGTTGTGGCGGAGGTTTTCCATGAATAAACGGGACCGGGCATTGGGCCAGTAAATGCTTGAGTCGGGCAATTTTAATTCCTGGAGGAATGCAAGCGCTTCCTGTTGGGTGGAGTGGCCGGGTTCTCCCAAGGTGGTGAGCGCAAAGAGTAAGACGGAGAGCAGGGAGAAAAGAGGCCTTTTCATCAAGCGAATATAGTCGGTGCCTCTGAGGTAGCAAATTTTCAAAAAAAGTTCCTAATAATTTTTAACGTACGTTTTTTTACGTACCTTAGGGATATGAAAAGATTTAAGAAGGAGGGGGGTGAAGGGCAGGAGCCTACGAAAGCCGAGCTGGCGGTATTGCAGGTGTTGTGGCAGCAAGGGCCTTCGACCGTACGAATTGTACATGATGCCCTGAACGAGGGGAAGGAGGCGGCGCAGTATACTACCACGTTGAAGCTGATGCAGCTGATGACTGAGAAGGGGATGTTGTCCAGGGATGAATCGAGCATGAAGCATATTTATCGTGCGGCGTTGGAGGAGAGGGGGACTAAGGGGCAGTTGCTGAACAGGGTCATCGACACGTTGTATCATGGTTCCGTGGGCAATATGATGGTGGCCTTATTGGGCAACGAGAAGACGTGCGAGAAGGACCTGCAGCAGCTGCGGGAGCTCCTGGATAAGATGGAGAAGGTGGACGAGCAGGGGAAAGTGGACAAGTTGGGTAAAGCTGAAAAAAAGAAATAATATATGATACAAGCCATCTGCTGGACGCTGGTCCATTCCCTCTGGCAGGGTTTGCTTTTCGCCATGGCCACGGGTGTGGTGATGTTGCTGACGCAGCGGTCGAGCGCGGCTATACGCTATAATATAATGTGCGGACTGTTCCTGTTGTTCCTGCTTGCCTGCGCCGGTACTTTTTTGTATGAAAGGGGTGTAACCGGGGAGGCTGTTGCTCCTGGTGCAGTGGTTTTCGTGGGAGGGGCCAGGGAATGGACGGTGGCTTTGGCCGGCTATTGTTCGGAACATGCGGTACCGATCGTTTGGGCCTGGTTGTTTGTCTTTATGGTGAAGTCCTTGCGGATGCTGGGCAGCCTACTGTATACGCAAAGGCTCAGGCATTATGGCATTAGTGCGGCGCCTGCGGGCTGGCAGCAGAAGGTGGAAGATCTCAGCCGGCAGCTGGGTATCAGAAAGGTGGTAAAACTGGTGGAATCGAGGATCGTGAAGATGCCGTTGGTCGCCGGACATTGGCGGCCTGTGATCTTTATGCCACTGGGGTTGCTGACCGGCTTGCCTGAAGGGGAGATAGAAGCTGTGCTGCTGCATGAGCTGGCTCATATCCGCCGGAACGACTACCTTATCAATTTCCTGCAGCATGTAGCTGGCAATCTATTGTTCTTTAACCCGGGTTTTCTCTGGATGTCTGCCTTACTGCGGGATGAAAGGGAAAACTGCTGTGACGACATAGCGATCGCCTGTACCCGCGACCGGGTGCAGTTCATCCGGGCCCTTATCGATTTTAAGGAATATGATCTCCGTATGGCGCAGCTGGCTACTGCTTTCCCGGCCAGAAAGAGCCAGCTGTTGAGAAGGGTCTCCCGTATTGCGCACAATACCAACAAGACATTGGATACTACCGAGAAAATATTTTTGGTCATGAGCTTTGCCGTTGTCTCGTTGCTGGTGGCGGCCGCCGATCGATCTCCGGGGAGGGCGTTAGCGGCGCAAATGCCACGGGGAACCAACAGGGTCATCGTCGGCACTCCGGCGGCGGTTCCGGGGCATGAAGTGACTATTGATGAGAAGGAACCGGCGGAAGAAATGGAACGGCGGGCGGTGAATAAAAAGAGGCCGGTGAGGAAGACCATACCCCTGCAGGCTGCGGTGATCGTTGCCCGGGAGACCCAGGTACAGCAGTTGGATGAAGACCGGCAACAGGCCAGAGACCAGGCGGCAAGGGATGCTGAGCAGATCGTTATGAATAAAGCGCAGGCAGAAAGGGATGCGCAGCAGGCTATACGTGACAGGGAGCAGGCAGAAAGAGACAAAGCGCAAGCGGACCGGGACCAGCACCAGGCCGAGCTGGATGCGGAGCAGGCCATCCGGGATAAGCTGCAGGCTGAGCGGGACGTCCACCAGGCCATGCTCGACAGGCAGCAGGCGGCAAAAGATGCTGCCGGAGTAAATCCTGTTCAGCCGAAGGCTCCGCATCAGGCCACGAGTGCACGTCGGGCCACCTATGCTGAGCAGGTCACGGATACACATAGGGGATATTAGCTAATACATACATGAAGTTTCAAAAAATCACTCCGGAAGTGAAGGGGATCGTATTGCCCTATTGTTAACCTAAAAATTTAAAGCAACATGCAACAGACAATTTTATTCCGGGGCGCATTAGCCCTGGCAGTCCTCTCTTTGACCTTAACTGCGCATGCGCAGCAGCCCGCCCACCGGGCCAGCGCCGCCCGTCCCCGCGCGATGAGCGGGAGCGTGCAGCATGAATATCTCAATATAGAGGAGGATTCTTCGGTGAAGCCACCGCAGACGATGGTCACCTATAAGAGCAAGGCCTTGTACAATATGGTTCTCAGTGATGGAAAGATAGCGAGCTTGTATGTCAATGGGAAGCCGGTGCCCACCGACAGCTTCTACGTGTATGACTGGCTCGTACAGAAATTGAAAGCGCAGATCGAGCAGGACAAGGCACAGGCGGTGGAGGACTGGAAACAGGCGGAGCGGGACAAGGAGCAGGCTGAGAGAGATGCCGAACAGGCAGTACGGGATAAGGAGCAGGCGGAAAGGGATGCCGAGCAGGCCGAGAAGCAAAAGCATCAGTACGAACAGGACGCGCAGCAGGCGGCACGCGATAAGCACCAGGCGGAAAGGGACGCAGAACAGGCTGTGCGGGATAAACAGCAGGCCGAGCGGGATGTGCAGCAAGCAGCCAGGGATAGGGTGCAGGCCGGGAAGGACAGGGAGCAGGCCATGCGGGATCGGGAACAAGCTGCAAGGGATATGGAACAGGCAAAACGGGATAAGATACAGGCTGAAGAGGACAAGGCCCTGGTGAAAAGCCTAAAAGCGGAAGTGGTAAGAGAAGGCCTTGTCCCGGATGAAAAAAGTGTCAGGTCCCTTCAATTGGATGAATCCGTATTCTATGTCAATGGGAAGAAACAGTCCGATGAGCTACACCAGAAATTCAAGGCAAAATTCATTAAAAAGGAGGGATATAGTATTCATTTCCATGATGGGACGATGCGGATCGGCCAGGTGGAGCAGTAGGGGATGAAGAGGGAATTTTCGGAAAGTATGCAACATTTTGGACAGGGGAGTGTACTTTAGGGAAATAAATGTTGCGATCATGAAAAAATTATCCCTCTTAATATTATCCGGTCTACAGATCCTGGCAGTAGCGGCTCAATCCCCTTCCGGCGGCACACGACCTTATTTACAGAAATCCCTTGCAGGCTTGTCTATCAGGGAGGTGACGGCGGAGACCTCGGGAGGTAATATTTACGTGTCCGGTGTGCCGGATGCGGAAGCAAGGGTGGAAGTCTATGTACGAGGCAATCATGGGGAAGAACTCAGTGGTGAAGATGCCAGACGGCGGCTGGAGGAGCAATTCGACCTCACTGTCAGCACGGATGATCATAAGGTAAGAGCCATCGCCCGTCCCAAGCGCAATATCAACTGGAATAAAAGCCTCAGCATATCTTTCAAGATCTATGCACCTGAGAGCGTCACTACCATCCTGCGGACCAGCGGCGGAAATATCTCATTGAAAAAGCTCTCGGGAAGCACCCAGGATTTCAGGACCAGTGGCGGTAACCTGGATATCGACCAGCTTACGGGGAGGATCACCGGAAAGACTTCGGGGGGTAATGTGAACATATCGGATTCCAAGAGCGAGATCGACCTGGTGACCAGTGGCGGCAACATCGAAGCTACGCATTGCGAAGGGAACCTGCATCTTGGCACTTCCGGCGGTGACCTGAAGCTCCGGCTGTTGAAAGGGACAATACGGGCTACCACTTCCGGCGGTACTGTCAGGGGTGAAGAGATCGATGGCGAATTGCATGCCAGCACCTCGGGCGGCAATATCCGTCTAACGGACCTTACCTGCAGCTTAAGTGCATCCACCAGCGGCGGAGACATCAACGTAAGTCTTAAGGAGATGGGTAAGTTTCTGGATCTCACTAATTCCAGCGGCAATGTCAGTTTGCAGCTGCCGCAAGGCAAGGGAATGGACCTGCGGATCTCCGGGGACAAGGTCCGGGTCAACACTCTGACCAATTTCAAAGGAGAGTCCGACGAGAAGCATATCGATGGGGCAATGAACGGGGGTGGGATACCTGTGAAAGTGAGTAACAGCAGCGGAGACGTGACACTAACTTTTAAATAAGTATAGAGATAGTTGCATGTGAATGACCGGGCTAACGCCCGGTTTTTTACATTTAGGTCATGAAGAAACTCATTTTTATCGGAGCGGTATGTATCGGGTGTGCCTGTGATGGACAAACTATCGTCAATAGAGACCCAGAGATCGAGCGGATGGTGAAAGAGGTCAATGCGGACAGCCTGCAGGCTTATATCAAGGCTATGGTGTCATTCAAGACGCGCAGCACCGTCAGCTCCACCACGGACAGTAGAGCAGGGATCGGCGCCGCCCGTAACTGGGTGCTGGCCAAATTCAATCAATTTGCCGTGGGATCAGCGGGACGGCTGTCTGCCTTTGTCGACACCACCATCTATGTCGCTGACGGCAACCGTGTGAAAAGCAATATCAACCTGGGCAATACTGTAGCCACTTTAAAGGGCACCGATCCCAATGATAACCGGATCTTTATCATCAGCGGGCATCTCGACAGCCGGCGCACGGATGTCCTGGACGGGGTGGGCGAAGCACCGGGAGCCAATGACGACGGCAGCGGCAGCGCGGCGGTATTAGAATGCGCACGTATCATGAGCCGGCATGCTTTCCCGGCTACCATCATCTTCGTGACCGTAAGCGGCGAGGAACAAGGGCTCCTGGGGTCTACCTATATGGCTAAGAAGGCGAAGGCTGCCAACTGGAATATAGCGGCTGTGTTGAACAATGATATTATCGGCAGCAACAATAGCAACCAGACCCATATCATCGACAACACGCGGGTGCGGGTCTTCAGCGAAGGGTTGCCTGCCTATGAGCTGGACAAGCAGTCTAAAACGATCCGCCAGCTGGGACTGGAGAATGACGGGAAAGCCCGGCAGCTGGCCCGTTATGTAAAAGAGACGGGTGAGCGGTATGTAGATAACCTCACTGTGATGATGGTGTATCGTCCCGATCGTTTTCTGCGGGGCGGCGATCATATCCCCTATGTGGATAATGGCTATGCTGCCGTCCGGATCACGGAAATGAATGAGAATTTCAACCACCAGCACCAGGACGTCAGGACCGAAAACGGTGTTGTGTATGGCGACCTGCCGGAGTTCATGGACTTTGAATACCTGCGTAGGAATACGGGGGTTAATCTTGCTGTTCTTGCGAACCTGGCCAAGGCGCCCGGTGTGCCTGTCGATGTGGCAATCGAAGTGAGGAATCTTACGAATAGCACGCTGCTTCGCTGGAAGGCGCCTGTGAATGGGGTTTCTAAGGGTTATTTTGTACTTGTCCGGGAGACGACCAGTGCTGTATGGCAGAAGAAATTTTATACGACGGCCATGGAGATGGAGCTTCCGTTCTCGAAGGATAATTATTTTTTTGCAGTGCAGGCGGTGTCGGAAGGGGGTAGTGAAAGTTTGCCGGTGGTGCCGGTGCCGGGACGATAAGTATGGGCCGAGGCAACGTTTTGTAAAAAGGGATCGTTCTGCACTTACTAAAAGGTGCTATATGAAGATAATGTTCCTTCCCATCTTATTTGTTACGGCTTTTGCGGCGTGCAGAAGGGATGATCCGGGTATGCCCTCCCCCCAGGCTAAGAAAATAACAGGCAAGTGGAATATAATCACAGTGACTGTCATTCCACGAGACTCAACGGGGAAGGCTATCAATGACGGCACTGTCTACACGGAACCGTCTTATTACTATTTTCAGTTCAATACCAACTTTACCTGGGTGGAAAACCTGGCTCCCGATGTCACTCCTATCGGGGAGAGCGGTACTTATAGATTACATGGCGACACCGCCTTTACCCTGGTGAATGAGCATGTTCCGTCACAGCCCGAGGAATGCAAAATTGTTACCTTAACAGATACTACGTTTGTATTCAGTCACCAGCGCCCCACTTTGTATAACGGGATAACCCCGGGCTTTCTGGAGTATGTTTTTAAACTGAGAAAATGATCTGATGAAGAGATAATGAGGGGGCGTTGTGTAACCTTTATTACGGCATAAACGTCACAGGTGGATAACCTTCCACTATGTTCCAAAACTACTTCAAGACGGCGCTGCGTAACTTATGGAGAAGCAAGGGCTTTTCGGCTATCAATATTCTAGGCCTCGCCGTCGGGCTGGCCACCTGTCTGCTGATCGTCCTGTATGTGACGGATGAGTTGAGCTTTGACAAATGGAATGTCAAAGCTGACCGCACTTACCGATTGGACGCGGAAATAAAATTTGGCGGCAACCACATGTTCCTGGCAGTAGCGCCTCCGTTGGCGGGTCCTTCCATGCTACAGGACTATCCGGAGGTGCAGCAGTATACCCGCTTTCGCTATGCCAGCAGCCTGCTGGTGCGGAAGGGTAGTATGAATATCCGTGAGGAAGGCGTGATCTATACGGACTCATCGTTCTTCGATGTGTTTACGATGCCCCTGCTCTCCGGGGATGCCCGAACGGCGCTTAACACTCCTCATTCCATAGTGATCACTGAGAAGATCGCCAGGAAGTATTTTAACCGGGTCGATGTAGCGGGGCGTATCCTGGTGATCAATGACAGCATTCAATACAAGGTGACGGCCGTGATCCGTAACATGCCATCACAATCCCACTTTCGCTATGATATCTTTCTGCCCATGCTGCAGCTGAAGTCCAGCAGGGCAACGGATGAATGGCTAAGCCACAACTATAACACCTATATCGTATTGAAAGAAGGAGCTGATGCTGTCAGGCTGGAGACCAAGCTTCCGGGGATGGTGGAAAAATATATGGCCCCTTTGCTAAAGCACGTGGTCAACCTGGATATGAAGGATTTTTCAAAAAGCGGCGGGATCCTTAGGTTTTCGCTTACACCCCTCACCTCCATTCACCTGCACAGCAACCGAATGTCGGAACTGAATGCCAATGGCAATATCCAGTATGTGTATATATTTTCCGGCATTGCCGCCTTTATCCTGCTGATCGCCTGCATCAACTTTATGAACCTTTCCACTGCCAGGTCCTCCAGCAGGGCGAAGGAAGTGGGGGTCCGGAAGGTGATGGGTTCGCTGCGGAGACAGCTGATCATACAATTCATTGTGGAGTCCACGGTCATTAGTTTTATGGCGCTGTTGCTGGCGGTGGGTATAGCCGCCCTGATGCTGCCCTGGTTCAATCAGCTGGCGGGAAAGGAAATCGGACTTGGTTTTTTAGCCAGGCCCTGGCTGGTACCCTCATTATTGATACTAGGTGTGGTGGTGGGATTGCTGGCGGGATCTTATCCGGCCTTTTTCCTGTCGGCATTCCGCCCTATCGCCGTGCTGAAAGGCAACCTCAGCGCCGGCTTTAAGACGGGCTGGCTGCGCAATGCGCTGGTAATCTTTCAATTTGGCGTCAGCATATTCCTCATTGTGGGGACTGCAGTGATCTATCAGCAGCTGGGTTTTATCCGGAGTAAGAACCTGGGATATGACCGGAACCATGTGCTGGTGCTGGGAACGCTGGGCCCATTGGGTTCGCAGGCCAGGGCTTTCAGGGAGGACCTGCTGAAGATGCCGGGTGTGGCTGGCGCCACGATGACAGGCTTTCTGCCTACGGCTTCCGACCGTAACTCCGATGCTTTTTTTCGCACGCCGGCTTTGGACCAGAGGGATGCGATCCTCATGCAAACCTGGCCAGTGGATGAGCATTACGTTTCTGTATTGGGTATGCATGTGGAGCAGGGGCGCGACTTTTCACGGTCCTTTCTTACGGATTCCAACGGGATCCTCATCAATAGTACGACGGCGCGCATGCTGGGAACAGGGAATCCACTCGGGGCCAGGCTTTATCAAGTGGATGATATAAAGACCAGAAAAATCCGGGAATGGCATGTTGTAGGCGTCGTGAAGGATTTTAATTTCAACAGTCTCAGGGAAGTGGTGACGCCGATGGCGCTGTACATGCGGGAAGATAGAGGGAGTCTGGCATTGAGGGTACGGGGCGAAAATATTCCTCGTCTGATCTCGCAGATAGAAAATAAATGGAAGTCGATGGCGCCGGGACAGCCTTTCAGCTATTCTTTCATGGATGATGATTTCAATGCACAGTACAAGGCGGAAGGACGGATGGGAGGGATCTCATTGTCATTTTCGTTATTGGCTATCTGCATTGCCTGCCTGGGATTGTTTGGGCTTGCGGCGTATGCGGCGGAGCAGCGTACGAGGGAAATCGGGATACGGAAGGTGATGGGGGCTACGGTGGCAAATATTGTAAGTTTACTGTCGAGGGATTTTCTGGTCCTGGTTTTGGTGGCAGCGTTGATCGCTTTTCCTTTTGCATGGTGGGCGATGCACCGGTGGCTGGAGGATTTTGCTTACAGGATCAGTATAGGGTGGCAGGTGTTTGGCCTGGCGGCTGTGTTGGCTGGGGGGATTGCGTTGTTTACAATTAGTTTTCAGGCTTTTAAAGCGGCGTTGGCGAATCCGGTGAGGAGTTTGAGGAGTGAGTAGATTGCCATTATTTTTTGTAAATTGTACGAAATTTGCTGCAACCTAAGTACTGAAGAAGCGAAGAAAAGACTCAAGAAATGGCTAAAGTAATCTGGTCTCCCAGAGCAATTAAAGATATTAATGAGATAGCGGAATTTATATCGAAGGATTCTCTACAATATGCAAAGGCCCAAATTGTAAGATCTCAATCTGCAAACTGAACCGAATATATCATTGGCAGATAGTTGTTGAGCACCTGCCAGCTTTCGCCCCTGTCCGGTGAAAAAAATAAATTACCTGTGGTTGTACCAAATGCTACATTGTCAGCGCTGTTGGCCAGCGCATGGCGGTAAACGATATCGAAACACGCATTTTGGGGCAGGCCATTCCTACAATCTTTCCAGCTTTTGCCACCATCGTCGGTGCGGCAAATGCTCAGGGCGCCCTTGATGGCGGTGCGGTTCTCATCACTATGGGCAGGAGCGACCCATGCCTGGTCGGGGTTGTCGTCCGCAACAGCAATAGCGAAACCGAACCGGGCAGGGCCTTGTGGCTGGCTTACGTCCTCCCAGCTTTTTGAGCCGTCTTTGGAACGAAAGATGCCGCAGTGATTTTGTTGCCAGAGTATATCGGGGTTGGTCGGCGCAGCCACGAGAATATGCGGATCATGTCCTGTTTCAGCAGCCGGATCGGGAAGGAAGTCGGCTCTTAAACCTTTGTTACGTATTTCCCATGTTTTTCCGGCGTCTACGGTCTCGAATACACCGGCACAACTGATGGCAACGTGAATATGGTTCTCATCCCGCGGATCTACTACAATAGAATGAATGCCTGGCTGATCGCGGCCCCCGCCAAACCAGCCTTCTTTACGGGTGGGATGTTTCCACAATGACTCCACCAGCTGAAAACTATCCCCTCCGTCTTCGCTGAGGAACAAACCGCCGGGATCGGTGCCTACCCATAATTTTGAATGAAAGTTTTTACCACCATGCGCCATTGACCAGATATAGCGGGTGGCAGCCGGCAGGCCATCTTTAATTTCTTCTCCTTCCGGGTATGCGGGAGCCACTACCTCCTCCCATGTATTACCCCTGTCTTTCGAGCGGTGAAGCTTGACGCCCCAATGCCCGTGGTCGAGGCAGGCCCACCAGGTGCTGTTGCGGGGATCGGCGTACGCGATGGAAACCGGCATGCCTTCGAACGAGATATTCTCTATCTGCCAATAATTGTTTTGCGTATGATAGGCAATAAACCCTTTGCGGGTGCCTAAAAGCAATGTTGATCTCATCAGTTTAACGTTTTAAGTTACCCTCCTGATAAAGCCTGTATGATGTATATTTCGCTGTTCTCAGTAAACAGATCGCTTAAAGCGGTACGGTCTTTTATTATCGTGCCGTCAATGAAGATATTGACATGTTTTCGCAGGTGCCCCTGTTCATCGAGCAGATAGGAGCGGACGCCGGGATAATTGAGCTCCAGTTCACCTAAGATCTCAGCCAGCGTAGCCCCTTTAGCCGGCGTGTTTTTCAAACCGGGAAAAAATCGCTTTAGCGCGGGGGTAAATTTTACCGTTGGCATTGCAATGATTTTGGGTGGCGCCGTATATGGACTACTAAGCTACATAATATTCTCTTATCTTGACTCTGGCGCCGGCCTTGCGGGTGGCGTGAATCCCTTCTTTTTTAACAGGTCGTTGATCTCTTTGATCGCCCGATCCAATTGATTGTCCATGCCTTTTGCGCCCTGGGTGAGGTCTTCCGGCACTGAGATGTCGGGGTCGACGCCGTGACCTTCCTTGAACCAGGTGCCGTCGGGGTTGAACATGCGGAAGGTGGGGACGGTGATATTACCTCCATCGATGAGGGGAGGGGCGCCGCTGATGCCGATGAGGCCGCCCCAGGTGCGGGAGCCGATGAGCGGGCCCAGGCCGGCTTTACGGAAATAGTCGGGGAATGCGTCGCCGCCTGATCCGCTCCATCCGTTGATCAGCATGACTTTGGGGCCAAAGTTGCCGGAGGGTGGCCAGCTCCAGTTGACGCCGTCGCGGGTGGCCCAGAAGGCGAGGGGTTTGCGGTCGAGCATTTCTATGAAGCGGTCCGGGATCTGTCCACCGCTGTTGAAGCGTTCGTCTATCACCAGGGCTTTTTTATCCAATTGGGCGCTGAACTGGCGGATCAGCTCGTTCTGTCCGTCGAGACCTGTGCTGCGGACATAGATATAGCCGGCATTGCCGCCAGTAGCTTCGTCCACCTGCTGTCTGTTGTGCTCGATCCATGCGAGGTGGCGCAGTCTCGATTCGTCGCTTAACGTCTGTACCAGCGCTGTGTGCGTTCCCGTCCAGGAGGCGCTGCTGTTGTAGGTCAGCTCGACGGGTTTGCCGGCGAGGTTACCGAACAATGCGTAAGGTTCCGCCTTTGTCGTCAGCGGAACTCCATTGACGGCGAGGATGTAGTCTCCTTCCTTTATCTGCATGCCCGGCAGGCTGAGGGGTGACCGCACCTCTGCATCCCAGGGGGCTCCTTTTATGATCTTTTTGATCTTATAGTGTTCGCCATCCACCTCCCAGTCTACGCCGAGATAGCCTACTGCGGCGCGTTTGGGCGTTTCTCCCACGCCGCCGCCATGATAGGTGTGGGACGCGTTGAGCTCGCCGATCATTTCCCCCAGGATGAAATCGACCTCTTCGCGGGTGACGGCGCCATCCAGCATTTTCAGGTATCTTTCTTTTACCTTATTCCAATCCACGCCATGCATGCCGGGGTCATAGAAATAATCCCTTTCCAACCGCCAGGTCTCCGTCACCAACTGGCGCCATTCTTTGCGGGGATCGACCCACATCTGCATTTCGGCTGTCCGTAACCGCTTGTCCAGCTTCTGGTTCTCGTCAACTGCGATGATGTAAGCCCCGCCGTCTTTCAGGACCAGGATGTGTTTGCCGTCGGCGGAGAGCACCATGCCGCCGGCATCTTCCGTGATGGTCTTCTGCTTACGTTTGTCGAGGTCATAGAACAGGATGGGCTTTTCTTTATCATTGGAGCCCGCGTTGGGGAATTTCTGGTAGATGACCTTGCCTTCGACTGCATAGACATTTCCGTAATTGCCTGCATCCACCGGCAGGAGGATGACGCGGGACTCCAGTCCATCCAGGTCGATGTCAACCGGCGTTACTTTGGGTTTTGCCTTTGCGGCTGCCGCCGGTGCGGCGGGAGGCGTTGCCGGAGTGGGAGCTTCTTCCTGTTGTAATGCGACAGTGTCATCTTTCTGATAGAGCGGAGAGCGGGTGGTTTTTTTCAGCACGATGGCTGCCAGGTTTGTCGAGTTAGGATAGATAAAAGTGTTATCCATGTCGCTGTACACCGGGTTGAAGGACTGGCTGGTCGTGATAAACAAGTATTTACCTCCGGGGTCGAAAGCGGGATTGGCATTGGAGTAGTAGCCGCTGGTGGCCTGGTGCAGCGCTTTATTCGTATAATCATAAATAAATACGGCCCTGTGTCCATTGGCGAGGTCGCGGTCATAGGCCAGCCACCGGCTGTCGGCGGACCAACTGGGGGAGAATCCCTGCAGGTTGCCTTCGAACATCCGCAGACCATGATCGATGTAAGTGGTCTGATTGGTTGTCCTGTCGTAAATGTAGATCTTCATGGCCTTGTCGATGAAGGCCAGCTTTTTACTATCGGGGGACCAGTAAAGGTTGTACCTGTAGCCAGGACCATAGGAGGTGAGCTTTTTCTCCTGGCTGCCGTCACCTGTGGTCTCTTTCAGGGTGAGCTCGTATTCACCGGAGCGGTCGCTCCAATAGGCGATGTATTTTCCATCGGGTGACCATGCGGGGAATTTTTCCGACACGTCCGAGGATTGGGTGAGATCTTTTACCGCACCATTTTCCGCTGGCAGCGAGAAGATGTCTCCCCGTGCTTCTATCACTGCGCGTTTGCCGTCGGGGGAAAGCTGGAAGTTAGTCATGAGCTTTTCTACCTGTTGGATGGTGGGGCGCAGGGCGGGCAGGTCGGTGACCACCTGGATGGGCACTTCCGCCGACTTGCGGGAGGAGAGATTGTACAGGTAGAGCTTACCGGCGTATTCGAAGACGATGTCCTGTGGTCCCAGGGAGGGATAGTGGACGTCGTAGTCTGTAAAGTTAGTGACTTGTGTAAACGCTTTGGAGGAGATGTTATATTCCCATAGGTTCATTCTTTTTTCCTGTCCGCGGTCGGACAGGAAGAAAATGCTGTTGCCGTGCCACATGGGGAGTTCGTCATCGGCATCGGTGGAGGATATATTCTCGAAGGAATAATTGGTCAGGTTGAATAGATGGATCTGTCCGTTCCATCCGCCTCTATAGCGTTTCCAGTTGCGGAATACCTGCGACTTAAATGTGAAGGCGACCTGGCTGGCGTCCGGGGACAAGGTGCCGAACTCTGCATAGGGCAGGGGAAGCTTTTGAGCCGGGCCTCCGGCTGCGTCAATCTTAAAGAACTGGTCGAAACGTTCCCGTCCGGCTTCCCTGCCGGAGGCAAACAGGAGGTGTTTCCCATCCGGATACCAGCCGACCACTCTTTCCGGGGAGCCATGCCAGGTGAGGCGTGTTGCGGGACCTCCTTCGGAGGGGATGGTATAGATGGAATTATTGCCGTCGTAGTCGGCTGTATAGGCGATGGTACGACCGTCGGGGGAGAATTTGGGAAAGGCCTCCACTCCGGCCGGGGAACTAAGATGCTGTGCTTTCCCTCCTTCTTTCGGGACTATCCAGAGGTCATTGGCGTAGGTGAATACGATCTGTGTGGCGGAGACGTCGGGGAAACGCAGCAGGGCTGCATTGATCTGGGCATGTAAGGATGAGGCGATGGCTGTAGCAGTAAGAAGGGTTAAAACGAGCTTTCGCATAGTAATGAAGTTTGATGGCTGATGATAGATGGACAATTTAGGTGAAAATAGGAAATATGCGGGCGGGGAATAGGTCCAAAGCGGGTAAATCAGGGATGTGTGGAAAGGGGTGAAGAGGGGCGGCGTCTGGCGCCGGCCCCTGTTAAAAGCGGTAGGCAGCGCCCAGTGTCCAGTAGAAGGTGTTCTCTATTTTTTCCACGTGCTGGCGGAGGGCGGTGGCGCCGGTGGAATAGGCGTATTGCAGGTTAATTCGAGCAGGGTTGACGGGGATGGAAAAGGCCGGTGTTGCGCTGAAAGTACATTTACCTGCGGTGAAAGAAATGGGCAAACTTGCCTCGTAGTCCAGGACCTTGAATGCAGAGGGGTTCACCACCGTCCCAGTGATCGTTACGGTGCCGGATACGGCTTTTTTTGCATTTTTCCTGTTAAACCTCCGGGTCTTGTAGTAGTTGCTGTAATAGTTCAAGGTACCTGCATTGGCGGTGAGGGTGGGTGTTATTTCAAGGGCGTCATCCATAAGGTCGAAACTATGTTCCATGCCCAGGGAAGCTTCCATATCCGTATTGTTCCCCATGTTCAGCTGACCTGAGAGCGTCGTTCTGATCCATCCGAGGTCATAGCTGGAAGAGTAGGACATGGATGCCTGGATCTCCGATGTGACGCTGGTGCTTTGGGTGTTGTAAAAGTACTTGGATGCTGTAAAGTCCCCGTCGTATTTACCTGCGGAAAAACGAAAGCCCGATGCGATGGTTACGAGGTCTATGCGGCTGATGTCGGCGTTTTTTAGCCAGGCGGCGGATGCCGTGGCATAGAAACCGGACTTATGATAATAGCTCAAGCCCGGTGTAAAATAGGGTAGTACGGCAGAATCTTTCCGTCCCATGTAGACGTTGTTGTTTTGGTAGTCCAGGGTAGCTTCCAGATAGGTATGGCGGTGATGTTTCGACAGTGAGTCGGTGGTTGCAGCGACATGCAGTGAATCTGAAGGAGTTGCCGGGAGTTGTCTTTCGTCCTGGGCCCGCAGGGATATGACGGAGGTCAGGAATGCAATGGTAATGGATGTTTTACGCATAAGGTTAGATGTTATATTCCCGATATAAAAAACATGCCCCCGACAGAGCGCTGTCAGGGGCATTGGGATTAATTTGAGCTCTTATCTTTTTGAAGGTCCTTTTTGTCCTTGTGCAGGTCTTTTTTATCTTTAGAGAGGTCTTTCCTGTCCTGGTGGAGGTCCTTCCTGTCCCCGTTGATGTCCTTTTTATCGCTGTTGATGTCTTTTTGTTCCTGCCGGGCATCTTTGTAATCATGTGCTTTCAGGTCCGCATTCCTTTCCTTGCGATCCTGTTGCAGGTCTGTTTTGTCTCCGGCAATGTCTTTTTTATCCTGGTGGATATCCTTGCGATCTGAAGCGATGTCCTTCTTGTCGTGCCTGATATCCTTTCTGTCATGGTGGATATCATGACGTGTGTGAGGCGTTCTTTGAGCGCTGGCGATCATTTGAAAGAATAGTACGGCCATGGCCATCATCGTGATCTTTTTCATGTGGTTGATTTTAGTTAAAAATGAAATTCAATCACAGGTATGACGAATCCTTTTAATAAAAATTTAATCCAGTTTGCCGGTTAACGACCCGTTAACAAACCGGCGGAGGCGAAGTGTTTGGAAATCCGGGGGGACGGGAAGCCCGAAAACGTTGAAAGTGTTACATTTGCACAAATAGATGCGATCGTATATGAGAAAATTCATTAGTGTCATGCTGTTGCCGGTGGTACTGATATTCTGGGCTGTCCGAGTGGAAGCTCAAAGCAAGGTGGTGGTGTTCCAGTCGGATTTCGGGCTGAAAGATGGTGCGGTGTCCGAGATGAAGGGGGTGGCCATGGGGGTGTCCCCCGATCTGAAATTATTTGATCTTACGCACGAGATCCCGGCCTACAATATATGGGAGGCATCCTATCGTTTGCGGCAGACCGTACCTTACTGGCCGTCCGGAACCGTATTTGTATCTGTCGTTGATCCGGGTGTGGGCACGGATCGTAAGTCCGTCGTCTTACGGACCCGGACGGGACAGTTTATCGTAACGCCTGACAATGGCACGCTGACGCTGGTGGCCGAGGCGCTTGGGATCGGAGAGATCCGGGAGATCAACGAAGCTGTCAACCGTCGCCGGGATTCGCAGAAGTCCTATACTTTTCATGGACGTGATGTGTATGCCTATACGGCAGCCCGGCTTGCTGCCGGCGCAATCACCTTTGAAGAGGTGGGGCCCCTGCTGGCCAAACAGGAAGTGGTAAGCATTCCTTATCAAAAAGCCGAGTTGAACGGGAAAGTGATCAGGGGAACGATACCCGTATTGGATGTACAATATGGAAATATCTGGACGAACATACCTGACGATCTTTTTAAGCAGCTGCATGTCGCATTTGGGGAGCTGATGTCCGTAAAGATCTTTCACAATGGACAAATGGTTTATCAGGGGGACATGCCTTACAGCGCTACATTCGGGGCTGTGGCCGTGGGTAAGCCACTGGTCTATCTGAACAGTTTGCTGCAACTTTCTTTTGCGCTTAACCAGGGGAGCTTTGCGGAAGTCAATAAGATTGCCAGCGGCAATGAATGGAGCGTGGAGGTGACGAAAAAATAAGGCTTATCACAAGTAGAGCTGCACCATGTGCCGCCAGTAACGTGGTTTATGGGATTCTCCGTCCCAGAGGTGCAGCGCATTCCAAACACCTTTACTCCATAGAGCGTTGCTAAGGGCCTGGTTATTATCCAGGAAAACATCATGTTCCCCCACCACAAAGATGATCTCCTGCGATTTCAGCAGCCGGATCAAATGCTCGTCGTACAGATTGGGGATGAATTGCCCGGGCATATTGTAATAGATATTCTCATCGCGATAGCCTTCGAACAGGTCTTCAAAATGCGGCATGGACGTGGTCAGGTCGTAGCGACCGCTTAGCCCGACCACTTTGTGGAACAGCGAAGGGTACTTGAAAGCGAGGTTGGCGGCATGGTAGGCGCCCAGGCTGCAGCCTGCGGCCACCAGGGTGGGGGAGGGGTTTTTCTGTTTTACAAGGGGGACCACTTCCCGCAGCAGGTATTGTTCGTACTGGAGATGGCGGAGGATCCGATCCGGGGGAGGGACATTCCTGGCGTAAAAGCTTTCCTTATCAATGCTGTCGAGACAGTATACCTGGATCTTGCGGCTTTCGATCTTGCGGCTTAGCGCGTCTATGACAAGCCAGTCCTCGTAATCGTAGAAATGAGCTGTCCTTGTTGGAAAGAACAGGATGGGCTCGCCGCCTTCGCCGAAGACCAGCAATTCCATTTCCCGCTGTAAGGCCGGGCTGTACCACTTATGATATTCTCTTTTCATCGAATGAAGGCGGACAGGTGTTGTTGTATGATATCCTTCCATAAAGCATAGCCTTTCTCGCTGATGTGTAATCCATCCGGGTCAAGGAATTCTCGTTTAGGATAGCCAGCTTTGTCCGTCATCTTATGATAGATGTCGATGTAGTGCAGGTTGTTACCTTGTTTACGGATCTCGTTCTCAATAAGAGTATTGGTATAGCGAATGCTGTCGACAATGTTCCACCGGGTAATGCTGGGCTTGATAGAAATGAAAGCCAGCGGGATATCTCCGAAATGCAGCCGGGTAAGGGCTACCATCTGCTGGAAGAAGATGAATACTTCTTCGGGGTGTCTGCCATCGCCCAGGTCGTTGTCGCCTGCATAGAGTAGAATGGATTGGGGGCGATAGCCGGTGACCAGTCGTTCGAAGAACCAGACGCAGGCGGCGAGCGTTGATCCGCCGAAGCCGAGGTTCACAGGCGAATACTCCTTAAAGTCTTCATAGAGGGTTTCCCAGAGCCTGATGGACGAGCTGCCGTAAAATACCATTTTTGGCTCGTATTCCAGAGCGGTTTTTTCTTTCTCTAAGCGTTGTACTTCATTTTCGTACCAGATCATGGGGGGGCTTTGGTCCTTCAAATTTAATGATGGGCAGGCGATATAAGACAGAAAGTTGAATTGATAAAAATAAAATAACAGGCGCGGCGAGACGGAATATCTTATAGCTTTATGACATGAAGCATTACTTTCTTGCCATTGCCTTTATGGCTGCTGCATTTGCGGTGCGGGCCCAGACGGATTTTTTCGACAGGGATACGCTGGTTGTTCCCGGGGCTGTCCCCCGGCTGATCGCCAGTCAGTTCAGCTTTACCGAGGGGGCGTCTGTGGATCGGAAGGGGAATGTCTTTTTTACGGACCAGCCAAATAACAAGATATGGGAATACGATGTAAAGGGGCGGCTGACGTTGTGGCTGGATAGTGCAGGTCGAAGCAACGGCACTTATTTCGACCGGAAGGGCAACCTGGTGACTTGCGCTGATGAGAGGGGGGAGCTATGGTCTATCAGTCCTGGTAAGAAAGTGCGGGTGTTGATGAAGGATCTTGGCGGGCATCAGCTGAATGGCCCGAATGATGTCTGGATCGACCGGAAGGGGGGCATTTATTTTACGGACCCTTATTATCAGCGACCTTACTGGACGCGAACAAAGCCGGATATCGACGGCATGAAGGTATATTATCTGCCGGAGGGGAAGGACCAGGCGGTGGAAGTAGCAGCCAACCTGGTGAGACCTAACGGGATCGTCGGGACGCCCGACGGCCAATTTCTCTATGTGGCTGATATACAAGACAAAAAGACATATAGGTACCGGATCAACCCGGATGCCACGCTGAGCGACCGGCAGCTGTTTGCGGAGATGGGTTCCGACGGCATAACGCTGGATGAGCGGGGTAATCTTTATCTGACGGGCAATGGCGTCACGGTATTCAGCCCTGCCGGCGAGAAGATCGCACATATTCCCGTCTCCGTGAAGTCGGCCTCCAACCTCTGTTTTGGCGGAAGGGACAAAAAGGACCTTTTCATCACAGCGGTCGAGTCCATCTATGTGCTGCCGATGCGGGTGAAAGGTGTCGAATAAACATCAGACGGCCAATATGAACTGCTCGATCATATTGCGATAGGCCTGGATGGTATCAGGCTTGGCGACAACGTCCAGCGCGCCCAACTCCCGGCAGGAATGTAAAAAGTCTTTCATCTGGAAAGTCGAGTAAAGAATAACTGGTATATACTTATACCGGGGGGTTTCCTTTAGAAAAATCAGGCTTTCCTTACCCGTCATTTTCGGCATGATCTGATCCAGGATCACCAGGTCGGGGAGGTCATTATCGGAACAATTGTTCAGCCAGTCCACCATGTCAAGACCGTTCTCCACGTCGTGCACACGGATGGCCGGATCTATTTCTTCCAGGGTTTGCTGGAAAAGCATCCTGTCATCCATATCGTCGTCTACCAGTAAAATGTTGGTGTATTTCATCCGTTCAAAATGTTTTTAATGGGCGTGATTTTTTTGATTCCCGGGAAAATGTGGAAATAATTCCACGGATTTTGTGGCTGACATTCGTATAATTTACATTTGTTTAATACCTATAATTTGCTGGATGGTGTGTATTGGCGCTATTTTACATAGATTTACCCATTAACAACCCTTACCAAACAATGGATAGTCGGAGAGAATTCATCAAAAAAGCGGCCATGATTGCGGGCGCCACCGGTATTGCGGGGGTGCTGCCCGCTTCGATACAGAAAGCCCTTGCCATCAACCCGCCGACGGGCAGTACCTGGCTGGATGCGGAGCATGTGGTGATCCTCATGCAGGAGAACCGGAGTTTTGACCATTGTTATGGTGCTTTACGGGGGGTGCGGGGCTATCATGATCCCCGGGCCATTGAGCTGCCGGACGGCAATCCTGTATGGCTGCAGACCAATGCAGCGGGGGAGACCTATGCTCCTTTCCGCCTTGATATAAAAGATACCAATGCCACCTGGATGGGGTCTCTGCCACATTCCTGGAGTAATCAAATTGACGCCCGCAATGAGGGCAGGTACGATAAATGGCTGCAGGCAAAGCCTTCGGGTAACAGGGAGTACGAGCATATGCCGTTGACCCTGGGTTATTATGACCGGAGGGATATCCCTTTTTATTATTCTTTGGCGGATGCGTTCACCGTCTGCGACCAGAACTTCTGTTCTTCTTTGACGGGCACCACTCCCAACCGGCTTTATTTGTGGACAGGCACGATCCGGGACCAGCAAGATGCTGCTACGCGGGCCCGGGTACGCAATGAGGACACAGATTATGGGACAGAGGCATCCTGGACCACTTTTCCCGAGCGGCTGGAGGACCATGGCATCGATTGGCGGGTCTACCAGAATGAGATCAGTCTGCATCCTGCCTTCAAAGGTGAGGAAGAAGACTGGCTGGCGAATTTTACGGACAATCCCCTGGAGTGGTTTACCCAATATAATGTCCGGTACTCGCGTGCTTATATGCCATTTATCCCCGTGTTGATACAGAAGGCGACCAAGGAGGTGGCGGAGCTGCAGCAGCAGGCGGATGCGTCGCCTTCCGATGATCTTTTGAAGAGAAAGCTGGAAGAAAAGAAATCGGCTTTAGAGGTCTTGAAAAAGGAACAAAAGCATATCACTCCTGATCATTACGATAAGCTGACGCCAAGGCAGCAGTCGCTGCATACCAGGGCGTTCACCCGTAACAGCGAGGACCTGTATTTTCATAATCTGACCACCTTGCATTACCAGGACGGTGACAACGCCCGGGAGATGCAGGTGCCCAAGGGCGATGTCCTGCACCAGTTCAGACAGGATGTGCGGAATGGCAAGCTGCCAACGGTGTCGTGGCTGGTGCCGCCTGCGAACTTCTCCGATCATCCCGGCTCTCCTTGGTATGGGGCATGGTATGTTTCCGAGGTGCTGGATATTCTGACGCATAATCCCGAAGTCTGGAAGAAGACGATCTTCATTCTTTGCTATGATGAGAATGACGGCTATTTCGACCATGTACCTCCTTTTACGGCGCCTGATCCTTCCCGGCAGGATACGGGCAAGGTGTCTAAAAATATCGATACGGGAGTGGAGTGGGTGACGCGGGAGCAGGACCTGCAGCGTTGTAAGGCTGAAGATGCCAGGAGCGGTCCTATCGGTCTGGGCTATCGTGTGCCGTTGGTCATCGCCTCGCCCTGGAGCAGGGGCGGGTTTGTCAACTCCCAGGTGTTCGACCATACTTCCATCCTTCAATTCATGGAGAAATTCCTCAGTCATAAAAGCGGCAAGACGATCGTGGAGTCTAATATTTCCTCCTGGCGACGGACAGTGTGCGGAGATCTTACTTCCGTGTTCCGACCTTATAATGGGGAGAGGATACCGACGCCGAAGCCCCTGGCGAAGAACGAGCTGGTGGAAGGCATCCATAAGGCGAAGTTCCGGCAATTACCGGCGGGATATAAGCAGCTGACCAAAGAAGATATCGAGCAAATCCGGCGGGACCGATCTGCATCGACGCTGATGCCGGGTCAGGAAAAGGGTACACGTCCTTCGTGCGCCTTGCCTTATGAGCTATATGCCGAAGCTGATCTGAATGAAGAGAGGAATGCCCTTGCGCTTAACCTGCATGCAGACAAGCTGGCATTTGGCGACCATTCAGCGGGCAGTCCTTTCACCGCCTATATTCGTGGTAAGGAGTGGGCGGTGAGGAATTATGCCGTTGCCGCGGGAGACCAGCTGACGGATGATGTTTCGCTGGGGCTTTTCACAGATGGCAAATATGATCTCAGGGTGCATGGCCCCAATGGTTTTTACCGGGCATTTGCGGGCAGCAAGGATGATCCGCCCGTAGTCTTCAACCTGGATTATGAATTCAACCAGGATCAGCGGCTGACTGGCCGCCTCATTCTTCGCGTCGTGAATACGGATGGGGGACGTGGTTATAAGGTCCAGGTGAGGGATAATGCTTATGGCGTCAAGTTGAGAACCAGAGAGCTGGGCGCAGGCGGAACGGAGAGCGGCAGTCCTTCTATTATGCTGGATGCGCGCGCGCAGTCGGGGTGGTATGATCTCAGCGTCCTGATAGAAGGATTCGACGGGTATGAGAGGAGATATGCCGGGAGGATAGAGACCGGGAAGGATAGTATCAGCGATCCCGCGATGGGGTAGGTTAATATATGGTGAGCCGGGATTAATATTTGCCTACATGAAGGGTTGTTTTTCAGTATGCCTTATATTCGCAGGAGTCAAACAGACATATGAGAAAATTCCGTATACTGCTAATTACGCTTACGATGGCCGGATGGGGTAACGTCCATGCACAAAGGAATGCCGCCCCTTCTGCTCCTCCTACTCCTCCGGTGGAAAAGCTGCCTGTTGGAAGCCGGGCGTTGAATATCGATTCTGCCGTCATCACGCATGCGGAGGTCACGATCGGTGGCGTGCGCGTTCCTTATGATGCCACGGCCGGCGCCATGCCTGTCTGGGATGAAGAGGGCAAGCCTGTTGCCGGGGTTTTCTATACTTATTACGAACGTACGGATGTCAAGGACCGTGCTGCGCGGCCCCTGGTGATCTCTTTTAACGGAGGTCCCGGTACTCCTTCCGTCTGGATGGAGATCGGTTATACGGGCCCCCGCCGGCTGAATATCGACGACGAAGGTTTTCCCATTCAGCCTTATGGCGTAAAGGAGAATCCGAATTCTATCCTGGATGTGGCTGATATCGTCTATCTCGATCCGGTGAATACGGGCTTTTCCCGTGCGGTGAGCAAGGACATTCCTACTTCCCGTTTTTTTGGGGTGAATGAAGATATCAAATACCTGGCGCAGTGGATCGCGACATTTGTGTCACGTAAGAACCGGTGGGCTTCCCCCAAGTTCCTGATCGGTGAAAGCTATGGGACGACCC
Organism: Flavitalea plasmicola; assembly: GCF_030546645.1. GTDB lineage: Bacteria > Bacteroidota > Bacteroidia > Chitinophagales > Chitinophagaceae > Puia. The sequence continues at coordinate 280,939 of NZ_JAUOTO010000009.1, forward strand.
GGGCGTCGGGGCTTGCGCTGGAATTACAGGAGGCGCAATGGATGTACCTGAACGGCGTGGTGCTGGTGTCCCCTACTGAGTTGGGGATCGAAAGGAGCGAGTTTGTGAAGGCATCGCTGCGAGTGCCTTATTATGCGGCTACGGCCTGGTACCATAAAGCCCTACCGGCCGACCTGCAGAAAAAGGATCTTACGGAGATGCTGCCGGAGGTGGAGGATTTTACCGTGAATGAGCTGATACCTGCCCTGGCAAAAGGCGGATTCCTGGAGGAGGCTAAGAAGAAAGAGCTGGCGGTGAAGATGTCGCGTTATACGGGGTTGTCTGAAAGATTCCTTTTGCAGTCTAATCTGATCGTGCCTGCGAATTTTTTCTGGAAGGAGCTGCTGAGGGACAAGGGATTTACGGTGGGCAGGCTGGATTCGCGCTATCGCGGTCTGGATATGCAGGATGCCGGAGAAGGGCCTGATTATAATGCGGAGCTCAATTCCTGGAATCATGCTTTCATGCCGGCGATGAATGTGTACCTGCGTGAAGAGCTGCATTATAAGACGGATCTTCAGTACTATCTTTTCGGACCTGTGCGACCCTGGAATAACCAGAATGATCATACGGGTGAGAATCTCCGGCAGGCTATTGCGGAGAACCCTTTTATGCATTTGCTGATACAGTCGGGATATTATGATGGGGCCTGTGATTATTTCAATGCGAAGTACAGCCTCTGGCAGCTGGACCCCAGCGGGAAGCTGAAGGATCGCCTGCATTGGGAGGGATATCGCAGCGGGCATATGATGTATCTGCGGAAGCCGGACCTGGCTTCATCCACGGAAAATCTGAGGAAGTTTATCAAGGCTTCGCTGCCAAAGCCGGGGGAACCGGCTAAGTATTAGAATTTAGGATTTACATAAATGTTCAAACGCGGCGCCTTTTTAGGCGCCGCGTCGTTTTATTATTGGATTTCCTTTGTCAGACGGATGATCACCAGTTTTGACACCGGCGTATTGCTTTTTTCCGCCACGCTGTCGATGGGGACCAGGACATTGGTCTCCGGGTAATAGGTGGCTGCGCATCCGGCCGGGATGGAATAAGGGACGACGATGAAGCGGTGAGCGATCCTTTCGACGTTGTTGTAATGGCTGGTGATGTCTACAATATCGCCTTTTTGGAGGTTTTGTTCATGCATGTCCCTTTCATTGAGGAAGATAACCCTTCGTTCATTGTAAATACCCCGGTACCTGTCGTCCATTCCGTAAATGGTGGTATTGAACTGATCGTGGCTTCGGATGGTCATCATCATGAGCTCGCCCGGGGCCAGGGTAATATGGTCAGGGTGAACGATGCTGAACTGTGCTTTCTGGGATGGTGTGGTGAATTTCCCTTCACGGGGTGCGTTGGGAAGGTAGAAGCCGCCTGGTTCCCGTACTCTTTTGTTATATGCTTCGAAGCCCGGGATCGTCTTTTCGATGTCGGCGCGGATGGCGTCGTAATGGTGCAGATATTTATCCCAGTCGATGGGGGGCTTCCCCGCGAGGGTGGCTTTAGCCAGCCGGCAGACAATGACGGGTTCGCTCAGCAGTTGGCTGGATACGGGGGACAACATCCCTTTGGATGCCTGGACGACGCCCATGGAATTCTCGCAGGATACGAACTGGTCTTCGCCATTCATGGAATCTTTATCGCTGCGGGCGAGGCAGGGCAGGATGATGGCTTCTTCACCGTGGATCAGGTGGCTGCGGTTGAGCTTGGTTGAGACATGTACGGTGAGGCGGCATCTGCGAAGGGCTTCTGCGGTGTATAGGGTATCGGGGGTGGCTGAAAGGAAGTTGCCGCCCATGGCGAAAAAGACCTTTGCCTTGCCTTCGTGCATGGCTTTGATGGCATTGACCACGTCGTAGCCGTGCCGGCGGGGCGGGGGGAAACCAAACGTCTCCTGAATGGCATCCAGGAACTTTTCCGTTGGGCTTTCCCAAATACCTACGGTGCGGTCGCCCTGTACGTTGCTATGGCCGCGTACCGGGCAGGTGCCTGCGCCAGGTTTGCCGATGCTGCCTTTCAGCAGGAGCAGATTGACGATCTCTTTTATGGAGTCCACTGCATTTTTGTGTTGGGTAAGCCCCATGGCCCAGCAAACGATGATCTTCCTGCTGTCTTTCAGGAAAGCGGCGGCTTCTCCTATTTGCTGAATGCTGATGCCACAGGCGGCAGCCAGGTCAGGAAGGGATGCCCGCTGCAGGTGTTGGATAAAGGCGTCGTAACCTTCCGTGTGCTGTTGAATGAATGTATGGTCGAACACGGAGCCGGGCGATCTTTCCTCGTCGAGCCAGAGGAGAAGCTCGATGGCTTGCAGGAGGGCCATATCGCCGTTGAGCTTTATCTGCAGGAACAGGTCGGTGAGCGGGGTGGCGCTGCCCAGGATGCCTTTTACATGCTGGGGGTTGCGGAAGGCCATCAATCCTGTTTCGGGAAGGGGATTGATGGAAATGATCTTTGCGCCATTCTTCTTTGCTTTTTCAAGGGCTGTCAGCATGCGGGGGGCATTGGTGCCTGGATTCTGTCCCATGATGATGATGACCTCAGCCTGGTGAAGGTCGTCCAGGGTTACGGAACCTTTACCGAGGCCCAGGGTCTCGGTGAGGGCGACCCCACTGGACTCATGGCACATATTGGAGCAATCGGGGAGGTTGTTGGTACCGAAGGCGCGTGCGAAGAGCTGGTAGAGGAAGGCTGCTTCGTTGCTGGTGCGACCGGAGGTATAGAAGATGGCTTCATCGGGTGAAGCCAGGGAATTGAGGGATGCGGCTATTTTTTGGAATGCTTCGTCCCAGGAGACAGGCTGGTAATGGCCAGCTCCTTTGGGAAGATACACCGGCTGGGCTATCCGTCCTTGTTTGCCCAGATGGTAGTCCGACAGTTCTGAAAGGGCGGAGACGGAATTATTGGCAAAGAAGTCTCCTGTGAGCTTTTTGGTCGTGATCTCTTCGGCTATGGCCTTGGCGCCATTCTCGCAATATTCGGCAATCCCGGAGCGTTCGTCGTCCGGGTCGGGCCAGGCGCAGCTGGGGCAGTCGAAGCCATTCTTCTGGTTGACCTTTGCGAGGGCTTTCAATCCTCTGGCAAGGCCTGCTTCACCGATGGCATACCGGAAGCTGGCCACGATGGCGGGAAGGCCTACGGCTTTTGTTTTGACATCGCCGGTGTGGAGGTTGGTTAGCTGATCGGGGCTCTCTGCTTTTTCGGGATGATCTTTCTCTTCGGACATGTCTATTGGTTTATTCAGATCCGGACCCTGTGGGCCCCTGCGTATATATTAAAGCGTTGGTCCCTCAGGAAGCCGATAAGGGTCATATTATATTCCTGCGCCAGCTGGACGGCCAGGCTGGAAGGGGCGCCGACAGCTGCGACTACGTGTATACCAGCCATGGCTGCCTTTTGTATCAGTTCGAAGCAGGCCCGTCCGCTCAACAATAAGATATGGTTGGAAAGAGGGAGCATGTCTTCCTGCAGGCTGGACCCAATGAGCTTGTCCAGGGCATTGTGACGGCCAATGTCCTCTTTTAACGTTATGTAATCTCCTTGTTTGTGAAAGAGGGCCGCGGCATGGAGGCTGCCTGTGGAGCTAAACAGCTCTTGTTGCAGGCGAAGCTGTGCGGGCAGGAGGTGAATGGTCTCCGGATCGATTTGCCAATCTGCCCCTGAAGGTGGTGGACAGACCGTTCGCAGGGCTTCCAGGGAAGATTTTCCGCAGACGCCACAGCTGGAGGTGGTGTAAAAATGGCGTTGTAATTTCCCCAGGTCGAGGGCTATATTCTTTTGCAGGCTGACGAGTATGGAGTTGGCTGTATAGGTCGAGACCATGTCTATGGCGGAGGCGTCAGGGATGATGCCTTCCGTGAACAGGAAACCCGTTGCCAACTGTACGTCGTGGCCGGGCGTACGCATGGTGATGGAAATGCTCTGTTCCCGGCGATCTGCCGCAGGACCGTGTTGAAGACGGATCTCCAGCGGCTCTTCGATCGCCAGTTCGTCGATGGCATCCAGGACACCTGTGTCCCGTATCTTTTGTATCGGTAAGTGGGCGATGCCCGGTGATTGCGTCATGGGGTAAAGTTATGCAAAAAGTCTGCCGTCCGAACCGGAATCGGACAGGAGGCGGAGTAAAAAGAAATAAGTATCTTGGCGGCATGAGAAAACACATCCCTTTCTGGATGTTGCTGCTGGCGGCCTATTCCGGTGTTGCCCAGGACTTTTCCGCCGGAGAGGTGCAGCGTTATGAACATGAAGCCCGCCAGGTGCAGATCATACGCGACAAATGGGGTATTCCACATATTTATGGTAAGACGGATGCGTCGGCTGTATTCGGGTTGATGTATGCTGAATGCGAGGAAGATTTCCGCAGGGTGGAGAAGAATTACCTGGAGATGCTGGGCCGGCAGGCGGAGGCATACGGGGAATCTTTTTTACATAATGACGTGATGATGCGCCTGATCTATGACAGCGCCCAGGCTGTGGCGGACTATAAGAAAAGCCCTGCCTGGATGCATGCGTTGCTGGATGCATTTGCGGACGGCGTGAACTATTATCTTTATAAACATCCGGGGGTGAAGCCATTGGTGTTGCGGCATTGGGAGCCATGGTATGCGCTTATGTTCACGGATGGGAGCGTATCCGCCACCAGCACGGGCGGTGTGAAGGCGGATGAGGTGTGGGCGTTTTATAATAAGTATGGGGCGCCCGGCGCGCTCAGGCCAAAGAAGGTCGAGCATGTTTCTGCTGTTGAAAGAATGGTATTGGAGGACCGGGGGATACTGCCATCGAAGCAGGAGCCGGAACCCGGGCCATCGGAGGAGGATGAAAAGGAGCATGGTTCCAACGGGTTTGCCATTGCACCGGCGCTTACGGCAAACGGGAATGCACTGCTGTATATCAATCCGCATGTCCCTTATTATTTCCGGATGGAGGTACACCTGGTGAGCGAGGAAGGGTTGAATGCCTACGGCGCCGTCACCTGGGGGCAATTCTTCATTTACCAGGGGTTCAATGCGCACTGTGGCTGGATGCATACTTCGAGCTATGCGGATGTTGCCGATCTATACCGGGAGAAGGTGAGCAGGGGAGGCCAGGGTTGGATATATGAATATGAAGGCGGATCGAGGACTGTGAGCAGCAAGCCTTTTACCGTATGGTATAAGAAGGACGAGCAGCTCCTGTCGAAACCATTCACAGGGCTATATACCCATCACGGACCTGTGGTTGCCAGCAGAGAAGGGAAATGGCTGAGCCTGAAAGAATATAACCGTAGTCTGAATGCTTTGCTGGAGGCGTGGCTGATCACGAAGGCAAAAAGCTTTGGTGAATATAAGAAGGCAATGGACCTCCGGGCTAATACGACGAACAACACGGTGTATGCAGATGATCAGGGGAATATTGCTTACTGGCATGGCAACTTTATGCCTCGCAGGGATACGGCCTATGACTGGTCGCAACCTGTAGACGGCTCTATATCCGGCACCGAATGGAAGGGGCTTCATGAGCTGGACGAGATCGTGCATGTGTATAATCCCGCCACCGGGTGGATGCAGAATTGTAATTCCACTCCCTTTAGTCTTTCAGGGAGCAGCAGTCCCAGCCGGCGGGACTATCCGTATTATATGGCACCTGACGGGGAGAATTTCAGGGCATTGAATGCCGTCCGGCTGCTGGGTTCGGCAAAGGGGTTTACGCTGGACAGTCTTATCGCAAAGGGCTATGACAGCTACCTGACGGCCTTTGACAGGCTGTTGCCTGATCTGTTCGAAGCGTATGAGGCTGCGGGCGATGCGGATAAGGCATCTGTAAAGGAGGCGATCGATACATTGAAAGGATGGGACAGGCGATCCGGCGTTCATTCTGTTGCCACCACGCTGGCTATTGAATGGGGGACAGCAATGGCAAAATATGCGCCTGTTGCAAAGTTGCCGGAGGATGGTTCGTATGCAGTGAATAATGTGAACTATGAGATCCGGAATGTTACGCCCGATCAAAAATTGCGAGAACTGCTGGCTGTGGTAGCTGACCTGACGGAAAGGTATGGCAGCTGGAAAGTGGAATGGGGAGAAGTATGCCGCTATCAGCGGTTGACCGGTGAGATCGCGGAGACTTATGATGATGGGCGCCCCAGCCTGCCTGTAGGATTGGTGCCGTCAGCATTTGGGGCGTTGCCTTCGGTGCAAAGCAGGGTCATGGCCCGTGTGAAAAAAAGGTATGCCTACTCGGGCAATAGTTTTATCGCTGCCGTGGAGTTTGGGAAGCGGTTGCATGCAAGGACCATCGTGACGGGGGGAGAGAGCAGCAACCCTGCCTCCCCGCATTTCTCGGATCAGGCGGAGGGCTACCTGAGCGGGCATTTCAAGGAAGTCCTTTTCTATAAAGAAGACGTGCTGAAGAACGTGGAAAAAAGCTACCGGCCGGGCGGGGAATAGGGCTTAAAAGGGGCTGAAATAATTACCGCTCCAGCCTGAAGCCCGGATCTACCGCCGGCCGGGCATCCGTATTGGCTACTGTCCATCCCGTCCTATACATCCATTCTGCGATCCTGGCGACCTTTTTCGTGTCGATGCGGCTGGCTTCGTCACGGGGCGTATGATAGTCCGGGTGTAGCAGCGAAGTAAAGAAAAGCGCGGGGATGCCGGCGCGGGCGTAAGGGAGATGATCGCTGCGGAAATACCAGCCTTCAATATGGGAAGCCTTGTCATAAGTGGTGTCGAGGAGAAAGCGGGGCCCTTGCTGGTTGGCCGAAAGCGCCATTTTGACCAGGTCGGTGGAATTACGGTGTGGGGGGACTACGCCCAGCAAGGCGGCGCTGTCCCCCGTGTTGCGACCGATCATATCGCCGTTGAGCACGGCAGTGATGGCAGATGCGGGTACAGTAGGATGTGCGGCATACCACCGGGAGCCCAATAGTCCTCTTTCTTCGGCCCCATGCCAAACGAAGAGGGCGGACCTTCGGCCGGGCGCCTTATTAAAGGCCCGGGCGATCGCCAGCAATGCCACGCTGACGCTGGCGTTGTCATCCGCCCCATTGTAAATGGAGTCTGTGCCGGGGAAGGGGTGGATGCCGTCATGGTCCTGGTGACCGCTGAAAAGGACATATTCTTTGGAAAGGGAGGGATCTGTGCCGGGTATCATGCCTATCACATTGACGGAGGGGTATTCGAATTGTTGGACGTAGAGGGAGGCATGCAGGGAGAGGCCCGGCTGCCGTATCCAATCCAGTGCATCATGATGGAGCCATAATATGGGGGATCTGGGAGGAATATGTTCGTTCGGACCTCCGGGGATATCGTAGCTTCCCCGGCTGAAATAAGAGTTGTTAAGCGCCCAGCCGCCTTCGGCCAGGGAGTCGGCAATAAAGATCACGGCAGCCGCGCCCCGCGAGATCAGGGAGGTGGCATAACGGCGGGCCATCAATGCAGGATATCTCCGTATGGATAAGGAAACATTGAGATCGAGGCCTTGCGGGGATGCTGCCAGGACCACTGCTTTTCCACTGACATCCGCCCGGGCGGTGTCTTCTTTCCGGAGGAAAAGGAGCGGGGCATCCAGGGAAGCAGGGGCGGTGACTGGCAGCAATACATCCTGGCCTATGGACAGCGCGTGATCTCCGATGGTGATGCGGCTGGCAGGCGAAATACGATTTCTTGCCATCGAAAAGAACTGGAAATAAGTGCCGTCATCCCCGGCCGGCTTCAGTCCGGCGGCCTTTGCCTGGTCTGCCAGCCACATGGATACTTTCAGCTCGTCCAGGGTTCCGGCTTCCCTTCCTCTGAAATGGTCATCCGCCATATTGAACAGGTCTTTCCGGACGTCCTGTTCCCGGATGGAGGACAGGCCTGGCTGGGCATGGGCAAGGGCGCAGGTTATAAGCAGACAGAACAGGGGGGCGATGTAAATATGGTCTCTCATGTAATTGTTTGGTAGTAATATACGTTTAAAGCTTTATTTTGTAATATGAAGTTAAGCGCACCGTTACTGACCCGACGGCCATTCCTAGTTTTACCCTTAGCCCTGGCCGTCCTGTTCGTACTTACTGCCTATATTGTTTACATGGTCAGCCGCCGCACAGGCGGCTCCTTTATGTATCCCCTGGATGATCCGTTCATTCATATGATCGTCGCCAAAATGCTGGCTTTTCAGGGGACCTGGGGCATTTCGCCCCATGAGTTTGAATCGGCGTCTTCTTCGGTGCTGTATACACTGATCCTGGCGGCATTATTCAAGGTGTTCTCCGTCAATATATTTATCCCGCTGATCGTTAATATCGTTGCCGGGACGGTCCTGGTGGTGGTGGTCCAGCGCTGGCTGCTGAAGCAGGGCGTAGGGGCCGGGGCACAGCTGCTGACCTTGCTGGGAGTCATTATCCTGGTGCCTTTGCCCGTCCTGATCATCAGCGGCATGGAGCATACGCTGCAATGTCTTTTTTCCTTTCTTTTTATTTTTGGATTTGCGGATTGGATGGCCGGACCGGGCGGCGGTGCAGGAGGAAAAGTGCCCTGGCAGACCTATCTATGGGGATTTTTAGCCTGTGCTATCCGGTATGAGGGGCTATTCCTTGTGGCGATGGTGTGTCTTATCCTATTATATAAACGAAGGATCGGGCCGGCTTTTTTACTGGGCGCCGTGTCCTTTTTGCCTTTGCTCCTATTTGGTCTTTATTCCCTTTCGAAGGGAAGCTATTTTCTCCCCAATTCGGTGCTCATGAAGTCGGATGGAATACAAATGTCCCTTTCCGGCGTTGCCCGTTTTTTTGGCCGGATCCTTTTCAAAAAGCTAAGCCTTGCCGGCACGATGACGAATGTGGCGGTGCACCATCTGCTGCTAATATTACCATTGACGTGGCTGCTGTTGAGCCGGCAGATCAGGCAATCGATGAATTATGGCTACCTGCTGCTGATCATTACGACCGCTCTTTTTTTACAGGTGTGCCTGGCGGCGGTGGGCTGGTTTTACCGGTATGAAGCCTATCTCATTTTATGTTCGCTGGTGTTATTGTCCGTGCTGCTGTATAAATATATGGCGGAGATCAGGCTGCGGCTGAAGGAATACCCTTTGTCGCTGTGGGTGGTCATTTTCGTCTTGCTGATCCCTTTCTTCCTGCGAAGCGGCGAGGCGTTCTATACGGCACCCCGGGCCTGTCACAATATTTATGAGCAGCAATATCAAATGGCGCAATTTCTCGGTAAATATTACAATAATGCGGTGGCGGTGGCCAATGACATCGGCGCCGTGTCATATTTCAAGAAGGAAAAGAATGTGGACCTGTATGGGCTGGCCAATATCCAGGTGACCCGGAGCAAGCGGAACAACTATTATACACCGCAGTTCCTGGACAGCCTTTGTAAAGGGGAGCATGCACAGGTCGCCGTGATTTACGACAGCTGGTTCTCCAACGAGCTGTTGTCCAAATGGAATAAAGTAGCCACGTGGTCTATCCCTGATAATATTATTTGCGGCGACAGCGTGGTGTCATTCTATTCGATCGACAAAGGTGGGGCGCCGGGGTTGAAGAGATCGCTCCAGGCTTATCAGCCTGCGTTGCCGGCGGGAGTGACGGTGAAATATTTTACTTCAGGTCAGGAATAGGCAGGAACCTGCCGTCGAATAAGATATAGGCCCAAAGGAGGGTCCAGACAATGTTGAACAGCTGGGCTCCTATGAATGCCAGTGCCGGCCGCCCACCATTCAATTTAACGAGATCGGTAAAACGGGCTTCCAGGCCGATGGAAACGAAGGCAAGGGAGAACCAGATGGTGCGCAGCGCATTCAGGATGCCCCCTACCTGTTTTGTTGCCGGGGCTGGAATGAAGAATGAGAATAAGATAGAGACTACGATAAAACCCAGGACGAACTTGGGGAAGCGTTCCCAGATGACCTTGCCGCTGGGGCGTTCGACTTCTGTGGCGTCGCCGGCAATATTTGCGGCCTTCTTTTTAAAAGTCCACCAAATGGCCAACATGAGGGCTGCCACGCCGATGAGCACATTCTGGGAGAATTTTACGATGACGCCCGCCTTTAGCGCTGCGGGCCCCACGAGCTGAGCGGCGGCCGTCACGGAAGCTGTTGTATCCAGGGTGCCTCCCAGCCAGGCTCCGCCTACGATCTCGGGGATATGGAAGAACCGGATGATCCAGGGCTGCAATACCAGCATTGGCAAGGCAACGATCAATACCAGTGTGGTGACATAGGAGAGCTTTTGTTTGTCGCCCTTGATGGCTCCGCTGGCTGCGATGGCGGCGGACACGCCGCAAATGGAAACGGCAGAGGCGAGGATCACGCCAAATTCATCATCTACTTTTAATTTACGGGCGATCCACAGGGCGGCGAACCAGACAACGCTGACGACGATGACGGATTGGAGAAGGCCGGGCAATCCCGCCTTGATAATATCTGTGAATAGTACGCTGGAGCCGAGGATCACCAGGCCTGTTTTGATATAAAATTCCGAGCGGGCCGCTTCCCGCAGCCATTCCGGCAGAACGGACAGGTTACTGATGAGCAGGCCGATGACGAGACCAAATATGACATATTCCAGACCGATATAGCTGATGGTGCTGTTGCCCGCGATGATCAGGGAGAGGATGCCGAAGCAGTAAATGACGATGAATCCCGCGACAAAGCGGCGGGGTGTGCCGCCCAGGAAGAAAACTGCAGCAATGGCAAGGAGGAAAAGTATTAGCCCGATGGCTGCCAGGAGAAGCAGATTGGAGGGGGCCAGCACTTTGGAGAAAAGGTCGCTGCTATTGGCCCACTGATAGACAGGCGCCTGGAATTTGAGACCAGGATTAAGACCGGCTACCATCAATATGGCGAGGATGACGGCTCCTCCTATGATGAAGGCGACCCAATCTTCGCTGAGCAGTGTTTTGAAAGTAATTCCCGGCGCAAGTTTTTCAGGGAGGGTTGCGGAGGTTGTGTTGGAGGGTTGAGCCATAATGGGTGGTGACTTTTTGTAAAGTCGTATATGTACGCAAAATGTTAGTCTATAAATTTTATAGGCTATAAACTCGTAAATTGAGTATCCTCCCTGGCCGTTGTCATCTTATAAAAAATTATTACATGAAAAAGCTATCCCATGTGGTGTTGCCAGGCAGCGCCCGTCAGGTGAGGCCGGGGGCCAAGGTCCTTGGATCGGCAGGGCCGGAAGAATGGATCGAGATCACTTTAAAGCTGCGGCGTAAGAAGGCATTACCGGAGCCTTCCGGTCGACCTGGGAAGGTCTTTTCCCGGGCGGAGCTGGAGGCGGAATATGGGGCATCCGCGGAAGATGTGGAAAAAGTGAGGACTGTTCTTGCCGGACAGGGGCTTACCATCCTGAGCGAGGATCTTGCAAGCGCCAGTGTCAAGGCGGGCGGGCCTGCCGACGTTGTGGAGGAGGTGTTTGGACTGAAGTTGTTGCATTATATGTCTGAGGGGGAGCGTTACCGTGGCCGTCGCGGGAACCTGCATGTCCCGGCGGAGCTGGATAGTATTGTCGTGGGCGTTTTTGGACTGGATACCCGCCGGATGGTGAAGAAGAGGCCTCGCCGGAAGCGGCCCCGGTCGTTAGAGCTTGCGGGGAGGAGGGCAGCTGCACGGAGCTGGTTTTTTCCGGCAGAGCTGGCGACCATTTACAGTTTTCCGGCCGGTGACGGGAAGGGGCAGACAGTGGGGTTATTGGAATTCGGGGGCGGCTATTTCGAGGAGGACCTTGTTACTTTTTGTAAGAATGCCAATATTCCGTCGTTGCCTGTTGTCAGGACCGTCAGTGTCAATGGGACGCCGATCGACCAGCGGGATGGGGCGGAAGGAGAGGTCATGCTGGATGTGGAGGTGGTAGGGGGTATTTGTCCCGCGGCTACTATCGTAGTATATTTTTCCACTTTTGACGAGAATGGATGGATCAGTGCGTTGGATACGGCGGTCCATGGAGAGCATCCTCTGTCGGTGATCTCGATCAGCTGGGGATATGCGGAGGATGCGCAGGGCGCGTGGTCGGAGGGGGCTATCGATGCCATCAATGATACGTTGAAGGCGGCGGCGTTGCTGGGCGTCACCGTATGTGTGGCGGCCGGGGATGATGGGTCGGATGACCAGGTGGGGGATGGACATGCGCATGTCGATTTTCCCTCATCCAGTCCTTATGTGCTGGCAGTAGGCGGGACCACGCTTAGGAAAAGCAAAAACGGCGAGGTGAATGAGGTGGCATGGAAAGATGGGGATGGTCTAAGGCAGGATAATGGGGGGAGTACGGGAGGAGGGGTGAGCGTTCATTTTGCCAGGCCTGACTGGCAAAATGTGGAAATCAACTCAGTGAATCCGGGAGCTATCGATGGGCGGGTGATCCCGGATGTGGCGGCTGATGCCAGCGCAAACACGGGGTATTGGACAGTGGTGGATGGGCAGGGAGGGGCCAGCGGAGGGACGAGCGCTTCGGCGCCTTTGTGGGCGGCGCTGGTGGCGAGGATCAATGAGAACCTGGGTGGGAGTAAGCAAGTGGGGTATTTGACGCCGTTGCTTTATCAGCAGGGAGGATTGGGCGCGAGTGGGTGCAGGGATATTACAAGCGGGAACAATATTACGGCCTCCATCGGCGGGTATACGGCGGGGAAGGGTTATGACGCGGTGACGGGATGGGGCGTGCCGGACGGGGGGAAGCTGCTGGAGGGGCTAAAGGGGTTGGGGTAGATCGATGGACCGGCGGATTCGTTATGGAAGTTCATAGATGGCTGCTTCATAAGGACGCAGTGTCGAAGTATGAATAGATGTGGGGTAGTTACACAGCAGCAGTTTTGCTTTATTCAGGTGAATGCCTGTATTTGGGATCGCGGGCTTGTTGGTGAAATTCAAGAGGACCAATATTTTCTTGTTGTCCAATGTTCTGGTGTAGGCATACGCGTTAGGATTGCGCCTGTCGAGCAGGGTGTATTTACCGAAGACCAGGATTGGATTGTCTTTTCGCAGGCTGACCAGCCGTCTGAAATAATTCAGGCAGCTGTTGGGGTCATTTTCCTGGGCTGCGGCATTGATGGTTATATAGTTTGGATTGACCTTGATCCAGGGTGTGCCGGAGGTGAAGCCTGCCTGAGGGGTGGCGTCCCATTGAAATGGCGTACGGCCATTGTCCCTTGCACCAAAGCGTGCGCTCTTCATAAATTCTTTTACGTCTTTGCCGGAGTTATGTAGGTGTCGGTACTCGTTGAGGGTGGCTACATCTTTGTAATCTTCGATCTTGTCAAGGCCTGCGTTGGTCATACCCAGTTCGTCGCCGTAGTAGTAATAGGGTGTGCCGCGCATGGTCATGATAAAGGTGGAAAGCATTTTGGAGGACAGTTGCCTGAAGGCGGGATGGTCATTGCCAAACCTGCTCACCATGCGGGCCTGATCGTGATTGGCGAGAAAGACGGATAGCCAGCCATTTTCTTCGAAGGCGCTGTCCCACCGGCTGAACACTTCTTTAAAATGCAGCAGGCTGTATCCATTCAGCTTAGGGATGTCCACGCCGTCAAAAGGATAGGCCATGTTCAGCTCCATTCTATCTGCATCAACCAGGTTGTGGGCGTCTTCAAAAGAGTTGCCTGCGCCTTCGGCCACGCTCATGACGTCGTATTTACGCAGCACATCCCTGTTCATTTCCTGCAGATAGCCGTGAAGGTTGCCCTGCATGGCATAAAATAAGGTGAAATTCTTTTCAAAGCCTTTGGGGAAAGCGGGGAAGGTGGTGTCTTTTGCTGCGAACTGGAAGGCGTCCAGTCTGAACCCATCGATGCCTTTGTCTGCCCAGAAACGCATGATGTCGTACACTTCTTTGCGGAGCTGCGGGTTCTCCCAGTTGAGGTCGGGTTGTTTGCGGGAAAAATAATGCAGGTAATAAGCGTTAGTCAGGGAATCATACATCCAGGCGTCGTGGTTGATGTCGAAGAGACTGTACCTGTAAGGGGGCCGGCCGTTCTCCGCGTTCCACCAATGATAATAATTCCGATAGGGGTTGTTCCTTGCACTGCGGCTTTGCCTGAACCATACGTGCTCGTCGCTGCTGTGATTGACGACGAGGTCCATGACCAATTTGATGCCTCTGGTGTGGAGGCCCTTCAACAGCGCGTCGAAATCCTCCATCGAGCCAAAGTCTTTCATGATGTTGCGGTAGTCGCTGACGTCATAGCCGTTGTCGTCGTTGGGGGAACTATAGATGGGATTAAGCCAGACAGCGGTGACGCCGAGGCTTTTTATATAGTCAAGCCTGGAGATGATGCCTTTCAGGTCGCCGATGCCATCGCCGTCACTGTCTTTGAAGCTGCGGGGGTAGATCTGGTAGACAATGGCGCTTTTCCACCAGGGGCGGTCAGGCCCCCCTTTTTGGGCGTGGGCGGCCGGGGTCCCGGAGACCAGGAGGGTGAGGATGGCGGCAATACGCAGCAGCATGGGATATATTTCTCAGGGAAAGGTACGGAAAGTAAAATGTATTCTTCCACCGGGACGGCCCTTACATGCGAGCTGGTATTGGTGGCTAATGTCATAAAAAGATTGATTTCCCCGGTCTGAATTCGAGATTTAAGCGTTAAATTTAGATGTATTTGATACATTATAAGGTTTAACCATTTGAGAAAACTAACGCGGAGAGAATTCCTGGCCCGATCAGGGTCGTTGGCGGGCGCTGCTTATCCGGCCATGATGGCTATGGGGTTCTTACCCGGCGCACCGGCTCATCCTTTTTCATTGGAAGGAGACGGACAGGGGAAGCAGGTGGTGATCCTGGGAGCCGGGCTGGCGGGCATGGCTGCAGCTTATGAGCTGGGCAAGCTGGGATATCGCTGCACTATCCTGGAAGCCAGGGAAAGGGCCGGCGGGCGTTGCTGGAGCATCCGCAGAGGATCTGCCAATACCGAGACCGGCCAACCCCTTCAGACGGCGAACTTCGATGAAGGACAATATTTCAACGCCGGACCTTCACGCATCCCTCATCATCATGCTCTTACGCTTCACTATTGTAAAGAACTGGGTATTCCTGTGCAGGTGTACAATAATGTAAATGAGGCTGCTTACTATTTTAGTGAGGGGAAGGGACCTTTATCCAATAAGAAGATACGGATGCGGGAAGTGCACAATGATGTGCGGGGCTGGTTATGTGAGCTGCTGGCCAAGGGGATGGACGGGGGCAGGATAGATGCGCAGATGGGCAAGGAAGATGCGCAAAAGATCATAGAATATTTAAGGGCCGAAGGGGGGCTGGATATCGACAAGCTGTACAAGGCTTCCGCCCGCCGTGGTTATATAGAGCCGCCGGGTGCAGGAGAGAAGGCGGGAAGGATCGCTGACCCGCATGCATTGTCGGACCTGCTTGCGTCGGGGTTGATGGACCCTGATTTTTACAATGTCGCGGAGTATACTTACGAGCTGCAGATGACGCTGTTCCAGGCGGTGGGAGGCATGGACCGGATTGCAGCGGCCTTTGAAAAAAGGCTGGCCGGGCAGATAAGGTTCAATGCCGAGGTGAGGTCCATCCATAATACGGAGCAGGGGGTCAGGGTGGTATACGCGGAGCGTGGGGCCGGGAGGAGCCTGGAGGCCGACTTCTGCATCTGTACGATCCCGCTGCCTGTGCTTAGCAACATCGATCACAATTTTTCTTCCGATGCCAGCCGCGCCATCGATTCCATTGTCTATATGAATACGGGCAAGATCGGGCTGCAGTTCAAGCGCCGGTTCTGGGAGGAGGACGAACATATCTACGGAGGGATCACGCATACCAATAATCAGCTTACCCAGATCTTTTATCCTTCCTATGATTACTTGAGCGGTAAGGGAATCCTGATAGGATATTATAACTTTAATGAGAAGGCGCGGGCTACCGGGGAGCTGACCTATGCGCAGCGGGAGCAGCTGGCACTTGAAAAGGGCAGCCTTATCCATCCTCAATACAGGCAGGAATTCGAAACCTCTTTCTCTGTCAGCTGGCACAAGACGAAATATAGCCTGGGGGGCTGGGCTTTGTATTCAGCGGAGGAAAGGCAATCGCTTTATAAGGCGTTGCTGGTCCCTGATAAGCAGGTGTATTTTGCGGGGGAGCACCTCACGTATCTGAACGCGTGGATGGCGGGAGCGTTGGCGTCGGCCCGTAGTGTGGTGACCGACCTGCATGCCCGGGTTACGGGGCAGACGATGAGCTACCCGAAGCAATGATCATTTAACTACTACCAAAATATACTCTTATGGGCAACAAGATCAGTCGTCGTCAATTACTCAGAACGGGCGCCCTTTTAGCAGGCGGCCTGCCGATTGCCAGCGGTCTTTTGGGAAAGGCGCAGGCGAGCCCTCTTTATCATTCCGAAGGTGGAGAGGTCTTTCCGGAAAGCGGGATGACTGTTGCGGGATCGAAGGTTTGGACGGAGCGTGAAATTGCCTTGAATGCTCCCCCGGAACTAAAGGCCCGATTGTTTGCCAATGAGAATCCTTTCGGACCTTCCGACAAGGCGAAGAAAGCCATTATGGACGCGATGCCGAAAAGCTATCAATATCCTTTTATGTTCCTTCAGAACATATATCAGCAGATAGCGGATCATGAAGGTATCAAGCCGGAGAATATCCTCATGGGTGCGGGGAGCAGTCCTTTGCTGATGGCATCGGCCATTTATTTCAGCAAACCCGGAGGAAATATCATTTCGGGCGATCCATCATACGAGGACCTGCCTTCCAAAGCCGCCCGGTTTAATGAGAAATGGATCAAGGTCCCATTGACAAACGAGTATACACTGGACCTGGATGCCATGGAGAAAGCAATTGACGGCAATACGGGACTGGTGTATATCTGTAATCCGAACAATCCAACGGGTACGGTGGTGGATGCGGAAAAGCTCCGTGCTTTTTGCGAACGTGTTTCGAAAAGGGTGACGGTATTTGTGGATGAGGCGTATATCGACTATATGGAGGACCCTGCAGGTATGACGATGGTGGGAGGTGTGAAGGCGGGTCAAAATATCATCGTGGCCAGGACCTTTAGTAAGCTGCATGGTTTTGCCGGACTGCGGGTAGGTTATATCATGGCGCAGCCGGAGATGGTGAAAAAGCTGGAGAATTATACGGAGGGCCCCATGTCTATTTCCGCCACTTCGCTGCAGGCTGCCATTGTCAGCTACGGCGACAAGGAGTTTTTACAGGAGGCGTTGAAAAAGACCCTGGCGTCAAGGGACTATCTATATGAGGTCCTGAAGAAAGAAGGATATACGTATATCCCGTCCCATACTAATTTTGTGCTCTTCCCTATCAAAATGGACGGAGAACATTTTGTATCGGAGATGATGAAGCGGGGAGTGGGTGTGCGGTCCTGGAAACTGAACAACAGCAACAACTGGTGTCGAGTCAGCATCGGCCGAATGGATGAGATGGAAGCTTTTGCCGCCGCATTTAAGGAATTATCTTAAAACTTTTACATGAAGCATTTATGTATGGTCATCCTGCTGATGACCGGAAATACATTTCTACTTACGGCCCAGGATTCAACGGCGGGGAAGGCGTTGACCATGGCTGAATATGACAAAGCAAAAACGTTCTCACCCGGTGACCTGGACAAGGACAGCTATGTTAAATTCGAGAACACCTATATCCTGGACCGCAATGATTTTGGTAAGCCGTATTTTATTACGGGGGATGATGGATTGAAGAAGCGGATCGATCTGTATAAGCTGATCCGCAAAGAGGGGCGGGCGGAATTGGGTACGGTGATCTTTTATACGACGGAGAGTGGGAAGCGTTATATGGCGTGTTTGCCCGGGTTTAAGGCCGACGGCAAAGTCTGGGAAAAGTATTTCGAGGACATTCACGCCATCGACAAGGAGGAGAAGAATTTTGTCCTGAAGCTATCCTATGTGCTTTCGCGTGAGCTGGGTTTTCAGCTGTACAGGGCGGCAGACGCCGGCGGAGGACAGGGGAGGGAAAGGGAAGCGGGCACTTATGGCAATGATATTTGTTTTCCGGGTGATATGCTGGTGTCCATGGCTGATGGCAGCAAGCGGACGGTCAGGGATGTGAAGGCTGGGGATGCTGTAGTCACTGTCGACCCGGCAACGGGGCAGGCAACTGCGGTCACTGTAAAGGAATTGACCGTGCATGAAGTGAAGAATTATGCCATTACGCGGCTATTGCTGGTGTCGGCCCGCGAGGACGGGCGGATGGTGAGACTTTCATCCAGGATATTGCAGGCCACGCCGAATCATCCTTTGCTGACCCCGCGGGGTGAGAAGAAGATGGGGGAGCTGGAGATGGGGGACAAGGTGTTGTCGCCTGATGGGATCTTCACTGTCTGGAATAAGGAGGAAAGCGCCGGGGGGATGCAGCGGGTGTATAATATAGTGGCTGCGGGAGGGACTACATTTATCATGAATGGGGTGATGGTAATGCAAAAACAGGGGAAGAATTAGATAATATTCAATGGGTAATCCGGTAAATTTGCGGATGCAAAAGCCGGTGTTAGTCATTAAATTGGGTACCGCGGTGATCACGGATGAGAAAGGGATCATCGTACAATCCATCATAAAGAAGGTGGCGGCAGAGGTGGCGTCCTTATCGGGTCAATACCGGATCGTGCTGGTGTCCAGCGGCGCCGTAGGCAGTGGACGTAGCTTTTTTCAGCATTATAAAGGAACGTTGACGGAACGAAAGGCTGCCGCGGCCGTGGGCAATCCTATCCTCATTCGTCATTACCAGAAACACTTTTCCGCGTATGGCATACCGGTGGCGCAGGCCTTATGCGAGCGGCATCATTTCTCCAGCCGACCCCGTTTCCTTCAGCTGAAGGAGACCTTTGAAGAGTTCTGGAAGAATGGCGTCTTACCTATCATGAATGAGAATGACCTGGTGAGCAATGTGGAGCTGAAATTTTCCGACAATGATGAGCTGGCTACGTTGACGGCCATCGGCTTTGATGCCGGGGCGCTGATCATCTGCACTTCCGTGGGAGGCTTTATGGATGCGGACCAACAGATCATTCCCAGGGTGGATAAGGTGGATGGCAGGATCCTCGGCTATGTCCGGACGGACAAGAGCAGTCTGGGGTTGGGGGGAATGTTGTCCAAGCTGACGTTTACCAGGCTGGCCAATTCATTGGGTATTAAGGTAGTGATCTGCGGGCTTGGCGGCAAGGCTCCTTTTACGGATGCCCTGGCAGGCAGGACGGGTACATCCTTCCGGCCACAGGCTTCGAATCTGAAAGCGAGGCAGAAATGGCTGGCCAGCGGTTCGATCACCCTGGGCAGTATTTTCGTGGACAAGGGGGCGGCCAGGGCTTTGTCGCTCCGCAAGAGCCTGCTAAGTGTGGGTATTCGTAAGGTGCAGGGCAAGTTCACACCGGGAGAGGTGGTGCAATTGATAGATGAGGAAGAGAATATCATTGGGGTAGCGAAGGCGAAGATGGGGGCTGAAGAGGTGGCTGCCAACCTCAGCAGGAAGAATGTCGTGGCCGCGCATGCGGATGATATTGTAATTTTTTAGGGGACAATTGAATAAGAATGAGCAAGATCGAAACGCTGATAAAGAAAACTTATGAGGCGGGTGTTTCCCTGCGTGGCGCCGGCGAGCGGCAGATACAGCGTGCGTTGCGGACGCTTGCGGACGACCTGGTGGAGCAGGCTCCTGCCTTACTGAAAGCCAATGCGCAGGACCTGTCCAGGCAGGACCCTGGCGACCCTCGTAATGACCGGCTGATGCTGAATGAGCAGCGGATCCGTGCTATTGCAACCAGTATAAGGAAAGTGAGCCGACTGCCGGATCCTACGGGGCGGCTGCTGGATAAGCGAAAGCTTTCCAATGGGCTGCTGGTGAGAAAGGTCTCAGTGCCGCTGGGGGTGGTAGGGGCGATCTATGAGTCCAGGCCCAATGTTACTTTCGATATAGCTGCGCTGTGTCTCCGCAGTCGCAATGCCTGTCTGCTGAAGGGCAGTCAGGATGCCAGTCAGAGCAATAAAGTGGCCATCGGGCTTATCAAGAAAGCTTTGAAGGCGAATGGGATCGATCCGGATTGTGCCACATTGCTGCCATCGGAGCGGGAAACGGTGCAGGAGCTTTTTACCGCCACCCGGTGGGTGGATGTGCTGATCCCCCGGGGTTCGGATGCACTGATCCGTCACGTCCGGGAGAACAGCCGTGTACCTGTGATCGAGACGGGCGCCGGGGTATGCCATGTTTATGTAGAGAAGGAGGCAGACCTGGATAAGGCGGTGGACATCGTGGTAAATGCCAAGGTGTCGCGACCTTCGGTCTGTAATTCGATGGATAGTTTGCTGGTGGATCGCAAGGTGGCAGCGGTCTTTTTCAGGAAGCTACGGCGTCCTTTGGAAGAATACGGCGTGGAGGTATTTGCAGAACCTGTGGCTTACGGGCTGCTGAAGGGGTATCCTTATTTAAGGCGGGCCCGTAAGGATGATTTTGCGCGGGAGTTCCTGAGTTTGAAGTGTGCTGTCAAGGTGGTGGATGATATCGACGAGGCGCTGGCGCATATCCGGGAATATTCGACGCGTCATTCGGAGGCTATTGTATCCAGGAATAAGCGGCAATGCGAGCGGTTTCTTGCGGAGGTGGATGCTGCGGCTGTTTATACCAATGCTTCTACCCGATTTACGGATGGAGAGGAGCTGGGTTTAGGTGCAGAGATCGGTATTTCCACGCAGAAGCTGCATGCAAGGGGGCCTTTTGCGTTGGAGAAGCTGGTGACGGAGAAGTGGATGATCCGGGGGAATGGGCAGATACGGCTGTAAGCCGGGACTGTTATATAAATAAAAAAGGGGCGTTGCATCATCTGCAACGCCCCTTTTCATTTGGGTCTTTATATTTTAACCATTTTGATCGTACGGGTCCAATTACCTATCTGGATGCGGACAAAGTATACTCCTGCGGCTATGTTGCCGGTGGACAGGTCGATACGATAGTCCTGCAGTGATACATTCACCATGTATGTTTTGACTTCCAGGCCTGATTGGCTGAAGATCCGGATGCTGGCTGAGCCTGTCGGTGCATTTTTCAGCGCGATCGTGAACTGATCTTTCACCGGGTTGGGGAACAGCGTCAATGAAGCGGCGCCTGTTGCATCGGTGGTGGCATCGGCGACAGTCGTAGAACTGAGGCTTGTGGACTGACCTTGTGTAAGCGAAGCGCCTGGTTCGACGGCGGCTGTCGCGCCCTGGGTAAAGCTAATCCAGTTGAGGTTCCAGTATGGGACCGCATTGCAATAGAGCTGTAATGTCTGTTGACCTGCGGGGAGGGTGATGGTAGCGGTGACCGTTTGCCAGGTCTGCCAGCCGCCCGTTGCTGCCGGGGCCATATCAGCCAGCGTAGCGCCGCTGGCGTTCTTCAGCTGGAACTTTGCGCCAGCGTTGATCGTGGCATACCGGAAACCAACTGTGTAGGTGCCGGCGGTTGTCACGTTGACGTCGTATTTCATCCAGGATCCGTTGGTAATATAGTCAACGTTGGTGCCGCCACCTGCGTCCGTAGTAGCCTGGGTTTGCACGCCGTTCATGCTGCTGTAGCTTTCCGCCTGGATGGTACCGGGGATCGTCAGACCACTGCCCACGGATGAGGAGCTCTGGGCCGAGATCTGGAACCAGTTGAGATTCCAGTTATTTCCGGAGGAGTAGATCGTGATGGTCTGGTTGCCGGCCGGCAGGGTGATGGGGACGGAGACCGTGGTATAGGTCTGCCAGCCACCTGTGTTGTTGGTTTTAATGGCTGCCAGTCCTGCTCCGGCGTCATTCTTCACCGAGAAGGCGACTCCGGTGACATTGCTGGCGTATCTGAAGCTGATGTTATAGGTTCCTGCTGCAGGGACGTTGATATTATAGCTCATCCAGTCGCCCGGGTCGATCTGTCCTACGTCTGTGCCGCCGCCGGTGTCTCCGCATGTTTCGGTGACAACGCCGCTCATCTTATAATATGCTTCGCCCTGGATCGTGGCAGGGACGGCTGTGTAGGTCACACTAGACGTACTTGCGTTGACCGTGACGGTGACCGTACTGCTGCCTGTCACACCGCTGTTATTGGTAGCAGTGAGCTTAAAGGTATAGGTACCTGCTATCAGCGAAGAGACGGTGGTGGTGCTGGCGGCAGGGGTTCCGATGGTGGCTGTCGACGGACCGGAGGTCTGCGACCAGGCGTAGCTCTGAATCGTGGTACCTGAGGTGGTCGTTGCGGTGCCAGTCAGGATGGTGCTATTGATCGGCAGGGTGAGCGAGGTTGATGAGCCTGCGGAGACGGAGACCGAGGAAGATGGCCCTGATACGCCGGAGACCGTGATGGTTACGTTGGCGCTTTGGGTGCCTGTATTATTGTCGGTGGTCAACAGATTGAAGACATAGGTTCCCGTGGACAGACCTGTCACTGTGGTCGTGGCAGCGTTGGGGGATGTGATGGTGCCGCCGGTGCCGCTGACCTTGGTCCATTGATAGGAGACGATATCAAAACCTACCTTATTAATACCGTTGGCGGCTGTGGTGGTGCTTTTGATCAGCTGAGGGCCAGTGGCCGAGCCGGTGAGGGTGACGGTGGAAGAGGTGATGGTCTGGTTGGCACCCGCGCTGATCTTGGGGGGTGTCCAGTCATAGGCCTGGGAGGCTGTCGTAAGCGGCGTCACTTTAGTCGGGACCAATACATCCATGGAATTGGGATGGTCTGCCTGCTGGTTGAGGTAGAAACCGTTGCCGCAAACGACGGCCTTGTTACGGCCCCATGCATAAATATTTCCATTGACATCCATAGCATATTTATAGAATACGAACCAGTTGTTGGAGTATAAATGGGACCATTTCACCCCCTTGCCGATCTGTATGGCGGGAGCGGTGACGGGATTTTCGCCGTCGTTGAAAGTCCATCCATAGCCGGGAAAGGTGGGATAGTTGTATTTATTGACCGTCTCTTCACCGTTGCCAACCTCGCCTTGCGCGTTGAAGCCGAAGCCGTACATGTCGCCCTGGGTATCAATGTAGTGGGTGGTGTTCCAGTCCACGTTGATCTCCGTTATGGGATATTTCAGCCCCCAGAGAGAGGAGACATTGGTCGGCTGGCTATAGGTAGGTCCTCCCTTGGCGCCCCAGCTGCCCCAGTTGACGCCCCACACATACGGATATCCGTTGTTGGCGCCTGCGGCGGACTGGATGATACAGCCTGCATAATCGAAGTGGCTGGTCCAGATGTCAATGGCGGGCGCGGGGGTTGTCTTTTTAGCGGGGGTTCTGCTGCCGCCGACGATCCATTCGTAGACGTCACCGGAGGTGGTGAGGGCCACGATACGGGTGTTGCCCAGGGACACCTTTTTATAGGTCATGCCTGCCGGAGAAAGTTTCATGGGGCGCATGTTGGTGACTCCCGCGGAGGAGAACAGATGGTAATCATCGGCGCCGAAGTACCAGATGCTGCCGTCCGTGCGAATGGTGACGATGGTGTTCTTGTAGGCGTAGATGGAAGCGTTCTTGTCGAAGGCGGCGCCGGTGGAATCGGTGTTGTACCGATCTGTCTTTGTGGTGAGGTCTATTCTGTTGGACCACACATAGCCCTGGTCATCGATGCCTTTCCATTCGTTGAAGGCGCCGGAGGCGTCGACGATCGTTCTTCCTGCGGCAATGGGAAAGGGGACCGGCTTTGAAGCGCCACCCATGTAGGCATATACCTGGCCGTCACTGGCCAGGTAGAAGGCATGATATTCCGTGCATATCACCTTTTTCACGGTTAATTGGGCACGGGAAGTAGTAATGGCCAAGAGGGCCATGCACAACGCAAAGAGATTTTTCATCAATTTCAGATTTTAGCATTTAGCAGTCAAGCACCAATGAATAATACATGTTCCGGCTGAGCCGGGCAGCTACGGTAAATTGAGTAGGGGGGACATAGGGTAAGGCGTTGTGGCTGCAATGGGCCAGACATGGATCAGCAAACGGGCCTGTCGGTGCTCATGATATCTGAGGAAAGCGAATCGAAGAAAAATACGGGGATAGTAATAATCAGAGTAAAGTTTTCTTACATAAGTTTTCCGCGACAGATTTTATCAGAGCCTAACGATTAATCGTCTTAACGACCATTAATCGTCCCAACGTAGCTATTTCTGTGCCAAATGGAATTTTTTCTACACAATTTTCTTTGTACGACACTTTTTTGACGTTATGGAGTATAGTGAGAATTTTTTTCCACACATTATAGACCCATTTGCGGCGGGGGAAGGTTGACGGGTATATGTGGTGCACCAGGTTTGTATCTGCGGACGGGGAAGAAAATGTCGAATTTACCTTTATCAAGAGAGGCCAGGAAGTCCTTATTATAGTAGGCAAAGATCCAGAAATCATTTGTTTTCAGGCGGACCAGGGCCGGGAGGTAGGATGCGATGAAGTCCTCGTTGTCGAAGATGCCCTTATAGGCCACGTAGACGAAGAGCCCATTGCGAAAGTATTCCGTATTTTCCGAAAGATTGAACATGCTGGTGTCTTTGATGACCTCGCCTCCGTAGAACGTGCCCACCATATCGGGCCGGAGTTTCCAGAAAGTTTTAATATCAAAGGATGCGTGGTTGCGAAAGCCCTGTTTGATGCGGGTGGCGTGTGCCATTGCGGTGTCATTGAGACCCATCAGGTCGATGGTGGTCCCATTGTAGGCATAGGCGAAGCCGCCGGCCGCCAGTATGCCGACGCTGGGATAATGGGGCGCCCCGGAGAAAGTTGCGTCCTCTGCGGTTGCGATGGTCCTTCCCATCCTGGCATGGTAGAATTCGGGTGATATGCGCACTGCGGCGATCCTGTCAGTGGCGGTGAAGTCATACAGGGTAGATTTAGCGATAAAGAATATGCCAAAGCAGGCTGCCGCTGTAAGCAGGATGCGGTGAATGCGGTTTGAGATGCTGAAATTACCCAGGTGGGCTTTCCAGAATGAGAAATGGAAAGCGGCTGCATAGATAAGAGGAATGATGCACTGGTAAAAGCGGGCGTATTTGAAATGATCGCCGCCCGTCAGAACGGGCAGGCAAATGGCTGGCAGGATGACGGAGAGAAGGACCAACTGGATCTTGTCGCCTGAGGATAAGGGGGCTTTTTTCCGCCATTTGATGAAAATAAGTATTGCGGCGAGGAGGGCTGCCGCGAAGGCAAAGGCCACCTGCGGATATTCGTAAAAAAGCTTATGTAAATAAGCAAGGCCATGCGATATGTTGTCTTTCAGGCTTCCCGAGACCTTTGCATAATAGGTGTTGGGGAAGGGGTAGCCGAAATAGGAGATACGCCACAGCATCAACGAGATGAGGGTGGCTCCGTAGGTAAGCATGGGAAGGAGGATGGCGTAAATGCCCCTTTTAAGACCTTCGGTGATGGAACGTTGGACAAAAAGGATGGTGATGAACAGCAGGCCGAAGGCCATACTTTCCGGTCGGGTGAGGATCATGATGGCCAGCATGGCGCTGAAGGCGAGTGGAAGGGGCCTGGCGCCGGCAAGGTAGTAATTGCACAGATAGAGGGTAGTATTGACGACGAGGAAGAACCATAGGCCTGTCTCCATCAATCCCAGGATATTCCATTCTATAAAGCCCAGGGGAAGCAGCAGCAACGCCATGATCAGGACATCGCTGGTGGTGATCAGCTGTTCCTGCGTACCGTTGCATTTCCTGACGAAGGACAGCAGGCGGTAGACCGTAATAAAGGTGAGGAGGAAGCTTAGCGCCAGCAACAGCCAGACATAGTGTTCTCCGGACACTTTGTAGAACAAGGCGCCGATGAGGGTCCATAGCAGGGAGGTGAAGCCTTCCACTTTTTCACCGCCCAGGTTCCAGACAAACCCGTGGCCCTGAGCGAAATGACGCATATAGACCATATAGATGTTGGCGTCGTCGATGCCATACGCGGGTCGTTCGTATCCTATCCAGTAAACAAGCAGGGCAAACAGCAAGGAAAAAAATACAAAGCAGGGTAGGCTGGTTCTGCCAGTTAAACGCATGGAGGACTGATTTGTAGAAATTATGAAACGTTAGAATATATTGTTCCTCGCTAAAATATATAAAATCCCCTGACCTTCCTAATGTTTTATAAGAAAACCGGTGGATATACGAGGGCCTTCGGAGGGGTAACAATTTTTTTAATTGTCAAAAAAACGTTTATTTTGATATTCACAAAACGATGAATACATATGAAATCGAGCACCCCCAATGGAATGAAGCGAGATTCGATCCGACCATTGAATAGATATTTTAAACGGATTAAGGGATTCCTTCTTTTAGCTGCCCTGCTTGCAACCTGTAGTTTTCTCCATGCCCAGCAACCTGTAAGTATCTCGATCTCGGATACTTCGGGGCCACAGATCAGCCGTAATATCTATGGACATTTCTCTGAGGACCTGGGCCGGTGTATCTATGACGGATTTTGGACGGGGGATCATATACGGATGGATATAGTGGAGGCGCTGAAGAAGATAAAGGTGCCTGTATTGCGTTGGCCAGGAGGGTGTTATGCGGACCAATATCACTGGAGGGATGCCATTGGGCCCAGGGATCAGCGTAAGGCGACGGTGAATACGACGTGGGGGATGGTGACGGAGGACAATAGTTTCGGCACGCATGAGTTCCTGGAGCTTTGCGGGCTGTTGGGCTGCGAGCCTTATATTGCCGGCAATGTAGGCACGGGAACGCCCGAGGAGATGTCCAACTGGCTGGAGTATCTTAACTATGACGGGAAGAGCACGCTGGCGAACCTACGCAGGCAGAATGGCCGGGACAAGCCCTGGAAGGTGTCTTTCTGGGGGGTGGGGAATGAGAGCTGGGGTTGCGGCGGCAGCATGACGCCGGAATTCTATGCCATGCAGTACCGGCGGTATGCGGAGTTCTGCAAGAGCTATCCGGGCGCTCCTTTGAAGCTGATAGCCAGCGGGGCCAACAGTGACGATTACAACTGGACGGAGGCGTTGATGAAGAATATCACCTTGTGGAATACATGGGGCGTCTCTGTACATTACTATACCTTGGCGGGTCCCTGGGAGCATAAAGGTTCCGCTACTCAATTCGGTGAGGACCTTTATTTCAAGGCCATGAAATCCTGCCTGAAAATGGAGGAGATCGTGAATAAGCACGCTGCGATCATGGACAAGTATGACCCTAAGAAAAAGGTCGGGCTGGTGGTGGACGAATGGGGGATCTGGACGGATGCGGAGCCGGGCTCCAATCCTGGGTTCCTGTATCAGCAGAACAGCCTTCGGGACGCCCTGATCGCGGGCACTACGCTCAATATCTTCAACAATCATACGGACCGGGTGAAAATGGCGGCCCTGGCGCAGACTGTAAATGTGCTGCAGGCATTGATCCTTACGGAGAAGGATAAGATGCTGCTGACGCCAACGTATCATGTTTTTGACTTATATAAAGTTCACCAGGACGCTCATTCCCTGGTATTGAAGCTGAACAGCCCGGACTATGCCTATGGAGGAGATAAAATACCCGCCGTCAACGCGTCTGCGTCACGCGATTCGCTGGGGGCCGTCCATATTTCGCTGGTGAACATCGATCCTTCGAAGAAGGTGACGGTGCGGATCGGCTTGCAGGGGCTGCCTTCGAAAAATATCCAGGGGCAGGTGCTGACTTCCGGGAAATTCACCGACGTCAATACTTTTAGCCAGCCGGACAAAGTTCATCTGACCTCTTTTTCCGGAGCAAAGAAGGATGGGGGTGACCTGGTGGTGGAAATGCCGGCCGAATCTATTGTCATGCTGGAACTGAAATAATATAACATTATGCGAAGGGGTTATTTTGTTGTGGCTTTGCTGATGAGCGTGCGTGTTCTTGCACAGCAGCCGGGCGTCGCTTCCAAGCCTCCTATGGGTTGGAATAGCTATAATTGTTATGGTTCGGCCGTGCATGAGGATGAAGTGAAGGCCAATGCTGATTATATGGCGAAGAACCTTCGTTACGGCTGGCAATATGTCGTCGTGGATTTTCTCTGGGCGTATGATAACCCTCCCGGCAGCCTGATCGGCAATCCTTTTCAAAAGCAGTTGCAGGATGGGGCCTATATTCCCTGGCTGGCCATGGATGCCTGGGGCAGGCTAGTGCCTAACACGAATAAGTTCCCTTCCGCCTTTGGCGGCGGAGGCTTCAGGCCTTTGTCCGACTATGTGCATTCTCTGGGTTTGAAATTCGGCATCCATGTGATGAGGGGCATACCGCGGCAGGCCGTCTGGGCGCATAGTCCTGTGTTGGGCGCCGATGGTATCACCGCGGACCGGATCGCGGACACTACGTCCATCTGTCCCTGGATGAACCATATGTATGGTCTCGATATGCGTAAGCGGGGCGCGCAGGAGTATTTGAACTCGCTGTTGAAGCTGTACGCGGAGTGGGGAGTGGACTTTATAAAAGTGGATGATATTGCGCGGCCATACAGCGCTGCGGAGATCGAAGGCTATAAGAAAGCGATCGATGGGTGCGGCAGGCCTATTGTGTTGAGCCTTTCTCCGGGAGAAACGCCGCTGAAAGATTCCACGCACGTGGTGCAGCATGCCAATATGTGGCGGATGGCGGATGATTTCTGGGATAGCTGGAAGGAGATGCTGAAGATGTTTGATTATGCAAAAAGCTGGGAAGGCGTTGGAGGTCCCGGACATTGGCCTGATTGTGATATGATCCAGATAGGGAAGATCTCGAAGCGGGGGCCAGTGGGGCCTGAGCGGTACAGCAGGTTTACGGAGGACGAACTGGTGACCCATATGACCTTTTGGTGTATCTATCGCAGTCCTTTGATGCTGGGGGGAAACCTGCCGGATAACAGGGAATTGGAGAACAAATTATTCTCGAATGAGGAAGTCCTGCGTGTGAACCAGGAGGGCGCTGCTCCCCGGCAATTGTATAAGCAGGATGGAAGCATGGTGTGGGTGTCGGAGGCGGGCGGCGGCGCAAAGTATGTTGCGTTGTTCAATATCAGTGATGCGGAGAAGGAGGTTGCATTGGATCTTGCTTTGCTGGGTATGAAGAAAGTGAAGGTGAGAGACCTGTGGAAGCAGGCGGATGTGGGCGTATTTAAAAAGAAATATTCTGCGACTATTCATGCACACGGAGCAATTTTACTGAAAATAATTGCTATTTAATTTTATTCCCTACCTTTACTGCGGACTTTAGGGGTGCTCGTTCACACGGGCTGAGATAATACCCTCAGAACCTGATCCGGTTAATACCGGCGAAGGGAAAAGACGGACTCTCTCTTTCTGCGCGCAGCAGCACCTCTTATACTTATAATTCTTTTATTGAGATCGATGTATGGTGCAGGTGACCATCAACAGGGAAATTTTTTCACTGCCTGATCCGGGTACATTGGCCGACGTACTGCCTTTGCTGGATATCAGCCGGCCGGATGGGATAGCCATTGCCGTTAATGACAACGTGATCCCCAGGGGGGAATGGAATAGTTATAAGCTGCAGCCTGCGGATAAGGTCTTTGTTATCCGGGCTACGCAGGGAGGGTAAGCAAACAAATACCATATATATGAAGAAAGATATCACTCCTGGTGACCATGTCATCAGCAGGGAGCCTTTTCCCGCAAGCAGAAAGGTCTATGTGAAAGGCGAGCTGCATGATATTCATGTCGCCATGCGCGAGATCACCGTAGGCAATACGGTAGACAGGCACAGCGACACGGAGACGTCCAACCCTCCTGTGACGGTGTATGACACCAGTGGTCCGTATACTGATCCCGGGGTTGCCATCGATCTTGTTCGCGGATTGCCTCGTCTCCGGGAAGAATGGGTGAAGGGGAGAAGGGGGCAGCCCAATGTGACGCAGCTGCATTATGCGCGGAAGGGGATCATAACGCCGGAGATGGAGTATATCGCTATCAGGGAGAACCAGGGGACCGGAGGGGCGATAACTCCCGAGTTTGTCCGGCAGGAAGTGGCGAGGGGCAGGGCCGTCATTCCCGCGAATATTAACCATCCGGAGGCCGAGCCTATGATCATCGGGAGGAATTTCCTTGTAAAGATCAATGCCAATATTGGTAATTCTGCTGTCAGCTCCGGCATCGAGGAAGAGGTGGAGAAGGCTGTATGGGCCTGCCGGTGGGGAGCCGATACGATCATGGACCTGTCCACCGGAAAGAATATCCATGAGACGCGGGAATGGATCCTGCGCAATACGCCCGTCCCTGTGGGCACCGTACCTATTTACCAGGCATTGGAAAAGACCGGCGGTAAGGCAGAAGATCTTACCTGGGAAATATACCGGGACACGCTGATAGAGCAGGCAGAGCAGGGGGTGGATTATTTCACCATTCATGCGGGTGTACTGCTACGTTATATTCCTCTTACGGCCAGGCGTGTCACGGGTATTGTGTCGCGTGGCGGGTCCATCATGGCAAAGTGGTGCCTTGCGCATCACCGGGAGAGCTTCCTTTATACACATTTTGAAGAGATATGCGAGATCATGAAAGCTTATGACGTCTCGTTTTCCCTTGGGGACGGACTTCGTCCGGGCTCCATTGCGGATGCCAATGATGCCGCGCAATTCGCCGAGCTGGAGACGTTGGGCGAGCTGACGAAAGTTGCCTGGAAGCATGATTGCCAGGTGATCATCGAGGGACCTGGTCATATCCCGATGCACCTGATAAAGGAGAATATGGACAAGCAGCTGAAGGAATGCCATGAAGCGCCTTTTTACACGCTGGGTCCTTTGA
The DNA here is from genome assembly GCF_030546645.1 of Flavitalea plasmicola. GTDB lineage: Bacteria > Bacteroidota > Bacteroidia > Chitinophagales > Chitinophagaceae > Puia. The sequence continues at coordinate 311,608 of NZ_JAUOTO010000009.1, forward strand.
CGACGGACATAGCGCCCGGCTATGATCATATCACTTCTGCCATCGGGGCCGCTATGATCGGTTGGTATGGCACCGCCATGCTGTGTTATGTCACTCCCAAGGAGCATCTGGGACTTCCCAATAAGAAGGATGTGAAGGACGGGGTGATCGCTTATAAGATCGCGGCGCATGCGGCGGACCTGGCGAAGGGGCATCCCGGGGCGCAGCACCGGGACAATGCACTCAGCAAGGCGCGTTTTGAGTTCCGCTGGCAGGACCAGTTCAATCTTTCCCTGGATCCGGATACGGCCCGGGCATTCCATGATGAAACGCTCCCTGCCGAAGGGGCGAAGATCGCTCACTTCTGCAGCATGTGCGGACCTCATTTCTGTAGTATGAAGATCACGCAGGAAGTGCGGCGCTTTGCAGAGGAGAAAGGCATCAGCGAGGAGGTGGCAGTGGAAGCCGGCATGAAGGAAAGGTCGGAGGCGTTCAAACAGGCAGGATCGGAGGTCTATTTATGATATCGAAGAAGTTCTTATTAGCAGTGATCACAGCCGAGGCGACCTGGGCGGGAGAGGAGGATTGTCTGTGCGCGATGCTGGAGGCCGGTGTGGAGAAGCTGCATATACGGAAGAGAGAAGGGGCGGAGGCGTTGTTGAAGCGGCTGGCTTTGCGATGGGGTTCGCGGCTGGTGCTGCATGGGGGAATGGAAGCGGTGGAGCTGGCGCGGGCGTATGGAGTTCCACAGGTGCATGGGCATTGGCATAAGCCCTGGGAGGGAATGGGGGGGAATGATGCAGGACCGGGCGGCAGGAGGATCTTGCTTTCGGCGAGCCTTCATTCCTGGGAGGAGGTGAGGGCGGTGGTTCCCGGGCGGTTGGAATATGTCTTTTTAAGCCCCCTGTTCGACAGCATCTCCAAGCCCGGTTATAGGGCGGGGGAGGGATTGCTCAGGCGACCGGAGGGTGTTGCTCCGTGTGGTTTGATAGGCTTGGGAGGGATCGATAAGGATACGATCGGGCAGGTGATAGAACACGGGTGGGATGGGGCGGCCGTGCTGGGAGCTATCTGGGAGAAGCCTTCGGAAGCCGTGGAGCGTTTTTTACACTTAAAAGGGATGGTTGAGGGATATGAAAGATAGTCGTCCAAGAGTATTGGTGGTTGCGGGATTCGACCAGAGTGGCGGAGCGGGGGTCCTGTCGGATGTCAAGACGCTGGAGGCGCATGGGGTGTATGGTTATGCCGTATGTACGGGGCTGACCTTTCAGAACGAGCGGACTATCACGCGTGTGCACTGGTATTCGGAGTCGGATATTTTTGAACAGATAGATCTTTGTTTTGAGCAGGGAAGTTTCGAGTGGGTGAAGATAGGCGTGGGCAGGAGTATTGCTGTGCTGGCATCCATCATCGGACATTTGAAGCAGCATAATCCGGAAGTGAGGATCGTGCTGGATCCTGTGATCAGGGCCAGCAGCGGTAAGGATTTCTGGGAGGGTACGGACCTGGAGGGTTTTGATCTCCTGGCCCGGCAATGCTGGCTGGTGACGCCCAATTGGGAGGAGATCGCATGGCTTTATCCCAATGAGGACATTCCGGAAGTCAGCCGCCGGCTGTCGGGGCTTTGCAACTTATATCTGAAAGGAGGGCATCATCCGCAGCTGCGGGGCAGGGATTATCTATGGAGCAAAGGGGAGCTGCGTGTGCTGGAGCCGTCGGTGGAAGCGGGGGCTATTTATCCCAAGCATGGGTCGGGCTGTGTACTGTCTTCTTCGCTGGCCGCGAACCTGGCGCTGGGATATGCTTTGCCGGAGGCCGCCGTGCGATCAAAAAGATATATCGAACAATTTTTAACCAGTAATAAAACTGCATTAGGATGGCATCGACTACCGGAAAAATAAGCGGATTGAATTTTATTACCAGGGATGAGGCACTTCTGACGCACCTGGAGCAGGTGGAGGCGGCCTGTCGCGCCGGGATCCGGTGGATACAACTGCGGATGAAGCAGGCGGATGAAGCTACATTCCGTGAAACGGCATTGGCGGCCGGCAAGATCTGCGACGCCTGGGGTTGTACATTGATCCTCAATGACCGGGTGGGATTAGCGGCGGAAGTAGGTGCGCATGGGGTGCATGTGGGTAAGGAGGATATGTCGGTGGGAGAGGCACGGCGGCTGCTGGGCAGGGGGTTTATCATTGGAGGAACGGCCAATACAATCGAAGATATCCGGGAGCATCACCGGCAAGGGGCTGATTATATAGGACTGGGGCCATTCCGGTGGACCAGCACGAAGAAAAACCTCAGTCCTTTATTGGGATTGGAGGGGTATCAGCGGATCATGGCACAGATGAGGGAGGAAGGGATCGAACTACCGGTGGTAGCCATTGGCGGGATAGCGCCAGAGGATATAGGGGCATTGATGGATGCGGGGGTCTATGGGATCGCTTTTTCGGGAGTGCTGGCGCATGCCGATGATTGGGCTGGCACGGTGCGCACGCTGGAAGCGGCAGTGCGGGGAGGGGGTAGTGCGCTGACCATTGCGGGCAGGACATTCAGGTCCAGGTTGTTTACGGGCACCGGAAAGTTCGGGTCCCCGTCGTTGATGGAAAGCGCTTTGGTGGCCAGTGGGTCCGAGCTGGTAACAGTGGCGTTGAAACGGGTGGATGTGCGTCGATCGGATGCCGACGACCTGCTGCTGCATTTGCGTCACCCCCATATTCATCTATTGCCGAATACGTCCGGGGTCCGGACTGCGAAGGAGGCCGTATTTGCGGCTGAGCTTGCCCGTGAGGCGTTGGGGACGCATTGGCTGAAGCTGGAGATACATCCTGATCCGAGGTGGCTGCTGCCTGATCCTGTTGAGACCTTGCTGGCGGCGGAAATATTGGTAAAGAAAGGATTTGTGGTACTGCCTTATATTCATGCGGACCCGGTGTTATGCAGGAGGCTGGAGGATGTGGGTGTGGCTGCCGTAATGCCTTTGGGTTCGCCTATTGGGAGCAATAAGGGATTGCGGACGCGGGATTTCCTGGAGATCATCATTGCGCAGAGCCGGGTGCCAGTGGTGGTGGATGCAGGCATCGGCGCGCCTTCCGATGCTGCCGGCGCACTCGAGATGGGTGCTGATGCGGTGTTGGTGAATACGGCGATAGCCGCCAGCGCCCATCCTGTACAAATGGCGAGGGCTTTCAGGCTGGCTGTGGAAGGTGGCAGGATGGCTTATGAGGCGAAGCTGGCGCCGGCATCGGCGGAGGCTGTAGCCAGCAGTCCTTTGACGGCTTTTTTAGATGTATAAATCTTTATCTATGTTCTCAAAGATATTTCAGCGGGAGGAGTGGGGCCTTGTTAAAAGCAGTATTTATAGTAAGACCGCGGCGGATGTGGAGCGGGCTTTGGCGCGTGACAGTCGTGACCTGGAGGATTTCAAGGCGCTTATTTCTCCCGCGGCGGCGCCTTACCTGGAGACGATGGCACAGATGAGCCACCGGCTTACCATCAAGCGCTTTGGGAAGGTGATGCAACTGTATATCCCATTATATCTATCCAACGAATGCCAGAACATCTGTACTTATTGCGGCTTCAGCTATGACAATAAGATCCGGCGCAGGACGCTGAGCGCGGGAGAATTACTGAAAGAGGCGGACGTCATCAGGCAGATGGGATATGAGCATGTCCTGCTGGTAAGCGGGGAGGCCAATCAGACTGTAGGGGTGGATTATTTTATTAAAGCGCTGCAGGTGGTGCGGCCGCATTTTGCGAATATTTCCATGGAGGTGCAGCCGCTGGACCAGGAAGATTATGAGCGATTGATACAGGAGGGGCTGCATACCGTGCTGGTGTACCAGGAGACCTACCACCGGGAGGATTACAAGCTGCATCATCCGAAGGGAAAGAAATCGAATTTCGGGTACAGGCTGGAGACACCTGACCGGCTGGGTAGAGCCGGGATCCATAAGATGGGGTTGGGGGTATTGATCGGGCTGGAGGATTGGCGGACGGATAGTTTTTTTACGGCGATGCATCTGCGATACCTGGAGAAAGTGTATTGGCGGACGAAGTATTCCATTTCTTTTCCCAGGCTGCGGCCTTTTCAAGCTGCAAGCTACAAGCTGCAAGCTGCAAGTGATGAAGTAGGAGCTGTGAGTGGCGAGCTGCAAGCTGCAAGCGGGGCTATTCAGCCGAAGGTGGAGATGACGGACCGGGAGCTGATCCAGCTGATCTGCGCTTACCGATTGTTGGATGAAGAGGTGGAGCTGTCGTTATCCACGCGGGAAAGTCCATTATTCCGGGACCATGCGATCCGGCTGGGCATTACAGCGATCAGTGCGGGCTCGAGGACGAATCCGGGAGGGTATGCTGTTGATCCGGGGTCGTTAGAGCAATTTGAGATACATGATGACCGGAGTCCGGCGGCAATAGCTGCGATGATCCGGGGACAGGGCTATGAACCTGTGTGGAAGGATTGGGATGCTGTGCTGCAAATGAAATGAGAAAAAAAGCCCCCAAAATGTGTCTAACATTTTGGGGGCATATCAGATTGGCGGGCTTTTTTAATTTAGGGGATTAATATTTTTGTCGACAGCTCGTCGCCGATGGTATTGATCACCTTCACGAAATAGATGCCAGCCGGGAGTTGGGAGAGGGTGGTCTTCCCTGCGGAAAGACGACCTGCCTGGATCACGTTACCGGCGGCGTTAGAGATCGAATACAGTTCCGTGCTGCCTTTTTGCAGGAGTACCTCTACGGACCTGGCGCCTGTGGAGTACCAGATCAAATGGCCTGTACGGGTGAAGGACAGCACTTTTACCTCGCTGTAGGTGGGCGTAAGGTCAAGGTCCCTTTCCTTCAGGCGATAGTAGTTCCTGCCTTCGACGGGATCGTTATCCAAAAAGGCATAGGTCAGGAGGCCGTGGCTGTTGCCAGCCGCGGGGGTGCTGCCGATGTCTGTGTAGTCGATGCCGTTGGCACTTCTCTGGATGATGAAATCCTTGGTATTCTCTTCCTGGGCGGTCTGCCATTGAAGCAATGCGCTGTTGCCTTGTTTAGCCACTGTGAACCGGGTAATGGTAACAGGCAGAACGATGTTATGCAATGAGAAGTTAGAGGCCGAGGCGGATAACAGCGAAAAGTTGCTCAGGGTGCCATTATTGGTAAGGGGGGCATTGTCGACGGCTACTTTCAGGCCTGTGTTGTCCCCGTCCGGGATACCTTGGTCGAAGCTCCACACGGATAAGAGATTAGTTTCATTACCGGTAAGTGAATTGCCGATGTTGGTTGCTATCTGGGGGCCCGTGAGGGGTACTTTCCAGATGCGTACTTCGTCGATGCTACCATTCCATTGCTGTGAAAAGTCGACGCCGTTGCCACCGATGTGCAAAGGCTGGTTGAGGACAGCGTTGTCGTAACCATAGGGCGTATTGGTAATATAATTGCCGTTGACATACAGGGCCGTGGTATCTCCTGATGCTGCCGGGGCGGTGACCAAGGCTACATGGTACCATTTGTTGGCGGTGAAGCCGGCGGGATAGTCGATGTAGTGTACGCCATCAGCAGTGTTATGAATACCGATGCGGTTATTGCCAAAACTGTTGTCCAGGGTCATGGTGAAGTGAGATCCTCCAGGCCCACGATTGGCCAGGAAAGCGGACTCATTGGACAGGCTGCCGGGTTTGAGCCATGCTTCGACCGTACCTGTCGTCAGGTTAGCGGAATCGGAGATCATGTCCACCTGGGTATTATTCGTCACGTCGAAAGTGAGGGCGTTGTTTGAGGTCTGTATGGGAATGACCGGATGTGTGGGCGAACCGTTCAGGGTGAGGTCAACGCCGGTGGTCGCAGTGCTGTTGGCTGCGATGGCACCGGAGGTTTCATCCATTTTATAGTAAGCGAACAAGTGCGGTGTGGAAGGCAATACGGTGCCATACATGCCCGCCTTGATCTCCGCGGTCGTACGTATGGTATCCCAGATGCGCAGTTGGTCCAGCTTACCTGTGAAATAAGTGGTATTGTCCGTAGAGGTGCCCAACTGCGTCGGGGTGCCGCTTGATCCATTGAAATAGTTGAAATCCGTGGAGTCGACCATTCGCCCATTGAGATAAAGGTATCCCTGGAATGCATTGCCATCAATGGCCAGGGCGATGTGGTTCCATTGACCGATGGGAAGCTGGACGTCAGAGTCCAGCCAGGTATCTCCCATTAAGAGGTGGTTGCTATGGTCACCATCATAGCCAATGTAGAAAGCATTACCAGTGGGGCCTTGTGAAACAAAATAGTGCAGACCTGCCTGGGCAACGGGAACGTACACCCAAAATTCGACAGTAGCATTAAAGCCGATACTCGGCACGATGTAGGTATTAGCGCCGGCGGAGGCGTAATCCGAAGATAAGCTATCGAAGCTAAGACCTCTGTTAGTCTGCGCTGAAAGGGATAAGGAGCCAAACACTAGCATCAGCAACATGCAAAGCGCTGTTGTAAAATTTTTACACATAGAAATTGGATTTAGAATAGGATAGTGGTTTCAATAGAAAATCGATCTATTAAAACGACCCGTGGGACAAAATATTGTAAAACGGCAATGGCGGTGAATTTTCATTGATGTAAATGCCTGTCATAAGGGTTTTCATGGATGCAGTGGTCGTTCTTTGTCCGATCGAGGGTGCGTTTTAAAATGACCGTTATTTTCCTGTAAAAACTACTATCTGCGGAAGCGTATTTACGCGGTGGCGCCTTGCATAAATTTCCTGCGATAATTGAGCGGGCTGGTATGCATGCGGGCGCGAAATGTTTTGTAAAAGTGTGAGAGGTCACCGAAGCCGCAGTCGAAGCAGATGGCAGATATGGGTTCATTGGTTTGCACGAGCTGGCGGACGGCGTGGTCCAGTCTGTATTGGATGACTGTTTCCATAAAGGTTTTGCGCGTGATCTTCCTGAAGTAGCGGCAGAAGGCATTGGGGGACATGCCTGCGATGGCAGCGGCTTTTTCGAGGGATATGGGTTCCCGGAAATTTTCTACCAGCCAGGCGAATATGGGGTGGATCCTTTCGCGTTCGGCGGGCGTCAGGCCGGCTGTGATGCCGTTGGTATCCAGGGGGGCCAGGTCCTGCTCCAGGGCCAGTTCCTGGAGGAGCTCCAGGAACCTGATGAGCCTGCGGAAATCGTTTTTTTCGGCGGCCAGCGCATGGATACGGGGCTGGACGGAGCTGTTGGGGAACCGGATGCCGCAGAGGCTGCTGTGCAGGAGGCGTTGAATGGCACAGAGCTCGGCAGAGGAGAAAAAGCCTTGTCCCAGGCAGTCGGCAGCGAACTGGATGACAATGGAAGATGCGGCGCCGGCGGGTTCCAGTTTCCAGCAATGGGGAAGATTAGGGCCCAATAAGACCAGGTCACCAGGCTGAAAGCCGGCCAGATGGCTGCCTACGTAGCGTTTGCCGCTGCCGGCTGTGATGAGGGTCAGCTCGTATTCCGGGTGAAAATGAAAAGGAGCTCTAAAGCCTGATTCGTCGAATGTCGTGACGAGAAAGGAATGGCCGGTGGTAGGCTGCAGTACTTCATAAGCGGCTTTCAGCATTGCATTTTTTGTCAATAAATTTATGAATTTATCTTGATTGGGGTAATATTCCCCAGTATTTGGTCAATTTGCCCGTGCCTTTTTTCCGGATGAATGGCGTACTTAGCGGACATATGACAGCTCAAAAAAATTTAATGCCGCTGGATGATGTGCGCACTGTCACTTCTGCGCAGCGGGAGGAGTTCCGGGAGAACGGGCATATCCTCGTCAGGGGAGTATTGAGCCCTGATGAAGTGGCAGTCTACCGGCCTGTGGTAGCCGATGCCGTAAAGCGCCTGCGGACGGAGAAGCGCCGGCTTTCGGAAAGAGATACTTATGGGAAGGCATTTCTGCAGATAATGAACCTTTGGAGGGTGGATGAGGGGGTGCGACGCCTGGTACTGTCCAGGCGACTGGGCAAGATGGCGGCAGATCTGCTGGGCGTGGGCAATGTGCGGATCTACCATGATCAGGCCTTATTTAAAGAGCCTGGCGGCGGGCCTACTCCCTGGCATCAGGACCAGTATTACTGGCCTATCGACACGCCCAATACTGTCACGATGTGGATGCCGATGACGGATATTACGGTGGACATGGGCATGTTGACATTTGCTTCCGGCAGCCACAAGCGGGGAACTGTGCTGGACGAGGAGATCTCTGATGAGTCGGATAACAGCTACAGGAAGTATATAAAAGAAAATCAGTATGCAGTGACCCGGGCTGCGGGTATGCTGGCGGGCGATGCCACCTGGCATTACGGGAATACCGTGCATAGCGCCCCCGGCAATGACTCTGATAAAATGCGGGAGGTGATGACAATAATCTACATGGCTGACGGTGCGCGGATCACCCGGCCGAACAGCCCCGCGCAGACCAATGACCTGAACACCTGGCTGATGGGGTTACCACCGGGCCGGCTGGCAGCCTCTGAACTAAATCCCCTCGTGCTATGAATGACCGGAAGCCAGGCGCCTGCGAACTCCGGGGAAGATATTCTACGACAAGTGTGAAAATGTGATCCTTGCAATCAAGTTGGGTATCAAACCGGCAGCGGCGGGAGTGATTGGGGGGGTGGCACATGGATTGCTGGTGTATAAGCCGGCCGTTGCCTTTCAGACCGCGGCGTAAAAGAGACAGTAAGAAGGGCTGCCGGTGTCGATTCCCATTCCGGGAAATGTGAAGTGCAAGGCAAACAGCGTTGAGTTTTGTAATAGTAAATCCTGCAGTTTCCACCGTAGTTTCCGGAATGTGCACATGAACCAGGTAAGCGGTACTGCCAGGTGCAGTGGATGTGCCACGGCGATCGGAGGAGGGACGGAAACTTCGTGGGCGGCTACCCGTCAATGTTTACGGGGATTGCAGGAGAAAGGGGGGCATGTTTTCATTTATATATATTAATATATATGCGACCTGATAATTAATATGGGGATTATGTGGAAAATACCATCTTATGGGTATTTTTTATTCCGGGAAAAATTCCCAAATTGCACCCGGATACAAAAATAATAGAACAATAAATTTGAATAATAGAAAAACAATCATTAGTTTTATGTCACTATTAATGCATGCCATATTCAAGTCCTCTGAATAGTCGGCGAATATCTTTCGATGTATTTCTTTTGACAGTCCCACAAATCCTTGAAATTCCTTGTGTCTTTTGTAACGATTTGAATTAATAGTTTGATAATCCACATCACTATTCGGTAAAGCCTGCTTCGCGATCTGAGAAGTATCATTGTTTGATGCCAATACCTCTTGTAAGCCATTTCCATTGCCATCCTAGAAAGATTAAGTTTCTACTTAACCGCTTAAAAAGAAATTGGTGATGAAAAAGCAAATATTGGCGATCGATGACAGCAAGGCCATTCGTTTTTTGTTACAGACTGTTTTGGGAAAAGAATACAGTGTGATTACCGTGCCTGATGGATTTTCTGCGATGTATTATCTTTCCCACCGACAGATGCCTGATCTAATAATTGCAGACCCCCAGCTTCCGGATATGGAGAACTGGGAACTGATACAACAGCTTTCTTCCAGCGGGATGTACGGAGATATACCCCTAATCGTATTATCCGGACTGGAAAAGAAGGAAACAGAGTTGAAATGCCTGGAGTATGGTATTGTCAAGCATTTTGTGAAGCCCTTTAATCCTGTCGATCTGATGTCAGCCATCAGCGACCTGGTAAAGAGCCGGCAGCTGGACAAAGACCTATCCGCCATGGCAAGTTAAGAGGAAGTTATAGATTGGTATTGCTCACCGTATGAAATGCTTTGTGCTAAAGTGTAGTCCTTTTTGTAGAGCTATTTCCTATTAGGGCAAAACCGCTATTTCTGAACCACCGTATTTATGAAACCGTAAACCTTTTGTATGGATTTATTATTTCTACCCAAGACTGTAGAGAAAGGCCCTAGCTTCTTTCAGCGCATGACTTACCGTTCTTATGTTTCTGCCGAAACTACTGGTGTCCAGTATGGCGGCTTCTATTACATTGGTAAGACTACTGCCCATATCGAGAAACTGGTAAGCGTTTACAAAAGGGGCTATGCTTCAGAGGGTTTAGACAATGTGAAGGCCGAATTACTGAGAAGCCTTCAGCAGGAAAGGAATCTGATCCCGGAAGTCATACTCTGCGAAGCCCGGTTTGACTACGTTTCTATCCGCAAATTCAGCCATTTCTTACGGAATCATCCTGTACTGTCCTGCATTCCTTTCATTCTGGATGCGTCCGGGCTGAACGAGCAGCAGCTGGAGCAATATAAACTTAACACACGTCCTGACGAGATCATATTTTTGCAAAATTTCGATGATAAGAGCCTGAAATTAAAGATCCAGTTCCTTCGTAAGGTGAAAGCCGTTGTAGCGCATGCGCCTGCGCCCCGGATCGAAGAGAACACCGTAGTACGGAGATTTCATCCCGGGCCCTTGTCAAAAAGGACTTTCGACGTGCTGATATCTTCCTTTGCCCTGTTGTTGTTGAGTCCTTTGTTCCTCTTGATAGCCATTGCCATACGGCTGGAATCCCGTGGTTCTATCTTTTACATTGCACAAAGGGCTGGCAGGGGCTATCGCATTTTCAACTTTTACAAGTTCCGGACCATGCATCAGGATGCCGACAAGCAGATTGGTGAACTGAAGCATTTGAATCAATATGATGACGAGAATTCCGGTCCTGTATTCTTCAAGATCAATAATGATCCCCGTATCACTAAAGTGGGCAGCTTTTTACGTAATACGAGCCTGGATGAGCTGCCGCAGCTGTTCAATGTCTTTCTGGGGCATATGTCCCTGGTGGGTAACCGCCCTTTGCCTTTATATGAGGCTGCCGCGCTGACCACGGACGATTATGCGGCCCGGTTTATGGCTCCGGCTGGTATTACCGGTCTGTGGCAGGTGAAGAAGAGGGGTAATAAAGATATGTCTATACAGGAAAGGATCAATATGGACATCGATTATGCTACCAAGTGTAATTTTGCCACGGATCTTTGGATAATAGCCAACACCCCTTCCGCGTTGTTGCAGAAGGAGAATGTTTAAAATGACGATGCCGGAGGCGGATACATATCCCCTGATTTCCATTATTACGCTGAACTGGAACACTACGGATGTGACCTGTGAGTTTCTTCGTTCCATCCGGGAGCAGAATAACTATCCCCGAATCGAGGTGATTGTGGTGGACAATGCGTCCAGTGAAGATCCCACTGCCGCTTTTCTGACGGCTTATCCCGATGCCATTGTTGTCCGGAACGAAGCCAACCTGGGTTTTTCGGCCGGAAATAATGCGGGTATACGGGCAGCTAAAGGTGAATATCTTTTTATCGTCAACAATGATACGGAATTCACGCCCGGCCTGCTGGAGGGTTTGCTGAAGATATTCCGTACCTATCCGGACGCGGGCATGGCCAGCCCGAAATTCCATTACTTTTTTGAGAAAGGGACCATTGAATATGCTGGTTACGAACAGGTGAACATCCTGACGGGTCGGAACGGTATGGTCGGTTGCCGGGAAAAGGACGAAGGGCAATATGATGAGGTGCGTCCCACTCATTATGTACATGGGGGTGGTATGATGGTACCCCGGCGGGTGGTGGATGAAGTAGGGCTTATGCCTGAGATATTCTTCCTGTATTACGAGGAGCTGGACTGGAGCGAGCAGATCAAGCGAAAGGGCTATTCCATCTATTACCAACCCGCCTCGCTCATCTATCATAAGGAATCCATGACGACCGGCAGGTCCAGTCCCCTGAAGACATTTTATCTTACGCGCAACAGGATACTTTTTATGCGCAGGAATGTTGCCTGGCCTGCCTTCCTGGTATTTACCACTTATTTCTTATTTTTCACGATGCCAAAGAACACCCTGAGCTATCTTGTCAGGGGGCAGTCGGCCCATCTGAAGTCTTTCTGGAAGGGGGTCTTATGGCAGTTCAATTCCAAAATCTCTTTTAAGTGAGACCTACGACAAAGAAAATAAAAGTGCTGGAGAGTATCCGCCAGGGAAAGATCGGGGGTGGGGAATCGCATTTGCTGAACCTGGTAGAGAACCTTGACCGGAACAGGTTTGATCCTGTGGTCCTTTCTTTCACGGACGGGCCAATGATCGACCGGCTGAAGCAGATGGAGGTGGATGCTGACGTGATCTATACGGAGACGCCTTTTGATGTCCGCAAATGGGGGGCTGTTAAAAGATATCTGAAGGAAAAACAGGTACAGCTGATCCATGCGCATGGAACCAGGGCCAGCTCGAATGTCCTATGGGCGGCGCGATCACTGGGCATCCCTGTGGTATACACCATTCATGGGTGGTCGTTCCATCCTGACCAGCAGCCATTATTGCGGAAGCTGCGAATCGCGGGTGAAAGGTATATTACCGGGCGGACGGCTGTAAATATCTCGGTGTCCGAGGCCAACAAAGCTTCCGGGAAGGAGAACATTCCTTCATTTCACAGTACGCTGGTGAATTATGGTATCGATCAGAAGCGCTTTTCACCCTCGGCAGTAACGAAGGATGTGAGGGCGGAGCTAGGGATCGGGCGGGAAAAGCTGCTGGTGTTGTTTATTGCGCGTTTCACGTTGCAAAAGCAGCCACTGGCTATGATCAGGGGGTTCCGGGAAGCGTTGCAGCGGGTGCCGGGGATGCATTTGCTGATGGTGGGGGATGGGGAGCTGAAGGGAGAGGCTATACAATTGAGCAGAGAGCTGGGGTTGGAGAAGGACATTACTTTTGTCACTTTCCGGCAGGATGTGCCGGATGTCCTGGCTGCAGCCGATATTTTTGTCCTGCCCAGTTTGTGGGAAGGGCTGCCGATAGGGCTGCTGGAGGCTATGGCCATGGGAAAGGCCATTATTGCGTCGGATGTGGATGGGACGGGAGAGGTGTTGAAGAATGGCGTCAACGGGGTATTGATCCGGACGGCCAATCTTGTGGAGGAGCTGACAGCGGCATTGGTTCGACTTGCCCAGGACCCGGAGAGCAGGAAAAAGTTCCAGGAAAGAGTGGTGGAGACGATCAATGAAAAATTCAATGTCATCACGATGACGCGTGCGATAGAGACGATCTATGACGACGTGCTGAAAGGCGATGTTGCACGTTATAAAGGGTAGTTGCCGCCAGGATAAGGAACAAGGGCTCCACTTCATAGCGAAAACGCATATTCTCATAATGTTCGAACAGGGAGCTTACGCAAAATACATAGCCAATGACGGCAAAGAGGAACAGGGTAAGGTCGTCTATCCGGCGCGTTGTTACGATGCGGTTTATCCACCAGGCAAAAACGATGAAATAGATGATGAACTTGGGGATTGCCGAGAGGGTGAGGGCGATCCTTCTGGCCTGTTTGCCTTTGGCAAAATGGGAGAGATTGAAGGAATAGAGCAAGTCATAATATTTGATCTTCCGGACTTCCGGTTCCATCACGGAATAGCGGGTAGCCGGTGCGAAGAAAATGATGCCTGATTGGAGCACATTTTTCAGATAGCCTGCCGGGTGCCGGCTGATCTGCCGGCGGCAGGCGGCCATGTATAAGTTTGAGACCGCGATATAGCCAATGTGTTTCTCGTTGATAAAGCTGTCATTTTTCATTTCTTCATGCAGGTCGGCCAGCGGCAGGCTGCCATACCGGGTGGTATCGGCTGCCGAGAGGAAGGGGTGATAGGCCGAGATGCGGGAAAAGGGCTCTATGGCTGCGATGTCGGAGGAGTCGGAGATCGTGGTGTCGTGGAAGACATTCCTGGCGAGGTTCATGCCCATCCAGGTGGAGGAGGAAAAGACGCCAAAGAGCTTGTAATTATGGAAATACCAGGATCCGGCCAGTAACAGGGTAAGGAGGCTGCCGGCGGCCAGGCGTTTGACGGCGGGCTTTTTACGGTGATATATGATGAGCGCGGCAGTGATCACGAAGAGCCAGGCGAGGTGGTAAAGGCTGCGGGTCATCGTGACGGTCAGCAGGGGGAGCAGAAAGCCGCAGGTATTGGACCAGCGAATGCCTGTGCGGAAGGAGATGAGGGAGAGGCTGCTGACCAGTAACAGGAAAGATATGAAAATGGTGTAGAATAGTTCGTGTTCGAAAATGATGGAGGCGGGGCTCAGGAGATAGAGGAGGGTGAAGCCCAGGGGGAGCCGGCTGGGGCGGGCAGGCGGGGTGCCGGGAGGAGGCAGGGTACGGCTGAGGATAGTCAGCAGCAGCAGGGCATTGGCAAGTGAAATGATTTTGAGAATGAGAATGAAGGCCGTACGGGCGTGGGTGCCGGCGATCTTAACGACGAGACCCAGGAACAGATTGAATGCGGGTGGTTGGGTATGATCGTACCAGAGCCCTTCCAAAAGATGGTCCTTCAAGGTGTTGGCGTCCAGGTACTGCCAGTTCCGGAAAAGCGCTTCAAAGTCCATCCGAGTGCCGAAGCCGAAAATGATGGCGCGGGAAACTAAAAATACGATGATGATGAGCCAGGCATCCCTGGAAATGGGTAGTTTCTTCATTGGGGGCTTGTACGCTGTAAAATACAACGAAGGGGCCGGATGTGGGTAATTCCTTAGGATTTTTTGTTAAAAAGCTTACAAACCTGGAAAAAAATATTACCTTAGCACTCTAATTAAGCCCTCTCCTAATACCACTCTGATCATCTCCAAGATCCCTTGAACTAGCCTGTTGATCGTCTACAATCCTTTCTCCTCCCAGGTTTGATGACACTTCCATCTTCCATGAATGACTGGTGAAATCCTTCCAATTTCCTCCATCAGAACATCGTCGTCTTTAAAGTACAATTATCCTCTTGCCAAGATTTTTGTGTATAGCGGCATATGTCGAACCATGAACATCCGTGACTGAGAACCTGAACTGTGTGAGATGCTGGCGGATGTAACAACGAGAAGTAATGTTGATTGGATCATACATATAGAATTTTAACCATCGCCCTAATCTCTATTTTAAGTTAATTATCATGAAAAGTTTTACACAGAAGCTTCTCGTTTGTTTGTTCATCCTCACGCTTTCCCATGCTGGAAGGGTGGTGGGGCAAAGTATATTGAATCCAACGGATTCGGTGTACAATTATGATTCGACCAAACCGAAAGGAAGCGTTCAAAATCCCACTTATACCAATGGCACTATTGCCAAATGGGTCCGCACGAAAAAGCTTACGTGGAATACGAATGGGTGGAAGTGCTATATGCTGAACGGGATCCCGTTCCGGCTAAAATTCCCTAAAACTTACGACCCCACGGCCAACGACGGCAAGAAGTATCCCATGCTGATCTTCTTCCATGGCGCCGGCGAGAAGGGGCCCAGCACTGATAATGAGACCTCCCTGGCCAATGGGGGGCAATTCTTTAATGGCAGTGTGGACAACGGGTACTTCGACGGGTATATTCTCATACAACAGTCTCCGTTTACGTATTGGGATGGGACCTACCTGGACCTGGCTAAGAACATTGTAGACTACATGGCTGTGAACAATAAGCTCGACCCTTTCAAGATTGGGGTCAATGGTCTTTCTGCGGGTGGACAAGCCACCTGGGCGATGATCCTGCGTTATCCCAATGTTGTGACTGCGGATCTGCCGATGTCAGCCAATAACCTGGGTAACAGCGCTCCCCAGAACCTTCCGCTGACCAAGTTTACTCCGATATGGAATTTCCAGGGTGGTAAGGACGGTGCTCCGGACCCCACCACAGGCCAGCAGGTGTACGACCAGGAGATGGCGGCCGGGGCCAACTATAAATATACATTGTATCCGACCTTGGGTCATGGAACCTGGAATACCGTTTGGGCGGAGCCGGATTTCTGGCCTTTTATCCTTCGTACCTATGCGTCCAATCCCTGGACCTTATTTGGACAGACGGCCTTTTGCCCGGGCGTGGCCATTAATGTCACGATTGGCGTAGCCCCTAATTATAATGGGTACCAGTGGCGGAGGAATGGGGTGGCATTAGCGTCTACTACCAATACCATCAATGCGACGGATACGGGTGTGTATGATTGCCGGGTGCTGAGAGGGACGACATGGTCGGACTGGTCTCGTACGCCTGTGCATATCACGATCAAGCAACCTACGGTAACGCCGCCGATCACTATCAGCGGCCTGATGAGCAAAGTGATACCGGCTGTTGACTATAATTATGTGAACCTGAAAGTGCCTTCCGGCTATGCGACCTATACGTGGCAGAAAGTCGGCAGCAGCACGACCATCGGGACAGACAGTGTCCTGCAGGTGACCGATCCCGGACAATATAGAGTCCAGGTGATGGAGCAGTATGGCTGCAGCAGCAGCTTCTCGGCTCCTTTCACGGTGGTCAGCGCTGGCGGTAGTCCGAAGCCCGATGTGGCTACGGGCCTGAGCGTGCAGACATTGTCACAGACTACTTTATTGCTGAACTGGAATCAGAATCCTGCACCTACGGTGAATGAGACTAATTTCGAGGTTTACCAGGCTACCAAGGCCGGCGGACCTTATAAGCTGGTGGACATAACCGGCGCGGATATATCGAAGGATACGATCAAGGGGTTGGATGCGGGTAAGACCTATTACTATGTCGTGCGTCCTGTGAATGGCACAGGCGCTGCCGCCATCACCAATGAGGCCAGCGGCACCACGACCAATGATACGCAGGCGCCCAGCGCTCCTTCTGCGCTGACAGTGACGGGGACGGGTTACACTTCCGTTGGTCTCTCCTGGGGCGCCAGCACGGATAATGTCGGCGTCACCGGATATGATATTTACGTCAACGGGTCGAAGGCGTACAGTGTACCGCCCACGCAGACGAGCTTTATCGTATATAGCCTGCAACACGGGACGAACTATATCTTTACCGTGAAGGCAAAGGACCTGGCGGGCAACAGCAGTATCGCCAGCAACCAGGTGAACGCGAAGGCGCTCATCAACGGGCTGTCCTACTCCTATTATAATAACCTGGACCCCACGCTGACCAAGCTGCCGGATTTTGGCACGCTGACGCCTGTGTCTACCGGGTTTATGCCGAATGTCGGGTTTATTTCCCCGGCTCCGGATGTTCAGTGGTATGGCTATGTATACAGGGGCTTCCTCGTGATCCCAACCAGTGGGACGTATACTTTCCAGACGACCTCGGATGATGCCAGCAGGATGTGGCTGGGTTCGCTGAACTCGACGGCTGACCCCTACACTTATTCGGGCACGCCCCTGATCAACAATGATAAGCTGCAGGGTCCAACGACCGTCACTTCCTCCACCAGGACCCTGTCGGCCGGGATCTATCCCGTTACGTATGCTTACATGAATGCTACGGGCGGTGCGACCATGACTGTACAATGGAAGACACCTCTTTCCCTCAGCTATGTCGCTATTCCCAACAGCGCATTCCAGGAGGCCAATACGCCTGGCGCCGTACCTGCCACCCCTATTAATGTGAAGGCAACGACGCAGACCTACAATACGATCAATGTGACCTGGACGGACAACAGCAACAACGAAACCGGGTTTGAGATCTTCCGGGCGAGTGCGCTCAACGGCACTTATACTATCGTAGGTACAAGGCCTGCGAATGCGAACAGCTTTACGGACAGTTCCTGCCAGGCTTCCACTACCTATTATTATAAGGTACAGGCCGTCAATGCCAATGGTTCGTCGGGATTTGACCTGGCCTCCCTGACGGGGCTCAGCTATAGCTATTATTCGATACCGGGCACCTGGACCAACATGTCGCAGCAGTCGACGCTGACGCCGACGGCAACTGGTGCGGTGCCGAACGCAACGCTGGCGCCTGCCCAATCCACTACGAACTACTCATTCAAGTTCGCGGGTTACATTACTGCTCCTGTCACCGGGACCTATACCTTCTATACGTCTTCCGATGACGGCAGCAACCTGTATATAGGCGGCTTTGACAGCGCCCACCTGGTAGTGGCCAATGATAAGGTGCAGGGCACGACGGAGAAATCCGGTACGGTGACACTGACTGCAGGGGTCAAGTATCCTTATTATGTACAGTACTTCCAGATCAGCGGCGGCGCTGTGCTGACCACCAGCTGGAAGCTTCCGGGCACCGGCACTACGAAGGTTGTCATCCCGGACAGTGTATTCGTCAACACTAATCAGTTTGCGACCACCCAGGCATTACCTGCTGCGCCCGCAGCTCCCAGTGGTCTGACGGCGACGGCTACCGGCCCGACAACCATTTCGATCAGCTGGACGGAAAATGCCAACAATGAGGACAAGATAACCTTGTTCCGCAGCGCCAGCAATAACCAGAACTATGTGCCTGTGGCAACGTTACCTGCCAATTCCACTTCATTCGTCGATTCAGGACTGTTTGCAAATTCTGTATATTACTATAAGGTACAGGCTTCGAATGTCGGTGGTGCTTCAGGCTATTCCAATGAAGGCAATGCGCGGACGCTTGACATCAAGCCCGTCATTGTGAAGCTGGCCAACCAGCAGGCGCGTTACGGCACTACCACGGTGATACCGATCAGCGCTACCTCCGCAGCCAATGCAACGTTGACACTGAGCGGCAGGAACCTGCCTGCCTTTGTAACGTTGACGGATAATGGCGACGGTACGGGCAAGCTGACGGCGACGCCTTCCGCAGCCAATGCGGGCGATTATCCCAACCTGAGCGTGATCGCTTCGGACGCATTCGGTGGCGCCGACACGACTACCTTCAGCTTGTCTGTCAATAATAATTATCCGCCGACGCTGGATAGCGTAGGAAACTACTCCATTAGCGAGGGCGACAGCCTGAACGTGTCGCTGACCGCGCATAATGTGAACCCAGCCGACAGCCTGACCCTGGCTGTCAGTGGTTTGCCCAGCGCTTATACGCTGACGCAAGGCAGCAATGGGACTGCATCCCTGGTGATACGTCCGAACTTTGCCGCTGCCGGGACCTATACAGTGACGGTGACGGTGAATGACAACAATGGTTATTCCACCAGCCGTACGTTTACGCTGACGGTGGCGGATAAGAACCCTGTGACCAGGATCTTTACGAGGGTGCAGGCTAACAATGCGGCGCCGCTGCCCTGGAACAATGTGACGGGACCGACCACTACGGGCCTTAAGGATGAAAATGGCGGCACCACGTCGGTGGGTCTGTCCTTCCAGCCTTCTTCCTGGTGGATGCCTTATGGCTATGGCGGAACGAGCACGAACAATAACAGCGGCGTCTATCCGGATGTCGTGTTGCAGGAATATTATTACTTCAATTATTTCGGCGGACCCAGCAACCCGAGTGTCGTTGTCACCGGATTGGATCCTGCCAAGAAATACGATCTTACCTTCCTTGGAAGCAGCACCTTCTCGAATTTTGCCAACAATGGCCGTACTACTTGGACGGTGGGCAGCCAGACGGTAGCGCTTGCAGTGCAGAGCAACACCCAGAATACGGTGACGCTGTCTTCGCTGACGCCTGCATCGGATGGTACGATCTCGGTGCTCATGGGTACGCTGGACAATACGCCGGGCTATCTGAACTCTTTGGTGATCGCCAATCATTTCGACGACAGTACGGCTCCTGCCAAACCGCTGAACCTGCAGGCGCAGGCGGCACCGAAGGGCGTAGGGCTCACCTGGCAGGATGTGGCATACAACGAGGACAATTATAAAGTATATCGCAGCACTGGTGACAGCGCGTCCTTCAGCCTGATCGGAACGGTGCCTGCCGGAAGCACTTCCTTCACGGATACCACGATCTCCGGTACGACGAAGTACTACTATAAAGTAGTGGGGACAAATGCTTATGGTGTGGGTGTCTACAGCGATCTGGCGTCGTTTACCACTGCGGATCGTCTGCCTACAGTGAATGCGATAGCAAATGTGACCGTCAACAACAATCAGAGCGTGCAGGTGAATGTCACTGCTGTGGATGATCCCAGCGATCACCTGACACTGTCAGTCAGCAACCTGCCGAATTTCGCCACCTTTGTGGACAATGGCAATGGTACGGGTACGATCACTATTACGCCCACGGCCGGGCTGCAGGGAAGCTTCTCCGGTGTGACCGTGATCGCCAAGGATGGCAGTGATTCCATCGGGTCAACCAGCTTTACGATCAACGTAGTCGATCCGAGCCTGTCTTACACGTATGTGAATCTCTCCAGCTTTGCCAACCAGGCGCCTTCGCCATGGAACAATCTGCTGATCAATTATATACCCTCTGCCGGGTATTTCATCAACAACCTGCTGGATCAGACGGGCGCGAATACGGGAATGACCCTGACGCTGACCGACGCATGGACGGGTGTTTCCAACACCGGTATGCAGCGCCGCAACGGCTCTGACCTCTATCCGGAAGTTGTTTCGAACAATGCGATCTATGCGACGGATGCCAATAATCACCGGATCACGGTGACGGGCCTGAACACAGCGAAGCGGTATAACTTCCAGTTCTTCGCCAGCCATTTTACGAGCGAAAGCTGCCTGACGAATATCACTATCAACGGGCAGACTGTTGGATTGAATGGCTCATACAATTCCAATAAGACCGTGCAGATCAATAACGTAACTCCGGACGGCAGCGGCAGCGTGGTCATCAACTGTGTCAAAGACGCGAGTGCAAGCTTTGCCCTGATCAGCGCCATTGTCATCGAGTCATTCGACCCGGGCAGCACCATACCGTTCAGCCCCGGCGACCTGCGTGTCCTGGATTACTCTGCGACCAATACCGTCACCTTACAGTGGCAGGATAGGGCCAGCAACGAGACAGGATATGAGATCTGGCGTGCACCTGATGGTGGAGCTTACAGCTTGCTGGCGACAGTGGCTGCGAACACTACGACTTATACGAATTCGAACCTGACGCCTAATACGACCTATGATTATGTGGTAAGGGCGAAGAATGGAACGCAGTACTCTGCCTACAGTAATCCTGTGAAGGGGTATACGTATGCCAGCACCGTGTTCCTCAACATGAACGGGTCGACCGGTCCGATTGCTTCGGCTCCCTGGAACCAGACCCGTTGGGTTAACCAGACCACCGGTAATGTGTGGAACAACTTCAAGGATGAGGCCGGCCTCCCGACAAATGTCGGATTGATACAGGCTACTCCCTGGGATGCGGTGAACGACCATGGTGTGAGCACCGGCAATAACTCAGGTATATTCCCTGATGCCGTCATGGCTCAAAGCTTTGGATTGTTCATAGGAGATACGGCACGTCTGACCTTTACGGGACTGGACCAAACGAAAACCTATGATTTCACGCTGTTTGCGAGCTGTACGGATGCTCCGACACACAATGCCACAGCGAGGTATAATATCAACGGCAAGCAGAGCCTGCTCAATTCATATGTGAATAAGAGCGGAACGGTGACAATGTTCGGTATCAAGCCAGACCAGAACGGCCGGGTGGATATTACGACCTATGCTTACGATTCCTCCAATGCTTCCTTTGCACTGATAGGTGTGGCCATCATCAAGGGGTATACTCCGTCGACGGCTACGATCTCTCCTGCCCCTGCGATGGTGCAGTCTGGTGTGGTATCTGCGACGGCTAATGCTCTGGCACCGCTGGCAGCAACGGCTGATGACCTGGACGGCAAGCCGCTGGGTGTTTATCCAAATCCGTTCAACCAGAACTTTACGCTGACTGTGCCGGCCCATACTAATGACAATGTGCTGGTGATGGTGACAGACCTGGGCGGAAGGACCTTATACAAGAAGATGACGGAAGGTCTGATCGAGGGTACTAACCTGATACAGGTGCAGACGGACGGATCGGTAACGCCGGGCGTATACTTTGTCTCTGTTATCTACACCAACAGGAACGAAAGGAAAGTGCTGAAAGTTGTGAAGCGATAGATAGATAGGAAATATTAAACATATGAGAAGAAGCCGCCCACAGGGCGGTTTCTTCATTTAGTGGTTATCCACATAAGTAGTTTTTGGCATGATTATTTCTTTTTGAGGTATGCCTTCCTGTGAGCAGTCTAATCGCATTAGCTTGTTTTTGTGTGTTTGAAAGTGTGGATTTTTTTCCCCAATTGGTTTAACCATATATAGTTTCAAATTTACCTGCAGCAGAATTTATGCAGATGGGCACCGTATTGCTAAAATTATTTATATATCCAATAATCTACCTTTTATGAAGCCAATCTTTACCTGCTTATGCTTATTTATTATTCTCGCCGGCAAATCACAAACTACAGAGACACACAATTTCGTTACGTATGATACTACTTACAAGTTAGGTAGTGTTACGTATTTGATCCGTATCAGCCGTCCGGCGAATATGTTCAAGGCGGGTGATGCTGACACGGCTTCCAGGCCTGCGATCATCACGATGCCCGGGATAGGCGAGATGGGGACGGATCCGTCAAAGCTCCAAACGTATGGGCCACACTGGTGGCTGAACAATGGATGGGATGGCAGTGTCGTGCTGGGTAATGGCACGCATTACCCGATCCTGATCACGATGATCTGCAGCTATACGCAGCCGTACCCTGAGTGGAACCTGGCTGTGTTGAACTATTTACTTAACACGTATCACATCAAAAGGAATTCGGTGCATTTAGCGGGACTGTCGCAGGGTGCTTTTACATGGTCCGCGATGATCACGTATGAGTCGAGCGCCGGGGCCGAGGATGGTATGAAGCCTGTCACGAGCCTCACCTTGCTTTCGGGCGCTGCGGCCGTATTCCCCGGTCCGGGGTATCCGTATTTCGGGCATTGGGCCAAGAAGTATAAAGGTAAATTATTTGCTACGGTCGGCTATGGGGATGCGCAGGTGATCAATCCGCCATTGGTGGAGAAGGCCATGAATGACAGCGTGAAGGGATCTGCTTATTTCACCTATAATAATATAGGGAATGGAACGCATTGTTGCTGGAATACGGATTACGATCCCAACCAGCATAACTGGCAATCCTTTGCGCCGATGGGGCCCTACATCGCTACGGGGGCGGACACGAATTCCAGGGGAACTTACAAGATCGGTTCTTCCATTTTTCAGTGGATGCTGCGGCAGGGGGATACTTCCATGGTTGGCGGGACATCCGACAACGTAACATCCAATGCGGGCACCAATCAGACGCTGGCTGCCAACACGACCAGCACTACGCTTAACGGCGGGTTAAGCCTTGGCAGTATCCTATCTTATGCCTGGTCGGAGGTGAGCGGGCCCAATACGGCGAAGATAACGAGTCCCGGTTCCGCGACTACTACGGTCACCGGACTGATCGCTGGAACATATGTATTTGCTTTAAAGGTCACCAGCCTGCTGGGTGCTATCTCCATCAGCCAAGTGACGATCACCATAAGTGCGCCGATCAACGTGGCGCCTGTTGCCAATGCGGGTGCTGACCAGGTGATAACGTTGCCTACTAATAGTGTGACGTTGTCGGGCAGCGGTACGGACCAGGACGGCACTATTGCGAAGTATGCCTGGAGCTATGTCAGCGGTCCTACGACCTATACCTATGACAATGCCGCCATTGCGAATCCCACGTGCAGCAATCTTGTGGCGGGGACCTATGTTTTCCGCCTGACTGTAACGGACAATGCGGGAGCGACGGCTACGGATGATGTGAGTGTCGTGGTAAATGCGGCGCCTGCGAAGGCAGCGGCGGCGATACCCGGAACCATAGAGGCAGAAAGCTATGACGGCATGTCGGGAATACAGACAGAGACCACGAGCGATACGGGAGGCGGCCTGGATGTAGGATGGATCGACAATGGCGACTGGATGTCGTATAATGTGAATGTGGCTACGGCCGGAACCTATACGGTGAACCTTCGGGTAGCCACTCCTAACACCGGAGCGAGCTTACAGATCAGGAAATCGGATGGCACTGTGCTGTCTACGGTGAGCGTGGACAATACGGGCGGCTATCAGACATGGAAGACCGTGACGGCTACGGTGAGCCTGGCGGCGGGAAGCCAGACATTGGTGATTGCGTCGAACCAGGCTGCCAACTGGAATTTAAACTGGGTCCAGTTCACCGGACCGCTGGTAAGTCAGCCATCCAGCGGTACTGTATATGCTATACCAGGGGTAATCGAAGCGGAGAGCTACAGTTCATACGCGGGTGTGCAGACGCAAACGGTGAGTGATGCAGGCGGGGGACTGAATGTCGGCTGGATCGATGCTGGCGACTGGATGTCATACAATGTGAATGTGGCTGCTGCCGGTACTTATACGGTGAACATGCGGGTGGCGACGCCTTATTCGGGCGCAGCCTTCGAGATCAGGAATCAGGGAGGTACGGTGCTTACAAAAGTGAATGTAGACAATACGGGAGGGTTCCAAAGCTGGAAGACCATCAGCGCTTTGGTGACGCTCCCGGCGGGTGCTCAGACGCTGACGATCGCCTCTACTGCTTCTATCAACTGGAATATCAACTGGGCGAGCTTTACGGGCCCATTGACCAACACATTGGTGAGCGGGGACAAGCCCGTGCCGGGGATCGTACAGGCGGAAAATTATGATGCGATGAGTGGCGTACTGGCTGAAACGACCACAGATGCCGGTGGTGGTCAGGATGTCGGCTCGATCGGTGTGGGAGACTGGATGGACTATGCAGTGAATGCGGCGATAGCGAGCAATTATGTCGTGACCTTCCGGGTGGCGGCTGCTGCTGCAGGCGGTACGCTGCAACTGAGGAAATCGGACGGCACTGTGCTGGGTTCTGTGGCGGTGCCGAATACAGGCGGCTGGCAGTCGTGGACCTCCGTGACGATGGTCGCGCCTTTGCCGGCTGGCAGTCAAAAGCTGAGGGTATATTCCTCGGGTACAGCAGGCGTGAATGTCAACTGGATACAGTGGGCATATGCTGCAACGCCTGCCGCTGCGGTGGTAGCGAAGGCCATACCGGGCACTATACAGACCGAAAGCTATGATTATGTTTATGGCATGCAGACCGAAAGTACCATGGATAGCGGGGGCGGACAGGATGTAGGCTGGATCGACCAGGGTGATTGGGCAAGCTATAACGTTACCGTTGCTGCGGCAGGGACCTACACGGTGAATATCCGGGTGGCTACTCCGAATACAGGTGCGGCCTTCCAATTGAAGCAAGGGGATGGCACAGTGTTGACGACCGTGAATCTACCGAATACGGGTAGTTATCAGACCTGGCAAACGATCTCCGCCACGGTGACGCTGCCGGCCGGCACCCAGACGATCCTGATCTATAGCGTCAATGCCGCTATCTGGAATATCAATTGGATGCAGTTTGTCAGTGCAACGACGACTGCGCAGGCGAGGGCTGCGACTATGAGCAGCGCGGCGTTGGGACTGGGCGGAGATTCTGTTAGCGTGAACAATGCCGAGCGCTTCCATCTATATCCGAACCCTGTGCAGGATGTTGTGCGGCTGGATATCGCCAATGGGTATACGGGGGCTATGAAAGTGCAGATCATCGATGTGACGGGAAGAGTGCTGAAGATGTTTGGTTTTGATAAGGAACAACAGGATCTGCAGGTGAGCTTGTCGGCGGGAGATCTGCCAAGGGGGAATTACTTCCTGAGGGTGCAGATAGGGAATTGGAGTGTGGTGAGGAAGTTGGTGAAGATGTAGCTGTGAGCTGTGAGCTTTGAGCTTTGAGCTGCGAGCTTTGAGGTTCGAGCTGTGAGTGAGGTTTGATTAAGTATATGCTGCCCACTTTGTCTTTCGGGATGGAGTGGGCAGTTTTGTTTTTTGCTATTCCCGACAGCTATAGGCCTTCCGTCGCTGTACATTGGGTACCACTGGGCATTTGCTCATTGTTGTACAGGAAGTACTGTTGAGCATTTGGGGCTGAATGCGATGGCCCAATGTAAGGCTCCTTCAGGCTATAGCTGGTCGGCTGACCGCGGAGAGGGCTAGTGGGGATTTGACAAATGTGATGAGTTCGAAGGGATAAAGGTGTGGCTTGCCATTCCGGGATCTTGAGGTCGACCCTGCCCTGGCGGAGCCTTACTTTCCTATGGTAAGGGAGATACGTTGATGTTTGGCAATAGTCTTGGTTCAATGGTTTACTGAAATTGATCGGAGATGGAAAGTACAGCGACAGAAGGGTTAGGGTCGCCGACAAAGCGGAGAGGCAGAACTTGTCGGCGATTAAAGAACCGTTATATTCTGCCGAAGCGAATTTATGGATTGGTCCTTTGTATGAGATAAAGCTCTTTTGCCCCCGAAGAAAGCACGGGTTGCACCTCGTACCCGGATCCGAACAGGGCTTTGTTCCGCAGCCAGGCTGACTTTTGCAGGACGATGAAGTCAGCGTGGGGATCTGAGAGCGCGGCCTTTACATTCCGGTCGACCAGGTCCATATCTGTCTCGTAGCTTTTGGCCATATAATGAAATTGGATACGGCCTTGAAAGCGGAGCTGACTATATACACCGTCGGCAAAGTTGGGCCAGTCGCAATAGACTGTATACGGGCGAACAGGTTTTTGTTCCAGCGCCGTATAGATGTCCTGCTTGTTCATGATATAGATAAAGCCCACCAGGTTGAGTGCGGACCAGAAGATAGCGATGAAATAATGTATACGGAAGAAGATGTTGGAGGTCTTTATGATGACGAGGACAACGGGTATATAGATCAGATAGAGCAGGTAGAGAACGCTACGGTCGGAAGGGTATTTGGCTTGCAGTAAAAAGTGCGAAGCCAGGAAAAGCAACGTGGCTATCACCAGGATGAGGAGCTCCTTGTATTTGCGCAGGTATTTCCAGATAAGGATAAACCCCACTGGCAGGAAGGTTGCCATGACAGTGACCTTTGACACCGTTTCCAGCCGCAACAGGTCGTACAGGTGGGGGAAGGGCGTGATATTATAGAGCGTGAGGGTCGCCAGGAAAGTACTGTACATGCCACCTGCGACGAGGCTGTCCGATCCATTGATGATCACGTCGTTGAGCAGTATAGTCTTGCCGATGTGATAAATATAAAGTGTAAGCGCCAGCAGCGGGATGCCGCTGAGGATGGTATGTATGCTTCGGATGCGGCTGCGGAACTGCATCACGAAGAGATAAGCCAGCATGGCTGCAAAGGGGTAAAAGAAGCTGACGATGGCCAGGCTGCTGATGGCCCCGCAGAGAATGAGCTTCCAGTAGGCGCCTGCTTTTCTTTCTTCCAGGCAGACCTTGAGGTAGTAGAGGGCTCCGACAAAGAAGGCAATGGCCAGGGCGTAACCACGCCCGGCGCCAAAATAGACGATGGAAGGAGGAATGAAGAAAAGGGTGAACCATGCGTAAGAGCGGTTGGACCATGCTTCTGTCTTATAAGTGGCGGCTGCATAGAGGAACCAGGCATAGGGAAGGTAGGAGAGCAGGCTAAGCGCTCTAAAGCCAATAGCGGATCTGCAACCGGCCAATTGCATGGTTTTGAACCATAAAGAATTGATCAAATGATGGTTGGCGATATTAAAATGTCTGTAGGCCAGCAGGTCCCCGAATGATTCGCGCTGGACGGAGAGATAGGTCCAGCCTTCATCAAACTCCCAAAGGTGGAACCAGGCATAGTATAGGGCGAAAAGGAAGCCAAGGGTTGAGATGAGGAGGTAGAGCGAGGGGAAGGTCCCCCGGTCTTTTAAACGGGAAAGAGACATAGGTGCAAAAAATATATGAATATATTGGGGGTAATAATAGTTTAAATTTTCGATTTTTTTTCCAAAAAATTGCTTGAATATTGCAAAACAAGTCATTATGTTGTATTTTGATCGCCAATAACAACCCTATAAGTTATCAATGGAAAAGTTCAATAAGCTCTCTATTATCATTCCGGCCTATAATGAAGCGAAAACCATCCACATGATCCTCGACCGCGTATTGGAGGTAAAGCTCATCGAGAACATAGAAAAGGAGCTTATTCTGGTGAATGACTGTAGCAAGGACAATACGGAGGAGGTCTTACTGGCCTATATAGCGAGTCATCCGGGCGCCGGGATACAGTATTTCAAGCATGAGGTGAACAAAGGGAAGGGAGCAGCTATCCATACCGGGATACAAAAGGCTACAGGTGAATATCTTATCATCCAGGATGCTGACCTTGAATATGATCCGCAGGAGTTCAACCAGTTAATATGGCCTGTTATAAGGGGTTCCGCCGACGTGGTGTTCGGGTCCCGGTTCATGGGGGGCAATCCGCACCGCCGGCTGTTCTACTGGCATAGCCTGGGCAACAAGTTCCTGACGATGCTGAGCAATGCGTTCACGAATCTGAACCTGACGGATATGGAGACTTGTTACAAGCTTTTCCGTAGCGATATTATTCAAAATATAAAACTGGAAGAGAAGCGGTTTGGTTTCGAGCCGGAAGTGACCGCCAAGATAGCCAGGGTACCTAAGATCCGGATCTATGAGGTAGGTATTTCCTACTACGGACGTACATATGAAGAGGGTAAGAAGATCGGATGGCGGGATGGTTTCCGGGCGATCTTCTGTATATTGAAGTACAACCTTTTCAAATAATAGCCTTTCCCTATGCCCGACGCATATGGTTTTCCTGACAGCAAAAAGTATCTTTCAATATCTAAGGCTGTGGTCTATGGGATGGTGGCGGTTTATCTCCTGAACTGCCTGACACACCTGCGACTGCATGTCGACATGCTGCGCTATTTTGCCATTAAGGATTGCGTGGAGCTGGGCTGTCCTCCGGATTCGGAGGCAGCGCGGGATTATATGCCATGGGGCTATACGGGCCTGCTGCTGATATTATCCAAGCTGGGGATCTTAAAATCCACGGTGCTGGTGCTGATCAATTGCCTGTATCTTGGCGGCAGTCTTCTCCTGGTGAGGAAGCTGTTCCGGTCTTCCGTGAATCCCTGGTTCTCCGTGGTGCTGGTCTTGCTGAACTGGACGACGATCAAGTTCGTCACGCATCCTTTATCGGAGATGCAATATCTCTTTTTCTCCATGCTGGGTTTGTATCTCTTTCAGCAATATTCCCTGACGAAGCGATGGGGCTACCTGCCTGCCGCTTTTGCTGCTGCGGTGCTGGCCTTCATTACGCGGACCGTGGGTGTCGCGCTGGCCGGAGCGTTGGTGGTAGGATTGTTATGGGAATTCCGCAAGCAGCTGATACAATTGATACGCCGTAACAAGGTGCTGGTGGGGGTGATCATGCTGGCATTGCTGGGGGTAGCGGTTTTTTCGCGGCAGCTGGGTCTCAATCATTACACAAAAGTATTTTCCAAGCAGTTCACGGAAGGGGTTACCGTACTGACCATATTCAAATGGCATTTTACGGAGTGGTCGGAGATATGCTTCAATATATCCATCGTGAAGCTGGCGCCTTTTACAGGGCTTGTGACGGCTAAGCTGATCTTTTTGTTAACCGGCATATGTCTATTCGGCGGCTTTCTTTATTTATTGTTCTTCCGGAAGAACGATGTCCCCGTGATCGTGAAGATCTATTTGCTGTTGTATTCCATTGTCATGTTCAACTGGCCATTCTATGATCCACGATTTTGGGTCCCTGTGACGCCGTTGGTGGCCGCCGTGGTGGCGGATGCCGTTGGGCGCATACGTTCAAAGCGACTGGTGGGCGGACTTTCCTATGCCTGGCTGGTAGTGTATCTTTTTTTAGGGGTGGGGTCAGCGGTCTATCTTACCAACAGCTCATTAAGGCCGGAGGTAATGGCGCGCACGCATGCCAATGGGGTATACAGGAATGAATATGAAACCATTTTTTACGGCAAGCCCCTCAGCGATACGGCCCGGCATATCGACCAGGCCGCGCTGGAGGTGATCCGCCGGTATGACCGCTAGGTTACGGCAGGCGTCTTTTTATACTTCTCCGGTCTCTTCAGGTAGAAGAGGAACCACAGGATATTATCCTTTATCAGCAGATTGTATACGACTACGGGCACAATGACCCCTGTTATAATGCCGCAGGCAAGCAGCAGGACAGGATCGTGAACGCCTGCATATCGCATGAGGATGGCCCTTACGAAGGCAGCCACCAGGACGTGCATGACGTAAATAAACAGCGAGTGGAAGCCCAGGACCCGAAGAAAACGGAGGATATTCCAGGTTTGAAGACGGAAGGCAAGGGCGAACATGGTAAAGCAGCCTATGATCGCGATGAGGAGGAATTCAACGGGCTTCACGTCACCATGAAAGTGGAGATAATACATCTGGGCCGCGACGAAGAAGGGGATGGAAGCCAGGAGGGTGAGCGGTTTGGTGAGGAAGCTTTGAGAGCGCTGGTGAAAGAAAAGATCGGAAATGGCGTCTCCCAGGGCGAAGAAAATATAAAATTCCATCCAGTCGGACAGCATACTATATCTATTGACAGATGGCGCGAGAAAATACAGGCCCAGGCCCAGGAGCAATTGCGACCATTGAGGAGCTTTTAGTTTCACTTTCACCAGCAGGTAGATCAGGGTAGCGTTGAAGAGCGCCGGCAGGTACCAGAACTGGTCCAGGGCGCGGGGCTGATAGAGGATATAGCTGTAATCTTTAAAGCTTCTCTGTGTGTTGGTGTAGGTGGACATGGCCAGCTGAACGGTGATCTGTATGAAGGACCAGACCAGGTAAGGGTAGAGCAGGTTCTCAAATTTCGTGTAGATCAGCTTGTTCAAGGGTCTGCGGCTGATGCTGCCATTGATGAAGATACCGGATATGATGAAGAAAAGGGGCATGCGGAAGCTGAAAAAGATCATGTTGGCCGTCATCAGGGAGGGGGGGATGGCGAGGTGGCTGCTTTCCAGGCCCAGCAGGACATGCCGATAGACCACCAGGAGGATGGCGATACCGCGCAGGTAGTCCACCCAGGCCATCCGGTTCTTTTCCAGTATCGAGGTATTGAAGGCTTTGGCAAACCAGTTGTTCATGATGCATTATTTCCTACGGGTGATGTGGGAGCCGTGCTGCGCTGCGCTTTTTCCCAGACGGCGGACTGGGAACCTTTCAGGAAGCGGAAGAATCCCAATATAACAGAAACGTTCATGAAGGTGAAATAGTAAGGCACTTTACAAATTTTCTTCCATTTTCCCGGCAGGGGCAGCTGATACCCGGCGGCCAGGGCATAGAAGAGCAGCTGGGCGCAGAATGCGACGACAAAGAGAGCGTTGAAGGGCCCCCAGAGCAAAAAAGCGTTGGAGACAAACGCCAGGATCAGGCATAGCGGGCTGAGCGTCCAGCGTAATACCCGGTGAGAAATATATAAGAACGACAAGGCCGGGCGCCGCCAGAAGACCAGCAGGGTGGCCAGCATGATGATGGACTGAAAACCGCCAGCTGCAATGCGGACCTTGCGTTTCCGCTCTTCTCCCAGAGAGGAGGAGGGAAGCTCCATCGCATAGGAATGGGGTTCATATATGATGCGGTAGCCTTTTGCGGCCACGCGAAGGGAGAGGACGAAATCGTCGAGAATGGTATTTTCCGGAAGCACTTCATAGAGGTCCCTGCGAAGGGAGAAAAGCTCACCTGCCGCGCCTACGACCGAGTAGAAGTCGGAATCTATTTGCTTCAGCCGGGACTCGTATTTCCAATATAAGCCTTCAGCGTCAGCGGATTGGGCAGAGGGCTGTCCTGCAGACAGGGAGATTACTTTTTTTTCTCCGGCAACCCCACCCACCTTCCGGTCGTAATAATGGCGGGCGATATTCCGGATAGCATCCTTATTGAGGATCGTATTCGCGTCGCTGAAAATGAGTATTTCGTTGCGGGCATCCTTTACTGCCCTGTTGACGGCGGCGGATTTGCCGCTGCGGTCCTGGTTGTGCAGGAGGCGTATGGAAGGAAATTCCCTGACGATGGAGGGAGTCATGTCGTTGGACCCATCGGTAACGAACAGGTATTCGATGGCCGTGTGGGGATAATCCAGCTCCAATGAATTAACCAGCTTTTCATGTATGATCGACTCTTCGTTGTAAGCGGCAACGATGAATGACACGGACGGGATAAAATCCGGCGGTAGTCTGGTCGGCTCTTTTTTGCTTCGCAGGCGGGTGAATAGCCAAGCCAGCACTGCATATCCTCCATAATTATAAAAAACGATAAAACAGCTGATGAAGAAGATATATTGTGCCCAGATCATATATGTATCAGCGGAAAGATTGATTATAAAAGGCTAAAATAGGTATAGAATCTTGATATGTCAAGGAATAGTTCAGCAGGCGGCTGCCATGGCTGAAAATGAGGCGGGAGCGGCGATTTTACTTGCAAAAATCATATAAAACTGTATCTTTACCCTCTCCCTCTGCCTGAAATCCATACCTGATAAGACCTCTTTCATCGTCCCTCCAATATCCAGTCATTAACAATTTAAAGCGACCTTTTAAACTGGATTGTACATGAAAAAAATTTACCTATCAGGTTTCTGTGCCCTTCTTTTGTCCGGAACCTTTGCCCAATCACCCGGCGGCGTCAGCACCGGTCTTACCTTGTGGCTGAAAGCAGATGCTTCCAGCACTTTGACTTCCTCGGACAGTCTTGACAGCTGGCAGTATTCCAACAATGCAAAGGTCTTTAACGCTACGGTCAGCAGACCGCTGGTGGTGCCGAACCAATTCAATTTTCTACCCGGTGTCTCCTTTTTTGGTAACCAGTATATGGATGGTCCTACTTTGGCTGGGGCGCCCATCACTGCCGGGAAGGATGATTATGCTGTTTTCGCCGTTTGGACCTCAAACAGCAGTGCCTCCATTCAACGGATCTGGTCACAGAATGGGTTTGCATTCGGGAACAACAATGGCACTTCCCTTTGGCTTTACAACGGGCAATGGGGTGATCAGGCGGAGATCGGTCCCTCCTTTGTCACGGGAATGGGGCGCAACTATACCATCGGTGCGCCCTATATCAGCCAGATGAACCTGCTGGCGCAGAACGACAATGACCTGGAACTCATCGACCAGGGTAATTTGACCGCGCCTACGGTGCTCAGCACTTCTCCTGGAAATGCCATCGCCACCAGAGCGCTGGCGGCAGATTACAACAGGCTGGGTATCAGGACTTATCCCAGTTCAGAAGCTTTCATAGGAAGCTTAGGGGAGCTGATCGTTTACAACAACTCCGTGGATGCCGGGGCTAACAGGAACAAGATCTTTTCTTACCTGTCCCTTAAATATGGAATACCCCTGGGTACGGACCTGATCGCTTCGGACGGCTCCACGATCTGGAATTCGGCTGTCAATCCCTATAATAACGCTGTATTCGGCATTGGCCGGGATAACACTTCCGGGCTGCTGGTGACGCAATCCAACAGCGCTTCCACTGGAAACGGGAGCGGCGGGGGCCAATCCGGGGCGGCGAATGTTGTGCTGAGCAATCCCAGCGCGTTGACCACCGACCTGAATTTCCTTACGGTCGGCAATGACAATGGCGCGACGACAGAGTCGACTACAGGAGCGCCTGCATCCATGAGCATCCTGGGCCGGAAATGGAAGGCTCAGCATGTCGGTAATGTAGGTACCGTTAACCTCAGCATCGATTATACCGGGGTTACTACCCAGGGAACCCTGGGGAATCCAAATAATTTCAGGCTGCTGGTGGATGCCAGCGGCACGGGTGACTTTACGGCAGGCACCATCACCCGGTATACTCCGGCTTCTTTTTCGGGGAATATCGTTAATTACACCGGTGTTACATTGAGCAATGGAGCTGTCTTTACATTCGGGAGTTCCGCCACGCCGCTGCCGGTGAATTGGGTGAGCTTTACGGCGACTCCTTCCAACTCCGACATCGTGTTGAAGTGGACGGTGACCAATAACCAGCAGGCCAGCGGATATGTAATAGAGCAGTCAACTGACGGGGTTCATTTTGAAACAATTGGGCAATTGGCCAATAACCCTCAAGTCGTATCGTATAGCTTTACTTATTCACAGGCAACACCGGGCACGCATTATTTCCGGATCCTGGAGACGGACCTGGATGGCCAGGCGATCTATAGCAAGACAGTGGCGGCCAGTATCAAGGCCAGCCCCTTCAAGATCGTATTGTTGGGCAATCCGCTGCAAACCAATAACGTAGAGCTAAGGGTAACGGCTGCGGCCGCCAGCAAGGCTTATTTTGAGCTGTGGAGCCTCAGCGGGGTGAAGGTGGTCAGCGTGGACAGGGTATTGAGCGTGGGTGTTAATTCAGTGAGCGTACCCGTCGGTAATCTGGCTGCGGGCAGCTATATTCTCAAGCTACGGGCGGGGGATGACGTGCTGAATCAGCAGGTGATCAAATGCAAATAAGCAGTGCGTATATAATAGCGCGTATATAATTTTATTACATATGCAGAAAAAGCACCGTCGACTTCCGGCGGTGTTTTTTTTAATATATCTTTACGAGCGACCTCAAATCTCCCAACTTGAAAAAGTATTTCGCCAGTTACTGGATCCGTAGCGCCTTTTACACCATTTTCCAGCGATTTTCCCTGACATTTTTCGGGTTTGTTAATTTTGTCATACTGACCCGTGGTTTGACCGTGACCCAGATGGGTACCTGGGCTTTATTCCTTGCCATCACAGGGATCTTTGAGGCTACCAAGAGCAACCTGCTGAAGAATGCCCATATCAAGTATGTCAGCTCCAGCGATGACGAAGCGGAGCGGACGGCGGTGGCGTCCTCCTCTTTTCTTATCAATACTGCTATTACCTTGTTCTTTGTCCTGCTGATCGTTGTATTTTCCGGGTGGCTGGGACGGTGGTTCCACACGGGGGCGGAGCTGGCGGAAATGCTGCGCTGGTTTATACCCGGCATGTTCTTCATGATCTTTTTTGCGCACCTGGAAGCCGTACAGCAGAGCAACCTGGATTTCAAAGGCGGGTTTGCCGGATCCTTTGTGCGGCAGATGCTGTTCTTTGGGGTGATCGTCTGGTACCGGCTGACGAAAACGCCCATATCTTTAGCTTATTTGTCCATGTACCAGTCCATTACGATCGGCATTGGAACAGTGGTCCTCTATTTTTACAGCAAAAAATACCTGCTATTCCAATTCAAGCCCAGCCGGCAATGGATCAAAAAAATCTTTGGGTATGGTGGATATATATTCGGGTCCGGGATGGTGGCCAATATCAATCTTAACCTGGATCAGCTGATGACAGGCAGGTTTATTGCGCCGGGCAGCGTAGCCTATTACAATGTGGCTTCGCGTATCAATCTTTTAGTGGATATTCCTTCTTTTGCCGCGGCGGAGGTCCTTTTCCCCAAGGCTTCGCAGGCTGCTGCCGAGGGAACGACGAAGGTGAAGTATTTGTATGAAAAGATGGTGGCGGTGCTATTGGCATTTACGCTGCCGACGGCGCTGGTGATCATCCTGCTTCCCCACCTGATCACTGTGGTCATCGCGGGCCCTAAATATGCCTTGTCGGCTCCCATCCTCCAGATGTACATGGTGACGGGGATCTTCCGTCCGGCGCAGAACCAGGCGGCCAACCTGTTAAATTCCATTGGCAAGCCCAAACTGGTGTTCTGGGCCAATACGGGTACGTTGGTTGGGTTTCTTGTTATCAACTATGCCTGTCTGGTGGAATTTGGGTTTTACGGAGCTGCCATTGGTACGATGGTGACGGCAATGGTCGGTTTTGTCTTTTGGTATTTTATCATGCGGCGGCATATCGACATGGAGCTGAAGAATGTTGGCCAGTATACGTTGGATGTTTACAAGACTGCATACCGTATGGTGAAGGGCGCTTTGAAAAAGGCGAAAGCCAATGCTCATTCATAGGTTCCCTTTCTTTAGTTCTTCCACGACATGGCTGCAGGCACGGGCGGTGAGCGCCATGTAGGTAAGGGATGGGTTGGCAGAGCCGGAGGAGGTCATACAGCTGCCGTCCGTGACCAGTACGTTGGGGACATCATGGAGCTGGTTCCAGGCGTTGAGGGCAGAGGTCTTCGGATCCTTTCCCATGCGTACTGTGCCCATTTCATGAACGGCGGTGCCGCCAGGTTGCAGGTAGCTGTAAGCGTTGATGTCTTTGAATCCTGCTATTGCGAACATCTCCTTCACAGATTCCAGGATATCCTTACTCATTGCCTTTTCATTATCCCTGTATTCAAAATCGATCTTTACCATGGGAAGGCCCCAGGGGTCATGGTTGTTCTTATCGAGGGTGATCTTGTTGTCGAAGTACGGCAGGGTCTCTCCCCAGCCGCCCATCCACATGCCCCAGGGGCCGGGGGAGAGGAGCTGGTCCTTGAATTTTTTCCCAAAGCCGGGTGCGGAGGCACCGATATCCCTCCATTCGGCCCTGGCTCCTTTACCCTGGATGCCGAATCCACGGATATAGTCTTTACGGGATTGTCCGCCGGGGAGGTTGCGGAACCGGGGGATATAGATGCCGACGGGCTTTCTTCCGGAGTAGTATTTGTCTTCCATTCCTTCCAGGACGGCTCCGGCGCCAGTGCCTGTGAAATGGTCCATCAGGTTATGCCCTATCTGTCCGCTGGAGTTACCCAGTCCATCGGGGAAATGGGCTGAAGTCGAGTTGAGCAGGAGGGCGGCGGTAGCGATGGTGGAGGCGTTGAGAAAGATGACGCGAGCGTAGTATTCTGTCACGGACTTTGTCAGCGCATTGGTGACCCGTACGCCCGTGGCTTTGTTGCGTTTTGGGTCGTAGATCACTTCCGTTACGATGGCGTCCGGGACAAGGGTAAGGTTGCCTGTGGCCTGGGCCGAGGGTAGGGTGGCCGCGTTGCTGCTGAAGTAGCCGCCGAAGGGGCATCCCCGGGAGCAGAGGTTGCGGAACTGGCAGGGGCCTCTGCCGTTCCAGCCCCGGCTGAGGTTGGATACACGGCCAATGGTGGAGATCCTGTCCTTATAGTGGGCGCGGACCTGGTCGGAGAAATGTTGTTCCACGCAATTCATCTCTATGGGAGGGAGAAAATCGCCGTCGGGCAGGGAGGGCCAGTCCTCTTTGGAGCCACTGATACCCACATATCTTTCCACGTAATCATACCAGGGGGCCAGGTCGTTGTAGCGGATGGGCCAGTCCACGCCGATGCCATCCTTCAGATTGGCCTCGAAGTCCAGGTCGCTGTATCGGTAGCATTGGCGGCCCCATGTGAGGGACCGACCGCCGACCTGATAACCGCGTACCCAGGTGAAGGGTTTTTCCTGGATATAGGGATGTTCGCTGTCCTTGACGAAGAAGATGCTGCCGCCGGCATCGCCATAGGCTGTCCGGATGGGGTCGGCGGCTTTTTCTTTTTCCGTATGGTTGCCTCTGAACTCAAAGTCCCAGGGGTTGAGGATGGCGGTGGGGTAATCCCTGATATGGACGACATTCTTACCTCTTTCCAGCACGAGGGTTTTCAGTCCCTTTTCGCAGAGCTCTTTGGCTGCCCAGCCCCCAGTGATGCCGGAGCCGACGACGATGGCGTCAAAAGTATGTTGATCGGCGCCTTTGCCGGGGAGATTGACCTGGTTGGGGGGGGTAGATTGTTTCGGATCGCCCATAGTGGATTAGTTGGTTGCCCAGCTTTTCTGCCCTGGCTGCAGTGGGATGCATCCGTGGAAGCTGCCCGGGATATAAAGATATGCCAGTCCTTTTGTTGCGCCTGCGGAGGAAGTGCAGTACCCTTCCACCGTATAGTCTTTCAGGATGCGAAAAAAGGAACGTCCGGTGAGACGGGCCTCCAGTTTGCCGGCAGTGCCTTTGAAAGGCTGGCCTTTTTGTTGGAAATAGAGCAGGGCGGCCTCCTGGTCGGCGGGGGCGCAATGCTGATAAGGTTTGCCATATTTGCTCCTGCATCTATCCTGCATTGCCTTCAGGCCGGAGATAAAATTGTTTTGTTCTTTTACAGGGGTGCAGCTGGCGATCATTTTAATGATGAAATCAGCAACGCCGGCTTCGCGGGCTCCCGGTGAATCGGTGGCGGGGATGATCGTCTCGGAAAGGGCGGCGATGAGCTCCTTGTTGTTGCGTAGCCAGGACATGTCCGGAGACCGGACCAGAGTCCACCATTCGTAAGCAGCCCCGGCGCCTGCCAAGCCGATCCCGGCAAGGGTGATACGAAAGATTGCCTTACGCCTGTTCATGATCAAACATACTTATTTTCTTTGAATTATGGGGCAAGAAATCAATGATCCGGGTGGTTTACCGGGCCTGTAAAAAATGGGTAGGATCAAAATAAAGAATGATATATTTTCGTTTGTTGTCCAGCTCCAGATTTTGCCTTATTTGTTGGCATCCATCGATTTTAAAGGTTAAATTTGGCGAAAATTTCCCTTAATGGATTTTACCTATCTGATACGGGTTTTAATGAAGCGGAAGTGGATCATCATCGGCTCTGCCATCCTGGCGGCAGTAGTCGCCTGGTCGCTGACCCGGCATGAGCCCAAGGGCTACAGGAGCTCGACTCGTATCTCCACAGGATTTGCGATACCTGACGAGATCAAGATAAATGAGAGCAGCACGAACATGTTCGATGCTGAAGTACGATTTAACAATGCTATCAATACCTGGATGTCGGCGCCTGTGATAAGCCTCTTGTCCTATG
Organism: Flavitalea plasmicola; assembly: GCF_030546645.1. Lineage (GTDB taxonomy): Bacteria > Bacteroidota > Bacteroidia > Chitinophagales > Chitinophagaceae > Puia. The sequence goes on from NZ_JAUOTO010000009.1 coordinate 349,957, forward strand.
AGCTGATCCTGCATGATCTTACGAGCCCGAATCCTTTCCGCAGGCTGAATGTCAAACAGCTGCAATCATATACTTATAAAGAGGTGAACCTGACGGAAGCCAAGCGTGTTTTCAAGGATAAGCTGGAGACCATGACCGTGCTCACCAGCTATAAGCCCGATGAAAAGAAACTGCTGGAATTCCTGGACCTGTATGGCTACGGCTATGGTCAGCTTTTAAGGCATATCCAGATCTACCGCGTGCCCAGCACGGACTATATACAGACGGATGGCATAACGGAGAACCCCGAGCTATCGGCGTTTATGGTGAACACGATGTTCGAGCAGTTCATCCGGTACTACCGGAATATCCGGAGCACGAAGTCACAGGAATCGATAGACACGCTGCAGAGCATCGTGGACAAGAAGAAGCAGGAGCTGGATGAAAAGAACAGGATACTCAGGGGAGAGGGCGGGACGGACGCTGCGACGGAAAGTACCAGCAAATACGAGTTGATCAGTGAGTTTGAGAAGTCGCTCAGCGATGAGAAGAACAAGCAGACGGATCTTTATTTCGAGTTACGGAAGGTGAACCAGAAGCTGGGTGTTGCCAATGCCAGTGCGAAGGATCAGGCCACGAAGCCTCCTGCTCCTACCACCGACCCGAATAATAACGAAGAGCTGTTGCAGGCACGGAAGGCCATGAACGATGCTTACAAAGAGTATCTTAATACGAATGATAAGTCGAAGCTGGACCGGTACAATCAATTGAAGGCCGAGTTCAACCAAAAATATGCGGCTGCCAATCCCAATGCCGGATCCGGGACGGAGAAGCTGCCGGACAACCGGACGGACCTGCTGGACAAGAAGAACGATATAGAGGTGAGCATTGAGGCCAGCAAGGAGAAGATCAAGCTGCTGGAAGAGAAGATCGGCAACCTGAAAGCGGGGATCAGTACCGCATCGAACAAGACGCAAACAGTGGAGACCCTGATCAAGGACGCGGACCTGGCCGAGAAGGAATATCTTGCCGCCAAAGCGCGATTAAACGCCGCTACCGACATTGGATCATCGTCCGTGAACAATTTCCGCCAGCTGCAGATCGCGCAGCCGGCGATAGATCCCGAGCCTTCGAAGCGGATGCTGATCGTGGGAATGGCGGGGGCTGTCACTTTCATGACTGTCATCGTGATCATTATTTTGCTCGTGTATATGGATTCTTCCATCCGTACGCCTATCATATTTTCGAAGGCGGTGGGTCTGAAGCTCATCAGCATGGTGAACTTCATGAACCTGAAGAACAAGACGATGAAGGACATCGTCGCAGGGCATATCAAGGAAGAGGATAAGCTGGAGAAGAAGCGCAACAATGTCTTCCGGGAGTCCATCCGGAAGCTGCGGTACGAAATAGAGACCAGCGGCAAGCAGATCTTCCTGTTCACGAGCACGAAGAAGGGGCAAGGGAAGACAACGCTGATACAGGCATTGTCCTATAGTCTCAGCATGAGCCGTAAGAAGATCCTGATCATCGATACGAACTTTTCCAATAATGACCTGACGGTACAGCTGCAGGCGGACCCTGTGCTGGAGAAGATCTCCAATGATACGAACAGCAAGTCGCTGATAGAAAAGATCCGGTTCTTCTCGAAGAACATCGGTTCCGAGATGGGAGAGGTCTATGTAATAGGGTCCGAGGGCGGGGATTACACACCTTCGGAGGTGCTGCCCCGTGAGAACCTGCTGTCGTACCTGCATCACCTGGTGAATGAATTTGATTATATTTTCCTGGAGGGGCCTCCGTTAAACGACTTTAGTGATAGTAAGGAATTGATCCAATATGTGGATGGGATAGTGGCAGTTTTTTCTGCCGTGCATGTTATCAAACAGATCGACAAGGAATCCATCAGGTTCCTGAAGGACCTCAATGGTAAATTCACCGGATCTGTATTGAATATGATCGACCTGGAAAATATAAATGCCGTATAAAATGAATCGATCTTTTACGTATTTACTCGTATCCTTTTTTTTAGCTGGAGCCGTAACCGTGGAAGCACAGAATCCTGCCGGCAAGCCCAAAACAACTGCACCGCCGGCTAATCCGGGACCAACGGCACCCATTACCCGAATCTCGACGGACCTTTCGGATACGGCCAATGAGAACAAGCTGGTGGCGCTGGCTCTTCAGGGACCTGAATACGATGCTTCCGTCCACAAGAGCAAGGTGGATGAACTGGAGCTGCGCAGGGCCAAGGCTACCTGGCTGAACCTGCTGAGCATTTCCACCAACTACAATGACCAGAGCTTTGCGAAGAAATCCACTACGGGAACGAACAATTACGTATATCCCAAATATTACTTCGGCATTACCATTCCGCTGGGGATCATTTTCTCCCAGGGCAATACGGTGAAAATGGCTCGTGAATCCATTGCGCAGGGTAAGGACCAGCAGGAGATCCTGGCCCGGCAGATAAAAGCGAATGTGCTATCCAAATATAAAGAGTACAAGTTGCTGAGCGCCCTGATCGAAATGGAGAGCGAGACCATCAACGATGTACAGGCCAATTTTTCCCAGGCCGAGGACAATTTTCGCAAAGGCACCATTACAGTGGAGTCCTATATGCTCGTGCAAAGGGCAAAGAACGACGAGTTGACCAAAGTGCTGAACCTGCAGTTCCGCCAGGACCTTATCCGTATCGATATCGAACGGATGATCGGGTGGCCGCTGGACCATGTGCTGCGTCCTGTACCGGGAGCTAATCCTACCAATAAATAGTTGCCGGCAATCCCTATGGCAACGAATGGATATATTAAAAGTCTCGATGGTGTAAGGGCCTTTGCGATCCTGCTGGTGATGAGCCTGCATGGGGAGATCACCACGTTTGGGTGGATCGGGGTGCAGCTGTTCTTTGTGCTGTCGGGGTTCCTTATCACGGGCATACTCTGGAAGGATAAAAAGGCCTCCGATCCCCTCTCCTTCAAGCTGAAGAAGTTCTGGGTACGCCGTACGCTGCGGATATTTCCATTGTATTTCGGCTTTCTGCTGGTGACAGGCGTCGTTTATATCTTCACGCATGCGCCGGAGGGATATGGGCGGTATATCCCATACCTGGTGACCTATACTTTTAATTTTACAAGGTCGTTTTCGGGATGGCACTGGTATCCTGCCTTTACGCATTTCTGGTCCCTGTGTATCGAAGAGCAATTCTATCTCTTTTTCCCCCTGATCATACTGATAAGTCCCCAACGGCTGATAAAGGTGTTCATGATCGGGGTGATCATTGCGGCGCCGCTGGTGCGTTATCTGCTGGGAGCGCATTTCATTGCGAAGGGATTCAGCGGCGAGCCGTTGTCGGACATTGTATACTGGCATACGCTGAGCCACCTGGATGCCTTTTTTATGGGAGGCATCATACATGTCCTGTCTTTGGACAAGAGGGTGAGAAGGCCGCAATTCCTGCTGCTGGCGAGCCTGGTTGCCGTGGTGGGTGCAGGGATCTGGGATTATGGATTCAGGAGGGCGCAGGGGAGCTATATAACGGATCTGGGCTATCGGATCGGACAGTCGGAGCATTATGAATATGTTTGGCACTATACGCTGCTGAACCTGTTCTTTTCAAGTCTGATCCTGGTGCTGGTGAGCGAGCATATGCGGGAGCGATTTACCCGGCTCCGCCATTTTTTACAGAACAGGTGGCTGGTGAATATCGGGCGGGTGAGCTACAGTATGTATATTTTTCATTGGCTGGTGTGGGCCTTTTTATTCAAGCCTTATTTCAATCCCGAGCATTCGGTGATCAAGATCCTGTTATTCCTTCCCTATCTGGCGACGGTGTACCTGCTGTCCGAAGTAAGCTATCGCATTTACGAGATACATTTCATAAAATTAAAGGACCGCTTTTTCCCCCGGCCCGACCTGGGTGAAAAGGCGACCAAGCCGCTGGCCCCAGCAGCGAAGTGATCAGGCTTTTGCGCTGAATTCCTTAGGGGTGTGGAGGAAGCCAGTCTTGTGTTTTTTAATATTCAGCAAAGCTTTTACCATGGCGAACATCAGAACCGGGATCCTGGAGAGGGCGGTGAGGGTCTGCCTGTTGTAAAAAGCCGATGGGATGGCGACGATCATTGTGAGTCCATAAATACCGACCAGGGCCAGCCACCATGGCCAGCCGGGGGCCAGGATGGGAACTCCGGTGAAGATCGTGACGGTGCAAATTGCGATCACCAGTAGAAACACCAGCATCAGCAGGAGGCGTGGCAGGAAGATGCATTGAAAGAGCTTATGCAGGAAGATCTTATGGGTGCGCAGGTGTTTCATGTCGGGAGAAAGGAAGCTTTTCAGGTGATCCACCTGTGTGCCGAGCCAGCGGGTCCTTTGTTTTTCAAACACTTCTTTACGTTGTACTTTTTCGTCATAGATGTAAGCATCTTCGATGAATTCGACCATGATGTCCTTTTTCACCAGCTGGATGTCTATTTCCCTGTCCTCGCCCGGATTGTCCTGGATGGCGGGGAGGGCAAAGATGCCGCTGATGAGGTCATAACGGAAAGCCATACCCGATCCGATGAGGGCGCAGGAGAGGCCCAGGACGCGCTGGCCGCGCCGGAGCATGGTATTATTGATCTCTTCGCTCATGGCGTCGAGGATGGCTACGGAATTATTCTTATTCTTGGCCGTACGGTGGCATTGGACCACCTGCCAGCCGGAACGATAGGCGTGATTGACCTTTTCAAGGGTGTCGGAAGACATGATGTTGTCGGCATCCAGGATCATGGCCAGGTCGTAACTGCCGGAGGCCAGCTGCTGAAAGGCCGCGTTGAGAGAACGGGCTTTCATGCTTTTTTCCAACCGGACGGGTATGACGTTGACGGGGATCTCCTGCATGAGGCGGATGGTTTCCGGCTGCAGCTGATCTGCCACGACGGTGACCGTGTATTTATCTTTGGGATAGTCCTGGTTAAGGGCCTGGCGCGCTGTGTCGACGATGACCGAATCCTCTTTATAGGAAGGAATGATGACGGCGATGCGGGCCTTATCGGGGTGGGAGGTATATTTCCGGAGCTTTCCGAAGCGACCTGCTGCTGCGAGGAAAAAAAGGTACAGGATGGTCGAGGCCAGGTAGACAAACAGCAAGGAAGTGAGGATATATACTACTATCATTGGATAAAGTTAATCTTTTTTAATATGACCGGAAGGGCTGATGGAGACCGTGATGGCTGTATTTTGGGTACCTGTATTGCTATCTGTCACCGTCAACTGGAATATGTAAGTGCCGGGTGTGAGGCCGGCTACTGTGGTGGAAGGCGAGTCGGGGCGGGAGATGGTGCAGAGTTTCCCGCTGACCCTTTTCCAGCGCCAGGATGTGATCTTATAATCGATGGTATCGATGCCATTGGCGGACCTGGGTGTGGACTTAACCAAAAGGGGTGGTGTGGCGGTGCCTTTCAAAATTATTGTGCCACCATCCTCTTCGACTGTGGCGTGGATGGAAGGGGGCTGGAAATTATAGGTTTGGAAAATAGTGGTGAGCGGCGTGACCTTGGTGGGCACCAGCACATCCAGTGCGTTGGGATGTTCCATTTGTTGCAGATTGAACAGGCCGTTGCCCAGCACCATTGCCTTGTTACGCCCCCAGGAATACAGGTCGCCGTTCTCGGCCAGGGCGTATTTATAGAATCCAAACCAATTGTTGGAGAATAGACTGGACCATTTGATCCCTTTCCCTATTTGTACGGCGGGTGCGGGAACAGGGTTTTCGCTGTCTTTAAAAGACCAGCCGTATCCCGGAAAGGTAGGGTAGTGGTGTTTGTTGACCGTTTCTTCCCCGTTGCCTACTTCTCCCTGGGCATTGAAGCCCAGGCCGTACATATCGCCGCGGGTATCGATGTAGTGGGTGGTGTTCCAGTCCACGGAGATCTCTTTAATGGGCGCTTTTACTTTCCAGAGGTCTTTTACGGGTGTGGGCTGGGCATAAGCTGCGGGTGTCCTTGAGCCCCAGCTACCCCACGCTGTGCCCCAAATGTAGGGGTATCCGGCCGCTGCGCCAGGGGTTGCGGGTATGATGCAGCCTGCATAGTCGAAGTGGCTTGCGAAGATGTCGATGGCGGGAGCAGGAATTGTCTTTTTGACGGGGTTCTTTCCGCCGCCGTAGGTCCATTCATACACCTGGCCTGACTTTGTGAGGGCGACGATCCTGTAGCCACCCAACGCCAGTTTTTTTACGGCCATTCCTTTGGGAGACAGCTGGATGGGGCGCAGGTTGTTGGCGCCAGCGGGTGTAAGGAGGTGGTAGTCGTCATTACCGAAGTACCAGACGCTGCCGTCGGAGCGGATGGTGAGGGTAGTGTTCTGGTAGGCGAAGACCCGGATGTTCTTATCAAAGGGTGCACCGGTGGTGTCCGTGTCGTATCTGTCCGTGTTGGCGGTGTAGTCGATGCGGGAGGACCAGATATAGCCCTGGTCGTCGAGGACCCTGAATTCGTTGAAGGCGCCGTCACCATCAACGGCCTTTCTTCCCCCGATGGGGAATTTAACGACAGTACGGGAGCCGTTGTTCCATCCATAGATGTTGCTGTCGCTGGCGATGTACCAGACGCGGTATTCGCAAATGATGACCTTTTCCACGCGGAGGGAGGGGGATAAGGGAGTTTGCGCCAGTATGCGGGATGCGCTGGTGATCCAGGTAACGTTGAGGATCAGGAGCAGTATTTGAATAAGGGGGCGGTTCATGAGGATGGGTTATATACTTATTTCCGGGTGCCTGGGTTCGGCATTCGTGTCAAAATATTTTAAGTTGAGCATAATCGCAATGAGCGGGAAGTATACGAGGGAGTCGGTGACGCCCCCCACAGCCAGCTGAGTATATTCGCCCACATAAAAAGAAAAGATGGCGCTGAGACAGGCACTATAGTACACTTTGATCTCGGGCGACCGGGCTCTAAAGAAGCCGCGTATGCCAGTGCGCATGACCATAAAGTATAGGATACAGACCAGGATCAGGCCGATCCATCCCGTTTCGGTGGCTTTGACCACGTAGCTGCCATCCGGCTGGAAATTCGCGAGGGGGTGGCCAGGGTGTTCTTTGGCGCCGTTGAAGCCCGTGGTTCCCAGGCCGCCGCCGATGGGATGGCTACGAATATAGGGTTGGATGAATGCCCGGGCCTCCAGTCGCACCTTGTAGGATTGGTCCTGGGTACCAATGAAGGTGGTACGAAAGCGGCGGATAGTGCCGATGCCTTCGAAAGGGCCTGTCATGAGAATAATGAATCCTATCACGGAGGCGATGCCTAATTTCTGGATGGCGGGTTTGTCGATATTGAGCAGGATGAAGAATCCCAGGCCTGCCAGCATGGTGGCGTAGGCGGTGCGGGTGCCGGAGTAGCCCACGGCCAGGAGCATGAAGATAGCTCCTATAATATAGGCAGCGCGCCATCTCTTGTCTTTCTCATAGATCCCCAGGATAAAGTAATAGAGGGTACAGCCAGTCATGAGCAGGCCATAGATCGAGGGGTCGGACATGGTGCCGAACTTGCGGAATTCTCCATTGACGAACAGGAGGCCGAAGGCGATCGGATTGGACAGAATGGACTCCAGTTCCCATGGCATGAGGCCGAACCACTGTTGAATGCAGCCGTAGATAGCGCTGATGCCAGCTGCGACCAGGAGCATATTGGAGAATTTCCGGATCTTCTCCATGCTGTCGAAGAGATTGTAAGCGGCGAAAAGTATGATGATAAAGTCGAGGAACTTACGGAATCCCGTGATATTGGTGGCGGAGGCGCCGCCGGAGTTGGGATTGAACATTTCCACGACGTTGAAGAAGAGGATGACGAAGAAATAGGTGACGAGGGGGATCTTATTGAAGTACTTCAGGGTGATGCGAAAGTCCGGCCGGGAAACGCTGAGGCCCAGGAGCAGGACGATGGCCAGTATGTCGTATACGAGGCCAACGGGAAAATCTCCATGGAAGAGGGCCGAATTGAACCAATAGATGAGAAAGGCAAAAAAGAGGAAAAAGTAGAAACATACTTCCGGGTCCTTCAGAAAGATCACCAGGGCGACAAAGCTGACGATGGCCACGAAGAAGGCGAGACCGCTCATCAGATCCCGTGAAATGAGCAAGCCGAAGATGCAGGCCAATGCCGCAATGGAAAGATAGCCCAGCCAATTGTTGAGCTTGTCCCGGAACAGGGTCTTAGTGGTAAGGGCCGAGACTTTTCTGTTGAACTTCTCCCGCATATCCCCGAGCAAGTGTCTGGCCATGAGCGGTTATAAAAAAACGAGTTTTAAAATTACAAATATCAGGAAGGCTGCAACGATGCTCACCATCACAAATTCATGAAAGGAGGGCTTTTCCTGCTGCATGTAAGGGTGATATTTAATTACTTTACCAACAACGAAAATAGGGAAAATAAAATATGTGTAGAGGGCAATATTTTTTCGTGGTACGGTGTACGTATTTACCCTAAAAAAATCTTATCTGGTTATCAGGGTATTAAAAATCTGGGGAATTTTTGGGACAAATCTGGTACAATTTTCCTCTTATTTGGCATAATTTTAGCTCGATTCAAGTAATTTTTAATCTGTACCGGATTTAGAAAACCAAGTTTAAGATACCGTACTTTAACCCTTATTATTTGGTTTTGAATCAGGTGTGTTTTGTTCGATGATTTTTAGCTGAAATCCTAAATCCAGTTAAACTATGAAATCCAAATTCTATTTGATGGGGCTGGCATGTCTATTGCTGTCGGCGCTCGGTCCCCATCACGCCTTGGCGCAGGCGGAAAGTCACAACTTCATCACGTATGACACTACTTATAAGCTAGGTAGTCTCACTTACTCCATTCGTATCAGTCGCCCGGCCAATATGTTCAAGGCTGGAGATCCGGACACGGCCTCGCGTCCTGCGATCATCACCATGCCTGGTCAGGGTGAAATGGGGACGAATCTCGCGAAATTGCAATCTTTCGGACCACATTACTGGCTTAACAACGGATGGGATGGCAGTGTAGTCCTTGGTAACGGGACACATTACCCGATCCTGATCACGATGATCTGCAGTTATACGTATGTTCAGCCGGAATGGAACCTAGCGGTCCTCAACTATTTATTGAATACTTATCATATCAAAAGGAATTCGGTGCACCTGGGCGGTCTTTCGCAGGGTGCATTTACGTGGTCGGCCATGATCACGTATGAGTCGAGTCCCGGGGCGGAGGATGGGATGAAGCCTGTCACCAGCCTTACGATCCTATCGGGTGCGGCGACGGTGCAGCCGGGTCCGGGATATCCTTATTTCGGGCATTGGGCGAAGAAGTATGGCGGCAAGCTGTTTGCCACGGTGGGCTATGGAGATGCTCAGGTGATCAATCCTCCACTGGTGGCCAAGGCCATGAACGATTCGGTGCCCGGGTCGGCCTATTTCACTTATAATAATGTCGGTGGCGGCACCCATTGCTGCTGGAATACAGAATATGATCCGAAGGCGCTGAACTGGCAATCTTTTGCGCCGATGGGCCCTTATATTACGACGAGCACGGATACGAATTCCAGGGGAACCTATTACAAAGGGGAGTCTATTTTTCAGTGGATGCTGCGACAGGGGGATACTACGCTGGTGGGATCGGGCACTCCGACGGTGCCTGCCGGGCCAGTGATGACGCCTCCGACCGTGAGTGCCGGGGCCGATCAAAATATTACGCTGCCACAGACTTCCGCGACGTTGACGGGGACTGCCACGCCGGCCACCGGAACTACGATTGCCAGCATAGCCTGGACGCAGGAGAGCGGTGCGACTGCCACTATTACCAATCCGGGTTCGGTCAGTACGACAGTGACGGGCCTTGCTGCCGGCGTATATGTGTTTAAGCTAACGGTAACCAGCGACGCGGGTGTGACGTCCGTTTCCACGGTAACCCTCACGGTGAAAGCTTCTGTTCTGCAGGATCCTGTCGTTAGTGCGGGGACTAATCAGACGATCACGCTGCCTACGAGCACCGTGACGCTGGGTGGATCTGCCTCGGACCCCAATGGTGGGACGATCGTGACGTATGCCTGGACGCAGAAGAGCGGTACTGCCGCGGTGATCAATTCGGCTGCAGCGGCTACCACGACTGTGATGGGATTGTCGGCCGGGACCAGCGTGTTCACCCTGACCGTGACGACCAGTGAGGGAACGACGGCATCCGCGGACGTGACCATCACGGTGAACCCCGCAACGTCTGTTCCTGCTTCGGGTCCTTTGCCTATCAAGAAAGTAATTGTATGTGAGTATCGGGTATTCTATATTGGCAGTGACAACAATGTATATGGATGGAATGGGGGCGGCGCTCTGAAGGTGTTCCCCATCGGAGGCAATCAGGTAGTGGATGGGGACGGAGCGTTCAACCAGTTCCGTGTGTTGGATGACAAAGGTTATATCTGGTCGTCGCGTGTGGACTGGACGTTGGTAACAGACCGGGTAGAGACTGATACGACCGGCGCTCCTTTCGACAAGAATGTAAAAGTTTTCGCCTATAAGAATACCACGCTTACTGTCCGTACGGACGGCAGCCTGTGGTATTATGGGAATGACGATTATAACCTGTTCTCTACGGCGGGTGTCACGGGCATGCGACCTGTGCAGCTTTCACCTGCCGGCATGCAGATCAAAAAAGTGGCATTGGGCAGCACCCGTATCGTCGCATTGACTGTAGCCGGGGACGTATATGAGTGGGTTATCGGCAAGGGTAAAACCCCTGTGAAGAAGACCATTCCTGCGCCAGCCATCGACGTTTTCGCCAGCCATTTCGACTATGCGGGCTGTATCGTTGAGTCGAGCGCCGGGGCGACCAACGGGTATCCTTATGTATGGGGTACTTCCTGGGGCAGCTGGGGCGCCAAGGGCGGACCGACGTATAGCACGCCTACTAATTTATCTACGCTTTGGGGATTGAAATATCCCATCAAGGAGATCTCTGTCGACTGGAATACCACGCACTATATCGACACCCAGGGTGACATGTACGGCTTTGGGTTCAACTCACAGGGGGAGGTAGGCAATGGAGAAGAGTTTGTCAATAAGTATACTTATTCGACTTTCCCCGGATATGGATGGACGTTTACGGACAGTGAGAATCCCGTAACGGCACCTGCGGTGCAGATCGGCAAGGGGGTGAAGTGGTCCAAGCTGTATTCCAACAACTGGTTTGGATTCTATAAATATGCGCAGGCAGAGAATGGCGACCTTTATTCATGGGGTCGTGGCAAGGCGCTCGTGTTGGGTAACGGCTTTTCCTGTGTGCAGGAGGCCGCTCACCCGAATGCGCTGGACGTACTGGTACCCACGCTGGTGACGCCTATGTCCACGACCAGCCAGTCCTATGACTGGACACCGCCTGCCATCAGTGCCGGGGTCAACCAGACCATTACCAGCACGACGGCTACTCTTACCGGCACCGCCACTGCGCCGCAACTGATCAAGAATACCACTACGGCGGCCAATGGCATCAACCGGGTAGGCTACAATATCATATCCTACAAATGGACGCAGGTGAGCGGCCCTGCCGCCACGATCACCAATCCGAACAGCGCCACCACTACGGTGACGGGCATGACGCCTGGCACGTATGTGTTCAACCTGCTGACTACGGACAATAACACCGGAACGCAGAGTGCGAATGTCACTATTACCGTGTCTTCCACAGCGCCTGGCAACAAAGCCCCGACAGCCAATGCGGGGCCTGACCAGACCATCACGCTGCCTACTAATAGCGTTAATCTGACAGGTAGCGGGACGGATTCGGATGGCACTATTGCATCCTACACCTGGCAGAAAATAACCGGTCCTTCGAATCCAGCCATCGTAACTGCATCGCAGGCCAATACGCAGGTGAATAACCTGGTGGCTGGCGTGTATACTTTCCAGCTGACCGTATTTGACAACCAGGGTGCGACCGGACTGGATACCGTACAGATCACCGTGAAGCCTGCACCCGTGGTCCCGGGACCTCCTGTAGCCAATGCGGGGGCCGACCAGACCATTACATTGCCGACGAGCAGTGTAACGCTGACAGGCAGTGGTTCCGAGGTGAATGGAACGATCACCGGCTATGCATGGACGCAGGTGACGGGCCCTGCCGGAGCAGTCTTTGGTTCAGCCGACAAGGCGACAACGACCGTGACCGGACTGGTGAAGGGCGTTTATACTTTCCAATTAAAAGTAACTGATAACAGCGGTGTGACGGCAACCGATCTTGTGACGGTGATCGTGAATGCGGCGATCGTCCCGGGACCTCCCGTAGCGAATGCGGGGGCCGATCAGACCATTACATTGCCGACGAGCAGCGTAACGCTGACGGGCAGCGGTTCTGAAGTGAATGGAACGATCACCGGCTATGCCTGGACACAGGTGACGGGCCCTGCCGGGGCAGTCTTTGGTTCGGCCGATCAGGCGACGACGACCGTGACCGGGCTGGTGAAGGGCGTTTATACCTTCCAATTGAGAGTAACTGATAACAGTGGCGTGACGGCAACGGATCTTGTGACGGTGATCGTGAATGCGGCGATCGTCCCGGGTCCTCCTGTAGCGAATGCGGGCGCTGACCAGACGATCACGCTGCCTACGAATAGTGTAACGCTTGCAGGCAGTGGTTCTGAAGTGAATGGAACGATCACCGGCTATGCGTGGACGCAGGTGACGGGACCTGCCGGGGCCGTCTTTGGTTCAGCCGATAAGGCGACGACAACCGTGACCGGGCTGGTGCAGGGCGTCTATACTTTCCAATTAAAAGTAACAGATAACAGCGGCGTAACGGCTACGGATGTAGTGACGGTGATCGTCAATGCGGCAGTTGTTCCCGGCACGCCTGTAGCTGATGCGGGTACCGACCAGGTGATCACGCTGCCTACGAATAGTGTTACGCTGACGGGCAACGGTTCTGAGGTGAATGGAACGATCACGGGCTATGCATGGGTGCAGGTGAATGGTCCTGCCGGCGCAGTCTTTGGTTCGGCCGACAAGGCTACAACAACGGTGACCGGACTGGTTGCGGGCGTATATACCTTCCAGATCACCGTGACGGACAATGCCGGTGTGCAGGCTGTGGACGTGGTGAAGGTGACGGTGAACCCGGCGGTGGTGCCCGGGACGCCAGTAGCAAATGCGGGTGCTGACCAGGTCATTACCCTGCCTACGAATAGCGTCACGCTGACGGGCAGTGGTTCTGAAGTGAATGGTACGGTCACCAGCTATGCATGGACCCAGGTGAATGGACCTGCCGCAGCAGTGTTCGGATCTGCCGATAAAGCTACGACGACCGTGACCGGACTGGTTGCGGGCGTATATACCTTCCAGATCACCGTGACGGATAATTCCGGTGTGGAAGCTGTGGATGTGGTGAAAGTGACGGTGAACCCGGCGGTCGTACCGGGGGCACCCGTGGCGAATGCGGGCGCTGACCAGGTGATAACGCTGCCTGTGAATAGTGCAACCTTAACGGGCAGTGGTTCAGAAGTGAATGGTACAATCACGGTTTATGCCTGGACACAGGTGAACGGGCCTGCCACAGCAGTGTTCGGATCTGCCGACAAGGCAACGACGACGGTGGGTTCATTGGTCCAGGGTATCTATACTTTCCAATTGACTGTGACGGATAATTCCGGTGTAGAAGCTGTAGATGTCGTCAAGGTGACGGTGAACCCTGCTGTTGGAGCGTCGAACCAGGCTCCTGTGGCTGATGCCGGCGTGGATAAGATCGTGCCTGACGGGACGACGGTGGACCTGGATGGATCCGGCTCCTACGACCCTGATGGAACGATTGTGAAATACCAGTGGGTACAGATATCCGGCGCCGGAGGTGTGACCTTATCGGGCTCTAATACTGCAACGCCGGGTGTGTATGGTCTGACCCCCGGAGTATATGTGTTCCAACTGACCGTGACGGATGATAAGGGCGCTACGGGCACTGCAACGGTGCAAGTCACAGTGACGACGGCTAACACTACGCCGAACCCGATAGCCATTGCCGGCAACGACACTACGCTGGTGTTGCCCGATGTGCAGTCAACGCTGCTGGATGGGTCGTTGTCCTATGACCGGGGCGCAACGCTGGTAAGCTACCAATGGAGGCAGATCTCGGGCCCTGTGAAGGTGACGATAGCCGATGCTGCCAACAGCAAGACGATGGCACAAGGCTTCCAGGCCGGGGTATATAAGTTCGAGCTGACTGTGACGGATGACAAGGGGTTGAGCGCTTCGGACACCGTGACCGTATTTGTGCAGAGCAATTTCCGTACGGTGGGGTTTGTCAAGCTGTATCCCAACCCAGTATATGCGGGCAACCAGATCATTGTGGAAGGACAGAACGACTATGTCGGAAAGATCAGGTATACCATCTATGATATGGGTGGCAGGCTGGTGAAGGCCCTGGAGGCGGATAAACAATCGCCGTACCTGCAGCAGGCCATTTCATTGGGAAGCATAGGCAAGGGCGTATATATGATGACGGTGATGTTTGAAGGGGTGAAGAAGCCTGTGGTGCTGCAATTTGTAGTAGACTAATTGGAGTTGGTTGTATACTCAAGGGGGCCGTCTGATGACGGCCCCCATTTTTTTATTTCTTATTTTTCGAATATCAGGATCGGGTATTCGCCTTTGAGCCCATATTTCTCGGGCTGCTGGTCTTCTTTTTTATATAACCAATCGAGGATCTGGCGGCCGAAGAGGGGTTTGTGAATGTAGAGTTTCATGAAGCGTACGTCGAGCGTGCGCCACACAGCCAATTTAAAGGGGAAGGGCAGGTTCTTTTTGAAATACTCATAGGGATGGGCATGGAAATAGAGGATCTTGCCTGCCTGGGCTTTGCCTACCAGTCTTTTCAGCCGGCCTTTGATGAAGGAGAAACCACGTACGGGCAGCAGCCAGAAGTTCATCCAGGGTGAATGTTTGAACCATTCGTATACGATAACTCCCTTGCCTTTATGCGCCAGAATGCGGTAGAGCTCTTTCATGGCGGTGACCTGCTCGTCTTTGGGGATATGGTAAATGGTATTCAGGGAAACGAAGCCGTCGATGGCATTGTCCTTGAAGGGCATATTGGTCATATCGCAGAGGACGCAGATGCCTTTGTCGCCCAGCTTGCGTTTGGCTTCGGACAGCGCCTGGAAGGAGAAGTCCACGCAGATGCGGTATTTGTAATTAGCCGAGTACTGGAGATAGTCCGGGAATTGCAGCGCGCCGGAAGCGGCGTCCAGCATGTAGGTGCCGGACGGGTTGAGGTACCGGCTGACACGGTCGTGGCATTTTTTGATATACTCTTTTGAAACGTCCCGGAGGTCTTCGAAAATGACGGCGTCCTCATAGTCGCCTTTTTCGTCGGCGAACCAGCCTTTTTCGTCATAGAAGTTCTTCACCATCTGTTTGTCAGCGCTGAGCGCTTCCTTCAGCAGGTGTTGCTTTGAATCTACCCAGGCAAGGTCCTTCAGGAGCAGGATGATCTCTTTGATGATGGGGAAGATATAGTCCCCCCGCACCGAGATGAGTCCTTTGGAAATGTTGGTGGAGACGGGGGTGCCATCTGCCTGCCAGACGGAGCCGGCTGCTATTTTACGGTTGAGTTCCTCGATCTCGGCGGGCGTCAGTGCCCGGAGATCGGCGCCCGTGAAAGGGCATTTAACAATAGATATCCATTCCATGTGCCAGGTTGAGTATTACAATATTTAACTTTCAGTAGTAAATTTTCCGGTTGATTCGATGGCCCTGTACAATTCGTCGACGGAGTTTTCCCAGCTATGGCTTTGGGCAAAGCTGATCCTTGCATTTGCTTTTTCCTGGCTGTTGGCTGCCAGGGCTTTTTTAATGAGCCCGGTATATTCCCCCGGCTGATCAGCCAGGTAGGTATGATCTTCGAAGATCTTCATAGCAACGGTGCGCGTAGCGACCACGGGTTTCCCCATGGCCAGGTATTCGTCAATTTTCAAGGGGTAGTTGCCACGGGTGATGGTATTGTTGAATTGGGGGTTGATGCAGACGTCGAAGGCCTTTACATAGGAGGCCAGTTGATCGAAAGGTTTGCGGCCTTTGAAATGGATATTTGGTAGGTTATGCAGGTCGCTTTGCAGGAATTTTTCATCCTCTGGCCCGACCAGAACTATATTCCAATCCGGGTTTTCCGTAGCGATGCTGCGGAGGATGTCATGGTCCAGCCGGGAGGAGTCCAGGGCGCCTATATAGCCGATGATGGGGCGGCTGATGGACTGCATGTCCTGCGGAAGCGGATGCGCTTTGGAGGGGTCGAAAGCTTCCAGGTTGCAGCCCTGACCGATGTACCAGGACCTTGGGTTCATGGTGCTGCTGTATTCTGCGAAATAGGTGGAATTGGCCACCACCAAGTCTGACTTGCGGATCAGCTGCGGTTCGATGACTGAAGTATGCCGCTTCCAGTAGTCGAAGCCTTGCAGGAAATCACGGAGGTAGTATATATAGAGGGAAGGCTTCAGTAATTCTTTCAGATAGAAACCATTATATGGATCGTTGTCATTAAAAATAATGATATCCCGGAACCCCAGCTGTTTGCAGGCTTTTTTTATTTCCCGGGCATAGCGGAGGGAGTTGAAATAATTCACCACCTGGAAAAGGCCTGTAAAAGGCAGCCAGTTAGCCGAATCGATGACACAGTCGGGATAGAATTCCCAAATGTTGGGCCCTATGGGGCGGATGAGCTCCTGTTTTTTTTTAAGGGCATCGATATGGGGGGTGAACTTAGGGTCAGAATTGGTGAGGAAGATCTTGCGTTTGACAGGGATGTTGACATATATTACCCGATTGTGTTCCGCCAGCAGGAGCGCGATGTCCTTTGCATTGCAGCCCATGGGGAAATACCAGGGTTGCAGACCCACTACCACAATATCCTTGTTCCTTAAAACAGGGGTTGGATGTTGCACCTTTTCGGGTATGCGCTGTTGGCTATTTGGAGAGGAACGTGGAGAACTATTCAAAATAGTCATATGTAAATATAACGAATGTATAATATAACGGATTTTACGCAAAAAACTTGCGTTTTCGGGTAATTTCCCGGTATATTTATAACGTTAACAAATATAAAAAATAAATTGTGCAGCCCTTCTCTTTTTTTAGCCAACGTCCGCGTCTTCTGATCTTTTCCCTATATTTTGTTTCACTTTGTTACCTGGCTTTTCTGGTGTTCTCCAATCAGCCGGGGATCTTCTTTTCGGGTGATGGGGGGATGAAGTTCATGGTGGTGAAGCAATTGCAGGGCGGGCATGGGTTTAAATACCTGTATTTGCCCCAGCCGGCATGGGTGCATGAGATCTGGAGTAAGGGATTTTTTCCTTTCAGGGATCCTTTTATCTATCCTACGCCGCAAGGGGATCTATTTTCATTTCCTCCTTATTTTCAGCTGATCAGTGCTAAATTTTACGGATGGTTCGGCGATGCCGGCTTATATGTGCTGCCGGTGGTCAGCGCTATTCTTTTGTGGGGGGTGATGATCGTGCTGCTGCGGCTGACGGGTATCCCGGACCAACTGGTTGCACTGCTGCTGGCGATCCTGGTATTCTGTTCGCCTTTGACCTTGTATGGCGCGGTGTATTGGGAGCATATGCCGGCTGTGCTGCTGTTGTGTGCGGGGATCGCAGTTTTGCTGAGGCCGGGTATGGCAGTTGGATACCTCTTTCTTCTCGGGTTGTTATCGGGGCTTTCCGTTTGGCTGCGGCCGGAAGCCATCGCCATGAATATTTTATTCGGCGTGGCTGCGCTGGTGATGTACCGGCGGGAACGGCACCGGGGCATTCCCTGGTTTTTAGCGGGGATGGCCATAACGATGGCAGGTTTTCTGGCGATGAATCACCGGTGGTTTGGATCGCTGCTGGGGGTGCATAGTTTCCAGGTACTACAGGATCATCCCTTATTTTACAAGATAGGCAAGGGAGCCAAGAATTTTTTTCTCATAAACTGGATTTCAATCCGATATTTTCCTTTGATCCTGGCGACGCCCATCGTTTTGTACCAATGGTGGAAGGGCAGGATACGGCTGGAGCAGCGCACTGTTTTGTTTTTGGCCGTGATAGCCTCTTTTTGTTGTCTCAGCCCGTTTATGTTGCCCAATGATGGCGGCATGCAATGGGGCGCCCGTTATTTCCTGGTGGTGATACCACTGTTCCTTGTGGCGATAGCGTTGGTTATAAAGGAGTTGGGGATGAGATTGCCAGGTTGGGTTTATGGGGTCCTGGTTGTGGCGTTGGTGTATGCGTTCCTGCTGAACAGCATTGGCGGCGGCGTGTACAAGCTGCGCCAGGCTAATTTCACCCGGATCAAGCCGGCGATGGAATTTCTCCGGCAGCAGCAGGGGGACGTGATCGTGGTCGGGTCCGAGTTCATTCCAATGGAGCTGGGCAGCCTTTTTGATGAGAAGTATTTTTTCCTTTCGGAAAAGGATTCCAGCTTTAGCGGGCTGCATGCGTTGTTGCGGCAGCAGCATATCCGGGAATATTTATTTATAAATCAGGAAGATAAAAGTCCTGCGTTTCCCAATTTACTGCAGCAGGACGGGGGCAAAGAACTCATAAAAAAGGGAAATTATTATTTCGCACGGTATGCAGTTCCGGAGTAAAACTTTCGAACTAATCGACAAATACAAATAAATTGTAGGAAAGTTTTGATTTAGATCAAATTTACCGTTACATTTACGGTGATTTCTGCTAGTTCAACAGCCTATTTTAATCGCCTCCACACATTATCCAATCCTGTAGGATAGCCCGATTTTTCTTTCAGTCTAACTTGATTTTACCTGTTTGTCATTTGAGCAAGACTTTGTTTTATTTATATCATTATCCAAATTTAACTTAATTCGTATGAAGAAGATCTTTAAGAAACTCTTGATGGGTGCGTTAATCCTGGCTCCCTTGATGTTTGTGCCGCACACCAGCAAGGCCAATATCATTTCTGATATTATCCATTGGATCACAGGTGACAAAGATGACAAGAAAGACAAGAAGGACAAAGACGGCAATGGTAACAGCGTTCCCGTTAATGGCGGCGTAGTTTTCCTGGTGGTTGCCGGGTTGGGACTGGGCGCCAAGATGCTCTATGACTATAACAAGAAAAGCCAAACTGAACCAACTTCGATATAGTTAACCCAGTGGATACATTGTATTCCGGCGGCGGGCTTCAAATCCCCCGTCCTGTAGTCAAATTCTTTGTAAAAGCCTTTCTGCTCTTTGTAGTATGGAAGGCTTTATACATTTTTCTTCTTCTGCCGGGAAGGGTATTGGACAGGCCGCTCACAAGGTTTGTCGGAAATGCGACGGTAGGTGTGATGAATGTAGTGGAGGGGCACGCGGCATATAGTGCACTGGAGGCAAGGGAGAGTTTGGATATTCGTCGCGACGGCGAGCAGACCCTACGGGTGGCGGATGCGTGCAATGCGCTGGAGCTAATGGTGCTGTATATCGGATTTATCCTTTGTTTTCCTGCGCCGGGCCGGCGTAAAGTCATATTTATACTTGCAGGGTGTGTGCTTATCACCTTATTCAATGTGCTGCGTTGCATGGCGTTAGTATGGATCTTCGTGCATTACCGGGCCTATCTCGACTTTTCCCATCATTTTCTTTTTACGTTCCTCATCTATGCATTTATTTTCCTGCTCTGGTATATATTCACCAAAAAGCTAACATTTCATGGCCGGACAGCGTGAAGGAAGGAGATTTTTCCTCATAGGGCTAGGGGTGATCGTTTTATTTTATATCCTTTATTACGTAGTATTCGTCTATCATGTCTTCCTCGTCGTGCCGATGCGGCTGCGGCAGCTGATCAAGCTCGGTTTTATCCTTCTTACCTATGGTACGGGCGTCTGGGCTTTACGTAAAGACACGGCCAGGTGGATCATGAAGATCTGGCACCTGTTGTATGGCTGTACTTTCCTGTTCCTGATCTTACTGGGGGTGCTCGATGGGTGGCTGGGACGTATGTCGCCGGCTGTGCGGGAGGTGGCGGGTAACCTGCATGAGTTCCTTATCTCACCGGTACTTTACATCGTCATCGGGCTATTGCGCCGGAGAATGCCGCAGTGAAATGTAGAAGTTTTTAACGGAAAGGCTTATAGAAGGATCTATGGGCCAGGCTGAGCATGGGTTTGTCGCCGCTGGTATCTCCGTAGGCGTAGATCTCATCGAAGTTGGTGAGGGTGAATGCGGCTTCAATGCGTCTTACTTTTTCCTGGCCATGACAATTGCGACCTTCTATGGCTCCGGTGATCCTGCCATTTTTTGTGACAAGGCGTGTGGCGAGCAATTGGACGTCCATGCTCTCGGCCCAGGGGCGGATCCAATTTTCGGGTGAGGCGGAAACGATGACCACCTGTGCACCTGCGTCTTTCAGACGGCTGATCTCTCCGGGGGCTTTGGATCGGATGAGGCCGGGGATAACATCCCTGGCGAAGCCTTCACAAAGCCGCATGAATTCGGGAAGGGGGTAATTGCGAAAGAAGTAACGAAGGAACTGTTCCTTTGCCATTTGGTTGGAGATAATCTTTAATTTATAGGCTACCATCCAGGGGCTGGTGAGGAGAAATCCCAGGTAAAACCGGAATTTGCCTTTGCTGTATCTGGCAAATTCCAGCAGGGTATCTTTTGTCGTGATCGTACCGTCGAAGTCAAAAAAAGCGATGCGTTGGGGCATTGGAAGCGGTTACATTTTTAGCTTTTTAAAGATGGGTTCAGGAATGCTTTTGATGATGAGCATGATCCAGCGCCAGAACCATTTCACGTACACCACGTTCTTCTTTTTGTCGATGGCTTTATAGACTGTGTTTGCCACGTCAGCGGGGTGGGCTGTCAGTAAACCCGGCAGCGGCATATTCTCCGTCATTTTTGTATAGACGAAGCCCGGTTGGATGGATACAACATGGACTTTTTGGTGGAACAGGCGGTTACGCAGGCCTGACAGGTAGGCCGTGAAGCCTGCCTTGGCGCTGCCATAGATATAGTTGCTCTGCCGACCTCTTTCGCCGGCGACGGAGCTGATGGCTGCGATGGTGCCTGTGCCGGTGGAGGCATAGGCGTTGGCCACGATATTTAAGATGGAGACGGCGCCGGTGTAATTCACCTGAATCGTACGGGCGCATTCCTGCCAATCCGTCTCGGCCTTTTTCTGTTCACCCAGATAACCGAACACACAGATGGTGATGTCGGGTCTTGGGTTCAGGGAGGTCCAGAATGCTTCATGAGTGGTGGGTTTTTCGGCGTCAAACTCATGAAGGGTGGCGGGAGCGTTATGACGGATGGACAGATCTGACCTAAGTGGCTGGAGCCTTTCCGCATTGCGGGCGGCGAGCTGGATCGTGTAGCCGGCCCCTGCATATTTGCGGGCGATGGCGATGGCCATGTCACTTGAGGCGCCGAGGATGAGAACAGTAGGCATGAGGGCTTAGGTATTTTGTAGTTTTTCTAATTTAATGTTTGTCAGGGTCAACCTGTCGGACTGGACGGACCTGATCTTTCCGTCCGGGTTGTATTTGCGTACAATGGAAAGGAACTGCGGCAGGTGTTGATAACCGGCCCGGAGGACTTCCGGCTTCATCCTGGCGTCCTTGGACATATAGAGCCGGCCGCCGTATTGCAGTACGATCCTGTCCAGTTCGTCGAGGGTTTCGAAGAGACCTTTCCGAACGGGGATATCGAGCGCGAGGGTATAGCCTTCCATGGGAAATCCTATGAGGCTTTCCTGTTTGCCAAAGACCTTCAGTACGGCCAGGAATGAGCCCAGGCCTTTATCGCTGATGCGCTGCAGGATCTCTATCAGTCCCTGTTTGGCTTCCATGGGGACGACGAACTGATACTGTATGAAACCTTTTTTACCGTATCCTCTGTTCCAGTGCAGGATGGCATCCAGGGGATAGAAGAAAGGTTCGTAACTCACGGTATTGTTGATCTCTTTTTTAAAGTTCTTTCCGTAGTACAGGAAGTTGAAGGCTTTTACAGTAAAGCTATTCAATATCCAGGAGGGCAGATTGAACGGAAAGGTGATCTGCTTTTTCTTTGGCAATTGCAACGGTTGGTCCTTTTGTTTGGGCGAGAGGTCGCTGATGGTGGCGTGCTCACCCAGGATGAGGATGCTGCGTCCGAAGCCTTTACCCTTTTTGAGGCAGTCGATCCAGGCGACGGAATACGTATAGTCCTTATATTTTTCGAAAAGGCTGATGATCTCTTCCAGGTTGGCCGCCTTGACTTGTTTTTGGCGGATGTAGGATGTTTCCACCTTCTTCAGGCGGAAGCGTACGCGGGTGATGAGGCCCGTGAGGCCCATGCCGCCGCAGGTGGCCTCGAAGAGGTCGGTGTGCAGGGACGGGCCGCAGGTGATGAGCGCGCCGTCGGCCAGCAGCAGGTCCATTTCTTCCACGTGGTGGGAAAAACATCCATCGACATGGTGATTTTTGCCGTGGACGTCACTGGCAACAGCGCCGCCTATCGTGATGAACTTTGTTCCCGGGGTCACAGGCAGGAACCATCCTTTTGGGACGATGACTTCCAGCACCTGGTCCAGAGTGATGCCGCTTTGGCATTCCAGGATGCCATTGGATGTATCGAAGGAAAGGATCTTATCGAAGCGAGTGGTGTTGATCGTGGTGCCGGCCAGGGAAGCGTCTCCGTAGCAGCGGCCGTTGCCCCTGGGGATGAAGGGACCCGCCTGGGGGAGGAATTGCCGGATATCCTCCAGCTGGGTGAAATTGCGTTCATCACTTTGCATAACCGGGTAGTTGCCCCAGTTGGCGATTTCCTTTTTCATGTTGATCTGATTTTGTCAATAAAAATATCACATGGAATGAGCTATCGCCCTGAATTCATGTGTACGGATTTCTCAAAAAAGGTAATATCTTTTAGATATAGCAGCAAAATAAAGCTGGCGATCCACAGGACTATGGAGATCTGGATGAAGCGGTCTTTATAGAGGATCTTAGTAGGCGAGCCGGAGTCGGAATGGACGTAAATGATCTGGAGGTAGCGCATGAGGCCCGCCATGACGAACAGACCGGTGTAGTACAGGCGGAACGTGCCCAGCCTGGCTTGCACCAGCGGGTTCATGGTGTACATGAAGTAGGCGACGATGATCACGGCGGAAACCAGGGACAGCATGACATTGACAAATTCCAGGTTGTAACCTTTGACCGCCTTGCGCATATCGGTGCCTGTGCTGATCTTCAGCAATACGTCGTCCCTTCGTTTGCCCAGGGCCATGAACACAGCCAGCAGGAAGACCATGATGACGACCCATTCCGTGAGGTTGACATCACCTGCCACGGACCCTGCCTTGATGCGGAGGACGAAGCCGGCCGCCAGGATCATGATATCCAGGATGGGAATGGATTTCAGGCCCAGGCAATAACCTATGTTGATGGTGAAATAGATACTGATGACGAAGAGGAATTTCAGGCTGATGAACCAGGAAATCGCAAATCCGAGGATGATGAGCAGGGCACAGATGACAAGAGCGGCTGGCTTGCTGACGGCGCCTGAGGCGAGGGGGCGGAAACGTTTGGTAGGGTGTTTTCTATCGTCCTCGATGTCCCTGTAATCGTTGATGATATAGATGCTGCTGGCGATGCAGGAGAAAGCCAGGAAGCCATAGGAGATCATCAACAGCTTGTCAAAATACAATAATTTACCAGCAAAAAAGAGCGGTACGAATAAGAATAAATTTTTTGCCCAATCCTTTGGTCTTAAGAGTTTCAGGTATGCCACTGCATTTAATTATCGCGACAAAGTACAAACAAAATGACAAAATTTATAATATTGCTTTTAAATAATGCAATAAATTAATCTTTTACCCATTTATCCCTGCAGTATTGTATTCTAACCCGAAAAGTATATATATGTCCCCTAAGCTCACGGCCAGACTAGAGATTTTCATCATCGTTGTACTGGCTTTTGTGCCTCTTTTTCTGCGGTTGCCCTACCGGGTGAATATTTTCCTATCCTGGGAAGGCGCCTATAGGATCAGCCAGGGGCAGCTGCCTTTCCGGGATTTTGGGACGCCGTTGGGGGGCATGTATTGGGTGGTACCGGCTATATTCTTCAAGCTGCTGGGTCCAGGAATGTTTACTTTGGTGAAAGCGCAGGTATTTATCAATATTCTGGCCGGATTGTCCTTTCGCAGCATTTTAAGGACACTTGCCGACAATGCGGGTATCCGGCTGGCTTCCGTGCTTTTGTTCTGTCTGTCCTATTCCTTTTTTAATTTCTGGCCCTGGTATAATCATTCGGTGATCGTGTATGAGCTGGTGGCCCTGGCTTGCCTGTTCCGGTGGGTGAGGCCCGACCTGGAGGTTTCGGCAGGCGGGCGGAGTCGTTGGCATATCGGGTGGCTGGTGGCTGCCGGGGCATTTACCGTTGCTTCCTTTCTTACGAAGCAGGATGGCGGAGGGCTGACCTTTTTCATCTGCTGTGCCCTGCTGCTGGTCTATGGGTTGACCGGTGGGGGGTGGAAGGGTTTATTGGTCTATATCGTCAGTTTTTTTGGGGTTCTGCTGCTGGTGATCCTGCCTTTTCTTTCGCATGGATTCGGATACTGGTTCAATCATGGTCAGGCGCCGCATACGGCGAGGGTTTCGGCCTATGATATCGCGGAAGACTTTTTTGGCGGAAGCCAATGGATCAAGTTCTATCTGTTCCTGCTGGTCGTGCTGTGTCTTGCCTGTTTCCGGGATATGGCCGGGTTGCGGCGGGAGAAGCGGTTGGTGTTACTGGTGGTGCTGACGCTCGGTATCCTTGGCGAGGCGGCCATCTTTCAGGTGACCAGCTATACGCCGCCGGACAATAACATTTTCTATCACAGTTTTGCTTTCGCCTGTTTGTTCACATTGGCGGCGCGGCTGACAGGGATCAATTTTGCCACCACGAGGATGGCGGTGGTGCTGGCGGCCGGGATCCTTTTATGGTGGAGCGGGGTCTGGTGGAAGTATACGAACCGGCTGGTGGCGCGCATCATTCCTGCGCGCAGTCAGCAACATGTGTCACCGTCGGGTGAGAATGTCGTTAATAAATATACCTATACGATCAGCAGGGATACCGTTCGGGACATACCGGTGGAGCAGTGGATCGAATGCGGGCTGCCTGCCTTTAACCGGATCTATATGCCGGCGCCTACTGTGGCGGGGATCCATAGAGTCATGGCTTTGAGCCGTGAGCTACGAGCTACGAGCGGTGAGCTGCGAGCTGCGAGCAAGGGTTTGAAGGTTTTGAATATGTGCGAGTTGACGCCGTTGGCGGCGGAGATACCTTTTTCGCTGGAGAGGAATTCCGAGCTGCCCTTGTGGTATCATCTGGGAGTGGGTATGTTCAACCGGCAGGCGGAGATCCTGGAGAAGCGGATCGGGGAGCATTATTATGACCTGGTCCTTTTTGAGGATATCCCCACTTTAAATAATTTCTATGCCTTCCGGGTAGGGGATTCCCTGCGCCAGCACTACAGGCTGGTGGATTCTTTCGTGGCTCCGCGGCGTGGTCCCGAGACGCAGGGAAAGATCCTGGTCTATGTCCGTCCGGCGGATGGAGTCGCCGTAGCCGGAGACTTAAGGCGTCCGTGAGGTAAGATGTGTTAATTTTGGCGAAATTTTGTCTATCAGCACTGTCGCCTCCATACTCAGCAATCCCATTGAATACCTGAAAGGGGTAGGCCCGTACAGGGCGGAGCTTTTGAACAAAGAGCTGCAGATCTTCCATTTTAATGACCTGCTGAACCTCTTTCCCTATCGTCATGTCGACAGGACCCGGATCAACCTGATCAGGGATATACAGCACGACACGGAGTATATCCAGGTGGCGGGTCGTATCGTGAGCGTAGGGGTAATGGGGGATAAGCGGAGCCGTAGGCTGGTGGCCGAGCTGAAAGATGCGTCCGGGGTGTTGGAACTGGTGTGGTTCCAGGGGATCAATGGGCTGCAAAAGCTGGTACAGGTGGGCAGTGAATTCCTGGTATATGGCAGGGTGAGCTTTTTCCAGGGTTCGCCTCAGATAACGCACCCGGAGATAGAATCGCTGGTCAGGGAGGCCAGCGGGCAGGCTACTTTGGAGCCAGTGTACCCCACCACTGAAAAACTGAAGGTAAAGGGGTTGGGGGGCAGGCAATTAGGCAAGCTGACCCAGACGCTGCTGGGCATGTTGAAGGAAAAGGATATGCCGGAGAACCTGCCGGAATCCGTGATGGCCTATCCCGATCCGGCCGGAGGGGGCACTTTACGTCATCTTTCCCGATGGGAGTCGTATCAACAGATCCATTTTCCCACCCGGCCTGACCTATATCAACGGGCGCTGACCCGTCTCAAATTCGAGGAATTCTTTTTGGCGCAGGTACGGCTGGGGATGATCAGGTCCAAGCGGCATCGTTATTCACAGGGAGTGGTATTTACGCAGGTGGGGGAGATGTTCAACAGGTTCTATAGCGAGTATCTGCCTTTTGAGCTTACCGGGGCGCAGAAGCGGGTGCTGAAGGAGATACGCCGGGACACCGGCTCCGGCCGGCAGATGAACAGGCTGTTGCAGGGAGATGTGGGCAGCGGTAAGACGATGGTGGCATTGCTGGCCATGCTGCTGGCTATCGACAATGGTTACCAGGCCTGTCTGATGGCGCCTACGGAAATATTGGCCCGGCAGCATTATGAAGGCATTACGGCGCTGCTGAAGGAGATGCCGGTGGAAGTGCGGTTGTTGACGGGATCTTCCAAATCCAGGTCCAGGAAGGAGGTGCTGGACATGGCCCGGGAGGGGAAGCTGCAGATCCTGATCGGGACGCATGCCATCCTGGAAGAATCCGTTCAGTTCAGTCGTTTGGGGCTGGCCATTGTGGATGAGCAGCATCGTTTTGGCGTAGAGCAGCGGGCCCGACTCTGGAAGAAAGCGGCCATACCGCCACATGTGCTGGTGATGACAGCGACGCCAATTCCCCGGACGCTGGCGATGACCGCATACGGGGATCTGGACTACAGCATAATGGACGAATTACCGCCTGGAAGGCAACCTATTTCCACTGTTCATCGTCTTGATGATAGAAGGTCCCAGGTGATGGATTTTATCCGGCACGAGATCGGTAAGGGGAGGCAGGCCTATATCATTTTTCCCCTGATAGAAGAGTCGGAAAAAGTGGATTATGAGAACCTGATCAGAGGATATGAGAACATTAAGGCATGGTTCCCGGAACCAAAGTATTGGATCAGCCGGGTTGACGGCAGACAGAAGCCAGCAGAAAGGGAAACGAACATGCAACGTTTTCTCGTAAATGATACTCAGATCATGGTCGCCACCACGGTGATCGAAGTAGGGGTCAATGTCCCGAATGCTACGGTGATGGTGATCGAAAGCGCCGAAAAGTTCGGCTTATCGCAGC
Source organism: Flavitalea plasmicola (assembly GCF_030546645.1). Classification (GTDB taxonomy): domain Bacteria; phylum Bacteroidota; class Bacteroidia; order Chitinophagales; family Chitinophagaceae; genus Puia. The sequence goes on from NZ_JAUOTO010000009.1 coordinate 377,303, forward strand.
TGCATCAGCTGAGGGGCAGGGTCGGGAGGGGGCAGGAGAAGAGCTTTTGCATATTATTAACAAGTCCGCGTTTAAACAAAGAAGCCAGAGAGCGGTTAAACACATTATGTGCGACCAACAATGGCTTTAAAATTGCTGAAAAGGACCTTGAGATCCGTGGTCCCGGAGATATCGGCGGCACCCGTCAAAGTGGGATGCTAAACTTTAAATTAGCTAACATCGTGCAGGACAGGGAGTTGTTAGAGCTTGCCCGGGAAATGGCGGAAAGGATACTGGATAATGACCCCGACCTGGAAGCAGCGGAGAACGTAGGGCTGAAGCATTTTCTACAGACACAACATGGTAAGACCCAGTGGAGCAAGATCTCGTAGGTGGGCGAAGGGCGATATTTCTTTTGTATAAACTGAAACTCAATAAATTGGGAAGAATCAGCCTTATTTTTCTGGTATTCAATCTTTCCGTCCTTTATCTCTCAGCACAATCCGGCTATTCCAACCTTGAGTTTGTTGAGAACAAGGGTCAGTGGGATACGACTATCAAATTCCGCGCGCAGATAAGCGTGGGGGCTTTTTTCCTTAGAAATGGCGGGTATTCGGTGCTGTTGCATGACACGGGTGACATGCAGCGGATCCATCATCTCTTGCATGGCGAGAAAGCGGGGGGTAGTGGTGGTAAAGGGGCTGTTGCCGCTGTATCAAGTGTGGGCAAGGACCGTCCGCCAATGGAAGGAGGAGGAGGGACGACGAAGCCCGATTATACGCTGCATTCGCACCTCTATCATGTCAATTTTGAAAATGCCAACCCTCATCCTGAGATGGTGGCTGAAAAAGCCCTTCCTTCCTACAACAATTATATGATCGGAGACCGTAAGCGATGGGTGTCGAAAGCCAGGCTTTACCTGGGGGTAACTTACAAGAATGTTTACGATGGGATCGATGTGCATTACTATACGAATGAGGGGGTGTTGAAATACGATATCATCGTGCATCCCGGGGCTGATCCGTCCCGGATCAGGCTGAAATATACCGGGGCCGACCAGCTGAGCATGAAGAAGGGGCGGCTGCTGGTGAAGACTTCGGTGAGCACTGTGACAGAGCTGGAGCCCAGGACATACCAGTCGGGGGACAAGGGAAGGGTGGAAGTGCCTTGCAGTTATGTGGTCAGTGATGGCAACCGGGTGAGTTTTAAGATAAAGGATTATGCTCCGGATGCCACGCTGGTGATAGACCCAACGGAAATATTTTGCACGTTCACGGGTAGCCGGAGCGATAACTGGGGATATACATCGACGTATGACAACGGCGGGAATTTTTATGCGGGGGGGATCGTGGTGGACTATGGCAGTTCTTTCAGCGGTGATAATTTCGGGGCAACTTCCGGCGCCTTTCAGCAACATTATGCCGGGGGGGATGGGTCTGAAGGGACTATACCACAGACGACGAACCCATATGATTTTGACGTGGCTATCATGAAATTTGATAATGTTGGCAAGACTATCCTGTATGCGACCTACCTGGGGGGGAGCGGCGACGAGCAGCCGCATAGCATGGTGTGCGATAACCAGGGCAACCTGGTGGTAACCGGGCGGACCACTTCCCAGAATTTCCCCACGGTACCTTCGGCGACGCTGCCACACAGCACCAGTGGGTTTGATCTTTTCGTGACCAAGCTGCGTGCGGACGGTTCCAGCGCGATCGGTTCACAGCGGATCGGAGGGACCAGCGATGACGGGGTGAACTACCGGCCCAAGTATGTGGCGCCGTTGGACGGAACGCAGGAGCTGCGGCTCAACTACGGGGATGACGGCAGGGGGGAGGTGATCCTGGATGCCTCCGGCAATATCTATTTAGTGACCTGCACCAAATCCTCGGATTTCCCCATGAAGGGGGCTTTCCAGCCGACTAACCGCGGGGCGCAGGAGGGGGTGGTGATCAAGCTGAGCGCGGATGTCAGTACCCTGCTGGCCAGCAGTTATCTTGGCGGCAATGGCAGTGATGCGTTGTTCTCGGCTGCGCTTAGTCCCACGAATAATGACCTGTATGTATCCGGGGGCACGATGAGCAATAACCTCCTTAACACCGCCGGAGCGATGGGGACGGGTAGCCATGGAGGTGTGGATGGCTTTGTTTCGCTGATCCGGGACAATGGTGTTGCGTTGTCATTACAGCGGACCTGTTACATCGGCACGGGAGGAACGGATATCATCTATGGGGTGCAGGTAGACAACAAGGGATTTCCATATATAACGGGTACGACTACGAGCGTTATTGCGCCTGTCAATTCACCCTTCAACCAGGGAGGGAACCAGGCTTCCGGCAAGCAATTCATCACCAAACTGCAGCCAGACCTTTCGGCCGCGGTATATTCGGCCAACTTCGGTCCCGGGAATACGCCTTATCCGAATATTTCCATTACAGCCTTCTTAGTGGACCGCTGTGAGAATGTGTATGTTTCCGGATGGGGCGGAGGCATCGGGCCCTCCGAGCGGTACAACAATTCCGGCACGATGGGGCTTACGCCGACGACAGGCGCTATCAAATCGACAACCGATGGAGACGATTTTTACTTTTTTGTGTTGCAGAAGAATGCGGCCAGTCAGCTATACGGCAGCTTTTTTGGCCAGAATGCCGGTGCATTAGGGGATCATGTAGATGGTGGCACCAGCCGGTTTGACAAGCAGGGAGTGATCTATCAGTCCATCTGCGCCAACTGTTATGGCCCTGCGAATATCTTCCCGACGACGTCGAATGTGGCGGCAAACCGGAATGGGACAGGGACGGAAGGATGTAATGAGGCGGCGGTGAAGATCGCTTTTAATTTCAGCGGTGTTTTAGCGGGATTGAAGCTGGCGCTGGATGGGCGGGGGGATACGTTGGGCTGTGTGCCGCTTACGGTCACCTTGACGGATACCATCCACCGGGCCAAGCAATACATATGGCATTTTGGCGACAATACGCCAGATCTGGCTACTACCAATAACTCTGTGATGCATACTTATACACAGGTGGGCATTTATAGAGTGATGTTGATCGGCATCGACAGCAACACGTGCAATGTGGCGGATACGGTGTATCAGAATATCACAGTGAAGAACAACCATGCTAACCTGGATTTTGGCTATGACAAGGTAGGGCTTTGTACGGACCTGAACTATGCGTTCCATAACACGAGTACGGCGCCGCCGCCCGCGCAGCCTTTTGGCAGCAATTCCTTTAAATGGATCATCGAGGGTACGGAGATCCCGGGCGGTGCGGTGACCAATGTCGTGACGCACCGATTCAATTCGCCGGGGACCTATGCTGTGAGCCTGATCCTCACCGATACGAATTATTGCAACGCTCCGGATACATTGACGAAGCAACTGTTTATCGCCACCAATGTAGATGCGCGGATCGGAACACCCATGACCGGCTGTGCGCCGTATTATGCGCACTTCGACAATAATTCGCTGGGGGGCCAGACGTATCTATGGGACTTTGGCGACGGCACGACCTCGACGGACCGGACGCCTCCCGACCATTATTATCCGAACCCGGGGCCAGTGACGGTGAAACTGACTGTCACCGACCCGGCCACCTGTAATGTAACGGATGACACGACGATCACCATTACATTGCTGGCAAAGCCTTCGGCTGATTATACCTGGGTGCCTGATCCTCCTGTGGCCAATACCCGTACGGAATTTACGCCGATCAATTCTTCGGCGGACGTGGTGAAATGGGAGTGGTTATTCGGAGATGGTGCGACGACCGTGAAGACGACACCGGATACGGTGCAGCACCAGTATAACGAGACGAATACTTTCCATGCCTGTCTGGTCGTTTTCAACCGGGAGAATTGTACCGATACGATCTGCCACGATGTGGCGGCCCTCATCAACCCGCTGCTGGATGTGCCGAATGCGTTCACGCCCGGCCGTTTTGGGCAGAACGGCATTGTAAAGGTGGTGGGATTCGGCATCGTCCGTATGAATTTCAGGATCTATAACCGGTGGGGGCAGATGGTGTTCCAGAGCAATAACCAGGAGATCGGGTGGGATGGGACCTATAAAGGGGCTTTCCAGCCAATGGATGTATATGCCTATACGCTGGACGCGGAATTTTTCGATGGTAAAAAGGTTTCGAAGAAGGGGGATATTACGCTTATCCGGTAGTGCATTTTTTCGTATATTGTAAAAAGGACAACTTGAAGCTACGCTATTACATATTTGCGATTGCGCTGATTGCCGCTGCCGCGCCCTGCCATGCGCAGGATGGCGCCGCCAATATTGAATTTGTCGAGAATAAGGGGCAATGGGACAGCCGGGTGAATTTCAGAGGGGAGATGAGCTCCGGGGCTTTTTTCCTGCAAAAAAATGGGTTTACCGTGCTGTTGCACAATGTTTCCGATCTGCAGAAGCTGACTACGTCCCATCATGGGCGTGGCCCTATGACCGGGGGCTGGGCGGGAGGAGCGGCGGGCGCCGGTAAAGCGGCTTCAGCGTCTGTCAGCAAGACCAAGCCGGGCGGTGGAAATCCCGGGGCCGGCGATACGGCGGATGTGCTTATCCATTCGCATGCTTACCGGATGACTTTTGCCGGCGCCAATGACGGGGTGACGATCATACCGGATAAGCCTGTACCTGGTGTCGATAATTTTTTCATCGGCAACGATCCATCCAAATGGGCCAGTAATTGTAAAGTATACCAGGGGGTTACCTATAAGAATATTTATCCCAATATCGATGTCCGATATTACACCGACGAGGGGCAGCTGAAATATGAGATCATTGTGCATCCCGGCGGAAATGTGGATCAGATCGCCATGCAATATGAAGGCGTCGACGGGCTGGAGATCAGGAAGGGCCAATTGCTGGTGAATACGTCGGTGGGGCAGGTGAAGGAACTGGCCCCTGTAACGTATCAATTCGATGAAAGGGGGCGCCTTCCCGTAAAATCGAAGTTCGTCATCAGGAATGGCAATACCGTTCAATTCAAGGTGGCCGAGTTTAATGCCAATGCTACACTGATCATCGATCCCACCCTGGTTTTCTGCACTTTCACCGGCAGCAAGGTGAGTAACTGGGGATTTACTGCGACGCCGGGCCCTGGCGGAACTTTTTTTGCAGGGGGTATTGTCTTCGGCGCAGCATTTCCCTGGAACACGGGGGCGCTGCAACCGCGCTATGGCGGCGGGCAATTCGATGTGGGCATTATGAAATTCAACAGCAGTGGTTCTACGAAAGTATATGCTACTTACCTGGGTGGTTCAGACAGTGAAACGCCGCATAGTATGATCACCGATGGATACGGCAACCTGGTAGTCCTGGGGAGAAGCTATTCCACGGATTTTCCTTATAAGACGAAGGAGGGAAGTGGCGGCGCTGCCGATATGTTCGTGGCGTTGCTGGATGCTTCCGGCAGTACGTTGACCGGCTGTATCCGGATCGGGGGATCGGGTAATGATTGTGTCAATATGAGCGATCAGGCGCGGGTCCATGATGAGCGGGCGGATTCGCTGATACGTAATTATGGAGACGATTCACGCAGCGAGGTTGTGCTGGATGCGACGAATAATATCCTGGTGGCGGCCTCGACACAGTCGTCCGATAAGAATGGTCTTTTCCCCATCAGGGGGGCCGTATTCCAACCTAATTTCGGCGGCGGCGGTCAGGATGGGGTGGTGCTGAAAATAGACCCCACCTGTAACCATATCATCTGGAGCAGCTTTCTGGGGGGATCGGCCAAGGATGCCGCCTTTGTATTGAAGCCAGATCCGCTGACAGGGGATATCTATGTTGCGGGGGCTACTACCAGCAAGGATCTTCCGGGCAACAAGAGCGGCGTGATACAGAGCGCCTATGCCGGAGGGGTTTGCGATGGATTTGTCTCCATCATTTCTTCGGACGGGCAGCAACTGAAGCGGACCACCTATTTAGGGACGGCATCCGCGGATGCCATTTATGGGATACAGTTCGACAAAGGCGGATTCCCCTATATCATGGGGACGACCAATGGGAGCTGGCCGACGACGCCGAATGTCCAGTTTATCAACCCGGGGGCCAAGCAATTTGTATCCAAGTTGAAAAATGATCTGTCGGGCTATATTTTTTCCACCACTTTCGGCAGTCCCAATGCAAAGCTGCCCAATATTTCCCCCGTAGCTTTTTTAGTGGACCGCTGTGAGAACCTATATGTTTCGGGATGGGGGGGATGGATATTAGGAGGACCGGATGAGTATGGGTTGTCAGGGACGATCGGGATGCCTGTGACGCAGGATGCCATCAAGAAGCTGACGGATAACAGGGATTTTTATTTCATTGTCATTAAGAAGAATGCCTCTGCGTTGCTGTATGGGACCTATTACGGCCAGGATGACAATTCTGCCAGCATCAGCGAGCATGTGGATGGGGGGACTAGCCGGTATGACCAATTCGGCATCATCTACCAGGCAGTCTGCGCCAATTGCAACGGCCAAACGGCCAAGCCTTTTCCTACTACTCCCGGGGTTTGGAGTCCCAGGAATGGAGCGGGCACGAATGGCTGCAATATAGCGGCCATCAAGATCGCCTTTAATTTTGCCGGCGTGGCTGCGGGATTGAAGGCTTCGGTCAATGGCCGGAATAACGACACTACCGGGTGTGTGCCCATGGATGCCGTGTTCGAGGATACGATACGTAATGCAAAATCCTATATATGGAATTTCGGGGATGGCGGTCCGGATACGGCTACCGCCGGATATGTCGTCCGGCATACCTATTATGCACCCGGGGTCTATAAGGTAATGATGGTGGCGATCGACAGCAACAGCTGTAATGTCCGGGATACGGCCTGGCGGACCGTAAGCGGGCGAACAGACAAGGCCAATCTGGATTTTAGCTATGCAAAGATGGGGGACTGTCTGAGCCTGAACTATGCGTTCACCAATCTTTCCACGGAGGTGCCGGGAGCCAAGCCGTTGACGGCTAACTCCCTGGTATGGTACTTCAGCGATAAGCCTTCTCCGCTGATACCCGCGGGACTTGTCAATAGTACGATCCAGCATCCTTTTGGTGCGCCGGGCACTTATTTTGTCAAGCTGATACTGGAGGATACGGGTTATTGCAACTCTCCGGATACGCTGACAAAGACGTTGAGGGTCTCACCCCTTGCCAAGGCGCAATTCGTTACGCCCCGGGTAGGCTGTGTGCCCTACCTGGCCAGCTTTGATAATACCTCCCTGGGAGGACTGACATTTGCCTGGGACTTTGGCGATCCCGGAAGCGGCGCCGCCAATACGTCCACGGATCCGGTGCCTACCCATCTGTATGAGAACCCGGGGGATTACACCGTCAAACTAATAGAATATGACAGCACCACCTGTAATAAGATAGATAGCACTACTTTCACCCTTACTGTTAGCCCCCGGCCGACGGCTGCCTTTACTTTCAGTCCTTCGCCTCCTGTGACCAATACGCCGATGGTATACACCAATGGTTCAGCGGGGGCGGTGCGGTACAAATGGGATTTTGGGGACGGGGATACTTTAATGACGACAACGATGGATACTATCCAACATTTGTATAAATTTACAGACAGCTTCAATGTGTGTCTTATAGCCTTTAACCGATTTGACTGCAGTGATACGGTGTGCCATACGGTAGCCACCCTGATCAACCCTTTACTGGATATGCCGAATGCCTTTACGCCGGGCCGGTTTGGACAGAACGGCATCTTCAAGGTGGCCGGTTTTGGTATTACCAAGCTCATGTTCCGGATCTATAACCGATGGGGGCAGCTGGTGTTCCAATCTTCGGATCAGAACATCGGGTGGGATGGGAACTACCAGGGGAACCCGCAACCGATGGGTGTGTATGTCTATACGGTGGAAGCGGAATTTTCGAATGGCAAGCGTGCGACCCGGAAAGGGGATCTGACCTTGCTGCGGTGAGCAAATTTAATGGGTCTTTAATGCGTAGAAAAGACAACCAAATACTAGTCAATAACGTTACTTAATACAGGTATCGGGGGCGGGGCCTCCCTAAAATGCGGGTGTGAAGAAAATATCAATTTTGGGGTGTTTTGTCATTCTGGCTGCGCTGCAGGGGCGGGCACAGGATCTTCATTTTTCACAGTGGTTCAATTCTCCCCTGACGACCAATCCTGCCAATACCGGGTTTATTCCCGATGCTGATTACCGGATAGGTGCGAATTACCGGGATCAGTGGTCTCCCATCATGGCTGTACCTTACCGGACCATGAGCATCTGGGGGGATGCCCAGGTATTTCGCAACAGGATCGAGAATGGCTGGATGGGGCTGGGCGGAGTGATCCTGAGGGATGAGGCGGGATCCGGGACTCTTACTTCCACGCAGGCCTACGGGTCTATAGCCTATCACCAGATGGTGGGGTTTGCCAGCCTGATCACCGCTGGCTTCAATGTAGGGTTTATCAACAAGCGGATCAATACATCCACCCTGAAGTTCCCCGACCAGTTCGATGGAAAGTTCTTTAACTCCCAACTGCCGACCAGCGTGGTCATTGACCAGCCGAATGTGACTTATTTCGATATGCAGGTGGGGCTGAATTATGCCTATTTTCCCACGAACAAGATGTATTTGAATGCGGGCTTTTCCGTACAGCATATCAACCGGGCGCGGGAATCATTCTTCAGTACGGATCCTTCCGGATTTGACAGCCGAATTCCCCGCAGGTATATTGGATTTGTGAATGCGAGCATCAAGGCCAGCGACCAGGTGATCATCAATCCCATGGGGTATTATACCAGCATGGCCAATTCATCGGAAGCTGTCCTCGGAATCAATGCCCAATACAATCTCAAGGATGATGGAGACCAGCAGGTGATCGGAGGTATATATTACAGGGCGGGGGATGCATTTATACCCATGATCGGCTTCATCTACAAGAACCTGAAGCTGACCTTCACATACGATGTCACCACTTCTTCCGTCAAGCATTATGACGGCGGGTTTGGGGCTTATGAATTTGCGCTAACCAGTCAGGGGTTCTACAACGAGTATAACGGGAACCGGAGGCAGTCGTTGTGTCCCACTTTCAAGCTTTAGAAGTATTTTGCACAAAATTTAAGGAGCAATGATAAAAAAGATCGTGTTCGCGGGAATTTTATGGATAGCGGGGCTTGGAGTTTTTGCGCAGGAACGTAACCCTCAACGCGTCTATACGTATTCCGACGAAGGCGCGAATGGGGGCTTTTCGAAGAACAATCTCTTTCTCGGGGGCAGTCTTGCGCTGGGGTTCGGGTCCTACAATTTCAATGTAGGGGCCAGTCCTGAGATCGGGTATTCGCTGAACAACTGGCTGGATGCCGGCGTGGTGCTGAACTTCAATTACAATTCCATCCGGGCAGACCCTTATTACACAGGGAATGTCAGGTATCATACTTTCAATTATGGGGGCGGTGTTTTTGCACGGGGCTATGTGCTGCCTTTTCTTTTTCTCACTGTACAGCCGGAATATAACCTGGTGAATGTAAATGCGAAGTATGTGCCCACCGGAGAGACGACGTCATATAATGCCAATGCTACCAGCACACTGGTGGGGATCGGGTATGGGCAGCGGGTAGTCGGGCAGGGGAGCTTTTATATAGCGCTGATGTTTGATGTACTGAGGGACAAGGATTCTCCCTATAATGACCTTGATGGTAAAGCGCTGCCAGTGGTCAGGGCGGGGTTCAATATTTATCTGCACAAACGGTGATCATATAAGCCTGTCGAGCACTTCGGCGGGCGTGGGGCAGAGGTGGATCCTTTCCTCCAACGAGTCGTAGAGAAAGCCTTCTTTCTGCATATGGAGCAGGTGAAGGAACAGTGGATCGTAGAACCCGGCGGAGTTGAGAAAATAGATCTTTTTGTCGTGGATCTTCAGTTGATTCCAGGTCAGCATTTCGAAAAGCTCGTCCATGGTGCCGAAACCTCCGGGCAGGATGATGGCGGCATCGGAGCGTTCGTACATCATTTTTTTACGGGTATGCATATCGGGGACAACGACGAGCTCCGTCAGGCTACCATGATGACGTTCCCATTCTTTTAGTCTTTCCGGGATGATGCCGATGACCTCGCCGCCATCTGCCAGGGCAGCGTTTGCCACGGCGCCCATGAGGCCCGTATTGCCGCCGCCATAGATCAACTTTAATTTTGCGAGGGCCAGGAGCCTGCCTAATTCGGCCGTATGTGTGGCGAAGATGGGGTTGTTGCCATTTTGAGATCCGCAGAATACTGCGACGGATGTAATGTTATTGGTCATATCTGAATCAAAATTAAATTTCCCATATTACCCCTGTATTTCCTAATTTCCGGGTTAGAATAATACTGCCCATGTCCCCATTGCTCTTGTTTTCCTTTGTGATCGGCTATTTTTTATTGTTATTGGCAGTGGCCTGGCGCACTTCGCGTCATTCCAATAACGATTCCTTTTTCATCGGCAACCGGAATTCCAACTGGATGCTGGTGGCTTTCGGCATGATCGGCACTTCCCTGTCCGGTGTCACTTTTGTATCGGTGCCCGGCACGGTGGGGGATTTCGCGGGGGATATGCACAAAGGGTTCAGCTATTTCCAGGTGGTGATCGGCTATTTTATCGGCTACTTCGTAGTGGCCTTTGTGTTGCTGCCGTTGTATTACCGGCTGCATCTTACTTCCATTTATAATTATCTGCAGACGAGATTTGGGAAAGTGGCTTACCGTACCGGGGCTTTATTCTTTATCATCTCGAGGACGGTGGGGGCTACGGCCCGTCTGTATCTGGTGATCAACGTGCTGCATTTCTTTATCCTGAAGGATATGGGGGTGCCGTTTGCATTGACAACGTTTGTCATCCTGCTGATGATCCTCCTCTATACGTTGGAGGGAGGAGTGAAGACGATCGTGTATACGGATACGCTGCAGACCACATTCATGCTGCTGGGGCTGGTGGTATGCATCGTCTATATCCTGCGCCATATGGACTTTTCTTTTGGCAGTGCCATGCAGACGCTGGACGAAAAAAGCTTTACTTCCATATTCAATTTTGATATCAAAAGCAAAGGGTTCTTCCTGAAGCAGGTGGTCGGGGGGATGTTCATTACCATTGCCATGACGGGATTGGATCAGGAGATGATGCAGAAGAACATCAGTGTAAAGAATCTCAGGGATTCCCAGAAGAATATGGTCACTTTCAGCGTGATCATGGTGCTGGTGAATTTCCTTTTTCTCCTGCTTGGGGGGCTGTTGTATCTTTTTGTGCTGCATAATGGGGCGACCTACCAGGGACATCAGCTGATGCTGGAAGGACATAATATCATCGGGGATGATCTTTTTCCCACGCTGGCCCTTCATGCCATGCCTGATGCGGTGGCCATCTTATTTATCATAGGGCTGATATCGGCCCTGTTCCCCAGTGCCGACGGGGCGTTGACTGCGCTGACGTCCAGCTTTTGCATTGACCTTCTGGGACTGCGGGAGCGGGCTGATCTTAGCGAGCAGCAGAAGAAGCGGATGAGGATGACCGTTCATGGTGCATTTGCCGTGCTCTTCCTGATATGTATACTCATATTTAAATGGATCGATAATAAATCCATTATCGGGGTGATCCTGGACCTGGCGGGCTATACTTATGGACCTTTGCTTGGGTTGTTTGCTTTTGGTGTTTTTTCAAGGCGGCATTTGCCGAACAATGGGGCCATCACGGTGATCTGTCTGCTGGCGCCGGTGATCTGCTTTTTTATCAGCAGGTATTCATCCCAATGGCTGGGCGGTTTCCAGATAGGGATCGAGCTACTGCTGTTGAACGGGACCCTGACCTTTCTGGGACTGCTGCTCATTTCAAAAAGAGGTGTTGCTGCAAACTAATTTTTCGGGCACTACGTTATAGGGATGCATCCAATATCTAAACGAGAGCAGTATGAATGACACGATCCGTATGTCCAAGCAGCGCAGATGGGCAGAATCAAAGGCACATTCCAGTTGGCAGATCTTTAAAATAATGGCAGAGTTCGTAGATGGTTTTGAGGCGCTGGCCAAGTTAGGGCCTTGCATCTCCATCTTCGGTTCGGCCCGAACGAAACCCGGGGAGGAGTATTATGAGCTTTCCACCGAGATCGCGCAGCGCCTGGCGGAAGAGGGGTTTGGGATCATTTCGGGCGGTGGGCCGGGGATCATGGAGGCGGCCAATAAAGGAGCGCAGCTGGGGGGTGGGAAATCGGTGGGATTGAATATCGAGCTTCCTTTCGAGCAGCATTGTAATCCACATATCGACAGGGACGCCAACCTGAACTTCGACTATTTTTTCGTACGCAAGGTAATGTTCACTAAATATTCCCAGGGCTTTATTATGATGCCGGGGGGCTTTGGCACCATGGATGAGTTCTTCGAGGTGGCCACGCTGATACAAACGGGGAAGATGGAGGCGGTGCCATTGATCCTGGTAGGATCATCCTATTGGGGAGGGCTGCTGAGCTGGATGAAGGCCGTCATGCTGGAGCAGCATGGGAATATCTCCCCTCATAACCTGGATCTCCTGAAGGTGGCTGATACAGCGGACGAGGTGGCGGGGCATGTGCTCGCATTCTACCAGCGGAATCCGTTGCAACCCAACTTTTAAGCGGCTGTTTAGTGGCATTTTAGGGGTATCTTTGCCTAAACGTTTAATGTGGATATAATCAACCCATTGGCGCAGGCATACGCAGAGCGGTATTCATCTCCCGAGCCCGCACTTCTGCATGAGATCGCCGACTACACTTATAAGCATCATTCCCAGCCACATATGCTCAGCGGTCATTTGCAGGGAAGGCTCCTTGAAATGATCAGCCGGATACAGCGACCCCGCAGGATCCTGGAGATCGGCACATTTATGGGATATAGCGCCATCTGCCTGGCTGCCGGGCTGGTGGAAGGGGGGCAGCTGCATACCATCGAGCTGCGGGAAGAGGATGCAGATACAGCGGCAGGGCATTTCCGCCGGGCAAATATGCAGGACAGGATAATACTGCACCGGGGAAATGCGTTAGAGATCATCCCGGCCCTCCATGAGGACTGGGATTTGGTTTTTATTGACGCGGACAAGGTGAATTATACAGAATACTATAAATTAGTGTTACCGCGATTGGCTCCTGGGGGGCTGATCATAGCCGATAATGTATTTTTTCATGGAGAAGTCTTTGAGGGGGAGGTTAGCGGCAAGAACGCCAGGGCGATACAAGCTTTTAACGAGTACGTGGAAAAGGATGGATCTGTTGAAAAACTAATGCTCACCATTCGGGATGGCCTGATGTTCGTCCGGAAAAAATAAATGCGGGGTTTTCATGAAGGGAAAACAAATTCTATTGACGGTGTGGGGGATCATCCTCGTGTGGGGAGGGCTCCGCGCCCAGAACAATCCGGATGTTATCAATTATATCAATTCTTATAAAGATTTGGCTGTCAGTGAGATGCAGCGAACTGGCATACCTGCGGCCATCACCCTTGCCCAAGGGATCCATGAATCGGAAGCGGGCAATAGTGAGCTGGTGAAAAAATCAAACAATCATTTTGGCATCAAGTGTAAGGATGAGTGGACGGGGGAGCGGGTGTACCATGACGACGATGCCCGGGGGGAATGTTTCCGCAGCTATCCTGCGGCGGCGGATTCTTATAAGGATCATTCGGATTTTCTGAAGCGGGGGAGCCGTTATGCATTCCTTTTCGCGCTGGACCCTACGGATTATGAAGGTTGGGCCAATGGTCTAAGGAAGGCGGGATATGCGACTAATCCCCGATATCCCCAGATACTGATAAAATACATCCAGGATTACAATTTGGAGCAATACTCTCTGATTGCGTTGGGCAAGCTGAAGCCATCGGAAGAGGTGGTATTGACGGTGCCGGGGGCGCCAGCCAGGCCGCTGACGGGGTTAAACCAGGGGCCGGCGGTGGTCATTACGCCCGGCGCCGAGGGAGCGGTGGTGCAGCCGGTGGGCATTCAATCGGGTGTTGGGCAGTCGCGGCAAAGCTATCCGGAGGGGGAGTTCCAGATCAACCGGACCCGCGTGGTATTTGCGAAAGCCGGCGTTTCTTTATTGTCCATCGCCAATCAGTATGACATAGCCTTAGGGCGTTTGCTTGAATTCAATGACCTTAAGGAAGAGGATGTGCTGACGAAGGACCAGCTGTTGTTCCTGCAGCGAAAACGCAGGACGGGTGCTGCGGAGTTCCATGTTGTCCAGGAGGGGGAGTCGGTGTATGATATATGTCAGGAAGAAGGGGTGCGGTATCAGGATCTGGTAGAAATGAATCAACTCAGTCCTGGTGTGCAGCCAGCGGTGGGGGAAAAGCTTTATCTGCGGGGTTCTGCCCCTTCCAGGCCCGTGGTTACGCGGACTGTAAACTGAAGCGTTTAAACTAAAACTAACAGGATGTCAACTATCCATGTACATGATAAAGTATTTGAGCCCTATTTAAGCGAGGGGGAGATAGGCAATAAGATCCAGGGAATGGCCGACAGGATCAACAAGGACTATGCCGGCATGAGACCTTTGTTCATAGCGATACTCAACGGGAGCTTTATGTTTGCATCGGACCTGTTCAAGGCTATTTCGGTGGAGGCGGAGATCTGTTTTATCAAGCTGGCTTCTTATAAGGGGACGAAGTCATCGGGACACGTAATAACGGCCATTGGGCTGGATATCGATCTGATTGGCAGGCATGTAGTGATCCTGGAAGACATTGTGGACACAGGGAAGACATTGAGTGAATTCCTGCCACAGCTGGAACATCAGCAGCCGGCATCCTTGCGGATCGCAGCCTTGCTGCATAAGCCTGAAGCGACCGTTTATCCGATAGCCGTGGATTACCTGGGTTTTGCGGTACCGAATAAGTTTCTGTTGGGATATGGGTTGGATTATGACGGGTTGGGAAGGAATATACCATCTATCTATAAGCTGATAGAGTAGAACTTTAACAAAGAGGGACTTGACAGAGAGGAAAGAACGCATTAATTTAAGAATCAAAATATCCCATTGAAAGATGTAGCCATTTTTGTTATTGGCTGTCTTTTATTTCATTCTTCCGCGGGCCAGTTCTATCTAAGAGGTGAAGTAAAGGATGAAACCAATAGCTTCTTGCCAAATGTAAGGATACTGCTTCATTCCAGCGGATATTCCTATCATTCCGGAAGTTCCGGAGAGTTTGGGATACCTGTGCCACAGGCTGATGATTCTATTACGCTTTCTGCAGAGGGATTCCAGACAACCACGATACATGTAGACGCGACCCAATACCAGCACATCACGTTAAAATTACTTTTTCATCCGCCGCCGGCCCCTAAGAAGCGGTTGCTTTCGTTGACGAAAGATCTGAAAGGGGCGGATTGGAAAGGCTGGACCGTGGGTGGCGAGACCTATAGCTCACTGGTGGAAAATGAATTTGTTCCCGCCTCACGATTTCCTGAAACGGGGTTTGCCGTCAATATCGACAAAGCTTCGTACAGCAACGTGCGCAGATTCCTGAACATGGGCAGCACGATCCCACCCGATGCGGTGCGTATAGAGGAGCTGCTGAACTATTTCAATTTCGGTTATACCGATCCGCCCAGGGACAGTTGTTTTTCCATTCAGTCCGATTTGTCGGAATGTCCCTGGAACCCGGAGGATCAGTTGTTGTTCCTGAAAGTGTGTGCGCGGAAAGTGGACCCGGCGCAGATACCTCCTGCCAACCTCGTGTTCCTGGTGGATGTGTCGGGGTCAATGGACATGCCGAACAAGCTGCCTTTGTTGAAGTCCGCTTTTACTTTACTGGTGAATAATCTAAGGCCAGTCGATACCGTATCTATCGTCGTCTATGGCAGTGCCGTAGGTGTATGGCTGACGCCTACTTCCGGAGGAGATAAGAAAAAGATCCAGAAGGCCATCGAGGACCTGTCTCCCGGGGGGCCGACGCCGGGGGAAGCGGGTATCCGGGCTGCTTACCGTGTGGCAAAGAGCCAATTCATCAAAGGGGGGAATAACCGGGTGGTCCTCGCGACGGATGGGGATTTCAATGTGGGGGAAACATCGGAGGACGAGCTGGAAAAGCTGGTGTCGCTGCATAAGCAGTGGGGTATTTATCTTACGTGTCTTGGGGTAGGGATGGGGAATTACAAGGATTCCAAACTGGAAGTACTTGCCAAGAAGGGCAATGGAAATTTCGCTTACCTGGATGACGAGCGTGAGGCGGAGAAAGTGTTGGTAAGGGAGTTCACGCAAACGGTGTATGCCGTTGCCGATGATGCCTACCTGAATATTTCATTCAATCAATCGCTTGTCAAAAGCTACCGGCTGATTGGTTTTGACAATAAGGTAAAAATGTTATCGGATTCGATGAATGAGGTGCAGGGCGGAGAGGTGGGGTCCGGTCATTCCCTGCTGGCCTTATTCGAAATAGCGCCTACGGACCCGGATAGTATAGAGCAGGTGGACAGGAACCGGCTGGCGCGTGTGGTATTGAATTACAAGCTGCCACATGATTCAATGGCGAGGGTGAGCAATTTTGAATGCCCCAATCAGCTGACGGCTTTCCGGGACCTGCAGCCATGTTATCGTTTTGCCACTTCTATTGCATTGTTCGGCGGTTTGTTAAAGCGGTCGCGATTCACTTACCAGGCGGGCTGGAAGGACGCCATAGAGATAGCTGAGAAATCCCGTGATCCCGACGATGGGATGCAGCAGGAATTCATTGGGCTGATAGAGAAGGCCCGGAAGATCTATGGGCGGCGGGGGAGGAAAAGCCACTAGCTAGCCTCAAGCTGCCAGCTACAGGCTGCAAGCTGTGAGCCATGAGCTGCGAGCTATGAGCGGAGATTTATTAAGACATGGCTCGTGGCTAGTAGCTCAAAGCTCGTCGCTAAGAAAACATTTCCCTCACTTTATCGAAGAAGCTACGTTCATTCTTATCCGGCTTCGGCTGGAAGTTGGGTGAGTCGCCTAATTTTTCCAGGATCGCCTTCTCTTCCGGAGTGACGTGCTGGGGCGTCCAGACGTTGACGTGGATCAGCTGGTCGCCTTTTTCGTATGAGTTGACGCCCGGGAAGCCTTTCCCTTTAAGGCGGAAGATCTTACCACTCTGCGTGCCTGGCGGAATCTTGATCTTTGCTTTTCCGTCTATTGTTGGTACTTCCGCATTCATTCCAAAGACGGCGTCTGCGAAAGAGATATGGAGCTCAAACGCGACATTGAGTCCGTCGCGGTGTAATTCGGGATGTTGTTCTTCTTCGATGAGGATGATGAGGTCGCCGGCTGCGCCGCCTCTTTCTCCTGCATTGCCTCTGCCTCCTACGCTTAGCTGCATGCCTTCCTGTACGCCGGCTGGAATATCGATGGTGACTGTTTCTTCTCCGTAGACCCGGCCTTCACCTTTACATACCGAACATTTAGCCGTGATAGTGGAACCTTCGCCATTACAGGTGGGGCAGGTGGTAACTGTCTGCATCTGACCCAGGAAGGTGCTGGTGACCTTGCGGACCTGGCCGCTGCCGCCGCAGGTAGAGCAAGTCTGTACGCTGCTCTTGTCTTTGGCGCCACTGCCGGTGCAGGTGTTGCAGGTGACATATTTTTTTACCTTAATATTCTTCTGTACGCCTTTTGCTATTTCTTCGTAATTGAGCTTGATCTTTACCCGGAGATTGCTGCCTCTGACGCCCCTGGAACGGGAGCCGCCGCCCCCTCTTCTGCCGCCGCCGAAGAAGCTGCCGAAAAGGTCGTCCCCGAAGATATCTCCAAACTGGCTGAAGATGTCTTCCATGTTGGGGCCGTTGCCGCGACCATTGCCGGACACACCTGCATGGCCATAGCGGTCATACCGGGCCCGTTTGTCTGCATCGCTCAGTACCTCGTATGCTTCGGCTGCCTCCTTAAATTTTTCTTCCGCCGCCTTATCACCGGGATTGCGGTCCGGGTGGAATTGCATGGCTACTTTGCGGTAGGCTTTCTTGATATCATCGGCTGAGGAACCTTTTGCAACACCGAGTATTTCATAATAATCTCTCTTCGTAGACATAAGTAGAAACTAGATCTGTTTATTTTATTTGCCCACTACCACTTTGGCGAAACGGATGATCTTGTCATTGAGGTAATAGCCTTTTGTCACTTCGTCGATAACTTTCCCTTTCAGCCTATCGTCCTGAACGGGCACTTCCGTGATAGCTTCGTGCTTTTCCACATCGAAATCGGTGTGAATGCTTTGCATAGGTTTCAACCCTCTGCTTTGGAGGGTGCTACGGAGCTTGGAGAACACCAACTGGATGCCATCTTTCACCTGGTCGATGTTTTCTGCAGCCTGTAGTTGTTTTTCTGCCCGGTCGCAGTCGTCAAGCACGTCCAGGAGGGAGATAATAACCTCTTTGCCGGCCGTCTGTCTCAACTCCAGGTTTTCCCTTGCGCTACGTTTCCTGAAGTTGTCGAATTCAGCAAAAAGCCGCAGATATTTATCCTTCTGGGACTGCACTTCTTCTTTCAGTTTTTCCAGCTCATCCTCGCCAGACAAACGGTCATTCAGATGGGTGGTCCCTGCGACATTTTCGTCTGTATTCATGTCTTCCATATGTTGGTCCATGTCTTCTATGTTCATATCCTTAAAAATTAAGCGCTGATTTTTGACTTTCGGACAAACGCTTTCCGCGTTTTTTGGGTCACAAAGGTAAGGTAGTCAAAAGTTTTGCCAAGGGCTAAATAGAGACAAATTGTCGTATTATCCGGCTTTTGGCTGACAGGGAGGCTAATTTGTTGTTTATTAGAGTATTACGTTTGTTAAACGGTGCTTTTCCTGAAGATTGTATCTTTGCGGCCCATGACAAAAGTTTATCTGAAGAAAAAGATCAGCCGTCGTATCGAGAGCGGTCATCCCTGGATATTTGGTAATGAGGTGAATACGGTGGAAGGGGATGCAGCCGGGGGCGAGACGGTAGAGGTTTATACGCACGACAAAAAGTTTGTAGGAAAGGGGTATATCAACCCGCAGTCCCAGATATTGGTGAGGCTGCTGACGCGGGAGAAGTCCGAGATCATCGATGAAGGTTTTTTTTATGGTCGTATAAAAGAGGCCTGGGCGTACCGGCAGAAGCTGGGTTATACGGAGAACTGCCGGCTTATTTTCGGGGAGGCGGACTTCATGCCTGCGCTGATCATCGACAAATTCAACGATTATTTTGTCCTTCAGACGCTGGCTTTGGGGATGGACAGGTGGAAACCTGCCATTGTGAAAGCGCTGGAGCAGCTGTTTAGTCCCAAGGGGATCTATGAGCGCAATGACGTGCCAGTGCGGGAGCTGGAGGGCATGCCACAGCAGAAGGGATTTTTGTCAGCTCCATTTGATACGCAGATCATCATCAGGGAGAATGGCCTGCAAATGCATGTAGATATTGAGAATGGCCAGAAGACTGGTTACTTCCTGGATCAGCAGGATAACCGGCGTGCTATCCGGCATATCGTCAAGGGGGCGGATGTGCTGGGGGCTTTTTGTTATACGGGCAGTTTTGAGACCCATGCCGGTTGGTATGGGGCCAGATCGGTCCTTGGACTGGATATTTCGGAGAATGCCGTGGCGCAGGCCAGGCGGAATGCCGAGCTCAACGGATTGGATAAGATCTGCAGGTATGAGGCAGTGAATGCATTCGATGTGCTGAAACAGTGGAGCAAGGAAGGTCGCCAATATGATGTGGTGATGTTGGACCCGCCTGCTTTTACCAAGAGCCGTGAGACCATACAAAAGGCGATCACGGGCTATAAGGAGATCAATCTTCGGGGGATGAAGCTGGTAAAGAAGGGGGGATTCCTGGTGACCTCTTCGTGTACGAACCTGGTGCAGCCGGAGCTTTTTCTGGAGACGATACAAATGGCTGCCAAGGATGCACGGCGTAAGTTGCGGCAGGTGACTTTTCAGGCGCAGGCCAGTGACCATCCGATCATAGAGGGGTGGGAGAATACGAATTATCTTAAGTTTTTGATTGTGCAGGTGCTTTGATGGTTTGTGGGATTGGTTAGGTGCTGTAGGTTACCTCTTTTATTACTCCCGACAGCTATGTGCCTTCCGTCGCTGTACATTGGGTACCACTGGGCATTTGTTCTTTGCCAGGCTGATATTCTATTGGACCAATGTAGCTGAATGCGCTGGCCCAATGGTAAGGCTCCTCCAGGCCATAGCTGATCGGCTGGCCGCGGTGGTGGCGAGTCGCAGGATTCTTTGGACAAAAGGATGTATCTTTTACTATTTTGCGGAGGCAGGGTATGAGGTCGACCCTGCCCTGGAACCACCTTAATTTCGATGGTGGAAATATTTGCTTCTGCTAAATAGTGTGTCGGCTCAAGTATATGATAGATGTTGACAGAAGGAGAAATTACAGTGGTGGAAGGGGTAGGGTCGCCGGCAAAGCGGAGCAGCGGAACTTATTTATTGATCTGGAATGTGCCGGAGTCGGTAATCCTGCCATTGGGGTCTTTTAGCTGGAAGATGTAGATGCCGCGAACGAGCTCGCTGACATTAACCACGGTTTTGGGGGTGATCTCGGTTACATCCTTTACTTTTCTGCCGAGGAAATTGTAGATCTGCAGGGTGTATGATTTGTTGGAATCTTTTACAACTTCGAAAGTGATATAGGAAATGGCCGGATTAGGATAGAATTTGACTACCTTTTTTTCCGGGTCAGGCATGGGGCCTTTTGCCTGGCTTTTAGCCTGGGTGGATGTCAGTAGAATAATGGATAAAATGATGTAAAAAATCCTCATGCATTGGCGTATTTTACACGTGAATCCAAAATAGGTGTTTACATTCAAAGATACAAATTCCAGTCCAAAAATTTTACTAAATTTTGGCACAATATCCCGATTGGGGTCTGGGATATAACTATTTGACTAATAATTAGTTAAGTTCAGATAGTGTTTTTTGGATGGTGGAGAAGTCGGGAAGGTCGCTGGCAGTTTCCAGCACCTCGGCGTACCGGACGATACCGTTCTTATCCAGGACAAAAGCGGATCTCTTGGAGACGCCTTTCATGTCAAAGACGAAGGTTTCATACAGACAGTCGTATGCTTTCGAAACTTCTTTGTTGAAATCGCTCAGTAAGGGGAAGTTCAGCTGCTGATCGTCTTTATATCTTGCCAGGGTGAAAAGGGAGTCTACGCTGATGGCCAGTACCTGGGCATTAACCTGTTCGTAAAGGGCGATGTTATCACGGGTGCTGCAGAGCTCTTTTGTGCAGGTGCCGGTGAAAGCCTGGGGAAAGAAAAGTAGGAGTACGTTCTTTCCTTTGAAATCCTCAAGGCTGATCTTTTTCTTTTCTGAATCGTAAAGGGAAAATGCGGGAGCTTGCTGACCAACGGTTACTGGCATAAAGAAATGAATTTTATAGGGCATAAATCTACGTCAAAATTTCTACACTAAAATTTCGGGCATAGTATCCTGTATTTGGCATTTTCGCGGCTGGTAAATCCTATGTAGGAGATAGATAGCTCTATTCCGCCTCTGCCCTGGCTCACCGTTTTCAATTGTGAAACGTTGACGTCATAGCTAAAGGAGACCGCCAGGGCGTTCATGTCGAGTTTTATGACAGGGATAAGGGCGTCTTTCCACCGGAGGAAGCTGCCGAGGCTGAGGATGTAGCTGGAATTTTCCGGATCGTCTCCCAGTTTATAGGAATAGAGTGCGCCGCCGATGGTTTCTGTTGCGGAGCCCTGGCGGGTGTGATCTGCCTGGACGGTGAAGAAGGCGAATTCGTTGATGGTGAGCTTCAGGCCTCCGGAGAAGACATATTTGGGGTCCAGCTCGATGGTGCTTTTGTAGAAGGAGTTCTTAGGGCGGTTAACATGATGCAAGGCGGCGCCGAAGAATAGGCTGTTGGCCTTATCTTGTCCGAAGACGGTGTTAAAGCTCAGGCCCAGGCTGCCGTCGAGGTAGCGAACAGTGGGATTGACCAGCAGCTCGCCGTCGGGAAGTGCGGGATCAAACGCCGTACCGTTGTATTGGCTATTGGTGGTGACCTTGGACATGTCGATCCTTTTTTCCACCAGTCCTCCCATGAAGCCCAGGGAGAGGTACATGGGGTGGTCGTCGCTTAGGGATTTATGATAGTTGAGTGCCGGCAGCAATTCTGTGGTGGAGAGGGCTGCGGAGCCTGCTTTGTCATAAAGCAGCTGCAGGCCTGCCGTGAGGAAGTCACTGCCTTTGCCTACGGGCATTTTATATTCACCGTTGAGGGAGCCGGTGCGATATGCGTTGGTAAAGCTGCTCCACTGGTCGCGAAAGACGGCCTGCACTCTATAGTCTCCTGTGAAGATGCCTGCCAGGGATGGATTCCGGAGAAGAGGCGCTTCAAAGAATTGGGAAAAATGAATATCCTGGCACCTGGCTGATTGCATGTGCAGGATGCCGAAGGTCAGGATAAGCAGCTGTATGTATGACTTATAGTTCCTCAAGGTTTATCTGATTAAAGTGACATCTCCTTTTAGTGCGATCACCTGTGCGTTGATGCAGATGACGTCTATGATATAGACATATGCGTCCGATGGCGCCGGCCGGCCATTGACTGTTCCATCCCATCCCATGGATTCCGTATTTGCCGGGAAGTCTTTTCTTTCGAACACCAGCTGACCCCAGCGGTTGAAGATCCGCATTCCCTGTATGTTGTATAATCCTTTACCCCGGGGATAGAAGACGTCGTTGACGCCATCCTCGTTGGGTGAAAATGTATTGGGTATAAAATAATTTTCCCCGTTGCAGATAGTTTTCACCAGTACCGTGTCGATGGAAACGCAATTATTTTCGTCTGTGACTTTTATGGTATAGGTGGTATTAAAAGTAGGAGTGGATACGGGTGTGGGGCAGTCGGTGCAATCCAGATAGGTGGAAGGCGACCAGACATAGGTATTGACGTTGGAGCTGTATGAGAATGGCAGGGTGACGGGGATGCCTACGGGCGTGGTGATGACCTTCGGGCCTTTTATCTCCGGCAGCGGGAGAATAGTCAGGGATTGGGAGATGGTATCGTTGCAACCAAAGGCGACGGAGGTTTTCAGGTGTGCCGTGAGCGGTCCTGGCGGAAAGTTGAGATAGGGGTCTTTTGCGTTGGAAGAAGATCCGGTGCTAAAGGTCCAGGCCCAGCTGACACTGTCGACATTGGGAGTGGTGACGTCGCCATGAAATTGGACAAAGCCGGTGCAAAGCGTTCCTTCAGCGCTGATGAGGGGATGGGGTGTTTGCCAGATATGGATGGTATCGGTATATGTTTCGTTGCAGCCATTGTTGGTCGTCACTTTGAGCGAAGCCAGGCGAACGCCAGGCTGGCTGTAGTAATGAAATTGGGACAGGAAGGGATCGTTCGGGGGGGTAGTGGGCGCTCCCGTGAGCGTGGTGCCATCTCCGAAGTCCCAGGTGTAATTGCTTTGGCCGTCGTTGGTGATGACGATGCCCTGGAAGTATATGGTGCCTGTGTCGCAGGAAGCTTTTTTGTCCGAGGAGTAAATCGGTACGGCTCCCAGCACCACTACATTACCGTTGTTTCTAGTCGCGATACAACCCGAAGCATCCGTAAGGACCAACTGGGGGGAGAAGGTACCGAGGTTACGATAGGTATGGGTTGGGGACTGATTGCCCGATGAGTCGGCAGTGCCATCACCGAAGTTGATGGCAAAATCCGTGTAAGGGGTCGGTGACGCCGAAAATAGCGCGGTGACCGAATCGCAAGCCTGGAAAGGCGAGAATTGCAACGAGGACGTATTAAAGGGCAGGAAGACAAAGACATTGCGTTGGGCTGTGTCGCGGCAGCCACCTGCGCCCTGGAGGATGAGCATGGCTGTAAAAGCGTAGTTCTTCCCCGGATTTCCATAGTTGTTGTAAAAATGTGTCGTCGTATCCAGTGTGGAGGTCTGACCATCGCCAAAGTTCCAATAGAGGCTGTCGTAGTATTTTCCCGTTGGTATAAAGCTGGCTTGCATAGGGACGCAGATGCCCGTGCTGTCCTGAAGGATAAAGGAAGCGATGGGTTTTTGGATATGGATATAGTTGGTACGGGTGACGGAGTCGGAGCATCCTGTTCCATCCGTCACCTTTAGCTTAACACTATAGTACTGGCCATTGCTACCGTAGGAATGGAATGGGTTCTGGTCCGTGGAACCGGGTGCAGCCGGGGCGGCTGACCCATCGCCGAAATCCCAGCTATAGGTAAGGTTGTTGCCTTTTGAGCTATCTGTAAAAGGAACAGGGGCGTTGGGGCAGTACAGGGTGTCAGCGAAGAAGCCAGCTTTAGCCGAGGAGATCTTTGCTGTCGACGGAATGGTGATGGTATCGACGCAGCCTTTGGCATCTGTTACGGCGAGGGTGACGTCGTAGGTGCCTGTGTCGGCATAGTTATGGGTGACAGTGTTGTTGTTGGTGGTGGTCGTATTGCCATCGCCAAAGTTCCACGACCAGTTGGTAATGGGGGTGCCGGCATCATAGGGGATGGACTGGTCGGTGAAGGTGATGGGACTGTTCTTACAGCCACCGATGTTGGGAGCGAATTTCGCTGTGGGTGCTGTGATCTGGATATTATTATTGACAGAGTAGGAGCAGCCACCTTTGTCCGTTACTTTCAGGGTGATGGTGTATTTGCCTGTATCGGTAATACCTGTTTTAAATATGGGTGTTACCAAAGTACGAGTGACATTGTTGACTGTCCAGGTGAAGGAGTCGATGGCGGTTGCAGGTGCGCTGGTGGATGTCAAAGTGAACTGGGCGTATTTACAGGATGGATTGGGGGAAATGGTGAAGGAAGGGACGACATTCTGTAGAAGGATGTTTGTTGAGACCGTGTCGGCGCAGCCGCCCTGGCTGACGATGAGGGTGATGGTTCTTGGATTTTTGTCAGGATAGTTGTGGATGGGAGGGTTTGGTGTCAGGTCGGTGGTTCCGTCGCCGAAGTCCCATTTATAAGTAGCGGGACCTTTGGATGGATCGGTCTTCGAAGTATCCGTGAATGCAACGCGTTGTCTGTTGGCGCAGTCGATCTGGTATTTAAATCCTGCCAGGGGAGCATTGATATAAACAAAATTCTTTGCCGTATCGGTGAGCGTGCAACCATGATTTGTCACGGAGAGGATGATGTCATTGTAGCCCGTGTCGACATATTTATGCGTAATGGGTGGCTTTGACTGGCTGGTGTCGCCGTCGCCAAAGACCCAGAGCCATTTATCCACGGGCGTGGAGGGGCTGGTGAAAGTAATGGGTTGACGGGCACAGGACGTGGTCGGGCTGGCGGCGAATTGCGGGGCGACCTTGTTGCCTATGACTGCAATGCCGGGGAATGTCTGCGTGAAAGTACATCCTCCGTTGGTAGTGATCTGTAAGGTGATATCATAATTTCCTTCGGCGTTGTAGGTGAAGAAGGGGCCTGCGGCCGTCGAGGAGGAAGGGGTAGCGCCAGGGGCCGTCCACAGGAAGGAAGCCACGCCATCCAGGGAGGATACATTGGGTATCGGGTGAATGGGGATGCCGACGCAGCCTTGTGTAGTGGAGGCGTAGGGGCCGGCAGTAGAGGCTCCCAGCTTTATGTATTGGGGTTTGGTGAGAGCGTTGGTGCATCCTGAATTAGTGGTCACCGTGAGCGTGACGTCGAAGTTGCCCAGGCTAACGTAAGTGTGGCTGGGGTTCTGCAGGGTGGAGGACTGACCGTCCCCGAAGTCCCATAGCCATCCGATGCCGCCTGTTGTCTGATCGGTGAAATTGACGGTGAAAGGTGTCTTGCAACCGGTGGTTTTATCCGCCGTAAAGTTGGCGGGAGGAGTGGCTACGACATCGATCGATTTGGTAGAAGTCGAGCTGCAGGAGGCGTACGTATTAGTAAGGGTCACGGTGTAGGTGCCCACTGCTGTATAGGTTTTCTGGGGATTGGGAAAAGTAGAAGTGGTGCCATCGCCAAAGTCCCAGGAGGCGGTGAGGGGGGCCGGGGATGAGCCGTTCTGGAAACTTACGGGGTTGTTCACGCAGGCATTGGCAGGAGCTGTGATCACCGGGGCATTGTTCTGGAAACTGGCCGTTTTGGATTTGGTGGCGCTGCATCCCAGGTCGCTGGTGGCTGTCAGCTTGATATCATAATTGGTATTGGACGGGTAGGTGGTAGTAGGGTTCTTTGCGTTGGAGGTCGTGCTATTGCCAAGGTCCCAGCTATAGGAGAGGTTGCCGGGGCCGGAGGTCTGGTTGTTAAAACTAATATTGAAAGGTGCCGAGCAGGACGTGGAGGTTTGAGACCAGGTGAAATCCGGCTGGACGCCCGGGACGATGCGGATATAGCGATAGAGGACGGTGTTCCTGGAACAACCCCCGGAATTTTTAACTGTAAGGGAGACATTATAATAGCCCGTCTGCGTAAAAGTGTGAGTAGGGTTTTGCACATTTGAACTCCCCCCGTCCCCGAAATCCCAGGTCCATTCAATGTTGGTGCCTTGTCCTGGTGTCGACTGGTCGGTGAAGTGGATCGTAGCGGGAGCGCACCCTACCTGTAAGTCGGAAATGAAGTTGGCGGAGGGGTAAGGGAATACCGTTATATAATCAGTCTTTACGAGGGAGGCTGCACCGCTGCTGTTCTTTGCGATCAGGGTAACCGTGTAAGTACCCGGGCTGGTATAGACCACTCCAGGGTTTTGGGAACTGGATATCTGGCCATTCCCGAAATCCCAGGCCCAGGAAAGGGGTTTGTTGGTGGAATGGTCGGTGAAGGTAACGGCCAATGGACCACAGCCAGACGTGGTGGAAGCTGAGAAATCGACGACGGGGACCTGGGCACGGAGGGTGATCCCAAGGAGGCAGCAGATGACAATGAGTTTTATCCGGATCAAAAAGTGGTCAATTTTGGCAATATTCATAAAACATACCTCCCGACCCGGGTGTGCCCGGATGTTACGGAAAAGAGGCCAATAATGGATCTAAGACAGGTGGTTTCTACTTTTTCAGTCGTAGGGTATTGGAAGTGTCGAGTGTCGTATCGGTATAAGTAGCCAGTACAAAATCCGAGCCGCTGTCCTTTATTTTCCATATACCATTCAACAAACTCACCGGGGGCGTTGCCGAAGGAAAATTGGAAGTGATGGTCCTGGCATCGACGTTTGCGGACCATGAGCCTGTTTGAGATACATTGTCCTTTGTGCCCGTCACTTTGCCATCAGCATCAAATTTAAAGAGATAACCTGAGAATGTGGCGGTTATGTTACTATCGTTTTGAAGGTATTGCTCGACATGCCAATATCCATTAGTGATGATGGCCATCACGGCTTTTTGTTCCTGCTGCTGGATAAATTTTTTGCAGGAAATGGAAAATAAAACAAAGAGGACAAGGGCAGACAGGGACAGGCGCTTCATGGAACGGGATTTTATTCCTCAAAAATTGTAAATTTTTTTGTATTTATCAAGTAAGTAATGCAGAAAATATTGAATATCCAGGGTTTGGCCTGTGGCCTGGCGGCAGAGTTCTTCGCTGGTGTACCGACGGCCATGTCGATGGACATTTTGGCGCAACCAATTCAATAAGGGCGCCGTATTACCCTGAGCAATAGATGCTTTGATGCTACTGTCCTGATCCTCAGCGGCTAAGTATAGCTGTGCCCCGTAAAAGCTACCCAGGCTATAGGTGGGAAAGTAGCCAAGACTCCCGTGGCTCCAATGGACATCTTGTAGGCAACCATTCTTATCGTCTGGTACTGAGACATTTAGATATTCCGAGTACTTTTGGTTCCAATAGGCGGGAATATCGTCTACCGACAGGGTTCCTTCCAGCAGGCTTTTTTCCAATTCATAACGGATCATGACGTGGAAATGGTAGGAGACCTCGTCCGCTTCGGTACGAATGAGGGAGGTCGTTACCTTATTGATGCCATGGTAGAACTGGTCAACGGAGACCCCCTCCAGTTGTTGGGGAAAGTAGGTAAGGAGAGTGGGGTACCAGTGCTTCCACCAGGCTAGGCTTCTGCCTACGTTATTTTCCCACAGTCGCGATTGGGATTCATGGATGCTCAGTGATGCATATTCGCCCAGGGGCAGTCCATAGTATTCTTCCGGGAGTCCCTGTTCATACAGTGCGTGTCCTGTCTCATGGATGCAGCTCCAGGTCATATTGGCGAAGTCCTGTTCATCAATGCGGGTGGTGATCCTAACGTCATATTTGTTAAAGCTGGTGGTGAAAGGATGTTCCGAGATGTCCTGCCTGCCTGCCTCGAAATCAAATCCCATTTGGCGGATGACCTCCATGCCGAAATCCCACTGCTTTTGTTTGGGATAGGTACGGTGGAGGAAACTGTCGTCCGCGGCCGGGCGGGCCTGGATACGGGTGAGCAGGTCTTTCAGAGGCTCGCGTACCTGGTTGAAGGCGTTGTCGAGGAGAGATACCGTGGCGCCTCTCTCAAACTGGTCCAGCAAGGCATTATAAGGGTGCTGTTCATAGCCAGCCAGCTCAGCTTCCTGTTTTTTCAGCTGTATCATCTGGTCGAGGTCATCCCTGAACAAGCTGAATGAATTGGCTGTGCGGGCTTTTACCCAGGTGTGGAAGCACCGGGAAGTGGTTTCGCTGAGGAGGCGGATGAATGCCGGGGTGAATTTTTTCTGCCGGGTATAGTCTTCCAGGCTTAAAGTTATATTTCTTTGTCCGGGTTCATCGAGATCGCCCCTTTCCTTTAGCGTCGTCAGCAGATCGCCCAGCGCCGGATCTATGGACCATTCATGTGCGATCTCCGAGAGGGTAGCCAACTGGCGGCCACGGAAGGCCGCTCCTTTAGCAGGCAGGTATGTTTCTTCGTCCCATTGCAATACTGCCGCCGCATTCCTTACGTCGGCGACCTTCTTCATGCGAAGGGTATATTCTTCGTATAGTTCTTTTGTCGATTTTGTTAAAACCATTTTAACAATTTTTTCTTTCCTGAAAATTCTAAAACTTGCCGAAATTAATCCGTTTTTAAGTTGCTGGCAAATGGACTTATACATAATTTAGCCCATTTGCAGCAAGTATGTTATGTCTGGCCTTCGGCCAATGAGCCGGGGCTCATTTTGGAGTTTTCCCCGAATCAAGGAGAATTATAGTAGTAATTTTATTTCTATGAGCCATTATCGTAATGCTTTTTTCATATGTCTGATCTTTTGTTTGCCTAAGTTTTCCTTTTCCCAGCAGCTGGATTCCGTCATGAACATTTATGCCAATAATTTTCCTCAGGAAAAGGTATATGTGCATTTTGATAAGAAAATCTACAATCCGGGCGAGACCATTTGGTTCAAAGCTTATATTTTTTCAGGTGCCGACCCTTCACTTTTCAGCAAGAACTTTTATACCGAGCTATCGGATGCCGACGGCACGATCATCGAGCGGAAGGTCTCACCCATCCTGGAGGCCACGGCAGCCGGTAATTACGACCTTCCGAAGGTTTTGAAAAGCAGGCATCTGCATTTCAGGGCCTATACTACCTGGATGACGAATTTTGACACTGCCTTTTATTATGAAAAAGATATCCGGGTATATGATAAAAAGACGGATTCGGGAGTGACGGCCATTCCCCAGCAGGCGATGATCCAGTTCTTTCCCGAGAGTGGAGACATGGTGGCGGGAGTGGAGAGCATGGTGGCATTTAAGGCAAACGACCAGTTTGGATTACCTGTGAAGGTGAAAGGGATGATCGTGGATGGAAAGGGGAAATCGCTGATCAATTTTAGTGCGGAGCATGATGGGATGGGGAAGTTCGCGGTGACCCCCGACAAGGGAGATAGCCTGATCGCGGTGTGGACGGATGAACATGGGGTAGAGCGAAGGACGCCTTTGCCGGCTGTGAAGCCAATGGGAGTCGTATTGAGGACCGTCACCGGACATCAGAAGATACTGTTCTCCGTCGCCCGGTCAGGTGAGGGTGGTCCGGAGTACAAGCATCTGGTCATTATGGGGCATATGCACCAGCACATGGTGTACAAGGCAAAGATCAACCTGGAAGAAAACTTCATGAGTGGAGGGACTATTCCTACTGCGCAATTGCCGACGGGCGTATTGCAGGTGACCGTGTTTACAGAGACCAATCTTCCAGTGGCGGAGCGGGTGGTATTTGTCAACAACAATGAGTATATATTCAGCCCTGAGCTGGCGGTGATGGCGAAGAATACGAACAAACGGGGGAACAATGTCCTCCAGGTAGAAGTGCCGGATACCCTCCGCAGCAATCTTTCCATTGCCGTGACGGATGCGACGGCGGACGGGGATTTCCCTTTAGACGACAATATCATCTCCCATCTGCTGTTGCTGGGGGATATCAGGGGATATGTGCACAATCCCTATTATTATTTTTCCGGCGAGGCGGATAGCCTGACCAATCACCTGGACCTGGTCATGATGACGCATGGGTGGCGGCGATTTAAGTGGGATCAGGTGGTGAAGGGGAAGCTGCCTGTTATCAAGAATCCTGAGCAGGATTATCTTTCCATGAAGGTGGAAGTATTGGGGATCGATCCCTATAAGATCGCCAAGGAGGAGTCCTTGAATGTGATCTTATCCAAGAAGGATTCCAGCACGCAGATGCTGCAGCTGCCGCATTTGTCAGGGATCAAGTTCGGAATAACGGGGTTAGTGTTCTTCGATACGGCCAAGGCGTACTATCAGTTCAATGTAAATCGTAAATTATCGAATGAGGCGGCGGTGACATTTAATACAGGATTGGTAAGAGGCGGGCGTATGGCCAGGCCGCTGACCACAACGTATGATGGCTGGACGGCGGAGGATTCCCTTTATCTCAGGAGGAACCGTTTTGTCTATGAGGAGGCTGCCCGGATCAAGCCCATTATCGACCAGAAGATAAAGACGCTGGAGTCGGTGACCGTAAAGGGGCGGGTGAAGACGGACGCACAGAAGCTGGATGAGAAATATGCTTCGGGTATGTTTGCCGGTGGGGACGCCTATACCTTCGACCTGGTGAATGATCCATATGCGGTGTCGATGATGGACATCTTCCAATATCTGCAGGGAAAGGTGGCGGGCTTGCAGATAACCACTGCGGGAAGTCCCGGCGGCACTCCTTCGCTGACCTGGCGGGGATCGACGCCCAGCCTGTATCTGAATGAAATGCAGGTGGATGCCCAGCAGCTGCAATCCACACCTGTTTCGGATGTGGCGATGGTGAAAGTATTCAGGCCGGGATCGGGTGTTGGTTTCGGCGGAGGCGCCGGCGGTGTCATTGCCGTCTATACCCGGAAGGGGGGAGATGAAAAAAGGAATGACGCCAACTTCAAAGGATTGGATCGCGCCACGTTGGTGGGATATTCAGTCATGAAGGAATTCTATGTGCCCAACTACCTGGAGACATCGCCCGAGAGCGTACAGGAAGATATTCGCACGACCCTGTACTGGAAACCTTTTTTGCTGACGGATAAGGACAATAAGAAAATAAGCATCAAATTCTTCAATAACGACATAACGAAAAAGCTCAGGGTTGTCCTGGAGGGTGTTAATGAAGAAGGCAAGCTGACGCATGTCGAGAAGATCATTCAATAAGCTGACACGAATTAATTCATGAATACAGCAGTGACCATCAATGCCGTCCTTTCGCATCTGGAATTACTGGCGCCGCCGTCCTACCAGGAAAGCTATGACAATGCGGGCCTGATCACCGGCAGCAGGGACTGGGCGTGTCATGGGGCGCTTGTAACGTTAGATTGCGTTGAGGCCGTGGTGAATGAAGCGATCGCACGTGGATGCAACCTGATCGTGGCGCATCATCCTATCGTTTTCTCAGGATTGAAAAAGATCAATGGGAAAAATTACGTGGAAAAGGCGGTGATTGCCGCCATCAAACACGATATAGCGATCTATGCTATCCATACCAACCTGGACAATGTGGTATCCGGGGGCGTGAATGGAAGGATCGCTGCCAGGCTGGGGATTATGGGGGGGCGTCCTTTGTTGCTGCGGGACGGGGTGTTGCGGAAGCTGTATTGCTTTGTGCCGGTGGATCATCTGGAGAAAGTGCGGAACGCGATATTTTCCGCCGGGGCCGGTGAAATTGGCGGGTATAGTGAATGCAGCTTTTCTGTTACGGGCACGGGGACCTTCAAGGGTGGGGAGGGGACTCATCCATTCGTGGGGCAGCCGGGCTTACGGCATGCTGAAAATGAGGTCCGTCTGGAGATGATACTGCCCGTGCATCTGAGCGGAGCAGTGGTAAAGGCTATGATCGCGGCGCATCCGTATGAGGAAGTGGCTTATGACCTGGTTAACCTGGCCAATACGCATCCCGGCGTGGGATCGGGGCTGATCGGGGAATTGCCTGAAGCGGTGCCGGAAAGCGATTTTTTGGCTCGGATCCGGGAGGCCTTCCAGGTTCCGGTGATCCGTCATACCCGGCTTACCGGCAGGCCAGTGAAGCGGGTGGCCCTTTGCGGAGGCGCAGGTAGCTTTATGATTTCCAATGCTTTAGCTGAAAAGGCCGACTTTTACATCACGTCGGATGTCAAATACCATGAGTTCTTTGACGCCAATGACCGGATGGTTGTGGCGGATATCGGGCATTTCGAAAGCGAGCAATACACGGTGGACCTGCTTTTTGAGGTTTTACGGGAAAAATTCCGTAACTTTGCCGTCCTTAAATCGGAAACAAAAACAAATCCGATCTGTTATTATTATTAAACACACTATGTCAAACGTAAAAGAATTCTCTGTTGAGGAAAAGCTCACTTCACTGGTGACCCTCCAAAAAATTGAATCAAAGTTAGACGAGTACAAAATATTAAAAGGGGAGCTACCGATGGAGGTCAGCGACCTGGAAGATGAAATCCAGGGTTTACATGCCCGTCAGACCCGTGTAGAGGAAGAGATCAACGGTATCCAGGAGTTTATCAATTCAAAGAAAGAAGCGATCAAGGAAGCAGATGCGCTGATAAAGAAATATGACAAGCAAAGTCAGAATGTAAAGAACAGCCGTGAGTTTGAAGCGATCAATAAGGAAATCGAGATGCAGCAGCTGGAAGTGAAGCTGGCTGAAAAGCATATCAAGGATGCCAATGAAGAGATCGCCGAAAAGGTGCAGCTGCTGGAAAAGGCGAAGAAGAACATTGCTACGAAGGAATCCGTGCTGAAGAACAAGAAGGACGAGCTGGATAAGATCATTGCCACGACGGAGAAGGAAGAGAAGCATTTCAACAAGCTGTCTGTAGAAGCCCGCGAGAAAGTGGAACCTCGCCTGCTCCATTCCTACGACCGTATCCGCGGTAACTACCGGAACGGGCTAGCCGTAGTTCCTGTATTGCGTGATGCATGCGGCGGCTGCTTCAATGCCATTCCTCCGCAACGTCAAAGTGAGATCCGCCAGCGCAAAAAGATCATCGTTTGCGAGAACTGCGGACGCATCCTCGTCGATAATGAGCTGAATGACCAGATAGAAGTGAAATAATTCCTGCCGGGAACACTGTGAAGTACCGGACAGCGATAATGAATAGCGGGACCCCAAGCAATTGGGGTCTTCTTATTGGTGGCCTGCTGCTGCTGAGTCCTCTTTGGAGCAAGGCGCAAAAACATTTTGATCTTAATGCTCATTGCCAGGAGGCCTATCAGGAGATCATCCAGCTCAGACTGGAAGCAGGGCAAAAGATACTGGATGCCGAGAAAAAGAGGGACCCTTCCAACCTGATACCCTTGTTCCTCGAGAATTATATTGATTTTTTTACGCTGTTCTTTAATGAAGACCCTGCGGAATACCAGGTAAGGAAGGATATGCTGGACCGGCGGATACAGTGGATGTGCGAGGGGCCTGAATCTTCGCCATTTTATCTTTTCACGCGGAGCGTTATTCATTTCCAGTGGGCGGCGATCAAGATCAAGTTTGGCGACAACTGGGATGCCGGATGGGAGTTCCGGCGATCATTTCTTCAGAGTAAGGAGCTGCTGCGTAAGTTTCCTGATTTTACGCCCGCATTGATGCTGACCGGCGCCATGCAGGTGGTGGCGGGTACGATCCCGGATGGTTATAAATGGCTAAGCGGCCTGTTGGGCATCAAAGGGAATATCAGGGAAGGGATGGGCCGGCTGCAGGGAGTACTTGCCGCCAATGACGATATGTCGCAGCTGTATCGAAAGGAAGCCACATTTTATTTTCTCTATCTCAAATTCTATATTGAAAATAAGCACGAAGAGGTCTTCCGGTTCATAAAACAAAATGCGCTGGACGTTGAGCATAATTATCTTTTTGCCTATCTCGCGGCCAACCTGAGCATCAACAACCAGCAGGCTGCCTATGCGGAGCAGGTCATGCGCCGGCGGAACGGAGGGGCCGGCTATCTGGATATGCCTGTATGGGACCTGGAGATGGGCTATGTGCGTCTTTATCACCTGGAGGCAGATGCGCATGTATACCTGGAGCGGTTCGTCCGCGATTTCAAAGGGAAGTTCTATCTGAAGGATGCGTTGCAGAAGCTGAGCTGGTCTTACTATCTCAACGGGGATATGGCCAGGGCATCTGCATGCCGTGAGCAGGTGATCCTTAAGGGAGGCGCCGAATCAGATGCGGACAAGCAGGCCCTGAAGGAAGCGAAAAGCGGGGAATGGCCGGATAAGGTGCTACTAAGGGCTCGTCTGTTATGCGACGGAGGGTATTATGGGGAAGCTTTGCAATCATTGCAGGGGAAGGGGGAGTCGGACTTCCGGCTGCCTGAGGACAAATGTGAGTTTGCGTACCGCCAGGGCAGGATCTATGATGGGCTGGGCAGGGGAAATGAGGCTATATCGGCATACCAGGCCACGATCCGGATGGGGGAGGGTTTGCGTGCATATTTTGCGGCCAGGGCAGCATTACAGGCAGGCTATCTCTGTGAGCAAAAGGGGGACAGGGCCGGGGCCATCTCTTATTTCGAGAAGTGCCTTTCATTGAAGGACCATGATTATAAAAATTCTTTAGACCAGAAAGCGAAGGCGGGTATTGGGAGATGCAGGGAGTAGCTGCGAGCGGTGAGCTACGAGCTGCGAGCGGTGAGCTGCAAGCTGCAGGCAGGTAGCTTCGGTTAAGGGATGTGAAGATCTTGTTATTCGTGTAATCGGGTAATTACTTAATTTGCTGGCAATCTTCTACGGCAAACATGATACAAAAGCTTCACATACAAAATTATGCGATCATCGATGTACTCAGCATCGATTTTTCGGGGCGAATGAATGTCATTACGGGTGAGACGGGCGCCGGTAAATCCATCCTCATGGGGGCATTGTCGCTGATCCTGGGAGATCGTGCGGACACCGCCGTCCTGCTGGAAAAGGACAAAAAATGTTATGTGGAAGGAACTTTTACACTGGCGGGCGCAGCCGTGATGGCTTTCCTGAAGGACAATGACCTGGATGCTGAAGAGGAGATCGTGATCCGTCGCGAGATCGCCCCCAGCGGGAAATCGAGAGCTTTCATCAACGATACGCCTGTGAACCTGGAGCAATTGCGGAAGCTGAGCTCTCAGCTGGTGGATCTTCACCGGCAGTTTGACACATTGGAGCTGGGGGAATCGGATTTTCAGCGGGAGGTATTGGATGCTTTGGCAGGGCAGGCTGTTCTGCTGGATAAATATCAGACTGTCTACCGGAACTGGCAGGCGGCAGGCCGGGAGCTGGCGAAACTGCAGGAGCAGAAAGCGCAATTCAACAAAGAGATTGACTACAATAAATTCCTCTTCGACGAACTCAACGATGCCGGTCTCAGGACGGGTGAGCTGGAAGAGCTGGACCAGGAGTTGAAATTGCTGAGTAATTCAGAGGGGATCAAGACAGCTCTTTCGAAAATATATTACGACCTAAAGGAAGGCGAGCAGCCAATGGTGCAACAGCTAAAGACATTGCAGCATTCTTTGCAGCATTTCTCCTCGTTCCATCCCGAGCTTCCCATTCTGTCGGAGCGGATGCAGTCGGTGCAGATCGAGTTGCAGGATATTGCCGGAGAGGTGGAACGTATCAATGACCATATCAATTATGATCCCCGCAAGATCGAAGAGATCAACGAGCGCCTTTCCATGGGATATAAGCTCCTGAAAAAGCATGGCGTACAGACGACAGCCGAATTACTGGCGCTGCGCGATCAGCTGGCGGATAAATTACGGGCATCACTGAATGTGGATGAGAGCATTGCTGCGCGGGAAAAGGAAGTGGCATTGTTGCAGGCGGATGCGAAGAAGCAGGCGTTGGTGCTGTCTAAGAACAGGCAGGCGCAGGCGACGCCTTTGGAGGAGCAGGTAAATAAACTATTACGACAAGTGGGTATGCCCAATGCGCGGCTGAAGGTGCAGCTACACGCGACGGAACTGCAGGCTGCGGGTATGGATGCGATAGAATTTCTTTTCGATGCGAATAAGAGCAACCGCTTTGAGCCTATCAGGAAAGTGGCTTCGGGCGGGGAGCTAAGCCGCCTGATGTTATGTATCAAATCGCTGGTAGCGGAAACCATCGACCTGCCTACCTTGATATTCGATGAGATCGATACGGGTATATCGGGTGAGGCAGCGAGGCAGGTGGGGGTCATTCTGAAAAACCTTTCCAGGAAGCGCCAGGTCATTTGTATCACCCATCAGCCGCAGATCGCGGGCAAGGCGGATGCGCATTATTTTGTCTTTAAGGACGCGAAGGGCAAACATATCAAGACGAGTGTGCGACTGCTGACACAGGACGAGCGGATCACGGCTATTGCGCAGATGCTGGGGGGTGAGAAGCCGACGGCTGCGGCATTGGAGAATGCCAGGGAAATGGTGATGAATTAAATTTTCCTATGAAAGGCCGTTCAATCTCTATACTGCTGATACTTTTATTGTCGTTGACGGCCGTGTATTACATAAATCGCGGACTACAGCGAATCATCAGACCCCGTGACTCCGCGGGGCGGATGTTCCTTTATTTTTTTGCAAATTTCCTGCTTATCGTCGTGGTCATTGTCTCTGTGGTGGCATTGATCGTCCGGATCTTTCCTCCCGGAACATAGTTATTTTTTACGAATAGAAATCCTGTTGAGGGCTCCGAAGTCTTTAATCTCCTATATTTGGCCCTGATTTCCCCGGATCAGGGGTCACAAAACAAGAACTATAAAATACAATCTATGGCTTACAACCTCTTGAAAGGTAAAAGGGGCATTATCACCGGCGCCCTTGATGCAAATTCGATCGCATGGAAAGTTGCGGAGAAGGCACATGAAGAGGGCGCTACGTTCGTACTGACGAATGCGCCTATCGCTATGCGTATGGGAGAGATCAAAAAGCTGGCTGAGCAAACGGGTTCGGAGATCGTGCCTGCTGATGCGACGAATGTGGAAGAATTGACTACGCTGTTCACGCGGTCGCAGGAAATCCTGGGGGGAAAGATAGACTTTGTGCTGCATTCAATCGGGATGAGCGTCAATATCCGCAAGAATATCCCTTATACGGATCTGAACTATGAATATTTTCAGAAGGGCATCGATATTTCAGCCTTGTCGCTGCATAAAATGCTGGCGGTAGCCAAAAAGCTGGATGCTATTGCCGAATGGGGGAGCGTGGTAGCATTGACCTACATGGCGGCCCAACGTACCTATCCTTTTTATACTGATATGGCCGATATCAAGGCAATGCTGGAATCTATTGCCCGCAGCTTCGGCTATCACTATGGGGTAGAGAAGAAAGTGCGCATCAATACCGTCTCGCAGTCGCCTACAAAAACAACCGCTGGGACGGGAATCAAGGGATTTGGCGACTTTTATGATTTTGCGCAGTCTGTGGCGCCTCTGGGGAATGCCACTGCGGAGGATTGCGCCAACTACTGTATCACTCTCTTTTCGGATCTGACGAGAATGGTGACCATGCAGAACCTCTTTCATGACGGCGGATACTCGTCCACGGGAGTTAGCACAGAGATATTGACGAGCCTGGGTGTTCAATAAGAACTAAAAATAATCTTTAATAAAAAGGGGCACATCGATAATGTACCCCTTTTTTTATTCGCAAGATGCTGATCTTCAGTATTCATCCTCGTTGAAAAAGAAATCTTCCTGGCTGGGATAGTCCGGCCAGATGTCGTCGATGCCTTCATAGATCTCTCCTTCATCCTCCAGTTCCTGCAGGTTTTCTACTACCTCGATAGGAGCACCGGAACGAATGGCGTAGTCGATCAATTCGTCTTTTGTAGCCGGCCAGGGAGCGTCTTCCAAATAGCTGGCTAATTCTAGTGTCCAGAACATTACTCTTAATTTTCCGCAAAAGTAATTTTTAAAACGAAACCACCAAATATCAGTTAAAAATTAACCTTTCACATTAAGGGTTCCCTTTATCGAATTTTCCAAAATTATCCCCGGGGAAACCATTTTATGGAGGCTAACGTGTAGGTTTGCAGGCATTAAGCCACCCGGAGAAGAATAATCTGCCGTCAGGTGTGGGGATAAAAATAAGATGGGAAGGGGCGGCAGATCGGGGGGATGGGTGAAACCGGGGCACCTGAAAGACGACAAAAGTGGGGGAGGACATTTCTAAGGAGTGGAGGAGCGGCGATGAAATCAGGCGGGCGAGCAAATCCAAGGAGTGAAGGGGGGGGCTGAAATCAGACGGTTGGGCAAATCCAAGGAGTGAAGGGGGGTGCTGAAATCAGACGGGCGGGCAAATCCAAGGAGTGAAAGGGGGTGCTGAAATCAGACGGGCGGGCAAATCCAAGGAGTGAAGGAGGGGCGATGAATCAGACGGGCAAACAAATGGCTGTCGTGTCACTGTTAGGAACAATGCGGGCCGAATTCAAATTATTAATATGCTAACAGCCAAAGGAATAGAGAAGTATTATGGCGCCCTCTGGGTACTGAAAGGGGTGGATGTACAGATCCGGAAAGGAGAGATCGTCAGTATTGTGGGGCCCTCCGGATGTGGGAAAAGCACCTTGCTCCATATCCTGGGCACGCTGGATGAGCCGGCCAAGGGTGAGGTCTTCCTGGAAAATAAAAAGATCAATGACCTAAAAGGGCGTCAGCTGGCTGATTTTCGCAACCGCCATATTGGATTTGTCTTCCAGTTCCACCACCTGCTGCCTGAGTTCAGCGCATTGGAAAATGTCTGTATCCCGGGCTGGATTGCCGGGAGAAAAAAGACAGAGGTTGAGCAGCGGGCGACTGAGCTGTTGAAGACCCTGGGAGTAGGACACCGGATAGACAATAAACCGGGGGCCTTGTCGGGAGGCGAGCAGCAGCGGGTGGCTGTAGCGCGTGCGCTCATCAATGACCCGGATATTGTATTTGCGGACGAGCCGTCGGGGAACCTGGATACTGCCAATGCGAAAGAACTTCACCAGCTTTTCTTTGATCTGAGGGACAGGTTGAAACAGACATTCTTAATTGTAACCCATAATGAGGAGCTGGCGCGGATGAGCGACAGGGTGTTGCATATGCGGGATGGGGTGATAGAAAGAGCTGCGAGTGGGGAGCGGTGAGGTGCGAGCTGCGAGCTGTGAGCTGTGAGCTGTGAGCTTCGAGCTGCGAGCAGTGAGCTGCAAGCTACAAGCTACAAGCTGCAAGCTGCAAGTGGTTTTTTTAAGGCATTAGCTTGTAGCTTGAGGCTATATACGTGGTTTCCAGGAAGACAGGTCGCCAGGGGCAATCTGGGTATAAAGAAGAGTTAGGTATGTGCGCGAGTTGGGAAAGTGCGAAAGCGTTCTCAAATCCTGGGTTTCCATGGAATTTCCGGCGCTTGTAGCAGGTGGCCGGCATAGCGGGCCAGGGTGAAGAGGTGATCGCTGAGCCTGTTGATATATTTCAGGACGAGGGGGTCGATGAATTGTCCTTCTTCCTGCATTTGGACGCAAATCCTTTCTGCGCGACGGCATACGCATCGGGCTATATGGGCTGTGGAGACGGCGACATGTCCGACCGGCAGGATAAAAGACTTCATTTCGGGCAGCCCTTCATTCATCCTGTCGATATCCTGCTCCAACGCCTTGATATCATCCTCTTTCAAGTCAGGGATCTTCATTTTGGACTCTTTGTCGGGGTCGCATGCCAGTGAGGCGCCGATGGTGAAGAGGCGGTCCTGGATCTCGCGGAGGGTTTGAATGGATGCGGTGAGCGGGAAGACGGGATGGCTGACGGCGCCGGATGCGGCGGCCAGGTGGTCGCTGAGCAATCCTATATGGGAGTTCAGCTCATCTATGGTGCCATAGGACTCGATGCGAATGTGGCTTTTGGGAACTTTTGTTCCGCCGATGAGGGCGGTCTTGCCTTTATCGCCTGTCCTGGTATAGATTTTAAATGCCATGGAATTGCAGTTTTAATGGCTCATGGCTGCGGGAGCCTGTTTCCGGTCGCTTTCTATGATCCCATCCCGCAGACGAACGACACGGTGGGCGTAATTTGCAATGTCTTCTTCGTGCGTGACCAGGACAACCGTATTGCCGCCGGACTGGATCTTTGTAAAGATATCCATGATCTCGATGGACGTCTTTGTATCCAGGTTGCCTGTGGGTTCATCAGCGAGGATCAGGGAGGGGTTGTTCACCAGCGCCCTGGCAATGGCCACCCGCTGTGCCTGTCCACCGGAAAGTTCGTTCGGCTTGTGATGGCTTCTATCTTCCAGGTTGACCTTCTTCAAAACCTCCAGGGCCCTTTCAATGCGTTGTTTTTTGGGCACGCCTGCATAGACGAGGGGGAGGGCGACGTTCTCTGCGGCTGTCAGGCGGGGAAGGAGGTTGAATTGCTGGAATACGAACCCGATCTCTATGTTCCGGACATCGGCCAGGTCATCGTCCTGCATCTTGCTTACGTCCTGTCCATTCAGGATATAGGTTCCGGCGGTGGGGGAGTCGAGACAACCCAGGATATTCATGAGGGTGCTTTTACCGGAGCCGGAGGGCCCCATCAGGGCTACATACTCGTTCTTTAAAATATCGAGGGATACTCCTTTAAGCACGGGCAGGGCCTGGCGGCCCATAAAATAGCTTTTCCGGATATCCTGGAGGCGTATAATAGGCGTTTGGGTCATATTTTGCGGATCACTTTCGGAACTTTGAAATAAGTCCCATCTGTAGCGGGGGCATTGGCCAGGGCTTCTTCCCGGCTGACGGAGCCTCCGGGGGTATCATCCCGCAGGACGTTGATGGCAGGACTCATATGTAACAGGGGCTCAACACCCGTAGTGTCCAGTTCTCCCAGTTTTTCAACGAATTCGATCATTCGCCGCAGGTCTTTTTTGATATCCTCCTTTTCTTCTGTGCTGAATTCCAGCCGGGCGAGGTTAGACAAATTGTCGATCAGGGCGTCGTTGACTTCCATGCAAGGTGTTTAGGCAAAAATAGCTGATTATTTTGATGCTAAGAGGGTATTGGTCAAGTTTTGACAAACGGCATGGAGGGGCTATCTTCGCGCTTCTCAAAAGTCGACGGAGGAGACTTGCCTACGCCGGCAGATCTTAAACTAATATGGAAAAAAAGAAAGATATCGTCATGAGCGGGATCCGGCCCACGGGGTTTCTGCACCTGGGAAATTACTTCGGAGCGCTGCGGAACTATGTGCGGATGCAGGATGCCTATACCTGTTATTTCATGGTAGCGGACCTGCATGCCCTGACAACCCTGCGGGAGACCAG
Organism: Flavitalea plasmicola; assembly: GCF_030546645.1. Lineage (GTDB taxonomy): Bacteria > Bacteroidota > Bacteroidia > Chitinophagales > Chitinophagaceae > Puia. Next base: position 418,806 of record NZ_JAUOTO010000009.1, read on the forward strand.
GGAGCTGAAGCAGCATGTGCGGCGGGTATTGGCGGAGAACATTGCCTGCGGATTGGATCCGGACAAGGTGGCCTTGTATTGCCAGAGCCATGTACCGGAAACGGCCGAGCTCTATCTTTTTCTGAATATGCTGGCCTACAAGGGCGAACTGGAAAAGACCCCTACTTTTAAAGATAAGGTACGTTTGCAGCCTGAGAACGTCAATGCCGGTCTGCTGACCTACCCCGTCCTGCAGGCAGCCGACATCCTTTTGCACCGGGCCACGCTGGTGCCGGTGGGCAAGGACCAGGAACAGCACCTGGAAATAGCCCGCAATTATGTCAACCGGTTTAATCAACGTTATAGCGAAGTATTTCCGGAGCCCTATGCTTTCAATTTCGGGGAGGACCTGATAAAAGTGCCCAGCCTGGACGGGGCGGGGAAAATGAGCAAGAGCGAGAATCAGATGGCTACTTTATACCTGGCCGATGATGATGAATCTATCCGTAAAAAGATCAGCAAGGCAAAGACGGACAGTGGTGCGCTGGCGCCGGGCGCGCCTATGCCGGAAACGATCGCCAACCTGTTCCTGCTGCTGAAGCTGGTGAGGCCCCAGGATGTCCTGGATAAGTTCCAGGCGGATTACCAGGCGGGTACTATCCGTTATGGTGATATGAAGAAAGAGCTGGCTGAAGGGATGGTGGCTTTTATCACTCCTATCCGTGAAAAGGCAGAGCACATACGTAACGATGAGGCTTATCTCCGGCAGGTGATGGAGCAGGGCGCGGCCAAGGCAAGGGCCAGCGCGGCAGTCACGTTGCAATTGGCCAAGGACGCAATAGGCCTGAATTATTTCTAGAAATTTGAAAAAGAATTAATATCTTAAACCTTTCATGGCAAAAAATAAGAAACCTAAGCATATTGCTGTAGCTGGAAACATCGGTGCGGGCAAGACAACGTTGACGGAGATGCTGAGCAAACATTATCGTTGGATACCCCAGTTCGAGGATGTCGACCACAATCCCTACCTGAATGATTTCTATGAGGACATGCCCAGGTGGAGCTTTAATCTTCAGATCTTCTTTTTAAACAGCCGTCTTAACCAACTGCTGGAGATCCATGCGGGTACTGAGACGGTGATCCAGGACAGGACCATCTATGAGGATGCGCATATATTTGCGCCCAACCTTCATGAAATGGGCCTGATGAGCAAACGGGATTACAACAATTACTTTCAATTTTTCCAGACGCTTAAAAGGATGGTGCAGCCGCCGGACCTCCTCATCTACCTGCAGGCTTCCGTTCCGACACTGGTGGCCCAGATCCAGAAACGCGGGCGTGAATATGAAGAGAACATCCGTCTCGACTACCTGAAACGGTTGAACGATTTTTACAACAAATGGATCGAGGGTTACAAAGAAGGCCCATTGTTGATCGTAGACATCGACAAGAATAAGTTCCCGGAGAATGAAGAGCATCTGGGAGAGATCATTACACGAATCGATTCCCAACTTTACGGACTGTTTTGAGCGGCAAGCTACAAGCTTCAAGCTGCAAGCTTCAAGCTGCAAGCTTCAAGCTGCAAGTTTGTTTGATGTAGGCGCTTAAAAGTTTTTTTAGGTATTGCTTGCGGCTTGCCGCTAATAAAAAACCCCATCAGGTGGATGGAGTTAGTTTTGGCAAACAATCGCAGAGTGTGACCGGAGACCCCGTGGTTCGTTCCGGAATTGGTGCGGCCAAGTTCTGGAATTTCCCCCGTATTAGGAAACTTTTTTTAACTTTTTTTTAAAATTATTTTTGAGTACCGGTCACGGGGGCTGCATTCCGGACTTCAGGGGTAACTCCGTCTTCATACTTTTTAAAATTATTAATAAACCAGCTGGCGACGTCGCTGGCCATTTTATCATATGCGGCCGGATCTGGCCAGGCGTTGCGGGGGTTAAGGATCCCGCCCGGGACACCGGGACAGGTGCGAGGCATCGCCACGCCGAATATGGAATGGGTGTCATAGTCCACATTATCCAGGCAGCCTTCCAGCGCTGCCGTGATCATTGCCCGTGTATAGGCCAACCGGATGCGGCTGCCTTTCAGGTAGGGGCCACCTGACCAGCCAGTGTTGATCATCCAGACCTTTACGCCATGTTCCTTCATCTTTCTGCCCAGGATCCCGGCATAGTGTCCAGGATGGAGGGGTAGGAAGGGGGCGCCAAAGCAGGCGCTGAATGTGGGTTTGGGTTCAGTAATGCCCGTTTCCGTACCGGCAACTTTGGCCGTGTAGCCGGAAATAAACTGGTACATAGCCTGGCCAGGGGTGAGCCGGGAAACGGGTGGTAATACGCCATACGCGTCACAGGTGAGAAAAAAAATGTTCTTTGGCATATCGCCTACCGAGGGTTCCAGGGAGTTGCCGATGTAGGACAGGGGGTAGGAGACACGGGTATTTTCCGTGATCGAGCCATCTTCGAAATTGATGATGTCCGTGCCGGGATAGAATCTTATATTTTCGACGAGGGCTCCCGGGCGGATGGCCTGAAAGATCTCTGGCTCTTTATCCTCTTTCAGGTTGATACATTTGGCATAGCAGCCGCCTTCGAAGTTGAAGATATTGTCATCCGTCCAGCCGTGCTCGTCATCGCCGATGAGCTTACGCTGGGGATCGGCGCTCAACGTAGTCTTACCGGTGCCGCTAAGGCCGAAGAAGATGGCGGTGTCGCCTTCCCTCCCTATATTGGCGGAGCAATGCATGCTAAGGATATTCTTTTCTTTTGGCAGCAGGTAGTTCAGGATGGTAAAGATGGCTTTTTTCGTTTCACCAGTATAGCCTGTGCCGGCCAGAAGGATCATCTTATGACGGAAGGAAATGACCACCGCGTTGGGCTGGCGGATGCCACAGGCGACGGGATCCAGCTTTAGACCCGGGGCGGAGAGGATGCGCCAGTCGGGATTGAAGTGTTCCAGTTCTTCGTCTGTGGGGCGGAGGAACATATTATACGCGAAAAGGCTGATGGCGGGTGTTTCGGTCACGACCCGGATGTTCAGCCGGTGGCGTGGATCGGCGCAGACATAGCAGTCGCGGACCCAGAGCTCTGGCCGGCTGTCCAGAAAAGTCGTCATTTCGTTGAGGATGACGTGGAAGTATTTTTCTTCCATCGGCTGGTTGAAATCATTCCAGTGAATAGTATCTGCCGTGATGCTGTCTTTTACAATATACCTGTCTTTAGGGCTGCGACCGGTGAATTCACCTGTGCGGATCACCAGGGCGCCTGTGCTGCTGAGCACACCTTCCTTTCTGCGGAGGGCGTCCCGGATCAATTCTTCCGGAGAGAGCTGATAGTGAATATCTCCGGTGGCTCTTAACCCAATCTGAATTAAATTGTCTTTAGGAAGAGAGGTAGTAGTAGGATCTGACATGGCAGCAATCGTTTGTTTTAGCAAAGCTAAAATTAAATTTTTCTAACACAGATCGGAAAAGGGGCTCTAAATTTGAAAAAATCAAATGAGGTAGTGTGATATTTGGATGGCGTCTAACTAACGAGCGTTAGTTTGGAGGGATTCTGCTAAACCGGGCCAATTGATAAATTCATTCGATAATTTTGGCGATCTTTTCAAATGACAGGGGAGGAGGGGAACGATGGGGAAGGAGCCGGTGATGAGATGGGTCGGAGGGACGGAAAGGAAAGGTCGGAGGGAGGAAAGGATGGACCGGTGGAAAGGAAAGGAAGGGTCGGAGGGAAAGAAAGAAGCGGTCAGTGAAGGAAAGAAGAGGCCGGTGGAAAGGAAAGGATGGGTCGGAGCGTCGGAAAGGATGGGTCGGAAAGAAGAGGGCGGTGGAAAAGACATTAGAGGTCGGTGGGACGTGACGGAAGGGTCGGAGGGAGGAAAGGATGGACCGGTGGAAAGGAAAGGAAGGGTCGGAGGGAAAGAAAGAAGCGGTCAGTGAAGG